>NZ_CP106855.1:0-2400000 GCF_002209355.2 Bdellovibrio sp. SKB1291214
AAAATTCGCTGCCTTTCGGCAGCGCGAGGAACAGATATTACTCTGTATTTTGTCCTCGTCAACCTCTTTTTTATTTTTTCATCATTTCGACGAAAGTCCTAAAAAAGGAATTTGGTGGAGGTAACAGGGATCGAACCTGCGACCTTCTGAATGCAAATCAGACGCTCTCCCAGCTGAGCTATACCCCCGCAAAGTGGGACTGGTTTTCGCTCAGACCCCGAAAAAGGTCAATAGCTTTTTTTCGAAAACTTAATGCAGGCCTAATTCTGCCTAATAAATAAACGAGGTTTGCACCTCGTTTATTTCGAAAAAACTACTTAAATGTATGATTTTATTGAAACTTAGGCAGAAGCCTTAAGTTTAGACGCGAGAAGTCGGTTTAACCACTTACGTTCGGCCATTAAATCGAAGCCAACCTTTTCGCCACCGGTAATAATCGCCAAATATACCTTTTTTAGGATTTCAACTTCGGTGTCATTGCCATTATCGGCACCCATCGACTCTTCCAACGCATCGTAAACGCTTACTAGGTCTGGAGTTGTCACTACTTTCGGAATACGAGACATGTCTAAACCAAGAGTTTCAACCGGCTTAAAGCCTATCAACGTCTCAGTTAGCAGAATTTTGGAACCATTTTTGAAGTTCACTTGCAAGAAAGCTTTACCTTCGGAGTCTGCTCTGTGAAGCACTTCGTTCACATCTTGAGAGCTAAAAGTAAATAATTTTCCATCAAGATCCTGGCGCAATTGGACTCTGCCAGTATCGTTCATTTTCGCGCGAAGCCCTTTTGAGGAATCGACAAAATTCAGGATGTGATCAAGTTCAGCGTGTGTCGATTTCGACTTAGAATTGCTCAAGTTTCCCTCCCCTATATAGGGCCTTTCCATACAATGAAAGTATCGACATCCCAGGGAGGGACTTAACAGCTACTTTTTTAATTACTAAAGAACCGGTCTCTTATCCTGTAGCAATATGATTTTCTCCACAGAAAGATGTTTCAAGCCGAGTCAATCGCGGCGTGACTTGTTTCTCATGTTCCGATTTGAGATAACTTAGGAGTGCCCATCACGCCACCTATCAAGAAACATTGAGAGGGGCTGTGAGATTGCACACGGCACGCAAGTGCAAAGAAAGGCATTTTTATGATCATCACACGTTGGCAAGCGCCGTTGGTACCAAGCAAATCACAGGTTCATATGATTCTTGAAGCAGAAGGTTTAGAACCTTATGATGAAGTGTACGCTCCGCAGACTAAAATTCCAGATCACCGTCATCCGTTTGCAGAAGTTCGTATTATTGTAGCTGGAGAAATGCTATTTAATATCTCTGGAAATCAATTTGTATTGCGCCCTGGGGATCGCGTGGAAATTCCTGCAAATACAAAGCACACGCATACATCACAAGGCTCTGCGGAGTGTATTTGCGTTTGTGCTCAACGTGCGATTTAAACCTTTAATGAAATTCTAAAAAAAAAGAAGGACCCTCGCGAGGTCCTTTTTTTATTCCTTGTTTTCTGAACGCCGCTGTTTCATCCAAGCCAAATACTCTCGGATATTTTTTTCGAATCCATGCGACGTCGGCTCGTAGATTTTTTCTGCCTGAAGTTCTTCTGGAAGGTAAGATTGCTCAGTCCAGCCGGAGGGATAGTCGTGAGGGTATTTGTAATCTCTGCCGTATCCCATTTCCTTGGCCAATGCAGTTTTAGCGGACCTTAAGTGCAATGGGACTGGCAGTGTCTTGGTTTGCTCGACCAAGGCGCGCGCTTTATGTAGAGCCATGTAGGAAGCATTCGATTTTGGACAAGAAGCCAGATAAGTCGTCACTTGAGACAGCGTGATGGCACCTTCCGGAAGACCGATTGCTTCGACGGCTTGAAGGCCTGCTATCGCAACGGAAATTGCGCGCGGATCGGCGTTACTGATGTCTTCTGAGGCGAGGATGATCAAGCGACGAGCGATGAAAATAGGGTCTTCTCCACCGTCCAACATGCGGGCTAAGTAATAAACAGCAGCGTCTGGATCACTGCCCCGCACGCTTTTGATGAAAGCGGAGATCAGATCGTAATGCATTTCCGAGTTTTTGTCGTAGCCGATCGGATTCTGCTGAAGAAGCTCACGCATATCATTAGTCGAAAGAGGGGCTTCCTGGCCATCTTTCATGAAACTGTAAAGAATCTCAAGGCTGTTAATCAGCCGACGAGCATCTCCATCAGAAAATTGCAGAAGGTTTTCGATGGCCTCCGGCTGTAACACCTCGGACATCGGTTTTTTGTATTGTTTTTCTGCACGAGCAACAATGTGGCGCAGATTATCTTCGTTGAGACGCTCAAAAACTACGACACGACAGCGACTTAAGAGGGCGCGATTCAGCTCGTAGCTTGGGTTTTCAGTCGTGGCTCCCACCAGAACTATGTCGCCCTTTTCCACAAAGGGCAGAAGAACATCTTGCTGACCTTTATTGAATCTGTGGATCTCGTCGACGAAGAGAATTGTTTTTTGCTGGTACTGAAGACGGCGATCATGCCCTGCCTCTCCGATTTCTCTCAAAACTTTTGTACCCGCCTCGGTTGCGTTGATATTTTCAAAATGAGCTTTGAAATGCTGCGAGAGCGCTAACGCAAATGTGGTTTTACCGGTTCCGGGAGGTCCCCAGATAATGAGACTTGGCAAGTAGCCTTTTCGAAGCATCTGGCCCAGTTTAGACTGAGAACCAATCGTCTTTTCCTGACCTATGATTTCGTCCAAGTTTTTGGGACGAAGAATCTCGGACAAAGGAGACGTCGATAAAGCTGCGGCAGATGAGGAAAACAAATCCATGCTGGCATCTATAGTTCATTTGGCTTTTGAAATCACCAGTATTGTTAAAATCGACGGAGGAGCTATGAAAATACAATTTATGACCGGAGTCGTTGTCGGAGCACTTGTTGTTGCTGGGGCTGCTTATGCGCAGATGAGGCCTCAAGGTGGCGTCAGTGACACCTACACATTTCCAGACGGTACCGAGGTGCGATCCGCATTCATTGGGATTGCCAACTCAGGGGTCGCCAATGTGATTCAAGTCAAAAAAACGAATGGTGATGACTGTTATGCGATCTTAGGCACAAGCGGACAATCTCCAGCGATTGACTGCGGTCCTCAATAAAAAAAAGCCATCATAGATGGCTTTTTTTCAAGTTTACTTTAGGCTAAACATCAATACTGACTTCCATAATTAAAAAACGACGTCGCCGTGAATCCAACAGTATCGTCGGAATTGTTAGGATCTTCGGTATAACCGTAAACTTTGATTGTTCCAGTTGCCGTAAAGTTTTGCACATCCACATCTATTCCACCGCAGTAGATAGCACAATCCGTTACCTTATCCGCCTCTGCGGCATTTGCTGGAATCTTTGCGACCTTACCCCCGGACCACCATGATTGCTTTAGAGCTGCTAGTTGCTCCCCCCCTAATGCACAAGTCTGTTGTGTGCCACCAGGAGGAGTGTAATATATCTTGATTGCGGAAATATATGTATCTCGGGTTGCATCATTTAATTTGAAGGTGACCTTGGGGATCGTAAAGTAGGCCTGTGGGATATCTGGGGAAGCCGCTGTGCCCGCTGCTAAAGCGGATTTCGTCTCATAACACGAAGTTCCAGCCGCAGGAATGGCAAATCTTAAACTACTAGAGACCGAAATCTCAACCGTGCCCCCGCTCTCGCCCCCTGAGCAAGAAGTTAAGCTGAAAATTGATAAAGCCGTCAAAAATAACGTTATATGTTTCATTTAGCCTCCCACTCTAGTTGTTTTGTGCTGACATTCCGTTAACTTGAGCCGCGTTTGCTCCAAATTGACCAGTCACTCTTGGTGTCAAGAATACCAAGAGTTCTGATTTCTCTTTGCTCGAGTTTTGAAGTTTGAAAAGGTTCCCGATAAAAGGAATTTCTCTTAACCAAGGCACACCTTCATCACCTTCCGTCGCGTCACTCACGTAAATGCCCCCGATAACCGCAGTTTGACCATTTTTAACCAAAACGCGCGTATCTGCTTCACGAGTATTCGTAGAGAATGACCCATCGGCTTGCGTTGCACCCTGAACCTGACGCGCAACCTTTACTTTCATCATAACAGAACCGTCCGCAGTTACCTGAGGAGTAACATCCAATCTTAACGAGAGTGGCTTAAATTGATACGTTACTTGACTGGAATTCCCAGTAATAGTCACCTGTCTGACTGGCACTTCGGTCGTCTGAGTAATGTATGCAGGCTCATTAGACATCGTCATGATTCTTGGAGAGGAAAGGGTTTTAACTTTCGACTCCGCCTCTGACAAGGAAAGTGCCGCTGAAATACTTCCGAAGATATCCAAGGTACCCACATCAACGTTAAAGTTGAAGTTCCCCCCCTGAGCCATAGCAGGGTTGATATTGAATCGTGGAGTCATGTTGACGGGCCCACGTTGAGTGTTACCCAAACTGATCGCTTGACCTGAAACATTCCAATTTACACCCACGCTGCGAGTGAATCTTTCGGAAGCTTCGACAATTTTACCCTCAATCAAGACCTGAGGTGGCTGTGTATCTAGAGAAAGAATCAACTTAGCTGCCCGATCCAGGTTTTCAGCGATGTCCGTCACAACCACAGAGTTTGTACGAGGATCACCCACGACCCGACCACGTTCGCCCAAGAAGTCCTTAAGCTTCTTTTCCAAATCTTCAACACGCGCGTAGCTAATATTAAACATTCGGACTTTAAGGGGTTCCGTGTTTTTACGAGCCAGTGCCAATTTAGCAGCGTCATCCTCTTCAGTACGTAAGTCATTTAATTGAGCAATCCGCAGAACATTACCTTGGCGAGTGTAACCAAGTTTACGGGCTCTCATAAGAACCACGAGAGCTTGGTCCCAAGGAACCTGACGAAGCTTAAGGCTTACTGCGCCCTTTACGTCGTCAGAGATGACCATGTTGACGCCGCTTTCTTCTGTGATGAAGTTTAGGGCGTCACGGATGTCCATGTTGCTTGTCTCGATAGAAATCTTTTTACCGTAGAATTGAGTATTTCCTGTCAAAAATTCCGTCAAATTTTGATTCGGTAGAATTTTTCCATCGCCAGCAATGGCATTTGTATCATCAGCAGGAGCGCTTTGCGGACCCGATGCCACACTTGTTGGGGCAGAACCCGCTGCAACGATCAGAACAGCGTTACCCTCATTCTGAACTGCTGGCTCAGATACTCCTTCGCGCAACTGAACAACGATACGTGCCTTTGTTGATCCGGGGTTTTGGTAGGCATCGATAGCTCCTACTGCTCCACGAATATCTTTTGTATTCAATGAACGCTTCAAGCGATCTGGTAAAATCGCGTTATCAACTTCCACAATATACTGGTGCAAATCGGGATTTGAGCGAGTTGTAAACGTAAGAGGGCGATTACCCTGAACGATAATCGTTCCACCGTTATCGTTGGCTTTAAATTGCAAATCCGTGATTGTCGCTGGAGCCGACTGATTGGCTGCGACCGGAGTTGAAGGCTGAGTCTGTGGAATTTCCTGTGCTGGTGCAGCTGGCTCTTCCATTGGAGGTTGTTCAGGGACATCTGCAACTTGCGGTGCACCAGTTTCAGTGTCAACGATTGGTGGCATTTCAACGGGGCCCGCATCTGCAGGAGCCACTGGTTCTTGAGAAGCTTGTTGTGGAGTTGAACCTTCGGCTTGATCGAACTCATCTTCCAAATTGCCACTTTGCGGTTGGGTTTGACCTGCTTGATGAGCTTGGTCTTCCGGAGAGTTGTCGAAGTCGGCGAATTCATCTGTTGCACCAGATTCAGATGGAGTGGCTTCAGCTGAGGATGCAGAACTGTCGTCCGCTACAACATCTGAACCATCACCACCACTGTCATCCAGGCTTAAATCAGCACCCGCTGACGAGTCCATTGTATCATCCAATGAAAGATCGTCCTGCGCAGGTCGGCTTGCACACGAGGTAAGTGATGCAATCATTGCAGCTACGATCATAAATCTAATGAATCCGTTCATTAGTACCTCCCTTATAAGAGACTATTTTTTAAATTCCATGATGCGAGATTCTTTAATGGGTTTGTCTTCATCGTATCTAGTCTCGATGACAACAACCTCGCCTTCACGAATTGCCGAAATATATCCATCATTTCGGCCTACTCGAGAACTCTTCGTTACTGTGTAAACTCCACCGTCAGGATCTTTGATCATCGCTCGTGGTGTCTTCACATCCCAAAGAATACCAATAATTTGCAAACGTTCCAAATCCCAACGTTGAAGAGGCTCGAGCTGATCGGCCGGAGTCTCTTTTCTGGTAACTTTAATGATTTTGAACGGCTTAAACGGGTCACGCTTTCCGTTCGGATCATAAATGTAATTGTCTTTAGACAACATGTCTCCGATATCTGAGGAAGGCGCTGTTACGGCGTCCCCCATAGGAGGTGGCCCTGCATTCGGCACACCTTGCGGCGGCGGCGGTATGCTTGGGGGTGCTGTTTGTGCAGAACCCGCCGGTGGTGGCGGCACTGCCTGAGGAGGCGCTCCACCCGGCTGCGCCTGATTTACTTCATTCATAAACTCCGGAGGCAAATCTCCGTTGCTGGGACCACCCGCTGGTGGGCCCGGCGGGACCTGTGATTGAGGTGGTTCTGCTGGCGGAGGAGTCTGTGAATGAGCTGGTGCCATGAACTTCGCGCTGACAGCAAATGCCAACCAAAGCCCTAATGCAGCAACTATAATGTAAGACATCATCCATCTTACCGACTTCACTGAGGATTCTCCACTTTAGGTTTTTCGGGTGCTAGCTTGTAACCCACAACCTGACCTTCAAATTTTAAATTCTTAGTCGGGTCGCTGTTATCTTCGGCATTGATAACTATATTTTTCACACGAGCCATACGTTCTGAAGATGAAACCAAAGAAACAAATTGTGCTAGTTGGGCATAACTGCCTTCTAACGTAACATCTACAGGAACTTCTTCCACAACTTCTCTTTTTATATTTTCAGCTGGCTTTTTAATTTTTACGCTGACGCCTGCTCCGCGCGCAAAACTATCGATCGCCTTATTGATATCAATTGAAAAAAGAACCGTTGGAAGTCGGCGTGATATTTCTTGATACTGCTGGCTAAGGCGGCCGAGTTTCTCGCGCATCTCGTTCACCTGTCTTAAGGTTGCATCTGTATCTTTCTTTTTCGCCTCTTGCTCTTGAACCTGCTGCTGGACAGCCGCAATTTGAGCTTCGACCTGTGAACCATCGTCATAAAGAGTAAAGTAAAACACAGCCGCAAAAACCAAGCCTACGCCAAGAGTTTTTCCGTAAGTGAAACCAGCGAGGGTATCAAACAACTTATTCATTGTGTTGTAGTCCTCTCTAGCACGGCGCTAATCTCAAATTTTTTGAGGATCATGTTATCAACTGTTACCTCAGTTGAACTTACCAAATTTACATCCATCAAAAACACACTCTTAGTCAGTGCTTCCAAAAATTGGGATACTTCAAAGTCACTCATCCCAAGGCCTTGGATGTTAATCCTCTCGGGAGTGAGACTGACTTTAGTTAACCAGGCTTTTTCTGGAATCACTTGTTGCATGAGATCGATGACGCGGATTTCACGTGACCGGTCTCGAGAAATTTTGTCGAGAGCTGAGATACGCGCTTCAATGACGGCTTCGTCCTCTTTGAACTTTTTAATTTCGGCAACTGAGGCAGCTTGCTTTGAATTATAGTTCTCAAGTTCAGATAAGGTTGCTTGCAGGCTGCCAAGTCGGGATTGCAACTCTGGGACATGTTGTTCCTGGTACGCATAGAGACAAATCGCTGGAATTAAAATGACGACAATTCTCTTTAATGCTTCCTTACGGGCTTCTTCGGAAACGAAGCTATCTTCGGTGGAAATTTCGCCGAATTGGATGCCGCTGGAGGCGGGGCTTGATTTTGTCGAAGCGAGGTTGATTTTAATCATGTGCCGTCACCATCTTGGCGGAGGGCCAAGCCTGTTACGACGCCTGCGAAATTTTTGATTTGCGCAAGATATTCTGGAGAGAACTTCTTCGGATTCGCTTTGATTTTTGCAAATGGATTGAAGGGTTCCATCGGAATTCCCGCCACACGCGTGATGGTTTCAATCAAACCAGATGTTTGCGAACTGCCACCTGTATAGAAGCAGCGATTGAGTGTTAATCCATTTGTAGTAGCACTTAAGAAATCCAAGCTGCTGCGGATCTCTTCGGTCACGGCCTCATTCGTGGCGCTGATCACGCTGTGAACTTCATCCGGAACGTCGCGCTTCGAAACTGCGCTCAATTTAAGTGCTTCAGCTTCGCCTATTGTAACACCCATCGCTTTGTGAATTTCATTTGTGTAGTTTGCACCGCCAACTGGGATATCACGGCAGAAAATAACTTCACCATATTGAAGAACCACAAAATTTGTGATTGAAGCACCGAAATTTAAAATACCAATAACTTCGCCGGGGAATTTTCCGTAATTCATTTCAAATGAATTCGCTAGGGCGAAACCGCTGACATCTAATACCGAACATTTTAGTCCGTTGAACTCAATCACTTGCGTATACTGGGTAACAAGTTCGTTTTGAGCAGCGATCAACAAAATATCCATCGTATCCGGACTGGTGCTGGTCGTTAAGATGTGATGAGCGAGACTGATATTGTTGATGTCGAATGGAATGTATTGTTCTGCTTCGAAACGAATTTGATCGTTAACGAGTTTTCTATCCATTTTAGGAATCGTGATCTTCTTTACGATCACGGCCGTTCCCCACATAGCTGTTGCGATGTTCTTACGTTTGGATTTTGCTTCGTTGATGAGTGATTGCATAGCAACACCCACGGCTGCGATATCAACAATCTCACCACCAGAAACAGAATTAGGAGGTGTTGGCGCAAAACCAAACGAGAGAAGCTGGGCCCCCTTACCACTGACATCCATTTCGGCTAATTTAATTGAACTCGATCCGATGTCGAGTCCGATTACTTTTTTAGATTTAAAGAACATTACTTAGCTGCTTCCCCAGTTGAACCACTTCGATGTCTTTTTAAAGACTTACGTCTTTAGACGCAGGTCTAATATAAATTATTTCTGCTGGGGAATAGAATGTCAAACCAGGGGTCTAGGAGGTGTTAGCTTAATCCCGGAAGAAAAAGGTCTAGGTACCACAGCGCAATGGTCTGACCGCCGAACAAGTACAAGACAGCGGCGAAAGCGAGGTAAGGACCAAAAGGAATTATGGTCTTAAGTCCTGCTTTTTGTTTTCTGGCGGCTACCAATCCGACGACACTTCCAATAATGGCTGATGACATAATAACAAAAGGAATTGCCTTCCATCCAAGCAAGGCGCCGATCCAAGCAAGAAGTTTGATGTCTCCCCCACCCATGCCTTCTTGTTTTGTGAAAATCCAATAGAGGTAAGCCATACCCCACAAGAATCCGCCCCCCATTAAGACACCATATAAGGAATCCAAAAATTCCCGGTGCGGATTCAGAGCTGCGCCAACAAGACCAATAACTATACCCGACAACGTAAATTCATCTGGTAAAATCATATGGTCCAAATCAATAAACGTGCAGACAACAAGACCAAAAATGAAAATCAAATACTCCAGAAGATCCCAAGATAAACCTGCATAATGGTAGGCCAATGCGAAGAGCGTTGCCATAATCAGCTCTACCAGTGGGTAACGGAAAGAGAACTTTGCGCCACAGTTACGGCATTTGCCACCAAGAATGAACCAACTTAAAATCGGGATATTGTCGTACCATGCGACTTGTTTTTTGCAGCTATAACAATAGCTGCGAGGCTTTACGATACTTTCTTCGCGAGGCAATCGATAGATGACTACATTGCCAAAGCTTCCGAACAAAGCCCCAAACAAGAAAAACACCCCATAGTAGAACAAATCCAAATCAAACAATGTCTTTTCTCCTGAAGCTAAAATTCGTCAGCAAAACGTAGATAATAAACCATCCCACCATATGCGCAACCATCCACAGAACGTCGCTACTAGGCAAACCCTCTTGAAGGAAATACGCGGACTTCCAATTCATACGGTAGAAGTTTGGGACCACCCAATGAATGCCCTTCACAATGGTAACAAACATCGGTTCTTGGCTTTTAGCTGCGAAGAAAGCCATATCCCCCAGCCAGTGACCTAACAGAAACAAAACTATACCCGCGCTTAGCGCCAAAACAGGACGAACCACCAAACTAAACCACATCGTAAATGCTAAAATAACAGCACTCTCAAACCACAGACTCAGGCAAATTTCAAAAAAGGCAAGCCATTGTCCCGGTTGAGACCAAACTCCCAAAAGGAAAGAAAGGATAATACCTAATAAGGTGATTAAAAGGGTATTCAGCGCGACCACGCCGAAAATTTTACCCAAGATAAACTGATTGCGCGTCACTGGTCTGGACAAAATCAACAAGCATGTTTGTTTTTCGACTTCCTTCGCGATCAAATAAGCACCCGAGAAAAGCGAAATTCCCAACAGGGCTATTTGCACCGCCAGGAATCCAAAGTCTGCCAGAATCTTTCTTTGCTCAGCAAACGAAAGAGCGCCCAAAAGGAAACTCATCGCGATCATAATTGCGGCAATAACAATAACGACAAAGAAGATCTTTTCACGAAGCATTTCACGCAACGTTGTTGTTGCTAAAGTCCAAACCTTAGACATTTTTAGCCTCGCGATTTTTTAGAACTTGGAATGCTTTTTCCAAGCTTTGGAATTCAGACATGAAGTCTGGCAGTCCGCCTTCATATAGAATTTTACCTTTATTAACCACCACCAACCGACTGCAAAGCTCTTCCATGTCCTGCAAAAGATGGCTACTGAAGAATAAGGTCACTCCTCGTTTTTGCTCTTCATGCAAAATATCCTTAACCATTGCGCGGCCGTCTGGATCTAACCCTGACATAGGCTCATCCAAGATCAAAAGATCTGGGCGAGTCAAGATGGCCTGAGCAATCCCCGCTCTTTGCAACATACCTTTCGAGTATGTTCTTAAACGACGATCTCTAGCTTCAAAAAGATCTACTTTCTTAAGCGCCTCATGGGCACGCTCGACGAAGTCTTTTGTGGAAAGTCCATAGCAAAGATTCCAATGAAGTTTCAAAAACTCCATGCCAGTCAAAAACTCGTAGAGATACGGGCGTTCCGGCAAGTAGCCGATGCGGGTTTTTGATTGGCTATTTAGTGGAGTACCAAAAAAGTGGATCTTACCTGAATCAGGACGAATAAAGTCAAAGATGCACTTGATGGTTGTGGTTTTCCCCGCACCATTGCTTCCGACAAAGCCGGTCGTTTGGCCCTCGGGAAGGTGGAAGGATACGTCTTGCAAAACATGTCGGTCTTTTTCGAAAAGACCACCTTTAAATGTCTTATTTAACTTTTCAACATGAAGTACGTACATTGATGCATTTACGGTTTTAGCTCAATATTCAAAGCTTTAACCATCTCCCTAACAGGATCATACTGTTTGGAAGTAGCTGGCATCAAGTCACGAGATCCTAAAATTTCAGAATAAGTGTTTTTATCTGCACTTTGTTCGAGGATATCGATCAGAGCAAACATCATATCGTGGGTTACTTTAGGGTATTCATCATAGAAATCTTGGCGCACACAAAATGGATCGTTTGGAATTGGTGAACTCATCCATACAATTCGCATTTTGTTTTTGGGGTCACCGAACTTAATCCATGCTCCTTGTTGCCCCTTTTCGTCATCGCTAAAAACTGCGGCCGCATCGACGTCTTTGGCCTCAAGAGCTTTGATGGATGCTTGGTGATTCCCCGTGAACTGGACCTTGATGTCCTTTTCTTCGATTTTTTTATTACGTAACGCCACCTTGGGGTACAGATACCCCGAGGATGACTGCTCATCGACGAAGGCAATTTTTTTACCTTTAAGGTCTTCTAACTTTTTAATTTTCGACGATGCTGGCACGACGATGGCTGAATAATAATAAGGCTCATGCCAAACCTTTTTCAGTAAGACTTTGGCTTGCGCCTGCTTTTCAGCGACAACGTAGGTGGAAGACGAAAAGAAAGCAAAATCCACTTTCTTGTTTTTCATCGCATCAACCAGACCCGCATAATTTTTTGAAATATACATGTTCACCGGAATCTGCAAACGAACCTGCAGTTCTTGAGCTAAAGCCATCCCTTGTTCTGTTTCCCTCTTGGGATTCCCACCAGGAATCATCCCAATTGTTAACTGAGCCGGAGTTTTATCAGAGCCCATCGCGAAGGATGAGCTCAACGTCACGGCCGCAAGTGCGCCGCAAATGGCTTTAGTGAACGCGCGAAATGAAATCAAAAGACCTCCATTGAAGGCAACGCTTCAACTGATGATGAATCATTTCTGGTATTTTTCAAGGCAAGAACAAACGCCTCAGCAGCGTCACTTTCCGTTAAACATGGGATATTATAGTCGGTGCAGGCTCGACGAATGTCGAAGCTTGCCTCAATGGCCCGTCGACCTGACGTTGTATTGATCACAAATGCCACTTCGCCCGAACGAATCTTGTCAACGCAGTGAGGACGTCCCTCGTCCACTTTTCTTAAAGATAAACAGTTCACGCCTTTCTCGTTAAAGAACGCAGCTGTCCCTGTAGTTGCAGAAACTCCATAACCCATGCGCTGCAGTTCCTTTACCAGTGGCAACATGGCGTCTTTATCTTTATCACGCAAAGAGAAGAAAACCTGACCTGTCTTTGGAAGTCTTATGTTACTTGAAAGGAATGCTTTGCAAAGAGCTTCGGAATAATCTTTTCCGCGGCCCATACTTTCCCCGGTTGATTTCATTTCAGGTCCCAAAATCGAATCGGCCTCTGGGAATTTTTTGAACGGGAAGACAACACCTTTCACGGAAACAGTGTTGGTTTTTCTCCATTTTAAGTTGTCCAGCTTCAACTCGGCTGCTTTCTTACCCACCATTGCAGCGACGCCCAAATCAATCAGTGGAATTCCTGTTGCCTTGGCTACAAAGGGAACCGAGCGAGAACTGCGCGGATTTGCCTCGAGCATATATACAACATCGTTTTTAACAGCGAGCTGTAAATTTAAATGACCAATGACACCAATACGATTAGCCAACTGGATACTTAGTTGTTCGATACGCTCGCATGTTTCTGGTTTCAAGCGATGCGGAGGCAATACACCCATCGAATCACCCGAGTGAACTCCGGCCGCTTCAATATGTTCGACAACTCCACCAATCAAGGTCCAATCAGTCCCGCGGATCAAATCGACGTCCACCTCAAGCGCGCCCGCCAAGAATTGATCCATTAAACATGGCTTTTCGGCAGAAATATAATCCCCATGGCGTTGGAAGTAAGACAACAGCTCATCGCGGTTTTCAATAACCTCCATACGACGCCCACCCAACACATAGCTTGGGCGACAAATCATGGGATACCCGACTTGCTTTTCTGAAGCTAGGGCTTCTTCTAACGATCCTGCCATTGCCGAGTTTGGAATTTCGAAGTTTAGCTCACGGCAGATTTTCGTGAACAAACCGCGGTCTTCCGCCAGATCGATTGTTTGCAACGATGAGCCCAACAGCTGATAACCAGCGGCTACCAATTCTGGCGCCACATTAATAGGAGTTTGACCACCTAATTGCGCCACGAACCCGCGGGGTTTCATGAATCTCATGATTTCAATCAAGCTTTCTGAAGTCAGCGGTTCAAAAAACAGAACATCGGAAGTGTCATAGTCCGTGGAAACCGTTTCAGGGTTGGAATTAACCATAATGACTTTATTGCCATTTTTTTGGAATGCCTTCACTCCACGAACACAGCTGTAATCAAATTCGATACCTTGACCAATTCTGTTCGGACCACTTCCGATAATCACCACTGCATCTTTAGCAGTGACTTTTGCTGATTCACCCGCCCAGTACGATGAATAGAAATAGGGTGTTGAAGATTCAAACTCACCCGCGCAAGTATCCACTTGGGAGTATTTTGGGAAGAGCTGATGTTTTTCACGGAGCGTTTGGATGTATTTTGCATTTTGTCCCACCAAATGAGCCAAACGCGCATCCGTGAAACCTTTGCGTTTTGCATTTTGCAATAATTCTAAGTTGCTTTCGTTGAATTCAGATTTAAATTTACGCTCAAATTTAACCAAGCCCTCAACTTGCTCCAAGAAATAGGGGATGATACCTGTCAACTCTTGAATTTCTGCGACGGTTTTTCCTTCGCGGAAAGCTTGAAACAGATGATAGATGCGATGGCTATTTGGATAAGAAATTTTACCTGTTTCAAGTTCAACTTCGGGAATGGCTTGAGGGTTGCTTTCCAAGCTTGCCAACGCTTTCATCATTGATTCTTGAAGCGTGCGCCCGATTCCCATGACTTCGCCAACACTTTTCATTTGTGTCGTCAAAGTGTCTTTCGAGCCTTGGAATTTTTCAAAAGCAAAGCGAGGAATTTTAGTCACAACATAGTCAAGTGCGGGCTCGTAACAAGACGGCGTAACTTGAGTGATATCATTCTTAATTTCTTCAAGGCTATACCCAATTGAAAGCAAGGCAGCAATTTTAGCAATTGGGAAACCCGTCGCTTTACTTGCCAAAGCAGAAGAACGACTAACACGAGGATTCATTTCAATAACGACACGCTCTTGAGTTGTCGGATGGACTGCGAACTGAATGTTAGCACCGCCAGTTTGAATTCCCACTTCATTGATGATTTTACAGGCCTCATCACGCATCGATTGATATTCACGATCGCTCAAAGTTTGCTGTGGTGCTACAGTTATACTGTCACCTGTGTGAACCCCGCATGGATCGAAGTTTTCTATACTACAAACCACAACGAAAGAGCCTTTGTAGTCACGCATGACTTCGAGCTCGTACTCTTTCCAACCAAGAATACTTTCCTCGACAAGAACTTCCGAAGTGGGGCTTTCGTGAAGAGCTCCCACCAGCATCTTTTTATATTCTTCGGGAGAATAAGCGATACCGCCTCCCCCACCACCCAATGTGTAATTCGGACGAAGAATCATTGGGTAGCCCAAGTCATCGGCGATTTGCATGCCGTGTTCAAATGTACGAACCAAGTGACTTTTCGGATAGCGTGCACCGATTTTATCTAAAAGGCCTCTGAAGATCTCGCGATCCTCTCCGGCTTTGATCACTTCGGGTGTGGCACCTAAAAGCTGAACTTTATATTTTTGCAAAATGCCTTTGCCATGAAGATCTAAAGCAAGGTTCAAAGCTGTTTGACCACCCAAGGTTGGAATAACTGCATCGGGGCGTTCTTTGTCTATGATTTTTTCCAGGTATTCAACCTTTAAAGGCTCGACATAAACTCGTGTCGCGATTTCTGGATCAGTCATAATCGTCGCAGGATTTGAATTGACCAGAATGACTTCAAGGCCTTCCTTCATCAACGCCTTACAAGCTTGAGTGCCCGAGTAATCAAACTCGCAGGCTTGTCCAATTACGATCGGCCCTGAACCAATAATCAAAACCTTTTTAATATCGGACTTACGTGGCACGCTCTCCCCCTTGCAAAAAACAAAACATCAATTTCATGTGCACTTGTACAGAGCGCACCTCAAAAAAAACTCCGGATGCCCGGAGTTTAAAAAAACTATAAATTTAAATACCGAGCTTTCCTTCGTTGGAATAGATCATCTCGGGTTTCACGTGCTTGTACTGCTCGAACTTGTATCTCATCTTTATCAGACGAAGCATCATCAAATCTGGATCCAAATCCGGGTCTTTACGATGGCGCTTCACTTCACTCAAAATAAATTTCTTAGCAGATTCAGGGTGAAAGCAAAAACCGCGTGTAAAGATGTAAGACTCCCCATGAGGAATCAAACGAACTTCAAACAACTCGTCTGGATCAAAACCAAATACATAGGGGGACTCCTTAACGACCAATTTTTTATTGGCCATCAGGTCTTTGATGTAAACGTCGCCATTTTTGATTTTAATAAATTCAAACATCGAGTGGCGGTGGCTCTTCAACACTTCAATCAATTGCATTTCTTCTGGTGTGAAACGAAGTTCGCGAACGAGGTGGCAAGCATCCAATGGAGTTTGACCGAAACCTTTAAGCTCACGAGTAAAGAAATACCAATCGTAAAATTGCGCCATACGAGATTCAAAATGCTCGGAGTTCTCATCCAGAGTACCGGCATTTTCAAAGAATTCCTTTTTGGCCATAGCCAATTCATCTTTGAAGGCATCGCTTACAAAATGATTGAGAATCTTTTCGATTAACTTTTCGTATTCGTTCATATCATCCGCTCTACAAAATAACTAAACAGGCCACTCGCTTCATGCGGGCCTGGGCAACTTTCAGGATGATATTGTATTCCTAAACACTTTCTTTTTTCACTATAAAAACCTGCCACAGTGCCATCATTTAGATTGGTGTGCGTCACGTTGACGTCATCGGGCAAAGTTGCCGGGTCCACAGCGTAACCGTGGTTCTGGCTGGTCATATAAATTTGATTTAAAATGACGTCTTTGATCGGATGATTGCTGCCACGATGACCAAATTTAAGCTTATAAGTTTTGCCACCTAAAGCGAGGCCCAAAATTTGATGTCCCATACAAATGCCAAAGATCGGTTTGACTCCCAAAAGTTCCTTAACCGTGCCAATCGCCACCTTTACATCCGAAGGATCACCCGGGCCGTTTGTTAACATGATGCCATCTGGATTGTAGTCCATGATTTCTTGAACAGAGCTGCGGCTGTTGAAGATTTTTATTTCGGAGCAACGATTTTGCAACTCTCGCAGAATATTTTCCTTGCTACCGAAGTCCAAAACCGCCACGCGCGGGCCTACCATATTATCACCACGGCGAACTTCCGGTTCTGTGCGAGAAGCCAGATAAACCCAATCTTTATCCAATGTTTTCTTTTTCGCGATCAATTCTTGAGCCAGGGATTTCGCCTGCTCTTCATCTTTAGCATGAACTAAAGCTCCCCAGGGTGTACCGCCGTTACGAAGGCGCAAAACCAAATGCCGAGTGTCTAATTCTGTGAGCATAGGAATTTTATTATCTGTCAGACGTTTTTTCCAGGCTTGATCGCGCTCAGTATCTTGAACCTCCAGACAAATGAATCCTTCAATCCACAGCTTGCGAGACTCCCAGACAGCATCTTCGATCCCGTAATTCCCCTGCATGGGAGCTGTCATGACAACGATTTGAGAAAAATAAGAAGGGTCCGTCGCAATTTCCTCGTATCCAGAGTGAGATGTATTAAAGACGACTTCACCTGCACGATTTTCTCCACCGTGCCAAGCCCCCTGATATGTTTCGCCCGTTTCTAAAACAAGCCATCCCTTCATAATCCCCCCAATACTTCCAGCAAAATCGCCTGACGGATCAAAACGCCATTGCTGACCTGATCCAAAACACGACAACGAGGATCTTTCTGCAAAACTTCCGTATCCATTTCAGTCCCTTGATTGATAGGGCCTGGATGCATGATCAAAGATTTCTCAGAAAGATCTTTTAAATTCTGAACTGTAAAACCAAAATTCTGACGGTAATCTGCAAGCGAGTACTGCGTTTGGTGACGTTCTAGCTGCACTCGCAATGTCATTGCGACCGTCGCCCACTGCAAACCTTCCGACAACGAACCAAAAGCCTTGACGTCGGAACGTTCCGGCAAAAAGCCCGCGGGTCCGCAAAAGGCCACATCATAATTGAGTTTTTTGGCGAGCTCGATGTGCGAAGCTGCGACTCTGCTGTGACGAGCATCTCCCACGATCAAAACTTTCTGTCCCTCAACTTTACCGAGATGTTTACGAATCGTATATGCATCCAATAGTGCTTGGGTCGGATGACCTTTTTTACCCCAGCCCGCATTGATCACCGGCATGTTTATTTTTTGAGAAATGTCGTTGAAATCCAACTCATCTCCAGAACGAATGATCACAAAGGCTGGTTTCATCGCGGCTACATTAAGGACCGTGTCTTCTAATGTTTCGCCTTTTTCCAAGCTGCTGCCAGATTTCCCGTCGAGCAACAGGGGATGAACACCCAACTGTGCACATGCAGTTTCAAAGCTCATTCGTGTGCGAGTGCTGGCTTCGAAAAATAAAAGGGCTCCGGTTTTGCCGAAGCCCTTAGAAGGTAAAAATGGATTCAATGCCAACTGATCTGCCGTTGAAAAAAGACGGGCGATTTTTTCTTTTTCAAGGCTAACTAAATCAAGAATGGAATGCTGAGTTCTAGATGACATCTAGAAGAACAGCCTAGAAGTCCGCGGGTTTTATGTCAATGAACGGTGGAAAAAACTCTTTTCCAACGCACTGTAGGATAGCGGTCTCCGCCCCATTTTTCCTGCCAATCCAATGACAACCAAATCAAAACGACCTTGCCGACAATTTGCGATGTCGGAACTGTGCCCCAATAGCGCGAGTCGTCACTCGCATCACGGTTATCTCCTAGAATAAAGACTTCATCGGGCGGAACGACGATCGGTCCGAAATCCTTATTTTCCCGCTGCTTTTGAAAAATCACTTTCCAAGAGGAGTCTTGAAACTTTTCTTGGAAAATTTCGAACATGTCTGAATTTGGATTATCGCCAGTATCAACAGTCACTTTTTCATAGTGAAGGGCCTCATCATTCAAAACAATCCGACCATCTTTGATTTGGATTTTATCTCCAGGTAAGCCGATCACGCGTTTCACGTAAGAAATGCCTGGCTGATTGCTATAGTTAAAAACGATCAGGTCACCGCGCTCTGGAGATGTGACGTCCCATTTTCTATCTGTGAATGGTAACTGAATACCGTAAGAGAGCCTGGAAGAAAAAATAAAATCGCCAGGTTTTAGGGTTGGCTGCATTGAGCCCGTTGGCACTTTATAAGCCGTGATCAAATAGCTGCGCACGAACAGCGCAAAAAAAACCGCGATCACCAAAGTTGTTAAGTATTCTCGCCAACGAGTCATAAAAAAATGTTAACCAACTTTTGGGATCGCGGATAGCTTTTTTGAGAAAGCGACAATTACTAGTAATCGTATTCGTTGATCGGAGACGGATCTTTATTTTCCATATAGATGACAGCGCGAGTATTGTTCAATGACGGATGAAGAATCGTTACAGAGCAACCACTGTTTTCATTGCCTGGAGTCCAAACAACTTGGATTTCGTAAGCTTGCGTGAATTCTTTTTTTGCGGAATCGTAAGCGCTCTCCAACAAGATTGTTTTGATAACCTTACATTGGAAACCACCTGCTTGAGTCTCAACAACAGCATTAGGAACAACTGTCGTGCTGCTGTTAACAACAACACGCAAAGCGATAACTCCGTCTTGGTTAGAAGCTGCAACGGCTTCTACGTCGGTTCTTTTATCTTGAAGGTTTGTGTAGTTATTGCTGTACGCGAATGTGCTTAAGGACGTTAAAAGTGTGACTACGAAAGTAAGCAATTTCATTGATATCTCCTTGGATTTACTAATTGATGGAGTAGGGATATCACAGCCGTCA
Source organism: Bdellovibrio sp. SKB1291214 (assembly GCF_002209355.2). GTDB lineage: Bacteria > Bdellovibrionota > Bdellovibrionia > Bdellovibrionales > Bdellovibrionaceae > Bdellovibrio. Next base: position 19,483 of record NZ_CP106855.1, read on the forward strand.
CCCACCCTCTAATGCATTGCATTAGCAGTGTAAAATGAACCCGGCTTTTATCATTTGTGAATGAACTAAATAGCTGAAATTAATGGAGGGTTTTAAACAAGCGAGACCAGCGCATTTGGGCCGGATCACACATAAATGTCATGGTCGGAAGTGTATTCTCGCAGGAAAGCCAAATCGCCCACGCGCGGCCCACGATATAATCCTTCTTCACAAATCCCCAGACCCGAGAATCACTTGATTGATCACGGTTGTCGCCCATAAAGAAGAAATGCCCTTCAGGGACTTTAAAGACCTGAGGGCTGACATCCTCATCAAACTTGTAATCCATGAAACGAATCGCATGAGTGTTCTTATCCATCGTTTCTTCAAAGTATGAAAAACCTTTTTCGTTCTTATCGTCATCAAACTGCACCAACGGAATTTCACTTCCATTGATTGAGATGCGTCCTGCTTTCACCGATACTTCATCCCCGGGCAGGCCAATCAAACGCTTGATATAATAGACATCAGGATTTTCGGGATATTTAAAAACAATGATCTGCCCGCGCTCGGGTGACGACCATTGAAACATCCATTTATCTCTAAAGGGAAGATGCAAGCCATAGGCAAATTTTTTAACCAAGATATGGTCGTGCACCAAAAGGTTCGGAATCATACTTCCAGAAGGGATCACAAAGGGCTCAAACAAAGCCCAGCGTACTCCCATCACCAGCAGAATAGGAAAAAGGAACGTTAGAATCGCTTGATTCCACGTTCCCTTTAGGTTTTTTTCCACTGGCTGTTTTGAATTCATCTATTAATTTACTTGATGGAAAAAGCGAGTCCAACGAATCGTCAAAGGATTGCAAAGCATCGGAAGCGCCGGAATAGTTTCTTCACAAGAAAGCCATACGAACATCGCACGACCCAAAATATTTTGCTTAGGCAGGAAGCTCCAAACACGGCTATCCATCGAGTTCATACGGTTATCACCCATCACGAATAAGTGATCTTCAGGAACAACGACTGGACCGAAAGTTTCGTAGAAGTCCCCTTTACGAAGAAGGATCGCATGATCCTTACCTTCCGTAGCACCTTTACCTGGTGGCAAAGCCTCCGTGAATTCAACGTAATTTGATTTTGCATCGTTGACGTTACCATCACGAGTGAAGTCCGCGTCACGCAACCAATTGAACTCGTCCTGGTTTGCAGGAACTTTCTTTTCGACCGGTTTATCATTCACGTACAAAGTTCCATTTTCATAATAGATTTTATCGCCAGGTTCCCCCACGATACGCTTGATAAAGAAAGTGCTCATGTCACGTGGATATTTAAAGACGATGACTTCGCCACGTTTTGGTTCGTTGAACTTCACCATCCAGTTTTCGCTGAAGGGAACGCGCAATCCGTAAGTCAATTTGTTCACGAAGATATGATCATGGATCAACAAGCTTGGCAGCATGGAACCCGATGGAATCACATACGCTTCAACAAAGCCCCAGCGAATGAAAAGAGCAATGAATACAGCAAGAAAAAGAGAACCCCATCCCTCAGTCCAAAAATGCTTTGTTCTCCAGTCCCAAGGAACCGGTTTGTTGTCTTGTTGTTTTGACATGATGCTTAGTCCTCAACTTTCAAGATGGCCAGGAATGCTTCTTGAGGGACGTCGACAGAGCCGACTGCCTTCATGCGTTTCTTACCTTCTTTTTGTTTCTCTAAAAGCTTACGTTTACGAGAGATGTCACCACCATAACATTTGGCAGTAACGTCTTTTCTGATCGCACCTTGAGTTTCACGTGCGATGATTTTTGAACCGATCGCCGCTTGAATATTAATTTGGAACTGCTGGCGTGGGATCAGCTCTTTCATTTTTTCTGTCAGCTTACGACCCCGAGTTACGGCTTTTGATCTGTGAACGATTAACGACAAGGCATCAATCGGCTCAGAGTTGATCAAGATATCCAATTTAACTAAGTCAGATTCTTCGAAGCCAATAAATTCATATTCCAAAGACGCGTAACCTTTAGAAATAGATTTAAGACGGTCATAGAAATCCATCACCATTTCATTCATCGGCAGTTTGTATTCGATGATGACTTTCTTTTCGTTTACATACTCCATTTTCAGCTGAGCACCACGCTTGTCTTCACAAAGCTTCAGGATACCGCCGATGTATTCAGTCGGAGTGTGCAACGTGACCTTCACGTAAGGCTCTTCGAATTTTGCAATTTTAGATTCATCTGGCATGCCTGATGGATTTTCCAACATCATGACTGTGCCGTCGGTCTGGGTGATTTGATAAACAACCGTTGGAGCTGTGGTAATTAAATCAAGATTGAATTCGCGCTCTAAACGCTCTTGCACAATCTCCATATGAAGCAGGCCCAAGAATCCACAACGGTAACCGAAACCCAAGGCTGCTGATTTCTCAACTTCGTATGACAGCGAAGAGTCATTCAAGCAAAGCTTGTCCAAAGCATCTTTCAAACTTTCATACTCTGAAGCAACGACCGGGAAGATACCGGCAAATACCATCGGCTTAATTCTTTGGAAACCAGCCAACGGCTCTGCCGCTGGATGTTTCGCTGCCGTTACAGTATCGCCCACTTTAACGTCGCGAATATCTTTGATACCGCAGATGATAAAGCCCACTTCACCCGCTTCCAAAGTTTCCTGAGGCGCTGGGAATGGTTTGTATTTACCCATGCGCAAAACTTCGTAATCACGGTCCGTCGCCATGAACTTAATTTTGTCGCCTTTTTTAATTGTACCGTCCACCATTCGAACCAGGACGACAACGCCTTGATATGCATCGAACCACGAGTCAAAGATCAACCCGCGCGGAGTGAGCGTGCGATCTGCTTTTGGTGGCGGAACCTTTTCAACGATGGCTTCAAGAATATCCGTAATACCGATTTTCTCTTTGGCAGAAGCGTGAATGATACCTGTTGTATCCAAACCAACGGTGTCTTCGATTTGTCTGGCAACACCTTCTGGGTCGGCAGACGGCAAATCGATTTTGTTCAAGACAGGAATGATCTCAAGATTATTTTCCATCGCAAGATAAACGTTTGCGAGAGTTTGCGCTTCCACGCCTTGAGCAGCATCAACAACCAAAATCGCGCCTTCACAGGCTGCCAAAGAGCGAGATACTTCGTAAGAGAAGTCCACGTGCCCCGGTGTATCGATCAAGTTGATCTGATAGTCGTTTCCATCTTTCGATTTGAAATCTAGACACACAGTCTGAGCTTTGATTGTGATCCCACGCTCACGCTCAAGTTCCATGTTGTCCAAGAACTGTTCTTTCTTTTCACGATCGGAAAGAGAACCAGTTACGGAAAGAAGACCATCTGCCAAAGTTGATTTGCCGTGGTCGATATGAGCGATAATTGCAAAGTTACGTATATACTTAGGATCCATTCGCGCCATTATATAAAAGAAGCGCCGAGTTGCTAGAGACAACTCGGCGCAATGATTAATAAATTTGAAAATTCAGCAGACTAAGAAAGTGCCTTTACAGCGCTTTTTAGTTCTTCGATCTTATTTAGTTTCTCCCATGTGAAACCTTCTTCAGTACGACCGAAGTGGCCATAAGCCGCTGTATTCGAGTAGATTGGTCTCAAAAGGTCCAAATCCTTCGTAATGCGAGCTGGACGCAGGTCAAAGACCTGGCGAACTGCTTTTTCAAGCACTTCAGAACCAACTTTGCTTGTACCGAAGTCATTTACAGTAATGGAAACCGGTTCAGCAACACCGATCGCGTAAGCTACTTGAAGCAAGCAGCGGTCTGCCAAGCCTGCACCAACGATGTTCTTAGCGATGTGACGAGCTGCGTAAGCTGCAGAACGATCCACTTTAGAAGGATCTTTACCAGAGAATGCGCCGCCACCATGTGCACCGTGACCACCGTAAGTGTCCACGATGATTTTACGACCCGTCAAACCAGCATCCCCCATAGGGCCACCCGTTACAAAACGGCCTGTCGGGTTGATGAAGAATTTTGTTTTAGAGTCGATCCACTGAGCTGGGATTGATTTTTTGATCAACTCTTCAGTGATGAATTCTTTGATTGTTGCATTCGAAACAGAGTCCGCGTGTTGAGTGGAAATAACAACGGCGTCGATGCGTTTCGCAAGGCCGTTTTCATACTGAACAGTCACCTGAGATTTTGCATCAGGGCGCAACCAGTCCACCTTGTTGGCTTTACGAATCGTCGCCAAATCTTTCACAAGTTTGTGAGACATCGCGATTGAAAGAGGCATCAACTCAGGAGTTTCATTGACTGCGTAACCGAACATCAAACCTTGGTCGCCGGCGCCTTGGTCGTCAGACAAAGTCTCTTTAACACCGACAGCGATGTCTGGAGATTGTTGGCCAACTGCAACCGTCACTGCACAAGTTTTGTAGTCAAAACCTTTGTCAGAGTGGTCATAACCAATACGTTTAACAACATCACGAGCGATTTCTGAAAAGTTCACTTTTGCAGAAGTCGTGATTTCACCAGCAACAACGATTAAACCTGTCGTTAGCAAAGTCTCACAGGCAACGCGACCTTTAGGGTCTTGAGCCAAGATAGCGTCCAGAACGCCATCGGAGATTTGATCGGCCATTTTATCCGGATGACCTTCAGAAACAGATTCACTCGTAAAAAGATAGTTTTTCACTTCTTATTTTTCCTTATCGAGAGGATTGCCACACCCTAACCGGGGCAGAGTGCAACTAGGTTTGATTGAAGACATTTTAAGTCAGAATCGGAACCTATCAAACTCGTATTTGGGGGTCAACCAATTGCCGGAACCTTCTTAAGGAAAAGACTGATACGCATTCCTCTCGCCCCTGCCCAAAGTGCACGTTAAGGCTTCGGCGATCTCCCATGGTTGCAACGCTCTGAGGATCATGAGCACTACCTGAGGTTTTGATGAGGTCATGAAACGACAAAAGGTGGTATTAACCACCTTTTGTTAAACGAATATCTATTTAAAATGATCTATGCGGCTTTACGCACGCGCATCAACTGATTCAGGCGCCCTTCCTTTGAAAGCTCGGGCTTTTTATGATCTTTGACCATTTTGGCAACTTTCAAGAATTGCTTTTCAAGCTTATCCACGCATGAGTCCACTGCTCCGTACGCGTCCACACCGAAAGCTGAAGCTTTGAAATACTTCTCGCGGGTGTTTACTGAAATTTCCACGCAAAACTCATTTTTGGTTTTACTAAAGTAAACAGTCCCGTAACCATCCCTTAGCAGAAATTGACCGATCTCGTCCATGCGCTGCTCTGTGTATGTAACAAGTGAATCGGAGTGATCAAGATGCTTAAAGGTTGTGTTCAATTTCATTTTCTCTCCTCCAGCCCCTTTCAAGGCCTTTAGTTTACGGGTGTGTTTCCCAAGAGCGCTGCTAGCGCTCTTACTTAGCTTATCGGGTCCGCTGGACCAAAGATGAGCTCTATATTGAGACCCGGAGAGAATAATTTGCGGTTAATTCAAATTCTCGTTTTGAGAAAAATAATTTTCACGGTTTATGCTGGAGCGCCGTCTTCGGATGCGATCATTTTCTTATAAAAAGTTAATAGCTTCTTGGCACCTGGTAAAAGATTCGCCGCCCAGTCATTGTGAGCGTTGTGATCAGCTCCATCCGTGATGTACTTCAGAGAGATTAATTGCACACCCATTTTGCGGCAAACCTTGGCGATTGCATATCCTTCCATATCTACAAGGTCACAAGGTAACCTAGGAGTTCCTGTCTCGAAATTATCACCCGTACTGCACACACCATGGGGAAGTTCTGAAAAATAAGGGATCAAATCGATCACGCCAGGAATCGGATCAAAGGGAGTCTCCCCCACTTTGAATCCCAATGGCGTGATATCCATGTCTCTTTGGACAAAAGAAGAAACCTCAACAAGATCATGAGTTTTAAATTTCGAACTGCCTGCTGTGCCCAGATTAATGATTACCTTGCATTTGGTCTTATGAATCACATCCATCGCCGTCAAAGCCGCGTTCACTTTACCTATTCCGGTATAATGAACTGGAATGTTTTCGCCTTCGAAAACACCTTGGGATTCATGTGGAAGAGCCATCAACACAGCAACGTCTTTAATATTGAACAAGGGAATAAACCTCTTTGCCGTTAAATTTCATTTGATTCAAGAAAGTGAGGTTCACAAGAACCGCCACCGACTGCACGGTATAACCAGCAAGGGTGCTCAAATCAATAGCCGCTTGCAAAGTTCCACCTGTCGCCAAAACGTCATCGACGATCATGATGTTGCCACCACCCACTGGAAGCTCAATTTCCGCAGTTCCATATTCAAGTGCATAAGAAATCTTTTTTGTCGGAGGAGGCAGCTTACCTGCCTTACGAATCGGCAAAAAGCCTTTCCCATGAATGGCCGCCATGTGCGAAGCCAAAATGAATCCCCGAGACTCGATGCCTGCGAAATATTGAATCTTAGAAAGATCCACACCATTCACCAAGTTTTTAGAAACAAAATTAAGAGCCTCAGGACTTTGCAAAAGTGGAGACATATCACGAAAAAGAATCCCCTCTTTAGGGAAGTTCGGAACATCTCGAATCAGCTTCTTCAAATCCATGGCACTCTCCTTCTCAAACGGAGCCAAAATAAAACCACTGGCCCAACAACTCAATGAAAATTGTTATTTCACGCGAAAAGAATGATCCAAGTCACCAGGCGCAGACCTATAATACAGCCTCGAAACCGAGTTCCACAGCCAAATCTGCCAAGCTGAACAGCGATAAAACAAACATCGAGCCCCTTAAAAACACGAAGTCCCCGCACGTTTCCGAGCGAGGACTGAAATGTTTCCGGGTTTCTAGAAGTATTTCTTCCTTTGGGAAGAAGGAAGTATTTTGAGGACGTCGCGATATTTTGCAACTGTACGACGAGCGATTTGAATGCCGTCGGTTTTTAGCAAATCCACGATCTTTTGGTCAGACAAAGGATTTTTAGGATCTTCTTTCGCAACCAAATCTTTGATTTTTACTTTGACCGATTCACTAGCTAACGAATCCCCATCACCAGAAGCAATACCGGAATTGAAGAAGTATTTCAGCTCGTAAATACCTTGTGGCGTATGAACGTACTTGGCCGTCGTCACACGACTCACCGTGGATTCATGCATCCCGATGTCATTCGCGATATCGCGTAAAACCATCGGTTTCAAGTGCTCAGAACCCTTTTCAAAGAAGTCGCGTTGATGTTTTACGATCGACTCGGCCACTTTATAGATGGTTCTTTGTCTTTGATGGATGGATTTAATCAACCAAACAGCAGAGCGAAGTTTCTCTTGAATATAATCCTGAGTTTTATCGCCGGTTGTTTTTCCACTCTTAAGCATGTTTTTATAGAAATTAGAAATTTTCAAACGTGGCAAACCGTCTTCATTCAAAGACACCACGTAATCATCGCCGACTTTGTACACGTAAACGTCTGGCGTGACATAGTGAGTTTCACTAGAAACGAAAGCACGTCCCGGTTTTGGGTCCATGGCATAGATGATCTTACACATATCAACTACATCTTCGATATCACGACCCAAGGCCTTTGCGATCGCTTCGTAGTTTTTCTTTTCCAGATCTTTCAAGTGATTATTGATCAAGTTCACCAAATCATGAGTGTCTTCTTCCAAGTGTTTCGCTTGAATCAATAGGCACTCTTTAAGATCACGCGCACCCACACCTGGCGGGTCGAACTCGTGAATCAACGTCAAAGTATCTTCCAAAAGATCTTTGTCGATTTTTTCTTCTTCAGCCAATTGTTCCATTGGCACTTTGAAGTAGCCATCATCGTCAATCGCACCGATGATCGCATCGGCAGCTCTTTCCTCTTCCTCAGAGAAACCATTCATCTTCACTTGCCAGTATAAGTGGTCATGTAAAGTTTGAGAGGCCGTGATGACATTTTCATAGTTCATGATCTCTTCAGAACCAGACATGCCGGACTGAGGAGGTTTTTGATTCTGCTCAATATAGGATTCCCACTCGAACTCATCTTGTTTTTGTGGGTCTTGAGATATTTGATCGTTCGTGGATTCAGCGGAACCTTCGCCCGCAACTTCGTCGGACGCTTCTTTCGTACGTTGCAGATCTTCTTCTTTAAGTTGTTCTGCTTCTTCTAGAATAGGGTTTTCTTCAAGCTCTGAACGAACCGCAGACTCCAGCTCCATACGTGACATCTGCAACAATTTGATTGCTTGTTGCAGTTGCGGCGTGATGACCAGAGATTGACTCAGGTTCATGGTCTGTCGAAGAGCCATTGTTTACCTTTCTAAAAACGCACTAGCGTTAAAGCCTAAAATTTTCACCGAGATAGAATTTACGGGCAATTTCAGAATTCGTGATTTCATCAGCACTTCCGCTAACCTGAATCTGCCCGTCCTTCAGTATATAAGCATAGTCGCAAATGCCCAAAGTCTCACGAACGTTGTGATCTGTTATGAGAACTCCTATACCTTTGGCCTTAAGTTCGCGGATGATATTCTGTATATCACCGACCGCAATGGGATCAATCCCCGCGAAGGGCTCATCCAGTAAAAGGAATTTCGGTTCACCAGCAAGAGCGCGAGCGATTTCAACACGACGTCTCTCACCACCCGACAAGGCATAACCATAGCTGTCACGGATATGACCAATACGAAGCTCTGAAATCAAAAGCTCCAACCGTTCAGCTCGCTGAGCTCCGCTGAATCCATGGGCCTCCAAAGCAACGGTGATGTTCTCGGCAACTGTCAGTTTACGGAAGATACTTGGCTCTTGCGCCAAGTAACTTAAACCGACGCGGGCCCTCTTATACATAGGTTCTTTGGTGATATCGTCTTCATCCAGACGGATGGAGCCACGGTCCGGTTGAACGATGCCAACCACCATATAAAACGATGTTGTTTTACCGGCTCCGTTTGGTCCCAACAAGCCAACAACTTGACCTGATTCCACAGAAAATGAGGCACCATCAACGACTTTACGTTTTTTGAAACTTTTTGAAATGTCTTTGATGGTCAAAATACTCATTTATTTTCCTTGTTATCCATCTTGGCACGTACTCTCTCAACCTTAACCTTTTTTCCGCCTTCGAGAAAGATGATTTCCTCACCACTCAGCTCGTCATTGTTTTGAATTACCTTGGGGCGGCCTTTGAAAACGTATTTATTTGCAAGAAGGTCCAGATTGACAACATCAGCCGTGGCAAATTTGTCAGCATCGCTGACTTTAACGCCACCCAAAATGCTGATACTGCTAAGAAGATTTGTACCACGATCATACAGGAAACTCGCTTCAGGACCCTCCAACCGCATTCCATCATAATTCATGCGCACTGTCCCTAGGAAGCGTGCCATATTGCTTTTGCCACTGAACTCAGCACCATCAGCCACCACATCGAAACGTTTGCCATCATTCATAGCTTTGGTTGCAGACACTTTTTCCCGAATAAGCATTTTGGATTGATCAACCAACACCTGCATGCTGCGGCCCTTTACGATTAAGCCGCCGCCAGTTTTATCACGAGGTCCTTCCATATAAACCTCTTCGGGACTTAAGATCTCTCGCTTCGTAGCAGCATATGAAATCGTGGGAGTTTTAAATACATATCCATTTTCAGAACGCGTGATGACATTGCCCTTAATGCTAAGGTCCTTGGAGTTTGCGTCGATGACACCTTCATCACCCGTTGCCGTAAATTCCACTTTTTCTTTGTTATAAAAAAACACGCGAACTTTTTTAAGCTTCCAGTTACCGCTCCCCTGACTGCCTTCGGCTGCTTCAGAAAACAATTCCCAATCGCGGTTGCCCTTTTGACTTTCAACCAAATGAACGCCACCCATGCGTTGTTCCGCCAGGGTACCTGGAGCTTTGTTTGCAGGTGCATTCTCACCAAGCTCTGCCAATTCTTTTTTTCTTTTTTCTTGGAGTTCGACACGAGCTTGCACTTGAGCGTCATCGTCGTGTTCGAGTTTTTTAGGAAATACGATTAGAACCTCAACGAACAATAAAACTAAAAGTACTGCAAAGATGAGGTTCTTGAACTTAGCCATGGATCGATTCTACCCAAATTATTGGGTAGAAGTCGACTGGTTAGAGTTTTTGGTCACTGCGAAATTAATTTCGCCAGCGCCCGCTTCTGTCACCGTGAACATAACTTTCTTCACCGTGAGGTAATCGATACCTTTATCGGCTTGAATAGTTACTTTGCTCCATGCATTAGCATCTTCAGTGTTTTGACCTTTAGTCTGATCAACAGCATCTTTGATTCTATTTTGCAGTTTTGCTTCGTAATCAGCTTTGCTTTTTGCCAAAGCAGCCGTCAATTGTTCTTTCAACTTTGGAATATTCCAGTCATCTGCGCCTGTTGCTTGAACTTCTGCAAATGTTGCTACTGGGTCCTTATCCAAAACGATCTCTTTGTTAGAGATTGTTACGACGTGAGCCGGCTTTAATTCTTTAACACTCGATGCCTTCGGAAGCGTCACTTCTTTTGGCATGTAAAGGATTTCGCCCGTCGTATTATAGTTTTGAAGAAGGAAGATAACGAGAACCGTGAACATGTCGACCATCGCTGTCAAAGACAGAACTGCCGTCACTCCACGCTTCCCTTTTTTCTTACTTAAAATATTGTGATAACGATGTCTTTCGCCTGGTCTAAAGATTGCCATTATTGAGGCGCTCCTGTTGCGACTGAAATCGCACTAAATCCTGCGGTTAAGCAGTTATCCATTGTTTTGATCAACTGATCGTATGGCAATTCATCTGCCATGGTCAAAATCGCGTCGACTTTCTCAGGGTAAATTTGTTTAACCCTTTGAAGTTGAGCGATAAGGCCAGCATCGTCAAATTGTCCGCCTTGCATAGGAAGACTGATGACTTGTTTCCCAACAGTTAAAACATAACCAACAGGCTTCACGTCCACCTTCAACACCACATCCGCATTTGGCGGAGGAGTCGGATTTGGCTGAGTGTCGGATTTCTTACCGTACAAGGAACTTCCAATTTGAATCATAGAGATCTGAGTCCAAACGGCAGTGATCAAGAGGAACGTAATAAGTACGCTCATCAAGTCAATAACAGGCACGAGATTCAACTCGATATTTTTCTGCCTGCCACCGGATTTGCCCTCTTCTATGTGAGCCATGCTAACCTCTAAACTTATCTAAAAAATTAATCTCTGATTTTTTCTCTGTTTGCTACTACTAGATTCAAAAGAGACATGCTTGTTTCAACAACTTCATTCTCTGTTTTTTGAATACGATGTTGGAACAAACCGTATGCAACGATACACACGATAGAAACTAAAAGACCGAACGCAGTACAGTTTAGGGCATGCGAGATACCTTTTGAAAGTTCCAAAGCTTTTGTAGCAGGGTCCGCCGCCGCAACTGCACGGAAGGAACCGATCATACCGATGATTGTACCAAGTAGACCCGCAAGTACCGAGATATTACCGAAAACTGCAAGGAAGGAAACCCAACCTTCAACTTTTGGCATCTCTCTCATAACTGCTGCATCCATTGCCACTTGAATTTCTTCATCGGGGCGTTTGTTCATTGCTTGTACTAGGCCCGCTTTAACTGTGTTCGTTAAAGCTGCTGGACGAGCATCGCAATAAGAGATTGCTTGGCGAAGATCACCAGCTACTACCATGCGGAAGATTTGATCTGTGAATTCTTTTTTATCCACGTTCAAATTTTTAAGTTTCATAATTCTATCCACGATAACGATGATAGACATGATCGCGATTGCCGCGATGATGTACATCACAATACCGCCTTCAGAGAAAGCGCGTTGGATAAAATTCATATTGTCGCCTGTTGCAACTTGCATTGCTGCGTTAGTTGCTGACTGTGTTGCTGCTGCTGCTGCGTCTGTTGGGTTCACGAAAACTCCTCCTGTAGAGTAACTTTAATTCTTAATTTATTAAATCTATTGTTGGTTCAAAACGAATGGATAAGCTTCGATCACTGCCACTAAACCTGCTGGAGGCTCAGGGAATGTCCAACTTGCCAAACGATCTCTGATACAGTTTTCAACACCTTTATCACCCAGTGTTGAGCTCTTCACTTTCACGTTGCGGGCCTGACCTTGTGCTACGATTTCCCATCCCAAGATAACTTTACCTTCAAGACGAGTTCCCTTAGCTTTCGTATTCAAAGCTCTTTCGTAACAGCTTTTTACTTCGTGAAGCTTCGCGCGAATAACACGACGAATAGCTTCTTTGTCGATAGTACCGTCGAAAGATTCTTCCATACCGCCACCTTCGATGGCCACTTGGGATTTCGAACAGAAACCTTCAGAGGCACCGTAAGCAGATTGACCTGACCCACGACCTTTAGTTCCGACACCCGCGATACCTTGTGTCGCAGTTCCTTTACCGCCGGCACCTGAATCTTTGAACTTAGAACCTAAGTCGTCACCGGCTCTGTTTTCATTAAAGCCTGACGTACCGGTCGCCTTGTCGGCCATACCTAATACTTCACCTTGGCCAGAGTAAGCTTGATCAATCTTCCCACGGTTACCACCGCCACCGAAGGCGCTGAATAGACCCACTTTAGAAAGGTCTTTGTTCTTGGATTGAGCATTCGCACTTGCCGTCTCACCCATTTTCACTGCGCCACCTTGGCGAGTTGATGTGAACTTTTTAGTACGATCTTTAGTTTCTTTAGGCGCAACTTCACTAGCTTTTGCTGCTTGTTGAGCTTTTTGAGAAACCTGCGGCTTGTTCTCTGGCTTTTTCTCTTGTGCCTTCTTATCGTTATCGTTCACCACCACTTTTTTAGGTGTTGGTGTCGGAGTCGGCTGCTGCACCGGAGTTGGTGATGGAGCCGGAGGCGTTGGAGTTGGAGACGGTTTCGGCGGAGGCGTTGGTGTCTTATCAAAGATCACCTGTGCGATACGCTGAACTTCCTCTTGCTTGTTTGTCTCCCAATCTTTCGGAGTTGTTGCAGAGATGTACAATGCAAGCAAGCCCACGATAACCAAAGACATAACCATACCCGTCATCTCTGAGCCCGAAAGCATCACAGATGTGATAGGCACCACCGGAGCCTGAGGCACAAAGCGGATATACAAATTCATGTATCCACCCGGCAACGTCAGACAAAGCATTTCATTTTGATCTACACGAATAGAATAACCACCCCCCGCTCTTTGCGCGCGGCCGTTCTTCTCTAGATCTTCGATGGCTACCAAACCTTGGGATGCCACCATCTCAATTTTCATGTCCGCTGCAGTGTTAACTTTCAAACCACCTGCCATATCCAGAATTTGGAAGCCTTTTGGCATGATTCCATCTGGTAAAGCGATACTGTTTGGTTTGTCTTCACCCAAGTTAACATGAACAGATTGATTCCCTTTAAAGTTGTACGTATTCAGGATGCGCTCTTTCCAAGCAACTATCACTTGAACCGTAGGGCCTTTTCCAGGTTTCAAATAAGTTTTCAAATCTTGAATTTCACTTGCAGGAGCGAAAGTTTTAACTTTCTTTTCCTTTTTAAACGAAACCTTACCCGTGCGAATTTCCGGACGCGCTGGAGATGCTGCGGAAGTAACTCCACCCATCGCTGGAGTTGCCGTAACAGGAGCCACAGAAGTGGTTGACGTCGAAGGAGCAACTGATGCCACCGGAGGTGCAATTGTCGCAGGTGCTTTCTCGTCAATTTTAGGAACTTCAGTCGGAATCGCTATCTTAACTTCTTCCTTCTTCTCGATGACAGGTTCAGCTTTTTTCTCAACCACTGGTTCTGCTTTTTGAGCAGGTGGAGGAGTTGCAGCTGGCGGCGTTGTCACCGGTGCTAACTGAGCTGGAATCGAAGTCAAAGTTTCAGTGGAAGTGGGTGCTGGAGGTGGGGCAACTGGCGCCGCCACCGCCGGAGCTGGCACTATGCCTGCAGCTGTGTCTTCTAACTTGTCTGCAGCCTCTTCGCCTGGAGGCGGAGCTTTAGGCTTTGGCACTCCTAAGAAGAACACGATCTTGAATGGACCTACTGTCACTTCGTCACCCGAAGCGATGCCTTCATCAAGAACGGCTTGGCCGTTTTTGAATGTTCCAGTCTGTGAACCAAGATCACAGATATAGTAACCAGAGTCACGTCTTTCTAATAGACAGTGAATTGGCGATACTCCATCACCATCAAGGTCGACGTGAACTTCTTCAGAGTGACCAATCACGATCTGATCTTGATCGAACTGCTTCACACCGATAAGTTGATTATCTTTAAAAATTCTGAATATTAACGGCGATCTCAATTACTACCTCGAACTCGCTGAATGTCTTCTGCTGATTTTCTCATCTCAGGGATGAAATTCTCTCTGAGTTTGATCAGTCTTTTATAATTGAAATTCTTTTTCTGGAAGAGATACGACAACTCAGGCTTCTGAGTACCACCCTCTACCAACTCATCTTCGAAGTTAAGCGTTGCTTTACGCTCTTTTTTCGCAGCTTCTTGCGCGTTAGCAAAATTGCAGGCCAAGGAGATAAGTCCAAGCAATGATATGTATTTTAAAACTCGCAACATGATGCACTCCCTCGAGGATTCACTTATTTTAAACCTGCTTTGGCCTTGTTCTCCAAAGCATTTATTCTATTACTCGACCCTGTTGGCCCGCCTACAAACTTTAGTCTGCTTATAACTTCTAATCCGTCTTTATATTTTTCCATTTTATCGACCAGAAGAATAGCATAGTTCAACATTGCTTCGCGGTTGTTGCTGTCTTCCTTAACGACTTTCTTGTATAGGTCGGCGGCTTTCTCGTAACTTCCTGTAGCGGTAAGTGCGATTGCATAATTGTTTAACACACGTGGATCACGCACGCCTTTGCTATAAGCCATCTCAAGCGCCAATAGACCTTTTTTGTAGTCTTTCTCTTGAACATAAATCGAGCCAACGTTTGCGGATGCAACTGGCTCCATCGCATTTACGGAGAGCGCTTTTTTAAAGGACTTAATGGCTTCACGTCGTTCATTTTGAGACATATAAACCACGCCCAAATTTGAATACAACTCAGCAGCACCCGGGTTTGCCGCGATACCTTTGCTTAAAAGGTATTTCGATAAATCAAAACGCCCTTTTTTGTAGTGGTACATCGCTAATGCGTTCAACGCGCGAGGATCGTTACCGTTCTGAGCAAGAATATCAGTCGCCGCACGGTAAATGCCTTCGTCACTCTGAGACTTAATCGCCGCGTTCAAGTTCGAATACTGGGACGAAGCAACAGGGGCCGCTTTCACTTCCGGAGCTGGCTCGTCACGCTTTGCTTTTGGAGACTCTTCCTGAACTGTCGGAGCGTCAGTCACCCCGTCCAGGCCAATTGAATCTTCCGAACTTTGATTCGACTTCGGAGTCGAAGAACATGCGGCAATAAATAATACAGTAAGCAATAAATACTTTTTCATTATTGACCCATCCAATTAACAAGACGAAGCTCAGAACCCGTTTCACCGTTGTTGTAATAGTTCACAGGATCCACTTTGCTCATGTAGTCCAAGGCGCCGTGGTAAGCTTCGTTGTAGGCTTCAAGTTCCCACGCACGATCAACACAGGCTTTGTAACTGTCTTTTGCTTTCCCTACAAATGGAGCAGCAAACTGTTCAACGCCCGCCTTATATTGTTTTGTCTCTTCCGGATTCAAGCCTGGAGGAAGTGGCGCATTTTGGATGGCTTGGGCCATATTCAAATTCGCATCACCTAACAACGCCAAAGAACTTACGATCTCGTCAGCACTGTCGTACTTGATCACCTCAACCAATTCACCTGAAAGCTTCGTTACCAATGCAAGTTTTCTGTCAGCAGCTGCTTTTTGTCTTGCAGGGTTTGCTGGGAAATTGATTGATTTCATTTCCTTAAACGTTGCTTGAGCATCTTGGAACTTCAACTTAGCTGCATAAGAAGCGCCCGGGCCTTTTCTATTCGGAGCGAAACGTTTTTGAATCGCCAAAGTTTTACCCGCCCATTCTTTCGAACGAGTGATTGCGTTTACTTCCTTCGACAAAGAATAAACCCAGTAAGCACTTTCAACGACTTTCTCTTGATCACGACCACCTGTCTCCACGTATTCCATATAGTTATGGATCGCAGCACCCTTTTGACCGGCCTTGCGATGAATCGTCGCGATGTTATAAAGAACTTCCACATTCTCACTGCGTTTTTTGTTCATTTTCGTGAACTCAGTGTAGGCACGGATAGCTTCATCACCACGGCCTAATGCTTCGTACAGAACCGCAGCATTAAACATCATGTTCGCAGAAAGTGGATCTTTTGGATTCTCTTGCGCTAACTGTTTGTACAATCTAGCTGCTTCTTCGAACTGTGCGGAATCTTGATACTGTTTCGCCAAGAAACGACGCACTTTAGGTCTTAGTTTCTCAGCCTCTGGATCTTTAGAAGCGATCACACCTTTGTATGCAGCAATGGCCATACCGTTTTGACCGGCACGTTCATAGTTGATACCCGCATTGTACAAGGCTGTCGTTGCCAGATTCGAAGTAGGATTCTGTTTCGCAAAAGCCTCATAGGCTTGAGCAGACTCAGCAAACTTCTTTTGGCCCTCAAGATCTTGACCCTTTTTGAAGGATGCTTTTTCCATGATACCGCGGATGTCTTTACCCACTGGAGACGCTGCGATAGAAGGTACGGCTAACATTTCGGCGCCAACTTTTTCCAGACCGGCATAGTCTTTCTTCAAGTTGTAAACGTCCAAGATCAAGTTCGCAGAGTATTCAGAGTACTTAGATTTCGGATGAGTTTTAACGATATCGCGGAACACCTTAACTGCCTCATCGAAATGATTCGATTGATAGTACAAGCGACCAATACGGAATTTGATTTCCGGAGTCTTTTCAGAATTCGGGAATTTACTCACGTACCATGTTCCAGCTTTGATGAAACGATCCACTTTTGGATCCAATGGAATCGGATCCAACGAGTTACCCACACGTTTTTGCATTTCTGCGTCGGTTGGGATCGTTTTTTCTACTGCCAAGATCAAGTTCTGCGCCGCTTTTGGAGCAAACTTGCTGTTCGGAGCTTTTTCAGCAACCCATTGGTATTGAACGAAAGCCTCGTCGTAACGTTGCATATCGTACAACAACTCCCCGTAGTAGAAGTGCATATCACCTGCTACCGGAGAATCGGAGAATTCAGCTAAATAAAGCTTATAACCTTCGTTTGCTTGCGTTTGAGAGAATTGCGCACGAGAGTTTTGAGCCGTTTGATGTTGCTGCAAGATATAGTTACGCAGTGTCGTTTCACGCAACTTATAAGAGCTATCCATCAACTCTTTATTTTTATTATTCGCTGCGTACCAGTCACTGCCTTTGCCGTAATCTTTCACCCAGCCATAAAGTTCATCTTTAAAGCGCGCTGTATTCTTAGCATAAAAGAAGTTTTGAACAACTTGGTATTGATACTCAAATGCCTTAGGAGAGGTCGGATTACGCGCGATCAAAAGCTTAAAGATGTCACGAGAAGCATCTTTATTACCACGAGACTGATATTGATAAGCTAGTTTTTCCAAGTAAGCATCACTGCCTTGACCGATCAACCCGTCAAAGTAGTTCGCAGCATTCGCAGGATCACCACCCTCAGCATAGAAAATAACCAAGTCGCGCATTGCTTCGCCTTCTAGGCGAGTGCGGTTAACTGATTTACCCGCGACTTGTTCAGCTTCTTCCTGACGGCTGCTTTTGATGATGTATTCAAGATACGCAAGACCTTGTTGAACTTTGCCCAAGCGGAACAAGCACCAACCGCCTTTGTACATCGCGAACGTGTGCAAACGGTGCTTTTTTTGCTTGATCAAGAAAGTGTATTCTTTGTAGGCATCAGCCCATTTTTCATTTTCAAAATAGTATTCACCCAAAGCAAAGTGCGCTTCACCCACGAAGCTTGAATTTGGATAACGCTTTGTTAGATCTTCATAGTATTGAGCACCTTTTTTGACGTCGCCCAACTCAAAGTAGTTATAACCCAAGAAAAACAATGCTTGTGGCATTTTTGAATCTTTAGGGAAATCACGTTGGAACCATTCGTACAATTGGACTGCTTTACGGTTATAGTCGCGAGCTTCCTCAAGTTCCAACACTGGCTTACGATTCGTTTTCTTTTCATTGTAAGCACGAAGCTTTGCATCGTACTCGTCCTGTTTACGGGAGTCGACCAAGCCTGATTTTTCGACGTAAAGCTCTGCCAAACGCAGCCACAACTCACCACGGTTAGGGCTTGTTTTAAATCTCTGTGTCAATTTGTAAAGTTCTTGGATCTGTTGATCCAAAATCTTTTCATACTGAGCTTTTTGGTCGCCACTTTTCGCTTTGCTCATCATGATCTCAGAAGAACGTGGCGGTTTGACCGCCGACAAGTTCACTTGATTCGCTTGAGCGCCGAAACCCATATTAGCATTAGCTGTCGGAAGTGCCGTCGCGTCTTTTTTAGCTTTAGCATTATCACGATCAGCTTGAGCCAATAACTCACCCACAGTTTTTGCGCGTGATGAAACCGCTGGCGCTGCCTTGCCTTTTTTTGCAGGGGCAGCAAGCACTGGTTGTAAAGAACCCGAAACCAGTGTCGTGATTAAACTCGTAACAAGAAGCTTATGCCTATTAAATTTCATAATTCCTACTCGCAACTTTGTTTGCCCAGATAGTGATAGTTACCGATTTCATCCAACCAGAATTCGCCTTGGAACGGATAATACTGGAAGCCGTTTTCGATGTAGAACTTACGGTTTACGTTATCGTCAATTTGCTCGCCCAAGTCTTTGCCAGCAATTTTCTTTTTAACGCTTTCTTTTCTGCCGTTGATCATTTCGTAACGGATAAAGCCAGCTTGTTCATAAAGATCGTGAAGCTCAGCTCGCATGTTCAACAAATGGGCTTTCATCATATCGCCCACCGCAAGTTTCGTGTTTTTCATACGATTTGCGATGATTTTCAAAGAGTACTGACCCAAAGCCGATGCACGGAATGTGGGGCTGCCTTCAACACGCGCTTTTTCTTGGTTCAAACGAGCCAAATAGTTCATCGCACGTTTCACGTCGCCTTGATCCATGATGTTTCTAAGAACAATGTAGGGAAGGTGAAGATTCGCCGACTTATCAGTCGTTTTGATGATCTTCGCTTTCTCTAGCTCTTGATAGTAATACGTATTGTCGTTCGTGCTCTTGATGAAATTACCGATTTTTGCGCGAATAGGACCGTAAGTCGTCTCGAACAAATTCAAGACTTTCTCCATTTCATCGTATTTACAGATGTAAAGGTAAACAATGGAACGAAGAAGTAAACTCTCCGGCATATAGAAGTCTTCGTAATATGCCGAGTGGAGAGTTTGGAAATTACTCATCGCTGAACGGAAACGAGCTGCACGCAACATAGCCCAAGATTGCTCAAAGACTGCATCATGCCAAGCCAAAGTATCGCGAGGGACTTGAGAGTAAGCTTCGATAGCTTGATCCCAATCTTTCTTTTGATAGAAAGCACGAGCCAAAGCCAACTGCGCTTGAACTTTGTTTGTGTCTGTGACGGGCGCGGCACCACGTGCCTCGATCATGTTTTGGAAAACCGTGATCGCTGCTGGAACTTCATTGGCTTCAAGTTCAGACAAACCACGGTTGTACAATGCTTGGAAGTAATAGCTGCTGTTGGCACCTACACGACCGAACATATCGATCGCCTTTGCAAACTGACCGTTACGACGCTGGATTTCTCCGAGGCGATAGTAAACCATGTCTTTTTGGCTTGCTGGAATCGAGTTCAAATCCACACGTGAAATCGCGTAGTTTAGAATCGTGTCATCGCCCAAACCATCGGCCACGATAGAAAGTTTTTCGATCGCAGGTTTAGAATAACGAGGATTTCCTGAGCGAATCACATCCACGAATTGGAAAGCCGCCGTTTGATACAATTTCAATTGCATCAACATCGTACCCAAAATGTATTTAATTTGAGGACGTTCTGCTGCCAGTTCTGGTTTTCTTGCCAACGTGAACAAGTTATTCGCGGCCGCTGCATACTGACCGTTTTGAGCCATTTGCAATGCTTTTGCCAATTGCTGTTTCGCATTTGGAGGAGCCACTGCTCTGCGAGCCGCAGGTTGAGCCGTACGTTTTGCCGGTGCTTTTTTTGCCGTCTGCGCTTCAGACACGACCGGCATGATCATACTTGTTGCGATCAAGAGTAAAAGTTGTTTTCTCATCGGTATGTTGCCTCCGGAAAGAACCAGCTCACGCCTACAGTTAAGAACAAGTTATTGAAGTTGTTATCGGACTTAGTTGTGCCCGTCACATTCCCCATATTGTCTTTAATTTTGTTGGTGACTGTCGCATTGTAAAAGTTCCAGCTGAAGTCCCAGCGGAATGCTACAGATTTCGTCAAAGAGAAAATCTGACCAGCAGCCACGTGAATTGTTCCGCAGCTTTGACCCGTTGAAGCTTCCGTCATCCCGTAACCACCAGAAAAATACAAATCGAATGGAACGATCCGGTTATTGAACCAAGTCATTTTACCGTAGATCGGCACCCACATTAAATCGGCACCCATATAGGATTTCGGATAAGCCAAGCTTTCCGTGGAAACACCGTTATTTGTTTCAAGTTCACGTGTCGATTCACGTTGAGTTGTCGTCAAACCAAAATAGTTCAACTCCACACCCCACGTTTCAGTCAGGAAATAACCGGCTTTTAAAACGCCACCCATCGTATTAAAGAACGGATCGTTCGTTACGATAGTACCGCCACCGAACAACTCGAAACGACCTGTCTTAGGCATGAAACGTTTTTGGATAATCGAGATTTCTTGGAAAGGCGCAAGGTTCGCAAGTCCTTTGAAATCAGTCGTATTTTTTTCTTCGTCAGTATTATAGCTCTTTGCTGCAGCGGAATTTTCGATAGTCGGCTTTTTAGGAGCAGACTTATTCATTTCAACTTCGATGACATCCACATCGTCACCAGCCTCCTGGGCGTTCGACAACCCCGGAGTCAGCATCGCAGCGATCAGTAAAAATGCGATTAGTTTTCTGTTCAACATCTTTCAACCTCGCTTAAAACAAGTAAGACAAACCGACATCGAGGTTTGTAGTGTAAGTGAGTCGCTCTTCGAATGAATCTTTAGCTGGAATAGGATTCGACGTATTCCCTGTGGAGCCGTCGTTCATCGAATTCTTTTTAAATGGAATAGGTGCTTGATTCATGTACAAACGAAGATCAAAACGCAAAGCCCACTGTGGGCTAAAGTAAAACTTTTGACCGATACCCAACGCCAACGCCGCATATGATTTGTTTTCAAACTTAACCATACCTAATGCGCCAGAACCGAACAGCATCGTATTAATAACCATCGATTTCGTCAGAGACATTTTTCCATAGAAAACCTTGACGTTATAGTCAGCCATAATCGTCATCTCTGGTTTTGGTGCGCGGTTGTAATCAAGACCATACTCTTTATGCAATTGATTGGAATATGTTGAAAGACCCGAAGAGTTCTTAGCAAACAACAATCCGATCGCATTGTCTTCGTTCCAGTTGTAGTAAGCCGAAGCACCAAATTTACTGACGTCATAAATCGGTTCTGTCAAAGCCATACCGTAAAACAAGTTCGCATCTACGCGGCCTGCGGTCACAACACGACGGTTTTTAACACTCACCGATTTATCAAAGATCGGGAGTACGGACTCTTTGGCCAGCTCTTCTACTGGCAACTCAACCAACTCAGCCGCGAATGCTGTCTTATGAAGAAGCAAAGCTGCACCAATGATGATCAAGGCTTTCAAACCATTCTTTAGCATGATTTACCTACCTGAGGAAAACGCCCCATATTTATAAATGTAATCACAAACTTCACGAACTGCTCCGCAACCGCCTGGTCGCTTCGTCACGTAATCTGCAATCTCAATCACTTCATCAACTGCTTCAGGAACTGTGGCCCCGAAGGACACTGCTTGCAAAAGTGGGATATCGAAAATGTCGTCGCCCACGTACGCCATTTCATTTGGTGAAATGCCGGATTCTTTTTGCAGCTGTAAGAAAGAAGGCTCTTTGTCGAGAGCACCTTCATAGAAATAATGAATACCAAGGGACTTTGCGCGAGCTCGCACATCCTCTGCCTTTGTGCCAGTGATGACCGCGATCTTGTAACCCGCTTCTGTCAAACGTTTGATGCCCACGCCATCGCGGATGGAGTAAAAACGGCGCCACTCGCCGTTTTCAAACCATATGCGTGTGTCGGTCATGACGCCATCGACATCGAGCACCAACATCTTGATATTTTTAAGTTTTGATATTTCTATTGCCACGAAATCATTGTGGGAAATTATTACTACAGGAGCAAGCGCCGCACCTTGATACAGGACCTTTGTCTCACTAGAGAAAGGTCTGGTTTGAACTCAAGGAAAGCTGAAATTTGTTAAAGGAAACGAAAACACTCAGGTAAAGTATGTTCCCTTTTTAGAAACTAGACCCCAAGGCGAGTGACTGTTATTGGACAGTGATGAAGCTGTGCTACTGCAAAGAATATTCGATAGGAATTTCTAGCCGCGCAGAAGTTTGTGCAAATTCCTGAGGCAAGGGTTTGTATTTTCCAATACCAGCAATCAGGGTTTTTGCAGCCTCGTTCAATCGCTCAAAAGCCGCGGCCTGCTTGATTCCTACGGCCGTTATAGAACCATCTTGTTGAACCGTAAATTCAACTAAAACACGACCCGTTTCGCGAAGTCTTTTGGAAGTCACGGGATAAACTTTGCGACCTTCAATCAAGATGCGCAGCTCATAAAGATAACGTTCTTTGATGGTTGCAGAGTGGCTGCCATTGGCTTCACCCAGTGGACCTGAAGTCAGAATTCCATCGGCATGCCCCAAAGTTTTAGCTCCTGCAATTTCAGCATTTTGTGGAGTCACTTCTGTCGGTTTGATTTTCTTTTTTTCGAGCGCAATATCGCCCTCATTAGAAACTACGGGCGCCGCAATTCTATTCGCTGCTGTTGCAACCGAAGGCAAAGACTCAAACTCAACAACTACCGCACCACCCTTTTTGTAAGCACCAAAGGGTGCCAAAACTTGGGGCTTCATCGCAATAATCGACATCCCTGCAAACACTAACAGGTGCAGAAAAAGAGAGATTGCGAAGGGTGGTAATTCTTTATATTTCGAGTTCAAAAATGCCTCTTCCAGTAAGTATAGCAGAGGGTTTAGTAGACCCCTCTAGAAAAGTCACCACGTGGGGGCTTAAATGAAAACTAATGGAAAATGAGAGGCGGGGTTTCAGTTGAAACCCCTTTTAATTAGCGTACACGTGCTTTCAAAAGATCTTGAACATGCAGAATACCAACTGGTTTCAATGGCTGGCTGGACTCTTTATCTAGGACGAACAACATATTGATTTGAAACTGCTCCATGACGAACAAGGCTTTTTCAGCCAATTCATTTTTGTCAATCGTACGTGGATTGGTCGTCATCAGGTCCTTTGCTTGGCCCGTGAATGGATCATTTGATTTATCCAAACGGCGACGAATTTGACCGTCAGTAATAACTCCGACCAAGTCACCTTTTTCATCGACGATGCCAGCAGCGCCACGAACATCTTTATGAGTCATGATCGAGAACACTTCCTTCAAAGGAGCATTTAAACCCACTGTCGGTAAAGCATCTCCGATATGCATGACGTCTTTCACACGAGTCAAAAGACGATAGCCTAGACTTCCACCTGGATGGAATTCTGCAAAGTCTGCAGAACTAAATCCTTTTTGAGCCATCACACACATGGCCACAGCATCACCCATAGCTAAAGTCGCTGTGCTGCTAGCAGTGGGAGCAAGTCCCAAAGGACATGCTTCCTCTGACACGGCGATATCCAAAGTGACTTTAGCTGCCTTAGCTAGTGAAGAAGACGGCTTACCCGTAAGAGCAATCATCGGAATCCCCTTACGAGCAACAAAACTTAAAATACCGGAAAACTCGGGAGACTCCCCGCCATAGGATAAAGCCATAATTATATCGTCATTTGTAACGAGCCCTAAATCGCCGTGGTTGCCTTCAGCAGGATGCAAAAAGACGGCAGGTGTCCCTGTCGACGAAAAAGTACTGGCAAGTTTACGAGCAATCTGTCCCGACTTCCCCATACCAGTTACTACAAGCTTTCCTTTGCAGCCGCTGATCATTTTAACGACTTGTTCAAATTCAGCACCAATACGGGGTTTCAATGCCAAGACAGCTTGTGCCTCAACATCCAAAACTTTCAATGCCTGCTCAACAACTTTAGACATAACTGATCCTACTTATTCTTCAAACTAGCTTTAACAAATTGAACAAACAACGGATGTGGCTCAAGAGGTTTAGATTTGAATTCAGGGTGGTATTGAACGGCCACAAACCAAGGATGATCAGGCAACTCGATAATTTCAACCAAGTCGCGCTCTTTACAAATACCAGATGCCACCATACCGCTTTTTTCGAACAACCCTTTAAACTTGTTGTTGAACTCGAAACGATGACGATGACGTTCTGTAATGCTGTTAGATTTATAAACTTGGTAAGCCTTCGTATTAGAAGCGATCGCACAAGGATATGCGCCTAAACGCATTGTCCCGCCTTTGTTCACTAGGCCACGTTGCTCAACCATCGAATCAATCACGAAATTACCATTGCGTTTGCTTTCTGCATGGAATTCGCGGCTGGTGGCATCTTTGATACCACAAACATTGCGAGCAAATTCAATCGCAGCCAACTGCATACCAAAACAGATACCAAAGAATGGAATTTGTTTTTCTCGTGCGTATTTGATAGCAGCTAACTTCCCATCCACGCCACGAGTACCGAACCCTCCCGGAACCAGGATGCCATCTACTTTACTAAGTAATTGTGATACCGTTTTGTCTGTTACTTTTTCAGAATCAACATAGCTGATTTCAACTCGGGCTTTATTGGCAACACCCCCGTGAACCAACGCTTCGTTCAAAGACTTGTAGGCTTCTTTCAGCTCGACATACTTGCCCACCACTCCGATTTTCACAGTGTGATCTGGGCGAGCTAATACATTCACTAGGTTTTGCCAGCCTTTAAGATTTAATCGTTGAGATTTCAACCCCAAGCGCTCAACAATCAATTCATCCAAATGTTCCTTGTTCAAAGCCAATGGAACTTCATAGATAGTTTTACTGTCTTGAGCTGCAACCACATGATTTGGTTGCACAGAACAGAACAACGCGATCTTACCTTTAAGATTATCATCGATATGCTTTTCGCTGCGACAAACCAGGAAGTCCGGCTGCAAACCAATCATTCGCAATTCTTTAACCGAGTGCTGAGTGGGTTTTGACTTCAATTCGCCAGCGGCAGCAATGTAAGGGACGTAAGTTACGTGCACAAGAACAGAGTTTTCCATTCCAACATCAATACGCATCTGACGGATAGCTTCTAGAAACGGTTGAGATTCGATATCCCCGACGGTGCCACCGATTTCAACCAAGATGACTTCACTGCCTTGAGCTGCTTCATAAGTGCGCGCTTTGATTTCCTCCGTGATGTGCGGAATGACTTGAACGGTACCGCCCAGATAGTCACCGCGACGCTCGCGAGCAATAACTGTATCGTAAATCTGACCGGTAGAGACAGAATTCGAACGACTCATCACTGCGGATGTAAAACGCTCATAGTGGCCCAAATCTAGATCTGTTTCTGCACCGTCCTCAGTGACGTAAACTTCACCGTGCTGAAACGGTGACATCGTTCCTGGATCCACGTTCAAATATGGGTCAAACTTCATGATCGTAACCTTATGGCCACGAGCCTCCAGCAACGCCCCGAGGCTTGCTGCAGTTAACCCTTTACCGATGGAAGAAACCACTCCACCCGTTACAAAAATAAATTTTTGCTTCAAGGATTTCTTGGTCGACTTAGATGTAGAAACTTTAGTGGTCGCGACAGTCTTCTTAGTCGCTTTCACAGACGCTGATTTTTTTACTTTTGCCATTATTTCCTCTGACTTAAAACTTTCTCTAACTTTTCAAGATCTTCGGGAGTATCCACCCCGATGCTTGCTTCTTTTACCCGCACGACTTTGATCTTTGCCCCCAGATACAAAGCACGCAGTTGCTCCAAGCTTTCAGCTTTTTCAATCAAAGCTTGAGGAGCCTCACAGAATTCCTGCAAAAATTTTGTCGAGTAGGCATACATGCCGATGTGCTTTAGGCAGCCCGAGTAATCCCCAAGCTCACTTGCCTTCACACGCGAATACGGCATCGGGAAGCGGCTAAAATACAAAGCCTCATCCTTCATGTTCATCACGACTTTCACAGAATTAGGATTTTGCAGCTCTTCTTCTGAAATAGGATGAGCAAGTGTTGCCATATCCATTTTCGGTTCATCCACAAACACTTGTGCCAGGCGATCGATCAAATTCCCCGTTACCAAAGGTTCATCACCTTGAATATTGACCACGACATCGCATTCAATATTTTTGATTGCGGCGTGAATACGATCACTGCCCGAAGGAAGGCTGCTATCAGTCATAACAACTTTAGCACCCGCCGCTTCAGCAGCTTCTTTAATTAGGCTGTCATCTGTAGCAACTATAAGGTCTGTCAGAAGTTTAGACTTCTTGGCGCCTTCAATCGTCCATTGAATCATCGGGCGGCCTTGAAGAAGGGCCAAAGGTTTTCCAGGAAAACGCGTGGATGCAAATCTGGCTGGAATGACCCCAACAATCTTCATGCTTTGATCCAATTCGCGTAAATATAGTCTTCAACTTCCTCTTGCCCTGTTTTCTTTAAAGCAGAAGTTGCAAAGACAGCACTTAGACCCGTTTCTTTTTTTAGCTTGTTCACGGCTTGCAGCATTTGTGAACGGGACATTTTATCGGCTTTAGTTAAAACCACCGCCAACGGGAATCCCTGAGTTTCAGAGAAACGGCGAAGAAGATCTTCATCTTCACTCCACGATCTGCGGATATCCATAACCAAAATTAAACCAACAAGACTTTCACGAGAATTTAAATAAACTTCGATCATCTTGTGCCAATCACGGATCTCATCACCCGAGCGTGCCGCAAATCCATAACCCGGCATATCCACAAGGACGAAAGAATCCATATCAAAAAAATTCAACAAACGAGTTTTACCCGGAGTCGAACTGACTTTAGCGATCTTATTTGTAGCTAAACCATTGATGAAGGAACTCTTGCCCGCATTAGATCTACCCGCGATAGCCACTTCGGCTTTTTTATGGACGGGATAGTCTTTTTCAAGAACTGCACTTTTAATGAATCTGATCTGTTTTGGCATAACGTAGGCTACCAATTTTTACAGCGATTCTCAATTCTCAATTCTTGGAAACCTATCTTAGGCTCAATACATCAAAGACCTAAACTGGGGTCCTGGATGAGGTATATTCGAATTGAGCTGTGGCAACCCCTTTGCTTGGGCACTCCTCGCGAAGGAGACAAAATATGAACCAAGCAATATTGAAACTAGTAAGTGAAAACCCGAAAACCTATCAAGTCAGTGACTTTCTGACCATCGGCAAAGACGCCCAATGTCAGATTCAACTCAGCGGTGAAGAACTCGCTGAAAGACATTTCCGAATCGAACGTCGCGAGCAAACCTATTATATCCGTGACTTGCGAAGCCCCCATGGCACATTCGTTAATAACGCTCGTATCATGGAAGCCATTCTACAGGAAGGCGATCTAATCCGCGCCGGCAATCAAGAATTAGTATTTACCTACAAAACAGGCGAACAACCCGTTTCTCAATTTCCCCTGAAAAGCCGCAACGAAGTTTGGAATGAAGAACTTCAAAGTCTACGTCACGTAGCGACCACTGACTTCCCCGTCCTTATTTTGGGCCCATCAGGTACTGGTAAAGACGTCATCGCCCAAGCCATTCACAATGAATCATTAAGAAAGAACGCAACTTTTATGAGCGTCAACTGCAGCGCTTTGTCCGAAACGCTGATCGAAAGTGAACTATTCGGTCACGTGAAAGGAAGTTTTACGGGCGCTATTTCAGATCGCAAAGGAGCTTTCGAAGCGGCTCGTAACGGAACCTTATTCCTAGACGAAATCGGTGATCTTTCCTATGCCTTGCAAGCAAAACTTCTGCGCGCCTTGGAAAATGGCGAAATCCGTCCGGTGGGAGCTGATCGCAACATCAAGACAGACGTGCGCATCATCGCGGCCACTCATCAAAGCTTGCCAGAGAAAATTCGCGAAGGAAGTTTCCGCGCAGACCTATATTTCCGTTTGAATGTGGTTAGCGTAACTCCTCCGGCGCTTCACAATCGCATGGAGGACTTTGAAGACCTGCTGTATACTTTTGCTAAAAAAATGCGTGTGCGCTTTTCATTCGGTGCCATTGCTCGTCTGAAAAAACACCCGTGGCCAGGGAATATTCGTGAACTTAAGAACTTGGTCACTCGTGCTGCAGCCCTTTACCCCCGAGAACACATCGAAGAAAAACACATTGAAAAGCTTTTGGATAAAACGATGCTGTCTCCTGCCGAGGTCGATACTCCGAATGATATTCCGGTGATCAAAGAAATTGAAAAACAAATGATCATTAAACGCTTAACTGCTAATCGCGGAAACCAACGTCGTACGGCCGCGGATTTGGGAATGCCAAAATCAACTCTGCACGATCGCTTGAAGTACTACAATATTCAGGTGGAAAACTTTAAGGTTTAATGACTGCGGTTTTATAAAAGATCCTGCGAACTTTGCCTTTCGTCAGGATCTTGTTAATTTCCTTACGAAGACGTTCACACAGCATTTGCTTACCTTCAACCGAAGACAGTTGATCGTAGTTCATGTCTTCGACAACTCTTAAAAATAAATCCTTCACTTCAGGTTCGCGGTCTTTGATTTCAACGACCACATCTGCATCTGTCCCCTCTACGAAAAACTCAAGAGCGGCCATTGGATTAGAACCTGACTGTGAAGATCTACGGATATTCGCAAAAATTTTCGAAGTACTAAAAATATTCTGAGACACACGGGTGGAATCGTAAAACGGTTCAACTTGGTCCGCTTCGAAAAATTCCTTTTTATCAGCCCAATCTTCTAATGTTGGCAGAAATAATTCTTCTTTATGCGGGATCAACTTATTCGTGGCGATTTTATAAAGGACCACCCCACCCACACCAGTTGCTGCAACCAAGACCAAAACACCCAGCTTTTGAAGGATTGAAAACCCTTTAAACGTCGTCCCTAATTCTCCCAGCCACGTTTTGAAATTTCCGATCTGATCAGAAAGCCAATGCTTGAGTGATGGACCCAGATTTTTTAAAAAGTGGACGGTTTGCTCTTTGGATTTTCTCCAAGTCAGACGCAAAGCCATGTGTTGCAGACGAGCATAGTAAGTCACGCGCGGAATGAATGGTAAAACCTTCACCAATTTTTGGCGCCAACCTTCTTGGCGTTGCCAGTACTTAATCTCGTGCTCTAGTCGGTACTCAAGATCGGATTCTTCAATCGCAATGGGATTCGACGGATCGTCGGGACCGATACTACTCAGAGATTTCGCAAACTCTGGATCTTCTTTTTCCAAAATAGAATCTAAAGATTCCAGTGATAAAAGATCTTCCGAACTTTCCTCTTCTGGAGTGCCCTCAGGATTTGCGGACTCTACTTTGGTCGTGTTTTCGTTATCAGCCAATGGTTGCTCCCAAGACGATTGTAAGAAAAGAACCAAATACCCCGCAAGAACAATTTATAAACAAGCCCTGATCCATTAGAATAAAAGCTTAGGAGTTCATGCATGAGAGTTTTGTTAGTCGCATCTGTTTTGGGCTTATCCTTGTCAGCTTGTACAAATATGCAAAGATCAGCGGGAAGCGGCTATGCTTCTCCAGAATTTGCCAATCGCGACTCACGTGATTTAGTCCGTGATCGTTCCGTTCGTCAAACAGCCTATGAATTAGGTAAAGATCCGGCCAATTTAAATGCCTCAGATATCCAAGAAATCCAAGATCGCCACACTGTTCGCCAAATGGAGCGCACTCTGCGTTCAAACAAAGAGAAAGAACAATACTCTAAGATTTTGCCATGGCTGCAATCAGATGCGGAAAAAGTAGAGTTTTTATCGATCCCGTCCATTGAAGGTCGTCAGGCGTGGATCAATAAAAACAAAATCTGGAATCGTTCCGCTGCTCCAAAAGCGGAGATGAGAGACCTGGTTGAAACTCAAGACATCGCCATGGGCATGCCCCAGGAATACGTCAGGAAATCATGGGGTGACCCCACAAGCATCGATGTCTCAGGAAATCCCATCTATAAAAACGAACGCTGGCGATACGAACGCCAAAGCTCAAGCACCTCCGGCTATCGCAAAGAAACTCGCTTTGTCTATTTCGAAGGCGGCCGAGTAGTAGGCTGGGAAACCCAATAACCTCAAATAATTCTTTAAATAAAAAGGGGCCAGCAATTGGCCCTTTTTTTTCGTATCAATGTGCTTCGTCCCAGTTATCGCCAATCGAATAGTTTACTTTCAGAGGCACTCGCAGCTGAGCAACGTTTTCCATGATGTTCACTAGTTGCGGAGTTAGCTTCTCTAGGTTTTCTGTGAAGTCTTCAAAGATCAATTCGTCGTGCACTTGTAGCAGCATGCGCACGGGAACTGTTTTATTTACTTCGATCATGGCCTTTTTCACCAAGTCACTGGCAGTTCCTTGAATCGGGGCATTAATAGCTGCACGTTCACCGAACTTTTTCAGCATAGCATTACTTGATTTCAGTTCATCGATATAACGTCTGCGACCAAAAAGAGTTTCCACGTATCCTTGTTCATGGGCAACTTTGACCGTGTTATCAATATATTCACGAACATTTTTAAATCGCGTGAAGTAACGGTCGATAATTTCTTTACCCTCAGTTCGGGAAATACCCAAGGTTTCTGCAAGACCAAATGCTCCCTGTCCATACGCGATACCAAAGTTCACAGCCTTGGCAGTACGACGGTGTTCCGCATTCACATCTTTCAACTGAATATTAAAGATCTCAGCTGCTGTAGCTGAGTGGATATCCAAGTCTTCCTGGAAGGCTTTGGTTAAGTTAGGATCTTCAGAAATATGGGCCAAGATTCTAAGTTCAATTTGCGAATAGTCGACAGATAATAACTTCATGCGCGGATTTGCGATGAACGCCTTACGAACCAGCTGTCCACGTTCAGTACGAATCGGGATATTTTGTAAGTTTGGTGACGTACTCGACAAGCGACCTGTTGTAGTCAGGGCTTGATTAAAGCTTGTGTGAACACGGCCATCCTTTTCATTCACCATTACCGGCAACGCATCAACATACGTAGATTTTAGCTTAGAAAGTTCACGCCACTGTAAAACTAATTTAGCGATGGGATGATCCAAGCTTTCAAGGACGTCTTCGCCTGTCGAATAGCCAGTTTTAGTTTTCTTACCTGCCGGCAGGCCTAATTTTTCAAACAAAATCACACCCAATTGCTTAGGGCTTCCCACATTAAAGGATTCCCCTGCTGATTCGTGAATTTGCTTTTCAAGAGACGCAATTTCTTTTTCCAGTTCCTGACTTAGATTATGTAACAAATCCGTATCAATTCTGACGCCCAGATTTTCCATTTGCAGAAGAACTTTTACCAACGGAAGTTCTAAGTCGCGGAAAACTTTTTCCCCATGAATTTCGTGAAGCTTTTTATCTAAAGTCTTAGCAAGATGCAGATGCGCATTATACATTTGAGACGGCGATGCCATTTCTGGAAGCGCTTCACCCATGTGCTTTTCATAGATCTTACTAAAATCGGAAGTATCAGCAGCCTTTAAAACATATGCCGCCAGCATTGTATCCCAGTCAGCGATGGGATTCTTGGCTCCAATTTTATGCCACAAATCTTTTAGATCATGGCCCTTCCATTGTACTTTGAATGTATCCGTCAGCTTACCCAGGAATTCGGAATCAGAAACGGAGATGATATCAGAATCAGTACCGATGAATACACCACGAGTATCATGAAAACCCCACAACCCTTGGCCTGGAGACAACATTTCTGTTAACTCCTTCGTCGTCACAGTTTTTTCATTGAACTCTTTTGTTTGGTGATCTGCCAGCATGGGTGTTGTCATAGCATCTGGCGCCGGTGCTGCTGCCGGCTTTGCAGCCTCTGCGTAATAAGCCTTACCTGCTTCAGCAGATGTCATTGGAGCAGACCCCGCTTCTCCGAACAGATTTTTTTCGAATGTTTTGAAATTGAATTCACGTAAAAACGCGCGAAGCTCGTCGTCCTTACGAGGACGAAGTTTGTAAGATTCAAGATTGTGATCCACTGGAATTTCAGTAGCGATGGTCACAAGTTTTTTTGACAGCAAGGCCATCTCTTTGGCGTCGATTAATTTTTGCTTAACACTTTTGCTTTCGACCTTATCGATGTTTTCATAGATATCTTCCAAAGACTTAAACTGTTCTAAAAGTTTAATAGCGCCTTTTTCACCGACACCTTTCACTCCAGGAATATTATCGGATGTGTCCCCCACAATTGCCAAATAATCGATGAATTGATCAGGGCGAACGCCCCATTTTTCGACGACACCTTGGGATGTATATTTATGGTCTTTCATCGTATCGTATAAAATAACACCGTCTTCGATCAACTGACCGAAGTCTTTATCGCCGCTGACGATGACAACTTCAACGCCGTTCTTTTTTCCAACCTTGGTCAACGTTCCAATGATGTCATCGGCTTCGTAACTTGGAACTTCGACAGCAGGAATACCCATGATGTCTGCAAGTTGTTTGATGTAAGGAATTTGTACGGCCAAGTCTTCTGGCATTTCTGTGCGGTGAGCTTTGTACTCGGTGTACATATCATGACGGAATGAAGGCTCTTTGCGGTCATAACAGAAAACCATATAATCTGGTTTTTCTTCCTTCATCAATTTTGTGATCATTGAAATAAAGCCATAGATGGCATTAACGGGCATGCCCTTTGGCGATGTCAGTTGGCGGATCGCAAAGAACGCGCGAAAGAACATTGAGCTGACATCAATAAGGTAGATTTTTTTCATAGAACTCTCCCGTGATTTCCAAGCAGAAAACCTACAACGGGAGAGTCAGAATGTCGATTATTCGATTATTCGAGATCAGCTTTGACGCGTGAGAAGTCGACTTGGCTAAGTGCATTTTTATCGCACTCGTTTTCACATGCAGGTGTAAAGCGAACTTCATCAGAGCATGCATCCGCTTGACGATGAATTAATGCCAATTCACCTTTGATGTGAGGATTAAAAAGAAGTTCACCACGGCCTTCTTCCCACGTTTCAATGTCTGTCAACGTACACTTCAAACGGCGAGCCATATCAGAACGGCTCCAACCTAAACGAAGGCGAAGAGCGCGCAGACTATCTTTATTCCAATCACTTGAGTTTTCGATCATAAGCGTAAACCCCCGGTATCACTCTTAAATAAAAATGATTTAGAGCTGAGATACTATTGCTAGTATACAGGAGGGACATCAAATAACTACTTGCGTTAGCCTATTGTTCAGGAAAAACGAAGACGAGATCATGCTCGCCGGCCAAGTCTAATTTATCGCGCGCCTGGCGTTCGATAAAGGCTGGATCTTTAGCCTGTTTAAGCTGGACTTCAAGGTCCAGTGTGGCTTTTTTGCTATCACTGATTTCGGTGGTGATACGGTCGAAGTCCCGGTGAAGTCCCCACAGACGCCATAAGTTACCGTTCAGAACGATAGAAACACCGAAAATAATCATGCAAATGAACGCGACTCTTCCCGGGTGATTTAATAGGCGACGTAATCCAACTGCGAAACGACTGTAAGACATATACAAAAAGTCTAAGGCTGGGTTTGCTTTGTTGGTAGTCCAGATCGACTCCTAAGGTATCCTCCACATTCCGAGAATATAATCCGCAATCCGAGACGGAATTCCACCAGCCCCCTTTATATTCTTTATGGCAGTCCACGCTATCTGGCGCCTTCCTTGCTTTGATGGATCGGCAAGAATCAATGTCGATTCCAAAACAAAAGGACCATTAATGAAAGCCGCAATTTTTTTCGAATCAATTTTGTCTGAACGCAACCGATCCGGCCAAGGCGTACAAAGAGATCTTTCTGCGAATGATATCCCTGCTGAGATCCTTTCTTTGCTCCAGACACCATCATCTCAAAAATAAAATACCATAAGGGGGCATTCTAAAAAATGCCTCTCACTACACAGGATTCTGTATGCAACATCTTACGCCCTGGCCACACTTTATCTTCGACGACTTCTTACCTGATGAAAGTTTAAAAAGACTTCAGGCAATCCTGCCGGAGCACCAAAACGGCTTCCGCCAGGATGATGACGATGACATGGAGATCCGTTACAAATTTCTGCCCGATCTCCCTCTCGCGAAATATTTTCTTGGACCAGAATTCAAAGCATTTTTACAAACAACCACGGGGCTTTCACTCAGGATCAACGAAAAGAGCTTAGTGCAATTGCGAGTCATGACTCCTGATTCACCACCTATGCCTGCACATGTCGACAACCAAGAGCAGAAATCCTTGGTCTGCCTCTTATATGTGTCCCCTGACTGGAAGGAAGAATACGGAGGCGAACTTTGCCTGCTTGAAAATAAGTCAGCGCTCGAGCAATCGAGCTCTTCGAAATTGATCGCACCACTAAGTAACCGCATGGTTCTTTTTTGTTCAGAAGACTCTTATTGGCACAGCGTGAAACAAGTAAACCACTGGCTCCGCTATTCCATCATTATGGAATGGATAATTAACTAAAACTGGATAATAGAATGAAACACCTCACACACTACATTGAAAAGAAAAAGCTTTTTTTCGCTTTCTTGTTAATCACTATTCAACAACTATTAAATGCTTTAGGCACCTACGCCCTCGCAAAAGCCGGTCTTTCATTCGAGAATCGCGAAAAATTCGTTCTCTGGACACTTGCCAGTATTTTGCTTTTTATTTTATCTCCCGTTATCAACATCTTTATCCGCCGTATAGAAAGCATCTTGAGCTTCGACGCCTACAGAATATTTTTAAGCGAAAATTTATTCTCAAAAAGTGGGAATTCATCTCTGTGGCAAAGTAAAAATTTAAAAGATCGCTTCCTTGCCTCCATTGGGTCAGATGCAAGCGACTATCTGGGTCTCGTGCTATTTATCAGCATGGACATTTACTCTTTTGTACTTTCAATTGTTCTAGGTGTTCTTACTCT
The DNA here is from genome assembly GCF_002209355.2 of Bdellovibrio sp. SKB1291214. Taxonomy (GTDB): domain Bacteria; phylum Bdellovibrionota; class Bdellovibrionia; order Bdellovibrionales; family Bdellovibrionaceae; genus Bdellovibrio. The sequence goes on from NZ_CP106855.1 coordinate 54,645, forward strand.
GAGCTTTACTATCGATATGTCTTTACTTCCAGCGTTCACATGCTCGGGAATCTTGAGTTTCCTGGTTTATCGCAAATTCAGCAAAAAGGTCGAAGCTCTCTACCACGTTGATCAATCTGCGCGTACAGCACTTATCGGTCACCTTTTGAAATCTTGGGATAATGTACTTCTGAGAAATTCCAACATTTTGCAAAACTATCAAAATAGCTTCATCCAAAAAATTTCATCCGCCCAATCCCGAGCGATTAAATCAGCGACTGCGAGTGAGCTTTTGATTTTCGTACTGGGATTAGCCACCGGCCTGCCAGTCCTCCTATCAGCTAGCTGGATTATCTGGAACTCCGTCTCGAACACACAAGTATTGATCGCTCTGTTAGCAACTTTACCAAGACAACTCAACATCCTGGGAGTATTTCGCAATGTATTTCAAAGCCTGACAAGCTTGCTCAGTGTTGAAGCCAAATTCAGTGTATTATGCGAAGGCACGGTTATTCCCGGAAGAAAACTAGAGGAAGCAATCAAAACGGACTTAATCACAATCAATCAGAACTCATTTTCTGACATCAAAGAGATGATGGAAAAATTTGAAGAAAATCCGACAGGTCGATTTGAAGTCCGAGGAGCCAATGGTGCAGGCAAATCAACATTCTTGCTGCACCTGAATCACCGCCTGGATAACTCAGTCTACTTACCAACCCATCCAGATCTAATGATCGGGAGCGAAACCTTTTCAACTCGTTCATCAGGAGAAAACCTACTGGCCCACATCGAAGCACTGGCAAGTGCAAAAGAAGAAATCATTTTACTAGACGAATGGGACGCCAACCTCGACGCAGAAAACCTTCAAATCGTAAACACCCGAATCAACCAAATAGCCAAAACAAAAACCATCGTCGAAGTTCGCCACCGATAAAAAAAGCCACTCCCCAGAGCGGCTTTTTAGAAAGCGAGCGCGGAACGCGCCAGCCAGAATATTTAACCGTGAAACAAGCACGCTTCAAAAGTGTGCAGATCCAAGGCGGGCTGGTTGAAAAAGCGCGCAGGCGTACTCCCAGTACGTCGGAGCGATTTTTCAATCAGACCAACGCAGGAGATGCGCGCTTTTCAAGCGTGCGCCTTCCTAGCGGAAGGCTGCTTTGTCCCAATAGATTCCCATGCCACCCAGATCTTCCTCAATGCGAAGAAGTTGGTTGTACTTAGCGATACGTTCGGAACGGCACAAGCTACCAGTTTTGATTTGGTGGCAGTTCAATGCAACCGCAAGGTCTGCGATGAATGTGTCTTCTGTTTCGCCAGAGCGGTGAGACATCACTGTTTTATATTTGTTACGTTGAGCCAAGTTCACTGCTTCGAAAGTTTCTGTCAAAGTTCCGATTTGATTTACTTTAACCAAAAGCGCGTTCGCAGCTTTTTTCTCTAAGCCCATGCGCAAGCGTTTTGGATTTGTTACGAACAAGTCGTCACCAACCAATTGCATTGTGTTGCCCATTTGAGAAGTGATGTTAACCCATGAATCCCAGTCGTCTTCAGAGAAACCGTCTTCGATCGTGATCAATGGATATTTTTCCGCCCACTTTTTGTAAACGCCCAATAGATCGTTGGGAGAGATCAACTCGCCATCGAATTGGTATTTACCGTCTTTGTACATTTCAGTGGCAGCAACGTCCAAGCCCAAGAATACGTTTTGACCTGGGTCATAACCAGCATCAACGATCGCATTCATGATCAAGTCCAAAGCTTCTTGGTTGCCAGACAATTTCGGAGCGAAGCCACCTTCGTCACCCACTGCCGTCGTCAAACCTTTTTTGCCCAAGATTTTTTTCAACGTGTGGAAGATCTCTGCACCAGCGCGCAAAGATTCAGCGTAGGAGTTGTTCACAGTTGGAACGATCATGAACTCTTGAATGTCCAAACCGTTGTTCGCGTGAGCACCACCGTTTAATACGTTCATCAAAGGAACTGGCAAGCGACAAGCTTGAGAACCACCAATGTAACGGTACAATGGAAGATTTACGTCAGCAGCCGCAGCTTTCGCAGCAGCCAATGAAACACCCAGGATTGCATTTGCACCCAAGTTTGTTTTGTTTTCAGTTCCGTCGATTTCGCGAAGAACTTTATCAAGGTATACTTGCTCAGTTACTTGAAGACCCAAGATCTCTGGAGCAATTTTTTCGCGGATGTTGTCTACGGCTTTGAATACGCCCTTACCCATATAGCGGTTTTTATCGCCATCGCGAAGCTCGCAAGCTTCGTGCGCACCCGTTGATGCACCTGATGGAACTGCTGCACGGCCGATGTTGCCTTCAGCTGTAGTCACTTCAACTTCAACTGTTGGATTTCCACGGCTATCAAGAATTTCACGAGCCACGACACTGATGATTTCAGACATGATGAATACCTTCTTTCTCGGAATGCTTAGAGTTTATTTTTTTAACAAGTTCCATGGATTTGAAAACAGTGCGCGGATATTCGGTTTTAACGAACTCCCAGTCCACACGTCTCATCGCTTCCTTCACTGCGGGATTTGTTTTCCCCTGGGAGGCAAGCATGGTGATCAACTGCTGAGCGCGCACCATGTAGTCATGCATACGAGCCAGGTTTTGATTCAAAGAGTATGCAGGCGATTCCACATCAAAGCTAAGATGAGACAACGAGCCTTCGTTAGGGATCAATGAAGCTTTACCTTCAACTGTGTCCTCAGCTTCAATTTGTGCGACTTGCTGCAATCTTTGTTTTTCGAATGTACGAATTTTGTCTTCAAGGTCGCCAACGTATTTTTGCAAGTCCTCGCGCTCGCGCTGAGTGCGTTGCAAATCGTTGAGCAAGCTTTGGAACAAATCAGGACTCACTTGATGGCCGACGTTTTCACTCTCCGTGAAGATCGTTTGCTGTTGAGTGGCCCAGCTTAATTTCAAAGTGATGCCGGACCAATCACACTTGGCCAAAGGTTGACCTACGTACACTGGCAAGGATTCAAATGCGGCATTCAAGTATGCCGTCACCAACGGGTACTGCTCTGCTGGAAGTGGCAAATCGAAAGAGATGCTGACTTCGTCTTTGCGAAGATTATCAATCGGTGGTTTCGGAGAAATGAAATAACCCAAGAAATGTTCAGGCTGATTAAAAATTTCCTGCGGACGAGGCATCATGCGAAGGACGTTATCCAACACTCCCCACGCGCGCAGCTCGGGTCCGTTGTGACCTGCACGAGTCAGAACATCACAATCTTTTTTGAGTGGAAGTCGCAAACACATTTCAAGGAATTGCTCCATGTCCGGAGCACTGATCCAGTAAGAAGAATCTCGCAACAGTTCAACTGGCAGATGAATTTGTTCATAGAGAGGCGTAAGGTCTTCACCTTGCTCTTCTAGAACCGTCAAAACTGAGTTGGAAATCTTACAACTAAAGTGCACGCAAAAGTGATAGCCCAAAAGCGAAGCCATTGAAATAACTATATTATATCAAAACACGATAGCGCAGCGCTTCCCCGAAAACCCGCAAGTCCGCCGGAACCTTTTTGGGGAATGCGGCGCATCCGTAAACAGGACCTGGCACCTTTTAGGCGGCTTTTTGGAATTTGGATTTTGGGAATGGGAGCTTGTTATCGATGATTTCTTCCATGAAAGTCGGCACGTTGCCCGTGGCTTCGAGCTTACCATCAAGAGTGCCGTCGGGACGGCGCACCAAGCGACCCAATTCAAAGATTGGAACTACGTCGTACGAACCATCTGGGAGGAACCCTCGCACTTCACTGATCGCACCAATACGACGCGATCCATCACCATAACGCGAAATTTGAACGATTAGATCAATGGCCGACGACACCTGTTGGCGCAAAGCCCGCTCGCTGATCTTAGCGTCTCCGCCTTGAGCTAAGGCCTCCAAACGTACGATCGCATCCTCAGGTGAGTTCGCATGCACAGTACCCATACAACCTTTGTGACCCGTGTTCATCGCATTTAATAATTCAAGAGCTTCGCCGGAACGAACCTCCCCGACGATAATGCGATCAGGACGCAAACGGAGCGCACTCTTTACCAGATCTTTGATAGTCACTTCGCCTTTGCCTTGGGCATCGGCCATGCGAGTCTCAAACATCACCAAGTGTTCATAATCGACCTGCAACTCTGAAGAGTCTTCGATGATCAACACACGCTGACCTTTGGGGATACGTGAACACAACAATGACAACAACGTCGTCTTACCTGAACCAGTACCGCCACTCACGATAATGTTTTTTCCTAAGAACATCGCGATATCCAAAAAGCGAGCGCCGTCCTCGGAGATTGTGCCCATTTTAATGTAATCGTTAAAAGTAATCTTAGTGCTCGTAAATTTACGAATAGAAAGAGTGGTCCCTTTGCGTGACATCGGAGGGATCACCGCTGCGATACGCGAACCATCTGGCAAACGTGCATCCAGACGCGGATTTTCATCATTGATACGACGACCGACCGATTGTGCAATGGAGTTCACGGCTGCGCGCAGGTCATCTTCCGAAGGGAATTTCTCGCTCACCTTTTCAAGCTTACCTTTGCGTTCTACGAAAATTTCGCTGGGACCGTTCACGAGGATTTCAGAGACGCCCGGGTCATCAAGATACTTAACAACAGGACCGAGGTTCTGCTGAATAGTCTGCTTGAAAACGTTCGACTGATCCGACATGGGCGCACCTAACGTTGATTAATTTGAAGCGGGTTTTCTGCCACCTGGAGCAGAGTTCGCATCAGAATAAATAATAAATTTACCTTGAACAGCTGTCTCAGGACATTGGTAAGAAAAAATACCATCTGTCTTAGGCATCACCTTGAAAGTTTTCTCTTCACCAAATACTGTGTTGTGGTGTTCTGAGAAAGCATCCAATACGAAGCTGACGTTTTTTTCTTTACCATTCACATTCACCACGTGAATGCGATAGTTGTTGCCCTTTTTCAAGCGCACAGTTTCAGGTACAAAACCTTTTTCTGTATTCATGATGACGATGTCTTGAGTCGGCTCAACAGAGTCAAACACGTTACTCAAAATACTTACTGATTGATCTTCTTTGATGCTTGCAGGCAGGCGATCTTCGTTCGTCACTTTGTTGAAATCAACCTGACGACGAGAAAAATCAACTTCCCATGCATTTGCCACGCTGGTGATGAAAAGAGCCGTTACAAGACTAGTGCAAATCTTTACGGTCTTGGAATTCACAAAACTCACGAGCGACCTCCATAGCGATATAACTTACGGATCTTTGATCCATCATGTGCAGCTTCTGGATAAGTAGGTCTTTGTTTCCACGGCAACCATTGATGTTTTGGAATGCTTCGCTGAGCAAGTTTGGATTAGCCATCATCTCTTTAGTTACTTCAGCCCAATCGAGCTTAAGCACCGGATCAATAGCACCAATTGCATAAAGCGCATCAAACATCACTTGCAAATCGCCTTGAAGAAACATCGAATCCTCCATCTGCTTGCACCTTGATTTGCGAGATCAAAGCGGAGAGCGTCCTGCTCCCTTACCTGTTGTTTCTATCGGTAGGAGTTCGTTAGAACTTGAGTCAATTTGAGGCGATTTTTCGAGAGTTGAGGAGGTCTTTGTTTTGACGCTAGTCTCTGGTCAGAAAGTACCAGAGACCAGTCCGGTCGAGGGAAAAAATTGCCGATTCTTAGAATGAACCGGCTAGATAAATTACTTCTTTTTCTTTTTATCTGCTTTAGGCGCATCTTTAGCGGCTACGGGGTTCTGATCAAGCACGCGTTTCGCTAGATCCGACGGAGAATCCCCCACCTTCATGCCACGAAGGCTACGCTCATTTTTTGCCTCTTTAGTCAGTTCAATTTTCGCATCGCGGATTTTTTCAAGAAGTTTGCGCTCGAAACCACCGTTTTTGGCATAAGGTTTTGATTCCGCAATGAAGTTTTCCAGAAAGATAGAGTAAGTGTTTTGAACGACAGGTTTTACACCTTTTGGATTCTTCAAAGCATCCACCGCTTCATCCACCAAAATAGTAAAAACATTTTCCCACTGGTCTAACTCATCCAGTTTGGTGCGCAAAGGACCTACGACTTTGTCGATCATATCGTCAGTGCCATCCGGACGAGAAAATACAGCCTGCAATGCTTCCTTCAACGGGACGTATTTTTCGTCGTGCATTTGCTCGGACTCTTGAATCTTCTCATTCACGAGTTCATTCATCTGATCGAGATCTTTCGTCGCCAGAGTGGCATAGTTTGCGATAAGACCGGCTTGTGCGTGAAGGCAAAAAGCGGTCACGAATGTTGCTAAAATAAAATTTGGTTTTTTCATAGTTTCCAGTCTAAACACACAGAAACTTCACGCAAGTCCAATCACTTCATGCGGCACGGCATGATTCTTAGGCTAGACGTAAGTGCAGGATTTTTTCCTTCCCTCGGTCAAAAAACATGGCACAATGGGAGGGCTTTTGAGATTTAACAAAATTCCCTTTATGGAGGCGACATTGAAAGCAATTAAATTGGCAGCAGTTTCTGCGTTGGCACTTTCCCTAGTGAACTGTGCTCCTTCAGCGAAACAACTTAAAGAAGCAGTAGAAAAAGACCCAAGCATCGTTTTCGCAGCAATCGAAAAAGATCCTGAGCAATTCATTGAAGTAGTTAACAAAGCTGCTCAAGGTGCGCAAAAGAAAGCTCAAGAAAAAGCAATGGCTGAAGAAGGCAAAAAGCGTGACGAAGAGTTCGCAAATCCTTTGAAAGCAAACATCGAAGACGGCCGCGTTGTTTTCGGTCCTAAAGACGCGAAAGTGACTATCGTAGAATACACTGACTTCGAATGCCCTTACTGCGCAAAAGGTCACGCGACGGTTGCTGAAGTAATGAAAGCTTACCCTAAAGATGTAAAAGTTGTTCTAAAGCACTTGCCTTTGGATTTCCATCCTATGGCTATGCCTGCAGCTCGTTACTTCGAAGCAATTGCAATGCAAGACCATGCGAAAGCTGAAAAGTTCTACAACATGGTTTTCGAAAACCAAGGTGAACTTCGCACTAAAAAAGAAGGTTTCTTGAAAGACACGGCTAAAAAAGTTGGTGCTGACATGAAACGTGTTGAAGCTGATTTGAAATCAGAAAAAATCACTAAGCAAATCGAAGCTGACATGGAAGAAGCTAAGAAATTTAACTTCTCTGGTACTCCAGGCTTCTTGATCAATGGTGTTTCACTTCGCGGTGCTTACCCATTCCCAGAATTCAAAGACATCATCGATCGTCATTTGAAAACTGCTGCTAAGTAATTTGTCTTTTTATAGATAAAATATTGAACCCACAATTCGAAAGGATTGTGGGTTTTTTATTTCCTAAACCGACCTATTCGGTTACAGTTTTATGTAAATACCAAACAAGGGGACCTCATGAGCGTATCAACAGCGAAATCTATGATCTTAAAGGCACAAGACAATCTCGATATCGCTCAAAAGTCGCTTAACGATGAATCCCAACACGACATTGTTGGGTACAATCTAGCTCAAGCTTGCGAGCTGTATCTAAAAGCGATGATGTCCTTGCGTGACCTTGAATTTCCAGAGGGAGAGGACGCCCACGATCTAGATTACCTGATGACAACGCTTGAAGAAGAAGGTTTTGCAGAGATCTCTTCCCATGCCGACGTTATCGAACTGACTCAATATAACAACCCCAGCGCGCACATCCGTAAGGACGAGCGTTTGGATTTGGATGAGTACTTGGGTTACGTAAATGACCTTAAGAAATTGGTCGGCGAACAGCTAAAATTGTTCTAAAAAAAGAGCTTTAAATAAAAAAAGCCACCCCGAAGGTGGCTTTTTTATTTAAAGGTAAATTTGTTAGTTAGTCGCAGAAGCGTAGATGATAGAGCCACCCTTAATGGTGTCGATCACTTTTGTTCTAATGCTCATCGCAACCGCCGGACATCCCCAACTGCGCCCTTGAGTTACATTGGCTTCAGAAACATAGTCTGCACCGTGAACAACCACGGCTCTTGCACGAGCATTGCTGTTGGTAGAAGACAATCCATCCAAACGTAATGAATAACCATGCGAACCAGAGTAAGTTTCAGCCGTTTTATAAATGCCTACTGAACTTGCATTGGAACCGGATACGTTGCTAAAAGAATTGGCGTAGCCATCGTGATCCGGGTCTGAACCCTTCCCGTGTGCCGCGCGCACACTCCATACCTCACCGGTTTTCATATTGATAATATGAAAACGTGGTTTGCCAGAGTATTTGCTGAAATCCAGAACAGACAAGACGTCCGTATTCTTAATTTTCGCCAAATTTTTATGATAATAAAGAACTGCATTTTTCAGCATCGTCTGGTTAATAGTCTTGGCCGTATCAACGTACGCATATTTCGCAAGGATCTGAGCATCAGTTAATGTGCCACTGGCAGAACTGTCACTGCCGGAAGAGCCCGAGTTGGGTGTTTCAACTTCTGCGGGTGGAATTGTTTGAGCAGTATCGCCTGCTGATTGTTCTGTGTCTGGATCGTCAGGTAAAACGGTAGAAGAGCTTTCGAAACCGCCTTTTGCGCAGGCTGCCATTAGGAAAGTGACGGATATGAGTGCCAGAACATTCTTCGCTTTTTTGAATGTCATACTAGGAACCTCCGTGTTGGTTACAAGGAGGTCTTCGGTGCGCTCATATTTATTCTTTAAACTTTTTTATTATGTCAGTGTTTTCTACACGAGACTTTCGGGAAGTGTGCGGGCACTTTTCACGTTCATCACAAACCGAAGTATGGAGTGGGGCCTCCAGACCAGAGATTTCTGAACAAATCGGACGTGGCATTGCAAATGCAATGAAACCCATGATGGGAGCTATGAAATGGCAGTAAAAAAACGTACAGAACCTGTTAGATACAAGGTTACCTTGAAAACGAAAGAGAGATTTGCGATTCCTGAAATGCTGATTCCAGCAGATTTCGCGAACGCCCTGAAAAGCTTTTTTAGCGACGAATTGATCGTTCGCAAAGCAGCCTACGTATTAGTCGAACGAAATCACGAGTTTAGTTATTTAGTCGCGGTGGACCTGAAGGTATATCCCGACGAAGCCTCGGAACAGTTAGCGAATCTAAAGAAGCGCCTGTGGCAATTTGTAAAAATTCAATATCAAGGTAAGTGGCCCTTAGATTTTGGAGTCTGGTCTGATGGTGTTATCGACTTCGCGGTCAGCAAAAAACCGGAACTCCTTCTGTACTCTAAAAAATAACAATTCACGGCTCTTTTCTGGAAGATAATTCAAGATGTGCCACCAGTGTCTATAGCTTCACGGGAAGTGTTGTTTCAGATAATGTTGCCTCTGTTGGAGTAAGATCAACGAGGAATGGGGAAATTTTAAGCCCCTTCGTCGATGCCTCACGAAGCAAACGACCATATTCAGGATCGATATCATCTGCTGGAGCAAAAGTTCCGCAATCGTGGCGTTGAACTGTGAATACGAGCTCTGCCGTGTGTCCTTGTTCGATCAATGCCATCAACTCTTTCAAATGTTTTTGCCCACGTTCGGTGACAGCATCCGGGAATTTCGCGACGCCCTCTTCACCCAGTGTTACGTTTTTCACCTCGATGAAATGCATTTTATCTGTACCTGTTTTTTTCAAAGCGAAATCTAAGCGAGTCTCTGCTGAAATTTTATATTCAGGCTTTGCCTCATCAAAGGAAGCCCAGTGAGCAAAACCGCCCACTTCTTCTTTGTGCTTACCGATCACTCTTAAAACAGTTTCTTTGACAACAGTGTTGGGAGTCGCCGTATTCACTCCCACCCAGGAGCCGCCTGGGGATTTAATCATCTCGAGTGTAAATTTCAATTTACGTTCTGGGTTGTCAGATTCTGAAAAGAGGCAGAGTTGACCGGGGTTGTTCACGCTTTTCATGCTTCCTGTATTGGGAACGTGCGCCACAATTGTTTGCCCCTGAAACTCGATGTCGGCAAAGAAGCGTTTATAACGTTTTAGGAAAGTACCTTCCTGCAGTTTACGAGAATATTTCATGGGGCCCCCAAATCGAGTTGTAAAATAGCAACGCTGAAGCCGGAAATTCAACCCTGAAACCGCTATGTTGCAGAGGGAAAAACAATTTATTTATGCGTGGTGTTAATCGGTGCAAATAGGCCCCCATCGCAATAGAAGGGATTGTTTGATTTTAAAGGCTAATATTGAAAGGAACTCCCTGTATGGCAACTGATGTAAAACTGCCTGAACTTGGCGAAGGCGTCACTGAAGGTGAATTGGTTAAATGGTTGGTTCAACCTGGTGACTCTGTAAAAGCAGATCAACCTATCGCTGAAGTATTGACTGACAAAGCAACTGTAGAGGTTCCATCTCCAGTCGCTGGTACTGTAAAAGATTTGAAATTTAAACCGGGTCAAGTAGTTAAAGTTGGCTCGACGATGATCGCTCTTGATGCTGGCGGCGCAGCTAAGTCTGCCGCGCCTGCTCCGGCAGCGGCGGCTCCTGCTCCAAAAGCAGCAGCTCCTCAAGCATCCGCTCCAGCTCCTGCAGCTGGCGGTGGTAAAGCGCAAGACGTAAAACTTCCTGAGCTGGGAGAAGGCGTTACCGAAGGCGAACTAGTAAAATGGTTGGTTAAATCTGGTGACTCTGTAAAAGCGGATCAAGCGATCGCTGAAGTTCTAACTGACAAAGCCACTGTGGAAGTTCCGACTCCAGTAGCAGGCGTTGTTGGCGAGCTGAAATTCAAAGCCGGCGACGTTGTTAAGGTTGGATCTACTATGATCACTTTGACTGGCGCAGCTAGTGGCGGCTCAGCTACCGCAGCTCCAGCGGCTCCAGCTCCTCAAGCTTCTGCTCCGGCAGCAGCGGCCCCTGCAGCAAAAGCAGCTCCAGTAGCTACTTCTGCTGCTTCAACAGCTAACGGCATCTTCCCGCCTGTGGCTGATTCTAAAGTTCTTGCGACTCCGGCGACTCGCCGTCTTGCTCGCGAGACGGGTATTGATATCAACGCATTGTCTGGTTCTGGTCTTGCGGGTCGCGTAACTCGTGAAGACGTATTGGCAGCGGGTGGTTCCGCGGCAGCGGGCAGTGCCGCAGCGACGGCAGGCGCGAAGGCTGGAGCAACTACTGGCATGACTATTCCAAGACCAGCTTACCAAGGCCAAGCTGGTGCTCCTGAAGAGCGCGTAGCTCTAATCGGTATCCGCAAACGTATCGCTGAAAACATGCAGCGTTCAAAACAAATCATCCCTCACTTCACTATCATGGATGAAGCTAAGGTTGATGCTTTGGTTGCGCTTCGTGAGTCTTTGAAAGACTTCGCCGAGAAAAACGGAACTAAGATCACTTATCTTCCAATCGTCATGAAAGCGATGGTTGCGACGATCCGTGAATTCCCGATGTTCAACGCATCTATCGACGATGCTGCTGGTGAAATCGTTTACAAAAAATATTTCAACATCGGTTTCGCGGCTGACACTCCAACAGGTTTGGTTGTTCCAGTTATCAAAAATGCGGATCAAAAAACTATCTTGGAAATCTCTAAAGAGATCATCGACCTTTCTAAACGTGCTCGTGATGGCAAGTTGAAACCAGATGAAATGAAAGGCGCTTGCATCACTGTGACGAACATCGGTTCCATCGGTGGTACTTACGCGACTCCAGTGATCAACCACCCTGAAGTGGCGATCCTTGGTATGTACAAAATCGACGAAAAACCAGTTATCAAAGATGGCCAATTGAAAGCTATCAAAACGATGAACTACACAATGACTGCCGATCACCGTTTGATCGACGGCGCATTGGCTGCAAGATTCTTGGCGGCATTCATCGGCCGTATCGAGAATCCTGGTAAACTTATGGTGGAGATGCTGTAGATGGCACAATCTTTTGACGTAGTAGTAATTGGTGCGGGTCCTGGTGGTTATGTGGCTGCCATCCGTTCTGCTCAACTTGGTTTTAAAACTGCTGTTATCGAACGTGAATTCTTGGGTGGCGTGTGCTTGAACGTGGGTTGTATCCCATCTAAAGCGATGATCACGGCGACTCACCTTCTTCACAAAGCTCAACACAACTTCAAAGACATGGGCTTGATGATCAAGGGCGATATCAACGTTGATATGAAGCAACTTGTGAAGTGGAAACAATCCGTTTCTGACAAAATGTCGAGCGGTGTGGGTCAACTTCTTAAAGGTTACGGCGTAACTCACATTAAGGGCGACGCGGAATTCAAATCTTCTAAAGAAATCTCTGTTAAGTCATCTGCAGGTACTGAGTCTATCACGGCTAAGTACTTCATCGTTGCGACAGGTTCTCGTCCAATCGAAATCCCTGGTTTCAAATTCGACGAAAAAGACATCTGTTCATCAACGGGCGCATTGGCATTCGATGAAATTCCAAAACGTGTCGCCGTTATCGGTGGTGGCTATATCGGTCTAGAGATCTCTTCATACCTACGCAAACTAGGTACTGAAGTGACTGTGATCGAAGCAATGCCATCATTGCTTGCTGGTGTGGTTGATCCAGATTGCGCAAACATCGTTGTACGTAAGCTTGATAAAGCGGGCGTAAAAATCATGTACGGTGCAAAAGCTAAATCTCAGAAAAAAGCAAAAGACGGCTACGAAGTGACCGTTGAGATCAATGGTAAAGACGAAGTTGTTAAATGCGATAAGATCTTAGTAACTGTTGGACGTCGTCCAAACGGTGACCAAGCGAACTTGAAAGCTGCGGGTATCGCAGTTGACGAGCGTGGCTTTGTTAAAGTGGATGCTCAACGCAGAACAAACGTTCCAAACATCTTTGCTATCGGTGATATCTGTGGTCAGCCAATGCTTGCTCACAAAGCTTCACACGAAGGTGTGTTGGTTGCTGAAGTTATCTCTGGCGCAAACCGCGTTTACGACGCGAAAACAGTTCCAGCAGTTGTCTTCACAGATCCAGAAATCGCATCCGCAGGTATGACTGAAGCTGAAGCAAAAGCGAAAGGTCACACTGAGCTTAAGATCGGTAAATTCCCATTCGGTGCTAACGGCCGTGCTGTGAGCATGATGGAAACTGAAGGCTTCGTAAAAATGATCGCTGATGCGAAAACTCACGTATTGTTGGGTGTTCACATTGTGGGTCCTGAAGCTTCTAACTTGATCTCTGAAGCAGTTCTTGCGATCGAGATGGGTGCACGCATTGAAGACTTGGCTCTTTCAATCCACCCTCACCCAACATTGGGCGAGACGATCATGGAATGTGCTGAAGCGACTTTGGGGCACGCGATCCACATCATCCAAAAGCCACTTAAAAAGTAAGCTTTTAAAAATCAGATACCAATAAAAAGGGAGTTCTAATCGAACTCCCTTTTTTTATGCGTATGTCCTTACTTGAAAAGGTAGGACCTTACTTCCGAGGTAAGGCCCTACCTTTTCAAGTAAGGACATACCTAAAAAAGATCGAGGGGATTTGAGGATTTTGGGACGGAGGATTTTTCTCGACCGATCATAAAATCTAAAGTCACATTCACTGTGGTTGAAGGTCGAAAATCATCTTCGTAGCGCCAAGCCAAAAGTGGCGATACCTCCAAGAAAATCCATTTTACTTTTTTAAAACCTGTTCTGTACGTGAAGCCTGTCGTGTATGAATCAGTGTACATCTGCAGCTTGATCGATCGCATATTGAATCTAAGATCGAAGGACAAAAGACTTTTATCATAGAAACTATAAATCCATGAAGGACCTTGAGTCGTGCTGAAAACAGACGGTTGGCTCATGTACCAATTTGCTTCGTTGATGAAACGTAAAAGGAAGTATTTGCTGTAAGCATAGTCCGATGCCAACGACACCTTGCTGTTCCAGTAAGACTCTGAATCCCAACCTAATTCGTCGGTTAAATGGTGTACGACCTTGCCCGTCAGATAGTTTCGACTGCCACGAAGTTTCGCGTAATAGGCTATCGGCCACTTCCAACGAATACCTGTCTCTGTAGCAAAGTTCCAAGGATTTTGCTCTTTGAATTCCTCGGGAGTAATTAAATCTTCATCAAGCAAAACATCAGGTGGTTGATCGGGTCTGCGATTCCAAAAATCGTTAAAGTCTCTTTCGCGCTGTTTTAAGTTTGGCAAACTTAAAATCAAAGAAGTCGAAAAGGAATTGTCGTAGGTCCCATTTTTTCCATTATATAAAGAGCCGGTGGTCACCTTTAAGCTGCTCGCGTAATACTCGTCCAAAGCACGCGTATCCCCAAACAAACCATCGACCTTATTAGCAAGCAAGATCACGCGATCGGAAACCGCATTTCGAGAATCAGCAATCAGCTGGCCTGTAGCTCCGATGAGCCCCGTGTCTTGCTGTTTGTTTGTGGGCTTTTCTGGAGTTGGAACGGGGGCCGGAACTGGTACAAAAACAGGCTCAGTAACTGGCGTCGACTCCTCAATAGAGTGAGCCTCTTCGATACCTGGCATCTCCGGAAGCGGTTCCTCAGTTTGAGAAAACGCAGGATGTGATAGCAATGTTAGAGCAATAAGAAATTTCAGCGACAACTTAACCTCTGACACTGATCATAAGCGATCAGTGCCAGTTGTCACTCATTCATGTTTATCTTTCGACGATAGCAGTGACACCCATGCCACCTGCTGTACAGATGGAGATAAGTCCACGTCCGCTGCCTTTTTGCGAAAGCATTTTTGCCAACGAAGCCAAGATACGGCCACCTGTTGCGGCGAATGGATGTCCAAGGGCCAAAGAGCCCCCGTTCACATTCAGTTTGCTGCGATCAATTGAACCCAACGCTTTTGTTAAACCCAATTTAGTGCGGCAGTATTCATCGGACTCCCAGGCTTTCAATGTGCAAAGGACCTGACCTGCAAAGGCCTCATGGATTTCATAGAAGTCAAAATCCTGTAAAGTCAGTCCATTGCGTTCAAGCATACGAGCCACAGCATATGTGGGAGCCATCAACAAACCTTCGCCCCCGACGTAATCAACAGCTGCAACTTCAGCGTCAGTTAGATATGCAAGGACAGGCAAATTATGTTTCTTTGCAAAGTCATCGCTTCCAAGAAGAACGGCAGAGGCTCCGTCTGTCAAAGCAGTGCTGTTCCCTGCAGTCAGCGTTCCCGTGCCTGTTTTATCGAACGCCGGTTTAAGCTTAGCCAATTTTTCAAGAGTCGTATCGCCACGAACAAGGCTGTCTTTTTTTAGCCCCTTGAAATCAAAAACGAGATCTTTAAAGAATCCAGCATCCCATGCTTTCGCAGCGTTTTGATGACTGGCCAATGCAAGCTTGTCTTGCTCCTCTTGAGAAACACGCCATTCCTTCACCATCAACTCTGTATGCTGACCCATTGATAGGCCAGTGCGAGGCTCGACCACTTTCGGGAACTGCGGTTTGATGTCGTTAAAATTTAGTTTCGCGAACTTGCTTAGACGTCCCATCAAAGATTTCTCTTTTTGCGCGTCCATCATTTTCCAAGTGAATTCGTGCGGCAAAACACCTTGGATATCGCTGTTCGTGTCTGCACCACCAGCAATACCGCTTTCAATTTGTCCCGCAGCGATTTTCAAACCGATCTGCCAAGCGGTCTCAAGACCCGTCCCACAAGCTCTTTGCACATCATAACCTGGAGTGTGCGGATCAAGACCAGAGCTTAAAACGCTTTCACGAGTCATATTCCAATCGGCAGCATTTTTCATAACTGCCCCTGTGGAAACATCACCTACACGAACGCCTCTGATATTTGTTTTATTAACAAGGTCTTGCAATACAGCCGTCATCAACTCTTGGTTGGAGGTACGGACATAAGTTGTCTGAGACTTTGTAAACGGAGTTCTGGAACCTGCTAGAATCGCAATCGGACGCATCTGTTTCGTTTTCATACATAGTCCTTTATGAAGGCTTGATTTATCTACCTATCGGTAGGTAGAATATACCTAAACACCAACCGACGCAACCCCCAGAAGGAGGTAAAAATGGAAACAAAAGCTCAGGCTCTTGAAATCGCCAAAAACCACCTTCAATTGCGAGGTTACAATGGCTTTAGCTTTCAGGACATCGCCGATGAACTTGGTATCCGCAAAGCGAGCCTTCATTACTATTTCGCTTCAAAGGAAGACTTAGGCTTGGCCTTGATTGAAGATTATATTCAGTCTTTTCAACAATGGTCCGAAATGCACGAAGATCGCGAGCCTCTGGAAAAAATCAAAAAGTTCATCGACATGTATAATAGCTTCTCCCAAGACGGCTTAAAAGTATGCCCAGGGGGAGTCTTTTGCATCGACTACAACACCCTGCCCGCGAAACTAAAAAAATCAGTCTGCCAACTCCAAGAGCAAATCCAAAACTGGCTAACCCACGTAGTCACCGAAGGCATTAAAAACAAATCCCTAAAAACCACACTAAAACCCAAAGAAACAGCGACCCTCATCCACGCCACAACTCAAGGCGCCCTACAAATCGGAAGAATGCAAAACAACACCAAAGCAATGAAAGCCACCTCACTAGCCCTGCTCACCCTACTACAAAAATAAATCCAACGAAAAAAGCTCTCCAGTCCGGAGAAAGCAAGTCCGTAACTTTAAGACTCCGCGTAGGCGACAGCATCTCCGCTGACTTCAACTCTTTCACACGTCTACTTACTAGAAACCCTTCGAGCTAATGGCGAGGGGCTTTGGGTACTTGCGATGCAGCGACCTCCGTGGGCGCCAGGATGGCGCGCACCCGCCAAAGGCGGGCCACGGTGAGCCTGGAAGGCGTGTCGCGGAACTCGCAAGTACCCAAAGCCCCTCGCCATTAGCGGCGCAAAAAAACTTCTAGCCTAAGCAAAAGTCCTGAACAGAAGTGAAGAAGCGTGAGCTTGGTTCCAATCTGGTGCTACCCTACAGTCCAGTCCCATTTTTCATGGAGGAAAAATGAACCACCTTTCTCGCGTTTTAGTTCTGTGCGCACTCTTGTTCGCGACGTCTTTCGCCTCTGCTACTCAACAAGTAAAAGAATGGAATATGTTGGTGTTCCTCAATGGGAATAACAATCTTGATTCATTCGGAGCGATGAACATCAATCAAATGGAGCAAGTCGGCTCCAGTGATAACGTCAATATCCTTGTTCAGTGGGCTTCTGCTAAAAAAAGCAACGTTTCTCGTCTTTTGATTCAGAAAGATGGCGATACAAACAAAGTCACATCACCGGTTGTGCAAAACATGGGTGAAGTGGATATGGGCGATTGGAAAGAATTGGTTAAGTTCGTTGAATGGGCAAACCAAAACTACCCTGCAAAAAAATACTTCGTCGTTGTGTGGGACCACGGCGGTGGTTGGCACTTGGCTTCGATCCCTGGCATGAAACCGATGGATATTTCTTGGGACGACAATACAGGTAACAACATCACAACTGAACAACTGGGTCAGGCGATGGCTGAATCCGCAAAAATCCTGGGCCATAAAGTGGACGTATACTCTTCTGATGCTTGCTTAATGGGTATGGTTGAAGTGGCGTCTGAAATGTCTGAATCGGTTCAATACTACTTGGGTTCACAAGATGTTGAACCAGGTGCAGGCTGGCCCTACGCAAACTTCCTGACAAAGTGGGAACAAAATCCAACGATGACTGCGGCTGAGTTAGTAAAAGTTCACGCAGCCGAATACCTAGCAGCCTATAATGGCGGTATTTATGGCAACCGTCGTGTGACGATGTCTGCCTACGATCTTTCAAAAATCGGCACCTACGAAGAATCTTTGAAACAACTCGCTCAAGAAATCACAGCTTTAGACAATGCAACGTTAGCGAAAGTAAATCGCTCTGCAAAAAATGCAAAATTCTTCACATACTATGACTACCGCGACGTCGTAGATTTCCTAGACCTAGTAGGTAAAAACGGCATCACAACACCTGCGATGCAAACAGTCCGCGCAGCTCAAAACGATTTCGTGATCGCAAACAGCCAAAACCAAGACCAAAAAACTTGGGGCGTCTCGATCTGGCTTCCATCTGAAAGCTCAGACTATTCAGGCTACATCGAACGCTACCACGGCCTAAAGTTCAACCAAAGAACTCAATGGGCAGACCTAGTCACAAAAATCCAAGGCAAATAAAAAAAGAAAAGCCCAGCTTAAACTGGGCTTTCCAAGCACTGAGACATTCCCCGTCCCTTAATTGTTATTTTACGCAAGAGTAGTAAACTTTGTATTCGCCTTGCGGAAGATCCGCACCGAACACCATATTCACTCCATTCACCGTATATGTACCAGCATATGGTTGACCGTCTTTCAATACAGAGATGGATCTTACTGAATCTACCACTGGAGCACATGTCAAAGTGAACGTTTTCAAAGTTTTGCGAACACCATCAGCGATACCAGAAACCTGTGCCGCATAGTCAGATGCACACACGTCACCGATTACACCACCAGTTAATTTAGAAATTTGTTCGTAACGGTAACCGTAAGCGTAACCATTCGTAGACTTACAAGCTGTATCACCAGGGCGAGTGATGATCGAGTGGAAGCTGAACGCTTTTTGGCCACCATAAGTTTGGCTGATAAAGTTTAATAATGACTGTGGATCATTCTTAGTCCCATTTTTTGATTCATCTTCGTCCGAGATTGTAAGGACTGCCAACTGAGCATCCGGGCGTACGAAGTTGACGTTACCGCCGCTAGCGGACAGTGATCTTTCAATCGCACGATATGTCACATAGATGGCTTGCTCGTCACCGCTACCAGTTTCAGAGCGTTGCAAAGTCGCACCCAACAATGTTTGCGCTTCTGCATCTGCCATTGCTGAAGTCAGGATGTAAGAACCTTTTTTACCAGTCAATTGAACCAAACGTCCATCACCCAAAGTGATATCGCGTGGATCAGTTGTAGTAACCGCGATCTGCCAATCCAAACCTTTCATCACACTCAAAAGGTTTTTCACACGGCTTGCCATATTTTTTTGTTCGTATTCCATAGAGCCGGAGTTATCGATCACGATTAACAAATCGACTTTTTTATTTGGAACAACTTGCACTGTTTGTACCAGTGATTTGTATTTTGAAGACACTTCGAAAGTGATCGACTTAGCTGAAGAATATGCCAATTTGTCTGTCGCTGACACTGCCAACGTATAAGTGCCGGAAACCATGCTTGGGATTTTGATAGTGTTTGTACCACCTGCACAAGCTTTCGCAACATTCGCAAATGAACAAGTCACTTTGTCAACGCCCGCACCAGCGTCGCTCACCGTAAATACGATTTCTACATCAGAACCTTCTTCAACCGTTGACGTTGGATATTTTGCAAAAACGATTTCTGGAGGCGCCTGGTCTATCACGATGCTTGAACTTAAACATTCAGAAGTACGACCGTCGTAATCTTTATATTGCACACTCAATACAACGTTTTGATTTGTTTGAGCGCTTTGGTAAACCTTAGAATCAACGAAAGATTCCCAAGTACCACCCGAGCAATCGCCACCTACGGAAAGTTTCAAATAGGCCGCGCTAAAAACAGAAACAAATGAAAGATTCAACTGATTCGAACCCGTTAGTTTTGCGCCGTTATTGATCACGAAGGAAGCTGATTCTCCTGACGGAGGTGCCACTGTTGGACTTGGCTCTGCGGATGGTGTGGGAGAAGGTTCAGTCACCACGCTGAAATCACTGTTTGTGTTGCTTCCAGAACCTGCGCTACCGAACTCAACACTACCTTGATTTTCTAAACATGCTGTAAGGTTTAAACTGAGTGCAATTAGTAAGGTCCATCCTAGATTCTTTGTCATCGTCCGCTCCTCATGTGCGTTTACCTACACATTGTTGCGGTATCTTCTGATGATTTTCAAAGCAATCTCACTCTGAGAAGGTTTCGTAAAATCCTTCGACAAAGATGACAAACTCCCTGTCAAAAAGTTCATCAATACAGGAAAAACTAAATGCCGGCGCGGGTTTGCGGCGCAAGCGGTTGGCTTATTGTTGGAATTGAGGATCCGATGCTCTAAGTTGGCGAACCAAAGGCATGATCAATGATTTATGATCTGTGCTGCTGTCGATACAGGCTTCGAAAAACTCCAGCAAATCCTTAGTTGCGTTACTGCTGATATCACCATCAAGAAAAGCCATCGACCATTCTGCGAACTGGCGGGCCTCGCTGTTGTCTTCAATCAAAACTTTCAAAGTGTGATTGCGATTATCGCGGCGAATGACATTGACTAGGTCACGAACTTTTTCTTCATTGCCTTCAAGAACTTGAATAAAAAATCCTTCACGGAAAATAAGAACGCCCGTGATATTATCGCGGGCGTTATTTTTACGTGAAGAGTTTAAAATATCGCGGATATCAGAATAACTGAGGCTGTCTGAAGCATAGCTAAAATAAACGAGGTGAAAAACCTTGTCCATTATTTCGAAATGGCGAAGTCCGGTGCCATCATGATAACAGCTTCACCTTTTACAACCATGTCGCCATTAGCTTTAGTTACGTTTGTTTCAACGGTCGCGATGCCTTTTTCTTTGCGCATAGCTAAGATACGGATCGTGATTGTGATCGTGTCGTCGATGAAAACCGGATTAACGAATTTCATGGACTGACCCAAGTAAATACCACCCTCACCGATGCACTCAACCAAAGCGCGAGAGATCAAAGCACCACAGATCATACCGTGAGCGATACGACGGCCAAAACGAGTTTTAGCCGCGTAAGCATCGTCCAAATGGATAGGATTGTGATCTCCAGACAACTCAGCAAATTGACGAACCATTTTATCCGTCACTGTTACTGTCGCTGATTTTGTGAAACCTACATCTACATTTGGAACCTGCATCACTTACTCCTACAAAATATTCGCTGCCAACTCAGCAAGTGGCGAACGTTCACCTTTAGTCAGTGTAACGTGTGCCGCAATTGCATGGCCTTTAAATCTTTCAACCGCGTACGTTAGACCGCTGTTCGCAGAATCTACGTAAGGGTTATCAATCTGATAAACGTCACCAGTCAAAACAACTTTTGTCCCCTGACCGGCACGCGTAACAATTGTCTTGATCTCGTGCGGAGTCAAGTTTTGAGCTTCATCCACGATCAGGTATTGCTTCGGAATGCTGCGGCCGCGAATATAAGTTAGCGGTTCAATGTTTAGCATCCCCTGATTGATCAATTCCTGAGCACGACCAGCTGCTTTTTTGTCCGCACCCATCAGAAACTCAACGTTATCGAAAATGGGTTGCATCCAAGGATTTAACTTTTGCTCGATATCCCCCGGCAAGTAACCGATGTCACGCCCCATTGGGAAGATCGGACGAGAAACTAGCAATCTTTGGAACTGGCCTTGATCCAAGGTTTTATGCAAACCAGCAGCGATCGCCATCAAAGTTTTACCCGTACCGGCTTTACCAACCAAGGATACGAACATGATTTCGTCGTTCAGCAAGCAATCCAATGCAAACGCTTGTTCAACGTTACGCGCGTGAATACCCCAGATGGAATCAGCAGCTTGAACCAAAGGTACAACAGCTTTTGCTTCCAAGCTGTAGCGACCAATTGCAGAGTGATTTGGATTCGATGCATCCTTCATGATCACGTATTGGTTCGCATACAATTTCACGTCTGTTTCGAAACGTTTTTCTTTATAGAAAGAATCGATTTGTGCTGGCGTGATGCTGAGCTCTTGGTAGCCTTCGTACAAATCGTCACGGTTGATGTCGTTCGCATCATAGTCCGTTGCGATTACACCGTAGACGTCTGCTTTGATACGAAGATTGATGTCTTTCGTGATCAACTCAACTTTATAGCGCGGATGTTGTTTTTGAAGAGCTAGGGCCGTATTCAAGATACGGTTGTCAGCCTTTTGCGCGTCCATCTCTGCCGGCATACCTGCAAGCATGTAGTCCGTATTGATGTAAACCATAACTTCGGTGTTTTCAATTTGAACACCGCTTGCCAACGAGCCTTTGCCACGAAGTACGTCGATAAAGCGACTGAACTGACGAGCATTTCGACCGTTTTCACCTTGATCTCTTTTAAATCTGTCAACTTCTTCGATAACGGAGATAGGAATGTGAACGTCGGCCTCACCGAAGCGCATGATCGCCTGGGAATCGAACAGGATCACGTTGGTATCGACGACTACTTTTCTGCGTTTAGCTTTGCTCAAGGGCAACCCTCCGTAGTTAGAGCTAGATAGCTCTTAAAAAAGACAGTGGGACTTGAAGCATCCTAGCCTGAAGTGTAACCCACAGCTAAATTGCAACAAATCCCACGACCAAAGTCTACGGAAAAGGTTTCTACTAAGAAATATTAGAAACTTGCACGTCGCCCGAGTCTGTTTTCAAAGACGCGCTGACGTTTTCGATGAACTTTACAAAATGATGAAGCGCTACATCATTCAAAGTGCCTTTCACGAAATTAGCACCGTGACGAACAGTCCCTTCATCTTCGATCACGCGAACGTTAGAAACGTTGATCGTAAATGGGAAGTAAGTTGAGTGATTCAAGTAAACACGCATCGCTACTTCTTCGTCCAATTGGAATGAACCTTCTTGTAGATCCATATCGAAAGCCAAACCATTTTCAGAAATGTCGTACAAAGCGACTTTCATTAAACCTTGCTCAGGAAGCACTACGAAGGCGCCCACGAACTCTGTCAAAATGGTGCGCTTCACATCACGACGCTCACGGCTTAGCATTTCTTGGCGAGCTTCTGTCATATCAAGGACTTCGCCTTTGCTGCCTTTATGACCAATTTCCAAAGAATTCTGAGTTCTTAGGCGTTGTGTGATGTCTAAAACTTTCCCCATTTATCCCCCTGTATCGATAAGAACTTATCGGCAGAAAACGTTTCAACTTTAGCCACCTTGCACTTTGGTCCAGTTATGGCTTAAAATGAGACGATGAAGAGGATTCACGCCTTTATATTCGTAACCATGGCGATCAGCTTGCTGCTGCATCTGGGCCTTATCACTGGCGTGATAGTGTTCGGCCCCCTATTCGAAACTCCGAAGGCTGAAACCATCGAAGTAGCTTTAGATACGCCTCCAACTTCTGCTCCAGCAAAAAACTCGACAAAAAACGAACAGCAAATCGTTCGCCAGGCCCTAGCACCTGATAAACTGAAAGTTCAGGAAGACGAAACTTTGGCCCGCTTTCTTTCTGAGCAACGCCAGCGTGTAAAACAAGAAACTCAAGCTGCCGACAGCGGGATGACTGAAAACCGCACGAATACTTCGACTCTTCCAAAAAAATCTGCAGAAAAGCCTGCTAAGCAAGCTCAGCAAAAAGTGGACATCGATAAGACACAGCCTGATAAAGACGGCTATCGTACCGTGGATATCACGAAAGATCTGGCAGAAATGAATGCGTTGAACCACGGGCAATCAACCGTAGGTGAGTCATTACCGACGGACGTAAAGATCGGCTCCTTCACAGCGCTGAATACAGATCGCTATTTATTCTATTCATTCTATGCCCGCATTGAAGAGTTGGTTCGCTATCGGTGGGAAACCCGTGTGCAGACGGCCATCAATGGGATGGACCCTGCGATGGCAATGAACTTAAGCCGACGCAATTGGAACACCCAGGTAGAGTTTCTGTTAGACAAACGTGGCTTCTTACAAAAGGCGATGATCTTGAAAGAGTCTGGTGTGAAAGGCTTTGATGCTGCCGCCGTGAATGCTTTCAAAGAAGCGCGCGTCTTTCCAAACCCGCCGCAAGAAATGGTCGAAGAAGATGGCTTCATTCACTTGAAATTTACTTTCACAGTGAACTACGTGCCACCCACCCTCGTTAACTCTCGCTAAACTGTGGACAGCAGCGAATCTGCAAGCAGGCAGAGTTTGTTACTTATTTTTTCGGAACGAATCTAAGTGCGGCAGAGTTGATGCAGTATCTAATTCCCAACGGCGGCGGACCATCATCAAAGACATGACCTAAATGTCCGTTGGATTCTTTAGCTCGCACTTCGGTGCGAATCATACCGTGAGAAAAATCAGGTTTTTCAACGACTGCATCGGGATCGATGGGCTTGGTGAAACTGGGCCACCCACACTCGGACTCAAATTTATCCTCGCTGGAAAACAACGGCTTCCCAGAAACGGCATCGACATAAATTCCAGGTTCGGTGTGATTCCAAAATGAATTGCGAAATGGTGGCTCTGTACCGTTCTCGACCATGATCCGATACTGCTCCGGTGTGAGCAATTTTTTCAGTTCCGCTTCATCTTCAGGTAATCCGCACTTTAATACTTTTTCACTCATAGGACTATAGTAGGACTTCTGCTTCCTTTAGTCCAGAGACCCGCAGAATTCATGTCACTCACCACTAAGCCTTGGTAATATCAAAGGAATATGAATAGATTTTTATCCATATCCATTTTGATAGTGATGTCTTTGTTTTCTTTCTCTGCGTTAGCATGGAATGTCGAACTCGGTGCCCAATACGGACACAAGACACAAACCTACGATACGAACAACTACAACGAATCGGAATCGATCACGGGTTCCATGTCATTATATATCTGGGAACGAATTGCTCTGGAATTAAGCTATACAGATGCGCAGTCCATCGTAGTTGCCAAAGCCTATGCTTCCGACCCAAAGCGTACGACAATTCAGAAATCACAGATTCTTGGTTCTGATTTAATCTTGATTCTCGCGGATAAAAAAGCGTTATTCCAGCCCTACGTCAAAGGCGGAATGGCACAAATCAGTCGTAAGCAGACCATCAAAATTGAAAACCAAGATACTTATGAAAATGAACCGGATAGCGCCATCGCTCCTTCATATGGTGTCGGTTTAAAAATCGTCCTGACAGAATCTATGGGTATTAAAATCAGTTACGACGCCTGGGAAACTCCCATCGGTGGAGGCTCTAAAACCAACGACTCTGCGATTCGGGCCGGCATAACGTGGATGCTATAAAGTATCTAGTTTTATTGTTTCCACTTTTAGCAGGTTGCCAAATTAATTATTTGGCAAGCTCTGCCTACAACCAAATGAAACTCCTTAACTCTCGCATCCCCATCGAAGAAGCGTTGAAAGATCCAAAGATTCCCGATGCAGATAAAAAGAAATTAGAACTGGCACAAAAAGCCCGCGCCTTTGCTGAAAATGATCTGCATCTAAAACCTACACAAAACTACACGAGCTACGTAAAACTGGATCGTCCCTATGCAACCTATGTGGTGAGCGCTGCCTACAAATGGGAATTAAAACATTATCAGTGGTCTTATCCGATCTTAGGAAAAATGCCCTACAAAGGCTACTTCAACGAACAAGACGCCAAAGCTGAAGCGCAAGAAATGCAAAAAGAAGACTTAGACACTTACATGCGTGGAGTAACAGCGTACTCAACTCTGGGGTGGTTCAAGGATCCTTTGTTGAGTTCGATGTTAAGCTATAAAGACTATGATTTGGTAAACACCATCATCCACGAAACGGTGCATGCCACGCTTTACATCAAAGGTAACGCTGACTTTAACGAATCGTTAGCCAGCTTCCTTGGCAACAAGGGAGCCGAACAGTATTACCTAAAAGAAGAGGGAGCAAACTCCCCCACTCTGGCGCAAATCAAAAAAGACAACGAAGATGACAAGATTTTTTCAAAGTTTATCAGCCAAGAATTAAA
Organism: Bdellovibrio sp. SKB1291214; assembly: GCF_002209355.2. Lineage (GTDB taxonomy): Bacteria > Bdellovibrionota > Bdellovibrionia > Bdellovibrionales > Bdellovibrionaceae > Bdellovibrio. Next base: position 80,161 of record NZ_CP106855.1, read on the forward strand.
AGAGTTAGCAACGTGGTATAAAAACCTTCCAACCACAGAACGTGTCGAAGAAAAAAGGATGGCCCGCATTCAGGCCATCCAGGAAAAATTTAAAAAAGAAGTGCTTCCAACAATGCACACCAAGAACTATGAAAAGTTCACCAACGCCAAACTCAACAACGCCCGACTGTTAGTGTATAAAACCTATCTCCAAGACCTAGCCGACTTCGAAACCTTGTACCAACAAAGCGGCAAGAACTTCCAAATCTTCATCGAAAGATGCAAAGCTTTAGAGGGAGAAAAAGACCCCGCAAAAAAACTGAAGGAACTCATTGGCACGAAATCAGAAAATGAACTCAGCGCCAATAATCCATCAGCAGAAACCCAACAGGACCAAAAGAAAAAAGAATCCAAAATCCCAACGCACTAACGCGAACCAGAAAGGGAGCTGTTACCATGGGGTTCAAGGCAGCATCGCCGCGAACCCATCGGGATCTCAAGCGACCGCAAATTCCCCCCAAAGACAATTCGACACCGAATAATTAGTCTAACTTCCCAAAACCGCACCACGCGCACCGATGCGGAATCCAAGCCACCTCTTTCGAGTCACTCTCTATATATAGATCCAATTAAGCTTTTGATTTTTATATGCGATATAATCGATGTCATGACGAACGAGGCTTTGCGACGAGCTGTGGAGGGCTCCTCCGTCGAGTTCCGCAGGCCTTTGTAGTCAACACGCAGCAACTGCCCACCATCGAACCCAGATCGATTTTAAAATCCCAAAACCAACAAGAGCGAGGACTGTCCGAGTAAGGAGGAGCCCTCCACAGCTCGTCGCAAAGCCGGCGCTTGTTCCATAACAATCCCTTATACATCCCATAACAAAAGCAAGAAAAGCTAAATTAAATCATATATTTAGAGCCAATTTGACTCTGAAACAGTGGCACTGTCATTGCTATAGAGAAAGGTGTAGGCACGTTGGTTTGGGGGAACGAATTTACGATGTGCAGGGGGAGTTGCCAAAGCTCTTCTGGGAAAAAAATTCAGGAAGTTAACCGAATTTATACAGAAGCGAGTCTTATATGCAGAAAGATCTAATAGGGTTATCGGATCTTGAACTGGTTGAAAAAGTGAAGTCTGGAGACAGAAGATCTTTTTCCGAACTCGTGAAACGACATCAGAGAAGTGTACTGCGACTGAGTTTGAGATTCATGAAGGACACGGATGCCGCGGAGGATGTGACTCAAGAAGCTTTCATCAAAGCTTACGAGAAACTAAATTCCTTTGAGGGTCGTGCTTCTTTCAAGAGCTGGTTATTTCAGATCGCGGTAAATACTGCACGCAACAAATTGCGCGAATTCAAAAGAGACACTGTTGATTTTGAAGATGCGAATTTGGCAGTAGATGCGGAGGCTGAAAACACTCTCGTACACACGGCGGTTGCTGACATCCTTCAGAAAGAAGTAGAGAAGCTGCCGATGAAACAAAAGACAGCTTTGGTTCTGCGCGTGTATGAGGATCTTAGCTTTAATGAAATTGCTGATATTATGGAATGTCCATATGACACAGCGAAGGCGAATTACCGCCATGCCTTATTGAAATTACGTCAGACTTTTGAGGAACAAGGTGACCTTAGAAGCTGGAGTGAAGAAGTTGGTGGCTTCTTCCAAACATACGCTGAAGCGGAAGGATAAAAAGCGAATGGATCAAAGAGAGACCATGAATCGTTTAGATAAAGTCCGCAAAAATCTGAAGGCCAATGACGACCTTGAGATGACTATGAGTGATGATTTTTTTGATCGGCTCCATGATAAAATTATGATGGAGGTCGAACATAAAGTGATCGAGCCGACGCCTATGCTGATGCGACCGCGAAATTTGTTGCGCGCTCATTGGCGGGGTTGGCTTTATCCCGCCGGGGGCATCATGTCTGTCATACTTATGACAGTATTTTTAGCTCCCCAATTGGCTAAGGTAAATCAGGGTATGCAGCGTGCCGGCTTACTTAGCGACGGACGCGAAAGAATTGTCACGGAAGCGATTTTATCTCCTGAATACTTGTCCCAGACTTTAATCTCCAGTCAGACGGATTCTGACTTTTTTGTGGACGTAGCCCGCGAATCATCTGAAAATTTCAAAGTAGCTAAACTTCAAAAAATTATGGGTGGCAGAACAACACGCTAGTCACCCTTCAGGTGAAGATCGTGCGCTTGTTTTTTTCATCTCTTATTCTTTCAGCTTTCATGATGCAGCCTTTAGCTGTTTTCGCTCAGAGTACGTCTGCACCAAAGCGAAATCAGCTTGAGGAGCTCATGATCTGGAAAATGAGCGATGAGCTAAAACTAACAGCTAACGAAGAAAAGAAATTTTCTGAAATCATCAAAGACCTTAATAAAAAGAAAGCTGATCTGAATCGCACTTTGCAATCGTCACTTGATACCTTGGTGAGTAGCAAAGATGCCAAGAAGCGCGAGTCAGAATTTGCTTCTTATAAAAAGACACTTCAAGCATTTAACAAAATCAGCGAAGATGAGTTGGACAAACTAAAATCTCTTTTGGGGACAGAACGTACGATTCAGTATCTTCAAATAAAACAAGACCTAGCTACAAGAATTAAAGCTACCTTGACCAATCCTGATGCTACAATGAAAGATGAAAAGAAGCCCTTACCGGCTCCAAAAGTTATCATCGAATAAATTGAGTACAAATGTCATTACAACTGTCTTTTTCCGTTGCCGAGAAAACGACGACGCTGACTCTTAAGGGAAGCCTGAATGAGTACTCGTCGGCGCTGGACGGTGTGGAAGTAAATCCCAATTTTGATTTGATTTTAGACCTGAAAGATCTAGAGTCGATCAATTCATTGGGTATCAGAAATTTTCACTCATGGATTTACAGCATTCGCTGCCAACGACTGCGCCTATTTCACTGCCCCCGCGTTTTCGTGAATCAATTGAACTTAGTGGCGGGATTCTTACCGCCAAAAACAGAGATCGAAAGCTTCTTTGTTCCTTACTATTCCGAAAAAACCAATGAAGAGTCCCTGATCCTTTTCACCAGGTTTCTGGAATACAAATCTGTGGACGGAAATATCAAAATTAGTTTCCCCAAGGTAACAGATTCACAAGGAAACATGATGGAACTTGATGTTTTGGAAGAAAACTACTTCCGCTTTCTGAACTCCTACACACTCAATCAGATTTGACGGAGCAATAACTCCATCACTGACTCCACGCTTCAATGCGATAATTAATGCAAAATTTAGGTTTGTGTGGCGACATGTTTCCTATTCGAGGTGGAAACATGTCAAACACACTTAAGATCCTTCTTTCTTCAGTTCTGTTGTGCTTTTCAACTTCTGCATTGGCAGTCGGCGACGAAGTTCAAAATGGTGGCGACGTTATCGCCTGCCCAAGCCTTGAAGTTCCAATTTATAAATCATTGGATCTTTACGAAGGAAAAATGGTTTACGGTTTGGAACCCGCTTTGATTCAACAAAATGATTTTCGTGTGATCGTAAGTCAGCTGATTGATCGCATTGCTAAGTTCGATACAACTCGCGCCAATCTTTATCGCTCCTTCTTGCGTAATTTAAGTGATGAAGGTCGCATGGTGCCTGGCAGTGAGTTTGGCAATATCAAGGACGAGGGTTTTATCACCCTGCCTGAAGGTTGCTCTTTGAAACAAGCAGCGGGCCAATTTCAAAAACACACTCCAGAAGGTATTAAGTATATTTTCAACGGTGCTATCTGGAATGAGATGAAGCCAATTCCGCGTGCCGCTTTGGTTATGCATGAGTTTGTATATCGTGAAGTGTTGATGCAGAAAAACGCACCTCCAACTTCAGTGAAAGTGCGTTACTTCAATGCCTTTATTCATTCTAAAAAAATGTTGAATAGTTCTAACAAAGAATATTCGGCTGCTGCGGCTTTCGCGGGCTTGAATCGTTAGTAGCCTCTGAAAAACCATACGGGCGAACCAGTGAACTTTATAACTGAAGTTCCTGCGCTGCCCGAGGTATACCCAGTTCCTCCTGCCACACTGACAGTTCCGGAGAGCGATCCGAAATAGTAGATCGCAATACGCCCCCCGCCGCCGCCACCACCATAGCCTGATTCACCATTGCCACCTTTAGCAGTGATCCCATTCGTCACGGATGAAATATTGCGGGTGATAATCCAAATACTTCCACCAGAACCACCGCCGCCGCGACCGATTGAATAAGAACCACCATCAGCGACAAGACTTCCCCCCGTACCGATCGTTAAAGTATTAGTAATAACGAGCTTGATCGCACCACCACCGGCGCCGCCATAACCGCGCGAGCTGTTGCTCCCCCCGCCAGAGCCAAGATCCACAGGGGCCGTGGAGGAACCATACGTACCGCCACCTGCTTGCCCCTGATTGCTGGCTGCGCCGGCTCCACCATAACCTCCGCCGCCACCGCCGCCCGTGCCGGAATTAGAAGCACCCGCACCCGTTCCAGAGCCAGAGACATTTCCGTCAAGCGTCCATACCTTAGCACTCGGAGCGATCGTTATATTGTTGTAGGTGTAAGTGCCGCTTTGCAAAGTGCTTGATGCAGGAAAATACAAATTATTATTAGTCGTATCGACAACTACAACGGAACCTACTGTCGCACCTGCAGTTATTCCAGCTCCCGATCCCGGGCTGACATCAAAAGTTAAAGATGAGCTGAAACTGCCAGAATAATAAACCGCAATGCGGCCTCCGCTGCCAGCAGAGCCTGTGTCGTATCCAGCACCGCCCACCGCTTGAATTTTACCACTTCCTAAAACATTTGCGCCAACGATCCAAACACTTCCACCAGCTCCGCCGCCGGGGTCATAAGAGATCGAATAGCCATACATTCCATCCGAATCGATCGTGCCGTTGATGGTGAATGTCCCTGACGCAACCATCTTAATCGCACCACCACCCATGGCGCCAAAAGCGTCTCCCGCGGTACCTCCACCTGATCCATACGTCGTTGGTTCCAGCATAGAGCCATAGACTCCACCACCAGCAACATTGCTGGTCGAAGTTCCTGCAGCAGCTCCTCGGCCCCCATGGCCACCGCCACTGCAGGTATAACCATTGCAATTTCCTTTTGCTGTTCCCAGATTTGCTTTGTAGCCACGCCCCTGATTTGAGACATAAATACCAGAGGCAATAGTAATATTCCTAAAAGAATAAGTTCCGTTTCCAATCATTGACGACGTATTTATGTAAAGATCGTTATTCGTGGAATCGATCAAAAATGCAGACCCATTTACTCCAGTCATATTGGCTGAAGAAGTTCCGCCATTAGCAGTCACCGCTCCCGTGTACGAGGACGTTCCATAGTAAACGGCAACCAATCCGCCACCGCCCCCCCCTGAATAAGTGGAAACACCCGCTCCCCCGTTTGCGCGAATGGCACCGGCACCGGCGAGTGTTCCCGCATTAATCCAAATACTTCCACCAGCTCCGCCTCCTGAAGCCATTCCCCCTGATGAAGCTCCAGCAGCGCCCCCATTTGCGGTGATGATACCACTAACAGTCAAGGTGCCTGCGACATTCAATTTAATAGCACCACCGCCAGCTCCAGGTGTTGTAGATCCGGCTTGCCCCCCGCCCGATCCCAACGTCACAGGCTCCAGATTAGATCCGTAAGGATCACACATTGTCACCAGATCCTCACCGAAACCTCCGAAGCCCCCATGACATCCACCAACTGTTGATGGTCCGACGCCAGGTCCCGTATTGGCGGCATAGCCTTTAGAGTCCGCGCTGATCGTTCCGCTGACCGTGATTGAGTCAGCATTTATAATAACGCCCGAGTTGGTGGCAGTATCCCCCGACAGAGTGAGCGCTCTGGAGGCGTTTACAATAAGGGTCGTAAATGTGTAGGTACCTGGATTTAATGTGACGGCACCCGTGATCGTCACCACACCGGCAGATGTGTAATCTCCAGGAGATTTAGTTACTCCTGTCCAACTTTCATCACCGTAAGCGTTCACATTTGCAAACAGCATGGACAGAAAAAACCAGATGCGAAGGCCGGGGTTAATTCGCATAACCACTGCTCCAGTTAACATAAACTTTCGTACCGATACGCATGAACGAGTAAACAGCATTCGCCCCTGACGCCGTCGCATTTGCAGGAAGGAAATAGAAAGCGCCTGAACCGGCCGTGCCCGACAAAGTATCTGGAGATGTTTGAGCGAAGGTACATGAGCCCGAGAATGTCGTCGAAGCTGTCACTGCCAGAGTGTACACACCACCATCACGCATATTCGAAAATGTCATCTGCGAACCGCAATTTGACGTTACGCTTTGAGTGTTGCCACGGCTCCAGTCGATCGTTGTCGTCGTGCCATTATCGTAGGATTTGCCGCGGATCGAACCATTTACTTCCAACTTGTCATTGATTGTCGATGATGTACCGATGCCAACGTTTCCGCCCGATGCGACGGTTATACGATCACTGCCGCCCGTTTCAATCTTGAAGTCGTAGGCGTCATTCGTTCCAACACTTGCAGCGGCACCAAAAGAATTTCCACCGTTTAACAAAATACCCGCACCCGTCAAAGTGGTCGCACCTGTACCACCATTGGCGATTGGTAAAGTTCCAGAAAATGAAGAAGCCACGATATTTGTTAATTGCGAGCCATCGACAGCTGGCAATCTGTTCGCTGTATCCATCGCCACGATTTTACCAGTGGTGGTCCCCGTATCGACCACCAAGGAACCGGAACTTGTCGTCAAGCCCGTACCGTATGCCAGGCCAATATTTGAACCAGTCACGTTCATCGGAGCCGTCGTACCAAGTACAGTATAAGTGCCGGCGCCTGTTCTTTGCACGATACCCGTGCCAGTTATCGTTGTTAAATCTGTCGCTGTCGGAGCTGCCCATTTTATTCCAGTTGATTGTGCAGAATCCACCATCAGCACATAACCATTTGTGGAGCCCACAGGTAAAGTCACATTATTCGTTCCATCGTGAGTAAGAATGCTTCCTTTTGTGGCCAAAGGAGAAAGCGCATCAAAAGCTGCAGTTTTGGTGGTTTGTCCCGTGCCGCCTTTAGCAATATCCAATATTCCCGAGATGGATGACGCCACAATATTCGTCAAGGCCGAGCCATCTATCGCGGGAAGCTTGCTTGCAGAATCAAGTTGTACGATTTGATTAGCACCCGTCCCTGCGTTTACTTTTGCAACACCGGCAGCAATAGTGATTCCAGAAACTGCGGCACTGGTATCGAACTGCACGACTCCTTTTGCTGAATAAGAAGAGTCTGTGGGTGAACCACCCGTTGCATCATCTGCCATCGTCCATTTCGAACCGTCATATTTAAGAATTTTGCCAGTTGATATACCCGTGGTATCAACGGCAGCACCTTTAATTTTATCCACTGAAGTGGCACCTTGGGTTCCAGAGACATCACCAGACAACGAGCCCGAAAAATTCGTGGCCGTTGCCGCAGTGGTTGCAGACGAGGCGACGATCCCTGTTAAGGCCGAACCATCAACAGCTGGCAACTTACCAGTGCCATCGAGTTTGACGATTTGATTGGCTCCTGTGCCCGTATTTACGTGAGCGACTCCGTTGGTCACGACGATACCCGAAGTCGCAGCATTCGTTAGAAACTGCACCAAACCTTTAATAGAGTAAGAAGCATCGAAAGAAGAACCACCGCCGGCTGGCGTATCGCAGCCAAAAGCCGAGCCATTGTACGTCACGAATTGTCCTGTCGTACAACCCGTCAAATCAGTTTTGCGAACGTAATCAGTGGCAACCAGTCCACCTAACTTTTCTGCAGAGATCGCATTCGTTGCATACGGTACCGCGCGAATTTCTGATGCCGGCGTAATATGGTTCCAACCAGAAGTTCCATTCGGATTAAATTGCACATCTAAAAAACGTCTGTCACTTGCTGACAAAAGGAATGTACCACCTTCCGCACAGGAAACGGTGCCGGAGTTGTTCATATAGTCATAGACTTTGGCGGAAGAATTGGGAAAGTTCGCAGTGCCTTCGCCTATCGCGACGTCAAATAAACCATCTGCAGACAAAGGCACAAGATCCTTTTGCTCGCGGAAGATTGTACAATTCGGATTTTTTCCACCTGCCTTATCAACCATGACTGAGAAACTAAAAGATGCCATGGTGAAACCAGGACTGCCATTGGTGGAACTTAAAATACGTCCTTGATAGGAGAATGTAGTGGGAGATGCAGCTGCATTTGATACTAGAAACGGGCACAAAGAAGTGAACAGAATCACGATTCGCATTTTACAGAATCTTGAAAATGTAAACGTCTTCACAGGGGCCTCCACGAACATACCGAATTAAACTTTCACCCATATAATTCGGAAGGCCTTTGAATATTCTAGAGATTTTCCACAGATACAGAACTCAGATTCACTGGGAACACACTGTGGACAGATTCATTTTGAGCGAAGAGTCCGAATCAAAAACAGAACAAACGACTGTTTCATTGTTTATGTTTAATGCCGTGGGGGTACGCTGCATGGAGGATGAATTTCATTTTTTCGAATGATTCCGAACGACAATGCGAGTGTTCAATTTCACAGAGTGTAGGACTGTTGGACTTGCAGAAGTGCTGTGCACATAGCTTCCTTCTGAGTTTCCGAGGAAACGGTTTTTGTTTCTGACTGACAGAAAAGATTTAGGCAAGACTGAATTACGAACTCCCCGTTAGGATCATTTTGCAAAGAGGAAGGCACAGTGCACGCCTTCCACGCTTTCGCTAAAAGAGTTTTTTCATCGCCCAATGGATCCACTGAGGGAGTTTTTCTCTTTTTATAGCTAACGTCTTGGGATGCCGGCGGAGCAACGCTGTCTGCTGTGTCAGGGGAAGACTGAGTCGAAGCAAAATCTGTCGAACCGCTTGAAACAAATGTCGAACTTCCACCAAGTAGGTTGTCGGTTCCAAGCTTTGCGCAGTTTTGATATCCGAGAAGTATCATTGGTGTTCCAATTAATAACGCCAACTTACTGATTGAACGCTTCATCCACCCTCCAAGCGACGAAATGTTTTCGATGCAAATCCAGTGCACAGGATAAAATCAAGTCACCGTATCTTATTTTGCAGAACGCCTGTTGAAGCTTTTAAATTCGCTTAGATTATCGACAGCACTTTCACCTCCGTTCAGAGGTATTCGCAACTGGGGGAGCGTCTTAATGACGAAACAAACAGCCTTGTCAGCCCCGTTTCACAATTTCAAGGGCAAAGATTGATGAAGTTGTCGACGAATCAATTTGAGACTAGGTTGAAACTTACTCGCTCGTTTCAGCTTCGCGAGCATTGACGTCGGTCAAAGGGTAAAGCTGCATACTTAGATTATAAACTTCGGTTTTAGGCCCGTCCTCTAGCAACAAACACATCTTACGACGGAATTGTGTCAGCATTTGTTTGGCTTCTTCGATCTTATTTACGTTGATCGGCATCGTGATATTACCAAAGTGACGTTTGGCCGGAGACACAGACCGCAAAGCCTCTTCGGACTTTCTTAAAGCAGCCACATGGTGTTCAACGATGGCGGAGCTAGGAATTTCGGTTGTCGTCGTTAATTGCGCTGGAATGCGCACCCAACGGCCATTTTTCATCTTGATGACACCTTGGGATTCCAACAGGTTCATGCACTCTTCAGTTTTTTCAATCGTCAAAGCCAATCGTTTCGCAATCCACTCTATAGAACTCTCGAAATCATCTGTCTTGATCAAGTTCAAGATCGCATAGGGCTCCCAACTTGTAATCAAACGGAGCTCTTGATTTTCCAAAACCTTTTGGAAGTTCATGCGTTTCGCACGAACCGTAACGAAACTAGAAAGAGTGCCTTGTTCTTCTTGCGTTAGACTGAGGCCGTAACCGATCCTGTTCGAGTAATGATCACTTAAAGGACGGCGTTCGTGAAAGATTTCATTCAAACGTCCTGGAGAAATACCCGCCTTTTGAGCCAAAGCGCGCATGGAAAAACGTGGATTTTTCTTTTGCAGCTCTTCTAATTTCTGGCTTAAAAAGTGGTTTAAAGTCATGTGTCCTCGTCTCAGCACATTAACTTAGCTCTTTAAACTTTATCAAGTTCAACGCGCGGCGACTCTGCCAGATTCGCTCCAGTAGCGGTCGTCGACGACTTTTCAGGAATCGAAAGTGGGAACATTTGAATATTCAAAGAGTACACTTCACTCTGCGTCCCTTGCTGCAGCAGACGCAAAATTCGGCCACGGAATCTTTCAATCATACGCTCAGCCACGGGGATCTGCTGCGGATTCACTGTCAGCGTGACACCCGTGTAACTGGAGTTCACTTCAAGGTCCATTGCTTGACCGGCTTTTTCCAAATGCTTTCTATAGTATTCGCGGCTTTCTGGATTTGCGCATTCGTAAGACGTGATTAGACGACGATGAACGATTTCCAGGCCTCGCTCCTCGTGACGAACCAGCTCCATGCGCTCGAGATTTGTAATCGCTTGCTCGACCGCCTCCGGAGTCAATCCCAAACGCTCACCAATCCATTTCACATCATCATTGCCGTTAGAAATTCTAAGCAAATTCAAAATTGCGTATTCTTCCCAGCCCCCCATTAAGTGGCCACTTTTCACCCCTAGCACTCGGTCTGAATTAAAGCGCCGAGATGTGACGGAAATGTATGAGCGAAGTTGCTGGCGCTCGTCTTGATTCAATCCCAAACCGGTCGAGATCTTTTCAAAATAGAACTCACTCAAAGGACGCTTGCCACGAATAAGTTCGCTTAAGCGACCTGGTGTGATGCCGATTTTGTAAGCAACCATGCGTAGGGAAATACGGCGGTTGGTCTTACGGAGTTCTTCGAATTTGTTCATCATGAATTCTGTAATAGTCTGGTTTTGCATGAACACAGTATTCGACCAAGAGGTCATTTTAATCCATACATATCGATAGGTTACGCTCACTAAGCGCTCCCTCAACTGTATCACGGGAACATCATTTCCCATTATGGAACGGTATTTAAATTCTTATTTATAATGAGAGGCCCGAAAAAAACCGAAAAGTTCCATAGGCATGACAACTCAAAAAAGAATAGGACCATTCCAGATTATCAAGCGTATCGCTGAGGGCGGTATGGCTGAAGTCTATTTGGGAAAATCAGAATCGCGATTCGGCGTCAGCAAGCTTGTCGCTATCAAAACCACGTTGCCTGTGGGACAAACAGACGAAAAAAATGCCGAGATTTTTAAAGAGATGTTCTTTAAAGAAATTCGTGTCAGCGCCAATCTTAATCATCAAAACATCGTAAAAATCTACGACTTTGGCGAGCACGAAAGTCGCGCCTATATGGTCATGGAGTACATCCACGGCGTAACGTTGCGCGACTTGATGGCCTATCACCGCGAAATTGAAAAACCACTGAATACAGCTTTCATTCTGTACATCATTCATCAAGTGGCCCTTGCTCTGGGGTACGCCTTCCATTCCGTGGATCCGCAGACGGGATCAAAACTGAAACTGATTCATCGAGACATCAGCCCCCACAACATTCTGATTTCTTTTGAAGGGGAAGTTAAAATTATCGACTTCGGAATTGCGAAAGCATCTCGAGATAAAGAACTTACGCAGTTAGGTTTGGTTAAGGGCAAAGTCGCCTATATGAGCCCGGAACAAATCAAACATGAAGACTTAGATCAACGCACGGATATCTTTTCCCTGGGCATTGTTTTCTGGGAACTGCTTTCAAACATGCGCTTCTTTGCCGCAAGCACCGTGGGTGAAATCAAAAATGCGATTAAACTGTATGATGTTGCCCATCTTTCGACTTCAGCCATTAAGGACCGCTCGCCGGAGTTGCGAAATTTGCTGACGAAAATGCTGAATCAAAATCCCGAACGTCGTATCGACGATGCCAATGATGTTGCCCGCCTGGTGGGTACTTTATTATCGGTCAAGCATCCTGATTTTTCTGCATTGGCATTTGCTGAATACCTGAAAGATGTTTTCGCGGTCACATACAAAGACACGATGGCGGAGATTAAAAAGTTCGTCCTTGAAGACGATCAAACCATGACTATTAGTACGACAGCTACCGCCGAGGAAGTGATGTCAATGCTGACTCACGAAACGGAATCAGGCACTAAAACTGGTACCGGCACCGGTAATACCGCACTGACTTTGAGAGGCATCACAGTGCCACCTCTGCCCGTCACTTTAAATCCTCCGCCACCTCCCAAGGTCGACCCAAGCACATGGGAGAACCCACAGCCTATTATTCGTAATTTTGGTAAACCCCAACCTCAGGCGCCGAATATCAAATTCGGAAACGCTTTGATGGGAGCACTGGGTATTGCTGTGGTGCTGACTGTGGGATTGCTATTAGGAAAATCAAATCTGGAAGGACAAAAAGTCGCCGCTAAAAACCAAGTGCAAGTTCCGACTTTGACACCAATCCAGGTGCGCAGACCAGCTCAGCAACAAATGGTTTTACCGGCTCCGCCAAGCCCATTTAAAAAACCGCCGACAGTCACAAAACGAATGCCCAAGAAAAAACGTTACCCGGCGGCGACTCGAACTCAAGACATCACCACGTCCACTCCAGCTCCGGTCAAAAAATAAAAAACCCGGCTCATCACCGGGTTTTGCATTTTAAGTCTTAATTTCTAAGGAGCAACGGTCACTCTGTTTCGTCCACCTTGTTTTGATTGGTACAAGGCTTTATCCGCGCGATCATACAACTGAGTCCACTCTGTCTCCGCTGCGTATTTCGTCGCAACTCCGACCGAGATCGTCACTGGAATCTTTTTACCTTCGAAAACAAAATCATTAGATTCAATAGTGTGACGAATGCGCTCGCCTACTTCCGCAGCCACTTTATCGTTGGAGCCCGCAAGCAGCAGAACAAATTCTTCTCCGCCATAGCGAGCAAAGAAATCATTCGCACGAATCAATTTCATGATCACGATACGGCAAAGTTCTTTCAGAACATAGTCACCACCTGGATGGCCATAACCGTCGTTGATCTTTTTAAAATGGTCGATATCGAAAGTGACAAGGCTTAGTGGCTCGTTCAAAACTTCAGAACGCTTCATCGCTTCAGGGCCTTTTTCGATCAAGGCGCCTTTCGAGTGAGCTCCGGTCAATGCATCCTTTTGAGCGCGTTCATACAAAGCCGAAGTACTCATCGCTTCCAAACTGCCTTTTTCAAGGAATTTAAAAATCACGTTACCGGTTTTGATTTGATCGTTGTTTTTAAGCAGGCACGATGCCAACGGTGGGATAGTTTGACCATTCACCACCGTCTTATTCGTTGAACCCAGATCGATCACGGAAACTTCACTGCCATTCACTGCAAATTTCGCATGCGAACGACTGAGTGATTTATCGTCGATATAAACTTGGCTTTCAACAGAGCGACCAATTGTGATGTCGTTTGCTGTGATAGGATATTGCTTTCCAACGTAACCCGGAGGTCCGATCAATACGAGAACTGCAGGGGGAACATCGTCCGCCTCACGCAATTTACCTTTGAAGGTATCACTCGCAACAATACTGGTTTTTTCTAAATTATCAGAAGAATCGTCATTATGAGCCATGACGATAATTATAGGTAAGAGAGCGATTTGTGACAATGAACCATGTATGAGCCCGACTTTGGATCGGGCTCATGTGTTTAACACTTCGGCGAAACCGACATAATAGTGTCTCGGTATTAGAACCAGACTTCGTACTGGTAACCGATATTCATTCCGTTCGATTTGTCCGCGAAAGTAGGAGCACTTGCACCAATACGGGTGTCGCCTTGATTTGCGTCGTTCCAGAATGAGTAAGAAACGTACGCACGCATCACAGGACGGCCCCAGATACTCTTTTTAAATGAAAGTTGAGGAGCGATAGCAATGCGGCCCAAATCGCGAACGCCAACATACGGCCCCGTCGTTCCGCCATTCACTCGTTCAGATTGATCTTCGTAACGAGTGTAACCAAGCTCCGTCGCTAACTGAAATCTATCCGTGAAATAGTAAATGGGGCGAACGCCAAAGCCTTGCCACTGAACCACGTTGTCTGAATCTTTACCATTGCTACCATAACTTGCAGCTGCACCCAAAAAGATCGCCCAATTATCAACAACGTCCATGGTCCAATCTTCTACCAAACGAACATTCCACGCTTTGTTTTGAGTGTTCGTAGAATCAACGGCACTGCTGCCATAAACATTGAAGTCTTTCATAGCGCCTTGACCGAACTCAAGAGCGGCCTTGTTGTAACCAGAGAAAGCTTTACCTTCTAATTTTGTCGCCAGAACGTAACCATTGGTGTTTTCAAATGTAGTCGTTGTTCCTCCGACAGTGTTAGTGCTGCCTTTCGCCCACGCATAGACACCCCAGAAGCTGATGGTTTGTTCTGCAAAAACTGGAATTGTCGAGTAACGGATATCCCAGATATTCAAAACAGGACGACCGATAGAGGTTGTTGCAAACTCTTCGTTTGACTGAAGCAAGTTCGCGATCGCTAATTTACCGGGTCCGACTGGGATAGCTTCAAGACCAGCACCTACACCTGCCATCTCTGCATAGTAGTACCAATCGAAGATGTATAAATCGATATCCCGGTAAAATCTTTTACCAACCCAGTATTCTATCGGATTGCCATCTAAACCCCCGGCTTTTACGTAAGCTTCGATTTCTGATTTAGGAACGCTGAATGTAACGGTGGATGAAGGAGTACCGCCCGAAGTATCAATCGTTTGACTTTGTTTCGCCGATTCCCATTGACGTAAACCGTCAGAACTATACGCATAGCGTAGTTGCGTTCTAAAAAATGAAGAGTCGCCCGCATCCGGTTTTTTGTGGTGGAACACGAAACCCAATTCCGTATAGAAATCGCATTCATTTCCTAAACGTAGGAAATTACCGGGCATTCCGCTGTTGCGGAAGCACTCCATTTTACCACCCTCTTGATTGACGCCAGAACCACCACGCAAGTAAGTCGTAAAGTCTGCCTCGAGAGCAAGCGCGTTATTAGATGCGAACACGATCGTAAGAACCCAAAAGATTATTTTCATACCCAATTCCTTGAAAAACCCGAGCATCACCCATAAAGTCCCGCCCTGACCAGACCTAATGCATGGAATTAGCAAAAATAAGGGGATACTTTGCTAGATCGAAAGCTGAAGCACTTTTGCGGGACATTTATTATCATTGCGCTAGCGTGTCTATTATTAGACAGCGCAAAAGCTGCAGCCCCTGCACGCGCGCAATGGTTGAGTTCGCAAAAAATGTTGGTCAAACTTCCGCAGGGCTTGCGAGTTGCCGACAACATGATGTTTCAACTTGCCAATAGCGACATCAATTTCAAAGACGTTCCACGGACTTATCCTCTGCCCGTTATTCAACGTCAGGACAATTATGCGGTCGTCAGTACAGCTTCTTTAAACCGTCAGATTATTGAAGATTTGATCCACAGACCTCTCAAGGTTTTCGTAACCAACGATCAAAATCAGCTTCTTGATTCAACGCCCATTCAATATGCGGGTCTTTTGGATGAGCTTTACGCTTATCGTGGCGGCGATCTGGGAGTAACGAATCAAGGTGCTCAGTTTCAAATGAAACTGTGGGCTCCAACAGCGTACTCGGTGCGAGTGGCTTTGTTTGCTTCGCCCACAGCGATGCAATCAGATGTTGTACTTGTTCCGACTTATCAAAACGGTGTATGGACGACACTTGTTCCTCGCCAGTATCAAAATTATTTCTATCTGTATGAAGTGACTGTGTATCAACCACTGACAGACCGTATGGAGACGTCCCTAGTGACTGATCCCTACAGCATGAGTCTTGCGATGAATGGCGCGAAATCTCAACTAGTAGATCTGGATAGCGCCGAGTCTAAACCATATGGATGGGATACCTTAACAAAGCCCCAACTCAACTCTTTCAAAGACATAACAATCTATGAATTGCACATCCGTGATTTCAGCGCGAACGACGAAAGCATTCCTTTCGTTTACCGCGGAACTTACGATGCTTTCGCACAAAGTGGCAGCCATGGTGTTCAATACCTAAAGTCTTTGGCTGATTCCGGTCTAACTCACGTACATCTTTTGCCATTCAATGATTTTGGATCGGTGAACGAAGACCGTGCAACATGGGAGACGATCAATGCTTCGTCATCAAATCTGCAAGATGCGCAAGGTGCCTTAGCGCAGATTCGTTCTCGAGACGCTTTTAACTGGGGTTATGATCCGGTTCATTTCTTTGTTCCAGACGGCAGTTATGCGATGGACCCTCAAGGTTTGTCTCGCGTGCGGGAAACCCGCGCGATGGTGCAAGGTTTGAATAACTTGGGTCTGCGCGTGGTTCAAGACGTGGTTTTCAATCACACCTACGAAAACGGGCTAAGTGCTTTTTCGGTCTTTGATAAAATCGTGCCTCTTTATTATTACCGTCTGACGGATGACGGTTATACTTACAATAGCTCTTGTTGTGCAGACACGGCCAGCGAACATGTGATGATGGAAAAGCTGATTGTTGATTCCGTCGTTCACTGGGCAAAAAACTATAAAATCGACGCTTTCCGTTTTGATCTGATGTCGTTCCACTCTCGCTCCACGTTGATGAAGGTGAAAGAGGCTTTGCGCTCTTTGACTCCACAACGTGATGGTGTCGACGGGTCTCGTATCTATATATATGGTGAAGCTTGGCCATTTGGTTCGTTCTATAATCAGAACCCCCAAGAATCGATGAGCCAACTGAACGCTTACGGTACTGGTATTGGTTTCTTTAATGATCGTTTGCGTGATGCGGTTCGCGGTGGAACAACAAGTTCTTCGGAAAAATCAGATCAAGGTTTCGCAACCGGTTTGTATTTCGATTTCAATCAAGAGCCCGCAAATCAAAACACTCCTGCAAACATCAATGACCAAATGGATAAAATTCGCCATTTGGGTGACGTGATTAAAGTGGGCCTAGCGGGTAACTTACGTGACTTTACATTCCGCGAACACTTCGGAAATGTTATTTACGCCGGCAATCTATTATTCCGAAACAGCCCCGTTGCCACATCTGCCGAGCCCATTGAAACAATCAATTACGTCTCTGCTCATGACGGTTATACGTTATGGGATGCAGTTCAGGCCAAGGCTCCATTCTATACGAATGGTCGTCTGCCACAGACGGCAACTGCTTCTGAACGCCAACGCATGCATCAACTGGCGATGGCTATTCCAATGCTTTCCCAGGGTGTTCCGTTTATGGAAGCCGGCGTGGAGCTTCTTCGCTCTAAAAATGGCGACCAAGACTCTTATGATTCTGGCGACTATTTTAATCGCATCAACTGGCGTGCTGACGACAACTATTGGGGTCAAGGCTTGCCACCTGCTTGGAAGAACTATAACGACTGGTCGTTCTGGTTGCCTCGCTTGCAGAATCAAGATCTGAAAGTTAATCCGGCTTTGATTTCGCAAACTGCGAATTATTATAAAGCTCTGCTACGTCTGCGTAAGAACAACTCCTTGTTCAAAATGAACACATTGGATGAAGTCATGAAAGGTTTGGTTTTCATTGATAATGAAAACGTCATCGAGCCTGGCTTGATCTCCATGGTTCTGCATAACGAGCGCGAAGCTCTTTTGGTTATGTTTAATAGCTCGAGAGTTCCTCGAGTGTTTTCTCACAAAGTACTGAGTTATAACTGGGCTTTCACGCCTGAGTTTGGTCCGAATGTGGATCCTATGCTTTCGCAAGTGATCCTCAATCGTCCTCAGTCACAGATCCAAATTCCTGGCATGACGACAGTTGTGCTGAAGTTGAATAAGGGTCCATTTCAGGGTGTTAAATAATGCGGTATTATTTGTTTCTTTTGATTACGTTCTGTTCGATGGCTGCCCAAGCGGAGAAAATGCGTATCCACGTATGGCACCAAATGATCTATGGCCACCGTCAAGTTTTGGCGGAGGTTCTTAGGGAATTTGAAAAACAAAATCCTGATATCATCGTGCAGGCAACCTATCGCGAAACTGAAGAGCTTCGCAGTGGATATCAATCCGCCGCGATGGGCGGTTCAGGTCCCGAGTTAGTCTATGGACCTTCTGACCAAATCGGTCCCTTCGCTACAATGGGCATCATTCGCCCTTTGGATGAAGTCCTGGGCGCTGAATATTTCAAACAGTTCGATCCTCTGGCGGCTCCGACTTATAATGGTAAGCACTTTGCTATCGGTGATGGTGTCGGTAATCACTTGATGTTGATCTATAATAAAAAGTTGCTGCAATCTCCTCCAAAAAATACAGATGAATTGATCGAATTTGGCAAAAGACTGACTGTTGATAAAAACGGCGACGGTCGTGTGGATCAGTGGGGATTGGTCTTTAACTACACGGAGCCTTTCTTTTTTGCTCCTTTCATTCCCGCGTTTGGCGACGACTTTATTAAAGACGAAATTAAACCAAATCTGAACACGCCAGCCCTTGCGAATACATTCCAATTTATTTTGGACATGCGTGATAAATACAAAATCATCCCCAAAGAGTGTGACTATGAAACGGCCAATGCTCTGTTCAAAGACGGCAAATCTGCGATGCTTATCAATGGTGACTGGTCTTGGGGTGACTATAAGGAAGCCAAAATTGATTTCGGCATCGCGCGCATCCCCATGGTTTCAGGAACTGGTAAGTGGCCAGCTTCTTTAGTTGGTACAAAAGCTTATTCACTTAACGTGAATATGAAATCACCAAAACATCTGGAAGCCGCGGTTAAGCTTTTGACTTACTTAACATCCACTCCAGTGCAGCTTCAGTTCGCAGAAAAAGTGGGCACCTTGCCATCAAACCTTGATGCGCGCGAATCTGATATTGTTAAAAACAATCCGCTGTTAAAAATTTCTGCAGACATCATGGAGGTGGGTCATCCACTGCCGATCGTGCCTGAAGTTCGCGCCATCTGGGACAGTTTGCGTATTCAATACCAAAAAGTTCTAGCTGGCAGCTTGCCTCCACAAGTGGCGGCTGAAGGTGCACAGAACTTAGCAGAAAAACAAATCGCTGAAATGAACGAAGTCTTGCAACCAGACGTGGGTGCCTACATCGTTAAAGCCATCTTTGCATTAGTGATTCTGGGTGGTTTATGGATGAGCCGCGGCTCTTTAATGGGTTTCATTAAAGGATTCCAAGGTCCGAATCGCTTTGCGTACTATATGATGCTGCCAGCGTTTATCGGAATCTTTGCAGTCATCGTTTATCCGTTCTTTTATAATATCGCGATTTCGTTTTCGAACTTCTCATTAAGAACATTCCAGGACTGGTCGATCGTAGGCTTCACTCACTACATCAATGCTTTGATGGACCCTAAGTTCTATTCACTGCTTTTGAAAACTGTGATCTGGACAGTTGTGAACGTGTTCTTCCACGTAACATTGGGTGTATTCTTAGCGGTTGTTATCAACCAAGTGATGCCATTCAAAGGTTTCTGGAGAGCATTGCTGATCATCCCATGGGCAGTCCCTCAGTACATCACGGCTTTAACTTGGAGAGCGATGTTCAATCAGGAATACGGCCCGATCAACATCATGCTGCAAAAGTTTTTGCACATGTCCCCGATCCAATGGTTAAGCCAACCTACAACCGCTTTTGCAGCTTGTATCATCACCAACGTATGGCTGGGCTTCCCATTCATGATGATCGTGGCTTTGGGTGGTTTGCAGTCGATTTCTAATTCTCTGTACGAAGCGGCGCGCTTGGATGGTGCAAATGCCTGGGAGCGTTTCCGTCACATTACTTGGCCGCTGCTATTACCAGTAATGGCGCCTGCAGCATTGCTGGGTTCTATCTGGACATTTAATAATTTGAACGTGATCTGGCTTGTTTCCAACTCGGGTGAACCTGGGGACCAAACACACATCTTGGTTTCTTACGTTTATAAAGCAGCGTTTAACTTGTATCGCTACGGCTATGCAGCCGCTGTTTCTGTCATCATTTTCTTAATCTTGGTTATCTGGGGCTTAGGAATGCTTAAGTCTCAATACAAAAAGGAGACGCAGTAATGATTAAACGTATCCTTGCATGGGTTGCGATCCTTTTATTTGCAGCGTTTTCACTGTACCCGATTATTTATGTGATCTCGGTGTCTTTACGCGGAGACAACGCTTTCCAAACACAATCTTTGGAAATCATCGGACCTAACTCAACTTACAGAAACTTTGTGGACCTTTTCACAAAAACAGATTTCTTGGTGTGGTTGAAAAATTCCTTGATCATCAGCTCAGTGACAACGTTTGCAGGCGTGGCGTTGGCTTCTTGCAGTGCCTATGCTTTATCTCGTTACCGTTTTCGCGGTCGTAACTCGATGTTATTCGCTTTGTTAACAACACAAATGTTCCCGGCGACGATGTTGATGCTTCCGTTCTTTATCATCTTGTCGCAACTGCATCTGATCGACAGCTTCTGGGGCTTGTTCATCATTTACTCTTCGACGGCGTTGCCATTCTGTATTTGGCAGATGAAAGCTTATTACGACACGATTCCTCGCGAGCTTGAAGAAGCTGCGCTTTTGGATGGTTGCTCCCGCTGGATGATCTTTACCAAAATCATTTTGCCGGTGTCTTCACCAGCACTTGTGATCACGGCACTCTTCAGCTTTATGTCGAGCTGGTCCGAATACGTGATTGCAGCTGTGGTTCTGCAGGACCCACAGCTTTACACTTTGCCGTTGGGACTTCGTTCGTTCCAGGCAAGTTTAGCGACTCAATGGGGCTTGTATGCTGCAGGCGCATTGATCGTCAGCGTTCCAGTTTTAGTTTTATTCATCAGTATTTCCCGTTATTTGGTATCTGGTCTGACAATGGGAAGCGTGAAGGGTTAATATGGCGACTATTGAATTTTCTAACATCGCAAAAAGCTTCGGTACTGCCAAAGTTCTTAAAGACATCAATTTGGAAATCGCTTCCGGTGAATTCCTTGTGCTTGTGGGTCCTTCTGGTTGCGGTAAATCCACGTTACTTCGTACTTTGGCGGGTCTTGAAACTTTGGATTCAGGAACTATCAAAGTCGGCGGCAAAGTTATCAACAATGTTGAGCCTCAAGATCGTGATTTGGCGATGGTGTTCCAAAGCTATGCCCTTTACCCGCACATGACGGTTGAAGAAAACATGGGCTTTGGATTGAAGTTGCAAAAACTGTCTGTCACGGAAATCACGAAACGCGTGAAAGAAATAGCGGATCTTTTGCAGATCTCCCACCTATTGGCTCGTCGTCCAAAAGAACTTTCGGGCGGTCAACGTCAACGTGTGGCTTTGGGTCGTGCTTTGGCTCGTAAAACTCCGGTGATTTTGTTTGACGAACCTCTTTCTAATTTAGATGCCCATTTGCGCACGCAAATGCGTGTCGAGATCAAACGCCTTCACGAAAACTCTAAGTCCACAATGATCTATGTAACCCATGATCAAATGGAAGCGACAACTATGGGTGATCGAATCGCCGTTCTTAAAGATGGCGTGATCGAACAGGTTGGGACTCCAACAGAAATCTATCACCGCCCTAAAAACATGTTCATCGCCAGCTTCATAGGCTCCCCTGAAATGAATTTCATTGAAGGCGCCGTGGTACGCCGCATGCCTTGGCCAGAAGCTCAAAAGGCTGATCAAGTTTTGGGTATTCGCCCTGAAAGCTTCAGATTCAATAATGGCGATCTGAAATCAAATGAAGTGGCACTGGGTGATTTTACGGTAGAACTTTCAGAAAATCTCGGTGGTCAGCAGATGCTGCATGGCCAATTAGAGGGACAAACTGTGAGAATTATTACGGATTCTATGGATAAATTTTCTAAGGGACAGAAGGTTTCCTTAAAAATTGATCTGACAAAAGCTCACCTGTTTGATAAAAAATCAGGCCAGAACCAGCGTCTATAGGAGACCCCATGTTCTCGAAGTTGCAGCGTACAATCCTATTCGTAGCCATCTTATTAGGTACTACTTCGGCGTTCGCTGCCCCGAGAACAGTTTTTGTTCAACTCTTCGAGTGGCCGTGGAGAGAAGTTGCACGTGAGTGTGAGCTGTACCTGGGACCTTCTGGTTTTTCTGCCGTTCAAGTTTCCCCTCCCCATGAACACGTATCTGCGAATGG
Source organism: Bdellovibrio sp. SKB1291214 (assembly GCF_002209355.2). Lineage (GTDB taxonomy): Bacteria > Bdellovibrionota > Bdellovibrionia > Bdellovibrionales > Bdellovibrionaceae > Bdellovibrio. The sequence goes on from NZ_CP106855.1 coordinate 102,231, forward strand.
CGCCTGGTGGGAACGCTATCAAGTCGTTAGTTATAAAATGGAATCTCGTGGTGGTTCCGAAGCTGAATTCGCCGACATGGTTCGCCGCTGTAATAAGGCGGGCGTTGATGTTTATGCTGACGCTGTTTTAAATCACATGTCGGGTTTCCCATCCGGTGTGGGCTTTGCGGGCTCTACGTTCACGCACAACAATTATCCAGGTGTCTATAGCCCTAATGACTTTCACTACTGCGGTCGTAACGGCAATAACAATATCGTTAATTATCGTGACCTGTATGAGTTGCAAAACTGCCAATTAGTCGGCCTTGCCGACTTGGCCACTGAGTCCGCGTACGTTCAGCAGAAAATGGCTGATTACCTTAATCACTTGTTGGATTTAGGTGTCTCGGGCTTCCGTTTAGACGCTGCCAAACACATGCCTTCAAAGGACTTGGCCCAAATCACAAAACGCATGAAACGTTCTGCCTACGTCTTCCAAGAGATCATTCATGAATCTTATGGACCCGTGACCTATGACGAATATTTTCCGGCTGGTGATGTAACTGCTTACGAATACCCGTTCATTTTAGGTGGCAGTATTAAGTACGGTCACCTTGGTAACTTGCTATACATCGCTAAGAACTTACCAAGCAGCGACCATTCTGTGGTCTTCGTCACCAATCATGACTTGGAAAGAACCGGTGATGGCAACATCCTTCGCTACAATGGTTCAGACAATTCGATCTATCGTTTGGCGCAAATCTTTATGTTGGCTTATCCGTATGGCTATCCACAGGTTTACTCTGGATACGACTTCAATTCTTACGATCAAGGTCCGCCATTAGGTTCTGATATGCGCACGTTGGGCATCTTGGCGCAAAACAACTCCTGTGTAGCTCCATGGACTTGCGAACACCGTCTGCCTGAAGTGGCTGCGATGGTGAATTTCAGAAACCAAACTGATAAAGCGTTCTATGTATCCAACTGGAACACGGATAACACGAACTTCGTGTCCTTCAGCCGTGGTGGATTAGGTTTCGTGGCATTGAATTTCTCTGGAAACTCGATGAATCTGACTTTGCAAACAGGCTTGCCTGCGGGCGCTTACTGTAATTTGACTGGCCCGTCTTACAGCCGTCAATCCCGCAAGTGTTCAGACATGAAATACAACGTCAATTCTGACGGAACTATCAATGTGAACTTGCCTCCTTACTCATCTCTGGTACTTTTGAACCGCGATCAAAATAAACGTACAAAGTAAGAGAATCATGACTAAAAAATCTTATACTATTGGCTTCGATTTAGGTGGAACTAAACTGGCGGCAGCTTTATTGGACAACAATGGAGACATGCTTGATTTCATCAAAGTTCCTGTCGACATGAAACGCGAGGGCTCTGCCCAAAAAACTCAAAAGCGCGTGATCCAAGTGATGGCTGACATCGCTCTTGATTTCAAAAAACGTTTTCCTAAAGAAACATCCGCTTCTGTTTTCAAAGGTATCGGCCTAGCCAGCGCAGGACCTTTGAATGCTGAAGAAGGCAAATTAGTAAATCCCGTCAACTATCCTGGTTGGAAAATCGTTCCGATCCGTGACTTGGTTGAAAAAGAAATCGTTAAACGCGGTTTCAAAACCAAAGTTTACTTTCAACACGATGCGACCGCTGCAGCCCTGGCTGAAGGCTGGGTGGGCGGAGCCAAAGGCATGAAGTCCTTTGCCGTTGTGACTGTGGGAACTGGCGTTGGCTCAGGCATTATCTTTAACGGTATGCCTTGCCAAAGCAGCGGCATGGGCTCTGAATGCGGGCACTTCGTTGCTGATATGGTTGGCTTGAAAAATAATCCTGATAAAATTCATCACTACACGGTGGAAGGTCTTGCATCGGGTACAGGGCTTTTGCGTCGTGCAAAGGAAATGGGATTCACGGGGAACTCTGTCGAGGAGTTGGTTGACACCAAAGATTCTAAGTACAGCGGACTTTATTCTGATATGGCCTTTGCGTTGGCTCTTTTGTGTCACAATCTTTCCTTGGCGTTTAACTTGGAAAAAATCTTTATCAGCGGTGGTTTGATTAAAATCAAAGACCTTTACTTCAAAGAGTTGAAAGCGAACTACTCTAAAATCATTCGTCAGATCAACACCGATCTTGAGTGCAAAATCGAAATCGCTAAAACGAAAAATCACGCCGGTGTTTTGGGTGCGGGATATCTTCCGCATCTTTACGGCAAGCACACGGCTAAAAAGAAGTAATCTTCTCGAAAAACCTGTCGGCACCTAGAACCGACAGGTTTTCAATTCTCAGTCATTTTTGACTATCAGAAGACTCAGGTTCGGTAAATCAGAGTTTGGCCTCGAACCAAAACTCCCCAAACGGGGAAATACTCCACATTTGCCCATTCACATATGTCGTTTAACTTAAATGTATTTGTTTATAGCTATTTCCGTAACGGCCCTCTCTTTGCAATTCTATTTCAGCAAGGAGAACTTATGAAAACATCCAAACATCAAGATGACGTTCAACTAACTAAAAAAGGTCATCCACCTCTTAAAGAAACTTTAGAAACCTTGAAAAAAAATGCAGCACAAATCGCCGAAGAAAAACAAGGCGGCGATAAATCCGATCACGAATCCATCGATGAATTTCAACAAAAGCCTTTGTCTCCATTAGATAATGCTAAAGGCAAAATTGGTGTTCCGATTTTACTTTGGTTCATGGGCGTGCCGGGTTTTGCTGTGATTTTACTGTGGTTCTTCTTTTTCCGCGGCGAATAACATCCCATTTTACAATCCCAAAAAACCACACCCAGGGGGCATTAATCCTCTGGGTTATTTATTTTTTACATCCCTAATGTCAATAAAATCCAATTGAGAGGTTTGGCACGGTAGGACCGCTGATTGCAAAGGGAACCGCTTAGGAGGTACTTGCAATGGAACATCTGAATCATCCCAAAGCTCATCCAGATGACATCATCCAGTTGATCAAAAAAGATCACAAACCGTTGAAGAGTCTCCTGGCAATTTTGAAAAACGACAATGTACCGTATCTAGAAAAAAAAGACGCATTCCAAAAACTCGCACCACTGTTAGAGGCCCACATGAAGCCCGAACAGGAAACATGGTACAAGAGCCTTAAGCATGACCATGCATTCACGGTTGAGATCACAGAAGGCGAATTGGAACATCGCCTGGCCGATCAAATTTGCAAGGACATGAAAATAACTACGAATGAACGTTCGTTTATGTCCAAAGCCAAAGTCCTTGCAGAAATGGTTGATCACCATATCAAGGTGGAAGAAAGGGACCTTCTGCCTGATTTTGAATCTGCCACGACGCTTGATGAACGCATCGAGCTCGGTCTGATTTATTTGGAAATGCAACAGCGAATTGAATCCCTGCAAAATGCCGAACGCCACCAGTTCTCAGCTTCTTCGCTCAACGATATGCAGGGTTAGTTACTTCGGCACAGCCGAAGAGAGCCAGAAGCGAAAGGGCGCTCCCGTTTGTGTGTTCGGGAGCGCCCTTTTTTTAATTTAATTTTTCAATGATGTACGGACTTACCTGCGAAGTAAGTAACTACCTTTTAAAGGTAGGGACTTACTTTTTAAGTTTTGCTTTTGCCAAAACTTTGCCGGCTTCCACACCTGGCTGATTGAACGCATCGATTTTCAAGTATTCGCCCAAGCCTGCAACGACTAATTGCCAGAACATGAACAAGTAACCCAAAGTTTCTTCGTCCAATGTTTTTGTCTTCAAAGTCATGGTGGAAACTCCGTTCGCGACCAGGGCTTCTTGGGTTGCTAAGGCTTCGGCTTTTAGCAACTCGCCCATCGTGCGACCTTGCAAATCCATGGTTTCTTTAAATTGAGCAGTTTTAATTTTTAGTGAACCGCCCTCAGCCTCTTCCACGCGTTGGAAGATCACGAATTTATCTTTCGTACCCTCCATCACTTGTTGAAGGATCGAGTGCTGATCAGAAGCACCGATAGCTGCGATTGGTGTGGATACGCGAGGAGCTGGAGTTCCAGCACGAGTCACCGGTTTACCCAAAGACTCTGCCCACAACTGAGCAAACCAACCACCAAAATCTTTCATACGAGAACTGTATGACCACAACAATGTGATCCACTCGTCACGACCGTATGATTGAATTACTTGGGCCATTGTTTGAGTCACAGTCGCGGTATCAAGAAGTGCGCGTTTTGCACCAACACGGAATTTTTCCAGATCCAGGCCCATGAAAGCTGCCGGGAACATACCTACTGGAGAAAGCACAGAGAAACGACCGCCGATATCAAGTGGAATCTCACACTCAGGCACATTGTGCTTACGAGCCCACTCCGTCAAAGAACTAGATTTTGTTTCAGAAATGACGATGGAGTTTGTTGGAAGGTGAAGACCTTCGTCTTTGTACACTTGATCCAGAAGTTCCAAGGCACATAATGATTCAATCGTTGTACCGCTTTTAGAGATAAAGGCCCATGCAACATCTTTGAGGTCGCCCAACTCATCAATCAAAGTTTCAAATACCAAGGCATCCACGTTATCAACAAAGAAAACGTTGTGAGCGTTGAACACTTCGCGAATAACACGAGTTCCTAGGGAAGACCCGCCAAGACCGACAATGACTAGTTTTTTAAACTTCGCCGCGAAATCGGCTCCCGTTTTGTGAGATTGTTGCCACAAGTTGATACGCTCAACAAGTTGTGGGAAGCCGATCTCTTTTCTTTGCAAAAACAATTTCAAAGAAGACTGGCATTCCTGAATAAGATTTTCGGGATTGGTGTGTTTAGCCTGCGTGATTTCCAACATCGTGATTCTCTTTTCCAACAGCGGTTGCTGGAAAAACTACGAAATCGCGACGTCTTCCTCGATCCGGTGATAACCCTTCCACTCTTTCAGACGACCCCGTGGGCGTCCTCCGTCTTCCGGGTATTCAATCAAGCAATAGGTCAGTTTCGTGATTTTTCCAAGTGACACGATATCTAAAGAAGTGATCTCAGTCCACGTTCCTGTGTTAAAATATTCTTTGTGTTCCGACCATTGACGATACTGGTAAACGTGAGTGTGTCCAAAAACCACCGTATGCACTCGGTCATCGCCCAGAATTTTACGCGCTGATTCACTCAAATCCGGGAAGATAGCGCTTTCCAGGATGACTTGGATAATCCGTTTCATGGGCCAGTTACGGCGGGAGTCCTTTACGAACACGCTTCTAAGGAAGTACTTGTTCGCCATAAAGAAAGCTTTGACCATCGTCATGGTTTCATTAAGTAGCGCCCACCGAACCATTTTACCAAACGGACGAATTTTATCGATATGGGGATAGGTTTGTTTAATCCTTAACACCACTTCCAAAAAGAAGTGCGAGCCAAACGGCAAATTCAGGATGGGCTCCACCAAATTCTTTTTTAGGAAAAACTTTTTGGGATCCATACGATTTGCGGCTTCATGCATGTGACCGTGTTCGATATGCACCCCATCAAAGAAGTACACGATGTTTTTAAAACGAACTGGCGCACCCACCACTTGATTCACATAGGCCCGACAAGCAGGCCACAGCATCCCTTGATCGTGATTTCCCACGATATAGGTGATTGATTTTCCAGGCTTGGCAGCAAACTCCGCCATGGCTTTAAAGACGTTCTCATGGCCTTTAACGATGTCTTTCAGAATATCAAGAGTCACAGCCTCCGTGATAACGGAGAGGAAGTGCCCTTTGTAATCGCACTGCAAGAAGTTAAAGAAGTCGCCGTTGATAATGAGTTCTACTTCATAATCACGGTACACACCTGTTGAATAGTAATGGATGAATTCTACGAGTTTATCGCCGTAGTAAAACTCCTCGAGAGAGTTGATCCCACCTTCCGCCAAAAGGCGTCCCTTGCCCAGATGCAAATCGCTGATAACCACCTTAATTTTTTTAACAGGTGCGGGCTTGGCAACGACTGCGCCGCCTTCGCTGGATTCTGCTACGGGTGATGTGGGTTCCATGAATTCCTACTCAGCTTTTTTGAGTGGAACCGGGCCGCTTTCATCTTTGACTTCCAAATTCGAAAGAGCCAAACGTAGAGCACGCTCTGTACGTTTGAATTGGTCCTGATTCCCCTCGATAGTCTTGTTCAACTCAAGACACTTGTTACGATAATTATCGAGTTCCTGGGAAAGCTGATCAATCTTTCTTTTCTGGTCAAGGATATACTCATCTTTGGACCGAACTAAAGCGGCTTTCTCGGCGCGCAATAGCTCTAGACGATTTTCCAGTTCGCGTTCACGAACACGGATCTTTTTGAAATCTGATTTAAGTCGGGTTTCCAGCTCTTCGACTTTAACGCGAGCCTTAGCCACTTCGTTTTCTTTGTATTGAAGGTTCCCCTTCAAAATCAAGATCTCGCTTTGGAAGGATTCGCGGTCTTCCGCTTTCTCTTTCTCCACAGCGACGATGCGCACACCCAGTTCGTCTGTTCGCGAACGAATGATTTCACCAGCCGAAGCAAGCTCTTCATTTTCTGAGCGCAAAAACTCAACTTCTTTTTCAAGTTCAAGAATGCGTTGCTGTGCTAGTTTCAAATTTTCGGCCTGAGCTAACGAAGCATCAACCGATGTCATAACGTTAGCAGAACCCGCGCGGTTGCTGCCGCGGAAATTACCAACGCTGACTTTCACATCAACATCATTGTTCTTACGACCACCCACACGGGCATTCGCAAAGCCAGATACTGCCAGAGTGCGATCTGCATCTGTACCAGCACCTGTCATTTTAGAACTTGTTAAATTCAAATCTTGGATAGAGACAGTTTTATCTTCTTTTGGATTTTCACCCAAAGAAGCTGCCAAGTTATCCACCGGACTTGTAAAGTCGTCCTGGTAAGCAGAGGATGCTGGCACATAAGGCACATCATCCGTCGGCGTTGGCATTTCTACCACCACCTCACTTGGTTCATCATCAAGGCTTTCGGCAGCTTGATAACCACCCTCGCTGGAAGGGCCTTGATACTTCTCTTCAGCGGGAGCTTCATAAACTGGGTATTCAGGACGAGCAGGGATATCAAAACCAACGGGTTTTTCCCCATCAAGCATTTCATCACCCGAGGCGAATTCTTCAATGCTTTGATTTGTATAATCGTCTTCTTCTTCATGGCTAGAGTATTCATCAGCTGGGCTACCGAACTCAGACGCATCGATTTCTGCGCCCACGTCTTTTTCAAGACCTGCCCACATATCATCACCACCGCCATCAGATGACGGTGATTGATGGAAGTTCGTCGGCTCTTCAGACGACTCGCTTGCATTTTGATGGAACGAACCATCCTCTTGAATCCCGCGGACATCGTCCATCAGTGATTCAATCAGATTTTCCGCTGCTGAAGATTTCTTTTTTCTCTTAGACATACCAATGGAATTATCGGAAATTCCTCAACTTCTCTAAAGCTAGTCTCGCCCGATTGCACGAGTGAACTCACTTCCTGGCACAACGTCCAGCGAAAGCACGTAAGTCCCTACTTCGCCAAGGGACGGCCTTACCGTCTTCCTCCGAAATCGCAAACAATTCTCGTAAATCCCTCTCATTATGAGACGAAAAAGATACGTCTTTGCCTAGCAGGTAAGGACGTACCTTTTTTCGCGTCTTTGCCTAGCAGGTAAGGACGTACCTTTTATCGCAGGACCCCGACGTCTCATTTATTTATATTGTGTACAATTTAATTGCACACAATATAAAAGGGAGTAGGATGGGGTTATGAACAAGAAACTGCTTTTAGAAAATCAGTTGTGCTTCCCGATCTACGCGGCCTCCCGTTTGATCACTCAGCTTTATACTGAACACTTTAAAGCGTTTGACCTAACTTATCCGCAGTACTTGGTATTTATGGTTTTGTGGGAAAAAGCTCCGCGCAAGGTGACAGAAATAGCGGATCTGTTGCTGCTAGATACGGGAACGATCACTCCCCTCATTAAACGCATGGAAAAGCGCGGATGGGTGGAGCGCAAACGTTCGACCCAGGACGAGCGTTCCGTTGAAGTTCATCTGACAGCTGAAGGGCGCAAGATGGAAAAGAACTTTTCCTCGGTACCCGACGCGATGGTTTGCAATCTGAATTGCAAACGCAGTGAGCTCGACAGTCTTCGAGCCAGTTTAATTAAGTTAAATGAGCAAATGAAAATTACCTTAGAAGGAGGTCATCATGAGTAAGCTCTATACTGCAGTGGCAACTGCAAATGGTGGACGTAACGGTAAAGTAGAAAGCTCCGACGGCGTCCTTAATCTTGAAGTGCGCATCCCTAAAGAAATGGGCGGTTCGGGCGGTGCTTTTACCAATCCGGAGCAACTGTTCGCGGCGGGATATGCGGCGTGTTTTGATAGCGCACTTAATTTCGTGGCCATGCAACAGAAATTAAAAATTACTTCGGCTGTAACTGCTGAGGTTGGTATCGGGCCAAATGATAAAGGTGGCTTTGCCCTGGCGGTTAAGCTGCGTGCGAAAATCGAAGGCATCGAACGCGCCATCGCCCACCAGCTTTTGGATACAGCCCACTTGGTGTGCCCTTATTCCAATGCCACTCGAGGCAATATCCCCGTAACCATTGAGCTTGTCTGAACCCCTCCCGGAAAAGGATTAAGACAACATAAAAAATAAAAAAGGCAGGTTCACCACCTGCCTTTTACTTTTCAGCTTGGCCCTTTTTAGTGAGGCCACCGCCGACGAATATAAAATCTGAAACTTAAACCGTGATAACTTTTTTGTATTCAGCCAGACGCTTTTCCAAGTCTGCCAAAGTCACTTTTGAAAGAGCTTTGACAGAGAAATCTTGGATCGTGTGAGAAGCCATCATTGAACCCATGATGCAAGCTTGTTTCAAGGTGTTCACTGTTGGAACTTCTTTTTGAGCTGCGATGTAACCGAAGAAACCACCGGCGAAAGTATCACCTGCACCAGTTGGATCGATCACTGTTGGGATCGGCATTGCTGGCAAGATAAAGTATCCAGCTTCTTTCGTGTACATTGCAAAACCATATTCACCACGTTTGATAACGACTGCAGAAGGTCCCATCGCCGTGATCAATGGAGCTGCAGAGATCGCGTTTGAAGCACCAGTAAGCATTTTTGCTTCAGTTTCATTGATTAATACCAAGTTCACTTTTTTAACTACTTCAAGCAAAGCGTCTTTCTTGATATTGATCCAAAGATTCATTGTATCAAGACCTACGAATTTAGGCTGTTTTACTTGAGACAAAACTTGCAATTGAAGTTCTGGAGCAATGTTTGCCAAGAATACGAAAGAAGAGTCTTTGTAGTGCTCTGGCAATTGCGGATTGAAATGCTCGAACACGTTCAACTCTGTGTTCAGAGTTTTCGCTTCGTTCATGTCACCTTCATATGATCCAGCCCAGTGGAATGTCTTACCAGGAACTTTCGAAAGCCCTGTTAAATCAACGCCGCGGTTGTTTAATAGATCGTAGTCCTTTTGGTCGTAGTCTTCACCAACAACACCGACAACACGCACTTTAGAAAACAAAGACGCTGCCAAAGAGAAGTAATTCGCAGAACCACCCAAAGCACGGTCTGCTTTGCCAGATGGAGTTTGAATTGAGTCGTATGCAAGGCTTCCTACTACTAAAATTTCAGACATTTTAAATTCTCCGGGATGATTCTACTCCGGCGGCGCCAGAGTGTAAGTCAGTAAGCGCTTTGGTTTTTCAAAGCGCTTTGAAGACTAATTAAGTTCTGTTTCGTTTTCAAAGCTCATTGCAGCAAATGCCGCATTTTTAGCCGCATGTTCTGCTTTATGCTCTGCCATCAACTGCCGTTTTGCTTTTGGCATACCCGCCAGTTGAGAGTTGGAGATATCCATCGTCGCGTTTTCTTCTTTGTGCGTGCTGTTCAATTGACCGCAAGCTGCGAAGATATCGCGTCCCATAGAACGACGAAGAAGGACATGACAACCTAAGCGATTTAATTCCGTGTGGAAGGCTTCGATTGTGGCGTCAGAAGGACGCTCGTAGGGAGCACCCGGATGTTCGTTGAAAGGAATGATATTGATTTTGCATGGCACACCACGAGTCAACTTCGCCACTTGGCGCGCATTTTCGATGGAATCCGTTACACCTTTTAACATCACGTATTCAAACGTGACCTTGTCGCCAGTTTTGTCAGTGTACTGCTTACAAGCTTCCAGCAACATTGTCGTGTTCCATTTTTTATTGATCGGCATAACTTGGCTGCGGATTTCGTCAGTTGGAGCATTCAAACTCACCGCCAAACGAACTTTCGCATCAGCGATACGCCACATTTCTGGAACGATACCAGAAGTTGAAACCGTGATTTTCTTACGGGACAAATTAATACCCCATGGAGAATGGATCACGTCGATCGTTTTGAAAACTGCTTCTGGATTGTCCAAAGGTTCGCCCATACCCATGAAAACGATGTTCGTGATGCGTTGACCTTCAGCCAAAGAATCATGAACTTGCATGAACTGACCCACGATGTCTTCGGTACGAAGTCTGCGCTTTAATTTTTGCTTACCGGTGAAACAGAATTTGCAGCCAATATTGCAGCCCACTTCAGAAGAAATACAAAGAGTCAGACGACCCTCAGAAGGAATCACCACGGACTCAACGCTTTGGTTATCGCCCATGTCGAAAAGGAACTTTTGAGTTCCGTCGACAGATTTCAAGTGAGTCAAAGTTTTAGGAAGTTCGAAAGAAAGAAGTTTTGGAAGTTCCGCGCGGAAGTCCTTAGACAGGTTTGACATTTGTTCCGGATCTGTCACGCGTTGCTCGTAAACCCATTTGAAGATTTGTTGAGCACGGAATTGCTCTTTGCCTTTACCTTTTAGGTAGGCTTTCAAATCTTCCAAAGTCATGGAATAGAAGTTTGCGGGTTTGTTCTCTAGGGGCTTTGCGACGTTGTCGTCAGTGTAATTGATTGGCGCAAGAGTCGCGCTTGTCGTCGCTTCAGTGAATTCCATCTAAGGGCTCCTCGGCTTATTACAGCCATGCTTGTTACAGCTGGGACTTTCGTGGTCCCGTTAAGTTAAGGATATGAGCGGGGTTTGTAGCACAGCGAGCCCAGAACGCCTAGCAATTCCTCTGATTTCACAGGTTTAGCCAATAAAAAAGGCTCTTAAAAAGAGCCTTCCTTGCAAAAATTGCTTAATTGACCAGAGCTTAGTGGCTATTCGGCGACCTTCACCAAATCAGCCTCGTAATAACAGCCTTTTCTCAACTTTCCAGAGCGGAATGTTTCGTCATCCAAGGACACCACCACGCCCCTTTCAGTTTGCTTCAAACGAATGCGCACACCTTGTTTATTACCGACAGACCAAGCACCACGGATATTAGCTGCCCAACCCTCTCCGCCAGAAGTCACAGCAAAGGCGCCAGCAGTATCATTGTCATTGTGAGTTTCATAATTCATGACAGAATGACTGGCAGTTTTATAGGAGGATGCGAAATCCACTCGGTGAGTTTCATCTTTGGCGTTGGCGGTTTTAATAATGACACTTTTGAGACCCGCAAAGTTATACAAAAGACAATAATTAGTTCCAACTTCCTGCACACGGGGCTTGCCTTCAATCGCATAGCTTCCCAAGAATGCATCGAAGGGATTTGGAGTCTCCGCAAGCGAAGATGAATCAATGCGAATCATATCCGCTTCATAATAACAGCCCGTTTTCAGATTCCCTGCACCGAAGCTTTCATCTTTGACCAAAATCTTGAGACCCGATTCAGATTTTATCAGAGTCAAAATCGTGTGCTGCTTATTGACGAATCTCCAAGAACCGCGAGCACTGGCTGCCCAACCCTCGCCTCCAGATGTTTCTGCAAAGTCACCTGTAGAGGCCACGTCGTTGGAGTGTTGGAATTCTTGAACTTGAAAAAGAGACTCCTTAGGACCCGCTACGAAGCGAATTTGATGAGTCTCGAACAAGCTATCGCTGGCCTTCACCGTCATGCTTTCAAGATCTTTCCAGCGATAGCGATCACAAGTGGCAGCACGAACATTATTAATGCGTTTTGCACCAACAACTTTGTAAGAGCCGACAAAAGCATCGAAAGGATTTTGAGTTTCGGCAAAGGCTGAAGCCGAAAATAATAAAAGCAGAGAGACGATGAACTTCATGGTGTGTTCTCCTGATGGAATTCAGGAAAATCACATCAAGAACGCAGCTCCTGCGCAACTAAAAATGGAATACCCAACAGCTTTTTAGTATCACCATAATCCCAAGCTGTTGAAATCATTGCGGCCGCGAAGGCCCACGCCTTCATTTTCTGCATATCGAAGTTGATATGCTCATTGAGAATCTCCATTCGACGTTCCAAGGTTTTCCTTAAAGGTCGATTCACGGGATAAGAATCCAAAGGATTGTACATCATCACGGCCATCTCAAATGTTGGATCACCGACATAGCCGTGGGGATCAATGACTTTCCAAGAATGCTTATGTTTCAAAACATTGTCGTGATGAAGATCGCCATGAAGAAGGCAATCCTGGGAACGATCCAGAGTCAGCTCCGAGATGATTCCCTTGGCTTTGTCTAACATGCGTGAATCAACAGCGCCCTTTAGAACGTCCAAGTCCTTAGAAAGTTCCGCGATATGCTTAAAGGCACCACTGATGATCGAGCGCGAGTTCAACTCGCGGATCATGTTCGCAAGAATGATCGTCTGCTCGTCGTCACTGAACTGTTTTGATTGTTTCAATGTCTCGCCGGGAATTAAACGCTCCATCAGGGTGGCACCAAGCGCTTTGTCGGATTCAATAACTTGAGCCGCAACCCCACCAAAGTGGCGCAGCCATTGGCGCTCACGATCTAAAGATTCAATGTCGCAACCCGTTTTAACGACGACTTCAATGCCGTCAGATTTACGGATCGAGGTCCCCACAAAATGAAAGGATAAATTGTCGAGGGGCTTGATGGGCTCAAGATTCCAAAGCGCTTCAATCTTTTGAATATGAGAGGGAAATTGTAAAAGCCACTGCTCCCCCTGGGCTTTCCAAGTGGTCACGATGTTCTTATAAAGATTTGAATCGCGAGAGATCAAAAAAGTCCTCCCATCCTGCAAGGGCTAATCTTTGAAGACCTCGTAATTGAGATCTACCTGTGGGCCCAACCACATCGCTGCCTGAGTATGATCATAAAGATCATCACCCGTTAGCTCGTGAACTAAGACCGACAAATCACCGCGTTCGCGCATTAACCATAATACCACGTCGGTGAATTTCTCTTTGGGAAAATTAATTTCAAACATAGGAACCGGATGAGGTCCAATAGGTTCTGGAATCAGATGCCCAGTGAAAACTTCTTGATCTTTGAATGAGACAATCGCCTTCTGACGAAGTGACTCCGCAAATTCCATTTGATCCGCACTAAAGTAAACGTGCGCATCAAACTGCCTCGGGAATCCCTCCGGCAGCAGCTTAGAATTTACCTTGTAGGACTTTTCCATTTTGGCATTTCCCTCTATTGAAAAGCGGTCAAAAAGGTTCAGATGCAAGGCGGAGGGTTATCCCCGCAGCGTAGGTGTGCTAATGCACGTCGGAGCGAGGAGACAGCCCGACAACGCAGCAGGTGGACCTTTTTCACCGCTTTTAATGGACTTCGTTGATGTATTCGATAAGCTCTGGGATTTCACAAGGGACGCAACCGACTTTGCCGACGACAACGCCGGCGGCATTATTCGCTAGCATGCAGCTGTGAACCAACGAAAGGCCGCTGACCAAGCCCAATGCCAGGGCCGCGATGACAGTGTCACCCGCACCTGTAACGTCGAAAACTTTTTGAGCGTAGGTTGGAACTTCGGTGATTTGATCGCCCGAGAAAATCGTCATACCGTCTTTACCACGAGTCAGAACGACTTCTTTAGCGCCCGTGATTTTTTGCAGAGCACGGCCGACTTCCACAACCTTGTTCGGGTTGCCTTTCAAGTCGTCGAAATCAAGCCCCGTCAACACAACAGCTTCGTCATAGTTAGGTTTGATCAAATCAACACCTTGATAGAAGTTGCCTGGATTATTGCGGTGTGGATCGACCATCAATTTTTTGCCAGCTTTTTTGCAGATCTCAGAAACCTTGGCTACCACATTGCGAGAGATCACGCCTTTAGCATAATCCTCGATGATCACGCAGTCAGCGGCAGCGACATGCTTTTCCACCATCGCCAATAGTTTCAATTCAGTTTGCTCGGATAGGTATTTTTTTAATTCATAATCCACACGTACCAAGTGGTGATGACCTGTCATCACGCGAGTTTTGCGTGTTGTTGGACGCTCTTTATCCACGATCATGTATTCCCAGCTGACGCCGTTTTTCACACTTAATTCTTTAAGCAAGCTTGCTCCTGTGTCGTCCCCCACCACAGAAACCATCATCGGAACACCGCCAAGACTTGCGACATTTTGTGCGACGTTGGCAGCAAGACCCAAACGTTTGTCTTCGCCGTCCACTTCAAGAACTGGAACTGGAGCTTCAGGGCTGATGCGGCGAACTTGCCCCATCACATATTCGTCCAAACCAACGTCCCCGATGATGAGGATTTTTCTGCCTTTCAAAGCAGGGATCTGCTTGATCAAAAGGTCTTTTTCTTGAGGTCCTAATTTGGCTTGTACAGGTGCTGTCATTTTTTCACTCCAAAAGGCTTTTTTAGCGGATTGATAGCCCGCTGTCACCCCTTTAAGAATGCGGCAGCTGGCAATAAAAGCCCCTTTATGTTAAATAGTCTGCCTATGTTCAAATCCAAAGGCAAACCTCAGGGCAAAGGCCCTGCATTCAAATCACCTTCCCGTAGCGGAAAGCCGGGCCATCGCAATGGCGACGAGCGCAAAGCCACTGCGAATTTGATTTATGAACAAAACTACATCAGCCCTAGGGAAAAAGAAGAAATTCTTAATTATTTGAACACGCTCTACCCCATCTGGGAAATGCGTTACTCTAAAAACAATCCTCCACCTGAAAACCAAAAGCAAAGACCCCTTCTGCGTCCCGTTTACTGGTTGGGTAACTGGCAATTTGCTTGCCTGAATTACTATCATCCACCAAAAGGTATCTATAATCGCTGCGTAACTGGCGAACGCTATCCCGCGATTTTGCAGTATTTGGTTCAGAAAATTGAAAGCTTAGTGAAAGAGAAATTCGATCCCCGCGATATTCCCCGTGGATGGACATTGAACACCTGCTTGATTAATTACTATGGCAATCAAATCCAAGAGGACGGCAAGAAGGTCGACTGCGCCCGCGTGGGAGAGCATAAAGACTTTGAACCTGGCCCCGTTGCCTCGATCTCTTTTGGTGAGCGTGCGCTTTTTCAATTCGTTTCCAGCAAGGGTACGGAATCCAAATCAGACGTGGTTTTGCAACAGTGGTTGGACGATAGCTCTTTGCAAATTTTTGGTGGCGAAAAATTTAAAAAGCAACTTTTCCACCGCGTGCAACGTGTGGAAGACAAAAATGATCAGGTATTCCCACTGAACGACATTCAAAATTTTGAAACTCGCAGAATCAATTTCACATTCCGCTATGTACCTGACGAACACATCGTTCCCTTCAAAAAGCTCTCTGCAGAAGCCCAAGAGGACGTTCAACAGTATATGGAAAAACTCGCGGAAAAATCGCCTTTCTTTAAATCACAGCTCTAGATACGGACACCAAAAGGGTGTTCGTACCTGTGGGTATGATCCTTGATGAGTTAGTTTCTTGTGGATGGAGAATGCCATGAGAAGCAACCTATTGAAGCATTTGACTAGTTTATCGACAATGACGCCGCCAAGGGTGTCACTGCCTGTTTTTGTGGCTCTTTTGGCACTTTACAGCCTTCCCTCCCAAGCTATCGTGGGAGGTCAATTGGTTCCCCCTTCTGCGGAGCTAGCGAAACACACTGTTGCCATTTATGCTGCATCGAACGCATCGACTTGTACTGGAACTTTGATTGCTCCGGATATTGTGGTGACCGCAGCTCACTGTTTGATCCGTCCTAAGGGTGACCTGACAGTGATTTTCGGTACTGACTCTGTCGAGGCTTTGAAGGACTCCTCTCGCACTCGCAAAGTGATTGCAACAGCAATCAGTCCTGAATTTTCTAGATCTGAATACGGCGATCTTGGCTTAATCAAAATGGCTTCACCAGCCCCTGCGGGTTATACACCCGTGCCTTACGCTAAAAGTGTGATGACTCCCGAAAGTATCTTGATGGCAACTTCTTCGATGACGACGGTAGGCTTGGGCGAGCACGTTTCATTTACTTTCGAAAAACCTTTTATTCTTGCGGGATATGGTTTTTTCAAACAAGAGACCATCAAAGTAGATCGCAATGATCCCCGTCTGCAACCTGCCATTCAAGAAGGTCGAGGTGGCTGCAACGATTATAAAACTGTCTGCAGAATCGAAATTATCGGTCATGATAAAAAACTGCGCGTGACTTCCGTTCTGATGCAAACCATGAATCCTATGGCGTTGATCTTAGACGAAACACACGGCCGTGGCACTTGCTATGGGGATTCGGGTGGACCGGCATTTGTTTTAGATGAAAATAAACGCTTTATTCTGGTGGGTGTAAATAGCGGTGGAGATGGTTCGGGAGATTGCGGTCACGCTCCTGGAATCAAATCTCTGGTTTCCTATTTTGCACCTTGGATCGAAGACACGATCAGATCTGGTTTCTAATTCTTTCAACTGCGCGCTCGGCCAATGCTGAAATCGTCAGTAAGGGATTCACCCCGAGCGCCGTGGGTACGATGGACCCATCTAAAACATATAATCCCTCGTGCAGAGTGCCGTCAGCTTGATAGACTTGCCCCCACTGATTGACCACTCCATCTTTTACCGAATCAGCCATTACACAACCACCTAAGGGATGCACGGTCACAAGATTTTTCCCATTGATCAATAACGTTCGCGGGTTCATCACAAAGTTCCCACCAAGCGCTTCAGATTGTCGCTTCATAGCGCGGTCAATGGTGGGATAGATGGGATCAGATTTCACTTCAGGCCAAATCACACGGATTCGTCCCTTGCGATCTAATTTTAATTTACCATCGGCACGATCATGCCCCATACCCAAATACACCATCGAATAATTCAGAGCGCCCTTTTCAATGTCTTTTGAAAGCACAATATCACGGGCCACGCGCAAGTATCGAGCCGCAGAGATTTTCCACTTGGCAACACCCATTGCCAGACGCAGAGGAATAGCAAATGCGCCAGGAAAGGTGCCCTCTTCAATAATGAAACGATCAAATAGGTTTTTACGGTTGCGATAATCAGCTATCGAATAAATCACAGCACCCGGTTTCATATCCACGCGAATTTTGCTAGCCGAAGAAAAACCAATCGCGTTCGTTCTGTAAGCGGTGTTAAAGGAAAGCCCTAGTACATCGCCATTGCCGGAAAATCTTTTTCCCAATTGTCCAGAGAGACTCAGACCTTGCTCTTGAGACACTAACAACACTCGAGAACTGCCCATTGTCCCTGCGGACAATATGACTTTGCCAGCGATGATACTTTTTCGAACGCGTTCGCCATTCTTTGAAACGTACAGACAATGAACTTTGTAACCGCGATCTAGTTTTTCAATCCACAGTACTTCCATCTGTGTGTAAATTTCAGCTCCTTGGTTTTTAGCTAAAGGCAGATAATTCATATTCAAAGTGTTTTTGGCACCGGTATTACAGCCTGAACAACAGTTACCACACTCGATGCATCGGGGCTGAGTCACGCCTTGCTGTTGCCTCTGTTGCCCATAGAGATTTACTGCGATCGGTGGATAAATCAGATTCACACCTAACTTGTCAGCTGCGTATTCCTGAGCACGAACCTTGGCACTTTGCAGGCGTTCCGAATTGTAGGCTTGCCCTTGCAGAACTTGTTTCACCCGAGAATAGTATTTTTCGAAGGCGCCACTTTGCACTTCTTCTACAATGGCAGCTGGCCAGTGTGGCGACCGAAATGTATCCCGATCAGGACGGACCATCGCCCCTGCATTGATCAGCGAGGTTCCCCCAAGACCGTTTCCATTCAAAACGTCCATCTCGTGATTCGCATGAATTTCAAAAAGTCCCAGTGGATGACGAGCACAACGAATGTCTCGCCGAACCTGATTAAACTTTTCCACAAAAGATCCTGGGGGCCTTTCGGGACCTCGCTCAATAACAGCCAGGCGACAGGTGCCCGCCAACCGAGCGGCACTGATCGATCCCCCGTATCCCGAACCAATCACAAGAACATCATAGTATTCCCGCAAATCCGAAATAGGATTCGTCAGCTCACGATAGCTACTCTTTAACGGAACATACTTAACCCGAGGTTCAGCCGATGCTGAACGCGAAGCCAAGGCGCTAAAAAGCCCACCGACAATTCCGGTTTTAAGAAAGCCACGACGAGATATATCCATCCCTAAAGAAGACCGCAGAAACGCGAAGAATGAAATCTCCCCCAAAAGACAATGCAGAAAGACAGGTAACTATTGAGCAACAGCCCAACTAACCTGCAAGTTCGGTTTACCGGCAATATCGACGACGTTGACGCTTAGGTTTTGATTGACCCACCGAACGATCATTTCTTTTTCAGAATTTGTTAATGTCGGATTGTGGAATCTAAAATCGAATTCAGACAAGGGTAAGCTGAAGCTTAAGGATTTCGCTTTTCCTTTTGAATTCTTAAGTTCAATTTCCAAGTTTACAAAGTTTGCTTTTTTACCCGGCTCTTCGACTTTATATGATGTCGTGGTCGTACCGGCAAAAAAATCTCTCCACTCGTCATCAGTCAGCTCCATATTCAATTTATTTTGACGCATTTTGAAATTCGGAGAGTGTGACAAAACATAAGACTGCATCATTGAGCTTGAAAGTTTCCAGTCATAGGCGACTGGAAGTGTGCAGTGATAGCCTTCGGCGAATTCAACAACGCGGATGTTTTTGCTGTCGACTTTCAAAACTTTATTCACGATCTTTTGCGAATTGATAGCATAAGGCACTAAGTAATCATGATCCGTTGCCCAGATCATCACAGGCTCTTGCACGTCTTTGTAATACGGCCAGAAATTATTCAAAGCCCAGAAATTTTCGCTATCCTTCATTCCCGGTGGCAACTTTACAGAGGAAATATAAGAAAGACCCCCATGATAAGTTCTAACAACTTCAGAAACGGCTTTGCTTAGATATTTAAAACTCTCGTATTGAACCATTCCAGGAAGTTTTTCTTCGATCCCACGCAGACGACGACGTCCCCACAAATCGATGAATGCCGAGCGTGTGCCACTTCCGGTTAATGCCTCCATTGTCTCTTTCAAATTAACTACGGGGCAAAGGGCAAAGAAGCTTTGGATCAAAGGCGCATTGGCAGGTGAATTATATTTATTCAACAAAGAAGCAAATAAAACACCAGGACCGCCTAAGCTCATACCCATAACATGGACACTGTCGACAATACGAGACAGTGGCTCTGTCGGATTGCGCAGCATCTGTGCGATTAAAATATTTTGAATACCTTCGTCATAACCGCCGAAGGAAAACTGATTGTTGTTCGCGATAAAATCGGCGCTTGTTAGATTTTCCAATAGCAGCACATTGAACGGTGACTGTTCGAATAACATCATCATCCACGCACGTTCAGGTCGAAAATCTTCGATGCTTGAAAAAATACCCGATCTAAAAATCACCAATGGACGACGTTTGGAATCTCCTTTAAGGGCCAATAAACCTTTTACTTTAACGTTCCCTGGAAGATTGATCACCACGCGACGAAGAAACGGATGATCATAAGAGTCGTAACGCATTGTTAGATAGCGTCGGACATTTACCAGCTCTCCCAAGTCATGAGTCTGCAATTGCGAGCCGCACTCTTGGAGATATTTCTGCACCAAACCACCCTGCAATTGTGCAGAAGCAGCTACACGTGGATCTTGTAAACGTGATGACCATAGTGTGCTGTTGCACTTATCAGTGACTAAAAGGCCCTCACCCGTGGGCGTCCAGCCTAGGATACCTTCGAATAGAAAGTTCAAAACTGCTGGATAACGCCCCGGGGCGTCAGCAAGAATAGGGTTATCGATTGCTGGAAACCAAATACGCGGGCTTTGAAACTGCTCGATGAACGCCTGTTGAGGTGTTGTTGGCTTTTGCGCAAAAGAGAAAAATGGAACTGCAAAGATGATGAAAACTATTAGACAACGAGACATAGGTCTAATTGTGGGGAAAAAGAACCACCGAGTCATCAGCTATTTTTCCCGGGTGACACTGAGTATTTACTTCAATAAACTGCCAGCGTGTATTTTTAAGGAGACACATTATCATGGACCATAAGATTGAGCCCTTGTATGACGGGCCTTTGTTCCGCAACGCTATTCAAACTCTCGATGAATCCGCAAAAATTATTAACTGTGATCCTAACGTTCTTGAGCGTTTGAAACGCCCTCGTCGTTGCATCACTGTTTCTGTTCCTGTTCGTATGGACGACTACTCTGTGAAAGTATTCACAGGTTACCGTGTTCAATACTCTCCGACATTGGGCCCCTACAAGGGCGGTATCCGTTATCACCAAAACGTAGATCTTCAAGAAGTTGTGGGTCTTGCGGCTTTGATGACTTTCAAAAACTCTGTACTAGGTCTTCCGTTGGGTGGCGCTAAAGGTGGTATCACTGTTGATCCAACTAAATTGTCACGCACTGAAAAACAAAACCTAACTCGTCGTTATGCTTCTGAGATTGGCCCTTTCGTTGGACCAACTAAAGATATTCCAGCTCCAGACGTGGGCACTGATCCACAAACAATGGCTTGGTTCATGGACACTTACTCTCAAGAGCAAGGTGGCTTTGCACAACCAGGAGTTGTAACTGGTAAACCAGTTGAAATCGGTGGTTCATTGGGTCGTAACCACGCAACAGGTTTGGGCGTTGTTTACGTAGCAGAAAAAGCATTCGAAGTTTGCCAAATGAACATGAAAGGTTCCACTATCGCGATCCAAGGTTTCGGTAACGTGGGTTCTTTCGCAGCGAAATTTGCTTACGATCGCGGCGCTCGCATCGTTGCAGTTTCTGACGTTTCCGGCGGTATCTTCAACGGTGATGGTCTTGATATCCCTGAAGTGCTTGAGTACATCAAAGCTCACAAATTCTTGAAGGGTTATCCAAAAGCAACACCAATCAGCAACGAAGACTTGCTTGAAGTAAAATGTGATGCTTTGTTCCCGTGCGCTCTTGAAAACCAAATCGACACTCACAACGCTGAAAAAATCCAAGCGAAAATCATCGTTGAAGGTGCGAACGGTCCTATCACGAATGCGGCAACTAAAATTCTTTCTAAACGTGGTGTGTTTATCGCTCCAGACGTTATCGCCAATGGCGGTGGCGTAATCGTTTCTTACTTTGAATGGGTCCAAGATACGATGGCGTTGTTCTGGGATGAGGACGAAGTAAATTCTAAATTGAAAGTTCTTATCACGAAAGCTTTCGATAAAGGCTATGCAATGTCGAAAGAGAAAAACGTGGATATGAGATCTGCTGCTATGGCAGTATCTGTACAACGACTTGAGAAAGCGATGCTTCTCAGAGGTTTGTACCCTCGTTAATGGTTACTCCGGCAACGCCGGAGTGCAGACCAATAAAGGTGGGTTTCAAACCCACCTTTTTTTTTGCTTTTTAGATCACACAGTTGGAGTTTAATTCTCATGCGTCCTTGGCTTCTACTTCCTCCGAAACTTGCTCACGATATCAACGGCTATGCTCTGCCACTGCTTTCTTACCTTCATGGCAAGAAGACTCCTCATTGGGGCACATTCACATGGAGAGACATGACATTCGCAAATCCATTGGGAATCGCCGGCGGAGTTGATAAAGATGCCGAGCACTTGAGTGACTGGTGGAGACTAGGTTGCGGTTTCGTCGAAGTCGGCACTGTGACTCCCCAAGCACAGACCCCGAATCCGGGGAAAATCATGGACCGCGATATGAAGCTCACAGCAATGTGGAATAAAATGGGTTTCCCGAGCCACGGGGCTGATGAAGTTTTCTATAATCTAGCCTCTTATGCTCCCAACTTTCGAACTCCCGTATTTGTAAACATCGGCAAAAATCGACAGACCCCCAATGCTCACGCCGTGAAGGATTATTTGGAACTGGTCGATAAGTTGCGCCCGTGGGCTGATGCCTTTGTCGTGAATATCTCAAGTCCCAACACTTCGGGTTTACGTGAGTTGCAAAAGAAAGAAAATCTGGGAGCTCTTTTAAAACCTATTTTGGATCGAGTTTCACACTTTGAACCGACACCGGTTTTGGTCAAGCTAAGCCCTGACATGGGCGAAGAAGGCTTGGCGGAAGCAGTGGCTAATTGCCAAGAAATTGGTGTCGATGGCTTCGTGTTAACAAACACGACTTTATCGAGACCCCAAGGCTGTCAATTCCCTCAGGAAGGTGGTCTGTCGGGGGCTCCGCTGAAAGATCTCTCACAACGCGCATTGCAAATTGCTGTTCAAACTTTAGGCAAAAAGCGTCAAGGAATGCTGATAGTGAGTGCTGGAGGCGTCCTAACCCCTGAAGATGTTTTTGAAAGATTGCAAATGGGCGCAGATCTTGTTCAAATTTACTCTGCACTCGTGTTTCATGGACCTCGTTTTTTCCACGACGTTGCAGCTAGAAGGAAAGATGTCGGCAGATAGTGTTGAGTTAAAACCAAGAAAACCAAAAATCCGTAAGGGTCATTGGATTCCAGTTGTTGCAGGATTCTTGCGCAAAGACGGAAAAATCTTGGTCGGTCAACGCCCCGAAAACAATTCCTTAGCGGGACAATGGGAATTTCCTGGTGGAAAAATCGAAAGTGGCGAGACACCTGAACAGGCATTAGCTCGCGAACTTGATGAAGAACTCGGCATTGAAGCTGAGGTTGGCGACCTTAAACTAGCATGCACTCATTCCTATGGAGATGTAGGGATTCTCATATTGTTTTATGAAATCCTGTACTGGAAAGGCGAACCTCGCGCCAAACATCACATGATGCTTGAGTGGATACATCCGGAAGAACTAAAACACCGCAATATCCCTGAAGCCAATCGTAAGATTCTGAACCGAATCTACAAAGCCCTGGGACTTGAATGGCCAAAATAATTCTTGTTAGCACCAAAACTCAAAGTACGACATGGCAATTGGCTCAAGCCTTGCGCTCCCAACAGCATGAAGTCACTGTGCTGACAAGCTACGGTGAAACACCCCCGGAAAATACGAACGGCATTGAGTACATGGCTTATTTTAAGAAATGGTCTGTGCTTGAGGGACTGAAAATCATCCCAGGCCTTTTCGGTATTCAACCCCACATCTTGCACTTGATCTTAGACGATGATCGCATGAATGCCGCACAAGTGGTGCTTTCGACATTTGCAAAATCTCATCCTTACTGCGTGCTAACGACGTCACTTTTGCATATCAAACGCGGCCTTAAAAAAACCAACCCCGTACGTTATCTGGTCGAGGAAAGTGACATCATCACTTTTCCAACCGTGGAATCGTTGGCACAGCTGCGTGGCTTGAACGTGCGGTCCGCAAGGCAAGGTCGCGGTATTTTACCACCTGCTTTTGATTTTAAAAATCAACCTGCACAAGTTGTATCTTTAGACGATGTTGAACAGTCGTTGTTAACAAATTTAGAGGGCCAGGAGTTTTTCATCCTGCCTTTTCGTGAAGGACGCTTTAATCCAGAATCGGATCGCTTTGCAAGACTGCTTATGCTGGCTCGCAGACATAAAGTTGTCCTGTGGGGAACGTATTCCCACTGGTCCCTTCGTGAAAGAAAACAGTTCGCGCAGTGGATGGAAAAAAATAGCTGCGGGGATCACTGGCTTGTAACCGGAGAAATTACTCCTCACCTTTCCAAAATCTTACTGGAAAAAGCCACAGCCTTTGTCATGGCTGGACAGCAATTTACTCCCATTGAAATGACTGAATATTATATGCGGGCCATCCAGGCTCAATCGACTTTGATCTTGGATTCAAAACAAACAAGCGTGCATGCGGACCTTTGGAAAAACACTGTGAACTGCTGGGTTCTAAATTCCCACCATCTTAATAAAGATCTGCACAAGCTTTTAGAACGATCGACCTTAAAGCTGCCCCAAACACTGTCTGAAGACTGGGCGCAAAGCAGCCACATGGTCGACTCATCAATGAATGAATTAAATCGTCTTTATAATCGGGCCTTGGCTTCTGCCAGATAGTCTTTTAATCTAAATTCATGTTCGCAAAGAAATCCGCGGTGCCGGAAACCCTTAACATTTGCCTGACCTCGCATCGTTTTCCGATTCTTAGTCGGGCGACTGATCATGGTTTTTTATGGCCGATCGCTCGTGGACTTGCACGGGAAGGTCACAAGGTCACAGTCATTTCTGCGAATTCTCCATTAAAAAAACCAGAAGTCACTCGTGATGGTGTGCGCGTATTTTACCTGAATGAGGGCGAAAAAAATCTGGCTCACCTGCGTTTTCAAATGGCGGTTCGCCAGAAGTTCATGCAACTTCATCGCGAAAATCCATTCCACATCGTGCACAGTATCGATAAGTCAGGTTACCGCATCGGCAACCGAAAAAAAGATTTGAAAGTCGCAGTCGCTTACGATGTTGAGGCGACGCAAATGTCGCAGCTTTTTGCGATCCTGGCGATGAAGCAGGAAACCTTACCAAGCATCCTGACGACGGGATTGGCGACGGCTTATAAATTTTTGACGACTTATTATGGTGGCGATCGCCAGTTGCTTTCCACAGCAGATGGAATTTTCGTCACAAATCCACAACAGAAAATTATCTTAGAAAGATATTATCTGTATCCAGATTTCCATACTTACACCGTTCCTTATGGAATTGATCTGGGGGATTTGACTCCGAAAGAGCAATCACTCGAACTTCGTAAAAAATTGAATCTGCCAGAGAACTCTCACATCGCGGTGACTATCAACGATATGACCGACGCTCATGAGATGCTGCCACTGTTGCAAGCTTTTGAAAAAGTCGCGATCAAAAAGCCCAACAGCTATTTGATCGTGGTGGGCAACGGACCCAAGTTTAAAGACATCGAATACCAAGTTTTAAACCTGGCCCTAGGCAACCGCGTGATCTTAGCCGGCGCGGTCCCTGCCGCTGAACTTGAAGATTACATTGTTTTGGGCGACGTTTTCATCAACATGGGTTCTAGAAGCACCGGTTTTGAACCTTCCACGTTGGAAGCCATGGCCCAGAAAAAAGTTGTCATGGGTTCAGAGGTTTCACCGATCGCCAACATCATTGAAGATGGTCGTGATGGCTTCCTGTTGCGCCCAGCTGACGTAGATTCGATTTCAAACCTTTTGGTGGAGATTTTTTCGGGAACTATGCCCGCAGACGAGATCGGCGAAAGAGCGCGTCAACGCGTCATGGACCTGTTCGATACGGGCAAAATGGTCCAGGCCGTCATTGATGCCTACCGTAAAATCCTTCTCAATACCGGAATGTATAAGAAGCAATGAGTTAAATCATTGAAAAGTGGTAGTCAGCCCCCGCACACTCTGTATAATCGGGAGTGTTATCAATACTTTATGTTCTAGAGGATCTGGACGATGACTAAAGCGGATTTGATTAATTTGATCTCTGAAAAAGCTGGTATCACTCGCGTGAAAGCAGAGACAGTTGTGAATACAATCTTCGATTCTATGGTTGAAGCTTTGATGCGTGATGACCGTATCGAGATCCGTGGTTTTGGTTCATTCGTAAACCGTCAATATGGTGCCTACAAAGGCCGCAATCCTCGTACTGGCGAAATCATCAACGTTGAAGAAAAGAAACTTCCCTTCTTCAAAGTCGGTAAAGAACTTAAAGAAGACATCAACGGCGGAAAAGAGTAATTCACTCTTCCTACTGAATGAAAAAGGGACCACACGGTCCCTTTTTTTATGCCTTTTATACGGCTGTTTTTGGAGAACAGACCGCTCCGACAGAGTCGGAGCTTAAACCAGCTACTTTGGAAATACAGAAATATCCGAGATTTTTCTGATTCCGTGAAGTGCCATAAATAGACGCTCAACTCCCAGCGCAATTCCCCCACTTGGCGGCAAACCTGCATCCAAACATTGGAAGAATTCTTGATCGAGAGAGATCACTTCTTTTTGGGATTCCTGTTTTTTTTGCAGATCTACTTCGGAACGCTGTCTTTGAATTTGTGGATCGTTGAGTTCGTGGAACGCATTGCAAAGTTCAAGGCCTTTCCAGTAAGCCTCGAAACGATCTCCCCATCCATCCTTAGTCAAACGAGCCAGAGCTGCCTGATACGGAGGATACTTTTCAACGAAGATCAAATCCTCGCCGTGCAGTTGCGATTCGATTTTATCCATAAAAATCAAAAAGAAATAATCGTCGATACTTTCAGCGCTGTGCACGTCGACGCCCAGCTTTTGCGCCAGTTCTTTCAATTCCTGTTTCGTTGTTTCCGGGGTGAAATCAAATCCGCAGTGAATTTTAAACAACTCAGCTACGGAATAACTTAGGATTCGCCGCGGAGGTTCGAATTTTAAAACCTTCACCAAGTGTTGAACCAGATCGATGACATCTTGCTTAATCGTCGCAAGGTTGTCGTACGCCCGGTACCACTCCAGCATCGAAAACTCGGGTTGGTGACGCTCCGTCACCTCACCGTTTCGAAAGCACGGCGCGATCTCAAAAATTTTCTCTGCCCCCAGTGCCAGGGCTTTTTTCAAATGAAGTTCAGGACTGGTTGGCAGATAAAGTTTCTCTGTGCGAGAACCCACCTTTAGCTCTGTCGCAAAAACATCCAGTGCTGGCTCTGTTCCAGGACAAACAACAAGCGACGGAGTTTTTACTTCTAAAAATCCTTTACGACGGAAAAAATGACGAACCTCTTCAACGTAACGATTCCATTTTTCCAAAATGTCTTTATCGTACGTGCGCGTTGGCAGGGATGATTTATTGGGAGCCAACAAAACTATTTCCGTTGCAGAGATAATCGCAACGATATCTCCTTCAATCAGAAATTCTGACTGCGGTGGAGCTTTGTCGAACGTGATGATCTGTTCTTGGTTGTCACGGATTAAGCTGATCTCAAGACCACCCTCTTCACGTTCAAGGCGATAAATTCGTCCCGCCGCCTTACAATCTGCAGGCATCGCGGGATAAGACTTCCAATGCTGATTTAAAAAAGTATTTCTATCCAAAGTCCCTGTAGCTTAAAGGTACGGACACACTTTTGGTAGCAAGAGCGCGTTAGCGGCACAGACCTTGGCTACGAAGAGTTCCAAGTTCGGCTGAGATAGCTTCAAGATCATCAGCTCCATAGACGACTTGGTCGCCCACAGAAATTCGATGTTTAACCCAAGCACCATCAAAAATTCCTTCGCTGCTCAACAAGCAAGACGGTTTCACTTCCATTGTTGCAGCTGATGACCAGCTCGCTAGAAATGACAAAATAAGTGTAGTTCCGATTGCTAAAAGAATTCTCATGGTTTCCCCTTTCTCCTGTTTCCCTAATTGGCTCCAGGACCCTCATGCTCCTCCTTCTAAAGCAATGTGCTTGCCAACGGATTTCTAGTCACTTTGACACCGAAGTCTTGGCTCGCCTGGAGTGGAACTGGGGTTGCAGAGGGGCTGCTACACTCGGACAGTCCTCGCTCGATTTTGTCACTGTTCCTTTCCTTTGTTCACGGGCTCGATGTTGTTCTGTTTCACGTTCGTTACCACAAAGGCCTGCGGAACTCGCACGCGTCCCCTCTGCAACCCCAGTTCCCCTCCATGCGACGAAGTTTTATGTTTCAAAGTAACCGTGCATGTTGGCCTTCCTTCTTCGGAACTCGGGGTCACGACGCACCAGAAACAAAAATTGGAAATCCACCGCTTGTCGTTGCCCAGCAAACTTCACCGCAGACCATCGAACGAAGCCGACTGAAAATAAGCCCCTCAATCCTATTTTGCCCAAAAACCTCGCACTTGTTTTCCTTTGAGGGATGGGGGCTGGGGGACTCCTGGAGTGAGCCCTGCCGCGTGCGAGCTCCGCAGGCCTTTGTAGCCCCAAGTATGCCGTGAAACATCATCGAGCCACTGAATCCAATAATGACTCAAATCAAGGACGAGCGAGGACTGACTGAGCTAAGCGGCGGGGCTCACTCCAGGGGGCCCACAGACGCCAGCCCTCAGAGGAAAAGAAGTTCCGGGAATTATGAACAAAAACAGGCATTAAGGGTTGTTTTTCCCTCTGTGCGTTGCTATGGGAAAGGTGAATTTTGAAGGGAGCATAGAATGCTTGATTTGCAGAAAGCGCTGAACAATCTGAAGGGTGCCGTTGATTGGGCTCAGTTGAGATTGGTTAGTGAGAAGACTACTTGGCGTGTGATTCGCAATGAGCAGTTTGAAAGCAGCGACATCAGCTTTGAAAATGGCTTGATGGTGGAAGTTCTTGTCAACGGTCATTTCGGTTATGCCGGAACCAGTGATTTAAGTTCTGATGGCGTTAAGCGTGCTTTTGATAAAGCGGCTTTGATGGCTCGTCAGGCTTCAGCCTTTAAAGTTCATGACTTTTCTGTTTTACAAAGACCGGTTGCTAAAGGCACCTACTCCTCTCCGGTCGTCCGCCCGATGGATTCTTATTCTGCCAAAGAAATCACAGATCTTTTTATCGACGCCACAGCTGCCATGAAAGTTTCGGATAAAGTTATCAACCGTACCGCGATGGCAATGATCGTTGAATCTGAATTTTCTGTGGTCAGCACTCATGGTTCAGATGTTCACCAAAAATTTTCTATCGTCAGCACAGACTTTAACGCCACAGCAATGGACGCCGGTGAAGTTCAACAACGTTCTGACAGCGGTGGCCTTGCACGTTGCAACCAAATCGGTGCTGAAGTTTTTGATCGCTCTTCGATTTTGGAACGCGCGAAAATTATCAGCCAAGAAGCGGTTGAATTGCTTTCAGCAGAAAACTGCCCCTCTGAAACTATGGACTTGTTAATTGCTCCAGATCAAATGACTTTGCAAGTGCACGAGTCTATCGGTCACCCTCTTGAATACGATCGCATCTTGGGTGATGAAAGAAACTATGCTGGCTGGAGTTTCGTGAAGCCCGAAGACTTCGGCAAACTTCAGTATGGTTCAAAACTAATGAATGTGACTTTCGATCCGACAGTTCCCGATGCGATGGCTTCTTATGCTTTCGATGATGCTGGCGTAAAAGCAACTAAAGAATATTTAATCAAAGACGGCGTGCTAATGTGTGGTTTGGGTTCTTTGGAATCTCAAGCTCGTTTAAGCCTGCCAGGTGTTGCAAACTCTCGCTCATCCAGTTGGAATCGCGCTCCGATTGATCGTATGGCAAATATCAACCTCGAGCCCGGGACATCTAAGCTTTCAGATATGATCGCTTCAGTAGAGCGTGGTGTGTTCATGCACGCGAATAAATCTTGGTCCATTGATGATTATCGCAACAAATTTCAGTTCGGCTGCGAATACGCGCAACTGATCGAAAACGGCAAGCTAACTAAGACTTTGAAAAATCCGAATTATCGCGGGACGACGGTTAAGTTCTGGAATTCTTTAAAAGCAGTCAGCGAAAATCGCGAAACTTACGGATCACCTTTCTGCGGTAAAGGGGAACCAAACCAAGTGATCCGTGTGGGTCACACAACGCCATACTGCCTATTCGGCAGCATGGAAGTGTTTGGAGCGTAATATGAACTTTATCGAATCAACGCAAAAAACGTTTAATGCAATTGCTGATGCTGTTTTCGCAAAGATTAACGCGGGCGAAGAAGCGAATTTAAACCTGAACGCTGAAGACTCTGTCTTCATTCGTATCAACAACAACAAAGTTCGTCAGAACACGCATGTTGAACAACGTACGATCAGCATGCAGTTTCAAAAAAACACTCGCACCGCTAAAATCACTTTTGATATCACGGGTGAGGCAGCTACGGACACCGCTCGTGCGCTTGAAATGCTTGAGATGGCTCGCAAAGAGTGCGCCCTTTTGCCAGAAGATCCCAAACAGGTTCCGATGCGCAACAACGGAACAAGCAGTAACTACGTCAAAGGCAGCTTACTGACTCACCAAGAGATGTTTGAAAAACTCACAGCCCCTGCCGCGGGCTCTGACCTTGCAGGTATCTACTGCGCGGGCCCTCGTGTTTCTGCAAATCGCAATTCTGCGGGACAAAATCATTTCTTCGCAACCGATTCGTTCTTTATCGATTACTCTTTGTACCTAGGCGAAAAGGCTGTGAAAGGCACTTACGCAGGCACAGCTTGGAATCAAGAAGATTACGCCGCGAATTTGGCGCAGAATAAAAATCAATTAAGGCTGATGGATCGTCCGAAAAAGGTTTTGCAACCCGGTCCGTATAAAGTGTACCTAGCTCCCGCTGCTGTTGCTGAGATGGCTGGCATGTTCTCGTGGAGCGCGATGAGCTATAGTGCTTACAAGCAGGGAAGCAGCCCATTGCAAAAGCTTGCGGATAAAGAAAAGTCTTTTTCTCCCCTTTTCTCGATGCGGGAAAATTTCTCGACAGGTCTTACTCCCCCTTTCAATTCATTGGGTGAAGTCTCCGCAGAGAAAGTTGAATTAATTAAAAACGGTGAATTGATCACGTTCTTGATTTCTTCTGGTACAGCCAAAGAATACGGAGTTGAGGGAAATTTAGCGAGTCCTAGCGAAGGTCCTCGTGCCCTAGAAATCATGCCGGGCACTTTGACGAAGGAAAATATTTTGAAAGAGCTAGGAACAGGTGTTTACCTTTCTAACCTTCACTATTTGAATTGGTCGGATCGTCCCACAGCCCGTATCACGGGTATGACTCGTTATGCATGCTTCTGGGTGGAAAACGGTGAGATCGTGGCACCCATAGCAGATATGCGCTGGGATGAGAGTTTGTTCGATGCCTTAGGTGAAAACTTATTAGCAGTCACAAGTTTCCAAGACATTGATCCATCGGTTGATACATACAACAGCCGTGCATGGGGCGGAAAAAAACTGCCAGGGCTTTTGATCAAAGATTTTAAATTTACTCTTTAGGAGATTCACAAAATGGTTACCTACATTCAGCAAACAACAGTTCAATTTGAAGTCTACGATGAGTACGTCGCGTGGCTTAAAAGTGACTACATCCCTAAAGCGTTGGAAATTCCAGGATTTATCAGTGCCGATCTTTGCCTTCGCAAAGGCGGTGCGATGGAATCTTCGGCAAAAGAACTTCGCATCGTTTTCAAAGTCGAGAGTGAAGACTCGATTAAGACGTATATTGCACAGCATGCGTTGCCACTGCGCGAAGCTGCGACTGAAAAATTCCCAGGCAGATTCTCGAACAATCGTGAAATCTGGCTCGACACCATTACTTTTATGTCAAAATAACGGACAAATCTTTTAATTCCCGGACCACGGGTGTACAGTGGTCCCGAAGCTCTTGAAAGGAGAAGATCATGTCATCTGCATCATTTCAGAAAATTTTGAATAACCTCTCAAAGAACAAGAACGTACAAAGCCTTCTTGAAAATTTCCAAACTTTGAGTGACGAAATCAAAAAACGCGAAGGCGAACTTAAAGGTAAGTTCGACAAATCTAAAGACGAAAAAATCCAACAAGCGTGGGATAAATACCAAGAAATCGTGAAAGTGCTTAGCGCTTCCGAAGAGAAACTTGAAAAAGAAGTTTCCAGCACGATCGCGAAAATCAAAAAGTCCGCGGACTCTCTTGAGAAAAACATCCAAGTAGCTAAGAAAAAAGCCATCATCCAAAAAGCAAAATTGGAAAAAGCTCTTTTCAAAAAAACGATGACTGCAAAAAAAGGCGCTGCAAAAACAGCTAAGAAAACAGCTGCAAAACGCCCAGCGAAAACGGCAAAAAAGGTCGTTCGCAAGGCTACAAAAAAGGCTACTCGCAAATAGCCGTCTCACTTTGAAACGGCAATGGGTCGGTTTGTTCCCTCATTGCCGTCTTTTTCAGCTTCAAGGAAACCTGAGTTTTCTCCCCATTTCTTGACCATTTCTTATTAGTTCGAGTTGGCGTACCCACAAACTGCTCCCCAAAAACATGACTATTTTTTAAATTTCATTCCCGCAATGGAGCTTAAGCCATTGATTTCCCTTACCGAAGAGTCCTAAGGAACGTTTTTTAACGACTTCTTAACAGGGACGTCTCATGCGAATCGGTAAAAAAATAACAACCACTTTTGCGATACTGGTGCTCGGATTTATTGCATCCGTTGCGCAAGCTTCTCCGCAAAAACTCACATATCAAGGCCGCATTTTAAACTCTGCTGGTCAGCCACTTACTTACAACGACGTCTCTTTTAGATTCCAAATTACTTCAACAGATGGAACGTGTGTTCTTTATTACGAAGAACGCCAACACGTGAACATGCAAAACTCTGACGGTATTTTTGATATCGCAATCGGCGATGGAACTGTGATTTATGCGGCAGGTGGTGCAAACAAACTTTCTGATTCATTCACAAATGGAATTACATACAACTGCTATGGTGGCGGTACTTGGAATGCGTCTGCCACATCTGAACGCCTTTTAAAAGTGAGCTTTCATGATGGAACTGGTTGGCAAGCGATTGATCCTGCCAACACAATCCGTTCCGTGCCTTTTGCGATGTCTTCATATAGCGCACAAACGTTGGCTGATAAAACCATCAACGACCTTGTGTTGAAAGCAAGTTTAACTTCTTGTTCTGCGGGCCAAGCGCTTAGTTGGAACGGCACTACGTTTAGCTGTGTGGCAACTTCCACGGGTTCCATCACAGGTGTAACTGCTGGCAGCGGTCTTTCTGGCGGTGGTACCTCTGGCACTGTGACTGTATCGCTTGCAAACACGACAGTAACTGCAGGCACATATGGTTCCGGCACTTCAGTTCCCGTATTTACGGTTGATGCTCAAGGCCGTATCACAGGAGTAACGCCAACAACCATCACAGGTGCGGCACCAACTGGTTCTGCAAGCGGTGACTTAAGTGGTACTTATCCGGGACCGACAATCGCAAACAGCGCTGTGACTTCAGGAAAAATTGCTGACGGTACCATCGTAGGCGCAGATTTAGATTTTACCGGCACTAACGTTGCTACTTCTGGTTTGGTAATTAAAGATTCAACGGGTAAATTCGCAAACTTTGCTTGTTCAACCGTGGGCCACGTCGCTACGTGGACTGTAGTCGGTTGGGCCTGCCAAGCTCCCTCAAACACGGACCCTACGAAATTGCCGCTGGCCGGTGGTACGATGGCTGGCGCTATTGATATGGACAGCAACAATGTCACTAATCTTGGCTATATGACAATGTCAGCAGGTAAAAGCCTGCACGTTTCTAACAATGCTTCAGATCCAAGCTTAGTAGCCGCAGATAAAGGTAAAATCTGGTTTAACTCGACATCGAACGAGTTGAAATACTGGAACGGAACATCGGCGGTTGCAGTTGGTTCTTCAGGTTCTGGGATCACGACATTAACTGGTGACGTCACCGCTACGGGCCCAGGCTCGGCGGCCGCGACGATTGCTTCCGGTGCCGTGACCAGTTCAAAAATTGCCTCTGGTACTATCTTGGGTTCGAATATGGACTTCACTGGTACGAACGCAAGTACGGCCAATTTGGTTATCAAAGACTCGACAGGCAAATTCGCAAATTTCGGGTGCTCCACAAACGGTCACGTTGCGACTTGGTCTGCATCGGGCTGGTCATGTGCCGCTCCGTCTCCCCTCCTTCCTACTCTTAATGATGGCACTATGTGGATCGGAAATAGTTCCAACGTAGCGACAGCTGTGACAATGTCTGGTGATGCTACAATCACGAACGCAGGCGTATTGTCTTTGAAAAATACAGGCACTGCAGGCACATATTATAAAGTTACAACGGATGCTCAAGGCCGCGTAAGTTCTGGTACAGCATCATTAGCTGCCTCAGATATTCCGAACCTTGATTGGTCAAAAATCACAACGGGTACACCAACGACAGCGGCGGGTTACGGTATCACTGATGCGTTTGTAAGAGGTGGTAACTCTTTTGGTGCCGCAGCTTCCATTGGTACAAACGACAGTAATCAATTAACGATTAAAACAAATAATACTGATCGCATAACGATCGACGCTGCAGGTAACGTAGGTATTGGTGGGGCTCCAGCTTATAAAGCTCATATCAGAAACGGCGTCCTTGCAGTTAAAGGTGACACCGGTTCATCGAATGCTCCGTCGACGGAATCCGTTGCTTCCTTCGACAGAGAAGCTGTCGGTGGTGTCGGCGTGAATATGTACACGATGAATGCGCAACCTGCGACATTCTATTTCGGTAACACCTCTTCACCACAACAAGGTTCTATCAGATATCAGGTTGATGCTTCAACGCCCGCGAACCAGTACATGGCTTTCAGAGTGAATTCTGGAGAAAAAGTTCGCATCGATTCAGATGGTGACGTCGGCATTGGTGTGACGAATCCAGCCTACAAATTAGATATTGCCGGTGACGTGAACATCACAGGTAACTTTAAAATCAACGGTACAAATATCTCGACAGGTGGCGGTACTATCACGGCATTAACTGGTGACGTCACTGCAAGTGGTACGGGTTCAGTCGCAGCGACAATTGCCAACAGTGCTGTGACAAATGCCAAAATGGCCAATATGGCGGCAAATACTTTAAAAGGTAATAACACGGGTTCTGCTGCCGCTCCGACGGACATCACGATTGCAAGTTTACAAGGCACAACAGCGACGACGTTTGCGGCAGGTAATGACTCTCGCATTACGGGCGCCTTACAAAGTGGTGCGACGGCTGGTGGTGATCTGACAGGTACTTATCCAAATCCGACGGTTGCAACAGGTGCAATCACCTCTGCAAAAATCCTGGATGGCACCATCGTTGGCGGCGATATGGATTTCACAGGCACAAACGCCGGTACGGCAAATCTTGTGATCAAAGATTCTTCTGGTAAATTTGCAAACCTAGGATGTTCTTCAGCGGGCGATGTTGCAACTTGGACTGTTTCCGGTTGGGCTTGCGTGACACCTTCCCCACTGCTGCCTTCGTTAGCTGATGGCAAAATCTGGGTTGGTAATGGATCAAATGCTGCGACGGCGGTGACGATGAGTGGTGATGCGACGATTTCAAATGCGGGCGCATTAACATTAGCGACTGTTGCAACGGCAGGTACTTATACGAAAGTTACTATCGATGCCAAGGGACGTGTGACGACAGGAGCAAACTTAGCCTCTTCAGATGTCACAACGGCTTTAACCTACACTCCAGTGAATAAGGCTGGCGATGTGATGACGGGCTCTTTAGGTTTAGGTAATTATACCGACTCGACGGAAGCCACTTTAATCACAGGTTGGGGCGCTTCAGACAAAGGTAAAACTTGGTTCAACACGACGTCGAATGTTGTGAAGTACTGGGATGGTTCTGCTGCTAAAGTGGTAGGTTCAGTGGGTGCAAGTATCGTTTCTTTAAACGGCTTGACGGGTTCGACTCAAACCTTCGCCACTCCAGGGACTTCGGGTACGGCACCCGCTTGGTCGTCATCAGGTACTGCTCACACGCTAAATATCCCGATGGCTTCTGCGGCTTCTGTGACAGCGGGTCTTATCAGCAAAACTGATTACGACACTTTCAACGCCAAGCAAGCAGCTGGTAACTATATCACGGCGTTAACGGGCGATGTCACTGCTTCAGGTGCTGGTTCAGCTGCCGCAACTATCGCTGCGGGAGCAGTGACGACATCGAAAATTGCAAGCGGTACGATCCTTGGGACCAATATGAATTTCACGGGCGTGAATACAGCGACGTCAAATATGGTCATTAAGGATTCCACAGGCAAATTCTACGATTTCGGATGTTCTACCGCGGGTCATGTTGCCACTTGGACTGTCTCTGGTTGGGCATGTCAGGCAGTCACTGTGACGGCTTCAAGTTTTGGAACACAAACTCAAAAAACATTCTTAGCAGCTCCCACTGGTGCGGACGGTGCGACTTCGTTTAGAACGATCGCCTCAACTGACTTGCCATCTTCAGTTTATTTAAACGGCGGTAACTCATTCGGTGCTGCTGCAACAATAGGTACTGCTGACGCCAATTCATTAACAATTAATACTAACGGCAGTGCTCGAATGACTTTCCTTTCAAACGGTAAAATCGGTATCGGCCAAACGACTCCGACTTATGCTTTGGAAGTAAACGGTTCTGGCTCGGCCGGTGACTATACGACAGCACCCATTAGCACTGACGGTAACTTGCGCATGGGTGGTTTCGACTATTCCTCAGCACAAGGCCGTGGTGTCTTGATGGCAAAAGTTTACGACAGTACGAATGCACACAAAGGTTACATCTACTTTGGCACTCCGAGTGGTAATGGTGTTGCCGTTCAAATGAGAACTGCGGACCAATCCATGTCGACAAGTATTCAATTGATCAACTCTGACGGTCGCTTAAGCTTCCAAACTGGCGGCACAGAAAGAATGTCTATTGCCAACGCAGGTACAATCACGACTAAATATGCGGTCGCTGGTACGCCCACAACTGTTGCTGCTGCGGCGGTTGACCTTTCAACAAGCAATACTCACACATTGGCATCAGTTGGTGGCTCGACAATCACATTGTCCAACATGGCGAATGGTGGTCACTATACTTTGGTGATTACAGACACAACGTCGCGCACATACACATTCTCAGGTTGTAACTCCACGAAATTCTCGCCTTCAAATCAGGCAACAGTTTCAGGAACTCCTTCAATCTATTCCATCATCACGATTTACAATGGTTCCACTTACGACTGTTACGTGACTTGGTCGACAGGATATAACTAATCATGAATAAAACCATCGGCTCAATCATGATGATTTTGCTTTCTGTGTCTGAGTTAGCTCTGGCACAGATTCCTGGCACGCAGACGGGATTGCCTTCGGCGCATAATAGCCAAGAATGCAAAAGCCCTGACCGTGCCGCATGGATGCCTAAAGCAAACAATGTGAAAGCTTTATGGCACATGGATGGTACCGCCGGCACGATCGCCAACGGTGCATCGATCGCATCTGGATTTTCCGGAGGCCCTGCTGCGGCAGCGACAATCTCTGGGAATACCCTGTCTTACGCCACCTCGACAATTGCAAATTTTCGGCAGGCGATTACGGCAACAGGCGCCACAGCAACAGATACGATTTCGTTAACAAACTCTGCGACAGATGTCTCAGCAGGCACTTGGAGCTTCTGGGTAAAAATGGCGATACCCTCCTCTGGGCAACAACGTTTGTTTTATAAAAGTGATAACAACAGCGGAGCAGGTTATTTGGCTGCCATTTATTCTGACGGTACACTTGAATTCGTCAAAGTAAAATCAAGCAGCAATATGAAGCTGCAAACGTGCAAGCTAAACTCTACTTATTTCGCAAATACCTGGCGTCATATCGTTATAACGTGGGATGGAACGACGACTTACACGGCTGACAACGTGACCAATCAAACTGGCGTTAAAATGTATATCGATGGCGTGGAACTGACGAATCCTGGAGCTGCCGACAC
Source organism: Bdellovibrio sp. SKB1291214 (assembly GCF_002209355.2). Lineage (GTDB taxonomy): Bacteria > Bdellovibrionota > Bdellovibrionia > Bdellovibrionales > Bdellovibrionaceae > Bdellovibrio. The sequence goes on from NZ_CP106855.1 coordinate 139,705, forward strand.
AACTCGTTTTACAGGGACATGTTCAAATACGGGCAACTACGGTGGTTACGCTTACGCTCAGCCGGGATCAGGTACCGCCGGTGCCGATACTGGACTTCCTTTATTCTTAATGGGCATCAATGCCTCTTACACCAGTCCAACCGCCACGGCTTTTACGGGCAGTATGGACGAGTTCATGATCTGGAATGTGGCTTTATCGGCAGCTGAAGTTGCTGCGGTCTACAAACATCAAAAGTGCAATTAGACTTTGGATGGTCCTGACGCCCTCGTTATTGAAAAGATCCAGTTCCTTTTAGTATGATCAAGCCTGAATGAAACTTTTTAAGTTCCTTGCGAAATACACTCTGATTTTCGCTGTGGTAAGTATTGTCACAGTCTTCACTGCCATTGGTGGTGCGACTTACTATGTTTTGAATCACATTCACGAAGAAAATGAAAACAATCACAACCTGCATGAAGTGATGAAAATTGGCGAAGGCTATATTGACGAACTTCAATCTTTCGAAGGCCTGCAAAAGATGCTGCAGAATAAGAAAATGCCTCCTTTTTGTAAAACCATCTGCAATCCCAGTTCGCTCAATCAGGACATGCTTTTAACCGAGCGCACTCAGTACTTAACGCAGTTTTATAAGGCAACTGGCCCCCAAGCCCTGCAAGATCCTTTGTTCCGCTTTAAACTTGAGCAAATGGGCTCGGTTGCCAAAGCCGTCCCTGACTCCGTCCGTGGTGTGATCAAAGACGTTTTGGACAAAGATGGGATAAAATCAAAAAACAAGGTGTTACTGGCTTTGAAAGTCGAAACGACCCTGTTAACAGAGCTTCCAACCCTTTCAGAACGTCTGGAATCGTTTAAAGCGGACTCAGAGCGCCTAGATTTGGCCCGGACTTGGATCAAAGCCTGCCAGTCGGGAGCGAACTCTAAGAAAATCATGACGGAGTGTCAGGCAGAGTTTGATACTGCCTCGCATTAGCCTAGTCGCTTCCCCTACAAAGCTTTAATAGAATTCCCCAGTATGCTAGGCTGCTTGGCGTATTGAGGTGCATATGAAAATCGACGATTTATCTCCACGTAACGAATTTATTCCTCGCCATATTGGTCCAAACGATTCTGACATCCAAGCGATGTTGAAAGAATTGGGTTTTGCCTCTTTGGACGAATTAGCTAACAAAATCATTCCCTCTCAAATCCGCACGGATCATAAATTCGACGGCGTTGGCCCTGGCATTTCTGAATTCGGTTTATTGAACCATTTGAAATCAATGGTTTCAAAAAACAAAGTCATGAAATCTTACATCGGTTTGGGTTTCCATGACTCTATCACTCCAACAATCATTCAAAGAAACATCTTTGAAAATCCAGTGTGGTACACGGCCTATACTCCTTACCAAGCCGAGATCGCCCAAGGTCGTTTGGAAGCTTTGTTGAACTTCCAAACGATGGTTGCTGATTTGACTGGAATGGAAATTTCCAACTCATCCCTTCTTGATGAAGGAACAGCTGCTGCCGAAGCGATGTTCATGGCTCATGCACTTTGCAAAACTAAAGCAACAGCGTTTGTTGTTTCAGACAAAATGCACCCACACGTGATCGAAGTCCTGGGGACTCGCGCAGAGCCATTGGGTCTTGAGATGATCGTGACTAATCCAGCGACTTACGATTTCGCGAAACCAGCATTCGGTGTGTTCTTCCAGTACCCTGACACTGAGGGTGCCGTAGAAAATTACTCAGACCTTGCAAAAAAATATCAAGCGCAAGGCGCACACGTTGTTGCTTCCGTTGATTTGTTGGCAATGACTCTGCTAACTCCTCCGGGCGAGTGGGGTGCTGACATCGTTGTCGGTAACTCTCAACGTTTCGGCGTACCATTGGGTTACGGTGGCCCGCACGCTGCGTTCCTTGCAACGAAAGATGCTTACAAGCGCATGATGCCGGGTCGCTTAGTCGGTGTATCTGTAGATTCTCAAGGCAAACAAGCTTTGCGTTTGGCTTTGCAAACTCGTGAACAACATATCCGCCGTGAGAAAGCGACTTCCAACATCTGTACAGCGCAAGTTCTTTTAGCGAACATGGCTTCGATGTATGCGGTTTACCATGGACCTGAAGGTCTTAAGAAAATCGCTATGCGCGTGAACCGTTTGACGGCGATCATGGCAGATGGTCTTTCCAAACTTGGTTACAATGTTTCTAAAGGTGCCTTCTTTGATACGATCACTGTTGTTTCTGACAACGCGGCTGGTATCATCGCTCAAGCTGAACAATTAGGTATGAATTTCCGCCAGATCAACGATAAGACTTTAAGCATTGCTCTGAACGAGACAGTGACTTTGACTGACGTTGAAACCGTTTGGATGGCGTTCAACGGAGGCAATAAAGCCGCCTTCGATGCTTTGGCGATCGACGACACATTGAAATTGGAAATCCCAGCTGATTTGACTCGTAAGTCTAAATTCATGACAAACCCTGTGTTCAACTCTCATCACAGCGAGACTGAACTGCTTCGTTACATCCATCATTTGCAAAACAAAGACATCACTTTGACTCACTCAATGATTCCATTGGGTTCTTGCACAATGAAATTGAATGCAACAACTGAGTTGGTTCCAGTTTCTTGGCCAGAGATCAGCAAACTTCACCCGTTTGCACCGGTTTCTCAAACTTCTGGTCTGATTGAAATGATCAAAGACCTTGAAAACAAACTTTGCGATATCACTGGTTTCGCCGCAGTAAGTTTGCAACCAAATGCAGGTTCTCAAGGTGAATACGCAGGTCTTCTGGTTATCCGCAAATACCACCAATCTCGTGGTCAAGGTCACAGAAACATCTGCTTGATCCCTTCATCTGCGCACGGGACAAACCCTGCTTCAGCTGCACTAGCTGGTATGCAAGTGGTTGTTGTGAACTGCGATGACTTGGGTAACGTTGAAATTTCTGACCTTAAAGCAAAAGCCGAACAACACAAAGACAACTTGGCTGCGTTGATGATCACTTATCCATCCACTCACGGTGTTTACGAAGAAGGTATCAAGGAAATCTGCGATATCGTTCACGCAAACGGCGGCCAAGTGTACATGGATGGTGCCAACATGAATGCCTTGGTTGGTATGTGCCGCCCAGGTACTTTCGGTGCTGACGTTTCTCATATGAACTTGCACAAAACATTCGCGATCCCTCACGGTGGTGGCGGTCCGGGTGTGGGTCCAATCGGTGTCGGCGCTCACTTGAAAGAATTCTTGCCTAAGCACTCTTTGGTTCCTGAGGCAGGTCCCGCAAACGGTATCACTTCAACGACGTCAGCTCCGTGGGGTTCAGCATCGATCCTTCCGATCTCTTGGGCTTACATCACAATGATGGGTGCTAAGGGTCTTCGCAAGGCGACTTTGGTGTCAATTTTGTCAGCAAACTACATCGCTAAGAAATTGGAAAAAGCATACCCAGTTCTTTACAAAGGTAAGTCTGGTTATGTGGCCCATGAATGTATCATCGACGTTCGCGATATCAAAAAGTCGTCTGGCATCGATGTAACTGACGTTGCCAAACGCTTGATCGATTACGGCTTCCATGCTCCGACTATGTCATTCCCAGTTGCGGGCACATTGATGATCGAACCAACAGAGTCAGAACCAAAACAAGAAGTCGATCGTTTCATCGATGCTATGCTTGCGATCCGCAAAGAGATCTCTGCGGTTGAATCTGGCAAAATGGACAAGGAAAACAACGCTCTTAAAAATTCTCCGCACACTGCGCAGATGATGATGAAACCAGAGTGGAATCATCCATACACTCGCGAAGAAGCTGTGTACCCGGTTGAGTGGTTGCGCACGAACAAGTTCTGGCCAGTGGTCGGCCGCGTGGATAATGCCTACGGCGACCGCAACTTGATCTGTTCTTGCCCATCGATCGAAGAATACCGCTAAAAGGTGCCAGGTCCCGTTTACGGGAGCGGCGCTTCAAAGGATTTATGAAACGTATTTTACTTATTCGTCTAGATAAGATCGGCGACTTGATCTCCACCATGTGCGTGGATCAAGCCGCTTTTTTATCTGACTATGAAGTGAAATGGGTCATTGCCAAGGGCCTTAGCTTTGTTCCCGATAATGCCGATCCAAAACGTTCCTTCGTCGAACTTTCCAAAGACGATTGGAAGACTTCATTAAAGACATTGCGCTTATTCATCCGCGAATTTAAACCTGATGTTGCCGTAAGCTTTCAAGCTCCATGGTGGGTCAGTTTTGCATTATGGGCTGAGGGCGTAAAAGTCCGCGCGGGCGTAAAATCCCAATGGCACAGCTTTTTGTTTTTGAATAAAGGTCTGCGCCAACGTCGAAGCAAAGCCGTGCAACACGAAGCTGACTATAACATGGATTTGTTGCGCTTTGCTTTGAATGAAAAATCCAAAGAGCCAACTCCAGTTTTAAAATTAACTGCACCCAACAATCCCGAGCTTCTGGCGAAACATTCTTTGACCGAGAAAAATTATGTTGTAGTCCACGCCGGAATGGCTGGTTCTGCACTGAACTGGCCAACGGCTCGTTATATTTCTTTGATTGAACAAATCACTCCCTTTGCCAAGGTCGCCTTAACGGGAACTCCTGCAGATGAGCCATTTCTAACAGAGATCAAAGCTCGTTTTAAAAACGATGCTCAAGTGGTCAACCTACAAAGCCAGCTCAAACCAGCAGAGCTTTTCACGGTACTTAAGAATGCGAAAGCCGTCGTAGTACCAAGCACAGGTGTTGCCCATATGGCTTCCTCCCTGGGGGCGCCGGTTCTGGGCCTTTACTCCCCCATCCGCGTTCAGCATCCCCGCCGTTGGGCTGCCCGTGGAGAGAATGTAAAAATTTTCGTATCCAAGAACGAAAATCCCCCTTACGACCACGCGATGGAAGAAATCCAGGTCGATGATTTGCTAAAAGCCCTGAACAGTCTGTAGAATCCCGCCATCCATGCAAAGACAATTTACAGTCCCGGCAAATTTCGAAGAGGCTATCGCGAAAGCATTAGCAGACTATAAGCTGACCTTGAAAGATTCCAAGGAGCTGGCGAAGTGCGTGCTGGCGCTGTCTGATTTCTTTATCACTCAGCCCGACGGCCAAACTCCATGGCATGAACCCTGGGCGCAAGTGGCTTATCTTTGTTATTATCTCCCTTTAAATGCAGCCCGCCTGCGTGCGGTCATCTCAGAGGGCGAAAAACGCGGCTTCTTTGCAGGTCTTGAAGAGGTCATCGATTTCGGCGCGGGCCTTGCGACAGCGTCCCTAAGTCTTTCTGAAACTCAGAATCTCAAATACACATTGATCGAGCGTGCTGCGGAACCTCAGCGTTTGATCGAGAAACACTTTCCGTTTTTTAAATCGCAAGAATGGCTTCGCACCTTTAATGGTGGACGCCTGAAGAACCCCACCAAGACGATGGCGTTGTTCTCATATTCTTTGACGGAACTTAGCGATTTGCCTGATTGGGCTTATGAGTGTGAGGCATTGTTTATCGCTGAACCCTCAACGCAGCAAGATGGCCGCAAGCTTTTGCAATTACGTGCGAAGCTTTTGGAAAAAGGTTTCCATGCCTGGGCACCTTGTACTCATGAGGGACCATGTCCACTGTTAGCACAGTCTAAAACTGACTGGTGCCATGATCGTATTCACTTTAATGCGCCTGAATGGTTCCTAGCCATGGAAGAACAACTTCCAATGAAGAACCGCACTTTAACAACAAGCTTTTTGCTGATGAGAAAACAAAAGCCAACAGCAATTCCCGCGGCTCGCGTGGTCGGTGATACCTTGAAAGAAAAAGGAAAAGATCGCCAAATGATCTGCCGCGGTCCCGATCGCGAGTTCCTAGCGTGGATGCATAAATTCAAGATTCAACAAGAAATCCCACGGGGTTCTTTGATTGAAATCCCCGAGGGCTTACAAAAAGTTTCAAACGAGCTACGGGTCCAACAAGAAATCCAAGTTCTGTAAATAACAGGCTACTTTTTTTTAAAATCTTTTAGCTTAAGCCGATCGTTGCATTTCCTGGGCAAGGATTTTCTTCATCCATTTGATCAAAACCGCCCTAACGCGTTTTTTATCGATTGGCTTGGATACGAAATCATCCATGCCACTCTTCATGGTCTTTTCTTTATCTTCCTTCATCGCATTGGCAGTCATTGCGATAATTGGAATATTATTATTCCCGATGGCTTTACTGGTACGAATGACCGAGGTTGCCTCGTAACCATCCATCTCAGGCATGTGGCAATCCATCAGAATCATGTCATAACAACGACTGTGGGCGGCCTCGACCACTTCACGGCCGTTCCCCGCAATGTCCGCGCGTATCCCGAAATGCTCTAGCATTTTCAAAATAATGATCTGATTGATTTGATTGTCTTCGGCAATTAAAATACGCCAAGGCTTATCACGTTTTGGCATCTCCTCATCGGGTGAATCATGCTCTGTCGCATAGACTTCATTTTGGCCAGCCATCAAATGCATCGTGAACCAGAAATTAGATCCCTGTCCATTTGCTGAAACCACCCCAAGCTCGCCGTTCATCTTCTCTACCAAACGTTTACAGATGGCCAAGCCCAACCCTGTTCCACCGTACTTGCGAGTGGTTGACAAGTCGGCCTGAATAAACTCTTGGAAAAGAGTATCAATTACTTCCTCTGAGATTCCAATCCCAGTATCGATAATTTCAAATTTAAACAGATATCCGTATTCATCCTTAGATTTTACCGAAGCCTTAATTTTCACAGAGCCTTCATGGGTAAACTTGATCGCATTGCTGATCAAATTTAAAAACACCTGCCGAACGCGACCGGGATCGCCCTTTACAATCGCAGGAAACACAGGTTCGATATCTAACGTCAGATCAATATTTTTCTGACGAGCCGTAAAGCTAAAAGACTTGTGAATATCATGTAATGTACTAACAATATCGAAATCCAAATTTTCAAAGGTCATATGACCTGATTCAATTTTTGAGAAATCAAGTACGTCATTGACCAACGTTAACAACGCATCAGCAGAGGCTTTGATCGCATTGCCATAGTCTCGCTGCTCATCCCCCAGATTCCCTTCCATCAAAAGGCCCGTCATACCCATGATTCCATTCAGTGGAGTTCTGATTTCATGAGACATGGTTGCCAAAAACCGAGATTTTGCCAAAGTTGCACGCTGAGCCTTATCAGTGGATACGATCAAGTCAGCTTGTGTTTTTTCAAGGTCTTCGATGAGCTTTAATTTTTCCGTAAAATCTTGCGCTTGAGCCAGTGCTCCCGCAAGACATCCCGTAATAATTTTTAACGCTTCCACCGCATCTTGCTCAAAGTGATTCAAACTGGAGGAGTAGTTTTTCAACACGCCCAGAATTCTTCCATGATGATGCAAAGGCACGACAACCATTGAAGCCACACTGACTTTATTGGCTAAAGTTATGTGGAGATCTTTATCTAACTGACTGATATCGGGACAGCTGATCGTTTGCATTTCGCGCAAACACTTGCCTGAAAATGTTCCATCAATTTTTACGCGGATATCTTTATAGGGTTCAGCAGTTCCGTACACATGCTTATAAACGAATTCGTCTCCATCAATAAGTTCCAGGACCGCACCGTCAGCACCCGTCAGACGCGACGTAATCTTAACGATCATATCCATGACGTCGACTTCTTTTAAAGACTCACGGCTACCCAACTCGTTCTGCAATTCGATAACTTGCTTAGCGTGATCACGTTGGCGCTCTAATGATTTGTTAGATTGGGCCATCTCCTTAATCACTTTCGTTCTTGCAAAGTAAGACCTCGCAATAAGATACATCAGCAATGAAATCAGCAAAGTTTCGATGATACTTCCAGCATATAAAATAATCTTACTTTGCTGAACGATGTTTTCCATCCATTCACCACGTTGTAAAACTAAAAGCTTTTGCTCATCATCCATTGTTTTTAACAGGAAACGCAGATCTGACATGTAAGCCTGGCCATCACCATGCTTAACCAATCTTAAGGCTTCAGCGGTCTTCCCAGCCATTTTCAAGCTAACGGTCTTATCCATTTCGTCCAATTTTTTATTGATAAGAACTTCAACTTTTTTTAGACGATCTAACTGATTTTTTTGTTTGGAAAGTTTTAATTCGATTTCTTCATAAGCTAAAGGAATCTGTTCCACGGCTTCACGGTACGGCTGTAAATACGACGGATCACCCACTAAAAGGAATCCTCGTTGACTTGTTTCAACATCCGTCAAAAGATTTTCAAGACTTACAATACGGTACGCATTCGAGCGCGCCTCAGCGCGAAGTTGACTGACTTCTTTGATCAAACTTATACTTTGCTGCTGGTGATATCCGATTGTGATTGTGATGATCAAACAGATCGTAAAACCTGCCGTCGTTCGGAAATTAAAGTTTTTTAGGATGTTCATCGCGCTCCTCGAAAATACTAAACACAGAATACCGAATGTCGGAAAACTTACTGTTGAATTTCAGTAATTGAAAAAGATTCGGACTATAGGTCCCAAGTCCAAGGAATAACTTCTCAAGAAACCTTAAAGAAGCCGTGGGAAATCCATAACTTAATACGAAATCAAAAGTGTTTCTGTCTCAAACTGAGATTGATTTATAAAGCTCCAGCTGAAGAGTTGAAATTCCGATATTGAATACATGTCACATCCAGGCGATTCAGCATCATTCGTACCGCGAGAAAATCTAAAGCGTACGTTGACCTATAGACGACACATCAAATGGTTCTATTGGGCGTGCCTGGCGTTGGCACTGGTTGCTGGCTCCTTATTAGCATTTAATTGGGTAGCAGCACTGTTGGCTTTAGCGATTATCGCACCGGCCAGTCGAATCCTTAGAACCAAAGCTCACTCTTCTGTTACGGTCTTCAGTGACCGAGTCGAGATCGAAAGCCTGGGGCAAAAAACAGTCTTTCCATTCGAAGACATTAAAGAGATCAAATTCAACTATGCTCCTTATTTGAGTGGTTTGTTCCAAATTATTTCAGATAAAGGAAGGTACAAGTTCCCGATTTCTCTGGAGCGGAGCGAATACGTTCTGGAGGCGATCATTGCCTATAATCCAAAGCTAGCTTCCAAAGAAGAAATAGAAAAATACCGTAAGACCGCTGTTTTAACAGATCACGGTTGGGCGTACTTTCACGATAAGTTTCCAAGCATCACGAAGATACTCTTAAAATTCATTGTAACTCCAGTCATCGCAGCCGTCCCGCTTGCGATCATCAGTGGATACCACGAATCAGATTTCGACTATGTCAAATTGATCGTTATGTCGGTATTCTTTGGCGTCATCCAAGTTTTGATGTCGGGCTTAGCCATGAAATTAGAATCGATCATTCTAATCAGCAAAGCCGCGCCAGAACTTACGAAAAATCCCAACAACTTAAAACGAAATACGGAATTTGAGAACAAGGTTTACCGTCGTAGCGAACTCCTGCAAAAAATCCTTTTGGCAATTCTAGTGTTAATCTATTGCTTTAGACTTCTATAACAGGACTGCCCTTAAACAATATTTTAAAGGCATAGTTCCAAAACCGACGAATCGTGCTTCTCTTTCCCAATATCCAGGATTAACGTGGGTGCATGACAGCTTTAAGCCCTATTCACGCCTGGCACTATGACATGCTGATTGATCATCAGCGAAACCATTTCTACGAAGACATCATTCGCAAAAACTGCAAAGACAAAATCGTTTTAGAAATCGGCGCCGGCAGCGGCCTCATGTCAGTCCTAGCAATCCGCCACGGAGCCAAGCAAGTCATCTGCTGCGAAGCGAACCATCTATTAGCAAAAGCCGCCGAACTACTAATCCGCAGAATGGGCCTGCAAGATAGAATCAGATTGATTCAAGGATTCTCAACAGACATCCCCACAGAATCAATTCCCAAAGTGGACATGGTCCTTCACGAACTCTTCGCCTCAGACCCCTTCGCAGAAGACGTGATTCACTCCCTAAGAGACGCCAAACGCTTCATGAAACCCGACGCCATCTTTGTCCCGGAGGGCATTCAGTTAACGTATCAAGCAGTACGAGGCCACGCTTTAAGACAAGAATTAAAATTCGCAGGAATTGAATTGCACGAAATGACTCAGTTATTGGGCCAAGTTCACCCAGCCCTCAGAAACAACAACATACCAGGCTCCCCTAACAAAACTTACTTCCTTCCAAAAGTAAGCATGGAAAGCCTAGTAAAAAACTCCTACGACTATCTAGAAACAAATCCCGACCTAGTAGGAATCGACGCCATCGAACTAACCTACATGATCTACGACGGCGACCAACAAATGCAAGCAGCCCCCTTCGGCCTCCTAGCAGAAAACCGCCACTGGTCCACAATCTTCTTCTACAAAACCAACCTACAAACCAACCAAGTCCAATTCCACCTACAAGACGAAATCAAACTCCTAATGAACTAAATGAACGATCCGCCGGAAGGCGGCAGTGAAAAGCGAGCCCGCCAAAGGCGGAAGCAAGTCGAGCTCTGCAAGAGCGAGGTCCCCGTCGAACGAAGACGAGTGCCCCAAGAGGTTGTGCCCGCGCTAAAACAGTCCGGGGGACTGTTTTAGTGTGGAGCATGGAGGGAGAAGGACCGCGAAGGCGGTCCGTACGACCGACAGTCCCGAGCGGCGGCCCCCATCCCGTAGGGATCAGCGAAGCTCAATCAACCCCACAAATAAAAAAAGCCGACGATTAAGTCAGCTTCGATTATTCTTCAATCAGAGAAGAAAGATTTGGTGCCCCGCGAGGGACTTGAACCCCCACGCTTGCGCACTAGATCCTAAGTCTAGCGTGTCTGCCAATTTCACCAGCGGGGCAACACCGTTTTAGCGGAAACAAAGATTTAGCGAATTGTATCCGCTAAATCAATAAAAATTATTTCTCTGCGATCAATTTTTTATAGTCTGGAGCTCTCATTAGGTTCGCAAGCTCTTTTTCCGTATCCATTTCGATACGAACCAACCAGCCTTCGTTCACTGGATCATCATTCAAAACTGATGGATCGTCGCCCAAAGCAGCGTTTACTTCGATTACAGTGCCAGAAACTGGCGCGTAAAGGTCAGAAACAGCTTTTACGGACTCAACAACACCGAAAGTTTGGCCTTGAGTGATTTTTTGACCTTCTTCTGGAAGTTCAACGTAAACGATCTCGCCCAAAGAATCTTGTGCGAACTCAGTGATACCAACAGTTACGATGTTCTCGTCAACTTGAGCCCATTCGTGTTCTTTAGTGTAGTAATAGTCTTCAGGAATATGAAATGCCATGCTAGGGCTCCTTATTTCGAAATAAATGGTGTTTTAACAACAACCGCTTTCACTTTACGGCCACGGATATCAAGTAGGAACTCAGTTCCCTCTTTAGCAAAGGCCACATCGATAAATGCGATGCCGATTGGTTCATCCAAGCTTGGTGAGTGAGTACCACTAGTTACCTTTCCGATCTCTTTATTGTCAAAAGAAAACAGGGAGTAACCTTGGCGAGGGATGCCCTTCTCAAGCATCTTAAATCCCACAAGATTTTGCTTAAGACCGGCCTCTTTGACCCCAACGATTTGCGCCTTGTTCATGAAGTCCTTCTTAGCCGGTTTTACCACCCAACCAAGTCCCGCCTCATATGGATTCGTCGTGTCATCGATCTCGTGGCCATACAAAGAATATTTCATCTCTGTGCGCAAAGTATCGCGAGCGCCCAAACCAATCGGTGCCACTCCCAAGTCTTTACCTTGAGCCAAAAGTTCATTCCACAATGCCGAAGTGCCTGCGGCATCTACGAAAACCTCACAGCCCTTCTCCCCGGTATAACCAGTCGTAGCGACCATGATGTTATGGTTTTGGAATTTTCCAGATTTAACAGTAAACGGTTTCATCTCGCTGACTTTGAAACCAAAAACGCGGTCACAAAGTTCCAAAGCCTTAGGACCTTGAATAGCAATCTGCCCCCATTTGTCAGACTCATCCGTCATGTCTGAGCCCTTGTTATGCTTTGTCATCCACGCAAAGTCTTTGTCTTTGTTGGAAGCATTCACGCACACCAAGTAGTCAGAATTTTTCGACAAGCAATAAACGATAATATCGTCAACCAATCCACCTTGGTCATTCGGCAAAAGAGAGTACTGAGCCTCACCATCGTTCAAACGAGCGACATCATTCGTCGTTAGCCACTCCAACGTCTCAAGAGCTTTTGGGCCTTTCACACGGATTTCACCCATGTGAGACACATCAAAAAGACCTACGTTCTTACGAACGTTGTCGTGCTCTTCACGAAGGCCGACATATTGAACAGGCATGTACCAGCCGGCGAAATCGACCATACGGGCACCCAAAGAAACGTGGTTATCTGCTAACGGAGTTTTTTTCATGCGCAGGAGTTTCCAACGCCCTCCCAAAACAGTCAAGAAACGCTCGCGATGTGACAGCGCAGTGGCTTTCAAATAGGCTCTGTGCTAGGTATTCCAGCATGTTTAAACTTTCTGATCGTATGCAGGCTGTCTATGACCATTTGATTCCTGGAGAACCCGTATGGGATTTCTGCTGCGATCATGGCTATCTGGGATTGAGTGCATATCGCAGCGGACAGTTCCCAGAAGTTCATTTTGTGGATCAAGTTCCACACATCATTGAAAAATTGAAAACGCGCTTTGAACAAAAGCATCAGAAGTATGAAAAGGATCAACGCGCGTATTTTTGGGCGCAGAGTGGCGAAAGCCTCACTCATAAAGTTTCTGGAACAGTCGTGATCATCGGAGTGGGGACACATACCATCACTGACATCCTGCGTGGAATTCACGAGAAAAATTCGGGGCTTATCAGTCGCTATATACTTAGCACTCACAACTATGAAGACAAATTGGACGCCTTTTTGAGCGAGTTTGAACCTTTCAAAACTGCACATAAACTCACCAAATTCTGTAATGTTCCGGAAAACGGACGAGTACGTAAGTTATTGATATTCGATAAAATTTGAAAATCGTGACGCATCAGATTGAACTCTATTAAATTGCTGTAAGGATGTGAACAAAGAATTGATTATTCGGTCCCCTCCAAATAGATATCTCCGCCATGCAAGACCAAATTAAAAACTCAGATTTTCGTCAGTTCCTTGAGGACGAGTTAGCTCGTCGCAGTCAAAATTACCCACGCTATTCTTTGCGTGCGTTCGCAAGACACTTGGAAGTTGATTCTTCATTCTTATCAAAAATTCTTAACGGCAAACGCACCGTAACTATGAGAACTATTCGTATGTTCGGCGAGCGTTTGAATTTACCGGGCGAGCAACTACAACAGTTCGCCGAAGTAAGCCGCGAAAAGAAAATGAAGCGTAAACTTGAGCGTCTTCTTGAAAAGATGCCTAGTGAAGATCGCGAACAATCAACAATCACTATCACCGTTGATGAAGCTCGTTTGGATGAAGCAAAAGAGAAAATCAAATCGTTCCGCAAAGACCTTGCGCAATGGTTGGATGCTGGCGTGACTCAACAGGGTAAAACATACCAAATCTCTGTTTCGATGTTCCCAGTTTCTGGCTTCGGACTTAACGACTAGTCTTGCATTTCTAATCTTAGAAACTTGAAAACCGAGTGCTCTCAAGGCGCTCGGTTTTTTTATTGCTTCGTTTCTAAATCCGTTGGCGCTTCGGCCGCATGAAGCCCGTATTTAACGGCTATCTTTTCCACGACTTTTTCCTCCAGCATCTTTTTTAGCTGAGTATCGATCTGCACGAATTCTTTTTCAGAAAAAGTCTTTCGGGAAAATACAAAATGAAAGTCGACGTTTTTAGTTAAATGGGGCACTTCCTTCATTTTACTGCGATAACGTTTGACCCAATATCTACCATTGTCGGCATTCACATACGCCAATTGATAAGTTCCTAGATCCGCCATCTTCAACGCGATCAAAGTATCCCGTTCTTTCACGATCTTTATTTTTCCGCCAAGTCCGTCGTTGATTTCGTTAAGAGCAATCATCGAGATCGAGGGATTGGTCACTCCGACCTTTTTTCCTTTAAGATCTTCATATTGGTGAATCTTTTTGGTGTGCTTGTCTAAGCCGAAAAATGCCAGCGAGGTATGGAACACCGGTGTCGAGAAATAGAAGATCTTTTCCCTCTCTTCGGTTTTAGCCATAGGCCCGCCCATCGCGAATTTGCCATCGGAAATCCTTTGGATGGTTTCAGAAAACGGAAGAATCGTAAAACGACAGGCCATTTTTTCTCGTTCACAAAGCTGCTGCATGATCTCATAACCCGCACCCGAAATGCCCGTGGCATCAGGTCGCATATAAAACGGAGGCATATTGAAACCCACGAACGTCAAACGTTCATCTTCATGACCCGACGACGCTCCCATCAACAGGAAAGCTATTAAGGCGACGCAGATTTGTTTCATAACCAAATCTTATATATGTTTAGTCGCAACTTGTAGCACGTCTGTAAAATACAGTTGTTGTCTTTTGAAATAGAACGAACGTTCGTTGTTAGTTTCCGTTTTTTGCCAGGGCTGTGCAGATGGGGACGCCGAAGTTGGTAGAGAGCTTGAAGTTTGGTGGGCACTCGCCGTCGATTGGATCGACGGTGGCTATGTTTCTTTTTTTAATGCCGTCTAACGTTTTAAATGAGTCGCAGCTATGGAAATCTTGAGAGGAAGGGTTGATTGTTCTTAAGATCACTACACAAGCCATGTAGGTTTTGCGTTCATCCGAGGCGCTGGAAACCTCTTGATGAAAAGAAACGCCGCTTTCTGTAATGGCTGATCCTACATTGATTGCTAGGTACATGACATAGCCGATGCTTCCCCAGAATATGGAATTCAGGATATAAGCACGAAAGACCTTGAGCTGAGCCAGTTCTTTCTCGAGGTTAAATTTGTACCGGGACGGATCCATACTCATCTAATTATACCCGTTGTACGCATTTCTAAAGCGTCTCTAAATGATATTTTTCCCTAGAGAGCTCTATGATTTTTCGGCATTCTGAAACGAGTACTTTACGAAAGGTACCAGTGAAAACTGGTTCGTTCTGAGATTTGCCCTAGAAAAAGCAAAGCCCGGAGTCTTGAACCCCGGACTTCTTTGAAAATAACGAAAAATATTAAGCTGCTTTAGAGGGGCGAACTTTTGCTTGTTGTTTGCACTCGTTCAACATCTGCTCATAGTAGCTCAATGTCTGTTTCAAGTTCTGCAACACCGTCGTTTGATGATGTGCTGGCAAAGAAGCAATTTTATTCAAAGCTTCGTCGGTGTGACCAATGTCTTCTTCAGCATGCACACGGATGAAGTGCGCGGCTTTTGGCCCCCACGCCTTTTCAACACGGGAATTAACGTGATCACCAAAATACGCAGCCAAAGCCTCAAGACCCAAGATATAACCAAAGAACGCCATAGGAGATTGATGTTCAATGTAATAGTACTGAGTTTGGTAAAGAGCGCATGTGCCTGGCATTTCTGGCCACTCTTCCATTTTGCTGCCCAATGTTTTCAAATCATTTACCAACAATTTATCATGACCTTTTTCTTCTGTGGTATGAGTCAAGAAACGGTTGTGGAATTCTGGAGCAGCGAACTCCGTGCGCGCCCCTGCAAGAGCCAACAAACGAGTTGTATGACGAGCAAAGTAATATGTCTGGGAAACCCAAGCAGAGTATGCTTGTTTATCTTCCCACGGGAAGTTTTCGATTTGTTGTTTTGAATACTTAAGCAGCTCTTTCAATTCTTCATTTACGTTCTTAGTTTGCATATATCTCTCTTTTCTGGTTTGGGACATTATTTATGGAAATAAAAAAATTAAGCAGCTTTTCTAAATGGAATCACTCGGCTGTCATCTAAGATTGTCGTGTGATTTGCCTTTTGGTTCCAAAGGTTCTCCAGCAACTCCGCTGATTTCGGTTCAGATAAGGGTTGAACTTCGCCACGTTTCGTCATCAAAATTTCGCACTCATAGTTCATCTTGATAACGCTGCCGAAATAATTGGAACCACTCTTCGCAGCTTTGCGACGAACATTTAAATCACGACGAGCAGTGCCTACCAGGCAATCCCATGGACCTGCTTCCATCACTTTGCTGCCAAGTGCGATAATGATCTCGGACCAGTTTATTTCCGAGTTACGCGAACGGTACTCAGGAGAAACTGTTAGGTACTCCATACTCATCATCGTATTAATCCCGCGGTTCTTGAATTTTTCGATGATCGTTTCGTCAAACGCTTTCATATAGTGATGATCACGTAAGGCGTTCGATCTTAGGTCAAAAGAACTGTACAAGTGGAATCCGAAAACTTTACTGTCATCAGTAAGCGCAACGATGACGTCGCATCGGTGAAAATCATCTGGATTCAGTGGTTCACCCACTTTGCCCAAAACATCTTTGTAGACTGTTTGCCACAAAGTATAAACATCGTTACTAAGTTTGATTGTATCTGCAGATAAAGATCTTGGATTGAATAAATGATACTGAATACGGCCCATGCATTATCCTCCGCGGGAATGTTTCGGAAGTTGCATTTGCGAACTTTACGTCTGATTTTTCTTTCCAAAATTCGTACGTGTGATTTTTAGAAATGCAGAGTATTGGCTCCACTAATCTTTATTCGAAACATAAACAAAATTCTTTGACAACATTCCATCACGAGACGAAATCAGAAAAACAAAGCGGGCCTTACGCCCGCATTCATTAACCACTTGATATAAACACGACCTAGTTAATCGTTGAGTCCAATTTTTTTGTTAGAGGTCGGAAATTTTATCGCGCAAAACTTTGGTGCTTCTAGTTTCACTGAATGCCGTTGAAATTGGTCCCTAAATTCTGGGATCAGTGAACCAACCACGTCCAGGAAAATGTTTGCGCCATCGCTTTAGGTTGAATTCTTAAAAAGCACGGTCGCCGCGGATTTGCGGTGCAAGTGCGCAAATGATTTTAAGATGGTGTGAAGGAATCTTCAAACCTCTGGTGGAACACGACTTTCTGACTAGACTTGTTACCTTTTTCTAATGTTCTGGGTTGATTTAACCATCTGGCAGTTGTTATTCAATTTGTATGAGCACAAACACAAATAACACTGAAGTCTTATTGGAAGAGAACAAACAACAGGAATCGTCGCCAGTTACAAATAAATCGACATTCGAAAGAAAAGCATTGCTAATCCTGTCAGCAGTATTTGTAGCGGTCCTCGTGGGCGCCTGGGGATACGCCATGAGAGTGCGTGAGAGCGTGGCATCAAATAGCATGACGACGCATGCTGACCCAACCGCGCTGATCGAGGTTGAGCGTCTTCGCAACCTTGCTTCGTCGCAGTTGGATAACAGCCGCGCCTATTTCTTGTTGGGTTCACAAACTATTTACGACAAACAAAAGAAAGAAAAAGAATCTTTGATGGATTCTTTGGCTGTCTTTGAAAAAGAACACAACCTGCCAGGTGTTTCCGACGTCGTTAAGCGCATTAAGGACATTGAAACAAAAAACCAAGAATTCTTTGACCAAGCTGTTGAACATCGCGAGAAAAAAACCGAATCAAAAATCGTGGGCCAATTCTATCAAGCTAGAACAAGCCCCCTTCGCTCACAACTTAATGAAGCTTTTGATGATATCATCCATCTTCATCAAATCGAAATTGATAAAGCCAAAGCAGAAATCAAAGATGCTGCAAACCAAGCTGAAACTCAAATTCCTTTCGGTATGACTTGGTTGACAGGCTCTTTAACGGCGATTTTCCTAGGAATGGCATTTTTGGTTCTTCGCTTGGTGCGCAGACAATCCTTCCAATTGGCACAACAAAAACGTTTGTACGAAGAAGCTAAAAAGGCAGTTCAAGATCGCGATGAAACGTTGTTCGCGATTTCACATGATCTGCAAGATTCTTTAAAAATGATCTCGAACACAGCGGAACGCATGGCGACCACTCCGCAAGGTTTAAACATCGTGGAAAGTGGCGAATTTGTGAAAAGCACTGTTGCCACAATCGAAGGAATGATCAAAGACATTCGCGATCAAAAAAATATGGAAATGAATGGTCTGACTTTACGTATGGATCAGCTTTCTATTGATGATGTTTTAGATAATGCCCGCTTGCTCATGCAACCTCTTGCAAAACAACACGACGTTCGTTTGCAAATTGATAGTGTCAATCCTCCCGTACTGGCTTTCTATGACAACGAAAGAGTGATGCGTGTTCTTGCTAACTTGATCGGTAACGCGATTAAGTTCAGTCCAAAAGGCGAAAAAGTTGTCGTGAAGGTACGCAGCGATCAAAAGTTCGTAAACATTTCAGTCATCGACAACGGCCCTGGAATTCCTGCCAGCCAATTGCCAAATATTTTTGAAAACTTCTGGCAAGCTAAGAAGACCGCAGATAAAGGCGCTGGATTAGGTCTGGCGATCGTGAAAACCATCGTTGAAGCCCATGGCGGCACTGTACAAATCCAAAGCCAAACGGGCCGGGGCACGACTGTCACTTTCTCTTTGCCTCGACGTCGTCCGGTGGGAGCTTCACTTAAAAAACCTAATGTGACTGTAAAACACTCTGGCGCAACGGCGGAGTGGCAGTAATTTATTTTGCTTTTAAGGACAACTTTTTAGCTTCGGCGCGAGAGTTGTCCCATTTTTGATGGGCGCTATCGTGCGCATCCTGAGTCACCTGCTTCACGTATTCTTCACGCATCTCTTCTTCAGGGACTTTGTAGATCTCACACATCTTTTGTAATACTTCGAGTGGCGGCTTCCGATTTCCCCGCTCCATATTAGACAAAAATTGGGAACGACTGTACCCAAGCAACTTTGCAGCTTCTTGCTGGGTTAGAAATGCCCCCATCCGTTTTTTCTTAATAAAATCAGATAATGCCACTGTTAAATACTCCGGATTTATAATAATCTGGGAGCGTCTTGCTAACAATTTCCGAATTCTTGTGTCCTAACAGCTGTCATAAAACTATCTCAAATAAGATTTAATATTTCTTCTATCTATGGTTTAAAATCTCAACCTATCAATTCCCGTGCTGAATATGTAATCACTATTTGAAGTCACTGGTGGGATAATAAGTAGTGGGCGGTTTATGAAACAGACTGAAAGCTTCCTTGTTAACAGAGTATACGCAGAACAAGACCTCGCGGTTTATCTAAGCGATCAAGCTGGTAACATACATGTCTGGAACCGGGCGGCTGAAGCTCTCTTTGGATATTCACAAAAAGAAATTCAAAACAAATCAGAGCGAGATCTTTTCTGGGATAAAAGCGAAGACATCAGCGACGGTGGCATTCGCTACTCTTGGAGAGTTACAAAAAATGCTGACCTAAAATTCGTCAAAGAATCTGTCATAGAAATTTCCGATCCATCTGGCCCTGGCGATCAGTTTATGAAGATCATCGAGGATAATAGTGATGGCCTGACCATATGGGAACAATGTGAGTTATGGATATCCCATTATGCACATTCACCAGAAGGTATGTACGTCGTAAATGCTAAAACCAATAAATTTCAATTTATCAACAAAGCCTTTGCATCGATGATGGATGAAAAGCCGGAAAATATTTTAGGTTCATCGGGGAACAACTTTAACGAACTAGGGCATCATTTAGGATATTTTCCAAAGGGAAATTCTCAAGCAAAAATAGCTGCCGAAGTGGACGTAAACTGTTTGCATGATGGTGCGAAAAAGCCAAAATACTTTGTAGGTCGCTTAGATCGCCTTCCAAATAAAAGAACGCCATTAAGTGAAGTTGAAATTCCACTGCTGACAGCATCAGAAACACCTGAAGAAATCTGTCGCACTTGGTTTAAGAAATACTCGGCTATGCATATTGGTGCGATCATCGTGGATGCCAAAAAAAATATCCTTTGTATTAACTCTTATTTAGCAAACTTGTTAGGTTATGAGTCTGAGGATCTGGAAAATAGATCGTCCGAAGAAATAACAAATGAATCCGACTCTTCCCAGTTAGCGAGTTCCGAAGCTGCGTGGAAAAACTGCACATTTACTTTCAAAACAAAAGATGGAAATGACTCGAAGTTTTCAGCCATTTCCATCTATGTTCGCAATATCAAAAAGGATATAGCTTATACCGTGTCGCTTTGCCGTCCTATCGATTCCATGACAGATCATCAAAGCTGATAGGTTGCTTAACTATCTTTCGCGAGAAGATCCGGAAGAGTTTGAACCTTGGCGTTGTCCTTGGTTTTTATTTTCTTGCCAGTTTTGATTTGATTTTTGAGATTGACCAGATTGGTTTTGATTCTGGTTTTGACCTTGATTTGAGCTTTGATTTTGGTTCTGATTTTGATTCGCCATATTGGCCTCCTTGTTAATGGTTACTTTAACGGTAGTCCCCAATATTCAATGAAAACAGTAAAATTTAGATGATTCTAAACAGATGCCTCCCCGTCAAACAACAAAGCTTAACTGGGACCTGCTATTCTACCAAGGTTGATGTAGATAAATTTTTAGTAAGCAAGTATCAAATCAATTATATATTCCCAGGACACAAGTTTGCTATCATCGTCTGATGAAATTTTTAATCATTGAAGACGACAAAGACATACAAAGCCTGATTCAACACGCACTTAAAGATCTAACGAACGACTTAGATTTTTCTACAAATTCACAAGACGCTATCAATAGACTAGCCAGCGAAGATTATCAGTTGATTGTTCTCGACCTCCATTTGGAAAATTCTGATGGAAGAGACGTACTTCGATACTTGAGTATGAAAAATCAAAATCTCCCTGTTGTTATTCTAAGCGCCAGCAACGGCATTGATGATCGTATTGAGGGATTGGGGCTGGGCGCAGATGACTACATCACGAAGCCGTTCTCGGGTATTGAACTTCAACTTCGTGCAAATGGCCTGCTTCGTAGGACTTTGCGCTACAAAGAAGTTGTCGAAGTAGGTCATATAAAACTCAATCGCCTAAAACGAGAGGTTTATTGTGACGGACACAAAACAGACTTCCAAACTCGTGAATTCAAGGTCCTAGAATTCTTAATGAGCAATCCTGACAAACTTATTTCTAAAGAGCTTTTAATTTCAGAAGTGTGGGGACTAGGATTTTCACCACAAACGAACGTGGTTGACGTGATGATTTGCCGGGTTCGTTCCAAGATTGAAAGACAGGGATTTCCAAGGCAATTAGAGACTATCCGAGGCGGAGGCTATATTTTTCACAGCTTTGTTCAAAAAAAACCTCTCCCATCGGAGCTAACCAAGAAACCAAGTTATGCAAACTTGGCCTCTTGGCCCTAAAGCTTAGTGCCCGCGCATGATGGTTGCACGCCCCAGAACTTTTTCAGGCGTCACACCATCGTGTGCAATCGATAAGATATAATTTACGGCCGTTTCACCGAGTGTCACGCCACCAGCCTGGCTTTCCATAATCAAAGTACATTCGTAAACGCCGTCATAAGAGATTTTATGACAAGTCATTGTGATTTTATTCACGTACTGCCCGACTGAATTCTTTTTCAATCCACTCGCTAAAATGTCTTTCAAATTTTCACCGGTATGCACGTCACCATCAACAGGGATATTTGCAGCGTCAGATATCAAAAGATCCAGACAAATTTGATCGATCTGTTGTGATGTGACGGATGCAAATGCGGAAAAACTCAAAATACAACTTAAAACGAACACTAGAATTTTCATATTCACCCCTGTTACATCTCTCCGTTTATCATAGGGAA
This sequence comes from Bdellovibrio sp. SKB1291214, assembly GCF_002209355.2. GTDB lineage: Bacteria > Bdellovibrionota > Bdellovibrionia > Bdellovibrionales > Bdellovibrionaceae > Bdellovibrio. The sequence continues at coordinate 161,369 of NZ_CP106855.1, forward strand.
TAGACCCATTTCCAACGTCTTCGTTTGGTATGCAGAAATTACTGAACTGATAACTTGTTAGACAATGATCCACTCGGATTGTCAGATAACGATGATGGTGAGAGAATGTATTGTGGCAGTTATCCCTTTCTAAGAAGAGGATTCAAACATTTGTTTAGTAATATATGTTTGTTTAATCTGGAGGAGTTATGGCAGCCGTCGTTAGCACGAATAAGAAAATCGAGCGCCTGGTAAGTGTCATTCAATCACTCTCCGCCGCCCGCAATCTTGACACTATAATGACCCTTGTGCGGTCAGCAGCTAGAGAAATGGCCCAATCAGACGGCGCCACATTTGTCCTTAAAGATAATGGTTTCTGCTTTTACGCAGACGAAGATGCAATCAGTCCCTTGTGGAAAGGCCAACGTTTTCCCCTCACTTCTTGTATAAGCGGCTGGGCGATGTTGAATCAAAAAGCTGTCATTATTGAAGACATCTATAAAGATTCAAGAATTCCGATCGAAGCCTACCGCCCAACCTTTGTGAAAAGCTTAGCGATGATTCCGATTCGTCGCGATGATCCCATTGGCGCAATAGGAATTTATTGGGGCCAGCAACACCGATGTACCCCTCAAGAGTTAGAGATGATTCAAGCCTTGGCTGACACTGTGTCCGTCGCTATGGAAAATGTAAATCTTTATAACTCTTTAAACGCCAAAGTTAGCGAACTTGAAAAAGTAAACGAAGCTAAAGACCTCTTCCTCATGACAGTTTCCCATGAACTGCGTACTCCGCTTAATTCAATTTTGGGTTGGACCGAAATTTTGAAGGATAGTGGATCTGCGGAAGACATCGAAAAGGGATTAGATATCATCGATAGAAATGCAAAATCCCAAGCGCGCATCGTCGAGGATCTTTTAGATTCTTCGCGCATCATGGCAGGCCGGCTACGTATTGAAAAAGAAAATATCAACTTAGTTGAAGTGGCTAAAAATGCTGTGGCAACTGTTCAAGCTGATGCAATGAAAAAAAATATTGAGATTCATTTAGCAGCTAAAATTGACAATGCCCAAGTATTGGGAGACCCGCTCCGCCTTACCCAAGTGTTCAATAATCTTTTGACCAATGCGATCAAGTTCTCTGAACCAAAAAGTGAAATTGTCGTTTCCATCGAAACCAGGGGCCCTGGCGTTGCCGTTCGTATCAAAGACACAGGTGTTGGCATCAGCACTGAGGGACAACAACGTCTGTTCACGCGATTCTTTCAAGCAGATAGCACAACGACACGCAAACATGGCGGTCTAGGATTAGGGCTCTCAATCAGTAAATATCTTATTGACCAGCATAATGGTCAAATCAACATCTATAGCGAAGGTGAAGGTAAAGGTTCAACAGCTGAATTTGTTATTCCATTAGTAGAGGAGAAAAGTATGGAACGTAATGACGCCCTTAATGAATATACAACTCCACAAAAACCTTTAAATGGAGTTCATGTCCTTGCAGTAGATGATGACCCTGATTGCTTGGGACTGGTCGAAACTGTTTTACGTAAATCCGGAGCTCACGTGGAAAAAGCGAACTCGGTTCATGAGGCCCTTCGCCTATCCTCCTTATTCCACTTCGATGCCTTAGTCAGCGATTTAAGTATGCCAGAGGAAGACGGATTTTCTCTTGTACGTAAGGTCCGCGCCGGACTTACTGCAATGGAAAAAGAAATTCCCGCCGTTGCAGTCACTGCATTCAATGATAAAGACAATCATGATAAAGCGATCTCTGCAGGATTCGATGATTTCTTTGGTAAACCATTTTCCTCGCACCAGCTGATCCATAGATTGGAAGTAGGAGCTCACAAACCTCAAGAACTCAAACACTAACTGATCGGTTTTGACATCGGCTTTTGTTTTGATTAACAATCTTGGTTATGCAAGAAGGTGGTTAAAATGAAAGCCGTCATCCAACGAGTCCAGTCGGCCTCCGTCACTGTCGACGGTAAGAAAATCTCTTCCATTGGCCCTGGATTTCTGACTTTGCTTGGTGTTGCTAAAGGTGACACAGAGACTCAGCTACAAAAGTTAATAACCAAAATTATCGGCCTGCGTGTCTTTCCCGATGCCGAGGGAAAAATGAATTTATCCCTGAAGGACATCGGTGGAGAGCATCTCTTGGTGTCTCAATTCACGCTCCTGGGCGATACCTCCAAAGGAAATCGGCCCAGCTTTATCTCAGCAGAGTCGCCCTCTTTGGCGGAGCCTCTATACCAAAAAGCATTAGAGTTAAGCCAATCTCTAGGAGTGCCCACGCAAGGCGGAATCTTTGGAGCCGACATGAAGATTGAACTTCTGAATGACGGCCCCGTTACTCTGATATTAGAGGTTTAAGCTATTCACCGTGATAGACGGCTTCGATATTGTGCCCATCCGGATCTAAAACAAAAGCCCCGTAGTATTTATCGTGATAGTGAGGGCGAGGTCCGGGCTTTCCATTGTCTTTGCCTCCGGCTGCCAATGCAGCTGCGTAAAATTCATCGACTTGCTGTTTGGTTTTCGCGCGAAATGCAACATGCACATGGGGTTTTTGGGGAATGCCGCTATTGATCCAAAAATCTGCTTTAGGTGGCTCACCAAAACCAGCAACATCGGCGCTTTTTGTAACGGCTGCAGAAAGCTCCATCAACATTTTATATCCAAGTGGCGCCAAAGCCTTTGCGTAGAATTCTTTACTTTTTGCAAAATCACTAACGGCAACACCTGTATGATCAATCATGACATCCTCCAATATTTTTTTATTCGCAAGAAATACCTGTTTCGCCACCCTGACATTTTAAAGCTTTCTTTATTTCAGGCTTGGCATAATAAATTCGATTCACTCTACGTGCAGGATCTGGATGCGGAAGTGCAGAAGACTCCACATGACCATGCCCAAAATCCGAAAACTTTTGTAGAGACTTACAATTTGGTGCAGCGGCTGTGGCCTTGGCATACGCTTGGGATGCAATATCAGGACAAGCGGTGCTATACAAGATACCGGCTGAAGCGAAAGCAAAATCGTTCGCCTTATTCGCAGGTAAGGCAGATACTTTATCAGCCAAAACTTGTGAGGATATCCAGTCGGCAAAGGACTCATCAATTAAAATGCTTTGGGAAATCTCCTTACAGCCCTTAAAATCTTCATAGTGCGCATTCAAAGAATCAATTTGATCATCAAGTCTGGCAGAGGTCGCATCCAGGCTTCTTCCGGCTGCGCCACCATCTTCCTCATCCCCATTCTGATTTTCACCCAATCCACTGGAGGCATTTTTACTTAGATAGTCCTGTTGTCGATTAATTTCACTGATCAACTTTTGCTTCGTTGGAATTTGAACATTGATTGATGAAGGTGTTTGCAAACAAGAAATGACGCCGGCAAATGGATTGTCCTTTGCCTTGATTCCTTTAAAGGCTACCGGTCCTGACTTAACGTTCGCCATGACATCCATCCAATCGGGATACATTGCGCCGTCTTTAGCAAAATCCAAAGCACTTGAACATGGATCAATAGAATGCCCCAGCTCGTGCGCTAACGTACCCATAAGACTTGCCTCGGGCATATTCAAAACCTGAGGGCAAACGACAACCTCGTGTTTTTCTAAGTTGTACGCCGCATTTGGCAGCTCACAACCATTTTCTGCCATTTCTTGAGCGCTGCCTGGAGAGGCGGCTTTGAATTTCACAGATTTCACTCGTTCAATCATATTATCGAGCTGCGAATCGTTGCTTCCATTTTTACGCTTTTGCAAAATTCCGACGAGACGAGCACGAGTGTCTTCCACAATTTTATTCAATCGAACTTTGGCATCCTCCAAACGACCTTTATTGGCGTTGAGGTTTTCAAGGCCTCCGGCGGCTTTCGCGTCTATGAACATCTTGGGATAGACGAAGGGATCATCAATTAAGGGTTTTGATTTCTGCACGCAGAGCTCAATTTCTTCAGATAGAAAAAGATAGGCGTAATTAGGAATCTGATGGCCTTCAGAATCTTGGTACAAGTAGGCACTTTGCCCACGGGACGCAAGCTTTCCGCAGTAACCTTCAAAAGTGCAGGCATCCGGAATTGGCATCGTACAACTTGAGCTGTCACTTGCTGACTGCTTAAGAGCTGCACGAATGCGTTCGACCTTCGCAAGTATCTCGTCACTTTCATTTTTAGATAAGGCTTCTGCTTGAGCATAATTAAGCAAAGAAATAAAAACGAGCAGTGTCAGAATCGATTTCATTACTTCACCTGAACTGCAAAGTTTCTGACTGTTTCAGTATTTCCAATCATTTGGCCGTACTGCGGACCTTCGCTGCAGCCGCTGCTTTTGGAAGTTTTTCCAGCATTTTTAATCGTAAAGACGAAAGTTCCTGACCAGCAACGCGATGCGGGCTTTCTTTCTGGTGCCACTTTAAGGGAATTCCATGCTGCCTTAACTTTTGGTGGAAGTTTCGTTCCAAGATCCTTTCCCTCAAAAATGTAATGCCCCTTTGACTCCTCGAAGGTTGTGACCTTGCTGAGGCCCATTTTATTAGAACGAGTAAAGGTGTAGTGTGCGCCCCAGGACAGCGACGAACAGAATGTAAGTACCAGAAATAGCTTCATTTCTTCATTCTAGGCTAAGCTGTGATCGCCTCCAAGACATGCCTTTTGGTCCCAGCCCTTGGTCATTCCAGAACGACCCACTCCTGATTGCTATTGGCCCTTTAATATCTGCGTTAACGCATTCCTGACTTTCAATTTGCAAGGCCCTGGTTTACAAAGCAGGCATTCAAAACAGGAGATACCTATGAAACTTTTCGCAGTGATCGCACTTATCGTGACCGGTTCTTTGAACGCATTTGCTGATGTAAACCCTCAAAACATCGTATGCGAAGGCACGCTGGATTCTGGAACATATGTAGAGTTCATAGCACAACAGACTGCTATCCCAACATACATGAAGGCGGAATTGGCGTTCGATTACCGCGAATGGACAGCTGAGTTGGCCTGCACTCGTTCTGCAGACCTTAAAAACCTAAGCTGCATCGAGAAAATTCCGGGCGGCGACAAATTAAAAGTTATGGTGACAGCGGGCAAAGCAATCGTCGCTAAAGAAACTGCGAATGCTCAAGTTGATCGCGGTCTTGGCGTTCTGAACTGCAAATAAAAATCTGCGCCGGCGTTCCTCGCCGGAGTTATACCTTGGAGCACAGCATGGAATTGGATCCAAAAACAGAACCCCAATCAAAGCAAGTGTACGTTCTGCTTGGATCCATTGCCGCGATCTTCATCGGATTTGGCGTTATCGCCATCCTTCTTTACCTTTACTTCGTGATGCCAGGACAATAGTCCAGTCGGATCAACTCTGTTCTTAAAATGCCGATAAATATTAAGCATTTTGTTAAAGAGCGGGAGTCAACCACATGGCTAAAAAATCGGGAATGGTCCTATCAGGCGGAGGCGCACGTGGCGCCTATCAAGCGGGAGTCTTAGTTGCCGCTTACGAGATCGCCCAAGCATCTGGTATTCCACTTAAATTCGATTTCTTAGCAGGTGTTAGTGCTGGTGCGATCAATGCAAGCTCTTTAGCAAGCAATGCCAACGATTATAAATACGCGACAGAATCACTAGCACGCCTGTGGAGTGAAGTTCACTTCGATCAAGTTTTTTCAACGGATTCCCTGACCATGGGAAAGATCGGTATTCAATGGCTGAAAGAGCTTTCCTTAGGGGGCCTTGCAGGTACAACTCCGGGTCGTGGTTTACTGGATACCACTCCCCTTCGCGGCCTTATCAGTCGCAATATGGATTATGAGCGCGTTCAGAAGAACATCGATCAGGGTCATCTTGATGGCCTTTGCATCACATCTATCGAATACGCAAAATCTGCAACGACAACATTTGTCCAAAGTAGAGGGACTTTGGCAACTTGGGACAAAGGCAGAAAGCGCAGCGAGTACAGTGCCATCACTACCGATCACATCATGGCATCTTCTGCGATCCCATTATTATTTCCTCCTATCAAAGTGAAGGAAAGATTCTTTGGAGACGGCGCCGTCCGCAATCACGCTCCGTGCAGCCCCTTGATTTATCTGGGTGCTGAAAAGCTAATGGTGATTGGCGTGCGTTTACAAAAATCCACAGCCTATGATTTACACGCCGCCAACAGCAATGAAGCCCCTAGTATCGCACGTGTTGTAAATACGATTTTAAACAGTGTATTGATGGATGCCGTTGAACAAGACGTCGAAAAACTTCGACGTCTGAATGAATACGCGTCTGCAATCACTCCTGAACAACAAATCAAAGTTGGCATGCGTCCCCTGGATGTTTTATTCATTTCTCCTTCTGAAGACATCGGTGAAATGGCTGTCCAAAAAGCAGCAAAACTTCCACGCATCATCCGCTATTTGATGAAAGGTCTTGGCAGCATGCAAGATGCCAGCGAGATCATCAGCTATTTAATGTTTGATCCTACATTCTGTTCGGATCTTATAGAAATTGGTCGCAAAGATGGCTATGCTCATAAGGAAGAATTAATTAAATTCCTTTTGAAATAGGTTTCATGAGCGCAAAGTCCGAATTGAAAAGACGTCATCCCCTGGAATCTCTGGGCGTAAAAATGGTACGCCGTGGGGACATCCGTATTGAGCGTTTACAGGATCGCCTGAATCCCAAAGTTCCCTTTCCTCACAAACATGATTTTTATCAAATCGTGATCCTCCACTCCGCAATGGGATGGCACGAAATTGATTTTAAAAAGTATCCCGTAAAAGGTTCGCAGGTTTTTCTGATCAAACCTGGTCAAATGCACGAGTGGAAACTTCCCGTTCGCAGTAAGGGCTTCGTCATTGAATACACCGAAGAATCTTTCAGCAAAGATTTTCTGGGAAAATTAAAGTTGGCTCAGCACAGCCGCCAAGTTCCCGATCACTTCAGAATTCCGCGCGGGAATAATGTTTTTTCGGACCGTTTCTTAACAATGATGGAACAAGAATTTCTGAATCCGGGTGATAACTTTGAATTGTGTCTGCAAAACTATCTCTGCTTGGTTTTGCTGGAAGCCCTTCGCCTTAGTAAAGCTGCTGATCGTCAGCTTGCAGAAAACGATGACGTGATCACTCGTTTTACTGACATGGTCGAAGAACACTTTCAAGAACACCATCAAGTCGAATTTTATGCCGGAGAACTAGGTTTAACGGCAAAAGCCTTGTCGGCGAAAATTCAAAAAAACCTGCGACTCTCTGCTAAAGAATACATATTAAACCGCTGCCTGCTAGAAGCGAAAAGGTTGTTGTCTTATTCAGATTTAAGTATTTCAGAAATTGGGTACAGCCTGGGTTTCGATGATCCGAATTATTTCAGTCGCTTTTTGAAAAAGAATATGAAAATGAGTGCTGGAAAGTTTAGGAAAACTCCCCTTAAAGATTGATGACCTAAAACTTGTCCATCATGTGCTCTGGCGCCTCTTTTCCTTCAACATGGCTTTGTTCAGCATCAAGTGCGACCTTACCAGTGATTCCCACCCACTCCGGGTAAAAGAACGCAAGAACCGCATAAGCCATAAAGCTTATGATCGAGATCACGATTGCGCCACCGATAACAAACAGAGTGCCATTGTCCATAAAAGGCTCCTTCAGGTAATTATTATGCCTCATATCGGCAGTTCTGGCCATGGAGGAATTCCTTATGGACTAGCACAAATTTCCCCAGGCCCCTCTAAAAAAGCCTAGCTAGCCCTGCCGGAATCAGCATACAATTTTGCTTTAACAAGGAAGTTAACGAATGAAACTCGGTATTGAAGTTTTGCTTTCCGATGCAAAAATGTTGAAATCTTTAAAAGGAAAGCGTGTTGGTCTGGTTTGCCATCCTGCCAGCGTCAATGAGAACCTTGAGCACAGCCTGGATTTGCTTTCAAAAAAGATCAAACTTTCTTGCGCCTTCGGACCTCAGCATGGAGTGCGAGGTGATAAGCAAGACAACATGATCGAAAGCCCTGACTTTGTTGATCCAGTTCATAAAATTCCTATCTTTAGCCTTTACGGAGAAGTACGCAGACCAACTGCAGAAATGATGAGCCATTTCGATGTCCTGCTTTTCGACCTTCAAGATTTGGGTTGCCGTATTTACACCTTCATCACGACATTGCTGTATGTGATGGAAGAATGCGCAAAACTTGGTAAAACGATCATTATCTTGGACAGACCTAATCCAGCAGGACGCCCGGTTGAAGGTTTCAGAATGCTTCCAGGTTGGGAGTCTTTCGTGGGAGCTGCACCAATCCCTATGCGCCACGGTCTGACTGTGGGTGAGCTTGCTTTATACTTTGCCGATTTTTATAAAATGGATCTTGAACTTCAAGTGATCAAAATGAAAGGCTATGCACCTAGCAAGGGCCCTGGTTTTGGTTGGGACATGAAGCGCCCCTGGGTGAACCCTTCTCCAAACGCGGCTTCACTAAACATGGCGCGTGCGTACCCAGGAACTGTCTTGATCGAGGGAACAACATTATCTGAAGGACGCGGCACAACGCGCGCCTTAGAGGTGATTGGCGCCTCCGACATCGATTTTTCGGAAGTCCTAACAAGAATGAAAAAGAAAGCCCCACAATGGCACAAAGGCGTGACTTTGCGTGAGTGCTACTTCGAACCTACATTCCATAAACACGTTGGAAAATTGTGTCACGGCTTCCAATTTCACACGGATGCAGGCACTTACAAACACGAAGCCTTCAAACCCTTCCGCTTGACAGCTCTGATGTTAAAAGTAATCCGCGAAATGCATCCGAAATATCCAATCTACCGCGACTTCGCTTATGAATACGTAAAAGACCGTTTAGCATTCGACGTGATCAATGGCGGACCCGCTTTGAAAAACTGGATTGAAGACACAAAAGCCACACCGAAAGATCTAGATGCAGCAATGTCGAAAGACGAAAAAGGTTGGGAAAAGGAAAGAAAAAAATTCCTTCTTTATAAATAGCTCACTAGCGAATATAGCAATCAAAAACAAAAAGCCCGGCTACAACCCGGGCTTTTTAATTATCATCCCACATTAAAAGCACGATCACTAACACCTCCATCATTCGAAGCAATCGAATACTCAATCACCTGCAAACTCCGCAACAGTTTCCGACGCAAGATACGATCCGCAACAGACGCCTCCGAAACTGAATACGCTAACTGACTCCCCATAACCACCGCTAAAATAAAGAACCGCATCCCTGGCCCCCTTCCTGCCTATAAGACCAGCGAAGCGCACCCGTCGGTTAATTCAAAATCACTTTTCTCATTAGATAAAATCGACCCCCGCCTCTCAACCCTCACCGCCCTACTAAGCAAAATAGCCGGCTAAAAATCCCTACGAAAACCATGCCCCTCGCGCAACCATTGGGTCTCCCCAATGATTAGTGCTTCTGAAAGATTCAAAAAGAATCCCCTGTCTCCCTTTTCATAATCCATTCGATGTCTGAAGGCCCGCAGGCTTGGGCACAGCGGATGGATGCCCGCACGCAGTCGACCTCCGTCGGCGCACGATGCGCGAACCGGCGAAGCCGGCGACGGTGAGCCCGGACGGCGTGTCGACGGAGCTGCGGGTAGCCAACCGATGTGACCAAGACTGCGGGACTTCAGTCTCCGCAAAAAGGCAAAAAAAAAGGGAACCCAACGGGCTCCCTTTTTTTAAGTCGAGAAGAAAGAACTAATTACTTAGTTTCTGATTTTACTTCTTCTTTTTTGATCTCTTCTTTCTTAACTTCTTTTTTACCTTTTTTGTGTTTCACTTCTTTTTTCGCTTCAACTTTTTGCTCAACAGCTGCTGGCTGTTGTTCAGGAGCAGGTGCTGCTACAGGTTCGTTAGCTTGAGCGATAAGACCAGAGAAAAGGATAGCTGTAGTGATAACTGCGAATTTCATAAAACCTCCATTTGGTTTTGTATTTGTGTACTCGCCACAGAATCCAAGATAGCAAAGAGTTCTAAAGCTCCCATTAAAATCACATTAATTAATTTTTATCTGGAACATTAGGACCGCTCAGGAGTTTTTCATTATCTGCGATATAAGCTCAAAGGAGCGCAATCGGTCTGTATGTTCGTATTGATCTGAGACAATCATCAATTCGTCGGGTTCAAGAATATTAATGAACTCTCGCAGTTTTTTGTGGACCGTTTCAGGCCCACCGATAATTGCGGTGGCCAAACGGGATTTTACTAAAGCTTCTTCTTGAACCGTCCAATAGGGTGCCATTGAATCAACAGGTGGTTCAAGATTTACGCGCTGATTGCGAATGATACCCAGAAATCTGCGCATCACCGTTGTGGAAAGTCTTTGTGCCTTTTCGTCGGTGTCAGCTGCGACAATCTGGATGCCCAACATCACTTGCGGTTTCTTTAGATATTCTGAAGCTTGGAATCCGGCACGATACAATCGAACCGCATCGTACATTTCATCCGGCGCAAAGTGCCCTGCAAAGGCATAAGGAAGTCCCATCACCGCTGCAAGCTGAGCACTGTACAAACTTGATCCTAAAATCCACACTGGCACATTCACGCCGGCGCCAGGAATCGCTCGCACGCGCATTTCTGAAGCAGATTCTTTAAAGTATCCCTGCAGTTCTTGAACTTGTTCGCCGAAATCAGGTTCACGATTTACATTGCGACGTAAAGCACGCATAGTTAAACCATCGGTGCCTGGCGCACGTCCCAATCCCAAATCAATTCTGTCGGGATATAAAGTTCCCAAGGTTCCAAACTGTTCTGCAATCACAAGTGGCGCGTGATTCGGCAGCATGATGCCTCCCGATCCGACGCGAATATTTTTTGTTCCCTGGGCGATGTAACCAATCAACACTGAAGTCGCACTGCTTGCGATGCCTTCCAAGTTATGATGTTCCGCCAACCAATACCGGTTGTATCCCCAGCCTTCTGCATGCTGAGCGAGATCTAATGAATTGCGAAAAGAGTCCGCAGGAGTTTTACCCTGTGCGATAGAGGCGAGATCAAGAATCGAGTATTTTACTTCAGAGAGAGTTTTCATAATTGTAATTCCTTATCAGCTCTTTGCGCTTTTTTCTTCACCTAATTAAGTGTAGATCGACATCTCTAAAAACGAGAGAGGTCTTATGAAAAAATTTATCACAGCACTACTAATCACATTCGGTTTCATGGGCGCAGCACACGCTTCTAATGAGTGGACCGAAGTTTTAACTACGACAGTTATGACTCAATCTCCAGACTACAAAGATTATCTGATTCACAACAGCGGTAAGTATTCTCAAATCATGGTACAAGTTCGTTCAAAAACTCACATCGAGCGCATCGACACTATTTCCCATGTTCTTTGGGGCAAAAGAGTCGATGGAATCGAAGGAGTTTACGAAGCAGACCAAACCAAAACTGCATACTTCGGTCCCGCGAAAGTTCGCTTTCTACGCATTTACGCGACATCAATTCCATTCGGAATGCCGATGCCCATTCGTGTTTGGATGAGATAGTTCCGACACAAGATCTTGTTGAGGGGAAGACACGGTGTCTTCCTCTTCGACAACATACTCGTACACCAATGCCTTAGTGAATTCCTCACGACGAATAAAGTAATAAGTAAATCCGAACAACACGCCTAAAATGAACCCGACTAAGTGCGCACCGTAACTTACTTGAGGGTCGAATGCAGACGTCGGCATGAACACACTTAATGCCACCCCGACCGAGCGCAAAGTTCTTTGCGTGTAAGAACGCTTCTTATCCAGCATGAAGTAAAGTGCGAGCCATGCTCCGCCCATCCAGTACACGATCCCCGAGGCACCTATCAGTTTCACCTCAGGGGGATAACCCATTAGAACGAAATAGTTGGTGATACCACCAAAGAACATAGCTGCGACTGGAAATACCCATGAGCCAAAATAGCCCACTAGCAAATATCCAAGAACGAAAAATAAAAGAATATTATTGAGTAAGTGACCTGTGTCACCATGAGCAAACAAGGTCGTCCAAAGACGCCATACTTGCTTGCCGTGAAAGACGGCTTCATTTGAGGCAGCCATCCATTTATCCGCATGCAGGTAGCCCTGCCAGTTCATCACAGCGCCTATCACCAGGATTAATACCGTCAGTGCCGATATAAATCCTGCTAAAGGCGATGGTTTTCGACTCAGCCACGTTTCACGAACGCGCTTCCAAATAACCTGCTCCATCGGTCCTCCGTTGGCATTAAGTCTGAGTCCATTCCACGGGAAGTCAAGACGACCAAAAACAAAAGGGCCGCCTTTCGGGCAGCCCTCATAAATTTGATTTGAAGTCTAAATTAGTGATTATAAATTTTGTGACTATTTTCTTTCGCATCAAACAGCTGCTGTATCAACGCCGCCGCTGTTGCATTGTCATTGTTCTGAAAAGCCGTTTGCATTTGAACAGCAATGCTCAACGCATAGTTAATGTGCTCTTGATAGTTTTGCACAACAGCAGGCTGTTGATCAGCTGGCCATTGTTTGATGATCTCAGGAAACTTTTGAAGATTGGCTTGCATCAACAAAGCAATTTGATTGGCATTCACGGCGTTTTGTTGGTTTTGAGAGGCATCAGCAACGGTCGCTTTGATTTGTTTCGCAAGTTTTTCCACGTTCATCATGTCTTGTCTGATGCTAGTCACTTCGGCATAGGCCACAACGGCAACTGCTGACAACGCTACGACAACGGAGACTAAAAATTTACGCATGATCAATTCCTTTAATTAGAGTTTTTTGTGAGCGTGAGTGACTTTTTGATTAACTTCGTCGTTTTTTGTTACGATCGCCGCATAGTCACGTTGGGCCTCAGGTGTTGCCAGCGTTTTTACAAGCAAATCACGATATTCGATCAAAGCGTCTTTGAAATCGCTCATGAAGTAAATGTAGTACTCGTTCAATTCAGCGCGCGCCTTCTCATCCATCAAGGAACCTTTGGTAGGCATCACAGCGTCCGTCGGTTTTGCAACAACTGCATCTGCACAAGCGATGGAAATATTCAAACCATCAATGCCTTTTTGAAGGTCTTGATCTGTAACTTTATCCCAAGGATCACCAATTTTTCTGGCTACGGTTTCGGCGTCGGCAAAGTATTTACCGAAGTTGCGCATAACACGATTGATAGTCAGTTCGGTTTCGCCGTTACGCAAAGGACAAGTAACAGCAGTTTGTGCCAAAGACATTGCTGGCAACAACAGGACGACCGCAAGAACGATACGAGAAATCATGAGCTCCCCTTTTCTAAACAGTCCGAACCTAGTAGCTGAGGGGGACTTGCTTGTCATGGCTGTGGGCAATTGGATAGCTAATTGAAAACCAATTGGCGAAAATCCCTGCAAAAATTGCCCGGTTGTCGAGTGTTAACAGGTATTTACCCATTTTTGGTAGATTCTCAACTGGGGCCCCACGATCTGATTTAACCGTGGCCTTGACCTGAGAGAGCTAAATAGAAGCCTTACGAATTTCCAGCAGGCTCGTCCCGCGGATATCGCCCAGAATTTCCAGGCTCATCGCGGCTGACAAATGCTGGCCCGCTAGATGAAAGGCACTCCAACCGTGTTGACGCTGTTCACGAAGCAAAACATAAGCTCTGCCACCAGGTCTTAAGGAGTTCTCAATCCCACGCATCAGGTTCGCAAAATCCGAATCCAAAAAGAAACGGCAGCGGTTTTTAAATTCCGAGGGCGACAAGGTTCCTTGATCTTTATGAAAGTAAGGTGGGTTGCACAAAATTAAATCGTACTGGTTTTTATAATGTGCTGATTGCAAGACATCATAATTTTCAGGAATGAATTTTATGACTGTTTTAGGATCCGTGACGTGAGCCACATTTTTGTCAAAGTGCTCTTGATAAATGTCAGCTTGGACTTCCAAAAAATCAAAAGATCTGGGAACAACTCCACGCTCTTTTTGATTATGAAATAAAAAATCCAATCCAATGATTCCGCAACCAGAACACAAGTCCAGACAAGCGGCGGGAGTCAACCCCTCGTCACGATACATCTCAAACACTTCGCGCGCCAGGAATACAGAATCATGAGAGAAATGGTAATCCTGGGGCTGCGAATATTCGAACGTAGGGTGCTCATTGATAGATGACATCCCTTAAGAGTATCCGAGAAATCCTACCTAAGGCAACGATCTGCACAGCTTTAATGACAAAGATTCCTCGGGATTCAACAAACCGCTTTGTCCATAGTGTCGCCCCAGATACTTCAGAACTGACTTATCCCCGTTTGCGCCTACGGGATAGATCTTATAACCGCTGCGAACGGTGGGAGTGTATGCAACTCCAGAAATCACAGCTTTTCCCTGGCCCGGTTTGGTCAATCCCATGTACATAACTGCAGAAGCCTTCCGCTCGACGTCTTTCTGCGCAGCCACGAAGTTACCTAATGAATAAACGATGAATGTTTCACGCCCGTCGCTGGTCACGTATTTTTCCCAAGGTTGCAAAACGTGAGGATGGGATCCGACAACCGCCACCGCACCTGCTTCTAAAAAAGATTTTGCTGCCGACACCTGGCGCGAATTCGGCGTTTGTTGGTATTCATCACCCCAGTGCGGATATACGATAACAGCGTCGATATCAGAACGTGCCGACAATGTTTTAATCGTGTCCATCAAGCCAGACTTATAACAATTCATTACTTGAGCTTTATTATCGGGCCGACCGTTGGTCATTTCAGTGCAACCAATGAAGGCGATATTCAGTCCTTGTATGTTCACCACACGGTAAAATGGATCATTACGATCTTGGGAGTGCCTTGCACCCGTCACTTGAATCCCCACGGTGCGGGCAGCCGTCATTGTGCGATCAATTCCGATCCAACCACGATCCAAAATATGATTATTCGCGAGTGTCAGTAAATCAATGCCACTGTGTTTCAGATCACTTAAAATTCTAGGATGATAATTGAAGGAAAAATGAGTGCCGGAGTATATTTTATCGTCGTAAATAAATCCAACATCGCCCCAATCTCTGCCTTGGGCATCAATTCCTAATGCGGCCGGGCCCTCGAGATTCGCGACTGAAAAGTTGGCTTTAGAAAACATCGGATTGATCCCGCGCCAGATCTGCGAAAAGTCCTTAGTCTCTGCGACGACATTCACATACAGCAACTTATGAATAAGAATATCTCCGACAAATGAAATCGAAGCGAAATGCTGGCCCGGTCCGCAACGACCATTGAATTGCAAATCTCCGCCTAAAGCAAAAACCACAGATGGAAAAATCCCCAGCATTACTGCCAGGGATTTTTTAATAATAATGGATTTCATGGACTTATGATTCAGACGAGTTGCCACGATCGCGAGCTACTTGTCCTTTGCGCGAACGAGCACTGGAAAATCCAGCTGCATGCTTTCCCACGCTTTGAGGAGCATTGTCGAAGCGCGACTTCACATTTTCTTGACCGCGAGAATAAATTTTTTGTTTGGTTCTTTTTAAAAAACTTTCGCGAGGCTCATCCCCAATTTTCAGGTGCATCTTTGGTTGCTCCGTCAGACTTTTTTTACCACGAGCAGCTTTTGCTTTGCGTTTTTCGATGCGCTCTTTATTCAACACACGATCAAAGCGTTCCAATGTTTTTTCCATGCTGCGCAGACGGAAATTCAGCTCACGTAACGCAGTCTTATCATCAGCTTTTGCACGGGCATTTTTACGATGTTTTTTCACCACCTCAACAGCCTGTGCACGAGCCTTACGAATTCTTTCGCTAGGAATCTTTTTTAGGTCTGAATGACTTTGAGAAAATAGTTTGAATTCCGCTTTCGTTAGTCGTTTTTGCGCGGCTTTGTGTGAAGCCGGTACAGCTTGTGCCATTACTTCTACTCCTTGTTGTGCGTATCTCAATGATAAGAGCAAGCTTCGCGCAGTCTCTATTGACAACTGCGCCCTTTGTTGGAAAGCATGATGGTAGGAATGAACGATTGGAGCCATCATGAAAATCAAAAGAATCTGCGTCTATTGCGGAGCAAACCCTGGCAATAAGCCCGAGTACGCGCAAGCGGCTCGCGAGTTGGGACATCTTTTGGCCAAGAATAAAATCGAGTTGGTCTATGGTGGAGGTAAGGTCGGTTTGATGGGTGCCATCGCTGATGCTGTCATGGAAAAAGGTGGCCAAGTGATCGGCATCATTCCTCAAAAATTAGTCGCCATGGAACAAGCACACGAAGGCATCACTGATTTGCGTGTTGTGAATGATATGCACGAACGCAAAGCAACCATGGCAACATTGGCGGATGCCTTTATCGCCTTGCCCGGTGGCTTTGGAACTTTGGAAGAGCTTTTTGAGGTCCTAACGTGGTCACAAATTGGTTATCATCAAAAGCCAATTGCTCTGGTAAATGTCATGGATTTTTATGGACATCTTGATACGTTCGTAAAACATGCGACCACTACGGGGCTGCTTCGCTCTGAGTATGCGCGCTATTTCCAACTAACGTCGACTCCACAAGAGGCTATCGATATCGTTCTTCGCTAGAATCATGATGGTTTCCCAAGTATTTCAAAAATGCAATTGGACAACTAAACAAGTTGTTTAGTAGTTAAATTGACGTAATGGAATTCTTATTAAGACCCGAACCCTATATAGCTAGCTACCGTGCTGATTTGGAAGAGCTCTCAAAGCTTTTGCAGTCCTGCGGCTTCACGCTTCAGCCTTATAAAGATTTCAGCCTTCCTGAATTTCACAATCTTTTGCCTGAAACCCGTCAGCATGTGGCCCAAGCCCTTCATGCCTACGTGGGAGCTTTGAAAGCAGAGCTGCTTGAGGGCACCATGAATCCCGAGCGCTTCGTTCTTCAGTTTCTATTCCGAATTGGCCAGGCTCCGAATTCTGATCTGTACGACTTACTTCGTAACGAGCGTTATATTCAGATCTATAATCGCGATAATCTTCAAATTTTCCGCAGTCTTGCCTGCTATGAACGCTGCTCCTTCACACTTGAGCAATTGACCAGTCGTACTTGGTTTGAACTCTGGGAACGAGACAACCTCTTTTACATGGCATTTCTGGGCATGGCTCACAAAATGCGCGATGTGGTTAAATTCAGCTGCTTTAATTTTGATTTCCCATTCCATAAGGTCACTGAAATTGATTCCGCCATGAACTATTCCTTCCACTACAAGCTTAAAACCGTGTGTGGCTTAACTCGGCAGAATCAAATTCAATCAGCTTTGTTGATTGAGGACTGGGAATTCTAGAAATCCCTGTATATTTGCTAGGATAAGGCTTTATACCTTGCGGTTTGGACAAGGACCCTGTAGCTATTTGTCCCTATGACTTCTTCTCAAAAATTCTCCGATCTTCCCCTTGTCGAACCTATCCAACGTGCTGTCGCTGAAACCGGCTACACAACGCCAACTCCCATTCAGCAACAAGCGATTCCATATCTGTTGGAAGGCCGCGACCTTTTAGGCTGCGCTCAAACTGGCACTGGTAAAACAGCAGCCTTTGCCTTGCCTATCTTGAATCATCTGGCAAAACAATGGAATCGAGCTGAACCTAAGCATGCGCGCGTCCTTGTATTGGCTCCGACGCGTGAACTGGCGATTCAAATTCATGAAAGCTTTCAAACGTACGGTAAGCATTTAAAAATCCGCACAGCTGTGATCTTTGGCGGAGTTGGACAAACTCCACAAGTTAAAGCGCTTTCAAGCGGCGTTGATGTGTTGATTGCAACGCCGGGGCGTTTGTTGGATTTGATTCAACAAAAATACCTGAAGCTCGATAAGCTTGAAGTTTTCGTCCTAGACGAAGCAGACCGTATGCTGGATATGGGGTTCCTTCCTGATATCCGCAAAGTTTTGACTTATTTGCCTAAACTTCGTCAGAACTTGTTCTTCTCGGCAACTATGCCCAAAGAAATTCAAAAGCTTGCGGATTCATTATTGGTAAATCCGGCAAAGGTTGAGGTCGCTCCGGTTTCTTCAACGGCCGAGATGATCGAACAATCCGTGATGTTCGTCGATAAAAGTAAAAAGCGCGATTTACTTCGTCACTTACTGGACGATAAGTCCTTCGATAAAGTGATCGTGTTCACAAGAACGAAACACGGTGCAAATCGTGTTGCTGAAGGTTTGGCTAAGAATCGCATCCCCGCTGAAGCTATTCATGGAAATAAATCTCAAAATGCACGTCAAAGATCTTTAGAGAATCTGCGTGAAGGTAAAATCCGCGTGTTGGTGGCAACGGACATTGCAGCTCGCGGAATCGATATCGATGGCATCAGCCATGTGATCAACTTTGAACTTCCGAACGAGTCAGAAAGCTACGTCCACAGAATCGGTCGTACAGCTCGTGCAGGAACTCAAGGTGTTGCGATTGCATTCTGTGACGCCGAAGAGCGTGCTTACTTACGTGACATCGAACGCCTGATTGGCAAGTCGATCCCTGTAGTCACAGATCAACCGTATCACTCTGAAGAGGTTGCGGGCAGCAAGATCCTTTCTAAAGGCAAAGCAAAAGCAATGATCGAAGCGATGGAAAACCGACCCACAGTTGGTGGCTTTAAAAGCCGTCGCCGTTTGAACCCTCGTAAAAAACCACCAACGTTTGAACCTAAGGGTGGAGGCGCGAATGCTGATGCTTCCAAAGCTTCTGCCTCTAAACCTCATGCACCAAAACCTCATGGCGGTGGTCATGGCAATGGTCCTGGCCATGGTCCAAAAAAAAGTGGTGGCAACAAGCGACGCTTAGGTGGGTTCAGAGGGAACGGCAATAAAAGTGGAGGACCTAAAAAATGAGTCTTCATGAAACTGCAGAAAACGTTCCTAAGGCTGTCCTTGTCGGCCTTCAAATCGGCAGAACTTCTGAACAAGAAGTTCAAAATTCTTTGGTGGAACTTTCGCGCCTGGTAACAACATTAGGTTTCGAAGTTATCGGTAAAATGCACCAACGCCGCACCTCCACCAAAAGCGCAAATGTTTTGGGCGATGGTAAGCTGATGGAGCTTGCAAAATGGACGGGCGGCACCGGTAAAGTGGCCCCCACTTTCATTAAGAAAAAACATAAAGCTGCTTTGAAATTTGAAAAAGAAGATGACGACGATATCTTTGATCTTGCTGATGAAGAAACTTTTGAAGAACAAGGACCTGAAGATTTCGTCGAGGAAGAAAATCCTCAAGACCAAGCTCAATGGGTTATCTTTGACTGTGATCTTTCCCCCCTTCAATTGCGCAATCTTGAAAGCGCCACGGGTGCTAAGGTTTTAGATCGCACAGGGGTGATCATTGAGATTTTCAGCCGCCATGCTCGCACGCGTGCTGCTCGCTTGCAGGTTGAAATTGCTCGCCTGACTTATGTGGCTCCACGTATGCGTGGAGTTTCCAGCGGCGATGATGACCGCATGGGTGGTGGCGGTAAAGGTGTCGGTGAATCTGCGATCGAATTGGATCGTCGTAAAATCCGCGACCGTATCAAAGAACTCAAACAAGAATTGGGCTCGATTGGCCAAGAGCACCTCACTCGTCGTTCGCAACGTTCGCAGGAAGCTTGCGTAGCCCTTGTCGGCTACACCAATGCCGGTAAGTCTTCGTTGATGCGTGCGATGACTGGCAGCGATGTTTATGTCGCAGATAAATTGTTTGCGACCTTAGATACAACAGTTCGCGCGATTCAACCTGAAACTCGTCCGAAAATTTTGCTTTCAGATACAGTTGGGTTTATTAAAAAACTTCCACATGATCTGGTCGCATCTTTTAAGTCAACGCTGGACGAGGCGTTGAATGCTTCACTCTTGTTATACATGGTGGATGCAGCAGATCCCTCCTTCCGTTCTCAACTGGAAGTTACCAAAGCAACTTTGGCTGAAGTCGGTGCTGGTGAAATCCCAAGCTTACTTATTCTTAATAAGCGCGATTGTTTGACAGAGGAACAGGCGTCTAGTTTGGCGGTCGAATTTCCTGACGCGGTATTTTTGTCTACACGCAATCCTCAAGATATTGATGATTTGCGCGGCAGATTGGTCAAGTTCTTTGAAAATTCAATGCGCGAAGAAGAGATCTTTATTCCATATAAAGTTCAAGGGGTTATTGGCGATATTAGAGCACGTCTAAAGGTTTTAGGTGAAGAATACGATGAAAAAGGTGTTCGTCTAAAAGTCCGTGCAAATGCTGAGGATTTTGAAAAAATCGCGAAGAAAATTCGCGACGCTCTTATAGACATAGAATAGCTTAGTTTCATTAGAAAACTTTAACTCCAAAACTGACATCAAAACTTTTAAAGTAGCATCGATGAAAACAGGTTTGTCGGTGCCACTTTCAGTATTAGTCTCCACTCTAAGTTTGTTTCAGGGATCCCCTGCACAAGCTCAAGAGATCACGCCCTACTCTCCCAAGGACGAAAGAAAACTTTTAGGGCCTCGCTATGAAGGCCGCTTAGTTCCTTTGGCGCAAATGAATCAACTGACTGAATCTGATAGTGACGACACCATGATCTTCATTCACGGTAGGTCGGGTTCTATAAAAAACTTCACCCAATTATTATTGAACACGCCGAAATTTTCGGATTATCAACTTTACTATTTTGCCTATGATGATTTGCACCGTTCACTGAAACGTTCTGCAGGTGATCTGGCATTGAATATTTTGAAACTCAAATCTCCACGCATCACCATCATTGCTCACAGCATGGGGGGACTGATTGCACGAGAGGCCTTAAACACGCTGACTCGAGCAGGACATAACGAACACCTGCCACAGATCCGGGTGATAAGCATCGATTCTCCGTGGCAAGGTGGCAGCTCAGTGAATGGCAAGCACAAGGGCGCAAACCTGGATGACATGGTCGAATACTTTATGCCAGCAGCCTTGGCAGATCTGCGTTCAAGTTCTGATTTTTTTCAACAGCTTTATAAAACTGAATGGCCTAAACAGTTCAGCATGGAGCTGTACTTCGCTCAGCATGGGACGCAAGCTTTGGATCATCAGGAAGCTGCGATCCTTCGTTTACCGGAAAAGATCGCAAATCTTTTCACACTGAATGAACCGATGAAAGGTTCTTTGTATGAAATGAATTTCTGGAATGCGATTTCCACGTCGTCTCAGTATCCCGCTTTCGTGAACGAGCTTTCGGCTTTGCATGAATTTACGCAGTTAACTGCGGACGACGTAAAAAATCTTTTGGAAAAACACTATCCTCGGTTTCCAGGGGATCACACTTCCGTTTTAAATACTCATCCCTCAGCAGAAATGGATCTTTCCAAATATCTGCAAGCAGTCCTTTAATGGATGGGTGGCACCGAGTTGATCGGGCCACCTGTGGTATGCCCAGTTTTGTGAAAACGCGGATATAGAATAAATAAAATCCATGAAACAACACTAAACAGGCCCGCTAAGAAATATGCTGAGCCCGGGAACTGAACGGATGCTTGCTCTGATGTGAACTTGGCAAAAACGTCCGTGTAAATCAATGGTCCCAAAATCGATGTTAAACTTGCGATGGAAATCAAAGAACCCTGCAGCTCTCCTTGCTCTTGCGGCGGAGTATCTTTAGAAATCAAAGACATCGAAGCGGGTCCTGTCACTCCATTCAGGCACGTCAACGCTAGCACCGCATAGAGCATCCATCCATGAGTTGCAAAGGCGTATCCAAAATAGGCCGAAACGCTAAAGAAAATACCGATGTTCAGTGCCTTCATCTCTCCCCATTTCGGGACGATGAGGCGAGTCAAATAGCCTTGTACAAAGGCGACCGATAATCCGACAAAGGATAAAGACAGTCCGACTTCGAAAGTGGACCAATTAAATTTGTACTGCGTATACAACGTCCAAATACTTGGATGTGACTGCCCAGACAAATACAATAAAAAGTAAATCCACACCATCACGCGCATTCCAGGCTTAAACAAAATCCGCATCAACGATGCAAATGGATTTAGTTTTCCCCAACTCATTTTGCGGCGGTGAGCTTCGTCCAAGGACTCTGGCAAAATGAAATATCCAAAGGCAAAGTTTAATAAGTTGAATACCGCAGCTGCGATGAACGGAGCTTGATGTCCATAGTGGCCCAAGATACCGCCCAGCCCCGGTCCTACGATAAAACCTAATCCGAAGGCCGCTCCAATCATACCGAAATTCGCTGAACGATTTGAGTCATCAGAAATATCCGCCATGTAAGAACTTGCGACGGTCATGCTAGCCCCCGTAAGTCCAGAGACGATACGTCCCGCAAACAGAATTCCCAAGGTCGGTGCAAAGGCCATCAAAAGGTAATCGAGTCCTGCCCCTAACAAAGAGACGAGTAATACGGGTCTGCGCCCAAAGCGATCTGAAAGTGAACCCAACACGGGCGAAGCCAAGAACTGCATCAGGGCGTAGATCGAGATAAAGTAGCCGTAGTAATGATTCACAAACGAGGGATCATGACCAAAGCGACGTATAACATCTGGAAAAACTGGAATTAAAACTCCAATCCCCAACGCATCTAAAAAGATTGTCGCAAAAATAAAACGTACACTTGCTGATGATGACTTCTGCTTCATAATTCTCTCACTGTGATGATTGAGTAATTATTCTTTTATTAGCTATCTTTCACAAGTGGGAAATCAAACAGCGATGTGTTAGCATGGATCTATCGGAGGTTCCTATTTATCAAGGTGAGCGCTTCAATAGTATTAGCCACTTGATCGGTGCTGTTCTCGCAGTCGCGGGGACTTCTGTACTTGTGACATTAGCAAGCATTCAAGGTGATCTGATTAAGATTGTCAGTACCAGTGTTTATGGTGGGATGCTAGTTCTGCTTTATACCATTTCGACTCTATATCACAGCTTTCAAGGCCGAGCGAAAAAGATCCTGCAAAAACTTGATCACATGGCCATCTATTTATTAATCGCAGGAACCTACACTCCTTTCACGTTGATCACGTTGCATGGCCCTTGGGGCTGGTGGTTGTTTGGCATTAATTGGTCGCTGGCGCTGATTGGAATTATTTTTGAGCTGACTCTGTCCCATCGCACGCGCATTCCATCCATGATTATTTATGTCGTGATGGGATGGTTGATTGTTGTGGCGATGAAACCACTTACGCAAAACTTGGATCCACGGGGTATGACGTTGTTAGCAACTGGTGGTGTTCTGTACACCGGTGGTATCGCGTTCTTTTTATTCGACGAAAAAGTGAAGCACTTCCATGGCATCTGGCATCTCTTTGTTATGGCGGGCAGCATCAGTCAGTACTTCTGCATTCTTTACTATCTTGTTTAAAGCTTTTTTGAATCTATCTAAACTGAAAAGCAAAACGGCCTCTCGACGCTCGTGCAAATAATTAGACACGGCCTAGCCAGCTGTTCATAAATACGAATTCCTTGTGCTACCATATGTGAAATACAAGGACTTCGTTTTGCAGAAACAACTCTCAAACCTTTTTGTCGGCACTCAACCTCTGGATTTATCTCAGACGCTGGAACGTTATGCTTGCGTGTCGTTGATTCTGCGTGGACCGTTGGACGATTTACAGATTGGTTTTATCCAACGAGCTGTTCAACCGAATGATCGTTGGTCAGGACAAATAGCTTTTCCCGGCGGAAAAAAAGAAGATATTGATTCGTCTGCTTTGGCGACGGCTCTTCGTGAGACGCAGGAGGAAGTCGGTATCATTTTGACGCCCGATGAAATGGTAGGCCGCTTGGATGATATACAGGCGCGTAAAGCGGGTTCTTTGTTGGATTTCTTCATACGCCCTTTCGTGTTTTATACTGAGAGAGATTTTGCGATCCAATTAGATCCGAATGAAGTGGCAGATTTCTTTTGGGTTCCCCTTAAACAGCTGGATAATCCCGATCGCAAAACCACTTATGAGCTGACTCGCGAGCAAATGCTGCTGCAGCTTCCAGCCATTTCCTTGGACCGCGAGATTCCACTCTGGGGTTTGTCTTATATGATCACTCAGGATCTTTTGATTAGACTAAAAACTCAGATCTCATTTTGAGATTCTTTGGTTTTTTTTGAAAAACTGAAATTTTCCCCTCAACTCTCCAAAGGTCTAGCCGATAGGTATAATATCAGAGGCCACGTAGGTGGCGAGCGAAAGGAGCCTTGAATGGCACTCAAGCATGTAGCACGTTTGGAACACATTCTATCCACGGAGATTCGTGAATTGAATGACCTTCTCGAGACAGGACCACCGTAGCTACCATCCTCCCAGCCTAGTAATAAATGGGAAGATTAACTAAAAAAAACCAGAACGCGTTTCGTTCTGGTTTTTTTGTTTTTAAAAGCAATCCCTACAAAATCGAGAACGTCGTCGCAAAATTCACAGTCGTTGAGTCTGCAGAAAAAGTCTTAGGATAAAAATTAAAATACGGAGCAAAGTACACATCACGAGTGAAAGCGTAACCAAAGCCCAAACGTTGGCTGAGAGTTCTGTTCCACAAGACTGTGTTATCTTCAGTCCCGCGTGGGTTATTGAAATTTAGCGCCAAAGAACTGTAAGTGCTGAACTTGTCCGAGAATGCATATTTAATTTGTGGATAAAAGCCTAAAGAATAGCGGCCTGTCGTAAGCTCTTTCTTAGCTTTTTGATCTGGTCCACGATCAAAGAAATAGTAATTAAAAGAAGCATCAATACCGACACCTACACGACTTGTCCCGAAGTTGTATAAAAGAGAAGTATCGTAACCCACACCCGCATATTCGCCAATGTCACGGTAGGTTTGATTTGTTACGTAAGTAGCACTTACGCCATTTCGCATCTGCAGATCACCCACGCGCCCGTTACGGTCATAGCTGATATATGGATTCTTTGCCTCGTAACGGCGAGTTTCTTCATTGAATGGCGTCAGCATGTTTACGCCAGTCCCCAAAGACAATGCACTTTTAGAATCGAAACGGAAACGAGTTCCGAAAGAACCACCAAAAGATGTATCGCAGGCGCACACGCTGCCATCTGGATTTGGTTGTTTGTCATCAGATAGTCTGCCCACCGGAGGACCTGAATAGCTTAGAGAGAATTTCAAAGAATAGCGAGACAACGAACCTGAATCCGCTTTCATGCGTGCATCTGTGATGTCTTTATCGTCTTCAAATTTTTTATTTAAAACAGTTCCGGTTTTCAACGTGGAGGTTTGAGTGCCTGACTCAGCTTCTGTTGCCACGGGGCTTGGCAAAGACAGTTTAGAGGTTTGTCCAAAGGCATTGATCGACAGTCCAAGAAGGGCCGAGGCCAAAATTGCTTTGCGCATGAAATCTCCTGTGATTTTCAGCTTTTTAGCGGTTCCATTCGCAAAAAGATAGTTGGGTTTTTGTTAAGGATAAATTAATGGAAAAACTACCTGCTTTTTTCCAAGCAACATTGCCCGAATTCGGGCGGCCTGGGACGCTATCGGAACAAACAAAAGAGGCGTCCCATGAAAACCTCACGACGAGGTTTCCTACAATTATCGGCCAGTTCGATTATAGGCTATTCTGCGCTCAATTCTCCCCTTTTTGCTGGGATCGCAGAGGCCGCAAGTGGATTCACGGGCAGAATTCCCATCTGTCAGCATATGACGAATTCTTATTCGACTCAGATCACGGTTTTGACTGAGCTTGGCAATCCTTATGCTTACAAAGTATGGGATTCACGAGGTCGCCCCGTTCCTTGCCAAGTATGGGACCACGATATGCGCAAAACCTATCATCAGGGCATCGATAAGATTTACGTGTCCGATCTTGAACCCGGGATGAAATACTATTTTCAGGTCATCGACAGGGACCGTGGAACCGTTTTAGACGAGCGGGTTTTTAAAAGTATTAAGCTTTCTTCCAAAAACAATATTCGCTTCGCAATGGCCAGTTGCGCTTGTGATTTTTATATCAGCCATTCACGTGTCATGTGGGACCTTCTTTTTGCACAAAAACCCGATTTTATATTTTTGGTGGGCGATGCGGTGTATGCCGATTTTCGATGTCCAACCACTGAAACCGATATCTGGCGACGCTATTGTGAAACGCGGTCTCGATTGCGGCATTTTCGGCAGCCCCATCTGATTCCAACCCTGGCTGTGTGGGACGATCATGATTACGGACGCGACAACATGTGCAAATCATTTAAATACAAAAATTCCTCAAAGCGAGTCTTTGATTTGTTCTTTGGAAGTCGCAACACCGATGGCTTTAAAAATACGATGGGTGTGGGCTCGCAATTCAATGCCTTCGGGCAAAGGTTCTTTTTCTTAGATGACCGGTATTTTCGCGATGAAAAACAGTGTGGCGGCATGATGTGGGGTTATGACCAACAAGAACAATTTTTAGAAAATATTTGTCAGAATTCAAAACCCGCTTGGGTCTTTAACGGCAGTCAATTTTTTGGGAATTACATTAAGCAGGAATCTTTCCTGCAAGACTTTGGCAAAAATTTTACTGATGTGCTTAGCAAGCTTCGCAAGTGTCAGGCTCCTGTCGTTTTTGGTTCAGGGGACGTGCACTTTAGCGAAATTATGAGCGTAGATCCCAAGTATCTGGGCTATCGAACCTACGAATACAC
Source organism: Bdellovibrio sp. SKB1291214 (assembly GCF_002209355.2). Taxonomy (GTDB): domain Bacteria; phylum Bdellovibrionota; class Bdellovibrionia; order Bdellovibrionales; family Bdellovibrionaceae; genus Bdellovibrio. Next base: position 187,807 of record NZ_CP106855.1, read on the forward strand.
ATCCAGCGCCATACACAGCTTAAATCTTCCGCTAAAGTGGCTTTATAGAAATCCCCGTAGGGAGGCCTTTACTTGGCATCATAACTTTTTAATTATCGACAGCACGACCACCGGTCATGGATTAAAAATTAAAGCCAAGTCGATTAATGCCAGAAACAAAGTTGCCTTTTCGCATGAAACCGTAGTTACCCGTTCTTAAGTTTGCGCAGTTGGAACAAAACCTCTGGCACAAGCTCGATGACGTCAGATGCCATCATCGAGAGTGGATCCTTTCTTCGGGCCACCCATAGATTTGCTGTCGCTCCGTGGATATAAGCAGCCAGCAAAGCCGCATCCGCAGGATTCATATTCTGTGCGCGCAGTGCTGTCATGATTCCGGCTAAGACATCTCCAGTCCCCGCCTTAGCCAAGGCCGAATTTCCAGTGGCAATGGTGGCGAGGTCTTTTTTGGTGGCTATCAAAGTCTTGTGACCTTTTAGTAAAACCACACAGCCGAACTTTTTCTGAGCAAGTTTTGCAGCACTGATGCGATCGCGGTTGATTTCATCGGCAGGTTTCCCGATCAATCGTGACAGTTCCCCCGTATGCGGAGTGAGAATCCAACTGGCTGGCAAGGGATGTATTTTTTCTTGCGCCACTACGGTCAAAGCATCGGCATCCAAAATCACATGGGTTTCGCCAGCTGATTTCAATTCGCGAATGAGTTTGGCGGTGAAGTTGTTTACTCCAAAGCCCGGGCCTAACAATACGGCCTTGTGCTCAATCGACTTCCATGAGGTTACTGAAAGGTCCTTTAAAATAAAATCGGGATGATCCCAAGCAGAAACGGACAGATCAGGCTGAGCTAAAATCACGTAACCACTGCCCATTCTCAGAGCTGCTTTGGATGCTAAAACACCAGCTCCAGGATACGAAGCGCTTCCGGCCATAATCAGACTCTTACCACGGCTGCTTTTATTATCAGCCGATGAAACTGCAGGTAAAAGATTCGCAGCGCCTTGTTTTCGCAGAATTCTGACAGAACTTGGTGTGGTTTTCATAAAAATGAGTGTATAACTGAGGCCTATGATCGTAAAGACGGAAGCGGAATTAGAAGGACTAAAAAAGATTGGTAAGGTCGTTGCCAATTGTCTTAAATACATGTCCCAAAAAATAGAACCCGGTATGACAACGAGAGAGTTGGATAATCTGGGTGGCGAGTATTTGGCAAAATATGGTGCTCGCTCCGGTCCCATCCTCGTTTATAATTTTCCAGGACATACATGCATCAGCTTGAATCATGAAGCGGCTCATGGCGTGCCTTCCGACAAGATCATCAAAGCGGGTGACTTGATTAATATCGACGTCTCTGCCGAGTTAAATGGTTTTTATGCGGATAACGGTGGCTCTTTCATGGTTCCGCCTGAGCGTGCTGATTATGCACGATTACTTGAAGCAACTAAAAAAGCACTGAACCACGCTATCGCCGGAATTAAAGGTGGTGTGAAGATAAACACCATCGGTCAGCGAGTCGAAGAAATCGCTGATGAATATGGTTACTCGATCATTGAAAATTTAGGTAGCCATGGGGTTGGCAAATCTTTGCACGAGGCTCCCGAATTCATCCCAAGTTATTTTGATCGTAAAGACGATCGCCGCTTGAAAGAAGGCCACGTCATCACGATCGAACCGTTTTTATCAACGGGCGCGTTTTGTGTCGACAATGTTGCTGGTGACGAGTGGACTTTGGTAACTTCCCCTGAACATCGCACAGCTCAGTTCGAACACACGATGGTCGTTTTGAAAGATCGTGCTTTGCTCCTGACAATTCCTGACGAAACTGTTTAATCACAAGCCCGCGTCCAAATCCTTGCTGTGAACTTCTGTAAACCCTTAGCCTAAATGTTCTGGCCGAGAGGGGTAAAGATGAAACGCGGGATTTTATTTGCAGTACTGATCACCTTTCACATCCTATGGATTGGAACCATGACCATGGCAGATGCCGCCGGTCCAATGCGTATTGGTCTTCCTGACGAAGTTATGATGTCTTCCCTTTTGCTGCTGCTATGGGTGGGATATCAAGCCACCAGCTGGGCCCGCGGCGCGATCCAGGAAAAAATTAAATAGCACACCGCCAAATCACTATAATGTTTCAATAAAAGGTGAAAGCCTATGAGGCGAAAAAAACAGCCATGGGAGGCTTTCGTGAAACTATTTATCGCTATTTTGGCAACTTTGGTTGCGTTCTCTGCAAATGCAGCAGACCGCAAATTAGGCAACGTTATCTTGGTGGAAAGAGAAATTCCAAATCCTTACGATCTTTGCGTTAAAAACGTGATCGATAAAAAAGACAAAAAACAGCAGATGTTTTACTGCGTGATCAAGTATACGAAAGCAAACATGGAAATTCCGGTTAACAGCAAAATCGCAGTTATCAACCAAAACTCTGAAGGTTGCGTAGTTCGGGGTGAAGTTGGCAACGGCAACATGATGATCGGTTTCGGTCCAAACAAACAAGAAGTGGACTTCGAAACAGCGAAAGCTTGTTTGGCAAAAGGCCTTGCAGCACACGGTGCAGTTGTCGTTAACGTAATGACTCTTGAATAGTTCCCCTCAGGTAACAGTTCCCTTTTTTAGGGCGGCGCAGCCCTAAAAAAGGGAACTGTTACCTCGGGATAAAAAAAGGGAAGCTTTTGATCTGGGCCCCTTAAAGTAGACAGATAGAAAAGGCCTCAACTATGATAAGTTGGGGCTTTTACATTTGGAGACTCATGAGAAACAAAATAAGGGACAAGGCGAGATACGAGCGTAATCCCAACATCAAAAAGGTCACTGAATCCAACATTCAGTTCACCAAAGAATTCAAAATTAAGGCGATTAAGGATTTTCAAAACGGCCATTTGGCCGATGACATTTTCCTTAAGGCTGAAGTCGATATCTCGGAGTTTGAACCAGGATATCCACGTAAATCCATAGATCGCTGGATTAAAGCTTCTGATGAGTATGGGGTAAAGAACTTAGATAATGAACGTCGAGGCAGATCTCGCTCGCAAAAGTTCAAGACGGTGGAAGAAGAGCTGCATTATCTGCGCACGGAAAATGAGTTTTTAAAAAAGCTCCACGCCTTGGAAGCCGTCTCAGCAAAAAAGAAAAATACGAAATAGTTTTCAAGGCGAAGTCTGAATGTCCATCAATGTCTTTATCGAAGCTTTGCTCTTCAGCCAAGGTCTCTCGCGGAGGATATTATAAATGGCACAAGAAAAGATCTTTTCAGCTAAATGCAGATGAGCAGCTCATATTTGAGGTCTTTGCCCGAGGAAAAAGTAAATGGGGATCTCGACGTGTAAAGATGTATTTATTGAGAGAACATGGGTTGATCATGAACTTAAAGAAAGTCCGAAGAATTTTAAGATCGCTAGGTCTGAAAGCAACGGTTAGACGTAAAAGAAATTCTAAGTTTATTCTGGCTAAGGAAGTCCATCGCGTTTTACCCAATATTCTTCAGCAAAATTTTAAGGTCGAAGAGCCTGATCGAGTATATTCAACAGATGTGACACATTTATATTATGGAAGTTCCCAAAGAGCTTATCTGTCAGCGACAAAGGATCTTGCAACTCGAGAGATCGTTTATCACAGCGTTTCTACAAACACTGACGTAGCATTAGTTACGCAAGGACTAAAAGAGCGACTTCAAAAAGTTTCTCCAGCAAAGCGCAAAAATTTGGTGATTCACTCAGATCAAGGTGCTGTTTATACGAGCAAAAGTTATCGTCGAATACTAAGCGTTCTAAATATTAAACAATCCATGTCACGCCGAGGAAATTGTTTGGATAATGCACCGATAGAAAGCTTCTTTGGCCACCTGAAAGACGAGCTGAACAGTTCTAGCTGTCTAACTATCAGAGAATTAAGCGCCGAAATTGACAGATATATTAAATATTACAATAGCCAACGACCGCAATGGGCATTAAAAGGAAAAACCCCGATTGAATATCGGGGTTCGATTAACTAAGCAGCCTTTTTTACCTGTTCCCTTTTTGGGGCCCAGATCATTTCGCTTCCCTTTTTTTTTACTCATTTTTTAGCTTTGATTCTTAGTTCGGAATTGTTTCATCCAACAAGAAGTTTTCCGTGCCCATTGGTTTCCAGCCGTCATCAAGAGCTTGCTGGTATTTAGAGCCTGTGTAATCACCACTTGTATTGTCGATCGTACCGTAGAAGTTCGAATCAACCAAACCGCATGGTGAGGCGACCGCCGGAGAAGCGCTAGAAACCTTTTTGTACATCAAAGTCACCGCAATGTGATAGCGAGGACCTTGGAAGTATTCAAGTCTCGCAGGCATTCTGGAATTCGCATCCATATAGATCGCAGACGTTGAGCACTTCATGGTCGCACTATGAGCATTATCGTTGTCGATCACGGTCGCATATGTACCACCTGCTTTAGGCGCAATATACAACTTAGAACCGTCATCCGAAATCAAGGCGAATTGATAGTAACCCGCTGAATCTGTAGCACCCAGTTTCATGATCGTACCCAGTCTTAATGCAAACCATTCAACCAAGTTCGCACCGCCGTCAGCGGCTTTTTTCTTAACAAGGTCACCGTCAGTCGTTGGGAACCCGTTAGAGAATGTACGAACCGGAACAAAGATTTTAGACATATAAAGGATCACACCAGCATCAACACCTTCACTGAAGTATTTAGCCAATGACGTCCAACCTGAAGTTGTACCAGGGAAATAGAAGATGTTGCCTTTCCAACCCTGTTTACAAGCGATACCACTTGCAGAGAATGGATCACATACGACTTTTTTAGCTGTGAAATTCACTACTTTAGAGGCAGAGTTGCCGGCCTTATCTTTCGCAGTCACTGTCAGGACATGGTCACCAGTCACAAGATTCGTGAAAGTGATTTTTGTCAAAGTCTGACAGTTCGCAACAGCTTCAGATGTTGTACCGAAAGTACGGATACAGCTTGCCGTATCAATACCGGAGATAGAATCCACGATAGAGAATGGCGTGAACACAGCTGTTTTTTGGTCTTCAGAAATCGTAGGAGCACTGATCGTAATAACTGGCGCAGTTACATCCACCACAAACTTATAAGTCGGAGCAACTTTGATCGCATTTGCGCTTGTATAAGCTGCCACGCGAGCATAGTAAGTTTGTCCGTCTTTTAATGTACAAGAGCTCAAGGCCAATGAAGTTGCAGGTGTTTGCACCTCATCACACACTGCTGCAGTACCTGCCGCATCCGATGTGATTGAGACACGGTAAGCAACTGCACCGGCAGAAGCTGTCCAGTGTACTGTTGGTTGCAAGATGCTGCCAAGGTAACCGTCTTTCACGTTGTCGTTACCACCCGTGATACCAATAATAGAGAAGTCATTTGTAGAAGAACCTTGGCTTTTCCATGTGTAACTCATAGGAACAGATACGTTACCTACTTTATCGATAGATTGAACTGTGAATACGTGACCACCTTCTAGCAAGTTCGAATAAACTGCTGGAGAGGTACAAGCCACATAGTTACCGCCTTCGATAGCACATTGATAACCCGCGATACCAGAGCCACTGTCAGCACCTGTGAAATTAAATACGGCTTGGCTGGAAGCCGCAATAGCATCTGGTTTATTAGTAATTGTCACTGTTGGAGCAGTCGTGTCGACCAACCATCCGTATTCAACTGTCACTGAACGGTTGCCAGCACGGTCTACCGCACGAACTTGGAAACGATTTTGACCTTCAGAAACCTTAGAATAGTTTTTTACATCCCCACATTTACTGAAAGAAGCTTCACCAACTAGCAAACATTCAAAATGATCCAATCCCGACAAATCATCATCAATTCGCATACCGAAAGTAGCAGCTGGTGAAGCCACCATAGCACCTGGTTTTTGCGTGATCGACACAGCCGGAGCAATATCGTCGTGCGTGATCGAAGCGTTCACACAGTCTGATTCAAATGTTGTTAATTGAGTTACTTTTTTGAATTTAGCGTAAACGCTGTTCAACGCGTTTTGGCTTTTCAATGGCCAAATTTTAGAGTTGGAGACTTTCTCCCACGAACCGCCCGAACTGCAAGTTGAGTCATTCGTGATATACATCTCTGTCGCGTTTTGTGAAGCGATGTTTACAGTCACGGCACTGTCAGTTGTAAAAAGAGCTCCCCCATTTAATTGAATGGAGTTAGCACCCATACCCGTTGACTGGCTGGCCATCTCATCTTGAGACAATCCGAAATTTACGTTCTCAGCACAGTTTTGATAACCAACGCTGAGCACAGCAAAAAGTGCAAAGGTAGATACCAATCTATAAGTTCGGTTGTTCATGAACATTCCCCCCGGAGTGTTACCTTTAATCGGTAAATCAAGGAGACAACTTGATTTCATTGAAGAATAAGTGACTTCTTTTTAATTCCAGGAACTTCCGTGAGATCACTTTTGATACAAGGTATCTGTGATCTCACGCTAGATTGATTAATGGGCGTCTACAACTTTGACGGCCTTGTTTTTGAACTTCAGAAGGTATAATGGGATGAAAGCTAATACGACCACCGTCATCATGATAAACATGATCTCTTGGAAGGTCAGCATAAAAACTTGTGCTTGCACACGACCATACAAAGAACGAATCGCCATCTCGGCTTGCGTCGCCATACCCATGGACTGACTCATGTGGGCTCCTGACTTAGCAGAATTATAAGCTGTCCAAGTATTATGATCCAATAAAGTCACGTGTGGAGACATATCAGCATAGTGCTGTTTGCTGAATTTCGTCATCATCGTACCAACAAAAGCGATACCGATACTGCCACCAATTTGACGGAATAAATTCAAAATACCAGACACCTCACCCATCGTGATTCCACTAAATTGAGACAAGATCGACGAGTTAATTGGTACGAACAAGAAGGCCATGGCAAATCCACGAACATACAATCCTAAAAGCACATCACTTTTTGAAGACATCGACGAAAGCTGTGTGAACATGAGGATCGAAGTCATAACACCTAAGAATCCAACCGAAATCAGAATCTTAGGATTAACTCCTTTACCTAACATTTTTCCGATGAACGGCATCATCAAAGCTGTACAAATCGAACCCGGGATAAAAAGCATTCCCGTTTGAGTGGCGTCATAATGGAAAGCTTGGCCGACAAAAACTGGCAAGATAAATACCAATCCGTACAAAAAGAAACCCAAGATCATCTGCAAAGCGGCGCCATTCGCAACGATGCCATTTAAGAACAAGCGAACATTCATGATCGGAGCTTTAACTCTTGTTTCCCACCAAACGAACATCGGTAACGACACAGCGGTCATGATTCCGCAAAACACTATCAGTTTCGAATCAAACCAGTCATTGGATTCACCGCGCTCTAGCATGTACTGCAAACAACCAATCCCCGTGACCAGAAAAACCAGGCCCCAAATGTCGAATGGTTTTTTACCTTCGCTAGCTCCGCTTGCAAAAGGCGGATTTTCAATCGCCATCAAACCAATTGCAATCGCGATCAGCCCCAATGGCAAATTCACGTTAAAGATAGATCTCCAACCGAAAGTATCTGTCAGCCAGCCACCTAATGTTGGGCCCAATGTGGGCCCAATCATTACTGACATACCAAAGATCGCACCGGCAGTACCCGCTTTTTCTTTCGGGAATTGTTCGTAAATCAACGTTTGCGAAGTCGGAAGCAATGCTCCCCCTGCAAGACCCTGCAAAATACGGAAAAAGATCAACGTATAAAGATTAGGAGCAAAACCACACGCAACAGATGTAAGTGTGAAAAGCCCGATACAGCTTAAGAAATATTTACGACGTCCAACACGATTTCCCAGCCACGCAGACACCGGCAGAACGATCGCGTTAGCAATCGCATAACCCGTGATGACCATACTGATATCTTCAAGTGTGGCACCCAAGTTCCCCATCATAGTTGGCAACGCCACATTTACGATGGAGCTATCGATAATCTCTAGCAAGGAGGCCATCACAGCAACAAGGATGACCAGTCTAGATTTGGTATTCATAAAACTAACAACCTCTCAGGTCTGTCTAAACTCCGTGGTTAGCGGAGAAGTGACCTATTTGGTATTTGCGTAACCTATTAGTGCACTTTGATAGACACGTTTGCAGACAAACCTGCTTGTAGCTTTTCAATATCGTTCGGAGTCAGATCCAAAAGTTTGATCTTCACCGGAACACGCTGAACAACTTTCGTAAAGTTACCCGTCGCATTGTCCGGCGGCAGAAGAGAAAACACCGCACCCGTCGACGGGCTAAGACTTTCAACTTCACCTTTGAACTCTTGTCCAGGCAAAGCATCCACTTCAATTTTTACGGGTTTACCCTTTTCGATATGAGTGATTTCTGTCTCTTTAAAATTTGCCATCACCCAGCGAGAGCTGCTTTCCACAAAACCAAATAAAGGTTGTCCCGGAGGAATCACCATACCTGGTTCCACAGATTTACGCGCAATGCGACCATCCGTTGGAGCTTTGATTTCCGTGTAGCTTGCGTTCAATTGAGCGTTTGCAACTTGCGCTTGGATCGCTTGAACTTTTTTGCTTACTTCGCGGAAAGTGGCTTCTGCGTTGTCAAATTGAGATCTAGAAATAACGTTTTGACGAAGAAGTTCACCCATACGTTTATAGTTGGCTTCCGCATCATGAAGTTTAGCTTTTACACCTTCAAGATCTGCTTCCGCTTGTTTTACCGAGTTCTTATAGTCTTGAGAATCGATGCGGGCCAGAACCTGACCTTCTTTAACAGGATCATTATCTTGCACCAAAACTTCGACGACGATGCCAGGAACTTTCGAAGAGAGCATCAAGGTGTGAGCCTGAATCTGAGCATTGTCTGTGGATACATGAGACCACTCATAGTAACCAAAGACCGCTGCTGCGATAACCAACACAGGGACCGCGACCATCATCACTTTTTTCTTTTTATTATTAACGTTTGTCATAAAATTACAGTTCCTTCCCGAGGGACAATTCTAAACTAACCAATGCCTCTGCCGCATTTACTTGGGCATTCACAAGGCCTGCGCGCGCTCTGAACAAATCAAGTTCCGCATCCAAAACTTCTGAACTCGTGCGAGTTCCCGCTTTGAAGGATTGAGTTGCCAGACGAACACTTTCTTGCGCTTTTTCTACGTCAACGGTTTTTGCTTTGTACAAAGCCGCAGAATACAAGTAGCGACGCTTCCAAAAATCAAAATCATAACTGTCTTTAAGTTTGGCCTGACGAGTGACTTCTTTCGCTTGCACTTGGCGTGCGTCTGCTTGAGCTGATTGCGCCGTCGAAGCAAAACCATCAAAGATATTCCAAGTCATCGCAACACCCACAGAGTAAGCATTGTTAAAATCTTGGTCCGTCAAACCTTTACTAATATTGTTGTAGTAATCCGCTTGCCCAAAAACCGAGAATCTTGGAACCCAATGCTTATAAGCGGCCAGCCAAGCTTTATGTGCAGCCAATTCACGATCTGTCAGGGCTTGATAATCAAGTCGCTCGATTTTCGCGGGCTTTTTTAGATTAGCGACTTTTTGAGCGTCCGGAATCGGCAAAGCCCCTGCCAGCGTTTGTCCACCGTCTTCCACTCCCAAACCCACCAAAAGATTTTGGCGCGACAAGATTGTGTTATCCTCTGCATTTAGTTTTTCAGATTGTGCTTCATTCAGCTGAACTTCGACACGAAGGACGTCAAAGTTTGTACCTGCACCACTTTTACGAAACGCTTTGGCGCGATCCAAGTGATCTTCCAAAGTTTTTACGTTCTGATTCGATACCTTTTCTAACTCGATTGCCGCCAGCGCACGATAGAATTTCAACTTTGTTTCTTCATTAATCTGAAACTTGGCCCAGTCGGCTTCCTTTTCTGCAGCGTTCGCACCGTAAGTCATAGATCTGTAGCGATCATAGTTTGCGAGACCATCAAACACCAACCACTCTGCACGTGCTGACCAGATTGTATAAGGCTGAATAAGTTCGATCGTTGTCGGATTACCGGCGAAGTTCAGTGTCTCCACCATAAATTTATTATCCAAAAGATGAGATCCGCTAACAGTTAAGCGCGGCAGAAATTGAGAGTATGCTTCAACTTTTCTCCAACTTGCCTCATCTTTAGCCGCTTCAGCGCGCTTCACCTGAGGTGAGTTGCCATTGGCGAGATTGAGCGAATCTGCGAGTGAAAGAGTTTCAGCCTGCACCGCCGCTGGAGCGCACAAGAGAGCTGTTATTGCGGCTGCGAATTTAATCTTTTTCATTTTTCACCATTTTTGTTGATTTTCATTAGGTACCTAATTAATATAGTTAGGTATCTAACTACTGTCAATGGGGTCCTAAAAAGTGTCTCATTGAATACGAACTTTGCTCGATTGGAGGCCTTGATGGCTAAGCTATTCATCCAAACAATTCCGTCCCAGGAAGAACTACAACAGAACGCGCGTGAACTTTGTCCGAATGCTGATATTGCTTCACTTTACTCTCATCTTCTTTTCAGAAAAGTCGCGACTGATCTTGAGACCAAGTATGATAACTTCTTCGCGCGTTGGAATTTATCTCCAGGCAGATATACTTTGCTGGTTATCCTTCGCAAAGCTCCTGCGGGTCTCATGCCTTCTGAGATTGCGCAAAAAGTTGGAGTAACACAAGCGACGATTTCCGGTCTAATCAATAGTCTTGAGAAAGCACAACTCGTAGAACGTAAGACACACGAAAAAGATGGTCGCTCTTTCGTGATCAAATTGACTGGAAAAGGTGAAGAGACCCTCAAAGAAATTGCGCCTGAGTGGTACGGTGGGATTGGAAACTTCTTTGGTCAGTTCAATGATGAAGAGAAGAAAGTTTTGAATGGTCTTCTAAGTCGTATGACTCAGAACTTGTCTCTTTTAGGAATGAAATAAAAATTATTCGACTTAATAACAAAAAGCCCGATTTCCATCGGGCTTTTTTATTTCTTAATTTTCTATCTTACTGGGCTTAGTAATCCCCATTCAAAGCGCAACTCATCACTTCATTCAAGTTTGAACCCGTTGAATTTTGCAACGGACCGAAGTGATTGTAGGACTTCCCTGCTGCAAAGTGCGGACTTACGCAACGATCTGTTGGAAGTTTCAAAGAACCATTCGACTGAAGATTCGATGGATGTGTGAAGCTGGACTTAGCAGTATTAACCTGTACAGAGAACATACCTGTGATCTTGGCAGCACCACAGAACGCATTGAAGCTTTGCATAGCACTACCCAACACGCGGATCATTTCTGCTTGAGATGCCGAAGTACTGATTGTGTTTTTAGGATAAATCTTATTCCACTCACGGATACAAGCTTGAACATTGCCACTTGCTGTCGGAGTGAATTGGAATAAACCAATATTCAATTTGGAAGCAGCATCTTGATAAGGGTCTTCATAGAACAGCACACCTGCTGGACGACGGTAACCTGACGGAGCGTACTTAGTAGCAACTTTTCCAGATGTCGATGTATCAGCTGTCGTCAAAGACTCAGTATATGACATGCACATCATCAATTTTGTCCAAAGCTTGGTAGCTTTAACAAACGAAGTGCGATCACCATTCAATGCACCACGACGGTATTCATTCATTTTATTAGCAAAAGTATTTAGCTTAGTGATTGTCGAAGCTGATGGAACTTTTCCGCTGGACAAGGTCTTAGACAAACTTGTTGAGCTTACAGTACACAAAGGATGAGAGATCAAACTCGTCTCCAAATAAGAGCTTTCCGAGCTGCTCATACCATATGATGAACCTACATACCCCAAACCTGCTTTTGAAGGGTTCATTTTAAGTTCGATCGCGTAAGCGATTCGATCTGCAAAGCGGTAACGACTGTCGACATTCATATCTGTGTTGTCGGTTTTGTAAGCCAATGTTTGATCGCGCTCTGGGATCAACTCGCGGTATGTTTGATAGATACTGTCCACCAACTTACCCACTGGACCTGCCACCTCAGTGAAAACATCAAAGTCCGCGGGAACAATCGAACCCGTCGTTGCAGGAGGTTCAGGATTTGTCGGAGTGGAAGGTGTCGAAGGTGTTGATGTCGACGTGTCGTCGTCACCAGAGTCAGCCGGCTTTTTTGCCATTGCGAACGCTGTATTGCTAAGAGTAAGAGTTACCAAGGCAGCCAACAAGATTTTAGTAGTGTTTTGTTTTGTCATGGCTCCTAGATCGGAGTCGGGTCCTAAGACTTAAGGCGTCCTCGACGGGACTGGACCTTACCTAGACCTTTGCTGGACGAAGGTCCTCCGCAGGGGCTCAAGAACATGTATCAAATTCCGATAATAGAGATGCAACCAAATAAAAGGGAGTATCAGAATGAGTCAGTACGACGTAGCCGGTCTTTATAACTTTTTAGCTCACACACCCGAATCAGGTCTTAGAAAAATGTTGGTGGATGCTAAGTCCTTCACAGAAACGCACTTCAATCTCATGATGAAGATCGTACGCGCCGGCGGCGAAGCTCAATTCGTAGAGCATTTTGAAAAGCAGGACTTCCCTAAAATTAAGATGGGACCTGCAGACGTGAAAATTAAGGAGAAATTTTGGGGTGAAGCCATGAATGTTTGGAACAGCCGTGGACTTCTTACTCCAGCTGTGGCAACTAAGGCGGCATGATCGCATATCTTGCTCCAGAAAAATTTTTGCCAGAACTCCAGGCGGAACTCAAGAATATCACCGCAGTCCATGGCAACCTGGTTCTTACCGATGGGCCCATCCAGACCTCTGTGTGGGCCCAACACATTTGGACGAATGCTGAAATCATTCAGTTCGAATCTATTTCACAGGCCGTTAAAGCTTTAAAAAGCCGCGGGCTTTTGTGGGCATGTTATTCTTTCGATAATCATCGCCGTGCTCAACTTATTCAGGATCAGCTGCCAAAACTTCGTCCGCGCGTGATGAACTTTTTAAGCGAGCTTCCCAAAGACCCATTGGGTGCCTGGACCCTGATCGATAAAAACACTATGGTCGTTTCCAGCACGACAAATTCTCTGTTCCCGCTGGGCGAAGTCGCCTTTAACGAAGATAAAGAAAATCCTCCTTCCCGTGCCTATTTAAAATTGTGGGAGCTTTTCACAGTCTATGGAGTAAAGCCTGAAAAGGGTCAACGCGTGGTCGACTTTGGAAGTTGTCCTGGTGGTTGGACATGGGTTTTACAGCAGATTGGTTGTGATGTGGTCAGTATTGATCGCGCACCGTTGGACGAAAAAATCGCACGTTTGCCACGTATCGAATTTATTAAAACTAACGCCTTTACGGTTAAGCCCGCTAATATCGGAGCCATCGATTGGTTCTTTTCCGATATTATCTGCTATCCGGCGAAGCTCTTGGAGCTAGTTTTAGAATGGCAGCGTTCAGGACTTTGCCAAAACTTCGTTTGCACTATAAAATTTCAGGGTGGGACCGACTTTGAGACTCTTAGAAAGTTTCAAGAGTTGGAGAATGCACATGTCGTGCATCTTCATCACAATAAGCACGAGGTTACTGTTTGGATCAGGAAATCTTCAAAAAACTGAGTCGTGATGACGAAAAGATAAAACTTTTCGTCGACCTGGCTTCGGCTCAAGGGGAAGTCCTCTGCAAAGGCAAAACTGAAAGTCTGGTAAAACTTAAAGCCGTGCACTGGCATTCAAAATCGATGCATTTAGAATGTCTTTTTAATTCCACTGAAATTCTGAACAATGGCGAAGAATTCCTGGGATACTTTTTTCTAGGTGGCGAAAAATATTATTTCGAAGGCACGGCTACCGTTTATTCCAATCGTTGTCAGTTCTCGCTACCCACAGAAATGTTTCACCTGCAACGCCGTCAAAATTATCGTGTTCGCATTCCGCAAAGCTATCAGGCTTTTTTCGATGTCACAGAAATCAATGGATCTGCGGCCAACATCCACTGCAAACTGGGTGATCTAAGCAGTCAAGGCTGTCGCCTGGTTGAAAAATTACCTGGCACTTCTTTTAAAAATAATGACGCGGTAAAAGGCAAACTTCTTATCAACAAGAACTCCCCGATCGAATTAGAGGCCGAAGTCCGTCACGTTAAAACCGAAGAAGGTTATCAATACATCGGCATAGAGTTCCAAAAGCTATCTGCAATTCAGGAAAACAATCTTTTTGCTCTAACAATGGAAATCCACAAAGAACTTTTCAAACGCCAATAGGCGGCCTTACCTTCACAAGTAAGCGCGTACCTTTTCAGGTAAGTAACTACTTATGGGGTACGGCCTTGCCTATTCAGTGGTTAGATTTGTTGCTGGTTGTTTTTTGATGTTTTCGTATTCTTTTTCTAGGTCTTTCTCTAAGTTTCTCTTCTTCTCAGCGGCTTGTTTTTTTAGGTCTTCTTGAGCTTTTTTATTGTCTTGGTAGCGCTGAGTGTATTGGCGATGTAATTGATTGAACTCATCGTTTTTACTACGAATATAGTCATCAAAGTCTTTGCGCTTATTCTTAGTTTCCTCCTCGAAGGCATCCCGTTTTTCTTTTTGCGCAGAATAGAACTCTTTTCGTTCGGCATCGAGCTTCGAATAGAATTCGGTACGCTCTGCGGATGTCACTTTGCCCTTGGCAAATTTCTCGCGACGTTCAGTTTGGGATCTTGTGAAAGCACTTCGCTCGTCAGATTGGGCTTTTGAAAAAGCTTCGCGGGTTTTTGTCATATCTTTACTGAAAAGATCCCGTTTTTTGTTCAAAATCGAACTGAACTTATTGCGCACATCCGCAGGAGATTTCGTCAGGTCCGACATCATTTGATCCATGAAAGCTTTTTCGTCATTATCTGCCTTTTTTTCTGCAGGGATATTTTGACGTAATTTATCCAAGGCTTCGCGATCTGCTTTCAAGGAGTACTTGTCATCAACCAATGGTGCGGTTTTATTCTGGGCCACCGCAGGACTTGCCGCCTGCATAAGCAAGGCAATCAGGACCAATGTCCCTGAAAAACCGGACAGCCCAAGCTTATTTACGCATGTTATTCTCATAAAAGTTCTCCTCGGTGCGTTTTGTCTTTTTTTGAGAATAATTGGACTCGAAAGAAAACTCAACCCACCGATAAGGTGACTATGCTATACGGAAGAAGAGTTATTGAACCTCAACGAGTTCCCCACGGTAACGGACGTAAAAGGTTCATCTTAAATAAGGCGTTTCAGTACAAGTACTCTTGGTACATGATCACAGCATTTGCAGGTGGCGCGCTTTTATTCTTTATTCCCGCTTATTATTTCATCTCTCAAAACTATGAACTGTTCAAAACGTTGGCTTATGATACTCAACCCCGTCTAGTCGAGCACCTTGAACGCGAGATGGTTTGGTTGCGTGTTTTCTTAGGTGCAAGTTTGATTGCGATCACTGGAGTGACATTATTCCTGAGTATCCGCATGACTAAAAATCTTTTGGCTCCACTTATTAAAATGGAAAATCACATGCATCAACTTATGCTAGGACAATGGCATATTGAAGACTACGTGATTCCTCAAGAAGACGACTTCCGTGATCTTTCAATGACGTACGACTATTTTTATCGCGCCTTGAAAGCTAATACGGAAACCGAATTAAGACTGCTCGAAAAGCTTTCCATTGATCCCCAGAACCGTGAAGCCTATGCCGCTTGGAAACATTTGTTGGCAGAAAAACGTGCGCGCTTAGGTATCAAAGAGGAATTCATCACGAACGAAACTTCCGCAGAGCTTGTTGAACTCAATACTCGTCGCCGGGTCTCTTAGTTTCCAGACTGGACCAATTCCAACTCATAAGTGAAGGCATTCTTAAATATACTGGTGTTTGTCGAACGTGAGTTGGAGCCAGTATGTTGCACAAATTGAAAAATCTCTCTTTAACTCAGAAAATCATCATCCCTATCACCTTAGTGGGCTTCACTGTGTTGGGTTCCATCAGTTGGTTTTCTACTCACAGTGATTTTGAAGACGCCAAGGCTGTCGCATTAAGTGATAGCTTAGAGGTCGCTAAAACATACTCTCATCAGATCAAAAATTATATTGATAAACCCTTTGCTCAAACTGAAATCTTAGGCCGAAACCTGAGCGCCCAAGTTGAAAAAGGCCTGCAGAGCCGCGAGCGATCCCGGTTAGAACTATTGGAAATGCTAAAAGGAGATCCACAGTATTTAGCAACTTGGTCTGCGTGGGAACCCAATGCTTTCGACGGACAGGACGCTAAATACGCAAACCAAGAATTTCATGAAAAATCAGGTCGCCACTATCCCTGGTGGATCCGTCAAAACGACAACATAATTTATAAAACACTTTTGAACGAGGAGACTCCGGATCTTGGTGATTGGTATTTCAAGCCTATCCAATCCAAGAAATCTGTTTTGGTTGAGCCCTATAGCGATGTCGTGAATGGCAAAAAAATTGTGATGACATCCGCCGTATACACGATCGTAAAGGACGATAAAGCATTAGGCATTGTGGGTGTCGACATCAGCCTTGATAAGGTCAAAAACTTAGTGGCGGAAGCCAAGCCCTATCCAGATTCAAAATCATATCTGATATCAGACTCTCTGATGATCGTCGCAGGTCCTTCTGAAGATGAGATGATGAAACCCTTGCAAACAGAATCACAAGTTGAAGCCCTGATTAAAAGTCACAAGGCAGGAAGTCTAGAGGTAAGCACCCCCACTGGGAATGAATTGGTCACAGTGATTCCATTTACCATCTATAACCTTGATCAGAAATGGACGCTGCTCATTCGAACGCCAGAAAAAACAATCCTAGCTAAAGCTTATACGATGCTTTGGCAACAAGGCCTTTTTGCTTTAGTCGGATTCGGGATCCTTTTAGGAACTGTTTATCTGGCCGCGCGCGGCTCGTCCCGACAAATTGGCAGCCTTTCTGAAAACTTAGCCAAGTCCTCAGTCGCTATCAGTAAATCTGTTCAGGATTTGAACTCAACGGGATCGAATCTAGAAAACTCCTCCTCCCATGCATCAGAATCAATCATGGGCACAGCAGCTTCACTTGAGGAAATCACTTCCAGGGTCTTACTGAACACTGAGAATGCTAAACAAGCTGCGACGCTATCGGTTGATTCCGCATCTTTATCCCAAACAGGCCGAATAAAAATCAACAACTTGATCGAAACTTTGAACACAATCGAATCTTCATCGAAACGCATGGAAGAAATCATTGGCGTGATCGACGATATCGCCTTTCAAACAAACCTGTTGGCATTAAATGCCTCGGTGGAAGCTGCTCGCGCTGGTGAACATGGCAAAGGCTTCGCCGTCGTTGCAGATGCCGTTCGCTCATTAGCACAAAGATCTGCGACATCCGCAAAAGATATTTCAACATTGATCAACACCACCGTTAGACAAGTCAAAGATGGGGCGCAGGCGGGTAAGGAAAATGGTGAGGTGCTAGAGAAAATGTCTTTGAGTATCGAAAAAGTTGCGACACTCAATCAAGAAATTGCAGACGCGAGCGAGCAACAATCGTCAGGAATTACGGAGATCGGCTCTGCAGTAAATGAGCTCGATCGCCTGATCCAAACCAACGCGGCCCTAGCCAAACAGGTAGTCTTGAATGCATCGGAAATACATACTCAGTCCTCCGTAATGAGTTCCACGGTGCGAATATTGAGTGGAAATAAACAGGAAAATGTTAAGACTTAGTTAAACCAAAATCCGAATAGTCTATTCGCGAAAGTCCATTCATTTTCTTTAGAGCCAGCACAATGCTGGCTTTTGTTTTATTCTGATACAAAAAATACCGCCTTCATAAAACTAAAGTCCTATTTCCTAAAATTCTGTAATGAATCGCCTAATTAACTCCATTTCCCTTCATGGATTCTCATGTTTAGCCGATGAATAAATTAACAGAACTTTTACAACGATCAAAATTGGGACGTGCCGGAAAATGAAAAGACTCGAACGTTTGTTATTCACAATTATCTTTTTGATCAGCAGTGTTTCAACTGCCGGTCCAGGGATTACATATCGTGAGTACATCGTTCAACCTGGTGATAGTCTTTCCGAAATCGCAGATCGCGTTCGTGGTGGTCACACCTATGGTAAAGGTGAAAATCTCGAGAAAATTTTAATTCTTAATCCAGGCATGGATGCACACCCTATTTTCGTAGGCCAAAAACTTTTAGTTCCAGTCAATGATCTGCGTAGTGTCGCCAATGAATCTCCTAGTGCTCCAGCAGTGCGTATGGAAGTTGCAAAAGCAACTTCAGTTGCCACGAAGGTTGCTCCAGTTGCAACACCGGTTCCAACTCCAAAACCGAAAGGTATTGAAGCGCCCGCACCTGTTGTGACAAAAACAGATGAGCAACCAAAAGCCCCTGTTGTGCCACCTGCACCAGCAATTGCTGAAACTCCGATGGCTAAGCCCGTTGCGACTCCGGTTAGTTCACCAGAGGAAGTAAAAAAAGCAGTCCCTGTCCAAGCTCAAGCTCCAGCGGCTATCGCGCCAATTTCATCTAAGCCAGTTGCTGCTGCTGAAGAAGAAGACGATATCAATCATCGCTTTGAAGTAAAAGCCGGTTATCAAATCTCGACGTTGTCGGCACAAGATAACACGACCAAATCAAAAGCAGAACTTAATACAGATCACGACATCACTGCTTCAGTTGGTTGGACTCAGCAGTGGAGTGAATCCTTTAAATCACTTTTTAATTTCTCTTTGCGCAATCTTGAATTTCAGCCGTCTACAAATGTGTCGAAAACAATCGTCAAAGATTCAAAAACTTTGTACGGATTGGGTTTCAGTGGTCACTATCTGCTAAGCCCTAAACTTGGACTTGAAGTTGGCGCACGTTATGGCCAAGAGCTTTTCTTGCACGGCCTTTCAACAACAACAATTTCTATCGATTCAGCGAACATCTCTGCAGTCAGTGTAGGCTTGGACTATGAACTTTTTAAAAAGGGTTCGACATCCATCGGGGCTTCGATTTCCGGCAGCTATCTTGGCGGATCTTCAACTGACACTTATACAATCGATGCTGGTTCCGCCTACAAGGGCCTACTGTTCATCCGCCGGGATCGTCACGGAAAACTTTTGAAGTTCGAAGTGGGTGCTCAGCAAAGAAATCAAAACACTTCTGTTTCTGATCTTTCAGAAACCAGCGTCTTCGGGAATGTAATTTACGGCTTTGATTTATTCAGCGAGGAGAAGCGCAAATGATGAAATGGCTTCTGATACTTACCACCGCCTTTACCTTCACAGCTTGTACCAAGAAAGGTTCAAGCATTGAGGATGGATTCTTAGCAGGGGTTTCAATCTCTGCAGGTGCGAGTACTATTGAAATCGCAACAAGTACGCTGATTTCTGGAAACTCCACAACAGTTACTCTGACGACCAGAGATTCTGAAGGAAATATTTTCCACGTTCCGGGCAGCAACCCTGACGTTCAATTCAAAACTTCTGGTGGTACGAGCACTGGTATTTTCAGCTCAGTTACTAATCATGGCGATGGCACTTATACAGCAACCTTTAGTGGAGCGGTCGCCGGTTCACAAACTACTATTGGCGCCACAATCAACGGGCAAGGATTAAGCTCAACAAATGCGAAGGTAACAGTTCTTCCGGCTAACTATTCTGCGGCGAACTCTTATGTTTCTTTATCTGCAACTACGGTTGCATCACGTTCGACGATCACTGCGACTTTTTATGCAATGGATGCCACGAACACACAACTTCCTGGTGGCGGGTTAGCTGTTTCTTTTAATATTGCCAGTGGGACAAGCACAGGTACTTTTGGTGCGACAACGGATAATGGGGACGGATCGTACACGGCCGTTTTCACGGGTAAGCTTGTTGGGACCGCAGCCTCTGTTTCTGCATCTGTTGCAGGAATCCCCATTTCAAGCACTCTGCCAACTGTAACAGTAACTCCCGGGACTGCTTCCGCTATTGCAGTCAATGCCGGTAATAACCAATCGGCTGTGGTAAATAACGCCTTAGGTTCATCGTTAAAAGTTAAAGTGACTGATGCTGAAGGTAACGTTGTTCCATCTGCGCAAATTGATTGGACGACAACGGGCAACTCTTCACTTGGCTCCGCAACAGACAATACAGATTCTGCGGGTATCAGCGCAAATACATTAACAGTCGGAACGGTTACAGGAAGCTACACTGTCACTGCAAAGATTCATGGCACCACAACGACTGCAACATTCACGGCGACTGCGACTCCGGGTGCTATCAATAACTTCCTTCTTTCGGGTGTTCCATCCAGCGCAACGGCTGGTACAGCATTCACAACAACTATTACGGCACGCGATTCGTATAACAACGTTAAAACGGACTACACGGGTACGATTCAATTCTCTTCGTCAGACTCAGGCTCTCCGACTCTTCCAGCAAACTATACTTATGTGGTTGGTGATGCGGGAGTCAAACAATTCTCTTTTAATTTAAAGACAACAGGCAATCAAACCATCACGGCGACACAAAGTGGCGGTTCACCAACCGTGACTTCCTCGGCGATTGCTGTTTCTGCTGCAACGATCAGTCAGCTTGCGATTATAACAGGACCAACAACAACTGTGGCAGGAAGCTCCATTTCCACGATTGTAGTTCGTGCACTTGATGCATATTCAAATACGGCAACTTCATTTACAGGTAATATCACGCTGGCTATCGGAACAAATGCTGGCTCGGGTACTTTAAGTGGTACTAAAACAGTGGCAGCGACAGCAGGTTCAGCGTCGTTTTCAGCTGTTTCCATCGACAAAGTAGGTACAGGTTATACTCTGGTGGCAAGCGCATCAGGCGCCACTTCGGCAACATCACTCACTTTCAATATCACTCCTGCTGCAGGGTCAACGATCGCGATTTCCTCTGGTAATAACCAATCCGCGGTGGTGAATACAGCACTCGGTACAATTCTTGTGGCTGTTGTTCGCGATGCTTATGGCAACTTAGCTCCCAATTCAGATGTGGATTGGACATCAAGTGCCGGTACTCTTGGCAGTGCAACAACAACTTCGAATTCTTCTGGTTTAGCTTCAAATTCCATTACCTTAGGAACAGTTACGGGTGCTCACACAATCACGGCAACTGTGAATGGTACTTCTTCAAGCGTCAATTTCACTGCCACTGCAACTCCGGGTGCAATCGATAACTTTATTCTTTCTGGTGTGCCGACTTCGGCAACTGCTGGAACTAGCTTCACCACCACTGTCACGGCTCGCGATAGCTATAATAATGTTAAAACAGATTATACGGGCGTTATTCAATTCACTTCTTCAGATCCAAACTCCCCGACTTTGCCTTCAAACTATACCTTCGTTTCGGGCGACGCTGGGACGAAGCAGTTTAGCTTCACTTTGAAAACCACAGGTGGGCATACGATCACAGCGACACAAGTTTCAGGTGGCTCGCCAACCGTGACTTCCTCCAACATCAGCGTTTCTGCAGCTGCGATTTCTCAACTGTTATTTATCGCTGAGCCCTCAAACACAGTCGCTGGCAGTACAATTTCAACCGTAACGGTGCGCGCCCTTGATGCTTACGCTAATACGGCGTCATCATTCACTGGCAATATCACTTTGGCGATTGGTACAAATGCGGGATCTGGTACTTTAAGTGGTACAAAAACGGTTGCGGCGACGGCAGGCACTGCGAATTTCACCGATCTATCCATTGAAAAATCCGGCACAGGTTATACTTTATCAGCGACTGCTTCAGGTGCCTCTGCAAAAATATCCAGCACGTTCAATATCACACCAGATGCACCAGCGAGCATTGCTGTTTCCAGCGGGAACAACCAATCTGGTACGATTAGCACAGCCTTGGGCTCAAGCTTGGTTGCAGTCGTTAAAGATGCTTATGGTAATAACGTGCCAAGCACTACGGTTAACTGGAGTACGACAGCAGGTACCTTAGGCTCTGCTTCAAGCACTTCAAACTCGTCTGGTTTGGCATCTAATACTTTAACACTCTCTTCGACAACCGGTGCGCACACTGTCACGGCCACTGTCGATGGCACAGCATTTTCCACGACATTTACAGAGACTGCAACAAATGGTCCTGCCAGCCAGTTAAGCTTTTCCACTCAGCCGGTTGGTGGAGTGACACCAGGGACAGCTCTTGCGACACAACCGGTGGTTCGCATTCTTGATGCTAGCGGAAATCTTGTAACAACCGGTGCAGACGCAACTGCAACTGTGTCGTTGTCTTTAACAACAGGCACGGGAGCATTGGGTGGGACGACATCACTTAGTGCGGTCGGCGGTGTTGCCACATTTACTAATGTGAACGCAACAGTTTATGGAACTGGCAAAGTCATGACAGCAACAAAATCGGGAACAATTATGTCCGGTGGTGTTGGTTCGTTGACTCAAACTTCGAACAGTTTTGATATCACGCAGGCCTCTCCAACAGCCTTCACAATTTCCAGCGTCAGTGTCGTTGAAGCCGATAAGCTTCGCGTATCCTGGGGCGCATCCACGAATGCCAACAGTTATACTGTGAAATACGGTACGAGTGCTGGTAACTATACAACGACGGCCTCTACTTCTGCGACTTCACCGTTTGATATTACTGGTCTAACTGGTGGCACCACGTACTACATCATGGTAACTGCTGTTAATTCGGCAACGTCTGTAGATGCGACATCTGAGGCGATGGGTATTCCAATCAGTGCATTCACCTTGAC
Organism: Bdellovibrio sp. SKB1291214; assembly: GCF_002209355.2. Taxonomy (GTDB): domain Bacteria; phylum Bdellovibrionota; class Bdellovibrionia; order Bdellovibrionales; family Bdellovibrionaceae; genus Bdellovibrio. The sequence goes on from NZ_CP106855.1 coordinate 210,436, forward strand.
ATCACTCACTCCGGGAACTGGAAGTTCGTCGCTGGCATTTGCCTCTGCTGCAGGCGCCACAACTTATGACGTGCTTTACGATACGAGCTCACACACGGCCAGCCAAACTTACGCTTCAACAACTACGAGTGTGACGTCACCAGCAACAACTTCAAGTTTGTCAGCAGGAACGACTTATTATTACCGAGTTCGTGCTAACAACTCCTTCGGGTCGTTGGTTTCAACAAACGAACTTTCCGGTGCGGTTTACCAGAATTTTACGTTAAGCATTCCATTCACTGCTGGAACTGAATCGAGCTATTCGATCAGTAATACTACAGGTACTGCGCTGTCTGGTGGCTATGCTTTGCTAAAAAAATCTCCTCAAACAGATAGCAGTTCAACAGATTTCCCAGCATCCGGCATGACTTCGGTTCAATGGGATTCTACAAAAAATGTGGTGCGCTTAAGTGCAACAGCCAATACAAGTTCGTTCGATAGCTCATGGACTCCAGCATGGAGCAACATGGTCGCCTACTACAAATTTGATGGAAATTTGAATGACTCTATTGGAAGTAATAATTTAACCATGACGGGTACTGCCGCATATCCTACGGGAAAAGTTGGTTCAGCTTTGACGGTGGATGCCAGCAACTATGCGACAGTGAATAACATTAATCTATTCAATAGCTCGTACTCAATTTCTTCTTGGGTTTATATTACAAGCACCGCAAACTCGAATCGCCCTATTGTTTCCTACGGAACTTCGGCTGCAAACGCCGGTTTCTTCTACGGGCCGTTCGGTTCACTTTACGAAAATTTTACGGTGAATGATAGTACGGGTAATACTGTTATCAGTCCGCTCACGTACGCCGTATCTGATAGAAATCGTTGGGTTCATTTTTTAGTAACCTATAATGCAAGCAATAAATTGAAAACCATGTATCGCGACGGCTTGTTTCTGAATCAAGCTTCTTCTTCTGCTGATATCAGCACGACAAATGGTACGATGTACATCGGTCGCAACTACAATGGCGATGCGATGATTGGACAAATTGACGAGGTGGGTATTTGGAATACGGCTCTTACGCAAACTCAAGCGGCGGCTATCTATAATGCACAGGTCGGAAAGTACACTGGAAAATTCAACTCTCGCATCATGGACGCTCAAGCCTACGGTTCGACAGACACATCTTGGACAGCATTGACATTTAAAACGTCACTGCCATTTGGTAAAGAATTGTCCGAAGGTACAGAGAGCTCAACTTATTACCCGTCTGTTGCGACCGCGCTGAATACTTCGTTGAAGGGCCTATGGCATTTCAATGAGGCCAGCTATAACGGTACCGCTGGAGAAGTAAAAGATGCCATGGGTATTAGTCATGGTACTCGTTCAGGATCAGGTACAGCGATTAATACAAACCGTTCTAAATTTAATTACTCTGTCGGTTTTGATAACCGTGATTCAACAACGAACTACAACAACTATATATCTGCGGGTGCAAGTAATACATTTATCGCTTCCGATAACCAAGCTCTTACGATTTCCGGCTGGGTGTTTGCAAATTACCTGGACAATACAGGTGCCACGACGATCGACAATCGCCTTGTGACATTGCACCGTGGTTCTCCTGGAGAAACTCTAGGATTTGGTTTCGGTCAAAACGGAAAATTGATGGTTTACAGTTACAATGATGGAACACCTCTATATGTATCATCAAGTACAGCTATCTCAAAATACGTATGGACACATGTTGCAATGACATTCGATGGCACATGCTTCCAGCTTTATCTCAATGGTGAAGCGTCTGGAACTTGTATCAATGGTAAATTAAATGCCGCCAGCAGCACTCCTATCTATTTTGGTACAATCGACACGACGGTTGCCGGCAGATACAGAGGCTTATTGGATGAAGTGGGCATCTGGTCACGCGCACTGAGTGTGAATGAAATGCGTGAACTTTACAGACGTACCTCAAATCGTATTAAATACCAAGTTCGTTCATGCAGCCAATCAGACTGTTCTGATCAAAATGCTGTGAGTGGCTTAGGTTGGAAAGGTCCCGATAACTCGGTAGACACTTACTTCTCCGAGAACTACAACAAGGCTAATAACTCCTTGACCGGCGCAAACTTGGGAACTACGGCTTCAATGACATTCTCAAATTTTGCAGGATTCAGTGTAACAAGTAACCGTTACTTCCAGTACCGCGCGTTCTTTGAAAGCGATGATGCAAGTACGAACTGTACTTACAACTCGACGGCGACTTACTGTTCGCCAGAACTGGTGAGTGTTACCGCAGGACCAGATCGTTATGACAACACGATACCAACATTCACGACCACGGGCGCTGGCGTAACATCTGCTTTCCAAACATTGGACAGCAATGGCTTCACGGAAACTTTGGGTACGAATGGATGTTCGGCGGGTGCGAAATACGCTCTAAGTTCAAACGGTACAAACTATTATTACTACAACGGTACTTCGTGGGCTGCGTCTTCGGATTATTCAACGGCAAGTACAGCGGCACAAATCAACGCGGGAATCAGCACATTCGTAGCGACGGCAGGTACAGGAACATTAAGAGTGAAATCATTCTTAAAATCCTCTGCAACTACTCAATGTGAAATTGATAACTTGCAAATCACGGGTAAGAAATACTAACGATCGCGGCGGATTGTTTGGCGTAGCTGGCTTTCAACGTCGCGCTTTTTGATGGACTCACGCTTGTCGTGGGTCTTTTTACCTTTTACTAAGGCGATTTCTAATTTTGCTCGTCCGTTTTTGAAATAGATTTTCAAAGGAACGCAGGAATAACCTTTTTCCGACAAAGCGCCTTGAATTTCATCAAGCTCTTTACGATTCATCAAAAGTTTACGAAGGCGTTCTGGGGCGTGATTATTATAGCTGGAGGCTTTGTATTCAGCGATATGGGCATTCTGCAGGAAAGCTTCATCGCCACGGAAAGAGATGTAGGAGTCCTTTAACTGCACGTCTTTTGCGCGCAGGGATTTTACTTCGCTTCCCATAAGCATAAGACCCGCCTCGAACGTTTCCACGATATGGAAATCGAAACGTGCCTTTTTATTTTCCTGAATGATCAGAATGTTACCGCTCATGCTTATTCAAATCCAAACTTGTGATACAGCTTAACAAATTGGGCAGGGCTCAATTCCTCGGCTCGGGCTGTTTCAGGGAAACCCATCTCTTTCAGCCAATCGATCACTTGCTCTGGAGTTACATTCCTTTGGGTTAAAATACCAGCCAAATTTTTCTTCAAGAGCTTGCGACGCTGAGCGAATGCCATTTTTACGAATGTCAGGAACGAATTATGGTTCTTTACATCACTTGTAATGCGGGTAAATCCTAAAACGCGGCTCGCAACCTTAGGTGGCGGAGCAAAATCCCCGGGACCCGCATCCGACACTATTTCGATCTTCCAGAATGTCTGTGCGATCACACTTAGTAATCCATAATGTTCATCGCGTGCAGGGGCTTTGATCCTTTGCGCGACTTCCTTTTGGAACATCAACACCATGTGGGCGACGCCATGATTTTCCATAGAGCGATCTATTACGATGCTGGAAGAAATTTGGTACGGAAGATTTGAAACAAAAACCAATTTTTTGTCGCTAAAGAACTGAGACCAATCCAAACGCAAAGCATCTTGCTCGTGAACGGTTAAACCTTTTGCACGCCAATAGGCTGCGATCTCGCGATCCAGCTCTATCACTTGCATCGGAACATTCATTTCCAACAAAAGATCCGTCAAAGCACCAGGCCCCGGTCCGACCTCAACCAATTGTTCTGGGTGAAAACCTTTAACCGCGTCGATGATACGACTAATGACGACATCACTGACTAGAAAATTTTGGCCCAAAGATTTTTTGGCTTCGATACCCAGTTGTTCCTGGGCTTTCTTTAAACGTTCGCGGGCATAACTCATTTGAAATCCGATTGAAGTGCGTGAGGAGAAGGACCCAAGTCAATTTGTGAAGTTTCACCACGAGCCATACGGAGCGCACCAACATAGCCGATCATAGCCGCGTTATCAGTGCAGTATCTGAGTGGTGGAACAACTAGGCGCAGACCCTTTTTTGCAGCCCATTCTTCGGCGCGCGCACGTAAGCGCGAATTCGCACTCACTCCGCCTGTTAGGATCACACGTTTAGCTTTGAAAACTTTAGCGGCGCGATCCAGTTTAGCAATAAGTACATCAACAATCGCTTCCTGAAAAGAAGCGCACAGATCCGGCAACTGAGCCTTCACTTGTTCAGGTCCTAATTGCTGAATCATTCTTTGTCCCGAAGACTTCAAGCCAGAAAAACTCATGTCGAAGGTATCGTCGTGAATCATACTTCGTGGGAATTCAAACGCATGGGGGTTGCCTTGCTTTGCCATTTGATCAACCTTGACTCCACCTGGAAATCCAAGGCCTGCCATTTTAGCAAACTTATCAAAACACTCACCTGCAGCATCGTCTTTGGTTGCACCCAAGACGCGATATTCACCCAAAGCTGTGATGTGATAAAGTGACGTGTGACCACCACTGATCGCAAGGCCCACGTAAGGATAATCAAAGTCCTCTGGCGGAGCGTATTGAGCATCTTTTAAAAAAGGCGCCAACAAGTGACCTTCCAAATGGTTCACTCCTAAGAAAGGAATGTTTTTGGCTTGAGATAATGATTTGGCCGTTACAAGTCCAACGATCAATGCGCCAACCAGTCCCGGGCGATTTGTGACCGAAATCCCTTGGATATCTGACCAGTTCATATTGGCTTTTTTGAAGGCTTCCTCGATCAAAGGAATCAGGGCAATCGAATGATTTCGGGCTGCGATTTCTGGAACCACTCCACCGTAAGCTTCATGTTCCAGATCTTGAGAAGCTGAAACCACAGAATGCACCCAACCGCTACGATCTACGATCGCAACTGAAGTGTCATCACAACTGGTTTCTATCGCTAATACTCTTTCAATCACTTGGCTCTTATTTTAAACCCTTCAAACGGATCTTAGCACGACGAGCTTCATCTGACTTAGGAAATTTGCTTAAAACCTCATCAAAAAAGGTTTTAGACTCCTCTTTCATGCCCAATTCCTGGAAGGAAACACCGATTTTATAGGTTGCATCGGCAAAGTGAGAACCCTTCGGAGATTCATCACGGTATTTTTGATAGCTTAAGATAGCCTGTTTCCACTCTTTTTTATTGAAGTACTCCTGGCCAACTTCGTATTGATTCTTTTTAGATTTCTCAACGGCTTTTTCCGCAGCCGCTCTTTCAGCCGCAGCTTTTGCTTCGGCTTCGGCAGCCTGGCGATTTGCATTCAAGGCATTAACTTGCGCATTCAATGCGTAAACTTGTTTTTCAAGATTTGTAAAACCCTCTTGCAACAAATCCACTTTTTTATTCAAAGCTTCGTTTTGTTGTTGAGCGGCCTTTAATTGCTTATCAAGATTATTATTTTCAAGACGATTTTCCACAACATCAACACGGCCATTCATGGCGCGCATTTGCTCTTCAAGATCAGAAAAGCGATTGCCAGCATCCGCTGTCTGTCTTTGCATTGTGCTTACTTGTTGTTGGTATACTTGGCGTTGTTCATTGTCGCGAACATCATTACGAGTTTGCAGACAGCCGGTCATGAAAAGAGAAATAGTGGCCAAGGTTGCAAGTAACTTCATAGAATGTCTCCGGTCTTTTGACGAATCAAACGGGCTGAATTCTCTGCTTTTTCAGCAGCGAATTTAGCTCTTATAAATTGTTCTTTAGCGCGGGCAAAGTCACGGTCATCGTAATAAATGCGGCCTTTGCGATAAGCTTCTTCAGCTTGATGCCAATAACCTGGCGAATGACGAGCAGCTTGAACAGAACGGGCCGCATCGATAGCGGCCCGTGCAAGTGAGTAATCCTCAATGGGTGCAGGGACAGTTTGACAACCAACCATCACCGAAAAAAATAAGACTCCGATGAATAATCTGGCCAAAGTCACTCTACACCTTTTTCCTACTACTGAGCAGGAACGAAGTTAGCACGGCGGTTTTTACCCCAAGCTTCTTCAGAATCACCGTTAGCAACTGGTTTTTCTTTACCGTAAGAGATTGTGCTCAAACGGTCCGCTGCGATACCCAAAGATACCATGTAAGCTTTAACCGCGTTTGCACGACGCTCACCAAGAGCTACGTTGTATTCGATAGTACCACGAGAGTCACAGTGACCTTCGATTTGTACTTTTACGTTACCGTTCTTTTTCATCCAGTCTACGTTAGTAGCGATGTCTTTTTTCGCACCAGCGTCCAAGCTAGATTTGTCGTAACCGAAATGAACAGTTACAAGACCAGCAATTTTACCAGAATCAGAACCTGCTGGATCAAAGCTCAACGGCGTTGATTCAAGTGCTGTGTTACCAGTTGGTGACGTTTGAATATTTGCATCTGAATTAGTTTGTTTACCTTTACAACCAACAACCATTGCACATGCAACAAGACCTAGAGCCAATTTACGAATCATGATGTTCCTCCTGCGAACTTCGAATAGGTACAATTAACAGTAAAAACTTTAATTTATAGTGGCTTATTGTCAAACCTTTGCTTTCTTAAAGTGTGTTGCGTTGCTGTAAGCGGCAAGTTATGAGACGAAAATATGCAGGTTTTTTTAAATCGACTTCTTGTTTTGCTATGTTTGTTGGCGGGAATCACTGTGCATGCACAATGGGAAGTCCAACCTCGCATCAAATGGAAGACCCTCTCCACTCCCCATTTTGAAATTATCTATAATGCAGAGCAGCCGGACCTAGGTCGTTTGTATGCGGAGAAACTAGAGCGCGCTTATTACCAGTTACAAATTTACTTTAGTGAAGCCCCACCGAAAACGGTGGTGGTCATCAACGACAAAACAGACGTTACCAATGGGTATGCGACGCGCTTACCTTATCCGCACATCATGGCCTATCCTGTCTTGCCGGGACCCGAAGAAAGCTTAGCCGACACCGGTGATTGGGCCTTTGAGCTTTTGGCCCACGAGTACACCCACATTCTGAATTTCGAACCAGCGGGAGGAGTTATGACTCCGCTGCGCGCGATTTTTGGAACTGTGATTGCACCCAATCTAGTTCTTCCCAACTGGTGGAAAGAAGGCTTAGCCGTCGAGATGGAGACACGACTTGGAAACAAAGGCCGCCTGCGTTCTTCCTACCAAGACTCTGTGATTCGGGCTCTGGTTGAAGATCAGCGTCTTTTCCATTACACCATTGCAGAGATCAACGAAAACATTCCAAGCTGGCCTGAAGGCGCTCGTCCGTATATTTTTGGCTCCTTGATGTGGAGCCAAATCCTGGCCGATCAAGGCGCAAAAGTTGTCGATGCTTTAAACCAACGTCACGGTCGCCGCATTCCTTTCTTTATTGAAACACCTGCCAAAGAAAATTTAGGCATGGAGTATGCGGCTCAATATGCCAAGGCCTTGAACGAAACCGAAGTTCGCGCACTCACTCAGCTAAAGACTTTGCGCGAAGTCTTGCCGACTCCATATATACCATTGAGAAATGCCTATTTATTTTTAACGGCTCCATCGATTTCACCTGACGGCAAACGTATGGCCGTCGTGACAGAAGATGATTCGAACAACCGTGCGATTAAAATCATCGTGCGTGAAAATCTGCAAACCAGTTTCATGGACGCCAAAGAAACCGACACGATCGAAAAATTTGACCAAAACTTTTCACCGTCTTTAACAATGGACGAACCCCCGTCAGGGAGTATTCAAAGAGTCAGCTGGTTTCCTGATTCTGCAAAAATCGTTTACGACAAAATCGATGTTACCAACAAGGTTGAGCGTTTTTCCGATTTATTCCAATTTGATATCGTAACGCAAAAAACTTCATCACTAACCCGCGGGCTGCGCGCCCGTGAACCTGCCGTTTCCTTAGATGGGAAAAAGATAACTTTTGTTAAGCTTGAGGGTGGTAAAACCAGCCTGGCAACTTTGAATCTAGAGCAAGAAAGTAAAGAGGTAAAAATTCTATTCGATGCTCCGCTCATGGATCGCATTTCTTATCCCACGTTTTGGAATGACGATACGATCGTTTTCTCCCTACGTCGTGATGGCCAGGAAAACCTGCACACCTTTAGGTTTTCAACCGGCAAAGTCGAAAAAATTCTGGCGGAATATCCTGACGCTCGCTTTCCGCGAAAAACAATTGCTGGCCTGATCTTTACCTCCAGTAAAAACGGGGCACAGAACATTTATATTGCGGATCCGACGTTGCAGTCTGCTAAGCCAATGACTCATACCTTGACGTCTGTTTTTTCAGCTGACCTGGATCCGACACTGCAAGAGTTATTTGCGACTTCGATGACCTCTCAAGGTTTAAAAGTTGTCGCCTACAAAGCCAAAGACTGGAAAGAAACTCCTGAAGAGCTTCCACAGATTTCCCCCCTTTTGGGAGATCGCTATACATCTTTAAGTGAACAAGAAAAAACTGTTAATCAAACCCGCGCTGAAGATGCCGTTCGCCACGGGACGATCGAAGATTATTCTGCCGCAGGATATCTATGGCCTCGTTTTTGGGTGCCATTTATTGCGGGCTCTTCCAGTGACACGGGTTTGATCTTGCAAGCTTTGACGACAGGCTTTGATCCCTTAAAAAAACATTCATATTCACTCACGGGAACCTGGGACACAGGTATAAATCGCGGAGGGATCGATGGTTCCTATGTCAATCAAACAACAAATCTGCCTTTCATGCTAAGCGCGTATACGCGCAGTAGTTACTTGGGAACTATTGATAACAAACTCACAGATAATTCAGTGGCTGGAGCCATTATTCCTGACATGTTCTGGCTTACTCGCTATGCAAGTTTGCAAGCAGGCTGGCAGTACTTCCAACGTGAAGTCGAACTTGCTGCAAATCCTGTCACGAAACGCACGGGACCTTACGCTTTTTTTGCTTACACAAATTACAGCAAATCTGGTGCGCAAATATCCCCTGAATCCGGTGGCAGCTTTTACCTAGGAGCTTATAACTACATTCAATACGAAGATTATTTAAGTCACTCGCAATTCATCGCCGGTATCACCGCTTACAATTCTCGCCTTCTGCCAAAGCATCATTCATTGTTGGTTCGCCTAAATGGTATGTACACGCCGGAAAAGATTTCTTCACTGTATGGAGCTTCTTCGCAAAACTTAGTGTTGGCACAGGACAGTGCTTTGCCTCAATATATTCTGCGTGGATATTCACGAGGGCAGATTTACGGTCGCAACATGGCAAGTTTTACCTCTGAATATCGCTTTCCAGTGATGAATACTTATAAAGGCCCTGGAACATTGCCTCTATTTTTCCGTCGTATTTCAGGAGCTTTGACCCTAGATGGAATGGCAACAGATGGTGTGCTGGTAAATGATGCCAATAATCGCGTGGTGTACAACGCCATCGATATGAAACGCAGTTTCTGGAGTGCTGGCATCGAAGGACACCTAGAAACGACCTTAGGATACATTGCGCCGGTTCGCTTTATCGTGGGTGTTTATCAAGCCTTTAACGATCCCAAAGGTTCGCAAACAGCCCTTCAAACTTCCATTCAGCTGTCCGGTTTCTAAGCCCCACTTGGCCCAATAGTTGAACTACTTAAGAGCAGGATGTTGAAAGCAGCTTGCTCTCTTATTATTTGCTTTATGCGTGACCACGTAGTGCCCTGTTTGGGTCTGTCCGGTCACAGTTCGACAGCGCGTCTCATTTTGAGACAGGTGCTCTTACTGACGATCGTAGTGGGAACGGGTTTTTCCGCATACGCCGAAGGAGTTGTTTGTACCAAGATTTTTTCCCAGGAAGCGGCTCCCTATATCACCGAACGTGTCGCGAAAAATAAATTCGTCACCGATCGCCACTTGCTCGATTACTCCAAGGAGCTTCACCCTGATTTTAAAAACAAGGTGGAAAGCCTTCGTGCGGAACAGCACTGGGTGGACCTGGGTGCTGGCAAAGCGACGGCGCAAATCGACCTGATCAAGTCCTTTGATGATAAATCCCAAGCCCCTTTCGCAACGGCAGTCGCTTTTAAATTAGACCGCTGGTTTGCACCACGCTCTTATAATGGAAAATTGAAAGTTGCCGAGGGGGCTTACGAATTGCAACCCACGGCTGCATGGAAAAAGGCTGACTTAGTCACCGATGTTTATGGAGTTTTGTCCTATACGGGTGAACTTGGCGTTGCTTTACAAAAAACTTTCGACATGATGACCGTCGGAGGAGAACTTTATATTTTAACACTACCCTACGGCACACAAATCCAACGGGGTGAGAATAAATTAGTTCTGACCGAATTCCTAAAGACGGTGCCAGGAATCAAAGTTGACGGTGATAACATACAAATCAAAATCACTAAGACTCACGAAAATATTTTCGTCCCATCGCTGCGCATGGTCCGCTATACAGACGGCGGACCACCCCTCAGATTGTTTGAAATCATCCCTTAAAGACTTTTAAAGAAATCCCACATCACGTCATTTGCTGAAATCGCGTTGGATGGGGAACTTCCCATCAATCCAGCACGGGGTTTCGCGCCACCCGGCCAAGAATGCTTACCGGTCTCTGTCACACACAGTTGGACTGCACCCGCTTTGCATTGATAGCGATCGCAATAAGCGCCGGCTTTATCTAATATTCGGTGCGGCTTTGCCTCACAAGACTCTAATGCCACCCACTTTTCGATAGTTTTAGGGACAGATACGAACTCAGTCACTTGAGATTTATCCTTGAAAGCTTCGGCTCCAGCTCCGCCATTGAACTGAACGTGGTCGTCATCTTTCGCATGGATATGCAGAATCGAAACCGGCTTTTTTGGAGAACAATCTTTAGTATTATCTGTTCCCGCCACCGCAGCTATGGCTTTAAAAATATCAGAAGCCTCGCAGGCCAGACGATAAGACATCATCCCCCCATTCGACATACCTGCCGCAAAAACTTTTTGCGAATCAACATTCAACTGCCCAGACACTTTTTTAAAAACTTCGCGGATAAAGCCCACATCATCGATATTGTTATCACGCCCTTTTCCACAACAATTCCCTGCGTTCCAAGTCGCAAACTTTCCCGACTTAAACTGTGAAGACCCATTAGGAAAAACCGCAATAAACCCTTCAGATTCAGATTTAGAAATCTGCTTATAATATTTCTCGGTGGCCTGAATCTCCATATCACCGCCACCACCATGTAAAACAAAAAGCACCGGCATCGGCGTCGAAGCCTTATAAGAGTTCGGGACGTGAACCATATAAAAACGCTCCATCCCCCCAAAAGAAAACGAAAACGTATGATTTCCCGATTTCAAAATCCGAAGCGAGGAATCGCCCGTCACCGCAGGTGCAGGCTTTGCCGCCTGTTTCTCAATAATTCTTTCCTTAATCTTATCGCGAAAATACCCAGCTCGGGCACTCCCACCCCAAAATCCAAAAACCAAAGCCAAAACAAAAACCACTTTTCTCTTCATCCCTCAAGAATACGAAGCCGAGATCAGAGCGATCAAGGTTTCAAAGGTCGAGCCGAGGGCACGCAGGCCGACGCAGAGGCCGCCTGGGATTTTTGCGACCTTTGAAGCCTTGCGTCGCGGCGAGCCAAACCGCTCGGTCTTGACAAAGGTTGATGTGACCGAAATTATTGAAGATAATGACAACTAGTGCCGAGGATCGGTGCTTATTGTATTTGGGGGGAAGTCGATGGAAAAAATCAGCTGGATTAAAGAACTTGTGAAAGCTGAACAACAAATGGAAGAGTCCGGACTTATTGATATGAGTTTCGGCTTTGACGCTGACAAGATTCTTGTGAGCGAAACTATCCAGTTCCTGTTGGCTCTAAAAACAGAATTTGTAGATTCATCTTCAGCATTTAACGAGCTTAAGCCTTCAGCTTTGGGTCGTATTAAAATCTACGGTATTGCAAAAACTCACGCAGACTTTATGTTGTTCCGTAACGGCTTCAAAATGATTTTCTCATTAAAAGGCCCAGGACAAATCAGCGTTCGCTTTAACTTCATCGGTACAAACTACATCCCAACTCCGGGTGCTGCGGAAGCGCAAGCTACCAACGTGATGGACGAACATATCGTTGAAGCCAAATGGGGTGCGTTTGGTGAGTTAGTATGGACTTACCAAAACCAACCAGTGAAGCTGGAATACATGGTTCGCCACTACTTAACTTTGTTCATCAAAGAAAGTTCAAAATAAATTCAACTTAGAGGGAGCCACAAGCTCCCTTTTTTATTTTCCGCCGTCGCTTTGTCCGCCAAACGGGATGCAATCTCGTTTTTCTTCGATTATAGAACTGCTCCCGTTTTGCATTCCAACCTCCATCCGGAGGTTCTATGAACACAAAAAGAATTTTAAAAAACCAAAAGGGCCAAGGCCTGATCGAATATTTAATTATCGTAGCGATTGTAGCCGTGGGCAGTATCGCCGTCATCAAAGTCGTGGGCGCTAACATCGACGTTCAATTTGCCAATGTCGCAAAAGCCCTGGGTGGCGACTCTCAAAAAATTGCAGCCAAAGAAGTGACGGAAGGTATGTACAAAAAACGCGATTTCGGAAATTTCTTTGAGGACGCCGTCAATGACAAGTCCAACAAATCTAAAGGCAAATAAGGGGCAAGGATTTATTGAGGCGGTGCTAGTGCTTCCTGTGGCACTAGCTTTTATCTCCGTTCTGATTTTTGCAAGCTACCGCTCGCTGGTTTATTTTTATGCGGATGCAGCTTTGCACGAAGCCATGATCTGCACCGATTCCACCGCCGCCTCTGAATGTGAACGAGAGTTTGAGGAACATATTCGAAAGATCCTTCTTAAAAACGAAACGGTTAAAATAAACCTTGGCAAATATGGCAGCGGAAAATCGTTCCGCGTTACCGGAAAAGCCCTCATTAACGTTCCCACCAAGCGTCAAGACACAACCAAGGCAAAGTTTTGGCAAACCAAAATGACGATTCAAAAAGAAATGAAATTTCCTCTAAAGGGTTAAACATGCGAAAAATAAATCAAAAAGGTTTCGCGCTGGCGATGATGGTCCCGCTGCTGCCGGTCCTACTTGCAATGGGCTTAGCATCTTATGCGGCGATGACATTTCTTCAAATCGAACAACGGTTCAGCTACACCTGCCGCTCGGGCAATTTGTTAGGACAAACCAAAGCGGGAAAGCAGATTGATGCTCTTTTAAAACTCAATCCAAAAGCCTCAAAACTCATCTCTGACGAGAGAAAGGCCCAGGCTGAATTAGCACTGGCGATCTCTATAAAAGACGTCCCTGGAGCAACCAAAGCGCAACTAAAAATCAACAGTATTCACGCCAAACAGGAAGTTTTGAACATCCGGCAAAAAGCGATCATCCAACAGGGTAATCTCGCTCTAACGAACGCCCAACAAAGTACCTCTCGAGAATTGGGTCTGATGACTACAAAAATTATTGATTATCGAAGCTTATTTGACACCTCGGCGCGGGTTACCAGTAGCTCTTATCCCAAGCTGTCCGTCTCTCCGGAAGGAACGGACATTGCTCCGATATACAGAACGGACTCTGACATCGAGCAAAAGCAAGTGTTGGTCCACCGATGGCAATATGAGCTTAGGGTAAATCGTCATCTGCAAAGTTTGATATCCGGAAGTTTCAAATTTCAAAAATCATGTGCGGTCACAGTCACAGAAAAAGGGCAATCATGGGTTCCAAAAATTCTAAGGGACAAATAATGATCGAAACGTCCCTGTTCATGTTTTTTATTCTACTGATTTTCTGTATCGGGTTTAGCAGGTTTCAAGAACACAAAGGTCAAGGTCGCTCGGGCTATCAAGGATTTAAAAGTTATGAAAATATTAAACAAAGAAATCAAAGCTTCCAGTTTTCTAAAGACGTCTCACGATAAGTTCCAGAACTTAAAGTTCGAACATAAATTACTTATCGCAGGATTTATTGTCATCGGAGCGTTTGCTATTCTTCACAACAAACCAGCCACGCCTGTTGTTGAAACACGTCAGGAAGTCGCTCCGGAATCCGTGGACACTTACATTCCCCATGGATTCACCTTGATTCCTTTAGAAATTTCCAACTCCGATGCTCTCGCATCAATTATGGGAGACATGGGTGGAGTGGTGGACCTTTACCTTACACAAACTGACTCACGCAAGGGAGGAATCCGAGTTGCTTCCCGAGTAAAGCTATTACGGGCTCCACGCAACCCGGAGCAATTCGCTGTCTTGGTCAAAGAATCAGAAGGACAACGCATTCTGCAATACAGTGGCCCCTTTTTAGCTGTAGTTCAGAACCCTGACGTCCGTGGCGGAAAACTTGCCGCAGAAAAACAACAAAACTCTGTGCGCATCGACTACGCGAACTAGGAAATATTATGAAACAGTTCTTCTTCGCCTTTTTTTCAGTTCTCTTAAGCATCGATACAATCGCCGCAGTTATTGTTCAGTCGCCGACTTCATCACGTGAAGAATACAATGCATTTATAAAGTCACACGCTGAAGCCGTATCCTACGTTCGATATTTTACAGACAAACTTCAAAGTAATTCTCATCAGGAGGACCTTCTTTACAAGATTGCGGAACGCTTAGATGCTTCACCCAAAGAAATTCTTTTACAGTTGCGCACTATCGAATCCGGTGCAGCTCTAAGCGCAACATCAATAAATTTCATCTATGATTTATCAAATAAACTTCAAGAACGTAGCGAATTTAAAAACAATACAGAATTAAAGACCCTTCAATGCAAAGTGCGTGGCCTTTTAAGCGTGCCTTTAGAAACATGTGCCAAGGTCAAAGTCGACATTCAAGCTATCACTCGTCAGTGGCCAACCACAGACACATTACTGATCGAATCTGTTCCGTATGACCTTACGACCGGGATATCTTTAGAGATCTCGTCGGAGGCCGCCTATCAATTCACATTGCTATCGAATACTCACAAGGCCATCCTTTTTAGGGGAACTTTTGTTCAACTGATGCAACAGCATTTCGTCCCCGAACCGATGGTATCAGGCACCTGCGACGCATTTTCAGCCGCCATCGATGATTTCACCATTGCCAGCAATGGACTGATTTTCTTTAATCCAAATTGCACAAAATCGATCAAGACTCCGCAAACAGAAAGCCATTTTATTCAGTGGGTGGAGAAAAATAAATATTGGGTTTACCCAGCGGGTGTCTTACTCATAGGTGGAGCTGGGGCATACGCTCTTAAAGATAAAAAAATCGTTGTGACGAAACCCTAGGACTCTAAATCCAGAATTTGACCGTCAAAGAAAACTTCCTGAATGCGATCGCCATCGATCACTGTCCACGAGTCGGTAAAAGTCGCATCAGGATGACCGTGATAAATCGCCAAATCACCAGTGAAACGTTTAATACGATCTTTAGGGCTTTCTTCGAGAGCTTGTCTATTTGCGAAAAAAGATGAAGGTTCTATAGGGCTGTCGCAACCAAATGAAATTGGAATCTGCGCATTCTTCAAAGCTTCCCAGGGAAATGCATACGAATAAAGACCGCGCAGTTTTTGCTGCAACCACTTACGATCACTTAACCAGTGGCAAGGCTGCATATGGCAACGTACGTGCAAGGGCTTCATCGCTTGAATTGTTTCTGGGCGCAGAACCTGTGCGTGCTCTAAATTCAAGCGTCCCACAAATCCCTGGGCAGAAATTTTGCGGGCTAACTTCACCATTTGATGAGCAGCTTCATCCCCAATCGTATGAACAGAAACTTCTAAACCGGCTGCCCAAGTCAATTTGAAAACTTCTTCGGCATCTTCTAATGACCACAGAGTTTTTCCAACGTTGTCACCTTCTCCATTGTATGGACGAGATAACAGAGCTGTTTCAGAGCCCAAAGATCCGTCATAGAAAAATTTGATGCCTTTTGCTCGCAGTAAGCGACTCGGAGTTTTTCTGGCCATCAATACAGAGGCGATTGCACCGTCCAGCTGATTGAGCTCATGAACCGTATAGTTTTCCTCGATCGCCAGAGTCAGCTCGTTGGCCTCTTCCATTCCGACCAGTAGATTCCACAAAGAATCTGTGCAGGACATATCACGAATATGTGTAAAGCCCGCGCGGTTATACAGCTTGCAAGCAGCTAAGATTTGCTGACGCTGTTGAGCTTTTTCAAAGGGTGGAATCCTATCGAAACTTTGCAGATGATCCTTCTCGCTTAAAAGACCGGATTCGGATTGCAGTCCCAACTCTTTCAGGGCGGCAGAGTTCACCCAAGCCGTATGCCCATCTGCTCGCGCCAGATACACCGGATAGTTCGGGAAAATTTCATCTAATTGTTTTTTATTCGGAAGTCTTTTGTCGGGCCATTTGTTTTCGTCCCAGCCGAATCCCACGAGCCAACCACCTCGGAAAGCCGTCTTACCTTGAAGCTCCACATAGCGAATAGCCTCTGCACTGGGCAAATCAAACAGCATAAGACCCGTCGCAAATTCGCCGGTCGCCAAAAAGTGAGTATGACTGTCATAAAGACGTGGGATCTTAAAAAGCATAAGGCCCTCTGTTTTATCAGAAGGCCTTATGCTTTTTAAGTTTTAATTTTTAAATTATCGACCTGTACCAACACCTGTTGTTGTTCCAGTCCCAGTTGTAATAGGGACTGAACCTGGAACCGTTACTGAACCGGTACCCGATGATGCATAGCTACCGCCACCCATGATCACGCCACCTGGATATGTCGTCGTACCAGTGCCATAGATCGTGTTACCGTAGTAACCAGAATTACCCGAACCACCGATGTAACCTGTGCTACCCGTGTAAGCGCCAGATTGGATGTAATACAGTTTTTGTTGCAACGTCATGATCTCTTGAACCACGCTCGAAGAAGCTTGTTGACGTTGGATTTGAGCTTGCATTTGAGCTTGGTACTGAGCCATTTGAGCTTGCATCATTTGCTGTTGCATTTGCATCATACCCAAATCGCCAGCGTAACCACTTGTCATAGCACCAGTGTAAGTGCCATATCCACCCATGCCGCCCATGTACATGCCGCCTGTATACGCACCGCCGCCCATATAAATGCCGCCACCTGCGATACCACCAAGATACATGCCGCCGACCATGCTGCCAGCGTACATACCACCGGCATACATACCACCAGCATACATACCGCCCATATAGGAACCAGCCATACCGCCGGCTATACCACCCATGTACATACCACCGACCATGCTGCCAGCGTACATGCCACCGGCATACATACCACCAGCATACATACCGCCCATGTATGAACCCATGTAACCATTCGCGATACCGTTAACGAAACTCATGCCGCCCGCACCGTATGGATTCATGCCCATACCCATCGGACCAGCCATCCCCCAAGGACCCATACCGTTAGCGTAGATACCGCCACCCATTTGTCCAAAAGGATTCATACCTTGCATAGCATACGGGTTACCCCACATACCGGTACCATTTGCACCACCGTAAGGACCGTACATTCCGTACGCTCCACCATTTTGACCAGCACATCCGAAACCGCCTGCACCGATACCACCAGACATCGCACCGTAAACACCACTACCACCGCCCAACGCTTGCGTCAGACCGGTTGCAAGGTACGGCATACCGAATGTCCATGCTGGATATGGATTTGAAGGATAACCAAGATTTGCATTGGCATCCGTCACATATTTATTTTGCTGATAACCTAGGTAAGTACCAAGAACACCCATACCGACGTTCGCGATCACGCTAGACCAGTCAGTTTGAGGTCTTTGATAAGTATAGCCATTTCCTGTAGTCGCACAGTCAGTACAGATGCCACCTTCAGTTTGCTCACGTTGAGCATCTTGTTTCGCTTGAAGAGCATCTTTACGAGCATCTTTCAAATCGTCTTTAGCATATTCTAAAGAGCGATCGATAGCTTCCATGTCGCTGCGAAGCTTGTTTGCTTTTTGTGTTGTTGAAGCGTAAGTCGAAAGAGCTTTTTTACATTTATCAGGATTTCCGATGCGGCGATCTTTAACCTGGAATTTAGATGTTATACAAACACCCGCATTAACCGCACCACGTTGGCTTTTGTTACAAACATAGTTTCTGCTAGATTCAGAACCGTTCCATTCCGCAATTTCAAAATCACCAGCAGTTGGTTTTTCTGCTGCTGCTGCCTGACCTTCACTACCTTGTTGGCCTGTTGCTTCGAACTCGTCGTCTTTGTAACCACGATATTCGCTGCAGGAACGCGCATTATCCATATGATCATAAAGAGTTTGCGCATAATTATCCGCGATAACGTCATCGATATCACGTCTTGCGTACTTCAAATCTCTTTCAGCCTTAGTAAGCTCGCGCTTCTTTTCAGCTTTTTCTTTTTTCAATTGAGCGATTGAATTTTGAATGTCAGACACTGCATCGTCTTCGCTTGTAGCAGCTTGACCAGCACCGTAATTATAAGGACATGCTTGCATACCGCCATACACACCAGTTCCGGCCATTCCATAACTAGCGGCGTATTGCGCTTGAGCATTGATTGCAAAACCCAACACGATCGTCAGTGGAGTTGCAACGCGAATCCATAATTTCATACTCGATCTCCTGAAATAAAAAAGCACTTCTTCGTTTCACTAATCGTCAGGATAAGAGAGAGACTTGACTCAATACTGATCAATCCAGACCAAGATAAGAGTTATCTGGACCAAGCTCGTCGTCCTCCATGACAACATAAAGTATCTAAAATACTTTGCACTCGTACTCTTCAAATCCTACACTACCTTCATATGAGCAAGCACACAATTCTTTGTGTTGACGATGAAATAGATAACGTCGAGGCTTTAGAACGGTTATTTCGTAAGAAATATACTGTACTAAAGGCTACGTCTGGAAAGCAGGCCCTGGAGGTTCTTGACCAACATCCAGGACCGTTGGCTTTGATCATCACCGATCAACGTATGCCGGAAATGACTGGATCGGAGTTTTTAGAAAAAACTCTGCATTCTCATCCTGAAACAGTTCGCATTCTTTTGACGGGTTATACCGATTTAGAATCTGTGATCGAAGCCGTGAATAAAGGTCAGATCTTCCGTTACGTCACGAAACCCTGGGATCCAGTAGATCTAGCGAACACTGTGGATCACGCAGTGGACAGATTTGCACTTGGCCAAGAGTTAAAAACTAAAAACGTGGAGCTGGCAAAAGCACTCGAGGAATTAAAAAGTCTCGATGTCGCAAAATCTAATTTCATGATCTTAATCAATCACGAGTTGAAAACACCACTGACGTCAATTCTAAGCTTTTCCCAACTTTTGAGTGAGTCTTCATTACCTGATGAGGACAAGCTTATGGTAAATCGCATCTCTCGCAGTGCTGAGAGGCTGAAAAGTTTGGTTGATGATGTTTTGTTGATTGTTCGTGCAGAAACAAATCAGCTTAAAATCGATGTGCAAAATGTTGCTTTTTCTGAGTTCACAGATCTTCCAAAAGAGGTCGTAAACCTTTTGAATCAGAAACACATCAATGTTGTTCAAAACATCGCCCCCACAGGAGTTTTAGCGGACGTGCGCCTGGTAAAACAAATTGTTCAGCGCTTGATTCATAATGCTGCAAAGTTTTGCCAAGACGCGACTGATATCGAAGTCAAAGTTGCTACCGAAGGCACAGTGGCCAGATTTTCGGTTTCCAATCGCGGTCCGCACTTGTCCAGCAAAGTTGTCGATAAAATCATGAAGCCCTTTTATATCGATGAAGATGTTATGCACCATTCAACGGGAACGGGCCTAGGTCTTACGATTTGTCAGGCGATTCTGAAAGCCCATAACTCCCACTTGCAGTTTAAAAATACTGATCAAGGTGTGATGGTCTTCTTTGAGCTGCCGCTAGCTCATCCGTAGATGTCCGAAGCTCGCAGGTTTACCTTGTTGTGAACTTGCGAGAGGCGCGCCTTAAGCTTGCTCCAGCAGGCTTTCATGAAAAACCTTATCTGCCTTTTCATTATTCTTTATTCGCTGACTGCATTCTCCGCCCCTTCTGAGATTATTCTTTCTTTGGGTGAAAGCTCCCTTCTGCCCGTTCATCCGAAATCTTCCGTCTGGATTCAAGACCGAACAATTCTGAAAGCGGAGGCTCTGGGAGGACGTTTGAATATCAAAGGCCTGACAGAGGGGCTGACCAACGTTCGTATCGATGACAATCTTTACCGAGTGCAAGTGATTCACCCGGGGAAGCGGGCCGCATTCTCTGATCTAAAAAAGCAATTATCTAAAATAATTGGACTGTCCGTGGAAGTAGGTGATGGCGACCTGTTGGTGACTGGCAGGTTATATCGACTGCAAGACTGGATTCGCTTAGCCGAGCTTCTGACTGATTCGGGCGTCTCCTATCAAATGCGCGCAGCCCTTTCGCCCGCTTTACAAAGTGAAAGCCAGCAGCATTTTACTGATTTATTAAGCAAAGCGAAAGTTCCCCCGCAATCGATCATCTTTGTGCCGTCTCCTGAAATCCGAGTTTCTGGAAATGATATCATTTTACGCAAATATCAAAAAATTTTGCGTCCATACGGAATCAATATTATCAAAGACCAAAGCAGCCTTGAAATTGCTCCCACCGTAAAGGTACAGATCACCGTAGCAGAGGTACGGCACGAAAGCGCACTTTTATATGGTATAAAATGGCCGGCGGCGTACCGGGCTGCCATTTTAGGGGAAGGTGCCATCGAGTTCGACAAAACTCTTTTAGATGTTCAAGCATTTGAAAAAAAAGGTTACGGCAAAATATTAGCAAGTCCGAACCTTGTTTGCCGAAGTGGTTCCGAGGCGGAGTTCCTGGCGGGCGGTGAGTTTCCAATCAAAATTGCGAATTACAAAGTTCAAGATGTTGTCTGGAAACGTTATGGTATTTTATTACGAGTCAAACCCAAGGCCGATGCCTCTGGCAGAATGAGCCTTTCTATCGATACCGAAATCTCAACATTAGACAAGGGAAGTGGAATTGACAATGTGCCCGGCATTCTTACCAACCGAGTTTCCAGCCATTTCGACCTGACACGCACTCAGACAATCGCTCTTTCCGGATTGCTAAAAAAAGAAGGGGGCGACACTTCGGAAGGACTACCGATGCTGTCAAGAATTCCTATATTAGGACCCCTATTCTCCAGCAAAGATTACAGCGAGAGAAGATCCGAGCTGGTGATCTTCGTTCGTCCGTCAATTATGAGCGAAAACGAAGAAAGCGAAAGCTCACTTCAGCACATTGGACAGGTAGGAAACTAAAATGATCAAAGAAATATTAATGCACTACGAACGGATTCAGGAAAAGATTCAGACCTTGCCGCTGAACGAGTTGTTGCTGTCGCCGGATGAAGAAACGCAACTGCGCTCGAAAAAGATTGATCAACTGATTGAAAGCGAAACTGCTCTGCTTGATTTTAAAACAGGGAACAGAATTAAAGACGAGTTTTATAAATGGGGTCCGCTATGTCAGTTGATGGAGGACGAAGAGATCACCGAGATCTTAGTGAACGGTCCGACGAATATTTGGTTTGAGAAAAGAGGTTGCCTGCAACAACATCAAGATTCCTTTTTGTCGGAACTTAGTTATCGCAACTGTATTGAAAGACTGTCACAAGCAGCAAAGTGCTACATAACGGTCGAACACCCCTCGGCTGACAGCAGCTTCGGGGATTTCCGACTAAGTCTGATTGGTGCTGATCTAACACAGTCGCATCCACACCTTTCGCTTCGACGTCACCCCAGAAATCCTTGGACTTTCGAAAAGCTTCAGGCGCAAAGCTGGTGCTCTGAAGCAGATCTGCTTTTTTTCAGGCAACTTATCGCGCACCGGAAAAACTTTTTGGTAGTGGGTTCGACAGGCTCTGGAAAAACATCAGTTCTGAATTCACTATTGAATTTGCTTCCCGAAAATGAGCGTGTCGTGGTTATCGAAGACACGTCAGAGATTGCACTTTCAAATAGTGCCAGCATGAAGCTGCTGACTCGGGAAGATCCTCAGGGAATTTTACCCAGCATTGATCAAACACTATTAGTAAAACGCTCGTTGCGTTTAAGACCAGATCGATTGGTTATGGGTGAAGTACGCGGGGCAGAAGCGAAGGACTTTTTGATGGCCCTGGCCACAGGACACGCAGGAAGTTTTGGAACGCTTCACGCTCAAGATGCGGCGCAAGCTTTGATACGCTTGGAAATGCTGATTCAAATGGGGGCTCCCCAATGGAATCTAACGGCGATTCGTCGCCTGATTCAGCTCTCTCTGGACTACATCCTCGTGGTCGGTCGAGAGCCTTCAGGTTTAAGAGTTTTTAAAGGGGCTTATCGACTGTGCTCGCTGGAAGACCATGGCTTCCTGGTTGAGTTGACGAATTCGATCGAGTCGGAAAAAATTCTTGAGCATTCGTAGTGTTCTCAAGAGCTTCTTCCGAGCGAGTCACATCAGCATTTTCCCTAGCGATTGTTTTCGGATTTGTGAAGAATGCCTTATTCAGATCTTCGATCACTTTCTTTTTGCTCATCTCAGGAGTTTTATAAGAGATCGGAGCTTCTGGCTGAGGCAACTGACCTGATTGGCGCATCTCTTCCATTTGCTTACTAAGTTGAATTCTGTCGCCCAAAGAATTTTTACCTTGAGGACGACCGAACTCAGGGGCTCCTGGGCGCGCTGGTTGCGCAGCAGCAGTTTCTGCCATCCTTGTTCGTGGGCTTGCAGGAAGAATTCCGCTGATTTTATCCATTCCACACCTCCGTGTGTGTTTTAAGAAAAACCATCCATGGTTTCCCTTATACTTCGTATCGGAATAAGACGTCTCAGCTTGAGACCCCCTTAACGAATCTGGACTAAAGTGAGAAATTTTTGAAGGTCAGTTATGAAAGAGTATAGAAATTCCAAGGGCTTGCGGGATGTCCTAAAAGTCGTTCGCAGATCTTTTTGACCACCGGGTCCTCGCTGCCTGACCAGAATGTCCGGCCGATCAGAAAGCTTTGTGAAAACTCCATCCAGTTATCGAATTTTCCATCTGCTATCGGAGCCATCTTCAAAATTTCTGCCCAAGCTTCATTGTCGTCCATATAACCCGCTACAAAACTTAAGCGAGCCAAATGAACAAAACGAGCAGCATCCCATCCCAGGATACCTGGCTCCTTTAGAAACCTCAGTGTACGTTGAAACCATTGCGCCAGTTTTTTAAAATCTTCATCAGTAAGCTCGATCGGTTTGTCGTCAGCAAAATCGAAAGTAAATATCTGTTTGAACTTTTCCATATTGTGAGCACTTAGATCCCCGTCTGCTGGAACCAAATCACGAAGGACATTGAATTTGACTCGGTGACCTTGTTGACGAATTTGCTCCAATGCTTGGAAAGCTTGTTCGCGACTTTTAACACCCCAATATTCTTGCAGGATCTCGATGCAATCAGCTTTGATTTCATGGCCCCAGTTCAAGTCCAAACGAAAGAAATACTCGCCCACCTCATCAAGAACTTGATCTTTGGCGTCACCGGTCAACTCCTGACCTTCTACCAAATCGGATCCGATAATTTCATACAAATCATCCAAAAGATGATTTTCCTCAATAAAAACAGCACCCATGCACATCATGTTTTTTTCTAATGTCGTTTCTGGCAAAACTCTTTGCATGGGAACTCCTTCTAAGATCTGTCTCTTATTCAATTACGTTTCTTTGTGATTTTCAATGTGATAAATATGAGCGCATGTTGAAGAAGCTGATCATGGGCGCGATCGCCCTCTTTTTTATTTTTGTCGGCGCGATGATTATTTTAATCGGATACACGGTTTACAATCCGGATTCGATCTTTACGGCTTTCAACAAAGTTTCGCAGCATTTCACTCGTGGTGAAGATTATCAAGAGCAGGAAGAGTACTTCTTGCAAGGAATTAAAAACATAAATATCAAAAGCAACCGGATGCCTATTCATGTGCGCACCTACAATGGCTCGACATTGAAAGTCTCTTTAGAAGGCAAAGCTCCCCGCTTTGAAAAAGGTCCTTACCTGAGTCAACTTTCAGATCAGTCCAGCATTAATATTGTTTTGAATGAGCCCATGTCGACCCACTGGATCCACTTAAGCGTGAATGGTGAAGAATACACGGAAGAGTCTGACGCTAAGCTGGTGGCCGCCGTTTACTTACCCGAAAAATATGCGGCCACTTTGAATCTGCACTCAGAAACTGGCGACATCGAATTTGTGGTGGATAAAAATCAGATTTTCGAATTTGAATTGAAATCAGAACTCGGCAAGATCGACAATCATGCGCAGATGAATCCTGCGGCTGCCACCTCTGCAGATCAAGTGGCCAAGATTCACATCCAGACCACTTCTGGCAATATCACAGTAACAAACTAACTCGCCCCCGCTGTAGTTTCCATTCCCGTCACCGAGCCCCGAGCGCGAAATAAGTGGTCGCAGCCAAGGCGCAAGGAGGAAGGCCTACTATTAGTACGCCGACGACGAAGCAACGAAGGATCCGCCCGCTTATGTCGTGCTCTCTTTTCCTTCTTTAGCTTTGTCGGCTAGAACCTTCTCAGCCATTGCACTCAGGCGTATACCCACTTCAGCTAGCTGATCGTTTTTCACTTCACTTGGGCAGTCTGCCATCAAGTCAGTTGCTTTCGCCGTCTTAGGGAAAGCGATCACTTCACGAATAGCGTCTGTTTCACACAGTAGCATCACCAAGCGGTCCAAGCCCCATGCAATACCACCATGCGGAGGAGTTCCGTATTTCAAAGCCTCTAAGAAGAAACCGAATTTATGCTCTGTCTCTTCTTTGCTCATGCCAAGCAGGCGGAACATTGCTTGTTGAATTTCGTTACGATAGATACGGATGGATCCGCCACCCATTTCATAACCGTTACAAACAAGATCGTAAGCTTTTGCCAAGATCTTACCGTAAGCTTCTTCGTTCGTACCCAACAAGTCGTCAAACGACTCATCCTTAGGCGACGTGAATGGATGATGACGAGCTACCCAACGTTTTTCATCTGGAGAGTACTCAAGCAATGGGAAGTCCACGACCCACAAGAATTTATATGATTTTGTATCGATCAGGTTTAATTCTTTACCCAAGTGCAAACGAAGCGTTGAAAGAGCTGCACAAGCGATGTCGAATTCATCACCCACGATCAAAGCACAATCACCTTTTTGTGCACCTGTTGCTGCAAAGATCTCTGCCAATTTTTCTGGTGTAAAGAATTTAGAAACTGGAGAGCTCAATGTGCCGTCAGCTTCAGATTTGATCCACACCAAACCTTTTGCACCTGCACGTTTTGCCATATCAGTCAGTTTATCAAACTGACCACGAGAGTATGCGCCACCTTTAGGAACCGCGATACCACGAACGATGCCACCGCGGGCAATGCAATCATCGAAAACTTTAAATCCTGAATTTGTGACGATGGATTTCAAATCTTTGATTTCCATTCCGAAACGAGTGTCAGGCTTATCAATACCGTAACGATCCATGGCTTCCTGATAAGTCATACGAGGAATTTCGCCGACGTCGATACCTTTGATTTCTTTCCAGATCGTGCGAAGCATTTTTTCATTCATCGCCATGATGTCTTCTTGGTCAATGAAAGACATTTCCATATCGATTTGCGAAAACTCCGGCTGGCGGTCGGCACGCAAATCTTCGTCACGGAAGCAACGAGCGATTTGGAAGTAACGGTCATAACCTGCGATCATCAAAAGTTGTTTCAAAGTTTGCGGAGACTGTGGCAACGCATAGAACGTTCCTTGATTCACACGGGAAGGAACCAAATAGTCACGGGCACCCTCGGGAGTTGATTTATAAAGAATCGGAGTTTCCACTTCAAGGAAGCCGTTATCAGACAGGAATCTGCGAACGACTTGAGCCACTTTGTGACGAGTGATCAAGTGAGATTGCAAACGCTCTGTACGTAAATCCAAGTAACGATATTTCAAACGAAGCATTTCATTGACGTTGTTATCACCCGCTTGGAACGGAGGCACTGCAGACTCATTCAAAATTTCACAACGAGTTGCTTCAATCTCGACTTCACCCGTTTTGATTTTAGTGTTTTTCATGCCATCTGGACGCGCACGAACGATACCTTCAACCGCGATAACAAATTCACCACGCAGGTTTTTTGAAGCTGCAGTTTCAGCTTTATTCGGATCCAGAACTACTTGCACAATGCCTTCACGATCGCGCAAATCGATGAACACCAAATTTCCGTGATCGCGGCGCACGTCAACCCACCCCATCACAACAACTTTTTGTCCAACATTCGCAGCAGTCAT
The DNA here is from genome assembly GCF_002209355.2 of Bdellovibrio sp. SKB1291214. Taxonomy (GTDB): domain Bacteria; phylum Bdellovibrionota; class Bdellovibrionia; order Bdellovibrionales; family Bdellovibrionaceae; genus Bdellovibrio. Next base: position 236,673 of record NZ_CP106855.1, read on the forward strand.
TTTGCCGCAATAATCAGTTCTCTTCAGATCCTTAACAAATTTCATGGGTAACCCTTATCAAAGGTAAGAACGCCCGGAACTATCCCAAGCATCCAAAAATACTCCCATTTTTTGAAACGAACGTCAAAACCCAACGCACCCAGAAAACTCGAGGACATGAGTCAGATAAAAGCCTGTTCGCGAGTTTCACAGCGAGCCAAAAGCCTAGGTGAGGTCACAAATCACATCTGGCGCCGACTGTCTGAAGCGAGAAGGGTTTCCTTAAAGCTTCCCCTTAGCCGCCACGAAGCGATATACTCTTCAAACCGAGCGTTTGAAAGGACCTAAAAATGCCTAAGTTCACGATCAATCATGATTCCAGTCAGCCAGCTTCAGAAGCTTATAAGAAAATTAAAGAATTTTTGGCCAACGACCTTGATATTCGTAAATTCGATCCCAAGTTAAAGTGCGATTTTAGCGATGGAACGATGAGTTGCAAGCTGAACGGTTCCCAGTTCAAAGCTGATATGAATGTTGCCGCTGCGGGCAATGGAAGTAAGGTGTCAGTGGTCGTTGATCTGCCGTTGATGCTGACTCCGTTCAAAGGTAAGGTGCAGGAAACTTTGGAGCGAAAGCTAGCGAAGTACCTGGCTTAAAAAAGGTAGTATGGCAAAAACCAAGGCGAAAACCTCAAGTACGTCGAAAGACACTAAAAAGGTAGCGGCTGCTTCGAAAGAAGCCAGCCCGAAAAAACCTGCGCCTAAAAAGTCCCCTACAAAAGAAAAAGTACAACCGAAGAAAGTTGTGGCGGAAATCGTCGACGAAGATGAGTCTTCCGATGCTTCGATGGAACACGCCGAAGCAGACAAAGCCTATGCAGTTCCATCATCCAATGACGAGCCTGAATTCGAAGATGTCGAGATTGAAGACGCTAAAAATCTTCCATCCCTAGATTCTTCCAAAGCCCTTACATCGACTGACCCCTTGGTGATGTATTTAAACGAAATTCGTCGTTACAAAGTTTTGACCAAAGAGGAAGAAACCGCCCTAGCTAAGAAATATTTTGAAACCAAAGATCCCGAAGCTGCACAGGCCTTGGTGAAATCTAATTTGCGCTTCGTGGTCAAGGTGGCTGCAGAGTATTCTAAATTCGGCGCCAAGATGATCGACCTGATTCAAGAGGGTAATGTCGGTTTGATGCATGCCGTGCGCGAGTACAATCCCTACAAGGGCGCCCGCTTGATCACTTATGCGGTATGGTGGATCAAAGGATATATACAAGAGTACTTGATGCGCCAATACTCCATGGTGCGCATTGGAACCACTCAGAACCAAAGAAAACTTTTCTATCAACTTCAGAAAGAAAAGAACGCCTTAGATGCGATGGGCGTTGAACCGACAACGGCACTCATCAGCTCTCGCTTGGGAATTCCAGAGGACGAAGTTCGGGATATGGCAATGCGTATGTCAGGCCGTGACGTCAGCTTGGACAAGCCTGTCGATGACGATTCCAGTACTAGCATCGGTGATTTACAACGAAACGTCAGTGATCAACCGCTGGACGAGCAATTAGCTCGTGAAGAGCAATTGGAAATTTTAAAACAAAAAATCGAAGCCATCCGCCCTGAACTTTCTGAGCGTGAAAAAATCATTTTGGATGAACGTATTTTGAACGACGAGCCACTTACTTTACAAGAGATCGGTGAAAAGCACGGAATCACTCGTGAGGCTGTTCGCCAGATGGAAGCTCGTTTGATGAAAAAGATTAAATCCAAGATGGAAGAGGATGAAGAGTAACAATTAAAATTGCCACTCTATGCTTGCGACAGCCTTCATTTTATTTGTTGCACGCCCTGTAAAATCATCTACCGCCAAGTGACTCTTTAATTTACACTTCAAGGATCTGATGGGCTCTTCCCAAGCAACCTGCACTTCATGATCATTCAAATTCGCACTTAATTTTTCAAGACCAGCGGTTCTAAGTTGAACCATACCTGCTTGTGCTGCTGTCGCTTGGAATATTAAGAAAAAACCAAATAAGACTGTCATGATTTGTATGATGATAGTTTTCATAGATTTTATATTACAAGAGACAGTGTGAGATCTCTCACTCACATTCGAGAAGTTTCAAGACAAACTCCGAGTTCCTTGCACAAGAAAAATCAAACGACACTCGCCGATCCGATTATTCGAATTGACTAGGAATTTCTGAGCCACGCACCTCGCCCTCAGGTCGGTTGGGTTGACTTTGTAAAGCCCCACCCGTCGAAGGATGGCAATCGCGGCTATGATTTTCTAATCGTGCCAAATCATTCATCTTGGTTATTCGTGATTCATCAGGGCACGGCAAGATGCCGGGACGCTGAAATGACGAAGCGGGCGTACGAACAGATTGTTGCGTCTGTGTCGACGAGCTGTAGTCATTAATAAGGGCGTCGCTTAAAGTGGGACCTGGAGCGGCAACAGCGGAACCTGAATAAATAAATAGACTTGCTAGAAGTACCTGTAGAACTCTCATAAAGGCCTCCTCCATTGAATTATATCACAAGGAGTCCTAGCAAGGCGGAGGTCTGTTGAAGATCATAGACAAGAGCGCCAATCCCGACTTTGGAATGGCATCTGATTCCTGCAAGCGAAATGAAAAACGCCATGGATACTTCCATGGCGTTTTAATTATTCAAATACAAATGGAGTTCTATGCGACTTCCAATTCTCCTGCACCAATAGTTGCAGCAAGTTTCGCGCGAAGGCGAGTCACCGCTTGAGCGTGCAATTGAGAAACGCGGGATTCAGTCACGCGCAACACTTGACCGATCTCTTTCAAGTTCAGATCTTCATAATAATACAAAGAAAGAACCAAACGTTGTCTTTCAGGAAGCTCTTCGATAGCAGTAGCCACAACTTCTTTGATGTTTTTAACATTCAATTGATTGAAAGGGCTGTTCGTACGAGAACCTTCCAAAATATCCATAATAGATTTTTTGTCTGTATTACTGAACGTCGTCGCTTGATCGATTGGCAACAAGCTCACAGGGCGAACTTGGTTAACCATGTCGTGGAACTCATCAATGCTGATGTTAAGTGCTTTCGCAACTTCTTCATCTGTCGCTGCACGACCCAAATCAGCTTCCAATTGAACCATTGTGCGATCCAAAAGTTTTGCTTTATCACGAATAGAACGTGGCACCCAGTCTTGAGCACGAAGTTCATCCAAGATAGCACCGCGAATACGGAATTCAGCGTAAGTTTTAAATTTATTATCACGTGTGGAATCGTATTTCTCGATGGCATCCATCAAGCCGATAACACCCGCAGAAATCAAGTCATCCAATTCGATGTTAGAGGGAAGTCTAACGGCGATCTTCTGAGCGATAAATTTAATGAGTGGAGCGTATTCTTTAATTAGATCGTCTTTTTTAGTCGGCGCGAGCTGACGTGGCTCATCCTTGTACTTCTTCAACAATGCCGCATTTTTCCCCATATTTATCCCTCTTGAAGTCTATGTTAGCAAACAGCCCTGTGCGCTGAAAGTCCAATTCTGTAACGGCCTAGGAGTCACCTTAGGCGATACCCACCACTTGGTCCCAAAACATCTGCATTCCCCCATTAGCTTCAATTAACTTAGAGGATTTCTCGATCTGCGCAGAAATTTGACGAATTGCCTTAGAAGATTCTGCTCCAATATCATGTCTCACAATGAGACGCTGCATTTGAGTTGCTTTTCTCAACACAGCATCATTTGGAACTGATCCCCAGTAATCAAGACCAATGTACAGGAAACGACTTACAACATCGTTGAAACGCTTGTACAAATTGATGCCGTCTTCTTCATCACGCACTTGATTGCACACGATGGAGAAGTGATTCACCTTGTAGTGTTTGTTTAGAACTTTAATAAGCGCATAAGCATCGGCGAAGCTTGATGGATCAGGAGTGATAACCACACTCACTGACTGCGCCGCAGAGTTAAGGAACAAAACATTTTCCGCAATGCCCGGAGCCGTATCGATCAATAGGAAATCAAATCCCATCGGCAAAGTACTAACAGCTTCTACCATCGCACGTCTTTCAAAGTGGTTCATGTTGTTAAATTCAACAACACCGCTGCCACCCGGAATTAAATAAACATCTTTAGACACTTCCAACAAAATGTCTTTCATTTCCTTGCGACCCGCGATGATATCGTGAATCGTACCTTGGCTTTTGGCACCGAACATGATGTCCACGTTCGCCATTCCCAAGTCACCGTCAAGGATTAGAACCTTCTTCCCTTTTTGCGCAAGGCTCAAGGCAAGATTGGCTACCAACGTTGTTTTACCAACACCACCCTTTCCAGAAGTAATGCTGATCGTTCTTGTGCGATATAAATCGAATGTATTTAAACGGCTCATACGGCTTCAGAATCCTGTTGTTTAAATTTCGTAATTTTGAACATCAAATCCAACAAACGCTCTTTCGTTGCAAATTCAAAGTCCTCTGGAACTCTGGAACCGATACCAAAAGAGTGAAGTGGGATATCAAAACGTTTCATGAAATTGTAAATCGTGCCGTGCTGGGTGGATTCATCCAAACCGGTGAACACCACATCTTTATAACCAAGCACCGAGTATCGACGTCCCAACTCGATTGCGTCAGCATCTTTTGTATTTGTGGACATCGTCAAATGCACGTTTGCATTCAAAGCTTGTGGCGGTAAAAGACTGCGTAACAAATTGATTTCCTCGTTATTTTTCAAACTCAAACCAGCGAAATCCACTAACACGCAATCAACGTTTGCCAGATAGCGCATCAAATTGTGCCAGTCATTTTGCGTGCGGATCACAGAGAATGGAACATTCAAAATCTGCGCATAGATCTTCATCTGATCAGCCGCGCCTACTTTAAAAGTATCCGTCGTAAAAATCGCCACTTTTTTGCGCTCACGAACGACCATGTGACTTGCCATTTTAATTAAAGCAGATGTTTTACCACTGCCCGCTGGGCCCACGAAGCAATGAATTTTTCCAGCTGTCGGGTTTTGAGCAATTTTGATTGCATCTAAAACATGGCGAGCAACGAAGGCCTCAGCCAACGCTTTGTTCTTAAGTTTCAATGCAGGCAAAGTCTCTTGAGCTTGGGTCAAGATATCCGCCGCGATTTCTGGGGCCATACCAGAGCGAGTTAACTTTTCAAAGATGGAGCTCAGATCATAGTTGATCCCGTAGTCAGCACCCGGATGCGCACCAACAAAAGATTGCGGCATCGTTTGGAACTGAGTGATCACATTTTTTAAGCTAGCGATCTCGTTTTTCAAGGCGATGATTTCAGCAGACTCCGCAGCTGATTTTACAACCGGAGCTGGCGCCGCTTTCACGGGCGCAACAGCTTTTTTAGGAGCAAAATTCTGCTCCTGTTCCTGGAAAGCATGAAGCGCACGTTGTGCCGCATTTTTCACTCTTTCCTCTGACAACTGCTGTTGGCGAGCATAATTATTTTCATCATCGATATCGATATAACGACGTTGTGTAATAGCTGGAGGAGGCTGGCTTTTTTGCACATGCTTATCCACCATCTTTTGGATCAACTCTTTTTGTTGTTTTGCGGAGCTTTGCGCGAATCTTTCGCGATCTTGCTCGCGCAAACGTGACTCTGCAAATTTCTTTTTTTGCAAAGTCTCTTCGGAGACGGCGGCGGTGATTTCAACACTGCCTTCGCCCACCAGCCCGAAGCTTTTGTTGTTGTCGCGTGCAGAAAGGATAATGGCATCAGGACCCAATTGGGTCTTCACCATCTCCAGAGCTTCCTTCATTGTACGTGCTTCAAATTTCTTAACCTGCATGGCTCATCTCCACAAGGGCAACCGCTTGAACATCCGCATCCGACGTCAACTCGTTATGCGAAAGCACAACTAGTTGAGGAATAAAACGCGAAGTCAGTTTGTAAATATGTCGACGAGAAGTCGGGCTGGTCAGCAGGATCGGCTGACTTGCGACTTCTGGGTGATTTTCCACAGCCCGCGCGATCTCGTTGATCAAGCGGTGTGCTGTATTTGGATCCATCACCAATTGCACACCTTGCTCTGTTTGCAGGAGTGAGTTGGCAATGAGTTCCTCGATCACAGGATGCAACGTCATCACTGGAATGTTGCCCTGGTCAGTTGTATATTTTGCCGTAATACCGCGAGCCAGAGATCTGCGAACAGCCTCTGTCAACACTTCGATGTCTTTTGTACGTGGAGCTTCATCAGCCAACGTTTCAAAGATCGTCAATAGGTTACGAATTGACACTTGTTCCTTAAGGAGGGTTTGCATAACGCGAACCACAGAACCCAATGACATAAGATCTGGGATAAGTTCTTCCACCACTTTCGGATGAGATTTTTTGAAGTTCTCAACCAAGGAGGCAGCTTCTTGACGACCCAACAACTCATGAGCGTGGGAGCGAATGATCTCGGTTAAGTGAGTTGCCATCACAGTTGGCAAGTCAACAACCGTGTATCCAGCGATCTCTGCATCTTCCTTACGGTTTGGAGAAATCCAAAGAGCATCAAGACCGAACGCTGGCTCTTTCGTTTTAATGCCATCTATATTTTCAGTGACATTGCCCGGATCCATCGCCAAGACAGATTCAGGACGAAGTGTACCGCCGCCGACTTTGTTACCTTTGATCATCACGCGGTACTCACCTGGAGCCAATTGCAAGTTGTCGCGGATATGGATACTTGGGACCACGATCCCCAAATCCAAAGCGAATTGCTTACGGATACTGACGATACGTTCAAGCAAGTCACCCGATTGGTCAGATTCTACGATACTGATCAGGCCGTAACCAACTTCCAATTCCACCATATCGACTGGAAGCATGCTTTCGATGTTTTCCTTTTTCGGCGCCGTAGCTTGAGTTTCCAAAGCTTTCTTTTCTGCTGCAGCATGCTCGGCTTTGAATTTTTTGAGTGCCCATGATGTTGCACACAAGATACCACCCATAATTAAGAATGGAACTGTCGGCAATCCAGGTACAACTCCCATCAAGAGCAATACCCCGCCCGAAATCATAACAGCACGTGGATTGATCAAAAGTTGGCCCGTAACCTCTTGCCCCATGTTCTTATCAGAGTTCGAAGTACGAGTTACAATCATACCGGCTGCAGTAGAGATGATCAGAGCTGGAATTTGCGCAAGCAAACCGTCACCAATCGTCAACATCGTGTAGTACTTGGCAGCGGTGCCAACATCCAAACCTTTCTGGATCACACCAATTCCCAAACCACCAATGACATTAATGAGTGTAATGATGATCCCGGCAATTGCATCACCACGAACGAATTTAGAAGCACCGTCCATCGCTCCGTAAAAGTCAGCTTCCTGCTCGATTTGACGACGACGCTTACGCGCTTCAGCTTCGGTAATGTGACCGGCATTCAATTCGGCATCGATCGACATTTGCTTACCTGGCATTGCATCTAAAGTAAAACGAGCTGCGACTTCGGCCACGCGCCCAGAACCCTTCGTGATAACCATGAAGTTGATGACGATCAAAATCGCAAACATGATGAAACCGATAACGTAGTTACCGCCGACAACGAAGTTCGCGAACGAAGCGATCACATCGCCGGCCGCCTTTTCACCTTCATGTCCGTGAGTCAGGATCAAACGAGTTGTCGCAACGTTGAGCGCTAGACGGAACAATGTGGTTATCAATAACAGGGACGGGAAAGATGTAAAATCAAGAGCTCTTTCTGTATAGATGCTCACAAGCAAGATCAAGATACTGATCGCCAAAGAAAACGTAAGCGAGATGTCTAACATCAAAGGTGGCAATGGAATGATCATCACCGCCAAGATAGCTAGAATACCAAACGCAATAAAAAGATCCGTATTTTTCGTATACTTTTCGAATCTTTTTAAAAACTGAAAAACATCTTCCATTATCTTTTCTTCCTACGTAAACGGTAAACATATGAAAGTACTTCGGCCACCGCGACAAACAAATCTCTGGGAATCACCTGCCCGATTTTCATCGTTTTAAAGATCGTTCGTGCCAGAGGTTTATTCTCAACAATCGGAATATTATGCTCTCTAGCTAGAGCTTTAATATTCTCCGCTACGACATCCGCTCCCATCGCAACCACCTGGGGTGCTGGCAAATTGTCTGAATACTTCAAAACAACTGCGATGTGGGTCGGGTTCGTGATCACAACGTCGGCCTTAGGCACTTCTGACATCATTCGTTTTGATGCCATCTCCCTTTGGATACGACGAATGCGCGATTTGATCATAGGATCACCCTCGCGCTGCTTGTGTTCTTCCTTAACTTCCTGTTTGGTCATCATCATCTTTTTTTCAAGATCCCAACGCTGATAGAAATAGTCGGCTGCCGCAAGAACCAACATAACTCCACCAACTCCGCCCAATAGTTTCGAGACGATGTTGCCAATGTAGCTGCAAATTTGTTCAATCGAGAAGCTCATCAAATACGGAATTTGATGAACTTCTCCACGTAACAAGAAATACAAAACCATGCCGATTGCGCACATTTTCAGAATGCCTTTTACAGCTTCCATCACGGCGCGAAGACTCATCACACGTTTCATGCCTTCAACGGGATTTAACTTGTTGGGATCTGGAGTTAATGCATCTTCAACTTGCAAAAATCCAATTTGCGCAACCGTAGCAGCAGCACCCAGCAAACCCGCGATTCCCATTACAGGAGCAATTAAAATAAGGGCTTTCTCTCCGTTCATGCGAAGAGCTTCCGTGAAGTTTCCGGTGCGAATCATGGCAACCATGTCCGGACCCAAGGAATAGTGGAACAGGTCATAGAAGTTTTTGAAGAAGAAACGACCCAAGGCATAGATACCCCCTGAAGCTGCCAACAACAATACTGCTGTCGCCAACTCTTTGGATTGAGCCACATTACCTTGTTTGCGAAACTCTTCCCGCCTGGCATCCGTTGCCGATTCGGTTTTTTCGCTGTCTTCTCCCGACACTTAGTTCCTTCCTAGAACTTCATTTCTCTCTCTAAATTCTACATCGCCTTCATAACTTTGAACAGATTGCTAGCCGTGATTTCGACCAGACCATGCATCTCTGAGATCATCAAAGGCAGGCAGATGAAAACCACTGTCATGCCGATCATAATGGTGACTGGCATGCTCGTAACCAAGACGTTAATCTGAGGAACCGCACGCCCCAGAATACCCATTGCAAGATTGACTAAAATAATCGTAACCAGAACTGGTGCGCACATCTTAATTGTGAGGATCATCGCTGTTTGACCAAACATTGCCATCTCTGCAAATGGTCCCACATTAAGGCTCATCGAGCTTACAGATACCAAAGTATAGCTTTCCAAAATTGCACGGATCAAAATGTGATGACCGTTAATTGCGAGGAAAACCAAGGTTCCCAAGGAAGTATAGAAAGACTCCATCGCATTACCAGACGTCCCAAGCAATGGATTGAACATCTGACCGGCAGATAAACCCACGCTCATAGCGATAAGATCCCCCACCATAGAGACAACGAAAAAGAAGATGCGGGTTAAAAATCCCAAGGACAATCCGACAATGATCTCCCTGGCAGCTAATGACACGATTTCATTGGAAATTACCAAGTAATCGACGTTGCCAATTTTAACCAACGGATACATTAAAACGCTTAAAATAAGGGATAGCAAAATTTTAACAGGAGTCGGAATGGTACCTGCACCAAAGAATGCAGACGCCACCACAAAAGCAATCATTCGCAAAAAAATCAATGCGAACAATAAAAGTTGTGCTTCGGTGAAGGCCGTCCAATTCAACATCTAAACTATTCCCTGACCATCGCTGGAATATTATCAATCAGCGTGGCTGTGTAAGTCGTCATCACATCCATCATCCACGGCCCCGCCAGAACAATCACAACCGCAACCACGATCATTTTTGGAATGAACGTCAAAGTCGCCTCGTTGATCTGAGTCAAAGCTTGGAAAATGGAAACCGCTAAACCCACTACCAGCGTGCTGATCAAAAGAGGTGCCGACAACATAGCTGTTGTACGTAAAGCATCCTGACCAAGTTTAATCACTAATTCTTCAGTCACTATTCACCTCAACCGAAACTTTTAACCATCGAACCGATTAAGAGTCCCCAACCGTCGACAAGTACAAAAAGCATAATTTTAAATGGAAGCGAGATCACAATTGGCGGAAGCATCATCATACCCATGGCCATCAGTACGCTGGATGCCACGATGTCGATCACCAGAAACGGAAGAAAGATAATGAAACCAATTTGGAACGCTGTTTTAAGTTCAGAAACAACGAACGCCGGCACCAGAACCATCGTTGGAACTTCAGCGCGCGTTTTTGGTTTTTCTACTTTTGAAAGTCTGACGAACAATGCCAAGTCAGAATCACGCGTCTGATTGAACATAAACTTACGTAGTGGAGCCAGAGAACTTTCAAGAGCTTGCTCTTGAGTAATGGCACCTTTCAAATAAGGCTGAACACCTTTGGTGTTGATCTCATTGAATGCCGGCTGCATCACAAAGAACGTGAGGAATAAAGACAAACCCACCAATAACTGATTGGGTGGCATTTGCTGCACACCCATGGCCTGTCTTAAAAAAGACAACACGATAATAATACGAGTAAAGCCCGTCATCATGATCAAGATGCCCGGTGCTAAAGTCAGCACCGTCATGATCATCACAAGTTTAATCGCATTAACCACTTCATTTGGGTTTTCCGAAGTTTTAAAACCTAGGTTTACTGTCGGCAAAGTCACTTGCGCAAAGGCATGTGAACTTGTTAGCAAAACAAGTGGCAGCAGAATCAAACTCCAAAGAGTCAGTTTCTTAAAGTTCACTGAAAATTCCTCATGCCTTTCAAACGTTTTGAAACAATGTCTTTGATCCCGCTGATCGCGAACTCCTCATCAGCATCCATCGCTGGCGTTTCTTTCTGGCGAGTTTTGAATGTGACACGCTCTCTGGGCTCCGACGAGGCTTCAAACTGATCTTCATCTTCGTCAAAAGTAGCCATTGTTTTCCCAAAGCTTTTTGGAGCTTCTTCTGGAATTTCATCATCAAGCAAAGACAAGGACTTGATCATTGAAATATTGTGATCGGTCACGCCGATCAGTATCGACTCACCAGCAACGCGAATGATTGCCAAACTTTTCTTAGGACCCAAGTAATGCTGTTGCAACACTTTGATCTGAGTCTGGTGTTTTCTTTCTTTAGGCACTGAATACTTGCGCAAGAAGATAAATGCACCGCAACCCACAAGGCCCAAGATTGAAAGAGTCATTAGAATACGGAACCAGCTTGAGCCTTCAGTTCCCGCATTTTTTTTGTTTTCTAAATTAAGTGGAATTTCAGATTCCTTGCGATTATCGATCTTTGGCAAATCTTTAGAAACAACAGCCTCTTGAGTTGTTGTTTCCGCAGGAACTGCCGCAGTTTCATTATTAGCTTCCGCAGCCACAGCTGCTGGAGCTGTGTTAGAGGTAGGGGCCTCTTTGTCTGCTGCGTGAGCAGAAACGGAAATCATAAAAAGTACCGCAAAAATCCACTTCATAACAAACCTCTTACTTAAGCTGCTCTACGCGCTCAGCTGGAGAAATGATATCTGTCAAACGTACACCGAATTTCTCATTCACTACCACGGCCTCACCGCGAGCAATCAACTTGTCATTCACATATACTTCCATTGGCTCACCAGCCAATTTATTCAATTCAATAACGCTACCTTGAGTCAGATTCAAAAGCTCACTCACTGGCATTTTCGTACGACCCAATTCCACTGTAACTTTCAATGGAATGTCTAAAATCAGATTCAAATTTCTGTCCTTAGCACCTGATAAGCCGTTCGTTTCTTTTTTCGGAGCTGCGCTGCCTTCAGCGGCCATTCCCGAAGCTTCTGCCATTAACTGATCTGCCAAGTCGTCCAATTTATCGTCTGTCATTTATCCCCCTACTTGATTACCGGACGAGTCACTTGGACAGCCACGGTTCCATGATGTATTCCGTAATAACCTAAAAACTTTTTGATACCTTCAATTTCAACTTCGAATTCGCCAGTAGCGTCTTGATCCAGTGGAATAACATCGCCCACTTTCAAGCTCATCATGTCGCGAAGTTTGATCTCGGTTTCACCCAAGTTCACTTTGATTTCTAAATCTGTTTCCAAAAGCTGTTCTTGGATTGTGGAGGTCCACAACTTCTTATCCGTTTGATCAGATTCAACTTGGAAACCAGTGGAAAGTTTCTGTTTAATAGGCTCGATCGTTGCGTAAGGGATTACGATTGAAACCGTACCCGACGCGTTTTCAAGCTCAACGTCAAAAGTGGAAGCGATAACCACGTCGGTCGGAGGAACGATACCTACGAACTGTGGATTGACTTCCGTACGAACAAATGAACATCCGATTTTTTCAACAGATGCCCATGCGGATTCAAGATCGTTGATTGCAAGGCCCACAACTTTTTGCACAATCTGAAGTTCGATCGGAGTAAAATCTTTACCGTCAATTTTAGTATAAGGACGATCAGCTCCACCAAAGAAGCTGTCCACCAATGCGTAAGCCAGTTTACTTTCGATGACGAAAAGAGCTGAACCACGCAAGTTACCGAAACGCAGAACACACATGCAAGTCGGCATCGGCAAAGTGTTAATGAACTCCCCGAATTTTAAAAATTCCGTACCTGTCAAAGTGATCGAAGCGATTTTACGAAGAGCCGAAGACAAAGAAACACGAAAAGCTCGCATGAACTTTTCGTAAATAACTTCAAGCTGTGGCAAGCGCCCACGAATGATACGGTCCTGGCTGGTTAAGTCGTAAGAAATGATTTTACGTTCTTCAACCTTGCCATGGCCGCCTCCGCTGCCACCGCCCCCACCACTGGAGGAATCATCTGACTTTGGAGCATCAGAAGAGGCAACATCTCCGTCGGAGACCGCGGCTAGTAGCGCATCAACTTCACTTTGAGAAAGTACCTGATTCATAGCCCTGCCTTAGTTATAAAGGAACTCAGTAAACAGCACGTTTGCAATCTTCCCTTGCACCAGGAAGGAGTTGATCGTGTCTTTAATTTCGTTTTTCAAACTGTCCCGACCTTCACGAGTAGAAACTTCCTCGTAAGTTTTAGAAGACAGAATAATGATAATGATGTCGCGGATTTGTGCTTTACGTTTGTCGATCTCTTCAGCGGCTTTTTCGCCCTTCAGTTCAAGCTCGATATTGACCTTCGCCACACGACGACCTTTAGAACCCGCAAGATTCACGATGAAAGTTTCCAAAGGAACCACTTTACCGACGATTTCTTTTTCTTCGGCTTCTTCCTTGTGTTGGGCTTCGGCTTCACCTTTAATGACGTTTTCGATTTTTGGTTCTGCAGCTTCTTTTTGTTTGCCTTTGAAAAGCATAAAGCCCACGCCTGCGACGATGAGCATATTGATCACTGCTAGAGCGATAAGAAGTATAGGCTTTTGTCCTGAACCGCCAGACGGAGCTGCTTCAGCTGCCGCCGCTTTTTCTTCTGCCATTCATCCTCCATGATGAACGACCACAGATGGGAGTGGTCTCAAGGAGAACATAAGCAACAGCAATGCCAACACGTCGAAAGTCTAGGCACCTATCCTGCAGTCTAACATATTTGAGTACAGGCAATTTTTGCCTCTTCGGCAAATGTTACCCTCCAATTTTTTTATGACAGTAGTCAAAAGTTTGGCGTCAGACTATTGACCTCCGCCGCGTTTACTTAACCGCAGACAGGTTCATAATTATGTTGAACCAAACCCCATTCATAAAGGAAGGAGATCTTTATGGAAAATCCAAGCCAACAATCCGGGGAAGGGCTTCAATCAAAATTCTGGGAAATATCCTCGGCTTTAAAAACGCAGTACGCGAACTTAAACCTATCCGAAGCTCAAATCAGAGACGCATTAAAAAGTCCCGATGATCTCATAAATATGATAAGCGAAAAAACCGGAATTTCTAAAGAAGCTGCTACCGAAAAAGTCCATTCCTTGATGGCCCAATATAATATCAGCGATGATCAGGCTAAATCATTTATGTCTCGCATGACTGAAAAAGTTGAACACGGCATTGACACAATCAAATCAAAATTCATCCACTAAATAGTGGATATGCAATAAGAAAGTCTCCCTGTGAATCATGGAGGCTTTCTTATTGGATTTTATCATCTCTAATAGGTACGATACTTCCATGACATCGTTGAAGAATCGCTTACTTGAATATTACGAAAAGAATGAAACTAAAGTTGATATCGCCTTTTTCTTAGGCGGTTTTGTTTTTGACGTTCTGACACTATCAGATGTGGACGATCCCCTGGGTATCGCACAACAGATCGTTTATCTGGGAGTCATAGGGCTCATCCTCTTTTACGATTTCTTAAGCACGCATGGACTGACGCAAATAAATCCGCGTATTTCTAAGTATTGGGAATACCGCAATTTGGCGGTTCACTTCTTATTGGGAAGTTTGCTCAGTGTTTATTCCCTCTTCTTCCTTAAGAGTGCCTCAATATTTTCATCTATCGTCTTCGTCGGACTGATGATGGGAATCATGATTGCAAATGAACTGAAAAGTGTGCAAAAAGCTGCGGTCGATTTGAAGGTGGGACTTTATGTCATCTGCTTGTTTGCATTTTTCTCAATGACCATTCCGGTGCTGCTCGGCTTTGTAGGCGTAACGACTTTTCTGGCCTCAATCATCTTAACTGGCGTCGTCGTTTACTATGCTTATCACTTGCTGAAGAAAAAAGTGAATAATCAGAAATTACTTTTAAGAACTCTGGCTTTGCCGGGCTTTAGTGTTCTGGGTCTTTTCGTAATTTTATATTTCATTGGGTGGATACCGCCAGTACCTCTGACTGTGCAAAACATGGGCGTGTATCACAGTGTTGAAAAAATCGAAGGGAAGTATTTGCTGTCCCACGAGAATCCGTCCTGGAGATTTTGGCAGACCGGAGATCAAGATTTTATCGCCGAACCGGGTGATAAAATTTATTTCTTTGTAAAGATCTTCTCCCCTGCGCGATTTGACGATTCCGTTGTGGTTCACTGGTATTATAAAGATCCTCGCCAAGGCTGGATCAGCACCGACAAAGTTCCCATGCGTATTTCTGGCGGTCGCAAAGAGGGCTTCCGCGGTTTCGCGATGAAGCAAAATTACACGGCTGGAGAAGGCCGTGTCAGTGTTGAAACGACAGATGGTCGAGAGATAGGGCGCATCTATTTCAACGTCACAAAAACTGAACAAGCATCCACAGATCGCAGGTTCACGATCGAGATCATGTAAAAAAGACCGAGGTGGCCAAGTCATCGTCATTTCATGCCTGTCATGAAGGGCCATCTTCATTTTTACGATGTATCTAGCTTCCACAAATAAAGGCACTGTTCTTGCTCACCTCCTCGTAACTATAATCGTGGAAGTGAAGGTTGTTCTCATGGAGCAAGAAAGCAAAGCTGTTGAAAGCCGTCGTGAGCTAAAATCTCGCAATACCTCTTGGGCACAGCTTCTTGCTAAAAAGCTGGCGGGCTCTCATATTTCACCCAACCAGATTTCGGTGATGAGCGTCTTTTTCGCTGGTGTAAGCTTGGCCGCCTATTATGCCAGCGAATTCACCGACAGTCGCTGGTACTTAATCCTTGCTGCTGTGGGCATCCAAATGCGTCTTATTTGTAATCTGATGGATGGAATGGTTGCCATCGAATTTAATAAAAAATCTAAAGTCGGCGATCTTTATAACGAGATCCCCGATCGCATTGGAGATGCCTTGATTATTCTTGGCGTTGGTCTTTATTTACGAAACACAGTTTACGGATTAACTCTGGCTTGGGCGAATATCTTTATGGCCACGCTGACAGCCTACGTGCGTGTTCTTGGTGCTTCGCTCGGGAAAGGCCATAAATTCATAGGCCCCATGGCAAAGCAGCACCGGATGTTTTTGTTAACCGTGGCCACGGTTCTTGAAACCGTGATCCCGGGATATCCCCTTTATATCGCTCTTGCCATCATGGCGATCGGATTGATTATTACGAATGCCCGCAGAATAACTGGCATCGCAAAAGCTTTGGAGGAAAAATAATGACACCCTCGATTTCCATAGCACTCATCTCCTTGTATTCGACGTTGGCTTTGGTGACATCGGCATTTGGTTTGGTTCGCCTTATGAAAGGCCCGGGCAAGCTGATTTCCGAGTTGATCGAACGCACCCTTTCTTGGTGGGTGATTCTGACAGTGGCAACAGTGTGTTTGTTTTTAAACGATTCTATTGCGACCGTAAGTTTAATGGCACTTTCTTTTTTTGCGTTTCACGAAATCATCTCCAAGTTTGATTTACCACCCGAACACAAACGCGTTCTTAGAATTTCGTATTGCGCGATTCCGCTGCAATATGCGTTGGCGTACTTTAATCAATTCGATTTGTTCTTAGCCTTCATTCCTGTATTTGGATTTTTCTGTTTAAGTTTGCGCAGTGTTGCCACTGGTAAGACCGAAAATATCTCGAAAGCCATGGGTGTGCTGCACTGGTCACTGATGATGACTGTTTTCACCTTCTCCCATATTGCTTTGCTCTACAAACATCCCATCAGTGGATTGCCCCTTGAAAATAGATTTTCATTAGTTCTGTTTTTGCTTGTGACGACGGAGCTTAACGATGTCTTTCAATTTACTTGGGGAAAATTATTGGGTAAACGCAAAATCGTTCCAGAAGTTTCGCCTAAGAAAACCTTGGAAGGATTTTTAGGCGGAGTGATTTCTACGATGGTCCTTGCTTGGTCCATGTCGTCGTTTATTGGTGTGACAACGATGAATGCGTTGCTTTATGGTCTGCTGATCTCTGTAACCGGTTTTTTGGGCGACATCACCATTTCCGCCGTCAAGCGAGACTTACAAATCAAAGATCTGGGCTCATCAATTCCTGGTCACGGCGGCTTGCTAGACCGCGTGGATTCTTTGGCACTGACAGCTGTCGTCTTTTTCTACGCGCTCAAATTTTTGCAATAGAAACTCACAGGCCGACCATCGCGTTGTTTGAAAAACGAACAGCCTAATGAGTTTCTTTGCTGATATGTGGAGCAAGTGCTGACTGCAGTTGTTTCACGATTGCCGGATTTCCAGCAATGATTGAATTTTTGTAGGGATTGTATTTATCACCCCGATATGTGGTTACAATTCCGCCCGCTTCTTCAACTAATAATATTCCAGCTGCCGCGTCCCAAGGCTGAATGTTGCGCTCCCAGAATCCATCGAATACTCCGCGAGCCACTTGCGCCAAATCATAAGCCGCAGCACCAGGACGACGAACTCCACGCACATTACGAACCAAATCGGTGAAAATTTTTAACTGTTCTGAAATCACATGTTCGTGCTCTGCCACAAAGCCTGTTGCCAGCAAGGCATCTTGCAGCTTTTCATTTTTCGCACAATGAATTCTGCGACCGTTTACAAACGCACCCTCGCCACGAATCGCCGTATAGGTTTCGTTCAACATGGGCACATCGATGACGGCAAGTTGAATTTGTCCGTTAATTTCTAATCCCAAGCTGATGCAAAAAATTGGAAAACGATGAATGTAATTCGTAGTGCCATCTAAGGGATCCAAAATCCAGCGACCCTTTTCCCCTGCAGTTTCCCACTGGACTTTCGCCCCAGCGGCATAAGATTCCTCTCCAAGAAACTCTATGTCGGGAAAATTTTTCTTAAGGTAGTCAGAGATGACTCGTTCTGATTCCTTATCCGCCTCAGACACAAGTCCAGCCTGGAATTTATGTTCGATGTGCTCTAAGTTACCGAAATAATTGAGAAGGACTTCTCTGCCAAGACTCACAGCCTTGATGGCCGTACCTAAGACCTGCTTCCAATCCCTTGATTTTACGCTGCTTTCCACGATGTACCTCACAAGTCAGGACCGTCAGGTTATTGACCGGTTCCAGGACTTAAAGCTACCATGGATATAAGGCCAAAGGAAGGGCCCTAAACTTAAGCATTTACGCGGGTTTTAACACGATGAGGATTCAAAAAATGGCAGCGAAATCAGATACGGTTGTAAAACTAGTGATAGTTTTGTTCATCTCTCTTCTTTCTTTCTCGGTGGGATTGTTCGCCGGTAAGAACTTTAGTGACAACCAACATACGATTTCACAACTTGAGCCATCTAAAACAGCGACTCGTGAAGTGGCTTCTGAACATGGTGCTCCTGCTGCAACTGGTGAAGCTAAATCTGGTGCAATGACTGACGAAGAAATCGCAAAGCTTGCTGAAGAGTTCGTCGCTGATGAAAAACCAGTAGCTGCGGGTCACGGTGAAGCTGCCGGTCACGGCGAAGCAAAAGCAGATGCTCATGGTGCGCCAGCTAAAGCTGAAGGCCACGGTGCGCCAGCAGTGGCCGCCCACGGCGCAGCAACAGCAGGTCACGGTGAGGCAGCTCCTGCCCATGGTGCTCCGGCTGCTGAACCTTCTTCTGTAGCTAAAGAGTTAGCAGCTGGTAAAGCTCCCCAGGCTAAAACGACAACAACGACTAAAACAACAACGACGGAAACACGCGTTCCTTCGTCATTGCCAGCAAACGTTGCTCAATACACGGTTGGCAAATTCACAGTGCAAGTGGCTTCTTACGGTGATGAAGCTGAGGCTCAAAAGTTTGCATCTGATTTGAAAGGCAAAGGTTACAGCGCTTTCTATGTTCCAGCGAACATCAAAGGTAAAACATGGTACCGCGTCAGTGTCGGCCAGTTCGCGACTTCGAAAGAAGCGGCTTCTTACAGAACTGAACTTATCAGCAAAGCAAAAGTGTCCTCTGCAATCGTTCAAAAAATCACTGAGTAATCTTCCTTCCTCAGCTTTCCCAACCGACTTGGTGTGAAAGAAAATTGAAAATCCGCAAAGCCTGCGCTTCCACGCAGGCTTTTTTTATTCTCTTTTTCCTGAGGCTCAGTGACAATGAACCATGCCAATTAATAATAAACCGTTAGTCGCAGTCATTATCGCTTTTGATCTTATTTTCATTTCTATCGGTTTATTTCTGTGGCTCTGTTGGACGGCTGCAGCCAGTGAACAAGGTGCCATTGCTTTGGTGTTTTATGCTCCAGTGCTATTTGCTCTGACGGCGACAGCTTTCTTTTTAGGAAGATACTCGGTTAAATCTACGTCACTTGGAAAAATTCCCAAGATGACTGCAAGTATTCTGGTACTGTTCTATTTAACGTTTTATGTATCGCCATTTATTGGGCTCGGAACATTCCCAAACAGCATTATCAACGGTGTTGCCAGTTCCTTTAAATTCCTTACTGGGAAAAGTCCGATGGAGTGGAGCAAGCCCCCCTAGTCCGACTTGGGTCGCGCTGCTCTCCTGTTGCTTATCAAAGCGTCCATTTCATTCTTGGTGTTTGTCTTAAGCAAGCACATGCTTAAACCAACACTGTGATGGAGGTTTTTCCTATGGGCAAATCCAGTCGTTTGATTCTAACTGGAACCATCTATTCTGTTCTGGGGCTTATCGCCCTTAGTTTTGCAGGCGTTACAACTCTGGCCGCAGTTCTAACTTTAGCTGCCGTGCTGGTGGTGGCAGGAATTGCACAAGTCGCTTACGGCATCCAAGGCGTTAGGACCGGACAGCTGTGGCCCCACGCAATCCTGGGGTGTCTTGCTATCGTGGCTGGGATCATCATTGCCAGAGATCCTTACGTGAACACGATGCTGTTCACCGCAATCATCGGCTTCATGCTGTTGGTGGGAGGCCTCGCTAAAGTCATCGGTGCTGCTGTTGAACGGAGCACAGGCTGGGGGTACTATTTTTTAAACGGTGTCGTTTCAATGATTCTGGCGGCGGTCATCTTTAACAGCTATCCGTATTCAGCCTATTGGGCGATCGGAACCTTCGTCGGTGTGGATTTATTAGTAGGAGGTTTGAGTTTAGTTGGGTTGGGATACACCCTTCGTCAGACAAGACAAGAAGCCGTGCAAAATATGAACTCTATGCTGCCCGAAACATATGACGAAATTGAGTACGAATACTTTCACAAACAAAATGCGCAACGAGATGACGACCGCAGCGGTGGTGGAAAAGAAAAAAAACGAGACAAAGACCCCGACGAGTCACCAACGATTCATTAGTTACCAGGCAAAATAAATTCCGGTGCGAATCAGAACACCGAACGTGGGATTAGGATCAAATTCCTGTCCCACCAAACCGCGGCCCTCTGCAGCCGCAATCACGCCAAGACTCTCGCTAAAGCCATAGGAAATATCTGAACCTGCAGCTAATCCGCCCATGTATTTAGAACCCGTGGATTCAGTCACGCTGGAGCCCGAAAGAGTTGTTGTGACATCTTCTTTATAGGTTCCAAGACCACCACCACCATAAACAGTGACTTGCATCGCTTTTTTACGCAGACGCCATAAATGCCAACGTCCCCAAAGCAATGTTTCTTGATGATCACGAGTGATCTTAAGAGTTGGATTCCCGCTATCTTGAGAGAACTTGGAATATTCAAATAACAAAGACCAGGAAGCTTTACGGTAGGCGACGCTAAAATTCATCGGTGTTTGCTCGACGTAATTTTCAGAAGCATCTTTCTCGTATCGAACTTCATAAGCCAGGGGGTATATTTGAAAGTGATTAAGGGGCAAAACGCGAACATTTGCAGGTTTAGCTGATTTTTTAGAATTGTCTACAGAAGCTTCCTGCGCCGAAGCTGCTGCCGTCATCAGAACTGCAAATACAACAACGATAAATCTCATTTTTTTGCCGCCGTCGTATCCGTAATTTGATAACGTTTTGCTGCTGCTACGCAGATTTTATTCGTGTTCTCTTCTGTCGAATTAATAACCTCAACCAAGAATTCACATTCTTTTTGGCTCATGTCTGAAATCACGCTTGAAAGTATGCTTAAAAAGCGAGTCGGCGGATAGTACTGAGTTGAATCATAGGCTAAGAAGTCTTGGCGCAAAACCGGAAGTGCCGCCACTAACCAAGTCGCCATTTTCTTACGCATTTCGATAGAATCAACTCCACGTGTTTCCGCAGCCGTATCAGTGAATAGCTTCAACAAACGGGAATACTTTGTTCCCAATGCATAAGAAATATCACGCATGTATTCTTCATAAGATTCACGATTATTGAAGTTCGTGTATGTCGCTGCGAAATCGCGCAATCTATCCGCCTTTACTAAGCTGACAACTTCATACTGTGCAATATTCAAAGAACGTTGACGTTTATAAGCCGGCAAAGAGGGAGAAATGAAATCAGGATCACCTGTATACACCCAGCCCCAGAAGTCTGCCAGACCTTCATTCAAGCCACGGTGATAATAGCGATTGTAGTAACGCTTTACCAGTTTCTCAGAAGCAGGGCTAACCATACGACCCGATCCTAATTTTGGATTGGAATCTGTTTCCACACGTGGATTAGGTTTGGCACTTAATACATCACCTTTACCTGTTTCAACTCCTGCAGCTTGCAGGAATTGCCGACGATCATGAATAGAGCCTGTGTCGATTTGGCCGTCGGTAGCAGAAGAGTCCTCAAAACCCTTCATCACCAATTTAAAATACAAGGAATGGAAATGTTCATGAGCTAAAATTCCACCATTCACAGCAATCGGTAGGTCTTTGTTCGTGTAAGGTACGATCAAAATAGAATCCGTCGTTCCATCGTACAAAGCATTGTTTATTAAACCACTTGATTCACGAACCGAAACGCCGATATCGCGCGGCCAATGGTTCACTCCACCGGCGCCGACTTCCTCATCCAATTTGGCAAGACTTTGCATGTGAGCATAGATAGCCACTAACTGCTGGCTTTGCTCGTTGGCTGGAATGTATTTACCGTCGGTATTTTTAATAAAACGACCCTGCGGCGCAGGACCATTCAAACGGTTATCAAGAATGCGCGGACTGATGAAAAAACGAACGAAGCGTCCGGAAACCTCACGCAAATTATCTAAACCTGAAAGTTCGATGAATTTAAGGGAGTACCCGTTTTTGCTGTCATTGATGGGAGATAGAACCTCAACGGAGCCAGAAACTTCGGACGTGTTGTCCTGACCAGAGCAAGCTGTGACAGCCATGGCCAACAAAACAACTGCTGTGATTTTAGGAAGAACACGCTTCACAAAGTCCCTTCCAGGCACTATAAAAACTGGTGCCTCGTTCGGTCTTCGACCAAATGCGTTATAGTTTTAGCGGAAGTTCACAAAAAACTCAATGATAACTTAGGGATAGACAAACTTTGTCAGTCCCTCTAAAACTTCGACAGTCGCCCTTAATAAGGCTTCGGCGCCCCAGGCCCGCTCGATTTAGGAGAGCTCTCATGGATGTATTGGAATTTGTTACGAAAAATTTGAATCCAGCACAAAAGGACGCCGTCGAAACCTTGCAAGGCCCGGTTTTGATTTTGGCCGGTGCGGGTTCGGGGAAGACCCGCGTACTTACTCACCGTATGGCAAATATGATTGGTAACGGAGCTGCCAGCCCCGATGAAATCTTAATGGTGACCTTTACCAATAAGGCTGCCAAGGAAATGGAACATCGTATTTACAAGCTTTTGACGGACCTTCAAGTGCCGGTTCATAGCCAGCTTTGGATTTCAACGTTTCATAGCTTCTGCGTACGCATCCTTCGCAATCACATCACTCTTTTGGATTATAAGCCGTTCTTTGGGATCTATGATTCTTCGGACACTCTTTCACAAATTAAGAAGGTCATGACGGCGTTGAATATCAACGACAAGATTTATCCGGCCAAGAATTTCCAAAGCCGTATTAGCAGCGCTAAAATGATGGGACTGAATCCCGAACAATTTGAAAAGGGCAACAAGCGTTTGATGGATCAAAAAACCGTCGACGTCTACAAAGCCTATGAAGCGGAAATGAAGAAAGCAAATAGCTTAGACTTCGACGATCTTTTGATGAAGACGTACGAACTTTTCCGTATGTATCCAGACATCCTCGCCATGTACCAACAAAAATTCCGCTTTATCATGGTGGATGAGTACCAAGATACGAATCACATTCAGTACCTGTTAGTGCAAATGCTGGCGAAAGCCCATCGCAACTTGTGTGTGGTCGGTGACGAAGATCAATCCATCTATTCTTGGCGTGGAGCTGATATCAGCAACATCTTGGATTTCGAAAAAGACTTTCCGGAAGCCAAAGTGGTAAAGCTTGAAGAAAACTATCGTTCTTCAGCAAATATTGTTAACGCCGCAACGGCGGTTATTAAAAACAATACTCAGCGCAAAGACAAAACTCTGTTCACTTCGAATCAAGAAGGCGATCTGATCAACGTACGCGAAGAGCGTAATGAATACGACGAAGCTAAATTTGCGGCTAAGACAATTCAAACAATGATCAATGATGGCGAAGGGTCTTATAACGACTATGCGATTTTCTATCGCACGAATGCTCAATCCCGTGTCCTGGAAGAGCAGCTTCGCACCCTGGGCATTCCTTATCGCTTGGTCGGCGGCGTGCGCTTCTATGAGCGCATGGAGATCAAAGACATCTTAAGCTATCTGAAACTGTCTGTGAACCCTGCGGATGATATCGCATTCAAACGTGTGATCAATGTTCCCGCTCGCGGCATCGGTAAAACCACTGTCGAAAAAATGGAAGAACTGGCTCATCAAAAAAATCTTACCTTGATGGAAGCCGCAGAAAAAGCTGTGAACGAGCGCCTGTTCAATGCTGGAACTTCTGGAAAAATTCGCAGATTCCTGGATTTAATGAAAGACCTTCAAAGCAATGCGACCGAATTCAAATTGACTGATTTCTATCACATCGTTCTGGATCGCACTGAATACTTGATGGCTTTAAAAAAGGACGAGTCCGAAGAAGCCAAAGCGCGTATCGAAAACTTAGAAGAGTTGGACAATGCTATTGCTCAGTTCTCCAAAGAGCGTGGGGAAGAATCCACTTTGACAAGTTTCCTTGAAGAGATGGCTTTGGTGAACGACGTCGACTCTTTGGATCAAAATCAAAATTCGGTGACGATGATGACTTTGCATATCTCCAAGGGTTTGGAATTCCCTTATGTCTTCGTGGTGGGTCTAGAAGAAAACCTTTTCCCAAGTTCTCGCAGTGCCGAATCTGAATCAGATGACGACATCCAAGAAGAACGTCGTTTGGCTTACGTAGGCATGACTCGCGCACGCCAAAAGTTATGGTTAACATATGCGAAGGTGCGCCGAGTATGGGGTCAGGAACAATTCAATCCACCGTCTCGCTTTATCAAAGAAATTCCGACTCAATTTGTAAATTTCAAATCGGCAGCTGCGGAAGCTCCCCGTTTTGTATCGCGATACGGTGCTAATAGCGGTAATGATGAGTACTTCCCAAGCGCTTGGTCTTCGTCAGGCAGCAGCGATCGCAATAAGCCACGCGGCGGCGATGATTTCGATACTCAAGACTTCCCGGATTATGATGACGAAGGCTCCTCTAACAAGAGTTCTTACTCTAAGGGAATGCGCGTTCGCCATCCGACATTTGGCGTCGGCACAGTGTATTCAACCGAAGGTGCTGGAGATAATTTGAAAGTCAGCGTTATGTTCACAGACAATACCGTTAAAAAGTTTGTCGTGAAGTACGCCCGCCTTGAGAGAGTTTAATACAATTGAGGTTGACTCCTTTTTGATAAACAACAATCATTTTTGTTGGACACATAAAGGAGTCATCAATGAACAAACTTATCGTAGCAGCAGCAGTCATCGCTTCAGCATTGTGCTCAGTAGCATCTGCAAAAGATTATTCTTCAACTTCATTCACTTCATACAGCTCTCAGCCGTTGAACGAAGTAACTACTAACCTTACTCAAGGTTACTTTTACTCTGGCAACCGTTACAAAGATGGTGACAGCGGTTCAGCAATCGTTGCAAGCGCTTCTTACCTTCGTTATTTGAAAGACGGATGGCAAGTTGGTGGTGAAGGTGGTCTTCAAATCCTTTCTGAAGAATGGTCTGGAACTCGTGACAGCGAAACTTTGTTAACTGTTGTTGGTATCGGTGCCTACAATTTCGAATCAGACATCAAAACATCTTTGTATGCTAAAGCTGGTGTAGGTCTATATCCAGTTCTAGACAACATGGGTGAGTACAAGTCTCAACTTGGTTTCTTCATCGGTGGTGGTAAACGCTTCCAAATCTTTAACTCTATCACTTACACTCCAGAGCTTCGCCTTGAGAAAAAAGGTGACTTGGATTTGGGTGTAAACATCGCTTTCCTAAACTTTTCTCTTTTCTGGAACTAATTGTTTCTGAAAGTTTGAATTTGAAAAGGCTCTGGGTGACCAGGGCCTTTTTTATTATCTTAGTCCTGTTTTTTCCGAAGTATTTTCCTGAAGTCAGATAGCTTTTGAACTTCGGTTTTAAGTTGTTACGCTTAATGTATGACAACAACATTCAAATATTTGTTCGTGGTTCTTAGCCTCATCTTATCATCCGTCAGTTTTGCAGCTCCCCGTCCCGGCTTTAAACTTGTCGGCCCTAAAGCAGTCACTGAAGACAACGTGAAATTCCGTTGGATGAGCAACGATGGTGAGATCATCTTAAATTGCTCTCATGTTTACGACAGACCTGATGCATGGGACTGGGATGTATGGTGTGGCAAGGGCACAAAGATGTTGCGCGAATTTCGCGTGCACTTTTTAGTTCAAGAATACAATCATCCCAGCAAAGATAAAAAAGCATTCCAAGTCTTGTACTGGGTGATAGACAGAAATTCTGAACCCCGAAAGTTCGATTCAATGTCACAGTGGCTGTCATTCAATGGCAAACCCAATGTGGAATTCTTTAATTTTTCAGTGGGTGTAGAAAATGACTACGGCATCCTAGAACTCGAATACCGCCCCTAGGTAACAGGATTTTTCGCAGCCTTTAGCTGATTCCACTCTTCCAGATAATGATGCAGTTCGGGCTTTTTGATTTTCTCTGGTGCCGGGCTGACATACTTCGCATCCACACCATCCCAACCTTTATAGTAGCGGGTATTGCCATCACGAGCTGTTTCGTAATTGGGAACAAGATAAGTTTTGCCACCGCCATCTGGGATATCCACAGACAGATTCGGCATCGCAAGACCTGACAGATGCCCCCACAATTCACGTTGAATCTCCATCGAGTCTTCAATCGAAGTACGCAAGTGATCCGTGCCTTGCGAAGGATCGCATTGGAACATGTAATAGGGTTTCACACGCAAGAAAAGCAAACGACGGTTCAGTGCCTGCACCAAAGCTGGATGATTGTTCACGCCATTTAACAAAACCATTTGGTTCATCACTGGAACGCCGTTATCCACAAGCTTTTCAAGACCGGCAGCGGCCTCTGCAGTGACTTCGTTAGGATGATTAAAGTGCGACATCAAAAATACGGGTTTGTGTTTTTTTAAAATTTTCACTAGGTCATCAGTGATACGCATTGGACATACCACGGGCATGCGCGAACCGATGCGAATTATTTCCACGTGCTCGATCGCTCGTAAATCACCCAAGACTCGATCCAGCTGTGCATCACCGACTGTTAATGGATCACCACCCGATAAAATAACTTCGCGGATTCCAGGATGAGATTTGATATAGGCGATCGCCTTTTCATATTCATCGTTGCGAATGAATGCTTGCTCTTGACCCGTAAAATGTTTGCGAGTGCAAAAGCGGCAATAAACGCTGCAAATATCGGTGATCAAAAATAAAACGCGATCGGAATAGCGATGAATCACACGAGGTGCTGGATTGTTTTTTCTCTCGCCCAAAGGATCGAGCATCTGCTGCAAACCCTCTTCGATTTCAAACTTTTGTGGCATCAGGATTTGACGAATAGAATCGCCTTCACCACCTGCTAAGCTTGCATAATACGGAGTTGTGCGAATATTAAATAACTCCGCGCCTTCACTGAAAGCAGCTCGCTCAATTTCGCTCAGTTCAAAATGTTTTTCGAAGTCAGTTTTAGATTTCAACGAATGACGAAGCTGCCAGGTCCAATTGTTCCAATCGGATTCAGCGATATGTTCAGGCTTAGGGGCAGAGGGAAAATGCAGCTTCATTGGAGGCTGTTATCGATGAAAAATCCCACTTTCGCAAGGGGAAGCGCCATAAAGTGGCATTTTCTGAGGGATTTAAGAAGACATCCCCCCACCTCTATAAACTACTGTTTTCGTTGATATATTTCAAAATCTCACATTGAAACTCCAGAAGTTCGACATGTGAGTTTTTCTAGAACACCTCTCTCATAATGAGAATGGCCAACATTTTCGCACGCTTACACGCGCCAGACTCTCACTCCCAAGTTGGCTCGGCCTTGGCTTTACAACTAAGTAGGAAAGAGGGTCTGGAAGACCTATTAACCAGGAGGCTTTATGAACTTTAACGATAACAAAAAAAAATGGGCCCTGACAGGTGTCTTACTTGCTGTACTCGGCTTCAATATCTCACCGCCTAAATCTATGAAGAGTTTTACTCTGACTGATATGGCATCATCTGCGGAAGCAACATCGACTCGCTTCTCTAATGATGGCAGCGAATATCTAGCTGATATCAGACAAAGCGGTGACGATCTTATCGTTAATGTTGGTAAACTCCAAAAAACTGAAAGCGGCGCGATGGTCTTGTGCACTAAAGACTGCGGTAGAACTTTGTTATTACCGAACGCTGTCGGAACAAAAACTGAAGACATCAAATTACTTCTACAAAAAGCTATGAGCGAGTCTCAAGAAATCGAAGTTGCGAAATCCGATCGTGGTTCTGAGCGCGTAAAAGCAGTTCGCGAAGAGAAGTCAGATAAAAAATCTGCTAAAGCTGATAAATCTGACAAAGCAAAATCCGATAAAGCTGATGCAACTGCAAAGCTTATGGCAGCCGTTGAAACTTGTAAGGACGAAAACGAAGCAACAGCTGAAATCACTCAGTGTATTTCTGACGAAACCATCTCTATCTTTGAGGACACCGATCGCAAACAAATCGATTCTGCAAAATTCACTTCGATCTTAACGAAAGAAATGATTCTTCCATTGGGTGAAGAGCTTTCTAACATTCGCGATAACGAACAGTATTCATACGCGAACAGAAATATGATGATGGCTAAAATGAAACAAATTCTGACGCCACTATCATCTTTGATAAACAACGCTTCGGTATCAAAAACGCAAACTGCGAAAGACATCCAAGAAAGATACAACTTGTTGGTTAAAGCGACCCTTCAAGATGCCAAAGCTGCTTGGGATAGTAAGGACCTATCATCTTTCCAATACCGCTCTGACGACTTGAAGATGTGGTCTTCTTACATGGCTGGTTCAAATATCTATAATAAAGGTATGAACGAGGCGAGTCAGATGTCAGTGAATCTACAGAACCAAATCGCGACGTCCCTTTGTGCAATGACGAATCCAGCAGGTAGCTGTGGTGCTACGACGGGTAACGACCAAGTGATCCAAGTAAATGGTCAAGTTTACACTCGTGTAGACGTGGCATCAAACAGAGGCGGCGCGACTGGCCAAATGAATACAGGCAATGTAAGCGCGGTTCCTCAAGTGATTCTGCAACAGCCAGCTCAAAACGGCTCGGCGATTGTAGTACCTACGGTTCAAGGCAATCAGTACAACTCGCTTCAACCAATGAGCGCGACGACTGTGAACGGAGTTCCGATGCAAGTGATGCAACAACAAGTTGTGCCTTCAACATCAGCTTACTACCAACAACCCCAGCAAATGTACTCGCAACCGATGTCTCAATACTCGGTTCCGCAAACGAGTGGTGGAGTTGTGAACATGGGTGGTCTTAGAACTGGTGGCACAACAACAGGTGGCGTTGTGAATATGGGCGGGACTCGTTACTAAAAATAATAAGTCACAATAAGCAAATCCTCCAACGGGCTCATGAAGGGCCCGCTTCCTATTTGCCTGTCAGAAAAAATACTAGCGAAGATAAATTTGAACTTGGGCTGGCATATTGCGATCCAAATTCAAAATATTCATGCGAATATCACGAACTTGATCTGCCAAGAAATTCCCAGAGGCATCGCGCGGTCCGCGGTAATCACCTTGAACTTGGAAAACGCCCATTTGGCCTTTGTTTTTCAGCCATACCATCGGATTATTAATACGAACCGTTCCGCGCGAAACTCGAACTAAAATTTCGGAATATGTTTCCTTGGAGTTGACCGGATAGATTTTCATCGGCGGAGAATTGGGAAAGATATTGTCGTTAGCTACCAATTTCCAGTTCCCTGCAAAAGCAGAAGCGGAAATTATCATTGTCACAAACATCGCGAAGAACTTTTTCATACAAACTCCCTACAATACTTGAAATGCGAACGAATGAACGCGAACTTCGGCGTCTTCAGAATAAAGTCCCAAAGCCCCTGCCTGGTCATACAAAGCTTCAGGCATCTTGGTACCGAGATAGTCCATGATCTGAACTCCGTCACGAAAAACTCGGAAGCGCTGACCCTGCTTGGCAAAATAATACGTCGAACGTAATCCAACAGCCTTGGTGGATTGCTCCGATGTCATTAAGAACTTCTGCCCTGTTTCTTCAAAAAATCTGCCCAGCTCGATTCCTGAATTGGGTTTCTGGATAAAATAATTCGCGGTTTTAATCAGCTGTGGATCTTTGCGATAGTTTGAAACAAACCAAAAAACTTCCCAATCATTAGGTGTCGAGGAACGTAGCTGACGAACTGTCGTCACTTCCATTTTCACGACATAGTTATTCACCGGGGCCGTGACCGTGTTTTTCAACAAAAGCAGACTTGAAAAAGTCTGCAGTGAGGTCTTTGCAACTTGTGGATGAAATACCAAATCACCACTGCCATCGACGTTGAATTTGACTTCACCACCGCCATCGAATGCGACAGTCCAATATTTTGACGTCAGTGGAACATTAATGAGTCGATCGTATTTCGGAAGATCCATAGGCGCCGGAGCCTTCTGCGCGCATGCATTTAGGAACAACAGCAAAGACAGACTTAAAAGGGCGTTCATCATAAAAAAATCCCCGGGGGTTTCCCCCCGGGGCCCTGCTCACCACCAAACAAGATGTAAAATTATGTCATCAAGCTGTCGTACAAGTTGCTTTCAAGTTGTTATCAAAAGCTGATGGCGGCTTTAGTCGTAAATCCAAAAGTAAAATCGTTACCCAAATTAGCAGTCCCGTTTTTCCAAGCTTCACCCGGGAAAAGAAGACCGAGCTGATTCACCCATTGAACGCGTTCAACTGGTTTGTAAACTAGCTCTATATCCCATTCTAGGCCCAAATCTTTTTTTGCATCAACAGAATTTTGAAGCGTATTCATTAATTGTGCATACACCACTGTATTGCGAAGATTGAAACGTTCGTTGATTGTGTAATTCACTGACGGCGCCACATAGAAAGCATTGCCAACGCTTTCGTCATCCGCAGAGTTACCAACATTCAACGTTGAACCATTTTGCGCTGAGGGTTTAACTGCATTCGTGTTAAAGAAATCTGCACCACCCAAACGGTGATTGAAGATCAACATGCCGACGTCATAGTTTTTGTTAAATGCAAATCCACTAAAATTATTTGCATCCGTATCACCCGTCGCCATACCAACTTTACCCGACCATTCCCATTTTGATTCTTTGGCCGGGAAGTAGACTTCAGCAGCAATACCGAATCCATCAAGGTTTACGTCATCGCTGCCCTTTTTGATACCTGTTTGACCAGATTGGAATGCACCTTCAAGTTTGTAACCAAAAGAATCCCAACCACGACCTAAAACGAAGCTTGTTGTGTTAACGCTCAACTCGGAAGCAACCGTTCCGCCTGCGCCACCTGTGTAAGCGTTGATTTGATCTGCCGAATAATTCAGGCTCGATGCAGAACCTTTTCTTTGTTCAACGTAAACACCGATTGTTGATTTCGCTTCAACGTTTTCATATTGAAGTTGAGCACCCTCAGAAATCAGAAATCAGAAATCAGAAATCAGAAATCAGAAATTAGAAATCAGAAATTAGAAATTAGAAATTAGAAATTAGAGATCAAAGATCAAAGATCAAAGATAACTTTGAATGAAGGAGTGAGTGAGTGAGTGAGAGAGTGAGTGAGTGAGTGAGTGAATGAGTGAGTGAATGAGTGAGTGAGTGAATGAGTGAGTAAGCAAGAACGCGCCAGCAAAAAAGGCGAGCCCGCCAAAGGCGGAAGCCAGAAAAAACCGCGGAACAAGGGCCGTTCAAAAATGGCTGAATGCAAGGCGGAGGGGGCGAACCGCAGCGCAGGCGTGCCCCAGGCACGTCGGAGCGAGGACCGCACCCGACAACGCAGCAGGCAGCCGTTTTTCAACGGCCCGCCTTTAAACCCAGAGGCCGTCTTTCATTCTGTACACCTTTGGGAATCTCGTAGCAAAAGTTAAGTCATGCGTGACAATAACCAACGCCAACTTCATTTCCTCCTTCAAACGGAAGAACAACTCTTGAATTTTCGCACTGGTATTTGAATCCAAATTCCCCGTAGGCTCATCAGCAAACAGGATTTTTGGATGGCGAACCAAGGCACGGGCGATGGCGACACGTTGCAACTCCCCGCCGGATAATTGACTTGGATAGTGATCGGCACGATCGGCAAGGCCCATGAACTCTAACAAGTGCAGAGCTTTTTCTTTCGCGAGCCTTGGGGACTCCCCGGCCACACGGCAAGGAATCATTACGTTTTCAACAGCGTTGAATTCACTCAACAAATGATGGAACTGAAAAACGAAACCCATTTCCGCATTTCGGAATTTGGAAAGTTCTTCGTCATTCAAAGCCAACAAATCACGGCCTTCAAAAAAGACTTCGCCTTGAGTCGGACGATCCAAAGTTCCCATGATTTGTAAAAGCGTACTTTTACCAGCGCCCGATGATCCCAAAATCGCAAGGGCTTCCCCACCATTAATATCCATGTTAACGCCACGAAGAATCTCAAGCTCTCCGTTACCACTTGGATAAGACTTGTGGATATTTCTGACCGAAAGAAAATGACTTGGAGGATTATTCATTGCGCAGACCTTCCATCGGATTAAGATTTGCTCCACGACGAGCGGGAGCTAGTGTCGCCAGGAAACAGATCAACATAGTTGCGATACAAATAGCGATTGTATCCATAAAGCGAATGCTTACTTGGATTGAATCAACACGATACACCGCGCCCGAGATCAATCCCAAGCGGCCCTGGGCCCAATTAAAGAGCACACATAAAATCAAACCTAAAATAAATCCGCCTGCAAGTCCCACTCCCCCTAGGATCAAACCTTGGATAGTGAAGATTTTGATAACGTCTTTACGACTTAAGCCCACAGTTTTTAGAATAGCGATGTCTTTAAATCGTTGAACCACGTTTACAAACAAAGTGGAGGAAATGTTAAATGCAGCAACGAAAATAATTATGGAAACGACAAAGAAAATAACCGGGCGCTCGACAGCGACAGCATCAAATAGATTTTCGTTCGAATCACGCCAGTCACGCACCCAATAAGGCGCCCCTAATACATTGCTTAAATTATAACCTGCTTTACGAGCATAGGCTGCATCATCGAATTTTAACATCAGACCTGTGTAGCGATCCCCGATGGCTGCGACGTCTTGTGCAGTTTTTAAATCGATCATGATAAAGCGCTCGTTCCATTCAAACTTACCTAGCTCAACCACGCCTTGAAGTTTGAAAGTGCCTACTTTTCGTTTGAAACTAGATGGGTCCGAGGAATCTGCGATTGGTAAAACCACGCGGAACTCGTCGCCGATTTTTAGATTCATTTTTTTTGCTAAGCCAGAACCAATCAACGCCAAAGGGACATCAGAAGGTTCGGCCAAATTGGCAGAGCCCTCTTTCACACGGCTGTTTAAATTCAAAGTCTGATTAACTCGGTCTTTGTCGATACCCTCTAACAGGACACCAGCAATTTGACCGTTATGAGCCATGATACCCTCAACGAAAACAAAGCGTGCAGCACTAACTAAAGACGGTTCTGCTTTACGAATTTTTTCTTCTAGTTCGCGCCAATCATCAGGGAAGCGCGAACGTTTCACGACTTGCACATACCCTGACACGTCCGTCATGGCTTTTTGCAAGGTGGATTCAAAACCACTCATCACCGCCATGGAAACAACCAAGGAAGCGACTCCTAAAACCAAACCAAACAATGCCAATGGAGCCGAGCCCCCAAACATTGTTTTCTTTGAATTTAAAAGTTTCCAAGAGATCCACGCGAGTGCTTGTCTGTTCATGATGGCTTCGCCGCTTCTTGGTTCACCTGTTCTTTCAGGTAAGCCATGATAAAGCCGTCTAAATCACCATCCATCACATCATCGACCTGATTGGTTTCAAAGTCCGTGCGGTGATCTTTGACCATTTGATAGGGATGCATAACGTAAGAACGAATTTGCGATCCCCACTCGTTGGCCTTCTTAGACGAATTCATCGCATCTTTTTCAGCATTGCGTTTTTCAAGTTCAATTTCGTAAAGTTTCGCTTTCAACATCTTCAAAGCCTTCTCACGATTTTGAACTTGGGAACGTTCAATTTGGCAAGACACGATGACACCGGTTGGGATATGAGTCATACGAACTGCCGAGTCGGTTTTATTGACGTGCTGACCACCGGCACCGCTCGAGCGGTAGGTATCGACTTTCAAATCTTCCGGGCGAATTTCGATATTAATGTCGTCGTCCACCTCGGCCCACGCGAATACCGACGAAAACGAGGTATGGCGACGAGCATTGGAGTCAAACGGAGAAATACGCACCAAGCGATGAACACCTGATTCCGCTTTCAAATATCCGTAGGCATAAGGGCCTTCGATCAAAAGCGTGCAGGATTTAATCCCAGCACCCTCGCCCTCCGTCATCTCAACAACTTGAACCTTGTATCCATGTTTATCAGCGTAGCGCGTGTACATGCGTAAAAGCATTTCCGCCCAATCGCAGGATTCAGTACCGCCAGCGCCCGAGTTGATTGACAAATAAGTACTATTGCCATCAAGTTCGCCGTTCAAGACTCGTTTCAATTCCAAATCTTGGGCTAATTTTTCCAGAGAAGTCACTTCGGTTTTAACTTCCGTAAAGCTTCCTTCATCAGTAGCTTCAGCAGCCATTTCCAGTAGGACTGAGGCATCACTCAAACGACTCGTAAAAGAATCAAACTCGCCCACTGCTTTTTCAAGCAGGCTTTTTTCCTTGTTGAGTTTTTGCATTTCCTCGGGCTTACCCCACAAAGCAGGGTTTTCCGCTTGAATCGCCAACTCATCCAGGCGTTTTTTCTTTTTATCTAGGTCAAAGATACCCCCGAAGCTCCTTGGCGAAGCTTTCGAGCTCGTTGATACGTTTTTTAACGTCTGAGGATTCAGTAATAATAGACATTTAAATTCCTACTTAAACTACTTCGGCAACGCCGAAGTGTATACGGCTCGTGGAAATGCCACGAACCCGATTATAGTTATTTCTAAATGTCAGAGTGTCAAGTGGGGCTACGCAGCAAACGCTCAAAGATCGCGTCTTGGAGATCAAACATCTCTTTAGCGTCTTTTTCATTCGTCTCATGATCATAACCCAACAGATGCAGCGTCCCGTGAAGCAACATATAGCCGAGTTCTTTTTGGAAAGTCAGTTTGTGTTCCTTCGCTTGTTTTTTCAGCACCTCGGGGCACATCACAAGTTCACCGAAACTGGAAGGATCCATCGAGTCAAATGACAAAACATCCGTTGCATAGTCTCTGCCACGGAATTCATTATTGATCTTTTGCGCGGGCTTTTTATCAAGGAATACCAACGTCAACTCACGACGGGCTTTATCAGCGGTAATGACCTTACGCTTTCTAAGTTCGGCAATCACGGAATCCATCCACTCTTGAATGAACTTCCGTGGGATCGAGTGTTTCGATTCGTTGATGATCAGAACCTGCATTATTATCCTTGTTTGGTCGTAGGAATCGATTCACCCAGCTGACCGCCGGCAGAACGTGGGTAATCAATACGCTGATGGTATATACCCAAAAGAATGCGAATGAAAGCAGCTTCGACTTTCGAAATATCTTTCAGGGTCAAATTACACTCGTCCAACTGCCCGTCAGAAAACTTTCTTTGAACGATATTACGAACGATATTTTGCAAACGTGCCGGAGTCGGCTCATCTAAAGATCTTGCCGCCGCTTCGATAGAGTCGGCTAACATACACAAGGCTGCCTCACGAAATTGAGGTTTAGGGCCTGGATAACGGAAATCTTGATCACTGATTTCTGGGTCTTCCTCTTTCTTTAGATCCAATGCTTTATTATAGAAGTAAGAAATCAACGTCGTCCCGTGATGCTGTATAATACCATCAATGATCGGTTTACCCAGTTTGAATGCCACACCCATCTCAACGCCGTCCTTAACGTGAGCGATCAACAGGGTTTTACTCATGAATGGAGAGATATGGTCATGGGGATTATTCCCTGGTTTTTGATTCTCGATAAAGTAATTCGCATGCTCCATCTTACCAATATCGTGGTAATAGCACATGACTTTACCTAAAAGGGAATTGGCACCGATTTCTTCTGCCGCAGCTTCCACCATCGATCCCACCATCATTGAGTGATGATAAGTCCCCGGAGCCTTAACAATCATGTCTTTCAAAAGCGGATGATTTAGATTGGAAAGCTCTAAAAGTTTAACGTCGGTTGTATAGTTAAAGACTGATTCTAAAAGCGGAATGAACATCATCGCACACAAAGAACTTAGGATACCACCCATAAAGGCCGCTGGAATCGCAAACAGAATTTCACGCCCTGCCCCTTCTTGATCAAAGCGAGTCATCGTCAATACGAAGGCCACAATCAACGCATTCACGACACCCGTTCGGATACCGGCAAAGTAAATGTCGTTTCTTGTTTTACAGTTAAAGACACCGCGGGCTGCAGCGATACCGCCGATCATACTTACGATCATCAGGGCATAATTGTAATCAACCATGATTCCCAAGCATAAAGAAATGAATGCGGTAAAGAGCCAAACGATCTCACCTGAAGTGATTAGTAATCCCACAAGCATGGGACCTGTTGCAATCGGAGCTGCATACAAAAAGAACGTGGCTGGTAACAAGTGTCCCAGTTTTGAAACAAAGGCAGCATCGATCACGAACAAATAAATTTTCGTAAACAGTATTGTGCCAAAGGCGATTAACATCATGACCATCAAGTCTTTGAAATCAACTTTCACGCGATTTTGTGAAAAACGTTTCAAATAAGAGAAGAACACAATGATCGCCATGGATAGCATCAGAGACATCGCAAGAGCCGTCAGGTCCTTGCGTTTGTCCGAGCGGATTGTTTCAATCTGTTTAACGACAGCCATATGAAATGGCTGAATCACAGAACCTTGGGCCACAATCACTTGGTTCTTTTTGATCGTGATATTAACGGGAATGACAGCTTCGCGCGCTGCTTGTTTGCGGCTGGCAGTTTCCTGCTTGTTCAAGGTGAGGTTTGGAACTAACAAAGATCTTCCAAAATAAAGAATATTAGTACGGTCACCTTCAGCGAAACGGTCTAGCTCCTTGCGGTCATCCAACGTGAAGTGATCGGGGTCTTGAATATCCATCACTTCAGTGCGGGGAATGCTAAACTCCCGTCCCAGATTGTTTCTGTGAACCACTCGCGCCACGACTGTGGTTTGTCCCGCCGGGATAAATCGATCAGGAGCTTCGGCAATTTTTTGTTCGTACCAGTTTTCAAGATTGCGGATCAGAATCGCTTCAATGCGAGCACTGAATTTATTATCCACTAACCATTCATACATGAAATCAGAAACGCCCACTCCCAGCTCGGTTTCGAATTCCTTCTTATGTTGAAAGAATTCCTTCACCTTGGCGCGATACGCTGAAGGCTGCTTGGGCCAAGTGATCTCACGGTGATAGTTACGCATGGTCCGGAAAGAATGAATCAAACCCAACGACACACGTTCAAAAACGCTGGTATCAAAGTCGTAAACGACAGCCACGGCGTACTCAGCTTTCATACGCTTTTCTTCGGTGGTCACCTCGTCCGTCATTTCAAAACCGATAGGCGAAGTCACATCGTATTTCGCGATGTCGCCCACCGTGAAATTATAAGGGACATCGAACTGATAGAAGATGGTGTAAGACAAAAGAACGCAGTACAGGAAAATAAAGGCAGCACGACGAACGAAAAGCTTCTCTTCGAGCATATGCAATGCGCGACCGAAGAAGGTCTTCTCCAGACCAATCGAATCCACCCAGTCCAAAAATTTTAGACTGTGATCTTCGTAATTTACGCGAGTCGCAGGACTCTCGTTTTTCTTAGAACCTTTTCCACGTTGTGGCATATTAAGACTCTCGTCCCTACTTTCCAGAATGTGCTAGTGCTCGTCCAGCGTATCGCTAATTAACTTAATTGTCGAAATCACTCTGTGTTTGCGCTAAGATAGAGCCGATTCCATCAAAAAGTCGAGGCGCTGTATGGCAAAAACTCCTAGTGAATTAAATAATATTGAGTCCTTGGTCGAGATCGTAGCTAGTTTGCGCGGCCCCGACGGTTGCCCTTGGGATAAGGAGCAGACTCACGAATCACTTACACAATACGCCGTCGAGGAGACATTTGAGCTGGTGGAAGCCATTGAATCCCCTTCTCAGGATCGCGACAATAAAATCAAAGAAGAACTTGGTGACGTGTTGTTTCAAGTGGTCCTTCATTCTCAACTCGCCTCCGAACGTGGAGCATTTACTCTTGAAGATGTGATTAAAACAGTGGCAGAAAAACTAGTACGACGTCACCCTCACGTATTTGGAGATGTGAAGGTCGCAAACTCTGCCGAGGTCGTTAAGAATTGGGAAGAGATCAAAAAGAAAGAAGCTGGCGCAAAACCTGACTATGCTTTAAAAGTACCGCCCCTTCCGGCCTTACAACGCGCTTACAAGATAGGCAAACGTACTGAAAAGTATAAATTCGACTGGGAGAATGTTGAAGGCGTCATGATCAAAGTCGAAGAAGAATTCGATGAACTGCGTGAAGCCTTAGATAATGACGTCGAGTCTGAGATCGAGCATGAGCTGGGCGATGTTTTATTCTCGCTGGCTCAGCTGGGACGTCATTTAAAAATGGAACCGGAACAAGTTCTTCGCAAAGGGAATTCCCGTTTTGAAGAACGCTTTAACAAAATGGTAGAGTTCGCTTCACTTGAAGGTAAAGACTGGGGCAAACTTTCCGTCGAGGAGAAAGAGCAGTATTGGTTAAAAGCCAAAGCAGCCCTCAAGAGTGCGCCTAAGTAAGCACTGTCTTCCATAACTTTTCAAAAAATAAAACCCGTGCAATAAAAATTAATGATCCGTTTCGACAATAAATTTGAAATAAAATTTTTGTCGAACTCTTTTTCTTCTGCAAATTTTTACTCCAGATCTATTTGCTGAACACTTGCTGTGATCGTTTTCACTTCCACGAAAATTCCCATTCACTCTTTGTACGAGTGACAACAAAGTCGACCTTTTGCCAGGATTCCTAGGTGGAAGATTCTCAAAATCGCTCCGCAACTTGTTTGATGAAATCGTCAAAAAGTTCTTCAAATTCGAGGAACTTCCTAAAAAAACACAGACTTATCCCTAGTTCTCAAGAAATATTTCCCTCAAAACGTCCAAAATGTTGACGACTGAAAATTATTTTTTCTCTGTAGTTCAACATCACAGTCTATGATTTCAATACTTTACCGCGCCTCAGAATGAAACCGTTTTTAGATAGAAAAACAAATTCACTAGGTTGCGGGTTATTTCAGTTTTGTCACTAATTGAACGAAACTGATTCCATCACGAACATGGTGGGGCTCAGGAGGGCAAACCGTATGATCAATCAAATCGCTCGCAAATCAGTAGTAGTTGCTTCAGCAATCTCAATGCTAGCTGGTTGCGGAAAAAGCGGAGGAACTTACTCGATCCTCGCTGATTCAGATTCTTACAAGCAGGAAGCTGTCTACGTTCCTAAGAAAATCGATATCCTTTGGGTGATCGACAACTCAGGTTCCATGAAAACATCTCAAGACAACTTGGCTGCGAACTTCCAGTCCTTCATCGCTCGCTTTAATCAAAACAACAGTGACTTCCACATGGCTGTGGGTACAACTGATGCTTGGGAAAAACAATTCAACTCGTCTTCTGAAAAAGCAAGATTGAGAGACGGTACTGGCGCAGTTGGTTCTTCAACTCGTTCTGGTGTTTACGTCATGGATAAAAACACTCCGAACCTAAGCCAAGTTTTCGTGACTAACGTTAAGCAAGGCATTAACGGTAACGGTGACGAACGCGCTTTTGAAAGTATCAAACAGATTCTTCAAGATCCGTTCAATGCAGGCTTCCGTCGTCCAGACGCAACACTTGCAATCATCATCGTATCTGACGAAGAGGACTTCTCTCAGTCAGTAAGCACTTTCAGCGAAAGCTATACGAATAACAAATTGTATCCCGTGCAAAACTATATCGACTTCTTGGACACTTACACGGGCGGTACGGCTAACGGCAGAAACTACTCTGTTTCCAACATCGCGATCCAAGACACTGCTTGCCGCGATCAATTGAAAACTGATAAGTTCCCGACTCGCTACCATGACATCACTAATAAAACTGGTGGTATCAACGGTTCATTGTGCTCCAACTTCGGCGCAACTTTGGAATTGATCTCTGATTCAATCATTCAGTTGTCGAGCTCTTTCAAACTTAGTCGCGAACCGGTTCCAGAATCGATCGTAGTAACTGTTGATGGAGTGACTGTTGCTCAAGATGCAACAAACGGCTGGACTTATGACGCTGCAACTTTGACGATCACTTTCCATGGCAGCTCAGTACCGAACGCGAACTCTAATGTGAAAATCAACTTCGATCCGAAATCGATCATTATCTAAAAGAGGATTGTGTAATGGGTGGGGAACAATCTGCAGCACAAAATCTTGAGCAATGGTACATCCTACGTGGGGACATGAAATATGGTCCCTACGAGTACAGATCCATGATCTCAATGATTCAAAATAGCGAGCTTCAAGACTACAACTATGTCTGGGCTCCGCATCTAGAAAACTGGACTCTGGTGGGAGAGCTTCAGGAATTCTCTAAAGACCGCTTGGCTCGTCTGATCCAAACTAAGGATCACTTGTCTGGCGCCTTTATCGAGAGAAAATACCCACGTAAAGATTTGCAAACTGGGATTTATGCTCACAATGATCAGTCATTTTTTGACGGCCATACTTTGAGCGTGAGTGAGAATGGGGCTTTGGTTCTGTTGAACGATCCTCTACTCTACCTAGGTCAAAAGATTATGATTCATTTCAGAAAATCTGAAGTAAATCCTGTAGAATTTAATGTTCTATGTGAAATTGTCCGAAAGAATTATTCGAAACAAAGATTAAACGTGAAATCCGGTCTGCACTACGCTGTTCGTTTCCTCCAAGTGCCTGAGATTGGTTCGACTCAATTAACTAAATGGTCTCGCGGTGGCGGTTCCAAGGAGGAAACAAATGGCATTCTTAAAGTTCATGAATGAATCTGGCGTCGTTGGCTGGTTGATTCTACTAACAGGCATCGGTTCATTGGTACTAGTAGCAGAGCGTGCGAAAATGCTCTACAAAGAGTACGGTATGAATGTCGATGAGTTCATGGGTAAAATCCAAAATCTTATCTTGGCAAAGAAACACGATGAAGCTTTGCTTCTTTGTGCACAACTTGAGAAAAAGCCACTTGCTGCAGCCTTCAAAACGATCCTTGAAAAAGCTGATCGTGATGATGACACAATTTTCCAAGCACACGATATCGCAATGGCGGAAAACGTTCCATTGTACACTAAACGCCTACACTATCTTTCAATGCTAGCCAACGTTGCTACGTTGATGGGTCTTTTGGGTACTATCCATGGTCTTATCCTTTCGTTCCAAGCCGTTGCTTCTGCAGACCCTGCAATGAAACAACAATTGTTGGCGCAAGGTATCTCCGTTTCCATGTATACAACAGCGTTGGGTCTTGCGGTTGCGATCCCTGCGATGGTGTTCTTCTCTATTCTGACTTCTCGTCAAAATGAGTTGATGGAAGAAATGATGGAAAAATGCGGTAAATTGGCAGAGTTGCTAACTAGCGCACACGTTCCAAACCTTTCTCGCCAAAACGTATTCCCAGACCATGTTGCTGCACCAGCGGTAACTCCTCCATCAGCTCCAGGTAAGGCTTCTTAATTGAAGCCTTCCGGGCAATCCATGGTGGGATCGATAATTACATAACTGGGTGGGTATATGAGACGCGGAAAAAAGATTAAAATTAATCATAACAGTGAGTTCGAGTTAGACTTAGCTCCTCTACTTGCCGTAATGGTAAAACTAGTACCTGTTCTGTTACTATCATCAGCATTCGTGCAAATGATGGTGATCGAAACTGAGCTTCCCCAAGTTGTTGCTGAAGCAATTCAACGAAATGACCAAGAAAAAACTCCAACTCTAGTCGCTATCGAAGTTGACCCTAAAGAAGGTTACACAATCGTGGTGACTAAAGCTGGCAAAGAAAACACAGAATCAGTTCCTCTAAAAAACGGAACATATGATTTGCCTTCTCTTCACCAAAAATTGGTTGAAGTAAAAAAAGCCAATCCTGAAGTTTTCAAAATTGAATTAAATCCTGAAGCAAAAGTTCCATACAACGACATCGTCAAAGTTATGGATGAAGCTCGTCAGGCGCACGATAAGACAGTGACTTTCCCTGTTTTCGATCCAAAACAAGGTAAGAATGTCGAAACTAAGTATATGTTTCCAGAAGTTGTCTTCTCGAACATGATGGAGGGCTAACATGGCACGCCGCCGCCCGTACGAATTACCAAAACAAAAATCAACTTTCGGTCTGAATATCACGTCGATGACCGATATGTTTACGATTCTTCTGGTGTTCCTACTTCAGAGCTATTCAACTTCTCAAGTTGAAATAACTCCGGAGAACAATTTGCGTTTGCCGACTTCGGCTACAACTGCAAATCCCGTGGAAGCCGTTAAGATTTCTTTATCGAAAGATGCTTTGAAAATCGATAAGGATAAAATCGCAGACGTTAAGGATTCAGAATTCTTAGCGCAGGACCTTGAGTCCACAGACGCGAACTTTATTAAACCTTTATTCGAAAAACTGGACCACATGGCCAAAAATTCAACCGAAAAGGAAAAGTGGGTAAAAGAAGGAAAAATTCTTTTGCAGGCTGATAAAGACCTCCCTTACGCGACTCTTCGCAAAGTGATGTATACAGCATCAATGGCAGGCTTTCCTCAGTTGAAATTGGTGACAATGGTCGGAGAATAACATTATGAAGCTGCACACACTTACGATCATTCTGGCTATTCATTTATTCTCGTTGTTGTGCTTTGCAGAAAAGAATGAAAAAGGACTTATCCCAGAAGTCCGTATGTCTAACGACGAAGGCGAAAACGAAAAGAAAGCTCTGCGTTCTGAGTTGATGATAACTCGCTCAGAAAACAAAGCGATCGAATCCCTTCAGTCAGTCATCAAAAAAAGCAAAGGCTCAACGAATGAGGCGGACCTATGGTATCGCTTGGCTGAGCTTTACATGCGCCGTTCTAAGTCCGGTCGTTTCTTTGACTTGAACCGTGACAACCCGATGATGAAACTTTCTCCATTCCCTATTCCGAATGAGAAGGGTTCTGAATCCGTTAAGCGCGCGATGAAAATCTATTCAAAAATTGAATCAGATTTCCCAAAATTCCGTTACATGGACGAGGTTTTGTTCAATAACGCCTTCGCTCACCAACAAGTGGGTCAAATGAAGGGTTCTCATGAACTTTACCAACGTCTTTTGACTCAATTCCCAAAATCACCACTTGTACCAGACGGTACATTGGCTTTGGGTGAATTGCTTTACGAGCAAGGTAAATTTGCCGCGGCTCTAGAGCAATTCGAGCGCCTTGAAAAATTCCCGAACAGCCGTGTTTATTCATACGGTATGTACAAAGCTGCATGGGCTTGCTACAACATGCGTGACAGCGAATGCGGCATCAGAAAACTTGTCCAGGTTGTAAAAAACAATCCTGCACTTCAAGACGGTGAAGTGCCTACAAACCGCCACAATCTTCGTAAAGAAGCTTTGCGCGATTTGACAATCTTTATTGGCGACTCCTACCCTGCAAGCAAACTTTATTCATTCTTTGAGGACATCACTTCTGGTGAAGAACTTGGTGAAGCGATGATGAACCTTGCGAAACTTTATGATTCGCACAGTCGTCAAAAAGAAATGAATATCTTTCTTGAAGAATACATCGAGAAACAACCATCTGGTCCAAATGTGGTTAAATCCCATTTGCTATTAGTTGAGGCCAACGAAACGCTTAAAAAACGTGACTTAGTATTAAAACATTTAACTTTCGCGTCTGACCTTTGCCGCTCTGATTCCTCTTGGAAAAAGGACCAAAAGAAAGACGACATCACGACTTCATGTGAGGAAGGTTTCCGTCGCACAAGCCTTGATATGGCTAAAAAATGGTGGGAAATCTGGTTGAAGAACAAACAAAATACTGAGTTCTCGAACCTAACTCAACAGTTGTTCAAATTGATGCTTGATAACGAAGATCCTAAGAAACCGGATTTGAAAACTCGTTTTGCCTATGCAGAGCTTTTATTCCAACTAGGTAAATTCGACGAGGCATCTGCTCAATATAAAATTGTCGGCGATAAAACGACTGACGATATTATGAAGCACGATGCAAATTACGCTGCCCTATTCTCTAAAGAGAAATCTATCGAGAAAAAGTCTGAGCCTTTGAAAGAAGCTGAGCGTAAAGAACTGGCTGCAAACTATTTGGCGAAACATCCAAACGGCAAATATGCAACAGCAGTCAAATTCAAGATCGGTCACATTGCGTATGAAGAAAATAATTATCCAGAAGCTGAAAAATGGTTGAAACCTTTGACGACGATCAAAGGTAACGACGAGATCCGCAGAAAATCTGAAGACTTGGTGTTGGATATGCTTAACATCAAGAAAGATTATGTGGGTATTAAAGAGTTTTCGAAACAGATCGCAAGCTCTACAGCGGATGCTTCACGTAAAAATAGCATGAACAAGATCCAGGAAGAGGCGCACTTCACTGAAATTCAGGAATTCGCTAAAACTGGTGACAAAGATCAAGCTGCACAAAAACTGATCGCTTATGCAAAAGAGCATGGCAATTCGAAACTATCTCAAGATGCTTTGTGGCAAGCTATCGGTATTCTTTATACTGAAGGCAAAGTATACGATGCAGCTGAAATGTCTTTGAAATACGTGCAAAAATACCCAGAAGACA
This sequence comes from Bdellovibrio sp. SKB1291214, assembly GCF_002209355.2. Classification (GTDB taxonomy): domain Bacteria; phylum Bdellovibrionota; class Bdellovibrionia; order Bdellovibrionales; family Bdellovibrionaceae; genus Bdellovibrio. Next base: position 280,923 of record NZ_CP106855.1, read on the forward strand.
AAAAGAATCTGGATGCATTGAAAGACGCTGCAAAAGCTTATGCAGACATTGGTCAAACTGCGAAAGCAGCGGACACCTTGGCTAAAATTGCTGAACTGGATAAAAAAGGCCGTAACCAATACTTGGAAGCTGCTGCTGATATCTATGTGATGGAAAAACGTGTGAAAGATGCTCGCGCTTCTTACATGGGCATTTTGTCTTCCGCTGACAGCAAAACAACAGAGCGCATTTACGGTAAACTTCTTGATTCCTACAAGAACGAAAAGAAATCGCCTGAATACGAAAAGCTGCTGAACCAAATCTCTGCTAAAGGTATCGAACCTTATACCACAGAGGCCATGATTGAGCGTGCTCAAAGCTTGTTGGATGCTGGTAAAATGACAGCAGCATTCGATCTTTCCATGAAAGCGAATGGTCGTTCGGTTCCTGCTGAAACTCGTGCCGCTGCCCGCTTGATCCAAGCATCAGTCCTGGAAAAAGAATTTATTTCTCAAAGCGTGAAAGCACGTGAAGAAAAATTCGCAACGGTTCTTGCGATCAAAACTGAAAAGCTTGATAAAGCGCAAACAGCATTCGTAACAGCTTTAAAGATGTCTAAAGATCCATATCAACAGTTGGAAGCTTTACGTGGTATTGACCGCGTGTATGGCAACTACATTGATTCTTTGACATCAATGCCACTTCCGGCTTCTTTAAGCCCCGACGAGCAGAAACAATTGCGCGGCGAGCTTGCGAAATTGACCGACCCTATTGCTGATAAGAAAAAAGACAACGATGCGAAGTTGAAAGCCTTGGCGGCAACTGTCGGCCAATCGGCGACGACGACTCGTGCTTATTCAAGTATCAGCGTAGATAAAACGATCACGCCCATCGCACAATTCCCTACTCCGGATAAATTGGGTGTGTTCCTTCCAGCATCGTCAGATATGACGATTGGTAAGGTGTCTCGTTATGAGATTCGTCCAAATAAGACATGCAACAAAACTGCTGTAATGACTGGTGATATCGCAAAAGTAAACACTTTCGAAGTTGCTGGAAATTGTTATGGTTCTAGACAGTTCGACATCGTTGAAAAACTGGGTCTAGAGCTCGCTAAAGCGAAAGAAACCAGAGCCCTTGGTTTGTTCTATGCAAGCGTAGGTGCTGAAGGTAAAGGTTATAACGACAAAGCGATGTGGTTAATTGATGCTGCATTGAAGGCTCAACCTGAAGCGTCTCCTTATGTTTATCAAAAGGCTCGTTTGACATATAAAGAAGATGGCATCAAATCCGCGATGCAATATTTCGAGAAGGTTTTGGACATGCAAATGCCTTCGACAGAAATGGAAACTTTCGCTGGTGTGAAGGCTTTCTCAGAGGGAGATTTCTCTCGAGCTGTCGAAAAATTTTCTACACTCCAAAAAGATCAGTTGTATACTTTAAATGTGGGAACGCTTTTGAGTGAATCATATGCTCAAAAGGGTCAGGTCGATAAAGCTCTGGCAATGGTCAAAGATTTGATCGCTGCTAACAAGAAAGACAATGTCGACTACCTTCTGGAACAAGCTCATATCCTTGAGACTTTCAAAGGAAGCCCCACGCTAGCGTTGGATTCCTATGAAAAGGCATTCAAAGCCAGCAGCGCGCAAGCAGATTTGCGTGAATGGTTAAGCAAGAAAATTCAATTTATCAAAAATCAAAACAAAGTCGGTCAGCACGTAATCTCGGGAGACTTGTAGTATGGAGGGTACAAGTGAAAGCTTTCATCCAATTGATGACAGTTTTTCTTCTTCTGGGGTCGACGACTGCACTTGCTAAAACAAGAACAGTCCGTAAAGTCCAAGAAGTCAATTTTGGTGACATGAACCTCAAGGGTACAGTTCGAAACCCTGATGGCGCATATCTAGTACAAAAACGCGGTATCAAATTTATGCCGTTGTATGACGTACAAAAAGATATGGACGGCCGTATCAGGGAATCAGCTCTGTACTTGAATAACTAAGATTTATTACTAGAGGTATATAATGATCACGTTGATTGTACGTCAGTCCTTAAAGAACGGGACTGCAAAAACTTGGAAATTAAGACCAGCAAATACAACACAAACATTCGGCTCTTCTCGTCTTGCTGACGTGATCTCTATCGCCCCAGCGACGAAAGGAATTCAAGGCGTTTTTGAATTCCGCGATGGTCAATGGTTCTATGTCGATATGGATATGGCAACATCTAGTGGATTGAAAAAATCCCCTGCTATTGCATTGAATAAAGATACGACTGTGACATTGGAAGATTGCACTTTGCAGTTCGATCCGATCAAAAAGGATGCAGACCTCTATGTTCGTCTGGAAAACGCCGGTCGTGACGAGTCTGTTGGTGGCAAGAAATTTCAACTTTATTTAGTAAAACAAAACGGCAGAGTCTTACAGACTAAGATGTTGCCGATGAACAAAACGTTCAGACCGGATTTCTCAAACCAAGAAGTGACATGCGTTCCTTCAACGGAATGGCACCGTCAAACAGTTGGTGACGTTGAGATCTCTCAAAAAACGCTTTCTATGGAAGATGCGGCCGCTATGGGACGTTTTAATACGTCGTCTATGGTGGACGAAGACTCTAAAAAGGGCGTCTTTTTAGTATTGGGTGCTGCTGCACTTTTCATCACTGCAGCTTTGTTCGGACCTAAGTCTGACATTCACTCCGTAGCAGCTGTGGAACCGCCGAAGGTCGCGCAAAAAATCATCGTGAAAACGGAGATTAAACCTAAGCGTAAAAAATCCGAAACGCCTAAACAGCAAGTGGTTCAACAAGCTGCTCCAGCCGCAGGTCCAAAAGCAGAAATGCCGACTGGTGGTGGTGGCGGTAAATTGGCTAACATGATGAAGTCGATCTCTGACGGTCGTATTTCTAAATTGATTGGCAAAGTTTCCGCGCAAGGCGCTAAAAGCGCCAACGTGATGTTCGCTCAAGGTGTTAAAGCTGGTTCCGGTCCTTCCGGTCGTGGCTTAGCAGCCGTTGGCAACATCGAGCGTTCTGGTCGTGACTGGGGTGCTGCGGGTAATGGCAGTGGTGTGCTTATTTCTACGAATGGTAAAGGTGGCGGTAAAAACGCTTCCGGCATGGGTGGAATGGCCGCTGGTGGAACTGGTAATGCCGGTGTTGGTTTGATCGAAGAAGAATCTGAAATTACTGGGGGCTTAGACCGTGAGGTTATCGCTCAGTATATCAAATCTAAATTGGGTCAAATTCTTTACTGCTATGAAAGACAATTGAGTGCGAATCCAGATTTGTTCGGTAAGGTCGCTGTTAAATTTACGATCGGTGGTACTGGTCAAGTTGAACAACAGATCATTGGCGATACAACTTTGAAAAACTCAACTGTTGAAGGCTGTATTTTGAATCGCGTAGCCGCATGGAAGTTCCCTGCCCCACAAGGCGGAACACGCGTGCTCGTAACATATCCATTTTTGTTTAAAAGTACCAACTAGGACGGGAGATCGACATGTTTAAGAAATCACTACTAATCTTCATCTTGATGACAGCTCAAGCTTTTGCACAAACAGCAAAACAGCCAGCGCCTGCACCAACAGAGCAACGTGGCAGCGATAAGCTAGACATCAAAAAACTAGAGAACAAGTACTGGGCAGCTAAAGACGAAGACTTTGGCGTAGTACAAAATCGTCGCTACGTAAAAGCGGAACGTTTTTACTTAACAGCGCGCGCTGGTATTCCAGTGAATGACTCATTCAGTGAAGGTAACGTTATGGGTGCAGACCTTGGTTACTTCTTCAACGAGCGTTGGGGCGTTGAGCTTTCATACAACAATGCTGATTTGAAAGACAATGACAATACTAAGCAGTTCTATACTCAAAATGGTGTTATGCCAGACCATAACATTTTGAAATCATCCTACTTTGTATCCGGAATTTGGGTTCCGTTCTATGCAAAAATGTCGGCTTTGGATAAAGCAATCATCTATTTCGACATGGGTGTTTCTGTGGGTCTTGGAAACGTGAGCTACGAGATCGCAAGATCCACGGGCAACGAATCAAACACAGCAATGGGTTACAGACTTGGCGTATTCCAGCAGATTTTCTTCTCTGAACACTTTGCATTGCGCGCTGATTTGATCAACACATGGGCCAATGAATCGCAAAAGCCTTACTCAGCAAACAGTGCCCGCGTGTTGGGTGATAAAATGGTGAACGACACATCTTTGATGTTCGGCATCACTTACTGGCACTAATTTAGTTTAAGTTTTTATCGTCTTCCAAGGCCGGGGGGTCTTTATGAAAAAGCCAATGAAAGCAATGATCGTGCTGCCACTTTTGTGCAGCACTGCTTTGGCGCAAGAAGTTCAGCATAAAGCGCTGAATGTAAAAAATCAGGGTTCACCCGCAGAAGCAAGTCTGCGTGTGAAATCCAGCCTCGTTCCTACTTTCGAAGTTTACCAAAAGAAAGTAGTTAAAGGTAAAACTGAAGTCTTTAAAGTGAAAGCGATTCCAGAGCTGAACATTGGTTCTGAGCGCCAAGTGGAAGCCATTCCATTAAGCCCGCTTCGCCTACCCGCTTCCCGCGAAGTGGCTGTGAAGGAAATCAAAAAAGCACCTTCTATCAACCCTATGATGGAAAAAATTCCTCCGTACACGGCGGTTGTAAATCCTGCGAAAGTTTTAACGACACCGGAAGCTTTCAATAAGATTCCAGATGTGAAAATGCTTTCTCCATTGAAAGATCCATCCACAACGCAGCCACAAGTGACGTTGCAAAAAATGGATGAGATGGGTCCGAACGATTATAAATTGCTTCAGGCTTTGATCTTTTTGGAGATCCAAAAGAACTATGAATTGGCCATGGGCCTTTTCGCTGAGTTGATGGAAGATCCAGAGCACCGTTTGGAAGCTTTGTATAACTACGCTCAAACAGCAAAAGGCATGGGTCTGAATACTGAATTCAGAACATACATGATCAAAGTTTCTCAAGAAACTAAAAACAAAGACTGGCAAGAAAGAGCAACCAAAGCACTTGTAGACGGCATCAAAGTTCTTGAGCTGTCAGACATTGCTTTGATCGATCCTCTTGTCGCTAAATACGAACTGGATGTGACTAAGAACGATGATTACCAAATCACTCGGGCCAAGTACTACTCTTCAGTTGGTAACTTGGGCTTGATGGAAGATGCTTTGATGTATATCGAAGAAAAATCTCCAAAATACCCAGAGGCTTTGCTTCTTTCAGGTTTGTTTAACTATCGTCAAAACAAAGTTGACGACGCCGTTATTAATCTTGAGAAGCTTTTGAAAGCAACTGAAGGCGATAAAAAATCTCAAATCAGAAACGTGGGTGCGATCACTATGGCTCGTATCCAGTTCCAAAAAAGCATGTACAAAGAAGCTTTCCAGTCTTACCTAAAAGTAGACCGTTCAAGCCCTCTTTGGTTGCAAGCTATGACTGAAAGCGCTTGGACTCAGATCTTATCCGAAGACTATGAGGGTGCTGCTGGGAACATGTTCTCTCTTCACACGGACTTCTTTAAAAACGCTTTCAACCCTGAATCATTCGTGGTTCGTACAGTGGGTTACTTGAATCTTTGTCAATATGGTGACGGTGTTCAAGTCCTTGAGGAAATGCGCCAAAAATACGGTCCTTGGAAAAAGAAACTGGAAGAATTTAAAACATCCCATAAGAAATCTTCGGATTACTATGATGCCGTTAAGACATGGGCTAAAAACTCAGATCTTAAAGAGATCGACGGTTTGCCACGTGCCTTCCTTGTCGAGTTGGCTCGTCATCCAGGTTTCATGAGCATACAAAAACAAATCAATAACTATGAAGACGAAATCACTCGCTTCAACAAAATCTCTTTCACATTGATCACAATGGAAAAAGACTTTTTGGCTAAGAAAAACGAGGCAGGCAAAGCGTTGGCTTCAGCGAAATCTAAAATGAAGCCGGGCGCAGAGAAATCGTCTGCGGTTGTTGATGCTGAGAAAAGACTTTTAAGCTATCAAATTCAGTATCACATCGCTAACAAAGCCCGCACTTCGATCAAAAACTTGCGCACTCAAGGTGTTGCTCGTATCGAGAAAGAAAAAGACGGACTTCGTAGCGAAGCTGGCAAGGCCCTTCAAGACAACTATAAAAACATGGTTGCGAACTTGAACCGTGTCTTAGACCAAAATGACGTGCTTCAGTACGAATTGTATTCCGGCGCCGGCGAACACATCCGTTACCAAATGGCTGGTGGCGAAGTGAACGATAAAGAGCGTCCAGAATTGAAAGTTGCAAAAGAAAAGAGCCTCAACTGGAAATTTAAAGGTGAGATCTGGGAAGACGAAGTTGGTCACTACCGTTCATCTTTGAAAAACGTATGCCCGCAAGATAATAACGTCGCTGGCATGAATGAGCACTAAGGAAGGAAATGTTTATGAAAACATCTATTAAACTAACAACACTGACAGTACTTTTGAGCTTCTCCACTGCTGCATTCGCACAAAATACAGCAAAAGAAGGTTTAGAACGTATCAAGTCTAACTTGAACAATTCTAAAACCAACTTGTCTGAATACGAAAAGAACCTGAAAACTGTTGAAGGCAACTTGTCTGAAGTAGCAAAAGCGAAATCAGCTGTCGAAGCGCAACAGAAAGACGTTGCAGCGCAAGCAGAAGAAAACACACGATCTATGCAAAAGCTTGGTAAACAAGAAGCTGAATTGCAAGGTTTGATCAAAGAAGAGCAATCTAAAACAGCGGCTGAAAACCAAAAAATCGCTGAGTTGGAAGCTATGATCGCGAAGATCAAAGAAAACCAAAAGAAACGTGAAAACAACGTTCAGGACTATCAAAATCAAATGTCCCAATTGGGAGAAGAAAAGAAAATTTGGCAGTCTCGTCGCGACACTCTGAAAGAGCAATACGACGGCGTTAACAAAAAAATCCGTGAGCTAGCTTCCGAAGAAAAAGAATGGAAAGGCAAGCAACAAGGATATAAAGGCGAAGTAAATCGCTGGCAGAAAGAAGTGGAGCGCCAACAAAAAATCAACGACTCTTACAACTCTCTGGCTGAAGTTAAATAATGACCTTCAGGAACTCTCCGCAAAGGGTTCCTAATAAACTCAGATTTAAATCAGTTTTGAAATAATTTATAGAGATCAAGTCCCCCGGCTTGATCTCTTTTCTTTTATTTCCCCAGTTATGGTGGAACCTGTTTACGTCCAGATTCATTGAATTCCCTTACATTGCATTTAGCCCCCTTAACCGCCTCACAGAACCTTCCGAAACGTTTCAGTAAGATTATTTTTGCACGTATGGCACAAGAGGGAACAATCACATGGACAACAATTCTTTAAAATCTTGGTTCCGCGGTATAAAAGGCAAACTGCTTTTCGCAGCTATCCTTCCTATAGCGGGTTTTGCAGTTATTTTTGGGTTAGCTTATGCTGGCCTAGGTAAGCTCGATGCAATGCTCACAACAGCTAATACAATTACGACCCCGAATCTGATAGCCGTCGGCGAACTGCGCCAATCGCGCAACAAGTTCAACTATTTCATTCTTGCCTCTTTGCGTGAGTCGACAGCTGAAAAGCGTAATGCCCACATTAAGATTGCTCGTGAAGCCCTGGACGAATACTTCACGGCATATAAAGAGTATTCTGCCCTTCCTAGTCCCGCTGAAATCGCGGATACTGACGATGCCGGTGACAAAGTCGTGGGCGAGTTCGTACAGACGATGAAAGACATCACGGACCTTGTGGAAAAAAACACACCGGAAACGGATGCCAAAGTTCTTGCTTTGATGGATGGAAAAATCGCTACATTGACAAAAACAATGAGTGCGATGACGGATGCTTCTATCAAATATTTCGAGCAGTCATCTATCGCAAACACCGGGATTGCAAAAGAAGCAATGCGCAAAACGATGACAATCATGACAGCGACGACGGTTGCGACTTGTCTTGCTGTGTTTGCATTGCTGATGTTTATTGCTGTTAGTCTTTCAAAAACTGTCGGCAACGTTGCTAGCCGCTTAACTGATTCAAGCCATCAGGTGTCAGCCGCGGTAGTCCAATTAAACAGTGCCGGCAACACTCTTTCTCAATCTTCAACTGAAGCAGCTGCCTCCTTAGAGGAAACCGTTGCTGCGCTAGAGGAATTGACTTCCATGGTACAGATGAATTCTGACAACGCTAAACAAGCTGCTGCGTTGTCCGCTTCGTCTCGTGAAGCTGCTGAATCAGGTGAAAACGATATCAAGAACCTGATCTCAGCAATGACAGAAATCTCGCATTCATCTAAGAAAATTGAGGAAATTATTTCGGTCATCGATGATATTGCATTCCAAACAAACCTGTTGGCATTAAATGCCGCGGTTGAAGCTGCACGTGCCGGTGAACAAGGTAAAGGTTTTGCTGTCGTGGCAGATGCCGTCCGCACTCTTGCCCAAAGAAGTGCTACTTCCGCAAAAGATATCTCGTCATTGATCAAGGATTCAGTTGCGCAAATCGATAGCGGTAGCAAGATCGCTGATCAAAGCGGAACGGTTTTAGCGAACATCGTTAACTCGATCAAAAAAGTATCTGATCTTAACAACGAAATTGCAGCTGCAAGCTCTGAACAAACAACGGGTATCCAACAAATCAGTAAGGCCATGAACCAATTAGACCAATCCTCTCAATCTAATGCGGCTTCTGCTGAGGAAATTGCTGCAACAAGCGGAGAGATTGGCAACCTTGCACACGTTACAGATACTCTGACTGCAGAGCTGACGGAAGTTGTTATCGGTAAAGGTGCCGTTCCGACAGAAACTGAATCTGTAAAACATGAAAAACCGAAGACTTCAAAAAAGGTTTCTCAGCAGAAATCTGCGAAGGTCATCGAAATGAAAAAGCCCGCGGCGGCTAAGTCCCCTGCTCCTTCAAAAACGATGAAGTCCGCACCGTCATCCTCTGCTGAGTTGATTCCATTTGATGAAGACGACCGTAAAATCGGAACGACTGATGGATTTTAAGAATAAATCTGAATAGATTCATAATCAAAAGGACTGAGCCCACAACTCAGTCCTTTTTTTTATATCCTACCCATTACAATTCAACATTCGTTGAGATCTGGACTTCAAGTTTGGCTATCAAGTCTTTGCGGCAATGATGATGGATACCCCCGAGAAACGTCATGAGAAAATCAAGCTGGCTCAAGACGGCATCAAAGAATTCAGAGAGAATTTTGAAATTTACAGAAATGCACCCGCAGCTCCGGAACTGGCAGAAACAGATAAAGCCGCTTATGCTGCCCATGACGAATATATGAAACTATTAGAGAAAGTTGCAGATTTGGCTGACCAAGGCACCCCGGAAGCCAACAAACAGGTTCATGAATTAATGGATGGCCGCCTGTGGGAATTGGGGCAAGTCATGCAAAAAATGACCGGCGCCTGCCGAGGAAGGAGAAAATGATATTAAGAATCTCATTGCAGCAATGAATGAAACATCCAGCTCTTCCAAAAAAATTGAAGAGATCATTTCTGTGATCGATGACATTGCCTTCCAAACAAATTTATTGGCACTCAACGCAGCCGTTGAAGCCGCCCGTGCGGGAGAACAAGGTAAGGGTTTTGCTGTGGTTGCAGAAGCCGTTCGTGCTTTAGCACAGCGAAGTGCTTCGTCAGCAAAAGATATTTCGTCGCTGATCAAAGAATCAGTATCGCAAATCGAACGTGGCAGCGTCATCGCAGACCAAAGCGGCACTGTCCTTTCGAATATCGTGAGTTCCATTAAAAAGGTTTCGGATTTAAATAATGAAATTGCAGCCGCAAGTTCGGAACAGACAACAGGCATTCAACAAATCAGTAAAGCAATGAATCAATTGGACCAGGCCTCGCAATCAAATGCAGCGTCCTCTGAAGAAATTGCGGCAACCGGTGGCGAGATCAATAACCTTGCCACAACAGCGCAGGGTTTAACAGTTGAACTGAATAGACTCGTGCTGGGAGTTGATAGCAGCAGCCCGGCTGTTTAAGACTTGTTTTTACGCTTAAATTGATCGAGCAGGAAACTCCCCTGCTCGATTTTTAATTTTAGGGATGATATTCCGTAAACCAACGCACACAAACCCATCACCAAGGTTAACAACAATGTTTTGATAAGACTTGATGAAGCGTACGTGATCCATCCGGCAAGGCCCCAGGCGACGACAGCCATCAACGCACCAGCGATGAGGATTTTAAACAGCTCCTTGCCCACCGCCATCCATCGCATCTGGACTGCAAATCGACCCATCAAAGCGACTACTAAAACAAATTGCACCGCTGCTGCAACCAAGCTTGAAATCACCAGGCCCTGAAGACCTAAAGAGCGAATCCAAAAAGGTGCTATTCCAATGTGCAAAGCCAACCCTATGAGCGAAGTCACGGCAGGCACCCACGTATTTTTCACAGCGTAAAAAGACGGAATCAGCACGCGCACCGAAGACACAAACAATAGGCTAACCGCGTAGACCTGCAAAACCATAGAGGTCGCCGCAACATCGCTTACTGCAAAATGACCGCGATAAAATAACACTTCAACAATCGGTCGAGCCAGAAAGTACAAACCAATTGCCGCGGGCACCGCTAAAAAAAGGTTCATCAGAAAATGCTCTTGCATCACCTTTTGAAATTGCTCGCGCTCTTTGCGTTGAGCCAAATCACTGAGTGTCGGTAATAGCGCGGCCCCGATGCTGACAGCAACTAACGACAGTGGAAGCTCCAGCAGGCGATCCGCCCAATAAATATAGGATAAAGCTCCCTCTCCCAGACCACTTGCAAAATGCAAATTCACCAACGTTGCAAGCTGCAACAACCCCATACCCAGCAACCCTGGCAGCATGTTTTTTAAAACCAAGCGCACATCAGGATTCCAAAGATGCCGAGTTATTCGAGGCAGATAATTTCTGTGGCGCAAAGCCCACCATAAAAGGACCGCCTGAAGCAATCCGCCAACGAAAACGCCCCACGCAAGTCCATCTCCCATCTGAGGAAACCACTGAGGAGGCATAAAGGTGAAAATCAGCATCGAAATATTCAAAAGCGCGGGAGCCAGGGCCGGCAGCGCAAAACTCCCTAAGGCATTGAGGATGCCCATGAAATAGGCGTAAGAGCACACAAAGAAAACGAACCCAAACATAATGCGCGCCATGCGAACCGTAAGATTCCACTTTTCCACGTCCAACAGATAATTGTCCGCCAACAGCAGCCTAAGCAGCGATTCCATGCTGCCAATCCCCCACAGAGTCACTACTCCCAGAACAATCAAAAGCAGTGTGTAGATGGCATTTATAAGGTTGCGAGCCCTGACCCCGGAGGTGTCTTCGGCCTGAGATTCAATAAAAACGGGAATAAAGCTCACAGACAGCGAGCCTTCGCCAAAAAGTCGACGGAACAAATTAGGGAGTCGGAATGCCGCAGTCCAAGCATCTGTGACTGTACGATCAAAGAGAGCTGCCAGGGCCATATCACGGAATAAGCCCAAAACGCGGCTAGTTAGGGTCCCACCGGCCATAAAAAAGGCTTTTTTGAAGACCTTTTTGCGATCTTCTTTTAATCCGCTTGCCTCCACAGACACCGTATGTTAATCCCTTTGGTTCGTTTATAAAGATTAAGTGGAGGCTATACCTTGGCAAATCATAAGTCAGCAGCAAAAAGAGCTCGTCAATCTATCCGTAAAACAGCAGTAAACAATGCTCGTAAAAGCACTGTAAAAACAGCTGAAAAAAAACTTGTTAAAGCTATTGAAGCTAAAGACGTTAAAGCTCTTCCTGAGTTGTTGAAAAACTTCACTGCTCAAGTAATGAAAGCAGCTAAAACTGGCGTTATCAAAAAAGAAACTGCTTCTCGCAAAATCAGCCGTCTTTCAGTACGCGCTTCTGCAAAGTAATTTCGACTGATAATTTGAATTAGAATTGGGTGACCATTGAGTCGCCCTTTTCTATTTATGCAGCTTGCGATGAGGAGTGAGTGCGTGCTGATACAAAAGCACGGATTTGTCTTTTGGTAGCAAAGTTAACATTGCTGAAGCTGAGACCATGGGTGACTGTCGAGTCACCCTGTTTTTTTTGTGTGGAGCGAACCACTCCGCGTAGGAATACGAAATCCCCTGCCGGGATTTGAAAGCTGACGACGACTTCGTCACCTTCGTTAAGCAGGTATTCCGAAATAATCGACATACCACCTTCACCGATTTCCCCTGAATCAACGATAAAATAAGAACCGTCACAAAGGACCCCTACTTTACGTTTCATCGTACGACGTGGATACTGGCGACGGAACCCGCCTGGTTTATCCTCGATCGTTGGAATGTTTATCTTTTGAAAGTCGCCTGCCATGGAATACATATCGGAATTTTGACTGTACCTGTGCAGTCTTGTTTTCTCTGTCTCACTTTGAGACTTGGGCTGCCGGGACTTGGGCTGCCGGGACTTGGGCTGCCGGGACTTGGGCTGCCGGGACTTGGCCTTGGCTATGGAGTGGAGTACGTGCTCCGCGACACGCCATCCAGGCTCACCGTCGCCCGCCTTTGGCGGGTTCGCGCATCGTGCGCCGACGGAGGTCGCTGCGCACGCACTCCACTCCATAGCCAATGCCAAGCACGACGTTTTTGTTTCAAAGTGGAAGAGATCACGAGCCTTTGGGTTTGCGAAATTACTCATGAGGAGATTGGTGGATCAGTCGTCGTTCTTATGATGCTTTAAATCACGCGGAGAAAAAGTCTGTTGAAGAGGAAACTGCTAAGATTCGGTGGGATTTGATTTGTCAGAAGCTTCAAAACTAGTTCCCTAGCTATTTTTTTGTAGCTCTTTTGATGGCTGAGTACTTTCCCTCATTGGGTGATAGCAGCCAACTGTATTGTTGAATGTAGTCGATACCCAGGATGATATCGATGCCTTCTTGAGGTGGAATCACCATGAACGACCACAGGTTTTTTGCGCATTGGCCTTGGATGCAGATTTCTTGTGCGGGCTCGGCCATCATGTAGGATTTTGTGAAACCCGCAATATCTGTTTTCGGCTGACGACCTATGAGCTTGAAAAATTCTGGGTTGTTTTTTACGAACGCGCCTGTGACTGCACTTGAAGCGTGAGTATCAAATAATGCTCTGACGGTTTTGCTGCCCATTTTCATTTCGATCACTGGACGCTGACCCGGGATCATTCTGCTTTTTGTTTTAAATGCTTTTGCCTGCGCCGACGTCGGCTCGATATAAATCGCGGCCATCGATGATACGATTTTTGCGTTATCCAAAAGAATTGTCTTATTTCTGAAAGTGTCGGCACCGATAGTTCCGACGAGCTCTTGTCCTGAGGTTGTCGGAATTTCTGCTTGCACCAATGTTTTGATATTCGCAGCTAACAATTCCCCGCCCACCTTGAGGCTTTTCACTTCAACAACAGGATATGTTTGCACTCCACCCAATGTTTGCATCGATTGCTCGCCCGTGACTTTCAAACCCTTCGCCGCTTTGCCAGAAATAAAAGTCGAATCCGCCCCTAAGTCCAAAGCGCAAAGCCCCCTCATGCCTTGAATTTCGCACTCGATTTGCGGGAACAACCCTGAAGTATCCAACGCAATGCCTGCGGCTTGTGTGTCCGTGTTTGCGATTAAAATAAGTGCCATTAGAATGAGGCTTTTCATATACCCTTTGTCGAATTCTCAGACATCCGTGAAACAATACCAAAAAACCTCTGCCAAAACCGCGACAGCAGGTCTTATGCGGAAACTGATTCTAATGGGGCATTAAGCGAGTTTCGTGCCGTCCAACTCGGCAGTCGGACTTTTTCATTGAAATTAAGCGGTACAGGTTTTTAGAACCATATTTTCAAGCCAGATGTGGCTGGAAAGTGGGGATGATTTCAAGGCTTTGTCAGTTTCAGACAAAACAACCATCGTTTGCTCGAGCTTTTTGGCCGTCCACAGGCGTGATTGTTCGGCGTAGTTTTCTAAGAAGTAGGGAGGCACTTGTGCATAGTGCGCAAGTTTTGCTCCGTGCAAGCCTTCGTCCATGCCTTTTTTTACTGCTAGCAAAATACGAATATGGCGAGCCACCAAGGATATAATTCCGATTTCGTTTTGGCCCTGATCCAATAAGTGAACCAAGTATTCCAACGCCTTCACACGATCGTTCATGCCAACAGCTTTGGTGAAATCAAATACACTTTCTTCTTTGGAACGAGAGACGACTTGAGCCACGTCAGAGACTTCGATACGACGAGCGCCCTCGACGAACTCTCCTAGCTTTTTAAGCTCAGCTTCAATTTCCGTTAAATGATGACCAACAAGCTTATGAAGCAAGTGAATCGCATCGTTGGAAATTTTCAATCCCAAAGTTTCAGCGATATAATTGATCCACGATGGAACTTGATTTTCGTAAGGCTTTTTGAACTCGACACAATCGGCTTTGTCCAACAACTGACGGATTTGTTTTTTTCGTTTATCCACACGTGAAGCAAGGATCACAAAGCATGTGCTATCAACGGGTTCCTCAATCAAGGGTTCCAACTGCGCCCATTCTTTATCCGTGAGTTCTTGAGCTTCCTTCAAAATAACCAAGCGACGTGGAGCCATCATCGGCAATGTTTCAACAGCGTCGCGAACCTGAACAATGTCAGCGTCGCTAGCGTAAAACAGACTGTAGTTGAAATCGATCGCGCCTTCAGTCAGAACGGCATACTTGAAGCGATCCACACTTTGATTCAACAAATAAGGTTCTTCCCCGAAAAGGAAGTACATTGGCGCAAGGTTGCCCTTTTCCAAGTCCTTATAAAATTTTTGTGAATCAATTAATGCCATCTACTAAAAATTTTCCGTAATACGATCGTGAGCTTCAAGCATCAGATCATTTGCCATAAGGTCAATGTTTTGCCTGCGGGCTGAGAGATTGTAAAGCGGATCAACAGAGTTTACGCCAGCAAGCGTTACCTGAGGTGCCGCATAAGTACGCTCTCCCGTAAAGCTTCCCTTCCACAACTCCGTACCATCAGCTTGTCTGACGACTTTGACAGTTACTGTCAGAAGGATACGATACTCTGACGCGATAACTGTTCCCGAAGGCAAATAAGTGGAAGCATCTCCGGAAATACGTTTTGCACCTGGCAAATATTGAACGTTGTCGATCTGACCAATTACAGCCACTTCAGACAACGAGTTGTCCACGACGCGCGCAACTCGAGAACGTTGAAATTCGTGAATCAAACCGTTGGTAAACGCAACTTCGATACCTGTTTCTTGAGTTTTATTTTTAAAAACTGGAACAGAGATCTGCTTATAGCCGCCAGGAATCGTACGGCTGGCAACACCCAGATGATAAGCACAACCAGACAGAAGCTGTAAGCCAAGTACAGAGAGAATCAGAATGCTGCGAGAGCCTTTAAATATTGCGTCCACCGACCCAGTTGAGTATAAATTGAAGAAGAGATCAAGGAAGAAAAATGACATCATTCAATGACGAATACAGCCTGCTTGCTCCCGGTCCCGTAAACCTCCATCCTGAGGTGCGTAAAGCTTTAGCATTACCGATGATTCATCACCGCACTCCAGAATTTGACGTTATTTTAAAACGTGTTTTATCGGGCATTCGAACTGTCTTTCAAACTCAAGAAGATGTTTATCTTTTAAGCTGCACTGGCTCTGGAGGAATGGAAGCCCTGTTGGTGAATACCTTGTCTCCGGGTGATAAAGTTTTAGCCATCGTTTCGGGAAAATTCGGAGAGCGCTGGGCCGAGATGGCAAAAACTTTTGGCGCTGAAGTGTCCATCATCAACGTCCCCTGGGGAGAGGCTGCCAAGCCTGAATCTGTCGAAGATCATTTAAAACGTTTCCCCGAAACTCGCGCCGTTTTGTGCCAAGCTTGCGAAACAAGCACGGCAGTTGCTCATCCCATCAAAGAAATCGCAGAGGTGGTTGCCAAATATTCTGAAACTCTTTTCTTGGTCGATGCGATCACGGCTCTGGGAGCTTACCCCCTGCCGATGGATGAATGGAAAATTGACGGTCTGGTCGCGGGATCACAAAAAGCCTTTATGTTACCAACCGGCATGGCCTTTATTGCATTTTCAAAAAAAGCCCAACGCTATTTTGACTCTGCGAAATGCCCTCGCTTTTATTTTGACGTTCGCAAAGAAAAAAAGGCCAACGCTGCAGGCGAAACATTCTTTTCTTCGAATGTTTCTATCATTCGCGCCCTTGATGTCGTTCTAAATTTAATCAACAAAGACGGCCTGGACAAACTTTTCCACTCCATCCACCGTCGTGCAGAATTCACTCGTCAATTTGCTAGAGGATTGGGTTTTACGTTATATGCAAAATCTCCGAGTGACTCTGTAACAGCCTTGGTTGTACCTCCAACAATGGACGGCCAAAAAATCCGCCTCGAGCTTGAGCAATCTCACAACATCACAATCATGGGTGGCCAAGATCAGGCGAAAGGTAAAATCATTCGCATCGGTCACATGGGGTATGTGCAAGATAAAGAGATGTTAAAATTGATCGACAACTTGGGCCAAGTTTTGCGCAAATTCGATCCTGGTTCTTTAACCTTGGAACAAATTTCGATGGTTGTTGAGGAAGGCCGTCAGTGGCTGGAGCAAAACCCATGAAGAAAAAAATCTTAATCACAGATCGCTTTGCCCAAGATAGCTTTTTGTATTTACAGCAAAATGAAAATTTCGAAGTCGTTCGCAGTGACAGCCACATTCACCTGCCGCTGGAACACTTGGTAACGGCTCACGCCCTTATCATTCGCAGCCGCACCGTGATTAACGAAGAACTTCTGGCCAAGGCCCGTCAGTTACAGTTGATCATAACTTGCACCAGCGGCTTTGATCACATTGATCTTGCAGCGACGGAAAAATGGGGCATCACTGTGATGCACACTCCAACTGCCAACGTTCAATCGGCGGCGCAGTTGACGTGGGGTTTAGTACTGGCTTGCGTGAACAATCTTATGCCTGCTCATAAAATGGTCAAAGCTGGAGAATGGAAACGCGACGCCATCACAGGTATTGAACTTTCCGGGCGTACCTACGGCATCATTGGCTTGGGTCGCATTGGCTCCCGCGTTGCGGAATTTGCACAAACTTTCGGCATGAACGTCGTCGCTTTCGATCCTTACGCCGAAGATGAAACTTTTGAACGTTTGAATATTCCACGATTGAGCTATGAAGAGGTTTTGAAGTCAGCGGATGTTATAAGTTTTCACGTTCCAAAAACTTTGGAAACGGAGCACATGCTGGACCGCTCGCACTTTGAATACATTCACCGCGGCATAGT
Organism: Bdellovibrio sp. SKB1291214; assembly: GCF_002209355.2. GTDB lineage: Bacteria > Bdellovibrionota > Bdellovibrionia > Bdellovibrionales > Bdellovibrionaceae > Bdellovibrio. The sequence goes on from NZ_CP106855.1 coordinate 298,191, forward strand.
TTTGATCAACACGTCTCGGGGCTCAGTTATTAATGAAAATGACCTCTGTGAAGCACTTGATAAAGGTTGGTTACGCTCTGTGGGGCTGGATGTTTTTGAAAAGGAACCCCTGCCACGCACCTCAAATCTACTACAATACCAGAACGTCATCCTGACTCCGCATATTGGAGCAAATACGGAAGACGCGTTCTTCAAAGCGAGTCAGGTTGCGGCAAACAAGCTGATGGCCTTTTTCATAGATGGCAGCACCTCTGACACACTCCCACCAAGAGCGCCATGGTACGGAGCTACACCTTTTGACAAATAACCGATTTGACATTTAATGCCCCACTTCCTATCGTCTTGTCCCGGGCGCCGAGCTTGGCGCCTTTGAAGGGATCTAGGCTATGTCAGGAATCGTGGTTGTCGGTGCTCAATGGGGCGACGAGGGTAAAGGTAAATTGGTCGACGTGTTTGCAGAAAAAGCGGACATGGTTGTTCGCTACCAAGGTGGCGCCAACGCAGGTCACACGCTGGTTGTAAACGGCCAAAAAACAGTTCTTCACTTGGTACCAAGTGGTATTCTTCGTCCCGACACAACTTGCGTCATCACCTCCGGAGTCGTGATTGACGTCTTCAGCATCCGCGATGAAATCAAACGTTTGATCGCCGGTGGTTATCTTCAAAATCCAAAACAACTTTTGATCTCGGATACAGCTACTATCATTCTTCCATATCACAAGGCCTTGGATGCCGCTCGTGAAGCAGCTTTGCAAGGTGGCAAGATCGGAACAACGGGTAAAGGCATTGGGCCGGCTTACGAAGACCGCGCTTCTCGCCGCGCTGTTTTGTTGGGTGATATTTTCCATCCAGAATCTTTGAAAGAAAAATTGGAACTGGCTTTGCGTGAAAAGAACTTCATGCTTGAGAATTACTACAACGGTTCCACTTTCAAATTGGAAGATTTGCTTCAACAATTGAAAGAAGTGGCTGAGGACTTGGCTCCTTACCGCGCTAAAGACACGTCTTTATTTATTTCGAAAGCTTTGAAGTCCAACAAACGCGTTATGTTTGAAGGTGCTCAAGGGACTATGCTTGATATCTTGCACGGAACTTATCCGTTCGTGACGTCTTCTTCCACTTTATCAGCGAATGCTTGTGTGAGCGCGGGTGTCGGGCCAACAAACATCCAAAAGGTTATCGGCGTCTTTAAAGCTTACACGACTCGTGTTGGTTCGGGTCCATTCCCAACCGAGCTTCACGATGAAGTGGGTCAAAAGATCCAAGCTGATGGTCACGAGTTCGGGGCAACTACGGGTCGTGCTCGCCGCTGCGGCTGGCTCGACTTAGTTGCTTTGAAATACGCCATCCGCGTGAATGGTATTACAAACCTTGCGATGATGAAGATTGACGTTTTGTCAGGTCATGAGCGCATCGGCGTTTGTACGGCTTATAAAATCAACGGCGAAATTGTCACGGAACTTCCAACGTCTCCGTACGAGCTTGAAAAAGTTGAGCCAGTTGTTGAGTGGATGACGGGCTGGAAAGAAGATTTGACCAAGGTTAAAACTTTGTCTGATCTTCCAAGACCTGCGACGAACTTCATCGACTTCATTGGCTCACAATTAGGTACTCCGATCGATGTGATCTCTGTAGGTCCGGGTCGTGAGCAAACTCTTTGGGTAAAACCTTTGTTCAACAATTAATTTCGTATTTTAAAAAGCCCGTTTTTTGAAAGCGGGCTTTTTTTTGGTTCTAGGACGTTTGATGAAAAAATCGGCAGAGAAAAGTTATCACCATGGCTCTTTAAAAGAAGCGGCCATCCATGAAGTTTTGGAATTCGTTGTTCGCGCAGGACATTTGGATTTCAGCCTTCGTGAAATCGCGAAAGCTTGCGGCGTCTCCGCCCCCGCCTTTTATCGTCACTTTGAATCGAAAGAAGTTTTACTGATCGAAGTGGCAAAACGTGGCTATGAATTGTTTCACCAAAAACTGCAATACGCCGCCGAACTTCACTCGAAGCTCCCTTCAACAGAACGCATTCAGCAACTGGGGATGGCTTATCTCGATTTCGCGATTAAATATGAAGGCCACTACCGTGTTATGTTCAACCGCGAGCTTCACGTATTGCCAAGCTACCCTTCTATCAAACCCTTGGCGGATCAGTCCTTCCGCTTGTTAAGAACGACGATCAGCGAGGCATTTAAGAGCTCAGGGATGGATATTGATGACAAAGAGGCCGAGCTTGCCACCCTGCAAGCGTGGTCCATGGTCCATGGGCTGTCGCACCTGTGGCTAAGCCGCATCTTGGGATACACTGAGAATCAGTTCCTAAAAATGAGCCGCGAAATCGTTAAAGCTAAAATTATTTAAATTTCTCTTTAAAGAAACTGGAGACGGTTTCCGCTGTTGTCAGGTTTTCTGTGGATTCCACTTTCAACTGATCGACTTTTATTACAAGGATCGTGCCTTCTTGACGAGGCCATGCTTTCGTGACGTCCCCTTCTTTATCTAGTGCCAGCTTGAAATTATATTTCTTCATTTTTGGGATCGCGAACATCTTTGATACCAAGGCCGGCATCTTTGAAATGTCGGAGATTATCAAAGTCTTTGAGAGATCGAAATTCTTGGCGTTTTCGTTCAGGTACTCTGTCAAAATCTTTGCAGCCTTCATATCACTCGAAAAAATAATCCATTTTGTCTCTGCGTTTAGTTCAGCGGGTTCTTCGAATTGATTTTGGATTTTGAAGGAAGGAAGTATGTCACCAGATTGTACTGCGAAAGCCGGAATCCCTGCCAAAATAAAAAATATCAGATGAATTGCCATTTTCATATCGAACCCCTATCAAATATCTAATCGCTCAACTAAAACAAAATCCCTAACTGAAATTTAATAGCTGCAAAGCGAGGGAAATGAGAAATAATATCGATCCCCTTTTGCACATTATCAATATCTTGCTGGTTAGTTGCGTGATTTAAATACTCCGCACTTACGTGTGTTACATGCAACGGCTGAGACCAAGAAAACCAATCAACTCCTAGGGTGATGTTTTTGCGGAAGATCCATCTATTACCGAGCGCCACATTAAGACCCAAGGCTTCAATTTGGATCATACCCATGTTGGGATAATATCCGCTCGTAACACGACTTAGGATATCGTCTCCCAAATGAAGGGTAAAATTATAATAACTTAGACCATAACTAAGATTAAAACTGTTTCCGCCAAAATAGGATCGACGTATTAAAGAAATCCGCTCATCTCTCATACTTCCAAGATCCGCAACAACAACGGGAACAGCGACACTGCCTCTGAGATACTCGATCTCCCAAGTATTATCGGCACTTTGAATCGCCCCCACAGTTGCTCCATACTTGCCTGGAATCAACAAGTCCACGCCGGAGTAACTTCCCAATACAAAGTAGCTCTCTGCCTCTCTGCGAACTCGAGTTTCATTAAAAGTCTTAACGACAGTATCTGTCGCCTGTTTCGCGATGACGGTGGCTTTATTAAAAACCTCTTTAGCTTTTTCCGATGTGCTTTGTTCTTTTTCTGGAGCTGCTTGCTTTACCTCTTCCGCTTTAGAATGAAGTGTAACGGAAACGATTAAGAGGGCGAGTATTGTCTTGAAATGCATGCAAATCCCGTTTTTTGTTTATGCGAGTTTTTCACAATGGGATTTACCTCACAATACATTTTGTAATTTAGTGCTCCTTGTTCTGTTGGTGATGTCGGAGAAGAAGAAATTGTAAGATTTTTTTTAGCTCTGTGTTTCGCGACGTTCACGACCCAAGGGTGGCTGCGCGCATCCTGCACTTGTCCCTGCGGGACTCTGCTTCGCCTCGCGCTAAATGGCCGTCATGGCCATTTTGCTGAACCACGTGTCGGAGCTCATTATTTTTCGGAGCGCTTTGATCGGAGTTGTGTGCCGACCTTTTGAGTTGAAACCTTTTAGAAACTTCAGATGGTGAAAATAAAAAACCCATATCTTTCGATATGGGTTTTGTATTTTCAAAATTTGGCGTTCCCAAGGGGATTTGAACCCCTGTATCCTCCGTGAAAGGGAGGTGTCCTAGGCCCCTAGACGATGGGAACGTACTAGGAAAAATCAAAAGAACAAAAAATGGTGGCTCGCGATGGATTCGAACCATCGACCCTTTCATTAAAAGTGAAATGCTCTACCAGCTGAGCTAGCGAACCACTTTGTCCGTTTGAGGAAGTGCTAATTTGTTCTAAGAGGGGGTTAAAGTCAATACGAAATCTTGCAGTATTTTAAAAATTTTTATTACTTTTTTGGGGTGCGGCGAGACTTTGCACAAGATGTCAGCAAACCCGCACGGAATATAGCTAAGCTCGCAATATAACTCTCAAAAAAGATGAAATTTTAGGCAAACTTTTCAGGGCGCTCTTAAAATTATCTAAAATTATTTTCCAATCGTACCGGGTACGCCGGTGAACAAAATTCCGATCGTCAAATAGCCACCGGAAAGATCGATCTGATTGATATTGCTGCTGACAGAGCCGGAGCGATCGAAGGACTCTGGTTTATTGCTTTCGATTCCACCCTCCATGATGAAGTAAATCCATTTGTACCCGACTGCCAAAGAGGCTCCTGCGGCTGCATAGGGGGTGGCGAACCAGCCCGAGTTTGCTTTTTTGGTTAATGATCCGTCCTCTGTCGCGGATTTTATGGTGTAAGTCGTGTTACTGCCACCCGCCCCCGCAAAAGCATCCAGGCGCAAGACATCGCTTTTATAAAATGGGACGCGAGCCAAAAACATAAATGTGTCTTGATCAATTTTCGCGGTGTAATCGGTCGCTGCGTTCGCAGGATTTTCATCATTGTTCAAAGTTCTTTTAGCATAGCGAACTCCGACGTCTAAATATTGAAATGCGGGATAAACAATCTCCACACCGTATTGAGTGATGCTATCCACCTTTTTCATGCTTTGTGATTCAAGGGAGGTGTTCAGCTCCGTCGGAGATACATTGGTGGACCCGATAAAGAGTCTTCCGTTAACGGGCAGCTGCTTAGGCTCCGCCAAGGATGCCATTGAAAATAAAAAGATGCCCACGACAAAGACCGACCTAATTTTTCCCATAGAAAAATGCTATGCGGTTCGTAGCAGATATTCAATAGCCCATAAGGACAGGGTTGCTTTCGTCCCGATTTATTGCGCCAACTAAATCTTTACAAGGAAACGGCTTGCTTGATGGCGTGGGCAATTTCCAGAGGCTTTTCTAACGGGATGTAATGTCCTGTTTCTTCTATGACCGTAAATTGCGACCGTTTAATTCTGTCGTGAAAGTTTTGTAGAGAAACTAAAGACACGACTCGATCCTCCCTCCCCGCAATAATAGTAATGGGAAAGGTCAGCCCTTCCAAAGCTGCGGTTAAATCCTTACGCTGAAGGGTCGCTCGCATCTGGTTCACATACATTTCAGAGGTATAGGCCTGACTCATCTCCTGAATGACTTTTATAACCTCCGGATTTTCACCAGAGCGAGGATGGATGAATCTCATCACCTCTTTTTCAGACATTCCCTTATATTGAACTCGCGACAACATATCTGCCATTTTAAGCCGACTGGACTGCTCAAGCTCACTTAAAGAACCCACATTGGCGGCAATCAAGGTGAGGGTTTCAATCCGCTCAGGGTATTTTGTTGCGAAAACTTCGGCGATATAACCACCCATAGAAAATCCCACCATGTGAAAACGCGGAGCTTCGATTATTTCAATTTGTTCCAGCATCTCTTCGAGGGTTTTGCAGAATTTAAAATCAATCAGATAGGAAGGACCTTCATACCTTAAATAGGTTTGCACAGAAGTCCATAATCTGGGATCGCACAGAAAACCATGAAGAAACACGATAGGTAAAGACTGATTTTTATTCACAATGCCTCCGCAGCGGCAGCTCTAATAAAAATAACAAGGCCGTGGAGCATACACAATGATACGGATCACTTTTCGAGCAGAAACATTTTGACTGCCACGACTCAAAAGAGGACAACCCTTGGCATGCGTCGCTGGTTGGCTTTAGCAACTCTTACTATAAGTATTCTGATTTCTGCTCTATCGGCAGAGGCTGGAACACGCATCGCCTTTCTTGAAACATTTAATTCTCGAGGCGAGCGAGTGGAATATGAGCCCGGAGCACGCTTTTCGCACACTGCTATTCAGTTCGATGACATTGGGGAGCTGTGGCTTAATGCTTACCCTGGCGAAGGTGTCGCCATTATCACTCTCGATCAATTGAACCACCATGGTACGATAACGGAAGTTATCGAGATCGATCAGCCGGTTCAATTCCAGCAAGCAGCTCCCTATATGGGGCTGCCATTTGATTTCTGGTATTCTTGGGATGATAAAGCGATGTACTGCTCAGAGCTTTTAGGGAAACTCTTAAACATCCCCACTCATCCCATGACTTTTAATAAAAAAGTTTGGCCAAAGAATTACTGGGACCTTGATGGCACTCCCGGGCTTTCTCCCGACAACCTATACCGCTGGGCGGTTGAGCACCAAGTTAAGAACTAAACTACTTCTGACGATTTTTCTTTTGAGCTTCGATCTTTTCGATCACTTCGCCCATGCGCTCATGAGTGGCACGAAAGTCTGCGTGCACTTGATCAAGCATATCATCAGACATTTCTTCAAGATCAATCAAATCATCACGCGCGCCATTGGTGGCACGAATTAATTCATCTAACTTAAGGTGAATGGCGCGGGCATCCCTGTTTTGAGTATTTTGAATCAGGAATACCATCAGAAAAGTAATAATCGTGGTCGCCGTGTTAATCACTAATTGCCACGTATCGGAATAATCAAAAACAGGACCCAGAACTGCCCATAAGATAATGCCACCGACGGCCAAGACAAAGGCGTAAGGAGTTCCGACCCAGTGAGAAATTTGATTAGAGATTTTGCGAAATAACTCATTCATGGGGACAATCTTGCCAGTGTTAAGTTCCACTGACAAGACTGATGACAAGAACTTTCCTAATTCTAATGAACGTGGTTAGAGGATGTTGTCTCGGTTGCCGCAGCCATTTTATTTGCAGCCTCCATTTTCAATTTTTCAAGTGTGTCTTGAGAATAGAATTTACCATCGCGAATCACGGCACTGATTTTATGAAGATTTGCAACGCTTTGAACTGGGTTTGCATCAAGCAATACCAAGTTTGCGTCTTTACCCATTTCTACAGTTCCCATGCTGGTACGCTTTCCTAAGAATTCTGCGCTATTCAGAGTCGTCATTTGCAAAACCTTTAGTGGAGTCAAACCCGCCTTAGCCAACAGATCAAATTCTTGGTGCAATGAAACTCCTGGAACAACCCACATGCCGCCAACATCAGAACCCGTTAGCATTTTCACGCCTTGTTGATCAAAAAGCTTCACAAGTTTCATATCCATTTGCGTAAGCTGACGTAAAGTTTCGCGCGCCACGGGTTTTACAGTTTTAGTGAACTGCTGCGAAACTTCATTCCAGTATTCCCGAGTCGCGCGAGGTACATATTGCAAATTCGGCGACTTTGAAAAATCGGCCTTATCCGCCATCTGCATCGTCTGATTACGAATCAATGTTGGAACGTGCCATGTTTTAAAATTTGCAAACGTGTCGGCCACTTTTTTACATTTTGAATCGCTATAGGTATCAATGATCATGCGCGTTTTTAAAAAGGCATTTTGATTGGCCATGAGGCGAACCAACAAAGGATTAGCAATTGTCAATTTGCCGATCTCCGCACTCATGTTGACGTTGGCTTCGGAGCCAATGGCTTTACGAGCAGCCGCTTCATTGGTAGAGCAGCTGATTAAAACAGAATCAACAGGCCCTAGGTGTTCGATGGACAACATACCCTGCTTAGAGGCCTGAACCGCATCAACCCCTGCCGGTATATGACCCGCAAAGTATTCGCCTTCCTTTTTAGCTTCTGCCAAAGCCGCAAAAAAGGCACTTGGTGAAACGTCGACCACTTTAATAAAGTCAGCACCTTCAACGCGTTGTTTTTGTACCAGCGCTGTTGCTGCTTCCGGCGTTGAAGCATTGCTTCTTACAAGGACGGGCCCAGGCATCCCTAATAACTCCGGAGAGTCCTCTGGCAATGTCAGTTTATTGTCTTTACGTTGATTTAAAAGCTCATCACTCCCTGACATCTGACGATACCCTGTGATACCGTGAGCTAACATCACTGCTGCCATTTCCTGTGATGAAGCCTCATCGAGGATATGAGCATGCATGTCGTTATAACCTGGCACCAAGTATTTGCCTGTGGCATCGATGATTCGTTTTCCGCCCTGCTCGCCAATCATATCAGCCGGAATGATTTTTGAAATTTTCCCCGCATCAATCATTACAGCCATATTGGACTGCAATTGACCATTTTGAGTATTTACGATTGTTACACCTTTAACGATGATACTTTCGTGGATTTTTTTTACGGGAGTATTGGATGTGGACTGAATACTGCTTCCACCAGCGCAACCAATAACTGAACTTGTTAACAACGTGCTAATTAGGATGTTTTTCGTTATTTGTTTTTTCATAACAAAAACGATAGCCCTAATTTCAGCCTTTGGTAAGAATTTTTGCAATTCCCAAGACGCCGTCCACCACAATTTGGATCCCTACACAAAACGTCAAAAAACCGCTCAGTTTGTTACAAACTTGCAGCGCTTGTAGATTCAGTCTGTCGAGAATTGTTGGTGTCAATGAATAGCACGCGAATATAACGGCTGCCATCAGTAAACACGCGACTGAAGTCGCGAGCAAATTGAACATGTGAATCGCTGGATCTACGTGATAACTATTAGCACTCAGTGCCAAAAGGACGGAAATGGTGCCTCCGCCCGTCGTCGTTGGAAAAGCCAACGGATAAAACAAAAGTGACTTCAACGACTTCGATCGCGGATGATCTTCGTTATCTACGACTTTTTCTTGATCTTCGGAAGGTTCTGTCGCTGTTAAAATGCTAAGGCCCATGCGCGCAATCAAAATGCCGCCGGCGATTTGTACCACCGGAACAGAAATCCCAAACAGCTTAAAAAAGAATCCGCCCAAAAGAGTGAAAGCGATGCAAATACTCAAACAATAAAGCGCTATGGCTGCGGCTGCCTTAATACGTCTTTGGCTGGGTTGTCCTTTTAAAAATGGACCGACGATAAAGGCACTGCCAATCGGATTTACTGGTGGAAACAACGCCACAAAGCATACGAAAACATAATGATAGAAAGACGCAACCGAGATCGAATTCATTGTTTTTCAAACGTACCCTAGTTACCCAGGCGCTGCAAGTTGGGAAAAATCAAACGCACTGTCGTGCCCGATTCTGCATGCAAAGTATGGTGAAAGGATTCCACTTCAATTTTTCCGCCAAAAATCTTCATATATTCAGAAACGAGCGAGGTGCCTATACCCGTGCCAACCTCATTACTTGCGCCACGGTGGGAAATGAGTTTCTTGGCGGCAAACACAGTCTCAATTTCCTCTGGCAGAATACCCATGCCTTGATCGGTGATTTCTAAGACCCTGAACTCACTGTCGTCAATCAACTTCAAAGAGATGAGTTTTTTGGCTTCACTAAATTTAATACAATTCGACACAATATTTGATATCACTTGATTTGATAACGCAGCTCGATCTGCGCGGACCATAGCCTCTTGAGGAACATTCATCTGCACACGAAGCTGTTTTTCTCGCAGTTGCCAGGCATAGTGATGAAGGACTTCTTCACAAACGGCTCTTAAGTCCACCAATTCCATTTCAGCATTTTCTTTAAACACATGAAATACCTCTTCATGACGAACCGATGCCAAAATCTGAATCAACTGTTGAGTCGAATTATAAATTCGATCCAAATGAACTGAAGCTGCTCCCCTATCGACATGGGATCTTAACATATCAGAATGATAAAGGAGTCCTGACACCGTATTTGCCACATCGTGAGATAAGACACGAACCAAACGATGATAACGTTCTTTATCTTCAGCGGCACGTAGTGCGCGGCGCTTTTGCTCGTCCAAGACACGGATTTTATAAGCGAGGCCTAAAGCTAGCACCAGCATCTCACCAAAATTTGCAAACAATAAGGAATACTGAGTCACCGTATTGCTAGGAATAATTCCATAAAAGGAAGCCAACCACACAAAGGTTCCACACAGAACTACAGCCCAACTGCAAAGAAAATAAGTCGCAAGTTTATGCGCATGGCGCAGTAACATATAAAAGCCGCAGAAGATAAAAAACAGGATTGCTAAAGCGATCGAGGCATCAATCCAAAATCCTAAAAAGAAAAGGTTCCGGTGAGATGGCACCCAAAAGCTACCTATCATCGGCACCACAGCCAACACTTTAAAAACTCTGAGTCCCCAAAAACCCATTGGAAATTCTTGGGTGATATTTAAAAAACGCTCAACAAACAAGCATCCTGCAAACAAAGTAAGCGAAGAAAAAAACATCAAGTAATTGGAAAAAACCACAACTTTATTTGGGAAAATATAAGTATCCACAACTCCATGCAAAACAAGTGCAGTAGCACCAAAACTTGCTGCAAAAAATGAATAGTAAAGGTAGTCCTTTTCATTCGTAAAGATGCCCAGAAAAAAATTGTAAACAACCAGGGCAAGAATGCCGCCCAAATAAAAATAGAAAATAGTCCGTGCATGGTTTTCTTGATGTTCAAACTCGGCCTCATCCGCCAAGAAAACTTTCGTGTTGAGAGCATGGTGCACATCGCGTTTTATATAAAACGTTCCGTTTTCTTGAGGACCTAGTTGAATATGAAACGCAGCTAAGCGTGACGAGTAAGCCCGCTCCGCTAAGGAATAACCCGGTCCCGAATATTGAGGACGGTATTTTCCATCCTGCCACAACGTCAGTCGACCGACCTGGGGTGAATCAAAGTAAAGAATTTTCTCTAAGTGGTCATCGCTGTTGTTGTTAATTTTAATTTGAAACCAAGGATCATTGGCTGAATAGCCCTGCCGCAAGGAGGAGTTCGATTCAGAACCAAACTCAATTTGTTTGGGATCGCTCACACTCACCGGGCTGTAGCCTACTCGTACACTTGGAGTTAGGTCCCAAGAAGATGCCATGACCGCGCTAGTAAAAAACAAAGGTACGCACAAGATAAGAATTCTACATAGCGAGGTCATGATACTGGGATATCGGCTGCTCTCCTAGCGGGATGAAGCGATTCAGAAAACATAACAAGAACAAAATGAATCAGCACTTTGAACCAGCGCAAAGGTGCTTAATTGCTTGCGATGGAAGTCGAGGAGCCTGAAGGTGCCAGCTCTAATATTTTTTGTTTTAAGAGCGGTAAATTTAAAGGCTTGGGCATATGAGCCTGAAATCCTACGGAGAGGGCTTTATCAATATCTTCCTTTCCGACATAGGCGGTCAACGCGATAGCAGAGGTTGCAGGCCGACCCTGGGCCTCTTCCCATTGTCGAAGCTGGCTGATCAACGAATACCCATCAAGAATAGGCATACCAATATCGCAGATGATCACATCATATCCCGTGTTTTTAGCTAGATCTAAGCCTCGTTGGGGATCACTGGTGCCTTCTACCGTTGCACCTGATTTTTTTAATAAATGTTGTAGTAAATTCAGCGAGTCTTCGGAATCATCAATCGCTAGCAAATGCATTCCCCGCAGATTTTTGTTGGGGACGGTTTGCTCCGGCTCTGGCGGTTTCTCTACGGGAGTTGCATCTACTGCGCGCAGCTGTTGTATAGGAACATGGATTGTAAATCGCGTTCCTTGATTTCTGCCGGCGCTAAATACTTCAACTGTGCCTCCATGAAGCTCTACGATATGGCGAACAATTCCCAGCCCCAACCCTAATCCCATATGTTGTCGAGTGATTGCTGAGTCTTCCTGCCAAAACCGATTAAACACATCTTGCTGATTTTCTGCTATGATTCCTACGCCGTTGTCTTCGATGGTAAATTCGAAAAGATCATTCACTTTGTTCGCAAATATTTTTATGATTCCCTCTTGCGGGGTGAATTTCACTGCATTAGAAACCAAATTCCAAATCACCTGGCGCATGCGATCACGATCTCCCCACATACGACCCAGGTTCGGAGACACGTGCAATTCTAAATGAATTTTTTTGGCGGCCATGGCAAGACTTAAAGATTCGATACTTGAATCTATCATTTCATCTAGGGCGTAAAAGCTCAAATCAAGCTTCATTTTCCCTGTGATGATTCGCGACATGTCTAAAATCTCACCGATCAATCGAGTCTCGATCTTAAGATTTGTATCAATAATCTCCATCGCACTTTGATATTCTTCGGAGCCAGGCTGTGATTCCCGAACGATTTCCAAATAGCCGGTTATAATATTCAATGGGGTTCTTAATTCGTGAGAAAGTGTCGCTAGAAATTCGTCTTTTTTCTGATGCGCCTGTTTTAAACTTTCAATTTTTTGTTGCAAAAGCTTTTCTAAATAAACGTGGGTCAAAACAGAGGATAAGATATTCGCAACAGCTTTTATAAATTCAATTTCGTCATACTTAAAAGTGCGATCACGGTGGTCATAGATCATCATCACCAGCGGCGGGATTTCCACATCCTTACTGACGATGACCACGTTCACACCAGAGCGAAGACCGGATCTCAACATCATTTCTTTTTCATGTTGCATCCCTAGAAACTCAAGCTCGCCAAAAAGAAATGGCACACCATCACTGGGTCTTTGCGCCAGTGCCATTTTACCCGCCTCAGGCGGCTCCGTGAAATGTACATAGTCCACAAGCAAGGAATTCATCAAAATCTGACGGCAGCGAAGTTTGACCTTTTCAGCATTCACCTCATTCAAGGCGAATTGACTTAAATCCGACAGCAACGCCGTCTGATGAAGCTGATGTTTGATTTTAATTTCAGATTCCTTGCGCTCAATCGAACTTAGAATAGTTCGCGCCATCAGCTCGGATGATAAATGTGCTTTATTTAAGAAATCAGAGGCTCCGTCCTGAGCCGCTTTGATAGTACTTCCTCGGTCATCAAGCGCCGACAAAACAATGATCGGTGCCTCACCTGCAACCCTGGCGACGCGAGGCAGAGTTTCCATAAAATTGCTATCCGGAAGATGCAAGTCCAACAGAACAGCATCAAATTTCTTTTCTGTGAGACGCTGGACGCCCTTCGCAAGATAGAATTCTCGCGTGACAGTGATCGCCATCGAGTCAACACGACGCAAATGTCGAGAGATAATCTCGGCATGCTCGTCGTTATCTTCGATTAGCAAAATGTCTAACTTCTTAGGGTCGACTTTCACTCACACTCCCATTGGGCTTGGCACCATTGATACCATTGCTTCCGTTTTGTTTTTTTTCTGCAGCTGGAATATTCCAAATTCCCCAATAGCGAACAATCTCGTCGGTCAAATCTTTAAAGCTTCCCAACTCAAGCGGTTTAACTAAGTAACTATTTGCATAGAGCTCATACGCTCTGGTGCGATCCGATTCAGCGTCTGAAGTTGACAGAATCACTACGGGGATTGAATGCAAAATGGGGTCTTCTTTAATGTACTGAAGAACCTCGTGACCGTCCTTCTTGGGCAGTTTTAAGTCCAAAAGAATAAGATCCGGCAGTTTGCGCTTTTCTTCTTGTTTCTTTTGTTCCAAATATTCAATAGCCTCGACACCATCTTTCGATCGCTCCACACTGCTACTGGATGCCGCACGCGCAAGCAGGCGAACCACGATCCCTGCGTGATCATCATCGTCTTCAATCAAGTGAATCGCTAACGATCTTGGTTCTGGACGTTCAGTGGATTCCATCGCGATTCTCCTTGAACTGTGGCTGTTTGGGAAAGCATAGCCAGAATGTTGCACCATGCGGAGGTTCGGATTCGACCCACGCTCTGCCACCATGGAGACCCATGATACGAGAAACGATGGTGAGCCCTACGCCAGTACCCTCTTTCTGGGTATCGAGTCGTTGAAACAGTGCGAATATTTTTTTGTGATATTGGGGCGGAATACCAGGACCATTATCTTTAACACCGATATTCCATTCTTTTTCAGTTTCGTTCTGAACAATCTCTATCGTGTTGGTCTCTCCCACGGCAGCGTATTTAAGACCATTGATTACAAGATTTTCAAAAACCTGAGTCAGACGTTTTGCGTCCCCCAGTACAACAGGCAGATCCGCAGGAATAATTAAATCAGTCTTTTTATCATCCAGCTGATCTTTGAGATCTTTTTTTATTTCATTAATCAGCATGGTCAGATTAATCGAAGCTACCTTCAGCTCCATGCGCGAAGTTCGTGAAAGTTGTAACAAGTCGTAGATCAGTTCATGCATTTTTTTATTGGCTTTTTCGACCCGCTCTAATGAATCAATAAGATCATTATAGCGCCCCGCCTGCAGATCTTCGCGCAAGAATGAAATATAAGAGCTGCTTGTCACCAACGGTGCCTTTAGATCATGTGAAACCGTATAGACGAATTGTTCCATTTCTAAATTCTTTTGCTGAACTTCATCGTACGCTCGCAACAACATCAAATCCATTTTTTTACGTTCAGTGATATCCACAACCGACGCGACAACGAAATTTCCTTGCTCAGTTTCTAAGGGATTTAGCCCTATCTCTACCGGTATTTCGCTGCCATCTTTGCGAATTCCGCGCAGGTCGCGTCCCGCTCCCATTTGACGTTTAGAAGGATGAGCAAAGAACCCGGTGCGATGACCGACGTGGTTGGAGCGGACTTCTCGAGGAACAAGAATCTCAAGGCTTTGTCCTAATAACTCACCCTTATCATAGCCAAACAGCTTTTCCATCTCTGCATTGCACATCAAAATTTCGCCGCGTTGATCGACAACAATCAAGCCATTCGGAACCGAGTCCACAATGATGTTGAACTTGTTGCTATCTGACTTAAAAGCCGCATTTGCTGAACGTACTGAGGGCTCTTTGTCCGCTTCCATGGATTTCTCCCGTATACTTTAATTTGACAGACGCGAAATGCATTCTCTAGTTACAAGGATCTCGGTTAATAAAATACACAAGTGCTTATTTGTTTTGACCAGTTTTTATTTACTGCAGAGGCGGTCGCAGTTCGCTGGCTCCCGGTGACGCCTCCATCTTTCTGCGCATATCTTCAACCATAATCAATTGCGACACCCTTAAATGCAGAAGTTTCGCATCGAATGGTTTTTCAATAATTTCCACGCTCCCAAGCTTGGCGGCTTCGGTCTGCAATTCCAAGGACGGGTTCCCCGTTTGTACAATGGCAACAGTGTTCACATTATTGGCTTTCGCTTGTGCCACAATGGCTATACCAAAGCCTCCATCTATGTTTTGATCTGTGACAATGACGTCAGGCTTTAGGGCAGTCAGGATTTTAATGGCCGTATCAAAGTTCGTTGTGAATTCAACCCTTTGAAAAAGATCCTTCAGAGAATCGACGATCATTTCCCCCAGGTCGTGATCATCCTCGACCACCAGGAGATTCATTTTCTGCGGCATATGTTGCATCCTTTGAGGAGTAATACCCACTAGATTGATCTGAACACTTTCACTTTGCAACCGGAGTACAAATGGATTTTAACAAAATGTTATTTGCCGAAAAAAGTAAGTTGAATGAGCACGTGTTGATGCATTGGATTCGAGCTTCTAAGACGCCGTTGTCGTTCGCACCTGCCATGAGTTTCTTTGTGCTGGGTTTTAAGGATTTGCTACTGAATTGTGAATATCCTAACGCCACGACAACCTTGGAAAAGGCTGTCAACCATCACTGTCGTGAAGACCTAGAACACTGGCAACTGTTTTTAGAAGATTTGGAGACCATGAATGTAGGGCAAAGTGCGTGGGGAACAAAAACTACAACCGCCCTTCGTCAAATCTGGTCAGATGAAAACTGGAGAGTTCGCCAAGCGACTTATCGATTGATGTCCCTGACATTCCAACATAAAAGCCCGGGTGTGCGACTGCTGATGATTGAATGTCTGGAACTGGCCTTTGCTGTGTTTATTGAGGCTGTTCGTGCATCTGACTCTCACTCGCCAGAAGCTCTAAAATACTTTGGTGATCACCATTTCTTTGAAGAAGCCAGCCACCAACAAGGTAGTTGGATTGATGAAACACATCAACTGAATCTCAATGATCTCAGTCTGACGGACGAGGAAACAAAGGCCGCAGCAATGATTGTTGTTGAAGTATTCGAAGGCTTTCATTTGATGTTTACATCTTGGTACAGACAACGTGCGATCTTTACATCTCCGCCGCCGGTCGCGATTCCGAAAGAATCGGCTGCATTACGACCAAGGGAAATTTAACGCGCATATTGACGCCCACGGTGCGCGCAAAGGCGGCATCTTTATATCCGGTCTGAAAATCTATACGTCCATGCATCATATCAACATAGGCCTTCACCAAAGGGAGGCCGAAGCCAGTACCCTTTTCATTATGAAGTCCTTTGCGTGTGGTGGCACCCGTGAACGAGAATAATTTCGGCGCAATGCTCGCCGGAATACCAATGCCAAAATCAATCACTTCGATCGTCAGACTGCGTGCATCTTCGCTCAATCGAATTACGATCTCCTCCCCTCGCGGGGAAAATTTAATCGCATTACTTAAAAGATTTCCAATAATCTGACCTTGCAGCAGATGAGAATCAATCATGACCGCTGAATGGCGATTCTTACGGTTATCGATGAATCGCACCGTTAAGTTTTGCGCAGCCAACTGCTCTGCATAATACTGAACGGCATTTTCGGCGGATATCATAGGGTCCGCGACTTTAAGATCCAAATTCTTTTTGCCAGCGTTCACTGCTTGCAACTCGCGAACCTTTTCAATTGTGGATACTATATAGCGCAGTGATTTCCCTAAGCGATCTAATACGGGAGTTTGCTCCCCACCTTCCATTTTGCCTAAGGACATCATTGCTGTGGTCACTGGCGTCGCAAGATCGTGGATAAGAATCGAAATCAAAGCTTTGTTACGATTGTCGAGATCCACCAACTCCTTCGTTTGTTTGGTGACCTCATCCTGCAGACGACTGCTGTATTGGGCCGCCAATTGCCAAAGAAGAAAAGAAGGAAAAAAGATCGAAAATGCAAAGGTCAAAAGAAACGCAAAAGTGAAACCAAAGACCGCCCCCGATTCACTGCTGCGCAAGAAGGGGTAATCCAGATAATGAATTGCCAAAAGGACCAACAACAGAGCCAAAATTCTAAAGCCCTTCGAATCCCCCTTAGATTCACGGGAGACCTTGGCATTTCGCGCCTTCAAAGCGGCGCAGAAAAGTGGCATCGCGATTGCTATCGCCGAAAATATAGAGGCGAATTGGAAAGACCCCGTCAAATTAAGAGTCACCAACCCCAAAACTATTAAAGTGATTGGAATCGTGTAAACCCAGTAGCGTCTTTCAGGATTTACCAAAAGAGCGGCCGTGATTTCATAGTAAACCCAGCTAGCCAAGACATAAAAACTATAGGCTAACAGCATCTTGTAATCGTAATTTACAAACTGACTTTGCAGAAAAAAGTTTATGGATGTGATCACCCAACTGAGGGTGATGTACCCAAAAATACGATTCCTATGGATGTACCACAAGGCTGCAGAGGTAAAGACATTTACGAGCATAGTTCCGGCAAAAACCAGAATGACGATATGTAAATTTGGGCTCATCCCACAAGTGTACGCCGGGGAATTTGAAGCCCCAACTGAATTCAGGATTTAGAGATTTTCCCTGTCAAAGACCACCGTCAACAAAACCAAATTTGGAAAGATGTCGCAGTTGAGAGACTTTACGAATCCACACCACTTTTCCCTTTAAACCATCACGATTTAAAATTCTTAAAAGCTCCGGTCGCATCAAACGATGAACATTGCCGATGGTTTTATAAAGCTTTTTAGTCTGATCCCAAGAAACTTCAGAACATCCTGCCGGCAGCTCTTCACGGGGAAACCATATATTTTTGATCTGCCGTTTTGTTGCCCACCAATAATGCCGCCAAATGGGGAAATCAATCATCACTATTTGATCAGCCAATTGAAAACGACGCTCAATAATATCTAAGGGACCATATCCATCAATGATCCATGATGTCTGGTTTTGGACTTCTGTTAGGAGGGCAATGGATTCTTTATGAGGACGAATTTTCATGCCAGCAACGAATTGGATGGAATCAACGTGGGTCAACGGAAGTTGATACCTCTTTGCCAAATGACGGGAGAGGACTGTTTTACCAGCGCCGGCATTTCCAATGACTGCAATTCTTTGGGGAGTTTGTGACATTCATTGATCTTTAGCAAACAACGGAGGCAGCGGTCAACGTCTCGCTGATTCCCTTCTATTCTTGGGTTCACAAAGAGAGGTTTACATGGAAAGAAAAGCATCCGTGCAATGGAAAGGAAATATTCAACAGGGTCAAGGAGAAGTATCTACGGAAAGTGGTGTTTTGAATCGCACACCGTACTCGTTCAGCCGCCGTTTCGGCACAGAAAAAGGGACGAATCCCGAGGAACTTATCGCAGCAGCCCATTCCTCATGCTTTGCAATGGCCTTATCAGCAGCTCTGACACAAAAAGGGTTCACTGCAGATACTTTGAACGTAAATGCTGCAGTAAGTATTGAGAAAAATGGCAGTGACTGGGTCATCACTCATTCCAATCTTTCTTTGCGAGCCAAAATTCCTGGAATCGACCAAACACAGTTTAAAACCATCGCTGAAGAAGCTAAAAGCAACTGCCCTGTTTCAAGACTGTTAGATACTGAAATCTCTTTAGATGCGGTTCTTGACGAAGGTGAAGCTCGCGCGACACACTAACGAGGATGATCAAAGAAAAACATTTTTATCCGATATCCAAGAATCTCTCCAAAGTTCCGACTGAAAGTGGCTCGAAAGGTTCGCCTAAAAAAGCTCTTAAATCGGACTTTGAAGAGATCATCGAAAAACTGGCCGACCTTCAGGAACTGATCTTTGCGGAAGCAAAACACAAAGTTCTGATCATTCTGCAAGGCTTAGACACCTCCGGTAAAGATGGGACCGTCAAACACGTTTTCGCGGCGGTTAATCCGCAGGGCCTGCGCGTGGTTTCATTTAAGCGCCCGACCGAGTTAGAAATGCGCCACGATTATTTATGGCGTATTCACAAGCAAACACCGGAACGTGGAGAGCTTGTGATCTTTAATCGGAGTCATTACGAAGATGTCGTTATTCCGACAGTTCATAAGACTTTATCATCGTCTCAGATACAAAATCGTATCGATGATATCAATGCCTTCGAAAAAATGCTGTTTGATGAGGGGGTCACTGTCCTTAAATTCTTCTTGCATATCAGTCGTAAGGAGCAGGCCTCCAGACTGATGGAAAGAATTCACAATCCTAAAAAGCACTGGAAATTTGAATTAAGCGATTTGACCGAGCGCCGGCACTGGCATTCTTACCAAAAAGCCTATGGGGAAGTTATAATAAAAACACATCATCCCGACCGTCCATGGTACATTATTCCTGCTGACGACAAGGACATGCGCAACTATATCATTTCATCGATCTTGGTGGACCGCTTGCAAAAACTAAAACCCGTCCTACCTAAGTTCGACAAAAAAACCTTTGCGAAAATAAAAAAACAACTGAAAAAAATTTAAGGGCTCGGTTCAAAATAATTCGGTGGTGGTGGTTCGGGTTTTCTGAGATGGCGTTCATAATCTCTGACGATATCCTCCACCTTTTGGTAGTCGATACGATTAAGGGCTTGTTCTACTTTTAAGTTTTCTAAATCACGTCCCACCGACATAAATGCTGCCACCCGATCACCTTCGTAATAGACGACTGCAAAATCATCTTTGCCGGGATCTCCCAAAAGATCCATGCGATCAAAATGGTCGGAATATCCAATATAACAAATGATCTTATCGAACTGCTGAGTCCAGAAGAAAGGAACATCCTGATATTTAAGCCTTGCTCCCAGAATATTGCATGCCACAACTTGACCATGTCTCTCGGCGACTTCCCAGTGCTCCACGCGAATAGGACGAAGGCTGCGCGGATCAGGCCAACGGGCAATATCACCGGCGGCATAAACACCAGGAACCGTAGTCTGCATGTATTCATCGACAATAACTCCATGATCTATTTCACACCCCGCTTGTCGGGCTAGCTCGAGGTTTGGCTTAATACCGACACCGACCACAACGAAATCACATTCGATCTTTGTATTGTTATCCAGAATGACAGATCTGCTGTTGATTTCTTTCACACTGTGGCCCAGGTGAAACCGCACCCCATGGGACTCATGGGTCTTTTTAATATAACTTCCCACGTGGATCCCCAGATTTTTTATCAGTGGTAGTTCCTCGGGTGCAATGACATGAACATCAATACCCCTCTGTTTTAAAGAGGCAGCGACCTCCAACCCGATAAAACCCGCGCCAATCACAGCCACCGTTTTCGATCCATCACATTTATCGATGATGCGGTGACAGTCCTTTAAAGTTCTTAACATAAAGACATGAGGCTGATCGATACCTGGAATAGGAGGAGAAATCGGCTCTCCCCCAGTGGCTAGGACCAACTTATCGTAAAACAGTGTTTTATCATTCGACAACAGAACCGATCTTTTCGCGGAATCCACTTTCACTACTGCGACGTTCAGATTCAGCTGAATTTTATTTTTATCAAAGAACGATTCCTTAAGAATTGGTAGCCAATCATCAGGCGCAGTTCCTGATAAATAGTCCTTAGATAAATTCGTGCGGTCGTAGGGAATGGAATCGTCGTGACTGATCATTTGAATGGTTCCCGCGAAACCCTGACGCCGTAGCATTGCTGCACAAGATGTCCCTGCTGCTCCTCCGCCGACAATCACGACGTGCTGGCTTTCTGTGCCTCTCACGATGGGACGTGGAATTGTCTTTTTGCCTGTTACAAAAATCTTGTCGTCTTTTACTTCCGTTCGCCAACAGGAAATTGGCACCAATGCGGGAGCTTTTTCTGCCTCGCCCGTTTTTATATTAAAACTAGAGTGATGCCATGGACAGTGAATATGATGACCAGCTAACAAACCTTGATTAAGGGGACCGCCATAGTGCGTGCAATTCGCACCAACAGCGTAAATTTCGCCTTCAACTTTTGCCAATAAAACGGCTTTATCGCCCACATGTCCAAGGATGGTTTCACCTTCTTGAATCAGATCTACCGAAACGCCTTTGGTAAAATCAGGGCCGGTAACCTGTGCGCTGATGGCCATGGAGTGACTCCTTTTTCGTCAGATTTTTAGCAGTTCAAGAATACTTTAATATTGTTACAGCGTGGACTTGAGCAAACCTTCACATCGTTGCGAAAAAGCACCACAGCAGGTGTATCATTGTGAGAATCGACCCGACTACTGTCGAGAAACCATAAACCTTCGCCTCGCATTTTCCGAAACAGGTAGCATGCCCTCCGACTTAGTCGGAGCGGTTTGCTACCCGGAGGCTTAAGTTGAAGCAGTGGATGAAAAAACTGGTTGATCAGTTGGATATGGACTGGGGATCAGAACAACATGCGAAAACCAAAAGTGATAACAAACCGAATCTCTCAGAAGACAGAGCGACCCTTCTCTTTATATTAGATGTCTATAATAAGAATCTATTTGAAGTTCAGAATCATTCTGTGCGCAAAGTGCGCGCAAAACTGGATACGGTTGCAAAAGAACTTATGACCTTAGAAGGCGAAGAGCTGGAAAATGCCCTGTTCCGCTTTCGCCAATTTATTTCAAGCTATCGTATTGACGAAACGACTTATGTGCAAAACACCTTCGATGATTTTAAACGCATCATCTGGGATTTTGCCGACAACTTGGGCGAAGAAGTGGCTGCTGAAGCAAGTTCCGAAGACCAAGTGAATTCAAGTCTTGCAGGCTTGCGCGAAGCCGTGGAATCAAACTCCATCGAAGACCTGCGCGCAAAATCACGGGAATTTATCGACTTTTATCTAAAGCATCAGACGAATTCCAACGAGCGCCGCTCTAAACGCATGGAAACAGTTAAAAAGAGCCTTTCCACAGTTAAGAAGCAATTGATGGAAGCCAATCGCACTATGCGTTCGGACCATTTAACTGGAGCCCACAACCGCAAGAGTTTTGATGAACAGGTAAAACGTTATATTCAACTGAATCAATTGGATCACGATCCAGTGACGATGTTGTTATTTGATATCGACTTCTTTAAAAAGATCAACGATGCCTATGGGCACGATATCGGGGACTTCGTATTACAACAGTGTGTGCGCTTGCTTCAAGAAAGCTTCAGCCGCGAAGTCGATTTCGTGGCCCGCTTAGGAGGAGAAGAGTTCGCCGTGATCCTTCCAGGCTGCGACACGAAACAAGCAATTAAAATGGTCGATGACTGTATGGCGAAAATCCGTAAAGAAGTTTTCGTTCACGGAAACCTAGAAATTCGCTTTACGACCAGCCTAGGAATCGCCCAACTAGAACCGGGCGAAACTCCAGACGGCTGGTACAAACGAGTGGACGAAGCCCTCTACACATCCAAACAAACGGGCCGCAACAAATACACAGTTGCAAACCCACCCGGAATCAAAAGAGTCGCATAACCAAAATAAAAAGGCCGGTCACCCCGGCCTTTTTTTTTACGCAAATGAGTTAGGCCACACCGTCTTCTCGATAAGAACCTTGCAGATATCTTGCAAACCCACCAAGTCCTCCTCATCAAAGCGATTCAAAACGGGAGCATCCACATCAAGCACCCCCAAAAGGCGGCCGCCAATGACGAGAGGAATCACAACCTCACTGCGAGACCGAGCATCACAAGCGATATGCCCTGGAAACTGATCCACATCAGGAACAAGCTGAGCCTGCAAAGACCGCGCAGCAGTCCCACAAACACCCTTCCCCATCTTAATCCGAGTACAAGCCGGCAACCCCTGAAACGAAGAAAGCAAAAGCTCCCCGTTATGATGAAGATAAAACCCCACCCAATTAATCTCAGGCAAATGCTGATTCAAAAGAGCCGAAAAATTCGCCAGATTCACAAACCACTCAGCCTCGGCAATACCCATGGCTTCAGAAACCAACTCTTTATAAAACTTAGCCTTATCACTATAAGAAATCCGAACAGCAGATACTTCCATAAGAAAACTTCTACCACACCCTCCCCCCATCTAAGCCATAAAACTTTCTAACAAAGCCCATAAGTCAAACCAGCCCCTCAAATTCTAATGACGGCATGACGAAGCAAATTTGAAGGCCCCCTCGAAGCTGGCTTAGGCACAGCTGACTTGGACTGTGCATGCAGCGACCTCCGTGGGCGCCACGATGGCGCGCACCCGCCGCAGGCGGGCCACGGCCTGAGCCACGGATGGCGTGTCGCGGAATGCGCAGTCCCAGGCAGATGGGACTAAGACAGATTCGAGGGGGCCTTCAAATCCCCGCGACGAAACTGTTCCATCATAAGCATTTATAGGGGTCAGAAAGGACGAACTTATCTACCCCTGTTTAAAAGTTACCTATGTCTGTCGTGTTTTAGACACCTGAACCACCGCAAGACCCTGTATATCCACTTCTAGACACAAGTGACAAATCTCCGAATGAGACCCCATTAGATTTATTTATACCTGGCCCGCCGTGTGCAATGTCCCTCATCACGGGGGCACAAATGAGATCACTTAATCTATTTCAAAAAACTTTCTTTGGAATCATCTCAGCAACTCCATTTTTGTGGCCGTCAATTGCATGGCCTCGCACGAACGATCACGATCAGGATATCGTGATTGCGATCATCGACACAGGAGTGGACATTAACCACCCTCTTATTAAGAACAACCTTTGGACCAACCCAAGGGAAAAAACAAATGGACAAGATAACGATGGCAATGGATATGCCGGGGACCTCCACGGATGGAATTTTGTTTCTGAGAACAGCGACGTGAGTGATAACCACGGACATGGGACTCACATCGCTGGTATTATTCGCCAAAGAGCACTTTCCCCCAGAGTGAAGTTTATGATTCTTAAATATTACGATCCGGAACAAAGTGGTCGCGTGAATTTGATCAATACCGTTCGTGCAATACGGTATGCGATTAAAATGAAAGCGGACATAATTAATTATTCTGGCGGTGGCGACACACGCAGTGCTCTGGAAGAGCAAGCTATCCGTGAAGCCCAAGAGAAAGGAATTCTCTTTGTCGCTGCCGCCGGCAATGACGGTCGTAATACTGACAAACTGGGATATTATCCAGCCGGATATAACCTAAGAAATATTATTTCTGTCGCCGCGATGGATTCGGATCGTCACCTGATCGACAGCAGTAATTATGGATCTAAAAGCGTTGATATCGCGGCCCCGGGCAAGAACGTATACTCTTCCCTGCCCGGCGGCCAATTTGGAATGATGACAGGAACGTCACAGGCGACGGCTTGGGTAACGGGACTTGCGGCCGCCCTTATGTTGCAAAATCCAAATTTGCGTGATCCTGAACTTATTAAAATGAAATTAGAAACAGAAGGTGTGCGCGATCAATCCTTGGCAGGAAAACTAAAATCTCCAGTTAGGATTACCGCTTTACAGAATGATATCTCGAGCCTATAACAGGATTATTGAGCGCAATTGAATTCAACCCGAATGGGCCCTATCCACTGATCGACCAAGACAAGCATTCCTATCAGGAAGCACAGGAACACTCGGTCATTGTCGATGCGTGGTTGGGATTTGAAACGGCACAGATAGAACAAGACTTGTTGAAATCACAAGACTACAACGTTCAAGCCGATGCAAATATTCCGGTTAATTTTTGGCGCGGTCTTCCAGTTCAGGCTTTGCAGACACCTTATACTGAAATTCGATCTATACTAGAAATTTTGAAACCAAAAGCGCACCAACACATTGTGGATCTTGGATGTGGTTATGGTCGCATGGCTTTTGTGGTGGGCAGACATTATCCCGAAGTAAGATTCACTGGGTACGAACTGGTGGCCGAGCGCGTGAACGAGGGCAATCGAATCCTGGGCAATTTTGATTACCCTCTTTGTGCTATTATAACTCAAGATCTGACGGATCCCCAGTTTGTACCTGTCTCTGCCGATTACTATTTTATTTTTGATTTCGGTAGCGCGCCTGCTGTCGATAAAACTTTAGAAGACTTAAAAAACATCGCTAAAACTCGCACAATTCAAGTGGTGGCTCGGGGACGTTACATCCGCCACCGTATTTTTCAATCCCATCCTTGGCTAGCTGAAATAAACGAGCCTCAAGTCTTTGATCACTTCACTATCTTTAGGTCGTAACCGCTTCTTTCGTTAGCCTGCCATCCAGCAAAACATTACCTCTGGTCTTGTCGCCTCTGAATTCAGGGCAGAGTATAAAGGCATGGAACCAAATATCCAAAGATCAGAAAAACTAAATCGCTGGTATGAAGAAAAACTTCACCTTCATCGCAATGAAGAGGGTCTTTTTGTGGAAGAACTTTTCGAAATGCAAAGTGAAGACAAGCCCCGGATGTTAAGCTTTCAAGTTCAAAAACTCGCACCCCTTATGAATAATCTGGCCGAGTCTGGAGTTAAAATAGTTGATCACATCGACGAAACTCCACGTGGTAAATATGCTTGGTTCTTTGATCCTGAGGGAAACAAAGTAGAAATTTGGGAACCCTGGGATGACTCCCAAAGCTTGGTGAATATTCCTGAACCTGACTGATCAATCTTTGGACACGCCAGAAAATTATTTCCTAACATCTGTTATTTCCTTCGTGAAGGGGCCCTGATTTAGAGCTCACACGCCCCGAGCATGGCCACAAGTTTGCAAAACTATTGGACGAAATTAAATTCGAAGGAATCAATAATGACATTTGTGATGCGAACTCTGTTTTTCTCAGCAGCCCTTCTGTGCTCTTTCTTGCTAAATGATGTGAAAGCTGAAACTAAAATTCTTTCCCACATCCAAACACCGGTGAAGGATCAACAAAAGCGTGACACATGCGCTTATTTTGCAATCAGTGCCCTGGTGGAAAGTACGTTTAAAAATCTGACGGGTGAGGACTACGATATTTCAGAAGAGTTTGAAATCTTCCGTCATAAGATCGCCAATGCTTGGCGTCCTGAGGTGGAATTCGGCAATACTTACGATATTCTTCAAAGTATCAAGAACGATCTCTATGTGTACGAAGAAGCGTACCTTCCTTATCAAAAAGAAAGCCCTGATTTTACAAAACCACTCAATGCTCAACAAACGGCCTTCTATGATCTGCGCCAACAAAACGTTCCTAAGGTGCAAATCAGAAGTTTAGGTTTTAAACAGTTAACACAAATGTTTGTAAAACGTCCTTGGTCAGAACATGTGATGACTGAGATCAAAGCCAATCGTCCCGTGGTCGTAACTTTGAACGTCGCGATTCCCCATATCAACGATCAAAAAGGCACGTTCACCATGACGCCTGAAATCGCTGCGGAATGCGCATCCGCTAAAATCCCATGTGGCGGTCACGCAATTTTATTGATGGGTTATGACTCTGAACGTAAGCTATTTATGTTTAAAAACTCTTGGGGCCCAAAATGGGGCAACCAAGGTTACGGTTACGTGACATTTGACCATGTTGACAATTACTCCGACCAGTTCATGACGGCGTATTTTGACAAACTAACATTGCCATCCGTGAAACGAGTCAGCCAGTAATTCAAAATTAAGAGATGGACACTATGAAGCAATCACCACAACCAGAATTCGACGAAAAAAAGTGGTTCCATCTCTTTAAAAACAAAGCCCGCGTTTTATATCCCAACTCGGACCCAGCACATGACTTTCTTCACATCCAGCGCGTGGTCAACACTGCTAAAACTCTGTGTGATTCTGAAAAAGGCCGCTGGGAAGTCGTTATGCCGGCCGCCTTTTTTCATGATTTTATCAATGTCCCTAAAGGCGATCCCCGCAGACCTTATGCCTCAGCACTTTCCGGTGAAGCCACCATCGAATACTTGAAATCGATCCACTATCCAGAGGAATTCTTTGAAGATATTCGTCACGCCATCGAGGCCCACAGCTATAGTGCGAACATCAAGCCGACTACTTTAGAGGCCAAGATTGTGCAGGACGCGGATCGCTTGGATTCCCTGGGAGCCATAGGCATCGCCCGTTGTTTCGCCACCACGACCTTGATGAGTCGCCCTTTCTATGCCGAGGAAGATCCATGGGCTGAGCAAAGAGATCTAGACGACAAGAATTTTGGGATCGATCATTTCTATATGAAGCTTTTTAAACTGGTTGATCTGATGAACACCGAGACGGCTAAAAAAGAAGCCCAGCATCGGGTTACCTTTATCAAAGAATATCTCGCACAAATTAAACGGGAAATTTAGGAAATACTATAACGAATCAATTTGAATTTTCTGAGGCAGCCCTAGCGCCGTGGCACCCGGGGCTTTGGTGAAGTCAATCAAGTACGCTCGCAGGGCAATGGCGTCTTTCGCCTGCCATTGAATTTTAGAGCCATACAATGTATCACCCACAATGGGAAAGCCATGACGACTGAGATCAAAGCGCAACTGATGCGAGCGTCCCGTCACGGGTTGCAAGTCCCATTGTAGATAACCGTCCATGTTTGCACCCAAATACTGAGCTGTCGTCAAAGAGTCCTTCCCCTCGGGACTTTCGAAAGCGCGGCGTTTGCCACGCAGAATTCGGGACTTCCACTCAAACTTTTGACCTTCGCTAAAGGGAAATTTCTGCCGAGAGTTTTTAACATTTTCAGGGATATGGGAAAAATCTTGAGGAGTCGTTAGGGCGCGATAAGTTTTACTAACGGTTTTATGTTCAAACCAAGAATTAGACTTTCTGTGTGCGTCGGCGGACTTAGCATAAATAACTAAACCTGAAACTTCGAAATCCAGACGATGCACCGGATATATCTGAATTCCCAATTGCTTTTGCAAGGCAATACCTAAGCAATTGCGTTCATCCTCAGCACCCATGCGGCTCGGAGTAGAGAGTACTCCCGCAGGCTTATCGCAAATCACAAAATGGGTGTTCTCGAAAACGATTTGAATCATTTTTTATTAAGGCCGATTAGAAAGATCTCTTTAGAAATTTTGCGTGTTGAATCAGGTTTCATCACTTCGCATTTCGCGAACGATTTCTTGATTTCGTCGCGAAGCTTAGCAAAGTCATCGCTGTGAAACAGCTTACAAACAAAGTGACCGTCTTTACGCAAAAACTTACGGGCCACATCCAAAGCCAGCTCGCACAATTCCATAGAACGAGCTTGGTCAGTCATACGAATGCCTGTTGTCTTAGGGGCCATGTCTGACATCACGATATCAAACGGAGGATGAAAACCATGCTCTGTGAAAATTTCTTCCAGATTCAAATCACGAAGATCGGCCTGAATAAAAACCGCATTTGGAAGTTTGACCGTCACCGGGCTTAGATCTACACCTAACACGCGCCCCTTTGCACCGACGACTTTCGAAGCATATTGAGACCAAGAGCCCGGTGAAGCACCTAAATCTAAAACGGTCTGACCGCTGCCTTTAAAGATTTTATATTTCTTGTCGATCTCTTCAAGCTTGAAAACAGAACGAGCGGCAAAGCCCTCTTCTTTCGCTTTTTTAAAGTATCTATCGCGTGGATTGTAAGTCATATCGAAGGTTTATGCCCTGTCACTGGGGCCAAGTCCATTATTAAATTTCACATTCCCTTTTGCCCTTGAATGCATTAGAAAAGATACACCCTCGGGAGGCCCAAAGATGGACATCGTTCTATCCATGAGTATTTTCTTTGTTATCGTGACTATGATTTTCATCGCAGTCGGCATTTTCTTACCCGAATGGATGGGGATCACCGGCAAAAGAGCCAAAAAGATCATCGAGGAACAAAAAGACACATCAGCCCACTCGGATCAGCCTTCAGCTTCCGAAGAAGCCAAAACTGATTCCGACAAATAGCTGATCTGATACATAGCGAATTGCTAATTTTGAATCTGTGGCTCTTTCACCTTCAATAAGAGCCCACCACCGACAACGAACAACACCAAGAGACCCACCATCCCTAAGCGCGAATTACCAGTCAGAGTCACTGTGAAGGCGACGATCAGGGGCCCAAGAATCGAAGCAAAACGCCCCACTAAGTTAAATAAACCAAAGTACTCGCCACTTTGGTGTTTCGGCGCCATTTTAGCAAACAGCGAACGGCTTAAAGACTGAACTCCGCCCTGAACCATTCCTATTACCACCGCTAACATATAGAAATGCCAAGCCTGGCTCATCCACATCGCTGCAACCACGGTGATTGAGTAAATCAAAATACACATCAAGATCGGCGCCTTTGCGCCAAAACGTTTGGTCACAGTTCCGAAATAGTAGGCGCATGGAAATCCGATAAACTGCGTGATTAGAAGTGCTGCAATCAGATCCTTAGAACCCAGTCCGATCGACATGCCGTAATCCACCGCCATCGTCATCACCGTATAGACTCCGTCGATATAAAGCCAGTAAGCCATCATAAAGATCAGCAGATTACGTTCCTTGAAAATCAATTCCTTAAAGGTCGCCATCAACGTCAAAATACTGCGATTGGATAGCTTCCAAATATTGTCTTTGGAAGCTTCGACAGGAGGTTCAGGTACGTTTCGCGCAAGAGGAATAGAAAAGACAAACCACCAAACCGCCACGGTCATAAATGAAATTTGTACCGCTTGCGTTCCATCTTTTAATCCGAACCAGTGAGGGAATAAATGCATTAACACATTAACCAGGAATAATACTCCGCCGCCCAAATATCCTAGAGCATATCCCAGCGAAGACACGTAATCCATCTC
The DNA here is from genome assembly GCF_002209355.2 of Bdellovibrio sp. SKB1291214. Classification (GTDB taxonomy): domain Bacteria; phylum Bdellovibrionota; class Bdellovibrionia; order Bdellovibrionales; family Bdellovibrionaceae; genus Bdellovibrio. The sequence goes on from NZ_CP106855.1 coordinate 327,946, forward strand.
TTTAGGTTCAGCTACGAATGGCAAAAGTGATTCATAGAATACGCAACTTGCATTAAATGCCATCATCGCAATTCCGTAAGCCAGAATGGCACTCCACCAATCACCAGCGGGGATAAATGTCATCCATCCGCAGGCGATCACGCCGATTATCATAAAAGAAAGGCAGAATAATTTTTTGAATCCCTTAAGATCGGAAATCACTCCCAGCGTGGGACTTAACATTGCGATCACAAGACTTGAAATGGAAATCGCTGTTCCCAAACGTGCCGTGGTCACCGTCGCGTCAACACCTTGACTCCAATACAGTTTGAAAAAGACGGGGAAAAATCCCGCCATCACGGTCGTGGAGTAAGTGCTGTTTGCCCAGTCGTACAAAGCCCAACTAACGATCTTCTTTTTGCGATTTTCCATACCGCAAAGCAAATCACAAATTCCCCTGGAATGGGAGAATTAGTTTTCGGCTTTTCCAGAGTCTATTTTTTTATTCTTTTTCTTTTGTGACTTCTTGTTCTTTTCGACCATTGAATTCACCGTAGAGATTGACTGCTCCGATCGCCGTGAGCACAACGCCGACGACGATATATATGACGACAGCCCTACGATTTTGATTAAAGACGTAACTGAATGCTCCTGTTATCACCACCAGAGGACCCAGTACTACCATGGACGACACAATCTGACGGAGTGCGAACACTCCAAGCTCAGAATTCATAACCCCCGCCTACGTTCAAGATTGGTTATTCGATTTCTGTAATCTTCAATTTTCTGTAGAACTTATCGGTAGGACTTTTGTCAGCTTAAGTGAAAAAATAAGTAAGTTAAATCGCTTTTACGTCTCATACAGGGAAAGCAACACTGCCGGTTTTGAGACAATAGTAAGATGGTTTAAACCTGCCTCTAAAACAACGGGAGAGGCGATCCCTTCAAATATTTCCTGATGGCGGTGACCCAACACCACCTCATCCCTGTCCCCCGTCACTACAGCAACGGGAACATTTTCTTCACGTAAACGAAAAAGTAAATCTTCAGGAACGACAGCAGCTTTGATGAATTCGGAACTGTAATGCGTCTTTTCTTCGCCACTCTTAAAAATTTCGGGATAGTTAACGCTGATACCTTCACCATCGCGATCCATAAAGATCCAGCCCCCCAAATCGTCCGTCAGGGCATTAAAGGATTTGGGCAAGTAAGGTGCAATGGCCACGAACTTAGAAAATTGTTTTGCAATGTCCGAAGCCGCGATTCTTAAAGCAAACCCGCCGCCCAAAGAATGGCCTGATAAGATCATTTTTTTAACTGAGGTTTTCATCTTTATGTGAATGATGAGTTCTTCCAAATCAATTTCTAACTGATTGGCAGCGATCAGATCCGACGCTGCAAGACTTGCTCCGTGACCCCGAAAATCCGGAGTGACGACTTGAGCAATACCCGCCTTAGCAATGGCACTGGCTAAGGCACACAGGTAACGACTGTCGCCACCAACACCGTGATACAAGATAACTAGATTTTCCGATTGGGTAGAATAAAAGCGATAGGAAAGGACATCCTTTTGACGAGTGCGAAACACTTCCTGCGGAGCCAAACGGTCCACAGGAATTTTGAAATCGCGCAGGTCAAAAGCAAGCTTCATTAGCGAGCGCCCGCTTCCTGTTTCTTTTTATGAAGATAGTAGTCGTAATCGCCCTCGTAGATACGAAGCTGATTTTTATCCACCTCAAAGACGCGAGTCGTGATTTCACGCAAGAAGTGACGGTCATGCGATACGATCATCACTGTTCCTGGGAAATTTTTGATAGCATCCAACAAGATTTCACGGGACACGATATCCAAGTGATTCGTCGGCTCATCCAGAACCAGCAAGTTCACCGGTTGTGCTAAGATGGTCGCCAAAACCACGCGGGATTTCTCGCCCCCTGAAAGGATAGAAATCTTTTTCTCTGCTTCCTCGCCCGAGAACTTAAACGCCCCCAAAAGAGAGCGAACAGTTCCCATGCCCGCGTTTGGCATACGAGAGTGAACTTCATCAACGATTGTCATCTTAGGATCAAGGACATCCAAGGAGTTCTGAGAGAAGTATCCCAGATTGATGGATGCACCGAGCGCGCATGTTCCGTCAGTAGGCGCAACTTCACCCGCGATAATTTTCAAGAGCGTGGATTTACCAGCTCCATTCACTCCGACCACGGCGACACGGTCCATGCGCTTCACCAGGGCGTTAGCGCCGGAGAAGACGTTTTTCTCTTTACCGTCATCACGCTTCCAAACTTTTGAAAGTCCCTCAAACTTGACAACCTCATCCCCGCCACGTGGAGGCGTCGGCCATACGAATTTGATTTCATTTTCTTCAACCGGAATTTCAATGCGATCAATTTTTTCTAGCTTCTTAACACGCGACTGAACTTGTGCAGCGTGGGAAGCACGAGCCGCAAAGCGAGCAATAAACTCTTCTTCTTTGGCAAGCATTTCTTCCTGACGTTTGGCTGCCGCGATCAATTGTTCCATGCGGATGTCGCGCTCTTTTTCATAGAAGTCGTAGTTACCACCGTAAACAGTGATGGTCTTATTTGCGATTTCAACGATTTTAGAAACGATGCGATTCATGAAGTCACGGTCATGCGACGTCATAAGAACCGCGCCTTTGAAGTTCACCAACCACTCTTCAAGCCAGATAATAGATTCTACGTCCAAGTGATTCGTCGGCTCGTCCATCAGCAAAACTTGCGGATTCATCACCAGGATTTTCGCCAAGGCGATGCGCATCTTCCAACCACCCGAGAAACTCTCTGTGGGACGGTGATAATCATCAGGACCGATACCAAGACCTGTTAAGATCTCTGCCGCACGGGATTCAAGATCGTAACCACCGAGGCGTTCAAACTCACCTTGCATTTCACCGTAGACCTCAAGAATTTTCATCATCTCATCCGGATCCAAATCTGGGTCGGAAAGCTTGGCTTCGTATTCTTGCATCTTTACTTGCATATTGCCGATATTGCCGATTGCGGATTTAACTTCCTCGATCGCTGAGCGGCCACGCATGTCTTCGATATTTTGCGAGAAGTAACCGATAACTGTTTTATCAGATTTAGAAACAGTGCCTTCATAACCTTCTTCACCCGTGATGATACGGAAGATGGTTGTTTTACCTGTTCCATTCAAACCCACAAGACCGATTTTTTCACCGTCGTTGATTTGGAAGTTACCGTTACGATAGAGAACTTTGTTCCCCTGCTGCTTTGTGATGTTTGATAAGTGAATCATGGTCCCTTATATAGCCCGAATTTCATCGAGATGCGCCAAAATTTTTAATTATTTACACCGAAGCAGCTTTAAGCCAGCTCCTCTGCCAGGATTTTAGGCAGCCTTAAAAGTATATCTGACTTTTTGAGTTTCCTCTAACCGCATCCCCAGCACAGCCCCGGAAGGTCAAGCCGGAAGCAGGTCTTAAGGTGGAGTGCCAGATTGGAATCAGTTATCACGAGGGCTCCTTAGTTCATCGAATTGCACGAGAAGGCGTATAATCGCCGAGAGCGATGTAAGTGTCTGAAATACTCTCAGTTTCTGCAAATAGTTCATTATTCTTACAACGCTGGAATATATCCTGAGCTTTTAACCCTAAGATCGTGTATCTTGCACCATTCCTAGAGCATATACCAATACCCCAAACGACTTTGGCCCTTTGGTTAAGTGCTCCACTAACTGAAAGGCTACTCGTGACTCCTCCTTTAACTACTGTCGATACATTTGAAAGCTTTGGTCTTAGCGCTCCGTTGATGGAAGCGATGAAAGACATGGGCTTCTCAACTCCGACGCCCATCCAAAAACAAGCTATTCCTTTGCTATTAGGCGGTGCGAACGATTTTATCGGTCTCGCTTCTACAGGTACTGGTAAAACTGCTGCGTTCGGTATTCCTCTTATTGAAAACCTTGATGCTACAATCAAAGACACTCAAGCACTTGTTCTTTCTCCAACTCGTGAGTTGGCGTTGCAAGTTGCTGAGCAATTGGCTTTGCTTGGTAAGAAAAAAGGCATCCGCGTCGTAACAATTTACGGTGGTGCTTCTTACCGCACACAAATCGACGGTATCAAACGTGGCGCCCACATCGTGGTTGCGACTCCGGGCCGTTTGGTTGATTTCCTTGAGCAAAAAATGATCAAGCTTTCTAAAGTTCAAACTGTGATCCTAGACGAAGCAGACGAAATGCTTTCTATGGGTTTCAAAGACGCTTTGGATTTTATCTTATCAGCAACTCACCCCGACGACGCGGCCTCTAACGAGCGCGCAGCTTGCAGAACTTGGTTGTTCTCTGCGACGATGTCGACTGAAGTTCGCCGTATCACTGAAAAATATTTGGAAAATCCAGAGACAGTGGCTGTGAACAAAGTGGGTTCTACCGCTGATACTATTGAGCAAATTTACTACACAGTTAAGAACATGCACAAAACAGAGGTGATCTCTCGCTTGTTGCAAACGGCTCCAGAATTCTACGGTATCATCTTCTGCCAAACTAAAATGGAAGTTGCTGAGCTTGCAGATATTTTAACTCAACGTGGTTTCCCAGCAGACTCGTTGCACGGTGATAAATCACAACAGGAGCGTGAAGCTACTTTGAAGAAATTCAAAGCTCGCGCTGTTAAAGTGATCGTGGCGACAGACGTTGCCGCTCGTGGTTTGGATATCAAAGACCTTACTCACGTGATCAATCACTCTTTGCCATGGGATGCTGAATCTTATGTTCACCGTATCGGTCGTACAGGTCGTAACGGCTCTAAAGGTGTTGCCATCACTTTGGTGAACTCTGATCAATTGACTCTTCTTCGCCGTGTGATGAACACGACGAAAGCGACGTTCACTAAAGGCGTTGTCCCTTCGGCTGACGAAGTTGCGGGTCTTAAAATCAAAAACGTGTTGGATAAAGTTGGCTCTATGGATGCGACAAATCCATCCTTGCTATTGGCTGCTGATTTGATCCAAGATCTTGTTCAAGCTGATGATATCAACTTTAAAGATCTTTCGACTGAGGACTTGTTAGCTCGCTTTATCGTGGCTTACTTCCCAGACGTATTTGTTAAAAAAGATGTGATCCTTGATTACATGGGTGATCGCATCCCTCGTGAATTGTTGCCTCGTGATCCGAACAACAACCGCTTCACTGCGGGCCGTGATGGTGGTGGAGATCGTGGTGGTTACCGCGATCGTCCTCGCACAGGTGGCGGCTACCGTGGTGATCGTGGTGGTTTCCGCAGCAACCGTCGTGATGACGGCGACCGTCCTCGTTACAACGATGGTGGTTACCAAAACGACGCTCCAAGCAGAGGTGCAAGTGCTCCTCGCCGTTCTGGTGGCGCAAGCGCTAGCTTCCGCGGCAACAATGATGCTGGTGGTGGCGAACGCGCAGAACGCAGCACAAGTGCACGCACTGAGCGTTATGACCGCGAAGAAGGCCGTGGCAACCGCGCACCTGCGGGTGACAATGGCGGTGGCGAACGTTCTTTCCGCAAACGTTCTTTCAACAGCGACGAAAACCGTGGTGCTCGCGCTGAACGCACTGAGCGCGCGGACCATCCAGGGATCAAAAGATCTCGCCCAAGTGGCGGCTCTTCCGCTCCCCGTCGTTTCCGTGATTAATTAGTATTTAGCAAGTCAACTATGTGGGCGACTTCGAGGGCCGGTGAGAGATCACCGGCCCTTTGTTTTTTCCGGTGCCCATTTGAGTCTCCTATCTAACTTATAGACACCCAATCACGATTTAAAATCGCTTTAAACCCGGGGCAAAACTTGCAACTAGCGGCCCGATGCCCAAAAAGCTTCTGTTTAACCTTATTTTACCGACTCTCATCACATTGCCTCTGGCAATGACGGGCTGCTCATTTCGCAAAGAGCCAGTTAAAGCACAGAGCAAAACAACTCAGCACGAGGTTCAAAACGAATCTTTAGAGTTACAGTTTAATTCTAAATCCAACGATGACCTTATCGCTCAACTCGACAAAATGAGCGATCAAGAACTATATAAGAATGCAGCACTAGATTTAACTATCAGAACCAAAAACAGTGAGGTTTTGGTATATTTACTTCGCGACCGACAAATATCTCCGTTTGCATATAGCGAAGCATCTCAGCTGGAATTGGAGCGCAATCCCTCAATTAACTCTGTTTTAGTATCTTATCAAACCCCCCTACTTCTATACATTATCTCTGAGCTAAAGAACGACAACACCCTGGAAAAATGGGAATCATATCTAAGCAAGAACCACTTCAACAGTGGCTCTTGTTTAAATCTGTTTCAAACCATTAACTCTCTTTATTATTATCCCAATGTCTATTCAAACCCCTGGGACATTTCAATAAATGAACAGAGCCTTTTAAACTCATTACAGAGTCTATCAAACTCATCTGTATGCAAGAACTTAAAAAGCCAAATGCCAACTTCGTTTCTTAATATGTGGATGCAAAATGAGTTACGTCTACAATACTACCGAAAATTTAACTCAGACAGAGTTGTTGTGTTCCTAAAGTCATTGGGCTCTTTCCAAAATTTTTCGATTGATGTCGTCGCAAAAGGCGGCGTATACAGAATCGATCCTCGCAACTTAGTTCTTGCTGCATTACCGTTTGGGAAAGAAATTAAAAAGAAAGAATACTGGATCGCTTTACTTGCTCCCATGGTAAGCACGTCGCCATATTTCTATCATATTTACTATGTTGAAAAAGATGCTGACTCCGATTGCGGAGCTATAGATCCTCTTTGTGAAGTTCAAAATACCTATGCGACTGGAGAAACTCAAGGCCTACTAGAGCAAGTTAAAATTGATAAGGTGACAGGCGACATCGAAGAAGACTCGGACAATTATGGTGTTCCAGGCAATAAGGATAAGAAAAAATGAAATCACATTTACTCGTACTACTTGGAACACTGGCAATGGTTGGATGTTCGGTTTCTAAGCCAGTCGCCCCTCAAAATATCGATGCTGGTGTCGAACAGCAACTAGCTCTACCAAAAAAAGAAGTACAAGAAAAAATATTCGCTTTATTATACAGTTCGAATCTCCAAGAGATCGATACTCAACTTACTTCTTTGGATGTTCAGAACTTTTCTTTTCTGGATTCCAGCGGAGACTCTCCCGCAGATCTTCTTTTTAAAATTGATGATGTAGACAAAACAAATATATTCCTGAAACATGGTTTAAGCATTTACCAAAGTGCGACAGCTGTATTGACATTAAATACAGATAGCATACAGCTGGCCGAACAATTTCTCCAAAGAGACCGCAACGACGTCGAAAAGCGCGGTGTCGAATTCCGAAAAGAAAAATCAAACAGAACTTTTAATCAAAAAAACTTTGATAGAATTAATGATTTTATTGATGCGGACAACGCAACCGAAGCGATATTATTTTCAAAATCTTTGAAGATGACTTGCCATCAACTCTATATAGGCACCGTACTATCGAATATTTCTAAAGATAATAGGTCAAATACTAAGTCCGTTACATCGTTCCTTGATAAAATAGGGTGCAACAATTCGATCTCTACCGAAGAAGCTTCTCAACTTTACAAATTGGAAGCTCGACGAACATACCAGGATAGATTTAAAGATATATCACTATTTCTTCATGTAACTAAGCTGCCATCGTTACATGACAAAATGCTTTCGTTGGGCAAACATGGAATCAAAGTTAGTCCTTGGTACCTAATTAAACTAGGCAGCGATTGCAAATTCAATAAAGAGAACGTGAGCCCCGTGACCGACGTTATTCCTACAGATAAATCTGGAGAGTACTTTTACTCCGGAATTTATTGCGATGGGTGGAACAAGTTTCACGATGGGAATAAAAACGGAAAATTTGGTATGGAGTTCATTAAGTTCCACAACGCCTTAGATCCGCGATTAGAATCTTGTAGAGAAAAGGAACTTACGAAAGAATGTGTTGAGGAAGTTGGTGTTGCACAAAGCAACTATGACCTTATGCTTTATGATTCCGAGGGAAAAGTTCTGCTAGCTCTAAAAGGAATGGACGAGATCACTTCGCTGAAAGTCCATATAGAAGGGCTCATCTATGGCTTCTCTGATCGTGATGATGTTTGGAGGGACATTCTCGAAAAAATCTTCGAAAAAGGCATTAGTTCTAGAGCTTCGAATGAGGATGACGTAAAATGAAAAAAATTACGTTAATAATAACAGTTATTTTATTCTCTGTATGCGGTAATGCCACAACTAATGAGGAGTTAATATCCCGTTTTAAAAATACCTTAGTAAAGATTAAAAATGAGGAAACTCCTTCATTGCGACCTGTGATCTACTTAGAGTTCATGACTTGGTTCGAGCGAACGTACATCAATAATTACGAAGAAGTGCATGAAGCGCATACATTGCCGAAAAAAGAGGCCGATGAAGAGATCGCTAAAATTAAAGTTCCCAAAGCCGACACCCTTATGAATGCAGATCAACTGGCAGTTGAACTAGGCTCTCGGGACTTAATCTATGATCTTTTGTCAGAGTTTGAATATAGCAAAGATTTTCCAATTAATTTTGAGAACTGTAGAGAGGCAGCAGAACTCACTTTAAACAGGAAAACGGCAGCTAGTATATATCAACTTCAGTCAAGAAACACATACCAAGAGGCCCTTATGGCTTGGGATATGTTGCGCGCACTTTGTTGGGACGTATGGCCCCTCGATAGGCAGAAGCATAAGACCAATGCACCCTCCAGGGAACAGTAACGCAAAGTTCGTCGGTGTCTCAAACTTAGACACCACCAACTCCGCTAGGATCCAGAATGACTCCAAAAATGCTGGCACCCAATCTGCAACCTAGGCAGACATGAAATGCATAAATGCGAGATCATTTATTTTAGCCGCCGTTCTAATAACTTCCGCCCACCTGGCTATGGCGAACGCCGATACGGGCTCGTCATTTAAAACAAGTGCTTTTGAAGACGAGGCTTACGAAAGAGCCAGAATACTAAAGGCCGAAGATACGGCTGCTGTTGACGTTTTCAGAGCAATGAAAGTAGTTGGCGCAGAAAAGGTTTGTAAATCAGTCGTCGATGAAGATTCTGAAGGTCGATATTATAAAGCCGTCGAAATTGCATTCAAAGAAAACACATTTAAGACTCTTTTAAGCGGAACGCCTGACCTCATTAGCGTTTGCCCTAAATACCCCGTGTTATCACAGAAGGAGAAAGAAGAAGTTTGGACGACGATTCTTGGAATTATGGCATTCTATGAAAGCACATGTAGAGAGCTTAAACCCAGAGACAGTGGTCCCAACGGCAAACTAGCGGGGCCTTTTCAGCTTCACTATGGTAAAGAACGCAATTACGGCTACCTATGTAAGAAATTCGATGCAGTCGCAGGTGAGGAACGCCTGGTCCCCTGCGTTCTGTCGATGCTAGAAGGCTACTTAAAGAGAAGTAACAAATTATTTCCCAATAGAAAAGAAGGTGCTACTTACTGGGAAGTCCTTCAATTGAATGCCGCAAAACGTTTTCGCGTTAAATCAGACAACGGAGCGGTCGCCGTGGGGAATGGTGCTGACTTCGTAAAGCTGGCGATTAAGAACTACAAGTACTGCAAATAGTACGGAAATTAAAAAGGCTGTCCTGGAGACAGCCTTTTTGTTTTGGAAACAGAACTGTGGCCAGTTACTCCCCGCCGCTGATCATGTCGGATGTGAGGCCCTTGTCGCCGCGGTTTTCGGCGATGAAAACGCCGGCGATGTGACCGGCTACGAAGATCACAAAGAACCACATCAGGAATTCATGAACCTCTTTAAGAAGCGATGTGATGTCTTTGGAAAGACCCATTTCTTTCTTAAAATATAAAGCAATACCTGAAAGCACCATGTACAGAGTGATCAAATAAAACAACGCATAACCAGATTTCACCAATGTGTAGTGAACCGCCGTGATGCGTGTTTCTCGAGGTGCTTTGGAAATACCCATTGCACTTTGCACGGCGTGGGTGGCTGGGCACTTCTTCACCACAAAAATGCCAATCAGAATGCGGGCCACCAGAAGTGCTCCTAAGGCAAAACCGATCCAATAGTGCCACTGCCACATAACGTCGCGAAGACCTTTGGCGATATTTTGCGCCACTTCCGGAGTGATGGAACCGGCGCCCTCTTCGACCTTTGATTGAATGTAGGCCGCATTTGTGCGCCAACTTAGAAAAGTTTTGCGCAACAAGACAGTCCCAAGCAGTGCAAGAATGGCTAAGGCGTTCAACCAGTGCCACCAACGCATGGTGGCTGGCTGATGTTTTTTAAAGCTGTAGTTTGTCGTCATAGGCCGACTGTATCAGGCGACCCTTGGAAAAGACAAGAGAGCAGTTTTTAAATCATCTGCTACTTCAAGTCCTCGAATCACTCCCATTCGGACTAGCTTTTCCTTCAGGGGATCTTTGAGCGAGCAAAGCCTTAAGTCCGCGGGCTTGGCGCGAATATCCCTTTGAAGTTGGGCAAAACTTGCCAATGCTTCATTAGAAATGCGGTCGATGTTTTGAAAATAAAACACGACTTGGCTCACCTCTCCTTTAGAAAGAATTTCTTCCCGGCAGGCCTCTAAGGCAGGCACTACTACGGGGCTCATTTCTTCTCCGGCGAAGGACACCACTAACATTTTGTGTTTATGACTTATACTGTAATTAAACGACTTCTGATCTTCCAACGTACTGCTCCTCGAAATCGATTGCCTTTCATTCGCTAGTTTAGCAGCTCCTAATTACTTGAAAAGCATTACACCAATGTGTTCTCAAAGGAGGACGTAAACGTGAATGACTGATGATGTTTAGGAGCGTTTAATTCTTATTTTCAGAGAAGATTTGACTTCTAATTAGGTACCAAATAATTTTTCCGCATTCGAAGGGGAACTAAAATGTTTCAGTTCAAAATGAGAAATTTGGCAGCTCTAGCTATCGCAACAATCATGTCTGCAACGGCAGTCGCTGCACCGGCACCAAAATCCATCACTATCAACCCAAAAACTTTAAGAACTCGCCTGCTTGAAAACAACATCGAGCTAGCTGTTCAATTAAACAACGTCTACAAAGCTAAAGACCAAGTAGACCGTGCTCGCAGAAACTTGCTTCCAGGTATCAACTTGGGTGCGGCAATTGATAACAGCATGAGTTTCTCTTTGGCCTCTGTGACGATGCTTTTGCCATTTTTGCTTCCTAGCAAATGGCTGGATCTGCGCGAGAACCAACATCTATTAAATGCTCAAGGTGAATCTTACTATATCGCTCAGTTGAATACTTATTCTTCTGCATACTCCTTGTACTCCACTATTCAAGGAGACATGGAGCTTCGTCAGATTCTTCAGTTCCAATACGAGAACTACAAGAAAATCGAAGACATGATCAAAATGGCCGTTGATGCCGGGATGAGAGAAAAATCTGAACTTCTTCAAGTTCAAGCCCAAACTCAGTTGTCTAAAATCCAAGTTTCCCAAATGGATGTTTTGATCCTGACTGAAAAAGCGGCGATCCGCGACATGTTGGCGTTGCCTCTTTCAACAGATATTAAAATTGAGGCCTTCCACATTGGTTCTTCTCAAGCAGAATCTCAACCGCTTCAAACGACTGTGGATCAATCATTGGCGCGCTCTCCGGAACTTCGTCAGTTGTCTTCTATGTTGAAAGCGGCAGAAGCCGCAAAATGGAGTGCCTTCTGGTCCTTCTTAACAGGCGCGACCTGGGGTGCCTCTCGTGGTCCTACGGGTGCATTTGCTGACGCTGAGGGTGCAGGCTCTGCGTCTTTCAACTTTGGTAACTTCCTTATTCTAAAAATCGGAAACCGCGAACTTGATGCCATTCGCCTTCAAAAGAAACAAATCGATCAAGACCAGGCAAAAATGGTTGAGACGACTGTTGGCACTTTGCGCGAAAGCCAAATGCAATTGAACCTTGCAAGACAAGCTGAAAGCAATTTGGAAGCTCTTTACGAAGACGAGTTGAGCAAATTCCAAATGGGCCTGACGGACCTGTTGCACGTACTGAATGCTGGTAACAACTTGACGGCTGCTTATACGAACCGCGTAAAAGCCCAGGCAAATCTTGATAACATGCGTGTTGGTTTGCACCGCATGATGATTTCAGATCACTTCGGTTTGATCCAAAAATGTCAGGTTTATAAAAAAGGGACAGGCGGTTTGACAGGGAAATTGGGCCGAATCTTTAATCCTAAAAAAGACAACATGTCCTTGGACCAAGCTTGCGGTCCGCAAGTCAGCGAAAATTAGTAGCTAGTTCGGAGATCTTAGCATAGGATCTCCGGCATATATGGGAACTGCTGCAAAAGACGTCATCATCATTACGACTGGTGGCACGATTGAAAAAACTTATAACGAGTTTGATGGCTCATTAGAGAATCGTGGCACCAGCATCAAAAACCGCATCCTTTCTAAGTTGCGTTTACCTTACACTAACATTTCAGTTTATCCGCTGCTTAGTAAAGACTCTCTTTACATGACAGATGAAGATCGTGCGTTGATCTGCGCGACCGTCAAAGATCAAATGCAACGTGGCTGCCCGATTGTGGTTCTTCATGGCACAGATACGATGCACGTAACGGCCGAGTACTGCTTTAAAGAATTGGGCACACCTAAAGTCCCAGTCGTATTCACAGGCGCTATGATACCCATGGGTTTCGATGATAGTGACGCCACACAAAACGTGACGGAAGCTATGCTGGCTGCCAAACTTCTTTCTGTCGGATTCTATATTTCATTTCATAACCAAGTTTTCAATGTTCCAAATGTTCGTAAGAACCGCGAAAAAGGCACTTTCGAATCCATTTCCTAAATATGTAAATTGTCACATGTTTACTTTACTGCGATGAAGGACGCTCGTGGAGAGTTGCTGAATGGAAGTACCACCTACACCGTAACTTTTCCCAAGAATCGGCTTCCTTCGGAGCTAACTAAGTATTTCTGGAGCATTGTTGCGGTAGATACCAAAGACTTTAAAGTCATTCCCAACCCAGCAAACAAGTTTATTATTAATAATCAAACCGGCGTGAAACCGAACTCTGATGGCTCAGTCACGTTGTATTTTTCCAGTAAGCTGCCTGAAGGAGTCCCTCAGGAAAATTGGATGCCTACGCCCGCGGGTGCAAACTATAACTTAACTTTTAGGTTTTATGGTCCAACAAAAGAGCTTCAAGATGGGAGATACTATCCGCCAGCTCTGGTTAAGCAACCCTCGCTGGCGAAAGCGGATTAGAACAGGACTACTTGTTAAGGTAAATCCCGTCGTCTTGGACTGTGATCAAACGTTTTTTATAAAGATCACCTAAGGCCATTTTATATTTCTTTTTGCTGACGCCGAACATGTCATAAATTAGTTCGGCGGCAGTTTTATCATTGATCGGCAAAAAGCCACCCTCTTCGCGGAGCTTTTGCAAAATCAGTGGGCCGATGTCTTCAGAACTTTGATGCCCCGTCTTTTGCAAAGCTAGATCAATTTTCCCGTCGTCGCGAACTTTTTTTATATAACCTTTTAGCTTTTGACCGTGAACGATACGATCAAAGATTTCGTTCGCATAAATCATACCCCAGTGTTTGCCATTGATAATGGCTTTAAAGCCCAAGTCCGTCTGCGCTGCGATGAACAGGTCCACTTGCTGACCTTCTTTATAATCTGCTGGATCTTTCGAGATGTGACGATCCAAACGCATCGACGAAGCGATTCGATCTGACTTATCCAAATACAAAAACACCACGACAGACTGGCCCATGCGCAGATCACGAGTCATTTCTGCGAAAGGTAGGAATAAGTCCTTCCCCAAGCCCCAATCCAAGAAAGCTCCGACATTCTCAACCGACTTCACCATCAAATGAGCAAATTCACCGACCATAGCCTTCGGGGTTTCTGTCGTCGCGATCAGGCGATCTTCAGAATCGAAGTGAACAAACACCGCGATTTCATCATCGACCTTCATGTCGTCTTTCACATAGCGACGAGGCAAAAGAATCTCGCCATCATCACCGCCGTCCAAAAACAAACCGAATTCGGCTTGTTTCACGACTTTTACTTTATTAATTCGACCAATTTCTACTTGAGCCACTTTAATTCCTTAAATTTCAATATTCTTAATTAGCCACGATTCCAATTCATTAATCTGTGGCTCTAGTTCTGGGAACTTTGGAGTGACATCGGCGAAGACCTGCTTAACACTGTCCCCATTATAGTGTTTGCCGATGAATGCCTGCTGTACGCTTTCGATCAAAGCTGGGTACAGGCAATCCGTATAGATTTTCAAATCACTGATAACACCGTCGTTGACCACAAAATGAAAATCAAAGAACCCTAGGGTCATGTACTCGTCCATCTTGTGCGTGAACTCCAGAGTGGAACCATACAGCCATTCCCAGGATGACAAAATATCGTATTGCTCTTTCAGTTCTGGAATCTTTGGCAGACTCTCTAGACTTAACATCACGATTTCAGCTTTTGCTCCATAGAACTTTTCAAAAGAACGAATCATAGCTTCCGACACTTTAGCGTGATTAATGTCTTTAGAAATCTCATTTAAATTCGTCACTCTGGCCCGGACTGATTCCTTACCCTTTGCCTGAAGTTTTTTTGGATTCGGTGTTAGGTAATTTCCCAAGCGAGTCAGGTCCGCGTGCAAAAGTAAAGTTCCGTGGTGAAATGCACGGTCTTTCTTTTCGCGATATGCACTGCCGCTGAATTTGCGGGGACCATCGTGGAATGGAACCATCAAATCATTACGGCCTGAAGCTTCACCTTCAATTCCAAACTCTTTAAGCGCATCAAAAATAATCTGCACATTGTTTTCGCGACGATAACCATCGCGTGGAGATAAAAAGGTGAAGTTAGTATTTCCCAGGTCGTGAAAAACCGCGCCCCCACCCGTCGTACGACGCGCTAAATGGACATTGTCGTTTTTCATTTGAGCAAGATTGCATTCAGACCAAGGGTTTTGATTTCGACCGATAACAACCGTCTCTTCATTTCTCCACAAGAAAAGAATTTGGCTGGAAGGATCCAAGTTATGGAAAATCCACTCTTCTGTTGCAAGATTTAAGTGCGGTTGAAAGCTGTCGGAAAGGAATACCTTCAGAGTTGTCATAGTGCAGGCACTTTAGCAGATATAAGGGATTTTTACTAGCGCGAGCACAAACGCACCCGAGGCAAGCAATGACTGCAAGATCTGCCACGAGCTAGGCGACGGAATCCCAGCCAGGGGGCCATCAATTAGTCAAAGATTACGAGCCCTTGGCTGCAACCCTTGGGAAGCCTTCAAAACTAGAAATTTGAGTATTGATCTGCTATATTAACTCCCATCCGGGAGCTTTAAATTGAGTACATCAAATCCATTCACTGCATTGAACCTAAAACCTGAGCTTTTGACCGTTGTCCAAGAGCTGGGTTTCAGCACCATGACACCTATTCAAGAAAAAAGTATTCCCGTGCTTCTGAATGGCAAGGACGTCATCGGTCAATCTAAGACTGGCAGTGGAAAAACGGCGGCCTTCTTGCTGCCCATTCTCAATCAACTAGAAATTAATCAAAAAACTTTGCAAGCCCTCATCATTTGCCCCACTCGGGAATTAGCGATTCAAGTTTTAACGGAAGTTCGAAAGCTCGGGCGCGGTCTTGCAGGGCTGCAAACCATCGCCTTAACTGGTGGAGGTCAGACAGGTCGCGAGCAACAGCTAGAGCTTGAAAAAGGTGTTCAAATTGCAGTGGGAACACCGGGCCGTATCTTAGATCTTGCAACGAAGGACCGTTTGTTTCTGGACGATGTCAAGACCGTGGTTTTGGATGAAGCCGATAAGATGTTTGATATGGGCTTTATCGTAGAAATCAAAAACTTGATGAAGGAACTGCCCGTCAACCGCCAGACGGTTTTATTTTCTGCCACATTCACAGACGCCGTTTTGGATCTTAGCAAACGGTACCAAAAAAATCCGCAAAAGGTTTCCATCGAAGAGGGCGCTGAAGCCCTGCAAATCGAAGAGATCACTTATGACTCTGAGGAAAAAGACAAAGCCAATAACTTAATGCGGGTTTTACAACAGCACCAAGCAGAATCTTGCATCGTATTCTGTAACACAAAAAATGCGGTCAATGATGTGATGAGCAAGTTTGCCGACCTGAAAGCCAGTGCAACCTGCCTGCATGGAGATCTTGAACAAAAAGATCGAGAGCGTGTGATGGCATTGTTTAAAAATGGCAGTGCTAAAATTTTAGTGGCAACAGATGTAGCGGCTCGGGGTTTGGATATCGAAAATCTTGAACTTGTAGTAAATTATGATTTTCCTTTGCAGCCAGAGACTTATGTGCACCGAGTGGGCCGTACCGGACGTGCTGGGAAATCTGGGGTGGCCGTGACTTTACTGTCGGCCCGCGACACCTTGAAGCTGATCGAGATTGAAAATATCACAGGCCGTAAATTTCAAAAGCCAACGTTAGGATTTAAAAACCAATTTGGTTTAAACTGGGAATGGAAACAAGCTCCTATGCAGACTTTGATGATCTCTGGGGGACGTAAAAATAAGATTCGTCCGGGAGACATTCTGGGGGCCTTAACCGGCGCATCGGGGGGCCTTAAAGCTGCCGATATTGGTAAAATAGAGATGTACGACACTTACACGTATGTGGCGATTAAAACAGAGCATGCGAACCACGCTTTGAACAGCCTTCGTAATGGCAAGATCAAAGCGCAAAAATTCCAAGTTAAAATCGTAAAATAGAACCTCGATGTTCGCACGCCGCCTTTTAAAAATGCTAGAGGCGACGTGCGCAATACCTTTTATTTAAGACCTAACAAGATATCAAAGTCTTCTTTGGACAAGGCGCCACTTGCGTTGCCACCAATATCCGCAGTTGATTCGGCATTTCCAAATAGGTTTTGGAATTTAACGCCTTTGCGGTTCTTTAAAACTTCAATTTTTTCTTCTAAGGATTCATGCATGATATAGCGGAACACTTGTACCGCTTTGCTTTGTCCCAAACGATGGGCACGGTCCGTCGCTTGATTTTCTACCGAGGGATTCCACCATGGCTCTAAGTGGAACACATAGCTTGCCTTGGTCAAATTCAGGCCCACGCCACCCGTTTTTAACGTCATCACCAGCACTGCCCCACCATTCGTGGCGTTGAACTCGGCCAAGATCTTTTGACGTTGAGCCGTTGGAATTCCACCATGCAAAACAAAGACAGGAACACCCGCCTCATGCAACAGGGCAGCGGTACGTTCTAATGTCTGCAAGAACTGGGTAAACACTAAGGCACTTTCACCAGATTCCACGATCTCGCTGATGGACTCTAAAAGAGTTTCCAGCTTTGGTGGAACCTTTTCATATCGAACGTTAGGCAAACCCGCTGGATCAGAACAAGCCTGACGCAAGCGAAGCAAGGCCGTTAACATTTGCAACTGAACGCTCGCCTCACCATTCGTGGTCATCGCCTCTTGAACTTTTTGGTTATAAGACAATGCGATATCACGATAGATCTCCATCTGCTTGTCTTCGAACGCAATGCTCATCTTGGTCTCTTGTTTTTCAGGCAATTGATCCAAGATCTCTTTTTTGGTTCGACGTAACAACAGGGGTTTGATCTTAAGTTTTAGATCATCCATCTCTTCTCGGGTCACCATTTCCGTATTTACAAACTGACGACGGAAATCCTCGATCTTACCCAAACTGCCTGGAACTAAGATATCCACCAATGAATAGAATTCACCATAATGATTTTCCATCGGCGTACCCGTCAGACAGATTTTAAACTGGGCATTCAAAGAACGTGCAGCACTCGTTCGCTTTGTGGTGATATTTTTCAGATTCTGTGCTTCATCGAAAATCAAAGTTTTCCAATGAACTTGGGATAAGAAATCCTCATGCTCCATCAAAAGACCGTATGTCGTGATTAAGACGCAGTCTTGCTTGGTATAAAGTTTTTTACCCAGGCGATCGCGGTCTTTATTGGTGAAGACTTCCAACGGAATGTCGGGCGTGAATTTTTGGACTTCACTTTGCCAATTAAAGATCAAAGAGGATGGAACAACGATGAGAACTTGTCCCAGTTCTTCTTTTACACGCAGGTCCTCAAGGAACGTCAACGTCTGCAAGGTCTTACCAAGACCCATATCGTCCGCCAATAAGGCGCCCAGGCGAAGATTGTAAAGATCCTGCAACCACTGCACACCGTACTCTTGGTAAGGCTTTAATTCAGCTTTTACGGTTTTAGGAATGGTGACAGGACGTGGACCTTGTCCCAGGCTATCATAAAAGTCACAGATCTTTTTCCACTCGTGATCTCCGCGGATACCTACGCCAGATGCACGCAATGCCAAAAGCTCCAAGATCTGATGGCGAGGCAGTTTGTAAACTCTCTCTCCAATTCCGCCCTTAACTTTCGCGTCGGATTTGTGCCCTTGCAGCTTTTTCCAGAAGTTTTCCAAACGGCGCAGGCTTGGCATTTGTTTTTTTGGAACGAGATACAGTTTGCCATCGTATTCGACAACACCACCGCCACCGAACCCCGACATGGCATTAGCGTCGATCTCTTGTCCTTTAAGGAAGAACCTAGGATTTAATTCGAACCAATTAAAATATTTTTCAGCCGCATCGCTGGTTAACAAGAAATCGACCTGGAAGTCGTCCTCGTTCAATTCCTGCAGCGCTTGTCCTTTATAATAAATTTTAAAGCCATGAGGTAATAAAGCCTGCAAGGACTCAATAGTGTCATGAGTGTGTGAAGACTCTTTACGTACATTGGGAAAATGGAATAGGCCCGTGCGCAATGTTGGATCTTTTTCAGGATCACCGTTCCACACCTTAGACAAAAAAGAGGTGCGCGACTTTCGGAATGCATCACCGTTTGTCGTCGCAACAAGACGCTTTAACATCTCATAGATCAAACGGAATTCTCGTTCAACAGCGCCCTCAAGGATCACTTCACCGGATTCAGAATAGAAAGATTCACTGGTCTTTAAGGCCTGAACAGTCTTAGAAACATAGTCATCGAAATAGACCAGGACATTGCGCGAGCAAAGCTCCTGCAAAGTCATATCCCGAGCCAGTACCACACCCGTTCCGCTGACCAGGATGGATTGAATATTATCTTGAAGAAGTTTAAAGATTTCGTCTTCCTCAACTATTCGACCATCAGTCAATTCTCCAGCGAAATACCAATTCAAAGTTTCCAAAGTCAGGTACTGCAACACACCCAAGTGGCGCAGAAGTTTTAAGTCCCAGTCCCGTTTACCACGAGCCCGAGTCGCGACTTCTTTGGCGTCTGTTCCCAAGAAATAAGGCAGGCCTTCTGAAAGTACATGCAAGTACAAGGAGGCACGAGCTGTCCAACCCGAACGTGCCAAGTCCTTTTGACCCATAACACGGGCTTCATGTTGTAAATGAAAGCTGCCTGTCTCCGTTAAGTAAATACCCATCACACTTTGTGAAGCTTCTAAAACTTTCGTTTCGCCTGTAATGTGAACAGGAATTGAACGCGAACGCAGATGTTTCACCATGCGTTTGGCTTCAAGTTCTCCTTCAATTTCAATACGCGGGTACTCTGTCGCTGACAAAGAAAATGCCAAGGCATCACTAGAAACATCCGTCAGAACTTGAACGAACTGGCTCCATTCGCGATACCACGGATGTACAGCCAGGACTCCCTCCTCCGCTTCAAAAGCAAAGGACTCATAAAATGCGAAAGGTTTTTTGCGTTCCGGACTGGTTAACGCAAACTGAGAAATCAAATCAGCTTTTTCAGTAAAATCCACGCGCCATTCGAACTCGCGAGTCATATCGAAATCAATCAACCGAATTGGCAAAGTTTTTAGCGAGTTCTTACCCTGGATGTATGCTTCCAGTTGGCCTTGGTTTACTTTTGTTGCGATATTAGACAAAACCACTTGCATGATTTCTTCGACTTCGCGCAAGCCCTGGCTGATGAATAAATTATCGCGTTGTAAAGTCAAAGGCCACCGATTGAACGCCGATTCCGGCTTTCTTGGCTGAGGCAAAAGATCTTTAGGGACGCTTTTATAAAGGGGATGGCGCAAAATATCTTTGGCACTCACCTGCACGCCATTACTGAAGTTATAACGAACCATTCCCGCGATACGGTTTTGTTCATTCACTTCATTGAAATAGTTCTCAGAATAAGCTGTGAGTTTCCGGCGAAAAACATCTGGCAAGTTCCAAAGTGAGGGAGCGAGGCTTTCTTGTTCTTTAGAAACTTCCAACAAGCGATATGGCTGAGGTGTTTCCGAAAGCAGTGAAGTTAACGTTTCACCTCGCAGGACCGGAGCTTCTTCTATATACAAAGTCACTGATTGCAAAAATCCCGCAGTGTCACCCTCTACGCCCAGGTTTTGACGATTGCGGTTTCGAGGCCCGCGCAGCTCTTCAGATAATTTTTCAATGCGCGGGTCCGCAGGTGTGTCCTCTTCCAAGGTCAGCGCCTGCCAAAGAACAACGTAGGAGGCGAATTGGTGCGCGCATGTGATCTTAGTGTCACCGCGAGTCCCGCAATTATCACAGCGGAAATCAAGAACTCCTGAAGTTTCGTCTTGAAGAATCTTAACTGAACACTTTACGTCTTCCTTACGATCATCCAGAAAAACTTTCAACTGCATCGCACCACTTACGGTGGATTGCATTTCATAACCTTCAAAGGCTCCGTCGGCGATCAGTTCCAAACCTTCGGCGAACTCACGCTGCTCCCCAACAGGAACGCGTTCGCTAGGATGACGAAGTTGAGCAACATTTTGAAGACTCAGTGGAGCAAGAAACACGCATTGTCCTTTGTCAATTAGGCCCATCGAATGGGCATCGAACATTATGGGTGATTTTTCGCACAATGTCCATAGCAGAATGGCTCTGTTCTACGTGCCTGCGTAGAATTAAATTTCTAGGAGGAAATCATGACAAAATTTTTGAGCGCTTCTGCTCTCAGCGCCACTGTATTGGCTTTGACCATGCCTTTTGCCTCGGCGGCAGAATTATCTGAAGGCAAAGCAACGGAAACCACCAGAAAAGTGAATCAACGTTATATCCAAATGCTCGACTTCAATAATCGGGAAGATTTTGAGTTTGCAAACAAAGGTTTCATCGCGACGCTAGATAATCCCATCGTTAAAAGCTCTAACGGCAAAATAGTCTATGATCTGAGTGCTGCTGATTTTACTAAAGATAAAAATCCACCAGACACGGCGAATCCAAGCCTTTGGAGACAATCGCAATTAACTGGCATTCACGGACTTTTTAAAGTCACTGATAAAATCTATCAGATCCGCGGCTTTGATATCTCGAACATGACCTTAATCGATTGATCCACTCATCAGTACGGAAGTGGCGGCGGCAGGCCTTAAGCTCGCTAATGAAAAATTAGGAAAACGTCCCGTCAAAGCCTTGATTTACACACACAGCCACGGTGATCACTTCGGAGGAGCCGCCGGTGTCATCACAGAGGCAGAAGCGAAAAAATCCAAATCCTCGCCCCCGAAGGGTTTATGGAAGAGGCCGTGAGTGAAAATCTTTTCGCCGGAAATGCGATGAGCCGCCGCGCTCAATATATGTATGGCTACGGCTTAAAAAATGGACCCACTGGAAACCTTGGCACGGGTTTAGGCCCCATCGGCTCTAATGGAACTATTGGATTGATCCCTCCCAATAAGCTGATTAGAAAAACGGGAGAAAAAATGACCATTGATGGTGTGGAAATGGTTTTTCAAATGGCACCCGGCACGGAAGCGCCGTCTGAAATGATGTTCTATTTCCCTCAATTAAAAGCCCTCTGTTTATCAGAAGATGCCACTTCAACCATGCACAATCTTTATACATTACGGGGCGCAAAAGTTCGCAGTCCCCTTGTTTGGGCCACCGCTTTAAGTACAACCCTTGATATGTTTGGAGATAGAGCTGACGTGTCTTTTGCTTCCCATCACTGGCCACGTTGGGGAAATGCGAAAGTGAAAGAGCACATCACTAAGCAACGTGATATGTATAAATTCATCAAGATCAAACCCTCCGTTTGGCAAACAAAGGTTACAATGCTGAAGAGATTGCTGAAAAAATCCAGCTACCAGATTCATTGGCCAAAGAATTTTATAATCGCGGCTACTATGGAACTTTAAGCCACAATATCAGAGCAACAACTCTATCTCGGATTTTATGACGGAAATCCAGCGACTCTTCATAAACATCCGCGCACCGTGACTGCGCAGAGATATGTTGATGCCATGGGCGGAGCAAACAAGGTTATAAAACTTGGGCAAGAAGCATTTGACCGAGGCGATTATCGTTGGACGGCAGAACTGGTAAATCATGTGGTTTACGCTGATCCAAATAATACCAAAGCAAAATCACTCCAAGCGGCAGCCCTAGAACAGATGGGATTCCAAAGTGAGAGCGGTCCTTGGCGCGATGTCTATTTGAGCGGTGCTGCAGAACTTCGCGGTCAGACTAAAAAATCAGGAGTTCCCCTGGTTGATCCCGTTACTTTACCACTGGCGTTGTTGATTGAATACACGGGTCTGCGATTAGATCCTGCAAAAGCGAATGGGATAACGAAGCGTATTGGGCTCAACACAACAGACACGAAAGAAAAATATACTTTGGTTTTAAACAACTCCGTTCTTAGCCTTCAAAAGCCCACTCAGGGAGAAAAGCTAGATGCCACTTATTCCCTCAAATCCCGCGAAATTGGCGAGATTTTGGGAACTGGAAAAAATGCAGGAAGTTTTAAAGGCTTGGGAGAAATCGCGGGAATGCTTGATCATTTTGATCCAGCATTTAGTTTAGTCACTCCGGTTGAAGAAACGAAGGACCGTGATGACCGCATGGCGAGTGCCGAAGACTAATCAACCAGAAAAGGACGGGAGATACCCGTCCTTTTTTTATTATATCTCCGCTTGAAGACTTAAAAGAAATGTTCTGTCAGCGCCCGGATACAGATAGACATGACCGTACTGAGTTGGAGATTCTCTCCAATATTTTTTATCTAAGACATTCTCGACTAAAAGCTCTGTCTTAAGTGGAATCGAATTCCATTTCGTTTTATAACCAGCACCCGCATCCCAACAAACCCAACCTGGAATGATCATCGAATTGTCTGCCAGCACGGCCCGCTCCCCCTCATAGCTTGCGCGAGCCTTCAGAGAAAGTGCACTCGCCCATGGAGTTAAATATTCTGCACCGATACGCAAAGTGCTGTTTGGAATATTTATGGCTCTTTTGCCATTGAGACCTGGAGTTTGCATACTGCCTTCGCGGCGTGTTTCAAGAAGCATCCCCGCTATATTCCAGTTCCAACGTTGAATGGTGTGACTCAGTTCTGCCTCTACACCACGATGGATATCGCTACCATCCACGCTGTAGAGCGGTGCTTGATCCGTCACCACGGGACGACGAATCTCAAACAGTGCTAAACTCCAAGCGGTTCCCCGTCCACCACGGAAACCCACTTCATATTGATCTGATTTGACGTCCGATAAAAACTGGCCGGGATTGCTGTATGTATTCCGATTCGGAGTGACAAATGATTCCGCGCCTTCAGCATAGCTGACATAAGCCATCCAACTTTCAAACTGATAAGACAAGGCCGCCCACGGGAGCACGAAACTTTGATAATATTCTGTTGCACGACTCCCATCTGTGCGCACACTGCTGCGGCCGATGCCATTCCAACTAAGACCAAACCACGCTGTTGCTTGGTACCACTTTATCGCATCGGAGGTAAATATCTGCAGATTGTCGGCATCACGATCTGTGCTCTCATCATTTAAGGTGGTATTGCTTGGAACAGTGGCCGTGCCGTCGATCTTACCCTCTCCCACATAGTTATAAGCTTGCTTTTGATAGCGTTCGCGGCTTTTCCAGCCCATAACACCCACGTTCCAACTATGATTCACGAATCCAGTTTGAAACTGCCCATCCAAAGAAGCTCGTGCCGCCACAGTATCACGCTTTTCGTTTTCACTGCGATAATCATAAAAATCAAATGTGCCATCTGAACAATAACGATCGTAATTCCCATCCTTGGTACACCCAAATGGATAAGCCAAATGATCATTATTCTCCAAGGACTGCAGGCCCAGTGTGAAGGAGCTGTTGAGTTTTTCACTGAGGGGCTGGCTGTAACGCAAAGTCGTCGTTGCCGCCGTAAAATTCACCGGCTGCGACCAAGTTTGATTGTTCAAATTCAGATTTGGATTTTGCACTTCAGGTAACTTCGATCCTAACAAACTCATTCCCGGTTGACTGGGTTGAGAGCGTTTTGAAAGCTCAATTTCCCACTGCAAAAGCCCCTGAGTTTCGAGACGCACATCGAAAGCTGCTGCGATCATCGAGCGATGTCCGAAAGCATCTTGCAGATGAGGTGAAAGATATTCGTAACCTGCATTCACGCGATAACTGACATGATCATTTTCATTAAAAGTTCCTCCAGCATCAGCTGTGACCCTAGCTCCCCCAGAGTCATTGATGTCCATGCGGGTGTTTAATAACGATTTTCCTGTGGGTCTTTTCACCAGATAATGAACCACGCCCCCTGGAGCACTCACCCCGGATTGAATTCCTGATAGGCCCTTTAAGACCTGAATACTGTCTTTATTTTCAAGGGGTATCGAAGTTTCTGCATTGATCGGAAGGCCTTCCCGGCGAAAACTATTTCGATTATCTAAAGTATAACCACGAATGGAAATCATATCCCAGTAGCCCGTGGCATTGTAACTATCCGTCAGAGAAGAGTCGAGTGTCGTTAAATCTGCCAGACGTAAAATCTGATTTTTCTCCAAGGTCTTATGGTCGTAAGAACTGGATGAAACGGGAACGTCCTCCAGCGCAAAACTTTCGAATCCCAGGACCGATGCATTCGAGTCGGATTCTGCCTGAACCTGAATTGCCTCTAAAGATGTTGTTGAATCTGGTGTTTGTGCACCAGCGATCGAGCCCGTAAGGACTAAAAATAAGACGACTCCAGCAATGCCAGAGTGCGAACAGTGGACTGTTTTCATTGCGTTTCCTTCGCGAGCATTATCTCGTCAGGTTCAAAGGGTATATCTCAGCCGCCACCCCAGTGACAGCACCCCTAGCTATGCTGAGCTTTATGTCGGAAACCTAAAGCTCGGTCAACAGTTATGTATTAGATGCGTTTCAAAGCGTCTTCAAGATCTCCGATAATGTCTTTTACATTTTCAAGGCCGATACTTAGACGAATCGCGCGCGGATCGATATTACTTTCAACACGCTTGTCCTCTGGAATCGCTGAATGAGTCATAAACCCCGGAACTTCAATCAATGTTTTTGTAAGCCCCAAAGAAACCGCCAAAGTGATTGAGTAAGAATTCTGTGCAATATCATCGACAAATTTCTGACAGCGTTTCATATCGCCTTTGAGTTGAAAGGAAATCATGGTCCCCGGTGCAAACTTGTTTTCTGGAGAAACTAAGTACTTGCGAGCCAATTTATGCTGCGGATGAGACTTCAATCCTGGATAAGTGACACTTGCGACTTTGGGATGTTTTTCTAAGAACTGAGCGACTTTCAAAGCAGTTGTCTGCTGTTGTTCGAAACGAATGGCCTGAGTGGAAATACCGTAAACCAAAATATGCCAAGCCGAATACGGATGAATGATGGCACCAAAGTCTTTACGAGCGACGCGCAATTGTCCCTCAAAAGCTTTCGGTGCGATAACAGCGCCCCCCATTTCAGTTCCAAAGCCTGAAATATTTTTCGTCAAACTTTGAATCACGAAATCAATTCCCCACTCTAAGGGACGCAAAGACCAAGGTGTTGCGAAAGTATTATCGACAACTGTATAGATGCGATTGTCTGATTTACGTTTCTTGTTGGCCGTTTTTACCATCTCGGTGATCTTTTCCAGATCGGCAATCTCAAGAATAGGATTTGAAACTGATTCGAAATAGACAACGCGGGTTTTTGGATCTTTAAGTTCTTTTTCTAAAGTCTTAAAGTCATTCACATCGATCAAGGAATTTTCCACTCCCAAACGCGGCAACCAATTCGTGATCAAACTGTAAGTGCAACCGTAAAGAGTTTTATGGGCGACAATTTTTTGACCGCTCTTAACCAAAGACATGATTGTCGAAGAAATCGCTCCCATCCCGCTGCCAAAGGTGACGGCGCTTTCGCCTTTTTCTAGAATCGCTAATTGATCTTCAAGCATTTTTGTCGTTGGCTCTTCCAAACGATCATAGATCCAGATCGGTTTGTCTTTCTGATGGGGGCCGGCAAAGCTGCTAAAACCCTCTGCTCCGCGAGTCAGCGACCCCAGACGGAAGGTTGTCGAAGCCGTCATCGGAGGAATCAAGTGATGTGAAAACTCCCAAGATTCGGAAAGCATTTCACCGTGAATGGCTTGCGTACGTGGCGATAATTTTCTGCGAGCGGACTTTTTAGTCACGATTCCCCCTCTATAACTCAAGTATTGAAACTAGAGCATAGGTTCTAGGGAACTGGAACAGATGACTTCAGGCGGTAACGCTCGGAGCCATCTTCAAATCTTATTAGACAGGTTAGAAGGATTCATTCGTTAACTAGCCCGGTCCGCAAGCAGATTCAGGCAGCGATTCAGAATAGTGGCGCGAATATTTTCGCGGTGTTTTACAAACTCCGGAAGCTGGGTGTTCTGCACGATTTTATAAAGCTGAACCACGCGCAGAAGTTCAATCAAACGTGGCTTTTCCGGTCCTCGCGATAGCGGATACTTTGGCATTTCCAGGTTTTCTTCGGCGGCTTCCATCACCGCCATCGTCCAGGTGATCTCTGTTTGGGTGAGGTAAATAGAGGGAATTGTCAGGGGACGATCTTGACGCTGTTGTTCTTCGACGATCAGCTGCGCATTCAAATAACGAAGCTCCCCTACTATGCGAGTCATTTCGGCGTCATGAGTTTTACCGTAAAGTTTAAAAACCGTTTTTCCCCAAGCATCACAAAAATCATCAAACTGAATATTGGATGATTTTTCAAACAATGGAGGGTTCGTAATATAATTTAAAGTTTTAGTGATGACATCCTCAGCGATCACGGCACTTGTATACTTACCACCCACGCGCAAAAGATGGTGAGTCCAACTGGCAAGTGAAAGCAAAGAACGATTGTCTATGGAAGCATTTCTAAAATTCAGATGAAAATCTTCAAACATCACCGAAGGCAAGGGCGCATTCAGCATTTGATCTAAAGCACTTTTACTCCGCTGGTGTTTTGGGAGCTCATAATAACCATTTAATTTACGTTGGAATTTTTCAAAAGTCTCGTCCCAAAGACCTTCACTCTGACAAGCTTTATAAAGCTGAAAAGCTTTTGCTTGAGAAGGCTCGGCCTCATCAAGCAATGAATTAATTCTCTCAACTAACGTTCGCGGAAACGAGTGCCAAAGTTCATGAATCATATAGATCCACTATACTCGTAATTACACCGAATTTCCGGTTTCTCTTTTTTGACGAACTTCTAGACAGAGCGCGAGCCCCAAGGATTTAAGTCGCTGCTCGATGTCGATAAGTTCGGTACTCAGGTTTCCAAAAGTTGTTGTGGATTGCAGTGAGCAAATCCTCTTCGGAAGTGACGATGGCTACGCCTTCCGCTTGGGCCACTTTGCCAACTCTAAAAGCAATCTCGACAGAGACTGACGAAATGTCCTTAAGTTCTGGAAGGAGCACTCCGTCGCCTGATACGGCCATCGGTGAACAATCTGCCAAGGCTTCGCTGGCTGCCATCATCATGGCGTCAGTGACTCTACGGGCCCCGGAGGCAATTACGCCAAGTCCCACACCTGGGAAGATGTACGAGTTGTTACACTGAGCGATCGGATAGATTTTCTCATTAAATGCCACCGGTGCAAAAGGGCTGCCCGTAGCAACCAGCGCCGCACCTTCAGTCCAACGGATAATGTCTTCGGGAAGGGCTTCCACTCGGGACGTCGGATTTGAAAGAGGCATTACGATGGGACGTGCACAATGACTGTGCATCAAACGAATGATCTCTTCTGTGAAAAGTCCCGGCTGCGCCGAAGCACCAATCAAAACCGTCGGCTTTGCATGGCGGACTGTTTCAAGCAAGGAGATCTCGCCCTCTGGCAAACCCCAGGATTGGATACGATCTGTCGGTTGAGTCAAAGGAGATTGAAAGTCCAAAAGATTGGGCATTTTGTCAGTTAGTAAACCGTACCGATCAATCATGAACACGCGACTTCGAGCTTCCGAGTCTGACAAGCCTTCTTGCTTCATACGAGCCACGATTTGTTCGGCGATTCCACAACCTGCTGAACCGGCTCCTAAAAAGACAACCGTCTGGTCACGCAATTGACCACCGGCCGCGCGGCTGGCAGCGATAAGACTTCCCACAACAACGGCTGCTGTGCCTTGAATATCATCATTAAAGCAGCAAATTTCATCGCGATAACGTTTCAACAAAGGTGAAGCATTTTTTTGCGCAAAATCTTCGAACTGCAAAAGCACGTCAGGCCAACGACGTTTGACGGCCTCGATAAAAGCATCCACAAACTGATAATATTCATCGCCAGAAATACGCGGATGCTTCCATCCCATATATAAAGGATCGTTGATCAATGTTTGATTGTTGGTTCCAACATCCAAAACCACCGGCAATGTGTAAGCAGGGCTCACTCCCCCACAAGCCGTATAAAGGGAAAGTTTACCGATTGGAATTCCCATCCCTCCGATGCCCTGGTCACCCAAGCCAAGTATACGCTCGCCGTCAGTGACCACGATCACTTTTACTTTTTGCTTTGTTACGTTACGAAGCATTTCATCAATACGATCACGATGAGGGTAGGAAATAAAGAGACCACGGTGGGCACGATAAATTTCAGAAAAATGCTCGCACGCTTCGCCGACAACGGGAGTGTAAATAACCGGAAGCATTTCAGTAATGTGTCGGACTACCAAATGGTAAAACAGCGTTTCGTTCGTATCCTGAAGATGGCGAAGAAAAACATGGCGATCTAAGTTATTTTTGATGTTGCTAAATTGACTGTAAGCACGAGCAGCTTGCTCTTCGATCGTTTCGACGTGTTCTGGTAAAAGTCCATGAAGATTCAGATTCGATCGCTCTTCATCGGTGAAAGCACTCCCCTTATTCAACAAAGAGATATCTAAAAGAAACGTTCCTGAATAAGGAATATAAACCGGGCGCTTATTGGAATTATCTGTGTCCATGGACGCATCTTAGTACGATCAATATCGGTTGTACATCTGTTATAAAACCGATGATGTCTCGTATAACAAATGACTAATAAATTCTTGTATAATTACCCAAAAATCTGCGCTAACTTAATGTGATGATCTTTTCGCGTTCAATTGTACTAGTTCTGGCATTGCTTACCTCACTTGTTTCCAAGGCGGAAACCATCACGCTTAATGGAGAAGACGACTGGGCGCCGTATTCTTCAGCATCTAAAGACTATAAAGAAGTTGTGGGCCTCGCTCCCGACATCGTACGTGCGGCTTTTAAGTCACAAGGTATAGATGTTATTATTCGCCCGATGCCATTTACTCGTTGTATGAACGAGGTGGACAAAGGCACATCCCTCGGCTGCTTTGACACTCTGATCAATAAAGACACAAAAGATAAGTATATCTTCCACCCTACGGCTTTGTTTCAGGCCGATATGTTGATCTATGGTCGCATTGATGAAAAGACCGGTTTAAAGCTTGAAGACCTTGAAGGCAAAACAGTCGGAACAACTTTGGGCTATACCTACCCGTCCGTTTTTCTAAATAATAAAAAAATTCTAACGGAAAATGGTCCCACAGAAACGTCACAGCTTCAAAAAGTAGCTGCCGGCCGTGTTCGTTACGCGATTTTGTGGGGACTGACGGCAGAGAGTATTTTTAATAAGCATCCTGAGCTTAAAAAGAAGGTCAAATTGGTTGGCCGTATTTCACGCGATAATCTGTACGTGAACTTCTCCAAAACGCACAAAGATGGCGCGAAATACGCAGCCATCTTTGAAAAGGGACTTCAAACTATCATTTCAAACGGGACGTACCTTAAAATCGAGGACGAATTCCGTAAGAAACATCCCGATGCAGAGCACCCTCGCAAGGGCGCTCGCCTTTAACTAGTTCAAGTTACCCAAACGAGCCAAAGCTTTTTGTTGTTTCGATTTAGCATCGCTCAACTTTTGGCGTTTTTGATTCAATTTATCTTGAAGCTGTTTTCTCTTCTCGATGTTCATTTGTGCTTTTCTATTGTGTTGCTCAGCTTTTGACAAAGCGGCTGCGGTTTGTTGCTCTAACTTTTTAGATTCACGCTCATAGTTCATGCGAGCTTTTAGGAAATCCGCATCTGTCTTTTTAAGCATGGCAGCTGCTTGACGCTCTTCATTTTTCGCGCGAGCCAGTTTTGCTTGCTCTGTTTTAAGAGCTGCATTCGTACGAGCCATTTCACCTTGAGTAGCTTTCATCGCCGCCGTCATTTGCAACTTTTTATCATTTGCTTCGTCACGGTCCGCACGGGCTTTGCTCAATTTATCATTTACACGAGCCAACTTATTGCGAGCATCGTTTTCTTGGGAGTCCATTTTTTCAATCTGTTTGCGCATAGTGATCGTCTCGCCAATTAAACGCGTCGTTTGCTTAGAGTTTCTTTCAGCCTCCGCTTGCAAACGCTTAATTTCACGACGTGTGCGTTGAGTTGTTTCTTTGTGGTCACGTGTACGACCATCAAAATCTGATTTTGCAGCGCTTAACTCAGACTGCGTTTGCTCTAAACCACCTTGTGCTTCATCCAAGTTTGCGAAAGCGCTTTCCACGTCCGATTGCGCGTCGATAGCATTATCTTTTTCCATGGAAGATGCGTGAGCACTTGTTGCACCCATAATCATCATCAAAACAGAGGCTGCGAATAGTTTTGTATAACGTTTAGACATAAATGGTTCCTTATTAAGGTTGATAGGCACATCTATCCATTTTCTGTGCCGAGGGGTCCTCGTCGTCTAATTTGCAGCTGATCGTTTGGGCGCCCTCTAAACCGGGAAATCCTTTCCAAAAAGAACGACAATTTAGGCACCCACTTATTGCCACCTGCTGGGGACGCCTGATGTCCCTATGATTATCGGCATTTAAGCCCTCCATTACGCCGTTGTTAGTACACCAAAGAAATAGATCATCCTAACCTCAGCCTCACATCAATATATAAAGGAGTACCTATGAAGCATGCCCTCGCAGGATTACTAACCATCCTCATCACACCTTCCGCATTCGCCACAATGTATACGTGCAGTTTTACGGAGCCCTTTCAGCAAGTGACATACGATACCCAAACCCACGAATTGGGACTGACCCGTCCTAGTGAAGAATATGTGACGTGGCCATCAACCCACACGACCAGCGGAAACTTCCTGACGGCTAAATCCATCAACGGCGAAGTAAAACTTCGCATTCAGCTAAATAAAAATGGCTCTGATGGAATGTCTGATCATATTTATCAGTACGAAGGAATTTGGAACGGACAGGTTGGCGGTT
The DNA here is from genome assembly GCF_002209355.2 of Bdellovibrio sp. SKB1291214. Lineage (GTDB taxonomy): Bacteria > Bdellovibrionota > Bdellovibrionia > Bdellovibrionales > Bdellovibrionaceae > Bdellovibrio. The sequence continues at coordinate 359,434 of NZ_CP106855.1, forward strand.
GCGATTCCAATCAAACTCCACGCCCTGAATAATAATATCACTTAAGTTTTCAAGGTAGGCGCGGGTTTTGTGGCCTACCTTGGTCTGTCTTGCAGTGCTCTGCACCTGTTGCTTTCGCTAAATTTCGTTTATTCTTATCTGCATGAAAATGAAATCCGCATTAATCATGGGCGTCCTATTTTTTAAATCATTGCTGGTGGAAGCGAACGATTGGAGAACTGCAGATCGCAGCTCCATTGGTATTGCTCCCACGCCTCAAGAGGACCCGCGGGCGATTGTGCAAATTTATTCTGCGCGAACCTATGGTTTTAAGGGCAACTTGGCTGTTCACTCGTGGATCGCCTATAAGGAAAAACACGGCGCCGAATGGAATGTCTATGAAGTGATTGGCTATTATGCGGATCGGGGCTTTCCGGTTATTCGCCAAACTCACCGCCAACCTGATCAACGCTGGTTTGGCAACGAGCCTTCTTTACACATGGATGTTCGCGGTGAAGCGGCGGAAAAAATGATACCTGATTTGATTAAGGCCATCGAAAGTTATCCTTATCCCCACTCCTACAGAATTTATCCAGGCCCGAACAGCAATACTTTCGTATCTTATGTGATGAGAAACACACCTGGAATCTATACGGACTTACCACCTCATGCGATCGGTAAAGATTGGATTGGCAAAGGCCAACCAGTGGGCATCACTGAATCAGGTACTGGCGTTCAATTTTCGCTGTTTGGATTATTAGGGGCAAGTATTGGGCTGGCAGAAGGCATCGAGCTTAATTTATTGGGTATGAGTTTCGGAATTGATTTCGCCCGACCGGCGCTAAAGCTGCCATTTGTCGGGCGCTTAGGAATGTCTGATAAACCTGTATTTAATACGACGGAGCCGTCAGCACCCTTGTCGTCACACTCGCCGCCGGCGTCGAATAATTAAAGGCACTGCCACTTCATGTTGGCTCGCCCCTCGCACCGTAGGAGGTGTCAATTTTTGTGACACCTTTTCCAGTTTTTCATTGAACTGACTTCTTTACCTCCTTTAGGAAAATCTGCAGTATAAAAAAAGCCTCTACTTTTGAGGTGATTATGAAAACGATATCTCTGCTAACTGCTGCAATCATCATGACGACCGTTACATCGCAGGCAAGAACTTTATCCTGCACAGGTATCGATAAAAACGGCAGCAAAGTCAGCGTTCAAGTCTCTTTGAACAATGGAGTGTCTTTTGATTATAAAACCGAAAAGACAAAAGCAAAAAGTTCGGAAGATTACGCAGATGTGTGGACTTCAGATGTTGGCTCTTACAATTTGGCCGAAGACTCAAACGAAAAATCCATCACGGGTTCTTTAGGTTCACGTGGTGAGAAATGGGCAAAGTTAACTTTGGGTGATTTAGGTAAAGCCAATTCCACTCTGGAATATGACGAAAATGATTCCGGGTACGAGTACAGCAACTCTGTTAGTAAGATGATTTGCCGTTAATTTTCCAATTAAAGTATCTGCTCTAAAACACTCAAGCCCGGCTCTGCGCCTGGCTTTTTTTTATTTCGTGTGTCGCACCAAAGACACACATATCAAGATTTCGTAAACAAGTTCGTCGGATTTAAATAATTTCTCTGGACCTTGTTCTGGAATATCTCGGCCTTGAATTCTCATGTCGAAGCGCAATTGATAAAGTATAGAGACGCTAAAGTTATGGGTGCTTGTACTATTTCAGAAAATCCGCTTTCTAACTACGCGAAATTTCTCGTGTGAAAATCCGATAGGATGCTTGCCGAACAAGGGTTCGTCTCAAGATGAGAATACGGAGCATTTTTACCGGTTTAGCTATCGAGAAAATTACAAAAAAAGAAGAGAATATAACAAGAACAGAGCCGCACGGGGGAGATGGAATGGCAAAAGTAAGAGTAAAAGGTTTTCTAGCTCTCTCTGCTTTGTATCTTTTCGTTTGCTTGTTCTATTCAAACTGTACTGTTCGCGAAGAATCACATACACCAACTCAACTCGGCGGCACCGTCGGAAGATAAAAAAAGAGCAGCTAGGCTGCTCTTTTTTAGTTCGTGAATTCCATTTACATCGTATAGAAAAATTCTTCTTTCACGATCTTACCGTCTTTCACCGTATAGACTCCAACTTCTTGCATCTGCCAATTTTTCGAAGTTCTTTTATCGGTGGCATCATATTTAAAATGAATTGCGAAACGATCCCCTAATGGATAAGGTCCATCCACTTGGGCCGAATGCACTTCCATGGTTTCTTCCCACTGTTTATTTTTTTTCAGCGCGTTGTCGATGCCGCTTGCGTAGGCTGGCATATCGGGTGTTTCAGCAGCTTCCTGACTTTCAATATTTTCTGCATACAGAGTTTTGACCGCTTCAACGACTTTATTCTGCTTGCAAAAATCGACCAATTTTTTACCGACGGCAAGAGTGTCTTGCTGAGTTTGATTATTCATAAGACCTCCTTTTGTGGTTGCAACCTTAGTCTACGCTCACAAAAGGAGTTTAAAAGTACTGATTCAGTCCAGAATATTACAAACGGATAGAGATTTCGTGAGCTGGATATCTTTCGCCTCTGCGGGTGTGAATCGGCGCAGATACATATCCGTTACTCGCCGAACGCAGATAACTCAGAAAGCTCTCTAGGCCCTCATGATTGGTATTGTCGCTAGCTATGATACCGCCGGACCGTACTTTAGATTCCATCAATTTCAAAACGTCCATATACATGCCTTTAGGCCCATCTAAAAAAAGCATATCGATGTTATTCGGTGAATTCTCTTTAAGAGTTTGCAGAGCATCCCCCACACGGAACTCCACAAATCCAACCAAGCCAGCTTCCGTCAGATTGGTTTTCGCTCTTGCTACCTTCTCAGGGTGAAATTCTGTAGTGATCACTTTTCCACCACCATTGTCTTTGACAGCAGCTGCTAAATAGATTGTAGAAACACCGAAGGACGTTCCAAACTCAACGATCGTTTTAGAATTGTTCGTGCGTGCAATGGAATACAAGAGATTACCGAATTCCATACCAATCGCCATGTAAACGCCACGCATGGCGCGATAGAATTCTTCCTGAGTTGCCGTTTCAGGCAAAGCCATGGCCTCTTGACGATTTGTGGCATCGTTTTCGGCTGAGTCCTTATACAATTTTGCTAAAATATTTTGGACTTGTTCAGTTGCAAGAGATGATTTCATGATTGATCCTTACCTTACCCTTTTCATCGCGGGTTTGCTTTTCTTGAGCCAAATATAAATTCCTGAAAAATAGAATGCCAAAGGCAATAGGCCCGCCAGGAACATAACGAGCTGACCGATCTCGCCCCAGAATTTTCCTGAGTGAAGGTTAAAATTATAGTTTCTAAAGGAAACTTTTTGTTCCGTGGGAGGCGACAAAACATAGTCATCAATGTTCATTTGGCGATCTGCCACTTTCACCGTTCCCTTGCGCACATCAATCATCGCTGTCATGGGGCGCTGAAGTAAATCGGCTGATCTCAGGGATTCATCGATTTTATTAAAATCGAACAACGGTTTTGCTTCCTTTTGCTCGATCGCCTGACGGGGCTTACCTGCGCCGAACCAATCCGGACGCGCAATCACCAGTCCTGTAAATGTCGACATCAACAAAAGCCCGGCAGTGTATATTCCCGTGAGCCTATGAAGTTCATAGTTCTTAATAAAAAAACTTTTCAGAGGACGCATCGTAAAGGCTCTTTTAAATTGTCCATTCTTGGGCCACCACAAATAAATCCCCGATATCAAGATCAGCATCATGAATATCGCGCCAACAGCGGCAATCGTTTTTCCGGTTCCGCCCATGAATAGATCGTGATGAAAGCGAAATATAAATCCCACGAATGATGTCGCAAAATTATAGCTGCCTTTAAATTCGTTCGTTGTTAAATCTACGAAGGCTTTCACCCGACGGCGCTCTTTCCCGCTAGGTATATCAAAGGTCAACACAGCATTGCCATAAGCAGATTCCGGGATCACAACAGACCTAGGCAACTTGTCTGTTTGAAGGGCCTCTTGCGCTGACTTGATCAATGCTCCCAGGGACTGAGGGTGCGCAGAAGAGTGCGCAGAAATATATAGATTTGGATTGATCATCTCGTCCACCGCATCGCCATAGACAAGAACGCTGCCGGTGATTCCCAGCAAAGCGAAATACAAACCAACTACAATTCCAAACCAGCGATGGCACCAAACGAAAGCTTTCTTCATCGAGGGTGGATTTAGAAAAGTTCTTGTCCTATGGCAATGAGAAGAGCTTTCAACACGGTTAATGAAACCGTGTTGATCATCGCTCTATGAAAGTGAACGTTAGTTATTTAGGGAGGCTACAAACTCTATGGATTTACGACTTCCGCGACACCCTTCAATCCATTTTGCTTATAAATGAACAAGAGTGTGTTGCGATAGCTATCATAATGAAGAGCACTCTCGCATGTAAAAGTCGTATTCGGTAATGCAATCACGGACTCTGCACCGCTATTATTCAGATCATATTTATAAAGTATTCCTGATGCGCACGTATAAACGTAATTGCTGGAAAGATCCGTCGATCGCTTCACGGCAAATCTCGAGAAAGCCCTCGGAGCTGTAAACAAAGTCCCCATTGTGCCGGTTCCATCATAAGCAAACTTTGCAATACGAGTGGCGTTAGGTTCCGCTAGTAACCAAGAATTCGTCCCTGGATCGTATTGTGCCTGCATACCAACATCGTTCACACCCGCTGCCAATGAACAGCCACCATTCAAGGCTGAACCATCAGCACAAATCGTAGCTGGGATTTGAGTCGAACCACCATTTGTGTCGTAAAGTTTTTTCGTAAATACTTTCGAAGTTAAATCGACCCAGAAATAGCGCGAATCAGTCATACGGTTGATCGAGCCGTTATATGAGTACGCCCCTAATATCATCGTATTACCGTAAATTCCAACGGGCTGTGGACCATAGCTACCCACAGAACTCCAGCTTTCCCATAAACCTGATGAACGTACGATTCGCCCTGTAGAGCCCTGGGCTCTTGGCATATAGACGTCCCCATTCGAATTCACAAGAATACGGGTTGGGGAGATATCGAAAGAGTTATGAATAGGGCTTGTCGCGGCCACGTTGCCTGCTGACGGTGCTTTAGAGTATTGGAGACCCGCAAGCGTTGTCACTGAGCTGCCAGGAACAAATTCACGAACACGCACATCACCAAAGTCATAGACAGTTATGTAGCTCGTACCCAGTGAGTTCCAAGATTTAACATCCGTCAAATTAGCAAAGCGGGTCACCAGAGGCATTTTGCCGTCATCCGAACCCAGCTTGTCTCCCGCAATGGTTCTGACGTAACCATCGTTATCAATAGTTCTGACGGCCTTCGATTTCACATCAATATAAAACGGCTGACCTTGGCTGTTAAATGTTAAAGCCATCGTGTTAATCGCGCAGCTGGTATGGAATGTACCATCAGAACAAGTTCCGTACTGGTCACTACCCCAAACTCTTGCCCAAGTCATGGAAGCCGAATCAAACTTCCAGATACCTTGAGCCGGAGTTCCTTGATCGTAGGCAGAATATACATTTCCGACTCTGTCATTATAGAAACTGACATATTCACGATAACCGTCTGTCGTTACGATATGATCTGGAATTGGCGACATCGCGATGCCTGTGGACGGATCGACTTGAGCATAGGCCCGAGTTTCCGTCGTCGATGCATTCAAAGTACATGATGAGCTTGAACCTTGAGAACTTACTTCCCAAATCATTTTATCCACGTTGCCTGATGCATCGAACGTCACGAAATAATCGATGAACCCGCACAAAGTATTATCCTGAGTGGGCGAAGAGCTGTTTCCTGTACCACTTAAAGTGATTAAGCTCACCGCGCCTGTTGCTGCATTGTATTTACGAACTTTGTGGCCATTTTCCCCGACAAAGAAAATATCACCGTTTGAAGACACCGATAAGTGGCGAATATTTATTGAAGCCTTATAATTCGTCGCCGTCGCAACATAGGAACCGGTATCGTTACCGCCGCCGACGACACGACTGATAGTCATCGGACTCACTCTGGTATTGATTCGGCGAATAGTTTGGCTGTCTGCCACTAAAATATCATTGTTTGCGTCCTTATAGATTCCTGATACAGCTTTAAATTTGGCGTTGGTCAACTCGCCACCGTCGCCTGACATAGAACCCGCATAAGTCGCCAGAATTTCGTAAACACCATTTGTCGGATTCACCCATGCAAGCCCGCGTGTATCTAAAACAAAAATTCGACCATCATCAAGAACTTGCAATGCGTTCGCACCACCGCTTGGTTGGATGATAGCAGACTTAGCACTTGAATTCAGTCCCAAATCTGTATTCCCCGCAAGGAAATTAATTTGCCCTGAGTTCAACGGATTACTTGAGATCGTCGAGAAGAATCCCAAAGAATCCACAGTTTTCATTTTCAAGCGGAAGTAAGTGCCCACTGGAGCCGACAGTACCGCACATCCAGTGAATCCAGAAGTAACTGTACAGCCACCATTGGCACCGTTGGCAAGACCCGTGGCCAACGTTCCAGCCGTTGTCGCATCATCCGTTGTGTAAGTGATAGAGATAGGATTAGCAGCCAAGCCCGTAGAGCTTGAAACATTCCATTTCAAATAAATCGCGCTTCCCGACGTCACCACAAGATCTGAACCACTTGGAGGACTTGTCGGAGTATTGGTAGAAGTCAATTGGATCGAACCCACCGATGGAGGATTTGGTGAGTTATAGTAAACACTGCCCTTATCCACGCTGGCAGTTGATGAATTCGTTGAAATGTTACCCACAGCATCCATCAACCAAATATAAATTGTGTAAGCCCCAGAAACGAAGCCGACGTTATAATAAATAGAAGATGTCGAAAGATTTTTCGCCGCGGTAAGACCGTAAGAAGCGACTGGAATCCAGCAGCTGCTTGAACTGGTTGGAGCTGTGCCTGAAGTTGACATGCAGATTTTTGAAATATTGCTAAGGGAATCCGATCCATTAAAACCAATCAAGACGTTATTATTCGTGGTATTTGCCGATCCACCATTCACGGTGAAGCTTGAAAGTGTCGGAGCACTGCTATCAATTGCAAAACTACCCGAGGTCACCGTCTTAACATTTCCTGCGGCATCCGTTAAAGTCACACGAACTTTCGCTGCATTCGTATTGGTCCCAGGAACTGATATTCCTGTAAGCGAGTAAGTTACGTTCGTATTGGCACCAGCCGTAGCTGTTTTTGAGCCCGCGCTTGTCCAAGTTGCTCCATCATAAAATTCAATAGCAAAAGAAGAACTGCTTGCTACATTGGCTTCAGTTACAACCCAACTTGCGGTGATTGTGCCGCCACCTTTAACCACGCCCGGAGTCGTCACTGTAATCGAAGGTGCCGTTGCATCTTTGATCACAGAGCGACCAGAGGATGAACCTGTGTTCCCAGCACTGTCCGTTTGACTTGCTGTTAAGGTGTAAGGACCATCAGCCAAAGATGACATATTCGCGGTAATGACCCACGCATTTCCTGAACACAAAGTTGGCGCCGCTGTAACACCAGAAAGGTTCACTGCCACACCATTTTCAGAACATGCGCCACCGATAGTCACAGCCGATAAATTTGCGGATGGGATTACATAGTTATTAGCTGAAGGCGTTGTGATAGTCACCGTTGGAGCCACGGTATCCACAACCCAAGTATATGTCACTGGCGTCCCGTCATTGCCTGCCGTGTCCGATGCATAAATAGAAACGGTGTGACTGCCTTCGGATAAGGAGCTGTAAGATCCCCCCGACACACACGTCGAATAAGATCCACCATCCAGCTTACACTTAAATCCGGAGACACTTCCCCCACCCGTATCCAGACCTGTGAAACCAAACACCGCCGTCGCCGAGTTTGCATTCGCAGAAGGTTTAGCAGTGATCGTCACTGTTGGTGGAGCGGTATCAATGGTCCATGAATAAGAAACTGCAGCGGAATAGTTTACAGCAGCATCAAGAGCCGAAACCTCAAAGCTATGAGCTCCCGCAGCCAAAGAGCTGTATGAGACTCCAGAGGTACAAGACGTAACGGCTCCACCGTCAATTTTACATTCGTAACCAGCAACAGAACCAGAAGAGTCCGCGCCACTAAATGTAAAGGCTGCCGTCGTCTGATTCGTTAAGCTATTGGGTTTGGTTAAAAGAGTCAAAGTTGGAGCCGTCAAATCCACGTCCCAGGAGTATGTCTGCACAGCAGAGGTATTCCCTGCCGTATCCATGACCTTCACGTTGAATGTATGAGATCCTTCAGCAAGACTCGTATAATTCTTAGGGCTTGCACATTCCGTATAACCCGCGCTGTCTAACTCACAATAGTATTTCTCAATCGTCGCGCCACCGGTGTCACCGCCCGTAAACTTAAACTGCGCTGTCGCTGTGTTTGTATCAGCGTCTGGTTTATCGGTGATGGTCAAAGTCGGGTTTGTTGTATCTATCAACCAAGTGTAAGAAGTCGCATCACTGACGTTCGATAAGTTATCGATCGAGCGCACCTCAAAAGTATGCGACCCTTGCGTCAAGCCCGTATAGGACTTCGGTGATGAACATGTCGCCCATCCCGCTGAATCCAAGTTACATTGATAGCTCGAAATAGAGCCGCCGGATGGAGGTGTGGCATAAAATGAAAAGTTCGCCGTCGTTTGATTTGTAATATTATCCGGTGAGGCTGTGATCGACGCCATCGGCGACACGGTATTAATCGTCCACGTGTAAGTTGTCGCAGTACCAATATTACCTGCAGAGTCCGTGGCACGCACTTTAAACGTATGACTGCCATCCGCCAACGACGAATACGATTTGCCTGTCGTACAAGCAGAATAGCCACCACCATCAAGTTCACATTCGTAGCCAGAAATGCTCGCGCCACCTGTATCCGTACCAACAAACGCGAACGTCCCTGTCATTGAATTTGTCATTGCAGCGGGTTTTGAGGTGATCGTGACTGTTGGCGGAGTCGTATCAATCGTCCATGAATGAGTTTGAACAGAAGATACATTTCCAGCACCATCGTAAACGCGGGATTTAAACGTGTGACTGCCCGCAGCCAAAACGTAATTCATCACTGCCGTACAAGTCGCATAAGCAGCTCCATCAAGGCTGCACTGATAAGTCGCCAGACCAGAGCCACCGGTGTCAACTCCGGCCATTGTTAAAGTCGCTGATAACGAATTCGTTACAGCAGCGGGACCTGTTAGTGTCAAAGTTGGGGCCGTTAAATCGATATGCCAAGTTTTAGAATCAATGTTTGATGTGTTACCGGCCGTATCAATAGCACGAACACTCACGGTATGATCACCCTCGGTCAAACCCGCAAAGGACGCAGGACTTGAACAAGCACCCCACGCGCTGGAATCAAGCTTACATTCAAAATGGTCTATTGTACCAGAGCCGTCATTGCCCGTGAACGCGATAACTTGAGAGCTTGATTTACTTTGTGCCAATGGCTGCGTTGAGATTGTGACTGTCGGAGCCGCGGTATCCAGACCCAATGTCAAAGTAACTGGCGTCGTAGAAATCAAACCCGAAGCATCTTTAGCCCACAAGTAAAGAGTCTTGCTGCCCTCTCCCGATGAAGCCAAGGTATAATTCAAACTCTGACTGCCCACCTGTGAGCAAACAATCGGAAAGTTTTCAGAAGCACTTGGGATGGAGGAAGTCTCTGTCATCAAAAGGCTGCTGAAAGAATCACAGTTAGCTAAAGCTGCACCCGTGGTAATCCCGATGACTAAAGCACGTGTACTTACCGGCTGGCCGGCTGCAATCGAAGGAGATGTCACCGAAAAATTCGGTGGCTGTGGCAAAACATTATTAGAAATTTGTATCGGACCGGAGAAAGACTTATTCGGTTTTGTCAGATCCACATGCCCGGAACCATTATCCCGACCGATCGTCAAAGTGATCGCATGGTTTCCTTGCGAGTTCCCGCCAGGAACATGGCTTACGGACTTAGCTGTTCCTAATGTCGTAGCATTTAACTTCCACTCATAAATCATCGGATAAGACGATAACCAGTGGGCAGCGTCTGCTTCCAACTGCAACGCCACTTTCTCTTGTGCCGATGCCGGTAAACTGTAAGACAGAACTTCGGGCGAAGCATCCAGTAACGCCGAGGGAGCTACACCGAAAATTTGCGTGAACTTATCGCTAGCTTCAGTATTTGCTAGCAAAACGTTGTACGCTTTCTCCATGGAATCGGGGCTACCCAAGATCAACATCAGGTTATCAACTTCAGCACCATTATCTTGCAGCGCCATTGACAGTTTGTCTTTAAAGTCGGTGTTAACGATATAGCCTAAAAGAGACGAAGACATCGTCACGTTTTGTTCGGCATAACCTGTGACCGGTCTAAAATAGACTCCAGCAGCACACCCCTTCACTTCAATCAACATAGGACTGGCTTTCAAAGCTTCCGTTTCAAAACCAGCGTTTTTTAAGTCAATCGAGTAAGCTCCTGTATCGTCCGCTCCCACTGAAGCTGCCGGAGGACTGATACGTTGGCCTGAGGAATCAAGTTTATAGAGGTTCACAACCGGAGTGACACAAGCCATAGCATCTTGTGCTGAGGCTTGATTGGAATTAGTTGCATAATTGGCGATGCGACCGGAAAGGCTTCCCGTATTCACTGTGAGAATATCAGCAATCGTTGCGTCCATCGAGCAGGAGACGTTCCCTAAAGCGAACGCTACGACCAACATCAGTTTAGATCGTAAAAGCTGCAGTATGGATGCTTTCCCGTTACGTACATGCGTTCCCATGTGTTTCCTATCGGTCACACCTTGTGCCCACAAGATAAGAAACGCGAACTTAATGAATCCAAAAATACGAATGATACCTCGGAAGCCCAGATCCGTCCCGAAGCGATATTACGAGTGTGAAATGAACCTGCCTTTTGTATTGAAAACGTCTTTTATACTAAAATTGATTTAATAACCATTATAGCGGGCCCTATGGACTTTAGTGGAGTAAGATGAACGCTCTAATCAATGAATGGCGTGTTAATTCACAACGAATGCGTTCATACTGGAAACAGCCAAAGGGGTTCCACAGAATGAAGTTCCCAGGAAAAGTTTTGATCGCAAATATCTTCAAAGGACTTTTCTATTCATTCATCGTTATTGCGATTTCGTTGATCACTTTGGAACTTCCCCTTTTTAACAAGTTAAAGATTTCTATATTCGGTAAATCCACTGTGCAAAAGCGAGTGCAAGATATTGAACCCAAAGTCACAGAAAAACTCAAACCCCTTTTCGTTAAGAAAAATTTGGTTTATCCACCGGATGACGTGACTTTGCTTTTCGTAAAATCGCAGAAGACTCTGTCTCTTTTCGCCAGCGACTCTGAAGGAAAACCGCAATTCATTAAAACTTATCCCGTATTTGGCGCCAGTGGAAAGTCCGGCCCCAAGTTGACTGCTGGCGATGACCAGGTGCCTGAGGGTCTGTATCGCATAGCAAGCTTAAACCCGAACAGTCAGTTTCACTTGGCTTTGCGTTTAAATTATCCGTCTGATTTCGATAAAAAGATGGCAAAGGAAGAGGGCCGCAAGAATCTGGGTAGTGATATCATGATTCATGGAAGTGTTTTGTCCGCCGGATGCATCGCGATCGGCGACGATGCGGTTGAAGAAATTTTTTATCTGGCAGCTCAAAGCAACTATCGCAATTGGAAAGTGATTCTTTCCCCTGTCGATTTCAGAAAAGTCGTTTCCGCACCGGAACCCAAAGTGATCAAACCCTGGATTCCGAAACTGTATGAAGAACTTGCGCAAACTACGAAAGAACTGCCCCTTAAGTAATCACTTCTGTACGGTCGTCGACTCGTCCCACCAACGTGTACTCAGATAGTGATCATTGATTGTCACCACTTCGCCTATTTTTGGCGTTACCAAAGTCATTCCATTTTGTTCCGCCGCAAGAGTCAGCTTTTCCAACGGTTCGCGCCAAGAGTGCAAAGCTAAGGTGAACATTCCCCAGTGAATTGGAAAGTATCGTTTCGCATTCAAATCTTTAAATGCAGCGACGGACTCTTCAGGAAGCATGTGAACTTCCCGCCATTTTTCATTGTATTGCCCACTTTCTACAAAAGCGATATCAAAGGGTCCCAACTTCTCTCCAATTTCCTTGAAGTGGATATCATAACCAGAGTCGCCACTAAAGAACACATTGTGTCTGTGACTTTTAATCACCCAAGAAGCCCACAAAGATTTATTCTGATTCCAAAATCCCCGACCCGAAAAATGTTGGGCAGGAGTTGCAATGAAAGTGATGTCCTCTAGTTTTGCAGTCTGCCACCAATCAAGTTCCTGAATTCTGTCAGAAGAAATTCCCCACCCCTTAAGGTGAGCTCCCACTCCGAGGGGGACCAAAAATTTTGTCGATTTATTTTTAAAAAACTTTATTGAATCCGTATCTAGATGGTCATAGTGATCATGACTGATCACCACCACATCAATGGGAGGAAGCTCATTGAGTTCGACAACGGGGTCTTGAAAACGCTTCATCAAAAATCCTAAGGGACCTGTTGATTTAGATAATACCGGATCAATTAAGATCATTTTACCATCAAAATTCAAAAGGACTGTCGAATGCCCAAACCACGCAACCTTCATCTCTGGGCTGGGTTTAACAAACTCCACAAAATCAGGCTTTGTTTCGGGCAGTTTCTTTTTGGGAGTTCTCTCCTCGCCATTTCCGAAAATAAATTCTTTAAAAGTCGCAAAATTCATGGAACGCTCACGCATTTCCTTTAGAATATCAGGCCGACGGTTTACAAATGTTTCTGCTTTTGCATCGAAGTGTGCCGACGTCTTAAAAGACTCGTTATTTTCCTTTGAGGGCAAGGTTCCAAATGACGAACATCCCGAAATCATAAATACTCCCATTCCCACTAAACCAACTACCATTAAAACCAGTTTAAGCATGGTGATAACTCCCATAGTCCCTATTATATGCACTTTTTGAGTTTTGTCTGGAAAAAATTGAAAAGAAACCGACCAGATGGTATGTTTAGAACAGAAACGTATTAATTAAGGATTTTATGAAGTCTGCTTACCAACGTAAAAAACAACCCGCATTGGTCAAAGAAGAAATTCTAAAAGCCACCCTGGCTCTGGCTCAAAAAAAGGGCCTTGCCGCGATCACTGTTCAGGCTGTCGCGAAACTTGCGGGCATCACGAAAGGTGGACTGCTGCACCATTACCCTTCAAAGCAGGCCTTAATAAAAGGCGTGTTTGACACGCTGATGACGGAAATGGACCAGGAGATTGACGCCCTTATTGAAAAAGACCCATCTCCTTTTGGACGCTTTACAAGAGCCTATGTAGAACTGTGCTTTGATGAAGAATGCTTGGAAGAGACATCAGCTTGGCCAGCCCTTTGTGTGTCTATTTTGGTGGAACCACGGCTTAAGAAAATGTGGCGCAGCTGGATGGAAAAACGTTTAAAGCAGCACAAATCAACGGATTCAGCACTTGAACTGGAAATTGTGCGAAGGGCCGCCGACGGCGTTTGGTTTAATCACATCAGCGACACCCCGTCGACAAAACAATACAACAAGAAGCTCAAAACAGCTTTGTTACGCAAGACTTATAAACCAGGGGCATAAACCATCATTTCGTCCCCTCCCAAGCCGAGACATGTTTGATATCTTTCATGATCACGGTTGCCGCGCGGCCGAACTGACGACATGCTGCTGAGGAATCCACAATACGATACGTGATTTTAAGATTCCAGATGTCTTGGCGCTCCCAGTACACGCGGTCATATTTACAGATTGTTCCATTCAAATAAACTGACGCGTTTTCCGCAAACTCCAGACCTTTGGAATTGGTCGTGAATAGGCGACAAGATTTGAGCTCGCACAACTTCGTATGATCTTTATCAGTATAAAAAACCTTTGGTTCGATCTCATCAGAAACAACGCTGGTGACTTGATCCAATTGGAAGGAGCCAGCGGCGATAGCCTTACAATCATTTTGGTTCAACACCAACACGTGGTATTTGCCTGCAGCGGGTTTGAACGTAGAGTATGCTCCGGTAAATCCGACACATGCCTGAGATATACCTGCAACTAATGTCAAAAATACGACCACCAAAATCTTTTTCATTCAGCCCTCTTACTTGTGATCTTTAGTGTAGCCACGGTGTTTTACCTGTGTCAGGCTTAAACAAAGGATTATCTGATGCGAACAATCATTTTCTTCGTCATTTTATTATTTATCACCACAACGACTCACGCAGAAACTTGTGCGCGGCTAACTGGTGTATTTCAAATGGCTGAAGGAGCTGTAGTAAAGTTTGAAAGTGATGGTTGCGACAGACTGATTCGTTGGTCTGGCTACACCAGCAAAAAGGGTGAAATAGTCATTTCACCAGAAAAAATGGTGTACCACTTAGATGGGACACCATTATGCACGGGCCGGCGCTGCCAAAGTGCTGTCATTTATGACGGTGGTATCTTATTCAGTTTAAACTATGAGGGTTATGTAAAAACTCCGGATCACGGTCTTTGTATTCACCGCGAGTATAAAATCTCAATCACTAACAACAACAGTCTGCAAACTCATTACGAGGTTCATGATTGTGATGATGGGTTTAGCGGAAAAGTGTTAAAAGTATTCCCTCGCCTTCCCGATCTATAAAATTAAAAAGCCAGGTGCACCGCCCTGGCTTTTTAACCGCTTCTTTCTAATGAGTCGAAAAACCCAAAGTGTGATCGGAACGGACCTCGATGCGAAGAACTTCAGCGCCCGCCTGAACTTCGGCTGCAATTTTAGACAACTGATGTTCGCAGCTTTCCATACTATCTACGGGGCCACTTAATTGTTGTGCTAAAATGTTACCGCGTAAGAAAACCATCAAAGAAATTCTTCCAATTCCTTTATGGCATTTTATATTCAGACTTTGCTGAGGAGCGGTGCCTAGGGTTAAGAATCTGCCTCCGCTGATTCTTGAGGACTCCTTCAACTCAGCTTTACCTGGGCTTACTGGGACTTCAATAACTCCGTCCAACTGCGCCTGAGCCATCCCAGAATATGCCAACACTGCGACCACCAAAAACTGACCAATCAATTTCATTTTATACTCCAGATTATTTTGTTCGCGGAAAGAAATTGCACGGGGCGGGCCAGGTGAGCTCAAATTAAAGCACGGATGGATGACAGGAGTTTCGGTTAGAAACGCAAAAAGGCTTTCCTCGTCAAGTGCATGAACACCGGAATAAAAATGCTTTAACGAATGTGAACGAAGATAAGGTATCAAAATTCCCCAACGCTCGGGGAATTTTGGACTTAGAATGGGACTAGAAACTGTCTTGAGGGCAGCGAGCGCGGCGCAGTTCACTTTCAACTTGTTCAGGGGTCCCAGTTAGTTTGTGGAGCTTATCTGACACCACTTTTCCGCAGGAATTATAAACCACACGGTTCACAACATAGGTGATATTTCCACTCGAGCTTTCTGTCGTCACCATTCCCGAACACGCGACCTTATGGCGAAAACCGCAGAACTTCGCCTCCGCCAATGAAGCCACGAGCAAGGTCGTCGCGATAATCGTAAAAGACGCAAAATGATGTGAAATCCGAGCTGTTTTATTCATAGCAAAATCCTTTTCAAGAAGGATCAAAGCAATTCATATGCCGAGATTTGGAAACACAACTTGCACCGGGCAAAGCGTTATCCGTTCACTATGGCCCCGTGACTTTAGAATTCAACCTTGCGCACAAAATGACAGGTGTATCCGCTTGGATTTTTCTGCAAGTAATCTTGATGCTCGGCTTCAGCTTTCCAAAAGTCTCCTGCTTTACTCACAACAGTCGTCACAGGCTTACCCCAAGCTTTAGATTTGTTAACCCGGTTGATTACTTTGTAAGCAGTTTCTTTTTGTTGTTCGGAGGTATAAAAAATTTCACTGCGGTATTGAGTACCGATGTCATTGCCCTGGCGATTCAAAGTGGTGGGGTCATGGATTTTGAAAAAGAACAGCAGAAGATTTTCATAACTTAGCTTTTTCGGATCGAATTCAACCTTGACTGTTTCAGCGTGATTCGACGTTCCTGTTTTTACAATTCCATAAGTCGCGTTCGGGATTTTTCCTCCCATATAGCCAACTTCCGTAGAGGTAACACCCGGTTCCTTACGAAGTAATTCCTCCAT
This sequence comes from Bdellovibrio sp. SKB1291214, assembly GCF_002209355.2. Taxonomy (GTDB): domain Bacteria; phylum Bdellovibrionota; class Bdellovibrionia; order Bdellovibrionales; family Bdellovibrionaceae; genus Bdellovibrio. The sequence goes on from NZ_CP106855.1 coordinate 375,632, forward strand.
GCCCCAAAAACACCCGCCAGCTAGATAGGCTGTTTCTGCATGGGAAGCGAATCCTACGAATAAGGTCCAGATAAAGATCGCAAGTTTTATTGTTTTCATGCCTCTATATTATCAGAATTCAACAGGACTGTGAACGAGGTTTCAAAAATACTCTGGGTATCACGGACGAGTTCTGTGTAAACTGGCATGGTGTGCATGGAGGCCTCATGAAGTTTTCTACGACCCAGTGGATCGTTTTTCTTGCCGGTGTAATCGGTGTTAACTCTGCTAACGCTGCATCCTTTACCCTCACCAAAGGTAGTGGTTATAAAGTCGAGCCCCTTTATGGTATCGAAACCGTGTACCGTGATTACCCAACTCCACATATGCAAACACGATCGATGTATGGACTTCGAATGAGTCTGGGCGTTGATCTTTTATCTCTGGAAGCCGAGTATACAAAAGCCTCTGATACTGAGGACTACTCCACCGCTCCCGAAAAAGTGAAAACTGATGACGAACGCTTAAAGCTGGGTTTGAGTTCCACTTACAGAGTCGACTTTTTCCACATGACGGGTCGTGCAGGCGCTCAAGCAACAAAATCCGTTCGCGAAACAACTTCAGGCGGAATTGTTACTAAAGATGAACGTCCTATTCAATATAATCCCTATGCCGGTGCTTCTATCGGTGTGAACTTTGGCCCGGCTTCGATTAACTTAAGCTCGACTGTTGTGTTTAGAGATAATGATTGGGAAAAAAGTGATTTTCAAAACACCATCTCCGCAGGAATTGGATTCTAAAAAAAAGCCAGTGTCATCCACTGGCTTTTTTTTTGTCTTATTTAGTCGCCATAAATTTCAAGAAATTGCTATGGTCTGACAGGATCGTCAGATATTTCAACATGATTTCCTGAGGATAATTAGCTGGATCGTTGTACTTAGTTTGAAACTCAACAATCAATTGATACGTTTGTTCATTGTTCAGCGATTTAACTTCCTTTAACAAAGACTGTTCTGCCACGGAATAAGCATTTACGCTCATTTCTTGGTAAGTCCCTTTTAAGAAGCTGTCCGCTTTGCTAGAAGCAAACAATTTATAGTATTTGTACCCTTCAGTGTCAGCCTGACGGAAGTTCAAGTTTTTAGAAGCAATTTCTTTTCTGTAGTGAGAAGGAATTAGTTTTCCAATTTGACCAATCATCACTTCATAAACTTTACGCGCACGACTGTCAGGTTTGTTCGCGTCTTGTCTTTTTTGGAAGTCCAAAGCGATTTTAATCAATGAATCACTTGTCACCACTCGGCATGTTTGATCACCTTGCAACGAAGCCAAGAACACTTCGAAAGTTTCAGTCGCCAAAGCTTTATAGCCCTGATCAGCGGCGCTGTCTGGACGACTTGCATTGTGGCGCTCTGTAAAGAAGTTCAGAAGCGTCAACGTATATTCTGTCGAAGCAACTGACGTTTTTTCCGACTTAATAGAGGCGATAAATTCATTTACAAATTTCGTGAATTCTTTGCTGGCGTATTTTTCCTGCCACGAACCAACGGCACTTGCTTCAGCACGTCCCGCCCAAAGTTGGATGATATCCAATTTTTCTTTTAAGATGGCGTCGTATTTTCTGCTGCAAGAGTTTGAGTTGTCGTCCCCGTTATTACCGTTATTACCATTATTCCCGCCATTTCCGCCGCCATTACGCAGCGCTAACTTCGGCGCTTCAACTTTTGAAATGGCATTAATATCCAAAGAAGCATTTCCACCCATTGCTTCCGCTTGGATCTCAATTCCTAAAATAGATAAATTTGAGCTTGCATTATCGGCTAACAATTCTTTGTCTGAGTCTGCCAACACGACGTTATTAAAGGCCTTCAGCGCAATTCGCTCGTTTTTCTCATTCACAAGTTGAATGCTAATGACTTTAACCTTGCCTGACTTCACCTTTGCCTTGATAGCAGAAAGTGGAATAGGTTTCGCTAAATCCAAACGATAAAGGTCTCCGCCACCTTTACGAGTGATATCGCTAATACGGGCGCTGCCCTCGTACTGTGATTGAGCCGCCCACGTGCGCAGCTCGTCTGCACCTGTTGAGCCTGCGTGCACAAGCGCTGGCGCCTGTAGCACTAAGATGGATGCTATGATTCGTTTTGTCCAAAGAAGTTCCATGTTGATTCCTTTCAGTGTTTGAAAATCAATGTTCTCCGGTTCTCTCGACTTTTGTCTTGAGCAGTGATTTCAATCTTTAAAACGAAAAATCTCGAACAAAGAATGCTTCTGTTGCTTAAAATCAGACACACCCCATGCATTATGTCAGAGGTTTGTTTTATCACACTAAACAGCGTATGATTTTCGCATATGAATCAAAAACATCTGTTCTATTTGTCCGCGATATTTTTGCTACTTTCTAGATGCTGGATCATTACATGGCCAGTGTATTTGTCTGATGTCGGTCTTTACTATGATCTGGCCATGAATGCCCAGTGGAAAGGACTTAGAATTTATCAAGACTTCCCATTTGCCTATCCTTGGCTTACTTGGCTTTTAGTAAAGTGGCCAGCCGTCATAGGACCGCGATTAGAGATGGAAGGATTCAGGTTCTTCTTGCAACTGTTCTGCGCCGTTCTTGAGTTCGCTACGATAGGTGTTTTGTTAAGGCATTTATTCAAGTCGGGTTTTTCATTCGGAAAACTGGCTTGTTTTCTGACCTCCTATACGGTCCTTACGACATGCATGGGTGATTTGATTTATGATCGCGTCGACTTCTTTATGACGGCAGCGGTGATTTTCATCTTCATTTATTGGAATGAACGGAATCTGATCCCTTGGACCGCGGCAATTTTTGCAGGATTCTCTATCAAAATGCTACCTCTAGGGTTCTGGGCCTTTAAAATCAATGATCATAAATCCTCGAAGCGCAAACTCGTACTATTTGCACTTATCCCTGTTTTTTCGATTTTTTCTTTGTTCGCCATAAATCAAATGATTTATCCGGGTATGATTGAAGCTTTGTCAGCTCATGCAAAACGCGGAATTCAAATTGAATCTTTATGGGCGACACCATTTCTGCTTTCTAATTTCTTGGGCTGGATGTCAGTTAAAATTGAGACACTTTACGGAGCACAGGAGATCGCACCTACCGTCATTCCAGTTTGGCTACTCACCGTCTCGAAATATTTTGGATTCGCCGTTGCGGGATTCATTTGGTTAAAACACTTTGTTTCCAATCGCCAAGAGCGTGATATTTATTCCAAGAATCTACTTTTTTTAATCGTTATCCTGGTTTTCTTATGCTTTCAACGTGTTCTCTCCACACAATTCCTACTTTGGATTGCCCCATTTCTTGCTATTTACCTCGCTGAAAGATGGTCAACACGCATTGCGATACTATCGGCCGCCATATATGGACTAACATATATATGCTTCGCGCAAGGTTATTTTAAGATTGTTGCCTATGATCCAACTTACACTTCTTTGTTGGCATTAAGAAACATACTCCTATTGGTATTGTTCATCTTGATGGCCAAAGAGTATTTCCGAAAAATCAAATCCTAAAAAAAAGACCCGCCGGATGGGAGATTCCGGCGGGTCGCTTGAACGTTTCCTTAGCTTTGGGGACTATTTTTTAGAAACTGTACAAGTGCTTACGAACGATTCAGTTGTATTCTTAACTCCATTTGAATTTTCCGTGTATGGAGTTTTAAGAATCGAAGAAATAGTCTTGATACCATTTTCTTCTTTTTCAGAGATCTCAATGTCACGGTAAGGCATCTCAACACCGTCTACTAATTTATAAACAATTTTCTTAATGCCATCCGTTGTTCGTGTGACCTCCTCATAGGAATTTTCAGCATGCTGGGGTTCCCCCCCGGAAGTTGTACTCACTTTTAATGAGCCTACCTCCTTAACATCGCCATTTTCCAAGATTGTAGAGGTCTTGTTATTTTCAGACTCGAACTGACTTTCGCTTGAAGAACTCAATTCGTACTGACCATCCTTGTTTTGAACGTAAACTTTGAATGTTTTCGTTCCTTTTTCAGAGATCTTATCAATCTCGCCATCTTTTGATGAAGAACGATTTGAATCAATCAAAGTCTCGTACTTCATTTTTACTTCTTTCGCCTTCTTATCAGAAGACAACATTGAGACCACCTCAACGTTTTCACAGTGTACCGCTTCTTCGGAAGCAGAAAGGACTTGCACCTCTGCTGCACTGTTATTGTCCGATTTATTGCTAGAGTCGCAAGCTGCAAGACCGAAAGAGATTGCTGCGATCACTGACAAAGACATTACTGATTTCATAACTGCCACCTTTCTAAAATGAATTTGGCTGGACGACTTATACCAGTGCTTTTTTTTTGCGTCGGATATTTTCTGCCACTTTAAATTTATTTTTAAAACGCTCCCCAAATTGTCATTTCGCGCGCGAACTCATCGTAGTTTTGATTTCAAACAACATTTAGAAAATTCCACAAAGTCAGGGACAATTGACGCTCCCGAATTCCATGGAATCACAACAGGAATTCAACGGACTCCCGTCATGAATTCTTGAATTGCTGGAGTCGTTCGCTGTTCTTCAACAACAAATTAATCATCAAATCATGGCAAATGAAATTTTGTTTCAAGATTGGTGGAGCGTTAATATAGGTAAATGCCGTGGTTACTCGCCGTCTCTCTATATATTATGGTCTTTCCCGCTTTCGCCAAGATCACTATTCTTGGCGTCGACAACCCACCTTTATTATTTAAAAGCGCCGAGGGGGTCGAAGGCCTCTCTGGAAAATTCGGTGAGATGGTCGCGACCGCCATAAAAAAAGCGCATAAGGAAAATGACTTTGAAGTTGTCTGGATTCCTCAGAAACGGGCCCTGGCTGAATTAGACAGAAACAATTCAGGTATATTTATGCCCTTCACTCGCACTCCTGATCGGGAAAACAAATATCACTGGTTATTGCACCTTGGGGATTATGACAGCAACATCTATTCCATAGACCCAAAAATAAAAATTGGCTCTCTTCAAGATCTTAAAAAATTCAAGATCGGGGTGCTTGCAGGCAGCATTCGAGAACGAGAGTTGCGCAAAATCTTAGATGGCGACGTGCACATTGAAGCAATGACAGAAGATCGTATGAATTACCGTATGCTTAAAAATGGAAGAATCGACCTATGGATAGCTCAGCAAGCAGTGGTTGAAGACGCTCAAAAACGCGATGATTCCACCACGGGCACAAAAACGACTCTCTATAAAGTAAAGAAAATGATGACCTACAGCTTTTGGCTCGCAGGAAATTTAGCGCTCCCAGAAAGAGATTTAAAAAACCTCAGACTCATATTTGGCACTCCGACCAAATTCCATCAGACGAGCTCACAGATTTTATCTACTAAATAGGTTTGCCTTAAACACTGGCAAAACCATACAGATGACGCAAACGATTTCAAACACGGCAAGGCCCAACCACAGTTCGTGGGGAATCACTTTCAATGATCCCAAATCCACGTCGGGTGTCATGAACTTCCATGCAGCGCCATTCAAAGTATGAAATGCCAACAATCCTTGTAAGATCCATAAAAGAATATTCAAGATGAACCTCCTCTAGCAGAATTGTAGGAGAACTATTTAGTAAGGTATGCTTTTTTATTCAAAGTGCTTTTGTCCTGAAATACCGCTGATTTTCTTTTAAGAAGCCGTGTTTTGTCGCCACTCCATAAGCTTTACAGCAAGCCCCGGCTCCATCAGCTTTTGCTCCACAATCAGCACATCATCAAATAGGTTGGCTGCGACCTGGATACTTCAAAGGCAAGAATTGAAGGAGTGCTTTAAATGATAACTATCAGAAATAAATTAGCGACAACAATTTTGCTGACGGTGTACTTCTCATTTTCTCCGAACAGCTTTGCCGTTGTGGAGGGCGTGATCGGCAATGTTCCTTTGCAAAAAAATCTAAACGTTGCGTCCCAGCTCCCGACAACGAATGCTCCTGAAATCATCATCTCGCGCAAACAATTCGTTATCTCTTATAATAAAGTCAATCGTGCGCCGAACTGGGCCTCGTGGGAACTTGATCCCTCTAAGATGGGTAATGCAGATCGGACCAACGGATTTTCCCAAGATGCAGAACTTGAAGAATATTTGGAAAAACAAGGGGGCAACTATCATGCGGTCACCTCCACTGAATACCGCGGTACTTGTTTTGATCGTGGCCACCAAGTTCCTTCTGCAGACAGAACCGATAGCACCAAAGACAACGAAGCCACCTTTGCGATGAGCAATATGATCCCGCAAACACCCTTTTTAAACCGCGTGCTGTGGGAAGACCTTGAACGCTACACCAGAGATCTAGTTACTCTTAAAAAGAAAAAGGCCTACATCATTGCAGGTCCCATCTATGATCAAAATTTTGGAGCGATAGGTCCGAACCGAGATATCCCAGTTCCTTCTAAAAATTTTAAGATTATCTTCCTGCTTGAACCCACTCAAACAGCAAAAGATATTAATAACGACACTCCAGTTATGGCTGTGATATTTCCAAATACTTTGCCGAATGGAAAGCCTGCCCCTTTAAATGATTCTGCCGAGTGTTCTGATATTTCTTCATCAAATGCCGACTGGAATCAGTATCGCTCCACGGTTAAAGAGGTGGAGCGATTGACGGGACTCAATATCATTTAAAAGCCAGAGACTTTGCCCACATGGCCTCTGCCGCCTTCTTCCTCATCTGTTAAAGGTAAAAATTCTGCAGAGCTTTGCGCTTTTGTTTTACTTGGTACCGGGGCAACGCGGTGAATTCTTTTTGCTGATTCAGAGACCGATATAGCCATCGGAACTGCACGCTCGCCAGAAATCAAGAATGAGAGATCTTCCATCATTCTTTGCATTTGAGTTGCTTGCGCTGAAATTTCCTCTGCCGTCGATGCGATCTCTTCAGAAGAGGCTGCGTTTGACTGAGAGCTCGAATCCAACTGATTCATGGCTTTTGAAATCTGCGAGATCCCTGTGGATTGCTCGCTAGAGCCAGACGAGATTTCCGCAGAAAGATCAGAGACTTTTTTAACAGAGACCACAATATCAGACATGACGGCACCTGATTTATCAGCAACCTTCGTTCCACGATCAATCTTGTCCACTGAGTCTTTAATCAAACCCGTAATATCTTTCGCCGCGTCTGCAGATCTCTGAGCCAATGTTCGAACAGCGTCAGCTACGACCGCAAAACCCTTACCCTGCTCTCCCGCACGAGCGGCCTCGACCGCTGCATTCAATGCCAATAGATTTGTTTGGAAGGCGATATCATCGATGACATTAATGATCTCTTCAATCTTTCGGGAAGACTGAGAGATTTCCGACATCGAAGTTACCAAGACATGAATCTCACTTTGACCCCGTTCTGCCGATTCACGGGATGCGATTGAAAGTGTAGCCGCTTGTTTGGCGTTATCGGAGTTTAAATTCACCATGGACGTCATTTCCTCAAGACTTGCCACCGTCTCTTCCAAACTTGCAGCGGCCTCCGTTGAAGACTGAGACAGAGCTTGGCCCGCAGCTGATAATTGCTCGATGGCTGCTGTTACTTGAGCACCCGCTTCGCTGATTTTGCTTGAGATATGAGATACCGAGCTTGCCAATCTTTGAGCGATCCACATTAGGACTACCATCAAAAGAATACAAGAACCTGCTCCAACGGTCCCTGTCCAAAAGCGAGCATCGGCACGTTGTTGTTTTTGTGCGGCGTTATCTTTCTTACCCATTTCCGCATAAAAATCTGTGATTTGATCAAACGACTTACGTGCCACGGCACCAATAGTTTGCCACTCTCCGCCGCGCATGTATTTCATAGCACGAGCGTTGCCTTCAGCTGTCTCGGTTTTTAAATCCTTGATGATCTCTTCATTGATCGCCACATATTTATCGAGTTGCGATTTAAATGGTGCATACAATTCGGACTCCCCGGGCGAAAACGGAGCGGATTCATAGCGTTGCAAAGCGGCCTTGAATTCCTTTAAGTGACCTTCAAGTCCTTCAATATTCTTATTGCGGAATTCAGTGTCTTTAAGGTCTACACCTAGAACCATCCATATGCGATATCCCATGCTCACACGAGCTTCCATCGCCGCACTCAGTGCATCCATATTAGGAATAGTCGTTTCATAAGCAGCATCTAAACGCTTACCAAGACTGTCGCTGATTGAAAATCCAATCCAAGTCATGAATCCCACAGCTAACAGAGGCAAAACCGTAGAAAACAGAAGGCGACCACGGATGCCCTTGAACCACATCGATATCTTCATTAGGAAACTCCAACTGATTATAAATTGATTTGGTTCCCTATCGTTCATTATTCAACTATTCTTGAGCTAATAATTGGGAAGTCGGAGGTTATTCGATCAGTTGCGAGTATCCTCGAATATTGGTGATCTTCTCCTCATGAATATTTAACAGAACCTTTACATCAAAAATATTGTGGTCGGAAACTTAGTTCCCTATACTAAACAATGTTTACTGCCAATCGAGGGATAAATTCACCAATGTTTAAGTCAATAATACCTTTCGCGCTCGCAGCGACTCTTTCTTCCTACGCTAATGCCCAACTGATAACACCGACAGACGATCCAGTAATCGTCAAAAAATCTCAGTCAGCGATTGAGGAAGATTCCAGCGAGCACAAACGCATGGGCAAAAGCTATGAAGTCTCATTGACACCGGTGGCGATTGGTCCCATTCCTGGATTGAACACAGGTGTCAACATAGCTACCTATTTAACTAGAAACGCAGCCGTCATATTTGGATATTCTCTGCTGGTAGGAGGTCGCTCCTGCTGGGGCGCTATCAGTTGCTCTGATAAAGGATATGCATTCGAACTTTATTATCGCCAGTTCTTTGGTAATTCCTTTTATGTGGCTGGGGGACTTGATCAAAGATACGTGTCATCCCACGGCTCCGATGACTTCACCGGAGAGTCTTATAGCTTTGATGGAGAAACAACAGCTGCCAGCGTCGTCATTGGCAATCAATGGCACTGGCAGAGGTTCGTTTTAGGTTGCGATTGGTTTGGTCTGAGTGTTCCTATCTCTTCACGAGTTAGCAATGTTAAAACCCGTGGGTCCTATGGATATGACTTTGAAGATGCCAAAAACGCGCTGGTTACTGGGACACGCCCGATGGCCCTTCGTGTTCACGTCGGAATGACCTTTTAACAAGCACTTTGTAATTCATCAATTTAAGCTCCTCTGACCATTTTTTCATGCAGTTCATTGGTATCTTCTAGCCAGGATTTTTCAGATGACTTCAAATAAGGATATAGAAATGCGATTGGAACTTATAATGCTGGCATGGTCGACTGTGTTGGGACTGTTTTACTTAATTGTATCAGCCCAGGCGGCGACCAAAGTGCGTGGAATAAAATGGAACTTGAGCGCTCGTGATGAAGGGCCTCAAGAATTAAAAGGCGTTCCAGGAAGATTGCAACGTGCGTTTAAGAATTTTTTAGAAACGTATGCTTTCTTTGTGGCGGCCACTTTACTGGTTCACATCACGGATCGCTACTCTGTTATCACGGCGATTGGATCAGCTTTGTATTTTTGGGGGCGAGTGGTCTATCTACCCTTATACGCATTTGGTATTCCGTATGCAAGAACGGCTGTTTGGGGATTATCGACGACGGGAATTGTGCTGATGCTGATTGCCTTAGGACTCTAAAAAAAAGGGAGCTTGATGCTCCCTTTTTTTGTGATTACTTATCTTGTTTCGAACTTAGTTTATTCAACTCATCATATCCCGGCATTGTCGACAAATCCGGTACAACCACAATCGCGATACGGCGATTCGCAGCTTTACCTTCGGCTGTGTCATTACCTTGCACGGGATGAGTATCACCAAAGCTTGCCGCACTTACGCGAACTGCTGGCATACCGCTATCGATCATCGCACGTGTTACATTCAATGCACGCGCCGAAGCCAATTCCCAATTAGATGGGAAAGCTGCCGTTGCAATTGGCAAATTATCAGTATGACCTTCAACTTGGTACGTTTTTCCCGGGATAGCTGTTAACTGTGTCGTCACCTCTTTAATTGCTTCAAGACCTGCCGCAGATAATTTAGCAGAACCAGAATTGAACAATACGTCAGAACCCAAACTTACAACCATTTTACCGTCGATGATCTTAACTGAAAGTGCTCCCGCATCTGTCAATTTTTTGAAACGAGCTGTCAGGTCTTCAAACTCTTTCAAGCGTTTTCTTTCTTCTGCTTGGCGTGCGCGCATTTCTGCCATTGCTTGCTTCATTTCCTCTAAGGACGTTTTCAACTGACCACGATCTTTAGTAACCACGATCAATTTCTGCTCCAACTCTTGGTTTTGAGTCGCCAATTGTTGTTTCTCGCCCGTCAAAGAAGCTACAGAGGCTTTCTCTGCTGCCAATGCACCGTCGCGCTCAGTGATGTCTTTATTGTATTTGCCTTTAGTTACACAACCCGTAGCCAAAACTGCTACGGAAAGTCCTACGATATATCTTTTCATGATGCTTCTCCTCTGTGAGCCGATATTTTCCGAACTCTCGGAGACAGACTCAAGGAAATCGACTGAATTTAAGTACAAAGTCCTGCTTAAAACGGGTTCGGAAGTGATATTTAATCGAAGTACATACGAACTTCGAGGAACCCCGTCAGGCCATCACGATATTGGAATGTCGTAGGGCTCTCCTGATAGGTTGCTTCAAACCTGTGCGAAATAGTCAGCGAATAGAAATGAGTAGGTGCCGTTATTTTCGTAGCCATCAGGTTGCGCTACCTCTTCGTAACGAAACGCCAACACGGGTTTTCTTAAATAGGAAGATGGGATGATTGTGGAAGTTTGCTTATTAGTGGAGTTCGAAGGAGCATTGCCCCAGGCAGAACGAAAAGAACACACTATCAAGATCGACAGAAATAGTAATTTCACCTATTCAGTACAACACACATGCCCAACAAAACAAATATATGTTTTCATAAATCTAAATATTGAACGTCTTAATCTCACCCGAGAACGTTTCTTCAGCGATGGTTAAATCCATCTGACCCTGCTGAACCAAAAGCGCCCAACGATTGTTCTTTTCTGTCGAATTACTCACCGCTGTTAAGAAATCTCCATCGAAAGAATAGATCTTAATTTCACTAGCACGGTGAACATCGCCCCCACGGATTTCTGTTAAAAGCACTTCAGGATTTTTGTAGGTAAAGACTAGAACTTCTTTCGCTGTCTTTGACGCTTTATGAAGTTTCCGAGAGGACGGGTTGCCAATTTCAATCCAAGTTTCGATTTCATTTTGCAGGCCCAACTTACGCAGGGCGGGCGCTTCAGGATCTGCTAATCCACCGGGAGTGAATTCCAGTCGGTCTTGATATGCTAAGCAGTAAGCGAAAACACGGCTTAGCATATAAGGATAAGTTTCAGAGGGATGCTGAGCCACCCTGAAATCCAATGACTCGTAAACACCTCGATCAATATCTGACAACTCAATCTGAAAACGGTAAAGCATCAGGCCACTATGCCCTAGTGCTTACCTCGTGCCAAGTACTCATCAAGTTTATCAAAGGATTCTGTCCAACCTTGAATACAATCTCTTTGAAGTTCGTTTGGAATACCCTCTTGAGAAAGTACCAACTGACTTGTCCCCGGATCCAGTCGAAAAAATTCAAAGGTGATATAGCCAACTGTTGGCCACTCGCCCGGCATTTTGGCTTCTTGGGCGGTTATGGCACGTCCGTTTTCATCTGCAAATTGGTCTGTCATGACGATTCTTTGTTCGTCCACGATTTCAATAAACCGACTGACCATGCCGCCACCGCCACGGTCAAAACCACCTCTCATATTGATGAACATCGTCCCACCTTCACGAAAATCAAGATTCACTTGATCGGCATAAAGGTCCTTAGGCCACCACCAAGCTTTAATGGCTTCCGAGCTGGTGAAGGCTTCGTAAAGTCGTTCAACCGGAATGTTGAAGCTTCGTTCGATGACAAGCAATTTTGCAAACTGCGTGGAATCTTTGTGGGCGGAGAAGTGATTGTTTTTGGTTTGAGATGTTTGCATAAAACCTCCGATCCATGGTGCATTTGATATACTTAAATTATTGCAGCTTTCGAGGTGATTACGATACCCAAGGCAGAGTAATTTGACACTCGACCCTGGTTAATGATCGATAAGCTTATGAAATTAGGTTCCTGCAAGGACCCAGAACGGTCTTTTCGCGCCCCATAAGCCCTCAAAAAGCCTGGTGCTGGTGACTGCTAAGTAATCAGTTTTAGGTATTTTTTTCGACTCCTTAGAGCCAGGCAGATTCCCCTTGCGGAAATGGGGTCGTCTTGGCAAATTACCGCCCATGGAAAACCCTCAATTTAAGCGCCCCGAACTACTCCTTCCCGTTGGTACTAAGGACATGGCCCTAGCAGCCATTCACAATGGTGCTGATGCTATCTTCATGGGGGTTCCAGGCTTTAATGCTCGTGGCAGAAGCCACGATTTCCAAATCGAAGAAGTCAAAGACATCATTGATACTTGCCACCTTCACGGCGTGAAAGTGAACCTTGCTTTTAATATCCTGATTTTCCAAAACGAACTTCGCGGAGCCGTTGAAGTCTTGGAAAAAATCCTGCCCCTTAAACCTGACGCATTCATCGTTCAGGATTTAGGCTTGATCCGCTTGATCCGCCAAATGGCACCCGATCAACGCATCCATGGGTCCACGCAAATGAGTGTGACCAATGCTGAAGCTATTCAGTGGTTGGATGACTTGGGCATTCAACGTTTCGTCTTGGCTCGTGAAAACTCCCTCAAAGAAATTCACTCAATCAAACAAAACACGACAAAGGAAATCGAAGTCTTCGTTCATGGGGCTTTGTGTGTCAGTTATTCGGGTCAATGCTTCACGTCTGAAGGCATCGGTGGTCGCTCTGCCAATCGCGGTCAATGTGCACAAAGCTGCCGCTTCACTTACGAGATGCATGTCGACGGTGAAAAGCGCGATCTGGGTGGCAAATCCTTTCTGGTATCGCCCCAAGATCTTTGCGGCATCAACGAAGTTCCAAGTTTGTTAGAAGCCGGAGTGGATTGTTTTAAAGTCGAAGGCCGCCTAAAAACTCCGGAGTATGTGGCAACCGCAGCCCGTAGTTTTGATGAGGCCATCACTTCTGCTCAAAAAAACAAGTCTCTTGAGCATCCTATTCTTTTGAAAAAACAAATGGCCACAGCTTTCTCTCGTGGTTTTTATAGCGGCTGGTTCCATGGTGTAAATCATCAGGAATTGGTTGAAGGTACGTTCAGTGCCCACCGTGGGTTTGAATTCGGTAAAGTTGTAAAAGTGAACTCCACATCATTAGAAGTTGAAATCACTGACGATAAAGTTCAGCAGGGCCTTAAAGCTGACTTTATCCAACCCGGTGACGGTATTTTGTGGGTTTATAAGGACCGTGCAGGCGAAGACGCTGAAAAAGGTGGTTTCGTATTCGCCGTCAAGTCGCTGTCTCCTCGTCGCTTTTCACTGGAGTTCTCTCGCGAGATTTCGATGGAAGGTTATTACAATGGCGCGCGTGTATTCTATAACCACGATAAAGATCTTAAAAAAGACGTCGCACTCAGTGTTGAAGACAAACAACGTAAAAAGCGTTTGCCAGTTCATGTGCGTGCCGAAGCCTCTTTAGGGAAACCACTTAAAGTTCAATATTCCGACGGCAAATACACAGTTGTGGCCACATCAGAAAATATCTGTGAACCCGCGAAAAACAAGGGCCTCAATTCATTAGATTTGCGCGAAGAGCTTTTCGCTTTAATGGGAAGCCCCTTCCGTGGTGAAGGTTTCGAATCTGAACTGGATTCCTCGACTCCACTGTTTTTGCCAAATAAACAAGTTAAAGAACTTCGCCAAAAGCTGGTTAAAGAACTCACTGACCTGCGAATTCAAAATGGTGATGCACCCCATGTAACTCCTCAAGCGCAAGTTATGGAGTGGATCCACAGCAGAAAGGTAACGGATCGCAAAGCTTCAGGTTTAAAGCTAAACCTGCTGTTGCGTGATAAATTTCAAGCTGACGACGTCGCCGAGGCTATTAAAAATGGCGAGCTACAGACTGCTGATATCAACCTCGCTATTTTGGATTTTGAATTCGGTTTGGATTTTGCTCCAAGCTTGAATACGTTAAGATCGGCCGGCCTTAAAGTGGGTGTCGCAACGACTCGAATCTTGAAACCGAACGAGCACCGCAACGTGAAGCATCTGCTTAGCATGAATCCCGACGCCATTCTGGCAAGAAACCTGGGCGCGGTTCAATATCTTCAAGCCAATAACTACCAAGGCGAGATCCTAGGGGACTTTAGCTTGAACGTTGCCAATCATTTGACAGCTCAGTATTTGCTCGACAAAGGGCTTTCCAGCGTTTGTTTGGGTTATGACCTTAACAACGTTCAGGTCAGCGAATTGATTCAAGCAGGAGAGGCTAGCCGCTTTGAGGTCACAGCCTACCAGTACATGCCAAGCTTTCACATGGAGCACTGTGTGTTTGCAGCTTTCCTATCTAAAGGCTCAAGTTTTAAAGATTGCGGCAAGCCTTGCGAAAAGCACGATGTTAAATTGAAAGACCAATTCGGGAATTGGCACCAGATCAAGCCGGACCAAGAATGCCGCAATACCATGTACAACGGGACTTCACAGTCCGCTGCACGATATGTGAAGGAATGGGAAAGCCATGGGCTCGGGTTCATTCGCTATGAGGCTTTGAAAGAGCGTGGTTCTGAATTGATCACTAAAATCCAAGCTCATGTGGACTTTATCAGTGGTAAAAAAGAATTGAATGAATTGATCAAAGACCTAGGGAACGTCGAGAGTTACGGTCTGTCCGAGAGCCATTTTCAGAGAGAAAAAGAATACCAAAGCAGAAAGAAGTAAGCTGGAATTGAAATATCATAGGCTTGAAGAGCTCCGGCCTTGCCGGAGCAGAATCGGGGCTTAAGTGTGTTTTGATTTCAGGTATTTTTCGTATTCACGCAAAACAGAGTTCATGATGCCCTTTAAAAGTTCGTCGAACTGCGGGTCCTGACCCTGTTTGCCATCCAGATTCACAAAATCCACCATGATCTTGTCTTCACGTTCGGCATTAAAGAATGGTAGATTCTGTTCTTTCTTGATCTTCCAAATTTCCATCGTCAAATCACGACGACGCGTCAGCAGCTCATGCATTTCTTTATGGACTTGGTCAATTTCTTGGCGAAGACTGTCGATGGTTTTCAAGTTTTACTGCCTTTTTAAAAAAATCTAAAATTAATCCAGACGGAACAGAGCAAACTTCAAATAGCGCAGCTCTTCCATCGCCAGAGGGTATGGATGGTCCACCGGCTGACCACCGATATAAACCAACGTTGCCTTTTTACGAGCGCGAGAGAACGCTTCCTGACAGATATCCATGAAGGCCTTTGAAGAGATATGGCTTGAGCAAGAGCTCGCAGCAAACAAGCCCTCAGGATTTACCAGCTTAATCGAGTTCGAGAACACCTTGGCATAAGCCGCCGTGGCCTGCTCTACAGACTTTTCATTCGGGGCAAAGCTTGGAGGATCCGTAATTACGATATCGTATTTTTTCTTTTCCGCATTCAATTGCTCTAAGTACGCAAAGGCATCTGTGGCAATGTCGTGGTGAACAGTTTCCAGCCCATTAATTTCAAAATTACGGGCTACAGCTTGGATCGCAACTTTAGCAATGTCCACGCTGGTCACCTCCTTCGCGCCACCCTTCGCAGCGAAAATAGAGAAGCCACCCGTATAACTGAACAAATTCAAAACCGTTTTATCCTTGGCAAAGTTTTGGATCATCTTGCGGTTGTCACGTTGATCTAAGAAAAAGCCCGTCTTAGCAGCATCACGGATGTTTGAGGCGAACAAAACGCCATTTTCCAGGAACTGAACCTCAGGGGCCAAAGTACCCACGATATTCGTGCCCTTTTCATCAGCATCATTACGGCGTTTAAGATACACACACTTGATCTGGGGGAATGCTGCTTGAATTTTTTCAGCGATAACCGGAGCATGCCAGGTTTTTTCCATGACTGCGTGGTCATGCTTGATAACCGCCGTGTCGTTGTAAATATCCACGATCAAACCTGGAAGGCCATCCCCCTCCCCGTTAATCAAACGGAAAGAATTGGTGACTGAAAGATCAAAGGTTCTGCGAATTTCCACAGCCTTACGGAACTGACTCTCAAAGTACAACTCCAAGGTACGTTTCATGTTATTACGTCTGAAAATAGGCTCATCAGCCAGGACCAACACACGAAAACGCAATTGAGTGTCACCCTGCCAAATACCCAGCGCAAGAGTTTCGCCCTTAAAATTCAAAAGATGAATACCCGATTTGAAGGATTTGCTGTCATCAAAACAATTGGCGAAAATCCAGCGATGGCCTTGCTTCAAGTGCTTGGTAACGTCGCGCTTAAGCTCAATAGTTTTTATCTCATCGTGAAATGTGACGGCAGCATCGCTCATTGAAAGGTCTCCAGAGGGTCTCTTTTTAAGCTAATTCTGGACAGCCCACAAGGGGTTATCTAGTGAGGCCAGAGGGGTTGGTAAATTTACAGGAAGCCTGGCTGGGATGTACAATATTTGACTCACAGATCATTCTCAACGACTCTCTCGACCATGAAATCAGCTCTACTTGATCAAAAATTCTGGCGTCATTTCGCCAAAAACCATTGGGAGAAAAAGCCTCTCCTTTTACGCAATGTAAAGTCCGATCTGATCGAAATGACTGCCGATGAGATCTTTGATCTGCTAGTTTTATACGCTGATCGCTGTCGCCAAATAAATGACCCAACAGGATTTAAGTTTTATACCGATGGCATCAAGGCCCAGGAAGAAGATGTTTTATCAGTTCTTCCAGAAAAATCAGATAAGTCCCTGGCGGGCTATCACAAGCGTATGAACACCCTTTTCTCCGATTACTGCTTGGTGTGCGATGAGCTTTTGCAAGTAAACCTTAAAAAACAGCATTTGCTAACAGACTTTACTGATCAGTTGTACCGCCACGTGGGCTTCCCCAATCGTTTCTCCGAGATGGGTCTTTACCTAGGGAACTATAAAAAAACTCCGTTCGGTGTTCATGTCGATTCTTGTGGTGTTTTCAGCTTCCCAGTGGCTGGCACTAAAAAATTCCGTTTATGGAATGCAGCTTACGGAGAAAAGCACCCTGAATTGGATCGCACATTTAACTATGAAAAAAATAAAAAACATTCTCAGCTTTTAGAAGTCGGCCCGGGGGACATGACATATTGGCCTTCCTCGGAATGGCATATTGCTGAATCTGATGGCTCCTTCAGCGCCACTTGGTCGTTAGGTGTTTGGGTGGACCAGCCTCATAAAGATATGGTTTCTGATTCTGTGAAAGAGCTCCTGGATAAGAAGCTTGGCTCCTCCGGTACTCAAGTGATGACAGCCTTTAAGCGTTTGCATAATAAATCGGGTGAAATCACTGGCCTCCCAAAATCCTTCAGCAACTCCCTGAAGCTTTTGCAAAATTTAAGTCCGTTGGAACTTCAAGATATCTTATCCAGGAACTGGATGAAGCACATTTCACTTCAAGGATTTAAAACAATGCCTTATGAGGCCTTAGAGCTCAGTGCAAAATCCTGTCTTCACCTTCGCAATGATAGGTCGCCCATTCTGTGGCAAAAAAGCCTAGTTACAAGCAATAACTACTACGCAAGCTTTGGCGGCGTCTTGATTGAGAGCTCTAGCACGGGTCTTTTAAATCTTATTAAAGACCTGAATGCCGGTAACTCTTGCGCCATCCAACCTTACCTTAAGGGTGCGAGTTCTAAAAAAGACCTTCACTCATTACAGACACTGGCTGATGCCGGTGCTTTCAATATTTTATAAAGGAACTTACGATGTCCACTGTCAATCCCCTCGTCCATCGCTTGATCGTATTGGTAAAGCAGCACAAAAAACCCTCTAGCGAAAAGAGCACGAACGTTTTAATAAAGATCATGGAAAAGCAGCTTTTGAATCCTGGTAACCATTCCGCGAAGGAATTTAAACAGGCCCTTCAAGACGCACTTAATAGCAATGTGGTTTTAGCTGAAGTCGTTCGTCAGCAACATTCGGAAGACGAGTTGCGAGGATGCATGCAGAACTTAATCTCCGCCATCGACAGTGAAGGTCTGTAAATCAACGCCCTAGCGGATTTGAGGGCCACTCAAATATGTACATTGAGGAGTAATAAACTACCACTTTGGCCAGAATTATTTCCGAAATCATGAAGAACGACGAGATAAAGGACGAGTAGTTTCCAAATTTGTAAAGTAATTAAAAAAAACGCAACAAAGTTCTCTAAACTGCATACTGACAAGGAGAACTGGATGCTTCGATCTTTCAAGACCACTGCAAGTGTGACCCTACTACTCTCGCTCGCTGCCTGCGGAAGCATTCAAACCAAAGAGAACACTACTCCCCGAGAAATTCAAAGCCTTCTAATTCCTTCATCGCCCCATGATCCAGCCAATGTTCGAGCGCAAGCGGACTATCAATTTATTGTAGGTGATGTTCTTAGTCGCGAAGGTAAATCTAATAAAGCCATCGAGCACTTCAAAAAGGTTGCAGCTTTAGACCCCGCTTCGGCAGCTGTTGATCTGCGCCTGTCGAATGAATATCAAAAATTAGGCAAAACAAAAGAAGCCATTCTAAGTGCCGAAAATGCAGTAGCCAAAGAGTCGAAAAACTTGGAAGCGCATTCGGCTTTGGGCCGTTTATATTCCAAAGATGGTGCCTATGACCAAGCAATTGCTCAATACAATGTGATCTTAGGTCTTCAGCCCGATAACAGCGAAGCTCCGATTTACATTGGTTCGTTGTATGCGGCAAAAAGAGATTTCAAAAAGGCTGAGCAGCAGTTTAATTCTCTTTTAAAAAATCCAAAATTCGCGTCCCCTCACACTGTTTATTATTATCTCGGAGTTATGCGCTTAGATCAGAAAGCCTCTCAGTATGAAATCGCGGCTGAAAAGGAATTTAAAAAATCCTTGCAGGCCAAGCCCGACTTTGAAGATGCTGCTGTAGCTCTAATGAACCTCTATTCAGAGCAAAGAAACAGCTCAAAGGCGTTGGCACTGGGCCTTGAATACCAAAAGCACGATGCGTTCAGTGCCAAAATTTCAGATGCCATCGTCCAAATTTATATCGATAATGGTGATCTTGAGAAGGCTTACACTCAGCTGGAATTCACGGCGAACAGCTCTGCCCCAACCGTTGAGGGAGAGATAAAGATGTCCTTGATTTTGATCAAACTTAAAAAATTTGATCAAGCCACCGCTAAATTAAATGACATCCTTGCCAGAGCCCCGACGGCGGATACGGCTCGCTATTACTTAGCTGCGATTCATGAAGAATCTGGAAATACTGAAAAAGCAATTCAAGCTTATCTACAGATACCGTCGTCGAGTGAGCACTTTACGGAATCAATGGCTCATGCTGCCTATTTGCTTAAGTCGCAAGGAAAAATCAATAAGGCTTTAGCCATCACTTCAAAGGGCATGAAAGTGAAAGCTGATCCTCAGCTCTTTATCATGCACGCGTCCCTGCTGGATTCAAAATCCGACATTGCAGGTGCTGCACGCGTTTTAGAAACGGGATTGACGAAGTATTCACAAAATACAGAATTGCGCTTTCAACACGCAATCATGTTAGATCGTCTTGGTAAGAAAGACGATATGCTGACACAAATGAGAAAAGTTTTAGAGATCAACCCGGATCATGTTCAAAGTCTTAGCTATCTGGCGTTTTCCCTAGCAGAGCGCAATCAGCAGCTGCCTGAGGCAGAATCTTTGGCACGCCATGCTTCACAGCTAGCACCCGAAGATGGCTATGTCTTAGATACTTTTGGATGGGTGTTGTTTAAACAAAAAAAATATTCCGAATCGATCAAAGTTTTAGAAAAAGCCCACCAGTATCAACCAACGGCTAGCATCATCGCTGAGCATTTAGCGGATGCATATTCGATGCAATCTCAAACGGAAAAAGCCAAAGACCTTTATAAAAAGGCCGCGGCTCTCACCACGGACGAAACTCAAGCCAGCAAGATTCGTAGCAAGCTTCAAGGGTTGCGCTCTTAAAACAAAAAACCGAAGACAACGCTTCGGTTTTTTTTATTTCTTGGAGGTGGGAATAAATTTGCTCCCACTTTTCCCGCTGGACTTTGCTTTGCTAGCCTTTTGTTTTTTAGGCCTTAGATCTTCAAAGTCACCTTCGTCGTCGTCAAAATCTGTGTCGTCCTCTAACTCGGCTTTCGCTTTCATAGCAGGCTTCGCTTTCTTTGGCGGCGCTGAGGCTGCTGGGGCCTTGGTTTCTGGTTTTGCTGTCCTGACGGGACGTTCCTCGCGAGGCTTTGCTTTTTCAAATGTCTCTATGTCAATCAAGCGAATCAAAGAAACCTTGTTCGCCATAAAAGCTTTAACCCCCTCATCAGAAACACTTTTAATGTGACCGGTAAAGCCAAAGTGCCCTAAAGCTTTGCCGGTGATGCGAAACTTAGGAGCTTTCTCCGCCTTCAAAAGTTTGTTGATCTCCTGCACGTCAGAGGTTCCAAGTAATTTCGCAATGGCTTTAACAATATCATTGAGCTTCATAAGCTTCCCTTCGGAAAACCTCAGCTTCAATCATTTTGTCCACTTTTTCAATCGGAGTTCGCATGGAACACAGAAGTCCAGCCGTGTCACGGGTACCCTCGACAGCTGACCAAAGCTACATTGATTCAATGATGAATCTTGAAAAGCAACTCACTGAACGTTTCTTTAGGTATTTGGCTGTTAGCTCGCAAAGCGACGACAGCGTGTCGTCCCTACCCAGCACCCCAGGCCAACAAAAAATGGCAGAGATGCTTGCCGAAGAATTGAAAGCTCTGGGTCTTGAAAACATTCAGATCGACTCCCATGCGACTGTGACCGCGATCAAGCCCGGAACCAAAAAAGGTGGTCCTCGCATCGGTTTCATCACCCATATAGATACAGTTGATGTTGGCTTAAGCCCACACATCCATCCGCAAATTTTGAAATTCACCGGCGAAGATGTTTGCTTGAATAAAAAAGAAAACATCTGGCTACGTGTTTCAGAACACCCAGAAATTCTGCCCTATAAAAATCAAGACATTATTTTTAGTGATGGCACAAGTGTTTTGGGAGCGGACAACAAAGCCGCTGTGACTGTTGTCATGACACTGCTTGAAAATCTAGGACGCGATCAAGAATATGGCGATATCGCCGTTGCCTTCGTTCCAGACGAAGAAATCGGACTCTTAGGTGCTAAGGTTTTGGATTTGTCGCGCTTTGATGTGGATTTCGCTTACACAATTGACTGCTGCGAGCTGGGTGAAGTGGTCTATGAAAACTTTAATGCTGCAACTGCTGAAGTGACTTTAACGGGGGTTACGGCCCACCCAATGTCAGCCAAAGGAGTTCTGGTGAATCCAATTTTAATGTCTCAGGATTTCATAGCCGAATTCGACCGCAACGAAACTCCAGAAAATACAGCGGGTCGCGAGGGATATATTTGGTTTAACTGGATGAGCGCAACTCAACAAGAAGCTAAACTTTCCGCATCGATTCGGGATTTCGATTTAAATAGATTTGCAGCTCGCAAAAATAAATTTGAAGACGCAGCTAAAATTATCGCAGCCAAGTATCCCACAGCTCAAGTGCACCTTAAAATCACTGATACCTATAGCAATATCAGCAGCGCCCTTGGCACGGATCGGCGCGCGATCGATTTGATTTTTGCAGGCCTTCAAGAAATTGGCGTAGAACCAAAAGTGATTCCTATGCGAGGCGGAACCGATGGGGCCGCACTTTCTGCTAAGGGAATTTTGACGCCAAACTATTTTACGGGCGCTTTGAATTTTCATTCAAAGTACGAGTTTTTACCGGTGAGCTCGTTCATTAAATCTTACGAACTCACAGAGAAGATTTGCTTACTCGCAGCAAAAAACTAAGGATTAGTCGGCCTGTGCGCCGACTTTGATTGGACAATTACTCAGGCATTTAGAACCTGAAGGG
The DNA here is from genome assembly GCF_002209355.2 of Bdellovibrio sp. SKB1291214. Lineage (GTDB taxonomy): Bacteria > Bdellovibrionota > Bdellovibrionia > Bdellovibrionales > Bdellovibrionaceae > Bdellovibrio. The sequence goes on from NZ_CP106855.1 coordinate 397,663, forward strand.
TAAGGCATCCCATTTTTAAAGCTCGACATATCAAACACCTGCTTTTTAGCGCTTCTGACATTAGCCACAGGTGACTTTGCAGCAGGTTTTGCCGACGCAACATTACGGCTCTTAGGGAGCGCTTTACGAGCGACTCCTGCCGTTGGTTTTCTGGCATTCGCGGCACTTGGTGTGACTCGGTAGGGGTCCGCCACCGGTGGGCTTGTTTGCTCAAGCAAAGGTGCCAACGACGGCACTTCGACATGAGTCACTTCGAGAGGTTTTTTGTCAATGGCGTTGATCTTACCCGTAGAAAGGCCGCTCATCAAAACCATCGCAAAGAAAAATGCAAACATCATGATATAGCCAAATGGCTGCGATCTTTTCGGCGTCGGTTTTTTAGAAACCTTATTGATATTCTCTGCGGTGATCGTAGCAGATTGAACCTTAGGTTTCTCGGCATAGGGGTTGTGCAAAACTTTCTCTGGCGGTTGATAAACCGGCTTAGCATCAGAAAGCTTTTCTAAATGAATGACGTTGGTGTGATACGAACCCTCTGCAATTTTCAGCTCAAATTCATCCATCTCGCCATATTCTGCCGTGGGCGCCGTCGCATCCATGACGTTGACTTGCGTTTTATCGTCTTCCGCAATGGCCAAACGAATTTGCTCTAAGTTGGATTTATAGGTCTCAGAGAAAACATCTCTTAAGTAATCGGCCAAGGCCAAAGCTGAAAAATCAGGATGCAAGGAAGAAAGCACTGTTCCCAAAAGACGCGCTAACTCATTGGCGTCCCCGGCTCTTTTTTTAGCATCTTGATGGAGCATAATGGGGATAATTCCTAAAAGCTCTTCAGCCCGCATGCTCATTTTTTCTTTATTCAGTTTCTCGACATCATAGGAAAGGATTGATTGTTTCACTTCCTTGACCGTTGTTCCAGTATAGAAGCGTTCGTTCGCTAAAAGCTCCCAAAGCACAATCCCCAAAGCGAAAATGTCAGAGGCCCCGTCAACTTCTTGACCGCGAGCTTGCTCGGGACTCATATAGGCAATCTTACCTTTAATAAGTCCGCCCGTGTTGTCTAGGTCTCTGTCCTTCGGTGCAACAGCGATCCCGAAGTCGATGACTTTCACTTCGCCTTCAAAGGAAATCAAAATATTATGAGGGCTGATATCACGATGAATCAGCTTGAGCGGTCGCCCCGTTTGCGGGTCAACCGATTGGTAAGCATACGCGAGGCCCAAAGCGACCTGGTGAATAATATAAAGAATGAATGATGAACTAAGCGGTTCATTTTTCTCTCGTTGATAATTCATCAACTCCCGCAATGTCACACCGTTCACGTATTCCATCGCCATATAACCGCGATCATTGAATTCACCGAAATCATGGATCTTAACGATGTTTTGATGATTTAAGTTTGCACTCATGCGAATTTCATTAAAGAACATCTCTTTGAGTTGTTCCGCATTTCCAGACTGCAGAGTCGTCTTAATCGCCACGAGTTTGCTGACGCCAAAGCGGGCTTCGGTTTTGCCCAAGTACACTTCTGCCATACCGCCTTCAGCGATACGTTTTATAATTTGATAAGGTCCAATTTTCTTTAGCGTGTCCATCTCAGTTTTACTCTTCGGTGTATTTTGACGGACCCATTAAAAGTATTTTGCTATTAAGTTTTCATTTTCTGTCGAGGGAATAAGCATCCCGAATCAGGGAACACACTTAAGACTGCGGCATTCAAGGCGAAAAATTACTCAAAGCCGTTTTTTGAAGTAGCGGAAAATTAAAAAACCAAAGAATTCTCGATATTTAAAGCCTCGGTCTTTGCTTAATTATTCGACAAAATTTCGTCATTAACTGTGACATAAAAAAGCAAATTCATTTGATGCGCCACAAAATTCCACCTTTCGACATCGAGGACCGTGACAGGATAAGCGCTTGGGAAGAGAATCTCTTTGCTAGTTTTAGTAGATCAACTTTGAAAGGAAACAGCTTATGAAAGCTCCTGTACGTGTTGCAGTGACCGGCGCTGCCGGCCAAATCGGTTATGCACTTCTTTTCCGCATCGCAAGTGGCGCGATGTTGGGTGCAGACCAGCCAGTTATTCTTCAACTTCTAGAGATCCCAGACGAAAAAGCTCAGAAAGCCCTTAAAGGCGTGATGATGGAGCTTGATGACTGCGCGTTCCCTCTATTGCACTCTATGATCGCGACGGGTGATCCAGCTGTTGCTTTCAAAGATGCTGACATCGCTCTGCTTGTGGGTGCACGTCCTCGTGGCCCAGGAATGGAACGTAAAGATCTTCTGACTGCAAACGGCCAAATCTTCACAGTTCAAGGTGAAGCGATTGGTAAATATGCAAATCCAAATGTAAAAGTTTTGGTTGTTGGTAACCCAGCAAACACGAACGCTTACATCGCCATGAAATCTGCAATGAAACACGGCCGCGTAAAAGCAAAAAACTTCACAGCTATGCTTCGTTTGGACCACAACCGCACGTTGTCTCAACTTGCTACTAAAACTGGTAAACCTGTTGCTTCTTTCAAAAAAGTGGCAGTTTGGGGTAACCACAGCCCGACGATGTACCCAGATGTTCGATTCGCGACAGCTGACGGCGCAAAAGTACCTGAGTTGCTAAAACTGGGAACGACTGAAGGCGACACTTGGAACAAAGACACTTTCATCCCTACAGTTGGTAAACGTGGCGCTGCGATCATCGAAGCTCGCGGTTTGTCTTCTGCGGCTTCTGCAGCTTCTGCAGCAGTTGATCACATGCGTGACTGGTGGTTGGGTACGAATGGTGAGTGGGTTACGATGGGTATCCCTTCTGACGGTTCTTATGATATTCCAGAAGGCATCATGTACGGTTTCCCTGTGACTTGCAAAAATGGCGAATACGAGATCGTTAAAGGTCTTGAGATCGACGCTTTCTCTCGCGAGAAAATGAATAACACATTGAAAGAATTGACAGAAGAAAAAGACGCTGTCGCTTCAATGCTATAATTTCAAAAATTCAAATTTTGAATAAAAAAAGGGTCTCGCCAGAGACCCTTTTTTTTGTTCGAACCATACCGTGTTTTAATCGAACAATTCTTCAAAGAAAGATTTCTTTCTTTTATAAGGCTTATGCCCGTACGAGCCGCCGTAAGAAGACTCTGCATAAGAGGGCTGAGATTGATAAGCCTGTTGACCCTGCTGCTGGGGAGACGCCTTGAGAGACTCGTCTTCCCTTTGAGAGCGCTCAAGAATTTTATCAAGCTCTCCCCTGTCTAACCAGATACCGCGGCAATCGGGGCAGTAGTCGATCTCAACACCTTTACGTTCACTCATAACCAGGTCTTTATCTTTGCAATGAGGGCATTTCATAATCCACATCCTTTCGCTTGAAAGAACTTTAGCAAGAAACACTTCTTCGCAATAATAGATAATTTTGATTAAGATATTCGCTTTAAACGAATGGACACTAGATTTCAATCTTCAAAGCATCGGATCGCACACTTAGCATCGGGTGTTGGTAAATCCCCCGCATAAGCACAGGTGCAGCTTCTGGTCGTCGAATCATAGCTTATGATTGCAGGGGGACGACTGACTTGCAATGTCCCCCCGTTTGTTGACGGAGCTCGCACGATATAATCATCAGAATTGGGCAAATGCCCTTCCGTTCTGCAGTCCAAAACGTCAGGAGCAGGACGCGGACTGGAGCCACTGGGACATTCGGCATGATACAAGCCTCCCGTATACCATTTCGCCTGAACGGCTTTGCACTCCTCAAAAATGAAAATCTCGTCCATGCCGTTTGCCTGACGGCAAATCAGATCCAACACATATCGAGGCGTGTATTCTCGCGTCCAGCATTCGACAATAACTCCATTTTTTTCTTTAACGACAAGTGGAATGATTTTTTGCCGAGACTGAATGTTCCCTTTTCCTTTATCAAAAGAAAAAACCAGATTGGCGACATTTACGTCCGGAGCGATGGCAGCCACTTTTCTTAACTGCATGCGGGTTAACTTCACTCCCCCTTCAATTTGACCGCTTTTTACCAGCGGCGAAATGACGGTTCCATCTTTTTGGTGATGATAAAACCCATTAATCAGAGTGCCTTGGGAACCATCCAGCAATTTGATTCCTTTATTCCCTAAGTTCAATGTGCACTCGTTATTTTTAGCCAAAGTTCGACGAACGACAGATACTGTATCGTCGATATCCAGTGACCTTTTCATTCCATGAAGATAATTGAAAGACTGCGCTGCAAACTGGCTGAGTATTAAAACAATGACCGAGCTTAGGCCAATCGTAACCAAAATTTGAATCAGTGTAAATCCCCGTCGATTCATCTTGGAACGCACCTTACGTAAGTTTGCACAGGCGCCGCGCCTTCAAGCACCGAAGCGAGATGCTCAAATTCACAGCTATTGCTGGCAGGATGCGCTTTGGAGGCACTTGCGGGTTGCGGCTGCGTGACAGTCTTAAATACTCCTCCGTCAGCCATATAGGTTCTAGGAGGTAAAGCGATAGCACCCTGTCGCGAGACCTTGCATAGCTTCATAGAAGGCAAATCTGGCCTGCTTTGAAAGCGCGAGGGCACCGCAAGCCTGCGACTAGAACCACAATCAGCTTCATCCAAAGTCAAACCCTTAACCCATTCCACAGATGCTATATCTGCGCATGCAGCCGTCCCTGGTGGGGCTGCTGGAATTAAATAGTTGTACATGGGGTTGTAAGACGAAAATCCCCAGCCATTGTGCTGGCAGATTCTTTGAGGAACGGTGTAAAGCCCGAAAACCGTGGTTGAACAAAAGACGATCCCCGTACTATTAAACCCCACATAAAGGGGAAGAGCGCGAGTGATTTGGCTTCCCCCCAATGCATCCTGGGCTTTTTCAAATGAAAATACCAACTCCGCATAGGCCGTATTTGCAGAAAGCCTTGTGACTGGAACAAGTCTTATTTCCTTGATTCTGACTCCCGAGGGATCAAAAGTTTTTCCGGCCTTTAAAATGTCACTTTGTCTATCATTCACCAAATTATAAAAGGAAATCTGTTTTACTTTTTCCCCTGCGGGATTATCGGGTTTAAAGCCCACCCGGCCCGCCAAGATAGAAGTGCAATACCTTTCATCAGTACCGAATGCCGCTGTCACGTGTGCCATGGCATTTTCGATGCTGTTGTTTTGATTCCCCGACTGAACTCCCAAGGCCAAACTTCTCATGTGAGTAATAATACCAAAGATTGATAACGACATAATTCCAAGGCTTAACAAAACTGACAGAATAGATACGTTGCCTCTTTCCGACCTCATGGATAGACCGTCCCATCAATGCACATTTTTGATTCCGGATCGAAGAAATAAATCGGCCCGGAGATCTCTTGACATAAAAAGTCTTCCAGAGTTTTACCGGGATACTTTTCTGGGTATGGCAGTGTTGAGGCAAAACAGTCTGTAAACACTCCACCACCGTTCGTTGCAAAGTAAAATGGAATTTCGATCGACCGAGAATTCACTGTCAAAGAGGACTCAAAATCAATTTTCAGATTTACCAAATAAGACTTAGTTCCCCTGAGCTCGCTTCCTGCGGCAAAAGCCACCGCTGATGAGGAAGGAGTTATCGGAACAAAAGCAATCTTAGAAATTTTTATTCCTCTAGAAGTACTTCCAGAACCAAAAAGGATTTTCGGGGAAGTATTTGAGGGAGTATAATGAGCATCCACGATTCTAATAGTCCCCTGCTCGGAAGACTGAAGGGCCTCGTTAATTGTTTTGCCAAAGGCCCCTGTTCTTAAATTCTGGCGACATAGATCATGGTGAGTAAAAAGCATCTCGAGACGAGTTTTAAGTCCCAATGCCGATTGATCATTCCGGTCTTTACTTGCCAGCTCAGTGCGAGCACTGACTTGCGACAAGACAGTTGTCGCAAGCACAGTGATCGCGACCACGGCAATTGAAATGGCACCCACCATAAAGCCACTCTCGTCGCCGACTGAAAATGAAGCCTGCCCCCAACTTTTGATACATTCCCCCAAGGAATTAAAGTCTTGTTTAGGTTAACAAAAATGTCGGGACACGAAATAAGAAATAGGAAACGTTTCTTATATTCCACAAGGGAACGCGATTTTTTAATGTTTACGATTTACTATGAAACAACCTGCGAGTTACAACGAGACGAAGTTTGATTTTTTTGAAGTCAACAGATGGTAGTGATTGCAAAAGTGAAATTAAAGATGTCTACTTTTTTGTAAACTTAGACGACATTTCGGAACAAAAAAAAGGCCTCTTAACAGAGGCCTTTCTTATTACTTACAGCTTTCGATTTGTTTTTCTTGAACACGGATTGGACGCTCTTGGCGCCAGTCAGCAGCTTCGTAAGTGTATTGAAGGTAGCTTGTTGGATATTGTAAAGTGCGAACTTCTGATTTCACACAAGTGGGACGAGTAGAATCTTTGCGGTCATACTTAACACATACCAACTGCTGATAGAACGGAGAAACAGAAACAGTTTGAGCTGGGATGTCTTTAACTGTGCGACCTACGCAAACTTTTTTCGGATAATGAGAGTCTGAACGATCCCAACGGATAGATTTGCAGAATTCTTGTTTGTGCGCCGGAACGAATACACGAAAAACTTCATTTTTTTCGTCAACGCAAATTTGCTTTGCAGTCACGAGACCTTTTTCAGGCACGAACGGATTTTCAGAACGATTTTGATATTTTTCACCAGATGCGTTTGCGAACATCGGAAGAGCCAAAGCCAATGCGATCAATAGTTTCATAGGAATACCCCTTTTTTTGCTAACGCTTAGTATGAAAGGCAATCGCCGTGCAAGGGGAATTATTTCCTGTTTACTTTGTAATTGATAAAATCGAAAGGATACACCGTTGGATCGCATATACTCTTTAATAAGATAAAATTCACTCGGGATTTTTTCGCAACCGGGCATGTATTCACCCTGTGTACAGCATCACCGAGTTCTATCTTTTCACGAAATGCCAAATTTTTATCAAGGGTTTATCTAAATATCGGGCCCACTTCGGATTCTGCTCAGCAAGTTTTCGATCTCCCAAAACATCTTTACTATGGATCAATTTAAATCCTACGGCAGCGGCCACCCTTTCAATTTCGTTCTGGGTGTGAGCAAAGCTTACGAGGTGAACTTCTTCATCTGAATTTTGCGGTTTAAAATGAGCTCCCACCCCCGATAAAGTTCGTTCTGGATGGATTTCTGATAAGTACAAATCTCCACCTGTTTTCAAACAGGTGATTGCCTGTCTGAAAAAGTCCTCTAAATTTTGGATGTGCTCTAAGACCAAGCTTTCCACAACAACGTCAAAATCATGAGCAAGTCCTTTTTGAGCGGCAAAGTCCCCTTCGACAAAAGTCACTTTTGAGGAAGAAATTTTTCCCCGCGCGATAGCAAGCATTCCTGGGGACATATCGATGGCGACAACAGTGTTTCCAGCCTCGATCCACTTTTTGGTGTGCCGACCCGTTCCGCACCCAATTTCCAGAACTTTGACGCCAGAATGATGACGCCAATAATTTGGAAAGTTCATTTCATCAATAGCCACCGTTGGATTAGGTAACTATCATACGTCACCGACCAGATGTCGTAGCCCTCTTGAATTTTATGTTTTTTTTGATTTTCAGACATAGATACTCCTTTAAAAAGGTCTGCCTGACCCATTAGGAGCATAAATTTGGAGAGTTTAAAATAAAACCGCAGCGCCACTGCATCTATAATCTATCAAATAACATCACCGGTTTCAACCCCGTTCTAGAACAAAACCATCCATGATTTAAAAGCACTCAATCAATGACTTTTAGCTTTTGACTGCCTGATAGAAGTCATGAAAAATCCTTTTCAGAGGATTCAATTATGGACGCCCATTATGGCAAAGTGATGCAAGCACGAGATCAAATTAAAGATACAGGCAGCAAATTGTACTTTGCCTATTCGGGGGTTTTGGATCGTGAAGCTTTCGAAATTTGGGCCGAAGAACACAGCTACCAATTCTTCACATTGCCTGAAGGTCAGGTCGCCGAAGCCAAAGGGGTGGATCTTATTTTCGACTTTCCATCACGCTGGTGGGGAGGACGTGTTGCAGGTCTCACCATGAAAGACGACTCTTCCGTTTTCGGAAGACTTTTTGAAATCCCTGCGAAAGAGTGGCCGATCATTCAACATAAGGAAGGCGTCGTAACCGGAATGTCTGTAGAAACTACTCTACGTGTCTTGGTCAATGGGCAAGAATTCGAAGCAACAGCCTTTGTAACATCACCGAACCGCCGTAGCCTTGACGGTCCTATTAGCGAACGATATCTCGAAGCCCTCATTCGAGGCGCGCGAGCATCGGGACTGCCTGCGGAATATATCGCTTCCCTACCTGCGAAAGCACGGTAACAGCCAGGTAGCCCCTATTACTTTTACTCAGGATTAATGAGGGTGCTGCCATATTTCTTGAACAGATGCTCAAGCTTCCCTGAAGACTTGAGCTTTAGGATAGCACTGTCCAGATCTTTTTTAGTGACTCGACCCAAGCGACTTATTGAGCAGATGATCGGATAGTCTTTAAGAAAAATAGACTGGCGATTTTTAGTAATATCCGGGTTTTTCAATCGAAAATAATCAAGAAATATCTGATCTGTGACCACATATTGAATTCGTCCGTGAAGAAGTTTTTTAAGATTTGCTTCTTCGCTGACATTGTCCTCGCGATTTATTTTTCCAGAGGAAAAATAAGGATCCAGCGCAGGATAGACATAGAGAAGCATAGTGCCCAGAGTTTTTCCTTTAAGGCCCGCGACCGTCTCCGGCATTGGGGACGGTCCAATGATTATCTCTCGTTTGATAAAAAGTGTTTTTGAAAAATCCATTTTATCCTGACTCGTGTCCCACAACGGGGACGTGTAGCACAGGATGTCCATTTGACCTTTAAGCAAGTATCCAAGCAGACGATAACGAGTGACCACGCTGAACTGAGCTTTGCGCCCCATGGCTTCAGCAAGGGCGTTGGTATAGTCGACAATAAGGCCTTCTTTTTTATCACCGTCTTCGATCAACAAAGGCGGAGCCAATCCCGCAGGAATGGAGGCGCGAATAATCATTTTATCATCAGCCCGCCCCCATAGGCCGAGCGTTATTATGAAAAAGAAAACGAGAAGCGACTGCACCCGCTTTTTTTGCCGACGATCCGAAATATATTCCATATAGAAGATAGTTTTGCCGAGTTAGCCTTCGGTTGCAAGGGGGCTATAGACGACAAGTTCAGACCTCAATTATCTGTTAGAATCCAAAAATGCACCGTGGTGCCACATTGTCGTCGGGTCCCATGGCACGACCGCTGCAATACCCCTTATTGTCATCTATTTGGTGGCAATTTTAAACCACGGGGGAAAACGATGAAAAGAATTTTGATCGCACTGGTATCTGTTATGGCATTTGCACAAATTGCTCAGGCACAGACTGAATACTATACTGAAGACTACCGACCTGCAGGAATGGATCGTCGCGGTTGTGACGATCAAATCGATGAGCCGCAAGTAGAGTACATGGACTGTGATTCAGAGGACAACAAATACAACGAGTGCTGGGTTAATGGCCGTGGAGTAAGATCCGTCAGATTGTACCGTAAAAACTCGCGCTCTGAATGTGTTGCCAACAAAAGCTTTGGATTTAAAGGAAGTGTGATTTGGGTAGATAAAGGTTGCAGAGCCACTTTTGAAATCAAACGATAAAAATTTGATACTTTCGTAAATGAGGCAGGATTATTTCCTGCCTTTATTTTTTTGTTATTTCAGTTCATTTTTCAGGCATAAAAAAACCGAAGACTCAGCTTCGGTTATTTGGGCCATGTTTTCAGAGAAAAATGGCGGGGTGGACGGGACTCGAACCCGCGGCCTTCCGCGTGACAGGCGGACGTTATAACCAACTTAACTACCACCCCAGTGGTGTTTTGGAAGACTTGTTATAGCCAGTGTGGTTCGTCAGATCAACATTAATTTTAAAAATTTTAATGATTCTTCACGAAGTGTTCATAACTAATGCGGCGTAGACAATTTTCTTTGACGTCTTTGCTGGTTTTTTACGCAAACCTAGGAAATCTCGGGCTTTTTCTGCTTAAGCACAGCTAGATTTTTCGATTTTCCCATCCCGTGAGACGCCTGAGACTGGCATAATGGAATCATGATTACACAAACGACCTCTCGCATTGGCAAGTTATTGATTATCGACGACGAAGAAGATCTTCGCGAAGTGCTGACCGCAATCCTTGAAGACTCGGCTCAGCAGATCGATACGGCAGCGAATGGACTTGAGGGCATCGAAAAACTCAAATCAGGTCAATACGACGCTGTTCTCTCTGACGAAAAGATGCCCCGAAAGAGTGGTTTGGAAGTCCTTAAATGGATGCGTGAAAATGGCATCAACACTCCGTTCATCATGCACACCGGATATGGTCAAAAAGACATCATGCAAGAAGCTCAAAAACTTGGAGTCTTTGCTTTGATCGACAAACCGTGGGACGAGAAAAAGCTGATCAAAACGGTCGAAACAGCTTTGCAAACAGGGACAGCTACGCCAAAATAGAGTCTCTTACGACAGGATGACTCATGGATAAAATATTTTGGCTTGATATGGAGATGACCGGTCTTGATGTGGAAAAAGAACGCATCATCGAAGTCGCAGCGATCGTCACGGATCTTAACTTTAAAGAGCTGGATGTTTTTGAAACTGTCGTACGCCAGCCGCAAAAATATCTAGATAGCATGGACGCCTGGAATACCGAACATCATAAAAAATCAGGGCTGACCGCGAAAGTTCCAAATGGCATGCCTGAAGATCAAGCTGAAGCTAAATTGGTTGATTTAGTCAAAAAGCACTGGCCAGACCCGAAAGACCGCCCCGTTATGGGTGGGAATTCGATCATGCAAGATCGCTTGTTCATTAATAAGTACATGCCTGATCTTGCCAGCAGACTTCACTATCGCCAAGTCGACGTGTCGTCTTGGAAAGTGATCATCAATAACAAGTTTAAATACGTTTATCAAAAAACGAACAGCCACCGAGCTTTGGATGATATCCGCGAAAGCATCCAAGAACTTCGCCACTATTGCGATAATTTGAATTTCAAAAAATAGGGATCATCGCGGCTAGGCATTCACCATTTTTATCTTGGTAAATGGCTGACCGGCCTCCCCTGGCTTTGCACACAAGTTTCAGAAGCAAATGGTAAATAAAAAGGCCGGGTCTCCCCGGCCTTTTTATTATCTAGTGAGCGAGTTCCGCGCCAACATCATCCTGCAGCTTGCGGTACAGGGTTTTGCGATCGATGCCGAGGGTTTTGGCTGTCAGATCTTTGACTCTGTCGCATTTTTCGTAAACGAATTGAATGTACTTCTTTTCAAGTTCCATCAACGGAGCTACTTGATCGCCGTAACGGAAAACGAAAGCGTTTTTGCGATCCTCAGATTCCATGTCATTAGCAATGGGAGCTTCTTCAAATAACAGGAACGCCGATACATCGATTTCCGGTCCTGAACTTAAAACGACAGCACGCTCGACCGCGTTTTCAAGCTCTCGAACATTGCCGCGCCAGTTTTGAGTCAATAGGAACTCTTTGGCGGATTTTTTGAAGCCGGTGATCTCAGTCCCGTTTAGTTCCGTGAATTTCTTTAAGAAGAATTCAGCTAAAGGCAAAATGTCTTCGCGACGTTCGCGCAGTGGCGGGATCGTGATTGGGATAACATTGAGACGGAAAAACAAGTCCTCGCGGAAACGCTTGGCCTGAACTTCAGCGCGCAAATCTTTATGAGTTGCCGTTACCACACGCACATCAATGGATCGTGATTGGTTTTCACCAACGCGTTTGATTTCTTTTTCTTGAAGCACACGTAAAAGTTTCGCTTGAAGTGATAGGTTTAAATCACCGATTTCATCCAGGAACAATGTTCCGCCGTCAGCCTCTTCGAACAAACCGATTTTTTTATCATGGGCACCTGTAAAGGAGCCTTTGGCGTGACCGAATAATTCCGATTCAAGCAGATTTTCTGGAATCGCCGAGCAGTTGATCGCCACGAAAGGCTTATCGGCACGTGGACTCCAATTATGGATTGCACGGGCGAAAACTTCTTTTCCTGTCCCCGATTCCCCAGTGATGGAAACCGTTGCCGAACTTTTTGCTACGCGTTTTGCAAGTTCAATGATTTTGCGAATCCCTTCACTTTTCCCGATGATACCACTAGGGCTTAAACCTTTGGATTGATCAATTGCTTCACGCAGATTTTTATTTTCGCGATTCAAATAATTAAATTTGAAAGCGCGTTGCGCTGAAATCAACAGTTGTGGAAAGTGAATAGGCTTAACCACGAAGTCATAAGCGCCGGCTTCAATCGCAGATACCGCTGTATCAACATCATTAGAAACCGTCACCAAGATGATTGGAACCATCAGGCCTTCGTTTCGCATTTGACGAATGAAATCGACACCTGACATCTGTGGCAAATTCAAATCCGTGATGATTGCATCAGGAGCTACTTTACCAGATTTAATCTTATTAAGTGCTTCAAGTGGCTCTGTGCAATGATGCACCTGAATATCTTTTTGTCTGAAATATGCGACCGCTAACTCTGCAAGATCTAAGTCGTCTTCAATTAATAAAATGTGTTTTGGAGAATTCATAATTTTCGTACCCCCAGTTGATGCCCCTATTAAAAGCAAACGAGGCATTTAGGTACAACCCAAAAGTCCGTTTATGCCCCAATCGTAATTTTTGTAAGATTCTTTCACGGTTTATTTCGATCTGAGCACAAAAGTCGAGTGGCACTCGAAATGCAAAATGGATTTGTGTCCGGGGCGATAGGCCCTAGTAAATGACAGAAGGAGACAACAGTTATGTTGCAGAAAAGACTTTTTGGAACAGCACTAGCAGCAACGGCGGCACTTGCGGTTGGTTGTGCATCCACAGAACCTAAAGTAGCTAAGGAAGAAACTCCATCTAAAGTATCCCAAGCGGTAGCTGAAGTTGGTGGCACATATTATACAGTGATTGATTTCCCTCAAGGAAAAAACGCGATCACTGATATTGAAAAACAAAAACTACGTCAACTTGCAGGCGCAGCGAACGCACGTGGCGACGTGAAAGAAATCCAAGTTTTGGCGTGGGCAGACCGTGAATACCCTGCCGAAGGCCAAAAAGTTGGTAAGAATGACAAAAAATTGGCCGACGATCGCTTGGCTGCTGTGAAAGATTTCTTCAAAAAAGATCTTCAATCTAAAGCAGACGTTGATACTCACAATATGGCACAACGCCCAGGCTTCTTTGCTGAAACATTCAACTCGCAAGACAACAAAACCAAAACATCTTTTGAAAACATTGGTGCAGCACCAAACGATATTGGTTCTCGCCAAGCATTAGTAGGAAACAAAGCTTCTAAAGCTGTGATCCTAGTAAAATACGAATAATACCGAAGGAGGTAGTTATGAATAAAGATACAATCCAAGGAAAATGGAACGAGATCAAAGGTGAGCTTCGTAAAACATGGGGCAATATCACTGACGACGAATTCGAAAAAACTAAAGGCGATGCTCAAGCTATCGCAGGGATCGTTCAACAACGCTACGGATTGGCGAAGGAAGACGCATCTGAAAAAGTATCTACTTTGATGAGCAGATACGCAGAAGCGACTAAAGAAACTCTTCGTCAAGGACGCGACGAAGCTGAACGTAAAAGAAATCACTAATTAGATTATGTTCGCTCCGTGACTGGATCCTTCAGCGGTCACGGGTTCTCCGCCGCCCCTTTGCTTTTCTCCGCCGAGAATGCAGGGGGGCGGTCTCTTTCTCAACAACGTAAACTCAACAACGAGGAGGCTGAAATGGCATCAACTACAAATCAAATGGTAAATTCAGGAAAAAACTCATTGGATAAAGCCAAAGATATGATTAATGATAGCGGCTTTAATGACGCTGAACAAATGATCGAAAAAGTGAGAGCAGGTTTTGAAACAGCTCAAGATTCAGCGAAGGAATACGCTGATAAAGCTGTAAAACTTGCTAAGAAAAATCCATGGTATGTTGCCGCTGGCGCAGCAGGCTTGGGTCTTTTGGTGGGCAGCCTTTTGGCTCGCAGACGCAAACACTAATTAGAAATTTTAAATTTCATTAAAAAGCCACATGTCACGGAAGACTCGACATTGTGGCTTTTTTCTTTTTTAAGGTGCGAGTTTTTTTAAATGCTCGCGCATCGAATTCAAAAGCGCACGAGTCACAGTTTTCACACCATCCCCGTCTTGAGATACGGCTTTGTTTTCCAATTCTTTGGCAGTGGCAGTTAGATTTGGAAATTCGAAAGTATCGGCATTACCTTTAATCTGATGTCCTAGTTTTTTTGCTAACTCAAAATCGACAACGCCCGAATTTTCAATGCCGGACAATTCACCAATACGGCGAAGTAAGTAGCGAACTTGGTCATCGACAGATACTTTGAAATCATCATCACTCACGACGAAACTCTCCCATGCTGATGAGCACATTCTAAATTAAAGTCCCAGAAATCATCAAGTGTCTAGTTTCCGCGGCAATATTTCCCCGCATCGTGGAATATTGCCCCATGTTTTAAAGGAATTTACCTATAAATAAATATAAACGCTTTTGGGCTCGGCACTGCAGTTGCAATCACCGGTATATACGAAACATGACTGGGAGAAACGCATCAGTCAGACAGAATTAAAGGAGAACGATATGAAAATTTTTACTTCACTTGTACTGGCGGGTTTGTTGTTTGGCACATCTTATAGCGTTGCGAACGACGTCAAAGAATCAGTCAAAGAGACAGCACAGGATGCTAAGAAAACTGTAAAAAAAGGCACTCACCGCGTTCAGGAAGAAGGCTGTGAGATGGTGAATGGAAAAATGGAATGCGCAGGTAAAAAAATTAAAAACCGCGCAACTGAAGTTAAAGACGAAGTTAAGGACATGGCGAACTAATTCGTCTCTCTCAATCATCCATTAAGAACTTTTTAGACAGGAGCAAAAAATGAATTTCAAAAAAGCTTTTTCAATCGCAGCAATCGCAATCTTGGCAACCCCTTCCGTATACGCTCAAGATAAAACAACAACTGAAACAACTACTGAATCATCATCTTCTAGCGACATCAAGCCAGGTGGCGTGTTCATCGAGCCGATGCTGACTTACCAAACTGGTAACGTAAACATCAACTGGCCAGCTCCCCTTAAAGACTCTGACGAAAGCCTGAAAGGCTTCGGTTTAGGCGTACGCTTGGGTGGCCACATCTATGAATCTGTATTCTTGGGTGTTGATGGTCGCTACTCGAAACCAACTTATGACTCTTCAGCATTGGGTGCAGATGGATCTGCTGATGCTTACGATGCTGGTGTGACGTTGGGTGTACAAACACCGCTTTACGGTATCCGCGTTTGGGGGACATACATCCTTACAGGTGCGTTGAATCCTGAAGAAATTAACAACGTTGACGCCAAGTTTTCTGATCTTAAAGGTTACCGTGTAGGCGCTGGTATCTATGTGAAAAGCGTCTCCATCAACCTTGAGTATCAGGACGCTAAATACGATACGACAACAATTGAAAAAGCCGGTCCCCTTTCTGGGAACCTAGATGGCATCGATGGACATAACAAGAGCTACATCTTGAGCTTGTCTTTCCCTGTCACTCTCTAATATCCCATCCCATTGCGGGCAGCTTGTGAGCCGAGCTGCCCGTTCCTCTTTCTCCAGCTTACGATTCTGTTATGAAACAGATATTCCTTTGTAAACCTCCTTCTATCTAGTAATTTGAAGAACTCGCAACATCTTGCAACACCTTGCAATAGAGGCTTCCATTATTACTTGGATTATTTCTGTATTTCTGACGACTGCAACTGCAAGCGCGGCAGAGCCGCTCAAAGAAGTTTCCATGGGAATTCCCTACAAGTTCACTCGCAACCAAGCCTTGGTTGAGTACCATAACTTACTGACGCACGCGTTTTCCGACATTGGTTACAAAGTCGTCCTTACCCGCGTCGCAATTCAAAGCTCCCATGAAATGCTTGTTTCTGGGACGGTAGACATGGTCCCCTATGATGATTTGGCCGATGCCAAAGGACGCGATCAAATAGTTACGACATCGTTCCCCGTGGTGCTAACGGTGGGCACCGTCTTTCATTCTAAGATCCGTCCCATTAAGGAAATTGACCTGGCGAAGTATCGAGGTGCCATTTCCAAAAACAATACCGCTATCATCCGAGATGCAGAAAAAAGAAAACTTAAGTTTATTCAAACCGCCAACCCTTTTCACTGCATTCAGACGGTCGTCGAAAAGAAAACCGATTACTGCATAACTATCCATGAAGTTGGGAAATCAACAGTAAGTTCAAGTCCGGAAGCCAGGGGCCTGATCGTGCCAGTCGAAAAACCCTTTGTGCAAATTCCCGTTCATGTCTCAATGAATAAAAAATACGCGGCGGATCTGCCTAAGCTTGAAGCTGCACTTAAAGAACGTCTGCGGGGCGATCTTAGCAAATATCCCACTCTGCGGGGCGCCCTTAACACCAATCCATAAAAAAAGCCCCACTCACCGAGCGGGGCTTTTTTAATCTAAAATAACTTAGATCTTAGTAACGGTAGTGATCTGGTTTGAATGGACCAGATGGGTTCATGTGCAAGTACTTCGCTTGTTTTTGAGAAAGCTTAGTCAATTTCACACCCAATTTACCCAAGTGAAGCGCCGCCACTTTCTCATCCAAGTGCTTCGGCAAACGGTAAACAGCGATCTCTTGGTACTTGTCGCGGTTGTTGTAAAGTTCCATTTGAGCCAACACTTGATTTGTGAACGAGTTTGACATGACGAAGCTTGGGTGGCCAGTAGCACAACCCAAGTTCACCAAACGACCTTTTGCAAGGATGATGATTTGGTTGCCATTTTTCAAAGTGTGGATGTCCACTTGAGGTTTAACTTCGCGGATTTTTGAATTTTTGTTCATCCAAGCCATATCGATTTCGATGTCGAAGTGACCAATGTTACAAACGATCGCGTTGTTTTTCATTTTAGTGAAGTGTTTTTCAGTGATGATATCGCAGCAGCCAGTTGCTGTTACAAAGATATCGCCGATCGGAGCTGCCTCTTCCATAGTCACAACTTCGAAACCTTCCATCGCTGCTTGCAATGCACAGATAGGATCGATTTCAGTCACTAGAACGCGAGCACCCAAACCACGCATTGAGTGCGCAGAACCTTTACCTACGTCACCGTAACCAGCCACAACACACACTTTACCAGCGATCATCACGTCTGTCGCACGTTTGATACCATCAGCAAGCGACTCACGGCAGCCGTACAAGTTGTCGAATTTGGATTTAGTTACAGAGTCGTTGATGTTGATTGCTGGAACTTTCAATTTTCCTGCTTTCAACATGACTTCCAGATTGTGGACACCCGTTGTTGTCTCTTCAGAGATACCGATGATTTTCTTCATCTCTTTAGCGAAACGTGGCTCGTGCATCATGTTTGTCAGATCACCACCATCATCCAAGATCATGTTGTAGCCGTCTTTGCCCCAACCAGTGATAGTTTGTTCGATACACCAGTTAAACTCAGTCTCAGTCAAACCTTTCCACGCAAATACCGGAATACCCGCGGCAGCGATAGCTACAGCAGCGTGATCTTGAGTTGAGAAGATGTTGCAAGAAGACCAACGGATTTCAGCACCAAGCTCTACAAGTGTTTCGATCAACACTGCAGTTTGGATTGTCATGTGAAGGCAACCAGCGATTTTTGCACCTTTAAGAGGTTTTTGTTTGCCGAACTCTTTACGAAGAGCCATCAAACCTGGCATTTCAGTTTCAGCAATAGAGATCTCTTCACGACCCCATTTAGCAAGCTTCGCGAAAACCTCTGGGTTTTCCATAGCCTCTTTGCAAACCATGAAGTCACGGTTGTTTTTAGAAGTCGTTGCCGCTTTAGTATTCGCTGCTATTGCAGCTTTCGCGTTGTTTTTTTTCATCGCTTTTCCATTCGTAGTTGTAGTCGCCATTTTTGAAAACGTCCTTTGTTAATCTTAAAAACTAAAAAATAAATCTCACTCGGCAAGCCGAGATATATAAACTAAGGTAAAGTTAAAATCTCGTAGCCCGTATCAGTAACCAGCACCGTGTGCTCGTACTGCGCAGACAGTTTTCCATCGGCCGTGTTGTAGTACTTGATGGAAGAGTTCGGAATCGCAAACTCAACCACATCCTCAACACCCTGATTCACCATCGGCTCCACCGTGATACAGTGGAAAGGTACCAGGCGCTCGCCCTTACCTTTCTTACCAAACGCCGGCACAAAAGGTTCATCGTGGAACGTACGTCCCACACCATGACCACCGATTTCTTTAACAACCGTGTAGCCCTTGCGAGTCACATACTTATAAGTTTCAAAACCAATGTCACCTGTGTACCCACGAGGAGTAATAGCCTCAATCCCCTTGTCACGAGCCAACTGCGCCGTTTCCACCAGATCGCGTGCCTCGTCAGAAACATCACCAATCATGTACATGCGCGAAGTATCCCCAAAGAATCCATCAATCCAAGCAGTAACATCGACATTGATGATGTCACCATCTTTAAGAATCACTGATGAATCAGGAACACCATGACAAACGACTTCATTCACAGAAGTACAAGTGTACTTAGGATACCCGTGATAACCCAGACAAGCCGACTTAGCCCCACGAGTTTTCATAAAATCATTAGCAAGCTCATCAATTTCTTGAGTAGAGATTCCAATTTTAACGTATTTTTCAAGATAAGTAAGAGTGTCAGCCGCAATCCTGCAGGCCACAGTCATTTTTTTGATCTCTTCAAGAGACAGAGGCTTAATTCCCATAGGCAAAAGGTATAACACACCCCCACCCCTACGCCAAGACAAGGATTACCCACAATTCATAAGCTCAACCCAATTGCCCCCACCCCAAAAAATCCGAACAAACCCACAAAACCGCCCCCAAACAAGACACCACTCCCTTTCTCCCAACACCGAGTCGCAAAGCGACCAGAAAAAGCGGCGCCAAGTCGCCAAAGGCGACGGCCAGCCAAAAAAAACAGCGGCGCCCGCAGGGCCAGCCCCAAAACTAACGGAGGCCCCGAACGCGGGGAACGCGAACAGGAAGAACCAAGGGATGGTTCAAAAGCGGTCATATGCAAGGCGGAGGGAGCGAACCGCAGCGCAGGCGTGCCCCAGGCACGTCGGAGCGAGGACCGCACCCGACAACGCAGCAGATGGCCGCTTTTCAACCATCCCGCCCCGAAGGCAAAAAAAAAGCCACCCTAAGGTGGCTTTTTCCAACTTAATGTAGCAAGAAACTACTTAAGGTGTTTAGAAACAAGTTTAGTCATGTCGAACATGCTAACTTGAGTTTTGCCGCCGAAAACTTCTTTAAGTTTTGCGTCTGCATTGATGTTACGTTTGTTTTTAGAATCTTGAAGATTGTTCTTCTTGATGTAAGCCCAAAGTTTTTTAACAACTTCAGTACGTGGAAGTGGTGAAGCACCAACTACTGCTGCTAGAGCTGCAGATGGAGTCAAAGCTTTCATGAAAGCTGCGTTTGGCTTACGAGCAGTTTTTGGTTTAGCTGCTTTAGGAGCTTTTGCTGCTTTAGCTTTAGGAGCTGCTTTTTTAGTAGTAGCTTTTGCTTTAGGAGCTGCTTTTTTAGCAGTCGTTTTTTTTGCTGCAGCTTTTTTAGGAGCAGCTTTCTTAGTAGCTTTTTTAGTAGCTTTTGCCATTGTTAATTCCTCCGTTAGGATTATTGTCTTGTTTCTCTCGAATGAGATAAGTGTGTATCTAAGTCTAGGGGTTTGTCCAAAAAAAAATGCAAGCCCCTCATTTTTTTTCGCACCCCCTCTAAAAACGCCATTTTTCCCTCTGAAACTGCTGTTCTCGACCTCTTGAAACCGGTTTTTTCCCTCGAGAAAGAGGGTTTTCCCGAGGGAAAAAGGTCTAATTTTGTTTCATTTCGATCCTCTAGACTCCTTGAAAACAAAGGCATTCCGAAGAGAAAGGCATGAGTTTTCAGACGAGCTTCAAACAAATTTTGCGCGAAAAAATGGGTGAAACCCCTTTGAACAGCGGAAATTACTCTTCTGTCATGGACTCCGATCCCATTCACATGGCTTACCTTCTTGGTCGAGTGAATAAGACAGAGTTGCAAACTCCACGTGGACAATACCCTCGTCCTGCAGTTCGTCCACAACGTAAACCTCATAACTTTTCCCCCGCACAACGCCAGTCTTTCGAGTTCTTCAAATGCTGGATTCACGGCTTGGCAGAGGGTTTTACTGAGACTGAATTGAGAAAGGCCTTTCGTCAGGCTGCCTTGATCCTTCACCCCGACCACGGGGGCAATACCCAACAGTTCATGGATCTTAAGGAACATTTCGAAGTGTTAAGAGGCGTTTTCCAGTCTTAAGAATTCCTTACGTAAATCCGAACAACTAAACATAAATGAAATTTATGTCGTTGCCTTTCGAGGATCACCGCAAACGCTTTCTTTACATGAAGATTATGTACTTCGTGGGCGCCGCTATGTCAGCATTCTATATATATAGATTTGCCGTCACCTTTGCGGCTCCGGCTTACAACGACGTTCTTATTCCCCTTTTTGTCACGATCCTAATTGGTCCACCCTTGTTGTGGTATCGCTTTAAGATGTATCGCACAGCTGCGGTCCTGCTGTTACTGTCCTTGATGTTCATGATGATCATGCTGATTCATCTGACCGGCGGGATGATGGCGCCGGGAATTTTCTGGCTGGCCACGGTTCCCTTGGCGACGGCGATTTTATTTGGAACGCGAGGGGCAATATCAGGCTATTTCACCGTCGTTGCGGCTTTCGCGGTGTTTTGGATCAACAATAAAATGCAAACGAGTCCCAACGTGATCCCCTCAGCTGAAGTGTTTCGGGAAGAACTTATCACGAACTTGATCGTGTTTTTCACTTTCACCAGCATCACCACCCACGTTTATCTGCGAAATGAAGCTGTCTATACTCAGAACCTGCGCGAAAAACACAACGATGTGGAAAACCTTCTGCGCGTGCTTTTACACGATATTGCGAACACCCTCTCCTCCATGACTTTGCAGTTGATTCGCGCCAAGGAAGAACAATCCGTGACCGGTCAGGAGCTTGAAAAGATGGAGCGCGCCGTTCAAGAGATCAATAACCTTTTAAACCAAGTGCGCCATCTGAAGTCAGTGAAAGATGGTAAAGCCAAACTTCCCCTGCGCCCCATGTCGTTAGCTAAGATTATTAACGATATCTATGAGAATGCAGAATCTATGTCAGCTCCTAAAGGCATCAAGCTTTCGCTCGAAATGTCTCGGGACAAAATGCTCGTGAACGCAGAAAAAACCATTCTAGGGAATGTTGTTCTATTGAATATCATTAGCAATGCCGTGAAGTTCTCGCACCCCGGGGGCCGCATTGATATTCGTGCGGTAACTGATGAAAGGCATGTGCTCATCATTGTGCAAGACTATGGCGTTGGCATTCCTCAAGATATTTTGAATAATTTGTTCGATGTCGGCAGCCAAACCAGCCGCCCCGGCACACAAGGAGAAAAAGGCACCGGATACGGAATGCCTTTAGTAAAAGAGTACATTCAAATGCTAGGCGGATCGATTGAAGTCACATCCGCCGAGATGACCACCGAGTCACAGCCGCAAGGAACAAAAGTCACATTGCGACTGCCTCTAGCAGAATAGGCAAAAAGCGAACTTTAGACCATTTTGAAGCGGATACGTTTAGGTCCTGCATTTTCGCCAAGGCGTTTTTTGCGGTCTTCTTCGTATTCCGTGAAATTTCCTGGGAAGAATTCGATTTTAGAGTCCCCTTCGAACGCCATGATGTGCGTGCAAACGCGATCCAAGAACCAGCGATCATGCGAGATCACCACAGCCGAACCACCGAACTCCAAAAGCGCTTCCTCAAGGGCACGCATCGTGTTTACGTCCAAGTCATTCGTAGGTTCATCCAGAAGCAAAAGGTTTCCGCCCTCTTTCAGGATTTTTGCCATGTTCACGCGGTTGCGCTCCCCACCTGACAATTGACCGACTTTCTTTTGTTGGTCAGAACCCGAAAAGTTGAACCAAGAAACGTACTGACGAGATGGAATTTCGCGGGTACCCAACTGGATCACGTCGGCGCCACCAGAAAGCTCTTCAAAAATAGTTTTATTCGGGTCCAAGGTCTCACGTGTTTGATCGACGTAAGAGATTTTAACCGTTTCACCCACTTTGAAAGTACCAGAGTCAGGAGACTCTTTGCCTGTGATCATGCGGAACAAAGTCGATTTACCGACACCGTTCGGTCCGATAACCCCAACGATAGCACCCTTAGGAATCGAAAAGCTGACGTTATCCAATAGGACTTTGTGATCGTAAGCTTTTGTGATGCCATTCGCCTCAACAACGATATCACCCAAACGGGGCCCTGGCGGAATATAGATAGACATCTCTTGGATTTTTTCGGGAGATGCTTCTTTCAATAAGTTTTCATAGTTAGAAATACGGGCTTTGGATTTCGCCTGACGAGCTTTCGCGCCCTGACGAATCCAATCCAACTCTTTTTCTAAAGTTTTGGCTTTGCGAGCTTGGTCTTTTTGTTCATTCGCTGTGCGCTTGTCTTTTTGTTCCAACCACGAAGTGTAGTTTCCTTTCCAAGGAATACCTTCACCACGATCAAGCTCCAGGATCCACCCAGCTACATTGTCTAAGAAATAGCGGTCATGCGTTACGGCAATAACAGTTCCTGGGAACTTCGAAAGATATTGTTCAAGCCATGCGACAGATTCAGCATCCAAGTGATTCGTTGGCTCATCCAATAGCAAGATGTCTGGCTCAGACATGATCAATCGAGCCAAAGCTACACGGCGTTTTTCACCACCAGAAAGCTTTGTCACACCCATATCGCCGTCTGGACAGCGTAGAGCATCCATCACGATTTCGATCTTTTGATCGACGTCCCAGGCCCCCAAAGCGTCCAATTTTTCTTGAAGAGCACCTTGTTTGTCGATGAGTTTATTCATCTCATCGGGATCCAAATCGGGATCTGCGAATTTGTCATTGATCGCGTTGTATTCAGCCATCACCTTAGGAAGTTCGCCCATTCCAGCAAAGATGTTTTCTTTCACTGTCAGGTTGTCATCCAATTGAGGTTCTTGCTCGAAGTAACCAACTTTCATTGTTTTAGAAGGGAACGCTTCACCGATAAAATCTTTATCTGTGCCTGCCATGATTCTAAGCAAAGTGGATTTACCAGAGCCGTTCAGACCCAAAACACCAATTTTTGCTCCATAGAAGTAAGAAAGGTAAATGTCCTTCAAAACGAAACGATTTGGAGGATATACTTTACTTACACCTTTCATTGTGTAGATAATCTCTTGAGACATGATGTCGCTCTCCTAGGCAATGCGCACTTTTAGATTGGAAAACGCCAATTTATTAAGAGTGAAAATGCTTGTCAAATGGAGTTCCTACGATAACACTATCGCCTTCGTGCATGATGCACGTCCGATACATTAAAATTTTATGAAACTTGGTTCATGAGTAACGACACCCTTGAAACGGCACGTACGACGCGTGCTAACACAACTGAGAAAGAAGCAACGACTGCTTCCACTGCTAAAGAGACAGGCAAAAAGGGCCTCTTCAGCAATCTCAATGCAGACCTTAAACAGGCTCTGGATACGTGGGATGTATTGACTGAAACCATGACTAACAAAGTTTCGCCAGAACAAGAACAGCTGCAGGAAGTCAAAAAACTTCTGGGCGACCTCAAAGCAAAACTCGCACAATTTGACGAATAATCAGGGCAAAGTGGCTACTTGACCCTATAGAACTTGCGATTGGCTGCAACCAACCGGTCGATCTCATCGCGAACTTCGCGTTTCACGTTTTTACTATAAGCAATCCAAACTTTAGACACCGGCACGTCGCGGATTTCCATGCTCTTTAGATTGATGAAGTTATTTTTCTCTACCATGTAGCTGGTGATCGAAGCCAAATGAACGAATACACCATCGATGCGACGACTCTCGACTAAATTTGAAAGCCTCTCGCCCAATCTGCACCGGAGAGATAAAATGTGGTCACCCCGTTGGCGGGCATGTATTCAGGAATCGAAGATCCAGCCATTTGACCGATGGTTTTGCCTTTGAATTCTTTGATGGAAAGAGAGTGTTTACCTTTGTGGGCATTTTTCGCAACGATAATACCCGGGGCCTCCGTCAAGAATGGCTCTGCCGAATAGTATAGAATCTTTTCTCTCTCCGCGGTTTTTACGATAAAGAAAATCATATCCAGCTGATTGTTCTGAAGTTCGTTCAATTCTCTTTTGAATGGAGAGCTTTTCCATATGACAGCAAGCTGGAATTTCTTTTTTAAAGCTGGGAAAACATATTTTTCGAAAAACTCATAGCCAGGGCCGCTGGGAACAGGTCCATCAACCAATATGTGAGGCGGACCATGAACAGCACCCACTCGCAAGGTTTGCGCCTGGCTTACGGTACAAACAAGCAAAAGAACTAGGAACACGAGTTTCATGTATTCCCTCCGGCTACTTGTATTTATATTCGTACAGATGCTGACGAAGTTGGGCATCTATTTGAGCACGAATCTTTGCGGGAACTTTTTTACTATAAGCAATATAAAGTGAGTAAACGGGAAGATCGACGATCGTGACTGCTTTCAGTCTTTCTCCCTGGCTGGATTTTGCGACACCATCACCGATTGATTTCAAGTAAACGAAACCTCCGTCAATCCTTTTTGTTTCGATTAAGTTCGGAATCCTTTCACCCGCATCCTCACCGGCAATAGAAATACTTTTAATATCGTGAGTTTTTACGAATTCAGGGACCAAAGCTCCGCCCAATAATCCGATTGTTTTCCCCTTAAAGTCCTTAATGGACACGGAATTTCTATTCTTATAATCATCTTTATTAACGATCATGGCTGCGGGCTCTTGAATGAGTGGTTCAGCTGAATAATTGTAGGCTTTTTCTCGCTCAGGTGTCTTTAGCACCAGCAATAAAACATCCAAATTATGGACTTCCAAGTCGCGAAATTGCCTTTTTAAAGGGGCACTATGCCACTCGATTCTCAGATGATGCTTTTCTATGACAGAAGGCAAAATAACTTTTAACAAGAAATCAATGAGCTTGCCTTTAGGAGGTGTTGCTTCGGCATCAGTCACATGGGGTGGAGAGGCGATGGCTCCCATACGCAAGACTGTCTGCGCGTGACCTGTCGTACACACTAAAAGAATGAATAAGCACAATGTTCTCATGTACGTTCATTAGATCAGGTGGGACTTGTTAAAACAATTTGATTATTTCGACAGACGTTTAGATCCGCCTCGACATTCAGGCGAAATAAAATTCAATGCATCTTTCTGCGTTTCAAATTCAGAAGGAGTCAGCGCCCTTTGAGTTAATGCGTGTAAACCTCGGGAAAACTCCTCTTTAAGCACATCGTTCACCATGCGCTGACGATCGATGCGGGACTTCCCCTCAAACAAGGGAGATGCGATCAAAACCTTATAGTGAGATTCACTGGCCGGGCCCGAGTGCATATGGCTCTCGTTCTCGATTTCTAAAACCGTGGGAGCAAGAGCCTTTTGCAGGGATTCAAAGATGCGCGTTTCGCGATTCACAAATACTACTCGTGCTTGCGACGTTTATCGATTTCGTGCTTTACGTAATCAACACCCATTTTCGCCATTGCGAAAACACCTTTTTCTTCCAATTTCTTTTCGACTTCTTTGGCTTTACGAAGAGCTCGTCCTGCCGCCATAGAGGCCAAGGGATGACCAACTTTAATGGACTCAAAGTTTCCGTCTTTCTTCCATTCTTCAACAACTTGATCCGCCACTTCCATCACCTTGGGAGCTTTTTGACGGATGATTTCTGAACCATAAAACTCGACATGAGTTTTTTCTTCTGGTTCGGGACTGCCGCCCTCATAAGTCATTTCTTCAGGAGCTAATTCATCATCAGCAGACCCCGCATTGAAAGTTCCTGCATCATGATCTTTGTTTGCAGGGGATTCAGGATGAGCGATGCCTTCGTTTTGTGCTTCTGTATTGATCTCATCAGACGACGATGCAGAAATGCTTTCCACATTGTTCAATTCTGCTTTAACAGCTGCATCCATTTCGACTTCATTTTGGTGAGTCGCCGTATGGTTTTTGTGAGAGTGAGAATTGTGTTTATGATGCTTTTTGGACATAAGTCCTCCTCTGACGTGCCCTTAGCGTAACGCTTTTTTCGCTCAAATGGGAAGCTCGATCACAATTGAAAGGATGCGTCGCCTCTTTGGTCTCGCTCTGGGTCTAGGCGAGACACCTCGCTCGTTAAAAGAGCTCTCATCTCTTCTATATCGTCGTTATACATCCATAGGAGTTCCTCGCGAACGCGTGCCAAGCGCAGCTGCTGTTCTCGGCTGAGAGGTCTCATATTCTCGATTAAACGCATTAAATGCAGATCCACTTCTCGTTTGAAGTCACCATAGTCCAAGTCGTCTTCATTCTTTAAAAAATCCAAAAATTCCTGAATATCTGAATTCATTAAATCCTCCTGAGTATTACTTTAAAACTTCAGGGCCCTAGTCTCGACAAAGTCCCCCTCACCTTGCCAAGAATCAAGATGCTGCCTATACTTGTTTACACTCCTTCTTTGCTGGAGTAGATACCTATTCTTTTTTACAAAGGAAAACTATGGCTCCAGAAATGGCAGCAGGTTACATCTTCGGTATCGTCCCTTCCTTGGCAACTACAGGGGCGCATTACTGGTTTCACAAAAAGAAAACAACCAGTCTTGCATTCCAACAATTGCAAAAAAACCTGGCGACAGTCCAAAAGTACTGGTGTGAATCCCAAAGTCGCATTCTTCATTTAGAAGAAACATCCGCAGCCAAGGATCAAGAAGCCTTCAAAACAAGCCTTTACGTCATGGGTTCACTGTTTGCTTTTATGAGTTGGGCTGGATTTATGTTCAACATGATCGTGTTGGCGTCGACTCGTAAATTGGCGATTTCTCGTTTCGAACAAAAGATTTTTGCTTCGGACCTTTGCAAAAAAAATCTGTCGCGTGCTGAGATCGAAGAGATCTTGAAGGACTGCGAAGGATGAATGTCTTAGATATCATCGCTCGCGGAGACGGCTGGGTTGTTATCAACAAGCCACCGGGAGTTTCCGTTCACAACGATCCCCGCGACGTCTGCCATCTTTTAGAAAAACAATTAATACCAGGAAGCTTTGAAAGCATTCACCCCGTGCATCGCTTGGATAAAGAGACCAGCGGACTCTTGCTGATCGCTTTAAACGCCCGCTTGGCAAAACAGTTGGCCGAGCAGTTTCAAGCCCGGACCAGTGAAAAATACTATTATGCTTTATTAAGGGGATCAATGCCTGTATCTGAAGAGTGGCAGTCCTGGGATACGCCCATTTCTGACAAAGCGGAGGGCCGCAACAACCCTCAAGGCTTAGCTAAAGACCGTGTGGAATCCAGAACGGATTTTAAAGTTATAAAGTCAGATCAATACACCAGTTTGATTGAAGTGCGACTCTTCACGGGCCGCCAACATCAAATTCGCAAACACGCTGCTTTAGCAAAACACGCGATCCTAGGCGATACTCGTTACGGAGACCCAAAGTTTAATAAACGCATTGCGGAGATCTATAAAACCGATCGCATGTTTCTGCATGCTGGAAAATTAAAAATCTCCATCGACGGTAAGGAACACACTTTCGAAGCCTCGAGAGAGTTCTAAAGGTGCTAGGTCCTTAGCACCTTTTATTTTCCTATTTTGCTATCAAGCTTAGATAAGAAGCTGGCGACCAGATCGTCGCGGGCCTGCCCCACGACCGGGCGCGCCCCTAATGGGTATTCTTTGTAAAGCTCTGTTGGGATTTCCAATAAAAATCGCGACGGAACTGACGGACGAACCACGCCGTTTTTCTTGCGTTGCTGACAACGAGACATCACCAGGCGGTTTTTTGCACGGGTCACACCTACATAGAATAAACGACGTTCTTCGTCGATGTCAGAGCCCAGGTTTTTATGCGGCAATAAATCTTCCTCGATACCCGCTAAAATAACGACAGGAAATTCCAAACCTTTAGATGCATGCAAAGTCATCAGTTGAACTTTGTTTTGATCCTCTTCTTCGTTGTGATCTTCACGAAGCATCATCGAGTCGACAAAGGACTTAATGTATTCCACTTCGTGAGCACGACGGCCCAAGTAAGCATCTAAGATGCGACCCAAGATTTCAACTACGATCCATTTCTTTTCTGCAGAAGCAGGATCAGCAGCCGTATTCATGACATACTCTTTATAGCCTAACTGCTCGAAAAGCTCGACGAGCTTAGCCCCTGGTGAAGAGCCGACATTAAAGTCTAAGATATGGGTTGGGAGATATTCGATAAACCCCAAAAGGTCTTCGATCGCCTCTCCGGTTTTTTCAGGAAGCTCGACATCTCTCCACAACCGGCAGGCATCCAGAAAGCTGACCCGACGTTTTTGTGAAAACTCCGTCAGCTTTTCAATAGTGGTGTCCCCGATCCCTCGATTTGGGACATTGATAATTCGGCGGAGAGAAACCTCGTTCGGAGAAAATGATTGCTTCAAGTAGGCCATGATATCTTTGATCTCTTTACGGTCAAAGATCGAAGTCCCGCCAGAAATAGTATAGGCGATATTGGCACGACGTAAAGAGGCCTCGATCAAACCACCTTGAGTGTTCGAACGGTACAAGACTGCAAAGTCTTTCAGCTTATATCCCTCTTGCAAGAAATGCTGAATTTCTTGAACTACAAATTCGCATTCGTCTTCTTCCCGTTCAAGGATAAAGACCTCAGGTAAAACACCTGTGGACTTAGCCGCCTCGGCGCGCAGAACTTTACCGTGACGGTTTTTGTTTTTAGAGATCGCGGCATTGGCCACCGCTAAAATTTCACCCGACGAACGGTAATTGCGCTCCAGCATGATCACTTCGCATTTTTTATGCTCGTGAGGGAAATTGAGAATATTTTTGATCTCTGCTCCGCGCCAGCCATAAATTGATTGGTCATCATCACCCACAACAGTGATATTGCTGTGAGGTTTTACGATTTGCTGAATCAAATCCATTTGCATGCGATTTGTATCTTGGAATTCATCAACCATTACTTGAGAAAATTGGCTTTGAACCTTTTCAAGAATTTCCGGATGTTCTTTGAACAACTGCAAAGGCTTGATCAACAAACCTTCAAAATCGACGACACCCAAGTGTTCTAAGCGTTTTGCAAATTTCGGAGCCAGGACTTCGACCATCTCATGATACTCATCAAAACCTTCGTGGGTGGGAGCAAGTCCCGTACGACGGTCATTGATCATGGATAGAATTTTATCGATGTCGAATTTATCTTTGCCCGAATTAGAAAGATTTTTTATCAGCTCTTTCAAAACTGCATTGCAGTCCGTTTGATCTACGATCCCAAAATGCGGGGAAAGACCCGCGTGCTTATGGAAACGACGAAGAATTTGCAGGCCAAAAGAGTGAAACGTTCCAGCCCACAAGCCATCCCCTGCTCCACCTAGCTTTTGCTTTACGCGATGTTTTAGTTCGCGTGCCGCCTTATTGGTGAAGGTTAAAACGCAGATCTCCGATGATTGTGCCACACGCTCAGAAATCATTCTGCCCGTACGGGAAACCAATACCGTCGTTTTACCGGAACCCGCCCCTGCAAGAATCAGCAAGGGACCGAAGTTATGTTTAACAGCTTTTTGCTGCTCGGGGTTCAACCCCTTCAACCAATCCATGAAATCCAGTCTATCTTAAAAAACAAAAACGTCGTACTTCCGTACGACGCATCAGAAAAATAAAGCGTCGCATTTTCATGCGACGCCAATCAATGTTTGCTGTTAAGCGTAACTCACGAAATTAGCTCCAGGAGCCTATTTCGTAGGCATTTAACTAAACGCGGTTGTGAATAAGAGTTCTAACTTCGTCTTCAAAAACAACTTCGATTTTATCTGAAGCTGCATCTTTGATGAAACCTAAACCGAATTTTGGATGAGAAAGTTTTGTGTTTTTCTCGAACTTGCCCTTCATGTTGTATGTCGCCGTGGAAGCACCATCGTTAGACATCAACATTTCGTATTCGTTTTTATGAGAAGATTTGCGCGAGTTCATTGTTTGTTCGCGTTTTTTAGCTGCAGCACCTGTCAATGGCTTACCAGTTTTAGTCTGAGCTTTTGGAAGAGAATAAGTTTTTTGAGAACCACAAATCTCGCATTTGATCTTTGCTGATGTTGCCGAAGTGTGAGCTAAAACTACATGGTATCTGTCAGCATCACATTTTTTACAGAAAGCAAAAAAAGATTTCGCAACTGGTGGCAGAGTGTTCATCGTCATTTCTTATCCTATCCTAGTATTGTTGTTTCAATTGATAAATCATTAGCTTTTCCTCGAGCTTCTTTTGCGCGATCTCACCCGCACTTAAGAAGAAAGGACCTTCTTCACGCTCGATGCGCTGTTGGAGTTCCAACATGCTACTTTCATCTTTAGGATCAATAAACGTCCCTGTCGGTCCGTATTGCTCCAAAAACGCCAGATCGATTTCTTTATTAAAGAATTTCTCCCAGCTATGAGTATTCACCTGCACGCGATAAGTAATAGTTTTAGCATGAGAATGCACTGGAGCGTAAGCCCCAATCACCTCTAAATGTCCATAATGCGAATGGAGCTTTAATGCTGGGCTGCCCCATTGAGTCATCCCAGAGCATTGCTCAACATTGGCATACCACAATCCAAAGGCCTTCGAAAGGAAGCCCAAACCGTAAAACTGCTCTTCCTTCGGTAAAAGCGAATTGACGGAGCAGAGATTGTGCGCAACCCACTCCCCTTTGTGCATTGTGGGAATAATAATAAACAATGAAAGCGGGACCCAATCCATCTCATCAAGGGATTCGATCTCCTTCAAAACTTTCGAAGTTTTGATGGGACTTAGTGACGCAGGGTATTTTTTGGGATCCAAAACCTCGCGGGCGAGTTTTGACAAAGCCTTCGGGCGGATTGCAAAACCCGCCACAAAACCAGGAATAACGGCGCAGTCGTAAAAAACCCAACGAGGCATAGCCATGTTGGAGGGACCGAATGCACGCTCCTCGATCGATAAAATTCGATCTGCGAAAGCTATTTCAGTGACATCGAGAGGATCTTTAAAAATTGGCTTTTGTTGAAACCAATCGAGTTTATGAAAAGAGCCAGGATGAGCAATTTCATTTTCTTCACGTACGAAAACATAAGGACGGATATCCTCATTGTTCAACCAAGTGGCTTTTTGCAATAACTCATTTATCAACGTTCAACTCCAGCTAAACCAGCGGCCCGTTCCCATGGGGCCTATCGGCCCGTCATAGTTTCCGGTCTGACTAGTTTATCAAATTCCTCGCCGCTGAGGAGTCCAAGATTAATAGATTCTTCGCGCAGCGTAGTGCCATTTTTATGGGCAGTTTTTGCTATTTTTGCTGCGTTATCATAACCGATTTTTGGGTTAAGTGCAGTTACTAACATTAAAGAATTATCGAGATGCTTTTTGATTTGCTTGTGATTTGCCTCAATTCCCGAGACACAATGCTCAACAAACGAGTCACAAGCATCTGAGATCAAACGTATTGAGTTTAATACGTTGAACACGATCACTGGCTTAAACACATTTAATTCAAAGTGACCTGTTGCACCACCGACAGTCACGGCGACATGATTTCCCATAACCTGAGCACAGACCATAGTCATGGCTTCGCACTGAGTGGGATTTACTTTTCCAGGCATGATCGAACTGCCCGGTTCGTTTTCAGGCAAATGGAGTTCTCCAATCCCGCATCGGGGGCCAGACCCCAAAAGACGAATATCATTGGCGATCTTCATCAGGGATACAGCAATCGTATTCAGGGCGCCACTGACTTCAACCAAAGCATCGTGGCTGGCCAGAGCCTCAAATTTATTTTCGGCTGACACAAATGGAATTTTAGCTTCGCGCGCAATTTCTGCGGCTGCCTCCACTGCAAATTGAGGGTGCGTATTTAATCCCGTACCCACAGCAGTTCCACCCAACGCAAGCTCATGCAAATGCGGCAGAGTATTTTTAATCCGCTGAACACCGTGTTTGACCTGTGTTGCATATCCAGAAAATTCCTGACCGAGCGTCAATGGCGTTGCATCCATCAAATGCGTGCGACCGATTTTCACGATTTCTGCAAACTCTTTTTGTTTTGCTGCTAAAGCTAGGTACAGCTTTTCCATCATTGGAATCAATCGATGTTGAACTTGCTCGCCCACGGCGATGTGCATCGCTGTCGGGAAAGTATCATTCGAGGATTGGCCTTTGTTCACGTCATCATTGGGATGGATTTCCTTGCTAGGAAGCTTAATTCCCATCATATCCATCGCGCGATTCGCGATCACTTCATTCGCATTCATGTTTGTCTGAGTGCCAGACCCTGTTTGCCACACAACCAAGGGGAAGTGAGCATCGAGTTTTCCAGAGATCACTTCATCAGCGGCCTTCACTATCATCTCGGCTTTTTTGGCATCCAAGATGCCCAGCTTTTGATTCGTCAATGCTGCGCTTTTCTTAAGGATGCCTAAGGCACGAATCATCTCCCGTGGAAATTTATCGCCACCGATTTTAAAATTTTCAGTCGAACGCTGCGTTTGTGCTCCCCAGAATTTATCTGCTGGGACTTGCACTTCACCCATGGTGTCTTTCTCTGTACGGAAACTCATTTACGACCTCCTGTTGACCATTCCAACATGCGCTTGGTCCGTTGGGTAAATCACAAGTTCTTGTATGTTCACATGTGGCGGACGAGCTACGCACCAAGCAATTGTTTCAGCGACGTCCTTGGGTTCAAGTGGAATCATACCCTCGTAAACTTTATCTGCCTTCTTTTGATCATCAAATCGTACAAATGAAAACTCAGTGTGAACCATGCCCGGTTCAATATTAGTCACTCGCACCTGCGTCCCCAATAAGTCCATGCGCAGTCCTTCTGATAGCGCACGAACAGCAAATTTCGTTGCACAATAAACGCCACCGCCGGGATATGTCCAACGACCTGCGACTGAACCTAAATTCACAATATGACCGGAGTTCTTTTTAACCATATGTTCAACGACGGCACGTGTGATGAATAGCAACCCTTTGATGTTGGTATCAATCATGGTCTCCCAATCATCCAAAGAGCCGTCTTGCATTTTGTCGGTGCCTTTTGCCAATCCGGCGTTATTCACCAAGACATCGACGTTTTGCAAATCGTGTTGATGAGCTTTCATAAATTGGCTGACCTCGAAACGATCCGAGACATCGAAGCTGGCTTTGATGGTTTTAATCTGCGGAAACTTTTTATGAAGAGTGGCTTCTAATTCTGTCAGTCTGTCGAATCTGCGACCCGTGATAATAAGAGAATAATTCTGAGCGGCCAAAGCCTCTGCCGTCGCCCAACCAATACCTGCGGTTGCCCCCGTAATCAGAGCCCATCTTTGCATATCTACCTCACAATGAAATTATTGTAGGCCTCCCAGACTCAAATGCCCAGTATTCGTCCTCAACGACATGGCGCTTCCATTGAAGTCCCAGAAGTACCTTTTGCCATACCGCCATGCTAGGTTGGCCCCCTATGAAATGCCCATGTGGAATCGAAAAAAACTATACGGAATGTTGTGGTGTTTACCACTCTGGAAAAGAGAAAGCGCCAACGGCCGAAGCCTTGATGCGTTCTCGTTACTCTGCGTTTGCAAAAAATCAAATGCAATACTTGCGTGATACGACAGACCCGCAATCTTTGGGCGACATCGATGATGAAGCCAATCAAGAGTGGGCTGAACGCGCAAAGTTTTTGAAACTTGAAATCGTTAAAGCCGAAGAAAAAGCCAACAAAGGTGTGGTCGAGTTCAAAGCTTTCTATAGTGTGGATGACGAAGATTATGTTCATCATGAAGTGTCTACATTCCGCAAGCAAGCGGGCGAGTGGTTCTTTAAATCTGGAAAAGTTAAAGAAACGAAAGAGGCTAAATAATGAAATACTGGTTGATGAAATCAGAGCCTGACGTTTACTCGATTGATCAATTGAAGAAAGATAAAACGACTTGGTGGGAAGGCGTTCGCAACTATCAAGCCCGCAATTTCATGCAAAAAGATATGCAAGTGGGCGACATGGTTTTGTTCTATCACTCCAACGCGGAACCACCTGGTGTGGCAGGACTGGCTAAGATTTCTCATTTAGCCGAGCCCGACAAAGCCCAGTTCGATAAAAAGTCGGAATACTTTGATGCGAAAGCGACGAAAGAAAAACCTATCTGGTATTGCACTCAAGTGGAGTACATTGAGAAGTTTTCCGAAATCGTCAGCCTGCAAGAACTTCGTGATAATGCAAAGCTTGCGGATATGTTGGTTCTAGCCAAGGGTTCCCGCCTTTCCGTACAACCCGTTGATAAAAAACACTTCGACATCATTAAAAAGATGGGCGGCTTGTAGTTTATGAAACTTTTCTTGGCTCCGATGGAAGGTGTTGTTGATTGGGTGATGAGGGATACTCTGACCCAAATCGGTGGCGTTGATCAGTGCGTGACAGAATTTCTGCGCGTGACAGATCGCCTGCACCCCGAGAGCGTTTTCTTTAAGAACTGTCCTGAACTTCGCACGGGCTCCCGCACGCGCTGGGGCACACCGGTGTTCGTTCAGCTTTTAGGAGGCCAAGCGGAACCCTTAGCATTAAATGCCCAACGCGCAGCTAAAATGGGCGCCTTGGGAGTTGATCTTAATTTTGGATGCCCAGCCAAAACAGTGAATCGCCATGATGGTGGAGCTTCACTGTTAAAGTCGTGCGATCGCGTGCACACAATCGTAGATACGGTTCGCAAAGCAGTCCCCGCCCATGTGCCGGTGACGGCGAAAATTCGTTTAGGTTTCGATGATCCGACAAAATGTATCGACATCGCCCAAGCAGTTGAGGCAGCGAATGCCAACTGGCTGACGATTCACTGCCGTACGAAAACCGATGGGTATAAGCCCCCTGCATATTGGGAATGGATTCCAAAAATTAAAGAGAAAACGAAAATCAAGATTATCGCTAATGGCGAAATCTGGAACGTTCAGGATTTTCAGCGCTGTGTGGAAGTTACTCAATGCGAAGACTATATGATCGGTCGCGGAGTGATGAGCAACCCGTTCATCTTTAAACAAATCAAACAAAGCCTTCAGCAAGAACCGGTTGAGGAAATGAACTGGGAGCGAGCGAAGCCGTTGTTGCCGCAATTCTTTGCTGCCAGCACCGAGTACATCAACGACTACTTCGCAGTTTCTCGTACGAAACAGTGGTTAAAGGCCTTGTCCTTAAAAAACGGTGAAGCAAAACAAGTCTTCGATCAAATCAAAATCCTAAAAAAACCCACCGAGTTCCACTCAGAACTCCTAAAAGCCACCACCTAAGGATGCCTGCCAGCTTCCCAAGAGGGCCTGCCGGTTTTTTGCAGCCGATTGCGTCAAGCAGTGGGGAATAAGCTGTCTTAGAACATCATATCGATCTTTAGTTTTAAAATGGCGAATTTAACATTTAGATTTTGGGACGAGGTTTTATTCCATGCTCAAACTCTATAATGTTCATTGTGGGTTCTATGATAAGACAGTTACCGGCGGACTTTTCGAAGGCCATACAAATATTCTGGTCGTCGCCGATAGTTTTGCTGACGCAAAAAATAAAATTAAAGGAAAAAGCGAATTCAAACGCCTTAAAATGCACATCGACGGAATCCAGGAAATTGATACGGTCGACGGATACGCCATCTCTTTAAAAGAGCAGCCAGCTCTCGCAAACACCACCGTCTTAAAACGTCAAAAATACGGAAGCACCAAAGCAGAAACTTTGACATTCAAAGACTAGAGACGCCTGCCACCCTAACGCTGGGAACTGCAAAAAGTCGCAGGCAACTGTTGGTTATTCGTAGCGGAGGGCATCTATCGGATGGAGTTCGGAGGCTTTTTTGGCTGGGTACAGGCCGAAGACGATTCCGATAAAGGCCGAGAAAAAGAATGAAAGGCCTACGGCTTTGGCGGAGATGGACATTGGCCATCCTAGGACGGAGGATAAAGCGATCGTGACTCCCCATGCGAGTCCGATACCTAACAGGCCGCCGATGACGGATACCACGACGGATTCAGCTAGGAATTGCATCAAGATGTCAATCTTGCGACCTCCGATAGCTTTACGGAGACCTATTTCGCGAGTTCTTTCCGTGACCGATACCAACATGATATTCATGATGCCGATACCACCCACCAACAACGAGATTGCAGCAATAGAACTTAAAAGCATCGACATGGTTTTACTGCTACTTTCAATCGCCGCTTGCAGGTCCGCCATATTGAAAATTTGGAAAGCATCGTCTTGTTGTGACAAAGGAACGCGGTGACGTTTATTCAAAACTTCCTTCAGTGAATCTTGAGTTTCATCGATCAACTCTTTTTGTCCCACTTCAACGTCGACGGAATCGACATAAGTTTTACCAAACAGTCGGTACATGGCCGTCTGTACCGGAACGATAATGCGGTCGTCTTGGTCGTTGGGGCCTTGCGCACCTTTTTCAGGCAGCATTCCGATCACTGTGAAATTGATTTTATTGATCTTAATTGATTCCCCAATGGGAGATTTGTCTCCAAAGAGTTCACGGGAAACTGTGCGACCTATGACTGCCACAAGAGCGCGTCGCTGATTTTCGTCATCCGAGAAAAAGCGTCCCATCACAGGTTCTGCGTTTCTGACTTCCACAAAGGCCGTCGACACCCCCGCCACCGAGGTGTTCCAGTTTTTATTTAAGTAAGTCACCTGACCGCGACCACTCACATTGGGAACCACGTTCTTAATTGAGGGAATTTGTGCTTTTAAAGCGGCCACGTCATCCGTGGTGATACGAATTCGAACACCTGACTCCTGAGCGACGCCAGAAACACGCACATTCCCCGCGCGCAAAATCAAAAGATTCGAACCCATCGATGCTAATTGCTTTTCAATCGATTGTTGAGCACCCGTACCAAGTGCCAACATCGTAACCACCGCGGCAACCCCGATCAAAATACCCAGCATCGAAAGACCGGAACGAACTTTATTAGCTGCCAAAGTTTTCCAACCTTGATCAAAGTGCTCGATCATTTCACCGAAATGAAATTCGGTATGCAGAGATTGATCCGATGTATGGGATGCAACAGTATTCAGTGGTGCTTTGCGCTCGTCACTTTGAACCACCCCGTCACGCATGCGGATCAGGCGATTGGCTTGCTCCCCGATTTCTTCCTCGTGGGTCACAATCACTACAGTGATGCCCTGGGCATTCAGGGACTTAAGAATATCCATGATTTCTTTTTCGCTGCGTGAATCCAAGTTCCCTGTGGGTTCATCGGCAAAAATAATACGAGGATTATTTATCAGGGAGCGTGCAATGGCGACACGTTGCTGTTGACCACCTGACAACTCATTCGGTTTATGATCACCACGAGTGCCCAAGCCGACTTTTTCTAAAAGCACCTCGGCTTTGGAAAAATCAAATTTCTTTTCAGAATAGAGCAGCGGCAATGAGACGTTTTGCCATGCCGGCATTCTTGGTAACAAGTTGAACTGTTGAAAGATAAAGCCAATTTCATCACGACGTAAAATCGCGAGCTCGTCTTCAGATAACTTTGAAACTTCGCGACCATGGAGTTTGTACGAACCCGATGTTGGAACATCCAACAAACCCAAAATGTGCATCAACGTAGATTTACCAGAGCCCGAAGGCCCCATGATTGCCACAAAATCGCCATCCTCAATGGTCAATGTGACATCGCGAAGAGCATCGACGACGTTGTCTCCCATTTTGTATGATTTTTTTATGCCGCTGATTTCAATCATAAATTGCTCACAATCAAACGATTAAGTACCGGATATCATTCAGTCAAAACTATCTTGGCGGTGGACTACCGGACCCGCCACCCGATTTTCTGCTGCTGCCAGGTCCTTTACCGAATGGAGA
This sequence comes from Bdellovibrio sp. SKB1291214, assembly GCF_002209355.2. GTDB lineage: Bacteria > Bdellovibrionota > Bdellovibrionia > Bdellovibrionales > Bdellovibrionaceae > Bdellovibrio. The sequence continues at coordinate 435,735 of NZ_CP106855.1, forward strand.
GAATGGATTAGAGCCGCCTGGCTTACCACTGGACAATTTGACTTCGGCGACCATCGCAACTTCGCCTTCCTCTGCTCCCTCTAGAATCTCGGTGAATTTGCCATCAGAAATACCGATTTTTACTTCACGACTTTGGGGGCGACCGTCGGGCCCCTGCACGAGCAAATAAGTTTTACCGTTTTGAACTTTCAAAGCTTCACTGGCGACAACCAAAATATCTTTTTTATCTTGAACAAAGAACGTCACGTTGGCCGTCATACCACTTCGCATAAAGTCAGGGGTCTTACCTGCAGGCAAAGCGTCCACCAAATACGTCGTCACACTGTTGACGGTTTTAGAGTCAAAAGCGATCTGATCTGCAGTGGCTTTAATCTTTTCACCAGGGTATGCATCAAGGACGATTTCAGCGCGTTCTTTCAGTTTGATCTGCGCAATATCCGTTTCATCGACTTGTGCTTTCACTGTCAAACGATCCGACATCGTTAAGATCGCATCCGTCGTTGTAAACGTCTGACCCGGCTCAACACTTCTTAAAATAATTGTGCCGTTGATCGGCGCCATGATTGGCGTTGCCAAATATAATTCTGCCCAACGTTTGTACTCCTCCGCACCCTTGGCACGGGCAGCATCTAACATCGCTGCTCTTTCTGTGGAGCTCATAATCGCAATGATTTGGCCTTTCGTGACTTTTTGGCCTTCACGAACTAATACTTGTTCCATACGACCCGCCACAGGAGCTTTGATCTCAAGACGATTTTCCGGTTGCACGGTCCCCGTTGCCAGGATTGTCACTTCGATGTCACCTTTTTTAATAGGCAAACGTTTGTAAGTGACCTCGTTGGCTTTGCTTTGTTTGTAGTAGTAAAATCCACCGCCACCCAGCGCTAATATCGCAACAACAGCCCAAGTGATTTTGCTCTTAAAAATATTCTTCATAACAACGCTCCTACACCTTGAGCTTTTTCCCACGCAGCTTCGGCAATGATGCGATCTCGTTTGGAGGTTAGATACTGCTTGGTTTTATTGATCAAATCATTCTCAATCGTGTCCCAGTCTTCAAAGGACATCAGTCCGTTATTGTATTTGGCGCGAGCAATATCGGCACGAGTACGAGCTGCCAACACATAGGCATCGTTAACCGCCAACTGCTCAACTGCCTCCACATAGTCTTTGTAAGCTTTTTTCAACGTTGAAAGAAGACTGCGATCAATCCCAGCAAGATTGCTTTTTGCCGCATACAACTGAGAAGTCACACTCTTCGTCGCATAATAATCACGTCCACCATTGAATAAAGGCAAAGTTAATGTCGCCCCCAGTGTCCAACGATCTTGAGTATTAGGATAAAAGTTTTGACCGTAATCTCCGACCGTCGCTGATAAATCCAGGCTTGGGAAAAATCCCGAACGTGTATTTCTTAAATTCGCCTCGGACACCGCAACTTGTGCTTCATAAGTTTCCCTATTGGGAGTGCCCATTGCGATAGATTTGAAATCCGGCTCTTTAGAAGTCGGTGTCGTCAAAGGAAGATCATCTTTGATCAACACGGTTTCTTCACTGTCTATGCCCACGACTTTCTTAAGGTCGGCTTGACTGGTATCAACATCATGTTTCGCTTTAAGGCTGTCTAATTGCGCTTGCTTATAATTGGCTTGGGACAAAAGCAATGAGCCTTTGTTTTCGCGACCACTTTCAAAACGCAGTTGAACAATTCTCAAGTTGTCATTACGGCGCTTCACAATGTCTTCAGAAATTTTTACTGAATCAGAGGCATAGATGGCAGAGGCAAACGCTGACTTTAAGTCATAGCTCACCTGCGAACGTGTGGAGCGCAAGGCAGCTTCAGAGACGCGAGCATTGCCACGTGCTTGCTCCACCTTTGAAGAATCAGCGAAACCTTTAAATAGATTTTGGGAAGCAGTTAAAGTCGCAGAATAATCGCCGCTAGAAGTAGCAGTCGCAGCACCATCGGAAGATGTACCCGTTTGAGAGTATCCTAAAGCCGCTGATAACTGGGGGAAGTAACCACTTTTGCTGCTTTCAACCGTGTACTTGCTTGCTTTGTAAGTTTCTTCGGAATACTGCAGGTCCGCATTGTTTTTCTTGACCAGATTCAACGCTTCTTGAAATGACAAAGGTTGTTCAGCCCAAACTAAGGATGAATAAATCGTCATGGAAATTGTGATAAAAAATGTTCTGCAAGAAGGCATTGGCAATCCTCTTTTCCTCTTACAATTACCCCCGGAATCCGAGGGGAAGTCAAACTTCCCACTGTTAATCCGGATACATTGTTAGACTATAAAAGAATTGTGTAAAGATTAAGGAGACGCCTCGTATCGAGGCGCAGGCCCGGATTTGTATGCCGTCTTATTGAATTCCTCAACGGACTTTTTGAATGCTTCTTGGATTCGCTTTTGTTCAAGTTTGGTTAGATAAAGGTCGGGGCTTTGTCCCATCAATAATTTTACGGAGCCCTGATTAAGTGTATCGGTACGCATATCGATACCAAACGTCACACCCTCGAGCTTGTTAGGATCCATTTGAGAGCCCAAGTTCTTGCGCAAAAGTTTTTCAATGGACTCGCCATGAGTACTTAACGAGTTTCTGGTCTCGGCACTTTTTACGCCGTCGTTTACAAATGCAAAGCGCATCTTAGAAGCATACTTGCTGTCAGCCACTCGACTTAAGACTTTGACTTTTTCCTGCTCACTTATAGGCTTAGCGGCAATCGCCACACAATCATCCCCCGAGCACACGGATTTGATTTTTCCAGGCTCAACGGATTCTGTAACGACTTTATTAAAGAATTGCTTTTGAGCGTTAACGTCACTGGTGACGGCTTTTTCCGCTTTACGTGCCTCGCTCAGGGCCGTGTCAACATCTTTGGATTTTGCAAGCGCCTCGGCGGTGCCTTTCATATTTGAAGCACCTAACCCCACAAAGTCCATCGTAAAACCACCGGCCGTTGCATCATTCAGGTTGGCGCTTTCGCGCTTTGCAATCATCAATCCCGGAGAGAATTCATCACTTGTTTTCACATAGCGCTGAAGATCTTGCACCGTGGATTCTGATAAAGTGGCAAGCTTATAACGATTTTTTAAAGAGGTTTGAATAGTCTTTGTGTTGCCCATATTTTTGCGGACGATATCAAAAACTTCCGGTTTGAACGTTTCACCATCAATGAGCTTTGTTTGTCCCAACTGCTGACGCAATGACACACGATCCGCTTCGACAGCTTGAACCGTTGCGGAAAGTTCCGATTTGAGTTTTGAATTACTGTAAGAGGCCATCTCCCCTGGAGTGGTTTTCCTTGCGTAACGTGCGGCAGTTCCCGCTTCATCAGCCGTCCGACCGTAACCAGCTTTAAAGTAGTTATCAGGATGATCCTGTTGGCGGAGCATTTTGTTATCAACGAGGTAATTGGTGAACTCGTTGTTGGCATCCTTAAAGAGTGCTGCCATTCTTTTTTCCAGATCTGCGGGAACTTTACCCTCAAACGCAAAACGCAGAGATTTAAAGTCGGAGTACTCTGAAACTTTCAAATCCGGGAATTCTTTTTTAAGCTCTTCCAATCGCTTTAATACAAGATCTTTGTGATAGTTCGTTAAACTTGTCACAAGATTCTTATCTTTCAAAGTATCGTTTAGGTACTTCATTTGACTGTTTTCAATATTCACAAAGTAGGCGTTGGCCTCTTTGCCTTTTTCAGCCAATTCAATAAACTTTTCGTTTTGTGCAACTGTCGTGGGATTATAATCCACATATTTTTTAATAAAATCAGCTCTAGAAACGGCAGCTGATTTTTCCGCGACTGCGACGGTCCGGGCCACTTCAGAACTTTCTTCCGCAACCTTTCCCAAAGCTTTAACAGCTCGGGCACCCTTAAACGCAGCGCCTGCCAAAAGCGTGGGATCAATCACCTGTCCTACTGCATAGCATGCCATCTCGGCCTGTGCTTTTGGGTTGTAACAATTAAACTTTTGATACTCTTTTTTTAGTTTCGCTTTAATAATCACCGACAGATCTGCAAGTTTAGATTTCTGCTCTGTCGTTAATTCAGTATCTGTGGGATGCATCTCGGGTGGCTTCGCAGTCATGACGCTGCGATGGATGGAATCAAGATATGCTTTTCGGTCACGAACCTGAACGTACAGAGCCGAGGCCGATATTTTACTTAGCTCTTCATCTGACAACGAAGAATAGCGCGGATCTTCTTTGACCAGATCTTTTTTGCAGGCCAGTGATTGGTTACACTGCGAGACAAATTCCGAACGAAGCTTTTCATTATTTTTGATGTTCTCCCAAGCGGCATCAATCTGCTTACCCAGTCCCATTGCCATGTCTTTTAAAGCAATACCTGTGTCGATCAACGAGTTTGTATAACCACGCAGGCAGGCCTTCATCTCATCCGTTGCTGTATTGTCTTCGGCTTGTGCGCACAATCCCGAGACATCACATTTTCGAACAAGACCTGCTTGTGCCGGATTTTCTTTCGCAAGCTCATCACACTTTAAGGCCTTACTTTCGATGGCACACTGATGGGCAAATTGCGTAAGAACACTGGACGACGATGACTGAGGGGAACACTTCACTTGCGTGCACGCGGCGAGCACACCTACGGAGGACTGAGCCCACGTTTGTGCGACGAACAGGAGTAGGAATATCATAATGTAAACGCGCGCTTGCAAACAAACTTCCTTATGCATTTCTTGATTACATATTGATCGGTATTTAGCGAAATGAAGTATAGAGAATCTCATAGGAAAACCGGCGATTTCGATCACGCCTAGACCTAACATTCGGGAGACTGTGTGTTAAAACACTTTAACTCCACTTTGCAGTCACCGCCGAGGCCTTCATACTCATGGCTTGGGAGGTACCACGTATGAAAATGAGACACTTTTTCCAGGCTATCTTGATGACACTTTCCTTGGGGATCACTTCAACATCCCTTGCCCAAGAAAATAAAGATCGCATCACCGAACTGAAGCAGCAGATTTTAGATATCAGTCGCACAGCTCAGGGCGAGTATGATGGAGACGACAATGATCCAACCGTTCGCGCAAAACTGGATCCCTTAGTGGATGAACTGATTACGTTAGTCCCAAAAAGAACAGAGACAGAAAAACTTCCCCAAGTTGTGGGAGCCTGGAAACAGGTTTGGGCAGATGGCCCTGGTGGTGGATCGCCTGGCTCAGGAGGGGCGTTAGGCGCCGCTATTTTCCAAGTTGTTTTTCCCGATGGTTATTATTGGAATGTTGCTAAAAATAAAATTGCGGGTGTTGAGTCGATGGGATTTTTGCGCGGCAAATTTGACATCGATGTTGATAAGTTAAATATCGAATTCACAAAATCCGTGGGCGCACCTGGATGGTCTGCGCCAGGAACTGAATCTTACATGCTTGCTATGAGAGCGGAAGTTGGAACTTACGATTCAGTTCCAACACCGGGTCCGATTGGCAAAAAAGGCTTTTTAGCAAACACCTATGTTGACGAAGATATTCGCATCTGTCGCGGTGGTGGCGATGATTTCGGCACAGGAACATACCTTTACGTGCTAGAAAGAAAATCGCAGTTCTAGATTCAGATTAAACTTCCTTGGGGCGCAAGATTCAGATAACGTCACTTCGATGATGGATCTTGCCCCTGAAACATATTTCCTTTTATTTGCCGTCGGTATCATCGCCGGCACAATTGACTCTATCGCAGGCGGAGGGGGTTTGATCACCGTCCCTGCGCTGCTCAGTGCGGGACTTCCTCCTGCTATGGCTCTGGGTACAAACAAGCTACAAAGTACCTTTGGTAGTTTCTCAGCAACTCATTATCATTATTCAAAGAAAACTTTCGATCTCTCGAAAATCAAGGCTCTGATACTATTCACGTTCTTGGGCAGCGCCGTTGGTACGTTTTTAATTCAATCTCTTGATGCCACTCTGCTGAACAAAGCAATTCCTTTCATGCTGATGGGTTTTGCAGTGTACTTTAGCCTGTCGCCTCGCTTGGGTGATATCGATCAGCACCAACGTATGCCATATGCGGCTTTTTCAATAGCGATGGGCTCGGCGATTGGATTTTACGATGGATTCTTTGGACCTGGTACAGGCTCATTCTGGGCTTTGGCTTTTGTAAGTCTTTTGGGATTCAATCTTTCAAAGGCAACAGCGCACAGCAAAGTTTTAAACTTTGTCTCTAACATCACTTCCCTGGTCGTATTTTTAATGGGTGGAAAAATCATTTGGACGGTAGGACTGCTTATGGGCGTTGGACAATTTATAGGAGCCCGTATTGGATCTCATTTGGTTATAAATAAAGGGGCACGTTTGATTAAGCCCCTTCTTATCGCTGTGTCTTTGATTATGTCGATCAAGCTTTTGCTTTCTTAGTGGTTTGTTCCACGCTTAAACGTTTGCACTCGAGCTTGTTGTAGCGTCTTACAAGCTCCGTCTGCAGCCTTCTCTTCACAAGCTTTGGAAATTTGGTCTTCCATTTCATTCCACAGATCCGAATTTTTACCAGCTGCCAAAATCTTATCTTTCGACAAGGTCTTTAAAGAGGTCACTTTAGGAACGGTAGCGATCAGCTGTCCCAAGTAATATGACTTTTGTTCCTTGGTGATCTTTTTAAATTCATCCCAATCCATCACGTAAAAAGGCCCGTCTTCTTCGGAGCCTCCTTGCTGAGTAACTTCAGCTTTTGCAAAAAAGGAGACCGGGAGAATTGCGGCAATAAGAAGTAATTGAACAGAGTTTTTCATCAATTCACTCCCCCGCTAGTACCTGATGAGGACTCAGCAGAAGACGGTTCAATGACCTCTTGTAAATCCTCGCGTTTAATTTTAGCTGCTTTCCAGAAATCTTCCATTTGACGAACAGCTTCTTTGTATTTTGGATTCAAAGTCTTTGTTTTGCGGTTCGTGTACTTCGCAATCTTTTTAAATTTTTTCGTATCCAGACACTTTTCAGGACCAACAAGTTGCACGTCTGGAAGATGATCATTGCTAAAAGATGACTTATCCACCTTAGGATCACCAACAAAGAAATCAAATTTATTGGTGCCCTGAACGGCGCCCCCCGTATCATCAATAATGAAATAGCCCGGGTGAGCTTTCTTTTGACCATTTGGCAACTTCACCATCTTGCCACGCATGGAGGGCATATAGATGATCGTTCCCATTCTGTTGTGATCAGGATCTGCAGCAATGGAGATATAGGGAATAATGCATTCCCCACCAGCACCCTTGCCGGTTTTACAGCCCTGACGGCGCAGGCCATCCATATTGTACAAAGTCGTCGTTGCGATATTACCAGGGCAGGCCCCCAAGGTATAAGAGCCCGAGATACTCGCAAGAAAAATTATAAAAATGGATTTCATAAGCATCTTCCCTCGAACGATTCACAAAGTACTGCAAGTTAGGGACCGGCCCTACTATCGATATTGAAGCTTTCAGTGTGAATGAACTCATCAAGTGTGCAAAACACTGGACACTTTTTCAGTTTACAGGGAGTGACTCATTTAGGGAAAAATAGAGTGCCTTGAGAGAGAGGAACTGGACCCGTTCCCCGTTTTATTCTTTTAACATCTGATCCAGCTTGCCTTCTTCGTCGAGAGCTTTCAAATCTGTGTAGCCGCCGACAAGTTTGCCATTGATCAGAATGATAGGAACTGTTCTCCACCCTGTTTCATTTTTGATGCGATCAATTTCTTCGGGTTTATCAGTAAGATCGATAACGTCGTACTTGATACCTTTGTTATCCATGAAGGTTGTCGCACGATCACAATATGGACATGGATTTTTCTTATACATAAGCACTTTAGCCATGTGACACCTCTTTCTCTTTTATTTTTGACATAGACACCATAAAAGGTAAAGGTTGGAAGCATTATGAAGTGTGTACTTTGCGAAAACCCAGACTCAGCCCGTTTCAAGGTGATAAAAAAACCTGAGCGTAGTTATTATCACTGCAATAGCTGTGACTTGATATTTATGGCCCCTGAGGATCGCATGTCTGCCATCGACGAAAAGGCGCGCTATGATCAGCACCAAAATGAAGATCAAGCGGGTTACCGAGCGTTTTTAGCTCCGCTGATGAAGGATGTGGAAGAGTACACAGCTAAATCAGGCAAATCTTCAAATGACATGCACTTGCTTGATTACGGCTGTGGTCCCACAGCTTTTTTAGGCGCGTGCTTTGTCTCAAAGGACTATCAGGTCACAAATTACGATTTGTATTATCAGCCTGATCAAGACGCTCTAAAAAAATCCTATAACATCGTCACTAGCACTGAAGTGTGGGAGCATTTTCACAACCCCAAGATCGACATCGAAACTCAGCTGCGCACTTTAAAACCTGGTGGCCTCCTTGCAGTGATGACCTCCGCTCATAAAGGCGAAGCTCACTTCCATGATTGGCATTACCGCCGCGATGTTTCTCATGTCTCGTTTTTCTCTGACAAAACGATGCAGTGGTTTGCCCAAAAATATAATATGAAAACCGTCAAAGCTAAAAGCCCCTACTGGGTCTTTAAAAAGCAGTGAGTGGTCGCAGTCATCAATCACCGCATCCAGTGACATCGGCAATTTCATTTTGTTGAATGCAATCTTTATAAAAAGGCGAGCAGCGCAAGCGCAGATGGAAATGAGTGTCGTGACCTACGGTCGGCCATAACCTGCGCAAAATTTCTCGATCTAATGGATTCCCTAGCAGGCCTTGAGCTTTCGCCCATTCACAAAGATAAGTCTTCAATGTGGGATGAATAAAAATCATATACACGGCAGGCGGTGATTTTCCATTCACATCGATTTGCTGTGAAACCAAAATCCTCCAGAAATCCCAATTTTTCTGAGGATTAAACTTTTCAGTCACCATTCCATTTTCATCAAGGACGGATTCATACTTGGTCTGACCCATAAAATAAACGTCGCCGTCTAATCCATTTTGATGGGACTTGTGAGGGCCATAGGGTCCACCGTGCTCCAAGGCGATACTTGCGATATGGACTTTATAATTCGGGGAAAAATGTTCTACGTAAAAGGCGCTGGCATTTTTTAAAAGCGAGATCATCATGCCCGCTCCCCACCCGGTTTCAGCAGAGTTGACTCGTATAAATCCATCACCGGATTCTGGTAAAAGCACTCCGTCTTGCAGGCTTCCATATTGATTGGTTATTGTTCCATCAGGGTTTTTTATACTGCGTGTTTGGGCGGGTCCTACCGCATGACCTGGTCCCGACAGATCAATCCAAGAACTGTCGGCGAAAGCACCCGAGAAGCAAAGGACAATAAGGCTTAAAAGGAAAACCGCTTTCATGAATCTATTATAAGACTTCATGTCCACAATGAAACCCACCGAAGGCATGTTTAATTACAAAATATTTTTAATTAGACGCGGCTACTGACGTAGCTCCGTCCGTAAAGACATCTCATGGGGAACTGCAAAAAACTTAGCAACCCCTTCAAGCATTTCGTCGACGTTGCGAGCTTTCGCACACACTCCCGTCAAGGCATTACCGAATGCCAACCACACGCTGGTTGTGCGCACATAAAAGCGCACCTTTCTCATGGCCAGGTCTTCCCCGAAATAATGACGACAACGCTCGATAAGTTTAATCAGAACTCGTCCGTATTCAGCGCCTTCTTCCTCTGCAGAGCGTGGGGCTTTAAGGCCTCCTTTGCCGGCTGGAGGCGCAAAGCCAAGTTCCTCACCCAATTGCCACAACATCCAGGGGCGAGCCGCCAATCCGCGACCCGCCATCGCCATGTCACAGCCCGTCTCCTTTAACATCATCATCGCATCTTCGACGGTTTGCACATCACCATTGCCAATGACCGGGAAATCCACTGCCGCGTGCAAAAGTTTGATCTGCTCCCAATCTGCCCAACCACGTCGTTTTTGCGCAGCAGTTCTAGGATGCAAGCAAACCCAGGAAGCCCCCGAATTTCTTAAACCGCCAACAAAGGTTAGCAACTCATCCAGTTCTTTTGTCGAACCCACCGCGCGCAGTTTTACACTGACGGGTACGGAGGAATTTTTGACAGTCATGCGCACCACTTCAGCTGCATAATTCGGATCACCCATCAGGGCGACACCATAATTGTGCTTTAAAGCTTTTTGCACAGGACAACCCATGTTGATGTCGATAGCTTCAGCTCCCCACTCGATCAAACGTTTTACGCTGTCTGCGATGGCTTGCTCTTCGTTACCAAGAATTTGGGGAACAAGGCCCGGCTCATGGGCCGCCCGCATAGTTTCAGGAGTTGTTTCTAAGTTTTCGCCGGGGATACGACGAGAGTTTAACATCTCTGTTGGCCAAATCGTGTAAGCACCATCGGGTAAATACTCGCGCATCACTTCACGCAAAGCCACGTGGGTCAGGCCCACCATGGGGGCCAAACACAAAGGAAAATTAACTTTGCCATCAAGAATGGGTCTATGCAGACCTAGCTTTACAGAATTCATACTCTCTTTAAACAAAAAGACTCCCAGGTGGGAGTCTTAGTAATTCATTCTCATTATCGAATGACTTAATTAAACCAGTTTTGCATTTGGTTGCAGAGCATACTTTTTAACAAGCTCATAACCGCCAAACATCACAGCGCAAAAGAAAATATCGCCTGCCACTTGATTTCCAAAGAACGGAATCGCAGCCACATAGCACTCCACCAATCCTTGAGCGGTTGGTGCATACATGCCACCCATGATCCAAACACCAAAATTTGAAACCAAGAAGAACACAGAGCTTGCTGCTAAAGAAAGTCCGCCGATGCGAGCCACTGATTTTTTTTCAGTCAGGAACCAACCCATCATCACGATCAACGCGAAACCCGCATAAACGAAGAATGTCGTATTGTGGAAACCACCCAATACCAAATCGCTAAGCGCCAGCGCTGCCATCGGCACCAAGAGCGATTGCTTTTTGTCATTGAAATAAGCGCCACCGAACAAAGCCATGGCACCAATTGCAGTGAAATTCCAAGGATGCGGAATCAGACGAGAAAAGGCCGCAGCCAAAACCATTACTGTTAATATGATCATGCGTGTAGTCATGCCCAGGAACCTATCACTTGTTCATGCGGTTGTCTACTAGCTCCTGAACCACTCCAGGCTCAGAAAGCGTGGTGATGTCACCCAGCTGATCTGGTTGATTTTCCGCGATTTTTCGCAGAATTCGACGCATGATTTTGCCAGAACGAGTCTTAGGCAAACGCGGCGCCCACTGAATTAAGTCCGGAGTCGCAATAGGCCCAATCTCTTTGCGAACGGTCTGTACCAACTCCTTACGCAAGTCCTCAGAGGCCGCGATTCCGGTTTTCAAAGTCACATAGGCGTATATTCCCTGACCTTTGATTTCGTGAGGATAGCCCACAACAGCTGCTTCTGCGACGCTTTGATGTGCGACCAAAGCAGATTCAATTTCCGCAGTTCCCAGTCGATGACCAGAGACGTTGATGACGTCGTCCACACGCCCCGTGATCCAATAATATCCATCTTGATCGCGGCGACATCCATCACCGGTGAAATAATAGCCCGGATAAGTTGAAAAATAAGTTTCTTCAAAACGTTTGTGATCACCAAAAACGGTGCGCATCTGACCCGGCCAAGAATCTGCAATCGCCAAAACTCCCTCACCAGCTCCGTCAATTTTCTGCCCCTCTGGTGTTAACAAATGTGGTTGCACGCCAAAGAATGGTAATGTTGCGGAACCGGGTTTTAAGGGAGTTGCTCCTGGCATCGGCGTGATCATAAAACCACCCGTTTCGGTTTGCCACCATGTATCCATGATTGGACAACGACTATCACCGACGACTTCGTAATACCACACCCAAGCTTCAGGATTAATGGGCTCTCCCACCGTTCCTAAAATTCTTAACGAAGAACGATCGCAGTCCTTGACCCATTTTTCCCCTTCACGCATCAAAGACCGCAATGCCGTTGGCGATGTATAAAATAAATTTACTTTATGCTTTTCTACGATCTGCCAAAAACGCGACGGGGTTGGATAATTGGGAACGCCTTCAAAAAACAAAGTCGTCGCGGCGTTCGCCAATGGACCATACACGATGTAACTGTGCCCCGTCACCCATCCCACGTCTGCCGAGCACCAATAGATATCCTGATCGTGATAATCAAAAACATACTGATGAGTTGCGCTGGCCCACAAAAGATAACCACCGGTCGTATGCAAAACTCCTTTGGGCTTGCCTGTTGAGCCAGACGTGTAAAGAATAAACAAAGGATCTTCCGCATCCATTTGCTCTGCTTCACATTGATCGCTGACTCCTTGGACCATGTCGTGATACCAAACATCCAAGCCATCTTTCATTTGGACATCGATGCCGGAATATTTTACGACCAATACTTTTTGAACAACACTGGCTTTTTCAACGGCTTTGTCTACGTTCACTTTCAAAGGAACAGATTTACCACCTCGGAAACCCGAATCCGCCGTGATGATTATTTTAGATTTTCCGTCCCTGACACGATCGCTGATCGAGTCAGGTGCAAATCCTCCAAAGATCACCGAATGAACGGCACCTATGCGTGCGCATGCCAACATCGCATATACAGATTCCACGATCATCGGCAAATAAATGGTCACCACGTCACCTTTTTTAACGCCCATTTTTTTAAGGACGTTCGCAAAGCGACACACTTCGTGGTGAAGCTCTTTGTAGGTAATTTTCTTAGATTTTAAATTGATGTCATCGGCTTCCCAAATCAAAGCCACTTTATCTGCCTTCGTCGCCAAATGACGATCGATACAGTTATAGGAAACATTCAGTTTGCCGCCCTCGAACCATTTAATACTGACGGGTTTTTTGAAAGATGTGTTTTTAACTTTGTCCCATTTTTTAAACCAGTGCAGGCGCTCAGCTTCTTTCGCCCAAAAGCTTTCGGGGTCTTGAACAGATTGCTGATACATGTCTTTGTATTTTTGAGGCGTGATCAGTGCGTTTTTTTCAAGTGAAGGATTGATAGGATAAACGTCTTTGTGCATGCGAAGCTCCTTCGTCACATTGAGCTTTTATCCTATTCTCATTTGCTTATCGGTCAATTCTTTTTGCGGAGCTCTTTTGATCTTTCAAAGATGCGATAGATCAACATTCCCGAGAGCATACTAAAAGTAAAAATAATTGCGGACATGGAGCCCGCACCTACTGAGGTGACCGCAGGACCGGGGCAGTATCCTGCAAGTCCCCAACCCAGTCCAAAAATCACACTTCCCACCATCAGAGGTTTCGTAATTTCCGTCGCCTGGGAGAGGTGAAATTGTTTATCAAACAACGGAGATTTTCTGTTACGAATCGAAAAGTAAACAATCGCGTGAATGGGTACTGCGCCCAGCATAACAAACATCAAACTTGGATCCCAGTCAGGTCCCCAAGTTAAAAACGCAATCACTTTTTGTGGCTGAGTCATACCGGAAATCCCCAAGCCTATGGAAAATAAAAACCCCACAAGCAAGGCCGACCAATTGCGCAGATTTTTGATGTGTTCCATCTACACGCCCACAATCCAGCGAAGAAAATTCGCCACCAACATTCCAGTTATCATAAAGCAAATCGTTGCGATGATAGATCGCGGAGACATGCGCGCAACTCCACAAATGCCATGCCCACTCGTACAGCCGCTCCCCATGACAGTTCCAAATCCCACCAGCAGACCGGCCATCAAAATCATGGCGGAATTCCTACTGGGAAGCGGTTCAAAGTATGCTGGATTTTTAAGTGTCAAAACTATGCCACCCGTGATCATGCCGATAACAAAAAACAGACGCCAGAAATAATCCGATTTGTTGTAAGTGAAAAGGCCGTTTAAAATACCACTGATCCCAGTCACTCGACCGTTCAAAATCAGAAAAAGTGCCGTCGCAAGTCCAATGACCGCTCCGCCCCCTAAAGCCATTAAGATATTCTCTTGCATAAAAAATCCTCCCAAGGTGGATTTACTAAACGCAGCTTCCCGGTGAAAATATTAAGTCAGAATCGGAATTTTCAAAAAACGTTTGCCGTGAGCATCTGATTCTGGCAAGTGTCCCGCCCGAATATTGATCTGCAAACTAGGAAGCAACAATTTGGGTGTTGGCAGAGTCGCATCACGCTTTGTACGGAACTCTACGTATTGCTCCTCTGTCGTGGTGCTCGTCAGCTGAATGTTTTTTGATTTTTCGTCAGCGACGGAAGTTTGACACAAAATCTGACGGCCGCCGGGTTGATAATCATGGCAGACAAAAATTCGTGTCGTTTCTGGCAAAGAATAAATTTTTGCAGTGATCGAGTGATAAAGCTCTTTCGCTGAACCGCCTGGGAAGTCACAACGGCCCGTTCCTGAATCCGGCATAAACAATGTATCACCACAAAACAAAGCATTATCAAAAAGGTATGAAGCGCAAGCCGGCGTGTGTCCCGGCGTGAATAAGACCTTAAAAGAGATCGTTCCCGCATTCACCGTTTCGTTATCCTTAAACAAGCGATCAAAAACTTTTCCGTGAACATCTGTGGACTTTTCATCCAAGCCATAGAGATCCCGCCAGATTTTTTGTACGACAGTGATACGTTCACCGATACAGAGTGGCGCCTCGGGGAATCGTTCTTTAAAGAACTGTGCTCCCGTCACATGGTCGGCATGAACGTGGGTTTCAAGGATCATTTTAGGCTGAAGATTCATTTCTTGAATATAGGCCAGTACCGCCTCGGAGGATTTGTTGGAAAATTTGGAAGCTGCCGGGTCATAATCCCACACCGGATCGATCACCACCGCATCAAGACTTGCCGGATCGTGAACAACATAGGTCATAGTCGACGTTGCAGGATCAAAGAAGTTCTTAATCTCAATGGACATGGGGTCTCCGATTTGTAGTGTAAAACAATTCTAGAGGTAGGGCCTTACTTTGGGTAGCAAGCCTGCGTCAGGCCTGATACAGTGATTTCATGAACAACTTTTCAGACTTTGCCCTTATTCCATCTTTGACAAAAACCCTGACTGCATTGCGCATCACCAAGCCCACTGAAATCCAGAAAAACACGATTCCACTCTTGATGAGCGGCCAATCTGTAGTGGGTATTTCAGAAACCGGTAGCGGTAAAACATTGGCTTACGCTTTGCCAATGTTACACCTTCTAAAATCTTTGGAAGAGGAAGGCCATCCGGTGACGGCAGAGGCCTCTCCACGGGCCGTTGTTTTAGTTCCAACTCGCGAATTGGGCGAACAAGTTTCCAAAGTCTTTAAGAAATTGACTCATGACACTCGCCTGCGTGTCCGTCCCGCCCTGGGTGGTATGGCTATGGAGCAAGCGAAAAGAAATGTCTCTGGTGTTTTTGAAATCTTACTGGCAACTCCGGGCCGATTGTCCCAATTAATGGATTTAGATCAAATCAATCTGACTGACGTTTGTATGTTAGTTTTCGATGAAGCCGATCAAATGATGGATCAAGGATTCTTGGATTTGTCGAACAAAGCCTACTACGCTTGTCCACAAGACGTTCAAACAGCGATGTTTTCTGCAACGATGTCCCCGACTGTTCAGGATTTGATGGAAGAGATTTTTTCCAGCGCAGAGCTTGTTAAAAGCTCAGGCAGCGGGAAAGTCGTTAAAACTTTGACGACGAAGAATCTGACTGTCAAAGATGGCAATCGTTGGGAGCAATTGGATCGCATCTTAAAACAAAAAGTTGAAGGTGGAACAATCCTTTTTGCCAACACTCGCGAGCAAGTTGATAAGATCGCGCAGGAGATGGAAGCGAAGGGTTATAAGGTCGCACTCTACCGTGGCGAAATGGAAAAAAGCGATCGTAGATCCAACTTAAAGAAATTCACCAATGGCGAAATCAAATTCTTGGTAGCGACTGATTTAGCGGGCCGTGGTTTGGATATCGAAAATGTCGATCGCGTGATCAACTATCACCTTCCGAAACAAATGGACAATTATCTTCACCGCGCTGGTCGTACAGCCCGTGCCGGTCGCGAAGGAACTGTAATCAACCTTGTCACGGAACGTGATGAGCCGTTGATCAGCAAACTTGAGGGCCGTAAATCAGACAACTACGATCGCTCCAAATACAACTCGCACCCACGTGCTCAAGGCAGACCAGGTTCAGCTCTAGGTAAAAAATCTGCACACAAACCTGGCGACAAAAAACCAATGAAGGGAAAACCAAAGTCTGGAAAGCCAGCTCCTGGTAAAAAACCATCGGCAGGCAAACCTGCTGCGGGCAGCAAACCCGCAGGAGCAAAACCAGCTTCCCGCAAATCCCCGTTCAAAAAACGCTAATCCCAAAAGATGCCAGGTCCTATTTCTTCGCGCAATGCGCGAAGAAATAGGACCTGGCACCAAAAAAAAGCCCCTGGGTTTCCCAAGGGGCTTTTTGGTTTTTTACAAGTTTTCGAACAAGAATGATTAGTTCACGTCTTTGTAGTCTGCGTCGATCACATCGTCGCCGTCAGCTTTTTTCTCGCTGCCAGCGTCTGCACCTGCTGCGCCACCTTGACCCGCATCACCTTGAGCACCTTGCTTTTTGTAAAGCTCAGAAGTCATTGTGTGAGTCAAAGATTGAAGCTTGTCGAAAGCTGCTTTCAATTCATCAGCAGATGCGCCTTTGTTCTCAAGAACTTTTTTAGCATCAGCGATGGCATCGTTCGCAGTTTTAACTTCAGCTTCAGGCAATTGAGAACCAGAATCCTTGATCAGTTTCTCAGTTTGGTAAACCAAGTTATCCAAGTTATTTCTGTGAGTCACTGCCTCTGCTTTTTTCTTATCTTCTTCTGCGTGACCTTCAGCATCTGCTACTGCCTTTTTGATTTCCTCTTCAGACATACCGCTTTGAGCAGTGATTTTGATCTGTTGAGTTTTACCAGAAGACATATCTTTCGCAGATACGTGCAAGATACCGTTCGCGTCCATGTCGAATGTTACTTCAACTTGAGGAACGCCACGTGGAGCTGGTGGAATACCCACTAGTTCAAAACGACCTAGTGTTTTATTGTCACTAGCCATCTTACGCTCACCTTGAAGAACGTGGATGTCTACGGCTGGTT
This sequence comes from Bdellovibrio sp. SKB1291214, assembly GCF_002209355.2. Classification (GTDB taxonomy): domain Bacteria; phylum Bdellovibrionota; class Bdellovibrionia; order Bdellovibrionales; family Bdellovibrionaceae; genus Bdellovibrio. The sequence goes on from NZ_CP106855.1 coordinate 452,766, forward strand.
GATTATCGGCTGCTGTCGAGAACACTTGTGATTTCTTAGTAGGAATCGCCGTGTTGCGCTCGATAAGCGGAGTCATCACACCACCCAAAGTTTCAATACCCAATGAAAGCGGAGTTACGTCTAGCAACAACACGTCTTTCACGTCACCCGCAAGTACGCCCCCTTGAACTGCTGCACCGATAGCAACAACTTCGTCTGGGTTCACTGTGCGGTTTGGCTCTTTACCGAAGAAGTCTTTAACTGCTTTTTGGATTGAAGGGATACGTGTAGAACCACCCACCAATACAACTTCGTCAATTTCAGAAGCTTTCATACCAGCATCAGCCAAAGCTTTGCGGCAAGGCTCCATAGAGCGTTTCACTAGATCTTCAGTCATTTGATCGAATTTTGCGCGAGACAATTTAGTTTGCAAATGCTTAGGACCTGTTTGGTCTGCCGTAATGAACGGAAGATTGATTTCAGTTTCTTGAGCAGATGAAAGTTCGATTTTTGCTTTCTCAGCCGCTTCTTTCAAACGTTGAAGAGCCATTTTATCGTTTTTCAAATCGATACCTTGGTCTTTTTTGAACTCAGTGATCAACCATTCCAAGATAACTGTATCGAAGTTGTCACCACCCAAGTGCGTGTCACCGTTCGTAGAACGAACTTCAACAACACCGTCACCAACTTCTAGGATGGAGATATCGAATGTACCACCACCGAAGTCGAAGATAGCGATCTTCTCTTCTTTTTTCTTATCCATACCATACGCCAATGCAGCCGCTGTTGGCTCATTGATGATACGTTTGATTTCAAGACCTGCGATACGACCCGCGTCCTTAGTAGCTTGGCGTTGAGCATCGTTGAAGTAAGCTGGAACAGTCACAACTGCTTCAGTTACTGGCTCGCCCAAATAGTCTTCCGCAACTTTTTTAAGTTTCGCAAGAACTGCAGCACCGATCTCTTCTGGAGATACGTTTTTGCCTTGAACTTTGAAAGCACAGTCATTGCCTTTAGCAACAACAGTGTAAGGAACAAGTTTGATTTCTTCTTGAACTTCTTCGAAACGACGACCGATGAAACGTTTTGCAGAGTAGATTGTATTCTCTGGATTCGTCACCGCTTGACGTTTAGCGATTTGACCAACAAGACGGTCGCCATCCTTAGTGTAAGCAACAACTGAAGGAGTCGTACGAGCACCCTCTTCGTTCACTAGAACTTTGGCTTCTCCGCCTTCCATAATAGCGACGCATGAGTTTGTCGTCCCTAAGTCGATACCAATAATTTTACCCATGTTTGATTTCTCCTTAAATGCCCACCTGGATTTCGTAATCATCCCAGTGTCAGCCAATACCGTGGTAATTTATTAATTAAAGCTTGAATAACACAGGATAAATGTGGGTTCGGATGGCATTCCGTCAAGCTGCCGAATTACTTTTTTTCATTCGAAAAAAGGGCTCTTATTTTACCCGTATTATCAGCTACTTAGACATAAGCCTCCTGCTTACTTCGGAGGCACCAACCCTTGCGCTGCGCGCAAGACGTGACGGAATCTTAATCCAGTTCAGTACAAGCTTACGGACTTTTAACTCGTGTTACACCGCACCTTAGGGAATGATGATCCTTCGCTCCTCTCTTAAAAACACAAAGTTCCTTAAGGAAAGAGTCCCTCTAGGCCCTGGTGAAACCCTTCATTCCCAGGGCCATTTTTTTTGCGCAAAATGTGTGTGAACAGCCCCTCTTGACGAAAGTTCCTGCTGACTTCACCGTCTTGCTATAAGGAGCTCATATGAAAATCGTTATCCTTTTATCGATCATCTTAGGCGTTTCAATGGCGAATGCTGCCGACAGTGGCGAGCACACAGCCAACACAAATCCACCAACAGCACGAGAGAACACGACGACCAATGAAGGAACTGGAATGGAAAGAAAAGATCCCTCATCCAGTGCCTTTAAAAAACATCGTGGCGATGCCAGTCGCAGCAAACAGACCAAAGCGAAATCCTCGAGCACTGAAGAGCCCGTATCACCGAGTCAAACGAAATGAAAAAAGCCCGCATCAGCGGGCTTTTCTATTCAGAGTTGCTTATTCTAGGATCAAATGTTTTCCATGCACTTGATCTTTCGGCAAGGCATTGAAATGCCACCACTCGTGCTCAAGAACTTTGAAGCCTTGATCTTCCATAAGATTTCTTAAGATCATGCGATTGCTAAATTGAAGATTCGAAAGTTCACCCGATTTTAGGAATTGTTGTTCAAGCTTAGGTTGCGCCAGTTCTCTGAAATCGTCAAAGCCCGTCCCCATATCCAGATAATCACCATCCCGTTCAATCAAAGTCAGATCCATGGCCATGCCAAAATTATGCAATGATCCCGGATGAGGAGGCGCCACGTAATTCTGAAACGGAGTGCCCTCAAGATGTTTGTAAAACTCTGCCTGAATACTGCGGGGACGAAGTGCATCCCAAATCAGAAATTTTAAGGTGGGATGTTTCCTTTTAAGCTCTTCACAAGCGCGCATGAACATATCATAGGCTATTGGCGCCACGAAACAGCGATCAAAACCCTGATACACGTCACGATTCATAAAGTTATCCGCAGTGGCGTACTTTAATTGCAATGACACTTGTTCGGAATCTTTGATCTCGCGAAAGTTTTTTTCAATCCATTCAATTTGTTTCTCAAATGATGTCATGCAAATACTTTACAAGGATTCCCTGCTCGTTCAACCTATTAACTTCTTAAACTATCATCCCCTTGCGCAATTTGAAATGACTGTGCAAGGGGGCCTATAAGGCAGTGACTTGAGCATCGACTTTGCGTTTTTCCCAAAAGCGATACAGTTCTACGATGTCACTGTTCGTTAGCAGTGGCATTGCCTCAGCTAGCAAAGTTTTAGACCAATCCCACCACTTCATTTCTAAAAGCATCGAGATCTGTTGATCAGAAAAGCGTTTGCGCACGACTTCTCCACCACCCACGACGATGGAATAAGGTTCTATATTTTTCGTAACAACAGCGCGAGCCCCGATCACCGCTCCGTCTCCCACCCGCACCCCAGGCATAATCATCGCTTCGGTGCCAATCCAAACATCATTACCGATGACGGTATCGCCAGCTGGACGATATGAATTCTGAGCTTTTGCAAATGTTGGATCGTGAGTGATAAATGCGAAGGGATAAGTGGATGCCCATTCTTTGCGATGACCTTGATTTCCTCCCATCAAAAAGGCAGCTCCCGAACCAATGGAACAAAACTTTCCGATAATTAACTTATCTACATCGGAACGATCCCGTGGCAGATACCATGCGCAATCGTCGAATGAATGGCCATGATAGTAACCGGAATAATAGCTGTAATCGCCAACCATGATATTAGGATTCGTTGTTTGTTCTTTAAGGGATTTGCCGGAGAATGGAGTGGGAAAATAATTATTTGTCATGCCTTAAGCGTAGGCACTGGGACATGAACCCTCAAGTAAACAATATCAAGTCCCGCATAGTACACATTTTGGACTCTTAAATCTTTACGAATTTTTTGGCTAAATTTGTCAGAAGATAAATCACCGAGCAGGAAGCAAATGCCGCAGCTCCCAGTCCCCCACCGATTCCCCGGGCAAAGGGAATTAGAAACGTAAAAATCATTCCAAAGATGATGCTGGCAATTAACACTCTTCTCCAGCCTAAGCGCGATTTATCTGTCATGCCGACGAAGGTCGCTCCAAAGAATGCTGCCTGCAAAGCTCCCTCCCAATTAATCCCTGTCAGCTTTAAGCAAATCACGAAGATCAAGGTAGGAAACGCGGACGCGCGAACTGTCGGCCAATGATGTGTATGAATTAAATAATAAGTGATCTGTGCGCTGATCATTGAAACCAGCATCACTCCGAATAACGTCATAGCATCACCTTCAATGCCAACCCCAATAACGATGAAATAAAAGCGATTAATCCCAACCTGCCACCAAGCCCCTTAAAGTATCTGCTCATGGCAAAATAAATCAGACTTCCAATGGCAGACACCATCAAAATCTGCCAAAAACCTTGTTCTGTGATTTTAGAGCCCATTGCCACAAAGGCACCCATATAGATATTTGCATGGACGTGGGTGCTTTCGATTCGTTTGGTTTCAGGAATAAAAGTTCCTAGCAGGCCGGTCACGGCCGCCGCTTCCACAGGAGTCATGCCTGATCGAGCCTGCAAGAAAAAGCAGGACATACATCCCAATAAGAATGTGAAAAACTTCAGCAGCCAAAGCTGAAAGTATTGAAGTGGCAAAGTCATGGCTAATCCTGACGAACAAAGCTATTCTTAAGAAATGACATTTTCTGAGTTTCTGGCACAGCATCCCCGCCTGACAAGGTCTTTTAAAAACTTTGTCACTGAATATGAAACAAAGTTGGATGCGGCTACATTTGAATCCTTTTTGAACTCTTTAGGGACCGAGTTGTCACGAATTCATAGTGAGCTGAGTGAAATTTCTGATGATGTATTGCGCGCTCGTGCCCTTCATCACCTGGTCGAAGCAGAAATCGAATCGGAAAAAGATATCAAGATTAGCTGCCGTAAAGGATGCTCCGCTTGTTGCCATATGGAAGTCGAAATCACAAGTTACGAGGCAAAGATCCTGAGTCAACTCGTCAAAGAAGGTCACGCAATTGACCGTGCAAGATTAAAGCGGCAAAGCCAGCGAACTTTGCAAGATCCTCAGTGGAAACAAGGCCCCCGTCATGCGGACAACCCTTGCGTATTTCTAAATGGCGAAGGCTCCTGCAGTATTTATGAACACCGCCCCGTCATGTGCCGCAGGCATTCCGTAACCACTCCACCGAAAAATTGCGATACTTTGGATGCCACCATCACAGTCCGCTATTTTCCTAAAGTAGACTTGTACATCAGTGCCGCCAATCAAGACCAACATATGACTATCGGACCGATGGCCAAAATGCTGGAAATGGAACTGACTTAGGTAATTCTATTTACTCAAGTCCTTGCGTGATCTTTCGTCGACTTGTTTTCCAGTGGTATCAGCGGTCCCTGAATACTGTCCTTTTCCAGGGTTTCTTTCTTCTAGTGGATTCGACTTGCTAATGCCATTGTCGCCTTGGTCTATGCCGGGAATTCCAGTTACGCCGATGGGTTTATTTTGTTCCATAAGGCCTCCTATTCTTAGAGTCCATTATGGCGAGCAATGACTATTTCAGTATTTTGAATATCGGGAATATGTGAAATTTCACAAGCGCCACTTATCTAAAGGCCAATTTATTGCAAAAACAAAATCACTCATTATATTTTCTATTAGAGCCTTTGGCCGTCTCGATAGGATATTTAGCTGCGTTTTTTGCAAGCTTTTTGTGAACTGCTGCACCTATATCAATTTTGTTCATCTGAGCAAAGCGCAAAACAAAGAACATCACATCAGCCAATTCATCCGAAACTTTTTCTTTAAACTCCGGTGTGCTCATTTTTTCTTGGATTTGGGATTCAGTTTTAAAGCGAAACAAATCCAAAAGCTCGTTCGCTTCCGTTGACATACCGATTGCCAAATCCTTGGGAGGATGAAATTGATCCCAATCACGCTCCTCGCAGAACTTTTGAACCGTTTTGATGATTTCAGAAATGGAATCCTGGTGTGCCATCTTACTTCTTCTTTTTAGATTTTTTACCCGGAGTCGGTTTTAATGCGGCGGCCGTATCGGGCTTCATTGTCTTGCTTTTATTTTTTTGATTCCACATAGGTTTAGATTTGATGATCTTGTTATAGACCTCACAACCCTTTTCATGGGCACCAGGCAAATAACCAGAACTTAGCAAAAACTCGTTCACGATTTCGCCACCGGTGAACTTAAACGTCTTTTTGAAAAGCTTCACCCATTCCTCTTTAGTCAGGGGATGGTGGTAAGCTAGCCATTTTTTAAAGGAACCGAATTCCTTTTGAATGACTAAGATGGCTTTTGCGTTTTCAATGGCCGCATTGATCTTCAAACGATTGCGAATGATACCGGGATCCTTCATCAATCTTGCACGATCACTTGCTTTGTAGGCCGCAACTTTCTTGATATTGAAGTTATGATACGCTTTACGGAACGTGTCCTGCTTTTTCAGAATCGTTTCCCAACTGAGACCCGCCTGATTGATCTCCAAAATCAAGCGGCAAAATAATTCGTCGTCGTCGTGAATTGGAAAACCATAAGCTTTATCATGATAAGGCTTATGAATGGCTTTCTTTTCATCAGACATGTGAGCAATTGCACGGCAGTAAGACATAATAACCTCGGCTGTCGTCATGCTAACAATTTTTTGTGCACTTTTACAATGCTTAAAACCACGAACTCCCGTTACACTAGAAAGGTCACAGGAGTTTTTATGGCAGTACAACTTGAGATGGGTTTAGATACTTTCGGCGATGTTACTTATGATCTGAATGGTCGAACGCTGTCACAGGCTCAAGTCATTCGCAATGTCGTTGCGGAGGGAGTATTAGCAGACCAACTGGGGTTAGATTTTTTCGGGGTGGGCGAACATCACCGCGATGACTTTGCAGTTTCTGCTCCTGAAATTGTCTTGGCTGCCATCGCGGCACAAACGAAGAAAATTCATCTGGGCTCTGCAGTGACGGTTTTAAGTTCCGACGATCCAATTCGTGTGTTCCAAAGATTCGCCACGATCGATGCCGTTTCAAATGGTCGAGCCGAAGTGATCATGGGACGTGGATCGTTTATTGAATCCTTTCCTCTATTTGGTTTTGACCTGCAACAGTACGAAGAATTGTTTGAAGAAAAACTGGACTTATTCGCGCAGATTCTTAAAGGCAATCCGGTCAACTGGGAAGGTAACACCCGAGTTCCAGTCACCAATCAAAGCGTGTTCCCGCAAACTGAAAAACCAATCCGTACTTGGATTGGCGTGGGTGGAACTCCAAAATCCGTTTTGCGAGCCGCTCACTACGGTTTCCCCCTGATGCTTGCAATTATTGGCGGCGATCCGAAAGGCTTTAAACCCTTTGTGGATCTTTACTATAAGTCACTCACGCAGTTCAATCAGCGCACGCAACCCGTGGGTGTTCACTCCCCTGGATTTATCGCTAAGACTGACGAGGAAGCCAAAGAAACCATCTGGCCACACTATCGCACGATGATGAACCGTATCGGTAAGGATCGCGGTTGGCCGCCGATCACGAAGGAACAATTCGAGCATCAACTGGGCGAAGAGGGGTCCTTGTATGTGGGCTCCCCCGAAACTGTAGCGAATAAAATCGCAGCGACGGTCAAACATTTGGGAGTTTCAAGATTTGATTTGAAATACAGTTTGGGCAGCTTGCCGCATGAGGATCTTATGAAATGTATTGAGCTTTACGGCACCAAAGTGGTTCCTTTAGTGCGCGAAATGCTGTCACAGAAATAAATAAAAACGATCGCGCGCTTCAGGTGTGATCGTTTTCATAGCCCGCTCCTATTTGGTAATCTCCCCTCCGAATTCTTACTTTTCTGAAAAGTCCGCGAACGTTCCGAAGGAAAAGTTAGGGAACACCATTCACCAACGTATAGAGTTCGACTTGAATTGAGTCGAATGACAAAGATTTAGTTTAACGAACTATTCCGTTTGTTACTCTTGTAATCAGTCTATTTCTTTTTGTTTGGGGGATGAATTGAGAAAGGCCATCATCGCAAAAGCCTTGCGCTACGGAGTGAAGCCCTATCTGGTGATAGCTGCTTCCACAGTGACAATACTTTCATTCCAAAACTGTGGTGAAGGATTCAACGTTATCCAGAATTTGCAAAGTGTCGCTGGCACCAATCAACCTGAATATATTGAAGAGTCGGCAGAGTTTGCGCAAGGTCGCGATTTATACAACCAAAACTGCGCCGGCTGCCATGGAGTATTTGCTAACAGTACAATCTCTGGTAAATCTCTCATCGATATAAAGGCAGCGATCGCCAATGTGCCGCAAATGTTTGCCTTTCAAGCACTGTCTGAAACTCAGTTACAACTCATTGCTCTGGCGTTAAATCCCGGCTCACCAGGAACTGTGACGCCGACGCCAACACCGTCGCCATCGCCGACAGCAACGGCAACAGCGTCGCCTTCACCTACGACGACGGCCACCGCCACTCCTTCTCCGACAGTGTCACCGTCGCCAACGGTGACCGTGCCTGCAAATACATTTGCGTGTCAGCCGGGTGAGGACCCCGGCGTCAGAGATTTCCGCCGCCTCTCACGTCGGGAATACTTGCAAACCTTAAAACTTTTATCTTATGGCCGCGTTAATATCGATAGTCTTCAAAGCGATATCGATAACTTACCAGCTGACGTTGTAACAGGCGTTTTCGACTCTACCGATGCGACCGTTTCTGCCGCTCACGTGGAGGCGTACCTGAATCTGGGTAAAAAAATAGCAAATCTATTTGCAACAAGCTCCACTTGGAGAGCGGCTGCAATGAACAACTGTAACACCACCAATGGTATGACAGAGACTTGTTGGACAAGCTTTTTTAATGGCTTTGGTCGTTTGGTCTTCCGTCGTCCTTTAACAACAGCGGAACAGCAAATTTATAAAGACCTTTATAATTCTGAGTTCGGTGGAAATCTAAATGACGGTTTAACTGTGGCTATCATGGCAATGCTTCAATCGCCAAATTTTATCTATAAAAATGAATTGAGTGGTACTCCTGTCAATGGCCGCGAGGACCTAGTCAAAATCACTGATTACGAACTGGCATCGCGCATCGCTTTTCTGGCGACAGGACGTGGGCCTGATACTGCTTTAATGAATGATGCCGTCAGTGGAAACTTGGCAACTGTCGAAGGTTATAAAACCGCAGTGAATCGAGTGTTTGCCACAGCGGAATCTAAAGAACACATCGCCGAATTCTATAATCAGTGGCTGGGTATCAATCGTATGCCATCTTCCAATCACTCCACTTGGTTCCTAGGAAATGTTCCCCGTGCTTCGATTCAGCCAGAAGCCATGCAAGAAATGAGGGACTTCACGAACTACTTTACCTACTCGGTGGCCGGTAGTTACAAAGACATGATGACGTCGTCGACAAGTTTTACTCAAGGTCAGGCGTTAACACTGATTTACGGTGCAGCTAAGGGTGAAGCCCTTTCACCGGAAGAGCGTCCCGGGTTGATGAGTCGTGTGGGCTTCATGTTTAGCCCCACTGATAACTCGAGCTTAGTGCATCGCGGACTGGTGATTCGCAGAAATATCCTCTGTGATTCAATACCACTTCCGACTATTGCTGCGGATGAGAAAGAACTATTTGCTCCGCCCGTTCCAGATCCAACGCAGTCGCAACGTCAGCAGATTGAAACTCGCACCTCACCCGTGCGCTGTCAGGCCTGCCATTCGTTGATCAATCCGATGGGCTTTGTGATGGAAAATTACAATGCCTTTGGTAAATATCGCACCGTCGAAAGTATTTTCGATGCAAATGGAAATATCCTGGCAAATCACCCCGTGAATGCAAAAGTAAAACCGAACATCGAATCCGCGAATGAAGCGGAGGTGAACGGTCTTAAAGAAATGTCGATAGCCATCGCAAATTCCTCCAGAGGCCCTGCCTGCATGGTCAAACAATGGAGCACGTACACAATGGGTCGAGCGGTTACGGCTGCAGATAATTGCGCGATGAACACCAGCTTTTCGCAGTTAACTGATCCAGGCAAATCAAGTTCCAGCGGTGATCAACCAGGTACTATTTTAAATATGATTAAATCCCCTGCGTTCGACGCTAACTTCCGTTTGCGTAAACGCGGTGCTCAGTAAGAGGTTCGTATGCATTGGAATAAACTTTCACGCCGTCAATTTTTAAGAGGTACCGGTGGGTTTGCATTAGCCCTTCCGTTTCTTCCCTCCATGCTGCCTCAAGCAGAAGCCCAAACGGGACCGACTCTTAAAAAACGCTTTATCGCTATCCACAATGGTCACTGTCAGGCCGTCGAGCACTGGTTGCCAGATCCTGCAAAATTCACATGGAATGAAAAGCAAACCTATGCTCGCGAAGTCGCGCTTTCCGCAATTCCAAACACGATGTCACCAGTTTTGGGCAGTCAATTTGATTCCCTGCGCTCTAAACTGTTGATTCTGTCGCGCCTTGATCCTCTTTCAAAAACGCCGAATCACAATGCGGAGTGCATGCTGACCGGGGGAGTCCTCTCGGAAGCGACTTCAAGCATTGACCAAGTGATCGCTAAATTCCTTTATGGTGGCTCGCCGTTAAATCTATATGTGAAGTCCGTGGATGACGGAAATTACACGGGGGCTTCGCACGTAAGTGTTTTAAATAAACAATACGTCCCTGGACAGTTCAATCCGTCGGCGGTGTTTTCAAGCATGTTTGGCAGTGGGCCCACCACAACACCGACGAATACAGCAGATAAGCTGACCCGCCGTGATATTTTGGTGGTGGATAAAGTTTATGCTGAATACGTTAATTTACGCTCGAACAAGCGTCTGTCTAAAGATGACTTAGCTCGCGTGGAGCAACACATGGCTTTGATCAATGATCTACAAAAGAAATTAAATGCCAACGTTTCAGCTCCGCCTGCAATGACCTGCAATTCCCCGACAGGACCATCCACATCACCAACGAAATCCAGCAACCCAGCGGATTATCAAGTCGTGATTGATCAGATGTTTGATGTCATCGAGGTGGGAGTTAAGTGCGGAAAAATCCAAGTTGCCACTTTGATGATGCACGTTTACGACTATTTCAGCGGTTCCGTAAACTTTGTTCCCGGCATCACGGGATCTAATCGCTTCCATGAAGACATCAATCATGCGGGTACCAGTGAATTGCGCGCGATGAAACTTGCTATGATGACTTTTTTTGCAAATCGCGTTTCACGATTTTTGACCCGCATGGATGTCGTTGAGGATTCAACAACCGGCTCGACCTATTTGGATAATTCTTTGATCCTTTGGGGGAACGACCAAGGGACCACAAAAAATACCAATGCCCATAATTCAGTGAACAATCCTGTCTTGCTTGCGGGAAGTGCAGGTGGTTATTTAAAACCGGGTCGCCATATTGATTATGGACCGTCCTATGGAAATTTGCGCCGCCCTATTGGAGGAGATGAAGGCGACTATAAACGCGGTCGTCCATACAATCAGCTTCTCATCACCATCATGCAAGCAATGGGAATGCAACCAGCAGATTATGAAGTGGGTGCGACTCAAGGATACGGTGTGTACGGCACCTTAGAATCCAGCTATACGTATTTGGGAGTCAATCACCGCCGTGAAATTCTGCCACTGATTAAAGGCTAAAAACAATGCGGGTTTAGAACATAAAGCCCGCTCTGAATTCATCCACGGATTGATCATAGTTTACTAAAGTTTCTGCATAACCGTGGTAATATTGAACATAAAAAGCCGGAACGACTTTAATTCCACCGACGTGGAAGTTCATACTGATCTGATAGCCACCTTTATTAAACTCTGTTCCCCACTTACCACCGGGGTTGACATTAATAACAGCTTCCAGTTGATCGAACATAGAATCAAAGAGCTGAATAAATTTAACTTCGCCTTCGACAGGTCCAACATAGTCATAGATGTCGCGATTGGTTTCATCAACATCGTACAGCAGTTTCACTTTTGCAGAAAATTGCACAACCCAGCTTTTTGATTCAAAGGCCCAATTAGCGCGCAAGTAACTTTGGTTATACGAACGAGAGTCCGCACCCGCTTTTCCATTGGAGTTGTGTTCAAAAATACCTAAATCCAAAGAGCGAATGGATTTACGGTCATAATCCCAACGGTAAAAAATCTCTGGATTGTACGTGGCATCCTGAAAGGGTTTGGATTCTTCTTGGAGTTCCCAGAAAATAATTTGGCTATAGGCAAAATTCAATGGAAACTGTTCCGCCAAAGGCACTCGAAAACTAAATTGCAACTTGGATGAGGGCTCCCCATACGCAAAGTAGATCGGCTTATAATAAAGAATTCGCAGCTGCTCTCGTTCCTCTAAAGCCGTTAGTTTCTTTGACTTGTTGATCAAAGCATTCTGCCCTAAAGAATCCTCAGGCGTTTCCGTGGAAGTCTGAGCATTGGCGATCAGCGGAAGAATAAATAATAAAATAAGTAAAAATCTAAACACCGCTCGTCCTAATTCACAGGGTTAGCGACAGGTTGGTCAACGGGGCTGGTTGGTGCTGGTTTATTCGGATTAAAAAGAAGTGGATACACCACGACCGTTACGCCGAACACCACAATTAAAATAAGTGCTACTGTTGCCATTGATTTTTTATTCCACATCGCCACCACTCCTTGAGTATGCATTCATCATGCAAAGCAAAGGATGTGCACAAACTGAAGTTGCTTTAAAACAAACCAATTGCATTATACGCAGATGCGCTTTTTGAAAATCCCATTCTTCCCCAAGCGCCTGACCCTTTTTGCCCCATGACAAATGGATCTAATAAGTATTCTTTCTCTAAGTTTTTGATCCAAATAATGGCATTCAGGATCAAATTTTGATACTTTAAAACCCGCTCTTGAAGTGCCATCGTAAACGGCGCAAAACTGCATTCATACCGCCCCTCTTACAAAGGAGAGACAGATATGAAAGCACTGTGGAACTGGCTGACGACACCTGGCGCCTCTGAAGTAGACATGGCCTTGCTGGAAAAAGAATTCGGTACAGGATTCATGAACTGGAAAGATTAGCTACACATGGATATCCAAATTCAAAAGATCAAAACAGTCCTTAAAGAACAGCTAAAAAAACGCAAGATGACTTATGAGGATTTAGCTAAAGACCTTCAAGTGTCTGTTCCAACAATCAAACGTTGGATGGGCGATCACGACTTGGGACTGCAAGATCTTTTCAGAATTTGTGATATTCTGGATCTGACTCTTTCGGATCTGCACGCATTGAGTTCGAATGTCAAAAACTCTAAAACTCCGAATCGCTTGACGGATGAACAACAAAAGTTCTTAGCAAAGAACATGAACTATTTGTCCTTCTTTCTGCAAATTCACGACGGCAAAAAGCCTCAGGAAATTGCCGAGCGCTATAAATTGACCAAACTATCCGTCGACAAATATTTGGTGAAGCTTGAAAACTTAGGCTTGATTAAAGTGACAGGTAAACTGCGAGTTAAATCCACTTTTGATGATCAAGTTGATTTTGGGGATGGCCTTTTAGCTAAGACCTATTACAAGCGCTGGATCGATGGCACTGGAGAATTCTTTACGCAAGTGATCACTCACGCACTCACTAATGAGCAGTCCATTGACGAAAAAACACGTGATCACAAAACTCATGCAACTTACTCGATTCAAAGTGTCAGACTCACGAAAGAAAGCTATCTAAAGTGGGCGACAGAAAATGCAGCGGCTATCATGCAACTTACCGCAATCAGCAAGATTGAAGAGAAGGCTTACAAAGACGACGAGCTTTTCACCGCAGTGATTTTAAATGCACACACATCGTTAAAAAAAGACTCCAAATTCCTAACAATGATCGATGAGTTCGCCGGAAAAATTGAAAACATATGACATGCCTTTAACCCCCCGTAGTATGGCATAACGCACCTATTCTAAATGTGGTTTAACAGCTTTATGTCAACACTGTGTTATTCTCATTACATGAAAGCAAACTAAAAAACGTTTCTTCACTTTTCTATTACTCATTGGCAAAACTTCCTGTAAGAAATTTTCATTCTTTGGGAGGCAGCTATGAAGAAAGTTCTAGTAATCGAAGATTCCAGAGACCTTTTGACACTTTACGTGCGCTACCTCAATGAGATCGGATGCGAAGTCACGTCCGCAACATCCGCCCACGAAGCTCTTCATATTCTTGAAGACAGCACTCCAGATCTTATTCTTATGGATCTCACATTTCCAGATATGCCGACGATGGATTTTTATATGCAAATTTCTGCAAATCCAAAGTGGGAAGCCATCAAAAAAATACTGGTAAGTGGTCGCGATGACCTTCATACTTGGATGGACGTGTTCAATACGTCTCAAGGCCTTCGCAAACCTGTGCAAAAGAGAGATATCGTACAGGCGGTCAATAAGGAATTAAATCAGTAGCTGAAGAGTTGGGAGTATCGTGCCTCATCGTGATTTACAGACGACGTCCGATTGGATTATCGGCGTTGGTGCTTCTGCAGGTGGGTTAGAAGCCATTTCGGCGTTCGTCTCCAAATTTACTACAGAATTTCAAGGTTCCATCGTCGTCGCTCAACATCTCGCTCCGCACTCAAAGAGTATGTTGACTGAGCTTATAGCAAAGCAAGCGACGCTTCCGGTACTGGAAGCGCGCGACGGTGAAAAATTAGCTTCATCCACGATTTATATAGTACCTCCGAACTATGATGTCGCTATCTCCAACAGAACAATTCATTTATTGCCGGTTGACTCACACACCAGACCCAAACCGTCTGTAGACGATTTCTTTTTGTCTTTGGCTAAGAATCACGCACCTAAAATTGTCGGAGTTATTTTATCTGGAACTGGGTCCGATGGCTCTGTGGGAGTTCGAGCCATCCATGATGCCGGCGGAATTACCATCGCCCAAAGCGGCGACAGCGCCAAGTACGATGGCATGCCTCAATCGGCTGTAGAGACTTCCTGTATTGATTCAATTTTGAATCCTGAAGAGATGAGCCAACAGATCCAGGAATATATCACCAGACAATCTCAACCTGCCAGATCGAACTTTTCTGCAGAAATACTGAGAGAGTGTCTGAAGTTCATTCAGGAAAAAACCGGTTCAGATTTCAGTCTGTATCGCCCTACTACTGTCGTGCGCAGACTGCAAAAGCGCATGGGGTTTTTGAAAATTGATCATATCGAGGACTATCTTAAATATTTAAAAGACAGCTCCAATGAAGCGCACCTTCTCTCCCAAGATCTTTTGATCAGTGTGACTTCTTTTTTCCGCGACAGAGACGCCTTCGATACTTTGAAAAAGACCCTGACAGAACTTATTTATAGTAAACGGATGCCGTCAGAAATTCGCATGTGGGTGGCAGGATGCGCAACGGGGGAAGAAGCTTATTCCATCGCCATGCTCATGTCAGACTTGCTGGACCGACTGGACAAGAATTTTCCTGTTAAGATATTCGCAACGGATTTGGATTATGAGGCTTTATTAGAAGCTCGTAACGGCGTTTATAAAAAATCGGAAGTTGCAAACATTCCATCAGAGTACTTGCATCGCTACTTCATCCCACGTGACGGTGAAAAATTTGAAGTTTCAAAAAAGCTTCGAGAAATGGTCTTGTTTGCAAGACAAGACATGATTCACAATCCTCCGTTTGTAAAACTTGATTTTATCTCGTGCCGGAATGTTCTAATTTATTTTGAACCGGAACTTCAGAAAAAAGTCTTAGATATATTCCATTACGCCTTGGGACCTTCCGGAATTTTATTCCTGGGTAAATCTGAATCCCTTAGTTCAGCGGCAACTCTTTTTGAAACCTTAGATAAAAAATCTAAGGTCTTTAGAAAACTGAATGTTCCATCGATTATTCATAGCACGCGCAATCAGACCGGAAACTCGATGAGTTATTCCGATATTGTGACTGTAAAAAAACGCCCCTCTGATGCAACCCTGCTCGAAAAAGGGATGTTACGTTTATTACGCGACTATCATCACTGTGCCGTGATTACGGACATCGATACGAACATCATCCAAGTAATCGGTGATGTTTCCCATTTTGTGGGTTTTTCAAGTACCTCGTCTGACTTTAGATTAGTGAATTTATTGCCTCGCGAAGTCAGCCTGGAACTACCTATCTTGATTCGAAAATGCCGCGGCAATGAAGGTGTTCACCGCAGCCAAATTTATAAAGATAAAAATAATAAAAAAAGTGCGATGCGCATGGTGGCCCGCGCACTGACAACCGGTTCCGACGCGGAATACTTTTTGATTGATTTTGAAAACATCAAGCAGCGTAAAACAGCGGAACGAGAAGTCCAAGGTCCGGTAACCTCCGTTGATGCACAAAAAATCCTAGAAATTGAGCAGGAACTTTATTCCACGCGAGAACACTTGCAAACAGTGATCGAAGAACTGGGCGTGGCTAACGAAGAAATGCAGGCGCTTAACGAAGAACTGAGTTCTGCCAATGAAGAACTGCAAAGTGCCAATGAAGAGTTAGAGACTACCAACGAGGAACTGCAAAGCAGTAATGAAGAGCTCGTGACGGTCAATGACGAAATTATCGGAAAATCCCACGAGCTTAAAGAATTAAATATCAACCTTTTGAACGTTCAAGAAAGCATCGGTTCGGGGCTGATCGTCGTTGATGAAAAACGCCGTATTCTTCGTTTTAACAAGCCGTCACAAAGTATTTTTAGAATATCTCTGGCTGACATCGGAAAAGATGTCACGACACTTTCCACGAATTTAGAGCTTCCGAACTTTAAAGATTTAATCGACGAAACTATTTCAAAACAAAAAAGTTCTGAATCGTTTTGTGAAAGCTACGACAAAATCTATCAGTTGCGTTGCCAACCTTTCTTAGATGAAGTTCAAAATGTTTTGGGTGCGATTTTACTATTCGTGGATACCACAGAGCTTGTAAGAACCAGTGAAAAACTTGAAGTGCGCGAACAGCAGATCCGCTCGATCGTGGAAGGCTTTTCAAATCCAATTACGGTTAAAGACCACTTCGGAAAATACATCCTTGTAAACCAGGCTTTCCGCGATTTCTTTGGATTAAAGGACACCGATGTCGCTGGCAAATCCGACAGAGAACTATTTTCCGAATCCACTGCGATCTCTCTGCGGGATACGGATCTTGAAGTTATTCTGACGGGACAGGCGATAAAAAAAGAAGAAATCTTCTCTCACAACGGTAAAGAATCCGTATTTTTAGTAAATCGCTTCCCGCTTTTTGATCGCAACCGACCTTACGCAGTTTGTATGATTGCAACTGACGTGACGATACAAAAAAATGCACAGCACGAACTGCGTGAAAGCGAATCGCGCTATAAAGCCATCATTGAAGATCAAGCAGTTTTGGTCTGCCGTCATTCACCGAATGGACGCTTGTTATTCGTTAACACGGTTTTTGCAAATCAATTTGGCGGCAATGCTGCAAGTCACCTGGGTCACTTTTTCCATGAATATATGAATATTCAAGATCAAGCCCGCGTGAAGCTTGAGCTTAACAGCTTGAATCCCAAAGATCCCGTGGCGCAATCGGAAGTACGTATCTATCGCGAAGACAATTCTTTGCGATGGGTTCGTTGGTTCCACCGCGGTATCTTCAATGCTGACGATGAACTTAAAGAAATTCAAAGCGTCGGCTTTGATGTGACAGACTACCGTGTTCGCGCTGACCGTTTCTTAGAAAACGAGTCCGTCTTCACAACTATCTTTAGTAATACCTCCGAAGTCATCTTGATCCTTCGCCGCGTGGCCGGGGATTATCAAATTGAATATCTAAATAATGCGGCATCGAAGCTCTTGGAAAAACGCCAAGGGGAACTTGTCGGCAAGAAATTGCGTGAAGTACGTACAGCAGAACGCGCGTTTGAGTTGATCCAACGCTTTAATGAAGTTCTGGATAAAAAGACATCTTTCAGTCTGGATGAGCACTGGAATATTCCAGGTGTCAATGTTCACATGTCTAGCACGCTGTTACCTGTACCGGATGCCAATGGCGAACTGACTCGGGTGGCGATGATCAGTAAAGATGTCTCCGCTTACAAATCGATCGAAATGGATTTGCGAGCAGCCAAAGAAATTGCCGAAGAAGCGAATATTACAAAAAGTAACTTCCTGGCTTCTATGAGCCACGAACTGCGCACACCACTGAACGTGGTTTTAGGGATGTCGCACCTTTTACAGGAAACTTCCCTCAATCAAGAGCAAGCTTCGTATGTTTCAAGTATTGACCGATCCAGCAAAGCACTGCTTTCCCTGATCGAAGATATTTTAGATATCACCAAAATCGAATCCGGAAAAATCACGCTGACTCATCAAGCATTTAATCTTTCGACATTAGTTTCTGATGCTGCTTCTATGTTTGAAATTCAGTGCCAAAGCAAAGGGGTCCAGCTTAAAACCACCATCGATAAACAGGCAGACTGCACTGTTATCGGCGATCCGGGGCGTCTGCGTCAGATCATTGTCAACCTTTTAGGGAATGCGCTAAAGTTTACCGATCGCGGTCATATCACTTTACGATTAATTGTTCGTCCAAGTGAAAATGCCGGCGAAATTCGCGTGCGATGTATCGTCGAAGACACCGGAATAGGTATCGCCAAAGAACATCATTCAAAAATCTTTCAGCGATTCTCTCAGGTTGAGTCTGGACATTCGCGCCGTTACGGCGGTTCGGGCTTGGGCTTGGTCATTTCACGCCAAATCGCGACTCTTATGAATGGGGATATGGGTTTTAGCAGTGAACCTGGTAAAGGCAGTATCTTCTGGTTTGAAGCCGCCTTGCAAATCGGTACTCGCAAACAAGTTGAAGAAGAAACAGAACGCCAACGTTTTATCAACCAACCACCGAATATCGAAGTTAAAGGTTTAAAAATCCTTGCGATCGATGACAATGAGGAAAATCTTTATATCATCGATCTATTCTTAAAACGTTTAGGCCACATCCCGACCAAAGTTGCTTCCGGTAAAGAAGCCCTGGCACTGATCGAAAAGGAAAAATTTGATATTGTTCTCATGGACATTCAAATGCCGGAACTTGATGGTTATACTCTGACCAAAAAAATCCGCGCCCTTGACGGCGAGAAATCGGAAGTCGTGATTATCGCTTTAACGGCGAATGCTATGTCCGGAGACGCGGAACGATGCAAAGAAGCTGGAATGAATGATTACATAACCAAGCCAGTGCGCATTGATATTCTAAAAAACACTATTGCCCATTGGGCGCCAAGTTTAAAAGGAATCGAAAATGAACAATAATCCTGAACTAAGCCTGATTTTAGGCGACTTGGCCGAGTGTAATAACGAAGCGATTCATCTTTCCGGAGCCGTGCAAAGTCATGGCTGTGCTATTTTCTTTACTTGGCCAGACAGACGAATTGTCGCTCATTCCGCCAATTGTGCTTCCAAATTAAAGATTCCCACCAACCAGCTGGAACAGGGTCATTTGGGATTTTTGTTTGATACCAGCATCCTTATTAAAATCGAAAATTTGATTCGAAAGGGAAACCTGGGTGCGGGACGCTATTTCACTTGCGAATTGGACGGAATAAAAACAGACGCTTATTTGTATGAAACATACGGCGTCTATTGTGTGGAGCTTGAGCCAGGACAAGTAACATCCGTCGATGAAGAGCCCTTTCAAGCTGAATTCATTTTACAGCAGTTCATGTCAGAACTAAAAGACACCCGCGAGATCAAAGAGGCCGCCAACATCACCTGCAAGTATGTTCGCAAAGCCACCAATATTGATCGTGCGATGATGTATAAGTTCATCCCTCCAGCTTGGCATGGAGAGGTTGTGGGCGAAGATCGTGTGCTTGGTGCTCATTCATTCATGAACCACCGTTTTCCTTCCTCCGATATACCAAAACCAGCCCGCGACCTTTACCTGAGAAATAAAGTGCGCTTAATCAGCGATTCTCAAGCCGATATCTCGCCTATTATTCCCAATTTAAATCCGATGACTCGCACAAAATGGAACTTATCGGATTCTCGTCTACGTTCCGTGGCTCCCATTCATTTAGAATATTTGCGAAATATGGGTGTCAGGGGCTCAATGTCGTTTGCCGTTATTGTTAAAGGTGAGCTGTGGGGTTTGATCGCATGCCATCACATGTCCCCTTTTAATCTGTCACACGAAATTCGCGCGATCTGTGCGGTGATGGCTGATGCTTTCGCGGCCCATGCTTCATTGATTGAACTTTTCGAAGGACAGACTGTTAAATCTGTTTTCGATGCGAAATTGCGAAAAATCGTAGAGTCTGTGATTTCGGTGAAAGATCCTGTGGATGCTTTATTCCGTCAACATTCCTATTTAATGGATATGTTTTCGGCAACCGGTTTAGCTTTGTGTGGTAACAAGCGAGTCGATATCGCTGGCATCACTCCCCCAAGTGCGATGCTAAAAAATCTAGCCTCCGGCCTGCGTGAGCTTTTAGAGAAATCTGAAAAGCCCTATATCGCCACTGCCAATTTAGCGGAAATGCTTCCAGCCTTTGACAAAATTCGCGAAATCGCCTGCGGGATTCTTTGCGTCCCATTGAATGATGAAGACAACTCTTTGTTAATTTTATTCCGTCCCGAGCTGATAAAAGTCATTACATGGGGAGGAGATCCAAATAAGAATCTAGAGAAGAAGAATTTCTCTGGACGTATTAACCCTCGCAATTCATTTTCATCTTGGGAAGAAGTCATCCGAAATAGCAGTAAGGGTTGGGCTCCCTACAAAATTGATGGTTTAATGTTTTTGAAACAGGTCGTGGTCGACACTGTCGCGCAAAAAAACTTCCTGATTTCTCAACTGACCGCAAAATAAGGAGCCAAGGATGGAACACAAACCCGCTGTGATGATGACTTTGAAAGAATCCACAATGGATTTACATAAAGAAATCGAACAATACATGCCGGTGTTCCGTTCTGACTTTGACGTTTCAAAATACCAGGACCTTCTTGGAAAAATGTATAACTTCTATTCTGCCTTCGAGAACAATTTAAAAAGCTCCTTAGACTCTCAGGGCGTCTCCGAATTTTATCAAGACCGCTTCAAAACACCTCGTATCGAGGCTGATTTGCAATCACTTGATGCGAAGCCTTTGGTTAAACCCGTGACGGACCTACCTTCCATCGACAGCCTTCCCGCGATTGCAGGGGCTTTATATGTGATCGAGGGCTCTTCGTTAGGTGGCCAGGTTATTTCGAAACATCTGCATGAAAATTTAAAGTTAGAACCCGAGCAAATTCGGTTTTTCGGGGGCTATGGTCCGCAGACAGGCAAACGCTGGCAAGAGTTTCAAAAATGGATGGGCACTTTGGATTTCAATGAAGAGGACACCCAGGTGGCTGTTGCTTCTGCCAGAGACACCTTTAGGTCCATGTTGAATTGCCTAAAAAACTAAGTTTCCAGCGGCTTTTAAACAGAGACCGCTGATGTTTCGTTAAAGTGTTTCGTTTTGAGACTCAATTTTTTCTTTTTCGTCTAAGTTTTCCGCAAATTCGCCTTTGGTCCAGGACATTTTCAGCCGATAGGTCTAGTAGCTGTTAGTAATGGGTAAGGAACTTAAGATGATCAAATCAATCGCTCTTGGACTTGTAGGTTTGTCGGTGATGGCTCAACTTCTCTCTTTCGCACCGATTTCTTCAACAGAATTGAAAATTGAAGCGTCTCCTAAGACCGCCTTCAAAACTGAAGGGGCATGCATGTCGCGCATTCTGGATAAGGCTCCAAGAATGGCTGCCAAAGAGATTTGCCGACTTGGTTAAATGTTTCCGCTCTCGCAAATACTTAGAAATAAAAAGGGACCACTAGGGTCCCTTTTTTATTTAAACTCAATCGGTTTGGCTTTTTCGGATTTAGCGTCTTCCACCCAAAACTGAACACCGTGATGGTCTTCAATATTTTTCATGTATTGCTTAACCATGCGGTCACTGATTTTAATTCCGTAGTGTTTGAAACGGAATACAACCGGCGCAAAGAAAGCATCTGCGATACAAAAATCACCGAACAAAAAGGGACCTTCACTGACCTTCAAGGCATCCTTCCACATTTTTAGAATGCGCTCAATTTCGTAAGCCGTTGCTTCCGTTAAATGCTTAATGGGTTCCGTGCGTTTCAGATCCATGCTTAAATTCGTGCGTAAATGAGGGAAGCCTGAGTGCATTTCAGCCGCATAGCTTCTGGCCAAAGCTCTTGTCCCAGCATCTTCCGGCCATAATTTTGCTTCAGGAGAAAGTTCATTCAAGTATTCTGCGATCGCCAACGAATCCCAGATAACGCGTTTACCTTGCTTTAGAACGGGCACTTTTCCTGAATCAGTGTACTTAGCAATCTGAGCTGCCGTTTTTTTATCATCAAGTTTGATATTGATTTCTTTAAACGGAAGACCTGATTGCACTGCTACTAACCATGCTCTCATGGACCATGAAGAATAGGTTTTATCGCCAATCACTAGATCGAAATATGGTTTGTCGCTGTGTACGTGAAACGCCATCGGAAACTCCTCTTGATACGAAAAGGTTTTCCAACGTCTGGTTGAAAAAGTACATCAATTTGGAGAAGCCCCGATGATTTTGTTATGCGTTACCGTAATTTTTTTAAGGAAGTCCCCCGCCTCCCGCTGAGCCATAGATCTGCCCCGTTGCATAGCTCGCATCGCTTGCTGCAAGTTGAACATAAATCGAGGCAAGTTCGGCGGGTTGACCGGGTCGACCCATGGGACTGTCTTCCCCGAATTTCTTTAGTTTTTCTTGTGTTGCTCCACCACTGACTTGCAAGGGCGTCCATATCGGACCCGGGGCGATACCATTCACGCGAATTCCTTTGGGAGCCAGTTGTTTTGCGAGAGAACGCACATAACTCGTCGTCGCAGCTTTAGTTTGAGCATAGTCATATAGTTCTGCAGAGGGATCTGTTGCCTGCACAGAACTCGTACCGATGATACATGAGCCTGGCTTTAAATGCGGTAACGCCGCTTTAATAGTCCAAAACGGAGCATAAATATTCGTCTTCATTGTCGCATCGAAATCTTCGGTGCTTACATCCATAATCGAAGCTCGTGTTTGCTGTCTGGCTGCATTGTTCACTAGTATGTCCAGACCACCTAATGCTTGAACCGCTGTATCCACCAACTGTTTACAAAATGCTTCACTACGAAGGTCACCGGGAATTGCCACCGCCGTTCTTCCCTCAGCTTTTATCAACGCGATAACTTCTTTAGCGTCGGATTCCTCGGCCGGCAAATAGTTAATAGCTACATCAGCACCTTCTCTGGCATACGCAATGGCACACGCGCGTCCCATACCGGAGTCCCCTCCGGTAATTAATGCTTTTCTTCCCGCAAGTCTTCCCGATCCAACGTACGATTTTTCACCATGATCTGGTGGCGGATTCATTTTACTTGCAAGACCCGGCCAAGGTTGTGACTGGGATTTAAACGGAGGTTTTGGATATTTTTTCGTTGGGTCTTGCAGAGGTTGTGCAGACCTTTTTACTTTCATTTCTTTTTTTTCGTCAGCCGCATAGACATTGAGCGGACTGATTGCCGCAGCGACAACACCCGCCCCCAAACTTCCAATCAATTGGCGACGACTCAAATCTTTCTTTTCCATTAATGTTATTCCTTTCGTAAAAAGAAATACTGTAGCTTGCGAGCTTCAAAGAGGGATCATGTAATTAAGCAAGTCTGGCTTTTGCGAAATCCCAACAGGGCCTCTGTTTATTGAAACAAATCTTGAATGTGGACTTTCGCATTTCGTAGGCGCGTGTCTGAATGTCTCAGTAAATAAAACCAAGGAGGATAAAATGACATCTCGTTCATCTTACAGCAGAGATCGCGGCGATCGCATGGATCGCAATCAACGCCAAGGGCGTATGAATGAATTTAACTATGAAAATCGCGGTAGTTCACAATTCGACTCCCGTCGCGAACCATCTGATTACTACAGCGGTCGCGGGGCCTATGGGCAAGATCGTTATGAAAACGCGTCTCGCAACCAATATGATCGCTATAACCGAGATCATGAGCACAGATATTTTGACGAGGACTATGAAGGCAATCGCGGCTTTCAGGGTAACTACGATTCCCATGCAGATCGCGATAGTTATGGCCAACAAAGCCAGAGCCGTCGCCCCTACGACCAAGAATATCGCGCGTACGAGCGTAATCAGCCGTCACAAAGAATGGGCCGTAGTTGGGAAAGTGATTCTAATGACTACTATACGGAGCGTGGCGACCGTCAAAATCATGGTCAAGACTACGGGCAAAACTATCAGCAAAATTATGGTCAAGGTTATGGAAACCAAGGTTACGGTGGCCAAGGGACTGGCAGTCAACGATACGACAGTCAAGGATATGGCGGGCAAAGTTATGGTAGCCAAGGGAACCGCCAAAATTATGGGGGACGCTCTAATCAGAACTATGATCAAGGTGGTTATCGCCAAGAATATTCTGCCAACACCAATATGAATAACGATAACTGGCAAGATCAGTCTTATCGGGAATCAGCTCGCCGCAGAGGTGGCAGACTCAACAATCAGTATTAAAAAAAACGACAGAGGGCCGGTATGAAAATTCACCACTTGAACTGTATTTCTTCGTGCCCTCTGGGGGGACATCTCATGGACGGGATTTCCCCCTCGTCTTTTCAACGAGGACATCTTTGTAATCATTGTTTACTCCTAGAGACAAACAATTCGTTGGTCCTCGTCGACACTGGATTTGGCACAAGGGATGTGCAAGATCCAGGGTCGCGCCTTAGTTCTTTTTTCCTGCAAATGTTAGCGCCGGAATTCAAAGGCGAATTGACCGCTATTCGCCAAATAGAAAGTTTGGGATTTGATCCCCGCGATGTTCAGGACATTATTTTAACTCATTTGGATTTCGATCATGCGGGTGGGCTCGATGACTTCCCTCAAGCCCGAGTGCATATGCTGGACGCCGAAAAGCGCAGCGCCGAAATGCAAGAAACATGGTTAGATCGTCAAAGGTATCGGCCTCAACAGTGGAATTATAAACAAAATTGGAAAACTCACCCCAGCACTCATGGGGAAAGTTGGTTTGGATTTAAAAAGGTCACTCCTCTGCCCGAACTTCAAGATCAAATTGCGTTGGTTCCGTTAGCGGGACACACTCTCGGGCATGCGGGTGTTGCCATTAATACTGGAGGACAGTGGCTCCTCAACGCGGGTGATGCCTATTTCTATAAAGACGAAATGAACTACGAGAACCCAAATTGCACGCCGGGCCTAGAATTTTACCAGACACTGATGGAAAAAGACCGGGGTCAAAGAAAAGACAATCAACGCAGGCTTCGCGAGATCAAAAAACATCACGGCACAGAAGTGGAAATATTTTGTTCTCATGATAACAGAGAGCTTGAAGAGCTTAAAACTTTAGAGCGCACGCCCTACCCACTTAACACAGGACAAGGCAAGACGGCGCAAGAATTAAATTCAGAATCGAACCATCATCGCTAAGTTTATGCGATCTTCGGTGTTGACCAGATCTGGTTTCCAACCCGAGGGTTGTGTCGATGTGTTAAGTCCATCCGCTGAAGTCACGCCACCAGGCCCCGCAAAGTATCCCACGTTTGCTTCACGGTGAATAAATTCAGAGCGGAATGTGATGTATTCATTCGGCATATAATCAAAGGTCGCAGAGGCATCCCACGCGCGGAATTCATCACCGGGGTTTTGCGAAAAGTACGGATTACCATTGCTATCTAAAGCTGGATTTGTGGCACTGGCTCCGCCACTGGCACCAGTCTGTGAAGTTTGGATGGGTGGAATCAATACAAGGTAGCGTCCAGGATTATTAATCATTCCCGCCCCTAAGGTCAGAGCGTACTTATCATTTGCAAACCACAGGCGATTGTAAGCCATCACTCCGATAAAGTACTGACTTGGAGTTTTGCTATCGCCATTTGTACACTGTACACCACCACCATTTTCGCAACCGATGTCAGCAGTGATTGAAAAAGCACCTTTACTGATAAACTTTGAAGGCGTATCCAGGTATTTGTATTGAACCGAGTTATCACTGTGCATGCGAGTACGCCCTGGTGTTCCTAACGTATCAGATCCTACGTAGCCGTTAAACACCCAGGACCAGTCTCCCGTCGGACGATAGTTCACTTGGTACCCCACACCTGGGGCCTCATTGAACATTCCATAAGACTGCCAACCATTGATCAACCACAGCTCCGTTTTCAAGCGGTCCGTTGGAAACATCTGCAAGCGCAGTCCATTGAAAAACCACGGGGTGTTTGCCGAAGTGTAGGATGCTTGATAAGCCCAGTTCTCGAAATTGTAGTAACTGAACAAACCAATGTAAGACATAAAAATGCCGGCATCTAAGTTCACACCGTTCATTGCATCCCAATGATAGCCACCATACGCTTCAGAAACATAGCGGTATGCGGTATTTGCATCCCACTGCCCCCGAGCCGTGGAGGCATCATTTCTGGGAGTCATTGAAGAATACATTCCGAACTGAGTCATGATACGACCCCGTACATTTTCATAGTGGAAATCACCTCCCAAACCTAATTGAGTGACTTGCAATTCATTGGTGCGTCCCGAGGATGTCGAGCCCACCAGCGTGTGATCTTTGGGTGTGTTAAAATCAAGGACGGCATTCGTGTCTGCTAAGAACGACCCCGTAAAATACTTTGAATCTAACAAGGCAGATTTTTGCCGGTTGTTACCGTTCATCCAGGTAAAATCTGCGAATGCGAAGGGCTCTTCCGCCCCCGCCAAGGATGAAAAAGCAATTAGACTTGCGCTCAAACCCCAGCGCAAAAGCCATGATGATCTGTTGATCATTGGGAACTCCTTTGTTTTGCAAAGGAGAATAAGCACGGGCGCATAAAGAAGGTGTTAAAACACCCCCCAAAAAAGTAAAGACTAAAACATTTTATTTAATTTTTATTTTTGATCTGGTGCTTTTTATTTGAATCAGGCAGCCACTTAAACCGCCACCATATATTTCTGAAGAACGGCTTCAACAGTCGCAAGACTTAAAGGCTTTGCCACATAGTCCGTCATACCGACTTGCAAACAGCGTTCTCTTTCATCAGCCATTGCACTGGCTGTCATCGCGATAATTGGAACGTTTGCATACTTTTCGATCTCGCGAATTTTTTGAGTGGCCAGATAGCCATCCATCTCCGGCATATGACAATCCATAAGGATGAGATCGAAATCGTCCTCATTCGCTTTTTCAAGGGCGAGCTTTCCATTTTCTACAACAATGAACTCATGCCCCAGTTTTGCCAGCATCCCGCGGATGATTAGCTGATTGACGGGGTTGTCCTCTGCGACCAAGATATGAAGCTTGCCGTTTTTAGAAGGGGTTGCATGAACCACTGGCAGCACTTTAGAGGTTGCCTTATCCAGTACCAACTTAAACCAGAATGTTGAACCACTGCCCTCTTCGCTGAAGAAACCAATGTGCCCGCCCATCAATTCAACTAAGGATTTGGTAATTGAAAGCCCTAATCCGGTCCCACCATATTTGCGATTTGTAGCGGCATCGACTTGCTCGAATCTGCCAAAGATTCTGTCCCGGGCATTTTCAGGAATACCGATACCAGAGTCTTTGATTTGAACTTTGATCTCATATTGCAGCTCGCTGATGGATTCAACGTGAACGAAAACATCCACACCACCTTTTTCAGTAAACTTCAAGGCGTTGCTGATTAAGTTTACGAGGACCTGACGGAAGCGCGCAGGGTCACCCATCACGTTTGTCGAAGTTCCCAGATTTTCATGAAGCTGCAGATAAATCGACTTGTGGCGGGCTTGGAAGTTCATCAAGCTAATCACTTGCTGAACAACTGGTCCTAAACTAAACGGGACCGTTTCTAGGTCAATTTTATTCGCTTCAACTTTAGAATAATCCAAAATGTCGTTGATAACACTTAAAAGGCTTTCTGCTGAGGCCTTAATCAGTTCTGCATATTTTTTTTGTTCTTTATTAAGTGGAGTATCTAACAGTAAATCCGTGACACCCATCACACCATTCATCGGAGTTCTGATTTCGTGACTCATGGTCGCTAGGAATCGACTTTTTGCCTCTGAAGATTGAATGGCTTGCGCTTCTGCGGCTTTGGCATCGTCGGCCAAGCGCTTTAATTTATTGGTGCGAGCACTGTCGCGTTTAAAACGCCAACCAAATGCAGCAAGAACAAAAGCCAATAATGACCCGAAGGCCAAAATCTTAAATTGCATCTGCGTTGCTTCGGCAAAGGCTTCTTTCGCTGGCCGGTCTAAAACGATCACCCACCCAAAACCATCTGAATCAAATTTCGTAGCCAAAGTTGTCCGGGCCTGGCCTTCTAATAACACTCCAGCGCTCCCGTGATCATGCACGTGATAATGATTGCGCTCTCCCGGTGCTGGCATGTCCTCGGCTGTCATCTCTGGCATCTTATTTTTCTCGCCCAGAATGACTTTACCCTCTTTGGAGTATATCGTCAGACGAACTGGAAAGCGGTCACGAAGTGGTTTGATCCATTGCTCGCTGACTTCTTTAGCCCAGCGCCAACTTAAGTGGGCAGCAAGGACCCCCACGATTTTTCCATCATGATAAAGAGGTGTCGCAAAATCGAAAAAGCGGATTGGTTCCGCCTCTGTGCCGCCCAGAAGTTTATTTAAAAGGACAGCGTCGTGAACATCCCCAAAATAGTCTTTCTTTTGACCGTGGATATACCAATCCCTTTTAGAAATATCTGCACCTTCTAAAAGTCCTTCCTTACTGGCAAGGACCCGACCGTTTAAATCCGAAATACCAATCCACGCAAACTCAGGAAATGATTTTGCAAGCTGATTTAAAACCGCGCGCTTTTGGGCAACGGGAACCTTGGGATCAGTCAAGTTTGTTAACGTCGCCAAAGTTTTAATTTCTCCAGCACGCGCCCCAATAACCACGTCCATTTTGTCAGCGATATTGTAAGCCATGTCAGACAAAGTATGGCCCTGTTCGTATTCGATGCGGTCACGAACGGCTCGCCCGATAAACCAGCTTAACAGGAAAGCACAAATGAAGATTACACCCGCCAAAATGAAGGACGTTCTGAAAATGAATCGCGAGTAAATCCCCTGAGTGCTCATCATGCTGCTTCCGTCTCGATTTTCGAAAAGCTTACGACAAGCTGGTTCAATTCAGGAACGAATTTAGTTGTTCTTTTCAACACATCGGCGAACTGCACAACCAATTGCTCTTGAGTCCATGTTGCGGAGTTCACCTCAATCGTGCGAACGGCATCAGCAATGGATTGATCGTGAAAGTTCGAAATGGCTCCTTTGAATTTATGAGCTGTCGCATGAATCTTTTTAGGATCCTTGTCATCGATGGCTGCTTTAATGTCAGCAATCTGTGCTTCGTAGCTTTCTAAAAACAAACCTGCGGCTGCAATGAAAATCATGAACTCGCCCAAATAGCGCGTATCCATCATTTCCGCTAGTTCCGGTATATTAAAGCCTGCTGGCTCTAATTCCGGGCATGATTTTCTGATTGTTACTTCAAGACTCATTCGCTCCCCCTATTTTTTGGCGAATCCCGTTCGTTTCATCTCACCCCAACTATGGTTTCCTTTGAAGTGATCGATTAACGCCTTCATCCGCCAATAGGAATTGATCTGACGATAACCAAAATTTTCGAAAATAGTTGATACTACTAAAAGGCCTATGTCACGCAGTCTTGTATAGCGATGATAGTACAGCTCACCAATCACTACGGCACCCACGGAAATAAGCATTCCGTATAATATACTTGCTATGACCAAAGTAAAAATGCGATCACTTTCGACCAATCCAAACATGATACCCAAAGT
This sequence comes from Bdellovibrio sp. SKB1291214, assembly GCF_002209355.2. Lineage (GTDB taxonomy): Bacteria > Bdellovibrionota > Bdellovibrionia > Bdellovibrionales > Bdellovibrionaceae > Bdellovibrio. Next base: position 482,215 of record NZ_CP106855.1, read on the forward strand.
AATTGCAATATACGCTGAAAGTTCGATAAATGGTCCCAATATATCGACGATGAAGTTATATGGGAATGCGAACATTCCAATCACTCCGTACTTGGGATTAAACATCATACGACGGTTTTCATACAGGCTTTGCAACAAGCCCACTTGCCATCTGCGACGTTGACGCTGCAATGTTTTTAAGTCTGAGGGAGCCTCGGTCCAGCAAACCGGGTCTGGCAGAAAACAAATGGAATACTTTTTATTCATGTCGCGATATTTGCGGTGCATACGAACCACCAGGTCCATATCCTCGCCCATGCTGTCAGCTTGATATCCACGAACTGCGACGACGGCGTCTTTACGGAAAATACCAAAGGCCCCAGAAATCACCAGTGTCGAACCTAAAACATCAAGACCCACACGACCGCAAAAAAAGCTGCGTATATATTCAACGATCTGCACTCGTTCCAACCAGCCGTCGGGCATTCTGTTGTCAACAGGTCGACTGTTTTTAAAAGTCGAACCATTAGCCAGCTGAATCGTACCGCCCGAAGCAATGGTATGAGGGTTCTCCGTAAACGGCATGGAGATCGCGAGCAAGGCATCATCATTAAGTACCGAGTCAGAATCCACTGCACATACAAGATCATGAGAGCAATAATCGATAGCCACGTTTAAGCTATCTGCTTTTCCTGAATTCGGTTTATCAATCAAAATTAAATTCGGGTGAATTTTGGAGCGATAAATGCCACGCACGGGTGCACGGCCCAGATCAGACATACGCACCACTTCGTCGGGCTCAAGCAAACAGATTTTTTTCATAACCTCAAAGGTGCCATCCTTTGACCCGTCGTTCACAACCACAACTTCAATTTGACCGTACTTCAAACGAAGCAATGAATGGACTGAATCAACGATTGATTTTTCTTCGTTGTAAGCAGGAACGATAATTGAAACTGGAGGGGAAAATCCGTAAGACTTTCCATCACCTAATAAAGGCTTAATAATTTCGCGACGGCGGATTGATATCAACGCCAGCATGAATAAGAAGATATAAAAGCTATTGATCGTCAAAAAGTAATAGGCAACGACTCTTAAGTACCACTCTAGAAAATTCACGCTGCACCACCTTTGACGGATTCCATCATTTGATAATAAAGACGGCGGCCCTGGGGGCTGTCATCAAATGAAAGTCTTTCGATCAAATCAAACTTCAAATCGGGTCTGATCTTAATCAAAGCCAAATAAGCAAAGTTTCGAAGCGTCGGAGACTCCACATGAGTCATTCGAACCAATAACTCCTCGGTATCACCATCTGGCGCTACCGTTAAGCACATGGCATACTTGCGAAAATGGAATTGCTCAAACTCAGGGTGGCCCTCTGAACGAAGACCATCGATCAACTGATCTTTTACAATAGGCATCGCTTCGGCAATTTGCAGACGGAAAACCACATCCAAACAGATTCCCAAAACATCCGGATCAAGATGCGTCTGAAGCAAGTACAGGAACTGCTCCGTATAACCTTTGGCGTACATCTCTAATAAATGAAGAGCTGTATCCATACGGTCGAGTTTTGCTAACGTCAGCAGTTCTTTACCCATATTGACATGTAACTTGGGGTATCTCACCTTCAACAAAAACTTTAAAGCGGCAAAATGCACGTAAGGCGAACTATCATTCAGCATTTTTGCGACGGTGCTGCCAGATTCCAAGTCCTGCAGGGTATCGATACGCGATAAAGCGGCAAGTCTTGTGGGAAAGCTTCCACCCAATAAGGCATCACGGTCCTCTTTTAAGAAACCTAGATCCTGATAGAGCTTAAATAAGTTATCACGATAGGAGCCGCTGACACTGCCAATGGCACTTAAGATTAAACCGCGAATAACTTTACGATAACGGGATTTTAAAAATTTTAAATCAGCGATATCCGTATTAACGCCCACACAAATATCAGTAACGCGTTCTTGAAGTTTGGGAATCATTTCCTTGTTTTCTTTTTCTATTCCCTTGCGATAAGCGGTGATAAAAAAGATTAAGGCTACAGCCATGGAATTGAGAATGACCTGAAATAATATCAGGTACATCGCCCAATCGCCATTTAGCTGTTGCTCTAACCATCCTACCAAATCCATCTAATGCCAGTACCCCATTGTGAACCGCTACGCATATGTCCCTGATAATCTTCTAAATTAAGAAAGATATGCCCAAGTCTGTGATAATAGGTCACAGTCAAACCATAAGAATCAAATTGATCAATGAGTCCCACGTCCTCACGATTTTCTCCACCTGCCCAAGATATTTCTGCACCCACACTTTTATAACGTGTGCGCAAAAACTCACGATGAGCATGATGCCAACCACCGTCTTCGTAAAACCAACTGCTATGGCCAATGCTCGTCATATCAGTGATAAAGAAAATGGCTTGCGGCTGTAGGCTGTAAACATCACCTGTCGCATAGTGCGCATAATGAAACCCCATTGAAAGGTCCCATTTCGAAAAATATGTCGTATGGGGAATCAAAGAGGCCGAGGTCTGAGCTCCAACAACTGTGTCCCCGGCATAGGCGCCAACAAATTCCAGATAGCTGTGATATTTTTTAAAGACGGCGGTGTCGCCAAATAAGATTGCATCTCGATCAAAGCCAGTGGTCGGTGTATAATCACGGTGTATGTGCTCGTAACCTAGATAATAACTGTTTGTATCGCTTGATTTGCCATTGAACTGAATTCTTTCGCCGGCTTCGTGATAAACGTTGCCATAGTCGCCTTTTGCATAAGACAAATCGACAGATTCAAAACCTGCAAACGCATTGAAAGAAAAAAACACGGACGCCAGGACAAACTTAATCATGTGCGACCCAAGGTGATCTTCACCTTCGCAAGAATCAAAGGCAAATTATAGGGTTTCGTTAAATGGTCCAAGGCCCCGATTTCTAAGCTTTTCAAAGAAGCTTCTTCGGATTTATTCGAAGTCAGAACGATGGTTGGTGGCAGCACGTTTCTTTCGCGGGCGTGCCAAATCAATTCAATTCCAGAAAGTCCTGGCATTGAAATGTCCGTGATCAATAAATCAAACTTACTTACAGCTAAATGCTGTTCCAAAGCTTGTTGACCATCGGCCGCGCGTGACACTTGATATCCCGCCGATTTCAGAGCGCGCTCTAAGATCATTCCTTCGATTTCACTATCTTCAGCTATAAGAATCCGTTTATTTTCCATAAGTACAATTCTCTTCGGCGAGGCAATAGAGAATATATAGGGCCTGGGAATTGAAGCTGAGAATACTCCGATATCAAAACGTTCTAAAATTATCCGAGCGACATCTCAGGAAAATTTGAATGTGGTGTCCCCTCACATCCAAACTCTGAGTGATGTCATTCTGTTACGACTGAATTACACCCCAGCAAGTTCTCATCATGTGACTACTGAACTTTGGGCCGTCATCCGAATAGATCCGCATATACATAAATTTTTAATTAGAGGACGTATATGGGAACCTTAAATTTAAAACTGATTTTGGCGACCGCTGCGATTTGCGCACTGGCGGCGTGTTCTACGGATTCTGGAATAAGTTGCGATGACAGACTTTGCAACACATATACTGATCTCGCGATCGATCAATCCGATGTCACTGGCCAGGATATGGCAGCCTACAGCAGCGGTGGCGGGCTTCATTCGATGGCTCTTTTAGGTGACGTCTTATCCCTAACGCCCACATTAACATTAGTCGGAACTTTGGCACCACCCACTGTGAATGGCGCCCAAGTTCAAGCAAGCGATATCGCTGTAAGTGGATCAAAAGTCTATGTGGCGTATAATACGCGAGGTGCTACGCAAGCTGGCGCCATTGATGTGATTGATATCTCAAACCCTTACGCCTTGACGTTGCCGTCACAGGCTCTTTACCCGACTTCAGATATTCATAAGGTTTATGTAAAAGGAACTTCTTTATATGCTGCTGGCGCGACCTCGGATAATGGTGGCGGAGGCAACCTGCAGAAGATCACCCTGGATGCTAATGGTAAACTGACGTCCACGGTATCTTCTGTATTTTTAAGAAGTGCAGCAGATCCAACGATTCCAGCCTACGCAGGAACAAGTGTCGTCGCAGCTGGTAGCTATATATATGCTTTGTCAGGTAATAACGGAGGACTCTCGATTTTGAACAACTCCGACCTTTCAACAGTGGGATTTACTGCACTTCCCGATGCTCGTGATATCTCTTTTGATAGCTCAAGCAGTTCTCTCTATGCAGTGACAGGTAAAACTGCAAGTGCGGAGTCTTTAGTAAAACACTATGACCTAAACGGCAGCTTGCTCAGTTCTGGTAACGTCACTTTGTCAAATGGTGTGATCGATGAAGCAAAATCCACAATTACAACAGGCGCGACCTTCCAAATTGCGACGAACGGTTACGGCGGTGCGCGCTTGATATGTTTATCCTCTGGCGCGATTTTAGGGACAGCAACAAATCCGACAGTGACGGGCCTGACGACAGATAAGACCACTGCCAACGCAGCCGCTTTCGGGGCAGGTTATATGTTCGTTGCAAATGGTGAAGCTGGGGTGACTATTTATTCAGTCAATACGTCTTCACTTGTTTCAGGTTGCAGCTTAGTGACTATTACTTATTTAGGCAGATTTTCACTGGGCGCGAATGCTTCCGCGAACAACATCTTTTATACAAATGGTCACTTAGTTGTAGCAACCGGTCAGATGGGCTTTAAGATCGTAAAAGTAACGACATCTGTTCTGTCAGGCTTAGTACAAGCACTGTAATCTTAAATTCAAACCCACCGGGGGAGCTGGGAATTTCTTCTGGCTCCCCTGTTTTATTTTAAAAAATTCAACATTCAAATTCCCAACCTGAGACACTCGCACAAGCCGATTCTTGTCGCCACCCGCGGCCCTTGACAGCATTCATGGGATATTCGCGAGTTTATGGCAGCTGATCCTGGTACAGATCTGGCATTTTCCATAGGTATTCGTGGAGGTTTATAGTGTCTCAAAATGGGAAATATCAACTGATCATTCCAGTGGTATTGATGCTTGGAGCTTGGTGGTTTCACCAATCCACAAAGTCGACTCCTATTGAAAAGTCATCGGCCTTTGAACAAAGTTCTGATACAAAATTAAAAAGTGCCATTCCTTTGGCGGCAACGAAATCCCATCAAGCCGTTCAAAATTCAGCTCAACAATCGGTGGCTTCATCGGTCGTCCCAAAAGCTGCTGGAAGCTCCAAATTCAGTCCCCGCCTTGAGCGACATGTGAATTATATTGCCTTGATGCTTACTCGTCCTGATGTTGCTATTCCTCAGCAAGCTCTGGCAACAGCCCATTTGAATGCGGAAGAAATCGCGCAACTAGGAAATGCTGTGATTGATACTCAAGCTGACGCTTCCACTCGTCAGGCCAGTTTATTTATTCTTTCTAAATCAGGTGCCAAGGCGATTCCTGCTTTAGGTATGATCGCAGCCTCAAAGTTTAAAGATTCCACTGCGCAAACAGAGGTTCCACTGCGCATCACTGCTCTGGAATCTTTAGATCAAATGACTGCAAACTCGGGCGATGTTTTAAAAGTGATGCAAAACACGATCGAAAATCAAAACAACAAAACTTTGGTGTTCCTTGCGACAATCAGTGCCGGAGGAATTAAAGAAGGACGTCCCGGAAAATTGGGGCGCGCCATGGATCAGATGATTAAAGAAAAAAGCCTGTAAGGATTTAATATGAAACTGCCCTTATTTAGCAAAATCTTATTTTTAATCGTTTCAACTAGCTTCACCGTTGCAATGGCTGAAGACAAGGTTGCCTGCCTTTCTCAAGACTCTATGCAATTCGCGTTTCAACATTTTCAATTCGAAGACGTCGATGCCCATGGCAACGTCATTAAGACATATTCTGCAAGCGACGCCTGCGAGCAAGGTTTGTTTAAAGCAACAATCGACTCTATTGATTATATTAGAAAAGTGCCGCAAAAAACCTTGCCTGCTAATTTCCAAACAGCCGTTAGCAAAGAGGGTGCGACAAATTTCCTAACAAAACGTATTAAGACGATTCAATTTGAAGCCCAAGACAGCACGAACTGCGATATCGGAACTGTTGCCTTTGTTTTTAACCGTGAACCGATCATGCACATCTGCCCTCAAGCAAAAAAACTGAAGGCGATGGATTTTTCTGCATTCCTAGAACACGAAGCACGCCATACAGAGGGACACCCTCATGTTAATTGCACCCAAGGTGTCTTAAAAAGCTATGACGGGGCTGCATGTGACGATACCTACAAGCAACAAGGATCCTATGGAATTGGTTTAGGATTTGTACTTCAAGTTTATTTTTCCACTGAAAATGAAGCGGTCAAGCAACAAGCCCGCTCTGCCGCTATTCAAGATGTGCTTAATCGTTTCAACCAGTTACCATTAGATATGGTTAAGGGCGGAGTTTTCGTTGACGAAGAAGACTCGGTTTCTTTCTATGATGGTGCTCACGAGACTAAATTCGGTTCCATGGCTGACGAGATTGCGACCATTTCATTTGTTTCGAACATTCCGTATATTTTCTTTAAAAACGGCAAAGTCACATCTTACGATTTTACCCGTAACTGGAATTACCGCGAGGGAGCACTTGTTGATAACTACAACAAGCTTTCCCAGCAGGAACGAAACGAGCTTTTGGATGTGTTATCGACGAGTGATGATTATTGTTTCCTGACTCCATCCCGCGTTCAATGCTTGTTAGAAACAAATAATTTCGCTGAATTTTCATTCTCGGCCTTAAAGCCACTGAATTTTGTGAACGTGAATCAGTCCTACGTCAGCGGTATTATTGTCTTAGCAAATGATGGCAAATCTTATAAATTGCCCAAGTCTGCAGATTTCGCATCTGCTAGCGAATCAAATCTTCAGATCGACAAGACATCGTATGCTTATCCAGAAGTCACATCCTATGCGGAAATGGCCAACGGCCGAGTTTTAGGTATTTCGCAAAAAGGCTTTATGATGGAAAAAGTTAAAGGCTCGTCAAAATGGATTCGCGCAAAAGAATTCGGCGACTATAAATTCAAAAAAATACTTCCTTACAAGTGGTCAAAACGTCTTGAAAGTCTTTAAAAAAAAAGCGGACCACCAAGTCCGCTTTTTTTTAGTTTTACCGGTCATCGGCAGTACTGCCCGTGATTTTCGCCGAGGTTCATAAGTATTGGTTCAGCGTCTTTTCTTTTGATGGCGATCCAGGGTGGATCTGTGACGACGATTTGATAATCTGTTTCCGTCACATAAGGTAAAGATTCTTTTGAAAGTTCGTTGCGTAAGCCCGTGCAAAGGTCTTCGGCTCTGAAAAACGCGTAGTTCCTCATGTGATATTCTTTCAAGAAGGCTTTTGCTGAAATGCCTGTGGGAAATTTTCCTTGGCAGTCGCTGCAGTTATTTAAAAAACTCTCGACCTGATTGGCGATGACAACAATCTGACGTTTTTTAGCTTCCTTCATCGAGTCGCCCACGACCAAAACATAAACGACGAACACGACCATTAAGATTCCAAAAAACACTGATATATACTTTAGAACCTTCATGCCCGCCCTCTTCAGCACTACTATAAACTTTGCGCCATTTATCGGACAAGCCCCAATACATGATGCGTCAAACGCCCTGAGTCTTAACTATTATGAATTATCATTGCCACCAGGACAGTAATGGGACAAACACTTGGGCAAGATAAACCGCATATAAGCGATTAATATGGAATCGCGTTTCTACCGGGCACCGTAAAAGCCTGTCTATGGAGGTCCCATGAAAGCAATGCTTTCTTTCGTTCTTGTTGTCTGTTCGTTGTTCATCACGGTGTCGGGCCAAGCTGCTCTTCAATCTGAGGGCATCCCTTATTACGGCGAACAATTTTATCGCGATCTTTCTTCCGGTGTTTCTAACGACGAATTGAAAGACAAACTTCAACACATCCTTTTGGCTAAGCACAAAGTGGTTCAAGGCTCTTACGACGAAGTTTCTGATAACTGCTCTGGCCAAGGTTGCTATGAACACGTTGTCCTTGGTTACGATGGCGCTCGTACTTGGATGATGGGCACGTACTACATCACTAAAGTTGATGGTCAGTATGCGATTCCTGATATGTATTGTGCAAAATACCGTACAGCTTCTGAATTCAGCGGCAACGGTGCACCAGCTCCAGGCAGATATCCAGATGGCAACATCTTGAACACAGAGCACACATGGCCACAAAGCCGCTTCTCTAACGAATTCAACAAGAACATGCAAAAATCTGATTTGCACCACTTGTACCCGACTGATAACGAAATGAACTCCACTCGTGGTAACTACGAGTTCGGTGAAGTTGTTCAAGACGCAAAAAAATTGAAATGCCCAGTTTCTCGCTTCGGTAAACCAGCGGGTGGCGGCAACGACGTTTTCGAACCACCGACGGCTCACAAAGGGAACGTTGCCCGTGCCTTGTTCTACTTTGCAACGAACTACGGCATGCACATCAGCCCTCGCCAAGAAGCTTTCCTTCGCAAATGGCACAAAGAGGACCCTGTTGACCAAGAAGAAATGAACCGCAACGTGGAGATCTTCAAAGTTCAAGGCAACAGAAATCCATTCATCGACCACCCAGAGTTGGTTGACCGTATTAACAAATTCTAATTCGATTCAAAATTCAAAAATGAAAAAGCCAGGGGAAACTCTGGCTTTTTTTTTACACAGAAAACGTGATCAGAAGCTCTTTTATTTGATTGCTCTTATGCCCTTCACGTCCTAGCGTCGAGTGCTCGTAGTGGACTTCTTTGACTTCATTTCTGTATCCGTACTTTTGGGCGGTTTTAATGATCGCCTCTTGGGAAATCATTCCTGTATTTGAGTATGACAACAAGACCGCTTTACCTCGCAGGGCTCCCCATTTAAATATTTCTTCGAAAGCCGATTGTACGGTCATCCCCTGACAAAAGGGAGACTGATGACGATCAGTTCGATAGCGACCCTTATACTGCGGCAGCTGATAGTCATACTTAACCAAAGATTCAGTGGCGTGATAAAACCTAGAGTAATGGACGAAAGAATATGGTGGGTCCGCATAGATCAGATCGTACTTTGCCGCCAATTCATCAGACGCTAAAACATCGCGATAGTCGATCGCAAGGGACATGCCTTTATTTCCCTTAGATGCTCCCAAGTAATCAAAAATCTCGATCAGTTTTTTTAGGAAGTAATCATAAACCACCCGGTCGCGATATAAAAAGACGTCAGTAATTGAATACAACGTTTTTAGATCACGATAAGTCGCAAAATGACCGGTACCTGACGAGCAATAGCTATGAGCATATAACAATGCTGTCATTGCTATATGGTACCCCCTTGAATCGAGGTGGAAAACTTCCTGGATGGCATATCTTAATGAATCAATATCAATCGCCTGCTGCAGACTAAAATAAGCCTCTGCAAAAAGCAGCGTTGTTTGCACATAGGGATATTGCTTTTGATTGGTGCTTCGCTCTTGATATAGTCGCCACAGATTTTCAAGATCTGCGGAAGGAGTCTTAAAACCGTTCGTCGGATTTGGAAAGGTCGCAAAGAATTTTAAGTATTCGTGACGGAGTTCTTCCGTCCAACCTCTTTTCGGAATTTGGACAAAACGATTAGATTCTTTAAGTGATGGCCCCAACAGCGTCGATAGGTCCCAGCGATGCAGTTCAAATTTTTTACGAAGTGGTATTAGCTTTTCTTTAAACTCTTCAATTTCCGACGGGGAAAACGCCCCGATCAAGGCTTCACAGATCACTCGGCTGTAGCTTTGGATATCATTTGATACGATCGAATAGGAGTCTTGCAGGTAAAGCCCGACAGAGCCTGTGCCCGCAAAAAGATCTAAGACTCCACCTTGGCCTTTTAGAATACTGTCGACTTCGGATTTGATATCAGGAAGCAGCTCACGCTTACTTCCCATATATTTCATGACGTGCAGATATTTTTCGTCTGTGCGAAGTTCAATACGTCGTTCTGAGTTAATAGTCTGAATATCCACAGAGATAAGACTACTTGATCAGAACGACGTTTCATTCTTCAAAACGGCTTTTTGATTAAGAACATTTCGCGCGAAGCGCCGACCTTTGCGTATAAATGTCAGAGATCGCTTGTGCCAGATTCTTCATATGGATGGGCTTTGTTAAATAGTCATCCATCCCTGCATCCAAACATTTTTCGCGGTCCCCTGCCATCGCGTGAGCTGTCAAAGCCACGATTGGAATCGTGTGAATTTCAGGGCGGCCATTAGAACGAATCGTGCGAGTCGCCTCGTAACCATCCATTTCCGGCATTTGACAATCCATCAGGACTAAATCGTATTTATTATTTGCTAGCGCTTCCACGGCAAGTCTGCCGTTTTCCACAACTTCGCACGTGGCGCCTAATTTTGTTAGCATGGCTCTTGCGATTGTTTGGTTTACGGCGTTATCTTCAGCAACCAAAATATGCATACCACTGATTGAAGGAACGTCTGTTGCTGTACTTGGAGTTGCTGTCACTTGTTTTTTCTCCTCGCCGATCATCTCTAACGGAACTGTAAACCAAAACTTGGAACCTTGGCCTTCGACGCTATCCACACCGATTTTGCCACCCATTAAGTCTATCAATCCGTGAGCGATCGACAAGCCTAAACCTGTGCCGCCATATTTTCTAGTCATCGAACCGTCAGCTTGCGAAAAGGCCTTAAATAATTTGTCTAACTGATTAGCTGGAATACCGATGCCCGTGTCAGCGACTTCAAAGCGCACAACAGCTTTACCGTTGATGTTTTTTCCTGCCGACAATGCGATGGAGATCTCGCCTTTTTCTGTAAATTTAATCGCATTTCCAACTAGGTTTAATAAGACCTGACAGATACGCCCTGGGTCCCCGTTAAAGCTGCTTCGCAAATCCACTGGTAACATCGTCGTTACTTTTAGATTTTTTGAATCTGCAAACGGCATCACCGAGCGGATTGATTGCTCAACGATATCTTGCAGATCAAACTTCACATTCTCAACACGCATCTTACCAGCTTCCACTTTCGAGAAATCCAAGATGTCGTCCACGATCATCAAAAGATGAGAAGCTGAGTGTTGCACAGTTAAAAGCATTTCTTTTTGCTCTTCGGTTAAATCGGTCATCGCCATCAGTTCACTCATTGCGATCACACCATTTAGTGGAGTGCGAATTTCATGAGACATATTCGTTAGGAAATCTGATTTCGCAGCAGAGGCCTCTTTGAGCGCGCGATTGGCTTCGACCAAACGACGTTCCCGCTCGCGAATGTCTGAGATGTTCACAGAAACACTCATAGAGCCGGTACGTTTTCCGTCCCCATCAAAAAGCGGAACGATTGAAAGATGCAGGTCCACTGTCTTACCGGATTTAGTCACATACTCGAGCTCACCCGCATACTTTTCTAGTCGTTTGTTCACTTGATTTGAAATCGATTCAGTATCGGCTTCGCTGGCTTCAATTGTTTCATAAACACTTCTGCCTAAAAGCTCTTGCTCAGTCCATCCGGTGATTTGTTCATTCGCTTTATTCCAGGTGGTGATTTTTTTATTCTCATCAAATAAAGCAATCCCTACAGGAACCAAGTCGATTAATTTTTTAAGTGTCATGTTAGTAGCTTGCTCACGAGAAACCGCGTTTCTTTGCTCGGTGATATCGTGAAGAGTAATGACTGCACCAAGCTTAGTACCGCCTTTACCAAAGATCGCCTGACCGTTCATTTTCAGCTTAGTTTTTTTACCGGAAACGGAACGGACAACCATTTCCTCGTCTCTGATGAGTTGATCATGCAAAGCCCGATAAAGTGGAATCTCTTCCATCTTCATCAACGTTTCGCCATCAGCGTGGAAGAGTTGAAAATAGGAAGCCCACTTTTCTGGGGGTACATCTTCATCGTAAGCTTGCTCTAAACCATGGAATCTGCGGCTGGCGCCATTTGACAAACTGACTTTGCCGTTTGCATCACACGCAATCACGCCGTCAAAGAGATTTTCTAGAACAGCGTTCAGAAAGTCTTTTTGCTTTTCTAAATCGGCCTGCGCTTTTTGTTTTTCATCGATGTCAGTGATACGTGCTTCCAAGAAATACATCGCCATACGCGCTAAGCGCTCAAGGGACTTGATTTGAGTTTCAGTAAGAGTTTTAGTTTGCGGAGAGAATACACACAAAGACCCGATCACCACGCCATCCGGCGTGATCAGGGGCGCCCCCGCATAGAAGCGCACCTTTAAGCCACTTTTTACAGAAGGCAAATCTTTAAATCGTGGGTCTAAGCTTGCATCTTGAAGCACCATAACTTTGCGCTCTTCGATCATGTGCCCACATATAGTCTGCTCGCGCGGAGCCTCTATAATATCCGTACCGACGTGGGATTTAAACCAGATACGCTCATTATCTACGAAGCCGATCAATGCCATAGGCACATCACAGACTTCAGCTGCTAACTGAGTGATCTCGTCAAATGTTGACTCTGGAAGTGTTCCCAAAATGTTATATCTCTGCAGAGACTGCTGTCGTTTTGTTTCTGGCATATACGTACATCCTCACAATTAACTCTTCGGTGTTAAGGACCTTTGATTAGAGCTCTTTAATGCGAGAGACAGTACGATTCGACGCTTGTAATTTAAGTGTCCTATGGAATCTCAGGCTGGAGCGAATAGCTGAGTTTAGAAGTAATTAAATTCTGAATTAGAGAGATCCGCGCAATTGCGGTCTCTCTAAACTCGGATCTAAGCAGCAATAGAAATGCTTTCTTGTTGCTGCTGTTTTACCAAGATTTGTGTCAATTCCAATGCGGCTTTATCAGCTTGGTTCACACTGTAATAGTAGGCTTTGCCATTTTTCAAATGAATCAAGAGACCTTTTTGCCAAAATTTTGGCGTCACAAAAAAGTTTCTGAAGCCCACTTGTTTAAACCAAAGCTTAAAGGCGAATGGATGGGCGATTCCACGGAATGACTCTACTTTCGAGATTTGCTCCAGAGGAATTAGTTTAGAATAATAAGTCACACTTTTAATCATCAGCTTGCCATCAACCACCATCATCTTTCGTGGCATCAATGCATAAACTCCACAAGCAATTAGAATTGTTCCGAACATCCAAACGACGCTGGAAAGATAGTTTGAAAGAAACAAATGACTTTGAATAAACTGGGACTGTGTCGCAAATCGTGTCAGCAACATCTGGAAATGGATCACTCCCACATAAACTGCAACCAAGCCCAACGCTTCCATCATTTTCACTGGCGGATATTGGATCTTACGAATCCATTGCAAGCGATCATGAGCAAAAGGCTTCGTAAAGAACTTGCGCAAGCCAATAAACGACACAACGGCCGTTAAGAAATACAGAACGTAAATATCAAAGGTAAAGAACAGATACGGAGAATACACCATCTCGTAAGCGTGGTTTTCATTAAACGTCGCCTTTAGACTACTCTTATATTCATCCAATTTCATATTTTGCAAAACTTGGAACGGAGATACAAAGGAGCCGTACTCTTCCAATTGACTGTCATAATGGGAGGCAAGGCTCATCATCTTTTCTGCGTCACGGCCCATCAGCTGATACTGAGAAAGATACAACGTGATGGCCTCTTTCATCTGAGCTTCCGTGATTTGCCCTTCACGGGCTTCTTTCTGGATGTAATCCTTGGCGATATCGATATTTTCTAGCAAATGCTCTTTTGGTGTTTGGAACTGAATGGCCCCATAGCCATAACCGCGATTGAAATACACACTCGCGTTGGCAGAGTACGTTTGCCCTTTGATGTTACGAATTTCTTTCATCAAGCGATGAGTTAAAAACTCCATATAGAGCTGAGCGATTTCGGTATCTTTAAAGGACATATTCCATGCTTTAGCACCGAGGTACACATAAGGATTTCCATCCCACAATGTGCGACGAACAAAGGGACGTTCCACTGGATTCGGAGTTTCAGGGGCTGGCATCTTTTTGCCCTCTTTCGCTGGCAATGAACCCCATGTCTTTTCAATCTCGGCCATCATTTGTGCGCGGTCATACTTACCCGCCACAAATAATTTCATATTCGCTGGGTAGTACCAATCGGCATAGTGCTTTTCCAATTGTGCAGGTTCCAATTTGCGGTTGGAAAGTTGTTCTTCCGTGCGTGTGAAACGATCTTCGTTACCCTTGATGCCGAATTCACTTTTCCAAAACCCAGGTTCACGCAGATAACTTGGATAAAGATAATCCATCGGGTTGAAACCCAGAGTTTCAGAAATAGGCCCCGGGCGCCCGATCTCAAGTTCGACGGTGCCTTTTTCTTTCTGCACGAACTCTGGCAAGATACTTGGAACAAGAATCATTTTACCAAAGCTTTCCAAAAGCCACGTGCCCTTTTTAGCAGGGATCGAACCAAAGTAACTTGTCACGCGACTGGATGTGGAACCATTGGCCTCGCCACCCGCTTCACGGATCAACTGCAAATATGTCATTTCGTCTTTCAAGGATTTATCGCGGAACAAAACGTGCTCTAGCAAATGCGAAATGCCGTATTCACCCGATTTCTCGATATCCCAACCAACCCCCACTTCAAGACGCAGTGAAGTTGTCGTGGCTTCATCACTTGGAGCCAAGAAAACCTGCATACCGTTTTTTAGTTTGATGTGTTCGATCTTTTTATAAGGATCCTCACCGATTTCAGCAGCGGCGAAAATTTGAACAGAAAAGATAAGTGCGATTAAAGAAATAAGTAGTTGTTTCATGCCACACCTATCGGAATAAACTTTTAAAAGTTTACAGCCTAAGGCTAGACAATAGACCAGTTGCCCCTCGAAAATTCGCCTCCTATAATCAGAACATGAAAACAATTTACTATGGCGCCACAAGTTTAAACGGCTTCATCGCGGACGAAAACAACTCCTTGGATTGGCTTTTCCAATTCAGCGACGGAGACGTCCCGCAGTCTTATACAAACTTTATTAAGGATGTAGGCGCCATCTGCATGGGCTCACATACATATGAGTGGATGTGGGAGAATCAAATTTCCAAGGCCGAGGATCCTGCGAAGGCTTGGCCGTATCAGATGCCTGCGTTTGTCTTTACGACTCGAAAGCTGGTTGAGATCCCTGGTGCTGATGTTCGCTTTGTTCAGGGCGATGTCCGCCCGGTGTTTGAGGCGATGAAGAACGCTGCTGGTGGCAAGAATCTTTGGGTTGTTGGTGGTGGGGAACTCGCTGCTAAGTTTTACGATGCGGGATTGTTGGATGAATTGATCTTGCAAGTTGCACCGTTAACGCTAGCAGGAGGTGCTCCCCTGTTTCCTAGAAAGATCCACCCGCCGATGAAGCTAATCTCGGCGGAAGCGATTAAGAATTTGTTTGTTGAATTGAAATATAAAATTTCTCAGAAAGAATCATAAATCCAAAAATCTTCAGTTATCGAAATCAACACCAAAGCTATTCGAAAACTTTTTCATATCCAGCACAAACTTACGTTCACTTAATCTAATATTTTCAATTTCAATGGAAACTTCCTCCCCATTCAAAGATTTTCGAAGATTCTGATGTAAAATACTTTGATTTGATAAAAAGTTATTTAAATCTTCCGGCTTAAGATTATCTCCGACCCAGAGTTTTACTTCTGTTTTTTCATCCTGCGGTTTGCCAAAGTATATTACTCCGTCGATTATAAATCGATTAAATTCTTTTGCAGACCGAACCGGATGACCGTCAATCTCCATGCCATTAAAAAGCCTCTGACCAAGTACAAGACAAGTGTGAATAGCTTCGTCGCCATTAATTTCAAATCCAACTTTACCATTGATATATTCTACAAAACCGGCTGTCTGAAACAAAGTCCTTGCTTTGCTAAGTTGTGATGTTCCTTTCTTTACGGCATCCCAAAGACTTCTAACTTCAAATGAATCGGTCGGAAGCAATGAGTTTTTAAATTCAAAAATATATAAATTCTTTCCCAGTTTAAAAATGAAATCAAAATCCCCCGATATACCTTTAAATCTGAAATCAACTTCTCGCGAATACATCGTCGTTTTATTAGAAATAGATTTAACCAGCAGATCACCTATCGGATCAGTCATTCCTCCAGAATCCAATCTCAACTTTGTGGTGAAAAGTGCATTTCTAACCACGCTAGACATATCCAATGTCAACAAAAGTAAAAACATTTTATTATTTATACGAACAAGCGGAGAATAGAAAGGCTCAAAAAAATTGGATTCTTTAGGATTATAAGTTACAATTTGAAGTATCGCGGCAATTTGCACCGAGGAGAACCCAACGGCTTTTAACATGTTTTCTGTTTCTCCAATAGGTTGAAATGTCAGCAAGGAGTTTCGATACTCTTGAGAAAACAATCCTTTAGCGTATAGCTGATGCAAAGATTCATGTTTGATACGTGCAAAAAACTTCATAACTCTCTTGAACTTAACCAAATCAAGAACAGTTAAGTCCTCATGCAATTTAAAATCCATCAGCGCTGAGGATGAGGCCATAAGGTCATAGCAGATCTTTTCTAAAAAATGTGCTTCGTCTGGAAAAACACCATCCTTTAGTAGTTCCTCACCTAAAGCTTTCAAATAAGGTTCAGGGATTTGAATTTTAACCCGGACCGAGCCGCCCCGCCCCACGATTGGAGCAACTAGGGTAAGTTTGTTTTTAACCAAATTGGAAACAGCGTCGTCCAATCCCTGATTAGATAAAAACTTGGTCCTTGATGCAAAAATCATTTCTTGTAACAAGTTTGCCGTCCAACCAGTCTGGTAGAACTCCTCAAAACCGTCCAGTGGATGAAACAAGAAGTAGTGGTTTTCGGAAACGATATCCAATTCGTATCCCAAGAAAAGAATCTTAGATTTTAGCTCATGAAACTTCCTAAGTGTAATTCCAAGATCAACAATTTTATCTAGACTCGTGAAATCATAATCTCTACCGCCAAGATTGTCTGGAAATGTATTTGCTGATTTGACCTCAAAATAATTACCTATCAAGTAACCAATCGCAGACAACTTTTCTTCCGTCGATACCATAGCTCCGGTGAAGTCAGGAGTTGAGGGACGACTCCAAACCAGATGCTCTATGTACATCAGAAGACGCACAACCACATAGCGATCCGCATTCATGAGCTGCCAAAGCGTATGCTCGACATTTTCTTTTGAATCCATGATAAGAGCTAATCGCTTCAAAGACTTTAACCTTGTTTGCCACTCAGGGAGCTTTTCCCATGCAATCGCCAAATCCAAGACCTTAACCGCCCATTGCGTATTATCAGCATTAAAAAACATCACTTGAACTATTTCTCGAGGCAAATCACAAGGAACAGGAGAACTCCAAAGGATCAGAATAAATGGTTTAAGTGCCTTCCCGACTCTCCCCTTACCGAAATTATTTACAAATTCGGACACCAGGAATGCACTCTCTGCCTTACTGAGCGCACGGCACTTAATTCTGTCTGACGAAGGATGCTCAGCAGAAATATCAACACCTATTTCATTAAAATAGGTTTCGAGCGTTCCTGGTATGTTCATTAAAACCTCCACCACCACTGATCTTCGACCATGCCCTGGTTCCAGAAATATTCTACGATTTTCAAATTTAAATATTTGATTTCATCACAACAAAACGGCAGTACACGACAGCCTCTCTCTCTCGTCTGCGCAACAACTTGCGCCAGAGAGGACCTGCCGATCTCAACTTTTATTGATCGCCAACAAAGGGATAATCAGGAGAGTCACTATTAATTTCATTCTGCTGATTATATTCCTCTATCAGCTCCTGAGTCGGGACCGAATAAACACACGTAGGACTAACTGAACCGTCATTACAAACAAGCGAACTACCTGAGTATAGCGCCTGACCAGAGGCACATTGCGCCCCAAATCCACCATGACTAGAACAACAACCCGAATGCGACTTCCTCATCGTCTGACACGAAGAAGACGCAGACGAGGATGATCCATCCTTACCACACGACGAAATAACCATAGCCGATGAGATCAAAAACAATATTCTCAAAAACACATACCACCTCAAGATGTCAACAAACTATAGTATATTTACACATACTAACCAAATTGTCTCGAGACCAAGGTCTATTAACTCAAATATTTTTTCCAGCTATTTTTGGAGTAACTAATTCCCCGCGCGCTTCAACGCATCCATAATCACAAGCTCGCGTTCGATGCGGTAAAAGAGAATCTTCTCTTCCAACCCATCGGACTCCTTGTTTTCTGGTGCGGAGAAGAAGTCGCGGAGGATTTCGACTTTCTTATCGATTGTGACTCGCGTGGATTCTCTGCCGTCGGCAGTTCCTTTTGCGAAGGTGAAGATCAATTTATAGCGGATGCCACTGGAAGGTGGACGTGCAACATCTGGTGCTAACCAACCATCGATACCTTTGATGTATTCTGTTTCAATAACACCAGTGTCTTGGTTTTCTTGAGCGATCGGGAATTTGATCACAGCGTGGGCTGCTCTCCATACGTTGTCGTAGGGGGCGAAGAACACTCTTTGTTTGTTGAATTTAGCCATCTGCTGATTTGAAGAAGGCCTTTTGTCAAAAAGGCTGCAACCCATAACGGTGCAGCCTGTGATGATCACAAGAGATAAGAAGATAGTTCTAGAAGTTAACCGAGCTGTGTGTGACATGTGTTGCGGCTTCAATCATAGCAGCACCCATTGGCGCTTGTGAAGCCGTTTGTGAGCCTAAAAAGTTCACTTCCCAACGTTTAACGCCAGTCATTAGAGTGTCGTTCGGGAATGTTGGGACTTTCATGCTTGCTACCCATTTGTCAGCGTAAACTTCCCAAGTTTGGTTCATCAATTTCACTTTATCGGCGCCCATTTGCACTTGGATTTCGTTTGAGAACACAGCATAAGTCGCTAGCGGATTGACTCCAGCCACCGTTTGGAAAGAAGGCATAGCGATCTCAAGACCACCCGCCCCGATAATTGGGTTATTGATCAAAGGCAAAACTTGCGGAGCCGTCGTCCCGTTCATCGGAAGAATCGCCGTCGACACGCGGTCAATGTTTGCGCGTAGATCTTCAGTTTTAGTCAAAACCGCCAAAACGTTCGCTTCCATATTCGGAGCCGTGTTCAAAGTGATCTTTTGACCCGCATTGAGCTTTTTAACATCTGTTGGCAGCAAGAAACCACCTTGGCCCGACAACCCTGCTGCCATGAACGTCTCATCCGCACGGAACTGAGGAGCAACAACTGTGTTTTTAACAGAGAACGCGATCTCGTTCGTCGGAAGATCCAAGTCAGTTCTTCCTTTCGATAGATTTACGTCACGAACGGCTCCGCCTGTTAGGTTAAACACGTTTAGCATTTCGTAAAGTTTTGCTCCGCCACGAACGCCGTCCACGATTGTTTTAAACGGGAATGTGCCTTTCGCAACAAACACGCGAGTCACACCTGGCTGACCGAAGTAAATACGGTAAGCAGGCTTATCCAAAGTCACAGTGAACAAAGCGTATTTTTCTTTTTGCTGAGGCAAAGAAAGATTCGCCGGGATATCCATCTCTTGGCCAATGGCAGAGATCTTATCGTTTTGCGCACTTAGAACCGAGTCCATGTTAAATGCGAAAAGCTGCATTTTAGAAAAACCCTGCATCACTAAGCCGAAGTCGATGTTGCCGTCGCCATTCTTGATAGGCAAACCGGTTGCTTGGCCTTTGATTTCAAATTGGCTGACAGTATTTAAAGGACGAAGCTTGAAAGACACTGCTCCAGGCTGAACCGACATATAAGTCTGACGAACGTAACCTTTAGCTTGAATAGTTACCGGTTGCGCCTCCGTCCAAGAAGCTGGGATCTCAACTTGACCATTTGCGTCAGTAGTTAAAAAGTTACCCTCAAAAGGAAAATTCAGAGCATCCCCGATAAGGACTTGAGCTCCAGCTAGCGCCACTCCATCAAGTGAAGTCACAGTCAGCGCATTTGCGGAAACTTTGATTGCGCGCTCTGAACCAGGCGCCAAAGGGCTTTGCGAGTTGTTATTGGAGTTTGTACAACCTGCCACAATTACTGGCAGCAAGGCCGCCATCATCAGTCTTTTCATATAATTATCCCCTCCGTGAGAATGAATCTTATGTCCGAGTAATTATTCCATTGCGATATGACAGCTGGGTCAAGACTAAAGACCGGGGACCTAAGAATTTCGAAAATCTTAAGTTAACGCAAACGCAACAATTGACATAAGGACGCGAAACCAATAAAAATTGCGTCTCACGCGCAAGCGTTACGGTTGGTGGGGTAGCTCAGCTGGTTAGAGCAACGGAATCATAATCCGTAGGTCGGCGGTTCAAGTCCGCCTCTCACTACCAAATTTTATCTGCCTTCGGGCAGTTAAAAACATAGTTCATCGGATGCGTTCTGATGAAAGTTTCTCCGGAAATGAGCCTCTGAGAGAAATATCAAACCTGCGGAAACGCGGGTTTTTTACTTTCGAAGGCTTAACGTTCGCGGCCCTGATCCGCAAAAAACAACCTCTCCTTTCGTAGTCCGGGTAAAAAAGCATCTATGGCTCAGGGAACAAATCCCTCGGCGGAAATAATAGACTTACAAAAATAAACAGTCCTTGAGCAAGCGGACGGCAAATATTCTTACTTGTCGGGAAAGCATATCCCGAATTTTTTAAGTACTTCACATCCCTACTTTTGGCGAGGAAAAATATTCCCCTAGTCCAAACTTATAAGGGCCAGTCGAGCCAAAAAAACTGGCTGATGCTTAAGTAAACAAACAAACTTTGCTTAGAAACAAAATACTGATTGCACACAAACTTTAATTTGCTTGCGTGCACTTTAGAAGGAGAGTTTGAATGGGTGTCAGAAAAACTTTGACCTCTAGGGAAGAAGGGTCCGGAAATTATGTTATCTGCGGAGATAATCTCGAATGGCTTAAACTACTTGAAGATGAGAGTATTGATCTCTGCTATATAGATCCGCCATTCTTTTCGAATCGACCTTACGAAATTCTTTGGGGAAATGGATACGAACGTAGATCTTTTGAGGATCGCTTTTCTGGGAAAGTATTAAATTATATTGAGTGGATGAGGCCACGAATTGAACTTATTCACAAAAAATTGAAAAAGACAGGCAGCATTTTTCTTCACTGCGATTGGCACGCCTCACATCGTTTGAGATGTGTTCTTGATGATGTATTCGGTGAGGACAACTTTAGAAATGAAATTATTTGGAAAAGAACTTTTACTACCGGAAGCTCTAAATCTATCGCGAAAAAATTTAGCGCCAATACAGACACCATATTTTTCTATCAAAAATCAAAGGACTCTTATTTTAATGTTCCCTATAAGGACTACGCTCCCGCTACTCTAAAGCGGTATGATAAAGTTGACGAAAATGGACGGCGTTTCAAATGGGAAAATCTGAAGACCTATTCGAAAGATAGATTAAAAGAAATGTTAAAGTCTGGAGAAGCCAAGTTCAATAAGGGGTCAAAGAACCCTGTTTACAAGGCTTATCTTGACCCCAACAAGGGAACCCCTATGGATAATCTTTGGGATGACATTGAGTTTATTGGCACCAAGTCTCCTGAACGACTTGGCTATCCAACGCAAAAACCCGAGGCCCTTTTACGAAGAATTATTGAATGTGCTTCAAAAAAAGGAGATGTGGTTCTTGATTGCTTCGGGGGTGGTGGAACAACCGCAAAAGTCTGCGCCGATCTTGGTCGAACATTTATCACGGGTGATGTGTCCCCCGTATCTGTTAAGATTATATCCGAACGTTTATATTTCGATGTTCCCGATGTGAAGTTCGAGATCAAAAACTTGCCGCAGACCGAAGAAGAACTAAAGCAAATGAACGGCCACAAGTTCGCGGAAGTTGTCTGTGAAGTAATGGGTTGGGATGTAAATACTAAAAAATCTGGCGATGGTGGGATTGATGGATGGGCAGATGGTGGAAAACTTCCGATCCAAATTAAGAACCATGCTACGGCTCCCGCAGGTCGTCCTGATCTTCAAAGGTTTTTCGGAGCTTTGGGGAAAAATAAAAAAGGTATTTTTGTCGCGTGGAGGTTTGCTTCTGAAGCTCGAGAATATATAGCTAAAGTAAAACAAGACCATAAAGTCGAGATCGTAGCGATGGAATGTTCGGCGGTTTTCGGAGGTCTTCTTTTAGAGAAGGCTAAAGGTGAAGAGATCGAAAAATTATATTTAGAGCGCAGACCGAAAAACTGGGCTAAAAATGTAGCAAAAGCCGAAGCACATCAAAAAGTTTTGGAAAAAATCGCAAAGGCAAAGAACAAGCCGATCCGAAAGAAAAAACAAGTGGAAGCAGGCTAAACGAGCCTTAATCCGCTCTCATTCACACGGGCCTTCTTATAAGAATATTTAAGAAGGTTCTCGTAATGATCCAAAATCTCATCATAACGAGCCATTTCATACGCATCTTCAAGAACCTCTGGATCTAAACCATCACGAACGACAAAAATCTTTTCGATTTCCTGTTCAATTTGATGGAGCTGGAGATTGGTTAAAACGGTCTGTGTCATATCGGAACTTTTAAATTCTCGCAGTTAACCGATCAACCAAATAAGGCTTAACGCCGCACAGAGTCGTCGTGGCGCACGGCAGCGAATAGCAGATTCATCCTGTTTACATGCTATAGGGTAGGCTCAGCTGGTTAGAGCAACGGAATCATAATCCGTAGGTCGACGGTTCAAGTCCGTCTCTCACTACCAAATTTTATCTGCTTACGGGCGATAAACATAGTTCATCGGATGCGTTCTGATGGAAGTTTCTCCGGAAATGAGCCTCTGAGAGAAATATCAAACCTGCAGAGATGCGGGTTTTTTTATGCCCTCCGCAAGTTCTAAATAACCAAAGCCCTTAGCAGAAAGCTTCTTGAGGAGCTTCCACAAGTCGCGAAGCTTCACGTTGGCAGTTATCGCAATGTTCGCAACGTTCCCATTCTACTTTTTGCTCGAAG
Organism: Bdellovibrio sp. SKB1291214; assembly: GCF_002209355.2. Lineage (GTDB taxonomy): Bacteria > Bdellovibrionota > Bdellovibrionia > Bdellovibrionales > Bdellovibrionaceae > Bdellovibrio. Next base: position 505,159 of record NZ_CP106855.1, read on the forward strand.
TATTCCAGGATCATTTTCCATCGGCAAAGAGCAGATTGCCCGTACACGATCATTTGTTTCAATTTATCGGCATCAGCCACTTTTTTCTGCAAATATCCATCAATCAGATTTTGTAGCTGGGCTTCAGTTAAATTAACGACTTTTAGGCGCAGAACCTTTTTTGATAAGACTAGAACTTTTGCGCTTTTCAATAGCGCTAATAATACTTTCACTTTGGATTTTGGAACTCCCAAATCTTCAGTGATGTCGGCTTCGTTCAAAGCGGGATCTTTAAGAGTTAAACTTTGCAAACGTTCATAAGTCTTTTTTAAGTCTTCAAGGTCAGGATATTTACCTGCCAAGAAAAAACTTTGAGTTCGCTTGTCTTGTTTTAGATAAAGAAGGATACAGCGAGAAAAATTTCCGTCGCGTCCTGCCCGCCCTGACTCTTGATAGTATGCCTCCAGAGAGCCTGGAAACTGAAAATGTAGGATGAAACGAATATGGGGATTATCGATACCCATACCGAAGGCATTGGTTGCGACCATGATTCGATCTTGGGATTGCATAAAGCGCACACGATTTTCCGAGCGGGCCGCAATCGAGAGTTTGCCGTGATAGAGATCAACGGGATACCCTTCGCTTTCTAAAAGCTCGTGCAATTGAACTGCGGATTTAACTGTGGCGCAATAGATGATGCCACTGCCTTGGACCTCTTTTAAAATCTCTAAAGTTTTCGCCGTTTTTTCAGCTTCCTTTTCCACCATGCTGACTTCATAAAAAAGATTCTTGCGCAAAACGCCCGACGAAAAGACTTCCATCTGCGGCAGCTGCAATTGCTTCTTGATATCGTCCACCACTTCCGGTGTCGCCGTGGCAGTAAGGGCTAATACAGGAGGCTGACCTAGAGTCCTCCACGCATCGGCAAGTGAAAGATAGGCCGGTCTAAAATCGTGCCCCCATTGGCTGATACAGTGGGCTTCATCAATAACAAAAAGATCGATCTTTACTTGCTGCAAAGATTCTAAGAAATCCGGGGCCGTTAATCGTTCCGGAGTGACATAAATGAATTCCGTCTTACCGTTGGTAGCGACACTGTAATTTTCTGTTTGTTGTTGGGAACTGAGAGCACTGCTTAACTCTACCGCATCGATATTTAAGCTATCAAGTTTACCTGTTTGATCTTTCATCAAAGCGATCAAAGGCGAAACGACAACCGTCGTGCCCGGCAACGCTAATGCCGGCAACTGGAAACATAAGGACTTGCCCGCCCCGGTCGGCATGATGGCCAAGGTCGGTTTTCCTGCGAGCACCGAGTTGATGACTTCTTTTTGCCCCTCGCGAAGGGAACTAAAGCCAAAACGATCTTTTAGAATTTTTTTGATTTTAGGAGATGAAACGGTCAGCGCTTTTTCCATAGAAAATCTTTAAGGCACATTGCTTTAGACGTAAAGCGGAAGTCCCTAGGTGACAAATTCGTAACACGTTTTGACCCTGCATTTTACTCTGTTTTGTGATGTTCTTAGAGGACCGGGAAGGAGCTTTCATGGAACGGAAAAACATTCTAATCACCGGAGCAGGAATTGCGGGACCCACGTTGGCATATTGGCTGACACGTTCGGGTCACAAGGTGACGCTTGTTGAAAAAGCTTCCGCTCCACGCTTGGGTGGTCAAAATATCGACATCAGTGATGCGGCGATTGATATCGTCAGGCTGATGGGAATTGAGAAAGAAATTCTTCGCCATAACACAACGGAAGTTGGACTTCACATCGTGAATAAAGATAACCAAGTCGAGGCAGAATTTCCTAAGGATGCTCCGTTGTCTTTCACATCGAAATACGAAATCCTGCGCGGTGACCTTGCAGATATTTTGATTCAACTGACGCGATCGAAAGTGGATTATCGTTTTGGAGACTCGATTGAATCTCTGACCCAATACGCAGAAGGCGTGGAGGTTGTTTTTAGCTCCAAGACTCGGCAACGATTTGATCTTTTGATTGTTGCTGAAGGCGTTAGCTCTGCCACTCGTAAAATGATTGTGCCTGATAAAAATCCCTATAAATATTTGGGAGTCTACACCTCTTACACCACGATCCCACGCCAACCCCATGACGGAAAATGGGCGCGATGGTTAACCGCTCCGAAAGGACGTGTTTTACTTTTAAGACCCGATAACAAGGGCACAACCCGCGCATCAGTGAACTATTGGCATGACGGCCCGCCAGAGGCGCACTTTTCTGCAAGCGAAGCGGTGGCTGAAGTTCAACGAAAACTTCAGGGAGTTGTTTGGGAAGAAGATCGCCTGATGAACGATATTAAAAATGACAAAGACATTTATCTGGGGCCGGTTAGTCAGGTGCGTTTACAATCGTGGTCTAAGGGACGGTGTTGCCTTTTAGGAGACGCCGCTTACTGCCCCACACCTTTTACCGGCATGGGAACGACGTTAGCAATTATCGGCGCGTATGTATTGGCGGGAGAATTGTCTCGGTCCGATAACTACGAATCAGCCTTTCGTGAATATGAAAGTAAACTAAAACCGTTCGTTCAAAAGATCCAAAAAGTTTTTCCGGGACAGTTCCGATTGGTTTATCCCCAATCTAAGGCAGGAGTATTTATTTTCAATAAAGTGCTTTCATTTTTTGCCAGCAAACCGGTTCAGAAAATTGCACAGGCTTTAAAAAAGAAACCAAGCGAAACGCGCGAATTCAAATTGCCCCACTATCAGTTTGCCACCGCAACATATAGTTATGACAGCCGGTTAGAGCAACGGGATCACAATCCATAGGCGGAGTGTTAAATCCTCCGCCAGAAATGGGTTTTTACTTTTATAATCTTAGGCCCATCTATGACGAACTTACCAAGGACAGCTTTGATCTTGGTCTACAAAAGTTCCCGTTGGTCCCGCCGAATCCAAGTGCGCAGCTTTCACGATAATGCCCGCACCGTGAGTTGGCGGGTAAGTACCTTGGTTGTTATTCAGATCGGTCGCGTTATATCCAGGATTCACCGAGTTTACTTTGATGCCATAGGCTTTAAACTCGTTTGCAAATCCAATCATCACGCCATTCAGTGCCGTTTTTGAAGAATTGTAAGCAATCGCTTCGACAGTCGCCATCCAGCTGTTGGGATCGGCATGCAACGTCACGGACCCTAGACCGCTACTGACCATCACGACACTCGCCTGTTTGGAGTTTTTTAAGAGTGGCAAAAAAGCCTTTGTTACTCTGAAGGGGCCAAACACATTCACTTCATAAGTTTCTTTCATCACTTCAATCGTGGAAACACTGCCTTTGCCATCTCTGTCTAAAAGGGCAATGCCAGCGTTATTGATCAAAACATCAAGATGCTTTTCCTGTTCCGCCAATTGTTTGGCGGCGTCGGTAACCGAAGAATCACTGGTTACATCAAGCTGTAAGAAGCGCGCATCAAAGCCTTCTTTTTTTAAAGCAGCGGCAGCTTCTTCGCCCCGCTTTTTGTCACGAGCACCAATGTACACGCGAAAACCTTTTTGTCCTAAGATGCGGGCTGATTCAAATCCTAAGCCTTTATTTGCGCCTGTAATTAAAGCGATTTTGATATCCATAAGAAAACTCCTTGTGTGGTTCTTGCAACATTTTATCGAGTTTGATAGACAATGGAATAAGCGATCATCCATATAACCTTTGAGATCGTCTAAACCGGAGGCCTAGTGGACGCTTTGAGCCAAATAGTTGAACTGATGAAAATTGAGATGGTCTTAACCTCAAAGCTCGTGGGCCACGATACTTGGGCATTGTACTTTGAAAGTTTTAAGCAAATCAAATTCGGTTTTGTGGCTGATGGTGAATGCCATATTTCCGGGAACGGTATTAGTGAAACTTTGAAACAAGGCGAGGGCTTTATTCTGACAAACCTTAAAGGCTTTCGTGTCGGATCGGACGCAAAGACCAAGGCTATTTCGGGGGATGAACTTTATCAAAAACGTAAAACCCCATTCGTCAAAGCTGGGAACGAACGCAAAGCTATCAGCACTGTTTTATTTGGCGGCCATTTTACTTTTGATGCAGCCATTGCGCCGACACTTGTAGATCGCCTGCCCACGTTTACAAGACTCTCTGATTCTGATCCTACGGTGAAAGTCCTTTTTGAGTTAATCGGACGCGAAACAGAGGACAATATCTGTGGATCAGACTTTGTTTTAAACCGCGCCGCTCAGTTACTACTTTTGATGGGATTAAGAAAAGGTTCGAAATCAAATATCTATCTTGGCTCCGGATGGTTAAGGGCTTTTAATGACCCCTCATTGTCTAAAGCCATGCAGTTAATTCACACAAGAACCTCTGAGGACTGGAGTGTTGAAAGCTTGGCAAAGGCTGCAGGACTTTCTCGATCCGGTTTTTCGGCGCAGTTCATGAAAGCTGTTGGGCAGTCACCGGCGGAATACTTACGGGGCTGGCGTATGGTTGTCGCTCGTGATCTGTTAAGATCGTCGCAGATTTCAATTGCGGAAGTCGCGACGAAAGTGGGCTACCAGTCGGAGACAGCTTTTAGCACCGCTTTTCGTCGAACGGTTGGGCAACAACCTTCCAAATTCCGCGAGTCTTAAACAACATTGAATAGGTTCACTTACTGACGAAAACCTATTCCATTTTATCAGACAAATATCTTTCCAAGACGTTAATCAAAAGATCTTTCTTCACGGGCTTAGATAGAAAATCATTCATCCCCGCCTTCGTGCAAGCATCGCGATCTTCTTGCAGGACATTGGCGGTTAAGGCGACGATGGGAACGGGTTTTTCTATTTTCTTGTTGGCCTCAAGCTCTCTAATTTTTTCAGTGGCTTGGCAGCCGTCCATTTCTGGCATTTGCACGTCCATCAAAATCAAATCATAATCACCGTTTTGATAAGCATTCACTGCTTCTGCACCGTTATTCACCACCTGAACATTCATTTCAAATTTTTGTAAAATCGCTCGGATCACAAATTGATTGGTGGAGTTATCTTCCGCAACCAACACTCGGGACTTTGGAAATCTGATTTCATTTTGCTTTTCAGTTTTAAGTGCCGTACGAGACTGCGTCAGGTCCGACAAATTATGCGAAATTAAAACAGTATTTAATAAAGCATTATAAAGATCTGACTGACGGATGTTGGGACTTAAATATTTAACGATATTGGGTGGCGACGAGGACGTCACATGATTCTCTTGATCCGCCCTGCGATTCACGACCAAAATATGCCTTGGACGAGTCAGCCAAGTATTGGTTTTTATAATTTCATCTAGTTCATCACACTCTTGAACAATCAATAAACCGCGGGCCTTGCTTGGCGAATCCGGTTTCTGAGATTTAAAATCCGCCGCCGTCATTCGTGTGACCGGCATATTCCAAGATTTTAAATAACGTTCAAATGTTGGTGCCGCTAAAAAACCGTCCTCGATAATAATTGCATCAGCTTGATGCCAATCCGTTTTTGCAAATTGAAAGCTGATGGATTCAGGATTTATGACGTCGACGGGAACATCAAACCAAAATGTTGTTCCAGGCTTATCCCCGTTTCCGCGGTAACTGATTTCCCCGCCCATTAAGGTCACAAGGCTGTGACAAATGGATAATCCTAACCCCGTTCCACCGTACCGACGTGCTGTTGATGAGTCCGCTTGAACAAAGGGTTTAAACAGTTGGGCTTTTTTATCTTGGGATAACCCCGTTCCTGAATCTTCCACCTCAAAGCGAATTAAAATTTTTTGCTCTGCCAGTTTTTTGACGAGTGCACAGCGAACTTTAATCTCTCCATTGTTAGTAAATTTGATCGCATTACTGATTAAGTTTGCTAGAATTTGTCCTAAGCGGCCAAAGTCCCCGCTGACGGCGACAGGTAACGTTGGATCAACGTAAGTTGTTAATCGTAAATTTTTAAGTTCAGCCCGGCTCACCATCAAATCCGCCTGTGATTCAATCAAGTTCACCAGGCTAAAATCAACATATTCCAAATCAATATTGCCGGAATCGATTTTAGAATAATCAAGGATATCGTTAATCAACGCCAATAACGAAGCGCCAGAATCCTTTAACGTACGAACATAGCGCATGGCTTTTTCAGATAAGTCCATCTCTGCCAACAAATCAGATATTGAAATCACGGCATGCAAGGGTGTTCTGATTTCATGGCTCATATTAGCTAAAAACAAAGACTTTGCCTTGGAGGTTTCGATCATCGATTTTTCACGAATATCCATCAATGCTTTTTCGTGTTGAAGCTGAACCGTTAAAACTTCTTCTGCTTTTTTACGGCTGGTTAAATCTTGCGAGCACACCAAGCGCATCATCTTTCCACCGTAATCAAAAAAGCGGCCCCGTGTTTCCATCGGAAAGACTTCTCCAGATTTTCGCACTCCCCGCACTTCTAATGGTGTGTCGTAATCTTTCGACATCGCAATACGCATCGTGGGATGATCTTCAGGCGGAAGCAGCATTGCTATATGCTTTCCAATAATTTCACTGGCTTTGTAACCAAAGCTTGCTTCAAAGGCACTGTTCACTTCAACGATGATGCCATTGTCATGTACGATGATGCTTTCCATTGTGGCATGGAAAAGTGATTTATACTGTTCGCGGCGAGCATAGATTTCAAGAATCTGACGGGATTGCAGGTTCACTTGATAAATAAGAAAAGGCGTAAACGCAAATGCGATCACAGCAGTGATCAGATTATGCGACGAGGAGTTTAGCAAAAAAAATATTCCCAGTGGAATAAGCCCCGTGAACACATAGGCTTTTGCCAGAAACTTTTCGGGGCTTAGAGCCATCGGCACCGACGTTATCACTCCTGATAAAGCTAACAGCGCAATAAATCCGACTTCGGGTGTCCCGTGAAAAATCGATAAACTGTAAATGGTCGCCATCGACCAAAATAGTGACGTGAACCAAGTGACCCATCCAAAAACTTTAAGCCAACGGAATGGCTCCTTTTTCGTCATCTCTGCATAACGGACACAAAGGATCAGCCGTGAACCATTCATCACAATGGTGCCAGCGATCAACGTCGTATGAATTGCATCTGCAAAAGACAATGCCGACAGGTAACAAAGAATACCTAATATAATCTGCCCACGTGATGAACTGATCCCACGCGTGCGCAATGATTCGTTAAGTTCGGCTCGGAAAGCTGGGGTGCCATTAAATTTTTTAGACTGAAATATTTTTGACCACACAATTCACTGTAGCGGTTCGATAATGTGGGAACAAAAGAAAGTTGGAGTTTGTTGTAAATTGACTTTTGTCTGTTTGAAACGCGCCTGTTAGCCCACAAAAATATTACGCGAATGAATCCTCATAGTGCGCCGTTTCTTGTGTCTCTATTCATGCTTCATCCTTGATTTCACGAGGGAATTACGCCATGGTGGGTCGTAATTTTTAGAAAGCGATCACACCACTATGTCTATCAAAGCTGAAGCCTCAAAACTCATCAAAAACCATCTTAAAGAACTAAACGCATCAGCTGAAATCTTAGGCGGAGTCTTCATCACGGGCCAAGATGGTGCGGTCGCAGTCATCGGTGTTGAAGGCAAGAAAAAGAAAGTGATCTTTCTTACCAGCTTCGTCACCGACAACGTTAATAAACTCCTTGATGCCCAAATCGAAGTACAAGATCTGCTTGAAGAAGACGGCATCGAAGCCATTTCAGAGCATGACTACAACATCGCTCTGGAAGAACTGTAAGCTGTAAAGAGCACCTCTTTTCACGGCAGGCGCCCCGGTTCTTGGTATCCTATTTGCCTCTAAACCCGTATGACCCGGCAGAGGCCTCTAACTCCATTTTATGGCAGCTCAGACAGCATTAATCGCAGTTTAGCGATTATAGTGTCTATATTTTTTCTGCTGCTTGCTCAAAATGTCACTGCAGCCCCGGCTTGCGAAAAAGTCTTTATTCCCTCTAAACAAGAGCTTCTGATCCAGGAGTTTTCAAAGGGTTCTAAGGACTTCTTAGTGGCTAGAAAATTAGCCAAAAATATCCAAAATAAATCCTCTGAGGAACAGCTGGCAGAGCTTAAAGACATCGGTGCGATCTATCGCGAAGTCCCTAAGAAAGATCCAAATCCCTTAGCAGCCTGGCACATCGGTGGGCGACGTCTGCTTGATTATGCCTTGGCTTTGGTACAACGCCATGACATCAAATTTGCCCAAGGACACTCCGCTGGAAAGTCCGGTAAAGAACTTTATCAAGATTTCCTATCAGAACAAAAACAACTTTTTGGAACTCGCTATGAAGTTCAAGAAGTGATCCGCTATGCTGAGTACTTGCAAAGCCAACTGCCCGCCTTGCAGGCCTCGATGAATGGTGGACCTGCTTTACAAATCATATTGGGCGGAAGTTTCATCAACGGCAAGGCCCGCCTTGAAACATCTGATTTAGATATTTCTGTGAACCAACCGGCACTTAAAAAAATGAAAGCGGCTTGGGAGCTGAATTTCAACGAAGTTTTAAAAGAGAAACATTCTGATGCCAATATGACTTTGGAAATGCACGGCGAGCCGGCTGCCTTTTACGGGAAAATCAATCCCGTGGTTATTGTGATTACCGCCGATAAAATCCATTTGCAGGTTTTTGAACCCGCTCAAATCAGTACGCGGCCGTCAGAGCTAAAACCTGGAAGTTCTGCCTCCTATCCTCTCTAACATATAACAATATAAACAACTGTGAATCCAGTTTAACTTTGTTCTCTTGGTTCAACGGCATTTGCATGATTCAATAAAAACATTCAACCATGGAGGTTTTTATGAGTCGTTACGTTGACGGTTACGTGATTCCAATCGCAAAGAAAAATGTAAAGAACTATAAAAAGATGGCCACGATCGGAATGAAGACGTGGATGAAACACGGTGCTCTGGATTATTACGAGTGTGTCGGCGACAAGATGGATGTTCCTTATGGATTGCCGTTCCCAAAACTTTGTAAGCTTAAAAAAGACGAAACTGTGATCTTTGCTTTCATCGTTTACAAATCCAAAGCTCACAGCATTCAGGTAAACAAAAAAGTTCACAAAGAATTTGAAAGCATGGACCTTAAAAACATGGAAAAGATCGTATCGATGAAAAGATTCTCGGTCGGTGGTTTCAAGGTCCTTGTAAGTAATAAAAAGTAGTTCGGAGGGAACAACAATGGCAGCATAAAGCTGCCTTTCCCTTTAAAGTCCCAGTGGGTTACCACAAACCGCGGAACACATGCTACCGTGTGTCATAAGCCTGGTCATAATTTAAAAGTTTTAATGAGATGCCCGTTCATTTTTGGGCTATAACCAGGGAGTGAAATCACAACGACGTCCTCAAATTCTCGTCATCGGCGAGATCAGCAAAAAACTTTTCAACTCTGCAAATTTGGATGTCGGAAATTTCGATGTTGAATACACAACGTCTGGACCTCATGCTCTGAAGCTTGCTTCCGACTCGTCCTTCGCTGTGATTCTTTTGGATTCACAAAAATCATCTGAGCTGCTTTCCGAAGTCAAAGAACTGCGTGCACTACAACCACTTGTGCCACTTTACTTGGTATCAGAAAAAGAATTCCCACCGGATGTTGAGGTCACTGTTTTAGAAGCCGGAGCTACCGACACTCTTCTTTCTACCATGTCAGTGTTGGTTCTAAAAGCACGCATAAAATTATGCCTGTCTTTGTTCCAAGCAAGAAATGAGCAAATTGAAAATGAAGAAAAGCTTCAGTTCGCACTTTCAAGTGCAAAAATGGGAACGTGGACTGTTGAGCTTCCATCTGGCTATGTGATTCTATCCAAGGAAGCCCGTGATCTTTTTGGGTTTGCGAAAACCTATGATACAGCGGACGCTGCGATTGATGATTTTATACACCCGGACTTTCGGGAGCGAGCTCGAAAAACTTTAAGTGACGCCATTTTAAATAATTCTTTTTATAATGACGAATATCAAATCGTTCGTCCTGACGGAGAAGTTCGTTGGATCAATGCTCGCGGCAAAGCTCGGTATGATGAAAATGGGAATCCTGCACAATTAACCGGAGTGATTTGGGATGTAACAGATCGCAAAAGTGCAGAGATCAATCTTCGTAATTTAGAAAATAGATTTGAGCGATCAACGGCTGCGACGGATCTGGGTGTCTGGTACTGCAACCTGCCTTTTGATATTTTGATTTGGAACAAAGAAGTAAAGAACCACTTCTTCTTACCTCCTGACGCCACAGTCACTATTCAAATGTTTTACGATATCATCCATCCAGACGACCGAGAGGCTACACGTCAGGCGATCGAAGATTCAATTAAGATTCAAAAACCTTACGATGTAATCTATCGAACTGTAGATCCCAAAAATTCGGCGAATGTAAAATACATTCGCGCTATCGGATGGACGGACTATAATGACCTTGGCGAACCGATCCGTTTTGACGGGATCACCTTGGATGCGACTCGCGAGCACATGTATGAACAAGATCTTCGCCTGGCGAAAGAAGCCGCGGAAAAAGCGAATGAACTTAAGTCAGCTTTCTTGGCTAACATGTCCCACGAAATTCGCACTCCCCTGGGAGCAATGATTGGCTTTGCAGATTTATTAAAAGATGAATCGCTGAGTGAAGAAGAACGCATGTCTTATGCGGAAGTCATCACACGCAACGGACTTCAGCTGTCGCAAATCATTAATGACATTTTAGATATCTCCAAAGTTGAATCAGGACAATTCAATGTCGAAAACCTTGAAGTCGATCCACAAGCTATTGCCGAAGACGTTATCTCGTCTTTAAGTTTGGAAGCGAAAGACAAGGGTATTGATTTAAGTCTTAGTGTCAGCGAGAAAACTCCAGAAGTTATCGTCACGGACCCTGTGCGCTTGCGCCAAATTCTGATGAATATCGTCGGCAATGCCGTCAAGTTCACAAGCTCTGGTACTGTCAGTGTAACGGTTTTCCCTGGCAACTCTGGCAAAACTATTTCTTTCCGAGTGATAGATACGGGCGAAGGAATTGACCTCGCTGATCAAGGAAAATTATTTCAAGTGTTTTCGCAAGCTGATGATTCGGTGACCAGAAGATTCGGAGGAACAGGTCTTGGCCTTGCTCTTTCCAGAAAGCTTGCACAGGCACTGAACGGTGATGTGATCTTAGAAAGATCAGAAAAAGGCAAAGGAAGTACTTTCTTAATTACTATTACTTCTGGTGACGCTTTAGTCGAAGTAAACCAAAGCTCTAGGGCACAACCTGCAATCACGAACACCGTTAATCTCGAAGGCGTAAGAATTCTTTTAGTGGAAGACACTCCCGACAACCAAGAATTGATTTGTCGAGTTTTAAAGGAGCGCAAAGCTTTAGTAGATCTTGCTCAGGATGGTTCTGTGGGAGTGCAAAAAGCATTGTCTGGTAAATATGATGTGGTGCTAATGGATCTGCAAATGCCCGTTATGGATGGTTATACAGCGACAAGAAACTTGAGAGCTCAAGGCTTTAACAAGCCCATCATTGCGCTCAGTGCGCACGCTATGGCAGAAGCCCGTACTGAAAGTTTGAATGCCGGCTGTACCGATTATCTGACAAAACCGATTAATTTCCCCGCTTTGCTTCAAAGCGTCGCAAGATATTCAGGTCGATCCAACAGTTGACATAATCCGTAACTAGTTACATATTCCCGCCCATGGGCTTTTACGATGATGTTGGAAAAATGGCGATGGGCACCCGTCTTCGCGCCTTAAGCGAAACTGTTTCTCGTGATGCAAGTCTAATTTACGAAACCTACGGGACGAACCTTCAGCCAAAATGGTTCCCCGTTTTTTACGTCTTAACCAATCGCCCAGAAAACACCGTGACCTCCATTGCAGAAAGCATTGGGCACTCTCACGCCTCTGTCAGCAAGATCATTAAAGAGATGTCCAAGGCAGGTTTGCTATCAGAAAAAACCGACGCCACGGATCGCCGACGCACCAAGATTATACTTTCCAAAAAAGGCCAAACCATCGCACAGAAAATTGAATCACAATATCGGGATGTGGAGGCGGCCATCCAAGAAATCTCTTCGCAGACGACTCACAATCTATGGGCCGCTATCGAAGAGTGGGAAAAGTTATTAGCCAAAAAATCCCTGCATGAACGAGTCAGTGAAAAGAAAAAGGAAAGAGAGGGAGCTGATGGAAGTAAAAATTGAGCCCTATCAACCAAAATACAAAGACGCTTTTTATAAACTGAACGAAGAGTGGATCACGGCTTATTTTAAAATGGAGCAGCCTGACCGGGATGCTTTGGACAATCCTGAATCCTATATACTCGCTAAAGGTGGCACCATTTTGGTTGCAACTTTAAATGGCGAAGCTGTCGGCGTTTGCGCTTTGATAAAACGCGCTGACTTAAATTGTTTTGAGCTGGCTAAGATGGCGGTCTCGCCGAAAGCTCAAGGTAAAGGTATCGGCTATTTACTTGGTAAAGCTATTTTGAACCATGCGGCTGCAATGGGTGAAACGCGCGTTTACCTTGAAAGCAACACGATCCTTGAACCCGCGATTCGCCTTTATGAGAAGTTGGGATTTAAAAGAATTTATGGTTTAGCGACTCCATACGAACGCTGCAATATCCAAATGGATGTGGAACTTCGGCGGTCTGGCGGCAATTAAAAGTTCTTTTCTTATGCGATGATTTCCTGCTAGCATTTTTGATATGAAATTCAAAAACTGGCTCGTTATTGCAAGTGTGTTCATCCTTCAACCTACGCTGACTCCAAGTTTGGCTTTGGCGAAAAAGAAATCTCCGCCGAAGGCTTATAGCTTTATCGTCGAAGGCGGCAAAGCATCTCAAGGTGAATGCGATGGGGAACGCAAAATTCCTCGTAAGTTGAAACATCAAAAAGATATCGCGAAATACGGTTCTTACATGGGCTCAGAACTTCAAGATCCACCGATCAAAGGTAAACCGGGCGAAGAAATGTGGAAGCATTTCTTTAGATCAAAGCCTGCCTGTAATGCGGCTTTAGCAAAAACCCCATCGTCGTTGGATCAAAGTCTTCAAAATGAAAAGAAAGAGCTTCCTGAAGATGACTCTGCCGACACGGATGACGAACCAGAAAAACCAAGCGACGGACCAGATACTGAATAAAAAAAAGGCAGCCTAAGAGCTGCCTTTTTATTTTTTTGCGATTCGAGTTATTAGTTTTTCAAATTCACTTTTTGGTGTGCACTCTCAACCACAACGTCCATACCATTTGATTTTACGCGACCTGTGAACCACATGTCATATTGACCATTTGGCACGAGGTTCGTTCTCCATCCCATCATCAATTTATTTGGAACGATTGAAGCTGAGCGAACAGAATCTTTACCATCTGGTCCGACATGGTGAAATTCAATCGAGCTTAATGGGACCGAAGTTGAAGTGGAAGTCACTTCGACTTCGATACGGCCATTCAATGATTTTGAAAGATCCGTTCCGTTTGCACCTTTGAATGTGATGCTTAACGTAGGCTCTTGGTTCACGACGTAAAAGAAATGTCTTTCAGAAGTTCCCATTTTTTCACCATGAGAGTTCATGGCGTAAACTTGAACTTCGTAACGTCCATCAGGCAAGGCACTGATATCAAGATCTTGAGCGCAATTCGCTGTTGCACAGTTAAGGCTTGCCACGACTTGATTTTGGCTATTGTAAATAGCTACTGCCAACGAATCCGTTGATTGGTATGTTGAAGCTGCTTTCACAGGAATTGTTTTAGTAAAGTAGGAATAATCATTCGGTGATTCCACAGAAACTCCACCGGCCAAGGGCTTCATATTATAAAGCCAAGTGTCATCGCCGACGCCAGATTGGTCCGAATATGCGACGTAACCAAAACCTTTTTCGCCCCACTCCTCGCCCCAGCTGTTGCGAATGATGAAAGCTTGTTTTGAATCATCGTAACCGACGATTGAAATCGCGTGGCCCCCCAGGTAATTGCCATCGGTGTGTTTGTAAACGCCACCAGCATACGCCATAAAATCAGCATACACTGTCAAAGTTGTGACCAAAGGTCCTTTTTGAAGCGCCATTTTTACGGCGTTCAAATCTTGAGAACCCCGTGTGGGAGTGGAATAGCTAGAAATCTTAACACTTCTTTGCGCTGTATCAGGGCAGCTTGCACGGCAGGCAACATCTTCACCTGTTGAGCCTGAAGAGTACGGCATACAAGCTTCATCGGGAACACCTGATTGTTGCAGGTATCTTGCAGCCCCTTCCGGACGCCATCCCCAATCACATTTACCGCCACCGCAAGAAAACAAATTCTGCGGCGAGAACTTCACGTTGAAGCTCGGTAGCAACGAAGAAATTTTGTACTGAGTTTCAAGAACACCTATGGAAGCGAAAGCCACGCAACTCCCACAGTTTGCCTGATCTAAAATCGGGGAAACCCAGTTTTGACCATCTTTATTTCTCCAGTCTAAAACTGCAGGAAGCTGGGCACGAACCGGAGATTCGGGCATTACAAACTCAACGTCTGTCGCCTGATTTAAGTTTAAACCCATTCGGTGCTTCAATTCGGATTTCGAGAGCTTCGTTAAAGAGTTCTCTTCGGCACGCCACTCTCCACCCTGCTTTTGAATTTTCTGATTTAACTGCTGAACGTTAATAAGCTCTGCATGTCCTGCCTGGACAGTGAATAGCAAAGCCACAAGAATTAATGATCTCATCCGTGGTCCCTCCAAGCTCTTATTATGAACTTAACATTTGGTAAGGGACAACGGTTTATAATTAAACACTATGTCAATCGCCAACCGGTGACACTAGTCATGGAATTTTTGCGTCTTGGGATTGTAGCCCAACGTAAGAGAAACCTCTTCGACATATCCGCCCCAGTCATAGTCACTGACAGTTTGTGGAGGATGCTGATCAAAGTATTCCTTCATCGCATCTTGTGCCATTAATCGGGAATCAAAAACTTTGCCTAAGTCCTTATATGTTCCACTATATAAATCTACAATTACGACACGAAACGCTGACAATACCTTCGGAAGTTGTTGTTGCATGGAGACCTCATTCGCTGATGAAATAGTACTCATGGAAATTAAAAAGCTCATCTGTTTTTTTGCCGGCTGTGGAATGCAAATTGCTCTTTCTTCCGCTGCATATGCTGCAGAAACGGTTCTGCAAGAAAAGATTCGCCCCGGCGAAGTAAAGTTTTTAAAATTTCCTGGAGGAGCGACTCATCCCAATTTTTCTTGTCGTGACGTGCGCTTGCCGTTGCAAGATGCAAAAGACCATTACACAGTGGTGGTTTCTGAAAGTTATTTTTCTAAGATGGAGCCTTTTCAGTGCGAGTTAAAAGACGACGAAACGGTCATCACCAAAATCGACTTCACGGTTGAACCCAAAGAGTTCGCTCACGAAAATTTGCATGTGGATTCCACACGCGTCGAGCTTTCGGAGGAAATCAAAAAGCGTGTGGAGGCGGAATCAGCCTTGGTAAAACAAATTTATTCCT
Source organism: Bdellovibrio sp. SKB1291214 (assembly GCF_002209355.2). Taxonomy (GTDB): domain Bacteria; phylum Bdellovibrionota; class Bdellovibrionia; order Bdellovibrionales; family Bdellovibrionaceae; genus Bdellovibrio. The sequence goes on from NZ_CP106855.1 coordinate 520,575, forward strand.
CTCCTTTAGATTCCCTTCAATTCACTGAGCCTTTCAAAGCTCCTCTTAAAAGTAAAATCACCAGCCCCTACGGTATTAAAAGAAACTACAACCACGGCAAGAAATTGGGGGAACATTTGGGAATCGACTTTCGAGCAGCTGTGGGTAAAAAAATTCCCGCTGCAAACCGTGGCAAAGTTGTTTTGTCTCAAGAGTTATATATGTCTGGAAACTTAGTGATCATTGATCATGGCCTTGGGATCTTTACGCAGTATCATCACATGTCTAAACGCTTGGTGAATGTTGGTGATAGGGTCGAAAAAGGACAGATCGTAGGCCTTGCTGGAAGCACAGGACGAGTCTCGGGTCCCCACCTACATTGGGGCGCAAATGTCCAAGGAAATTTAGTTGATGGCTTTGATCTGATTAATCAAAGCAAAATCTATTTCAAAAAATCGAAATAAAAAATGGACTGAGCATCAGCCCTTTTTTTTCAGTAAGCACCTCTTCTTGTGCACCGATTAAGGATGCTGAGAACGGATACAAGGTACTGAACCAAATATTTGCCAACTTTCAAACTACGTAGGACTTAAGATTGTTGTGAATCCCATTTTTCCTGTGCAAGTTGATGAGCTTCATTGGTGGCACTCTTAATGTATTCATCTCTCATCTCCGAACGCTCAACGTGATATACTTCACACATTTTTTGTAGGACGTCCAATGGAGGCTTGCGCTTTCCGCATTCTAGGTTGGAGAGGAACTGAGATTTTTTATAACCTAATAATACGGCAGCTTCTTGTTGTGTTAAAAAGTTATCGATTCTTTTACTCTTGATGAAATTTGATAATGCCAAGGTGACCTCGATCCTTATTTGATCTTGATGTTACGGGCACAGGTCACTAATAGCTAACTTTATCTGTATTATGACTCGTTGTAATTGTATTCACTCCAACGGCGAAGAATATGATTGTTATTGTTCAATCCTTAACCTTATGCACTCCTCCCCATTCGGAACCTCCTCACATCATCGATAAATGCGCAATAACAAGAGATTGCAAAGCTGGTTGAATCCAAATCACAATAAGGAAATTCTGAACTTATAAATATTCACGAAAGGTTTAGACTATGAATTTCAAAAGATTTCTTTTTGCGACGGACTCCGGCAACGCAGGACAAGTGGGAATTTTACTCTTAAGGCTGTTTGCTGGCTTAGTGATGGCGTTCGTACATGGGCTTGGTAAGTTCCCAATCTCTGAACAACTTGTTCAAGGTGTTGCCTCCATCGGCTTTCCCATGCCTGTGCTGTTCGCGCACGCAGCTGCTTTAAGTGAGCTTGTGGGCGGTGTCTTGCTTGCGATCGGTCTTTTCACTCGCCCTGCGGCGATTTTTATGGCCTTTACCATGTTCATCGCTGGCGTTTTCGTTCACGGCGCAGATCCATTCAACGTCAAAGAACTGGCTTTCCTTTATATGTTCGTGTGTATTTTCTTTGCTTGCTATGGCGGAGGGAGGTTCTCCATCGACAATAAAATGGGTTCGAAAGTCTAATTTTCCACTCAAGGCAGCCATGGCTGCCTTTTGTTCTTGAGAAAACACATTTCAGTTTATAGCATAACTTATGCGTGAAAGTTTGCTGGCAAGTCTGAAAATCGTCGCGATCATGCTCGCCGTTGATAATAATCTGGATCAAAAGGAAAGATCTTGGTTTTTGAAAGTCTCGAAAGGATTTGGTGCAAGTCTTAGCGAACGACGCATGCTTGAGAGATTCCTAGATGGCGAGCATGACGAAAGCATGGAGTCCATCATCGAACGTATCATTGATGATTACGATCGCCATCGACTGCTAAATTTCGTGCAAATGGCAATGCGCCAAGACGGTGTCGTTAAAAAATCCGAAATCCAGCTTTTCCATGAAATTCACCGACTCTTAAATGCGAAGCCCATCGGCCCTGATTATCGCGAGTTCGGTAGAGAACTTTTAAAACGAGACCGAGAAATAGCTCTTTGGAAAGCACTGAACGCACTGGGCACGATTGGTTCTGCCAAACTTCGGGGGTTTCCGTTATCCAGGTCTATATACATCAATCCCTATGAAGCGGATTCCGATATTTTTCAAAACTTGGCTTTATACGCCGTGGCCTTGGCAGCATTTCTGATATTGTTGCTGGTGATTTTCGTCACCTGGCTTCAATAAAAAAGGGAACTGTTACCTTTTAGAGTTTTTCTTTTTTGACGTAGTCTTTCCATAAACTCACCAATTCGCTTTGCTTGAGTTTGGTTTCGCCAAGTTTTACGCCTGTCAGTTTTTGAAGACCACGAACTGCGGGTAACTGAACTCTGGCGTCAGCGTCCGTCAGCAGACCTGCGAATGTTTTGATTTCGCTGTCCATCGGTTTTTTAGCCAATTGCTCTACGATTTGGTGACGGATCCAAAGGCTTTGTTTGTTTTTAAAGTTATAGTCCTTGTTAAGCTCGGTCCACAAAAGGTCACGAGTTTCGTCAGACATATTTTTCCCCAGAATTTCAACAGCTGCGGAACGAACCACCAGAGCCTTATCTTTGACTAATTTTTGGGCAAGTTTATCAGCTTGAGTTGGATTCACTTCAGCCAAAGCAACCAAAGCAGCATTTCTCATGTACCAGGTATCGTGAGAGCCCGCTTTCAAAAGATCAGCCGTTGCTTCCAATCTTTTCGCTTCAGCAGCACCCATTAAAGCTCTCCAACGCACACTCATGGGCTGCTTGTCGTTGAATGCTAAAGAGATAAAGCTATCGTAAAATTTTGGATTACCATCGATCGCCATGCGACGATTTTCGCCAGGCAAATTCAGGACTTCCATCGCGGAACTTAAAGTATCAGGTGAAGGGATTGATTTCGCTGCGAAAGCACTTGAAGAAAAACCAATAAGCAAAACGGGCAACAGGATTTTAGTTTTCATGATGACCTAACTTTTCTTGTTTACGAAGTTTTCAAACTCATTCATCAGCTCAGTGTCTTCGGCTGATTTTTCTTCGGCAGGATTGTCTCCCTTACCCGCTTTTGCCGCTACGGCATCAAGGCTTTCTTTTTTCTGACCTTCGACGGCTGCAGCGAATTCTCTCATCAACTCATCATCAATGACGGAATCGGCTTCAGCAGATGCTTCAGCTGCGGAAGCAGCCTCTTCCGGAGTCGGAGTCGCTGCTTCGGCTTGGGCTGCAGCAAGAGCTGCATCGACATCTTGTTCAGTCACTTCGGGAGCAGGTTCAACTTCAGCTGGTGCCGCTGGCGCAACTTCAGGAGCTGGCGTCGGTTCAGGAGCTGGAACTGGTGCTGGTGACGGAGCGGCTGCTGCCTGAGCAGGTTTCGCACCGCCCTCTTTGAGGGCGCCGATCTCAGTTTTAAGCTGCTCGTTTTCTTCTTTATAACGAGAAAGGTCGGCGATATCTTCGCTGATAATTTCGTATTCAGCTAATCGAGCTTCAAGGTCTTTAATTTTATTTTCGAACTCAGACGTATCAACAGCAGGTGCTGCTGCTGGAGCGGCTCCCCCTGCTGCGCCCGCCGCCTGCAATTCAGCAACTTTCTTTTCCGAAATTTGCAGTTCTGCACGGATCACTTCAAGTTCTTTAATATTCTCGGAAAGACTTACTTTGAGTTGCTGAACTTCTTCAGGTGACTCTCCATGACCGCCCGCGCCTTCTTTGAAAGCCGCAGCCAATGCCTCATCACCTGTTTTGTGCGATGAGCCTTGGTTATCAAGGATTTTTTGAAGAGTTTTTTCGAGTTGAGCTGTGTCTAAACCACCACCAAGGCTTGATTCAGGATCTTTTTTCCCAAAAAAACCACGATATCCAACGAAAAGCCCTAGCAGGATAATAGCTGCTACAAGCCCCTCAATGATGGCCACATTGTATTTACTGAAAAATAAAAGAATTTGGTCGACTGTCACAATCCAAATTCTCGTCTAGCATCTTACTCTCGTCAAGGCTGGACCTTTTGTCCAGTCTGGTGGTACAGTGCCCTCATCGAGGTATTTCTATGTATGACATTATAATCCGAGGCGGAACTTGCTTGCTTCCCCACCCCTCTAACATTGGCTTGATAGAACAACAGGCCGACATCGGGATTAGCAATGGCCGCATCGTCAAAATTCGCGAAAAGATCTTCGACTCTGCCCCGTGCATGATCGATGCAACTGGACTTCACGTGCTTCCCGGCGTGATTGATAGCCAAGTGCACTTTCGCGAACCGGGCCTGACCCACAAAGAAGACCTAGAAACTGGCACCAAAGCAGCAGTATTGGGTGGCGTGACCAGCATTTTTGAAATGCCTAACACCAACCCACCAACGACAACAGTTGAGCACTTTCAAAACAAGTTAGACCTTGCCCGTAACCGCGCCCATGCAAACTATGCGTTCTTTGCCGGCGCAGCCCACGACAATGTCGGCATCCTGCAGAATCTAGAAATTCTTCCCCACTGCTCAGGGATTAAAATCTTTATGGGAAGCTCAACAGGAAGCTTGTTAGTAGAGGATGATGAAACCTTAGAGCACATCCTGAAACAAGGCCATCGTCGAGTCATCGTTCACAGTGAAGATGAAATGCGTTTGCGCGAGCGTCGTCATATCGCCGTCGAACAAGCAGACGTTCATTATCACCCGGTTTGGAGAGATGTTGAAACAGCCGTTAACTCCACGAATCGCCTGTTGAAATTAGCTCGCAAAACAGGTCGTAGGATCCACGTTCTTCACGTCTCCACAGGAGAAGAAATGGATATCCTGCAAAATGCGAAGGACATCGCAACTGTGGAAGTGCTTCCGCAACATCTCACTTTGTATGCTCCAGATTGTTATGATCGCTTAGGTACCTATGCTCAGCAAAACCCTCCGATCCGTGAGAAACGTCACTTGGATCGTATCTGGAAGGCCTTGCAAGATGGTACGGTGGATGTGATTGGCTCAGACCATGCTCCCCACACTCGTGAAGAAAAAGATCGTCCGTATCCTGCAAGTCCATCGGGAGTTCCCGGCGTGCAAACATTGGTTCCGATTATGCTTAATCACGTGCACGAAGGACGTTTGTCCTTGCAAAGATTTGTCGAACTTGTAACCGAAAACCCATGCCGCGTCTTTAATGTGAAAAACAAAGGACGTCTGCGTGAGGGTTATGATGCCGACATCACGATCGTGGATTTGAAAAAACAAATGACCATTGATAATTCCCAGATTGCTAGTCGCTGCGGATGGACTCCGTTCCACGGCATGCAAGTGACAGGTTGGGCGACTCACACTGTTGTGTCTGGCAAATTGGCTATGGCTCATGGGGAAATCGTCGAAGGCCACTCTGGAACTCCGGTGAATTTCGAGGGCACGCTGTAATATGCAGCCCACTTCTGCGAAATCAAAAGCCATGGCGGTATTTTTCGCCGGGCTTTTGCCGGTTATTGCCTTTACAGTTATTGAAGATCAATACGGCACCATTGCAGGGCTTATCGCCGGGATGGCATTTGGTGTGGGTGAAGTCTGCTTTGAACTTTACAAGCATCGCCGCGTTCAAAAAATCACTTGGATCGGTAACGGATTGTTACTGGTTTTGGGTGGTATCTCGTTAATTTCCTCAGAAGGCATTTGGTTTAAAATGCAACCCGCAATCATGGAAGCCGCATTCGCTGTGGCCCTGTGGGTCTCGGTGGCAATAAAGAAACCTTTGATTGTGGTTTTAGCTGAACAACAGGGACAAAAACTTCCTGAATTCATGAAATCCCGCATGAGTGGCATGACTTTCAGAATGGGAGTCTTTTTTGCCCTTCATGCAGTGCTAGCGGTGTGGGCTGCCCTTCACTGGAGCTCGAACGCTTGGGCTTTACTAAAAGGTGTGGGGTTAACGGTTAGTTTGATCGTTTATATGTTGGCTGAGATTTTCTATATCCGCATCCACGCGATGCGCTCGATGAGTAAAGAAGAAATTGCCGAGCAAATTAAAAAGATTCAAGACGAGCAAAATCAAAAGGCCCCAGCTCCCGAAAATAAAAGCTAGTCCCTGGATTCAGGTCACGACTAAAGCAGACCGCCGACGATGGCTCCAAGAATAACGACTGCCCACGATGGTGCTTTTAAAAACATTAAAAGAATAAAACAACCGAGGGCGAAAACGAAATCTTTGACACTGAAAATGGCGCTGGTCCATACCGGGTTATAGAAAGCTGCCATTAACAAACCGACCACGGAAGCGTTGATGCCCGCAACAGCGAAACGCATCTTTTGAATCTGACGTAGTTTTTCCCAGAATGGTAAAACGCCAAAGACTATTAGGAACGAGGGCAGAAAAACCGCTAACAAACAGACGCCTGCGCCGATCCATCCGGTCAACTCTGTATTAAGCATCGCACCCAAGTAAGCTGCGAAAGTAAAAAGTGGACCTGGGACCGCTTGAACAGCTCCATATCCGGCCATAAATGCGTCGCTGCTCACCCACCCATTGTTTACGATTTCAGATTTTAAAAGTGGAAGGACTACGTGGCCGCCGCCAAACACTAAAGAGCCCGTGCGAAAGAAGCTGTCGATGATCTTAACATTTTCGTGACCTGATCCCCAAAAGGGCAAGGCCACCAGCAGACTTGCAAAAATCACCAATGAAACTATTCCAGCTCGACGACTTAAGGGAATACGGATAGGAGTTTGCGGTGGGATCGCAATCCCTTGAATAAAGATCAGTCCTAGGATCGCACCTAAAACGATCACTCCCATCTGCCCCATTGCTGTCGGAAATAAAATCGCAAGACCTGCAGAGCCAAGAGCGATCAAAACACGTCTAAAATCAGGCGTCAGACTTTTTGCCATTCCCCAGATCGCCTGAGCGACGATGGCTACTGCGACAACTTTCAAACCATGCAGCCATCCAGCAGATAAGCTTTCATTGTAAATTGAAATTCCAAATGCAAAAGCGACGAGGACAACAGCCGACGGCAATGTGAAACCCAACCACGCAGCGATGGCACCAGGAATTCCTGCTCTGGAAAGTCCAATGGAAATTCCCACCTGGCTGCTGGCAGGTCCTGGTAAAAACTGACAAAGAGCTACAACATCTGCATAAGAAGGATCATCGAACCATTTTCTTTTATTGACGAACTCCTCCCGAAAATAACCAAGATGTGCAATGGGACCGCCAAATGATGTCAGTCCTAGGCGCAAAAAAATCCAGAACACTTCAAATACTTGTCCCAGATCCACTCCTATTCTTAAAAAACTTTGCCGGTAAGGCCCAGCTGCTTTTTCAAATCGCGGCTATATCTTAAGTGGCGAGGCTTTGCCTCCCCACTTTTTGCGCATTCGATTTGGCGTTCGACCATCTTGTCAAAGACGTACAGCAGGTCATCGTGGCGGCGAGAATTCACATCAAAATCCAAGGACTGGCCGATCAATTCAATTGTTTGATGAATGGCTTCGATCGTGGAATAGCAAAAGTGTTTGGGCTGTTTTCGTACGCGGAAGTTGGATGGCTTATCGGGAGAGAAGCAGATGCGTGGGATGTTTTGCAAATTCGTACTTTGACGAATGGTCTTAACCGCAGTTGCCCAGGTTCCATCAATCACGAACAAAGTCAGACGCTTCCCTTTGGGAACTAAAGCCGACTTTTCTTTTAAACTCATCTCGCTTAAATTGGCAGAGTTTTTTCCTGGATACAGCATCACGCAGTGACGGTGCGGATCGTTTAACAAGTCATTCACTTCGGGGTCGTTGGAATAATCCTGTCCGCGAATCAAAAAAGAATTCTTTAAAACCAAGTATGACATTCGACCCGTTGCGATTCTGCGCTTCATCTCAATCGGATGAATCAGGATCACAACATCCATTCCGGGATCAAATTCCTTCACATGCTCACAGTAACAGCTAAAACTTGGCTGCACGCAAGCATCGCAAAGATTGCGATAAACCGGGCCCTGAGTTTTACGTAGCTCTTTATTTGCGAGATAAGTCTGAAGATCCATTAAAGATTACTTACCACTGAACTCGGGGGATTTCTTGTCTTTAATCGCTTGAAGCGCGGTGAAATGATCTTGAGTTCGTTGCGTAATGCCTTGATAGGCTGCTGCTTGATCTAAAACTGTGTTGGAATCTTGCAAATAAGCGGCCTTCATTAGTTTTTTAGTCATTTGAACTGCGATCGGGGCATTCATCGCAATTTTCTCGGCCACCTTTTCAGTTTCAGCAACCAAATCACCAACCGCATAGTAATTCAAAAGGCCCCACTTGAAAGCCTCCTCGCCCGCAATCAGATCCCCAGTTAAGGACATTTGCATTGCACGAGAATAACCGATCACTCGTTGTAAAAAGAAACTGCCGCCATCACCTGGAACCAAACCAAGTTTCACGAAAGTTTCGCCAAACTTAGATTTATCAGAACCAACGCGCAGATCACACATCATCGCCAGATCACATCCCGCACCGATCGCTGCGCCATTCACCATCGCAATCAGTGGAGTGGAAAGCTCTTCGATGCATTTTGGAATTTGTTGAATACCGTGAATGTAACGCATGCGAAGCTCATTGGGTTCCCCTGCGAACATGCCCGTTTTATTTTCCATAGCTTTGACGTCACCACCGGCGCAAAAATTTGCACCCTCGCCGTTTAAGACGATGACTCTCACTTCGGTATCAAAATCTGCGTATTGAAGAACTGTGGTCAAAGAATCGACCATCTCGTAAGTGATCGCATTACTTTGTTCAGGATTATCCAAAGTGACCCACAGTTGATGTTTCTTTAAAGAGACTTTCAAATGCGGGAAACTTTGAGAATAAAAAGACATGAAACTTAAATCCTATCTTTTAGGGAAAAGACCCTGGCGTGTCGTGAATAGTTTTTTAAACCAAACACCAAAGCTGTCTTCCGGTCCTGGCAAACGCTCGGGAACCATTTGACCACGAGATTGAAGCTTGTTGCAAAGAGCTTTTACCGCTGATGGAGAATCCAACTCAGAAAATTGGATACCATAACCGTCGCCGGATGCTTTTTTGAACACCACTGTTCCAAGGCCTTTATAGGTCACCTCTTCAAAGTTGAATTCAAAATTCACGCTTTGATCTTCGAACAGGTTTAAGGATGTGCGAACGAACATACCGCCTTTAGAGATATTGCTGATTTCGCCCTCAGAACCATTCACGGAAACTGCGTTTTTAAACACGTATCGTGGAGCTGCCTCCCACCAACGCATTCTTGGGTCGAAGTAAACTTGACGGACCGCTGGCACAACAAAGTATGCGACAGCCAAAAGATCGACAACCAAGACACCCAACAGGTAAAAGAAATTCAGCCAACTCATACTTGCAAGGAACGCCAACACGTTTGTTACAAAGATAATCAACAAACATCCAAGATAAGCCCAGTATGACCAGCGCTTACAAAGATAGATAAAGATACCAGCCAGGATTGGTAAGATCACATAGATAACGATGAACATAGGTGGAAGCACTTTTGTCCAAAAGTACCATTGACCTTCAAAAGTGCGGCCTGCTCGAACGGAATTAAAAATGAAGCTTCCCAGCGGCGCGATGATGTGAAGAAGTGCAAGAACGATAATGGCCCAAGGTTTTCTTTTCATATGACATCAATTATTTAGGAATAATTGAGCCGACACAACAAAAAAGAAAAGGGCCCCTAAATGGAGCCCTCAACATATAATCAAACTCTTATGTTTCCCTGCGAACTATTTTTGGCAGAATGGAAGATCTGGTTTGATTTGGCAGATGATATCGCACATTGACTGATCGCCAATTGGGCAAGAACCATCACCAGGGTTACCCGGGTTGCCTGGATCAGGATTACCTGGGTTTTGAGAAGCTTTTTTACCCACATTGATATCCAATGTAGAAGCTGTTTTACCATCAGCATCAGTCACAGTGATCGCTGTTGTACCGTTAGACGCTGCAGTGATAACACCGCTGTCGTTTACAGATGCAACGCTTGCGTTTGAGCTTGTGAATTTGAATGGCGCTTTACCATTCAATACAGACAAGTTCACTGTTTCATTAGCAGCCAAAGTCGCCGCCGCTGGAACAACAACCATTTTCTTAGCCAATACAGCATCAACGGCGTTGAAAGCATCAACACGGCAGTTACATGCAGTTTGGATTGAAACTTTAGCACCCGTCGTTTGCAAGATCGCGCGAACCTGAGCACCCGTCAAAGAAGGGTCCTGAGATTTCAGCAACGCTACGATACCTGAAACAAGCGGAGTCGCCATTGAAGTACCAGACAAGTTGCCATACTTATTTTTCGGCAAAGTGGACATGATATCTTCACCTGGAGAAGCTACGTGAACAGTCGCTGTCCCGTAGTTTGACCAAGATGGTTTAGAGTCATTAGGACCAGAAGCTGCAACCGTGATTGAGTTCGGGAACCCGTTGTTGGCTGGGTATACTTCTGTGTTATCGTTGTTTTTACCGTCGTTCGCAGCAGCTGCTACGAAGATAACGCCTTTATCGTCCGCACGTTTAACAGCTTCAACAAGTGGCATCGCTTGATTTCTTGGAATTGTAGCACCCCAAGAAGCAGAGATAACTTGAGCGCCTTTTTCAACAGCATAGTCGATCGCTTTGATCGCGTCATTCAAATCACCAGAACCGTTTTCGCCCAAAAAGCGAAGTGGCATGATAGAGATGTTTGGAGCGATACCAACGATACCACCATCAACCAAACCAGTCGCACCGATCACACCCGCACAGTGAGTTCCGTGGCCTGGGTTTTGGTAAGACGTTTTGTCCATTGGGTCACTGTTTTTATCTTTGAAGTTGTAGCCTTGAACCATATTTGGAGACAAAGCTTCGTGAGTGTAGTCAACACCCGTGTCGATAACAGCAACGATAACGCCTTTGTTACCTTTGTTGCCAGCACGTTGCCATGCTTTTTCAGCGTTAACTTTACCCATCGCCCATTGTTCGCGCAATGCCGCAGCGTCAACAGAGTGAGTGAATGCTTTCATTCTAGCATTCGGAACAACATACTCGACGCCTGGTTGGGACAACAATGTCGCCAAAACCTCAGCTTCTTTTTGTTTCATGATGTCTACTTTTACTAAGCTTGCATTTTGATTGTGATCCATCACGTTCAAAGCAGAAGCTTTTACCAGAGACATAGAGTTCATTAGGTTCAGAGCGTTGGAGTTGTTGTACTTCACCAAGTATTCGCCAGCGAACGCTTGAGAACCAACCAACATGGCACCCATTAATAATACACGTTTCATTTTTCCCTCCGTGGTTACCGAAAATCATATTTCGATTTTGAATACGAAGAACAGACATTTCTTAAACTACAGCTTATTTTGATGACACGCATGATCGAAAGTTGATCGCACCTCTGAAGCTTACAAGAATATTGCGGGCTGATGGTCAACAATGAAAAATCGAGGCACTCTTGAGCTACTGGCATACAATTATTTTAGGCATCGTCGAAGGAATCACGGAGTTCCTACCAATCTCTTCAACAGGTCACATGATCATTGCAAGCTCGATGATGGGTATCGAAGAATCTGCTTTTACGAAAGCCTTTGAAGTCATCATTCAGTTCGGCGCGATTTTGTCAGTATTAGTCTTGTACTGGAAAAGATTCCTGTCGAGTTGGAGCTTCTATAAGAAACTTTTTGTAGCCTTTCTGCCGACTGCCATCATTGGTTTTTTGGCCAAGGATGTGGTTGAGCACCTTTTGGGTAGCGTACAAGTTGTCGCATGGTCCCTGATTTTGGGTGGAGTGGTGCTCGTGTGGTCCGACAAGATCTTTGCTCATTTGACCTCCGTGGGTCGCAAAACTGATGATCTGACCTACAAAGATTCCGTAAAACTTGGCTTGTTTCAGTCCATCGCGATGATTCCAGGCGTATCTCGCTCGGGGGCCACGATCATGGGCGGTCTGACCCTAGGGATGAACAAAAAGGAAGCTGCCGAGTTTTCATTTTTCCTGGCTGTTCCCACAATGGCAGCGGCAACTCTTTATAAACTTATAAAAATCTATAAAACAATTGAACCTCAACAGATCAATTTCTTGTTGGTGGGTTTGGTTGTTGCATTTGTCGTCGCAATGATCGCTATTAAATTTTTTATCGGAGTCGTCAGCCGCTACGGATTCCGTGGTTTTGGTTATTATCGTATTATCTTGGGCATCATTATTCTGGTCTTGATCTATACGGGTCATGACCTTCAGATGAACTAGTTAAGGAGTATTGATGGAAAAGTTTCTTTTTGAAGGCACACAGTGGTTTTCTGCAGAGTTCACTGCTTTCCTTAAGCACACCTACTTGGTGATGCCGAATTGGAAATGGATGGTGTTAATCGCAGGTTTAGTTGCCGGTTTTGCTCTACGTCCCGTCATCCAGTGGATCTTTAAACAGCTAAAAATTCATAATCCCATCGCTAAAAAGTATGCAAAAAGTTTTTCAGCGTACTTCTTTAGATTCGAAATCGAACGCCCTCTCGCTTGGATTTTCATCATCCTGATGTGGTTTGCGATTGATGATGCCATTGAAGTTTCGGGTAAGTTTGAAACTTACTATGAATACATTCTCAAAGGTCTGATGGGCTTCCATGTGATCCGCCTAGTATACTACTCGGTGGATGCTTTGGGTTTTGTGTTTGCAGATGTGGCCGCAAAAACTGAAAGCAAAATGGACGACAATCTGGTTCCGTTTGCCACAAAAACCCTGAAAGCCTTAGTCGTGATCCTGGGTTTCTTGTTGATCCTGCAAAGCTTTGGGTTAAACGTCATGTCTTTAATGGCGGGTCTGGGACTTGGGGGGTTGGCACTTGCCTTAGCGGCCCAAGACACAGCTGCGAACCTTTTTGGTTCAGTCACGATCTTGATCGACAACCCTTTCCAATTGGGAGACTGGATTAAAGTTAAAGACATGGAAGGAACGGTTGAAGAAATCGGCTTCAGATCAACTCGCGTTAGAACTTTCTATAATTCTGTAATCACAATCCCGAATGCGATGATGGCCAAGGAAACTATCGACAACATGGGAGTGCGTCCCTTCCGCCGTATTCGTCAGATCGTGGGTATAGCTTACGAAACTCCGCCTGACACAATCAAAGAATTCTGCGACCGAGTTCGCTACGCGATCAGACAAGAGCCTGCTGTTGTCACTGATACGGTGACTGTGAACTTTAACGGTTATGCCGATTCTCAATTAAACATTCTGGTACAATTCCATTTGCAAGTTCAAACCGGCCCCGAAGAAATGGAAAAACAACAAGCGATCTTTATTGAGATCCTAAAAATCGCTGCGGAGCTCAAAGTCGAATTCGCCTACCCAACACAAACAGTTTACTACCGTGGCGGCGGCGATCCTGAACCTCAACAACAACAACAACAACAGCAGCATCAGCAACCTGTCCCTACTTATTAAGCAAAAAGGCGCCTTCGGGCGCCTTTTCTTTTTTTATCCAGCATTTTTTAAGATCTTTTTCTTTCTGGATTCTATGACTGCGTCGATCAGGCCCAGTTCCTTGGCTTCGACAGCACTCATATAATGATCACGCTCCATCAGCTTCGTTAAATGTTTGGCACTTTGACCCGTGTGTTCGGCATAGATATCGATCAATTTCTTTTTTGATCTGACAAGTTCACGGGCGTGAATTTCGATGTCGCTCACTTGCCCGCTTAAGCTCCCCTCGCCTAGGTGAGGTTGATGGATTAAGATTTTACTATTGGGCATCGAGAAGCGTTTACCCCGTGTTCCGGCCGTCAGCAGAAATGATCCCATACTGGCAGCAACACCGATACAGTAAGTTGCAACATCGCACTTGATGTAATTCATGACATCGTAAATCGCGAGTCCCGCTGAGACCGAACCACCCGGGGAATTAATATAGAGATGAATATCTTTGTCGGGATTGTCTGATTCTAAAAATAACATCTGAGCAATCAGGGCGTTTGCGACCTCGTCGGTGACTGCGGTGCCTAAAATTAGAATACGATCCTTTAAAAGGCGCGAATAAACATCGTACGAACGTTCGCCGCTTGCGGTGCTTTCAATAACATATGGGATGGGTGTGGCCATGGTCTCTCTCCTTTGAATGGACGTGAATGAAAAGGAATACGTCTGCCGAAAGGATTATGTTGCAATCGCCATGCGCAGTATTTTGAGCTTTCCGAGTGGATCAAGATGATTCACTGAAACTGCGAGATGGAAATGACTGAACATAGAGTTTTTGAACCTGCTAAAACGATATCGACTTCAAGTCCCTTTTCGTCAGCGCGAGCGCCGCATTTGCGCTCTTTAAACTCTGCCACCAGCTTAGGAAAGAAGCTGGAAAAACCGATAAGCTGACTGTGATTAAGATTGCGATTTTTTCCATTCTCATTTTGATACATGGAATTGCTTCGGCAAAATCCGTCTATAAAGTCAAGTGTGAAAGCTTAGACGCATGCCCCGAGTCTGTAGTCGGTCTGAATTACGATGGTAAGTCTGTTTGTACCGGAGTTTTAGTGGCCGAAGATATCGTAGCCACTAACCTCCACTGTATTCCTGAAGATCTAAGACAAGGAAATGATGTTTCATGCAAAGGTCGCATCACCGTGACTTTTCCGGCGTCTCGCAGCCGTGAAGAGCAGTTTGAAGACTGTGAACAAGTGAAATGGGTTTCTCCGCAGTTAAAAGACACTCCATTAACACCTGATTGGGCCTTCTTAAAACTTTCTAAAAAAGCCCCGCGCATGTATGCCCCCATTAATACTAGCGGCATCTCTGATGGGGAAATACTGACTATATTTAAAATTGATCCCACAGATAAGGGAACGGGCATCTTACGCAAAGTCAGCTGCCCTGCAATCCAAAACTCGTTAGCAAATCCATTTTTTGTCGGAGTTAAAAGCCCGATTCTTGCGATGGTTCCTTGTGAAAGCATCAAAGGGAACTCCGGTTCACCGTTGATGTCTTCATCGATGGAAGTTAAAGGCCTTTTAAATTCTTCGGGAACCGCATCCGATGTGAACTTAAAAAAAGCACCGTTTTATCACGTAAGCTTTGGTTCTAACTTTGCTTGTTTAAATATTCCAGGATTGGCGGTCGCAAACGCTCCCCACCCGGATTGCAACAAATCGATTGTTTCTGAAAACATCAGAACCGCCGCTTCGACTTTAATCAGCCGATTCACAGACCCTTTAATGAAATCTTTTAATAGTGACGTAAATACGGAGCTGAATAAGCTCCATACCCAAAGCAAGTTCGTTATCCTGTGGGATGTGGATCAGAAAAACAAAGCATTTGATGGCATCCAGACACGCGTTAGTGACGTTGGATTTAAACCCTCATGCATCAACTTTAAAAAAGAAAAAATGCGACTGAAACAAGGAGCCCTGCAAACAGGGTTGGTTACCTACAACCTTGATTTCTTAGAGTGGGGCTTGGAGATTCACCTAGATGGAAGCGGACGCCCCAGAGCCGAACTAGTCCCAAAGAAGACCCAATCGACCTTGCAATTTAGCCCGGCCCACCTGACGACGGGTCAGCCCGTGAACTTTAAATACGGAAATCAGTCATTCACGTTGCCCTTTTGTGAAGACATAAAAAATCTAACTGCTGCAAAATGACCAATCAGACGAACTAGCTCCTGATTGCCGCTTAAAATAAAAAACCCCGGTTCATCACCGGGGTTTTTTATTTTAAGCTTTAAACTTAATTACTTTTTCTTCTTAGAAGATTTTTTTGCCGGAGCCGTTGAAGTCGCTGGAGCGTTCAAATCAATGCCCTCTGTGCTAGCTCTGATTTTTGCCGCTTCCAACTGAGCCTCTGCAGCTTCAGATTGAGCTTTCGCAGTTTCAGCTCTTATTTTTGCGTCTTCTGCTTTGCTCTTGGCTTCCTCCATACGAGAAGTCACAGACTCAAGATCCGCTTTTGCTTTTTCAGCAGAAGCTTTGTATTTAGCCAATTCAGCTTCAGCTTGTTTTGCTGCTGCTTCGTTGTCTTCAATTGATTTTCTTGCGCGTGCCAACTCTTGAGAAGCTTTAGCTTCTTCTTCGCGGTACTTGATACGATTTTTTTCGAGCTCTTGCTTAGCTTTCGCTGCCGTTTGCTTGATTTTTTCTTCGTCTTTTTTCACAGACTCAAGCTTTTTACGCTCGTCTTCTGATTGAGAAACGATTTTTTTCGCTTCTTCGTTTGCTTGCTTCAGCTCAATTTCAGTTTTTTCAACCATGGCTTTAGCTTGCTCTTGTTGAGCTTTCAAACGAACGATTTCCGCTTCAGCTTTAGACTGTTCTGCTTGAGCACGAGCGATATCACCTTTAGATTTCGCATCGCGAGCTTTTGATTCTGCCACTGCTTTTTCCACCAACAACTTAGTTTTAGCCAAGTTTTGATTTGCTTTAGCCGATTCAAGTTTAGCAGCATCAGCTTCTTTCGTGGCTTTCATACCAGCTTCTGTTGCAGCTTCAGCTTGTTTCTCAAGTTCTTTAGCCTGAGAGTTCATTTCAGAAGCTTTTTTCTCTTCAGCTGCTTTGTGAGCTGCCGCTTCTTCGCGAACTTTCTTTTGTTTTTCAGTTTTTTCTAAAGCAGCTTTACTGCGAGCTGTAGCTTCCGCTTGCTCTTTTTCTGCTTTCTTTTGATCGCGATCAAGACCTGCAACTTCCGCTTTCAATTTAGCGATATCGCGCTCTGCATTTGCTTGATCTCTTTTAGCGTCAGCTTCAGCAGCACGTGCTTTGCTGATGGCTGTTTGTGCTTCTGAACGAGCCTTATCACGGGCTTTGCGTTCTTCTTCGGCACGACGTTTC
The DNA here is from genome assembly GCF_002209355.2 of Bdellovibrio sp. SKB1291214. GTDB lineage: Bacteria > Bdellovibrionota > Bdellovibrionia > Bdellovibrionales > Bdellovibrionaceae > Bdellovibrio. Next base: position 537,299 of record NZ_CP106855.1, read on the forward strand.
GCTTCGGCAGCCTCTGCCTTAGCGCCTTCAGAATCCGCTATTGCCTCTTCGGCTTCAATTTGTTTACTGTCGGCTTGTGCCAGTGCTCTTGTCGCTGTTGACGTCATCAAAGCTGCAACAAGAAGAATACCCAGTGATTTAGAATGCATGTATGTCTCCTTAAGCTGTTTTACAACAGGCATTAGGATATATGCATTTTAGGAAAAAAAAAAGCGACCAGGATGGGGGGGGAGGGTCCTGGTCGCAAGGGGGGGTTGCTTTAGTACTAGAGCAATCGCAGTGCCAGCCGAATGTTATGTTCAGATCTAATTAAACAGCTCTTGATTCACTACCAGTGTCGAGGTTTTGGACGAAGAGCGCCCTTTGTCGGCCTATACTCCTAGGCCAAATGATGGATCAAAAAAATCTCATTCTGACTGGACTCGACAGAATCAGCGGCAGAATTTCTACTTAAAGCAATGGTCTTTCTCAGAATGAAACAAATATTATGTGCCCTAATCGCAGGGGTTTGGGTAACGCCTGCCTTGGCTTCGTTCCATATCGTACTTGATCCCGGTCACGGGGGTGTCGATAAAGGAGCGGTTTACAATTCTATTAGAGAGGCTGACCTTGTCCTTACCGTCGCGCAAAGACTGCAAACTCTTTTAAAAGAACATCCTGAATTTACGATCACCATGACTCGCGAAAAAGACCGCGCCATCACCCTCCCCGAGCGAGTCAAAATGGCTGAAGAAGCTAACGCCGATCTTTACGTAAGCCTTCACGCCAACGCAGCCCTTGATCAACGCGCAAAAGGTGTCGAATTTTTCTTTCAAAACAATATGCCTGTTGATGAAGACAGTTTGTATCTGGCGAATCAAGAAAACCAAGCCATCTTAAATGCCCGCGATATTCACACGATTTCTGGAGGCGACGAGCTTTCAAAAAAGGGAGACATCGCTGCGATTGTTGAAGATATGCGTCGCCAGAATCGCATGTTTTCCTCATTACGCTTAACAAAGGCGTTAACGACAATTTGGGAAAACGACGAAAACGCCATGCAGGCAACCATCAAACAAGCTCCGTTTTATGTTATTTCGAAGACGTCGATGCCGGCTGTATTAATTGAGATTGGCTTCATTTCCAATCCCCGCGAGGCCAAACGCCTGCAACAGAAGGATTATCAAAAAGATTTAGCTCAAAAAATCTATAACGCCCTCGTCTCATACAAAGAAAAGATGGACAATTCGTCAGCTAAGAACTTAAATTAGGGGCTCTTTTATCCCCTCAATTTAGGAGCTTTTCCATGCGCAGCGATGGCCGTCTGTTTGATCAATTAAGAAATATCAAAATTACTCCAAACGTGGCTGAGTACGCTGAAGGTTCTGCTTTGGTGGAATTCGGTAAAACGAAAGTTCTGTGCACAGCTTCCTACGAACCGAAAGCTCCCCAATGGTTGTCAGGCACCGGTGCGGGCTGGGTGACTGCAGAATACGGTATGCTTCCGCGTTCTACTCACACACGTATTAAACGCGACAAAGCAGCAAACAGCGGTCGGACCCAAGAAATCTCTCGCTTGATTGGTCGCTCTCTTCGTGCTGCTGTTGACTTGAAACTTTTGGGCGAAAAACAAATCACGATCGACTGCGATGTTTTAAATGCAGATGGTGGGACACGCACTGCTTCTGTAACAGGTGGTTACGTGGCATTGGCCCTTGCTCTTAAAAAGCTTGCTGCCGTTTCTGAAATCAAAGCTAATCCCTTGATCAATTACGTTTCTGCGATCAGCGTAGGACTTCACAATGACAATATCCTATTGGATTTGAACTATGACGAAGACAGCGCCATCGGAACTGACATGAACTTTGTTATGACTGACAAAGGCACGTTCATCGAAGTTCAAGGCACAGCAGAACACATGCCCTTCAACCGTCAGCAATTGAACAAGATGATGGATGTCGCTGAAAAAGGTTGCCGCGAGTTGTTCATTCACCAGGCTGCGATCATCGGCGAAACATACCGTTTGGCGGGCGTTTAATTTTAAGGAGCTTTAAAAATGGAACTTTGGATTGCAACTGGCAATAAAGGTAAATTGACTGAATTCCGTATTCTTTTAAATGAAGTGGTTGATTTGCAACTTCACCATCAAGGGGAAATCGCATCCTTCACTCCTCGCCCAGAAGATGGCAAAACATTTCTAGACAACGCCCGCATCAAATCTAAAACTTTGCGGGCCGTAAAAAACAATGTCTGGGTTTTGGGAGAGGACGCTGGTCTTGAAGTGGAAGGCCTCAACAATCTTCCCGGTATTCATTCTGCTCGTTATGCAGGCCCTAAAGCTTCTGACAGCGAAAATGTGGCAAAACTTCTGAAAATGATGACGCTAAAGCCGATGGCAAACAAGAACGCGAAGTTCGTTTGCACAACTGTAGTTTACACTCCAACTGGCGAAGAATGGGTTTTCACAGGTGAACTGAAAGGTACGATCGCTAGCAAACCCGCAGGTCTTCATGGTTTTGGTTATGACCCTGTGTTCATCCCAGAAGGACAAACGCAAACATTGGCAGAGCTTGGCAATGGTTTTAAAGCTCAGCACTCTCACCGCTCGCAAGCAGTGAAACAATTCCTAGAAAAATTAAAGCAAACGGGCAATATCTAATACTGTCTTTGAGAATGAAAAAAGCCGATCTGCTCGATCGGCTTAAATGAAACGTTGCGATATTTTTTTTCGATACGTCCAAGCTAAAACGTGCTTTCCAATACGCGCAAAATTTAAATCTAATATTGACCGGGCGTCGCTACACAGCGAAAGCCTACATTCATAATACTAATTCCCCACGATGCCGGAGACTGCAGTTCATTAGCTGTTATATCACCGATATTGGCCGTGAATATTCCGACTGTCCCTTTCGAGTTCACGCAGTTAGCGCCTCCACGAATAACCTTACCAGAGCTTCCGCCGAATAAGTTCCCCATGTAAACATCGCGCTTAGGGACGTCTGCCATGCCTGTGAAATCAAGCATCGCCTTTGATCCGGGCTTCACATCCCAAGTGTTGTTGTGATAATTGCGACCATAAGGCGAAGACAAATCTGGAGAATAGGAATTTCCGTAAATAGTATCACTCACCCACTCCCAAGCATTTCCGCCAAAGTCCCAAATCACCGCACCACTTGCGAGCACAAAAGTACGACGCTCTTCGCCCTTACCTTTCATGCCATCATAAGGATTCGCAGTGTTTGAAATCGCAATCGGCTCACTCCAGCCCGAGTAGTATCCCGTATACAAGTGGCCCGCAAGTTTTTCACCGCCCGACCAGTTCTCGCCACGATTGTAAATTTCAAGTGCTGCCGCATTCCATTCAGCGTTTGTTGGCAAACGATACGTAATACCCAAAGCTGTACAAGCCGCCGCCGCCGTTGATTTGTTCGCAAGCCAAGGCTTACCGGAAGCCGTCGAAACTGCCGAGCCAGAACTTTGTTTCATCTCAAACTTAGCGATACAGAATGCCGATGTTCCTAGGGAAGCATTTGCACCCACCAACTCAAAATTTGCCGGGCATCCCACCACCGGTGTCGGAGATGGCGAAGGACTCGGTGTCGGTGACGGCGAAGGCGTCACCGTTGGAGAAGGTGTAACCGTGGGCTCTGGTAAGGGCGTAACAGTTGGAGAAGGACTAGGACTCACCGTCGGCTCCGGTGAAGGCATAGCTGTAGGCGACGGAGTTACTGTGGGCGACGGGCTTACAGTCGGAGTTGCCGTTACCGTCGGCTCCGGTGATGGCGTTACTGTCGGAGCTGGTGATGGCTCCGCTGTCGGAGAGGGAGAGACAGTCGGCGCAGGAGAAACAGTGGGCGCAGGAGATGGCTCCGCAGTCGGAGCCGGGCTTGCCGTGGGAGAGGGGCTTGCGGTAGCTGTTGGACTCGGCGTGGGTGCCGGCGACTGAGACGTGTCTTCCGGTAAAGCAGCTACATTCCCCGCATCTCCACTGCCACCCGATGAACACGAAACCAAGAAACTCGTCATCGTGAAGCAGACAAAACTAGTGATCAAAAAACTTTTCATTCAAGTTTCCTTTAAGGCATTCAAGGTTTCTTGTGTTCTCTACGACTTATTTTTACCGGTCCTTAACAAATCTCCGAGAAACTTTTGTGTTCACGCAAAAATGTAGACCTTCGCCTTCAGAGAAAAGGCTAGAGCTTCCCCGCAAATGTGAGGAGGCCCCTGATTCGTAAAACCGTTATTCGGTGCGGCCAAAACGTCCTAAAACTGCTTATTTGTTGCGCTTTTCAAGATAAAAAACTTTCCAAACTTTACTCTGCCAGAGGGGTTTGCTAGCTTCCTTCAAACGCACCAAACAGAAGACTCTGGAGACTTGAGTACTATGAAGGGCCTAAAAGTATTTACCGCTAATTCCAATCCTGAGCTGGCAAAGAAGGTAGCTGCGGCTGCCGGTATCGAACTCGGTTTTTCCGAGGTCAGCACGTTCGCCGATGGCGAGATCCAAGTTGAAATTCATGAAAGTGTTCGTGGTCAGAATGTCTTTGTTATCCAAAGCACATGCCCGCCCGTGAACCAAAGCTATATGGAGCTTTTCGTGATGCTAGATGCTCTTCGCCGGGCTTCGGCAGCTTCCATCACCGCTGTAATCCCGTATTTCGGGTATGCTCGCCAAGACAGAAAGGTCGCCCCGCGCGCCCCTATCTCCGCGAAATTGATGGCAGATTTGATTGTTTCAGCGGGCGCCACTCGTGTGGTTTGCGTCGATTTGCATGCAGCCCAAATCCAAGGCTTCTTTAACATTCCGGTGGATCACTTGTTTGCAATTCCAACCCTGGCAAGAGCTTGGCGCGAATCCCATGGAATCGGCCCTGACTTTGTTGCAGTGAGTCCCGACGCCGGAGGGGTGGAAAGAACCCGCGCCTTCGCCAAACGCATTGAATCCTCCATGGCGATTATCGATAAACGCCGTTCCGGTCCGAACGAGGCCAAAGCGCTTCATCTGATCGGGGATGTCACTGGGAAAACCGCTGTGATCGTGGACGATATGATCGATACGGCTGGAACCCTTACACAAGCAGTTGACAGTCTCTATAAGAATGGGGCAAAACGTGTGTTCGCTGTTGCAACGCACCCTGTTTTATCAGGCCCTGCCATCGCCCGCTTGAAGGACAGCCCAATCGAAAAAGTTTGGGTGACCGACACGATTCCATTATCGGAAGCGGCGAAAACTTGCGGAAAAATCGAAGTGGTGTCTGTCGCTCCAGTTTTGGCTGAAGCAATCAAACGTATCCACGGAAACGATTCCGTCAGCAGCCTTTTTGATTAATTAATTAGTTCGGCAATAGCCGAATTTGAAACAACCAATCCTCTATCGGACTAGAAGGAAGACAAAATGAAAAACAGAATCGAACTAAACGTTGAAGCTCGTCAAACTGGTAAAGGTAACAGCCGCGAATTGCGCGTTAACCGCCAAGTTCCTGCAGTTATCTACGGTGCTATCTCTCCAGTAAACGTAACAGTTTCTGAAAAAGACGTTGTTAAGTACAACACTCGTGCTTACGAAAATGCTCTTTTCAATCTTAAATCTGGCGAAAAATCTGCTAACGGTATCGTTGTACTTGTTAAAAAAGTTGACGTTCACCCAGTTTCTCGTCGTCCACAACACGTTGATTTCTACGCTCTTGATCTTAAAAAAGCAGTTCGCGTTAACGTTGAAGTACGTCTTGAAGGTAAACCAGTTGGTTTGTCTGAAGGCGGTATGTTGAACGTAGTTAACCGTCAAATCGAGATCGAAGTTCTTCCAACTGAGATCCCAGAATTCTTCACTGCTGACATCTCTAACTTGGCAGTAGGCGACGCTCTTCACGCATCTGACGTGAAAATCACTGGCTCTGCTAAATTGATCTCTTCTGGCGACACAACTATCGCAGTTGTTTCTGCTCAAGAAGAAGAAGTTGTTGCAGCTCCAGTTGCTGCTGCTCCAGCTGCCGCTGCTGCTCCTGCTGCAGGCGCGAAAGCTGCTCCAGCTGCTGCAAAACCAGCTGCGAAAAAATAGTTTACATTACTCCGACGACGTCGGAGTTCAGACAACTGTTGCAGTTCCAAAAAGGCGGCTCTTATCGAGCTGCCTTTTTTTTTGAATTTGATCGAGGTTATTTATGTCTTCATGGCTTATCGTCGGCTTAGGAAATCCTGGTGGAGAGTACAAGCTTACTCGTCACAATATTGGTTTCATGGCTGTCGACTACTTCATGCAGGGGTTGGGCAATCCATCCATTAAGAACCAATTCAAAGCCGAAGTGGCGCAAGCAACTTGGCAAGGTCACACGCTTTATTTCTGTAAACCGCAAACATACATGAATCTGTCTGGAGAGTCAGTGCAGCCTTTGATGGGCTACTATAAAATCCCTCAAGAGCACCTGATCGTGATTCATGACGATATCGACCAACCATTTAATCAAATGAAGATTCATAAAAATCGCGGTCACGGTGGCCACAACGGAATCAAAAGTATCTCGCAATTATTGGGCTCTCAGGATTATGCCCGTCTTAAATTGGGCGTTGGCCGGCCAGAAAACCCAAATTATCCCGTAGCTGACTATGTCTTGGGTAAATTTACGAAAGAGGAGTTCGACAAAATGCCGGATTTCCTAAACAAAGGTATCGACGCTATTGAGAGCATCATTCTAGATGGTATTCAAAAAGCTTCGACAAAATTCAACGGGTAAGCTACATTTCCCCGTGTTATATTAGAACTCATTGCAAAACCTCAATCTCAAGGCGCGAGGAGGAAGCTGTACGACTCGTACAGCGACGACGAAGCAACGAAGCGAATGAGATTTTGCAATGAGTTCTTTTCTTAGGAGTTACTATGGCATTACAAGTCGGTATCGTCGGTCTTCCGAATGTTGGTAAAAGTACGCTTTTCAATGCGTTGACTTCAGCTAAGGCTGAGGCTGCCAACTACCCTTTCTGTACAATCGATCCGAACGTGGGTGTGGTAACAGTTCCAGATCCTCGCATGGATAAAATCACGTCCTTCATCAAGCCACAAAAAGTCATTCCAACTACTATGGAATTCGTGGACATCGCAGGTATCGTCAAAGGCGCTTCTCAAGGTGAAGGTCTAGGAAACCAGTTCCTTTCACACATCCGCCAAACAGATGCTATCGTTCATGTGGTTCGTTGTTTTGATGATCCAAATATCGTACACGTTGCGGGTTCTGTAGACCCCATCCGTGACATCGAAATCATCAACACGGAGTTGTTGTTGGCCGATTTGGATTCAGTTGAAAAACGTCTTCAACGTATCGAAAAACAAGCCAAGAATTCCACCGACAAGAAATTGAAAATGGAAGTTGAGGTCGCTAAGAAAGTTCAAGAAGCCTTGGGCAAAGGTTTGCCTGCACGCTCTGTAACTTTAGATGACATGGAAGCACCGTTGTTGCGCGAAATGCATTTGCTAACTGCTAAGCCAGTTCTTTACGCAATGAACGTTTCAGACTCTGATTTCGCAGCGGGTGGCAATGACTGGACAAAAGCGGTTATTGCTCGCGCAGCTGAAGAGAATAATAAAACGATCATGATCTGTTCTGCGATGGAAGCAGAGATCGCATTGTTGCCACCTGAAGATCGTGCAGACTTCTTGGCAGCATTGGGTGCTGAAGAGCCGGGTTTGAACCGTTTGATCCGTGAAGCTTACACGCTTTTGGGTCTACAAACTTACTTCACTGCCGGTGAAAAAGAAGTTCGTGCTTGGACGATCCGTGCAAACACAAAAGCTCCACAGGCAGCTGGCGTGATCCACACGGACTTTGAAAAAGGTTTCATTCGTGCTGAAACGTACCACTGCGAAGATTTGTTCACTTACAAATCCGAACAAGCCGTCAAAGACGCTGGTAAATACCGTGTTGAAGGTAAAGAGTACGTAGTTAAAGATGGCGACGTCTTATTCTTCCGTTTCAACGTTTAGGTTCCAGATCCTATTTAATATCTCACCGCATAAAGGCTCTCTTCGGAGAGCCTTTTTCTTTTTCTCTACGGCGTATATTTCTACTCACAAACATTAATGCGGAAGCACTGCGGAGCTCTTGACCTCGGTGACCTCAAGAACTTTACTGAGCTCGCAATAAAACAAGTGAGGAATAATGATTCAAAGACTTCTGATCGCGATTGTCGCAATCATTTTGCTATCCCCTATGACGTCCGCATTTGCCGCGAAAGTCACTGATGGAGACATTCATAAGGGTGATTTCAGATGGTTCCAATTCAACCTTATGCAGTCCATCGACAACAAGATTCCATTTCAGAATCAACAGGACACCTATTTTGAAATGGAATTTGGGGGTCGCTCAGGGATTATAGATCTGTATGGTTATTTGGATATCTTTGATATTTTCAATTCACCCAACAGCGATCGCCACGGAGACACTTCGAATCCGAATGCTCAAGACGATAACTTCTTCTTTAAATTCTCTCCGCGTTTTTCATTGGATTATATGACTCGTTCGGATCTTTCATTGGGTCCTGTACAAGAGCTTTATATCGCAACTTTGTTCAATGTTGGTGATCGCGCGTTGTTCGAAGAATACATCGGTCTTGGCTCTGATATTCAAGTTCCATGGCTTGGCAAATTGGGTGCAAACCTAATGGCTCGTCATGTGCGCGAAAATTATGGTGCAAACGATGAAGGTTCTTGGAATGGATATATCCTTTCCACAAACTGGTTTAAGCCTTTTGTTGAATTCCAAAATCAATCCTTCATCACTTGGCAGGGTTATTTGGATTATAAATTCGGAGCTGATAAAATCGCTGACGATGTAGATCGTACGTCTTGGTCCCTGGAATGGTTCAATGGTTTTTACTGGCATTCAAAGCAGTACGCTGTGGGTTATGGTTTAAAGTACTACCAGAATATGGCACTCTTTAAGTCCGGCGGTATTGCAGGTGAGACCTCAGGTTTTGGCCACTATTTAGATCTGACTTATAAATTCTAAGTTTCATCCCTTGAAAAGACCTCCTCCAAAGAGGTCTTTTTTTTATGAAATACTGACTTTTTTTGTTGGTAGGTGCGAAGTCATTGGGCAGCCTCTTTCACTCGTGTAAGATCTAAACTCACTTTGTCTCGCTATGAGACAGTGGCATGACTTGCAGTAGTTTCTATCCATGAACTTCAAAATTCGCGTTTCAAGCCTATTGCTTCTTGCCCTGACCGCTTTAGGCAGTCTTTCGGCAATGGCTTATCCATCAACTCCGGTGGAAAAAATCTGCGATCAGTATCCTAAGCGCTCGAAGCTCCTGGGCGAAGCAGAGTTCGAGATGATCCAAAAAGAGTTGATAAACTATCCCGCTGATTGGCTGCAGGAGTTCTGCCTTGGAAATCCGGAACTGGTTTTAAATAACGGAGTGATGACTATTTACCGCCATGGTCAGAAGAACGCCATTATTCTGATAAATCGAGACAGGAACGTAGCCGATATTGCTTTCGCTGAAATCAGTTTTGATTACAGTATTGCCCAGGCCGCAGTTACCATGTCGGACGGAATTCAAATTCCCACGTTAGTGTTTAAGCCTAGTTTAAAAAAGGCAACCACAGTTCCAGCCCTACTTGTCCGCTCCCCCTACTTTTCAAAAGGCATCAGCTTTACAAACTATCTTGCAGCGGTGAAAAACGGGATAGCAGTCGTTCTGCAACCAGCTCGCGGGACATCAAATGCTCCGGGTGATTTTGAGTGGTTGAATTGGAAACAAGAAGCGAAAGACGCCAACGCCACAATGAATTGGATCACCCAGCAAAAGTGGTTTAACGGTGATATCTATGCTGCGGGAGTTTCTTACGACGGCTTTTTAGCTCTTGCGGCTGCAACAACAAATCACCCCGCTCTTCAAGCGGCATTACCGACCAGTGCTCCCTGGAATCCCAGTGCAGACAGTTTATCGGCTCATGGTAACGGTGTCCTTGCGATGAAATACACAACCGGGCTTAATTGGGATGGCAATACTCGTCCCGCAGCGATCGATAAGCTAGCTCGGACATCAAAAAACTATGATGAACTTTTAGAAAATGCTCGGCGAACATTCGGCGTCCATTTGCGCTCTTTGACCCAGAAACAGTTGGCTAAAAAATCAGAAGATTTCTTAGCCGCGCTGAAGAAGACCAAAGCGACGATGATTTACAGTTATGGTTTTCGTGACGACCAAGACAGTCGCGATGTCATCAATTTAGCAAAACATATGCAGGGCTTGAAAAATCATTATTTTGTAACTCATGGATATGGGCACAGTGGCTTCATATCCCTTTCCATGTTGACGAATATGCATACAGAAGGAAAAGCATCCGCTTCTGAGATTTCTAAAAGCGTTTCCACGTTTTTTAAAAGTAAATCTGCCTGCTTAGTCTCCACTGACAACCAAGGACTTTTCGTTAAGAACTGCAGTGATGATGTGAACACGATTTGGAAGGTTGGCCGTGTGGTGGTCACTTTAGATCAGCCTCTTCATTCTGAAAAAGGCATCATTAATCCGATGTGGAGCAACCCTGCGAAGGCGAATGTTCTTGGTCAACGCAAAATAAAACTAAAAATAACCGCTCCAGCCAAGGACCTGACTATCGCAATTGATACGGTCAGTGTGCAGGATGGAAAAATGGAGTTTGATACGCAAGCATCGGGAAGCGAAATTATTCATTTGAAAAAAGGCACAAATAACTACGAAATAACCTCTCAGCATGAGTTTTTTGAATTCCAACCAACAGCTTATGGGCTTTATATAAGAAATATTAATTATCTGACTGGAGAGATTTTAGAAAATTCCATCCTGACCCTTGAGTCAGTTAGTTATGATTTGCCCTTGTATTAAAAGAAGCAACCTAAAGACTTTTATCAATCGCGAATTTCGTCGAGCAGGATGTGGAAACTCCACACGGTTAAGAACAAGATCAGGCTAGGAAATAGGATTAGATGAGGAAAACTTGAAAGCGTTTTCCACCCTTCACTGACTAAGATTCCCCAACTTGTATAAGGTGGATGAACACCGATTCCGATAAAGCTCATGAAACTTTCATAAAGAATGTTTGTCGGTATTTGCACAGCAACTAAGACCAACAAGGTGCTTCCGATATTGGGCAAGATATGACGAAGAACGATGTGCGCACTGTTTCCACCTAAAGCAATCGCTGCATCCACAAACGGCTTACGCTTAGTTTCAATAACCATCCCTCGGGTCACACGAGCCATATTAATCCAATGAGTGGCCGAAATCCCCACACACAAGCCCACGATTGCGGCCCACTGCGGATCTTGAATAGGTAAAATCAGCTGAACGCTTAAGCAAATCACTGCAACCAAGATAAAACTGGGGATAGCCATCAGTATATCGCAAAAACGCATCATTATGCGATCTACAAAGCCTTCAAACCACCCGGCCACAGCGCCATAAACGAAACCAATCAGGAAAGTTAAAATCGCGCAGACCACGCCCACAGTCAGGGAAACGCGGGCCCCCAACAAGACACGCGCAAATAAATCTCGTCCTAAAGAATCGGTACCAAACCAGTGCAGCGATGAAGGGGCTTGAAGAATTTGATCAATATTTTGCTCAAAGCCTTGTGAAAAAAAGACCGGAGCCAGGATCACCCCGACCACTAAGAAACTGAGATATAGGGCTGCAAGAATTACGAGAGGGCGCTTCATGCCTCGTCCCTCATTCTTGGATCAGCGGCTCTCATCAAAACATCGATGAAAGAGTTTACCAAAATTAGCATTGAACCATAAAACAATGTTAAACCGACAATCAAAGTGTAATCGCGATCAGACAAGGCCATAATGAATTGCCCGCCTAAGCCAGGAATAGCAAAAAGCATTTCAACCAAAAATGAGCCCGACAGCATCCCGACCAACAAGGGTCCCAGATAACTTAAAAATGGAATCAAAGAATTACGAAGAACGTGACGGACGATAATATCCCATTCTTCAACACCTTTAGATTTTGCCGTGCGCACATAGTCCATATCGTAGTTCTGTTTTAAAGAGGTTTTCAGAATGCGCACTAGAGATGCTAATGGGCGAACTCCTAAAGTCAGAATAGGTAAAATGTAATTGCGTGGCTCGGATAAAAAGGCCGTCGGCAGAAGGTCCAAATAAAAACCAAAAAGGTAGATCAACAAAGGTCCCCAGAACAGACTTGGCAAGGAAATGAATGTAATCATTAATTGATCCACTCCCTTTTCAAACCAACTGTCACGGTAACGTTGAGAAAGTAAAGACAATGCAAATGCTGCCAAGATCACTAACACCAAGGTCGCCAGATTCAAACTTAAAGTATTGCCAAAGCCTTTGGCGATGATCGAAGACACCTGCTGATCAGGATGCGCCATCGACACACCTAAATCACCATGCAATAAAGAAGTAAGATATTTAAATGATTGAGTCAGTGTGGATTGTTGCAGACCCCACTGTTCGGACAGCGTCGCCTTCACTGTTGGGTGAAGAGCAGCTTCATCATCAAAGGGTCCACCAGGTAAAGCTTTGAGCAATAAAAAACTAAGCGCCACTAGCACCGCCAGTGACGCAAAGATCTCGAAAGACTTTTTAATAAGAAAACGTACCCAGTTGTTACTCAATGCTGCCAATTCCTAAAAATTCATTTACGCGCGAGCAACTCAGCGGTTGGGCGTCGATCGTGCGTTAGATGTCGTCCCAATTTTCCTTACCTACCAGCTCCGCATTGACCTTAACAGGCACTGCTTCTGACAGATAAGGGAAAAGATCCTTTTTGTTGCCGTACAATTTTGAATAAACATATGCATTTGATACTACACGTTTTACATAGTTGCGTGTTTCAAGGAATGGGATGTGTTCAATGAACTCATCCGTTTCCAAAGTACCGAAAGACACCAACCAGTTTTTCACACGGTGTGGACCCGCATTGTAACCGGCCGCCACCAAGGGAATGGTGTTATCAAATCTATCCATCAAACGTTTTAAGTAACGAGAACCAATTTTCACGGCCGTATCCGGCTCAAGCAATTGAGGAGGTTTGAATTCTTTGTCCCCAACCAGAGTTGCCACTTTGTATCCAGTAAATGGCATCACCTGCATGAGCCCCAAGGCACCTACCGGTGAAATCGCATCGCGACGGTAAGAGCTTTCTGCTCTCATAATGCCCCAAACCAGTTCGGTTGGAACCGTGAACTGCTTTGTGTATTTATCAACAGAATCAGAATAAGCACGTGGGTAAGCAAGTTCCCACATTGCACGGCCGCCCTCAGTTCCTTGCGAAGCACGAACGGTACCGAACGTCACTTGCGCAATATAAGAAGAGCGATTGAAATGACCCGCTGTAGAATACTCCGACATCAAGGTTTTTAAGTAATCGCGGTTCTTAGTTTTTCTTTCGATGTCATAAAGATCCCAACGCGCCCACTCATTTTCACCAATGATCATCAAATCACGAGCGCGCTCAAAACGTTTCATCAAGATAGGGCTAGAGAAAGCCACGGCTTTGTCACCGCCCTCTGCCACTTCTTCGCCCTCTGCAGGAGCTGCCTCATCACCAGATGCGACTTCCACAGTTTTGTTGTCTGGATTTGCTTCAACCTCAGCTTCTTCATCGCCTTCTTTTTCATCGTCGGCAGAATATTGAGTGATCATCAAATTTTCTTCAGATTCAGAATCATCACCCTTGCGACAGTACTGCCTCACTTAGAGAAAGTTCGTCTGTCTAGCCGATTGCGGTTTTGTCAAGATGGCGTCTCGAAAAGAGAAACTTAGAGGGAGTACTTAAGGGGAACGCATGAAGGTCTTCCACGTACCTTCTTCAGTTCTTTGATAGATATAGCGTTCGTGCAAGCGACCGGTCAAACCGAACCAGAATTCGATTTCAGTGGGAATCACAAGCCACCCGCCCCAATGTGGTGGACGAGGAATTTCTTGGCCTTCGAATTGTTTTTCGTATTCTTGCACACGACGAGCTAGATAATCGTAGTCAGGGATTTGTTCACTTTGGTTCGAAGCCCAGCCACCGATTTGGCTTAATCTTGCGCGAGTTTTCCAGTAGGCATCACTTTCTTCCGGGCGAACTTTAACAGCCATTCCTGTCACGCGAACCTGTTGCCAGATTGCGGGCCAATAAAAATTCAAACAGACGTTTGGATTTTCTTCCAAATCCAGTCCCTTATGGCTGTGATAGTTGCCATAAAAAACAAAACCCTCTGGAGTTCTGTCTTTCATATAGACAACTCTCACAGAGGGAATGCCCCTATCATCCACAGTCGCCACCGACATCGCGTTGGCTTCTGGGATTTGCTTTTCAATCGCCTCCTTTAGAAGGCGATCGAAATGAAGATAAGGGTCAATAGTCAGATCAAACATCTTTAACTATTTTTTAGCTTTTGCAGCGGGTTTTTCAGCTTTTACGATATCCATCAATTCTACTTCGAATACTAGAACTGAATTTGGTGGGATACCTGGGCGACCCGACGGACCGTAAGCAAGTTCTGGTGGGATGAAAAGTTTAGCTTTAGAGCCAACTTTCATTAGTTGAAGAGCTTCTGTCCAACCTGGGATAACGCCACCAACTGGGAATTCAGCAGGTTGACCACGCTCGTAAGAAGAGTCGAATTGTTCGCCATTCGTCAAAGTCCCTTTGTAGTGAACTTTAACTACGTCTTCTTTTTTAGGTTGAGCGCCAGTGCCTTCTTTTTCAATGATGTATTGAAGACCAGAAGCCGTTGTTTTTACATTCGCAGCAGATTTATTTTTCTCAAGGAAGTCTTTACCTGCTTTAGAGTTAGTTTCTGCAGCTTCTTGTTGTTTCTTCATAGCCATTTCTTGAAGTTTCATCATTGCTGCTTGCATGTCTTCTTTAGTCATTTCGTTTTTGCCAGCAGATGCATCTTTCAAAGCTTGCGCCAAAGCGTCAGCATCGAAGTCGATGTTTTGTTGTTTCAAGTTACCGCCGATTTGTTGGCCGATAGCGTATGACGCTTTTTTGATGTCGGAATCCAACTTCACTTTCTTAGTGCAGGCAGTAGTAGCAGCCAGTGCAACAACAACGCCTCCAAGTACTAACTTATTCATTCAATCTCCCCATTCAAGGTTGTTTATCAATTCACAGACCCCATATCTTGCGACGATTTATTGAATTTTCAAATAGATAATGCGCGCAGACACACGCGTTCTTTCACGAACGTAAAGTTGGACCTAGAGGCGCGCCTACAATGGGGGCAATAAGTCTTCGGAGATGGCGCCGTAGAGAGTTTTGAAATTTAGTGGTTTGGCTATAAAACGAAGTGATCCGTGCTCTTCGTTCCCTTTGCGGGTATAAGGAGCACTCATCTCGGTGCAGATATAGATTCTGACTCGAGGGAATTTTCGCTGTACGATCTTTAAAAGGGCCAACTCATCCATGTCGGGACCCGTGACCTTGGAGATCACCAAAACCACGGGTAAATTTCCTAAATCTTGAAGCTGGGTGATGCATTCTTGAGCATTCGTCGCACGATGAAAATGGAAGTTCAGCACAGAATTATTCTGCGTCATCTCCTGTTTAAATAAATTCAGGAGTGTGGGTTCGTCATCTACGAACAGCACATGAACCATCAGATGGAAGCTCCAATTTTTCAAAGGTGAAGGGGTGTTTTCCTGATGTAAACACCCACTACAAAAGTGTGCTCTGCGTTGCGCAATTCAGCAAGCTTTTCTTATGAATTACACGCATTTGGGGCCCCTCAGGATTTCTTGAACCGGTGCTGTCAAGCCCCCGTCCCAACCTGAGAAAGACCTCGTGTCTGATTGCCTCCAAAGGACTTGTCGGGGCAGAATATAAAAAAAGGAACTCACATCTATGTTTAGCCTGATATTAGTCTTTTTGATGGTCGATCCTGCTCATGCACAAAGCAAGATTCAAAAGAGATCGACCAATATCTATGAAGCCGAAACCACCGAAGAAAAGAGCGAATCCTTCACCGCCAAAGTGCGTGTCGTTCGTGATATTTCTGACGAGGTAGAAGTTTTCTTTGAATCCGATACCGCTCGCGGAGCTTACACTTTGCCTCGCAAAATTAAATCTTATGCAACAGTCCTCAAGACGTTGCAGGAATCGGAAAAACCTGGTGGCCCACAGGTATCGGTGAAAGCGGACTCTGAAAAAAGAATTGAAAGCGTCGATAAAGCAGCCAGATCTGGATATCAAAAGAAAAGCCAATGGGATCCTGGGGAGATTCCTGACTTGTAGCATTACCATTGGCACCCGTCCCCTTGCCATCACGAGGGTGAAGTGAGAACTTTTCCCTCATGCGGATACTTGTCGTTGAAGATCAAGCAAAGATGGCAAACTTCTTAAAGAAGGGCCTAAATGAAGTCGGTTATGCAGTTGATATCGCAGAAAGCGGTACGGCGGCAGAATCTTACATGGCTCAAGGCGATTACGACCTTGTGATCTTAGACGTGATGCTGCCGGATCAAAACGGCATCGATACAGCAAGACATCTGCGCCGTGACGGTTATGCTGGCCCCATCTTGATGGTGACGGCGCTTTCAACGACCAAAGATAAAGTAAATGGTTTGGATGCGGGTGCAGATGATTATCTGACAAAGCCCTACTCCTTTGATGAACTTCACGCACGCGTTCGTGCCCTGCTACGTCGCAAAGCCAGCAATACCGGCGGGGCTGCGATCACCAATGTTTTAAAATATGCCGATCTTGAGTTGGATCTTTTGCAACGGAAAGTGCGCAGATCTGGCCAAGACATTTCACTGACAACTAAGGAATTTGCGCTTCTTGAATACTTCATGCGCAATCCTGAGCGTCCGTTGGGCCGCGTTTCTATCGCTGAACATGTCTGGGATATTCACTTTGATTCCGAATCGAATGTGATCGATGTGTACATCAATCTTTTGCGTAAAAAGATCGATGCACCCTTCAACAAAAGACTCATTCACACTGTGGTAGGGACTGGCTATGTTCTTAAAGAGTCTCCGTAGTTTTTTCGGAAAACTAAGCATTCGTGTTCGCCTGTCGTTATTCTTTGTGGTGTTCTTTGGCGCCACGACGATCTTGTTCAATATGTTCATCTTTAAGATGTCCATCGACAACCTTCAGCAAGATTTCGACGATGCCCTTTTCAATTATTCTGTCGACGTTTCCGAAGGAGTGGAGATCGGTGTTAAGGGTGACTTAAACTTTCCTCCCCTGCGCTTGGATCACGGTAAAATTTTGCCGTTTCCCTTAGGAACAGCTTTGATTCAAGTTCGCCACAGTTCCGGTGCAGTCCTTGCCCGTGTAGGAAATTTCGGCGAGTTCAACCCACCCTATAAAAAAGATTTTGATCGAATCTGGGCTGGTGAAGAAGCGACCTATCGAACGATCGAGCATATTCACAATATCCCCTCTGCCGAGGCCGATTCCTATCGTCTGATTTCTTTTCCTTTGGATAATGCGGCGAAACCTCAACTCCTGTTGCAGATCGCAGTGCCAATGACGTTGCTTGAGACACAGATTTCAAAACGTTTGACGCTGCTAGAAATCGGCATTCCGGTGGTATTATTGATCGCTATGCTGGGGGGATTGTTTTTATCAGCACGAGCCCTGGCACCCGTAAATCACATGATCGACATCGCTAAAAAAATCAAAGTGAGCGAACTTTCCAGTCGCGTTCCGATTCCTCCCGCTGATGATGAAATTAAAAAATTGGCCATGACTTTAAATGAAATGCTGGATCGTATCGAACAGGCCTTTCAATCTCAGGAACGGTTTGTGGCTGATGCTTCTCACCAACTTTTGACGCCTCTTACGATCATGCGCCAAGAAATGGAGCTTTTGAAAAAGCAAGATAAGATCGACGTTGATCAATACACGAAGAGTGCTTTGCAAGAGGTCGACAACCTGGTCAACATTGTCCAAGAAATGCTGCTGCTAGCGCGAGCGGATGCAGGGCTTGGCGCCTTGAATTTGCAAGAAATCTCTTTAGAAGAGTTGGTTTTTGAAGCCCTCACCCGTTGCGAGAAGCTTGCAAGTTCAAAGGGCATTAAGCTTAAATTCAACATCAACAACGAATCAAAAGCAGATCGCAAATCTGTGCGTGGCGATAAAGATCTATTAGAGAATCTAGTTTTCAACGTCATCGAAAATGCCATCAAGTACTCTCCAAACAGTGAAACAGTGACAATCACCTTGGTGTGGAAAGATGAAACCAGTCTGTTGCTCGTGGAAGATAATGGTCCAGGCATTCCGGAAGAGAAGCTTCCGTATATCTTCGAAAGATTTTCTCGCGGCTCTTCTGTTGAAAACCGCGTGAAGGGCTTCGGCCTTGGTCTAGCTATCGCTCAGAAGATTGCGAATCTTCACGAAGCAAAACTCAGCGCAGGCAATCGCTCAGGGAACGGTGCGATATTTTCGTTTGAAATTAAAAACATTTAATATGCTTTTAATCGGAGTTTTAACTTCGTTTGCTACGCTGATCCTGTTTCCGATAAAGGAAAACTTAAATAAACCATTTGGAGGTTTTATGAAATTGGTATCTCTAGTATTGTCTGTTGTTTTCGCTGGTGTTGTTGCTCAAGCTAACGAAGCTGCTCCTGCTGCTACTACAACTACTGCAGCTCCAGCTGCTGCTACTGAAGCTGCTCCAGCTGCAAAAACTGAAGCTAAAGCTGAGAAAAAAGCTGCAAAAAAACACGGCAAAAAAGCTGCTAAAGAAGAAGTTAAAAAAGAAGAAGCTGCTCACTAGTTTGAGCGCTTCGAACTTTTTAAGTTCAAAGCTAAAAAGGGAACCTTCGGGTTCCCTTTTTTTTTGCCCAAAAGGTGATTGCCGGTTTTTAGATACGCGCTGTATATCAAAAAAACGGCCGCCACCTTTTAGAGGAGCCACAAGCAGATGATGGCTATGGCTGTTGGTGCGAGGGCTGCAATCAACAAGTTCAACGGCTTGATTCCGCCGGGGAATTTGTGACTTAGAACCGAGTATCCCGCTGCGTTCGGAGCGTTAGCGATAATCGTTAAACCGCCCCCGGCCAAGGCTCCCGCCACCAGGGCATATTTGCTAGAGTCGGATAAATCAACTTGTGAACCCAAGTACGTCAGTGCTGCATTGTCAGTGATCGCGGTCAAAAGAGTGGCGCCCTTAAATAAAACAGCGTCATTCATTTTACTTAGCAACGGTGCCAACCACCATTTTTGGAAAGCACCGAACTGGATGATCCCACCCAAAAACAATGAAACCAAAAGGCTTTCCTTCAAACGCAAAGAATCCTGATAACGAATTGTCACTGAAGCAACACCGAGGAATAAAAGGAAAATACCTAGGAAAGCATTGCGGTGATGGCCGGTAACTACGATTCCCGCTAAGAACAACAAATGAATTAAAATTACCTGCCAAGGAATTGCCGCCTGGGCTCCTGACATTCTGGTTTCGACTTCTCTTAAAGTGATGCAGCCTTTTTGCAGATCTTTTCGGAAAATCAAAATCAAACCGATGGCATTAATGATGACTGCAATCGCCGCTTTCCAACCCAAATGGGTCGCAACAAAAGCAAAATCCCATCCCCATTTAGAGGCAACCATCAAGATTGGAGGGGCCGCAAAGGGAGTCAGTGCACCCCCGATAGAAACATTCACGAAAAGAACTGCGATTAATGCATAAATTAATTTGTTCGTTTCTTTCTGCAACATTGCATTCAACATGAAGGCGGTGACAGTCATCGCAGCTGGCTCGGTGATAAAACTTCCAGACAACGGACCTAAAATCAAAACCACAGCAAGATCTGTTGTCACCGCGGGAGTTTTAAAAACTTTTTGGACGCCACTGCTGATCGCTAAGATAGACTGACGAGCCACCGTGATAATGGGACGAGTGGAACAAATCACCATAATTGCAAAAATGAAGAACGGTTCCGTAAAATCAAGGGAGTTTTGATAAGTAATTGCGGGAGTCCATCCCTCCATGGCGATATAACAAACCATGAATAAGCTGGCCCAAATTGCAAAAACCGCTTCGATTTCCCCTAAGAGATGCAAGAAACCTGCGATCATGGAGTTTTTAGGAAACTGATGGGACCAGTGCAAGATTTTCCCCACCATAAAAGTGTGGACGACTGCGATCGCAAAAAAGATGGTGCCGAGTAATTCTAAAGTTGTATAAGCCATGAGTAGATTCTACTCATGACAGTTTATGAATGTCTAAAAAAACCGAAAACAAGCTGTTGGATTTCAGCACGGTACTCTAATTTTTCAACCCAACGTTTTGGAATGGCCTGTGAGCCATAATAAGCTCCGCACAAAACACCCGCGACAGCGCCACAAGAATCAGAATCATCACCTCGATTGACGACGGATATCAAAGCTTCTTCGAGAGTGTCATACTTTAAGAACGCCCACATCCCCGCACACAACGTATCAACGCAGAATCCTGAGGTCGCAAGGTTTTCCCAAGAAATAGAGGGGATTTGAATTAACCTTTGATAAATTGTCGGATTCGTTTTCGCCGCCTCAACCAGTGCAGCTTCATAAATGTCTATCTTTGATTTACCCGCCAGTGCAGCTTTCACCGCAGGAATGAAAATCAAATCCGTATCTACACAGAGTTGATGTCCATGGGTCATCTTAGCTTGGGTGATGATGATCTCACGAAGGCCCAAAGTCTTATCCGTGCTGTAAGTACCGACAGCATCTTCGTTCAATAATGCCAAAGGTGCCACCCGCATGATCGAACCATTGCCTTGAGCTCTTTCGGCATTATACACAAATCCGCATTCACGCAGAGGCATTCCTGCTTTCAGATTTTGCAGACCCTTAATCGTTGTATTGCCGATGTCTGGGGGATTACTTGCTAACCACGCCAACATTTCTGATTTCAAAATATCAAAGGAAATTTCCTGCGAGCTTTTCAATGAGCGCATCACTGCCAACATCAAATCTGTGTCGTCAGTCGCCTCCCCGGGTGCCCAATTAAATTTTCCACCGCCAACGATTTCGGTTTTTGCATTCCACGCAGGAAGAGGTGGCAAAAACTCCCATGGAGCTCCCAGAGAATCCCCTGCGTGAAGCCCCCATAACATTCCTAAAACTCTGTCTTGATAAGAAATCATTCCACTTTTCTTAGTGGCAAAGGTTGGCGTTGTCAGCCATAAACTGTCTTTGAGCTTGGAGCTCCGCTACAGAATATTGAAATTGTGAAACGTTGCAATTATTTTGACGGATCAGGTTTTCCACTGCTGCTTTTTCTGGTGGAGTGACCCCCAGCTCCCAAATCAATTTTACTTTCAACCATTGTTGCAAGTACTGGCAACGGTAAGCTGTATTCGGCGGCATGTAACCTTCGGGTGTGTTATCACTCTTAGTCATATTTTCATGACCGTCCGTTGAAATAAGATGAAAATTATTTCCTAAGAAATTCGCGTAAAGGCAACGCTTCGAGTAGCTCCACTTATGCGCCCCGCTCACGTATGCATTTTTGAGCGGAACAAAATGATCAATTTGAATATCTGCGGCTTCTGTCACCGTGGCACCTGTGTAGGGTTCATCCCATTCACCGCTGCGAACTGTGCAACCGCCTGAGCTCATTTCGACAGGAATTTTGGAATCTCGAACCAGAACTAAACCACGGGTATTTAAACAAGAGTTATCGTTGCTGGGGCGAATCCATGTCCCGAAGTGTTGCTTGCGGTTATAGGCCTGCCCCACATTCCCATAATCTTCGTCATGGTGGTCAAAATGCAAAAGTGAAATAAGAACGGCTTTGATTTCTGTTGTAGGAGCAGCGGCGTCAAAAATATCTTGGAGAGTCTGAACAGGATCTACGGAATGAGTTGTCGGGGCCGTTTCGAAGGAAGGCATGCTGTTAACAGTGTAGTATTCACTGAATCTTGGGTTGTTTCCGCTGACATCAGAAAGCAGATTTTCCCGTGCATGTACATTAAACGCACAAACTGATACAAGCGCTCCGACCAGAAGCTTCTTCATCAAATGCCCCTCTAACAACACATCCATGTCTTGTCTTATTTGGTGTATATAGATATTAAAGAAGGACCAAAGTACTAAAGCAACATTATAATTGTTAGAGTTCTGTTAGACACCTTCGAATCGAGAAATCCGATTATGTTACGCGCAGGGCGGTTTCGCCACCGTCTTTTAGACGAATCATTTTTGCAGACACATTCCAGCCAAGCGGCTCGCTCCATTGCTCCCTTTTTAAATTTATGGCATCAGGGAACACTTTCTGATGTTGAAATGGCGTGTGCGTATCTTTTGACATTTATTTTCCTGCGCCGGCCCACAGATTTTTTGGGCGGTAAACACAATCTTCCTCTGCCTCAAACTGCTACCCAGGGGGTTCGTTCAGGATTCATTGTGTCAATACTTCGGGGAACTTTGCCCGCTGAGTTAGGCGTTTGCAAAAGTTTACGTCCCTTAGATAACGAGAGTGATTTCGTATCAACTTTCTGTAGCCATAGCTGGCGTTCAATACCTTTTTCAGTCCAGCGGAGTCTGGCAGCTTGGCATAGCAAACTATATCCTTTGAATTTGATGACGACTTTACCCTCCGCTAACGATGTTTTGGCAATGCAAGCCCAGGGTCGTCGCTGTGTCAGTATGTTGATTGGTTCGGAAGAGATTCGGTCCTTTGTTGAAGAAGGCCGCGATGTTTTAGGATTTATCGTTCATGATCTTATTCATGCGGATCACTTTTTCCATGATCCCATCAGAGCTCAAGCCCAGGTTTTGTTCTGCCAAAGGTTGGTTGAGGTTTTAAAGCTTCCTGCAATTCAACACATGCTTGTTAAGGATGAAACTTTCCGTAAAGAATTTCATTACCTGATGTCCGATATGAATTCGGTGCCGCTGAATTTATTGAAAACTTTAAAAGCCGTGCTGTTGGGTTATTACAAGCGTCAGTCGACGGACGACATGAAGCAATCCCTCCCCTTAGAAATTGAAGCGACTTTTAATGAGTGTTACCACCAAGTTTTGCAACGCTGGAACTTTTCCACCTCGGAGTTTGCGGCCGCTCAGCGCTTAAACACGGAGGAATATCAACATCCCGCTGACAGTGTCCTGTTGGATCTAGCACTTGGCAAAAATCACTCGCCAATAGAAAACAATTTGGTACTCTGTTAGTTATGCAACTTAAAGAACTTTTAGATAAGGCACAGACCCTTCGCCGTTTTAAGGCCGGTCAAACAATCTTCGAAGCCGGCGGCGAGCCACTAGGACTTTACAAAGTTCATGACGGATTAATCAAACTTGATTCAATCTCCGCGACAGGTGCCTCTCATACTTTACGTTTAATCGGCCCCGGCGGTCTGATTGGTTATCGTGCTTTGTTCGCCGGAGAAAATTATTATGCGACAGCAATCGCCGTCGAAGAGTCTGTTTTATCCTTCGTTCCAAAAAATGAAATCCTGGCCCTTTTCCGCGACCACCCCGAAGCTGCCATGCAATTCCTGGAATTTCTTTCAAGAGACTTGCGTTTAGCCGAAGCCAAGTGGACCGGCCAAATGGACAAGGACGCAGCAGCCCGAATCGCCGACGCTCTGCTATTCTTGCAACACCATTTCCCTCAACAAAATTGGACCAGAAAAGAAATTGCCCAATGGGCCGGCACAACTCCAGAAACCGTGATTAGAACCTTAGCCAACTTTGAAAAAGAAGGCATCATCGATCAATCCAGCGGCCGCGCTATTCAAATAAAAAACCGCGACCTTTTGCTTTCCAAATCAGAAGAAGAATGACGCTAGGACGTCTGAATTAAAGTCGTCGATCTCAGCCTGCAACTTCGCGACACGCCGTCCAGGCTCAGCCGTGGCTCGCCTTCGGCGAGTGCGCGCCATCGTGGCGCCCACGGAGGTCGCTGCGTTTCAGTCTGAGCTCGCCGTCTTTAATTCAGATTCGCGGGTTATTCTTTGAGACGGGGGAACTACTCCATCAAAAAGTGGCTGACTCGATGTCAGCCACTTTTTGCTCTCTCTCTCACTTCGAAAAAACCAATAAAACCTCTAAGGACCCATCTCCAATTTTCGTAGGGTCTTATTTCTTACTGCTTGAAAAAAGAACTACGTGGGAGCAACTGCCGCAACCTTAGCGGTCTTGCTCCCGCAAGCGGCGACCTCCGTCGGCGCAGGATGCGCGAACCGCCAAAGGCGTCGACGGTGAGCCCGGATGGCGTGTCGCGGAGTGCGGGAGCAAGACCGCTAAGGTTGCGGCAGTTGCTCCGAACCCAACCCCACTTTCCAAGCAGCAAGAAAAAAGGACCGACGAAAAACTTGGAGTCATTGTTGTTCGCCACTGGTTCCTGTGTGTTTTCCCCTTTTCCTTGTCGGTCCTTTAACCGCAGGTTTAGCCTAAGTTCAGTTTAGAAAGACTCAAACTCGAAGGAGGATTTATGCAGTCCCGTTACACGAATCTATTGATCGCATCCGCATTCGCCGCCGGATTTATCGGTTGCGCAGGCAAGCCAACAAATGTCACTTCCATTCCGAATTCTGCCGACCCAGCGGTGGAAATTTCACGCACTGAAGAAATGGTCAATGAAGCACGTGCAAAACAAATGAACGTACTTTCACCAGATAATTTCAAAAGCGCGGAAAGAGAATTAGAAAAAGCCAAGGACTATCAGGCTGATAAAAAAAGTGCTGAAAAAATCTTAGAAAGAGTTTCTTACTCTCGCGCGTGGTTGCAACAAGGTGAAAACAAATCAGATATTTCTAAAAAAACCTTGGGTGAAATCACGGATGCTCGCAGTGGTGCTTTGAAAGCTGGAGCTCCGAATCTGTATTCGAAAGAATGGAAAAAATTAGAAAACCGACTTGAAAATGTCACTAAAGACGTCGAAAACGGCAGTCTGACAGCGGCTGAGAAAAAAGGACCCGATTTGGTTGCAGCTTATCGTCAAATCGAACGCGACTCTGTGGCAAAACAACACCTTGGCAGAGCGAAATCTACAATTGACGATGCTCAAAAAGACAAAGCCAAAGATAAAGCTCCAAAGTCATTGGCGCTGGCTGAAGGAAAATACAATCAAACAATGAAATTGATTGCTCAAGACCCCCGCAATACAGCTGCAATATCAAGAACAGCGGAAGATGCAACTCGTGAGGCAGACCATTTGGCAGAAGTGATGTCGAAAGTGAATGCCGGTAACTCGGAAGCGTTAGTTCTACAAAATGAGCGCCAACAACGTATGATCACAAATCTACGAGGCGAAAATAAATCTCAAGAACAAGAATTAGCTCAAGCTGGTGAGCAACTCGAAGTAGCGAAACAACAAGAAGCGGAATTGGCTCGCCAACAAGCTTTGACCCAAGCGGCAGATAAAATCCGCCGTGAACTTCGTCCCAATGAAGCAGAGGTCTTTACTCAAGATGGTAAAGTCATGGTCCGCCTTAAAGGCTTGAACTTTGCCAGCGGTAAATCAACATTGACACCTAAAAATAAAGCCTTGCTGCAAAGAGTGGAAACGGCGTTGAATGACGTTCCTGCCGCAAAAATCGAAGTCCAAGGGCACACGGACTCCACGGGTAAAGCTGAAACAAATCAAAGAATTTCAGAAGAGCGTGCTAAATCCGTTCAACGACAATTGATCGCAAATGGCGCGTCTTCAGACAAAGTTGATGCGATCGGTTTAGGTGACGAGCGCCCTATTAGCAATAATGGAACTGCTGCAGGTCGTGCGCAAAACAGACGTATTGATCTAGTGATTGAACCTACAATTCAGGAGTAAGTTATGGCACATCTACCGGGACATGCTTGGCAAGACTTGAAGAAAGAGCTCATGGAAAAATGGCATGAGCTTACGGAGAATGATTTGGACAGCACTCGGGGGAATACGCACTCGATCCTAGATCTCATTGAAAGAAAAGTGGGAATGAAAATCGAAGAAGCTAGTGAGCGATTTGCAGAGATTGCGTCCCACTATCATCTTTATGATGAGCCGGAGGACGAAGAAGTTTCTCCAGACAATTCGAAGGATGAACATGTCATGGAGTTGACGCCGAAAAAGCCCACTGCTCGTCCTGACGTTCTTCCAAAGCCTTAGTTTTAGAGAGTCCCGTCTTGTAGGCGGGACTCTGCATTTCTGTTCACTGTCACGAAGGAACACGGAATCGAATTTAGGATTTGCTGTTGCCCATTCACCTTTTTAATGAGCTGAAGCATATCGTTTTTTTTGTCTTCCTTACGAACAAAGACCATCAAACCATCTTCCTTAAGCTGAGCAAAAATCTTTTCCGGCATTTCCGCCGAACCCGCTGTAAAAATAATTCGGTCATAGGGAGCATCTTGTTCATATCCCTCAAATCCATCACCAGTAAAAACTTTTGCATTCGTAATACGCATTTGATCTAAAATACCGCGCGCTCGATCTGCGACCTCAGGAATAATTTCAGAACTGACAATTCGCCCCTGAGAGCCGACAATATAAGACATCAAAGCGGTGTTCCAACCCGAGCCTGCTCCCAGTTCGAAAACTTTATGTCCAGGATGTAGCTGTAGCATATCTAAGATGCGCATCACAAAACTTGGTTGAGAGATGGTCGATACAAAGGTGCCCTTCTTAAATAACAATAAAGGGGCATCTTCATAAGCCTCCTGAATTGTATATTCTGGAACGAAAAGGTGGCGTGGATAACGATAGTATGCCTCCACCACTTGTTCCGACAGAGGCAGAGATTTTTTCAGTAGTAGATCTTGATACTGTTCCATCCTCAGTTCCTTATTTCCTTGCGCGACTTTTTTGCAAAGTGCACTCTTACCTTATGACGCTCACTCAACTTGAATATATTTTGGCCGTTGGAGACACGGGAAGTTTTAGCCAGGCGGCTCTCCAGTGTCACGTTACACAACCTACACTAAGTATGCAGATTCAAAAGCTTGAGGATGAACTCAACGTCATTTTGTTTGACCGCACCAAGCAGCCCGTTCGTCCCACGCAGATTGGTGAACTTGTTTTGAAACAAGCGCGCGTCGTTATTCAAGAATCGCAACATATTCGCGAAATCATCGACGATTCGAAAGGCGCGATCAGCGGAACACTTCGTATTGGTATTATTCCAACACTGGCTCCCTATCTTTTGCCTCTTTTTCTTAACAAGTTTATGAAAAAGTACGCGAATGTCCATTTAGTGATCGATGAGCTTGAGACACAACCCATCGTTGATAAAATTCGCAACAACTCTTTGGACTTAGGAATCGCCGTCACTCCCATAGATGATATTAATATTTCGCAGAAAGCTTTGTTCTATGAACCCTTCGTCGCTTACTTTTCACCCGGTCACACTTTGTTACAAAAAAAACATGTCGACGAGTCGGATCTGTCCTTAAATGAAATGTTATTACTCAGCGAGGAACATTGTTTTCGCGAACAAAGTTTAGGGTTGTGCAGAAGCAAAAAGAATTTAAATAGTTCTTCAAACTTTTCTTTCGAAGGCGGAAGTTTAGAGACATTAAAAAAACTAGTGGACCAAGGTGATGGATTCACCCTGCTGCCGTTGTTAGCGACCGAGGACGTGCAAGACAAGAAGCGCCTAAAACCTTTTTCAGCACCTGTGCCCACGAGGGAGGTCAGCATTCTGCACGGTCCCCATTATCAGCGCAAGGCACTGCTGAAAGCCTTCACTGACACCATTCTACAGTCACTCCCTAAAGAGATGCCCCTGACCAGAACGAAGTCTCAATTTATTAAAGTCGACAATCCCCTGGGACATAGGACATAAAACCTAGAAGTTTTAGTGAAGGGATTAACGGCCTGTAATTCAATGTCCTTCGACATATAGAAATAGCCTATATATTCCATAGGAAAAGAAGATTATTAATTTGGTTTCAGTTGGCCTATCCTGTGCTCGTCAATGTGACTTGCCCTAGGAGGACATTATGAAATATTCAGCACAACCATCAAAAGACAGCTCAACTTCGTCTGTACACAACATCAGTAAGGCTTCTGCGAAAAGCCAACAGACTGCTGCTTCAACTGGAACTATTGAAGATATGAAAAAAACTTTGGCTGACGAGTACTTCTTGCAGCTAAAAACTCAAAACTTTCACTGGAACGTGGAAGGTCCCTTGTTCTTTTCTTTGCATAAATTATTCGAAGAACAATACGAAGAGATTGCAGAGTATGTCGATAAATCAGCTGAGATTTTAAGAGCATTAAAATCACCAGCTCCTGGCAGTCTGCAAGCATTTAAAAAATTATCAGATGTGGAAGAGTGCACTGAGGAAAAACTCAGTTCAACTAAGATGATCGATATTTTAACAGCCGACCACACCACTCTTGCAGAACTCTACAAAGCCCGTCTGGAAACAGCGGAAAATGAAGAGGAGACGAGTGCTGTGACACTGTATGAGGACTTGATCACATTCCACGAAAAAGCAGCCTGGATGATTCGCAGTCATCTCTCCTAGTGGCGCTGCTTTTGAAAACGCAAAAGGCACCTTGCTGAGGTGCCTTTTGTCTTTCTAGATGCGTTGAAATTAAATATTAAACAACAAGCTCGATGATGGCGCGGAACCCGTGATTCCCTGCCATTGCTCCTAAAATATTTCTCAGTGAAGAAATATTCTTGCCCTGAGCCCCGATAAGTTTACCGCGAAATTCCTGTGGCAACTCCACTTTATAAATCGTGGTTTTCTCTCCGCAGGAAAATGAGACTTCGACGTTGTCCGTACAAGATGTCATTTCCTTTACCACTGTCGCCATAATTGATCCGATTCGTTGACGTGCTTCATTCAATTGTTGTTCGACTGTCACAAAAACTCCTACATACTACACAAGAAATTGTTGCCTCAAAACCGATTGATCGCAACAACCAGAATATTTTCTGGTCCTTCCGTTCCCCGTAAAAAATGTGAAAAGTATTCGGTGATACTCCACAGATTGTTCACAGACATGTTAACTCGTGTAGCTATTATTCAATTCGACAAAGCTTGCGAGTTCAACTTTTCTTTTTCATTGTTTTTGTTTTGAATCGAGACTCCAACAACAATAGGAGGATTCAAAAGTGAAAAAGTTAACAAAACTTGCCGTAATCGCAGCATTCGTGACTCCAGCATTTGCTCAAGCAAATAGTGAGGCAGAGCTCACAGTTTCTATGGTTGATTCAATCGTCTACGCAAAAGCCGACGCTCCGGACTCTTGCAAACAAGTGAATTTGACCGATGCCCAACAAGTTTCTTT
Organism: Bdellovibrio sp. SKB1291214; assembly: GCF_002209355.2. Classification (GTDB taxonomy): domain Bacteria; phylum Bdellovibrionota; class Bdellovibrionia; order Bdellovibrionales; family Bdellovibrionaceae; genus Bdellovibrio. The sequence goes on from NZ_CP106855.1 coordinate 566,445, forward strand.
GCGTGATGCGTTCTTTGATTTCAATAGCGCGAAAAAACCACTTAAAAGAGATGTGAAATCTTCTTTGAGAAATATGAAGCGCGTTTTCTCTAGCTCAACATCGACTCGCGAAGATGCAGTCGCATCTCAAACAGATGTGGGTGCCAAAATGACTGCTTTGGGTAAATTGATGGGCGATTTCCAACTGAAAGTGTTCTTTGATATTTTGACTCCCGAACAACGTGATCCAGCTATGCGCTGTTTGGAAGATCTTAAATAGATCGCCGTCGAAAGAAAATTTGATTTCAGGTCAAAGGGTCTCTGGGCACAAGAGGCCCTTTGCATTTTAACGGTGGCTCAGCGTCTTTTTTCGAGACTTTAGCCTAGCTCCATAGTCTCTCCACATTTATGGCCGAAAATGGAACTTAAGGACAGGGATCAATTTTGATACCTTAAAGACTATGGCGACACAAATATTTCTACTTGAAGACGATCCTATCTTGGGCAAAGCAATTCAGATGCAGTTGGAGTTAGAACAATTCCAAGTGTATTGGGCGAAATCATTGGCGGCAGGTCGCGAGATCTTTAAAACGACCCCTGGTATTGATCTCTTCTTGTTAGACGTTAATCTTCCGGATGGCAACGGCTATGAATTTTGTGAATGGCTTCGCAACGAGGGAATTAATACTCCCATCATGTTTTTAACTGCGCGCACTGACGAAGAAAGTGTGGTGCGCGGATTTGAACATGGAGCAAACGACTATATTCGCAAACCATTTGGCCAAAAAGAAATTTTGGCCCGTATCAAAAACCAGTTGAATGATCGTAAACCCACGTTGGATTTACTTCGTTTCGGCGGATTAACTTTGATCAAAAATCAGCAGGTCCTAAAAACCGAAACGGCTCTGGTGACGTTGAATCGTCGCGAATTCGAGATACTGCGTGTGTTTTTTGAAAATCCTGAAACGATTATTTCCCGTGAGAAACTGATTGCGAGCCTTTCCTCGGGAGAGGAGCTTTTTGATCGTACGGTTGATTCTCATATCAGCCATATACGTTCGAAATTAAGCAAGAATGGAATCTTGAATGTGAAGATTAACTCGGTCTATGGCCAAGGATATCGCTTGGAGAAAACGGCATGATCACACGTTCTTTGTTCCGCCGAAATTACTTCATCTTCGTTTCGATCATTATTGTATTTATCTTTATGGCTTTTGGCTCGGCTTGGTTGGTGTCTTATTTGGATCGCCCAACAACCCAAGTGCGTTATATGAAACCCCCGAATTACTTATTCAGAAACTTGTATGAACAATTGGACAGTGATCCATTGGTCGCCTTTCAAAAGTTCCAGGCAAGTAACAGTGCTGATAATTTCATCCGTTTTGAGTTGATTGATAAATCGGGACAAAGCCTCGTCGATGGAAAACCCGTCCTGCCACAACCTTTGACTGAAACTGAAATTCAATCTTTGGCGCAAGATAAAGCGGTTCGTTTCGGAGAAATGGAATTCGGCCCTCCCCGACTCGAAGTTTCTAAAACGAAATTTGCAGGGGTTTACTTCGTTCATAGATTTAGCCCGCAACAATTTGGCGCGGGACCTGGCGGACCCGGAGGCTTACCTCCAGGAATGCCTGGGATGTGTGGCCCCAAACCTTGCGGTGGAGGCGGACCGGGCGGTCCTCCTGGGCAAATGGGTCCTCCTCCTGGCCCTGGCGGTCCCGGTGGACCCGGCGGTCCTCCAAATTTTTGGTCGGTGCGCAGAAATCCTCTCTTCATCATTCTTGGTTTCTTGATTGTTTTCACATTGGTATCTGTGGGTGTTGCTTTGATCTATCAATTCTCCCGCTACCGTGAACGGGCTGAAGAAGCTGTGAGTGTCTTGAATGAACTTCGCCACGGAAATTTGTCAGCACGATTGCCCGCAAAAAAATATGAAGAGCTTGCACCACTGGTTAATGCCTTCAATCAAATGGCCAGCGACGTTGAGAGTATGGTTGAAAGCTTGCGCAAAGCAGACCAAGCCCGCCGTCAATTACTGCAGGATTTAGCACATGACCTGCGCACTCCCCTGGCGTCGCTGCAAACATTTTTGGAGACAATGCAAGTCGGTGAAACACGATTGTCCTCTGAAAAGCGGCAAGAGATTGTTGCGTTGTGCTTTTCTGAAGTCGAATATTTTGGAAAATTGGTTGAGGATTTGTTGTTCTTAGCGCAGATCACAGAACCCAAATACTCTGCTGGTACCGAAGAAATCAATCTTTTGGAGCGCGTTCAAGATCAAGTGACTGTTTTTAAAAACAGATATCCTAATTTGAACTTCAATATCGACTGCACTATCGATGCTTCCAAAGCACAGATTATGGGTTCTTCGAAATTGATTGATCGTCTGTTAAGAAATGCTTTCGAAAATTCGTCCTCATTTGCAAGTACGCAAATCAACGTGAGCATTTCGAATGGTGGCGAAAAGCTTCAGCTCGCAATCACTGACGACGGCCCAGGTTTTTCTGAAAGCGCTTTGAAAGAGTTCGGCCATAAAAAAGCCAGTCGCAGTCTTGTAGATGGTTCGTCAGGCAAACGTATCTCTGTTGGGATCGGCTCTGTGATTATGAGAGAAATCCTCCAACTTCATGGTGGCGAACTTAAAGCAGAAAACGTTATCAAAGATGGCGCGAATCACTCAGTTCTTGGGGGACGTGTCTCATTTTGGTTCCCTAAAACTTAGTCCACAATCATTAAACACTTGCCCGTTACCTTTGAACTATCGCAAAGGCGGGCAAAATGTTTACAAGGCTAAGGTTACTAATCGCAGCACTCACACTCATGGTGCTTCCTACAGCAAGAGCACAAATGATAAACACCTCTCTGATGGGCACGGGCTATTGGGGAGGAAATCAGAACTGCGCTTATCAACAAGCTCCTGCACAGGCTGTCAATACAGAGTCTGACGAAGTTCAAGAAGCCAAGTCTCTGATCAGCGAAATTAAACAAGAGATCGCTGAAAAGAAAAAAGAAAAAAAACAGTTCGACCGAGAAGCCAAGCGCGCCCAATCCGATATTAAAAACAATATCTCTGAAGACTATGCAGACTTTATGATGGCACACATGGACAGCTCCCGCCGCTGTGCCGAGTACATAGCCTTTAACAAAGCTGACGATGGTGAATCTCTTGGTAGCGATAGCGATGATGACTCATTTGAAATCGCCGACAATGAAAGCGACTCCGACACCATGGCTTCCAAAAAACAAAGGCCCAACAGCAATCTCAAACCGCCAGCAGGTATGCAACCACCGGAAGGCATGGAGGCACCTCCTGACTTCACAGCCAGTGGTGAAAGACCACAACACCGTACAAACAAATCGACTCGTTCCGTCGGTAAAGGTGCTAATTCCAATATGTTGAACATCCAAGCGTTCTCTTTGCAGGAATGGCAAAGTGTCTGTGATGCCAGCCGTAATGGCGCGGTGTTTGGTGCAGTTTGCGATAACCCTAAATTCCGTGCGAATAGTTCTCGTACAAATGCTGCGACTTGCAAACAAGCAATCGGGACTTACCGAACAAACGCCCAAAAATCTGCGAAGATTCAAGGTGATATTGAAGACCTGAATCGTCAGCTGGAGCGTGCCCAAGACGACTTGAAAGACGCTCGCGAAGATTCAACGAATGTCGAAGGTTCCGTTTGTATTGAATGTATGGCTAAGAACAACCAGTACAATTATCAACAGCAATCACAATCCAATACCGCCAACTTGGTTGCGAACGTGGCACTGGGTGCCGCTTCGATGTACGCGGGTTACAAAACCAATCAAGCAATCTCGGATAACAATGCGAACTTAGGTTACCCGACTCAGACGCCGTCCACGCTAAGTTATGGTTACCCGTACATTGCGCAAGGTCTTTACGGTGCTATGACCAGTGGCTCTGGCCAAGGTGGTTTCGGTTGTGGCAACTCAATGATGAATAATATAGGTGGCATGACCGGGATGAATGGTATGTACGGAATGACAGGCTCCATGGGCAGCAATGTATTTGGATACCCATCGAGCATGATGGGCAATGGAATGTCTGGCATGAGCGGTGGGATCTATATGGGCTCGGGTTCACCCTATGGCATGAGCGGAATGAATTCGATGTACGGTATGAACGGCATGAGTTCCATGAATCCCTACTCGATGTATGGCATGACAGGAATGTCTGGGATGAATGGTCTTAACACAATGTATGGGTCTAACGCCTATGGCATGAACTCTCAATATGCTTCAATGATGGCCATGCAACAGCAAATCGCTCAAATGAACTATCAAATGAGCGCGATGAATTCCTTATCAGGTATGTACGGCTCCAATGGTTACTCATACATTTCGCCGACGGGTCTAAACACAACGACAACTCTTCCTGGTGGAGTGATCACCGGAAGCAGCAATGGGTACTCGATGCCTTCCGGCTATCTAAATACGTCGTTGAATGGATACGGCTATGGCAATACGTATATCGCGCCTTACAACACGGCCTCAAGTTCAACAACAGTCCCCGGCGTAGTGCCTATATACAATGGCTCAACAAGCTCGACGACCAGCGGTGTGATCACTGGAACAGGCCGCTAAAAAGCAAGAAAGCCCTCGAAGATCGAGGGCTTTTTTTATTTTATTGTAAAATCGAACTTAGAAAGCTTGCGTACGAGCCACACCGCAACGGTTGTAAGCTGTCACCGAGAACGAAGCTGATGTCCAGTTACTTGGCCATGACGAAGGCGACAAGCAGTTGTAGTTAACGCCACCGATGCTGCAACTCATATTGCCCACACCCGCACCATTATCAAAGATATAAAGCGCGCTTGATGAAGCAGACGCTTTATTCAGAGTGAAAGTCGGAGCAGATGCTTGCTTTAAGTTGCAAACTTCAGTGACATAGTCTGAAGAATAAGGATTGCTAACAGCCGGGCGCAAACTGATTTTGATACCATTCCCGTCCAAGTACGTTTTTGTATTGTAGTTATATAGGTAAATGCGCAAGTCTTTTTGCGCAGACAAGTCCGAACGAACTTGCAAAGACACATAAAAGTAAGAACCGCTTTGCGTGATGTAACCCACATAAGCTGCTGTCACTGTCGTATCATACAACACCCAGTAATAGCTTGAAAGGTCACTCACGTTAGTGGGCTTTGCAATTTTCAAAGTGATATTCTGGCCAGCCGCCAAGACAACGGGGCTGTTATTCGACGGATAGTAAATGTCGCCTGTATAACCGTCAGCAGCCACTGTCGTAGACGCATCTTCGGCATTTCCTGACGAACAGTTTTGAAAGCTCACTGTCACTAGCAGCAAAGCTACGACCGTTCCGCATCCAATCAAAACCTTCTTAATAGATGACTTCATAATCATTCCCCTTGTACCGCACTTACTCCATCGGCTAATTTTGGGAATTTCCTTACAAAAAAGAGATTATTCTTGAAACATTTCAGCAACTAACACCGTTATTTCATGAGAGGCACTTAAGAAGCGTCTCGAAATGAGATCGTTTGCTCGACCAATTATAAAAAAACTTCGCCTCCATGGTCCTTCAACATTCCCCGCCTAGCATGAACTCATGGGGCCCGAGTTGAGGGACTCGATCAGCCCCCAAATTTTACTAGCTGTTAAAGCTTGATAAGGGAGTTCAAAATGAAAATTTCAAAAACATTGTTGATGACCGCGATATCTGTTGTTTCTTTTCACACGGCTTCAATCGCATTTGCCCAGCAGCAAGGCGGGCCGAGTGAAGCACAGCGCGCAGCTTTCAAAGAATGCGCAGACTCTGTGGGAATGGTAAGACCTGAAAAAGGCCAGCGTCCTACAGCACCTACCGAAGAACAAAAAACAGCATTGGACGCTTGTTTAAAAGAAAAAGGATTTGAGCCACCAACTCACTTCGGTCGCCCAGGTGGCCCTGGTGGTGAAAGACCTCCACAAGCCTCTGGAGGTGCCCAATAAGATAAGAGAACGTGAGCGAGTACAAATCACTTAAGTATCTTCCTAGCTTCCAAAGCCCCAGCCCGAAAAGTTGGGGCTTTTTAGTTTTGGAAACTATTGGGCTGCGCCCGTAAATTGAATTTCCCATTTGGTAAGACTGCCAGAAGTACCATCACCGACTCCATCGATAACTTTCAACGTCCAAAGGCCTGCACTACTCTCTTGATAGAAGGCATTCGACGCAAAAACATTGTCGGAATAGTTCGCGAGATTGGTCAGCGAGTTACGCATGTTAACTAAAATACTACGCATACCGGATGGAGATGTTAATTCCAAAGCCAATTGCGAAACATCGGAGTGTGTAACACTGACTTTAATTCTAACGCTTTCAATTTTTACAGAGGAGGCTGTCCCACCCGAAATACTAATTTGGGAAATTGCCGCGCCACCCAGGCTTCCATCACCGATTGATACGTTGAGCGTACCGGAACTAACATAGTTTGGTTCAGTAAATGTTCCAAGCATACTGGTGTAGCTTTTTGCCATGGCAACGGCAGCGTCAACATCGACCTTACCAAAACCATACCAGTTGTGAAATTTAAAACCTGCACTGTTCGTTTTCCATGGAAGCTCCCATGAATATCCTGCCGGAACTGACAGACCTAGGGGATGAGGGATCGTGCCCGTCGTCACGTAGTCCATTGGAACTGCGGTTTTTGCTAAGATATACTTCACGTCTCGCCATGTAAGACTGGGATTCGCTTCAAGCATTAAAGCCACAGCTCCAGATATTGTCGGAGCCGCAGAAGACGTTCCATTAAAAGTCGCCGTATAATTACATTTCGAATTGGGAGCGGAGCCTCTTTCAAATGGCGTATAAGCGGAGGCTGACGACTTTGCCCAGCCATTTGTGCAGCCCATACGATCCGTAGTTAACATAGCGGGCTCAGCATATCCATACATTCCGCCAAATCCTGAAATCCAAATATTCGCTCCAGGCGAAGAATATTGGGCGGCGATCCCGTTTGCATCCAGAGCTGCCACAATAATCTGATAAGGGTTAATATTGTCACCGTCGAAGTTCGAGTTACCAATACAGCCCTCTGGATCAGCATTTGTATAATCCAGATCGATCCCTGGGATAAAACAGTACGTATAATAATCATTTCCAGCAGCTTTGACTAAAACTGCCCCTTTACCGTTTCGATAAGATGTTACCGCCGTTTTAAGTTGAGCCTCATATGCCGATGTCGGTGGCGAGAGTTCAAACTGGCCATAACCCCAACTCATATTCAAAATATCGAAATCCGTGCCCGTGGCTTGATTTAAAATAACTGTCAAATCTTGAGATGTCATAGACGACAAAAGATTTGCTACAGCCAGCGTTGCTTTAGGCGCAACACCTCGAGAACCTACTCCATTGCCTCCCACGGCAGCAATAATACCAGCCACAGAAGTTCCATGATTATCGCTACTAGAATGTGGCGGTGCAGTTGTTGTCAAATAGGAGTTATTGGAATCTCCAGAAACGTAATCACGCGAACGCGTCGATGATGTCGGAAAATTGCCCGTTAGGTCTTCGTGTGTATTCTCCAGCCCGTCGTCAGACACTCGGATTTTGATACCATTTCCTAAAATTCCAGATGACCAAGTGGCACGAAGGTTCAGATCAACCCCAGATGTGCCCCCCGCTCTAGAGATACCCTTCTGACCGCAATTCGCTAGATACCAGGAATAGTTAAATAGCGGATCCCCTCCATCATTAAAGCAAGAATCCGCCAATTCAAAACCGCTGCCATTACAGTTCGCTAGCGTCAGAGAAAGCATGACTGCAGTCAACAAAAGTCCCGAACCTGTTAAAAAATCTTTAGTTTTTAACATAGTTTCTACTCACGATTTCTAACTCCGCTTTTTGCACACGCGGATCATGCTGAAGTGCTGAAACAAAATGATTTAAGTCATATGATGCTTGAGAAGACGACACGATATAAAGTTTAAGGTGCGAAAACTCACCACGAACTTGAAGACTGTATTCAGATTGAAGGTTTTTGAAAGCAGCCAAGCTATCAACTGTCAGCAAAACAGTTCCAGGGACCACACCAAATTTTCCTGTTCGCTCATCGAAAACAACCAACGGCTTTTTACTCTGAAAATTTCTTTCATCTCCACTCATGCTATCGTCTTTCACGATATAGTAACCAGAGTATTGGCCAACTACGACCTCCCCAGCTTGTTTAGAAAAATCGCGGGCTGGAATTGCACGGACGCCTGCCCAAACTTTCCAAGATGTCGATGAAAATAAATGATTCTCACGCAAAGTCATAGCGAAGCGTGAATCAACCGATAATGGTTTTTCAGACATTGGTTTTTGTCCACGTCGCTTTACACGCAAGTGCATCTGTTGAGGAGCTTCCGCAACAGATGCAGGAGAAACCGAAGAAAAAGATGATGATAATGCTAGCGATTCTTGTTGAATCTTTTTGTTTATTTTTTCGGGAGGTGGCATTTCTGCCATACCCGATGAATCCGGAATACTCGAAGAGGAGAGCGCGAAGGAGTTTAAACCCTTGCGCTGTCCTTCCCAGAAAAGGAAGACCGCTAATAATGCTAAACCAATGATGATAAGGCCCTTTTTCATAGAGGACTTATCGGCACTTTTCTCGGATTACACGACTAAATATTCTTACCCATGACCCCGACCAATTGGCTCATTCGGGTCATAAGATTGCCTAAATTTCGTCTTTCATCACTATTAAACTGCGACCACAGGCGGCTGATGTTTTCGTTATAAACTGGCAGGACTTTTTTCATAAGTTCCAGACCTGTTTCAGATAAAACAATGCGGTAGGAACGACTGTCACCCACATTTTGTTGGGGTTGAATCCAGCCCGCTTGCTTTAAATTTGAAATAATCGCAGAGATTGTCGCATTTGTTACCCCTACTGCCTTGGCAGTCTCGGTTGGAGTCATCCCTTCTGGACTATTATATAGAAGGTTCAAGATCACAAAACGTGTCGTGGTTAATTTGTACTCTTGAAAGAACTCTTCCAGTGCTGTTTCAAAATCGATCGTTAGTTTACTGAACAATAAGTGTAACTGCATTTCCTCAGACATAACTTCTCCCTGATTCGGTTTGCTAATAAAACTTTATGCGGGAAATGTTGCAAAAATATGGAATTGGCCACAGCTGACGACTGTCTAACATTTTTCGTCTTTTTGATTCACTGCCCCAAGGTGAGACGTTTTAAACGATTTTAGCCCAGATGGTGCTGTTCCAACCGTGGCACGAACCTTGAGTAGTACCTAAGTGAGACGTGAATTTAATAACAAAAGAGGGATTATATGAACACGAAATACTTACTAACGATTCTATTGGCCGGCTTGACACTTTTCTTAGCAAATTGCTCTAAGAGCAATAGCAGTGGTTCTTCCACAACAGCTGGCTCATGCAGTGCAGGCTACGTATATACAACACAATACGGTTGCTTGCCGACTGCCTACTGTACTCAAAATGGTTTAAGCGCCGACTATGGTTATAACCAATCTACAAATCAATGTATCCAAGGTACTTATTCTTATGGCAATACGACGTCAGGTTCCCCAACATGTAACGGTATGACTGGTTATGTATCTGTAAACGGTACTTGCTTACCAGAAGCTGGTTGCACTCAATACCGCGGTCAAAACGGAGTGGCGTTCTACGGTTACAAAGTAAGCACAACAGGCCAATGGGCATGTTATCCACAAGGTTACACTGGTCAGTGGTATAACTAAGACTCCTGCTGACACAAACAACGTCAGCGGGTTCCCCTCAAACCCAAAAACTTTGGGCCGACTCCTTACCGAGTCGGCCGTGTCCGTTAAAGACTTTCAAATGACAACCTTTCCTATCTGAAATTTGCCCTGAATCTTACAAGCTCTCTATACTCCGATCTCATCTTAAAAAATCTTACGAGATTCCGGAGTGTCCCATGCAACGCTTATTTAAAGTTATCTTTACTGTTCTGTCTTTTTCTTGTGCTGCCCAAGCAATGGAAATCAACATCTTGCAACCCAATTATCGCTGCCAATCCAAAGAGTTCATTCCCGACAACAACATGCAAGTCACAGTTCTCCAAGACCGAGTTTCTGGAATGAATCATATTGAAATTGCACAATCTTGGATCGGTGGAATTCGCACCGCTTATTTTGAAGTTTCTGAACGTGTTGAAAAAAACGGCAATAATCAACCTGTTATTTTTGAAGGCTCTGGGATCAAACTTTCCATCGATCAGATTACTGCCACAATTGCCCAACATCCTCTTCAAGCTGTCCTAGTAATTCCAGTTGGTGAGGGAGAAATTAGAACAGAGCCACTTATTTGTGAATCGCTGCTGTAATTGGATTTGCGCATTGCTGATTTTGATCAACAACATACTGTCAAAACCGTATTTATGCGCTAGCATCCAGGAATGGAAATTACAGCTGAACACATTCTAAAATTTTGGTTTGATGAAACAGAACCCCGTCTGTGGTTCGCAAAAGAAGACGAATTCGATCAGTTGATCCGTTCCCGTTTTTTTGAAATACACCATAAGGCAGAAAACTGTGAGCTGTTCCGCTGGAGAGCGACTCCGCAAGGACGTTTGGCCGAAATCATTATCTTGGATCAGTTCTCACGCAATATGTTTAGAAATACTCCTGAGGCCTTTAAAAATGACAAACTAGCATTGTCTCTTGCGCAAGCTGCCGTGGCCTCCGGCGATGACCAAAAACTTCCCGTACAGGAGCGCGCGTTTTTGTATATGCCTTATATGCACAGTGAATCAGAAGTCATTCACACCGAAGCCGTCCATTTGTTTTCTCAACCGGGCCTAGAAAACAATCTGGAATTCGAGTTGGAACATAAAGGATTGATCGATCGCTTTGGACGATATCCCTACCGCAATGAAATCTTGGGCAGGGATTCGACTCGTGAAGAATTGGAATTCTTAAAAATGCCGGGCTCTAGCTTTTAATAAAAACTTAAGCTGCTTTCTTACCAACGACCTCGACCGCAATATTATTTACCATCGATTCGAGGTTGTTTGCCTGGGCTGACATCTCTTCTGAGGTTGCCGCTGTTTCTTCAGCTGCAGCTGAAAAGGCTTGGGTTTGGCGTTCCAAAGTTTCCATTGATTTGTAAATCGACTGAATACCTTCCGTCTGGTCGCGAGTTGTTGCAGCAATTTCTTGATTCAGGACATTCACCTTTTTGACGGAGGAAACAATGGTTGCCAAAACCTTGTCACTCTTAGCTGCCAAGTCCAGGGAAACCTTCGTTTGATTGACATTATTTGTGACAACCGTTTTTACTTCTTTGGCGGCTTCCGCTGATTTCAAAGAAAGACTGCGAACGGCATCGGCGACGACTGCGAAGCCTCGCCCCTGTTCTCCCGCTCTGGCAGCTTCAACGGCCGCATTTAATGCCAAGAGATTTGTTTGAAAAGCGATGTCATCAATAATATCCATGGCAGAGGTGATATCCTGAGAAATCTTAGCCATCACATTGATGGATTCCATCAGTCGACGTATCTCATCAGCACCCGTTGCGGCGCCCTCTTCGGAACTTTGTGCGAGCCCTGCAGCTTGATTGGCGCGTTCTTGATTCGCTTCAACGACTTCACTTAAACTCCGTACCGCCCCTAGTGTGTCTTCAATCTTAGCCGCCGATTCCACCGAACCTTGGGCAACATTTTGCCCGGCACTCGAAAGCATATTCGAAGCTTCCTTGACCTGTTTACTGGCATCACTTGTATCGATCACAGTTCTTGAAAGGAAGTTCATTAGTTTATTCGAGAACACCGCGAAGACTGCGAAGGCTAACACCGAGGCAATTCCAAACCCAATCATAACTTTCGTACGAACAGTGCTAACGAGTTTTTCCACGTCGTCGACGTAGACACCTGTACCAACAACCCACTGCCAACCTTTGAACTGTCTTACGAAACTTATTTTAGGTTCAGGATTTGGTGAGCCTGGTTTAGGCCACATATAACTTACGTACCCCTCCCCCGCTTCCGATTTACCAGTCTTAGCGAACTCTACGAACAGGTGAACCCCGTTGGGATCGGTCGTTCCGCTAGCGTCTTTGCCATTGAGTTCAGGCTTGATGGGATGCATGAGCACCACAGCATTTAAGTCATTCACCCAAAAGTATTCTTTGCCTGCGTAACGGAAACGCGCCAAGGCTTCCAGCGCGTGTTTTTTCGCTTCAGCCTCAGTCATTCTATTTTCTTTGAATTCTTTGTGATAGTATTCAATTGTGTTCGAAGCTAAATCGACGGTATTACGAAGCATGACCTTACGGTCTTCATACATATTGTCACGCACAAGTGGCATTAGATAAAATAGAACGATAGCCCAAAGCGGAATGATGGCAGCAATCAATAAAGACAATGTCTTGTATCTATAACTGCGACCCGTCCAAACACGTACATTCATGAGTCCCCCAGTTGGTAGCTCGAACTTATTCGGATGTTTCCCCCTAGGGCTGAAGATAACTCACGCTATCTCGAGATCAGCACACTTTCTTGTCCCACTTTAGAGCAGTCTCTAGTAAGATATTGCTTTTGAAAGGAAAATAAAATGCCTCATTTAAGATTCCGCGGATTGAAAGAAGACCAAGTTGCAAGCCTGAGCCAAACTTTGGTGAAAGATTTGGCCGCTGCGATTGAGACTGGAGAAGATAACTTTTCATTTGAACTTATTGGTTCGCATTATTTTTCAAAAGGTCAACCCGGCGGAGCATATCCGTTCGTGGAAGTTTTGTGGTTCAAACGCTCTCAAGAAATTCAGGATAAAAGTGCTTTGATCATTACAGAGCAGGTAAAAAAACTTTGTCCTCAAGATGACGTCGCCGTGATTTTTGTGCCGCTTGAGAAAAATGCTTACTACGAAAACGGATCTCATTTCTAATTGCTCATGAATCTTTCTTAATTTGATCAATCTTACCGCTTATCAATAAAGTTTGGTTTTTAAAACTTAGGTAATAAAGGCCAAACGTATGAGCGTTAAGATTCCGGTTCAGCCGATTCCGGTTTTGAATTTCATTTCTGGGAAATTCAAAGCTGGTGGCGGCAATAAACAACAAGTTTACTCCCCTCACAACGGCGCTTTGATTGGCGAGATTCATTTCTCGACGTCAGCAGATGTGAATCACGCCGTTCAAACTGCGAAAGCCGCACAAAAATCTTGGGCTGCAACTCCCATCAAAGAACGCAGTAAGATTTTATTCCAGCTGCGACAAATCCTGATGCGTGATCTGGATGAAATTGCCCATCTGAAAAGCTCGGAATCTGGCAAAACATTTCAAGAAGGAAAAGCTGGGCTTTTGAAAGGAATCGAGGTGCTCGAATTCGCAACAGCTCTGCAAAATTTAGATGTCGGTGGAAAATTGGAAGTTTCCCGCGGCGTTTTCTGCGAATACCGTCGCCAAGCATTAGGGGTCGTTGCAAGCATCACACCCTTTAATTTTCCTGCGATGGTACCTTTCTGGACAATCCCCACAGCGCTTGCCTTAGGGAATGCATATATTTGGAAGCCGTCGGAGAAAACTCCGCTCACTTCACTTAAAATCGCTGAAGCCATTCATGAAGCAGGAATTCCAGCGGGGGTCTTCCAAATCTTGCAAGGCGATTCTGAAACATCACAGTCCTTGATTGATCATCCAGATGTCAGTGCGATCGCATTTGTGGGCTCAACTCCTGTGGCGCGTAAGGTTTATCAACGTGGAGCAAACCTCGGGAAACGTGTTCTGGCTTTGGGTGGCGCAAAAAATCATATTGTTCTTTTACCGGATGCCCAACCTGACATCGCAGGCCCCGGAATTTCTGATTCCTTCACGGGATGTGCGGGACAGCGCTGTATGGCTGCAGCGGTATTATTGGCGGTCGGTGACGTTGAGACTCACGTTCAAAAAATAGTTGAGCGGGCGCGCTCGATGGAACTTGGTAAAGATATGGGTGCCATCATCACGAAATCCCAAGTTGAATTCCTGCACCAGCAAATTGAGAAAGCTGTTCAGGAAGGTTCTAAAATTCTTTTGGACGGTCGAAAAGCAAAAGCCCCAGCCGGCCTTGAAGGTGGGAACTGGATTGGTCCCACTATTTTGGATCATGTTCGTGCCGATCAAGACGTAGCTAAACTTGAATTATTTGGTCCGGTATTATGCATCGTTCGCTGCAAGGATATATCTGAAGCCATGAGCATCGAAAACTCATCGCCAATGGGTAACGCCTGCTCCGTGTTTACCTCTTCTGGGGCCTTGGCTGAAAAAGTTATTTCAATGGCTTCAACAGGAATGGTTGGCGTCAATGTGGGCGTGCCTGTGCCTCGAGAACCGTTTTCTTTCGGCGGCATTCGCGAATCCAAATTCGGTCACGGAGATATCACTGGCACCTCGTCGTTAGATTTTTGGTCAAACTTAAAAAAGGTCACCGTCAAATGGGACCAACAACAAGACAACAATTGGATGTCATAATGATGGACTTTAGAAGATCACCGCACGTCGTACTTACTTCTCACTCAAGTCATGTCTTCAGGGAAAGCCTTCCAATTCATTGGGGCGCCAAAAGCCCGATGGAACGTGGGCCTGTCATCGGTTCTTTGACGGATACGAAAAAAAGAAATGCCATTGGCACACACAGTGGCAGCTACACAGTCTATCGTGCTTTATCCATCTCTCAAGGGCGATACTCCACATCTCACCGTCCTGATCTGCACAACACGGAAAGCCCGGTGAAATTCGGTCCATTTCCGTCGTGGTGTGACCCTGACAAAATCGTTTCATTGGACCCGTGGGGCTTTGATGTTCCCCAACATTTCAAAGAAGCTTATGAATGTGGGTACGACGTGAGACCCACAATTGCAGTGACTCAGGCGCGCTTGCAAATCCCGGAAATTCAAGAAGCCCTGGAAAGGGGCCGTCTAAAAATTGACGGAAAGATCATCACTGAAAATAGAGACATTAAGGTCACCAAGATCGCCATTGAACCGGTTTGGTATTTACCCGGAATTGCAAAACGCCTTGGCGTTGAAGAAGGCGACCTTCGTAAAATTCTGTTTCAAGAAACCGGTGGAATGTTCCCAGAGCTTGTCACTCGCCCCGACTTAAAGGTGATGTTACCCCCTATCGGCTCAACCACAGTTTACGTTTTTGGTGATGTCAAAGATCTGGCGAATTCCGAAATTGAACTCACCTGCCGAGTACATGATGAATGCAATGGCTCTGACGTGTTCGGCTCTGACATCTGCACATGCCGTCCCTATTTGATTTACGGTATTGAAGATGCCGCTAGAACTGCTCAGCGAGGTGGCGTTGGCATCATCGCCTACTATCGTAAAGAAGGCCGTGCCTTGGGCGAAGTAACAAAATTCTTGGTGTACAATGCACGGAAACGCCAAATCGGTGGCGATTCTGCCGCGACTTATTTCCATCGGACAGAATGTGTGGCTGGCGTTGAAGACGCCCGTTTCCAGGAACTGATGCCCGATATTTTAAATTTCTTTGGGATTACTAAAATCCACAATCTGCATTCCATGAGTAACATGAAATACGATGCCATTGTTAAAAGCGGTATCACTGTGGTGAATCGTATTTCGATTCCCGATTACTTGATCCCTGCAGATGCTCAGGTGGAAATGGAAGCCAAAAAGGCTGCCGGCTATTTCAATACCGGCGCACAAAAATCCATGAACGAACTTGCGATGGTCCAAGGCCGAGGTATTGATGAGCAATATTAGCTATCAACTTGCTGACGTTGATTTTCTGCTTTCTCCGCAAGCGGTACGCCACTGCGCCGAAAAGATTTTAGAATTAACAGTTCAAGATCAAACTCACTTTCGCTATCACCCCGAAAAACTTTCGGGCGTGGTTGATTTCGTCTTGCAAGTCATCCGCGAAAATTATCCGGAACTAGACATCCCTTTTCACTCCCGCTGGGGACATTTTCGCGCCGGAGGAGTCGATCGCACTGTTTGGTTGAAAAAAAGAATCCAGCACTTGGATCCTTTGGAGCAAGCACGTATCAAGCTGGATCTTGTGATCCCGTCGGTATTACTTGACGCCGGAGCAGGAAATATTTGGTCCTTTAAAGAGGAAAGTACTGGAAAAATCTATCAACGCTCTGAAGGTTTAGGGGTCGCAAGCTTTTATCTTTTCATCATAGGTTACCTTTCAGATGACCTAGATGAACCACTTCAGGCTACAGACCTAGGGTTGCAGACCCTCAGCCGTGAAGCGTTATGCAAAATATTTCAAGTCAACGACCGCAATCCTTTAGTGGGTGTTGAAGGACGTTTGCAGTTGATCCAAAACCTAGGGCGCACCGTCGCCGATAAAAAAGACATTTTCCCTCTGGGAAGACCAGGGAGCATGGTCGATTACTTGCGTGCTCGCTATGGCATGAAGATCACAGGTCCTCAGCTATTAAGGGCGGTGCTGGATGGATTAGGCGATATCTGGCCAGGTCGTCTGCAAGTTGATGGAGTGAACTTAGGAGACACTTGGCAATATGACAAGATCCCCGGAGGGCTAGCTTGTTTTCATAAACTTTCCCAGTGGATGACGTATTCCCTGATGGAACCCCTGATCGAAGCGGGTTTTGAATTGACGGATGTGGATCAACTGACAGGCCTTGCCGAGTATCGCAATGGCGGATTGCTATTAGACCGCGGATTGATTTCTTTGAAAGATCCAAAGATGGCTGAAAAGGTGCATACACCCGATTCCGAAATCATCGTCGAATGGCGTGGACTGACTGTAAGCTTGTTAGATCGAATCGGTCAGGCCGTCCAGAGAGAACTTCGAAAAAATCCATCGGAGTTTCCGCTCGCCAAAGTGCTTGAGGGCGGAACATGGTGGGCCGGTCGTAAAGCCGCTAAATTTATTCGCCCCGATGGCTCCCCTCCTTTAAAAATTCAAAGTGACGGAACCGTTTTTTAAAAATACGCCAACAACGTCGAAGCGCCAGAAAGCCGATTGAGGTTCAATATGCAGCAACGAACAAAAATTATAAATCATCCCCTTCTTAGACATAAATTAGGTTACCTTCGCGACCGCAATACCTACTCTCACGATTTCCGCGAACTGGTGAAAGAGGTCACAAAGATTCTGGTTTACGAAGCCATGAAGGATTGGTCTCATATGGAAAAAGTTTCCATCGACACCCCGATCGCAACGGCCACCGCGTATCGTATTAGCAATCCTCCCATCGTAGTATCTATCATGAGAGCTGGGAATGGGATGCTGGATGCCGCTTTAACGATGCTTCCTTTCGCCAGTACCGGTTTTATTGGCATTTACCGCGATAAATTCATTAACAACACGGTGGAATATTACTTTAAAATGCCTCAGGACGTTTTAGGCAAAGAGGTGCTCTTATGCGATCCCTTGATTGCGACAGCAGATACCATTATTGCTGCTATTGACCGCCTTAAAAATTATGGAGTCGGCCGTATAAAAGTTTTATCCATTTTGGCAAGCGAACACGGGCTTAATAAAATCCATCATTTTCACCCTGACGTAGAAGTGTTGACTCTGGATGTGGAAACAGAGATGAATGAGGCCGGCTATCTGGTTCCTGGGCTTGGCGATGCTGGGGACAGACTCTTTCAAACCAAGTAGGTGTTCATGAATTCACAACGACCTCACATCATCGGCGTGGCCGGCGGCAGTGGCTCGGGAAAAACTTTTTTTGCCCGTGAACTTCAAAGCCTTTTAGGCAAAGAACACTGCTCGATTCTGTATCAAGATAATTACTATCATGATCAGTCAGCCCGCTTTGATGGAGATGGCGGTTCCGTGAATTTTGATCACCCCGAAAGCCTAGATTTTTCCTTATTGGCTGAAGGACTGCGCATTTTAAAAGAGGGAAAAACCCTCTCTGTTCCCCTTTATGATTTCAAGACTCACACTCGTCTGCCCGATACAGAAAGCAAAGCCCCGACTCGAATCGTTTTGGTAGACGGGATTTTGATTCTGCATTCCCCCGAGGTTCGTGCAGAGTTGGACGAGGCCATTTACTTTGATACGCCTGAATTCATCCGCTTTGAGCGTCGCTTACAACGTGATGTGCAAGAACGCGGACGCACTCCAGAGGGCGTAAGAAAACAATTTGAACTGCAAGTCCGTCCCATGCACAATATGTTTGTGGAACCATCTAAAGAGCACGCTCACAGAATCATCAAAGATCACGAGGATTATCATCGCGCGCTCGCACAAGTCCGTCTGCACCTAGCAACTAAATTCAACATCTGAAAGGACCCCCATGACCAACAACAATGAGATGACAAGAACACTTGGCTTTATTCCGGTGTTATCTTTGGTTGTGGGGACTATCTTAGGCACCGGAGTTTTCTTAAAAGCGGCCATCATGTCGCAGTACTTGGGAAATTCGACTTGGGTGCTAATTGCTTATGTGGTGGCAGGTTTACTGTCCCTGGCTGGGGCACTGACTTATGCGGAAATTGGAATCCTGTTTCCCCGTGCTGGTGGAGAATACGTTTACCTAAAGGAAGCTTTTGGTGAAATGCCAGCTTACCTTTACGGCTGGCAGCGTTTTTGGATCAGTGCTCCTGGCACTATCGCAGCTTATGCTGCAGGAACCGCAACTTTTGCCGCTCCTATTATGAACCTGGAAATGATGGGTGGACAAAAAGGTTTTGCGATCATCTTGATCGTGTTCTTTTCAGCTCTTAATTGTATGAACATGAAATTCAATGGTCGTTTGAATTCCATCATGACTTTTTTAAAAGTCGTGATGTTAGTGTTCATCATCGGTGGAGTTTTATTCTTTACTAAAAACGGCTCCAGCCAAAATATCTCAGCTGCTGGTTCCGCATTCCCTGGGTTTAGTGCATTTGGTGCAGCACTGCTTGCCGCCTTGTGGGCTTACGATGGCTGGAATAACATGCCAATGGTGGCAGGCGAGATCAAAAATCCCTCCCGCAATATTCCCTGGGCTTTAGGTGTTGGTGTTTTCGCACTGTTGGGATTATACGGGCTCATCCACTACTGTTACTTTTATGCCTTGCCATTTAATGAAATCCTGACTGCGAACTCCAAAGTGAATCCGACAGCTTTGCCGGCTGCCGCGAAAGTTTCGGAAACTTTCATGGGTTCTTCAGGTATTTTGTTTTTAGGTATTGCAATGATGTTTTCAGCGATCGGCGCAATGTACAGTTCGATTCTTACGAATGCGCGTGTGCCCTATGCGATGGCTAAAGACGGTTTATTTTTAACTTCTTTGGCTAAGCTTCATCCTAAAACTGAAGCACCGTATGTATCGATTTTGGTTCAAGCTGTTATTTCGGTCGTCTTGGCTCTTTCAGGTTCCTTCGATCAGTTGACAGATTACGTGGTGTTTGCATCTTGGATTTTCTATGCCTTGGTCACCGCATCCGTTTTCAAATTCAGAAAAACTTTGCCAGATGCACCCCGTCCTTACAAAACTTGGGGCTACCCAGTCGTACCCGTGGTCTTTTTGGTGTTGGCTGTCTTGTTACTGATTAACACTCTTTGGACAAGCCCCCAAGAAAGCATGTGGGGGCTGGTCATCATTATGATCGGCGCTCCAGTGTACTATATCCAAAAGAAATTCTTCACAACCCCGGTGGCTCGCCAACCAGCCACTGAGTAAGCGGTCCGCTTATTCTTCGGGTTGGTTTCTCATGTGGTCTGAGAGATTCAGAAGTGAATGCAATAGGTCGCTTCTCATGGGTTCTTGGACGCCTACGTCTTCGAAGGCTTGAACCATGCAGAGCATCCATTGATCACGTTCTGATTTTCCGATTTTAAAGGGGAAGTGGCGCATGCGGAGACGTGGATGACCAAAACGTTCTTGGAAAAGATTAGGACCGCCCAACCAGCCAGACAAAAACATAAAAAGTTTTTCTTCAGAACCACGTAAATTTTCAGGATGCATATCGCGGAGTGATTTTACTTCGGGCATTGTATCCATGACTTCGTAAAAGCGCTGGCAGATTTTTCTAACCACCGGCTCCCCACCAATCAATTCATACATCATTTTTTCTTGAGACATAGTTTCACCGCTCCACTTAAATTTCGCGGTGAAACTACTATTTTATAACTTTGGACGCAAATAGGAAATCTTGATTTTATCAAGGAGCCAGAAGGAAGGCGCACACTCTTACGCCGACGACGCAGTAACACCTAGAAAATCAAAATTTTAGTTCATCATTTCGATTTCGGCTGTAGCACTAGCTGTTTCGCCATTGCTGTAGTGACCGTAGACCGTCAAATAGCCTGGTTTCGGATGATGAGTGAATGGAACTGCTCCGCATTTCATATTGCAGAACGTCTGAGCTCTCTGCCCCGGTTGGATATTTGCCTCCAAACCAAGATCACTTAGAACTTGGCCTGTGTAGGTGCAAGCATACCCTGTGTCGCCTGTCGTGAAAGTCAGACGCGTTGGATAGAAGTTCATATTCGAGTTATTCGTGACGAAAAGTTCATTGATGCTGATATGAGGAGCTGAAAGATCTTTTTCACGTCCCGCGTTCATAGCTGTACAGCTTGTACCTCGCCCTGGAATGGGGTTTAGGTAGTTATTCGTTTCCAATACGATAGAGCCCGCAGAGGCACTCAGAGCTGTTCCAAAAGTCACAAGCATTAGCAAAATAGCTTTCATACAAAATCTCCTTTACCATGACCGTACTTGCCACTTTGCCAATAGCCAAGCGCTGATCGACGCGCCAATTTTACATCGACGTAAGAATTATGTGTTGAAACTCAAGGCATTATGTTTCACATTGTTCGCATGAGTATTGAAAGCAAGTGTCCTCAATGTGGTTCTGAAAATATTTACGAAGATGGTAATTTATGGGTTTGCCCTGAGTGCGCGCACGAATGGAGTGCTCACACTTCTACAGAAGTTATTGCGGAGGACAGTGGTCCTCGCGTTTTCAAAGACGCCAACGGCAATATCTTGCAAGATGGCGATACAGTCGTTGTTATTAAGGATTTGAAAATTAAAGGCTCTTCATCAGTTGTGAAGGTCGGCACCAAAGTTAAAAACATTCGTTTGCAGGAAGGCGGCGACGGTCACGACATCTCCTGCAAGATCGATGGCTTCGGGGCAATGAACTTAAAATCAGAATTCGTTAAAAAAGCTTAGAACCTGACTCCTGGAAATCCGGAGCTTAGACTATTTCTTAAGGCCATTCATATTGAATTGGCCTTTTTCATTAAAGGGCACCGAGAAGCCTGAGACTTTCGCGTTCCCATTGATTTCATAACCCACATCTTGACCGCTAATCACCTTGGCAATTCCATCCATCGCTTTTAGGAAATTAACGGGCAATGGAACTTCGAGCATCGCAGTTTCACCGGCAGGAATTTTTGTCTTTTTATCATTGCGTGCTTTGGCGAACTCTTTTCCATCCAACTGAATTTCATATGTCATTTCATCGACATTGAAATCAATTTTGTTCGGATTTTTAACGCTTAAAACGAAAACCATGGTGGTTGAAAGCGGTGTGGTATCTTGGAAATAAATTTTTGCCAGATCGATTTCAGGCTTTTGCGCATAACGGTTTTGAAAATAACTACAGCCTGTAACCAACATTAAAGACATTAAAAGAGCTACGCGTTTCATCACAGTCTCCTCTCGAGTAAAAACCCATGATGACAACGAACGGCATCCCTGTCAGCTGTAAAACGACAAGGGGCAGGCTGGCAACCTTTGCACTGCCCTCGATCTGGTACAAAATGAATCCCGGAGGAATCTATGAAGTACATTTTGATATTATTATTAGCTTTAAGCCCGATCACTGTCAGTGCAAATCAACCAGCGCATGGTGAGGAAGAGAACAACGAGATTAAACCCGATCAAAAAGAAGCCATGGATGAATCTCAACGCAAAATGGATCAGCAACTGGGCAAAAAAGGTATAGGTCCTGCGCCAACAAATAAAAAAGCGAAAAAACCATTTTCAAGCAAAGAAGAAAAAGCCAAAGACGACAAGAAATCCGCATACCCTTAATATGCTTCGAGAGGGCCCAAGTCCTAACCTTCTGGAATTGGCCCTCTCGATCGGAACTGCGACGCTTCTTGCGAAGCTAAATGCCAGTTCCTAACTACTCTTCCATTTCATCGTCCATCATACTGCTCCCAGATTTTCTGGAAGTATTCAAATTCTGAGTTCCTTTTTTAGCATCTGTGCCTGAGTTGAAATTCGAATTAGAACTTGTACTTTGTGAACCGCTAACAGCATTTTTGTCGGATTTAAAACTGTCACGGGAACCTGATACATCTCGACTGCTGGAGCTAGCTGGTTGTTTGGTATTTTCACGGGTTGCCATAAATGCCTCCTCGTTATTTCTGCTTATTCAGCACCCTTATCATAGTCCTTCTTTCGATCGACGGCTGATTAATTAGGACAAAGGGCAGGTAAATCTACGCTTCGTTTTTAATATCTGAGCATTCTCAAATAAATCTTTGAGAAATAACACGTTTGGTGCTTTTCAAACGGGAGTAGACTGTTAGGAGAGGTGATTTATGCAACAAACATCTTTTCCGAATGAGAACTGGAATGCAGTTAAAGCGATGGTTCATCGTCGTTGGGATGAAATATCGGATGAGGAATTGGAAGCCACACAAGGTGACGAAGAAGCAGTCATCGATTTGCTCGCTCAAAAATATCATCTTGCCCACGAAGATGCCGAATCAAGATTCGAGGCAGCTCTAGCCGAAGAAGACCATCAGTTCCACTCTGTGGATGAAATTCGTCGCTCAGAAATTCGCTTTGAATCCGACGGAGGAAGAGTCGTCCCCCGTTTTGAAGATGTGTATGGAGATTTGAAAGAAATGAACTCTCCCTCACGAGACCAACATTAATCTTAAACTGGGGCGGGGCTGCTCCCCGCCGTCTTTAACGTCATTATTTTTTTGTACGTGCTGGTGTCGCCGGCGTTACCTTCCAGATTCTTCCTCCAGCATCATCTGCAACCAGAACTGTTCCATCAGCAAGGATTGCTGTCGTTACAGGCCGACCATAGACGGTGCTTTTCGAGAGATCCGCAATAAATCCAGTCAGGAAATCACTTTCTCCATCAACTGCCATTCCGTTTTGAAAAGGCACGTAAATAACTTTATATCCCACCAACGAAGAACTATTCCATGAACCACGTTGAGTAACTAAAGCTCCCTCCGTGTAAGGGGCAGACATTTTCGTTCCCGTGGTGAAAGTTAAACCTGTTGAAGCTGTATGAGCACCTACGGCAAAATCGGGAGTGATTGATTTTTCAACCAGATCAGGTCGTTCTCCTTTACGCCGAGGATCTTCGTTTTTTCCCCAATACGCATAGGGCCATCCATAAAAACCGCCTTCTTGAACGCTTGTTAAATAGTCTGGCGGCAGGAAGTCACCAAGTTCATCTCGCTCATTCACTACAGCCCATAATTTTCCACTCGTTGGCTCCCACGCCATTGTCACAGCGTTGCGAACTCCGCCTGCAAAAACTTTAAGATCGGTGCCGTCTGGATTTACCTGCAAGATCGCGGCTGTATGCGGATCAAGTGGGTCCGGCGATTCTCCCACGTTGGAGACCGATCCCACCGAAATATACAGCTTCGTGCCATCTGCTGAAAACAGCATGTGACGTGTCCAATGGCGCTGCGGCTTAGGAAATGGCAATTCAACCACCGTGCGTGGTTCCCCGGATATTTCTTCATTCACGAATGGATAAGCTAATATTTTTTCGGGAGTGCTGACATACAGTTCGTTGTTTTGTACTATCATCCCGAAAGGCAGTTTTATATTCTTTAACAAGGTCGTCTGCTCTACGATCGTGGAACCATTCATTTTAAATTTGGTGACTGTATTCGGAGAATGCTCCCCGTCATCTTCGGGACGCTTGTCAGCTTGAGAAACCAAAATATTTCCCGATGGCAGGACGTAGATAAAGCGAGGACTGATCAGCCGCGCAAATTCAGAAACTGTATACCCCGTAGGGGCAACCGGAGTTTTTCCTTCAGGCCACCCTAAAACAGTCGATGGATTCGGAATTGAAGGCGTCTCATAGGGCGGCGGCAATACCGGGTTTTTCTCTGCACTGACCTGCAGACAAATGCCAATTGTCACTAAACTAAAAACAGCTAAGAAAATTTTCTTCATACTTCCTCCCAAAAACCATTAGGAGGAACTATTTCAATCTGGTCAAAAAAACTTCTGACAGTGTGCCAGGCAACTAGGTCTTAGATGGCAATGCACAAACCAAGGATCGTAAACTTTCAAAGCATGTTGAATACTATCCAAATAACTTCTTGCCTGCGGCGCTCACCTTCAGGCCTTTTTCCTTGGCAATTTCACGAAGAAGCTTTTCTTCATCCTTACTTAGCTTGTCAGGGAATTCTACGCTGACGTGATAGTAAATATCACCGCGACGGCTCCCTCGAAGCGATGGCAATCCTTCTCCAGACAACTTCACATTGTCTCCGTTTTCACAACCCCGTGGAATTTCAACTGTCGCTTTACCTGTGACTGTCGGAACCTCAACCTCACCCCCCAGAAGCATCTGGATATATGGGACCGAAAGATCGCCGATCAAATCATCACCACGACGTTCAAATTTGTTGTGGGCTTTGACTCTAATTTCTACATATAGGTCGCCGGGTTGACCACCCATATAGCCGCCTTCACCCTCGGTAGCTACGCGCAGTCTTGTACCTGTGTCTACACCAGGAGGTATATTCAAACGGATTTTTTTATGAACTGATGTGCGACCTTTGCCCTTACATGGCTTACAAGGGTTTTTTACCACAGTCCCTTGACCGTGACATGTCGGACATGTTGAAGCCATTGCAAAGAAACCTTGAGATCGAACGACCTGCCCTGAGCCGCCACAAGTATGGCATGTTTCTGGATGAGTACCTTTCTCCGCGCCGCTACCGTTGCAGACTTTGCAGTTTTCATCGGTGTCGAACTCGATTTCTTTTTCCAAACCAGAGATCACATCTTTCAAAGAAATCTCTGTTACGTAACGAAGATCAGAACCTCTACGTGGCTCATTACGATTGCGACGTTGTTGACGAGGACCCCCTCCACCAAACAGGTCACCAAAAATATCACCGAAATGAGAGAAAATATCTTCCGTATCTTGGAAGCCACCTCCTCCACCACGACCTGTAAACGCATCATGGCCGAAGCGATCGTATTGAGCTCGCTTTTGAGCATCACTTAAAACCTCGTAAGCGCCAGCCGCTTCTTTAAACTTTTCCTCGGCTTCTTTATTCCCAGGATTTTTGTCAGGATGATACTGCATCGCCAACTTGCGATAAGCTTTTTTAATAGTGTCTTGGTCCGCGCCTTTTTCGACGCCTAGAATTTCGTAAAAGTCTCTTCGAGCCATGTGAATCCGCCATTAACAATATGCGCTATTTTAAGTCATCAAAATATGGTGCTTCATTGGGATTCGTCAAACGCGGATTTTAAGAATCGTACGATTTTAGATCATTTCTTTGAATATAAGCAGCTTTTGGCGGTGTCACGTAGGTTTTCATGTCGTAATCCTTGGATAAACTCGTGAACTTCACGCTGGGCTATTACGGACTGCGATAACCACTCGCGGTATATCTTTTGGGAATGGGCTGGGTTTACCTCTAAACATTGATAAATTAAATATCTGACACGGGTAAAATCGTCGAATATATACTTATGATTGGCAAAATAACTTCGAAGAGAAGGCAGATCAAATTCACCAATTGTCATCTTATAGCGAAACACACTCCATGCAATTTCAGATTCAGAAACCTCCGAAAAAACTTGTTTTTTGATTTCAATAGACTTCATCAAGCCTTTTTCAAGAAGATTCGGTAACTCTTCCTTTGGAGTTTTCGTCCCCTCCGCCAGCTCCGTGACATGTGCAAGAAAAGCCAGACATCTTCCATTGGTTTTTTCCGCATAGACACATTCCGCAACAGTTTGACGAAATAGCGCATGATAGGCAGCCGTCTCTTCTTTGTTGAGACGGCCCCATGAATCTTGATTATAATACTCAAGGAGCAGCATTCCCATTAGAGATGGATCCTGAGGAGAAATGGAATGACTTTTTCGAGTCATATCAAGATTACTTTGCCAGCTCCATGCATCACTTGCATGCGCGACACCGAAACCGAACAATAAAAGTATACTATACTGCACAGCTCGTTTGGTTTGGTTCAACCGAATGCATAGGACTATCCACAAAACAAAAAACACTGGCTCAAAATAGCGAATGGAGTAAAAATTCCTGTGTTGCGGATTAAATCCTGGAGTCATTGCCAAAATGCTCAAAATGATAGCGCATAATAAGATTGCACGGCTGTTTCTTTTCCATACGGCATAGCTAATCATGCCAACAAAACCAATAATACTTACTATTCCAAGCGGCGCGAAACTCTTATTGTAAAAGTACCACCCCCCCCATGGCTCAACATCCACTGCGTTGTAGTAAGGAACAACTATCCCTAGCAAATTTCGCCCAAGGGCTGACATAACAGACAAAAAACGGATGTAACCAGTCTCAGTCATCTGCATATAATTATTTTCAGTATAATTCCAGTAATTCAGTAATACGAAAAGAACAGAAATACCAGACCCAATTCCAGTCCAAACTATAAATGATTTCGAAAACTTGTTTTTGTAAAAAACCGTACAAAATAAAATCCAGCCGAGAAGTGAAAATGGAAGCAGCAGAAATCCCGCTTTACACAAGAGGCTGAACCAAAACATTAAAGTCGCCAAAGGCAAATTCCATTTATCCAGACGAGACTTAGCCTGGAAATAATCTTGAACAAATAAGACACTGCAAAGAATAAAAAACCAAGACATCAAATCTTTTCTAGCTGAAATCCAATGAAGTGATTCAAGATGAAAAGGATGGAGAAACCAAGCACAAGACATAATTAGGCTAAAAAAGACCTGACTCGTAATTCTTTTTAAAAAAACAAAGGTAAGTATTCCGATACCTATGAGCCAAAGCAAATTTTGGATTTTGGGAATAGTAGTGTCGACATCTATATTTTTAGAAAACGTCCAATCTATCCACGTGCTTAAGTCACGCAATGGATAGAAATCAGGAGAATAACCTGGAGTGATAAGAACTTTAAATGAATCCCAGCTCCAGTTATTGCGCAGAAAACTTTGCGTGAACAAAGTGCTGTCATCAATACTAAAAATAGCTTCACCAAGTCCCGGAATAAAAAAAAGGATTAGGAACACGACGGACGCAACAGGAATCAATGTAATCCAAAAATGCCGTTTGCTCATTTATATCGAGCTTTCATACTCTCAATTTTTTGCTCTAATCGTTTAATCAGATGAGGGTCTTGATTTGAGGATTTCATGTCTTGAAGAAGCTTTTCGGCTAAATCAACATTTCCTGAATCAGTATATAATCTGCCTGCCAAAGTCCGAGTCCACGGAGGAGCCCCGTTATCAGCAGCCATCAGCAAAAGCTCGGCTGCCCTTTTATTGTCTTTAACTTCATACAAATAGTGATAGGCTGCCCTGTATAAAATTGGCCAATCTTTTGGAAATGCCTTCACAGACTTATCAAAAATTTTCGTTGCACCATCGATGTCTGTTATTAAAACGGTAAGTGCTAGTCCGCCTACCGCGTAAGCAATGCGAAAATCGGGAGAAAGATTCGTCACGGTATCAACCATGTGATACAGCCAGGAATCATTCTTACAAGTGTTTTCTGCAATGGACTGTTCACAATAATCTAAATCCTGCAAGAGACGAATCCAAAGGCTGTCAGCCATTACTTCGTTAAAACCAAATGTAAAATGCTCAAACATCGGCGGGGGAGCAATGTATACCGACTTAGGAATGACTGGAGGTGCCAATCGAGACTGGGTTGAAACCACCATTAATAAAGCAAGAATCCCAAGTATGACACCTGGGATTCTTTCTTGATAAATACTAAATTTCTGATTTCCTATGAACACTGCAAAACCTATGGAATACCTGAAGAGTCGTTTCTCAAGTATTTAGTTTCGTTGATTGACCACTGGTCGCCCGTCGCTGGTCCACCGCTATGAACAATCGCAACGGCTCCAGCGATAAATGTGGTTGCAGTGGATGTTTTGCCAGTCGGTTTCAGCAGGTTTTCTGCACCAGTAGCTCCAAGAAGCAGAGAACAGCCGTTGGACATTGCGCCCCTTTTACCGCAGTAGTCATAAGTCTGCATATACGCGTTTGCGGGAGTACCATTGTAACCATTTGTCGGACCCGCATTCGTACCTGAAGCAAAACCGACGTTATAACGAAGTTGCCCCTCTGGAGAATAACCGATCGCTGCAAAACGAGGATCAAAAGTTGTATACTCAGCATAGAATGCTTTTTCTGAAGTATACAATGAAGCCAAGTTTGTCTTTGCTTCTGATTGACGCGCTTTCGCGATGTATTTGTTAACTGCTGGTACTGCGATTGCAGCCAACACACCGATGATCGCAACAACGACCATCAACTCCACGAGTGAGAAACCCGCTTGGGACGTTCTAGTAGTTCTTTTCACTTAAGACCTCCATTGATCTTTTTATTTTAAGAAACCGTTTCATTCGCCTAATGCTTATCGACAATAGTGTGTCAAAGCTAAAACTCGAAATCAAGTCATCTTCATCAAAGTGACTTCATAGAAACTATTTTTTGTTTTTCCATCGAACATTTAACCGAACGGTTTTGAGACACGACTTACCGCTAGCTTTTTATTCTCGCCTAGACTTGCCTTCATCAAAATCGTGCCCATTATGAGACAAGGAGTAGAATGAAGTCTATGGCTGAAGATAACGGAAATAAAAACGGCAACTATCCTTTTTCATCACCTGAAGGCGAAGCTGGGGTCCAGTTAATCCCAAAACTAGACACTCCGAAGATGTATAAGGTGATCCTTTTGAACGACGACTATACCCCTATGGACTTTGTCGTTCTTGTATTGCGTCGGTTCTTTGCAAAATCAGAAGAAGAAGCGACGAAAATCATGTTAGATGTACATAAGAAAGGCGCAGGTGTCGCTGGAGTCTATAGTCTAGAAATAGCTGAGATGAAAGTGATGCAAGTGAACCAATTCGCCCAACTTAATCAGAATCCCCTTAAGAGCACACTGGAGGAGGAACCATGATGAGCCGCGAGCTTGAACGAAAACTAGCGGAAGCAACTGAACTCGCAAAACGTCATCGCCACGAGTTCGTAACCCTTGAACATATCTTGCTGGTCCTCTCGGAATCCCCAGTCATGGTGGAAATCCTTGAAGCGTGCGCAGTCAATGTGCAACGCCTTCGCCAAGACCTGCGGGAACATCTTAAAGTCGGAATTCCGCAAATCACCGATGAGCAACTGGGCTCTTATGGTGGATTCGATTCTTGGAATCCCGAGTTTACTCTGGCTTGCCATCGATTGATTCAAAGAGCCGCGATTCAAATGAAAAGTGCGGGTCGCAATCAAATTAGCGAAGGCAGCCTTTTGATTTCTTTGTTCTATGAACAAGATTCCCATGCAACATTTGCTTTGGCTCGCCAAGGTCTTTCGCAATTCGATATTATTAATTATGTTTCTCACGGGATCACCAAAGATGGGAAGGACCACGAGGTTCCCCCATCAGCAGCACCTCGGACAACGGAATTCAATCAAGAGTCCTTCGAAGAAGGTCGCGGCTCCCCGCTTGAAAGCTTCTGCGTAAACTTAAACGAAAAAGCCAAAGCTGGAAAATTGGATCCTCTAATCGGTCGCGAAGATGTTTTAGAAAGAACGATCCAAGTTCTTTGCCGTCGTACTAAAAACAATCCTCTATTAATAGGCGAACCCGGTGTTGGTAAAACGGCAGTCGCTGAGGGTCTTGCCCAAAAGATTGTTTCTGGCGATGTGCCTGAAAAATTGAAATCCGCCGTGATCTATTCTTTGGATTTAGGGGGCCTTCTTGCCGGTACTAAATTTAGAGGTGATTTTGAAGGCCGACTCAAAGCAGTCGTAAAAGAAATCGGAAAAAGACCGCACACTATTCTTTTCATCGATGAAATTCATACGATCGTTGGAGCGGGTGCCACGAGCGGCGGCTCCATGGATGCTTCAAACTTGTTGAAACCTGCCTTGGCTAACGGCGAAATCAGCTGTATTGGCTCAACTACTCACCAAGAATATCGTCAATACTTTGAAAAAGATCGTGCGTTAAATCGTCGTTTCCAAAAAATCGACATCAACGAACCTTCTAATGAAGATTGCGTGAAAATCTTGACGGGCCTTCGTAAATCTTACGAAGAATTCCATCATGTGAAATACACGGATGCAGCTTTGCGTGCCTCCGTAGAACTATCACAAAAGCATATTCATGGAAAACTTCTCCCCGATAAGGCAATCGACGTTTTAGATGAAGCTGGAGCTCACTTCCGTTTAAAAGACAATACAACGCAAGAAATCAATATAGATACAAATGAAATCGAAGAGACAATTGCGAAAATGACGGGACTCCCCGTTGCAACGATTTCTTCGACAGAAAAAACTCAGCTGCGTGATCTAGATAAGAAATTAAAAGCTCTTATTTTTGGACAAGATGATGCTATCGATCGCCTGGTTGCCAGCATTAAGTTTGCGCGCAGTGGACTCGGTCGCCCTAACAAACCCATCGGAAGCTTCCTGTTCACCGGCCCTACCGGCGTCGGTAAAACGGAAGTCTGCCGTCAGCTGGCTCAAATTATGGGTGTTCACTTTGAACGTTTCGATATGAGTGAATACATGGAAAAACACGCGGTCTCTCGTTTAGTGGGAGCTCCTCCGGGATATGTGGGGTATGAAGAGGGCGGTCTTTTAACAGAAGCCGTTAGCAAACACCCATACTGTGTGTTGTTGCTAGATGAAATTGAAAAAGCTCATCCAGATATCAACAACATCCTTTTGCAGGTGATGGATGCGGGTCGCTTGACCGACAGCAATGGCCGTGTCGCTGACTTTAAAAATGCGGTGATCGTGATGACTTCCAATGCGGGCGCAGCTGAAACAGCTCGCGGCACGATTGGATTGGTCGAAGAAAGTCGCAGTTTGCTGTCGATGGATGCGATCAAGAAAACATTCGCTCCGGAGTTTATCAATCGCTTGGATGCCGTGGTTTCTTTCCGCGATCTTTCTGATGACATGGTCCTAAAAATCACTCAGAAATTCGTTGATGAACTTGGTATGGTTCTGCTTCAGAAAAAAGTAGAAATGAACGTATCCCAAGATGTGGTGAGATGGCTGATGAAAAAAGGTTTCGACAAAGTTTACGGGGCTCGCCCGCTTGCAAGAACGGTGGACGAACACCTGAAAAAAGCTTTGGTTGACGAGCTTTTATTCGGACGTCTGGTCGACGGTGGTCGTGTCAATGTGGAACTCGACAAGGACGTTTTGCGGTTCCAATTTAGCACCACTCCGAATGGTGGTGCTGGTCAAAAAAATCAAAAGCAGCCAGTTACAACCTAGTCGTTTTAGGGCCCCTTCTTAACAGATTTGAAGGGGCGCGCATATTGACAATTCCTAGGGAGACATCAAAATTAATTATGTCTCTTGAAGGAGTAAAAACATGTCTTTTCTAAAAAGAATCGGATTATTCATGCTTACGAATCTGATGGTCATCGTAACCATCGGGATCGTTTGGTCGATAATCAGTCACGTCTTCGGTCTGAACAAACTTAACAACTACATTCCTTACATGATGGTGTTCTGTGCTGTTTGGGGTATGGGTGGCGCATTCATTTCTTTGCTGATGTCTAAATGGATGGCAAAGATGGCTTATGGTGTTCAAATCATCGAGCCCAACAATCAAAACCCTCAGC
Source organism: Bdellovibrio sp. SKB1291214 (assembly GCF_002209355.2). GTDB lineage: Bacteria > Bdellovibrionota > Bdellovibrionia > Bdellovibrionales > Bdellovibrionaceae > Bdellovibrio. Next base: position 598,192 of record NZ_CP106855.1, read on the forward strand.
TTCGCCAGTTGGTGGAAACAGTTCATGAGTTGGCTCGTCGTGCACAACTACCGAAAATGCCTGAAGTAGGTATTTACGACTCTGCTGACATCAATGCTTTTGCGACTGGCCCCTCAAAAAGTAATTCTTTGGTAGCCGTCTCTTCAGGTCTTCTCCAAAGGATGAATGATCGCGAAGTTGAAGGTGTTCTTGGTCATGAAGTTGCCCATATAGCTAATGGTGATATGGTCACCATGACTTTAATCCAAGGTATCGTGAATGCGTTCGCAATGTTCTTCTCTCGTATCTTGGCGAACCTTGTTTCCTCTCAAGTAGATGAGAAACTTCGTGGGATCGTGCACTTTGGCGTTGTGATCTTAGGGGACATCGCTTTTACATTACTGGGTTCCTTCGTAGTGGCATACTATTCTCGCAAAAGAGAATTCCGTGCTGATGCAGGTGGAGCCAAATATTCTTCCCGCGAAAACATGATCGCAGCTCTTCAGAAGCTTCGTTCAGTTTATGACCTACCGATTCCACCTGAAGAAGGTCAAGCAGCGACTTTGATGATTTCAAATCGTGACAAAGGCGGCATTGCTGGACTTATGATGACTCACCCACCGCTTGAAGTTCGCATCGAAGCCCTTCAACGCGGCGGTCGTCTGTAATTTTCAATTTCTTTGCTAACGAGGCACGAACGGGCTTAAGCTTAATTCATGCCTCGTTTTTTTATTTCCATCTCATTTCTTTCGATTCTAATGGGTTGCGCGACGACTTCACGCACTGATACTCGCCTTGAAAAACGCCTTATTCCTCAAGACAATCCCGAGTGGACGCGTTTGTATCAGGAAGCTACAGATAAAAAAATATCCGCCCCCAACATCGCCTGCGATAATTTTAAAATTCTTTCTGCTCTTCAGGATTTTCCAATCAAGGATTTGGCACTACTTCGCGCTTACGAAGCTTGCGGAACCAACGAAAAACTGGATGCGCTTCCCGAGAGCATAAATCCTTGGTATGCGGAGTTGTATGCTGATATTCGACTGAAAGAATCATCAGAAACTAAAGATCTGAAGGACGACTTGGATGCCTATCTTGGCAAAGCGAGTGTCGAAAGCAACAAAAAGAAAAAAGAAGATCTACTTTTAAAAGCTTTGGCTGCTGCAAAAAAACTTGAGAATCAAGAATACGAAGCTGAGGTTCAAGCTCAGCTTTTCAAAAACTCCCCACGGCTCAATCCAGCGCCTTCGTATAAAGAACTAAGCAACGTGGCGATGGACCATCGTTTCAATCGTGAGTTTGAGCAAGCCTTAAATGTTTATAAGAAAATCCTGAATGCCAAAGAAGCTTCAGCGGACGACAAGTTTCAAGCGACTAAGAATATCCGTATGACTTACAAGGTAGCACAACGTCGGCAGGAATATATCAACGCAACGTCTGACCTTGTGAACACAACCAAGAAACAATATCGCGATAACAAAAAAGATAAAAAAGCACTGGCAAGATACCATGATGCCTTGGTGATGCTAGCGCGCACGTTGTGGACTGAGGATCAAACATCCATGGCTGTGAAAACTTTGACAGAGACCAACCGCCAACTGCGGGGTCTTTATCCAATGGATGAAGTCTATTTCATCCTAGGGCGCATCGAGGAAGAGAAGGGTCACTTCGAAAAAGCTCTAGAGTTCTATGAAGAAAGCTACAAACAACCTGTCAGCCAGGCAGGCCTTCGCGACAAGTTGGTTTGGCTGAAATCTTGGAACTATTATAAGTTGCAGCGTTTTGATGAAGCTTCACGAAGCCTGCAACAGATGCGTGATACCGCAAAAGATCCATCAGACAAAATGAAGGCCAAATTCTGGCTAGGCCGTGCGTTTAAAAATCTCAATAAAACCAATGAAGCCACAGCTGAACTTGAAAGTCTGATTAAAGAAGACCCTTTGGGATATTATGGCATAATGGGCTATCGTGAATTAAATCGCGAATTCCCTGTGATCAAAGGAAATGCCCAAGAATCAGCCAGCGCAAGCATTTTGGGAGTAGATGAGCTGCAAGGCCGCCTTCGCTTACAAATCGAATGGCTGATCGCTGTCAATGAGAAACCATTTGCTGAAAAAGCATTGAACCAAGCATCTGAAGACTTGAAAAAAGCTGGCATAAACTCTGAAAAAACATGGCTTACGATGTTCTCTGCTTATGCTCGCTCCGGATTGTACTTACCGTTGTTCCAAACAATTGGTTCCCTACAACCGGAAGTTAAAGATCGCCTTTTGAATGATCATCCGGATCTTTTATTCCCGCAACCTTATAGAGAGATTGTCGCTGCTGCTTCACTGAAAAGTGGAATTCCGCAAGAGTTCATCTATAGCATCATTCGTCAAGAGTCCGCATTTAATCCTGAAGTTCGCTCCCCTGTTGATGCTTTCGGGCTGATGCAGCTTTTGCCAAGCGTTTCTAAGAATCTTGCAGCCACATACAAGCTCGAATACAAAGAGGCCATTGATCTTTATAAACCAGAGATCAATGTTCCGCTGGGAGCATTTGAGCTTAAAAACTTAATGAAAAAGTACGACAACCAATACATTCTCGCGGTTTCTGGATACAATGCGAATGACTCCGCGATTCGCGGTTGGTTAAAAACTCGGTATCGCGCGGATGCGATCGAATTTATCGAGGAAGTTCCTTATGAGGAGACCCGTTCCTACATCAAACTGACGATGAGAAATTACGTTTTCTATGAGCGTCTTTTGAAATCGCCTCAAGCTATACGTTTTCCTGAGCAACTTTTATCGTTATCGAAATAGGTTATTGCCAGTCACAATCAGTTGATGTTCCTGCAGAGCTAACATCGGGAACTTCAAGGGGCGTCCAACTCTGATTCGTCAAATCGACAATCATCGAGTCAGTCTGGCCAAGCTGCAGGCGCAAAGTCATGTTATCCAATTGACGTAAAGGAAAGCGCACCGTTTTCGGAGAAACGGTCCCACCCGTCACGGTCGCAACAAGTTCGTTTTCTCTGGAAGTTGTCGTATCACCACCTTCAACATCCCAACTTCCACTCATCTCACATTTTGTGGGAACGCCATTAACGATTTTCACCGATTGATACGTAAATTGACTGCCATCAGCTTTTAAAAAGATCTTATTATATAAAGACAGGCTTTCACCGTTTGTGGTTAACATGCCGTCTTGGCGGTCATGGTAAGTCACGTCGTTACTCAAACTTCCCAGCTCTGCGGAACCGTCAGATCCGATCTGATTAGAGCAGGCAGCTAATAAACAACACAACATAACCAAAAGTGAGTTTTTCATATTCACCTCATCGGTCGGGCTAGACTCAGCTTTAATTGTCTCACTTCGAGACGGAGCTTTCTACTACACCTCGACTGAAATCTGCCGATAAGCCAATTGGAGAAAGGGGACTCTTCATGTTTTCTCGCAAGTGGTTGTTAGCATCAGGAGCTGTCGGCGTGATCTTCTTTGGAGGTCTTGGTGTCTATATATATGTCTCCGACAGCGCATCCCCTTTACGTTCGCAAAGCTCCAGCAGAATAAAAGATGGACGTCTTTTTGAAACCTCAAAAATTACATCACAAACAGATACTGTAGAAGACGAGCCCAGTGCTTTGTTCAACGATCCTGCCATTAGCCAAGCTTGGGGTTTGAAAAAATCTGACGCTGCTCGAGCCTGGTCTGTCACTCGTGGCAACCGAGAAATTGTTGTTGCTGTTATTGATACAGGAGTTGATGAACATCACGAAGACTTGGATAGAAATCTTTGGATCAATCCCGGAGAGTCAGGCAAAGATGCTCAAGGCCGTAACAAAGCAACCAACGGTATTGATGACGACGGCAACGGCTTCATTGATGACGTTCATGGCTGGAACTTTGTTTCTAACAATAACAAATTAGACGACAACCACGGTCATGGAACTCATATCGCAGGTATCATTGGGGCGGAAGCCGGCAATGGTAAAGGGATTACAGGAATTGCTCCCGACGTGAGTCTTATGGTTCTTAAGTATTACGATCCCAAAGTTCCCAACACAGATAACTTAAAAAATACCGTAGCTGCAATTAAATACGCTGTAAAAATGGGTGCTCGAGTAATCAACTACTCAGGTGGCGGTACAGAGTTCTCTCAAGAAGAACATGATGCCGTACAAGAAGCAGAAAAAGCCGGTATCTTATTCGTTGCAGCCGCTGGTAATGAAAGATCCAACTCGGATCAACATCACTACTACCCTGCAGACTATAAACTTAGCAACATCATTTCAGTCACCGCTTACGATCCTTCAGTTCAAGTTTTGAATTCTTCGAACTATGGAGTTGAAACTGTCGATATCGCGGCTCCAGGGCAAAACATCTTATCATGCTTGCCAGGTAACTCTTACGGCTACATGACCGGAACCTCACAAGCGACAGCGTTCGTAACTGGTGCTGCAGTTTTGGTAATGGCTAATAAACAAGGTGCCTTCAACGCCGTTGACGTTAAAAAGTACATTTTAGCGACTGGTGATGCACAAACTCAGTTGGCCTCTAAGACACGTACGTCTCGCCAGTTGAATCTTTATAAAGCACTGACAATCCTAGACCAAGGGGTTTCCGCATCTGGAGTTGTAACGGTGAATGTAGATAGTATGCAGAAGTTAGGAGCTGATCCAAATGAAGCTCCTGCTGGCCGCGCGGCAAATGAAGTCAGCTCCTTTGGGCGCTCACTCCTGAATGCCATTGGAGGAAAACAAAGGCCTAGCCGTTTGGGCTCTAAAGCAAATGATAGTGACGGTCTGTAACTACACGACTTAAGACTTATCTCACAATCGTACGTGGAGATATCGTCTCACGTTTGCGATACTGTCAGCATGCAACAAAATCCTGTTTCCATACTGTTGGTCATCGTTAACTATAACCAAGAGTTAGAGATTAATTCGTTCCTGTGCGAAGTTATGAAGTTCTGGCCACTTAAAGATGCAGTATTAGTCGACGATGGCTCGACCGATCGCTCCACTGAAATTGCACGTAACAGTGGTTTCGAAGTGATAGCTCACCCCTATAACCAGGGGGTGGGTGCCGCAATTCGAAGTGGCATCCACCATGCGCAAAAAAATAAATATGATGCTGTATTGATTATGTCATCGAACGGAAAGATGCTCCCATCCGAAATCGCCTCTATATGCGATCCAGTAAAAATGAATGAAGCGGATTACGCGACAGGAAGTCGTTTTCTAGCCGGAGGAAACTCGCCAGGCCTATCAAACTTTCGAAGGATCTCAATCCCGATTTTCTCTGCAATATGCACTTTTCTGTTAGGAAGAAAATTTTCTGATATTACATGTGGTTTTAGATGTTATCGAATTGATTTTCTTTTTAATGGCACCTGCGATATTAATCAGGAGTGGTTATCTCGCTATGAGCTCGAATACTATATTCACTATTGGGCATGTCGAACGGGCCTATGTATCAAGGAGGTTCCGGTTACTATCCGCTACTCCCATCTGAATGAAAAAAGAAAAAGCAAGATTCGTCCTATCGTAGATTGGTGGTCAATGATTAAACCACTCCTGTTTTTAAGATTGAAATTGAAGAAATGATAAAGTTTAAACTAACAGTTATTAGTTTAGCGGTAGCGCTCGTGGCCGCCCTGTTTCCTACGCGGTACTTAGCCCCCAACTCCGGAGTCAACACCACAAGCGGCGACTACGGCACCCATATGAATATCAGTCAGCATATAATGGATTTTGAACTTTTCCCCTCTCTTCACCAAGACAATGTCGGCATTCATGCGACGTCAAAATATCTTCCCGTTTATCACGGCATCTTGGGTTTTCACCTGATTACGACACTTTTGGAATGGATTGGAATTCCACGCCCCGGAGCATACGCTCTAACGATGGATGTTTGCTTAATTGCCATATTTCTTTCATTTTTATTTTACATTATAGACAATCGCACAACGGGTACTATACCAGACAAAATTTTCGCCACCCTCATGATCTTCCCAATGTTCTATGGATATTACACCGAAGCAGTCAATTCGGGTTTTTTTTCACAACTAGCATCTCAAGCATTTTTAGTTGTAGGTGGATATCTATTCACTACGAGGTTACGAAAATGGGCGCCGCTCTTTATTCTGTACGCATTTTTCTGCTACCCAGACTGTTTAATCTGGTTCATCCCGGCTATCATCTTTTATTTCAGACGTTCAAAATTAATGTGGGTAACCTTGGCCTTAATTCCAATCTGGTTGGTAGTTTTATGGGTGCCATTCTCTCGAGCAACTTTAACAGGCCCCTTCATTGCCTCAATGACGCCTTGGTTGGCAACTTGCGCCTTTTCGATACTTTTCGGATTTAATATATGGAGACACAATAAAAACGTTGCCGTTATAACCATATTTTTTACCTTGTATACGGTTATTTTTACGACTGTCACAATGACTTATTTGAATCCCAGTTATTACGCCACAAAAATTTCGTCGTTTTCGTATATCCTACTTCCCTTTCTGCTTATTGACATCCCGGTATTTCAAACTTTTAGAGGAAAGCTGCTATTATTAACGACGACCTTTTTTGTTGCAGGTTCTCCAAATGCTGTTCCTGTTGAATCGATGAATTACCTAAAAAATCACTCTGCTTTCACCAATCATGACTACAAATTAATTCGTAACATGAAAGAAGAACTTTCTACCAAGATGTTGATCTGCTCACCCCAAAACACCTACCCTCTCCCCCAGCAAATAGACCCCAATATCGTACCTTTAGCAGCAGCCTATGGAAATTTGATGAACTATGACATTTACTCACTGGAGGTAAATTCTAAAGGAATGCAAACGATGTTTGGTGGAAACGAACGTACTGGTAGCTTTGGAGTACTCCTAGACTATCTCTCCAACAACTCTCTAGGCGCCGCATTGGAGTTTATGGAAAATAAAATGAGCTTAAGGGATATTAGCTTAGACTTTTGCCTGGCGGTTCCTAAAGAATCCTCAAGTGTCTTTGCAAAAAGTCAGTATTTTGAGAAACTTTATGAGGGAGCACAATTTGTCTACTTCAAACCTCAGAAGCCTTAAGCACGCAAATTATATCCACCCGACTGCAGTTATTGATGAAACGGCTGTGCTCGGCGTTGGAAATTATATTGGGCCTTACTGCATTATTGGTAAAGACGTGGTTCTGGGAGACAACAACAGATTGGAAGCTCATTGCTCTATTGGAACTCCGCCCGAACATCGAGATTTTTGGCATGGCCCCTATCAATCTGTCGAGGTCGGCAGCAACTGCATCATTCGCGAATACGCGACCGTCAACTCTGGCACCGTTTCAAACTCCAGAATTGGAAATAATGTCAGCCTTCTTCACGCTTGCTATGTCGCTCACGATTCCATCGTAGGAGACAATGTTACAATCTCTGGAAATGCAGCCATGGGTGGCCATTGCACGATATTGGAAGGCGCCAATATCGGTCTTAATGTTTCGATCCACCAATACAGTGTTATTGGTCACTATGCTATGATTGGGATGGGAACTGTCATTACCAAGAAAAGCATCATTGAACCTGCTAAGACCTATGTTGGAAATCCAGCTCGGTTTTTAAAAACGAATCAATATGCAATTACAAAAAATAATCTGAGTGTTGATGATATCAAAAAATTCAACGATGAATTCTCCGCCGCTCGCAGCAAATACCGCAAATGAAAAAGGTCATCGCAAGATGGCCTTTCCAAGACTCTCGAAATTAATCCATAAAATCAGACAGCGACAAGCGGCCGCGGATCATTACGATCAGGCCCACCGCCATGCAAGAAAGCGCTACGCCGACGCCGATAAGGTTGCGATGGCCAAGATTCAACATGCCCCATAAGATCAATAAAGCACTTAAAGCAAACGGACCTATGTAAATCCACTTCATCCATTTAGGACGAACGGCATTGACCTCCGCAGCCGATTTCAGTGTTGGTTTTTGAGACATACTAACAATCATCATGCTGTTGATTCGTGCGATCATTTGATCACAAAGGACATCCCCGCCCTGAGCGGCTTTGATCTCTTCGTATTTCATGATCGCGAACTTAAAGGCATCAAGCTCGCCACAGCTTTTAATAAAAGCTTCGTGAAGATTTACGTCCTCGAAATTTTCTAACACATTTTTCCATTTGCGCACCAAACTTGGTTGCGCGCGCAAACTAGGATCTTGCGGAAGTCCTTCAAGACGCTCAAACAACACATGGCAAGAATAACACTCTTTGGAGCGACGACCGTTCAAGGCACCACATTTAGGGCAAGACTTCATTTCTTGGGACTGAACTTGCCCCGCAGTCGGCTCGACAGGCGCTTCGACAGTGACATCCTTGAAAGATGCCAAAAGTTCTTCCGCGCTCATTGGAGAGTTTTGCTGCGCGTTGGACTCACCCATCCCAGGTGTTGAAACTGCGAAAGTTAAAACATTCGCTGCATCCACCGGCGGATATTCGAAACCGAAACGACTGTCACAAGAGATGCACTGAAAAACGGGAGTTTCCGAATGAATGTCTTCACTCGCAACTTCGTACAACTTAGCGCATGATGGGCATCGAACTTTCAATTTCACGTGGACTCACTCACTCTTTGTGTTACTAATACCATGATGAAGAAAGCCGTTCAATTATTCAAGCACAAAGCCTTCGATTTACGTTGGGCATTACTCTCTGGGATTTTGGTTGGAACAAGCTACATTCCATTCCCGCCATGGGCTTTGCTCTTTTGCTACATCCCTCTTTGGATTTCCGTCACCGCAGATAATTCTCCTCTGAAAAAAGCCTTCTGGAGCGGATGGACCACGCAGTTTGTGCTGTCTGCCATTGGCTTTCATTGGATCGCTTACACAGCTCACGAATTTGGCGCCATGCCTTGGATCATCTCTATCCTCGCACTGCTACTTTTTTGTGCTTTCATGCATCTCTACATTCCGGCGGCAGTCACTGCGGGCGCTTGGCTTCAAAGAAAATTCAAACTTTCTAGAATCCAAACCATATTCTCAATTGCCTTGCTGCACGCGCTTTTGGAGAGAATTTGGCCAGTGATTTTTGATTGGAATTTGGGCTACACACTCTTGGGAGCTCACATCCCAGCTTATCAGTGGGCTGATGTGATCGGCTTTGCTGGATTGTCAGCAGTCATCCTTTTGTGCAACGCCTGGATCGCCGCCATTTGGTTGGGTTTCCGTGAATCCAGTAAAAACTTTGTTCAAATAGCGATTCTTTCCGTTGTTTTAGTTTTCTTCGTTGTTGGCGGCCATTTTCATAAAACACGTTGGGATCAATTCGACCAAGAATTTAAAACCACAATCATTCAAGCCAACATCGGCAATTCTGAAAAAATTCAGGCCGAGCAAGGGCGCGGAGCTCAAGAGTTCATCACTCGCAAATTCACAAGCATGACGATGGATGCATTTGCTAAATTTCCTGACACGGATTTGTTCATTTGGCCAGAGACTGCATTCCCCGACTATTTGGATCAACGACTCTTAAACCGCAAACACACTCAAATTCTGATCAACAGCCTAACGGGCATGGATAAAGCCATCATGGCGGGAGCTTACTCGCGCAGCCCTGTTCTAGATCCCCACCGCGACGAGGCGACTTTCAATGCTTTATTCCTGATCGATTCAAAAGGGAACAGCTTGGATGCACCTTATCTAAAAACAAATTTGCTGGCTTTTGGTGAATATCTGCCCTTCAGCGAAAAGTTTCCGGTCTTGCTGAAATGGCTTCCTTTCGTTTCAAATTTTGGGCGCGGTACGGGACCGCGCGCCTTGAGTTGGAATCACGGGGGCCAATCCATCAAACTGGGTGGTCAGATTTGCTACGAAGGTTTGGATGCACATTTCTCGCGCGGCTTGGCTGAAGAGAACTCTGACGTCTTGGTGAATGTCACCAATGATTCGTGGTTTGGTCGCACGTCGGAGCCTTTACAACACATGTACATGACTTTAGCGCGAGCAATTGAAACTCGACGCCCTTTGATCCGCTCGACAAACACTGGCATTAGTACAGTGATTTGGGCGAATGGTGACCTTCAACAAACTTCCCCACTTCATGAAGAATGGAGCGGTGAATTTACTGTAAAATACCGCAAGAATGCTCCAATCACCCCTTACGTAAAATGGGGCCACTTTGATTGGATCGTACTTCTGATTGCCCTGTTTGGTATTGTTCTAACTGGAGCCTTGAATGCAAGATCTCGTCGTCCTTGATTGGATTGAAATTTTAGAAAAAATTAAATCACATGCGACCAGCGACATTGGTCGCGAAGCCGTGCTTGATATAAAACCGTTGGCGTCAGCTGACGAAGCCTATGTCAGTTTTCAAGAGATTGCCCATGCCACGGAAGTCTTGAATCAAGGCGTACGCCCCTTCATGCAAAGTCTGGATTTATATCAAACATGGATTGCTCGTCTAAAAAAGAAAGCCGTTTTAAAAACTTTGGAAATCAAAGATGTTCGCGCTTTTTGCATGGAAGCCCTGGCACTCAAGGAAGCTCTTGAACCCGTACAAAACGACTGGGCCCAGCGAATCTATAAGAGCTTAATGGATGCCGAAGAACCATTGTCTGCTATCGATCAGGTTTTAACTCCGGGCGGAGAGATTCGCTCCGATGCCAGCGAAAAACTTTATAATTTATTTAAAGAAAAAGAACGCTTAGCGCGAGAAGTTCAAAGCACATTGGACCGCTTGGTGAAAGATCACCAGATGGAAACAGTGATTCAGGATAAGTTCGTCACCACCCGTGAAGGTCGTTGGGTTCTGCCTGTGCGTGCCGGGATGCAAAGTAAACTTCCCGGAGTCATTCACGGAGCTTCCCAAAGTAAGCAAACTGTTTTTGTAGAACCAGAAAAGGTCATCCCCACAAACAACCGCCTAAGACAAGTGGAATCGGAGATTGAAGACGAAATCGAAAGGCTATTAACCGAGCTTTCCCATTACCTTTCATCTCAAGCGACTGATATCGAAAGCACACGTGTGCTCCTTGAAGAAGCAGATATTCGTTTCTCTCAAGCACAGTTTACAAATCAAATCAGTGGACATTCAATCGAGTTCGCGACAGACACCATGGAACTGATCGAGGTCCGTCATCCCCTTTTGCAGTTAAGCGGTAAAAACGTTGTTTCCAACACTGTTCTTTTGGATGGCAAAAAAAGTATTTTGCTACTAAGCGGACCAAATGCAGGTGGTAAGACAGTCTTGCTAAAATCCATCGGTCTTGCGGCGCAAATGGCAAGATGCGGTCTTCCAATTTGCGCCAGCGAAACATCACGCATTCCCTTCTTTAAAGATGTTTTAATTGGCATCGGCGACAGTCAAAGTGTTGACGAAGAACTCTCAACCTTTGCCGCGCATTTGAAAATCTTGAGCAAAGCGGCCTCCGTCAAGGGCCATCAAAATTTAATTCTAATCGACGAGATTGCGGGCTCGACGGATCCAGAAGAAGGCAGTGCTCTAGCGCGTGCTTTCATCGAGGAATTTTCAAAAAACAACGTATTCGCAGTTATCACTTCGCATCTGGGACCATTGAAATCAGGGTGGGATGAAGAAAGTCATGTTCTGAACGGGAGTATGGAGTACGACCCTAAGACAGGACGGCCTACTTACCAATTCTTGGCAGGTATACCTGGCGATTCATTGGCGATTCAAACGGCGAAACGCGTCGGTGTTGCTCAGTCGATCGTCCAAAGAGCAATGGATGTGCTTGCGCCAGCGACTCGTGCACGTTTAGAGGGTCTTGAGCAAATCGAAAGACTTAAGAGCGATATTGCAATCCTGCAGGATCACTTACGAAAAGAAACGAAAAAAGCTGTCGAGACGAAAAACAAATACGAAGGCCTTCTGTCTCAATTTAACAAAGACAAAGACGAATGGTTGCAGCGCACTTTGAAAAAAGCTGAACGTAAGGTTGATGAGGCCATTGCTCAAGCTAAAGTGGCAGAAACATTCAAACGCCATACGGCTCTACAGGAAATCAAATACCAATTACCTGAAATCGTGAAAGCAAAACAAGTGATCCAACCTGGAGCCCCGCAAACAGCCGAAGAATTTGCGAAAAAGTTCCCTCCAGGCTCAAAGGTCTTTGTTCAATCACTGAATCAAGATGGCATCGTACAAAGTGCACCTAACAACAAGGGTGATTTGATGATTCTATCTGGATCTGTACGCTTGCAGGTCAACTGGCAAAACTTAAAACTTCCCGGTAAACCGCAGAATCCAACGTCTCAGTTGGTTCGAAAATCAGGTGGAGTTTCAGTGGCAATGGCAGACGACGACCGCACTTTAGATTTACGTGGTAAAACTGTTGAAGAAGCGTTGCAAGACCTTGAAGTGGCTTTGGATAAAGCCGCAACTACTCGCGAAGATCGATTAAAAATCATTCACGGTCACGGGACAGAGGCTTTAAAAAAAGCTGTCAGAACATACTTGTCCCGTTCGGTATACGTTAAGAAATGGAAAGCGGGTTCTCCAGAACATGGTGGCGACGGCGTCACATGGGCTGAAATCGGCGAAGCATAATTTGGGAGGGTCTTGTGGATAGCTACCTTATTGCAAGTTGGGTGGTAAGTAAGACCCTTGCACTGACCTATTTTATCGCATTCCTATCACTCTCCACTCAAGTGCTGGGGCTGTTCGGCTCCCGCGGAATTTTATCCATTGATCACCTTTTAAATATTTTAGACAAGGAATTAGGAGTGTCACGATTTCGACACTTCCCTTCTGTATTTTGGTTTGAGTCTTCAGATTTCAGCCTGAAAGCAGCTTGTCTGATTGGAATGTTGGCATCGACATTGGCGTTTTTAGGATTCAGTCAAACGTGGATGTTTGTTGTGTGCTGGATGCTGTATCTTTCTTTCGCCAGCTGTGGGCAGATCTTTTTATCATACCAATGGGATAATTTGCTTTTGGAGCTGGGTTTCATCGCTTTATTCTTTGCGCCATTTTCTGTGGAGTGGATTCCGTTTAAGAGTTATGAAATTCACCCTATGATTTTAGGACTGGTTTGGCTACTTTTGGTGAAGCTGATGTTTTCATCAGGCATCGTCAAGCTTACAAACAAAGACCCCGACTGGAAAAATCTGTCAGCGCTAAGGTTTCATTATTGGACTCAACCGCTACCAAACCCCCTTGCGTGGTTTTTAAGTAAAGCCCCGTTGGCTTTCCAGAAATTTAGTTGCGGGCTTTTGTTTTTCATCGAAATAGTTTCGCCGGTATTTTTACTTTTCGGGGGAAAGGCTGCTTTCGTTGCGGCCTTGCTGCAAATCCTTTTACAAGCACTCATTATTTTAACTGGCAATTTCGCGTTTTTTAATATTCTCACTTTGGGACTGTGTTTTTCTGTTATTGCCGATACATTTTGGACGTTTCACGACACTTCATGGGTATTGCCCGTGGGAGTTTCAACGGAGCTCGCTGTCGCGGTCTTCGTTGTCTTATTACCGGGGAATCTATTTTGGATCTATAAAACGGTGTTTGAAAAGAGCAAAGCCTTGGACTTCATGCTTCCGTGGATGCGTTTCTTATTCCCATTTCGAATTACTAATCCCTATGGTCTTTTTGCAGTCATGACAAAATCGCGACCTGAAATTGTTCTAGAGGGAAGTAATGATGGTCAAACTTGGCTCGAATACGAATTCAAACACAAACCCACAAAACTGACCGATCGCCCGACGATCGTGGCCCCGTTTCAGCCACGTCTAGATTGGCAGATGTGGTTTGCAGCCCTTGAAGGCTATAGCGAAAACATGTGGCTCCAAAATTTGGTCACCCGTCTTTTTGACGAAAGCCCCGATGTACAAGAGCTGCTGAAAAAGGATCCATTCCAGGGAAAATCACCGAAACTCATGCGTTTTGTTCGCTACGACTATCATTTCAGCACCTGGCAGAACCTAAAAACCAAGGGCGAGTGGTGGAAACGGGAGCATTCTTCTGCCTATTCTCCTATTTTTGAAAGAGACGAAGAGTCCTAAATACCCTCGGGGGTGACTATGAAAACGACAGCTGTCTAAACGGTCACGCGATATTTTCGCTCTGAGAACGAGTGACTTCGAAAAAATCAAGTGGTCGTCCCAAGAAAAAACGTCACGCAAAATAAATTGGAGATTTTTCCTGGAATCTCGCAAAATGGTTTTTAGGGGAAATTCTAACCAAAGGCTAGGTAGTCATGCACAACTATCGGGACTTTATCTTGCGCGAACTCGAGAGACGTCAGAAGAAAAATCCGTCTTACTCGCTTAGAGCATTTGCCAGAGATCTGGAAATGCCCAGCTCACGACTCAGTGAAATTCTGAATCGTAAGATGGGACTTTCAGAAGCTCGAGCAATTAATCTGGCGGAAAGACTTAACCTGTCACAACCAGAGAAAGAGTACTTTATCGACTTAGCACTCTCTGAACACGCACGCAGTGCTGTGATGAAAGAGATGGCTCTTCGTCGAGTCAAGGCTCGTACCGAGTTGATGTCCACCATCGAAACTCGGGACCTCAGTGGTTTGTCTGAAGGGGCTCATATAGCCATTCAGATTAAGCGTGAACAGTATGCAGATGCCCTGGAAAAGATTAAATCTTTCCAAGAGCAGTTGGCTAAAGACCTTGGAACTCCAAGTGAGAGTGACTCGGTCGTGAACCTTACTGTTCGACTGATGGAGCCCACATCTTCCGAATAAAATAACTGGACCCCCTCAAAGCTTTTTGAGGGGGATTTCTGCTCGGAAATCGTTCAAAATAATCTGATATGACTCCAATCAGAGGATTTGAACGTGAGTAAAAGCAGATTCACAGCGGCGAGCATTGGCGTAGCTCTTGTCATCGGATATTTTTCCGGTAAAAAGTACGCCGATTTCACTCCTAGAAAAGTGGAAGTCGAAGACCTTGCGAGCACCAGTAAGATCGAATTCGAAACTTTGAAATTGAAGCCACTCCCAAGCGCAAAAATCCTTGGCGAAAAACCTTTGAGGTCACTCAAAGAGGCTGCTGATTTTATCGAGCCCTATCATGAGCGCCATGATTTTAAGTGGCACCCGGGATATTCGGTTTCTGCTCCCAGTTTTGATTCTAAGAACAGACCCTACTTCCGTTATCATGATCGTGAACAAACAATTCCCGTGGCAAACGGTTTTCAAACTCTCCGAGAAGGCTCTTGGACTCATTATCCTTTCATGGTGGGTATGCTGCTACCCTTCTACGATGAAAAGTCTCAAGACATTATATTAAACTCAAAACAAGATATCCTGTGGGATCCCAAAATGGCGGTCTTTGATAAAACCGACCGTATGTACACAGTACTTAGAATGAAAACCACAGTGTTTAATAAAGATACATCCTACGTGATGATGTATTCTGATGACCAAGGTTTGAATTGGTCAGCACTTCCGTTAGTGGGAACCAAGGACACCGGATGCGTTTTTAGGTCCTTAGGTACAAACGACTGCCCACTCCCACAGCTTTACGATCTGGAGCGCCCTTACAACCGCGCGCCCCTGCAAAGCCCCCCTGCAATGCTCTATTTCTTAAGTGATGGCAAGCTTCCAGGATTTGAAAAAACATACTCATGGCTTGGAACTGTCGGAAAACTTTACCTTCAGCCTATCTCTAAAAATTCTCAAGGCAAATTGGTTGCCGAAAAGCCCGTATTAATTAGTTTAAGTGCGCAAGAAATTGGTTATCGCAGTGGCTCTTCCACGAAAATTATTCGTTCTGGGAACAAGTATTTTATCACTTGGCTAGAAGCCAATCGAGAGTTTGCTCCAAAGCTTGATGCCAATGGAAATCCGATCATCCCTAAATTGGATCAGATGAATAAACCTTATTCTGAAATCTGGATTGCTGAATACGACATGAAAACAAAAAAGGTCAGTAAGAAACCGATTTTGAAATCATGGCCGGTGAACGATACACACAACCAACCTGGGATCGTTCGCACTTGGGATGGACATTTCATTGTTGTCTCTGGCGGTCACGGCTCCCACTTTACTTACACCTATTCTTTAAAACCTGATTCCATCAGTGCATGGGCCCCAGAAGTTCCGATGAACACTGCTGATACTGGTTATAAGAGCAATTACAGCTCGCCTTTGTGGAGCGGTGGTGGGCAAACCTATATCTCGATGGTGATTGGTGCTGACGACACGGTCCATACAGTTTACCGCCAATGGCACCACGACAGAAAGATTTTCGATTTTGAGTACTTCGGCGCTTTAGTTTATCAAAACGGAAAATTCGACAAAAGGTCCAAGACATTCCAGTGGAACCCGGCTCGTATTCTGGTGTACCCCAATGCTTCAGAATACACGCACTGGTACCAAGTGATGAGCGTTGATCGCAAGGACAACATCTATGTTGAATACAGCAATATGCGACCGTACCCACCCTATCAAGTTGTGAACGGTGATGGAAAACCAGAGTTCATCTCCCCGTATCTTAACAACGCTCTTCTGCGTTCTGAGAACAGTGGTAGGACTTGGTCACTCGTAAGCGACGACGACCTGAAAAAATCGCAAATAAAGTAAACAATAAATTTTAGAAAAAACAATTTGTTAACAAATCAAAAAAAAACAGAAACGCGATGGAGTTCCACTACGAGACGAAATCCATCGCGTTTTAGCTTTTGTTTCCTGTGTTCACCGGACGCACTTTGTTTTCATTAGGGAATCTGAGTCTTGCGTCTCACTCGAGTGCGTTCCATAGGAGCGAAATAATGAGAATTGTTGGAAATGTTAACTACACTTTTTACAGTGTTACTCATGTATACAGCGAAAACGGTTTTACGCACTCCTAAGCTGGCATATCCAATGCAATGACTCCAAACATAGGGGTTATTATGAAAAAGACAAACGCATTCATCTCGATTCTCTCTCTCGCTGCTTTATCTGCGTGTGCTCCACAGGACATGAGCTTTTCACAATCCACGCAGGCTTCGTCTACGTCCGATGCAACGGATGTCGTGATCCCTTCACGAGGCGTTTCCCAAAATTTTGAAATCAAAGAAAACGCCAACATCGATATCTTGTTTGTTGTCGACAACTCGCCTTCGATGTTGGAAGAGCAAGCGAATATGTCGGCAAAGATCAAAGGCTTCATGAACCTCGTATCTGGTCTAAACTGGCAAGTGGCTTTAACGACGACCGACCCTCGCGTGAATACCTTGGATTCCTCGAAAGCCAATCAACCTTGGGGTGATGGTCAATTCCGTCCGATGCTGAACCGTTCTTTTTTAAAGAAAGGTGATTCTTCCGATTCAGATGCGCAAGCAGCCTTGGCAGAGGCGATAAAGGTCGGCGCTAATGGTAGCGGCGATGAACGTCCTATTAACAACATCTATAGGGCTATGGAGCGCTCTGAAAACGCAGGCTTCTTCCGCTCTGATTCGAACCTAGTGGTCATCGTGATCTCAGACGAAGATGAATGTTCCAATGGCAACTGCCCTTCTAGCTCCGCAGATACGAATAAATCTAAACCCGCAGGTTTGATCAGCTTCGTTCAATCTAAATTTGGCATGGGGAAAGTGATGATGGTGGATTCAATTGTAAAAGCCCCATCGGACTCTTCTTGCTCGACAGCCTCTTACGCTCCAATCTTAACATCCCTTGCAAATCAGTCAGGGGGTCTTGTGGGCTCAGTCTGCGCATCAGATTATACATCAATCTTGTCTAACGCTGGTAACGCAGCCGTTTCACTAACAAGATCCATCTCATTATCTTGCAATCCCATTGACTCAGACAATGATGGCAAGATCGACTTTGCGTTAAAAAACTCTTCCGGCGGCATAATCAGTTCGGGCTACCAAGTCAGCGGTAAAATCGTCACTTTCACATCGACTTTACCAAATGGCTCTTACTCTGCCGACTACCGTTGCGCTCAATAATTATTTAAATTAGCTCTTAAAAACTCGTTTTATTAATTAAAACGGATTTTCCCTAAAAACCCCTCCATTCCGGAGGGGTTTTCTTTTTTACGGACCCAGCTCTGAAGAAGGTCCCATGCAGCGACCACCGTGGGCGCCACCACTCCCAGCACTCGCCAAAGGCGAACCAGGGTTGAGCCACGCGAGTTCGAAGGCGTGTCACAAAATGGGACCTTCGCCACGGATTTTGTGGGTGATCCATTCGATGTGTCTGCCGAGATTGGTCACATTCGTCGTACTAATTCGGGACTGCCGGCCCGAGAGGAAAATCGCTTCGCTAAGTAGTTGTTTTTCATTTCTTATTTTCCTTGTTTCAAAGTGAAATATGGCACCTCTGTTGCTCTATAGTCTGGTGAACAGTGTGCAAGGGGGCTTTATGACAACATTCACTTTGAAAAATGCTTTAATGGCTACGATGTTGATTGCAGGTGCTGCGCTTATGACAGGTTGCGGTTCATCTGGTGCACAATCTTCATCGGATTTTGCAAGCCGTGGAGTTATTTCTTCGGTAAGTGAATCTGACAAAAAAGCCCTTGCTGTTTGCAACCAAACGACGGGTTCCGACTTGGCTGCTCGTCAAATGGCTTACACGGAAGGTTCGTCCTATAGAATGGACCTGGTGTGGGTGAAACTCACAACATTGCCTTCTGACTTTGCTTCAGGAACTTCTTATATTTCTATGTGGAAATGGTTAGCGAACTCAAACGGTTCTACATACCTTGATTCAACCGCTGTTCCAGTAGCTCTTTACGATACACAAACTAAAAAGTTTATCACCAACTGGGGTACTTCCATTAAATGGACGGAGATCTCTTCGATGGCTCTAGCAATGGGTTACTCTTCTCCGACATCTTTCTTTGGCCGCGTGACTATCTTGGCCAACTTGAAAGACACGAACGGTGAATACGACGCTTTGAAAATTTCTGTCTACAGCACTTCAACAAATAAAGCTATCAACGAGATCAATGGTCTTTTGCCGCTATTCTCTGCCAATCCAAACGCGTACGCTGTTGAGTCTTCAGGTGCGGCTCGCGCCACGGTTTTACAAAAGCTTCACCCGTTTTACACTTACAAAAGCGCTGGTTACACGACAGCTCAGTTCCAAAGCATGGCCCAAAACTATTGCTTTTAATTGCAACGCCTCACTAAACTTGTCCCCAAAGAACGCCAACTGTTCCCCCAACGGTTGGCGTTTTTCCTTTTTAATTGGACTCGTCAAAGCCCCGATAGCTATGCAATATTTGAATCATCTTGCGGCTGATGGCGCTCAAAGAAATACTCGTAACTATTTACAAGTAAGAAAGACAACAGACAATAGATTGGTCCCAGTAACAACATGGCGAAAGCGATACCCTTGGTATCCGTGAAGTGCCCGATCAACAAGTGCATTCCAACTAACATCATCGAATCCGTTGCCATCATATAGGACACAGCCGAATCCAAATCCGTCGGAAACTTTGAAGAAATCCAAGTAATCGCCAACGGATAAAACGGAGCTACGGCAAAACCCGTGATTGGAAGAAAGACAGGATGAATATATACGCCACCTAAAATACACAGCCCCGTTAGGACCAGAGATGCAGATAATTGAGTTCTTAACGTGAATGGCAGTTTAATCAAAGCAAACAACGATCGTCCCGTTAACATACCTACAAAAAAGTAAGTCACGTAAAGACTGGAATGTTCCATGTCGTAGTCAGCGGTTCTACGCATGAATAAAGCCAATCGCGAGGACACCATGATTTCCGCACAAACACAAAAGCTCACCATGAAGGCTAAGAAAATCTGGGGCTTAAAGTTACGGGCTTTATTCAGCTTGTGATTCTCTGGAACGAACTCTGCTTTTTGATGCAAGTTCGCATGACTACCGTGGAACGAATAAAGCAACAAGGCCGCCGGCACTAGGGTGATAATACCAAAAGTCCAACGCCAGCTCCCCGTCAATACTTCCACGGAAGCTGCAATCAAGGGCGAGCAAAAACTGGCCACACCGTACATCGCATGAAGGCCTGACATCAGCTGCTGCTTTCTTTCCTCGCTGGAACCTAAGGAAACTAAGACGTTGGGAATCAAACCTAAGATCCCCAAGCTCATCCCGAACGCTAAAGAGAAAAACAAGAACACATAAAAATGCGGAGCTGTCGCAAGACCGATCAGCGACACTATCAACGCAATTGATCCGCCTCGCAAAACTGTCATGCGATCAAAGCGGCGTAGCAAATTTCGAGTCAAGTAGCTTGAAAGAAATCCAGAAATAGAACTCAAAGCAAACATCCATGAGCCCATGGAATCGTTCACTGCAAACTCTTTCATAATTTCTGGAAACAAAGGTCCTCGCACATTATCGCTCAGACCAAACACGAACAAACTAATATAGGAAAGAATAATATAGGGCCAAATCATTGAGTTAGTGCGAAGACTCCTGGCTCACTTCTTCAGCCTGTAAGTTTTCACCCTGACGATAGCGATCTACCAAGGCTTCATCCGTTGTGGGGAAAGAGAACAACAACGAATGAACATTGGTTTCTTCGTCCTCTTGTGTAACCGCAACGTAAACTAAATCCTTTGTTTCGTGATCGGGGAATTCTTTAATAAAGCTCACAAGAACGTGGCCTTCTGTATCTGTCTTTCTCCAAATCTCGTCCGCAGATTCAATTGTTTCTTCACGCAATTCTGCATAGTCCTGGAATTTATCCTTGTCGATATCCTTGTCAGTACGCACTTTCATCATTGCTTGATAAAGTCCGACTGCTAAAGGGTCGCCTTCTAACATCGCGTCCCCTTCGATAGCGCCTACGGAAGCTTCGGCATAGTCACGGCTGTAAGCCATTTCTGTTTTTTGATACTGATGCCAAACATGGGAGTCGCGCGTTGGGAAATGCATGAATACGAAAGTGGGATACTCGTCCTCTTCCGCCATGTATCCAATCGCAATGTATTTAAATGCTGTGGCACCCTCTTCAAACTCGCGGATGAAGTAATAAACCGGATAATCTTCAATGGCCGTTGTATCTTCCCAAACCTCATCCGGATCATCCAATGTGGACTCCAAATAATTTTCGCGGGAAAGTTGTTCTTCATCGGTGAAGTCATCCGGTGTGCGATAGGATTGATACTCATCCTGGAACTTTTTGATGGCGCTTTCAAAGTACCCAAAAAGATCCTGTTCGTTCTCAAAGATCAAACCGGCTTTTTCATCGACAACGATGTACTCCTTTTCAGTAATCGCTTTAATTGCTTTGATCGATTTGCTTTTAACGGTACGAGTTTTAGCTTTGGCCATCGTGGCTCCTTATAGCCCCATATTGAGAGAAATCATGCTTCGCAACAACAGGAAAAAAATCTGACACGACAAGGTTCGTCATGACCTCCCGATTTTTCCTCTTGCAACTCTTGGGTTTCTTCCTCACCATCGGATTTATGTTGAGTCAGATTGATTGCATCAAGGCGCAAGGAGGCGACTTTGGCTAACATTGAAGAGACAAGTCTTGAGCGTATGGAAGCTCTGCTATCTCATTCTGCAATGGGAGTTCACGTTCTGTTTGATAACAGAGCCATTGCTGATGTTCTTAAAGAAGTCACAGACGACAAAGACTTCTACAGCTTCGACAAAATGAAAAAGGTCCAAGACGTGATGACAGAACTCATCGCGAAGAAAACCTATTTCGAGAAGATGGCGTATTTGCAGGCATTGGACTCAGAATCCTACCAAATGCTGGTCCGCGCGTATTTTCACATTGTCGAAAATACGGTTCGCGCCAATCACGAACACGCTCACTAAATCCGTTTCCGTTGAAACGGATTTTTTTTGGCTTCGCCTCTGCGAGGCCACACCTCTCTGACACTTCTGCACGACGAAGTGATTAATTCTTATTCACTTTTCAAAACATTTTGATGTGTTTTGGGAAGTTCGAAATTTCCGTCGAAAAGTTAGAGTCCTAATTCGACATCAAATTCAGAAAATAATGCAACGCAGGATTCCGATGTTATCCTTATGGAAAGGACCCATGAACTCGGATGTCCTTCGCGGGCGCAGGGATGCGCAAAGCCCACTGAATAATGTTTTCCC
Organism: Bdellovibrio sp. SKB1291214; assembly: GCF_002209355.2. Lineage (GTDB taxonomy): Bacteria > Bdellovibrionota > Bdellovibrionia > Bdellovibrionales > Bdellovibrionaceae > Bdellovibrio. The sequence continues at coordinate 620,160 of NZ_CP106855.1, forward strand.
ACCGCAAAGCCGATAAGGGATATTGTGAAATATCGACGTCTCTTATCGGCTTTCTTTTTTTTCTTAGTGCCCGTACTCGCACAGGCGGAGTACCGCGTTTTCGTATTGAAAATTTCAAAGAGAGCACCGGCAGGCACTGCGACCCGGGCTCCAGCTGATGGCGGCCAAGGCTTTCGTCTAGTAGAGAGCACCCTGGACCCCGAACAGTACCGATCCTTCTATCCCGTCGCACCTGATGAAGACATTACCTATATCGATACGTGGCGCTGCTATGGTCGAACCGGCGACTTTGCTCCGCACTGCCCCAACCCTAAAGGCCAGAATCCCTCCGAACAAACTCCGGCATCTTAATCGAATTGCCTCTTTTTGATACACTAGTGGATATGTCATCTATCGACAATTCCACACGTAAAGCGCAGCAAGCCGAACTGAATGATCTTCAGACGGAATTCAATCGCAAGAAAAAGCAGATCTCCAAAGAAAATGAAACTCAACTGGCCGATCTACGCGATTACTATGCTGATAAAAGAGAAAACGTGCGTGAGACGAACGAGGCCGCGATCAATCACATTCGTGATCGTCAAAAAGAATTGGTCGATACCTCGGCGGAACAACGTCGTCAGCTAGCTGATAACTACAATGCTAAAACGGCTTCCCTGCAAAAGGGATATGACGAAAAACTTAACGAAACTCGTGATAAACGCCAACAGCAATTAGCGACAGTGCAAGCGGACTCCGCAAACAAAATTAAGGAAACTCAAGACTATACTCAAGGGCAAGTAAACTCCATTCGCGAAAAATCTGCCCAAGATGTTCAAGTCGCTAAGGAGCGCTACAATAAAGAGATGAAGGATATCAATTCCTTCGCGCAGAAACGCGTGGACAACCAACGTGCCCAAAACGAAATGACATTGAATAACGAGATTGAACGAGGCAAAGCCTCTCAAGAACGTTTGCGTAATACACAAGAAAAGCAATACACAGAAGTTCGTGAGCGAGGAGAATCAAAAATCGCCATCGCTCAAGAGCAAAATGAAAAGAAATTAGTTCGCTCCAATGCTGACGCTGAAAATCGTTATGAAAAACAACAAAAGCAGTGGGATAGCAAAGAAAAGAACCTAAATGCTCAGTACAGCCAGCGTGTGATGCAAAATAAAAAAGCGTACGAAAAAGAGCTTAAAACTCAGAACGAACATTTCAAGAGCACCTATCAGAAAAACGACGCTGCGAACCGTGAGTCTTTGAATATTCAAGAAGACATGTACGCGAAAGAACTGGCAACTACACGCCAGGAATTCGTAAAACAAGCAGCCAAGTACTCTTCGAAAGAAAACGATCCATTTTACAAAATCGAAAATCGTGGCAGCGTGATGCACGAAACTCCGAATTTCTATGTTCTACGTGCCTTCGTCCCTGAGCACGAAAAAGACAGCGTCAGAGTCTCGATCCAAAACGACAAAGCGATGGTTTCTGGGCAGCGCTCCTTTAAAGACAACATCGCAGACGACACTAAGAAAGTAACTTCCAGCAGCTATCAAACCTTCCGGGAAGAGTTCGCTTTCGATAAGCCCATCATCTCTGAAGGTATGACCCGCGAACGGGACGGCGACTTCGTGGTTTACACGATCCCTAAAGGCAACATCTCGGGCTACAGCCGCAAAGCTTAACACTGGTATTCAGCGCTGACCGTACAACTCCGTTAGCTTCGGCGAAATGCCCCACTTAGTACCGGGACCAGATAAAACATTGGCAGCTGAATTTCCGCAGATTTTGATTCCATAAACTGTGCTGAAAACTTTAAATTGCACACTAGAACATCGTCGTTCAAACCCGGAATATGCTCCAGATTATTCTTTAGTAAATAGAGAGGTTCGTACTTTCTTTTGATCAAGTGAGCAAAGACATCCTTCAATATAGTATCTAAAAAAGCGCCATCTCCGCGGCCCATAAATTCTATACCTACATCTTCCCTTTGCTCAGCCACAACTTCCACTTGAAAAATGATGGCCGAGCCTTTAGAAAAAGCACGCACATTGCGCACCAAAATTTTGCCTTCTTCAGAGTGTAAATAATCATGCAACTCTCCCCGATCCGTATACTCCACCAAGTGAGACGCCAGATTCTGTCGTCCAAAGATGTGATGAGATTCGTCATAGAGATACTGATTCATGGAAGTGTTTTGTTGTTGGCCTTTGAACAGAGCAAGAACTGGATACTGGTATACCGGAGAGCCACTAAATTTAATCATAAAAACAAATTTATATTTATAAATAACAAATGAGAAGAAAAAAAGGGAACACACTATTCGGAGTCGAGGATACACTTGTTCAGTGCGCTGATTTTAGCCAAACGAAAGAATAAAAAAGGGACCGGATGGTCCCTTATGACAGTTCGAACTTTGGAACTTTGCAAGGATTCAGAAGATCTTCAAGGAAGAATGCCGCTAACTGATGACGTCCCTCTACGGCTGCTTTCTTGTACAGAATCAAAGCTTGTTGTCGAACGGTGGTTTCTGATGTCCCGCGAGTTTGAGCAATAGCTCGCAAGCTCAGTCCTTTTAATAGTAACAAACCGATGTCACCTTCGGTTTTGGTAAGACCCCATTTTTGAAACTGGCGTTGAACGATAGGATGAATTCCGCCAGTCGGGATACATACGTGTGCACATGTTGATTTAATCATATCCTGCATGGTGTTCTCCTCTAGAGAACATAAAATGCGATAATTTCTTATATGTCATCTAACATGTGTGAGAAAAATTGCAAATTTGAGAAAGTTTAGTCTCAATCTCAATTAAATGAGGTTTAGGCCTTTAAAAGATAACGCACTTCGCGCATAACAAAACTTAATCTTGTTTGCATATCATAAAGCATTTCCAGATTAGAGTGCAATTGAGCGATAGCGTCTGACGACTGAACAGGTTTGTCTGAAAGTTCGTGGTAACTTACGTGGGCAGATGGTTCCGATGAAACAAAAGAGTCCATAAAGGATTCAACAACTGCTGTTTCTTGAACTTGCACTGTCTCATTCTTGTTTACTACTCTCATCGTGAACTCCTGATTCTGTGCGCCTTTGGAGGCGCCGACATAAAAGTCTATTTCTAAAAAACTACATCTCAACTTAAATAAACTTACATAAAACTTTTACAAGCCGAGTCACTAGTACTCGCACTTCAAATCCGTCGTATCTGTGGCAGATGGCTCAGTGCGGTCGTCACCGCTGCGCAGATAAGTTTGCATCACCGAAGAAGCTGCCTTGTCGTCGTTATGTTTTAGACCCAAAACATGTCCCATTTCGTGAAGGATCAGCGCTTCGATATTAACTGAAGATCCTGATTTGCTTTGATTCCAATAAAACGTGAAATCCTTGGTATTTACGCGAATGTCAGTTTCATTAATTTGGTCACCTCTCCACAAAACCGATGTACGAGCTTGTTCAGATCCTCTTTCAGTTTCCCAAGTATCCATGAAATAGATGACGTTCTTCCCGTCTTGACGAGGAGAGTTCGGACCAGAAACACGTGGAGTTGTTACGATATTAAAGAGTTTGCGACCCGCAGACTTTTCCCACGTTTGAGCAGCGCTTACGATAGCTCCAACGTATTCTTCTGGAACAGACGTATGCAGATACATAGTCACAGGCACTTCGGCCTTCCAAGAGACACGCTCACCGTAACTGTTTTGCACGAAACCACAGCTGTCTTGCGATTTGGGCGCACAGGCTCCAAGAGCCAAAGCCATAACCACGAGCGATGTGACGCCAATCCACTTCAACATGAGCAAGTCCTCCTGATGATTCCTATTACAAAGAAAGGACCACTCTGTTCCACCCGCGGGACGTACCTAACCCACTGATATTCCATAATTTTTAAATATTTACGTTTTTTGGCAATCGGCGGATGAGACAGACACCTCATGTTGATTCCAGCGACAGCCATCTGATTAACTCATAAGTCATTGATTTATAAGGATATTTACGTGTTTATCTTTTAGACACCCCTTCGCCGCAAATGGGGAGTTTTAAACCAATTTATTGAGGTTTGAGCTCAAACTTGGTAAATCTGTTCCATTCCGAAAGGCAAACTATGATGAAACTGACTGTGATCCCTGGTGACGGTATTGGCCCTGAAATTATGACCCAAGTAATTCGCGTTCTTAAGCACGTGCATGCTCCGTTTGAATACGAGGAGCACCAAGCCGGCGAGATCGCATTAGCTAAAATGGGTGATCTTCTTCCGCAAACGACGGTTGATTCAATCAATAAAAACAAACTTGCGATCAAAGGTCCTACGACAACACCCGTTGGTGGCGGCCATAAATCCATCAACGTAACGATGAGACAAAAATTTGATCTTTACGCCAATGTCAGACCGGTGCGTTCTCTTCCCGGCGTACAGTGTGTGGCTTCCGATGTGAATCTGACAATCGTGCGTGAAAATACGGAAGATCTTTATGCTGGTATTGAGCGCATGGTGGATGAAAATACGGCAGAGTCTATTAAACGCATCACGCGCAAAGGCTCTGAAAGAATCGCACGCTATGCCTATGACCTGGCTCAAAAAACAGGCCGCAAACAAGTGGCCATCGTCCACAAAGCAAACATCATGAAAATGTCGGATGGCTTGTTCTTGAAAGTCGCTCAAGAAGTCGGCTGGCAGTATCCAAATATCCAAACTAAGGACGTTATCGTCGACAACGCCTGCATGCAGCTGGTGACGCGCCCACAGCAGTTTGATGTGATCGTCACTGAAAACTTGTACGGCGATATCCTGTCGGATCTTTGCGCTGGCTTAGTTGGCGGTTTGGGAGTTGTTCCAGGCGCTAATATCGGCGAAAAAGCCGCGATCTTTGAAGCGGTTCACGGTTCTGCACCAGATATTGCTGGTCAAAACAAAGCCAACCCAACAGCATTGCTGCAATCTGCAGTGATGATGCTTCAACACGTGGGCGAGCAAGCCAAAGCTGATTCGATTATGAAAGCTTTGATCGCAGCATTGTCTGATGTAAATGCTCGTACTGGTGATCTGGGCGGCAAAGGAACAACTGTGTCGTTCACCGACGCCATCATCCAAAAACTTTAAAACGGAACGGTGCCAGGTCCTATTTCTTCGCACAGCGTGGCAAGGAATAGGACCTGGCACCTTTTTCTTCCCTCTCGCACTAAACATCCTTAGCATTAAGGATATGAAAAAACTGATTTCTCTTCTGTGCGTTTGCTTCCTTTTTTCTGCCTGCGCAACCAATCAAAAAAGCCGTTTAGCGGCAACTTTAGCCGGTGTCGGCGTTGGTGCCGTGGTGGGGGCCTCGACAGCTCCTTCCGATGAAAAACCAGAATTGCATGCCATGTACTGGGGCGGAATCATCGGTGTTATCACGGCCATCGCTGCAAATTTTTATTTCAACGATAAAACAGATATCGACATGGTTCGTCTTGAAAACGAGAAAATGAAAGCTCAATTGGATTTCTTTCAAAGCGGTACCGCCACTCTTTTGAAAGAGACCAAAGGCTCTGCAGATCGCAAATATTTCCAAAGCGGTAAAGCAAAAATCAAACTTTATAAAATCGATCAGTGGGTGGACGAGGGTCCTAACAAAAAATACCACCGCGACCAAATGATTGAAATCTTGCCTCTTGAAAAGGGCGAGTGATGAAAAAGTATTTGTGGCCCACGCTTTTCGCAGCCTCTACAATTTGGGCCTCGGTTGTCAGTGTTCTTTACTGGCAGCTGCGTTCTAATCCTCGTGTGATAGCAGTCACCACGGACATGTCAGCGACTGAAAAAGGTCGTCCCCAAAGTTTTCAGGTGGCCGAGATGGAAAAGGTCACGTTCCTGCGCCAATATTTGGATCGCTATTTTACTTATGATTCGAACAACTTTTGGCAATCTCAGACGTCATTGACGTTCTTGATGTCACAAAGCTTGCGTGAAAAACGGATTCAAGAAGTGCAACGTCTGCGCGATAAGATTCAAAGCAAGTCCTTAAACCAAAAAAGTTTGCTTTTATCGTTAGCTCAAACTGCAGAAAACCGCTATCACGCCCTGCTATCCCTGCAAATCAGTGAAGAGCGAGGCAAGGTCAACCAGCTTTATGTGGGTGTTGATTTGGCCATTGAAAGCACCGACAGAACCTTAGAAAATCCGTGGGGATTTTTGATCACGCAGATGAACTTTCCGCAAACTTCGCCGGATGCTGTGACATTGTCTTCAACTTTGGGCATTCGCGAAAAAGCTCCCCTGGTGATTACATTCCCTTGTGCGATTGAAAATATTGAGGTGAATCCTGAATCCGTGATTGAAACTAAAATTACGACTCTGAACGTTTCAGAGATTCAACTCACAGCCGCCAAAAAATTCGCGACGGCTGTAACGATGATCGCATTTTGTAAAGATAAGGAATATCATTTCTCGGTAAGTTCCGCAGAAAAAAACTCTGACATGTTCCGAGCGTTTACTGCGGATCTGGCTCAGATGCGCAAGATCCCCGCAGGACAAAAAAAGGGTAAAGATATTTACGATAAGACGATCGAAAATGTTTTAGGAATTCAAATTGAAAATTAAGAAATCTTTTCTGTCGTCATGGCAAAATGTTTTGGAATAATCATAATCACCTGAGTTCCCACACCGACGCGAGAACGCAACTGCAAATCACCACCAACAGCCTGCAATGTTTTGCGAGCATCATACAGACCTAACCCGTTGCCGTTTTCTTTGCCAAAGCTTTTTCCCTCTTCCATCAATTGCGGAAGAACGTCTTCAGGAATTCCGCTGCCGTTATCCATAATCTGCAACAACCAGTTCTGATCGCGATCCAATAAAGACACACTGATGCTGGCTTCGGATTCTGGAGCTGCCTCCACGGAGTTATTTAAAATATTTCCCAGGACCCGCATCATTTTCATTTCATCAAGAGGCATGATGAGTTTTTCCGCTTTGACATGTTGATGCCAGGTGAATTCAATATTCGGGTAAGAAAATCTATATTCTTTCAGTAAGCTATTAGCTGCTTGGATAATATCGACACCATGGATTTTAGCAGCGGGTTTAGCCACTTCTTGGATCGCAGAATCCGGCAGTTTTTGTGTTCTGCTACGAAGTAGCAGATCGTCAGCAATGCCACGAATGCGTCCTACGGCCAGTCCCAAAAGCTCTTTTTTCTCGTGGCTCATTTCATGGGACAAAGTTGTAAGTGTTGTTAGTGCCATCAACGGACCACGAATGTCGTGCGCCACTTGACGGGAGATCTCAGAGATTTCTCTGTTGCGTTCAAGTTCAGAATGAAGTTTTTGTTCCTTCAAGCGATTCAAAAGGTCTCTTCTTGAACCAAAAGATACGAAAACCAATCCTAAGAAAATACCAATCAAAAAAATGGGCGAAGAAACTGTTTTGAAAGCCAGATCGGCGCTGCTATAGCACACTTGCACTTGGCCCGCAGGTAAAGAAAACAGCGTAATGGGAATATCATTTTCAAAAGCACAGTGTTCGCTTTTAGCTTTAACTGAAACCTGCTCGACCGAGCTGTGTACTTCTTTAAGCTGTCCCAGAATTTTATCAAGCAATGTCGAATCTTGTTTTACTAACAAAGATTTGGCGATGTCTTCTTCCCAAATTGCAAAGTACTGGGCTACGGCCCCTTGTGCTCTGCGAACCTCCACCACGAAGCTTAATACAGAGATAGCCACCAACGCTGCCATAAAAGCGGACATCCAAGGCCATGAAGTTCGTTTAATAAGGTTGAGGGAGGTTTTTTCCATACCCTTAACAAAGCAAGGAGCGATCCACGCCACGGAACACCACCGCGAGCTTGGGCGCAAAAACTATCAACAAGTGCCATTTCTTGAATGACGCCTCAAAACGATGTGTCTCAGATTGATACACAAAAAAAAGGGAGCTTGCGCTCCCTTTTTTAGTTCATCGATTCTCTATGAATGTGATTTTTTAATTCCTGTACTTCGTCAACAGACACGCTGTAGGGTTTGCCGCAAACTTGGCAAGTCACGTGGACTTCTTCTTTTTTATTTATCATGTCTTGAAGCTCGTCCTCACCCATTGCTTCTAAGGCGCGCATCACTCGTGCCTTTGTACATGGGCTTTCGTAGTTTGCGATGATTTTTTCAACCATGCTTTCTTCCACGCCTGGCATCACTTCGATCAAAACACCACCTGCGGATTGTACTTTTCCGTTTTTATCTAGATAAACACCCAAAGAAACCAAAGAACGAATTTGATGAGATTGGTGCAAATAGTGAGCGATATCATCACCGATCTCAGAACTCACCATTTCAACAGTTCCTTGAAACGGTTGCTTTTGGAAAGGTTGGTGGCGAGCCACCGTCAAAAGGCCGATTCCCAAAGCTTTTCTTAACGACAAACCGTCGTCATAATTTTCGGGCTGGTATTGAGGATTTGGTGTGTATCCACGAACGTGTCCTTCATAACTTGCCTCTGCATATATGCTGCTCAAGGGACCATTACCACGGAACAAAAGTCCCACTTGCTGACCATCCTTAAGATGTGAAGCCAACAAAAGTGCGCCGACCATACCACGGCCCACGCCGACAGTTGCCAAAGGAAAAGTATTTTGCAGATCCTGCATGTGTTGAACAACTTCCGTCGCATTTACAGCTGCGATACGCACTGTCAGATCTTTAGAGACAAAGCGGTGAACGCGTTCTTTACCCATGACAAACTCCCGAAATAGATAGAAAATAACAGCCGAAACTAGCAAAGCGCTTCTATAATTTCAAGGGTCGATTTATGAAGATTTACATCTTTCGCCACGCCCAAAAAGCCATGGATTTCTCTGGAGACCCCGATCTAACAACGGAGGGGCACAACCAGGCCTCCACACTTCTGGATTTGGTTTTGAAAAAAGAAATGCCACAACCGACTCAGCTTTGGGTTTCGCCCCGCAAACGCACTCACAGCACGTTTCGTCCGTTGTCAGAGCAATTTAAACTGCCTTTGACTAATCAAGAGGACTTACTTGAGCAGCATGGCGACGAAACTTTGACGGTTTTTCGCCGTCGTATCTCGAAAATTCTAGAAAAAGCGTCTGATGCTAAGGACGACGTTGTTTTTATATGTTCGCACTACGACTGGGTCATTGAAGCGATGTCATTAATTCCAAGCCAAACTGATTTAACGGATGACCGCTTTCAACATTGGACTCCATGCCAATGCGTGGGATTTGAAGTCATGAGCGACGGAATGTACAAGTTTATCGAGCTAAAAAGGATTTCCACATGATTCAAAATATCTGGGCCATCGGTCGAAACTATGTTGAACACGCCAAAGAATTGGGAAACGAAGTACCAACAGAGCCTTTGGTATTTTTGAAAGCGGGAAGTTGCGCCACACTCGCTGCTTCGGAAATTCATTTGCCGAAATGGGCAACGGATGTTCATCATGAAGTGGAAATCGCGTTGCAATTTGATGAAAACTTGCAAATCTCAGCGGCCTGCGTGGCCTTAGATCTGACCGAGCGCACCCTTCAGTCAAAATTGAAATCCAAGGGCCAACCTTGGACATTGGCAAAAAGTTTCACCGAAGCTTGCCCGATTTCTAAGTTCTTCCCCGTCAAAAACTTGGATGAGCTCCGCAACATCGACATCAAATTGATGGTCAACGGCGAACTTCGCCAAAATGGCAACACATCGCTGATGATTTTCTCGTATGAAGAGCAGTTGGACTATGTGCGTCAGCACTTCCCCGTCTCTCCGGGCGACCTTCTTTTGACGGGAACTCCCGCGGGAGTCGGTCCGGTGAAACCTGGCGACGTTTTGGTCGCAGAAATTGTGGGTAAAATCACTCACAAATGGACTGTTAAATAGAGCGCCGCCGCCCCTCAAATAGCTTGAAATTCTAAGCCCGCAGAGTAAATATTCCAGCACTCACGTAATGAAATGGTGCTGGCATATTTCGCTCGCACAAGAAGGCTTAGTTATGAACGATATCCAATCAAAGATCGTCGCTCGCGGCGAAGAGATTATGAAACGTATGGAAAGCCAATCCAAGGCTTCCATCTTCTCCAAAGATTTCTGGTACGGCTCCATCATGGAATGGAGTATGAAAAATGAAAAATTCAAAACCAACATGTTCCGTTTCGTGGACGTGCTTCCTTCCATCAACTCTGGCGACGAAGTGGCTCGCCACTTAAAAGAATACTTTGCTGAAGACGGTGGAAAACTTCCTCCGGTCTTCAATGTGGGTTTGGGTCTTGGTTCTTTGGCTCCCGGCTTGATGGCGGGCGCGATTAAAAAAAACGTCGTGGGTATGGCTCAAATGTTCATCACGGGGGAAAGCCCGGATGACGCTCTTCCGGTTTTGAAAAAAGCACGCAAAAACAAAATGACGTTCACAGTCGATATTTTGGGTGAAGCCATCCTGTCTGAAAAAGAAGCCCAGGAATATTCCAACAAGTGCATTGAGCTTATCGAATGGTTGGCTAAAGATGCAGAAAAATGGGATGAAGTACCTCAGATCGATCGCGATCACGAAGGCGCCATTCCAAAAGTAAACGTGTCTGTGAAAATGACGGCACTTTACTCACAAATCAAAGACTCTGCTTGGGATGAATCTAAAAAAATCCTTAAAGATCGCATGCGCCCTATCTTCCGCTTAGGTATGCAAAAAGGTGTATTCATCAATTTGGACATGGAGCAGTACTCCGTTAAGCATCTGACATTGGAAGCCTATACAGAGCTTATCAATGAAGACGAATTCAAAAACTACAAGTTCTTCGGTATTGTGATCCAAGCGTACCTGCGCGATTCTTTCGAAGACGTGAAGATGCTAACGGACTTCGCCAAAAAACGTGGCACGCCATTCTGGGTACGTCTGGTTAAAGGCGCTTACTGGGATTACGAAACAATCGAAGCAGAACAACGTGGCTGGCCAGTTCCTGTTTACACGAACAAAGCTGAATCTGATGCGAACTACGAAGTGTGCGCAAAGTACTTCCTTGAAAACATCAAATACATCCGCCCTGCTTTTGCGTCTCACAACGTAAGAACCATCGCAGCATGTATGCTTTACGCCGAACAACTGAATATTCCTAAAGACGCTTTGGAATTCCAAATGCTTTACGGAATGGCCGAGCCGATCAAAAAGACCATCGTTGAGATGGGCTACCGCATGCGTGAATACGCTCCAGTCGGTGAATTGATCCCGGGTATGGCCTACCTTGTTCGCCGTTTGCTTGAGAACTCTTCGAATGAGTCATGGCTTCGCGGAAAATTCGCAGATAACAAAACCACAGCGGAACTTTTGAAAGATCCAGCATCTGGTTTGATTCCAACATCAGCGATCATTCCACAAAAGCCAGGTAAGTTCTATAACGAGCCACTTTTGGATTTCGCAGTGAAAGCAGACCGTGAAAAAATGGAAAAGGCGATCGCATCTTTGCGTGCGACTCTTCCTGTGAATGTTCCTGTGATGATCAATAACAAAGAACAAACATCTGCTAAGATCTTTGAGCGCGTGAACCCATCTGAAAGTTCACAAGTTGTTGCTAAAGTTCACATGGCAACAATCGAACAAGCGGAACAAGCAATGCAAGCAGCACAAACCGCTTACAAAACTTGGAAAAACGTTCCAGCAGAGCAACGTGCTGCCTTGGTTGATAAACTTGCAGACCTTATGCAACGTGACCGCTTCCAATTGATCGCGACTCAAGTTCTTGAAGTTGGTAAACCATGGGCGGAAGCTGATGGCGACGTGGGTGAAGCAATCGACTTCTGTCGTTACTATGCTCGTGACATGCGCCATCTTCAAAAACCTCTTCGCGTGGGCGGATTGCCTGGCGAGCTTTCTCACTACATCTACAAATCTCGTGGTGTGACGGCGGTTATCGCTCCTTGGAACTTCCCACTAGCGATCCTAGCCGGCATGGTGACAGCAGCAGCTGTTACCGGAAATACAGTCGTGATGAAGCCTGCAGAGCAATCTTCATTGGTTTCTTGGGGCTTGATGAAAATGATCCAAGAGGCTGGCTTCCCAACTGGCGTTGTGAACTTCTTGCCAGGTCTAGGTGAAGAAGTTGGCGAATACATCGTGAATCATAAATTCACGACAACAATCGCTTTTACAGGTTCAAAAGCTGTGGGTCTTCACATCTTAAACAGAGCTTCTATGGTTCAACCAGGGCAACAGCACGTTAAGAGATGCATTATCGAGATGGGTGGTAAAAACGCCGTGATCATCGATAACGATGCGGACCTTGATGAAGCGGTTGATGGCGTTCTATACTCTGCCTTCGGTTTCTCTGGTCAAAAATGTTCAGCGGCAAGCCGCGTGATTGTTCTTGATGAAGTTTATGATCGTTTCACGGACCGTCTGGTTGAAGCTGCGAAATCTATCGAAGTGAAATCAGCGGAAAATCCAAAAGCTTACATGGGCCCTGTTGTGGACCAAGAAGCCTATCAGCGCATTATGAACACGATTGCTGAAACTGAAAAAACCAATAAGTTGTTGTTCAAAGGAACAGCGCCTGCCAATGGTTTCTATGTTCCTCCGACAATCTTCGGTGATGTCCCAGGTGATGCAAAAATTGCCCAGCAAGAGGTTTTCGGACCCGTGGTCGCAGTGATTCGCGCCAAAGACCTGGATCAAGCGATCGAAATCGCAAACAGCACAGAGTACGCTTTGACGGGTGGCATGTTCTCAAGATCCCCTGCCAACATCGCTCGCGTCAAAGAAGAATTCGAAGTGGGTAACCTGTACATCAATCGCGGTATCACAGGCGCCATGGTGGACCGTCACCCATTCGGTGGTTTCAAAATGTCAGGTATCGGCTCCAAAACAGGTGGCCCAGACTATATCAAACAATACATGGAACCAGCCGCAGTCACCGAAAACACCCTTCGCCGTGGCTTCGCTCCCGCTGAAGGCGAATAGGTAACAGTTCCCTTTTTTCGACCCGCGCGGCGTTCCTTAAGGTTTGCGCCGCAGGTAAAACAATTAAAAAGCCGATCTTCGAGATCGGCTTTTTTATTTCAGTGAAGCAATTGGGTTGAAACAACGTTTGCGGATTCACCAATCTCTGCAGGAGTCGCATCCCTCACCTCGAGCGCTTCGATTTCAAATACCAAATCCTGTCCGGCCAGAGGATGATTTCCATCCAAACTGACCATCCCGTCATGATATGCCAAAACCTTATAGACACGGATCGTTCCGCTTTTCCCGACAATGGACACGGTTTGTCCCAATCGCAAGTTCTTGCCTAACTTTAGCTTGGGATAAAGGATCACCTTTTTGGGATCATAGAATCCGTAAGCTTCAGCAGCGGTGACGACGATGGTTCGTTTTTCACCGCGCTTTACATCTTGAAGACCTTTCGAAAGACCCCACAAGCATAGCGTCTGTATTTGCCGCTGAAGTTAAAACTTCACGATTAAACGTAGAGCTGATCAACTGACCCGTCTTGTTTTTTAAAAGACAGTTAAAAGAAATAACCTGTGCACTCATCGAATCACCCCCCTCGAAAAAGAAAAAACCGACCTTAAAGGGTCGGTTTTAAAATCAAATCAAATTTGAGCTGTCTTAATAAGAACGACGGTTGTTATAACCGCCACGAGACCCACCACCAGAGCGTGGTTCTTGCGGTTTCGCTTCATTCACAGTCACAGCGCGACCGTCAAGTTGTGCACCGTTGAAGCGTTTGATGGCCTCAGCAGCTTCCTCAGCAGTCGACATTTCGACAAAGGCGAAACCTTTGCTGCGACCCGTTTCCCGATCCATGATTACTTTTGCGGACTCAACATCTCCACATTCAGCGAAAGCATCAGCCAAAGACTGATCAGTTGCAGAATAAGGCAGATTACCGACGTATAGTTTTTTACTCATTTATTACCTCCTAAAGGCACGAGCACTATTTAGAGGAATGAACAGAATTGAACATGGACTCGAAATTAGCAGTAACTAAGGGAACCCTACCACGCATAAGACCTATCACCTAATTTTAATATTCCCCAAATCGACGGTGCCAATTCTGACTGAGATCGTTGGAGGCAGCTTTGAAAATGCCCGGGAGCCCGCTGGCAAAATAAAACTAACTTTTACATATTTGTAAAATTAACTTTATCTTATTAGTAACAATTGTCCTATCCCCAAAACTGCCTCTTGGGTAAAAACCTTGCTGAACAACGGTACTTAATCCAGGAGCAACTATGAAATCTTTGGTTTTTTTATTGATGATAATCTCAATACCATTGGTGTCCCACGCACAGGCCATTCAAACAGCGGATATCAAATTTATGCATGTCGATGAAGACGGAGCTCGAGCGATGACCTCTGGTCATCTTGCAAAAATTCTCTATTCAGAACTCAAAGCTGAACCCCAAACAATCACAGACGATGGCGTGGAGAAATTGATGAAAAACGGCAAGAGCTATTACTGTATAAAAAATCCGCAATCCATCACTTCTGAAACAATCTGCAATCTGTTCTTCCGCAGAATCACATCGCTTCCTGCAGAAAGCTTTGTGCTCACAGTTCGCTTCGATGTCGATTACGGAGTTTTGAAAGGTTACGCCCTCGATCCCAATATCAATCAGATGCTCCTTTGGAATCTCACCTCCGGAAGCATCGTTCTTTAAAAAAACAATATAACAAGAAGGAAAATCCATGAAATACCTTTTAGTATTCTTTGTGACACTGACCCTATTCTCATATGCGAAAGCCGCCGAATGGACATATCGTTTAAAAGTAATCGATGAAACTCAATATAATTCTTTGTTAGGAAAAAAGCTGACAGAAAAAGATCTGGAATCCGTGACCACCGTTCGTGAGATCAAAGTTCAAGGGCCAGATACTTTACCATCACCCGCTTTACAAAACGACACATTCGTCGTCTGCCAAGTAGCTTGCCCTGGTGAAAAAAATGCGATGGCAACGGCAAAGCCCACAAAGCAAAGTGGCGGTGTTGTAGAATTCTTTTACCCCGTTGAATCTGCACAGTTTCGTCAGGTGAATCTATTCTATCATTTGAATTACGCCTGGAATAAATTTGCAGAACTTGGCTATAAACCAGCATTCCAAAAACAAATCAAAATCCGCTCGGACCGTAAGATCACTCAGCTTTTGGAAAAAGGCGATATGAGCAACAACGCGTTCTTCGATGACACTGACAATTCCCTTAATTTCGTGCCAAGCAAAACAGTGCTTATCCTCATGGGACTTTTGGGTAAGAAGAACTTTATCGACACGGCCTATGACCCCATCGTTATGGCTCACGAGTTAGGTCATTTAGTGATCCATGACAGCATCGGTCGCGTTCCAACATCTGATTTTGGCGGCATTCACGAGGGACTTGCTGATTTCTTTGCCCTCAATTTTTATCGCACGACAAACCAAGGTATTATCTTTGGAGCAGGCACGCCAATTCGTTCAGCTACGGGTAAGGAGCAATACAAAATCGGCATGGAAGTCCATGATCGAGGCTTGGTGTTGGTTCAAAGCCTCTTTGAAATGGAATCCGTGTTAGCAAAATCAGCCAGCATTCAAGAAATCACGAAAAGCACTTTCGATTCTTTGGAATGCTTAAAGCAGGAATATCACCGCGTACTTCCAGCAATGGTAGCTTGTTTCTTAGATCAACCAGTTGCTCGCAATCAGCAAGACACCCTAGTTCGTTATGCAGAGAATCACCAAATCCCAGTGAAATCATACATGGATGCGACTCGCCAACTTCCTTCGAACTTAAAGCTGACAAGCTATATCATCACTTTGGATTCATTGGACGGAGCAGATGCTTACTATGCTAAAATTGAAGCAGGTCGTGCACATGGAAACTTAGGCCTCTTCCGCGTGCAAACTAAATCCACCAAATCAGCCGAATACTCGCACCCCACTTTCGTTCTTGCGAATCTAACTACTGGTCAAGTGTTCTCAAGCTGGGATGCTCAAGGTCATCGTATCACTTACAGTAATAGCGCCGCATACAAAGGCATCGCTGAAAACAGTAAAACTATCGAAGATCGCATTGAACTTGAAAAAGGAGATTCGACAGGTGCTCTTGGCCAATCTGATGAAAAAGCAAGAGCTGTCCAATATAAAGTTGGCGATACTTCCATCGCGGCCAAGCAACTAAAAATGGGCAAAATGAGCATATTCACTATGAACATGTTCCTAAAAGCAATTGGTATGAACATGAAATTCCATGCGTACGAAGAAGTGAAAGCAGATAATCCAACATTGGATATTCTAAAAACTTTCCCAACACTGTATTCAAATATTGATATCGAACTAAAACTTGGAAAAGACTCTCTTCGCGCGCCAGTAAAACATCAAGTTCTTGAAGCCGGAAAAATTCAATAACCCCTAGATCATATCAAAGAGATCCATGCACAAGACGTGGGTCTCTTCCCCATCGCTATTTCCCACGATTTTTGAAGCCTGTTCAATAGCCTGTAAAAATATCTCTCGAATTTTCTTATAGTCCTCTTTAGTACAACTGAAAGGCACCGTAAAACAGATTTCATGGTCGGCAATGACTTCTAAGCGAGTCAGATTACGAGTCCGCCAATTAGTATGATGACGAGTTGCCCATTGCGACTTTGCATCGACATGGGTTTTCGCATGACCCATTTTTACTCGACCTTTTTCTTCGACCAAAAGACCTTTCTCAAGCATGAAATCAACCATCTCCGTCAATCGCTGACGAGTCAGTCCCAACATCTGGGCCATTTCATTCAGATCCGGAACTTTGTCTAACGATGCAAGCATACGGATCGCGCTGTATTTCCAACTGGAATAAAAAACAGACTGTTCATAACTCGTAAGCTTTTTGCTAACAGAACCGATGCGTTTACGGACTTCACTGAATGAAGCTTTCTGTTCTTCGATTTGATGTCTTAATTTTTTGCGCAAGCTTTCATTACCTGCGCGGCTTAAAGAAACCATATTCAGAAAAAGATCGCTCTCTGCTTCGCTCATACTGTCGTAATCGCAAAATAAAGACGCCTGTTCCAGGGTCAAATCACGATGACCGTTAAGAATCTGACTGAATAAAGTCGTATGAATCCCCAACGAGTTAGAAATTTTGCTGGCCTGTCCGCGCCCCCCGTTTGGTTGATATTGTACGAAAGCCTTTAAGTAATCGCGGTAGTCATTAAATTGCCAAATTTGCAGCTTGTTCATCGTAAAACCTCACCAAATAAAGGTTTCACGAATTTACATTTTGGTAAATATCTAATTAATATATCCGTAAAGCACCGTCCCAACTGTACTCTTTACACAATCGTAAATAATCGCCTAAATTTTTACAGAACTTTCCTTGGATTTTCGCTCTCACATTGTTATTCAAAGGCCCCAAGGGATTCTCAATGAAAGTATCAATTCAAATTCTAGTTTTCTTTTTATTGTCAGTCGCCGTTAAGTCATATGCCACAGATATTATCACTCGTGGCACAGCTGCCGAGTACATCGACGAATTCACTGACATTGGCAAATCAGCCGCCAAACTAGCTGGTATTGTTCCGGGATTTCCCGTCAACGAGGGCCAATTTTTAGAAGTCGTAAAAACAACCAGGATTGAATTTACTGAAGACAAATTGATCTCTCCCCAAGGGATTGAAGTTGATGCCCTCAATTATCCTGCAAAAAAATTAATTCGTGTGAACTGGAACCGATGGTTCCGTTATCGCTGGACGACGGACAATCGCACACAGCTGGCGATCCACGAATATTTGGGAATTCTTAAAGTAGATGATTCAAAGTACTATTGGTCACAGTTCCTTATTAAGGGTGGCCAATTAGCTTCCGTTATCACTTGCGACTTTGAAATTGAAGGACAGCCTTACTACCTGAACTTCAATAGTTACGGAAACACGAGCTCCATTAAGAGCACAGGCTTCGATATGACAGCCGGCAAGGGAACCGCGAGTGCTCCACAAACTTCCGAGCCGTTGGTCGCTAGCTCCGTCAACTTCAGATGGTCCGACATCCTAAAAGGTAACTTCGAAGGCATTGAAAAATGGGGGATCGGGGTATCTTGGAAATACAAAAACTACCCTCTTCACGCAAAAATTAACTTAAAGCAGTCCACGGACGAAGGAAATTTTGATCTCGAAGTTTTTGAACTTAATAGCTTCGATGCCAATGGGATTTTAAAACCTCGCCACTTCATGACCATTCCTTGTATCTCTAAGAAAATTAAGGATTAAGTATGAAGACTATCTATTTATTATTTTCACTTATTCTTCTATCTAGCATCTCTGAAGGACGCATCACAGAAGGTGGCTGGGACAGCGGTGGTGGATCTGGTTTTGCTGCCGAATTCACTTCTCTGGGACGTGATTTGGCCGCTAAAGTGGAGTCCTTAAAGGGTTTCCCTGCAACTGGCACTCAGTTCTTGGATATTGTGCAAAAAACCAAAGTGGAATTCACGGACACGAACCTTGGCAAAGAAGGCGTTAAACGATTCCCTGAAAAACAACTTCTGCAAATATCTCGTAAACTTTGGAAGGGTTCAGAAAATACTCTGGTCTCAAAGCAGCTCATCGTACTTCACCAATATTTGCTGCTGTTGGGACTTGATGATTCTGATAGCTACTTGAGCTATTTTGTATTGGATGGTGGAGCCGCTGTTAGCACTTATGAATGCTCGACGCGTTTGCTTGGTGGCGACACTGTGTCCATCCGCTGGATTGACGTAGATAATGATGGCAAAGGCGATCAGTATACGGGAACTGTCATAATTAAAACGGCGTTTATTTGGTCAAATGTCGCCCTGATAAATACTTTCCAAACGGAACTGGGAGTAGCTATTAACTGGATCGAAATCGGCGGTGGCGCCTACGTCCTACTGCCCACAAAAGACTTGGCTTCGCAAAAGTCCTTCAAGGCCAAAATTAACACAATTGACGACTACCGTGACGACGGAACCCCACTCATAAAAGCGACAGGGATGCTGTCTTGTAAGCCAATTAAACGCTAAAGGGCCACAAAAGGCCCTTGGGACCCTGCCAATTTTTAGTACACTCTGGCAAAACCTTCAGACTCTCAGGGGCCCTCTTTACGAACACATATAGATGCCTTAAAACGGTGTATTCCATTGGAAAGAGGACCTCTTTTTATGAAGCACCTTTTACTTATAGTTTTTGCCACGATCATGGGAGCTCAAGCCCAGGCATCCGTTTCGGCAGACGAGTTCGTGGATAAATTCGTGGCGGCCGTGAACCGTCGTTTGGTTATTACAAACCAGGACCGCATCATGGAAAACAAAACGATTTATTGCACTGGCATGCGCCCGGCTCAAATTGAAGCCATCTCGAAGATCGTTCGAGAGAATACAGAAATAACTGTTCAAGAATTTTCGGCGAAAGCCTATGAAGCAATCAACTGCTACCCCACTTTGCTGCCGCAACTAAAGCGCAAAGGCTGGGGTGTGCTGACAAAATCTCTATGGAAAGATGTTGAATTAGTAAATGCCACCCTTGCTGATTTGGGTGTATACCGCCACCGTTCGCAACTTGAAAACAAGTTGTTGGACAGCCTCAATCCGTAAGAAAGAAGGATAAATAGTATGAAAAAGCTTATCGTAATTGCTGCGACAATGATGATGGGTCTTCAAGCCCAAGCTTCCGTAACTGCAAGCGAGTTCGTTTCCGATTTTGTTAATCAAGCGAATCACCGTCTGGAGTACATCAACAAGCAAAGAACCGCCGCTAAAAAACGCACGAACTATTGCTCTGCTTTAGATGCTAAGCAAGTTAAGACGATCCAGGAAATCGTGGCAAAAAACCCAGAGATTACTGTAGGTGACTTTACCGCGCAGCTTTCTGACTCTTTAAAATGCTTCCCTGAATTCTGGTCCCCATGGAGCCGTACAAAAACAACTCGCGGCATGTTAGTGAACACTAAAGCCTATATTATGGATATCAGTCTTATCCAAGACGTATTGGCGGACCTAAACGACGGTAAATTGCCAAGCGAACACACGAAGCTCCTTGATTCCTATAACAACTGGGAATGGCTAAAAGGCGCTCAATAAATAAAAAACCCGCTGTCAAAAGCGGGTTTTTTCGTTTTAAGGCGTATCGCTTTTTTAGAGGCTTATTCGCCGTCAGAACGATGAGTTTTCAACAGCCTGCACTTCCCTGCCTTCGTATTTAAAATCTCAACCTGCACTGTGCGAACGAACGGCAGTTCGATATCCTCGCTGGCCCGCCCCTTATAGACATTAATTGCCACAAGATAGATCTCTTTAACGTCACCGTTGCTTAAATCGATCACATCTTCAGTTACGGGGCGCTGAACATTGAATTTATATTCGGAGATGTTCCTACCAGCCCCGATGACCTCCTCGACCATTTGCTCAAGAGCATGCGCGGCTGCCTCGTTTTTACAATTCAATCCCGCAGCCCCCGCACCGGAAGCCATACCGAAAAACATCAAACCGATTGCCAAGATTTTCATGGGGTCGTTCCTCCCTGGGTTAAAGAAAACGAACCTACCCAGCACCCGAGGTGAGGTCACCTTGCAATCCCATTAGAAACCAATAATGCGTTCCCTGAAAGTTGCCATGAGAATATGTGCGAATTATTTAAGCAGAGTATTTAGAAAAGAAAAAGGCCGGAACGAGTTCCGGCCTTTGTAATCTTATTTAAAAATAGAGGTGAGCACATCATGCACCCGAGTACCTTCCTTGGTAGCACCCCTCCCGTAGAAATAATTAGACAGTGTTGTCGTACACATTGCAAGCATGATGTTCCATTTTTTTTAAGAATTTTTAAGAAACGCCCTTTTTGCCGGATTTTCTGATCCCACATTTGATGGAATATTTCAATCAGGACAGTTGAAGTGACGCTTTACTTGCGGCCTCCTTAAATCAAAACATTCAACAATCTTTACAACAACTTAGTTGCCAACCTTGAAGCCCTTTAATATACCATCGTTCATGCAAAACTCGCTGTTCGCGGACCCACGATTGCAATCGACTCAAGCACACGGCGGCACGCTGTTTAAAAAAGCGCGTTATCGCTGTCGTAAACCATTGAGTACGACAAAACCCATTCACGTGGTGTTGCGATCAAGCCTCGCTAAAGGCTCACTGAGTTTTAGAAATGATAAAAATTGGAAGCAGGTCGAAACCCTGTGCCGCCAGTTCGCCCAGAAATATAAAATCAAAATCGAGGCCTTCGCTAACGGCGGAAGCCATCTTCACTTGACCCTGAGGTTAAAGACAAAAGGCAGCTATGCGCCGTTCATTCGATCACTAACTGGAGCCATCGCCCTGAAATTAACAGGTGCGACCCGCCACCAAAAGAACTCGAAAAAGTTCTGGGACCACCGCCCCTTCACCGCACTTCTTGAAAGAGCCAAACACTCTTTGAAAAATTATGTATCGTTGGATTTACTAAAAGATCTGATGATCATCCCAAGAATCGGAATCCTCACCCACCAAGAATGGCCACCACCCAACTAGGCGAGCTGCAAGCAAAGCGCGCAGCAAAAAGACTCATAACAGGATTGTTCAAAAGGGTTCGGATGCGAGGCGGAGGGTCTTCCCGCGGCGGAGGCGTGCCCCAGGCAGTTTGAAGCGAGGACAAGGCCCGACGAGGAAGCAGGCGGGCCTTTTTCAACAATCCCGACTAGAAGTCGCCGATTGAATCTACCATATTTGGGTAGTCTACGAACGGGTTTCTGTTGTGCTGAGCTTGGAAGATCTTGTTGTTTCTATCAAGTTCTTCGGCGTCTGGTGGGTTTTCGCGATTCCATTTACGAAGAACTGCTTCTTCGTCAGGTGGAATCTGAAGATCGTAGCGGAGAGAGAAATAGAACAAAGCACGAGCCACACGACCTTTATGAGCTTGAGGTGGTTCGAAGATCTCATCAGAGTCCCCTTCGCCAACACCAAAACGAGAGCCGCCGCAATTCAAAGTTTGCGTGTCTTTTTCAACTTCACCAAACCATTGATTTCCACGGATCGAATTCAAACGAGAATCCGTCGGGAACAAGTGGTGAAGATCTGATTTCTGAGTGTCTTTATCAAAACGACGGTTGAACTTACTTTGAGGCCATGTGTGCTCAATGTTGATCACCGTGTTGTCAGGGATAATGCCAGGCCCCGGTTGGCTGTGACCACGGAAGTCTGCATTCGTTTTATAGTTATCGCAGTACATGTCTTTCACGCCCCAAGTGTGGGAGCCTTCGTCGAAAGACAAATAGAATTTACCCATCAACCAAACGCGAGCACTGTTGTACCCGATTTTTTGGTGAGAGTAACAGCCCTTAGCCGCTTGACAGTCAGAGACGATCAAATCGTAGTTTCCTTGTTGAGGAACGTGAAAGCTGCGAAGAACGGATTTTATACGGAAGATAAGATCGGCGTTAGTTTTTCCAGCCGCAAGATCTTGATAGAACTCTTGCCCGTAGTACGGAATTGCTTGGGATTGTTCAGCTGCATTTGCAGCGAAAACAAAAAATAACGATGTAAATACAATCACTGACTTAATGAGCTTGGCTAGCTTCATTCGGGTCCACCATTCGGTAAAGGGGGTGATTTTCAGCCTCTGTCGAAGACACTTTTGCTGGATACCTTTACATATGTCAATGGGGCTATAAGAAATACTCTGTCAGTATTCAGTTAAGACAGGAGGCTTTGAAAACATCCCACGGCGATAGGCAATAGCACCTAACATACCGAAAAGACTGCCACCCAAGTGAGCGGCATAGGCGACCCCCGTTCCTAACCCTTCGGGAGCTGCCAAAAGATTAGCCAGGTCGGCCACTAAAAAGAGAGGAATAATCATGAGGGTCGGTAAATAAATAGAACCGTAGTGCTCTGGCATCGGCGAAATAAAATACAAATAACGAATCCGAGCCTTGACCTGAGCCACGCAATAAAAAGCCAGCAAAGCACTGACAGACGCGCTTGCGCCGACCATCGGGACGACCCCCGATCCCTGTGACATCAGAAAGCCCAAGCCGCCTGTGATTCCGCCCAAAACATAAATTGCCAGTAAGGCCGTACTACCCACTAAAGCTTCAACGGCAGCCCCGATCACCACCAAAAACATCAAGTTTGAAAACAGATGCATCCAATTGGAGTGCGAAAACTGATAGGTGATCCAAGACAAGGGCCCCTTTTCAATCGAGCTCAAACCAAAGCGAAACATCAGCTGGTCTTTATAATCGGTTCTGAATTTTTTAAAATCTTCTCTCCAAGTCGCAATTTGCACTTGGTCGCCATGGTACTTTCCAGCATCTCCATTCAGCAAAAAGTGCGAATCACGAAGAGCGTAAGCCCCTAAGATTGCCAGCTGATCCGAGTTGGACGTGGAAATCTGCTGCACCCACTTTGGCGTTTCCGCTAAAGTTTCCGCCGGTAGTTCCTGTAAATATTGATAATAAAGACGCCCCGTCAAAGTCATACCTTCCAATTCGAACAATCGATTGTTGGAAAGGTCATTACTAGAGCCACTGAAGATCAGAACAAAAATAAAAATATTTAGAGCCGTCAGCGTGATTGTCAGCGGGAATCGACGAAATTCTCTGAGATTTTCAGGGCAAGGGATGATCATTGAACACCGTACTTTTCCTTGAAGTCCTCAAGCCACGGCTTGCTTTCCTTCACGCTAGCAGGAATACGGTCGCCTTTTTTAACTCCCAGACTTTGCTGCAAACCCCAGATAGAGCGCACATATTTTTTATCCATCGCCTGACGAAGTGTTGAAATGGATTGCAACTCTTCGATAACCTCAAGGCTACCCGCATAGTCATGTTGACTATAGCGCTGATCAGCTTCCAGAACTTGTGTGACCCACAGTTTTTGCGAAGCATCTGCTAGGCGTACGTCTTCAGGGTTCTCTAAATACTGAGCCAAAACACAACCACTGGAAGTACGATCTTCGCAAACCTTATTCATATAGGATAAACGATCCGAACCTTCGCTTAATAAGAATTTCGCAAAGTAAGCCATTGATTGAGAATTTACAGGATCACTCCACAATGAAAGCTCCGCTTCCTTATGAAGACAGTCCGCCGAAATCTCTTTAAGCAAGAACAAGGACAAAGCTGCATCCAAACGTTGGGGACCGCTTAGATCTTTGTCTTTGATTTCCTTACAAGTCGCATTTTGATCAACTGCCACTTGGTAGTCCCCGACTGTCAATGCATGGTAGCTCTTCATCAAACCCAAGAAACCCACAAAGGCAAAAACCGCAAAGCTCAATTGCATCCATGAAGTAATCAAACGCTGTTCTTGCGAAGCGGGGCCTTTATCAAAATTTTTCTTTAAGGTGATCACCATTGTGTCAGAGGCTTTCTCATGAAAAGCACGACGCAGCGGATGCCCCAGCACTCCCAAGAACGGGAGGGCGAACATGAAAAACGAAAAACACCACACGACCGAACGAACCATGCATTGAGAAAACGTCAGGCGTGCTTGCTGCTCGGGATAGCTGATCACTCGCAACTGTAAAAAGAATTGCCCCGGAGTTGCTTGTAGGAAATATAAAAAAGAAGCTTGTAGCAACACCACGGCTATGACAGCAACAGCCATGATCATCATCACAGCAACAACGCCTTCATCGGAACGGGCATTTAGTAAAAAGAATGTTTTTGCCTGACGAGTAAGACCCGCCACCAACAGACTGACAACCGGTGAAATGATCAAGAAATCCAAAACAAGCGCAAGGAAACGGTCCGCAACAAACGCGATCGCAGGCTTTTGCTTGAACATCGTGGAATTATTGATTTCTGGTGCCGATAGATCTGGAAATAACATACAGATCGTATCGGCCTGAAACAGATGGGA
This sequence comes from Bdellovibrio sp. SKB1291214, assembly GCF_002209355.2. Lineage (GTDB taxonomy): Bacteria > Bdellovibrionota > Bdellovibrionia > Bdellovibrionales > Bdellovibrionaceae > Bdellovibrio. Next base: position 644,917 of record NZ_CP106855.1, read on the forward strand.
CTAAAGATATTATTGAGTAAATCTCAGGGAGTGAACGCGTCCTTCGGAGTCGACTGCGAAGTGCGCTTGACCTACGATAGTCTTGGAATCATCGATCAGGCTAAAGACCTGCTCAGAAGAATCCTGGGACTGCACCGGACTGACTTCGACAAAGTTTAAACCAAATGCATCCGCATACTTTTTAAGAAAACTAGCTTTATTGGAGATGGCCATGGCCTTCTCACCTGCTTGAGCATCGATAAATTCCAAACGCTCAATTTTACCTTGAGCGACCTTCATTCCGTATTTGCCTTCTAGATAACCAAAAATTAAATCATCACGCAATGTTGGTTTTTCAGCCAAAGCTGCAACCAAGGATGTCTTTTCAGCGGAAAGTTTTTTAGCGATTTCGTGTTCCCACTTCACATCGCGGGCGAATACACCCGGTTCGAAGCTAGCAATCTGACGATTACCGCGAGCCCCGATAGCAGTTTCCGAATTATCAACTAACCATTGATTTACAAACACTGTCATTAAGGCAACTGAAGCGATTGAAAGCACTAACATGGCTTTTTGTTCCTGGACTTTGTCCCGGAATCTTTTTCGGAAAGATCTCTCTTTAGGAAACTCAATCACTTTCGCATTCCCCATGTTCTAAATCTCCTCGCTGGTTCGTTCAATTCTCTATCTAACTACCATGTTGCGAAGGGCGTGCCGTACTCTGTGGCTCGTAAATTCAGTATGACCGATCACCCTTTAAACAGTCGCGCAAAACTTTGTTGACGTCTCATATTGGGACTCTAGTCCTGGAAAGATTTTACCCAGGAATCAATGCCAGCCTGCATTTGCGGCAGGTTGTAATAGAGTACTTTATCCAGTTGAACACCGTGGCCCTCGATACGATGTCCCTTCCCGCTGATATAAAGGGCTTCGGGAATGGAGATCTGTACACCTTGTCCTACTTCATCCATCGGATACCAAACTCCCACTAGCAACTGACCGCGAGACGGCGCCCCCCGAAGTGGTGCGCCACGGTATTCCTTTAAGGCCTGTGACACCATTTCTGCCACCGACGAAGTTCTGCCGTCGACTAAGACCTTTACATTTCCCGCAAAGCAGCTCGGAGAACGGAAAGTTCTTAAATTCACTTCACGACTTTTCTCTAAAATCTCAAGTTGTTTTTCATCATTCAATATGTCGGGCATTTCGGCTTTACCCAAATTGGATTTAGGTTTTTCGAGCTTGCCCACCAGAGTGGGTTCACAAATAAACAAAGACAAAAATCGCAATCCCGCAACAAAATTTCCGCCGGCATTATTGCGAAGATCAACAACCACTGACTGATATTTTTTTAACTCTTGCGATACCTTTTTTACTTTTTCATCTGTGAAAAACTCTGCACGGAAAGATGGAACTTCCAGCAAAGCTGATCTTTCCGACAGTTTTGAAATTTGCATATTTTCATTGCGCTTCACCACACCAGGATGAAGTTTGATCGTGAATACTTCCTGACCCCTATGGATTTGATAATCCCCTGCTTCGGATTCCACGGCCCACGAACTGGGCTGCTCACCATTGATAGTAACGATGATATCACCTTTTTTAAAACCCAATCGTTCCGCCGGTGACTGTGGCAGGACTTTGAAGATCACAAGTTCGCTATCCACGAACTCTCCACTTAAGCCGGTCTCTTTCACTTCACCTCTCCAGATGCCCCGCACCTCGGGTGCATCATAGATTTCCAAGTGTGAAACTTGCAGCAAACTTAATGTGTTATTGATATCGCGAAGTATAAGATTCTTTTTGGTATAAGGAGTAACTAACTCTGCACGCTCCATACACTTGCGATGCCAGCCAGAGATTTCCTTATTTGGCAGATAAATTTTATCTAAGACCAAATCGCACACGACAGGATACGGATTCACGAACGATTGATTCATCGTTAGGTGAAAGGCTCCATATGCGCAAGCCATTGTAAAAATGATGGCGGCGATTCGTTTTAACATTCAATCCTTTGACGAAAAAATGGACCCCTTGCGGAATCCATTTTTCCTTGTCCAGCAATACATTGCTTAGACTGCTTGTCCTTGCAAATTAAGCTGCAACCACTGTCTTCTTCTTGCGAGCCGCAGAAGGATCGATATGGTATTGCTTAACTTTACGATACAAAGTTGCGCGACCAATACCTAAAGCTTTTGCAGCTTCAGTCAAGTTGCCTTTGTATTGTGCGATCGCGTTCTCAATCGCGTGTGCTTCCATCTCTTCCATTTTTTGAACGTTAGTAGATGTTGCAGTTGGCGTTGGGAACTGGATCAAATTATTGCTGTGACCACCATTATCAGTTGTCACTGGGCTGTTGCCAGAGATCAACGCCGGAACACCAGCTGATAGTTGTTGTCTGAAAAATGCATTATCAAGACCTTCTCTCCATTGAGCTGAAGAATAAGCCTGAACTGTCACATCGTGCTGCTCCCAGTACTTCTTTGCGTTTTCTACGGTTTCCTGGTTATCGCTCACCACGATCATTACTGTGCGTGACATTCTTGTCCTCCCCTTTTGAAACAATTTGCAATCATATTTGACTCACTTTGTACCTATCGGTGTTTCACCGTGAGAATTTAGGGCTAGTTGCAATTATTTTTTGAGACACTTTAACAAGGCCAAATCACTGGACTTTTGGTGGGTATGAAAATACCTATTGCATTCAAATTTGTGAATTTTGAAGAAAAATGGCAATTACTGGACGGCTAATTGTGTACGCGGAGGACGCTTCTGGAGGGTTTCTGGAAGGATAAATTCGGGCGCTTCAGCCCCCAATGTATCGGCAGAGCTTTTAATAAATTCGATGTATTTAGATAGACTCGTGTAATCGCTCATGTGATGGCAATCGACGAAGCCCGGGCGAGCCGCGTGAGTCGCACCGACCACTAACCAACCACTCGCTGTCTTTAAGTAGGCAGGTCCACCGGAATCCCCGAAGCATGCACCCTTCTTATTTGATTGGTCGATGACTAAGAACTCCCCCACAAGCGAATGAAGTTCTACTTCGATCTGATTCATACTTGTCGCAGCAGTGCTCGCTTCGTCATCGGTGATGCCAAACCCTGCTAGCAACAATTTACTTTTAAGTGGAATTTTATCTGTGTTTGCGTGAACCCCGACAGGGTTAAAACCCTCGGGAGCCAAGGCATCCAGATTCATAAGGGCAATATCATGCTCTGTCGTCCAATAAAGCCCGCCATCATCCCCGGGCTTCTGAACCACACGATAATTCGGATGAGAAATCGAACCATCAACACGAATTAAGCCCACTGTGGAAGTGGGAATTTTTTCGCCAAACGAAACATAGATAACAGTATAAACAGATTGTAAACAGTGAGCGGCCGTCACAACGAGATCACGGGAAATCAGAGTTCCCGTACAAAGAAATTCTAAAGGCCCACGGCGACCGACTGTATAGATAGAGACCGTTGCCGCGCGAGCAAAATCATCCGATTTAACAGCTTCGCCACCGATAATGGTTCCTTTTGAATGAAGATCAGGGGCAGAATAGGTCTGCGGAGCCTGTTTGGAACAAGCTGCTGCCAAGATCAAAACTAAAATAAAACCAATCGCTCTCAAATCAAGCCTCGGTACAAACCTATGGAGTTACGAATTGTGGGTACTCACCTTGCATCGCTTGTGCTGCATATTTCAAGAAATCTTTGTAGTTAACAAGGAGTGTATAATTGCCGTAGTGATGGCAATCAACATAACCAGTCTCAGGGCCTCGCGTCGCACCCGCCAAAACCAGGCCTTTTGAGGTTTCGATGTATGCGGGACCACCAGAATCGCCGTTACATGCACCAGTGCCTTTTGTTTGATCAGTGACAATCTCTTCATCACGAACTTGAGCGACCTCAACCACTGTTTTTTGGAGATTCGTTGTTTTCACTTTTTCAGTTTCAGACATCCGCCCCCAACCGATCAATGAAAGGGCATCACCCGCTTTAATCGCTGACACACTTTCCAGAACTGGCACTGGCTTGTAGCCTTCAGGTGCACCGCCCACCAGTTTGATCACGGCAACGTCACCTTTAGTAAGACCTGTTTTAGAGTCCACGCCAAAATCTTTATTAGAAATCGACTCTTCGATTTCTACCAGACGAGCATCTTTAGAATCCGTGGGTATCGTCGTACCGAATAATACTTTGGCTTGCATACGTTCGAAAACTGCCGTGCAATGTGCTGCTGTCACCACCAAATTATTCGAGATAAGTGTGCCGGTGCAAAAGGTAGAAATCTGCCCTTCTCGTTCCGCAACTAAAGCCACCGTCGACAAAGCATAATCCTCAACATCCGTCACATTTTGACCGTTGATGATAGCGGCATTATTTTGCGCTTTAATACTTCTGTTGCCCGAATCGTATGAACAGGCGGACAATGCCAGAAGTGGAATCAACATTAGTTTTTTCATCGCATATCCTTTTTTTTTAAGTTCTATTCAGTAAATGAGGGTGCTTCGCCACCCATCACAGAAACGACTTTTTGGATAAAGTCCTTATAACCAGCCAGCGAAGTGTAAACTGTGCCCGAGTGACAGTTCTGATTTCCATAAGTCGCGCCACTGAGTACGCCAATAACTATCAGTTCTTGTTCAGTCCGGATCAGTGCAGGCCCGCCGGAATCACCCCAGCAAGCACCTGTGCCTTGAGTTTGATCAAGTTCAATCCTTTTAGATTCGATGTTTTGAATTTTCAATTGAGTCTGTTGCAGTTCTGTCGCCATTGCTGCCTGGTCCTCTTTCATGCGACCGAATCCTGCAACGGTGACTTCTTGTCCGACAGCTAAAGAAGCTTCAGAACCCAGGATTGTAGCTGGAATTGCCCATTTGGGTGCTGTCGTCAAAAGCTTAATAACCGCAATGTCTTTCAGGTCATTGATTGTACGAACAGCCTCGGGATGACCCGCAGATGGATATACCATTTCATAAGTATAAAACCGATCGATCTCACGAAGTTCACCTTCGTTTTTAGAGGTGAATGTTTCCCCTCCAAAAGACACCTGCATTTGATAACCAGACATAATCGGCTCTACACAATGAGCCGCAGTGATAATGATGTCTTTAGATACCAACGTTCCCGTACAAAAAGATCTGGTACGGTCTGCATCGACCATCACTAACGCCACGGTGGCTTTAACAATATCGCTGTCTTTATCGGCCGTCTTACCATTGATAATGGATTCACCTTGCGCCACAGGCGATGGACCCGTGTTCTTGTTTGAACAAGCTGCAAGAAGCATAAGCGGCAGCAGAACCCAAATCTTCATCCCAGTCTCCAAGTTAAAAATGATAAAAGTGACTAAGCTAAAAGCGGGCCAAGCAAAACGCCGGGGGAGAGGCTTAGGTGCGATCTGAGAGACCAGGCACCAATTAACAGGGAAGGTTTTACCGACCTCATCGACAAACAATTAGACAGTTTTTGAGCATAAAAAAAGACCGCTTTTCAGGGCGGTCTTCTTTTGTTTTTAATGATCGATTTTGACGTCGATAATTATCTGCGGCCGGATTTGATTTTCACTTGAAGTTTAGAGATCAAGTGAACAGCCATTTTCTCTTGCACGCGGCACATTTTAAGTTCGTCGCGGCGGTAAGATCTTTGAGAAGGAGTCAAAGTTCCAGTCTCAAGTTCCATTTCGTAATCCAATTTAGAAGAACGGATGCCTTCTAGTTCTTTAGTTTGTGTCTTGAAAAGCTTCGTTACGCCAGACAATGGAGCAACTTCGATCCACTCTTCTTTACCACGGTACCAGCTCACCATACGCAAGAAGCGAGCTTTATTTTTCGCCAAAGTAAATTTTGGGAAATTCGTGTCTTGAAGCTCAAGGATGTTTTCAACATCATCAAGGTTCAAATCGTCTTCTTCACCTTCACCAAGAAGGTTGTCGGAAAGTCCTGCTAAAACTGCAGCTTCAGATTCCTCATCTACGTCAATATCGAATGCTGACGTTTTTTTGGTATTCTTCTCATCAAGGTCAGAATCCAAATCAGAATCAATTTCTTCGGCCATATTGTTGCCTGGATTGATCAAAGCGAGCCTCCCCAAGTACCAAGTTCAGTACATATCTTTTTAAAACACTGATTGAAAGTGGGATGAGTTATATCGCAACTTTCACGATGACACAATATGTTAATTGCGTGAAAAAAGGTGAAAATCACAAGATCGTCCCTACAAAGCCGAAAAACTATTCGGCTTATATCGGTTTTTATAAGCCCATTTCGTGTGCTTATTTAACGAGCAGAAATTATTTATAGGCTGTCACATCCACTCGGAATCCACCGGGCTTTTTCCAAAAGTATTTGTTGGTCGCAGTGATGCGAATCGCGGTGATAGGTCGTCCGTCCAAGTAAGCTTGACGGGTCATTCCGGAGCCCAACTCACCCACCAAATTGTACTCAAATCGTGTGTCCGGATAATCTGCGTACATGATATCGACAGATTTAATTTTCACGTTGTTGCGTGTTCCAGTAAGTCCAATGCGAGTAATACGTCGCCAAGTGCTGTTTGGATAGAACGTGAACGTACGTTCTTTGAAGCGTCCCGTATCCCCCGCTCCTAAAGAGTAATCGCGGGGCGCACCAGATGGTGGTTGCTGCTCTGGAGGTTGTTGTGGCGGCTGTCCCGGGTCTTCAGGATAGGGATAAGGCGGAGGTTGTGGCGTTGGAGCCTCGTGGCCCGGTTCATCAGGCAACGGCTGCGGCAAATCCTCTTCCGCATGGGAAAAGGATAAAGAAAAAACTGTCAAAACAAGTGCAATCCACTTCATGGCGCTGGTCTCCTATTCTCCTCAGAAAATAAAAAACCAGCCTTCCTTTCAATCATTGAGCAATTGAAGTGTTAGAAAACACGCTTACTCCGCCAAAATGGGAGAGTAAGCCGCCTAGCCAGAATGTAAGCAAACTTAATCGAAGCGAAGATGTTTTACAGATTCACCCGAGTCACGTAACTCCCGAAGAGCGTCGATACCAATGTTCAAGTGTTTATCAACGAAGTTCGTTGTGACTTTCTTATCGCTTTCCTCTGTTTTTACGCCGTCCGGAATCATAGGATTATCAGAGACCAACAACAAAGCTCCACGAGGAATTTCGTTAACAAAGCCGGTTACGAAAATTGTCGCTGTTTCCATATCCACAGCCATCGCACGTGTTTTAGTCAGATAATCTTTGAAATGTTCGTCATGTTCCCATACGCGACGGTTCGTCGTGTAAACGGTGCCGGTCCAATAATCGCAGTTATGTTTCGCAATCATCGAGGAAACGGCACGTTGCATACGGAACGATGGCAAGGCGGGAATCTCAGCTGGAAGATATTCATTACTTGTCCCCTCACCGCGAATCGCAGCGATCGGTAAAATAAAGTCACCCAGTTGGTTTTTCTTTTTAAGGCCGCCGCATTTACCCAAGAACAAAACGGCCTTGGGATTAATCGCGGAAAGAAGGTCCATACACGTTGCTGCCAACGCAGAACCCATACCAAAATTGATAATTGTGATGTTTTCAGCCGTCGCCGTTTGCATGGGGCGATCTAAGCCGCGGACTGGAACGTTGAATTTTTCTGCAAACATTTTTACGTAATTGCCAAAGTTCGTAAGCAAAATATAGTGGCCGAACTCTTCAAGAGGAACACCTGTATAGCGAGGCAGCCAGTTGTCTACAATTTCCTTTTTTGTTTTCATTCTTATCCTTAACTTTTCTATCGTCAGATGAATTGATCAAGGATAGCATGCTTTTATTGGGCAGAAAAGGGGCATTAATATGAGCGTCACTGAAAACAGCATTCTAATGGAGATCCCTCCGCGTTTACTTTCATTGGGTGGCGGCTCTGAAGTGCATCGTATGATTCCTTACGCTAAGAAGCGCATGGTCGGACCCTTTATCTTTTTCGATTATTTTCCAGCAACAGACTTCGGTCCGCAACAGGGTATTCACGTGCGTCCTCATCCGCACATTGGACTATCCACTTTGAGTTATTTATTAGAGGGCCAAGTACTTCATCATGATAGCCTCGGGAACAAACAACTCTTAAATCCGGGCGACGTGAATTGGATGACGGCGGGAGATGGGATTTCTCACTCGGAAACGACGCCGGCAGATCTTAAGGATATTCCTCATCGCTTGCACTTGTTGCAATTTTGGGTGGCACTGCCTTTGGACCAAGAGGACCGCAAACCAAGCTTCACTCATCATGCGAAATCAGACATCCCGCGCTTTAAAGTGAAAGATGCTGATGTGATTTTGATTGCTGGATCGGCTTTAGGTCACGCCTCCCCTGTCGAAGTGTTTTCGAAGTTATTCTTTATGGATGTTCATTTGAAATCCGGTAAGGAATTTTATTTTGATCCCCAAGGCGATGAACTGGCGTTTTACATCTTAAAAGGCAGCTTGAAGGTCGGCGAGAAAGTAATCCCTCCCGATGATTTTGTAGTTCTGAATCAAGGGTCGGCCCTGCATGTATTCGCTGAGGAGGATTGCCAATTTATCGTTTTGGGAGGCACCCCTTTCCCAGAGCCTCGTCATATTTATTGGAACTTCGTTTCGTCCTCTAAAGAAAAGATCGAGGTCGCGAAATCCCGCTGGGCAAGCCTTTCATTCCCTCAGGTTCCCGGCGAACCAGATATCATTCCTTTACCCGAAACTTAGTGAGAATGTCAGGATCCTGACACTAGTAAATAGTTTTCCAATTAGTTCTCCTTGAGATTTAGTAATGAAAACATTCTGCAGGGGCTATGTTAAAACAAGCCCTCATTTACTATTTTCAAACGGAGAATCTATGAAATATGCATTCATTGCTTTGTTGCTGTTAACAAGCTCATTCGCGCACGCTGCCGTTCGTTCCGTAAGAACAAAGAATGGCTGTCAGTTTTTTGATGAAACTAAGAATGGAATTCCAAGAACTGATATCTTATGGTCGGGCTCTTGTCCGAATGGTAAAGCTGACGGTACAGGCTACATTGAGTATTTTGACGCTGAAGATCCTGGACAAGCTATTACCTTTCGCCAATATTTCGAATTCAAAAATGGGATTCTATCCAATCCTTATTTTGGTTTTGCTTCATTCGGTACGGTTGAACAAGACTTGATCATCACTCAGCTCTGGAAAGCGCCGAACACTTTGTTGACAGACAAAGAGTGTTCCAAGATCCCACAGTGCAGGAAGATTCTGAACGCAGTTAAATCAGATAAGGGTTTAAAACCTGACTCCTCTACTTTAAAAACGAATAAATCAAATGGCGGAGGCGCGATCACGAAGCCCGCCTATAATTTCATGAAAAGCTCTGAAGGCTACAGCACGACGTGTGATGAAGCGACTCTAGTTGCAGCGCTGAATAATAAAATGGCAGAATTAAACCCGGAACTTCACAGCGAGGGCATGTGTCTACCCGCCAAGGCAGGTGCAAAAGTATTCTATTTTGGAATTACACTGATCGAGAAGAGCTGTCCTCCAGACATGTACTCTCAAGTTGCGGACATGGAAGATCTTCGCGCAAGACTGAAAGAAGCTTTGGACATCATTAACTTCTCTTGCAATGACACCAACTAAGATTAAACCAAAGCCCCTGCGAAAGCGGGGGCTTTTTTTGGCGTAAGACGCGGCGGCGCATTACGGTATCATTTGATTTATATTGGGCATCATGGGTAGTCTTGCGGTGGATGTGCGGCTGTAGTTCAGCTGGATAGAGCACCTGGCTTCGAACCAGGGGGTCGGGAGTTCGAATCTCTCCAGCCGCACCACTTTCTATCTATAGCGTCAAAGTTCCAAAACAAATCACAGGCCCCATACCGGCGATGCCGGAGAGTGAAAAGCGAAGGAGTCTAAGATGAAAACATTTTTGTCCGTTCTTGTTTTATCTGCCGTCTGTGTTAGCGCACATGCCGATGAGGGCAAAATTCCTCCTTCACCTTTCAAAAGTGATTATGGCCAGTACTCTATTACGAGCTGTGCAGGTCAAACGTTTCAACTCGATTGCAAATTGAAATCTGTGACAATCGGTGCGGCGAATCCCTCAGCAAATTCGAAAGCTAAAGGCTCTTCTGTAGGTTTTGTGTTTAAAGCCGAAGACGACTCTATCGTAACAAATGATATTTGGCTTTCGTCAGCCGACAAATATGAAGTTGAAGACGATAAAGAAACATTGACGACTAGCAAAACTAAAAACACTTCGAACTGGAGTGAGGAATCCCAAGAAATTACTCTGGATAAGTCAGATAAGAACGAATGGGTGCTGACGTTCACAGTGAATCGCGACAACTTGGGTAAATCGATCAAACGTCAGATCGAGTTTAAAATTAAGAAGAAGTAAGTCACGAATATGTCATCCTTGTGACAGATTGAAGTCTTCACAAGGAGGCCTCATGTATAAAACGATACTTATCGCAACACTCTTAACATCCTCTGCCGCAATGGCAGCAGACACTCAAGAATTTGACACCAACGGCATCAAAAAACTGTCTGTAGAAAACTACAACGGAGAAGTGACCATCACAGCTGTGGAGGGAGCCAAGGCTTCCGTCACCGTTACTAAAAACTCCATGCCTGACAAATGCCAAGTCGAATCAGAGAGATCGCGATCCTCTATCGAGGTCGAAGTGAATCGCAAAGGTAAAGCGGACTGTGTCGTTAATCTAGATATCAAAGTTCCTAAACTGGTAGCCCTAGATCTTGAAGTGGGAACCGGTAAAATCACGACCAAAGGTACACAGGGCGAGCTTGATTTCAAAATGGGCGCAGGCTCGATAATGGCTGACGGAAACTTTACCGAAGTTAAAGGTAAAACCGGCGCCGGAAACATTGAAGTCAAAGGTATTACGGGAAGTTCGAAAGTAAAAACTGGCAGCGGCAACATCAGCCTTATGTATTCTTCCCTTCCAGAAAAAGGCGAAGCGAAGTTTAAGAATGCGAGCGGCCACTCGACGTTGCTTTTGCCTAAAGGCAGCCAAATTAATGCGAAAATCATGGCTGCCACCGGAAAAATGGAAAATGAGTTTGGCAGCAACAAAGATGCAAAGTTCTCTGTTGAAGCCAAAGCCGGCTCAGGGGATTTGAAAGTAAAATCTTACTAACGAATTTTTGGAGCGTCTGAGAAGAAGTTAAAGAAATTAAACCACTGTTCAGGGTATTGATTGATCACTTCTTCCAGGCGTGCCACGTACTGAGTTAATAGGTTCCCGACTTGCTCTTCGCGTGGCAAATGGCTGACAGAATCCGCTTTAAACGTGAAAACCTTGTACTTCATATCTTTGGTTTTAAACGCAAATACGAAATAAATCTCGGCCTGACTTGCTAAAGCCACACGCATGGGCGTGGTATCAAAGGCTGCAAGCTTTCCAAAAAACAAACGCAAATCCAAACTACGACTGACCGGGCGGTCCCCCATCATTCCGACGAAATGACCTTCATTCAGATGATCTTTAATTTTCAAGATCGTGTTTTCAGAAAGGTTAAAAAAGACCACTTCCGCTTTGCTGCTTTGTGAGGACTGGTGCGCGTATTGCCCAGGAATTCCGTGCATCACAGCCAGCATCTTTTTCTCGGAAGGAAGTCCTGCAAAGAACGTCATCGCTAGTTCCCAACCGCCGACGTGACTTGCGACGGCAACCAGGCCCTTTGGGCTTTTTTCCACATTCTGAACAAAAGACTGAACACTGTCGTCCAACTCGTAACCAAAGACCAATTCCTTGCTTTCCCGTTGGACGGCCCGGTCCACTAAAGTTTGGGCGAAAACCATCAGCTGAGCATAGATTTTTCTTTGACGTTGGAACCAATTAAAATCAGGACGAACGACCTTCCAGTATTCGTTAAAATAAAGACGCGTTTTACGTGCGAACAAGTAATAATAAAAAACAACAAAATTCAGAAAGAAATAAGCAAATCGAAGCCCCAAGGCCTTCAACATCAAACGCATGATCATGATGCCAGTGGCATTTTTATTTTTACCACTCCAACCTTTGGCATCGGCCTTTTTCCTTCCAACGGTCTTAAGCATATACATCGCGATAAATGCGATAATACCTAAACCAAGTCCTAGCACCACCGAACCCAATCCCCACTCAGTGAAAAAACCAAGAGCTGTGTTTTCGTGATGACCCAGGATCGACTCCCCGATTTTTTTAGAGCCAAGAACTAAAAATGGAATAAATGGTGGGATGGAAATATTAGTTCCGATCCACATGTACACAAAGTTCAATCTAAAAATAAAACTGAACAACCCCGCGATAGGAGTGTGCAAACCATAAAGAGGCGTCACCCCCACAAACACCCCGACTGCAAAGGCCAATGAGCTTTTAAATGGCGAAGTTTGTTCGCGCATCATTGCAGCAATGGTTAATACCGTATTTAAGATGCCAATGCGGATATTGTCTTTGATTTTATGAAAGTGGCTGACCCGCTTTTCAGGGGGAAAGTACTTTACTGAAATTCTGACGTTCTTTATCTCCACGTTTCGCCAAATCAAACGAGTCAGAACTTCTATTTCAAAATCGTATTTAGTGCAGAAAAATTTCATGTTCTGCAAAAAAAACAACGGGTAAATGCGATAGCCACTTTGGGAATCAGCGACGCCCACATCTGTTTGATAACGAACCCAGAAATTCGAAAACTTTTTACCGAAGGTGCTAGAACCCGGGACGTGTTCGACCTGCATATCACGGTCGCCGACAATCAAAGCCCAAGGACTTTGCAAAGCTGCTTGGACCATTGCGGGCATGTCTTTGGGATCGTGCTGATCGTCGGCATCAATTGCAATAAAATGGGAAAAGCCTCTGCGCAGAGATTCTTTGAATCCTGTCTGCAAAGCGACGCCCTTACCTTCATTTCTTTCGTGTCGTACGAAACTGACACGTGGATGACTGTCAGGATGTTTATCTTTGAACAAACGCTCGACAGCGATATCCGACCCATCGTCAATCACCAAAATCGGATAAGTCGACTCCGCCAAGCAACGCTCTATAACGCCGACAACTGTGTTGGGGTTATTATAAACTGGAATACCAATAACAAAACGACAAACCATATTACAAAGCCGCCTTTACCTGGCCCCAGACACTGTCACGTAAATGAACAGCATCTTGGTACTGAGAGGCATCCACAGCCGGCAAAAGTTTAATTTTGACGGGCTGGAAGGGATGAATAAAGAGATCTCCGCGGCCCATCACTTGGTCTGTGCCGTGAATTGAAAGTGGGACAACCAGAGCTTTGCTTTCGATCGCCAACGAGAAAAAAGCAGATCCGAATTTATTCACAGAGGGAAAGCCTTTTTCACAACGAGTCGTTTCAGGAAAAATTAAAACCGAGCGATTGCGTAGTAAAATACGATCTCGCATCATTTTCAATCCCTCCATCAAAGAATTCGGACTGCCCTTTTCGACCGGGATAAATCCCGCCACCATCATGAAAGGTGCAAACAAGATATTATAAAACAACGAGCGCTTCGCAAGTCCACGCAGGCCCGGAATGTAGGAGATCAACAAAAAAGTATCTAAGTTTGAACGGTGATTCGCGACGAAAACAATTTTTCGAGTTTTATAGCGGTCATAAAATCCGATGATGTCATGGAGATTGGTATCGCAACGAAGCCACGGTTGAATTTTTAATAGAAAGCGAATCGCCAAACATTGCACGTATTCGCCCAAGTACCGAACACGATCCGAAGCCCACTGCCATGGCGTTAATAGGAATGCCGTCAAGTACAATGCAAAGGTTAAGATATAACCAAACACAACGCCAATCACGCCAATCGTCAGGGCAAAATAAATTGACCAGAATATTCGGTGAAATCTATAACTGACATTGTTCGGCATAAAAATCACCCTAGCATAGGATTTCTTGAGATGTCAAAAATTGCACTTGTCACCGGAGCTTCTTCAGGAATTGGTCGCGCCATCGCAATTCGTTTGGCTCAGGACGGATTTAATCTTCGTGTCCACTACAATTCCAACTTGAAAGGCGCCGAGGAGACTTTGGCAGAAGTACAAAAGCATTCTCCAGAAAGCAGCTTGTTACAATTCGATATGGCAGATCCTCAGCAGGTGGAAAGCGCCTTGAAAGATGTCGACGTTCATACTTTGGTGAACAACGCGGGGATGCACATTGACGGAATGGCTGCGTTGATGTCGAACGACGCCTTTGAAAAAGTCGTAAAGACAAATCTCTTTGGCCCTTTTTACGTCTCAAAAATCTGCGCTAAGAAGTTGCTGCTGAAGCGCGCAGGTTGCATCGTTAATATTTCTTCATTGGCAGGACAAACTGGCAATGCCGGACAAGTGAACTATTCGGCCAGTAAGGCAGGATTGATCGCGATGACAAAAACCATGGCAGCAGAGTTGGGCCCGCGAGGAATTCGCGTGAACGGTGTCGCTCCCGGTCTTATCGAAACGGAGATGATCAGCACTATTCCTCATTTAGAAATGATTAAGAAGCAAATTCCATTGGGACGTTTTGGCAATCCCGAGGAAGTGGCGGGAGTGGTTTCGTTTTTGTGCTCGAAAGATGCCACATACGTAAACGGCCACACAATCAGCGTTAACGGCGGTCTTTTTCCGTCATAAATTTATAAGACGTCGTTTTAATCTGAACTTGGTATTGTCCCTTGGTCTGCACTGTCATATTCAAAGGGACCCCCAGGTCGTCATATCCTGAAAAAGTCACGTGAGCAGAAATCCCGTCTTGTTCCAACAGAATTTCGTCGCCTTTTCTGCGCGGATCGTCTTTGCGCAGATTAACGATGGTTTTGACCAATCTGAAAATCTTAATAAAGAAATCTTTATGCTGTTTTATCTGCTCAATCGAGCTTTCTGATTCTATGGGCTGGCCTTGAACTTCTTTGATTTTGAAAAGAGAAATGCCGAAAGAGTTGTATCCATAGAACAGCATCTCTTTCGGTCGTTTCTGCACAATACAGCTAAAATCAAAATTCTGAACGGGCTTAGTCGCTGTCACTTCAACTTCAACATCTTGAGAATAACGACCATCTGGAAACAACAAGTTTCCCTGCTCTTCGGGAACCACTTGTTTACCGGCGCAAGCAGACAACAACATCACAACCAGAATGCATGTCCCGTGCAGACAGATCTTTTTCATGACTTGGAACCTTTCATAAGTTTCTTTTCAAGCCGTAAGAATTTTACCAGTCCCCAGCGAGTTCCTAGATAAGTTCCCACGGTTCCAAAAAACAGCGCAAATCCTAACTGATGCAAAATTGGATGCTTTGCAAAGACCATGGGGAAAAAGCCGATCACGTTCGTCAAAGCAGCCAATCCCAGTACTGATTGGATGATATCGAATTCTTCCTCGGGCTGTTTAAAAGCGTAAAAATCCGTAACGAAAACTCCGTAATCAATACTGAATCCAAAAACCATCAACAGTCCCAAGACAGATATTAAATCCAAACTGCCGCCTTTAAAAAAATTGGCGATGTAGAATAAGCCCAGTCCGCTCATAAAGGGGATATACGCTGCGATCACCCAATAAAAATTGCGATAATAAATCAACAAAACTATTGTCGACAATATCAGTGCTGCAGGAATCATCCATTTCAGATCACCCTCTAAAGAGTCGGAAAATCCTTTAATCGACTCCACCAACGAGTGCGCTTCCGGAAATTTTTCTTTGATCAATTGTTTTTGCGCGGGTGTTTCGCCAAAAAATACAGATATAAACTGTCCCTGACCAACCAAATGATTGAGATAATCTTTGCTAGCTAGATCCTGGAACTGCAAGGGCTTGTGATTCGCACAGGTATTTGCCACAAATGGCGCAAAAACTTTGGCTTCGTTGCCAGATAAGTTCTTTCGCAGATATTCGCAGCCTGAACTGTTCCAAGACTGAATATTCGCGTGCTGAGTTTCAAGACTTGGCAAATACTCACCAAGACCAACATACGAAATTTTATTTGCCTGGCTCCAGAGCTGCTCCTCGATTGTTTTCGTATTAAGATCTTTTTGGTCATGCAGCAACAAATACGTTTCGCGCTGAGCCCCTTGCGAGAAAAACCAGTTCGTCGCTTCCTGATCTCCTGCTAATTGATAGTTGAACCTACGAAGATCAAAACTTAAATCAACATTGAAAGAACCCACCACGCCAAGAGCGATCATTAAAAAAATGACCACTCCGCTATATTTAAATTCTGGGAAATACCAAGAAATCGGCTTGAGCGTGAAATATCTCGGCAGATATTTGCATAACAAAAAGAAAATAACGAAACCAAAGAAAATACCCAGTGTTCCAAAGACCATCATCTGACGGATCAGCGGAATGCCACTAAATGCAAGAATTCCCAATCCAACCAAGGTCGTAAGAAATCCCACAAGGTTTGACTTCCATGTTTGTTTTGATTCCTGATTGAAAGCCCCATGCAAACCATAATCAACGGCCAAGCCTACGATACCCGAACCAAAAGCCAAGGTTAGTCCGTGGATGCTACCATAAAATAATTCCGTCACCCATCCCGCCAAAAACATGGCGATGGCAACGGGTGGGAACAACAGTAAAGCGCCGATCCGTCCCTTCACTACCAGGAAAGCAATAAAGCCCACTAACACTGCAATGCCCACCCAGGAAACGATTTCCATGTCTTCGTGAACTTGCTTTTCATTGGAATAAGATGCTCCGTGAGCACCGACCAAATGAACATCCTCATATTTTTTAAGTTCATCCATCAGGTCTTGAACATTCGACATCTTCGGTTGAACGGCGAACTGCAGCGGAATAACTAAGCGCTGAGACTGCGGCTCTAGAAGAAATCCTTGCTCTCTAAGAAAGGCTGCAGGAGTCATTGCTTGGCTTTTCTGTAAATAGACTTGCCACTGATCGGTCGGATCGACGCGCTTTAAATTAAAAAATTCTTTTTTATCTGAACTGATAAAGCTTAACTCCGAAAGGGCTCCTTGCAATGAGTCCATATATTGCGCTGGTGAATTGACGGAGGCGTTAAAATTTTCGCGCAAGACCAGATCCTTGGCCCAATCTTCGAGGGTGCCAATAAAACCACCAAGGTCATCACCACAGATCAATCTTTTAACGCTTTTACCTTGGTACTCTTTCAGATCGGAACAAAGCAGATTCGCTTTCTCGAAATCAGCTTTTCCGTTAACCGGGTTGATAACAATGAAGTTCCACCAAAAAACCGGAAACTCTGTTTGCGAATACTGCAGATATTTAAGACTTTCGGGAAAAAAGATATCGACCGAATCGTCAATCTTTGCAGAGGCCGAAGATACAAACAATGCCGTCATCATTGCGATTGCGGCTGAAAACAATTTTATCGATCGCATTTTTCATCTTTCAAAACAGCAGCGACCTGAGTCTTCATATCCAAGAACTCGATGCGAATTTCATCTTTTGATTTTTCTTTGATCAGGACATTTTTTACTAACCCGTCTTTGTTAATATCCAATGTCGCTGTTTCAAAAAAGGCCTTTTCCAGATTTTTCGGTGTCAGCAAATACTGCGCACCTTGCTTTTGAACGACGAACTCTTCTGTGATGCGATTCTGATTCATTGTGATGATTTTCAAAAGGCTTGCGATCTGATCGCCTGCCTCCTTACCGACTTCGGAAAACTTCAAGTTCTTACGTTGAGGAGGCATGCCCGAATCAACAACGATCCCGACCCCGTCGATGCAGATATTTGATGGTTTAGGCTTTGTAATATTCCAATGAAACACGGACTTTTCTGGCGTCGGACGCAAAACTTGGAAGCGCCCCTCCGTCTTAATTTCCACATCCAGCTCTTTCAAAATTTTAGATTGTTTAAACTGACCGGTGAGCTTCTTAAACTCCGCAAGCTTCATGTCCTTCGACGGAGCCTCGCCTTGCAATGCGGCAAGCGCAGACTGAGCTACGACAAAGAAAACTAAAAAAATCAGAAATTGACGGTGGACTCTCATAAAACACTCCAAACGAGTTGAAATGGAAGTAATTTGATATATCATCTCGCTCATGGAAAAAGAACAAGTTCGAAATGAATTAACTTCCAAGGTCATCGATATCATCTTTACAACGCTTAATTTGAAGCACATCGACAGATCGGGCGTGAATGAATCAACGGCAATCACTCAAGGTGGTTTGAATCTTGATTCCATTGATATTTTGGAACTGATCGTAAACTTTGAAACAAGCTTCGGCATTAAGTTGAACGAATCAGAATCTTATGCACAACACTTCCGCAACATTGGATCCATCGTCGAGTTTATTGAAAGCAAAAAAAGCAACTAATCATGAAATCCATCAAGGTTGTCGGATTAGGAGCAGCTTGTGCGAATGGAGTTACCAAAGAGGAAATCTTTGCCTCGATTCGTCAGGGCTCATCGGCAATTCTTGAATCTGGTTTGGCAGTGCTCTCAGAAAATCAATGGCAACAAATTTCCACAGACTGCCCCGAAGAGTTCCGTGACAGCCGCTGCTCTCTCTTAAACGTTCATAGCTTAAAGGCAGCTTTGAAAGAAGCTGGCTGGAGCCCAACAGAGCTTCACGAAACCGGTTTTATCTTTGCCTCCACCACCTCTCAAATAGACCAGTGGGAAAAGCATCTTCCTTTTTATAAAACATCGGGCTATGACCTTGAAAAAATTAAATCGAGTGTTGCGAACCAATCTCTTGGCACACCCGCTTTGAAATTGGCAAAGTTTTTTGGCATTAACGGGCCGGTTTCACTCATCACCTCATCGTGCACGGCTTCTTTACAGGCCATTACAATGGCCACGTTGTGGATTCGCACCGGGAAGGTCAAACGTTGCATTGTAGGCGCCACCGAAATTCAAAGCGACCTGACTCGTATAGGTTTTGGTTCTTTGCGACTGCTCTCTAAAGACAGTGCGAGACCTTTCGACAAAGCTCGTACCGGAATTAATCTGGGTGAAGGCAGCGCTTTCATGTGCCTTGAGGAGTCGACGCTCCGCCTGGAAAATCCCTGGGGCTTCATAACAGGAATTGGTCTTAGCACGGATGCTTACCACGCGACCTCTCCTCATCCTGAGGGATTGGGTTCCCAGCGAGCCATCGAAATGGCGTTAGATAACTCAAAGGTTTCTGCCGATGAAATTAAGTGGATTTACTCTCACGGGACGGGTTCGCCCGCCAATGACTTAGCAGAAGCAAAAGCAATTCATAAAATTTTCCCGCATCGCCCTTTTGTTACTTCCACAAAATCCAGTCACGGACACACTCTAGGCGCATCGGGCGCCTTGGAATCTGTTTTGGGTTTAATGGCAATGAAAGAACAAGTTATTCTTCCCACTGCGCATTGCGAGAATGTCGACGAAAATATTAATTTGGAAGTTCTGAAGGAAACCCTTTCACAAACTTACCGTCACTTTTTGAAAAACAGCTTGGGCTTTGGGGGCATCAATGCTTCTGTCGTATTTTCGGCGGAGGCTCAGTCATGAAGTTGATTGCGGAAAGCAGTTTACGTACACGTGACATTAGCATGGACTCACTGGATCCATCGTATCGTCGAGCGACCTTAAACATGGCTTTGACGACTTTAACTGCGGAAAAGGTGTTACAACAGCTGCCAGCGGGGATTTCCAAAGACCAAGTATCCTTTGTCGTGGCAACTCATTTTGGTGAAGTCAGTTCCACACTTGAGTTTTTAAATACTTACTATGAAACTCAGACACCACGTCCGATCCTTTTCCAAAACAGTCTGCATAATTCAACATTAGGTTTTGCTAGCATCCAGCTGGGAATGACCGGCCCCGGTATGACTATTAGCTGCGACAGCGAAACGGTCAAATCCGCGCACGAAGCAGGAAGACATCTTCTTACTCTGACACCCTACGTCCTTATTTCGATTGTCGATTGCGTTCCCGAAGAGCTCACAGGACACTATCTGGAAAAGTTCCCTTTTTTAGGAGAACACTTAAATCAAGCGACTAGTTATTTGTTTGCAAGGACGTAGATGTTTTTTTTCCGAAAAAGTCCTGTCATCGTCAGAAAAATTCATTCTGCCAAGAATGAGATCTACCTGACCTTTGATGATGGGCCTACCGAAGATCTCACGCCACAAGTTTTAGACCTTCTGAAGGAAATGAATGCGAAAGCCAATTTCTTTGTCATCGGTGACGAAGCCCGCAAGCATCCCGACATTTTAAAAAGGATAGTCCAAGAGGGACACGGCTTATTTAGTCATTCCTTGGATCATGCCTACCGAAACTATTTTAAGGGAACAGCTCAGGTAAAAAACTGGATCGAAAACTCTTTAGCGGATTTAAATCATCAATCCAAGCAACCTCAAAAAGCCTTTCGCCCGCCTGCTGGTATTTTGACACCTCCGCTGATAACTGCGGCTGAACAATTGCAATGTCCCCTTGTACTTTGGAGCCATCGCTTTTTTGACACAACCCATGCCTTCACGGAGGAAAAAGCACTCGCAAGTCTTAAGACGCTTCGAAGTGGTGACATCATTTTGCTACATGACCGACAAAAAACCGAACACCAAGAATTATTTTTGAAAACCCTGCGCAAGTATTTGCAAGAAACCCAAACCCAGGGATATCGTTGTGCTTGTTTGTCCGACTCGGTTTTGCAAGAAGAGGTTTTGTATGCAAGTCACTCCAGCAACGACGCCCGCAGCTAAGGAATTACTGCCTCAAGATGCCAAATTTATGGCGCAATTTATCGCCATGGCACCGTTCGTTTTTCAAACCGCTTTGTGCTTGCGAGACCTTGGCGTTCTAAATCTGCTGTGCGAAAACCTGCAAGGCATGACTTCCGAAGACATGTTGAAAAAAATGAATTTAAGCCGTTACAGCTTGAATGTTCTTTTAGATGCCGGTGAAAGCTGCGGTATCTTGAATGAAAATAATAAAACTTGGACGATCACTCAAACTGGTATTTTTTTGGAAAACGACGCCATCACACGGGTGAACATGAATTTTTCCCAGGACGTGTGCTATCAAGGTCTCTTTAATTTGAAAGAATCTCTTGAAACCAACACACCCGCTGGTTTGAAAGTTTTTGGGAACTGGGCCACTGTTTATGAGGGGCTTTCAAGCTTGCCACGGAAAGTTCAACAGAGCTGGTTTGAGTTTGACCACTTCTTTAGCAGCGATAGTTTTCCGCGCGCACTCCCGATCGTATTTAAAGATAAGCCCAAGAAGATTTTAGATGTGGGCGGTAATACCGGCAAATTCGCTGTGGCTTGCACGCAATATGATAGTGCTGTCAACGTGACGATCGCGGATCATCCTGGGCAAATTGAAATGGCTAAGGTGAATGCATCCAACAATAACGTTGCTGATCGCGTGCATTATCACGTCACCAATTTGTTAAAGCACGATCAAGAACTTCCACAGGGCCATGACACAATCTGGATGAGCCAGCTTTTAAGCTGCTTTTCTGATGAGGAGGTTGTGATGCTTCTAAGCAAAGCTCGAAAGGCTTTAGGCCCTAACGGCAGCCTGTACATCATGGAAACCTTCACCGATAATCAGAAATTCAACACGGCTCGCTTTTGCCTAGATATGACTTCCTTGTACTTTACAGCAATGGCCAACGGAAACAGCCGTATGTATCGCAGTGAAGAATTTTATAAATTGATCGCAAAGGCAGAGCTGAAAATCGTAGAGGAACATCCTTTCATTCGCCTCAATCACACGATCCTCAAATGCGTACCAGCGTAACGCGCGAAGTTATGTTGTTTATCTAAAGTCGTTATAATACGATTATTTTTCATTCGATTTTTGGAGTTTTGATTGAAGGTCTACGTTACCGGCACAGGAGTTATTTCCTCTCTGGGCAACAGTACAAAAGAAATGTTCAGTTCCTTACTTGAAGGAAAAAGTGCCGTACGTCCGATTCCTGCGTGGGATAACTTAAATGGGTTGAACTGCAGACTTGCAGCTCCCGCACTTCCCTATGACAACCGCACTCTTCCCCGCACCGTACGCAGAACCATGTCACCGATGTCCGAGATGACGGCGCTCGCAACTCAACAAGCTTTGACTGAAGCTGGCTTGAACGTTCAAGAAATGGATTTTTCAAAATCGCTTCTGTCTGTGGGATCTACAACTGGCAGCCCCATCGGCCTAGAAGAATACTTTCAAAAAATCTCTGAAAACAAGGGCGTGCAAGGTCAATCTGGCACGGCTTTCTTTAAAGTCATGAATCACTCTGTAGCTTCGAATGTTGCTGTGGCTTTAGGATTTAATGGTGCTGTGATTTCACCAAGCAGTGCCTGTGCCACTTCAGCCCAAGCGGTGATCTTGGGTTGGGAGCTCATCAAAGCCGGACTTTATGATATCGCTATCTGTGGCGGAGCGGATGAACTGCACTATTTGAGTGTGGCCGTTTTTGATTCTGTCTATGCAGCTTCGCGCGGTTATCACGATTCACCCTCTGCCACACCCCGGCCTTTTGATAAAAAACGGGACGGGCTGATTGTTTCTGAAGGCGCTTCGATTGTGATCCTTGAAAGCGAGAGAAGTGTTGCAAGGCGCGGTGCCAAGCCTTTGGCAGAATTTTTAGGCGGAGCTTATCGCTGTGAAAGTTCCCATATGAGCCAAAGCAATGAAGTTCAAATGCACCACGTAATGACAGCTGCCTTAGAACGATCTGGAATTACAAAAGACGACGTCGAGTATGTCAGCGCCCATGCGACAGGCACCATGCAAGGTGACGCCGCGGAGGCCATCGCTATAGGAAATCTTTTTGGCACACAAGTTCCGGTCAGCTCATTGAAAGGCCACTTTGGTCACTCAATGGCCGCTTGCGGTGTTGGCGAGTTGATAGCCAGCATGCAGATGATGAGAGAAGGAATTTTGATTGGAACTCGCAACTTGGAAGAGGTTGCTCCTGAATGCGCCACGGTCCTACACTTGCAGGAAAACCGCAAAGTGAATGCTGATATCGCTTTAAGCAATAACTTTGCTTTCGGTGGCATCAATACAAGTTTTGTTATTAAGAAAATTTAAACAGCACGGAGTGAGCAGTGAGCCATTACAACACTGAAGTCGTAAACATCGTAAATAATATCCTTCACGAAAAATTCGAAGTACCGAAAGACGCCTTAATTCCGACAGCACATCTTAAAGATGACTTACAGTTGGACAGCTTAGATTTCGTAGATATGTTCATCTTGCTTGAGCAAGAAACGGGAAAGAACCCACAGAATGTGGACTTTATGAAAATCAAAAATTTAGGTGATATCTATCAACTGGTCAGTGAACTTACAGTGGCTGAAACTGTAAATTAATCTCCGCCAAAGCTTTGTCACCCTCGCCGATCCAATTTACATTGAAGGTCGCGGCAAGGGTGCCGGCCTGATCTTTGATTTCTTTTTGAATTTTCAATAAGACTTTATCACCTGGCGCCACAGGATTTTTGATTCTAAAATTTGAGATGTTACTTAGCAGATTTTTTGACTGCTCCAGATCCTGAATAAAGTACTGACTGATATCGATCATCGCAACGGCTGGTAAAATAGGGAGTTGTGGGAAATGTCCCGCGAAATAGGACCAAGAAGGCGAAGGCTGAATTTCCACTTCCATCGCATCAGTGCTTTTTGAGCGAATCTTGTAAGTTCCTGAAAGTTCCTTGGCCAAATCAATCATAGGTGAGAAAATACACCCGGAGGAATCCCTGTGTACATCCAAAATTATTCTTGCACCACCGCAGCGGGATTTGGGACACGCGTCCTGATGTCTGCCCTGCATTCTGGAAAAGACTGCTCCCTTCCTGTGGAGTCCGGGGGCCGTGTTTGTTATCTAGAACAAAAACCTGAAAAAAATCAGACCTATAAAAATATCTTTGTAAATTCCTTTAAACAATTAGGACTGCCGTTGTTAGAGGGTCTTTCTAAAGAGGCCTATAGTGATCTTTCTAAAAGTCGCGTCGCTTTGATTTTTGCGTCGACCAAAGGATTTATCGAAGATTTCATCTGGAGCGCAACGAGCGAAAACATTCGTACTCATGCAGATCCGTTTACGGAGATATGCCAGGACTTCACTGAATCTGTGGGTGAAATCGAATGGACGTTTCACTGCAACGTAAGCAACGCCTGTGCCTCAAGCCATGTTGCATTGGAGTACGCCCAAGACCTGTTCGCAGCACAGCGAGCGGAATATGCTTTAATTATTGCCGGGGATTTGATCGGCCCTTTTATTTACAAAGGCTTTCAATCATTGAAAGTCATCTCACCATCTGGCAATCGGCCCTTTTCGGGCGATCGCGAGGGCCTGCAATTAGGCGAAGCTATGGCCCTGCTGCTGGTGTCTCGGGATCGCAAGTCGCCTCAGGACTTACAAATCACTGGAGTCGCAAGCGACACGGAAGGTTCCTCGATCACTCGTCCCTCATTGAATGGAGTGGGACTTTTGAGAGCGATCGAAAAAGTAAATTCACAATCGCCTCTTCATCCTGACCTAGTCATCGCTCACGGCACTGGAACAAAATTTAACGACTCGGCGGAAGAGCAAGCGCTTAGCAGATTTCTGACACCTCTCAATCAACTGAACACTCCCATCACCAATACCAAGTGGTGCATTGGACATACCTTGGGTGCCAGCGGTCTGATTGATGTCATTGCCGCCTGTGAAATTTTAAAGACTCAGAAAGCTTTTCGTATTCAAAACACGCAAAACAAGGAAAATGGATTTCAAGGAAATTATCTAACGGCGAGTAGCGATGTCGAACAGTATCGCAAATTCCGACAGATCCTAGTCACGTCCCTTGGCTTTGGTGGAATACACGCCGCATGTTCTATTAGCTCAGAGGAGATGATCAATGAAGCTCGCCGTTGATTTACAAAGAACCACTGAACCGGCCTGGAGCTCGAAGGTCGATCGCTGGTACCAGCTTGATGAAGTCGGATATGCTTTGTGCGAAGCCCTCTTTCAATGGGAACTTTTAAAAGATGAACCCCGGCCTGACGTCATTTTTCTGGCGTTGCCTGAGGCGTCGAATCTGGCCGACTTCGATTTCGTTTCGACCGGAGCTTCAAGTCCTGCAAAGTTCGTGTTCACTTTACCAAATATTTGCGCCTCCGTTATTTTTCAGATGCTGGGATTCAATGGTAAAGTTTATTGTCTGAACAAAGGGGATAGAACTATTGAGTTCGCTAAACAAGAAGCTCAAGAAATGAAAAAGGCTGGAAAAACCGCGTGGGTTTTTGCCAGCCCTGCTCAACTTTCTGACGGCCGTCGCGAAGTTGAATTCGCAGCGTATTAGAAGCTATATGCCAAGCCCAGACCTGGAGCCTTTGGATTGGGAATGAAGAAGGCTTTTACGTCGCTATCGACGGGAGTTGCACCCGTCCACGCGTCCACGATTTCCCAAACGTGGAAACCAATCCAAACACCGAAGCCGGCAAGAATCAAACCGTCGTTGTCACACTTCCACTTTTTTGAACCATTGGCTTGAACTTCATCATCACAACTCGCAGCGCCCGCGACAACCATGGCCAAACCAGCTGTCTCGGTTGCAGTGAAAATCCAACCCTTTTCAGCGTAACGCCCCTGAATACCGTGACCAATACCAAATCCCACAGCAGATGTCAAAACGCCGCCTGTGATGTATTTCCCCGTCTCCACGGGAACGCGCGTGGATGTTTTCGGAAATTCATCATCTGCATGAGCCCAAGAAAAAGACAGAGTCACACATATTGCAATCAAAATTTTAATGAGATTCAAGTAACACCTCGCTGTTTACTGACCACAATATAATTTGAGGCCAACCTGAGCAAGAAGCTTTTTGCCATTAAACACTTTCCCTTGGACCACTTTCAAAGGACCAAAATCATGAGTGCATGTAGTCTCAATACGAAGACTTTCCCCCAGGTTATGATCAGAATCAGCGAAATCAAATTGAGCATTTTTGACTTCTGCGATGAAAGTGACTTTGCCCCTATAGGCGGGTTCGATTCCTAAAATATCATTGGCAAGAACGCTAAAGCCGTAGGTCTGCGCGATCCATTCAATACAGGAACTTTCACGTACCTTACCGCCAGATAAATAACGTCCATGGGATTTCAAAGTCACCGTGCCCACGCCCTGACCTTTTTTAAAATCCGAAACGTGATCAATCCAAACAGCGCCCCCTTTGTGAGGCAAAAGATATTTCATATATTCAACGGGCATCGTTGCGCCCCATTTGCGATGACGAAGGACTTCTTTAATACCTTCCACACGATCGAACTTAAAATTGCTGTTCAATGGAATATCTGCAAATACGATGTTTTGTGATGAGGGCTTAATTCCCACCGCCTTAAACACCAGCTCAGAAATTTCTGCTTTCACCTTTTCAGAATCCACTGGCGACATTTGTACAATGAAACCTATATCTTCTCCTAAGCGTTCATCATACAAATTCACGGCCATGCATTTACAGGAAAAATGAGAGGAGATTTTTCCCTCTAAAACTTCCATGGCAAGTTTCAGGCCCCCACGATTGACGACTAGATCCGTACGTCCCGTAAATGTAAAGCGCACCTTTCCATGGGCCACCTCTTGTTTTAAAGAATCTTTTAGAAGAATTTTCTCGGAGTGTTTAAGTTCACCGTTTTCAAAAATCCCCGCGCAGGCATTGGAACCTTCAAAGTAAACGCCGTCCTCTTGCACTTTCACTTTGACACCTGAAAGTGCGTAACCGATGTCACCATCCTCTTGAGGTGGAATTCCCGGCGGTAAATGAGTTACGCCCGGTGAAGCCTCCGTTGCTCCGTAACCCACACTCGGCTGTTCTATCTTTAAAATCGAACGCATCTGTTCCCATAGTTCCTTAGTCGCCATCGCTCCACCGACAATGGAAGTGTAAGATGCTTTCGGGGTCAGGCTTTGCTTTTTTATGAATTGGATCAGATCAATGAAATGAGTCGGCGTACCTAAGGTTAAAGTGTTTGCATCGACGCACTCCATCCACGACTCGTGAGTGGCGCGCGAGTAACCACCTTCTGCAAAGATAATTTCCACATTATGCAAAACTGCCTGCATATAGCCTAAAACCAGTCCAAACGTGTGCGTGGGTTGTGGATAGGAAAAGATCTTTTGGATGCGGTTAACGTTATACAGTTCGCGAATGGCATTAAGGGAAGAAACCACATTTTCTTGAGAGTAAAACACAAGGCGATTCACCCCGGATGTCGTGCCAGAGGTGAACACTCCCAAAACAGCTTTCTCAAGAATACTTTTTTCGGAGGACTTAAGCTCCCGTGGATTTTGCTGAGCCGCTTTTTTTAGATCCTCCGGCCAATCTCCGTGCAACTCGTATTCGGAAAAGATTTGCAAGAACTGAAAGTCCCGATGGTAAGGAGGCACCAGAATAAGCAATTCACCGGCCTCCCAATACTTTTTTAGAAGCTTCGGTAATTCTTTATGATGGGTTCCGCGCCACAAATGAACCATTAATTCCTCAAGGCCTGTCGTTGCATCTCTTGCGTGAGATTAAATATTTCTTGTCCAAGGCTGCGATCGTAATTCACGAAAGCCACTTGGGAGCGAACCATGTGATAAACTTTCTGAGATTGTTCACCCTGCAGTTGAACGTCTTTCAAATCTAAAGCCTGAGCTAAGCACACCAACTGCATTGCTAAAATCTTATAAACACCTTCCAGCATATCCAAGCAGGTCATCGAAGCGCTCATACCTAAGGAAACCTTGTCCTGGTTATGAGACTCCGAGGAGCGCGAGAAAATACCACTAGGAATTGAGCGCTGAATCACTTCGCTGGTGATCGCACCAACGGTCTGATGGAGCCCCTTCAATCCGTGATGCATATGTTGCTCTCCTTGCGGAATTGATTTGATATCAATCAAATTCGCTGGCAAACCGCGGTTGAATTTCTCACTGACCAGCATCAACAACTGGCGATCCGCCAAATCCGCGATATGCGCCAAATTGATTTTTACAAAATCCATAGCCTGGCACAAATAACCGCCATAAAAGTTACCTCCCATTTCCAGGCCACCCTCGAAATTTACCACAGGGTTGTCTGTGACGGAGTTGATTTCATGTTCAAGACTTGACCAGGAATGTTTTAGATTTTCCCTTATAGGCCCCAGAATTTGCGGGACACAGCGCATGGAGTATGGATCTTGAACGAACTCGGAGGTTTTATTTTTTACAACAGAGACCTCTTGGCCTCGAGCGGGATTGTAATTTTCCGCATCTAATAGCACGCGGATATTTTTTGCACTTTCGCCTTGGCCTGGATTGGTCTTGGCCACTTCGTTAATAAATGCCCCAAATGCTTCCTTGCGCCCGCCCAGCAGCAAGCACTGCCAAGCAGCCGCGACTTCACACAGCTCAACAACAAAGTCCGTCAGCTTTAAGTTATAAAGCACCATGCCTGCCATCGTGGAAGTTCCATTTACGATCGCAAGGCCTTCTTTAGGTTTTAATTTGTAAGGAGTGATATTGAGTTTTTTTAAAACATCTGCAGCCGATTTTTTTTCGCCTTTATAAAAGACCTCGCCAAGGCCTTGAACTGTTTGTCCAAGGTACGCCAGAGGCACCAGATCCCCGCTCGCTCCTAAAGAACCTTCGCAAGGAACCACGGGCAAGATATCATTTTCTAAAAGCAGGCACATTCTTGCAATCAGCTCAGGACTGACAGCGGAGACCCCTTGAGCCAAAGAATTCAAACGAACCAAAAACATCGCCCGCGAAGCTTCAGTGGGAATCGTGCGACCTTGTCCGCAGCTCAGATAGTTGATTAGATTTTTTTGCAATTGATCGGCATGATCTGGCTCAACATAACTAGTAGCATTGTCGCCAAAGCCCGTGGTCACGCCGTAAATGGGAGTGCCTTTGTCGATCCAAGACTTCAAAGACTTAAACGAATATTCAATTTTCTTTTGCAAATTTTCGTCGACTGAAACTTCATTGAAAAGTTCGCGTTGAAAAACGAAATCGGATAAGTCTTTAACTGTAAGATGCCCTTGCAGCACCAAATTCTTTGCCATTCCCAAAAACCCCGCAAACGAAAACTATAGCTCGGGGTTCTGAGGGGTTGCACCGTTTTTTACTGACACGGCTGATCAGTTTTTTTAACGAATCACCAGGTGATTTTTTAGCTGATTGTGTCCACCGTCGGTATGCGGGAAATGCTCCCCCAAATGCTTACCACAGGACTTGATCGCCTCT
Source organism: Bdellovibrio sp. SKB1291214 (assembly GCF_002209355.2). Taxonomy (GTDB): domain Bacteria; phylum Bdellovibrionota; class Bdellovibrionia; order Bdellovibrionales; family Bdellovibrionaceae; genus Bdellovibrio. The sequence goes on from NZ_CP106855.1 coordinate 674,008, forward strand.
GTGAGCCCCGCAGCCCATTGACCCTTATTCAAATGCTCACCCAGCTGACTTAAGACTTTATTCCACGTTTCCGGTGGAAGCTTACCATTGATGCCTTCGTCTGCTAAAATAACGGCTTTGCGCTCCATCACCGAAACGAATATCAAAATCCCAGTGCCATGATTCGTGCGATGGATTTTATTCAGGAAAAACTCCAGTTGGGCCCGTTGGTGAACCTGATCAACCTCGTCGCGCTCTGGAACAAAAATCTTTTGAATAAAAGGCAGTTTTGCCAAGCCAAATGACGCATAGTAAATTCCCAGTACTAGGAAGGGCCAAATATAAACCCAGGGTGTGACCCATAGCAAATCCGCAAATGGCAGCTCTGCAATAACCAAAATCAAAAGCAGGAGCAATGTCAATGTCATCGGAACGTGACCAACGGACGAAGAACTTTTTACGATCACGGGAACGATTTCACCGTCAGTATGCTCTTCAACGTCCTGCACGACCGTTGAGATCTCAGTGATTTCTTTTTCAGAAAGATATTTATTAATCCATGCCATTCGGAAAATTCTCCACACATCTGCGCGCTAGCATGCGCACTACCAAGAACCGGATGAGCCACCACCGCTGAAACCACCGCCACCGCCGGACCAACCGCCGCCGCCGCCTCCCCAGCCACCACCACCGAAGGTGCCACCACCAAAGCCGCCACCTCGTAAGTAACGGCCGCGACCGCCACCAAAACGACCTAGGATGGAAATGATGATCAGGAGAAGGATGATAACGCCAATGGGAATACCACCACCCTTATCGTCGGAACGATCGGCCGTAGATATTCCCTGTTCGTCGGCGAACTCTTTGTCTGCCAAGGTCATGATCTGACCAACACCCGCATAGATTCCGTCAGCAAAACGCTGCTTACGGAAGTACGGAGTTACAACGTCAGCGATGATCCGCTTCGCATAGACATCGGGAATTGCTCCCTCAAGGCCTTGCCCGACTTCAATACGCATACGACGGTCTTGGATCGCTATCAAAAACAACACTCCATTGTCTTTTTTAGCGTCGCCCAACTTCCACTGATCTGTGATCTTGATGGATGCTTGCTCGATCGGCTCGCCTTCCAAAGAATTGACGATAAGAATTTGGATCTGTGCTTTGCCGCGTTTGTTAAAATCAAACAACAGCTGCGTCAAATCCTGTCGCATGGAGCGCGGGATAACTCCGACTTGATCCATCACCGGTCCCTCTAAGGCAGGAACCTTAAACTCTGCGCGGGCCTGAAGACCCGCGACAAGTAGTATGGGAAGCAAGAGCAAAGAAATAAATCGCATTAGAATTTAACTTCTGGCGCTTTCTCTGCCGTTGCTTTCTCTTCAGCGCCCATATCCCATTGAGGCATTTTTTCGAAATGGTACATGACCGAGTTTGTCCAGCTTGTTGGCGGAACAGTCACCAAGTTGTTAAATTGGTTGATCGATTCGATATAACGTTGACGAGCAATCGTAATACGATTTTCAGTACCTTCAAGTTGTGCTTGAAGATCGCGGAAATTTTGGTCCGCTTTAAGATTCGGATAATTTTCAGTTACTACCATCAATCGACCCAAAGCTTGTGAAAGACCGCTTTGCGCTTTCTGGTACTCAGCCAATTGTTGGGGTGTGACTTTCGATGGATCGATTTGCATTGAAGTCGCTTTAGCACGCGCCTCCACCACTTGAGTCAAAGTTGTTTCCTCGTGTTTTGCATAACCTTTCACAACGTTCACAAGATTGGGAATCAAGTCAGCTCGACGTTTGTATTGATTTGATACTTCTGCAAGCGACGCTTCAGTCGCATTTTTTGATTGAGGAATGCTTTGAATTCCGCAACCGGCTAAAAAAGGCAATACAAGGGCCATCAGAACTACTTTAGACATACGTTTCATTGGAAAAACCTCCATGACCATTTCTATCGAATCTCCGAGTGACGCTCAATGAAAACCGGTCTATATTAGTCGAATGACACGCACGATTAAGCTTCGATACACCGAGACAGCCGGGTGCATCTTTATTGACAAGATTGCCGGCCTCAACACGCACACTCCTGAACACGGGCAACGGGGCTGCGTGGAGATCTACGAAGAAGTGCTTGATCGCAAGTTATTCGTTGTTCACCGCCTGGACAAAGCAACCTCAGGTGCTCTTTGTTTTGCCACGAGTTCTGAAATTGCCGCAGAAGTCTCGCGTCTTTTTGAGCAACATTTGGTAAAGAAAAGATATCTTTTTTTAACTGACAAACCCGCGGGGGCTCTGGAGTTCACTTACCAGTCGCACATTGAAAAAGAAAAAAACAAATTCGTTAGCACTAAAGACAAAGATCCGAACTCTAAAACGACCTTTAAATGGATCAAAGCATTGGGGCGCTTTCAGCTTTGGGAAGCGATTCCCCATACAGGTAAGCCTCATCAAATCCGCCTGCATGCCGAAGCGAAAGGCATCCCGATCCTGGGAGATAGCGAACATGGCGGCAGTCACTTTTATCGCCTGTGCTTGCATTCGCATTCCTTAGAGTTCACTTTACGCGGCGAACATGTTCACTTCGAAACCGATCTTCCCGTGTGGGCTAAGGATGGCGAATTGAATGAGCACGAAGAAGACCTCGTCCTTGGCGAAGCTTTGCAGCGCCGTGAACGTCTATTTAAATTTTCAGAACTTAAAGACGAATCTTTGCGCCTCGCTCACCGCGAGTTGGATACTTATCGAATCGATCAGTATGGCGAATACCTTTGGGTTTATTGGTACAAAGAGGAAGATCCTTCTGTTCCGGATCTGCTACGTTTTGAAAAATTATCTAAGAAATTGAAAAAGAAAGTCCTGGTTCGCAAAATGCTGAACCGTGGGGATGATCCGAATGCGGAATTGTTGTGGACCATTGGACAAACGCAGACCAGCTGGATCGCTAAGGAAAATGGCGTCAAGTATGAACTGCGCAGTGATACCGGACTTTCCCCAGGACTGTTTTTGGATCAACGCGAGAATCGCCTGTGGGTCAGCGAACATGCCCAAGATCGTCGCGTCTTAAATTTATTTTCTTATACCAGTGGTTTTAGCGTGGTTTCTGCCATGGCCGGTGCACAAGAAGTTTGCACCGTCGACGTGTCGTCGAATTTTCTTGATTGGAGTAAACGTAACTTCACTTTAAACGGTCTTGATCCGGAGCATGAAAAGTATGAATTCTGGAACAGCGACTGTATTTTGTTTTTAAAAGGGACCGTCCGTCGCAAGCGTAAGTTTGGACTGATTGTTTGCGATCCGCCTTCTTTTGGTCGCTCCAAGAATGGTGTTTTCTCGATCAGCAAGAATTTTGATGAACTGTTAATCAACGCCATGTATTGCTTAGAAAAAAACGGCCTGCTGTTGTTCTGTACAAACTACGAAAAATGGAACAGCGGAGATTTGCATTTGCGCTTAGAAAAACTGAAACGCGAATTCTCGTTTAAAATTCTGCCCGCACCTTCGCAAGGCATGGATTTCGAGCTCCCCGATCAGGAGCCCTTGATGAAATCCATCATCTTGCGTAAGAACTAATCAGCCACTCCCTGCAGAACCACGACCGGAAAACTTCCAAAAAGGTTCTGCGCGGTGAATGAATTTCCAAACATTTTCTCGCCCGTGAGCACATTCATCCAAGTCTTGGGAGCGTCCTCGGGCAGATCAAATTTAACACTTAAAAGCTCTTGATCATGAAGCTTCAAATCACCCAGTTCCATTTTCGACTGGCCTAAAAACCTTGGAATGACAGTTAATACCCACTGCTTATCCAGACGTCGTAAGTACGACATGAAATGAATTTTCTTATCTCCTTCTGGAGACACTGGCAGATACTCACCTTTCAGAAAAATGTCAGGCCAATGATTTCTAAGTTGTAGCAGCCTCCAGGTCAGATACATTTTCACTTCGCCCGATTTCCAATTCTTGGAAATCTCCTGCAGATAGGATGAAGCATCTATTTTGGCCTGAGCCTGCATACGAGCTAAAAATTGTTTTCTTTCGGCATAATCAACGGGTCTGCGATTGTCAGGGTCCACCAAGCTTAAATCCCAGCTGTCACATCCCTGATAGAAATCGGCAATTCCGGGGCTTGTACCTTTCATCGTAAGTAACGAGAGCGAATTAAAGGCACCATAAAAGCTGCACTTTTCCGCAAACGCAGAAAGTTTTTTCAACAAGCGTTTGTCCCCTTTACCTGTGGGGTGAAGAAGATCATGCACGAACTGCTTTAATTTTTCTTCGAAATCAGGGTTTACTTCGGACCAACTGGTTTCGGTTTTTGATTCACGGGTGGCTTTGATAAAGTATTCCTGCATGCGCTTGATAAATTCATCTGACATAACTCCATCCATGGGCCACGCACCCAGCAATGTCTCTAGGATAAAATAAAGAACTCTTGGAGTCGGAAAATCCTGCTGACCAAAATCCTGCAGAATCTCTTCAAAAAGTGTCGTCCACTCCTGAGGAACTTCCGAAAGATAATGAATCCGCGAGCGCACATCTTCGCTACGCTTCGTATCGTGGGTAGAAGTCGCATTAAAACTCAAAGGGAATGTGCGTAATTTCTCTTGCTGAAAGGCGTGGTACTCTAATGAACCATCCCCGATCCAATCCGGTTCACCACCGACACCGTTCAATGACAGCAATGGACAGTAACGATATAAAGCTGTGTCTTCAAGCCCCTTCGCCATAACGGGTCCAGTCAGCTGTTCCCATCGTTTGATGGTCAGAAATAAATCGTCACTCCACGTTCCTTCCTCATGAAGAACATCTCTAAACCATTCGTAAGCTTGAAGATTTGATATCTTGCCCCGTCCCTGAGCTTCCTTCAAAGCATCGGACAACCAAGGCGAACGAATCGCTTCTGATTTTTTGGCGTAGGTTCTGTAAATTCTAAGAGAGGAAGTGACTTCGATCAGAACCTCGCGAATTTCCTCTTTGGTGAATTTATTACGGTACTTCTTATAATCTTGAGCACACTCGTAAAATTGCTCCATAAGATAATTAAGCTCGGAGACATAGTAAAGCTCGAGCATTTCTTTCTTACTTTCGTATACGCAGTCATGGAACCGCTCCCAACGGTCGTCGATTTTTTCTAAATAATGTGAATGCAGATTCAACAGTCCTTTGACATCCACAAACAGTCGGGCGCTGACAACGGAAAATTCATATCCCGTGGAGCCCTTGATCGGCCAGTCCTCTGGTAACAGTTCGCCGTTACCCAGAATTTTTTCAACCCAGATATTAGGACATTTTTTTGAGAGATTTTTCAGATATTCTTCGGGAAAGGTAAGGCCATCGATGTGGTCAATTCGCAATCCTTGGATAGCAGGATAGGTGCTTAATAAAGAAAATATTTTGTCATGAGACCAATTAAAGACGGATTTATTTTCCATCTTTAAACCCACTAAGCCGTTAATGTCAAAAAAGCGACGGTAATTGATCTCGCGGCTGCCGCTGCGCCAATCTTTTAACTTATAATGCTGTTTCTCCAAAATTTCATTCAAGGCTTTGACTGGTACCTGGGAAAGACTGTGCAACAGAACATTCAGATTCGACACACTTTCTTGGGCCCATTTGGAGAGAGCGGAAATGCTTTTTAAATGCTTTTTCTCAATACGCTTTTCCAGCTCTTGAAAAACCAAGTCATAGGAGGACTCGCTAACCGGATAGTGAGCATCGTAGTATTTAAAAGTAATTTGTTCTTGATAAAAGGATAACACCAACTCTCGAGAAAGAATTGTGGCTTCACGGCTTTTGCCCAACACGGGCAGAATAATTTTAATCTTCGAGTCATCCTCGTCACCCTTAATATCAAATGCCTTCCAGAAAGATGATTTGTGTCCTTTTTTCAGAACATCCCACCACTTAGGATTCTTCCAACTAGAGGACAAGTGATTCGGTACAATATCCAAAATCAAGCCCTCTATCCGTGTCTTGGGAAGGTTCTCAATTAAGAGCGCAAATCCCTCTTCTCCACCCCGCTCGCGGCTAATAACTTCTGGATTTGTGCCGTCATAGCCGTGAGTACTTCCCTCCTCTGACTCTAAGATGGGAGACAAATAAAGATGGGATATCCCCAGATCGCTCCAATACCTCAGATGTTCAATCGCATCTTGGAACTTAAAATCTTTATGTAATTGCAGGCGGTAGGTGGAAAGAAACGGCATTATCTCGGTCCTTTCAATAAAATCACAGACTGAGGCTCCATCTTTAGCGTCCCTTGGGAGACAGAGCGAGATCGGTCCGGAGAAGAAGAATCAAAAACCAATTCATAACGACTGTGGCAGGTGACCTCTTCTGTTTTTTTATTCATGGATATAATTAACTCGATGGATTCATTATCTTTAGAAGCAGTAATGCGAAAAACACCCTCGCGAACAAGCTCGGCTTTCACTTCTTCATCAAAAAAACCTTCTTGTCGAATCCATTTCGAAAGAGCTATCAGTTTTTTATACAGTTTCGTGAAATCTGCAGTTTGTGCAGATTGTGCAGCTTTGACCCAATCAACGCGCGAGCGGATGAAAGTTTCCTCGGCGCCAGGGTCCGGTGGTTCTTCCTTCCAACCGAAACTTGCGAATTCTTTCTTCCTGCCCTCGCGCACCGCTTGTAGCAGATTCTTATCGGTATGATCGACGAAGTATAAAAAGGGAGCGGTTTCACCGATCTCTTCTCCCATGAAAATCAACGGCAAGCCCCCTGACAGAAATAACAAGGAGGCCGCCAGTTTCTGGGCGTCAGCTCCGCTTAAGGAAATCAGCCTTTCGCCGTCTTTGCGGTTTCCGATTTGGTCATGATTTTGAATACAATAGACTAGACGACTCCGAGAAGTGCCGTAATAGCTGCGACCGCGGGTAAAATTATGAAACTCAGAATATTTTCCATCATAGACTAAACCCCGGGTCAACACATCCATCAACTGATTCTCTTTACCGAAATCTGAATAGTAACCTGATGTTTCACCCGTCAATGCCGAATGAACCACATGGTGAAAATCATCGGCCCAATGGGCGCTCAACCCGATCCCTCCCTCCGCAGTGGGAGTGATCAATCGACTGTCATTCGTGTCATTTTCAGCAATCAAATGAATCACCCGTCCTGTGCGTTGTGATACGTCCTCGGCAAGATCGGAGAGCTGCTCTAAAAATGTTTTTGCGGAGCCATCAAATATGGAATGAACGGCGTCCAGGCGCAGTCCATCAAAATGAAATTCCTCGATCCATTGCTTTGCGTTCGTTAAAAAATAGTTTCTGACATCATCACTGTGAGCACCATCAAAGTTCAGCGCGTCTCCCCAGGGATTCTTATACTTGTCATGAAAATACGGGCCGAAGTGGGAGAGGTAATTACCCTCAGGGCCCATATGATTATAAACGACATCCAAAATCACAGCCATACCCCGGGAATGGCAGTAATCAATCAGACCTTTTAACTCTAGCGGAGAGATTTGCTGTTTCCCATAGGAGTTCTGCGCGGCAAATAATCCAACCCCGTCATATCCCCAATTACGTTTTCCCGCGAATTGAGCGATGGGCATTATTTCGAGTGCATTAACCCCTAAGTCTAATAATCGATCCACATGGGACTGAACTGCCGCGAAGGTTCCAGACTCGGTAAAGGTTCCGACATGAAGTTCATAGATAACCAAGTCATGAAGGGGCAAGCCCTTCCACTGTTGATCGCTCCAGGGGAATTCACTGCCAATGAGTTGCGAGGCCCCGTGGGGACCTTGTGGCTGATAGCGAGAAGCGGGATCTGGTAAAAGTTGGTTTTTATTTAGCCTAAATTTATATAAATCAGAAAGCGGCTTTTTGGATTTAACAAAAAAGTATCCGCGACGATCCTGCGCCATCGGGAGTGAGCCCAATTCCTGCTCATCTTGGTCCAAAAAGACCAAATCTACGCTTTCACAAAGTGGCGCCCATACGCGGTAGCCGCATTCTCCCTGTTCCTCTTTCCAAGCACCGATTTTGATTAAATTCACTGCACTGTCCTCGCATACTTGAAATACACACCCGAAAGCGGCGGCAATGTCAGCATCAGGCTGTGCTGCCTTCCATGTGCAGGTTGAGGATTTGATGTAACTTCTCCGAAATTTCCGTGACCGCTGCCACCAAAGATTTCCGCGTCTGAATTTAAAATTTCTTTCCAAATTCCGGGTTGATCAACCCCCACTTCATAATTGTAGCGCGGGATAGGTGTCAGATTGAAAATACAAAGGACCGTGTTTTTATCGCCATCGCGGCGGAAAAAACTAAAAACACTGTTGTTGGCATCACTCGCATCTAACCATTCAAAACCTGCTGCTGAAAAATCCAGTTCGTGCAGCGCAGATTCTTGGCGATAAACATGGTTCAAATCCTTAATTAAGGATTGGATTTGAGCATGGGGCTTTTCTTGAGTCAGATGCCAATCCAAACTGCCATCGTGATTCCATTCAGTTTTTTGCGCAAATTCACAGCCCATAAAAAGAAGTTTTTTACCTGGCATTGCATACATATAAGAATAAAGAGCCCGCAGATTTGCGAACTTTTGCCATTCATCCCCACTCATCTTTTCATAGACAGAGCCTTTACCGTAAACGACCTCATCGTGAGAGATGGAAAGAATAAAGTTTTCATTAAAAGCGTACATCATTCTAAAAGTCAGTTGATTCTGATGATGACGACGATGGATTGAATTTTTACGGAAGTATTCAAAGGTGTCATGCATCCACCCCATATCCCATTTCATTCCAAACCCTAACCCCCCTGCATATGTTGGCGCAGAAACTTTGGGCCATGCTGTAGATTCTTCAGCGATTGTGTGCACATCTGGAAACTGTGAATAGACGGCTTCATTAAGGTCTTTTAAAAATTCGATGGCTTCAATGTTTTCTCTTCCACCGAATCGGTTGGGGATCCATTCTCCTGTTTTTCGAGAGTAGTCCAGATATAACATCGAAGCCACGGCATCAACCCGCAGTCCGTCTACATGATATTTCTCCAGCCAGAAAATCGCACTGGAAATCAGAAAACTACGAACCTCATGTCGTCCATAATTGAAAATCAAACTGTTCCAATCTGGGTGAAATCCCAAGCGAGGATCTTCGTGCTCGAAAAGATGAGTGCCATTGAAACGAGACAGAGCAAAGGAGTCCTCTGGAAAATGTGACGGAACCCAATCCATTATCACGCCAATATTTTCTTGGTGAAGGCGATCAATCAGATACATCAAATCCTGAGGAGTGCCGTAACGGCACGTCGGTGCAAAGTAGCCCGTGGTTTGATATCCCCAAGATCCATAAAATGGATGCTCCATAATCGGCATAAACTCCACATGGGAAAACCCCATGTCTTTCACGTAGCGCGGTAGTTCCTCAGCCAGCTCTCGATAGGTTAAGCTGCGCCCCCCTTGCTCTGGATTTCGTCTCCACGATCCTAAATGGATTTCGTAAATAGACATGCCTTGATTCGTGTTCTGCAGATGCTTCCGATTTTCCATCCATTCTTGATCTTGCCATTGGTAATCAAGATTCCAGATTTTGCTGGCTGTTTTTGGCGCTTCCTCACTGTAGAAAGCGTAGGGATCCGCCTTTTCAATTTTATGCCCCTGAGGAGACGTAATAATAAATTTATAATTATGCCCGTGCACAGCTTGTGGAACAAAACCACTCCACACACCCGAAGTCCCTTCGGTGCGCAATGCATACTGCTCGCGATTCCAATAATTGAAATCGCCCGTGACATGAACTTCTTTTGCTCCAGGAGCCCAAACCGAGAACCACGTCCCTTCGGCTCCGTCTTTAACGTCTAAATGTGCACCCATACGTAAATAAGACCTATAGTTTGTTCCTTCATTGAACAGATAAATGTCGTCTGAGGTCAGAAGCGTGTCCATGCTCTTTCCATTTCTTGCGCATATGCGCGAGTCGATTAATAAAATTATTCACTTCAGAACTTTGGCTCCACTCTTCGACGGAGAATTTAAGTTTCCGAGTCCAGTTTGGAAACTCATGCCAGGTTCCGGGAATATTCTGTGGTTTGGTTTCTCCCCACAGATCTTCTAAATTAATTAAAAATAAATCGGCGGGACCCGATGCCATCAGTTCACACACCTTCATAAATAAATATTCTGAATCTTCTACGTCCAAATCTTGAGACCACTTTTTAATGACCTCTTCTCGGGAATGAACTTCTTTGCGGGATTTTTTCGGCGTGTAAATTCCCAACTCTTTGAATTTATGAATATCAAACGATTCCAAGTATCCTTGGAACGGGACAAGATCATGCGTATTTAAGCAGGCAAGATTTGCTGGTGGCATCCGTTCGACTGCCGCAGTCGGAGATTCGCCCGCTTCAAACAGGAACACCCACATTCCGCGAAACCCATTGTCTTTCAAAGAACGCTGAATGGATTCCGGAACTGTGCCCAGATTTTCTCCGATAATGTCAACTCCGTGTCTTTGCGCTTCGATAGCGAGGACCGCAAACATTTCATCCGGATTATAGCGAAGATAGACCCCTTCACGGGCATTGCTGTCGTTGGGAATTACGTACAACCGCTTAAAAGCCATCACATGATCAAGTCGAATGATATTACCTAAAAGCATGTGAGAGCGAAGTGACTCAATTAAATACTGATATCCACTTTCCCGCATTTTAAGGGGATGAATTGGAGAAATACCCCAGTTCTGTCCTTTGCGAAATAAAACGTCAGGTGGGGCGCCCACACTTAAAACGTTTATAAACTCTTGGCTAAAATAGATATTGTCAAAACCATCTTTAGAAGTCCCCACGGGATAGTCCAAATAAATTTCGGCGCCTTTTTTTCCTGCCAGGGATTTCAAATCTTTGAGTTGACGCTCCATTTGATACTGAGCGAATAGATGATATCCCTGTTTTTCAGGATCGCCGTGACTACGGAATTGGCAATACTCTGACAGAAGGTACTTTTGCTTTTTAAAGCGTTGAAAGCCTTTATCCTTTTCAGCATATTCAGCTAAAAATACCTTCGACATTTCTAGCGTTAACTTCTGCTTTAAAGGAATGACCTGAGCATAAAGGACATCTTCATTTTTTTGCAACTCCTCAACAAGATTCAGATCGCGATGTGAATAAACCTTTTGAAGCAGAGGATACTGTTTTACAACTTCTTGTAAGTCTAAATAAGCCTCGTTCCAAAACAGTTTGGAGGAGGCAGAATAAGGACTTATAGAATCAAATTTGGGCCCGAAATCCTGGGCTAACAACGGCAACGTGCCCACAAAATCACAGCCTAATTTATGCAGGTGCGTTTGCAGATTTCTGAGATCTCCCAAATCTCCAATTCCCAGATTTCGTTGGCTACGAACAGCGTACAAGGGAGTAAAAATTCCTAATTTCTTTTTTTGATGATCCGTCCGCTTTTCCGGAGGGCAAATAAGAAGAGTTTTTGCCAGAACTTGACCATTCGAAACCAATGATAGGTGGTGGTAGCCTTCAGCGGGACTTTTTGATGACCTAAAAACATATCTTCGATAGTACTGATTTTCGAGGTGATAGATTCGACTGGAAACACTGCTTTCAAAAAAACAGCGCTCACTCTTGCCGCCTTCCTGCTCCAAAAGAAAATGCAAGTTATCAACAGCAATATCATGGGGTAAAAACGCCACCACGCGCATTCCTTGAGAGGCTTTCTGCACATGAACAGGTTCCATGACGCTGGTGATTTTCTGAGAATATCTTTGATAAATTACTTGTTGCAGTGAAGTCACATCATGTACGTCCCTGCCTGACAAGACTGACAGAACTTTTTTAATGGATTGCGAAGAGCTGCCCGTAGGCTCCCCATTTGCATTGAGGTAGTCGGGTTGGATTCCCCAGTAACGGGCTGCTTTTCGTAAAAGGCGTTTTTCTATAACGTTTGCCATGGTTCCTGACTTCTTTTAGGTAGATCTTTAGGAGTGGCTACTTGACCGATTTCTAAAATGTTCAGTAAACCCCGCATCGGAATATCCACCCAATCTGGGCGATTGCGAGCTTCATATCCGATTTCGTAAAGCGCCTTTTCCAAAAGGAACATTTTAAGAACTGCAAAGGTTTGACGAATATCCTTTGGTACAATCGCATTGTCTCCCACCGTCTCAAGATAACCTTTTAAAAATTCAATGCTCGCCCATCGCGACCAAACTTGCAGATGGCTAGACATGCGCAAACGATCTTGCTCTTTCAGATTCTGCTTTTTCATATAAAATTCAGGCACGTATTCGAACGAGCGGATCATTCCCGCAACATCTTTTAAAGGCGTGCGTTTTAACTTTCTTTCTCCAAATCCACGGGCAGGTTCGCCTTCAAAATCGATGATTTTGAAATCCTGACCTGTGAAGAGAACTTGCCCCAGATGATAATCCCCATGGATGCGCGAACGTAACGAGAGGATCGGAACATTTTTCATGTAAGAGAAGCAGTTATAGATCTTATCGCTGGAGGATAGAATTTTTTCTGCTAGCTCCTGATCCGCAGGATTAAGGTGAGCAAGATTCGCTCGTAAAATCTCTGACGTTTTTTCTGCCATGTTCCTGAAGCTTTGGAACATAGAACGCTGATAGAAGGGAGTGTACGGTTCCGGAATAAACGCAGGATCGCGCTCTTCACTGCCCATAACCAAATGCATTTGTGCTGTTTTAACTCCCAGTTGCTTTGCATACATCAAAGTATAACCGGTCAAATCCTGGAAATCGGCGGTCGGTTCGAAATGCAAAACGTCTTCGTTTAATGGTGGAATCAAAGCCGGCCCATTTAACACGCCTTCCGTGTTCATTCTTTCTGCAATCTGCGAAATTTTATCGGTCATCAAGGACCAGCCATCAATTTCGTGAGTCAGAACATTTTCCAAGATAGCCAATGAAGAGACGGTGTTCCCGTGATAATAAGACAAAGCCCCTAAGAATGCCGAGGTGTCGGCAAACTTCTTTTCGCCCAAGAATCGACCTAACTCGACTTCAGGATTTTCTCCCTCTTCGATGCGACGATAGAATTTTAGATAATACTTATCCCCAAACACCAAAGATGAATTGCTTTGTTCAACGCTTTTAAAAACAGGATCTGGCAATGTCTCCTGGGAAGGTTCCTTAGACTCCCCGACAATTTTTCCCAGGGCACTTTTCAATACTTTTTTATTAACGATAATGTCCAGGACGGCCTTACAGAAATCGGCCTGCTGCAAACAATCGAAAACGACGCCAGTATTCGCAGGGCTATGGGTTTCGGCAACGATCATCGAGGGACGCTCATCGGCAAGCTTTTTAGCCTTGTCCCCTTCAACATGTCCTAACCCCATCATATAAACTTCTGGCAATCCTTCAGCATAAAAGACCTTCATCATTGCCAAATAGCTAGGATTCGAATCATCACCAGGCATCGGCACAGTTAAGTAATCCAAAAGCTCAATGTAATTGATACGGCGACCCTTGCCGCTGAACCAACGAGATCTTTGCAAATACCCTTTGATAGCTTTTGAAAGTGGCAACCACATTTTGCGACCGCGCAAGTTCATGAGAGGATTTTCATCCACCGGCAATGCTAAAGGTTTACCCCAGCCTAACTGTTCCACGGCTTGTTTTTCAGAAATTTGCAGCCAGTAAAAAGAGTAAGGTGTTAAGGTCACAACATAAGGCGGCTCAGAAATTTTAGGGAACTCGGATTGTCCGAACAGCTCCATTGGAACGGCACCTTTAAATCTTGAAAGATCTAATTCAACAAACTGAGAGTTCCTGGACAGATTTACGATACAGAGGATCACTTCACCATCCAGCTCACGAGTGTACGTCAAAACCTTGGGATTTGAATTGTTTACGATTTCAAATTTTCCACGGCTTAAGATGGAATTTCCGGCGCGAAGTGAAATCAGCTTACCCATCCACCACAGTAACGATGTCGGATTTGCACGAAGTGCCTCCACGTTGACAGATTCAGAGTGATATTCTGGTGTGGAGACCACAGGAAGATAGAGTTTTTGAGGATTGGTTTTCGAAAATCCGGCATTTCTATCCAGGTTCCACTGAAATGGAGTTCGCACACCATCCCGGTCGCCCAGGTAAATGTTGTCGCCCATACCAATCTCATCACCGTAGTAAATGATGGGCGAGCCTGGCAGAGAAAATAGCAGCGCATTTAACAGTTGAATTTGTCGGCGATCATTTCCTGCCAGCGGAGCCAGCCTGCGACGAAGTCCTAGGTTGATTCGCGCGCGTGGGTCATTGGCATAGACCTTATACATATAATCACGCTCTTCGTCGGTAACCATCTCTAATGTCAGCTCATCATGGTTTCGCAGAAACGTCGCCCATTGGCAATTTTCCGGAATAGCTGGAGTCTGTTGTAAAATATCGACAATGGAATAACGATCTTCCATCTTAAGCGCCATAAATAATCGTGGCATTAACGGGAAATGAAAATTCATGTGGCATTCATCACCGTCACCAAAATAATTAACGGCATCTTCAGGCCATTGATTGGCCTCAGCTAAAAGCATGGAGCCCGGATATTTTTTATCCATATAGGCTCTGAGCGTTTTTAAATAGGCATGAGTCTCAGGCAGGTTTTCGCAGCTTGTACCTTCTCTTTCGAATAGATAAGGAACCGCATCCAAGCGCATGCCGTCGACGCCCATATCCATCCAAAAATCAAGAGCCCTGAAAACGGCTTCTTGAACTTCTGGATTATCAAAATTTAAATCGGGCTGATGGGAATAGAATCGATGCCAGTAATACTTTTTAGCAATCGGATCCCACGCCCAATTTGAAGTTTCAAAATCTTTAAAGATGATACGCGTCCCTTTATATTTCGTGGGGTCATCACTCCAGACGTAAAAATTGTGCCAGTAGGTCCCAGGTTCCGCGCGGCGGGACTTTTGAAACCACTCATGCTGATCCGAAGTATGGTTGATCACGAGCTCCGTGATGACGCGAATATCGCGGCGATGAGCTTCGTTTAAAAACTCTTTAAAATCATCCAGTGTTCCATACGCAGGATTGATATTTGTGTAATCTGCAATATCATACCCATCGTCTTTTAATGGTGAAGGATAAAACGGCAAAAGCCAAATCGCCGTGATTCCCAAGGATTGAAGATAATCCAGTTTTTGGATCAACCCTTGAAAATCTCCGATCCCATCGTCATTGGAATCATAAAAGGCTCTGACGTGCAGTTGATAAATAATTGCATCCTTGTACCATAGCGGATTTTCCTGATTCGCGAATCTGGTAATCATGCCTTTGTTCCTTGCGGGTATTTCGATTTAAGATTTAATTTAAAAATGTGTGCCGGCTGATCGGGACGAAGTTCAACGTAGTTTCGCCACCCATTCCAGGTATAAGTCACACCCGTCAAAAGATCTTCCATGTCGAAATTTTGGTTCTCGCCGATATTCCAATCAATTAACGGAAGTTCTAACATCCCTGATTGGGACCCTTTTGAATCCAAATTTACAACGGTGATAATGCGCTCTTCTCCGAATGACTTCGAATAGGCAATCAGTGAATCGTTATTTACTGGGTGAAATCGAAACGTGCGATTTTGTTGTAATGCCTTATGGCTATTGCGTATCTTATTAACCTGAACGATATAGGGAGCCAGCGACTGGGAATCGTTTAGATTCCACGTTCGCAGCTGGTATTTTTCAGAATCTAGATATTCTTCCTTGCCCGGGGCACTGGGTTTATAATCCATCAGCTCAAAGGCAGGTCCATAAATTCCATAATTGCTCATCAGGGTCGCTGCTAAAACCAAGCGCGCTTTGTACTGAGCGGGATTTGGAGATTGAAGACTGTCATGCAAGATATCAGGAGTGTTCGGCCAGAAATTCGCACCGAAATAGTCTTTCATTTCTGACTGAGTAAGTTCATTCATGTACTCAGTTAATTCCCACTTAGCATTTCTCCAGGTGAAATACGTGTAGGATTGATTGAATCCAGACTTTGCCAAGTACTGCATGATCTTAGGCCGAGTGAATGCTTCTGACAGAAAAATAACATCGGGATGCTCTTGACGAACGTTGGCGATCAACCACTCCCAAAAATGAAATGGTTTTGTATGGGGATTATCCACGCGGAAAACACGTACGCCCGCATTTATCCAATACTGGAAAACAGACAAGAGCTCCTGCCAAAGCTCTTTCCAAGCCGGGGTTTCAAAATCAAACGGATAGATATCCTGATACTTTTTAGGAGGGTTTTCCGCATACTGTATAGTGCCGTCAGGTCTTTTCTTAAACCATTCTGGATGGGCCTTTACGTACGGATGATCCGGAGAACACTGAAATGCAATATCCATCGCAATTTCTAAGTTCATTGAACGGGCTTTAGTGATGAGATTTTTAAAATCTTGAAGGGTGCCCAACTCAGACAGAATGGCTTTGTGTCCACCCTCTTCCGCTCCTATCGCCCAAGGACTTCCGACGTCTCCGGGTTCCGCAGTGACAGAATTATTTTTCCCTTTGCGATAACTTTTTCCAATGGGGTGAATGGGTGGGAAATAAACGACGTTAAACCCCAGGTCCTTAACGTAAGAAAGTCGCGCTTCTGCATCTTTGAAGGTCCCGTGTCGAGGTTTTCCGGAAACTACAGAACGCGGAAAGAATTCATACCAAGAGCTAAATCTAGCCAAGGTGGGTTCAATATTAAACACCACTTCACGGTCGTACTTGACCAAACTATCGTCATTAAAGTTTTGTTGTAACGCCATTACCAAAGCGGGATCGCTAAGAAGTGCCTGCAATGTTGCAACATCAGGATCTCTTTTCGATTGAATCCACTTTTCAATTTCTTCGACACGACTTTTGATCAATTTTTTTTCTGATGAATCTTGAATGCCTTGTAAAGACTGACGCAGAATTTCGACGCCAATCTGCAGATCGACCGTGATGTTCTGTCCGGCATTTCTTTTCTTCTGCACATCATTCTTCCAAGTACCAAAGCGATCCAGGGAAGCTTCAACCCGGCAAATATACTGGCCAAGCTTTTTCGGTTTGAAAGAAGCGCTCCACTCATCATTGAATTCAGCAACCAGTTGATAGGCCGTTTCTTCCATTTCTGATTGATGTCGTACGTGGATTCTTCCTTTGGGAAGATCATGCCCATGGACTAATAAATGTGCCGTCACCTTAACATCCTCGTCCAGATAGCGTTTCACGGCAAAACGTCCACCATCAATCATCGGCACTACGCGATCAATCACAACACTGGATGGAGATACTTGGGAATTGGAATAATAAGACAACTGACTCTGCTGCATGACTTACCTACATTCTGAGCGAACTTGCGGCCTGGTGGTAAATCTAGATCAAGCGAAGGAAAGTTTAAAAAACTTCTCGATAAGTTTGTCAAAGCTCAAATACAAAAGAGTTTTCTTTCTCTAAACAACAAGACACGATACTTAAATTGTTCTTCAGGAGGATGAAATGCCGAGACTAAGTAGTTCAGAAAAATTAAACAAAAATAATAAATCACAACCAAATCCAGAATCATTCAATTCAGACTCCGAATCAAAATCTGCTCCCACGAACACACAAACGGGAAAAGTGAGTGCGGAGGAACGGGAGCGCATGATTCGCGAAACTGCGTTTTACCTAGCAGAACGCGAAGGATTTTCCTCTGATAACAATATCTATTGGCTGCGCGCCGAAGAACAAATCGACAAAATGTTGAATGGTTAAATCATGATTCAAAAAATTGAATGCTGGAGAGGATCTCCGACTCCATTAGGCGCCACATTGACATCTGATGGCGTGAATTTCGCGCTGTATTCTGAAAATGCCGAAAAAGTAATTCTCTGTTTGTTCGACGAAAAGGGCGAGGAATTCGCCCAAGTCGATTTGATCGAGCAGACTTATAAAGTGTGGCATGGCTTCATCCCGGGCTTGAAAGCCGGCCAGCATTATGGATACCGCGTGCATGGTCGTTACGAACCAGAAAATGGTCTGCTCTTTAATCCAAATAAATTGGTGCTCGATCCCTACACCAAAGCCACTTCGGGCGGGATTAAGTGGGATCCCTCCCTCTTTTCCTATGACATCGAACACGTGGATGAGCACTTATCCTTTGATTCTCGTGATAGTGCCCCTTTTATGCCGAAATCCATTGTCATCGACACCCGTTTTGATTGGGGTGATGATCGCGCCCCTAAAACTCCTCTGAATAAATCGATCATTTACGAGATGCACGTCAAAGGATTCACTAAACTTCATCCCGAGATTCCAGAAAATATTCGCGGCACTTATTCTGGCTTGGCCCATCCAAAAGCCATCGAGTATTTGAAAAATCTTGGCATCACTGCAGTGGAACTGCTTCCGGTTCATCAATTTGTCGAAGAAGATTCCATTCAGAAAAAAGGCCTGCACAACTACTGGGGTTATAATACGATCGGATACTTTGCGCCAGACTGGCGGTACTCGTCTCGAGGCAGCAATGGTGCCCAAGTGCACGAATTCAAGGAGATGGTTAAGGCCCTTCATAAAGCGGGCTTAGAAGTTATTTTGGACGTTGTTTATAATCACACTGCAGAAGGCAACCAAATGGGCCCTTGTGTGAGTTTTAAGGGGATCGATAATTCCTCTTATTATAGACTTGTACCCGACTCACCTGGATTGTACATGGACTACACGGGCTGCGGAAATTCCCTCAACGTCGTCAATCCCCATGTGCTCCGCCTTATCACTGACAGTTTAAGATATTGGGTGACAGAGATGCATGTGGATGGCTTCCGTTTTGACTTAGCCTCCACACTGGCTCGGGAATTTCATGAGGTGAATCAGCTTCACTCTTTCTTTAGTATCCTTCAGCAAGATCCCATTTTATCAGAAGTAAAACTTATCGCCGAACCTTGGGACTTAGGCGAAGGTGGCTACCAGGTGGGCAACTTTCCAGACCAATGGTCGGAATGGAATGATAAATTCCGAGACACAGTAAGAGCATTCTGGAAAGGTGAAGAAGGACGCATCGCAGACCTTGGATACCGCTTGATGGGCTCCAGTGATCTTTATGGTCCGTCGGGACGTGGTCCTACAGCAAGTATCAACTTTATCACGGCCCACGATGGCTTTACTCTTAATGATCTTGTTTCTTATGATCAAAAACACAATGAAGCAAATCTGGAAGATAATCGGGACGGAAATGATAATAATCACAGTCGTAACTGGGGCGCTGAAGGCCCGACTGACAATCCTGAAATAAATAAAATCCGTACGATGATGAAAAAAAACTTTTTGACGACTTTATTATTGTCACAAGGCGTACCCATGTTAGTTGCCGGCGATGAGATGGGTCGAACACAGCGCGGCAATAACAACGCCTATTGCCAAGACAACGAGATCAGCTGGGTTGACTGGAAATCCATTGATCAGAATCTTATGAATTTTACCAAATCCGTCATCGAAATACGGAAAAAGCATCCTGTGTTCCATCGCAGAAATTATTTCGAGGGTGAAGGACTTCGTCCTGGCGGTCGAAAAGATGTTCTTTGGTTTACACCTACGGGCGAAGAAATGAGTGATGAGGAGTGGAATCAATCCTTTGCAAAATGCATAGCTCTCGAGTTTAACGGTTCTGCCATTCGTGAATGGGATGAGAAATTAAAACTTCTGAGCGACGACAACTTCATCTGGATGATGAATGCCAGCGATGATGCAATACAATTCAAGTTCCCGCAGCATTTTCAAAAATGCAGTTGGCATCTGATCGTGGATACATCGGTGGAGCCATCGTTCAAAGATGTGCCCGTGAGGATTGACCAACACTTCACAATTCAGCCCCATACAACGCTGCTGCTAACGCAATTGAAAGATTCATAAAGAATTTTGGGATTTCTTCAAATGAATCTTTCAATTCCAAAATGAATAATGCGTAAGTTGCAGAAATTAAATATATACATAATCGTGTGAAATGTTTCTTTTGCATTTTCTAGGAGTGATTTGTGCTGGGACATTCAAGACGAATATTTGTAAGTAACCGCCTCCCTTTCAACGTGAATCCAAAAACTGAAAAATTAACTCGAGGAAGTGGAGGTTTAGTTTCCGCTCTTTTAGGCGTTAGTTTAAAAGAACCCTTCTATTGGTTCGGCTTTGAAACAGACAAAAAAAATGGACAGATTCTAAAAGAGCGTTCCGGTGAAATTAAGGACAACCTTCGCTGCCATCCCGTCATGTTGTCTAAAGAAATTTACGACACTTATTATGACGGAGTCGCAAACGATTTGATCTGGCCGTTATTCCACTATGAAACTCAACTAGCAAATTTTAACCGAGAAAATTGGGACGTTTATCGTCAAGCCAATCAAACCATGGCCGACGAGATTCTTGCCATCGCCAATGACAATGACACAATTTGGATTCACGATTTCCATTTTTTGCTGTTACCGAAAATGATTAAAGAAAAGAATCCGAAACTCAAAGTCGGTTTCTTTTTGCACATTCCATTTCCAAGCAATGAAATCTTTCGCCAGCTGCCCGTTCGCGAAGAGATTTTACAGGCGTTGATCGCTTGCGACCTTTTGGGTTTCCATGAACATTCCTATCTTCGTCATTTCAATGTGACTTTAAAGGCCTTTTTGGGAATTGATTCGACAATGTTCAAAGCAGAAATTGGCGATCATGTCCTAAATCTTGGCGTTTATCCGATCAGTATTGACACGGAAGAGTATCAGCAAAAAGCTGCTTCGCCTGAGGTTGAAAAGCAGTGTGCGGTCTATCGTCAACGTAGCTTTGATCGTTTTCAACTGTTAGGAATAGACCGACTTGATTACACCAAAGGACTTGAGTTGAAACTTTTAGGTTTTCAAAGGGCCTTAAAAAAATATCCGGAGATGGTTGGTAAAGTGACCCTTTTGCAAGTCGCGGTTCCCACTCGTCAAAAAGTTCCCTTGTACGCGAAAATCAAAAGGGATTTGGATAGAATCGTTGGAGCCATCAATGGGGAATTCGCAACCCCCGATTATGTGCCGGTTCAATATATTTACAATTCGATCGACGAAACCACTTTGCTAGCATTGTATCGCAGATCTGACGCAGCTCTGGTTACCAGCAAACGCGATGGCATGAATCTGGTTGCGATGGAATACGTGATGGCTCAAGACATTAATAATCCGGGAGTCCTTGTTTTAAGTGAATTCGCCGGAGCCGCCTCGTTATTGCCAGACGCTTTAATTATCAATCCATGGGATCAGGATGCTTTGGCGGATTCTATTTATCGCTCTTTCCGAATGTCACCGGTTGAAAAAGAGCATCGCCTGCGATTCTTGCAAGAAACTTTACTGAAATATTCAGCGACCAAATGGGCCGAAAGCTTCCTAGGGGATCTAGAAAATACCAAAGAAGATAAAACTCATTGTGCCCTTTTGCCTCACAATCCAAAAGCATGGCCCAAAGCCATGCTTGAGAGTCTTCAACAAAAAAGAATTCGTTTGATTTTGGACTATGATGGAACCTTGGTGCCCCTGACAAAACGTCCCGAGGATGCTGTTTTAAGTTCAGAGATGAGAAACTTGATTGCGCGCCTTAACGAAGAGGTGGAAGTCATCATCATCAGCGGTCGCCCACGGGTGTTTTTGGATGAGCAATTTGCTGACATTCCTATCACATTAGTGGCAGAGCACGGTGCCTTTTATCGCCTTGCTGGCCAAAAATGGCAAAGCCGTCTTTCATTGGATGTCGATGCATGGTACGGCGAAGCAGAACAAATGATGAACGCTTATTGTGATCGTGTTCCTTTTTCTTGGATTGAAAAGAAAGAAGCTTGTCTGGTATGGCACTATCGCCAGTCTCCGGCAAGCTTTGCAGAGTATCAGGCCAAAAAATTGGATGAGGAGCTTCAGGTGGGTCTGGGCAATGAACCGGTGTCGGTCATGATGGGCTCTAAGATCGTCGAAGCAAAAGCGGTCGAATGCAACAAGGGAAGTTTTCTGCGTTGGCTGATGCAGTCGTCATATCAAGACAATTCATATTACATATGCCTTGGCGACGATCGTACCGACGAAGACATGTTCCGCGTGGTTGACGGAAAAGGAACAAATATTAAAATTGGAACAGCAATGACGGTAGCTCCTCTTAGATTGGACACCCAGGAGCAAGTTCCAGAATTTTTGAGCGAAGTCAGTCGACTGCTCAGTGAACCGAATGAATACGCAAGGAGTGCAAATGCTTAGTATGATCGAATTTTCTCTGTTTAATGAAATGAATCGCGGCACAGGCCTTGGTTGGTTAATGATGTTAGGCATTGCATTTTGCGGTGCTGTGTTTATCAAAACCATTTTAACGTTTGCCCAATCAAGGCTGAGTCGAGTCTTGAAAGGGTTTAAAGGCATCTGGGACGATGTTCTCTTGCAATGTCTTGCTGCGACTAAAACGTGGGTGCTTTTCTTTTGGATCCTTCATCCGATCGTTCAAAGCACTGCAGTAACTACTGGCAAAAAAGCCGTCTTATTGCTTTTCGTGTTTGCCTCTGCAGTTCAGATCGCGTTGTGGGGACTTAAGTGTATCCGCATGTGGCGTGATGATGTGGTCCAACGAAAAATTTCAACGGATGGAGAATCAGCCTCTGCTATTCGCCTTATTGCGACCGGTATCCAAGGACTATTCCTTATTGCCTTGGTCCTTGTCGGTCTTAGCAATCTGGGTGTGGATATCGCAGCCCTCATTGCCGGCCTAGGTGTGGGTGGTATTGCGGTGGCCCTTGCTGCACAAAACATCCTGGGTGATCTTTTCGGCTCCCTGTCCATTCTTCTAGATAAACCTTTTATTGTCGGAGACTTTATCGTTGCAGGAAACGATATGGGAACCGTTGAAAACATCGGAATCAAAACCACTCGCTTGCGCAGCTTATCCGGAGAGGAGCTGATCTTTTCAAACAAAGATTTGCTAGAAAGCCGCATTAAGAACTTCAAACGCATGTGGGAACGCCGTGCAGCGATGAATTTCAATATTAACTACATGACAGAGACATCAAAACTGGAAGCGATTCCCGGATGGGTTAAGCAGTTTATCGAAGAAGATCCATTGCTGCGCTTTGAACGCTGTCACCTTATGAATTTCGATGAGGCATCATTGAAGTACGAAATTGTATTTTGGGTTAAAGACCCAGATTTTAATAAATACTTCGATTCACAGCAGGTATTGATGCTAAAAATGATTCGTAAGTTTGATGAAGAAAATGTGTCCTTTTCAATGGGCGCCAGACCCTTTTACATGCAAGGCCCCGAAGCTGAGGAAGGTGTTGAAGCTTTTGCTAACAATGGTGGAGGAAATCAACCCCAGGCCCAACAGCAGCAACAGCAACGGCCCTCCTCACTAAATAGTTAAGAAATAAAAAAGGGACCGACGAGGTCCCTTTTTTTATGGATAGAAGTTGTATTTAATGTGGATACGTCTGTCATCTTGAAGACCCATCTTCGAGCCACTCAAAAACGCCGGAACCTTGCGCTTGATGCGCTTGCGATCTTTAGGAAAACGCTTGTCATCGATAAAACAATCGAAACGCTCATCCTTGCAAAGATTTGTAAACTCCTCGGGCTCGTTTGAAAACACATAGGAATCCATCGCTCGGGCCATCTTATCGCCCAACTCCAAATCAGCTTGTTGAACGACGATACCGCCACCCGTTTTCACCTGGGGTTTCGCGGGTGTTGGCTGACCAGGCACTTTTTTAATAATCACCCGCGGCTTACATTCTGGCGGTAAATCCAATTCAGGTTCGCAATCGCAAAATGTTTTTTTCAAAGTCGCACAGGAACTCAATGTCAGCATCAGCAGACATAGACCTAAAACTCTTTTCATTATTTCTTACCCCAATTTGACCAAAACTGCCCTTCCCCTTTGGGATTCGCCTTCGCGTAATTATAAAACTCCTGAATGAAAGCTGCGCGCTCTTTTTGATACAGATATTTCCAATCCGTTTCTGCAGGAATAGTCATCACATCATAGTCTTCGCTTAGTTTTGTATTGCGCTCGATAATCGCATCGAATGAGTCAGTTTTGGCGTTATGAAGCATGTCGTACATGACCATAAATGTCGTCGTGCGACCTTTACCTGCTCGACAGTGGAAATGGACCCAGTTATTTTCCGGAAGATCACGAACCGCCTCGATAAAACGGTCCACTTCTGCATCTGTGGGACGAACATGGTCAGTCACCGTCAAACGCACGTAATGATGACCCGAACTGCGTACCAGGCTTTCCTCTGTTTCAATACTTTTGATTTCTGTACCTGCGATTTTTTCGCCGACCTTTAAATCACCCAACAAGCGACGTTCACGCTGGATCACGTCTTCGTGACCCAAGTCAGCATTGGCCCAATCGCGATCTGCCTGCCAAGTCACCGGTTTATCATTGATCAAACCGTGAGATTCCTGGCGCAGGTCAAAGATATAGAGCTGGGCCTTTTTCTTTTTCGCAGGCTTTGCGATGTCTTTTAAAGCCGCTGGCGAGAAACTGGCACTGCCCGACATTTTTAGGGAATCATTTTTACGATAGTTCACTGGTTTACGAACATCGTACTTAGAATCAAATACCATCTCGACCGGTTCTGTGCGAGTGGGTTTCGTCATAAAGAATGGAAGTTTATTTTTTACTTCGGCTGAAGCCGGTTGATTTTCAGCCGCCACGACGGCCTTGGGTTGATCGGAAACCACGCTTTTTTCAGCACAAGCAGCAAGAACGAAAGGCAAAAGAAATATCCATTTTCTCATATGTCTCTCCATATAAGAACAGTGTCGGGCAAGTTTTATCCAGGCGCAAGGAGGAAGCTGCACATCCTACAGCGACGACGCAGTAACGCCGAGCGAGCTCGGCCGACTCTGTCTAAAGAAAATGCTAAGCCTTTATCTGACCTCTTGCAAAAAGTTCTTCCAGATATTGGAAGCCCGATTCTTGAGTGCGCAGATAGTAATAGGCACGCAAAATATCCTGCTCTTGCTGAGTTAAAGAAGCATTAGATCCTGAACGCTTCAAACGATCTTGAGAGATATGGTAAAGGCTCAATGCCCCTGCTACGGAAATATTAAAGCTTTGAACGAAGCCGGTCATTGGAATGATGATGCATTCGTCAGCGGCTGCAACCATTTCGGGACTCACGCCATTTTTTTCGTTTCCCAACACCAAAGCAGTTTTACCAGAGAAATCAACTTCGTGAAGCGGTTTCGAACGGGCATCCAAGTGCGTGACATAGATCTTATAGCCCTGGCTTTTCAGACTCTTTACGCAGTCTGTGGTGTTGCTCCACTTTTTAACTTCGACCCATTTGTCGGCACCTTGAGTGACTCGCGCAGATTCTTTGAATTTTTCTTGAGTTTCGATCACATGGAAATTGCCAAAGCCTAAACCCTCAGCGGATCTCATCACCGCAGAAATATTCCCACGGTCATAGATGCTTTCCAAAACCACGGCCGTATCGAAATTTCTTTGGGAAACCACGCGGTCAATTTTTTGACGACGGTCCTCTGTCAAAAGCGGTCCTAGTTTTTCTAGAACCACATCATAACTCATTTTCAAATTTGCATTGATCTCGATATCAGAACCGTAGGGAAACATGGACGACCGATCTACTTGTATAAGGATTCAGGATTTCTCGCCAAATCACGAGTGATATTTTTTTGGTGAGCTTCCAGAGTGCCGCCCCCGATTTCAAGCAGCTTTGCGTCTCTCCAAAGTCTTTCAACAACGTACTCGCCGACGTAACCGTAACCACCCAAAACTTGGATCGCACGGTCCGCAACGTTTTTCGCCATTGTTGTCGCCACTAGTTTAACACCGTCTGAATCCAGACGATTTCCTTCTTTGTTCAAATCCATGCGACGAGCTGTTTCGTAAACATAGGCGCGAGCTGACTTATATTCCGCATAGCTGTCAGCGATATAGCGCTGCATTTGACCGAAGTGATTCAAAGATTTACCGAATGCTTCACGCTCTGTTGCATAGCGGTTCATGATTTCTACCGAACGACGGGCGATGCCCAAAGACATCGCCGCCAATGTCAGGCGTTCGATTTCAAGGTTGCGCATCATGTGTAACATCGAATCACCTTCGTGACCGATCAAAGCTGAAGCCGGTATTTCGCAGTCCTGGAATACAAGCTCTGCTGTGTTCGAACCACGCATACCCAATTTGTCTTTGATTTTTTGGCCCACTTGGAAGCCCTTATGATCTTTTTCAACCAGGAATGTAGAGACAAGCGCACGGCCGTTTTTCTCGCCTGTTATCGCATACACCAAAGTCAAATCACAAGGAGTATTGTTTTCGTCGATCGTGCCGTTGGTGATCCACATTTTGCGGCCGTTTAAAATCCAGCCGTCACCTTTTTTCTCGGCGCGGGTCTGCATCCCCATCACATCGGTACCGACTGCCGGCTCAGACATGGACATAGAGCCCACCCACTCGCCCGAGCATAGTTTTGGAAGAACACGCATACGCTGTTCATCATTGCCATTCACCGCGATGTTATTCACACAAAGCATCGAGTGCGCAAGGTAGGCCAAAGCAAAACCTGGATCAGAGGCGGAAAGTTCCTCATGCACGATGGCCGCTGCGGTTGCGTCCATACCTGCTCCGCCAAATTGTTCAGGAACTGTGATCCCCAAAAGACCCAGTTCGCCGACTTTTTTGAACAAGCCAAGATTGAATTTTTCGGAACGATCGTACTCGTGAGCTTGAGGTTCGACTTCAGCTTTGGTGAAAGCGTTGACAGTTTCACGCAACATGCTGTGCTCAGGGGTTGGATTGTAAAGATCAAATTCTTTCCAGTTAAAGGACATGGTAGCTCCTACATATATAGAGTAGCGAATCTAGAAAACCCCTAGGGATTCCGCAAGGCTTAGCGCCCCTAACGCCATGCAGTAATGGCAAATTTCACGCCCTCCAAGGAAGAATCTGGACGCTTCCTCATCATAGGCCTAACCTAGGGGCAGTATTGACGGAGATTTCTATGATCGCTTCAGTTTTGGGCATTGGAACAGAATTGGTCGACGGCCAAATAGTAAATAAAAACGGAGCCTGGATTTCAGAGAAACTGAAAAATCTGGGACTCACTACCAAGCTCCACCTGGTCATTCCTGACGACCGAAAACTCATTTTGGAATCCCTCGATTATTGCGGGCAGTATTCTGACTTGATGTTCGTGACCGGTGGTTTGGGCCCCACGTCCGATGACTTCACTCGTGAGATGATCGCGGAGTGGGCGGGCCTGAAACTAAAATGGGACGAGGAATCATGGCAGCACATCAAGGACCGTTTGGAGCCGCGTGGTTACGTGGTTAAAGATATCCAAAGGCAGCAATGTTATTTCCCAGAAGGTTCGCGCATTATCAAAAACAACGAAGGCACGGCCAACGCTTTTTTCGTTGAAGCCAAAGGTAAAAAGATTTTTGTTCTGCCGGGCCCCCCTCGCGAGATTGAATCCGTGTGGAATGCTGAAATCTATCAATGGCTGAATAAAAATATCGAAGGCATGGATCCCTTCATCACCCGTCACTGGGACACAATCGGCATGGGTGAATCGGATGTCGCGACACTGGTTGAGCAAGCTCTGGCTAATGTGAATGTTGAAAAAGGATATCGTGTTCATCTTCCTTACGTAGAAGTAAAAATGTCCTTTTACAAATCACAAGAAGAAAAAATGCGTACCCATGTTGAGCGCGTGACCGAGGCTTTAAGGGCGATCACCGTCACTCGCGATCAACAAGACGTGCCGTTGATGTTATCGCTAGCTTTGAAAAATCATCAATCCGTCAGCGTTCTAGATTCCTGCACTGGGCAATTTCTATTGAATCGCCTGATGCCAGTGATGCGTGAATTCATGACCGGGAAAACTTGGACCTATTCAAGTCATGCGATTGATGACCAAGCACAAATAAAACTAAGCATCACGCCCAAGGATGAACATTCGGCACTTGTCAGCGTCGAGCGCAGAAACAAAAGATTTTCAGACATCATCGTGGCACCTTATAAAGCCATGCCGATGAAAGAGCGTCGCGCCCAATACTTTGCTGAAATGGCGATGATCTTTTGGCTTCGACATCTTTAAAGGTGCGAAACACCAATAAGGCCCTATTACGCTAGGATGGTTTTCAGAAAATCTTTAAACCAGTTTTGGCGCGCAAGCTCTTTGCGATAATAGATGTAAAATTCGACCGGCTGTTTCTTACACCAATGCGAATAGGCCTGGGTTTCATCAAAAAGGTGCCAGGTCCTGTTTCCGGAAACAGTGCTTCCAGAAACAGGACCTGGCACCATTCACAATCTGCGAGCGTGCCGTTCACTTTCTAACACTACTTAATGTTTGCGAGCGCTTGTTGACCGACCTTTAGAGCGTGCTCCTGAATATCCTTAGGCCAGTCCGCAATCATTTTTTTAAATTTTTTAGCGTCATTCGCATACATCGCTCGAAGTGCCTCTTCGTAATTAGGAAGATCCCCGGCCATGGCATGCATAAACTTATAAACAGCTTCTTGCGCTTGCCGAATTTGGTCTTTGGCGAAATTTTTCTTTTTCGCTTCTTCGATGAGTTTTCGTAAAGTCACTGAAGCACCACCAGGTTGCAAAGACAGCCATTCCCAATGTTGAGGTAACAACGTCACTTCTTTAGAAACTACTCCCAGTTTGGGACGGCCTGGTCCCGATTTTTTTTCTTCTGGTTCGACCATCGCCTCAAGTCGTTTTGTAACGGCTTCCACAGTGCCTCGGAGATCTAGCTCCACCTGTGCGCTGGTGACGTCATCAAAGATCAATACATTTTCTTTGCCATCTTTTAGATATTTTTTAACTTTCAATGCAACTGCCAGCACGTCACCTGATGCAATTATTTTCGTTCCCGCAAATGCCGTGCAAGTCCGATCCATTCTAGGTCCCATATAAACTCCTAGTGCCCTGCTGGCGCTTCGGCAGGATCCAATTTCATCGCGCCTTTGTTTTTTCCCATCACGTCTTTATTGATGAAATACATCATCACCAGAGCCAACAGCGACAATGCCGTCATCACATAACCAATAACATCATAGTGAAGCATAGCACCTGACGAATCTTGAGCCACGATGGCGCCTGCTAAGATAGCTCCTAGCCCACCCGCCATTTGCTGCAAAGAAGCACCAATAGACATAAAAGACCCACGGCTATCCGCAGAGGGAATCGCAGACATCAAAGTTTGCGATGGAATCATCCGCGAGAAAATCCCCACGAACATGATCGAGTTGATCAACATCACCATCGGCATCGCAGTCACTCCCAAATGTGTGTAAATCAGAACTGTCACAATGCTGATAATACTTCCAAAAATGAACGTATTGAAGTTTCCAACCGTATCGCTGATCTTACCCACCAGAGGTCCAATCAAAATAGAAGCGAACCCCGTCACCAAATAAATCATTGGAAGATGCTCTAAAGAAATTCCTAAATTATGAACAGTGAAGGCACTAGAAAAAGGCATCAACATAAAACCACCAATGGATAAAATGGCCGTCGTTACAAAGGCCAATAAATATCTTGGATTAGTAATAGTATGTGCCAGGTGAACAAAGGCCTTTTTATCTGTTTGCAGAGCCAAATGGCCCGTCACCGGTTCCATATGAATCCAGAGGAAAATTCCAGCAATGGCGCTGGCTATGACGATCATAATAAAGGGCGCATGCCATCCTAGGTGGTTGGAAAGATACAATCCCGCTGGCAGACCCAAAATCTGACTGGCAGCAAATGCCGTTTGTAAATAACCCATGACACGACCACGTTGCTGTAAGGGGAAGACATCCGTTGTGATTGCCATCACAATAGAGCCAATCACTCCCCCAAAAAGTCCCGTCACAATACGGGCAGCTAATAAGAAATGATAATTCGGAGCTAAACCACAGAATAAAGTTCCCAAGATAAAGCCGACGTAAAAAAACATCAGAAGTTTTTTACGATCAAACTTATCCGCAAACCCCGCTGTCAGCATTCCGGAAACAGCGGCACTGATTGCATAGGCAGAAACCACAGTTCCAAACTGACCCGCCGTGATGTTCAGTCCCGGCATCAGAATCGCCCCGAGCGGAGCTAATATCATAAAATCGAGAATGATCGTAAATTGCAGAAAGGCCAAAAGACCCACCAAGATTTTTTGCTTTTTAGTAAAGACCAATGCTGATCCGGAGGGAATTTTTTGAGTTTCACTTGTCGCCATCTAAAATGCCTTTGAAAAGGTTGATGGAAACAATATTACCCGGGTTTTATTAAAAATGCAATATCACCCGGGTAATAATAATTGAACCCGGGTAAATCACTGAATCCGCTAGGGAATAACTTAAACGCAAAATAAAAAAGCCCCCGTCTTTCAACAGAGGCTTTCTTAAAACATTCAAAATTTAAAAAGGTACCGCTTACTTTTTGGGTTTGATTTGCAAACCTTTAAGAGCGTCCCCTAGGGAGCCGAAACCGGAACCGGATGCCGGTTGGTGAGCTCTCCATGTGTGGTCTTCGCCTGCACCTGGAACACCCAATGAAATTTTCTTGTCTTCGAATTTGATTTCGTCGATTTGCACGGCGATATCATCACCGCGTTTTTTATTTTCGAATTGAGCACCATCAACATGATCGCGCCATTTTGCCTTTGGCAAAAGGCCCGTAATGCCTGGAGCGATGTTTACAAACAGTCCGTAAACTTCTTTCTTTTCAACTTTTCCGTTAACCACAGTTCCCACTGGGAATTTTGCCGGAACGGAATTCCAAGGATTGCCGTCACCGTCGGCCTGCTTCATTGACAATGAAAGCTTCAACTTGCCATCGATCTCTTCCATTTTCAAAAGCTTCACAGTCACAGTTTGCCCTGGAGAGACAACTTCTTGAGGGCTGTGCACGCGCGACCACGTCAGCTCTGACAAGTGGATCAGGCCTTCGACACCTGATTCAAGCTCAACAAATGCGCCGAACTTCTCCAAACGAGTGATACGACCCTCGAGAATCGCGCCTACTTGCACTTTCTGCATAAAGGCACCTTCGTTTTCAACTTTTTGCATTTCCAAAAGTTTACGACGAGAAACCACGATGTTGCGTTTATCAAATTGCGTGATCAAGAAATCAAATTTCTTACCCACGTATTCAGATGCATCCGTCACGAAGCGAGAATCAATTTGGGAAATGGGGCAGAACGCTGTTTTGCCTTGAACGTTAACGCGCAAACCGCCGTTAACAACTTCAGTCACAGTACCAGATACCGGAAGCTCCATATCGTAAGCGTCTTCCAAAGAATCAGCTTCCGCAGATTTTGAACCTTTCATCGTCAAACGGATCTCGCCACCTTTTGTGGAAAGAACAACAACGTCGATCATATCGCCTACGTGATATTTTACTTCTTTGTTTTCATCCAAAAGGTCTCTGGTGAAGATCATACCATCCGTGGGAGTACCAGTAGAAACAAAAGACTCTTCCTTACCGATAGACAGAATTTCGCCACGAATTTTATCGCCCACAGAAACGCGGGTTTTCAACCCACCCGCTTCAGATTGTGCAAACATCGCCTCGAAGTCTTCGAAGGATTTACCAGAATCAATATCATCACCAAAAATATCTTTTTTACTCATACTTTCTCCGCAAAAAGGAATCTCTAAGGTGTACTCAATCCCCCCTTGAAGGGCAAGTCAGCACCCGACCTATGCCTTGATTGCCGGAGCGAGTTAGGCACAACCTACAGTGGTGCCACAGTTAGGACAGCGGTAACAGCCGCTCGTAAGCACTGTGTCGCTTCCGCATTCTGGGCATTTCATCGTAAATTTTGGAACAGATTCGGCCTTGGAACTCTTTTTCTTAACGTTCAACGGCTGACTGAGTTTGCTGCCATCGCGATATACAGCCACCGCCTTGACCCCAAGCTCCCAGGCAAGGAAGTAAATGCGTCCAATGTCGTCTTCAGTTGCGGAGTGAGGCAAGTTCACTGTTTTTGAGATCGCTCCACTAATAAACGGCTGAACCGCAGCCATCATTGTTACATGGCTCTCCGGGGACAGCACGCGCCCGCCAGGTGCAGCGTTGGCGCAGTCAAAAACTGGCAAATGCTCATGCTTAAATTCAGGGCAACCAACAAGAGTGTTATGTTCCGCGATAAATGCCACAATACTTTCAATTTGGCGCTCATCGTAGTCCAAAACTTTTAAAGCAGACTTTACGGATTGGTTGACGATCTGAATTTCCCCACCACCCACCAGTTTCTTTAATTTGATCAAAGAAAAGTCAGGTTCAATTCCCGTGGTATCACAATCCATCAACAAACCAATCGTACCGGTTGGAGCGACGACTGTCGCTTGTGCATTTCTGAATCCGTACTTGCCACCGTTATAAACGACCGCTTTCCACAAATTACGAGCAGCTTTATCCAAACCTTCAGGCAAGTTCTTCCACGCGATTTTATTCAATGCCTTTTCGTGCATCTTCATGACATTGATCATCGGTGTGCGATTCTTTTTAAATCCCGCGAACGCGCCTTTTGCCCGAGCCATCTCGGCACTGGTTAAATAGGCAACCCCCGTCATCAGCGAAGTAATGGAACCCGCCCATGCTCGCCCCTCGTCACTGTCATAAGGAATTCCCTTACGCATCAGCAAACTGCCCAAATTAGCAAAGCCCAAACCCAAAGGGCGATAGTCATGGGAGTGTTGCGCAATCTTTTCAGTCGGATAACTTGAATAGTCGACTAAGACTTCCTGAGCGATAAATAACGTGCGTGCGGTGTGAATAAAAGATTCAAAATCGAAGCTGCCATCGGCATTCAAAAATTTTACTAAATTGATTGAAGCCAAGTTGCACGCAGAATCATCCAGAAACATATATTCAGAGCACGGATTGCTCGAGCGAATTTCATTCGTGTTCGGGCATGTGTGCCACTTGTTGATGGTGTCGTGGAATTGAATTCCAGGGTCCGCGCACATCCAGGCGGCGTGATTGATTTTCTTCCAAACATCCGCAGAAGGGACTTCGCGCACCACCTTGCCACTGACTCTAGCAAGCAGTTTCCATGGCTTTTCATTTTGCACAGATTTCATAAATTGATCTGTCACGCGAACCGAGTTGTTTGCATTCTGGCCAGAAACCGTTTTATAAGCCTCACCCTCAAAGTCTGCGCTAAGGCCCGCTTGAATCAAAAGCTTAGCTTTTTGCTCTTCGTTCATCTTCCATTCGATGAAATCCAGAACTTCAGGATGATCAATGTCGACAACAACCATCTTAGCTGCTCGACGAGTGGTACCTCCAGATTTGATGGCACCGGCGCCGCGATCTAATACCTCGAGGAACGAAATCAAACCCGAACTGTGCCCCCCAGAATTGAGTGGTTCGTATTTGCTACGCAAAGTGGAAAAGTTACTGCCCGTTCCTGAACCATATTTAAATAAACGCGCTTCGTTTTTGGCCAACTCAAAAATTCCATCAATAGAATCATCCACACTTTGGATAAAGCATGCTGAACATTGGGGACGTTCATAGGCATTCTTGGTTGGCTGAATGGATTTCTTTTTTGCATCCCAAGCATAATGCTCGCTGGGTGAAACAATCTTATACGCTTCAAATAAGCCCGCGTTAAACCAGACAGGGCTATTAAACGCTGCACGTTGGGACAGAAGAATATATTTCAATTCATTCTTGAAAATATCCGCTTCTTTTTTTGTTTTAAAGTATCCGCCCTGCTTAAGGGCACTGGCCGCGATGGCCGTCACCACGCGGTCCACGAGTTGTCGCACGGATTTTTCATGGTTTGTTTTGGGAACTCCCGACTTGCGAAAGTATTTGCTGGCAGCAATTTCTACAGCAAGTTGAGACCAGCCTTCGGGCGCCTCGACATTTTTCATGTCGAAGAAAACTTCGCCTTTGCGATTTTTTATTTCGCAATGAACCTTTTTCCACTTAAACATGCTCTCAGGATTTTTTCCTGCGGGAACAAAATAACTTGTACTGTGCAGTGTTTGATTCTTCATACAAGTATTGTAGGAGAGTTCCCCCTGAAGAGTATCTTGATTCCTGAGACTCTACAAACGTCTGGCTTACCGTCGCAGCGGTATCGAACAGACATACTACTCGAGCATTCATCTTGATTATCTTTTTGCAACGGAGGTACGAAATAGCAGCAATGGACTGTTTATTTCGAGTTAAGCAACCGTTAAGAAGATAACTCATAATTTTTTAACAGGACCGTTACAGCATGGAACAACCGATTGAAAAGCGCAAACTGCTGATCATCAAGTCACATCCGCAAAGTCTTGGACCTGTTGAAGGATTCCTAAAGAATCGCGATTGGGATATTAAAAGCACCCATAACTTAAAGGAAGCAATGGTCTTTCTGGTGCAAAACCAACCACAATTTGTCATGGTGAGTATCGATCATCCAAATAAAAAAGTCAGAAATCTTCCAAAAGTTCTGAGCCAAGCATTTCCAGTGTGCGTGATCGCATTTGCAGAAAATTCGACACCGACCTCTGTCAAAGTTTTGAATGACTGTAATGCGGGATATGCCATTTATCACCCGATCACCGGGCCTGCTGTTGAACGGATGGTTAACAAATATCACAAGGATCAATCACAGACTAACAACGCCGCCGCCGCCCAAAGAACTTGGGACAATGCCGGTGGTTCAAATTCAGGTGTGATCGCCATTCGTGGGGGCGAAGCAGGTGCCGATGGCACAACGGCTTCTTCGCAAAATTTTTTAGCAAATTTAATGGGTGCTCTTGAAGGGAACTCCACAAGTGGAAGCTTTGCTGGGTTTGGACAAGGAAGTCTTAACGAAAGCAACATCGCTGTTCAACCTGGAATGGCCGGGTACATTCCTCCAACATCACCCGATTCAAACGTCAATGGTCCTTTTATGAGGGATCCTTATGCCAATCCCACTGGCATTTCTGATTTGGGTGGAGCCCGTGGTTCCCAAAGTGCATCGGATGCCCTTGATCCAAATGATCCTAACTATGACCCTTATGGTGATGGCGGTTCTTCTGCCTACTCCAGTCGTAAAAAGAACGACACCATGTGGGCTCCGGTCGAAGAAACTGCTCGCACTAAAAATTCAAAAGGCCTTAAAGAGACGGCTGATGAAGTTGCCAAGGATCCTGGTTCTCTCATTCTTAAGGGCACTCGCGAAGCGATGGATAAAGCCTGCATCATCACCGAGAAAAAACGTAAAATCGAAATTGCTACCAACGTCGCCTGCATTCTTGTCGAGTCAGGTCGTTTTTCTGGCTACCTGGTTGCGGCGATGGCTCAACATTTAACGATTGATGTTCAGTTCGTCGAAAAAATCCGCACTCGCCTGTTTAAGTTTCTTACTGAAAACGGCGAAAACCTATCGAACAATGAGACGATGCCCATTCGAATAAAACAAGTTCCTTTCGCTGCATGGGCCGTGGAGCATGCAGAGTTTCTGCGCAAGTCTGTTCATGAAGGAAACGAAGTGGCCATGGCCTTTTTCCCGAATGCAGAATTAAAAGCTGATATTGCTCCGTCACCCGATGAAGAAATGGCAGCCGTCAAAATAAATGACATACGCACCGATGTGCCTGTCGAATTTAATTTGTATGTCCACTTGCCGCGCAACAATCGCTATGTTTTGTATACTCCGCAAGGCGGTGTGTTTTTAGGCGAGCAAAAAAACCGATTGGTAAATCAGGGTGTCACCCAGTTGCATATTCTGCGGATGGAGCTGCAAAATCTGGATAAATACCGTGCTCAAAACTTTTTAAACGATAAAATCGACGAGTACGAAGCTCAGCAAGAAAATGAAGCGAAGGATCGTAAGAAATCCGTGGCTTCCTAGGATTCCTCTTGACCGCATTAGGACCCCTTACTAACTTTGGGTCCATGGAAATCACATCAGAGAAGCTCAGCACCGCCGCTCAAACAGCGTCCGACAAAGGACTCTATTTGGATTACAATGCTACGACCCCTGTGGACCCGCAGGTCTTCACTGCGATGGAGCCTTACTTCAAAGAGTTTTTTGGAAACCCCGCCAGCGTAGGACACCATTGGGGCTGGGCAGCTGAAAACGGCGTTCAAAAAGCACGCATGCAAGTTGCTTCTTTTATTGGTGCTAAATCCTCTGAAATCACGTTCACATCCAGCGCGACTGAATCCAACAATTGGGTGATCTTTGGTCTGCTCTCAAAACTTCGTGAAGAAAATCCAAATCAGCCGATTCATTTCATCACAAGCTGTGTTGAACACAGCTCCGTTATCAAAGCGATGTTGGCGGCGGAAAAGCAAGGAGTCGAAGTTGATTTCCTTCCTGTGAATAAATACGGACAAGTCGAAATCGAAACGCTTCGTCAGGCGATCAAACCGCACACGAAATTAATCAGCTTGATCTGGGTCAATAACGAAATAGGCAGTATCAATCCAATCCTCGAGATCGCCCAGCTTGCGAAAGAAAAACAAATATATCTTCACACTGATGCAACTCAGGCTATTGGGAAATTGAAAGTGGATGTCACAGGCATGGGAATCGACTTAATGTCTTTCTCTGCTCACAAAATGTACGGACCGAAAGGTTCTGCTGCTCTTTACATTCGTGGTAAAGATCCTAAGGTTGTACTAAATCCATTGATCTATGGTGGTGGCCAAGAAAAGGGCCTTCGTTCTGGAACTTTAAATGTTCCTGCAATTGTCGGTCTTGGTGTCGCTTCGGAACTTTGCAAAAACGGTCTTGATTCTGAAATTGCACGCATGACTTCGCTGCGCAATCTTTTGTGGAGTAAGCTTCAAGCAGCGATTCCTGGTCTGCGCCTTAATGGCCATCCGATGGAACGCTCGCCTATCAATTTAAATATCACATTGCCTGGAATCAAAGTGGAATCTTTGACAGCGAAAATTCAAAAATTGGGAATCAGTACAGGATCTGCCTGTAGTTCCGGTTCAATGACCATCAGTCACGTCCTAAAAGGAATTGGCCTTTCCCCAGAGGAAGCTCAGTGCACCTTCCGCATTTCTTTGGGCCGCTGGACCACAGAAGAGGATATTCAGCGGGCCGTGGACATCCTTAGCGGCGCCATCCCAACTTGATTTGTATAATATTTTCAGTAATTTAGACGAACTCCCGAGGGGACGGAATCTGACCTCCCCTGAGCTCGGCCTTTGTGGTACACTGAGCGAGCAATTTTCAGGAGATTTTCTATGATCAACATTTCCCCAGAAGCTGCTAGAAAACTAGCATCTCTTAAACAAGATGAAGGCAAAGACGAGTCAGCTTTTCTGCGTGTGGAAGTGAAAAAAGGCGGCTGTTCAGGCCTGTCTTACAAAATGGACTTCGACACGCAAACTCGCGATGGTGATAAGTTCTTTGAGGCTAACGGGCAAAAGATCGCCGTTGATTCAAATTCCATGTTGTACATTCTTGGTATGACGTTGGAGTACTCTGGTGGTTTGAACGGCAAAGGCTTTGTCTTCAACAATCCAAACGCGACAAAACACTGCGGTTGCGGTTCCAGCTTTAACGTCTAAATTTCTCGCAAACCATCTCAGAACATTCGTTGGAACACTGGCCTTTTCATTACGAGCGGGCCATTTTTAAGACCTACATTCGTTCTACGAAATTGGTTTACCCCACTTACTACGTCTAGAACTGCTCCATCTGACCTTTGGCAAATTAGGAAATCTTGAACACTGGACATATCATTGTCCTATGGCGCGAAATTTTTTAGAAATTCACAGTCTACAAAATCTGACGACGGAATTTGAGTTGGTCAAAAATCTGAAAGCCAGACCACTAGAAATTCTTGAATACTCTGACAAATCGTTCACCTTTGAAGCGACTCCAAGAATTTGCGGTTTGGGGACAATCATCCAACTTAAAGGCAAGTTTCACATCGCGGGAAATGAATTTGATTTTTTAGCGACTGGTAAGGTCACTCAAAGCGAATCCTTGGATTCAGGTAAATTTTCGAAATACACAGTTGAGCTTCACCGCTTTGAAAAAGGTCTTTGGGATAACTTCCTGAACGCCAATCTACAATCGCAACTGAACACCGACATGTTGTTCAGGTCCATGCGGGAGCTTGATTAAAATGAAAAACCTGAAGGCCTTGATCGTAGACAGTTCTCCGTCGTACACAAACTTAATCTCCGCAGCGCTGTTGGAAATCGGTTTGCGCACTGAAAACATTTTCGCCACGAAACGTTATACTAGTGCCCGTGAGCATCTGACTGACACCAAGCCTGATCTTTTGATCACAGAATTCCAAATCGATTCCAAATTCGGTTTGGAATTGGTCGCTATACATACCACAAATAATCCCAATAATATTTCCATCATCATGACCCACAACAACTCAAGCTCTTCCATTGCCGAAGCCGCCGAAGAGTTGGTGGATGATTATATCGTAAAGCCCTTCCAAAGCGGTATGCTGGCAACTCGTCTGCGCAATTTAATTGATCGCAAATTGAATCCTAGCGAATACATCAAGCACATTCGTGAGGGAAAACAGGCCTTGTTTGACGGTCTGCTAAAAGATGCCGAACATAAATTCTCCACAGCCCTCCAACATCAAGAAAAACCCACACTGGCGCACTATTATTTGGGTTATACCAAATTCAAAGAGACCGAATACCAATTCGCTAACGATGAATTTATTAAAGGCCTTGAGTTGCAGCCGCTGCACTATCGTTGCTTGACAGGAAAGTTTGATACTTTCTATGAACAAAAAGATTACAACAGCGCTTACACCGTCGCGAATACGATCATTGAAAATTATCCGATCGGTCCAAAACGTTTGGGCCAATTATTCATCTCGGCGGTGTTTGCAGGAAAATTGGACGAGGTTCCCCACTATTTTCAACTTTTCGCACAGCTGGATCATAAAACCACTGAGCTACGCCACGTTTTTTCTGCCGCTCTTTTCACAGCGGGCCGATCGAATTTGAACAACAAAGCTTTAGTGAAAGCGGTAGAATGTTTTGAATTGGGCGTCCAGGTTTTGGGAGCAGATTCTGATTATATTTCCAAAATCGTCAAAGTGTTGCTTCGTGGAGATGCCCAAGCTGTGCATCAAGCGGCTCGTTTCCTGCAACAGTTCCCAGCTAACAAGGTTGGCAGCAAAGAGTACGAAAACCTCTATTTCCTATTTAACTGTAAGACCTTGCCGTTGTCTAAAGTCATCGATCAAGGACGCAAAATGGCATCTCAAAACCGGATGGATGCCGAATCCTATGAAACATTCATTCGCTTGCTTGTAAGTGATAATAAAACAGTTTTGGCTGAAGATATCATTGAACGCTTCCACCGAGCTTACCCAGATCGCCAACGCACTAGTGAAAAGGCCTAAAAACTATTTCGCCATTTTTTCAAAGTTAGTTGCTGCATTTAAGAATTCGATCAGGTGGTGTGCCACCTGATCGGGTTGAGATTTTATCGCCAGATGACCTGCGCCTTTTAAAACAATCAGATCTTCACAACCCAGATGTTTTGCAAAACCTCGGTAGGCCTCTTGATTAAACAGCAAATCACTTTCGTCAAAAATGAGACGGCATTCCCCACGATAATTGAACAGCTTTCTGTTCCATGCCTGCCAGTCTTCAGAACGCAGAATCCAAGAAAAATGATGAATCATGTGAGCCACGAATTGCAGCTTGCGACCTTTGAGTCTCTCCACGGATACCGCACCTTCAGATCTTTCATCCCGAAAAATCTGAGCCGCCCGTTTTAGAAAGCTTGCACCCATCGGAGTCGACAACATTATATAGATACTTTTCAGATTCAGTGGAATGGAGAAAAAGAATCTCAGTTCCTTGGGCATAAATTTCTTAACAGGATCCGTCACCATAGGGTTGATCAAAGCCATCTTACGAACCAATTGTGGATGCATGGTCGCTAGGCCCCAGCTTAAGGCTCCCCCATAACTTAAACCCGCGACGTGCACACGCTCATCTGGAAAGTGCTCCTTGATAAAGCGCGCCAGGACTTCGACTTGAACGGTAAAGAACAACTTATCGCTGCTCATATAGATATGGCTTAAATTAGGGATCACCACGCGGTAGTGTTGCTCTAAGTGCGCGGCTATGCCTTCCCAATGGTGAACGCTTCCGCCATAACCATGCAGAAGAAGAAGTATCGGCCCTGAGCCCCGTTCTCGGTAAGTGATCTTGTGAGACATCCTAGAAACCGTATCGGGCCTCGATCAAATGTCATGCACTGGACCTAAATCCAATTAGTTAACAAATGATTAAGAATTGGACGTGGGCGACACCTATGACTGCAGCGAGCAACGGGCGTAAAAAAGAACAAGCCCTATTGCTTGGGCTTGTTCTGGTTTTGATTTTGTTGATTTGAAGGGCGTTGGTTTTGCTGCTGACCTTGAGGATTTTGCGGCTTAGCCTGCTGCCCCTGTAGAGGATTATTTTGTCGAGCCTGCTGCTGATTTTGCTGCTTTGGCTGATTCCCCTGCTGGCGATTTTGGTTTTGGTTCTGTGGACCGCCACCTTGCTTTTGCTTCTGCTGCCCTTGTTGTTGATTCGAGTGCTGTTGCTGCTTCGCCTGTTGCTGCTTCGCCTGTTGCTGTTGCTTTTGCTGATTCTGCTGCTGCCCCCCGCCCTGTTTTTGACGGTTTTGGTTTTGCTGCTGATTTTGCTGTTTAGGCTGATGGCCCTGCTGGCGATTTGGATTTTGCCCTTGATTTTGACCGTGACCGCCACCTTGTCTTTGCTGATTCTGGTGGTGTTGCTTTTGTTGATTATGATGTTGCTGCTTAGCTTGTTGCTGAGGTTTCTCAGCACCTTCAACCTTATCGGCTGCCACATCAGCAGAAACGGATTGCACCGCCACCGACTCATCAGGTTTCGCATCCAATAACATCGTATCGTTAACCGCTTTAGATTCCGTTTGTTTATTCGTACGGAAGCCTCTGATTTTTTTTACTTGGTTTTCTGCGCGTTCAACTTGCTCTGTCAAATCCACTGTGACGTCCCCATAACAGCGGACCTGGCAGCTGAGGCGGCGGCCATCAATAAAATAGCTTGTACCGATCAGGCTTAGCTCTGCTTTACCCGGTGGCAAAACATTGTTGTCGCCATCTTTGATGCGAACACGGCATTCCGCGCAGCTGGGAACACCTTTACAGATCGAACGGATCTCAAGTTGATTTTCCGTAGCGATCTGCAAAAGACTCTTATCAGGAGAGCCTTCAACTTCGATATTCTGCGGAAGAAATTTAATTTTCATACTCGAATCCTCAATGGTGCCAGGCACCTATTCTTCACACGCCGTACCCTCAACGGGGTACCGCATACGTATTAGACGATTTTCACTTTCGCGAATTTTGTCTTACTGCCTTTAACGACTTTTCCATCGATAGTTGCAACAGCCAACTTAGCCTTCGCGTCTGTGATTTTTTGGCCGTCGATTTGCACGGCACCACCTTGAACCATACGACTTCCTTCACTGTTGGAAGTCGCAAAGCCAAGCTTCACTAACAGCTGAGCAACACCAAGGCCCTCAGCAGGGATATCATTTTTAGAAATTTCCACCGTCGCGATCTCGTCAGGCAAACCTTTGTCGACAAAGATACGGTTAAACTCATCTTCGGCAGCTTGTGCCGCCTCTGCCGAGTGGAAACGTTTGATGATGAATTTTGCCAATTCAACTTTCACTGTGCGGGGATGTTTTTTCTTATCCGCCACATCTTGTTTCAATTGGGCAAGTTCAGATGCTGTGATGTCAGTCAGTAGTTCATACCAACGATACATCAAATCATCAGAAATTCTCATCGTCTTACCGAACATATCTTTTGGAGTATCCACGACCGAAATATAATTATCCAAAGACTTGGACATCTTATTAACGCCATCGATACCTTCCAGGATCGGCATCGTCAAAATACACTGGGGCTCTTGACCGTAAGCGGACTGCATGGAACGACCGACCAAAAGATTAAACTTCTGATCTGTACCACCCAGCTCCACATCTGCTTTCAACGCCACAGAGTCATAACCCTGAGTCAACGGATATAAGAATTCATGAATCGCGATCGGAGTTCCTGCGCGGTAACGCTTAGTAAAGTCATCACGCTCAAGCATCTGCGCCACCGTATATTGTGCCGCCATCTTGATGAACTCACCCGGAGTCATTTTGCCAATCCAAGACGAGTTGTAAACGATTTCAGTCTTATTTGGATCAAGGATTTTAAAAATCTGTTTTGCGTAAGTTCGACCGTTTTCTTCGATCTCTTCACGAGAAAGAACTGGACGAGTCGTACTCTTGCCCGTGGGATCACCAATCGTCGCCGTAAAGTCACCAATCAAAAAGATGATATGATGACCCAGGTCTTGGAAGGTTTTTAATTTATTGATCACAACCGTGTGACCGATGTGAATGTCTGGACGAGTCGGATCAGCACCCAATTTAATACGAAGCGGAGTGTTCGTTTCTTTGGAACGCTTTAACTTTTTTAGCATCTCTTCATCATTGATGAATTCGGCGACGCCAAATTTGATTCTCTCTAATTGCTCTTTCGGATCTAAGAAACTCATTAGCGTGCGTGCTCCACAGATCTTGTTTCACGAACCACAGTGACTTTGATCTGACCCGCTTGTGGAACTTCGCGTTCGATCTTACGAGCGATATCACGGGACAACATCACTGCTTGGTCGTCTGTTACTTTGGCAGACTCAACTAAGACTCGAACGTCTTTACCCGCTTGAAGGGCCAATGTTTTCAATACGCCATCGAAACTGTTCCCGATAGATTCAAGATCTTCCAAACGGTGGATGAAGGAATCCATTTGCGGACGACGTGCCCCTGGGCGCGCGCTCGACAAGATGTAAGCCGCATGCACAATCCAAGCTAGGATCGAATGAGGTTTTTCTTCCTCATCGTGAGCACGGATCGCGTGGCACACGTCTTCAGATTCGTTGTATTTCTTAGCGGCTTCTGCGCCTACCAAAGCATAACTGCCTTCAGCTGTGTGATCGATCGCTTTACCGATATTATGAAGAAGACCCGCACGGCGAGCAAGCTTCACACTCACACCCAACTCACCCGCAAGAAGACCGGCGATGTTTGCCACTTCCAGAGATTGGTTCAAAGCGTTTTGACCTTGATAGTTACGGTATTTCAAACCACCGATAATTTTGATCAATTCTGGGTGCATGTTAGCGATACCCAGTTCCATGACGTGGCGTTCGCCTTCTTCTTTGATGGACTTCATTAATTCGTTACGTTGTTTCTCTACAACTTCTTCGATACGTGCTGGATGCACGCGACCATCTTCCATCAACTTCTCGATCGTTCTACGCGCAAGCTCACGGCGTACTGGATCGAAACCAGAAATAACCACTGCTTCTGGAGTATCGTCGACGATCAAATCAACGCCACAGTGGGCTTCCAAAGTACGGATATTACGACCCTCACGACCGATGATTTTACCTTTCATCTCGTCGTTTGGAAGCGCCAATACGCTGACAGTTCTTTCCGACGTGAACTCAGACGCAAAACGTGACAACGCTGTTGCCAAGATACGCTTCGCTTTTACTTCAGATTCTTTCTGTGCTTGCTCTTCGATTTGCGTGATTTTTTTAGATGCTTCGATTTTAGCTTCTTCTTCAATCGCTGTTAGCAATTGACGTTTAGCTTCGTCCTGGGACATTCCTGCCACAGATTCCAATTTCGTCTTCAGCTCCCCGATATGAGCTTCGCCTTTTTTCTCAAGCTCTTTCACTCGGTTTTCAGAGATGGCGATTTTTTCCTCGCGGTCTTTAAGCGTGTTCAAGTAACGCTCGTTCTCTTCCATCTTTTGTTTGAACTGTTGGTCGATCTCTTTCAGACGACGATCCAATTGAGACTCTTTGTTTTTCAACGTGGAGTTTTGCTTATGAATGTCGGCCTCAACATTTTTGCGGGCACGAGCTTCGAAGTCTTTCGAACGCGTTTCAGAATCTTTTTTGATTTTTGCCGCTTCAGACTTTGCTTTGTTAACGATACGCTCTGCTTCAACGCGTGCAGATTTTTTGCTGTTGTTATCTTGGATTCTTTTCACCACGAAAACAGCGACACCGCCCAAAATTAAACAGATAATGGCTGTGATTAAAATTTCCATCTCTTCCTTTTCTCCTAAAAGTTCCTAATGAACTTCGTACTGCTGACAAACCTTTAGACCCGACTCTGTGATAATGTAATCCATCTTCACATCATGGGCGTCCATCGGTAACGTCTGTTCTGAAACTTGAAAATCAAAACAGATACCCACCTTGATTCCTTTAAAGTGCGCCAGGGTTTTGTCATAAAACCCCTTACCCTTACCAAGGCGGTTGCCATTCTTATTAAAAACTAATCCGGGAATCAGCAGGCCGTGAATGCCTTTAAGATCAATGATAGCGGAGTTGGGATCAGGCTCCAAAACGCCGAACGCGCCCTGGCTAAAACCTGATGCAAAACAAAACTCAAGCTCACTCCCCTTTACTCGGGGGAAGACCCAGTCTATGTGGTCGATTTTAAAAATCTCGTCCACACTGGTTTCTTGAGCGAGAGCGCGATAAGCACCCCAACATCCGTCCTGCTTGGACATAAAGTCCTGCAGAAATACATTCAACTGCTGCTGGTTTTGAACAAGACCTTGCGCAAACTCTTGGGCGCAAAGAGATTTATAAAAGGAACGACATTCCGTTTTAGAGCTCCAAGAGGACATGGACACTCCAAGAGAGTTACAATCAAAGTTAGTTGTTCAATACCTTGTTGTTCTTGGAATT
Source organism: Bdellovibrio sp. SKB1291214 (assembly GCF_002209355.2). Classification (GTDB taxonomy): domain Bacteria; phylum Bdellovibrionota; class Bdellovibrionia; order Bdellovibrionales; family Bdellovibrionaceae; genus Bdellovibrio. The sequence continues at coordinate 718,695 of NZ_CP106855.1, forward strand.
CTCGAGTTCCAAAGAAAGTTGCAACGTTTTTTCCTCGAGCTTATCGAGTTCACGTTGAGCTTTTCTTTTCAAAAGGATGAGTTCTTCCGCAAGATTCATCGCTGTCAACACAGCGGCATTCTGGAAGGAACCGTTTTTAGTAACGGCCATAGCTTGAGTCATTTTGTTATTAACAAAGTCGACGAGTTCTTGAACCGTAGAATCGTCGTGAGAGGATCTAAGTTTGTACGGGACTCCTGCAATGAGGAAATTAAAGTTCTTTTTCTCAGCAGTCACCGTGTCTCCTCTTTCAATCGCTAATGGGCTAAACCTTTTAAAACTCTAGAAAAAATCCTAGAACAACACTACAAAAAGTATAGCTATAACGAAGAGCGGTATTCAACAGTTTATTTCATAGTGCACCCGCACTACGGCTTCTTAGAGCAGGTGCATATAATGCCCAACTGTGGCTCGTTTGAGCACGATAGACTGCGCTTGTGAGTTGATCCCTCAAGATTGTACTCGATCACCTCTCGGAAGTTTCTCTTATACGACGCACTCATTCCATTCGGCTTTGTGTCAAGATAGGAGTAGACATCGCTTTTGATGGTCCCATTCAAAAGGAAGTTGTTGATGATCTCTTGCTTGGGATTCGTGCGTTGATTCTTTGTAAGTGCTAATTCCGTAAGCACTCCATCATGGGCGATCGTTTGAACCGATAATTCAACTTTCTGCTTTTTCAAGGAAACCTGTTGATATTTTAAGATCAGGTTCATCTCCTCTTTGTCCGCATTAAGGTAGTTCACCTTTCTTTGACGCAGCTGCGAGCGGATTGTCACAAACTTGTCGTCAGCGATTTCTTTGAGCTTGGTCAAATTCACTTTGAAGGCTAAGGCATCATCTTTGAGCTCCGGGAAACATTTCAGCACATTTTCATAGGAAACTGAAACCGGAGTCGTCGACGCGATGGGCGCCGCCCCCGGCGAAGTCGACTGCGCTAAAACCGCAAGTGGCCACAAAAAAAGAAAAGGGACGATTCTTATCATCCCTTTATCGAAACATAGATTTTGTTAACAGCCAAATTTATTTCTAAACGGCGAGGTCAGAATTCGGAGTTGTTTGTTGGATTGTACAAAGCTTCAAGAAGCTTTGGATCTTGTTCATAGTCATCATCAGAGAAACCCAGCTCACCATTGCTTTTCGCTTCCACTGTTAAGTAATGCAAAAACACCGTGATTGGCTTCTTCAAAGATACCCGCTTTGTTTCGCGAGAGGTCGCTTCTGTTGCCGATGGAACAATTGTTTTAATAGTATCCATCGTGTAGTTCTGATCTTTCAAAAGATACAAAGCTAAATCCAAAGGACGCTGCAATCGCACACACCCCGAGCTTCCGTGACGATTTTCTTCCTCAAACAAATTTCTTTCGTTCGTGTCGTGAAGGTAAATATTGAAGCTGTTGCCATCCAGAGGGAATTTTACCACCCCTAAAGCATTATCATATCCTGGCTTTTGTACGATTACATAACGTTGATTTGCAAAATCATCTTCGGTCACCGTAGCCCAATTAACACTTGCCGATGGTGTTACTTTACCGCCCACCATCAAGTACATATTGTGTTTATCGATATAAGTGGGGTCTTGTCTTAAGATTGGGAGCTTATCTTTTATCGCGATTGACGCCGGAACAGTCCATGTTGGATTAAATTCCACTCGAGAAATCTTTCTGATCATCAAAGGAGTTTTTCTAACATCACGTCCATTAATAGTTCTGAACTGCAGACGCGAGATCTCAGGACTCCAAGTGCCTCTGGAAGAATCGTGGGGATCACGGATGAAAAGATCATCATCTCGCAAAGTGAATTTCGTCATCGCTACATTCACTAAGATATAGCGAGTGTCTAGCTTACGCGGCAGCCAGCGGTACCTTTCCATATTAAGTTCGATTTCCTTAATACGTTGTTCATAAGGTACATTTAAATACTTCAATACTTTTGAAAACTTTCCACCGATACGACCATCGATTTTTAAAGAGCTGTTTCTTTGAAAATCTTTAAGAGATTTATCAACATCAGCATCGAATTGATCACTGCCATTGACCGGGACGTTATATCCCAGCTGCGCCAGCCTTTTTCTGATTGCAGGAACCTGTGGATGACGAACGCCAAGGTACAAATCTGTTCCTGGCGCTGGAATCACGGGCCATGTTTTATCTGGTATAGAGCGGAGTTTAGCCAAAGCATTTTTCAAATTTCCGTATGCGGGTATTTTTGGAAGTAACTCGTTGGTTTTTTCGATAAGGTCGTACTGATTATTTCTTGCAACCATCTTTAAGCGCAACATCAAAGCCGGCATCTGCCTTGGCTCCATTTCGATATTGTCGTCAAATTTGCGAGGATCAAAACGTCCAACATACACGTGATGGGCGTATCTCAGGTAGGCTTCAGAAAGCTTCACTTCCAATTCAGCTATGTCTGCCACTGCCAGATTTTGTGAATTGAACAAAGATTCAAGATTGCTATTCCAATACACATCCCAAAGACCTTGGTCAGGTGCCGCTTTCAAGATTTTTCTTAAAGCTTGAGCTTTGAAATTCGGGCGCATGGAAGAAGCGTCGATCCAATACGGTTGATAGCTTAATTTATCGTCGGAATAAAAACTGTTGAGCTTTTTCGTATTTAATAAAACTTGGTAGTTCGCAGAAGAAGGGTTGTTAACTTGGTCTTGAATCAAGCGTGACAACTGAGTGGCTTGGGGATCAGCAACCTGTGCACTGGAAAATAACGGAAACAGGATGATGATACCGATAGCTATCAATAGAATTTCGTTACTGCTGATGAAATCTTTGATTTTCATTGAAAACCTCACTCATACCAATAACTTCCAACTTCCGTGCCATTCCAGAAGGAATCTATTGCTTATGAGGTCTCCCGGGCCGAGAGGTAACAAATACCGTCAGTCAGTGTTTGGAAAATTCACCGTCTAAAAATGAGACAGTGATTTTTCACGAGGCAGGGAACCAATACCCGCAGTTGGCAAAAAAGCCGACCCTTAGCGAGATCGGCTTTCGGTTTTGATTTCAATTGAAGTTTTGCTGTTGAATTATCAGCGACGGGTCCCGGTTTGTAGGAATCGAACGACATCCACGTCAGGCGGATTGGCGATGCCCACTCCTGGTTTTGGTCCGTTCAGCTCCCCCAATGAGTAATCCATGCGAGCATCGTAGGTACGCTCCCATTGATAACGGAGCCAGCGTTCAGCGTTGTACCAAGCGCGCTTGTTTTGATTATCAGGACAAGATGCTAGTTCTTGAGGAGATTTAGCTCCCCAGCGAAGCTCGGCACAGTGATACGGATCGAAACTCATGTCGAAAACTCTTTGGCGAGCTTGTTCCAAATTCATTGTGACTGCTTGGCCGCGACTGTTGGTGTAAGAAAACTGACAAGCCCTTGCATCGCGATTGTAAATCGCTAACAAATCACCACGCAGGTTATTTCCACGATACACAATCGTGGGATCACCGACTTGGTGTCGTTGCACCATACTGCGAGTTTGCGTCAGCAAGTTCATAAAGGAAACCTTCAAACGAGCGTCACGGGATGGGGATGCAAATTGCTCCCACTCACCAGTTGTGCCATAGATATTTTGCGGCAGACGATCTGGATGAGGTTTATTTTGAACGCCAGAGCGAAGCGCCATATCCACTGCAACCACACGGTCTTTCATATTCACACAAAGATCAGCCACCATGCTTTGCATGTCAGCGATTGGATCAATACGAAGTTCGCCGTTTGCGAGCATGATACGAAGATATTCATAATAGTCGACGGCGCGGCCATTATAAACGAATTGCCCTTTGGACCATTGGCCGTCGGGATCTGGCTTTGTCCCATAGTACTGTTCAAGACTGTAGTAAGGAAGACTGTTGTTCTTAGCTCCCTCGACTCGCCCACCAATATAAGCCCCGCTGGAATCACGTTTTGCTCCCGTCAAAGTCAGCGGGCGGAAGTTTTTAAATCCCGCGCCTTGATAAGGGTTGCTGCGCTCGAATTTGGGATTGTACATTCCTGACGTCAACGTATTGTCGGGATGTGAATCGATATAATAAATCTGACCATCTTGTGTCACTTTGTAAACGATAGCCACGTGGCCATTCGGATCATAGATCACAGTTCCCGGTCGAATACTGAAACGAGTCAGCCAGCTTAACAGGATAAAAATCCGCATACATTTTACCATCTTCGACTCCCATCATGCGGAATGTTGCCGACAACGTAGTGTTGGTGATTGTTCCATTCAAAAGTGAAACGGCATTGGGATAGCGTGACGCCAGAATTCCAAAACCATAATCGAAGTCTTCAATATTATAAATGAATGCCGAACGGTTTCTGCCGTTACCGGCTATCACATCGAATCTGCCGGTCACGTAATTCCCATAAGGTGTATACCTAATGTCACCAGTATTTCCAGGGACTGGGCGAGCACTCACTCGGCTTGCAACCGACATCGGCAGTCCATTTTTCCAAGCAAAATACGAGCGCAAATAATAAGGAAGATCCGCACAGTCAGCATAATATGCGAGCCCTGAGGGGTCCGAAGAGTAATACGGGTTGGCATTGCTCGTAAGACAGCCCTTCACGGTATCGCACTGTCTATTTTCGACGGCTGCACCAATACGCGCGATGAAAGCTCCATATCCATCTTCGTCTTGTTGCGACCATTGCGTTTTTGTCACGCGCCAGTCTCTGCTCCCCGCATAGGGGCTGAACTGCGCCTGACTCAGCGCAGGCAAAACAATAAGTAAACTAAGGCTCAAAATCCATTTCATGAAACCTCCAGCAGTGCCGCGGGGCACTTTTACAATTCCCAACTTTTTGGGATGCCAATATCCACTTTCTGATATACGAACACTCCAATTTGTAATTTATGCAATTGATCTCTGGGGAGGACAATCCATGATGAGCATTCTTGGTAAAAGTCGCATCAGCACAGCATTCTGCATGCTAGTTGCCACTTTGACACTTAACGCATTTGCAGCTTCTCAATCTTTCGCTCAAGTGCAAATCACTGCTGTCGCGAAAAACCAACTTATCGTTGGCAAAACTTATTACATCGCTGCAGATAATTTGAACCTGCGTAGTTCAAATTCTACAACTTCCTCTGACAACATCGTAGGTCAGCTTTCCATGAATGATGAAGTTGTTTTGGTGAACGCGTTGAGTGCAGACACTCCTCTGGTTCAAATCAGATTGATCAAATCTAAATCAGTACCGAACAACGTTGCTGCACAATTGTTCGTTTCAAAAGACTACCTGTCGGATAAAGTCTACCAGGCACCTGTTGCTAAGTATTTCGTTATCCAAAACGTAGCGACTGAAAAAACTCGTGTTTACGAGCGTTGCACAGTAACACCAGGTTGCCCTCACAAACTAGTGATGGAAACAGATATGGTTGTGGGTCGTAACGAAGAAGGTACGAAAACAGATCGTTATGCTTACATGACGTGGCTGGGACACTCACGTATTGCTTCATGGGTTAAATTCTATTCTGACGGTATGCAAACTTACCCAAGCTGGTACACTGCGGGCCAGGATTTGAAATCGATCCCCTCTCCGATTTCTAAAAACTCTTCTCGCGTGATTGGTTCTCGTAAGTGGTTGACGAAAAAAAATGGCAAAGACACTGTTTATGGTGCTTTTGGTTGGTACGCGGCTAAGCTTTCACCGTCTGATGATGTAAATGGCGTCAACAGTCAATGGATGCACGGAACGATCGGTTGGGGTGTTGATGGTTCTGATGCTATCGACATCACTCGTGGCTTCTTTATGAACATGTTCTCAAACCCGGGCTCTCATGGTTGCACTCGCTTGGAAAATCGCGCGATCGCTTACCTTCGTGAGATCTTGCCAACAGGAACGGACATCTACCGCGTTTATGCTCGTGAATCGACTCGCGAACGCCAAGCAGTTCTTTCTGACGGCAGTGTGATCCCGTTGACTCGTTATAAAAACGCTTACAACAACCCGGCTCGTTGGGATTACATCTTACTAACTGACGGTGCACAAAAAGCCGGCGGCTTAAGTGCTGATGCGACAAACATCATCACGAAAAACATCCCTGTGATTCAAGGTAACAACTTCCTTGAACAAGGCAGCTACATGGTTGACCAATACCCTACAGCCACTCCGCTGAACTACAAAAACTCAGCAAGCTCTGGTAAATCGGGTGATCGTTACCGCATCGATGCTGGCAAAGAAAAAGCGCCTACTAACTTCCGTGGTTACTTCTTGGTGGATGAAGGTCGCTTCATTGACTATCAACATCCAGATGCACGCGCCGTTAAAGGCAAAGTGAAAGTCAGCGGTCTTCTTGATTTCAGAACAACTGTCCCTGAACAATTGAAAGCTACTGGCTATCACTTCCCTCCTGCTGTAATCTACTAGGGATGAATTTCCCAACTGACATCTGCATGACAGGCGCAACGGGGCTCGTGGGGAACGAGCTCCTTTTGCTTTTGTCGGCCCTTGAACACGTCGGCCACGTGACGGTATTAAGCCGTAAACCTCTGGGACGCTTCCCAGCTAAAATCGAAAACATCCTTTTAGACTTTGATAAGCTACAACACTATGGCAGCTCGCTGAAGGCCCACACTTTCGTTTGCTGCCTAGGTACGACCATCAAGGTGGCCGGCTCTCAGGAAGCCTTTCGTAAGGTCGATTACGACTATGTGATTGAATTCGCCAAGGTCGCCGAAAAAGTGGGCGCCCAAAAATTCATGGTGATTTCAGCAATGGGTGCTAATCCCGAATCATCTGTTTTCTATAATCGGGTTAAAGGCGAAATGGAAAGGGATCTGCGTAAGCTTGCTATCCCCCAAATTGAAATCTTCCGCCCTTCTTTACTGACGGGAAATCGCAAAGAGCACCGCACCGGTGAAGTGATCGCGCAAAAGCTAAGTCCAATCATTAATACTTTTATGGTGGGACCTCTTAAAAAGTACAAAGCCATTGCTGCAAAAGATGTTGCTAAGGCAATGGCTCTGGCGATCATGAATTTTAATGAAGGACAGTTTATTTACGAGTCTGACGAAATTCAGAGAATGTCAGACTCGATCAAATCAGACGTGTGATTGGAATAAAGAATCAACAAACTCTTGCGCCGAGAACGTGCGCAAGTCTTGGATACGCTCACCCACACCAATCAATTTAATTGGAATTTGCAGTTCTTGAGCAAGTCCTACGGCAACGCCGCCTTTGGCTGTGCCGTCCATTTTAGTCAGGACTGCGCCCGTAAGTTCTAAAGCATTATGGAATTCCTTAGCTTGCATCAACGCATTTTGACCCGAGTTCGCATCCAGAACGATCAATGTTTCGTGTGGAGCCTCAGGGATCACCTTGGTCATCACACGTTTCATTTTTTTGATCTCTTCCATAAGGTTTGCCTGAGTGTGCAAACGACCTGCAGTATCAACAATTACGATGTCATAGTTTTGCGCTTTACCTTTAGCCACAGCATCAAATGCTACGGCACTTGGATCTGTCACTCCTTCTGGAGAGAAGATCTCAACCTGAGCGCGATCCGTCCAAACTTTCAACTGACCACCGGCTGCCGCGCGGAATGTATCTCCTGCCGCCACCAAAACCTTTTTACCTTCAGCTGCAAGTTGAGCCGAGATTTTACCGATCGAAGTTGTTTTGCCGGCGCCATTCACTCCGACGATCATCAAAACCGTAGGTCCTGTCGTCGCGAAGTTAATTTTAGACAAGATCCCAGAAGTGGGAGCTGACGAATGAGAACCCGCAAAGATGTTTTTGATTTCTTCTTTCAAAGCGTCGCGAACAGTGTCGTAGTCAGCTCGCTCTTTACGAGACAATTTATCCTGTAAAGCAGCCATTAACCGTTGAACGGTGATAGGGCCTAGATCGCTTGTGTAGAGAATTTCTTCGATATCATCCAAGTGTTGGTTGCTGTCGCCAGATTTAAACAGACTGCGAATTCGGCCGAACAGATTTTCCTCTGTTTTTCGAAGAGCATCCGCCAAGTCCACTGATGGCAAATCAGAAACAACGTGTCCTGAAGAATCGATATGCGCGATCACGGGCTCTTCGACCGCCATCGTTGGCATTTCACGTTTTACTTCATGAGTAAGTTCTTTGTTTGTTTGCGCTTTTTGTTCAGAACGAATGCGCTTCCAAAAGCTAAAAAAGATCGCGCCAAAGATAACCGTTAAAAGAAGGGCCGCGAGCCCGAAAAGAAGTTCGATTTGTTGCTCATGTCCTGGTGACATAGTTGCTCCTCTGTCTGATCCCGCACTTCTAACTTATTATTGCACCAGAGTGAACACCCGAGGAGTTGGCCCCGAGCGTCACTTCATAACGCACTACCCTACCGGGCGGCCTTGGGCACTACGTTCCGCCGGCAAACATCCCAGTCCCACCAGAGTATCGTGGACGGCTTCAACTAAAGGAGTTTTAGGCTCATGCCCCAAAAAGCCAATCAGCTTGGAGTTATCCAACTTATAGGGCTTGGTCCAAAGGTATTTCATCTCCAGCAGCTCGCGAAACACAACCACAAAGGGCGACAACAGTTTAAATAGGAACCATGGGGCTGGTTTTATAACTGCGGGTTTTTGCAGATTCTGATTAATGGCCAGCGCCATCTGCATTCCATCATGATCCCAAGTACCACCAAAGTTGAAAACTTCAAACGCCTGCAATCGACTGCCTTGATTTAAAAGTTCAACCACAGTATTCGCCGCATCCGGGAGGTAAGCCCATGAATGTCCCACCCCGCTTTTCGACGGATTGGCTATCTTTGTGACAGGTTGGTTTGGTGTAATCATCCCTTGTGAAAACCAGTTGTTTCCAGGTTTCGGTCCAAAGAAATCACCACATCTGACAATCAAAACCCTGACTCCGTGTCTGGAGGCTTCAAAAAGTCGATTTTCTAGCTCTTTGCGGATTTGCCCCTTTCTAGTCGTAGGTTCTTGAGGAGTTGTTTCTGTAATATTTGAAGGGGCCTTATGGCCAAAATTATAAATGGTCCCTGGCAACACTATCCTTGCACCCGTGGCTTTGGCGGCTGCGATCGTATTATCAATCATCGGCAAAACCAGTTGGCTCCAGTTTTTGTAACCTGGAGGATTTACAGCGTGAATAATAGCGTCCACTCCCTTTGCCGCATTCAGCACGTCGGCGGCATTTAATGCATCTCCTATGATAAACTCGACTCTTTCAGCAAGTTTTTCGTTTTCTTTCCTTACAAGACCTTTTACCACCCAACCATCGGCGATAAGCGCCTTTGCAATCTCTCCACCGATACCTCCCGATACACCTAACACTAAAGCCGTTTTTTTTTTCATATGTGCCTCCATAAGATCAGTATCGTCCAAATCCGCATTATAGAAAATTGCATATCTTCGTATATCTGATATACAATAATGAATATGAACAATATCAGCTGGGATCTATTTAAATCATTTTTGGCAGTCGCCCGCGAAAAATCCCTCTCTGGAGCAGCTAGGTCCTTAGGAATTGCGCAACCTACAGTAGGTCGACACATGGATTTACTGGAACAGGGCTTGGGCACGTCCTTATTCACACGCTCCCCGAGCGGTTTCATGCTAACGGATGCTGGAAAAAGGCTAATACCTTATGCTGAATCCATAGCGTCGAATGCTGTGGCAATGGCCCGAGAAATTGCAGAGTATAGTGACTCAATAAAAGGCACGGTAAGAATCACCGCCAGCGACGTCCTTAGCGTTGAGGTATTACCAAAAATTCTTGCAAACCTGAGATCCGAACACGCGGGATTAAACATCGAGCTTGTGGCTTCAAACACGGCTAAAAACCTGTTGGACCGAGAAGCCGACATAGCTATCAGAATGTTTAAACCCACCCAACAAGCCCTGATTGTCAGAAAATTAGGAGAGACCGAATTAGGATGGTTTGCTCATAAATCTTATCTTAAAAAATTTGGAACGCCTCTTAACCAGGCCGATCTTAAGAAGCATGCTCTTATCGGATTCGATGTCGAGACAGATTTCATTCGCAGCTTCAAATCCAAAATAGGTAATATCGAAAGAGATGATTTTGCTTTAAGAACGGACAATGATTTAGTTCAGTTGTCAGCAATAAGAAGCGGTTTTGGAATAGGCATGTGCCAAACAAAAATAGCAGCCAAAGATTCAAACCTGGTCCGCATTCTACAAAAAGAAATCGGCCCCAAGCTAGGTTTATGGATGGCCATGCACGAAAACCTAAAAAGCTCCGCCAAATATAAAACCGTCTTCAACACCTTAAGCACAGGCATCATAAACTACTTAAACGAAAACCAATAACCTAAAGCTACGATCTCCCCCCCCCATCTCAATTCGCCCAACAACGATTCAAGGTTAACAAACCGAATCCCTCGTCAGGCTATCCCGAGACAGCTGACCAGGTACCTGCAAGCAGCGACCTCCGTGGGCGCCACGATGGCGCGCACTCGCCGCAGGCGAGCCACGGCTGAGCCCGGATGGCGTGTCGCGAAGTGCTGGTACCTGGGCAGCTGCCTCGGGATAGACTGTCACGCAGGGTAAGGTTTATTGTTGTTGAGCCATGCCGCGAAGGTCGGCTTGTTCTTTGTAGAAGGTCTTTTCAAAACGACGGAACGATTCCAAACGCACTTCAGAGCCCAACATGTCTTTCATGCGAGTCGTGTTTTCTTTCTCAAAGGCGCGCATTTTATCGATACCGTCCTTGATGAAATCTGGATGGATCTTATTTCTGCGCTCTTGAAGTTCTTTAACCAATGCGTTCGCCGCGGCAAGAACCTGCAACGATTTGTCTTCGTCAATACGCCATGTTTTTAGCAAGTACTGAGAAGCTGCTTTATAAAATTTTTGTTGGAATTCGTTGTCTGTATACAACGCCGTGAAACCACGGGTGTAAATAACCGCATCGGTATACGTGTCTTTCATATCTTCCGTTTGCGGAGGATTGAATTTACGACGTTCCAGATCAGCTGCTCTAGCTTGAGCTTCCTGTTGCGCACGAGTGCCTAATGGATTCGAGTCTTGGCGCACGCGATCCCATATGATCTCGCCTGCTACCATACTAAAGATACCGATGGCCACGCCTGAAGAAATCCATTTAACTTTGTCGTTTTTACGTTTCTTAACCAGGTCAGCGGGTTTGGCCTGAGTCGCCGCACTTTGTGAGATCGAAGACACTCGGCCCTCCACCACCTCAGTGATTTGCTCTTGGACTTTCTGCTTAACTTTATTCCACTCGCCCACTTCAAGAACTTGCACGACTTCTTTTTCGACAGCGACGTGGATATCGCGAATCATGCCGGCTTTTTTATTCATGATGTCTTCGACCAAGTCCTGTTCCATTTTGGCAAGGCGTTTAGACATATCAAGGCGCATCTCTTCCAAACGCTCTTCTTCACTGCGAGCCATCTGGGATTTTTCTTTTTCCAATTTCTCGTTAAGGAAAATCTTTTGCGCATCAAATTCCTTGAAGAGATGATTTTTCTTGTTCTCTACATCGGAGACTTCGATTTGCATCGCCGCTTGACGCTGTTGAAGCTTTTTAAGGGCTTCTTCGGTCGCGAAACTGCGCTTCGTATGTTCGTCAATGGCCGCTTTCAAAGAAGCCAATGAACGTTTATCAACGTCGATGTTTTCTTCAAGCTCCCGCAATTCTTTTTCTGCCTTTTCACGCATTTCTTTATACTGGCGTTCAGCAGTTTCTTTGCGTTCTTGATATTCGTTTTCAGCCGCTTCTTTGCGCTCTCTGAGTTCTCTTTCGGAATACTCTTTCAACTGGCGATATTCGCTCTCGGCCGCTTCTTTACGTTTAGCGTATTCGGCTTCGGACGTTTCTCTAAGCTCTGAAGTATCAGCCAAAGTTTTGGCCAAGGCCGCACGAGCAGTCTCTAGATCTTCTTTGATGACAGCAAGTGCACTTGAGTTCTTAAGAAGTTCGTCCTTCGTGGTCACCAACTGCTCATGAGTCTGCTGAGCTTGCATGCGCGAAAATTCTATAATGCGAACCGCTTCGTCTTTGGCGTCTCTAATTGTCGCCGCATTTTCGTTTTGAGCGGTTAGACGAGCTTGCTCTAAAGCTTCAGTCTTCATTTTTTCCGCCTGCAGGGTCGCCTCGGAAATAATGTCTTCCGCATCCCTTTTAGCTTTTTGGCGCAGAGATTGAACATAGACGTCAACCTCTTCACGAAGCTCTTGAGCCATGTTACGGGCATCATGCAAAAGCTGATGACCTTGGCGCTGGTAATCGGCAAGGATCGCATCCGCCTCTTTGTGGGCTTCTGCAATTCGTGTTTGATGGAAGATCTCGGCCTGAGCTTGGGCATCCCGAGCTTTTTGATAGATAGCTTGCGTGCGCTTCTCGGCCTGTTTTTCGCCTTCGAGGACGATTTGAGCCGCGGCACGTTTCGCATCATGCAGGATTTTTTCGGCTTGGAAAGGAGCCATGCTCGGGGCAGGCATCGCAATCGTGTCTTCATGACCTGTTTTTTCAAGGTCAATCACGTCCCCCTTAGGGGATTTCATAACGGACTTAGCTTGCGGCACAACCGGCACTATAGGTTCCGGTTCTGGCTCAAGCTCAGGCATTGGAGGTTGGACTTCGTCAGTTTCAAGATCAAAGACTAAGATAAATTCAGAACGACCCAGCTGGATTTTATCGTTGCTGGTCACGTTGACCGGAGTGCCTTGCACCATTTTATTGGAATTGAGGAAAGTGCCGTTGGAGGAGTTTTTATCTTCGATAAAGATTTGATTCCAACGGCGACTGACTACTAGATGGACACGGCTGACATGCGTGTCATTCAGAGAGAGATCACAATCAAGGGACCGACCAATCGTAAAAGAATCCTTCATCACCTCTTTGGTGATTGCTTGATCTTTTCGGTGGATGGTTACTGTAAACTTCGTCAACTTAACCTGGCTCCCTGGCTAAGTCCCTTCATTCTTAGAGACTAAGCACCCCGCGCTACTGCTGGAGCCTTGGCGATTTCTTTATTCAAAGCATCTTCTGCCAAAGCTTCCACTGCATCACGGTGTTCATCAAATGGTTTATCGTGATCCGGATAATTGTTGTTATCGGCACGGTACCACAATTGATCAAGGGCACTTTCGAAACGATCTACCATCGCGACGTAAGACCGGTCTGGGCTGAACATCGTATTTGTAATATGTGAAAGCAATGAAAACACGATACCTGCGATAGAAGTTCCCATCGCAAAGGAAATCTCGTGAAGGAAGCGATCCATAATGTTCTTAGTTCCCTCAAGGTCCTGCATATTCATCGTACCAAGCTCTTGAAGACCGCCCGCGATACCGATGAAAGTCCCGAGGATACCACCGATGACGAATAACCCAGGCAAAAGGCTAATTAAATCATTCACTCCCGCCATCGGCAAAATACCGAATACACGGTTGAAGCATGGATTATGGGCGAAAGTCGCTTTAGTGATATTAATAAGCTTTGGATTTTCTTCCGTCCATTTCAAGAACTTCAACTGCTTCAAGATATCTTTAACCAACCAAGCACAACCCTGGCGGATTAAGAAAATACGATCGCTCAAAGACATCACAGAGTCTGGCTTACGACGCTTCATACGATCGCGAACTTCGAAAGTTTCGTAATAAGTTCTTTCAAGCATACGTTTCGCAAGCACATAGAAAGAAACGTCTTTCACTTTGCCTGGAACTTCTGCATGCATATAACGATTCACGCGTTTTTCAAATTCAACCGCGAACCATTCATGACGACGAACTGTAAAGTAGATCACGCCGCGCAGGAACATTCCTACCACAAACACCGCTGCCATCGCATATGGCAAACCAATGATAAAATATTGAGCTATTGCAGCCTTATTCACGTCCCACCCCTTTTATTTCTTTTGATCCATAGAGAAACGGATAATAACCCGCTGAGCTTTTTTACAGTCATTTTGCTTACAGAATTCAGCCGCCGTAGCAACGCCACGGTTCTGAACCTTCATGACTTCCAGGAAGCTTCGTCCTGAGACCTTCATTAAACCCATCAACTGTTTTTGATGTTCGAACCGCACATTGTCTTCATCCAACATATAGTTGAAGATCGACTTTGCACGACGGTATGAAAGGTCCATGTTATACTTCAATGCTTCTTTATCCCCTGGCTTATTACTCTTAGGATCGATGAAACGACCTTGGTAAGTCGGAGACGCGAAACCCACGATCTCAACCGCAGAAACTTTGTCTGAGATTTTAGGATTTCCGAACAATGAACGAGAATAGATTGGCATCGCTTTTTCAATGACACCCTTCATTTCACGTTTCAATTTATCTGAGTCATTATCGAAGTACTGTTGACCGAAATCCAAGACCACATCACCCGTCTGGCCATCGATCTCAGCTTTGATACCTGCTTTCGCAAAACCTTTACTGATCTCATTGGCAACCGATTTACGAGCTTCGATCTCGGCACGAGCCGCCGCCAATTGACCTTCGGTTTCGCCCAGCTTCCCTTTCAAGTTACCGAGTTCACCTTTAAGGTTACCCACTTGCCCTTGAAGCTGACCCAATTGACCTTTTGTCTGACCGAGTTCGCCTTTTGTTGCTTCAAGTTGTCCACTTGTTGCAGCCAAGGCTCCTTTAGTATTCATCAATTCACTGTTAACAGCACCAAGTTGGCCTTTAACTTCGCCGAGCTGTCCTTGAAGACCGCGGGCTTCGCCTTCTTTCTGAGCTAGCAAACCTTTAGTTTTATTAAGATCGCTTTGAGTTTGACCCAATTGCGCATTTGCCTGTTGCAACTGCGCTGTGTACTGAGCATTTACATTGCTTAAATGCGAAATTTTACTATTGGCTTCAGCTTGTGCCGCTGCCATTTGCTTTTCGTACTTAGCTTTGTTCATTTTGTTGGCTTTATAAGCCCACTTCAACTCCGCTTGACGCTTTTGCAGTTTATCTTCAGCTGCAGCGATCTGCTGCTCCCCCTGAGCAATCAACTGTTTCTTTTGCGCGATGTCTTTGTTCAAATCCGTGATTTGATTTTCTTGATCATCGATCGTCACGTCTTGATCTTTGATCAAGTCATCACGATTGATGATTTTTGCTTTAGCCATTTTATTGGCATTCATCACGTTACGAACCATCTGTTGATACTTATTAAGTGCTTTGGCTTTTTTGTCGTTCTCCAAAGCTTGCTGAACGAGTTTATCTTTCTCGCTCTTAGCATCTTCCTGAAGAAGCGTCAGCTTATCCATAAGCTCTTGATATTCTTGCGCCTCATCTTTAGGCGCTTGATTAGCTATATAGTCATTCTTCACCGACTCATACATATTGAGTTGATGTTGAAGTTCTTCGACTTGCATCGATAGCTTTTGATTTTCGATCTGCCCTCTCAGAGCATCAGTTCCAGTTCGTAAACTTGCTACAACATATAGAAGTAGAAAGATCGTACTTAATCCTAAGAATAAGTCTGAATATGATGTCCAGAAGCTGTCACCACCACCGTCGTGACCTTTGTGTTTTTCATAATTGAACGACATAACAAACACACCCCACTGCAGCTAAAAGCTTAGCAGGGACTAAATCTGAGTGGGTGTATCATTTGTAGAAATCCCGACCTTTATTGAGGTAAAAACGTCAAATTGTATTCCACCAGATGTGGTCCAGGGTACTATTGTTCGGGTTTTCGTTTAATATTTGTTCACGTTCGTCCAGGTACGTGAGACTCCCAACAGTTCATTCGTTTCAAATATTTATGAACGTTTTCTGAGATATGTGTTTCACGTCTGAATATTTCTGGAGCGTTTTTGTGTTCTGAGGGGCTCGTGTTAGTGAGCAGAACATATTACTTATTATGTGTCTTTTGTTCTTTGTAAGGGCAGTGACGACAGCCCGAATTGCAGCAGCGTCCTCTTTTAAGATGATTCAATTCAGTGAACACTTGATAGCCAGTTTTTGGATCAATGTAAAATAATTCCCCTCGAGCACAGGCCTCTTTGTGAAGTCTTTCGATTTCATTTTTCTCAGGAGATTCGTTACTCACGAAGGGTTAAACTTTTTCCGTAAGATCTGCGAGTTTGATTTTCGCAAGATAAGACATCGAGTGATTCTCAAGCCCTGACGTCACATCGCACATGATTTTTTTCATCGCGCATGAAACTGCACACTGCTTAAGTGGCTCTTTATCTGGATTATTCAACAACGGTTTTCCTGAAACCGCCATATAGATGTCTTTCAAGGTGATGTCTTTGCGCTGACAATTCAAACGCACTCCACCCGTCTTACCTTTAAAGCTTTCCACTAAACCTGCTTCAACTAGTTTCGCAAGCAAGCGGCGAATGACGGTGGGATTGGTACGAATACTTGATGCTAATACATCCGACGTCATCAGCTCTCCGTGGTGGTAGCTAAGGACGGTCATAATATGTACTGATACTGAAAATCTTTGATCAAGCATGAGATCATTATATCGTATGACGCAAAAAGAAACAACGGGAAGCACTTCAGACCCCCGAAACATGCGTATTTTCATACATTTGAGGGCCATTCGCTTTAAATGTGCGTTTATCTGTTGCATTTAAAATCGAACAGGTTCATATTGTGCTTGTATTGGTCACAATTAAGAAGGAGTCCGAGAAATGGCAAATAAACAGATCCAAGAAGCATTAGAGTGGCGTTATGCGGTTAAGAAATTTGACCCTACTAAAAAGATTTCTGAACAAGACATGAAAACCTTGTTGGAGTCCTTGAAACTCGCACCTTCTTCTTATGGTGTGCAGCCTTGGAAATTCCTAGTGATCGAAAACCCAAAGGTTCGTGAGGAGCTTAAACCTGTTTCATGGAACCAAACGCAAATCACAGATGCCAGCCATCAGATCGTATTTCTTTATAAAGACACGATGGATGAAGCTTTTGTGCAAAAGTACATCGACCGTATCGTCGAAGTACGCGGTATTCCTGCAGAGGCTCTGCAAGGATATAAAGATATGATGATTACAAACCTAGTGAAGGCCCCGGAGGAAAAAATCAGAGTTTGGTCTCAACGCCAAGCTTATATCGCCATGGGCTTCCTACTAGAAACTGCAGCCCTTCTCAAAATTGATGCAACTCCTATGGAAGGCTTCAGTGCTTCAGACTATGACCGTATCTTAAAGCTGGAAGGCACCCGATGGAAATCTGTCGCCACTGTGACTTTGGGATATCGTCACGCTGAAGATTCGTTTCAAAACCTTAAAAAGGTCCGCTTCGCTGACGATGCACTGATTGAATACGTGAAGTAGACCCCTCCCAATAAAGCTTCGCTCCATTCCTCCGGAGCGAAGCTTTTTCTTTATCTTAAAATTTGGGCTCGAAACTCCAATACCGTGGTGCCAGAGTCCATAAGACATGCAAAGCCTCACACGGCATCGGACACTTTGTGGGGCTTTGCTTGTTTTAGAATTTTCCGGGAATCATTTAGAAATAATAAACGTCGAAAGGAACTTTGCCTTTTTGATGATCTTTCTCGGAGCTGCTGCCATAGACTCGCACTTCGATGATCTTCTCTTTCACGGTAATAACTACCGGATTTAAATATCCCAAGCCCAAAGCGTCTTTAGGTTTAATCACATGCGCCTGCGCATCAGAGAACTGAAATTCTTCTAACATTTTTTGAGTGTCAAATTCACGAATGGCCGTTTCTAATTTTGCATCCATCACCGCGAAATCTAAATCACTGGTTTTTTCGTAAGCTTTGCCGTTAGCAAAGCTTCCGTACAAAACGATGGGACCTTGCAGTTTATCTTGAACCAGGAACTTTTCCTGCAAGCGCATTCCTGTTAACAACACATCTGCGCCTTCCAAGGCGATCGGTGAATTGGTTAATTCAGAAATGTGTTTGAAATACATGTCGAGGGTCTTTTCCAAAGAAGCCTGACGATCAATCATCATGTATTTAAACCAGCTGCGCACATTGGAATATTCAGAAACCATCACATCCAAATGGCGTTTAAAGAATTTTACAGGTCCTTCTTTAGAGTACTTCAAAAGCTTTACGTCATTATAAATATCATGGACAAGGTTCATCATTTCCCGCTTTTGCTCTGGAGAAAGCTTCGCAAATTTCACCTTTACAAGATCCAGGGACTGACCTTTTTGATCGATCGTTTCAAAGCCCATCAGCTTTTGATAGCGAGCCATCGCTTCCAAAACGCTTTTGGAATTCACATGTTGGCTGATAAATTTAGCATAAGCCTCAGACTGCGGAGCCAGATTCGCATCGCTATCGTATTTAGTCTCAAAAACATGGCTACAAACATACTTATAGGCATGGGCCTGACTGACCGCCAGGCATAGCAAAGAGCCCAAAATAAATCTGGATAAAATCACAGAACTTTTCATATCGGGAGTGTGAGGAGCAAGAAGCCCACCACCCTCATAACAACTAAGGACACTTTAAGGACACTTAGGGTGTAAAGGAGATTTACAGGTGACACTTACGGACAGGTCACCTTTTTTACTGCTTGCTGATCTCCGCTGTTAAGTGCTCGATGAAAGTGCGAGCTGCCAAAGATAATTGGCGACCTTTTTTCTGTGCAAACCAAAGCTTGAATTCATGCGGGAACTCGACTGGGACTTCGAACAATTCTCCGCTTTCAATTTCGTCTTTCACCATAAAGCGAGTTAGGTAAGCAAGCCCCTCCCCCGCAAGACAGAAACGTTTTTGCGCTTCTTGACTGTTTGTCTCAAGACCAATCTGTGGTGTTTCACCGAACAACTCTTGAATCACTCGCTTCGGGCGAGATTCCAACAATGCGCCGATGGAACAGAGGTAACCGTATTTTTCCAACACTTTCTTAAGAGTCTTATCGTTGCTGGATGATTTACACTCTTTCCAAATATCAGGCTTACATACCAGCGCCATCCTCTCGGCACGCAGGGGACGGTACTCGATATTGGGAATCGCCACTTTCGCAAAGCACAGCGCAAATTCATTTTCTGAACTATTTAAACCGTTAATGATCTCGTCCGGAGAACCCGAAGTGATACTTGGGACCACCTTAGGAAATTTTCTGCGAAAGCTGTGCACGGGATGAACTAGGAAATCGTTAATAACATTATCTGTGGCTGCAAAACGCAGAGGGCCTTCGCACTTTTCCTGAACCTCACGACATAGGTTCTCGATGGCTTTTTCAGTTCGGAACAGATCTTCACACAAATGAAAGACTTGCTGTCCTTTTGCCGTCAGCACTACGCCGCTTTTAGAACGGTCGAACAGAACGACTCCCTCGGATTCCTCCAGTAAAGAAACCGAACGACTTAAAGCACTTTGGCTGATATTCATTCGAAAAGCTGCTTCTGAAAACTTACCAACCTTAGCCACTTCGTAAAAAGCACGCAGATAATTCAACTCCACAACGCCGTCCTTTAAATATTTAAAAGGGAGATATTTAAATGCTATCATTCGAATTTATGGAAACCAAAGACGATTTTGAAAGTCGATGGTGTTTATTTTAAGGCAACAAAGCCTTGTGCTTTTTTAGATAGGACTCCACACTCGCCAAAAACTCAGACTCAGAAAACGAAGCATTGAAAGAGCGCAGAACTTCTTTCCCTTCAGGATTGTTTCTAAATGCGATCGCATATTGATAGACCTGCAAAGGCCTGGGGTTCAATTGTAGTTTGTCTTTGTACGGCTCTAGCTTATCACTGGTTTGCATAAGCTTACGAAATACCGTGGTATCAATGAAGGCTAAATCAATTCGATTTTTTGCCACCTTCATCAAGTTTTGCTCATCGCTATTGGTCTCTTCGATATTCAGAAGCTTTTTTTCCTGAAGAGGTTTCAAAACACCGGCAAGCTCATAGCCCACCACATTGCCGATTTTGTATTTCGTTAAGTCCGAATAGTTTTTCCACGAAACGGGATGTTCTTTACTTTCTGCCATGACCCAAGGGCTCTTATGAAGCGTGCGGGACAGAATAAAATCCTTCGGAACGTTTTCAGATTCTGACGGAAAGAACGCAACCACTTCAGGTCTTTCCACCGCCTGTTTTTTCGCTCGGACTACCGGCGCAAAACTGACCTTCAGTTCGTATCCTTGCTTCAGGAAAAGTTTTCGGAGTGCGGAGATGGCCGGGCCACCATCAGGAAGGTCCTCCTTGATGAAAGGAGAAAGCTCATAAGTGACAACTTGAATTTGCTTGATAGGAGCGGTCGCGGTCGCGAAGGACGGCGTAAGAATTAAGCTAGCTACTAGATAGCGAAACAGCATCAGTCACCTTTCAAAACAATGTCACTGCTCAAGAATAGTGGTCGTGATTGATTGAACGCAAGAGATGCTGCCCTAAGGTCAAAATAGATCTGGACCTTTATTTCTCATTTTCTACGACGTAGCCCGGCTCGAAATAGACATTTTTATCCATCGTCACCTCGGCATATTTTTTATCATGAATTCTTGAGATCTTGGCAAAGCCTACGCGATCTTTCGTGCACACAGCAAATCTGCCACCCGCGCACTCTTTACGAAAAACAGCCAAGCGTTGTCCCATCTTCACTGCTACGGCAGACTCTTCTAAATTAACTTGTGCCGTGGAATCGTCCATTTTCATTGTGATGTCGCCGTGAACCGCTTTTTTGAAAGCACAGAAACCAGAAACAGAAAATAACATCATCGCTACCAGCGTGAATGCTGCTACCATATTGAAAATCCCCCACAGATTTTTTATTAATAGATTTTCTTTGAAGCTACTGCATGCTGAGTTTCCGGGCAAACCTTCTGTGCACGGTTCATTCAGTTTTATGGTTAGCCCCCGAACTATGGCCCCAGAATATGCTGCGCGTTTTTCCTACTCTACATAGTCCTTCAGAATGCTTTCTAGCCAATCCATAAATACTTGAACGCGCTTTGCAACGTTTCGACGATGCGGATACACAATCGAAACTGGCATCGCCTCCGCGCGAAGCTTTGGCAGAATCTCTTCCACTTTCTTTTTATGAAGAAAGTCATTTTTCCCCACAGAGGGCGCTTGAATAATTCCTAAGCCCGCTAAGCAAGCGGCGGTATATGAGTCGACATTGTTAACTGTGATTTTAGATTTCATCGCCAAGGTTCGGTACTTTTCTCCGTCAAAGTATTCAAAACCGTCGGGTTTCCCTCCCCAACTTTGTACATAATGAACTAGATAGTGATTCTGCAAATCCTCGAGCTTTCTCGGGCGACCGTATTTTTCCAGATACTCAGTACTTGCGTAGTTTCCGATGGCAAACTTTCCAAGGGGCCGAGCAATTAAACCTGAGTCTGCCAAATTACCGACACGAATAACACAATCGAAACCTTCGCGGACCAAATCAACTTTGCGGTCTGAACAACTCAATTCAATTTGTACATCAGGGTACATCTTTAAAAACTGCGGCAGTTTGGGAACAACAGCATTGCGAGCCATGGCAGCCCCCATATCAATACGGATTCTTCCATGCACTTGAGAGGCATCTTTTTTAAAAAGATTTTCCACTTCATCTACATCTGACAGCAAATCGCGGCAGCGCTCAAAAAAGGTCATTCCATCTTGAGTCAGCTGCACCTTACGGGTCGTGCGATGAAACAATCTTGTACCTAAGTTATTTTCCAACTGTTGAATCGCATTTGAAACCGTCGCCTTAGGCAGGCTCAGGTGTTCTGACGCCCCGGTAAAACTGCCTAATTCGGCGACCTTCATAAAGATATGCATATTTTCGATACGATCCATCGTTCCCTCTGTGATTGTTCAATAATCATGAACAGTGTTTTTAATTATAGCCTATTTATTCGTTTTTATGAACAGGGTAAATTAAAGACATCACAAGGAGTTTCAAAATGAAAATTGCAATCATCACAGGCGGAAGCCGCGGACTTGGAAAAAGCTCAGCTCTACATATGGCAGACAAAGGTGTCGGCGTCATCTTGACCTACAACAGCCAAAAGGACGAAGCAGATAAAGTTGTTGCCGAGATCGAAAAAAAAGGTGGCAAAGCAGCGGCCATTCAGTTGGATGTATCTAATTCAAAAAACTTCGTAGCTTTTGTCAGCTCAATAAAAGATGTTTTAAAATCAAAATTCGGCAGCGACCGCTTTGACTACCTCGTCAATAATGCCGGAACTGGCGCCTATGTTCCGTTCACAGAGATGACGGAAGAAGTATTTGATTCTCTTCAAAACATTCACTTCAAAGGTCCTTACTTCCTGACCCAAAAACTTTTGCCCATCATGAACGATGGCGGCCGTATCGTAAATGTATCCAGCGGCCTTGCTCGCTTCTCCGTTCCGGGCTCGTCTGCTTACGGCGCCCTTAAAGGTGCGGTTGAAACATGGACTCGTTATTTAGCTAAGGAATTGGGCCCTCGCAAAATCACAGCCAACGTTGTAGCTCCCGGCCCTATCGCCACCGACTTCGGCGGAGGCCGCGTTCGCGACAACAAAGAAATGAATGCCATGCTGTCATCTCAAACAGCCTTGGGTCGCGTGGGTGAAGCGGATGACATCGGCAAACTGGTAGCCAGCTTAGTTCAAGACGACATGGGCTGGGTCAACGCCCAAAGAATCGAAGCCTCCGGCGGCATCTTTATCTAAAGATATCCCCAATAACAAAAAAACCCAGGTGTCATCCACCTGGGTTTTTAGTTTTAAGAACCGGTACGCTAAAAGCGGTCAAAATGGTTCGAATACAAGGCGGAGGGTCTTCCCGCAGCGCAAGCGTACTAAATGTACGCTGGAGCGAGGACAAGGCCCGACAACGAAGTAGTCGAGCCATTTTCACCGCTTTGGGTTATTTGATATCGTTGAGGGCTACAGAAACCATCGTCGATACACCACGCTCTTGCATAGTTACGCCGTAAAGTTTCTTAGCAACTTCCATCGTGTGTTTGTTATGGGTAACAACGATGATTTGAGAGCGTTTTGCCATCTCGCGAACCAAGTCGTTGAAACGGAATACGTTGGCGTCATCAAGTGGCGCATCAACCTCATCCAGCAAGCAGTATGGTGATGGTTTCACCAAGAAGATCGAGAATACCAGCGCTACCGCAGTCAACGCTTTCTCCCCCCCCGACATCAAAGACACGTTTTGAGTCTTTTTGCCTGGAGGACGTGCGATGATCTCGATACCGGCTTCGTTCTTTTCAGTTTCTTCAACCATTTCCAACCACGCTTCACCACCGCCGAATAGCACTGGGAATACGCGAGTGAAACGTTCGTTAACCAAATCGAAAGTTTCCTTGAAACGTTTAGAACAGATTCTGTTGATACGATCGATAACTTTACGAAGTTGCTCTTTCGCTTCTGTCAAATCTGCGTGTTGTTTCGTCAAGAACTCATAACGTTGAGCTGTTTCTTCGTACTCTTCAATCGCTGACAAGTTCACTTCACCGATTTTCGCTAATTTTTCACGAAGATCTTTAAGTTGAGCATCAGCTTGCAAGAAGTCGCCTTCTTTATTGATGTACTTTTCGATAACGTCCGGAAGGTTCAACATATAACGTTCGCGGATGGATTCGATCAAGTACTGCTCTTTCATCTTAGCTTGTTCAAGCTTCAATTGAGAGTCATTCATTTTGTGCTGTCTTTCGTTGCGAAGACGTTGAGAAGTACTAGCTTCCTCTTCGATCGCGCGGATGGATTCAGACATCACTTCATATTCGTCTTTGGTACGAGCTGCTTGCAATTTCAATTGCTCAACTTCATCCAAGAGACGTTCAAATTCGATTTTCTTTTCTTCCAAAGTCACTTGGCTCTCAGTCATTTGAGAGTTGTAGCCTTCAGCCTCTTCGCTCATGCGAGCCAATTGTGCTTCAAGGTCATTCAATGACTTAGTAACCATCTCAAGCTGTCTTAATACACCTTGGTATTCTTGAGTTTTAGAAGCTGATCTAACTTGAAGGTCAGTTACTTCCGCTTGAAGACCGTCAAAACCCAAACGAACAGAGTTTAACTCAGAGTTCAAAGCCTCTACTTCGCCTTCAAGAAGAACTTTCTTCTCGCGAGCTTCAATCAAAGCCTGATTCAACTCCTCAAGTTTTTGCTCTTGAACTTCCAACTGCTCTGTCAGTTTTTTGACTTCGCGTTCTTGGCGTTCAACGGCAGCTTGTGCATTTTGCACTTCATTTTCAGCGCGTTCCAGGTCTTTTCTCAATTCCGTAACTTTGATCTCTTGATCCATTTTACGTTTTTGAGCACCTTCAAAATCGTTCACAACATTGTTTAACTGCTCTTCAACTTTTTTCAAAGCCATTTGAGCCAATTGCAATTTGCCCGCGTATTCGTCTTTTTTCTCTGACAACTCTTTGATCTCGCGGCGGCGTTTCAGCATGCCAGAATCTGCTGATTCTGAAGAACCACCTGTCAAAACACCGTCAGCAGTCAAAGTGTCACCGTCAAGAGTAACGAAGGTCCAGCCCGTGTAAGTCGCGCGAAGATTCAAAGCCGTACGGATCGAATCAACGATCGCTACACCGTCCAACATATAAGTGACAGTATTTTGGAACTTATCAGCCGCTTTCACCACGTCTTTAAGAATGGCTTGAACGCCCTCTTGACCGATCGGAGCTTCAGAACGGTTGTAAGCCAAAGTTTGATCGCCCGCAGACATGAAGCTGGAACGGCCAGATTTTTGTTCCTTCAAATGAGATACCGCATCGACTGCGATATTTGCGTCAGAAGATAAAAGCATTTGCAGGCGTGAGCCCAATGCTGCTTCCATGGCTACTTCGTACTCAGCCGGAACTTCAACAACCTCAGATACCGGTTGGAAGTGAGTGACAACAGATCCATCCGCCATCAACTCTTGAGAACGAGTTTTTTGCCACAACATCACTTGTTTCACACCTTCTTGGAAACCTTCGAAGTTGTTCTGCAAGTTTTCTAGCCCGTACAAGCGGGACGCTGTTTCGTTCAAAGAATCTTTGAACGATTCAACTTCGGCCTTTTTCTCTGCCAATGAATCCGTCAGGATCTTTTTGTTGGCTTCGAAAGAATCCACGTCACTTGCCAAGTCCAATTGCATTTGACGTTCTTTATCAAGTTCGTTCGTCACTTTCTTACGGCGATTTTCGAACTCGACCTGTTTTTCGCGAAGTTCATTTAGGACTTGTTGTTCGTTGTCTTGACGGTCTGTCAAATCAGCGATTTGTGCCGACAATGAATTTACACGAGCATCCAAAGAAGATTCAGATTGGCCCACGGCGAACAGTTCGCGACGTTTAGTCGTTAGATCCTCATCAACAGTCCCAATACGAGAGTTGAAGTTTTGGAAGATGTCATTTTTCTCTGTGAAAGTCGCTGTCAGTGTTTCAGCTTCTTCTTTCAGCTCAGTGATTTGTTCTTCCAACGTCGCTTTATCACGAGCAAGCAATTCTTGGCGCGCCTGTTGTTCTTGCAAGATCGTGCCAGTCATTTGTTCGTTACGACGAGCTTGTTCGATTTCAAAACGAAGCTCTTGGATTTCCATTTCTTTTTTCTGAACTGTGGATTGTTTGTCGAAATGAAGCGTTTGGTGCTCTTCAACCATTTTCTCTTTTTCAAGGATTTGAAGTTTCAAAACTTCCAATTGACCTTGAAGAGTCGAAAGGTTTGCATCGCCTTCGATTTCCATGCTTTGCGCTTCGTTGAAGATCGCTTGAGCTTCTTCAGCCGCGCGAGCCAGTTCTACGTACTGAGCTGTCGAAATCCACAAATCCAAATCTTCGATTTGGTTTTTGATAGTGCGGTAACGTTCCGCACGTTGCGCTTGTCTTTGCAAAGAATCGATTTGGCGTTTCAACTCGCCCACAATGTCTTGCAAACGAAGCAAGTTTTGATCCGTCTGAACCAATTTACGTTGAGACTCTTTTTTACGAGCTTTGAACTTAGTGATACCCGCAGCTTCTTCAATAAGCATGCGGCGATCTTCAGGTTTCGAAGTGATGATCTTACCGATCATACCTTGAGCGATGATAGAGAAACCTTTAGAACCAGCACCTGTATCCATAAAGATTTCTTGCAAGTCTTTGAGACGTGCTGGTTCTTTATTGATGAAGTACTCCCCCTCGCCATTTCTGTGCAGACGACGAGTCACCATGATTTCAGAGTGCTTGATGTATTTCGCTGGGAATGCGCCACCGTCGTTTTCAAGCGTCAACGACACTTCACACATACCTAGTGGAGCGTACCCTTCAGCACCACCAAAGATAACGTCAGTCATCTGAGATGCACGAAGGTCCTTCGCAGACTGGTCACCCATAACCCACATAAGGGCGTCTACGATGTTAGATTTACCGCAACCATTTGGTCCCACGATACCTGTAATACCGGAATCGAAATGGATCACCGTGCGATCTTTGAACGACTTAAAACCAATGAGTTCAATCTTTTTAATTCTCAAGGTATATTCCCCTCTTGAGCTACAATGAGCCTCGGCCTTCAGACCTCAGCATCCCCTCAAAATATACAAGCCCAAGGTCTAGCAGGTCTTTGGCAAATCAGCTTATTCGAGGCGAGAGGGAGGAAGCCGTACACACAGTACTGCAACGACCGAGCAACGAAGAAGAAGGTGATTTGCCAAAGACCTAGACCAAAGGCCATTTAACTGTCGGGTCAGAAGAGAACTATGTCAACTGTGGCATACCAAAAGAAGTCTAAACGCTGAAAAGTTAAGCAGAACTTCCCGGGTGAAATCTCAACTTGTCTATTGCGCGTTATTTGCGCCGCAGCAAGGAGATCTTTCAAACGAACCTGTCTTTACAAAGTTTTGATGTGGGAGTCGGAAAAATTAAGGCCTCCTTGATCACACCGGATCTATGATCCGCGTATCAGGAGGCATCTATGCAATACAAGAAATCTGAAATTTATCCGAAAGAAAGATTCTCCAAAGGGTTTGCTGTCAGAATCTTACTGAGCACGTTAACACTCACCGTTTTGGTGACGTACTTTGCGAATTAGTTGATTCGTAAAGTTCCGACATAGGCACCTTTATGATCAAAGATTTTAAAGGTGCTATTTTTCGCGCTAGGCAAGCTCAGCTGAATTTGCAAACCGTGATAATAATTGTACATGGCATTTTGATTTGGAAATCTAGGTCGGTTCTCGATATCGATTCGCACCATGTGGGACTCTTGAAAAAAATCACTCATGACAATGAAAAAGAAAGACTCTGGATTTTGCGCTGATCGCAAACGCATGATATCGCGCAAATCAATAGGACTTGGAAAAGGATCCGAGCAAACCGTTATATCGGAATTCACACAAAGATTTTTCGCCATCACATCTGCCCCACCCAGAAATTGCTCTAACGGCACTCGCACAGGGCTCCAATCAGCTTGCATCAATGACGAAGGGCGCGCGTCCAACATAATCGCGGGAACAACTGGCAAAATAGGTTCATTCAAGAATCTGCCCAAAGTATAAAGCATTCGAATCAAATCTTCTTTGAGCGAACCCGGCGTAAAATAAGCCTGTGCACTTTGCTCGATTGAGATAATTTGTTGATAGGTTGCTTTTTGATTCACGATCCACAAGGCCTCATGAAACAACACAGCTGCCTGTTCAATTTCGCTTAAGCGGAAAAACTCCGGCAAAAGCATCGTGCGTTTTGTAGTGGGTTCAGTCACCGCAAAAATGACCACTTGATCAACAGGTACATGCAATATCTGCGAATAAATCAGTGTCAGTTCCTTGCGAGTCTGCGGATCAAATTTGTCCTCGGTAATTTGATGATAGCTCCGCGCAAAAGATGGAATGACCGCCGCCGCAAGATCCGCTTTCACATTGTCAGGGACTGGCATCGCTAAAAGCTTTTCATTCAACAAGCTAAGACCTGGTACAGAGGCGTAAGCCAAGGCTTCTTTGTTAACCGTTATGCGAGCGGAACCGAATGTTTGGTAATTTCCACCCTCTTTCGTCCCGCCACCACCATTTTGCACTTCTTTGGCAGCATAGACATTTAAAGAAAAAAGAATAATCAAAACGATGGAGAGTGTTTTCATTCTGTGTCCCCTTTTAATTCAAACAGTTGCATGGAAAGGCTGTATACCTTTTCCTTGCCGGGCATGGACTCTAACTCTTTCACCAAAGCCCGGCGAAATTCGCGCAAACGGTCCTTGGCATATTTCATCTGCTCAGCACTCATCGCGAAAATCACAGAGGAGAATTCGCGGTGTTCAACGTGGTCTTTTTCGATGGATCTTTTCGCGCGCGACAACATTTGGTGGTGAAAGTTTTTAATCGCCAGAGACGACACATCTGCTGAAGTGGTGAAATCCCCTTCAAGTGCCACCCAACGCTCTTGAGAAGTGTCCAACATTTTATTTTCAACCAATCGAGCCACAATATCGTCGACTTCATAGTGAGGCAGCCCCAAGCGATCTGCGAAAGCTGCAACCGACGTTTCAATATCAGGAATATTCAATAGTTCCAAAACAGCTAAGCATCGCCAATCCGAAACGGTATTAAATTCAGAATCTGTCAAAGTGCGTTCATCCATCAAGTACATGCGAACGCGCTCTCTTGCTTCCTTCTTGGCTATTGCGCTGCGAGCATGTTCTGCGCGAATTAAGTCCAAAAAGTATTCGCGGTCCTTTTCGACCAAACCGAATTTTTCTGCCATCTCTGCGCCTTTAACGTCAGACAGCCCCACCTTGCCATTCATGATTTCACTGAGGCGAGAAGCATTTAACTCAAGGTCTCGCGCAAAGGCCCGCAAAGAGTAAGAGGAATTCTTACGCTTTCTTCTTTTGAACTCTTCAAAAAGGAAATCTCTGTATGTCGGGGTCTTCATTGAATCTGTGCTCATAACGCCGTCATTAAACATCGGTAACTTTATTTGTCGAACCATAACACACGGCACTGTTTAGTTTTTCGGCATCATCATCGCATTGAAATGTAAGTAATTCGATACTCCGCCACCACCGCCAATGGACGCTAGTTGGAGTGTTCGAGCTTTGACAGGTGTGTAACCTTTTTCGGGAGATCTCACAATGAGACAGTTTGCAGTAATTGCTCTATTGATGCCGGCAGTTCTTATGGGCTGCCGTCAGGACAGTGGTAAAGAAGCAAAAACTCCAAGCGCTTTGGTATCTTCCCGGTCCAATAAGCCCGGTTCCACGATCAATGCCGATGGGACCATTCAATCCAGCAAGGACGATCGCGATTTTACAACGAGTCGAGCAGAGGTCTATAAGGCTTACTACCCTCTTGAGTTCGACTGCGCAAAGGATCTATGTCAGCCCATCTTTGATAAGTACCCAAGCATCATTAAGGCCGTGGAGGCCGCTAAGAAGCCCACAGCGGATCAAAAGGCGTATTTTGATCAATATATCCAACCCGCCCTGATTGAATACAATACGGTCAGCAAAGAGCAGTCGCGCCAGTGGTTGAAAGCCATTCAGAACCAAGAGGCCCAATTTAAAAACACGGAACTTTCCGAGGATCAAATCCGGATCATTCAAACTATTTCCTCCATGCAAAAGATCAAAGACACACCCGAGCTTCTGAATTACTGGCAAAAGCGATTAGTTCAAGTGCCGTTTTATCGCGCGAACTTGATCTTTCAACAGATGGGCAAATGGACCTATTTGCAGGAAATGTATCCCACTCTTTCCATGGAAGAAGCGGCCCGTTCTGAACTCAAGATCGTGAATCAACTTTTAAAAAGATTTGCCGAGGTCATTCGTGGTGCCGACCCCGTTGACCCTATGATCAGCTCAAAAATTGAAGCCGGACAAACTTTGGATATCGAGGAAGTTGAAGCCTTCACGAGTTATGCAGGCTCCATTCGTCTGTTGGATCATTTTCTTTTTGGCGAAGGGGCCTCTATCATTACGAAGTTGATGAAAAAGCAGCCTCTGACTTCGGCACAATTGTACGCTATCTATGATAAGGGCACGATCAAGAAAGACTTAGAAAAAAAGCTGCAGACTGATTTGAAAAATAACTGCTCGGAAAAATATTTCCAATCAATCAACCTCTATCCACAGCAAGCCCAATTAGAAAAATATAAAACCCTGGCAGAGCAAACTCGTGAAACAGCCCTAGCCCAACTTAACCCACAAGACCCTGCTTACGAAAAAGTAAAGCAGATCAAAATCCTTTATCCACCGACGGCATCTGCGAATAGCACCGCCTGGCTTCGCTCTTTGAAAAGTGAAATTGGTCGCATGAAGGCTGACACGGCAAACCTCTCTCAAATCGACATTCAGTCGTTATACTCAGTTGTTCTTTTACGTTCCATCTCAGGTTCCACGGCCGACCAGAAAGACCTTTGCCCGCGAATCCCAGACTCCGAAATTTCTGACAAAAACATGGTGGCCTTTGGCTACGTGATGGTGTCTTGGTATTCGACGCGCTATCCAGAAGTGGGCGCCTCTATTCTGGCCCATGAAATGGGTCATACGGTTTTTGAATACAGCAATGCGATTGATTCTGCGAAAGCGTGCTTGATTGGCAAACAAACGTCAGAGACCTTCGCAAACGAAGATTTCGCCGACCTCTTTTCTGCAAAAGTGGGCAGTGAACTTTCTCGCAAGTACCAGATCGGGCCAGCAAATGTTGGTTGCAATCTCATGGAGCATTTAAGTCTTTTGCAGCAAACGGACAAGGATGACAATCACTCCACAACGCTTTTCCGCGCCCTGCAGTTTGCAACAGCGACAGGACAGACAATTCCCCAGTCCTGCCAGGATCTTGTAAGCCGGGATAATGCAAACGTTTTAAAGTCTTGTCACTAATCGATAGGAATCAATCGTTCCCGTCTTAGTTTGCGATAGCGATTGATCACACCTTGAGTGTCTTCGGGCGAGACTGAGGGTCTTGCCGATTCACCGAATTGGTATGTAAGCCCCACGCCGTAACCCACGTTTAAATCTGTTTTATGCAAAGGGCTTGCGCGATTTGCGGACCACGAATAGTCAGAAACCGATCCCCCGATATACATCGAAAAACGACCTGACGAAAATCTTTGATAATAGGATAGATTGTTGTTCAAAAAGCCTGACACCGCATTGTAGGCAGGCCTTGTGGCCGTCGCATAGGTTGGATCAACCTGAAAATATGTGCGCATATATTCATCTGTGGCCGCGTTCATTTCCAAGGCTGCGGTGCCAGAAATTATAATTGGCGAAGCAAAGGGGCCACGAGTCTCCCCTTCCCAACGATAAATCAATTGAGCTTTAAAGCGCATTCCGTTTTGACGAATGTACGAGCCATCAGCTGCTGCAGATAAAAAGGGAGCCAGTTGAAATTCCCACGTCCTGCCGCTTGCATACACTAACTGTGGACCCCCATCTAAAACCAGCGGCAGGTTTTCCATCCCAGCACGCGCCAAGTTTTTGGTGGAATCCAAAGGCAATCGTCCACCCCCAGAAAATTCCAAGGACCATGAGTCCGTTTTAAAAAGATAAGCACGCCCCCCTTCACGGTCGTCGGCGCGCAAAAATTCGCCACGATATTGAAAGGTCGGAAATGGAATCATTATGTCGGAGTATTCATCAGAGGACGGATAATCAGCGTAGCGAATATAACCCAGACCTAAGCCCCAGTCCCATAACGGAGGTGCTTGCTCGTCGCCCGCGACAGCGAACGGAGTGATCGAAAGTACCAAAAGAAGGGTCAACAAAACTCGCATGAAAGCGTATCGGACTTTTTTCTGCTTTCACAACTGGACAACCTGGAATTAATTCAAAGAAACGATCGCATTGAAAAGCAAGTTAGGGAGCCTGTGAGGCTCCCTAACCTTTTTAAGAATGAAGGGTTTTTGTTAGCAGAGCCGCTCTTGCAGCTGCCAGTCTTGCGATCGGTACGCGGAATGGAGAACAAGATACGTAATCCAGTCCCGCCTTATGGAAGAACTCGATAGATTCTGGATCACCACCATGCTCACCGCACACCCCAATTTTCAGAGACGGTTTCATGCGACGACCCAACTCGACTCCCATTTTTACCAAGGAGCCCACGCCCACTTGGTCGATAGATTGGAATGGATCTTTTGCTAAGATACCGCTGGAAACGTAAGAACCCAAGAATCTGCCTGAGTCGTCACGAGAAAGACCCAACGTCGTTTGAGTCAAATCGTTGGTACCAAAGCTAAAGAAGTCTGCGTGTTCAGCAATAGCATCTGCTGTTAGAGCTGCACGAGGAAGCTCGATCATAGTGCCGATCGCATAGTCAAACTTCATGTTCTTTTCGTTTTGAACTTTTTTAACTTCAGTCTCTGCTTGGTGACGAAGCATATCTAGTTCTTTATCAGTCGCCACAAGTGGGATCATGATTTCTGGAGCAGAAAGTTTCAAACCTTCTTTCAAAATCATACATGCCGCTTCCGCGATGGCGCGAACTTGCATGATGTAGATTTCAGGATAAGTAATCGCCAAGCGGCAACCACGGTGACCCAACATCGGGTTGAATTCGTGCAAAGCTTTTACTTTGGAACGAAGTCGTTCATAGTCAGTTCCGATACGTTTTGCCAACTCTTTCGTTTCCTCATCAGAGTGTGGAACGAATTCATGAAGAGGTGGATCCAACAAACGGATTGTTACAGGCAAACCGTCCATAATCTTGAATAATTGATAGAAGTCATCTCGTTGCATTGGCAAGAGTTTAGACAACGCCTTTTCGCGATCCATTTTGTTATCAGCAATGATCATTTCGCGAACAGCGTCGATACGATCTGCACCAAAGAACATGTGCTCTGTACGGCAAAGCCCGATACCTTCAGCGCCGAAATTTTTAGCTGTTTGCGCATCCTTCGGAGTGTCTGCGTTCGTACGAACTTTCAACTTACGAGTGCGATCTGCGATTTTCATGATGCGCTCAAAGTATTGATCCAATTTTGGTTCAATCGTTTTAACTTCGCCCAAGAACACTTCACCCGTAGAACCATCCAAAGTGATCACATCGCCTTTTTTAAGAACGTAGCCTTTCACTTTCATCGTTTCAGTGCGGTAGTCGACTTCGACCTCACCACAACCAGCTACGCAGCATTTACCCATACCACGCGCGACAACCGCCGCATGAGACGTCATACCCCCGCGAGTTGTAAAGATACCTTGGGCTGCCACCATACCCGCGATGTCTTCCGGAGACGTTTCAACGCGAACTAGGATGACTTTCTTGCCTTGTTCTTTCCACTCTACAGCTTCTTCGGATGTGAAGACGATCTGACCATTCACGCCACCTGGTGACGCTGGCAGGCCTTTTGCCAATTGTGTTTTTTGAGCTTTCGGATCCAAGGTTGGATGCAGAAGCTGATCCAAAGACGACGGGTCCAAACGAAGCAGAGCTTCTTCTTCCGTGATCAACTTTTCATCGATCATATCGCAAGCAATTTTCAAAGCCGCAGCCGCCGTACGTTTTCCGTTACGAGTTTGCAGCATCCACAATGTCGAGCGCTCGATTGTGAACTCGATATCTTGCATATCGCGGTAGTGACCCTCTAGTTTTTTATAAATATCAACAAGCTGTTGGTAAGCTTTTGGAAGCGCTTCTTCCAAAGACTGAACACCGGTTGCTGCCGCAGCAATTTTAGTGATCGGCTGTGGAGTACGGATACCCGCAACAACGTCTTCACCTTGAGCATTGATCAAGAACTCACCATAGAATGCTTTATCACCTGTCGATGGGTTACGAGTGAATGCAACACCTGTTGCTGAATCATCACCCATGTTACCGAAGACCATTGATTGAATGTTCACTGCCGTACCCCAAGCAGCTGGAATGCTGTGAAGTTCACGGTAAGTAATCGCGCGAGGCGTGTTCCAAGAACGGAAGACCGCAGAAACAGAACCCCACAGTTGCTCCCAAGGATCTGCCGGGAACGATTGACCTGTCATTTGGTGAACAAGTTCTTTGAACTTTTTAACAAGGGCTTTCAAATCATCCACAGTCAATTCTGTATCAAGCTTGTAGTGCTTTTCCTCTTTCATATCTTCCAAAGTCACTTCAAGAAGTGAGGAGTTCATGCCCATCACAACGTCTGAGTACATCTGGATGAAACGACGATAAGAGTCCCAAGCAAAGCGAGGATTGTTAGAAGACTTAGCCAAGCCCTCAACTGTTTGATCATTCAAACCAAGATTTAAAATGGTATCCATCATACCCGGCATGGAAGCGCGAGCACCGGAGCGAACTGACACTAGCAATGGATTGTTCACGTCACCGAATTTTTTACCGATTTTAGCTTCGACTTTTTGCATGGCTTCAATAACTTTTGGACGAACCCACTCAGGAAGCTTTCCGCCTTCTTCATAAAAGTGCGTGCAGATTTCGGTAGAAATCGTAAATCCTGGAGGAACCGGAATTCCCAAGGAAGTCATTTCCGCAAGGTTGGCACCTTTACCGCCCAAGATGTTTTTCATCCCAGCATTGCCTTCGGAGTCCCCGGCTGCGAAGAAGTAAACGAACTTCTGCGGAATCGCTGCTTTGGTAGTGTTTGGCTTTTCAAGTGTGACGTTCTGGTTCATAGTTTTCCTTCCAGCTTTGTCTTCATTTTTCTTGTGAATACCTAGGATAAGATCAAGCTAAACCCCTAATATCAATGAAATATTTCGACACTTCGCCCCTCGCAATATAAGGGTCAACGCTCGATCCACGGGGTTCCGGAAACTTAAAGAAAAACCAGCACTTAGGTGACAAAATTTTGTACGTTCTTGCCTGTTTTACACGCGAAGCATTTACTTCACCGACGGTTCGCCTCGCTATGTTAAAACTCTGTTCATCTTATTTAACGAATTTAAGGAGATTTCCATGAAAGTATTCGCTGTTCTTTTGACTATGATGGTTTCCATTTCTGCCTTCGCAAACGAGTGCAATAAAGAAGACGCACAAATCGTGGGCACTATCGTTTCTATTCAGCAAACAGACGGCGATCTTTGCGTGGCTCAACTTTCTTTCCGCAAAGGTATGTACAATCCAAATTACACTTGCCCGCTTGATAGAGACGTTGTTCTTTCTCAAGGTGTTTTGCTTGAATGTGGTCCGGTTGTTGGCTCACAAGTAGACGGTATCTTGTATCGCACTAGCGAAACAGGTCCGATCCTACTTTACTAATCTGATTTAAAATTCGGAAAAAAAGGGAGCTTTAAGAAGCTCCCTTTTTTTATCTTTTTCTCAGCTGACTGTAGTTGCGCAGGTAAAGCTTACGATCCCGATACTCCATCACGATAAATTTTCCCGAATCAAACACCGAGCGGATGATTCCAGGATTTCCAGCTGATAGCACTTCGTACTCCGAGCAAAAGCCTTTAAAGCAATCGATTCGCTTTGCAACGAGGGGTTCGTTTCTGACATAGGAACGTCCATCAGTGTCTTCGATAACTATAAAGAGTCCGCGTTCATAAACGGCTCGCACGGTTCCTTGGGAGTATTGTTGATTTTTAAAGGGCCCGGTCAATACACGGTCACCCGGCCAGATATTGCGGGGACCTTTTTCCATTTTTCGCGAGATATAGCGTGCTTCGCGTTTATAAATTTGCTGATCATCATCGTCTCGAACAGTGATCACTCTGCCGTCTTTCGATACGTCAACCACCATCCCCATAAAGTACTGACCACTTTTGAAAGGTCCCGATAAAACGAAATCGCCAATTTTAATTCGGCCTGGTGCGGGAGTCGGTGCCGGTGGTTGCTGGGGCGGAACGGGATCACCTGGATCCGGTGGGAGTGGTTGCGGAAGCTCATCCCCCGGTGTTGGAAGATCTTGAATTTCCGCCAAGGAGAAAGTTGAAAAACCAAAGAACAGAGTAAGGACAAGCAATACCGTCTTCATAAACACGACTCCTTATTTTAGGTGCCGTGTTCGAAATTCATACGGCCCCTCTTAGCGAATCTCGCGGTAAGGACGCAAAGTCAAATTACCAGAGTAAGGGTCTTGGATCGTGAAGAAACCATTGTCATAGGCACGCAAAATCGTACCGAACATCACTTGTTGACCAACACATAAGCTGCGATGACATGTCACTTGTTTTACCAAGTCACCATTCTTGCGAATGTCTTTGCCGCCGTTTAGTGAATTGATCAAGTACACACCGTCTTCATAAACGTCCACCACACGTGTTTCAAAATAAGGTTGCCCACCCACTGGCTCTGTCAAAACCATTTCATCTTTGCAAATGCGCGTTTTTCTGTCGCAGTTTGTGGCGCGCAATACTTCTTTCAAAGTCGCGACATAGCGGCGTGTGGATAATTCCTCTTGCACTAACAAATAGCCATTTGAGTACACGCCTTCGATGTGAATCGGATTGTAATTACGACCGCGGTTGTATTGGTACATACCTTGACCACCCACGCAGTAGCCTTTGCTATTACAGTTCAACCAAACACCCACATACTTTGATTTCAAGGAAGTGAACTGACCATTAAAGTCGTTACGAATTGTGATGATTTTACCATCGCGGGAAATATTCGCGATCGTACCCACCACGAAAAGTCCATCCGTCACACCCAACGCGCGATCCCCGATTGTGAATTGGTCATCCGTATCGACACCCGGACCACCACTTGATGGCGGAGGAGGAACAGGTTGAGGTGTTGGGTTTTCCGGTTGTTGTTGTGGAGGTTCCGGCAAAGGCTGAACTGTACCTGCGCCGTCATCACCCGGAACCGGAAGATCCGTTTCGTCGGCCCCTGCGTAAGAAAGATTAAAAACCACCAAAACTGCGATGATCAGATTTTTCATAGTCGCTCCCCGTTCAAATACTGAGTGGGAGCTATCAAAGCGACTTCCCGCTGTCATCAATTACTAACAGCAAATGGACACATGAAGTTCAGAATGAAAAAGAGAGTCCTAAGACTCCCTTTTTTGACGCAGCATTCTGCAAAAAACCGGCAGGCACCTTTTAGAAGTTTTTAATTTTGCCGGCCACGTAAGCGTTTAACTGAGACATTGGGATGCGCTCTTGAACCATCGTGTCGCGGTGACGGACAGTCACAGCTTGGTCGTTGATGGTATCAAAGTCGATAGTTACGCAGAACGGAGTACCGATCTCGTCTTGGCGACGGTAGCGTTTACCGATGGAAGCTGCTTCGTCGTATGTCACGTCGAAATCTTCAGCCAGTTGGTCGCGCAATTTATCTGCGATCGAAGTAAGCTCTTCTTTTTTCGACAATGGCAAAATCGCCACTTTGAACGGAGCGATTTCAGGGTGAAGACCCATGACCACGCGCACGTCTTCTTTACCCGCTTCGTCCTTCGTCACTTCTTCACGATAAGCATCGCACATGAACGCTAGGAACAAGCGATCACAACCCACAGCTGTTTCGATAACGTACGGGATGAATTTTTCTTTGTTCGCTTCATCGAAGTACTCCAAGTTTTTACCGGAGAACTTCATGTGTTGAGTCAAGTCAAAGTCAGAACGGTTATGGATACCTTCAAGTTCCGAGAAACCCATCGGGAATTTGTATTCAACGTCAACCGCAGCACGCGCATAGTGCGCAAGCTTTTCGTGAACGTGAACTTTCAAGTTTTCCTTTTTGATACCGTACTTGGAGTAGAAAGCCAAACGACGCTCTTTCCACTCTTCAAAGAATTTTTCGTCAGTTCCAGGTTTAACGAAATATTGCATTTCCATTTGTTCGAATTCGCGAGTTCTGAAAATGAAGTTACCCGGAGTGATTTCGTTACGGAATGATTTACCAATCGCCGCAATACCAAATGGTACTTTGTAACGAGATGATTGTTGGCAGTTCAAGAAATTCACAAAGTGACCTTGAGCTGTTTCAGGACGCAAGTACACAACACTTGCAGAGTCCTCCAATGGACCCATGTGAGTTTTGAACATCAAATTGAAGTTACGTTCTTCAGACAAGTTTTTGCTGCCACAATTCGGGCACTTTTTATCTTTAAGGTAAGATTCGGTGTTGTCAGCGCGGAAACGCGTTTTACACTCCTTACAGTCAACCAATGGGTCTGAGAAACCATCCACGTGGCCCGACGCCTTCCAAACTTGGGGATGCATCAAGATCGCCGCATCAAGACCCACGATGTCTGGTCTGCGAGTCATTGCATTCCACCATGCACGTTTCACATTTAGCTTCATCAATGAGCCCAGCGGACCATAGTCCCAGCAGCTTCCCAAACCACCGTAAATTTCAGATGATTGAAAAACAAATCCACGACGTTTGCTAAGGCTGACAAGAGTGGCTAAATCGGTAAGGGGTCTGATTTCGGGAGTGCTCATGATGGCTCGACTTTCTCCTCCGATGGCTTCGGAGTGGTTAGGCAATGAACGTACACTTGGGTCTAGATACAGTCAACAAAACAGGGTCTTTCTTGATCTCGGGTCGGGTCCTAAGACATGCTAGTTTTATGCAGCGCACTCATTTGGTTTTCATCCTTTTTACAACCATTTTCTTTATGGGCTCCCTGTCTGTTGCGGAGTCAGTTCCCAAGTTCGTTAAAAATGAAGAAAAGATTCGTGAAGAGATGGTAACCATCTCTCGCGAACTTGGTGTGACCTGCACCGAATGCCATAACGTTCAAAACTTCACAGATGATTCTAAGAAAAGTTTCAAAGTCGGCAAAGAGCACATGAAGCTGACTCAAATGCTTAAAGAAA
Source organism: Bdellovibrio sp. SKB1291214 (assembly GCF_002209355.2). Lineage (GTDB taxonomy): Bacteria > Bdellovibrionota > Bdellovibrionia > Bdellovibrionales > Bdellovibrionaceae > Bdellovibrio. The sequence goes on from NZ_CP106855.1 coordinate 757,212, forward strand.
ATGGCTTTGACGGAAAAAAAGGACCTGCAGCAACCTGCTACATGTGCCACCGCGGAAAACTAATGCCAGACTTCAAAGAGCCAGCGTCAGCAAAAGCCCACTGAGTGACTTCCCCGGCTTCCCTTTCATGAACTTGGTTGTAGGCCAAGTTTGTCACATCGACGCCTCGCTTTGAGAAAGCGCCCTTCAGAGAAAAACCACAGGTTTTCAGCGAGCACAAACTTTGCTTTGAAACTGGATAACTCGGAGGGCCTTCGATGCGCATGCTTTTGTGCTGTCTCATGTTGGGACTGACATTTCTAAAATATGGTTCGCAGGTCGCAAACGAATTTGCTTCGACAAGCCCGCGAGCTTTATGGAGTGGTCGCGAAGGCGTCTATACTTTAAAAGGCGGAGCTGACGATTGCCCAACACAAATGACGTGGTTTGAGCAGTGCGATGGATTTGTTTTAAATCCTCAGGGCTCGGCACTGGATATGGAGACAATTCGGTTTTGCCATATCAATAAAGGAGCAAGGACCGTTCAACGCCACGACGGCAAAATAACTGCCAAAGTCGACACCAAAGATCACTATGTGCTTAAGGTTGAAAAATCGGTTTTTGCGAATTACAGCCTTCCAATGGGTGAAGACATCGTGATTATGGATAAAGACCGTTCCGGCTTTAACTTAGAACGTAGCAAAGCTGGAATGGGATTGACCTGCGTCTATAGCAAACTTTAATTTCAATTATTGCTTCTTCAAAATGGCGTTGTAAGCTGTTTCAAAGAACTCGATAGACTCTTTCTCGCAACGACGGATCGCCGTTTGATAAGCCTCCGTCACTGTCTTAATTGATGCCCCCGCTGGCACCCCTAAAACTTCGTATGCATCCCAAGTGTGGGAATTATAGCTGAATATGACGTTTAAATTTTTGGGTCTAGTCCCTTGCAGATCCGGGTGCACCACAGGGCGAGTCGCAGCCACGGGACCGACCTCTTGGGCAGAGGCCACTGGCGGTTCCGGATTGATAAGCGGCGGCGCTGTATCCTTGGCTTTCATGTCGAGGCGCGTAGGAGGTTTGGCTCCTCCCCTCGATATTAGGTACCAGAGGACAAAGGCCCCTGCTCCCACAAGGTTCAACGTCAAAAAATCTTGGCTATTCATGTAAAGTCTATTATTCGTTGTCAGTTCAAAATTAGCAAGGAGTCCCTGACAATGGCTGCACCAAATCCCTTCGAAAAACAAACTTCCATTCCCGGAGTGAAACATATTATCGCCGTTAGCTCAGGCAAGGGTGGAGTTGGCAAGTCTACGGTCGCGACGAACCTTGCGATGGCCCTAGGGCGCAAATCAAAAGTTGGTTTACTTGATGCCGATATTTATGGCCCGAGCATTCCTCGCATGTTGGGTTCACTTGCTCAAAAACCAAATATCAACCCCGATACGAATCAACTTGAGCCAATCAACCGCTACGGCATCAAACTCATGTCGATCGGTTTTTTGATCGAAGAAGGTTCTGCCGTTGTATGGCGTGGACCGATGTTGTTTAAAGCCATGGACCAATTCCTACGTGACGTAAACTGGGGTGAGCTCGATTATCTTGTCGTGGATTTGCCTCCAGGTACGGGCGATATCCAGCTGACTTTGGCGCAAAAAGTTCCGGTAGCAGGTGCAGTCCTTGTATCCACTCCACAGAACGTTGCGTTGATTGATGTCAAAAAAGCTGTCGATATGTTTCAACGCGTAAATGTTCCTCTTCTAGGAATGGTTGAAAATATGGCTTACATGGTCAACCCTGTTAACGGTGAAAAAATGCAGCTCTTCCCTAAGGGAGAGATCGACACTTACGCAGCACAAAAAGGTATTGCAAAGCTTGGGGAAATTCCATTCAACCCATCTGTCGGTTTAGCGTGTGAAGCGGGAATTCCAATCGTTGAAGCCAACAGCAATGGCGCTGAGGCACAGGCTTTCATGGCGATCGCTGACAAACTGCGCGAAATTTTGCCGTAAAGAAATGTAACCAGTTTCCCTCTCCGTTAAGCTTTTACAACTTGCAAACGCCAACGTTTGTTTGTTGAATAGCGGAAACCACTTAGAGGGGGATCTCATGAATAAATTCTTCGCTGCTACTTTGATCGCTTTGGGTTTCTGCTTTACTGCACAAGCCAACGAAATCGTTATGCCTGAACTTCCAGTTGTACAAGCTTCTGAAGTTTACGCGACAGCCGCTGACCAAGCTGCTGAAGCTACATTGTTCAAAACTCAAGGTAAGTACTGCTGCTACGAAAGCCATGGCGGTGGTTTCTGTGAGTTGTCTGCATATTACAATGTTGGCACTCCTTGCAAATGCTATAACGGTGGTAACAACTCTATCAGCGGTCACGTTTGCAAATAGTTTTGCGCTAGTTTCCGAATAGTTTGTAATAAACTGCCTCGGCCATAAGTCAGTCGCTCGCATGTTCCGCAACACAGTATCTTGCGGAAACAAAAGCTTGAGCGAAAATAGACTTGTGGCCGTTTCATTTTCAAGAGGCAATTTATGAACACCCTTGCTCTTCTGCTCATCACTCCTTTGTTCCCCGTTGCAAATCAAGCTTCTGTGTCTTCACCTGTGTATGTTCGAGATGATCATGATCGCGTTGGCGTTTGTTGTTCTGGAAATACTCAGTGCGCATGGCCTGCGAACTTTCCGAACGGCAGTTATTGCTATTGCAGCTACAATGGCCAAATTTCACCAGGAACCGTTTGCGGAAGATGATTTCTGCAACCATTGATTAAGGAGGATTATATGAGAAAGGCACTTACCACAGTCGCACTGGCTCTTGCTTTCTCTTTTGCTGCGAATGCGGCTCCGCAATCACAGCTCCCTGAAGGACGTCCACTTTTCCCGATCCAAACACAAGCATCAGGCTTAATGAGTACGACTGAAGAACAAGAAGAATTAGACATGGCCAGACAGGACGAGGCCGACACCAAATACTATTACGGCAATAAATGTTGTACGAATTATGGTTGGTGTTATCTCAACCAATGGGCACCAATTGGTTGGAACTGTTACTGCTACAGCTGGGGCTGGTACTACTACGGCAGAGTTTGCTATTAGTACAGCCTGATTCTCGCCCTGAATAAAGACGCCGGTTTTTTAGCACCGGTGTCTTTATTATTCCGTCACCCGAGCTTTCATCTTGATACTGAAAGTCTCTTTAAAACCAGCACGCTCAAGGAAATAGTGAATGTCGGCATATCCTCTTTTCCGACCTACTGAACTCCCGGGATTTGCAAAGAAGGAGCATTTAATCGAAGTCGACTGCCCTGGTGCTAATTCCAAATCCTCCATCGCATATCCAAATCCATCACCGACAAAAGCAGCACCTTTGTACTTTAAGGGGTATGCTGTTTTGTTCATAAAATTGATGAACTTCACTTTCGTTTCTTTATGTCTGACCTTCCCGAAATCAATTTCCTGGTGATTGCTGAGCACTTCTATTTGCCCCTCGTGGTTCTCGGTAATTTCGTATCTCGCAACCTCAACACCATCAAAGACGACAGCAGCGGGAGCAGAAAGATTCACGAACAAACTAACAAAAACTATCGTGAGCCAACACTTCATCATCCAATCCTCTTTTTGTTTATGTCAGATTTTCTTGTTATGAACTTAAGATCAAGTGAAGATTCCGACGTGTGCTTTCCGTCAGATGATTGCAAAATTCCAACGATCACAAATGAAAAAAGGCACCGAAATATTCTCGCGACGTACCCTCAATAACAAATATAGCGGCGTGTTTTCACTCTAGTATTCTCGGCGTGAGACGTTTCTCGAACTGTTTTGAGAAAATGATGTCCACCACTTTGTAGGAAAAGAAAATCGAGTTATTCTGTGAAAGTTGAACCGAGGGCCTGTTAGACTCGACTTGTTCGGGTGAATGCTACGGGGCCAGCTACAGGAGGACAGTGATGAAACATCGTATCCACGACCATCATGACGAAGCACCGAAGTGACGAGCGTCCAATAGTTTATTAAAACGAGGTTCAGTGTTCAGGCCTCGCTAAAAAATGATGAGCAGGAACGATTGGATTCTAAAGATAACTCAAAGGAGGTTCCTAGGGTTATACTCGTTAGGATTTAGATCCTTCCTTTGCCTCAAGGCAAACTATGGGAAACCATAGGGCGCAAAGCTACAGGGGCTTCACTGCCAGCCAGCTGCCAAAGGTCACAGAGTACCTAAGGGAACTTAGAGGTGTGCAAAATGGAAGGTCTTTTTATTACAAAGGATTGGTTTCATTCCCCTCGCCTAGGAGCTATCAATGATGATTATTCCTAGGCACTTTTTTTTCCTTTTTCTCTTCTGATTAAATCACACAATTCGTAGGTTTCGGTACACCCAGATTGCTGGGTAGACGTGCTTGCATAACGCCGACACAGCGTCGTGCTTCGCCGTGGCGCCTTTGGCGGGTGCGCGCCTCCATGCGCCCACGGAGGTCGGCTTTTGTGCAAGCACGTCTACCCATCAATCTGGGCGTGCGAGTTCTTCGTCTTTGGACTTATTAGAAGGGAAAAAGGAAAATAAAGTCCTTGTTGGCTTCGTTCGGGGATATCGTCTTCGGTCGCTGAGGCTTCGCCCATTCCTTCTTCATGGAGTATTTAGGATTTTGCTAGCCCCAGGGATTTGGTTTTTGGGAGGACGTTTATGTCTTTTACTTTGGTTTCGGGAAGTTTGGTTTTTATTTTCTCTGTTAAGTAGTGGCGGTGGCAATCGGTGGCTTCGTTTTCGTAGCATAGGAGGGCTGATCGTCCTCTTTTGCTTGAGAGTTCTATGACTTCTTCTACTTGTTTGGGGTGCTTCGGTAGGATTTTTGTTTTGTAGTCGTTGAACATTTTTTTGCGGGTGATGAGATGTTCTTTCGCGGCTTTTCTCCAGGCGGATGGCACGCCTAATTCTTTACCTAAATAACTGTATTCAATCCCAACTTTTTGAAGTTCAGCGGCTAGCTTATTTTTTGAGAAGCCTTTTTTACGACTCACAGGATTCCGACGAATATCAATGATCCGCTTGATCTTGTTCTTAACAAGCCCCGCAACAAACTCATCAATATCACACCCCTCATAACCCACAGTATAGATCGTCATAACACCACCCTGACCAATCATAACCCAACCAAGGAGGAAGCAAAGCGACCGCCGCCAAAAAGCAAAAAACCCACTCTTTCGAGTGGGCTTTTTGTTTTTAGCTTAGTTATTCTCAGCTACTGGGATGTGGATTCTTGTTCCAACCATTAACGAGGCTGGGTTGCGCAGCTTGTTTTTTTGTTTTAGCTGGCTTACCGACACATTGTATTTTGCAGCGATGTCAGTCAGGTTGTCGCCCTTGCGGACTACGTGTACCTTGCTTTTGGCTACCTCCCGGGCGGAACTGCTGTCCCCACCTGGAATTTTAAGCTTCATGCCCAACTTCAATTTGCTTTTGCGTTTGATGTTATTTGCTTTTTGAAGCTCAGCAACTGATGTTGAATATCTTTGTGCGATGGAAAACAAAGAGTCACCTGATTGCACCACGTAATAGCGCCCACCAGAAAGCTCTGCTGTTGCCGTCTCAGACACTTTTTCTGGCGATGGCTTTGCATTTGTTTTTGCAGCGACAGTGCTATTGTTTTTGCGATCAGAACGGTCACGAAGAGGAGTGCGATCTGGTACATAGATCGTGCGGCCTACTTTTAGACGTGATTTCCTTGGCAAGTCATTAAGATCGCGAAGGTAAGCAACAGAAGTTCTGTACTTACGAGCGATCGTTTTCAAGTTATCGCCTTTGCGGATTTTGTATGTTTGAGTATCACCGCTATCCGCGATGAAACGAACATCAGTCACTGCCGCTTCGTTAGCAGCAACTGTCGCTAATTCCGTTGTTCCCGGTGGAATACGAAGTACCAACTCAGAACCTTTTAAGATTGCCACTTCACCTTTGAACTTAGGATTCAACGCTTTGAAATCCTCGTAGTTCAAATTTAGCTTCTCAGCCATTTGGCGCATGTTCACCGGTTGTTTCACAGTGATGTGATCGAACTCGATCGGCGGAAGATAATCGATATCTTCAAAACCGTATTTAGCTGGCTCTTTAGCAATCAACTTAGCAGCAATAAATTTCGGTACGTAGTTGATCGTTTCTTTAGGCAAGCGTTTTTTGCGAGCAAGCTCCCAGAAATCACGCGTGTAGTGATTCATCACTTCGCGTTTTACACGGTTTTCACCCACGTTGTAGGAAGCCATTGCCAAATACCAAGAACCGAATACGGAATAAAGACCTTTGAAGTATTCAGCTGCTGCTTGAGTCGCGAATACAGGGTCACGACGTTCATCGACGAATGGGTTGATTTCCAAACCATAACGTTTCCCCGTCCCACGAATGAACTGCCAGTAACCGACAGCTGCTGCGTGGGAAGTAGCTTGAGAACTGAAACCAGACTCAATCAATGCGATATAAAAAATGTCTTCAGGCAAACCGTTGTCGCGCAAAACTTTCTTCATCAACTTTTCATAGCGAGAAGAGCGCGCCAAATATCTTTCCATGTGCTCGCGACCGCGGCCCTGGAAATACGTGATCCACTTTTCTACAAGTGGGTTGATTTCTGTAGGGATAACATCCAACTCTTGGTCTACGACCTTGGGACCCTCAGGATCAGACAAACGGAACGAGCCGATATCTTTGATTTCAGAAGCAGGCTCGTTGCCCGCGTTCCCTGTTGCCTTTTCGCCATTTGCATTCAATTCCTTATGAACGCAACCCGAAAGCAGGCCCAGGACTATACTTAATGTAACTAGTCTCCTCATGAGTCCTCCGAACAGGTTTCAGGCTACAAAAATCGAAGGACTTTTACAATAAAACAACGTACTTATTTTGCCTTTTTAGTAAGCAAGTCTTGCCATATGATAGGCTGGACGGAGTAGGACTCCTTACCAATCATCTGATAAAGCAGAGTATTTCTTAGGATAGCTTTCACATAGAAACTAGTCTCGTTCCAAGGCAATTCATCAACCCACACTTCTCCCTCAGGAGCCGCTACAGGACTTGTCATCGCTGAAGATATTTCGGGACGGGCCTCAATCCATTTTTTCAAACGATAGGGTCCTGCGTTATATGCTGCGAGCGCAAAAGGCACGCTCTGCGCGAACTGGCCTAACATCTGGGAAACATAGTAAGAACCCATAGGGATGTTTACTTCAGGTCGGAACATATCTTCGGGCACTTCGACTTTCATACCCAAGCGCTTCGCGGTATCTGCCGCGGTTGGCGGAATCATTTGCATCAAACCAAGGGCATTTGATGTGGAAACAGCTTTCATATTAAATCCACTCTCTTGTCGAGTCAGACTTCTGAGCAAGATCACATCAATACCATAACGATCGGCTTCTTTTTTATACAGAGTCGTGAATACTTCAGGGTATCCAATCTTAAGAAATTTTTCCTGACGAAGACGCGGATCATTTTCTAAAGCGTCATTCACCAAACGAATCGCATTAAAGTACTGACCGCGTTGCGAAAGTTTTTCTGCCAATGCCACTTTCAATGTGGGGTCTTTGATTGCTGGCAAATCGTTCAACTCTGTTTGCGCTTCACTCACCCATCCGGCTTGTGACAACGACAGGAAACGATCCCAAGATTTTTTCTGAGTACCCACTAAGAAAATCGAATCAGCGAGTGCCGGATTCTTATCCGTCACTTCGGGCCAAGTCAGCTTTCCATTCTGAGTTTCTGCGCGCAAACGCAATCCGTAATAGGAGAACGGATATTTATCCATCAAGGCTTGAGCAGCTTTATCAGCGCGTTCCTTGCTAAACGATTGCAACGAGCGCACTAGCCAATACTGCGCATTCAAATCATATCGATCTTTACCTTGTTGCACCAGGCGCTCAAGTAAAGCCGCCGCTGTTGTGAATTCCTTTTTGCGATAGTAAATCAAACTTGAGCGGAATAAAGCTTCAGAGGACTCATCTGAACCATTCGCCATCACGATCAGCTTGTTATACAAATCCAAAGCCTTATCATACTGACCTAAGAAATGTGCTGAACGTGAAGCCACCCATAAAGCACTGACCATCGCCGGTGACTGAGAACTTTTGTCGTAAGATTTTTGCGCCAGCACCAAACTTGAAGGCCAATCACCTTTACGGTGAAGATTTTGCGCCCACTCGAGCAAGCGAGATGCATCAGCTTCGCCCATCTCGACCAAAGCTTTTTCTGCAACCATTTTATCACTGATAGAATTGTAAATTTCTAGTGGCTTGTCTTTCAGGCGACGAGCAGCACGTCCACCAGGATATTGATTTAATAAACTAATAGTGTCTTTAAGAGCGGGAATCAGATCATTAGTTTTCAAGGATTGGCGAATACGTTCTTCAAGCTTGCCGTCTTCGCCGATGGCTTCAACTTGCACCGTGGCTGCAGGTTTTACGGTTTGGCTGCGCGCTTTTGCCAAAAAATCCAACTTATCTGTCAGATATCTAGAGTCTTTGTAGGACTGTGCTTCTTCGTAAAGAAACTGCGCTTGAACGTATTCATTTGCGTTCAACGCGAAATCGCCCAACATCTGATAACATTGAGACTTCTGTTCTCGGGATAGTTTCGCGCTGCGATCCAAAAGTCTTTCGATACGAGATTCTATTTTTCTGTTTTTCTTTTTAGCTTCCGAATCTAAATAGGAAAGCTCTTGAGTGACCCACATGTTCCATAGATCTTGAGACCAAGGGCCTTCCTCGAAAAGATTCCAGGATTTGGCGATTGCCGTCAGAACGCGGTCTTCTTGACCCGCACTGGTTTTCTTTTGCTGAGCTTTATCCAAGCAGTGAAGCCATACTTGCCCGACCCAACCTTTTAACTCTTTTTGAGCTGCAAAAACTTTCGGTGACAGAGTTAAACACTCATTCCAGTGTCCATTAATTTCGTGTCCTTTTAACTGAGCCAATGCCGGAAGTTTGGAAAGCTTTTTTGGATCCATATCATAAAGGTCCACATAACCCGAACCCTTTAGATCTTTGTTGACATCGATCTTACGAACCACAGCCGACGGTCCTGCCGGAGCCGCTGTTGCACTCGTTACCAAAAGCTTTAATAGCAAAGACATTCCAGACATTACTGACTCTCTTTCGGAAGACCCACAGTTTCGTATTGGCCCTTATATACGCTCTCAAAAATACTTTTTTTAAGATAAAGTACCGAGACTTCTCGTTGTTGGCGAAGCATGACTCTGATTTTCATAAATGGTTCTGTAAGTTGTGACTCCACCACATTTTCGCCAGCAGCATCACAGTAATAGAACCAGGCCCCTTCAATGGCTTTGTCTTTACAAAGATCCCAATGCGTCTTGAAAGCTCTAAACACCCATGGGAAGGGCCATTGTTCTTTAGAGCCCATTTGTACTGGTTCTGTCAAAAGCGCTGGACGATCCTTGGCAGTCGCCATAATCATATCCATCAGGTCTTTCATTTCATATGTCGAGTTCACGTAAATATACGGATGGCTCATATCGATGGGCTGCGCATAAACAGAACGCCAGTCGCTGCGCACACTTCCGATAGTTCCAACAAGTACGATGGAACCAAATAAGTATCCCTGCCAATCCCGGTGAGCGAAAATTCTTTGCGCATACAAAGCTAAGACAAAGTAAAAGCCCCACACCAAAGACAAAACACACCAGACCGTTTTATAGGGAATCCATGAATAAACGAAAAACTGAAATAATGAAAAAGCTGAAACCATGCGAAGGCGTGCATCTTTGGTGAAAAGTCCCACAATGGCCATTCCCAACCCAAACAGAACTAACGGTTCAGCCTCAGCTAAAACTTTAACCCAATACAAAAATTCTTTATTGTGACCTGTTTCGCCGACACCGGTTTTCATCCAAGGAAGGAATGCTTTCACGAAATCAAATAATCCCGGCATGTAGCGCAGGAAACCAGTGAACAGAAAGACAAACGAGATCAACAATAAAACGACAAGGTAAGTCAGACGACGTGACCATGCCGCCTTGATTTTTCGGAAATTAAAATATTCGCGAAGGACCTTCGGACCGGCAAAAACCAAACCGACCACCCATGATGCGAGCGTGATGGCAAAAGTCTCTTTCAGTGTGGCCATTCCGATGAAACCGGTTAGCAACAGGCCTAAAGACGTGACGTCCGATTTTTCATACCATCGAAGCATTCCTAACGCGAAAAGCAATTGAAAAAATACGAAGGGCATTTCGTGAATGCCAGAGCGGCCATAAAATAAAAATGCAGGGCTGAAAAACAAAAAGAAAAACATCGACCAGTTAATGATGCGGGACTGGATCAAGTTAAAAGTAAAGATCATGACGCTTAATACGGCAAAGACACCAGGCACCGCCCTTAAAACTTCAACACTGTGTCCCCAAAGAGCTGTAAAAGCGCGCAACAGATAGAAATACAAAGGCCCATGATAGTTTGTGGGATCGTACTTATAGAATCCCATTTGCTTCATCTGCAGGACAAACCAGCCATTGATGCCCTCGTCAAAGTGCAGTGGTTTATTGGCCAAAAGATAAAAACGAGTAAAGACAGTCAATAGAAGAATGACAAGCCAAATGATGTATTTCTGGATTTGAGTGACGCGCAAGAATTTCATTGTTATTAATCGTAAAGATGGAATCTTCAGAGTCAACTCCTCACTGCTCACTCTTAGTATATCTGAACAAAGATGCGGACGTAATCCCGTCATTTCTTCAGGATTTGCGCACGTTTTTTCAAAAGTTCCCAATGAAATACGAACTCATCGCATTAGTGGAGCACGGCGCCGACAAAACGTTTGCAGTGCTTAGTGCTCAGGCAGAAAAATCGGGTGCTAACGAAATTCTGGTGATTCACCGTAACGACAAGAAAAAGGGTCGCGCGCTGAGCCTTTATCAAGGCATGGAGCTTGCGCAGTCGCCCTATGTGATGATCTTGGATTCTGAATTGGCCTCGCCGTTCGGTGACGTATTTAAACTTTGGCAGCACTTGGTGGCCGAAGAAAAAGTTGATATCTGCTGGGGTGATCGCTACCGCAAAAAAGAAAATCCATTTTTAAAAGGTGAAACCTCACGCACGAAGACAGAAATTCTTTTCAACAACATCCTGCGGGAAAAGTATGACAATTCTTTGCAAGATCCGTTATGTGAAGTCATCGCTTTAAAGAAAAATGCTTGGGAAAAAATTCGTGACGAGCTTCCTCTGCAAAAATTGCGGGGCTGGTATCTGACGCCTGCATTACATCAAAGCGCTCGCCTTAAGACACTGAATATCATCGAAATTCCCGTTTACGATTCGGGCAGATCTTCACAGTCGTATCATGTGTGGAAAGAAAGAATTAATTTATTTCGAGACAGTATTTTTACGAACCGGCAGTAAATTCCTGCTCCATGGCTTTGATCGCCTCGCGCAGGTAATAATCCATCCAACGATAGCTTCCAAGAGGCGTCTTTTTTTTCGTCAGATAGCCCATGTGTCCACCACGTTTTTCAATGTGCAGTGAAATGTTATCGCGGAAATCTACTCCCTGATAATCTTCGATCTTTACAAATGGATCGTCTGCCGATGACAACATATAAGTTGGCACATCAATATTGTGCAGATAGTGAATTGCTGAACAGCTTTCGTAATACTCTGTCCGATCTTTAAAACCACCCGCAGGAGCCGTATATATTTTATCGAAATCATTTAAGGTCGCCCACCACGGGATTTGATATCGTTCCTGAATCAGACCTTCTCGATATTTCATTTCTACATTTTGGCGCAGGCGATATACGAAACGCACATCATAGATTCTGTTAAAACCTGTTCGTAGCATTCGAGCGCCACGATCTAAGTTAAGTGGTGCATTGACGGTGATGATTCCATCAGGCTTGTGCTCTCCGCGAAATCCTCCACCCAAACATAAAACGATACCGCCACTCATCGAATAGCCGACAGCGATTTGTTTTTTATTGGGGAATTTCTGACGAAGAGCCTTGATCACCTCAGACACATCTTCAGCGCGGCCTGAGTGATAGGGATTTCTTGCGACTTTTAAGCCTGGCCCCGCTCCCCGGTGATTCACTAATACGACAGTGTGGCCTAACTCGCGGCAAAGGATGCCTGTTCTTTGCATATAGTCCGCGTTCATATCACCAGATAAGCCGTGATAAAGACTGACAACAATGTCGGTATGACCTGGGTGATAAAAACAAAAAAGTCGATCTCCATCAGGAAGATCGACCTCAAAATTTAATCCAGGATTTTCTAACTCAGGTGATTTTAAAAAATGCCCCCAAAGGGTTTGACTGTGACCACTGTCGGCCCAGAAAGGAGCTTCAATTGAAATCAACTCTAGTCTTTGCAATAGTAAACTCCATTAATCATCACATAACCATCCGGGCGATTGCCGCGCGGATCATGATGAAGCCAGTGCAACAAACCACCTTGATTTGTCCAGAGGAACATTCCACCCATTGCAACACGATCACCAATTTCAACCGGTACGCGTGGGCACATGTCTGAATTGTACACAGCTTGCATTGTTTTTCCATTTGAAAGTCTCACAACCCACTTTTGGTGTTGATTGCCATTAGTGTCGTCAGGCAAAACCTGAACAACTTCCATATCTGCACCCTCGACGAAATTCACTCGTTGGTGTGATTCCATGGCGCGAACAATGGCGGCATCTGGCGCTGAGGCCGAACCCTGTTGGTAACCGTAAGCTTGTGCGTGAGTGTTAAGTGCGGACGTGGAAATTAGAACGAAAAGTAGACGAGTCGTAAACTTCATCATGTGATCCCCCTCTGAATCGCGGACAAAGTTATCATTTGTTAGATGAAAGACAACTCAATAAATACTTTATTTCTTTAGGGTTTTGTTAAGGCCATAGGGATGGCCTTAGTGACAAAGAGTGAAATTTTTACTTATACTCCACATTCTCAATCGTTACGTACTCCTCGCCAGAAGGTTTGACGAGTTTTACTTCATCTCCTAGTTTTTTTCCTAGAAGAGCACGAGCGACCGGGGACTTCCACGATATTTTGCCGACTTTAGGATCAAACTCGTCTTCACCGACGATTTGATAAATCACTTCATCCCCGCCCTCGTTGACCAAGGTCACCGTGGCGCTAAATAAAACCTTTTCCCCATTCATTAACTTTGGATCGACGACTTCAGCATCTTCGATTCTTTTCGTCAGAAAATGCACGCGCCTATCGATTTCACGCAAACGCTTTTTACCATATTGATAGTCGGCATTTTCGGAGCGGTCACCATTGCTCGCAGCCCACTGAACGATCTCGACAATCTTAGGACGTTCACCATGCATCAGAGATTGGTACTCTTCTCGCAATTTGGCCAGACCTTCGGGGGTGATATAATTTTTGTTATTATCCATGGGCAACATACTAGACCAATTTCCTGTCACAATCCAAGTCTTTTGGCCCATCAAATATTTCGAAAAATTTTCCGAAAAGTAGGCGAGGAGGAAACAGATGAAAAATCAATGGAATAGATTAGTGATCGCTGCGATCGCATCATCATCTGTTTTTGCGCTGACTTTTTATTGGTATCACTCTACCGGTAAAACGCAAAACTCACATAGCAATGAAAAACCACTAGCATACGTTGGAAAAGTAGTTGATGACATTCAACGTCGTCAAGCCACTCGCCTTCTTTGGCAGCTGGTCAATACGGGCGAGCCCCTATACGACGGTGAAGCGATCCGCACATCTGACCGTGGTGAGGTTCGAATTCAGTTTACTGATTCTGATCGCTATTTGGATTTGGAACCAGAATCGTTGATTGTGATCAAAAAGACCCAAGGGGAAATCGCTTTGGATTTGATGGAAGGTAGTCTTTTCGTGAATGCCAAGGCTGGCGCTCAAGAAGGTGATGCTCCAGGATTGGTTCTTAATTCTGCGAATGGTAAAGTCGATCTAAGTCAGGCCTCCGCGTCCCTCTCCAAAGGCAGCGGAAATTCGGTTGATGTCCAAGTCCTTGAAGGTAAAGCGTCTGTTAAATCTAAAGATGGTAAAAGCACGGAACTTTCAACTGGTAGTATGGGAGCCGTGGGCGCCTCTGGTGTCGAGTTTGATAAACAGAAAGTCAAAGTCTCTAAACCGAATCTGCAAAAGCCTGTGGCGATGAACGCCGACGATTTGCAACCCATTCCATTCGAATGGTCAGGATTTCCGACTGAATCCCAGGTTTCTTTATATATAGGCAAAAACCGCCGTGATATGAAACCTATCGCTACAGCGAATATGGGGGATTCATCTTTGATGGCGGAACTTCCGTTTGGTAAACACTACTGGAAGTTAGTGGCAAAATCTCCATTGGGTGAAACCATGGGCGAGAGTGCCGTTTACAGAATGGAAGTCATTGCTCGCTATGCGCCGACAGTGGTCTTCCCAACTGCTGATGTCGAGATCCCAGCTACGACAAGTCCTTTTGATATGACGTTTAAGTGGCAAAAAAGCTCAGACACTCGTCAAATGACTTTGCAAGTTTGGGATGATCCAAAATTATCTCACTCCATTGCAACAAAGTCGTTCACGACAGAGGACAGCTATACCTTGCCAGGCCTGAAAGATGGTACTTACTACTGGCGCATGACTTCTTATTTCAATGACTCGGAAAAACCAGTCCTTGGAAAAATGCAAAAATTTTCGGTGAAGTACACAGACATGCAAAAAATGGCTGCTCTCCCTGCGGCAACTCCGCCCCCTGCTCCTAAACCTGAGGTGAAACCGGTCGCGTTTACGATGGCTGAGACCCAGATGACTCAATATTTTGTGACATCTCCGAAAGCTGATTTTTCTTGGGGCACGGAGAACTTACAAAACGTGAGTTCTTACCGCGTGCGTTTACACGATGAAGCTCAAGATGCTTCCGAAGTCACTCCGGTTGAAGTTAAGGAAAATAAATTCTCTGCACCCGTCCCAAAACCAGGTCGTTATATCGCATCTATTGAAGCTATGGATAAAGACGGTCAAGTTGTGGGCACCGGCAGTTCTAAAGCTGTGACGGTGGCCCCAATGCCAATCTTGCAAGCGCCACTGTTTATTCCGACTGAAGGCCCCCTTCAAGCATCGATGGATGGTCGCTCTACATTAGAGTGGAATAACGTCGAAGGCGCGACTGACTATGAGCTTGTTATCAAAAAAGAAGGCAAAGAACTAAAACGCTCCAAATATAAAACAACAACGACAGCCATCCGGAATCTTTTGCCAGGTGAATACGATGTGACCATTTCAGCGCGGGATACTTATGGCCGTCCTGGCGAAACAGGTCCTGTGCGCAAGCTCATCGTGCCTGACAAGTCGAACTTAAAAGCGCCTACCTTGAAGAAGATTAAAGTGAACTGATGCTAAAAAATTTGGCCACCCTTCTTTTATCAATGCTTCTTATCTGCGGAGTTGCCGCGAAGGCCGAGCCCTATCGTCGCCTCGTCAACTTTGAATGGGAGCAAATTGAAGGAGCTAAGTCTTACGATATCGACCTGACCCAAGTTAAAAAAGAAGGCGAAACTGGCAAACCAAAAACTTTCAGCTTCAGAACCAAAGAGTCTATCTGGAATGGTCGCCTGACGCCGGGAAAATACATGATGAAACTTCGTGCGCGCGATTACCGGGGAGTTCCCGGTGATTGGTCTGAACCTAGCGAATTCAACGTGGGATTAGATAACGTCAACATGAAGTCCCCTGCTCCAAAATCAACGGTACCTTCCAACGAAGAAGAAAAAACCAACCTTGAGTTCCGTTGGGACCCTGTGGGTGGCGCGGACCAGTATGCGTTTGAATTAACATCCGATGATGGCAAAACCAAAATTTCTGAAATCGTCAAAGAACCAAAATTCAAAACTTCAGTGCCCGTGGCAAACTCCTATACTTGGAAAGTCACTGCGCAAAATTCCGAAGGCATCAGCAGCGATGCAACTTCCGTTTCTCAGTTCACAGTGACTGGAAAACCTTTGGCTCCTCCAGCCATTGTTAAACCTGAATCCATGTTTGTCCGTGAAATTAAATGGTCTCGTCCTGATTACATCAAAGAATATGAAGTGATCGTGGTGCGCGCCAATCCTGCGACTAAAAAGTGGGAAAAAGTTAGAACCTATGAAAACTATACGGCTGATTCATTGCCATTCGATTCCTCTTGGGAAGGTGGTAAGTATCAAATCCTTATTCGTGCGAAATCAGATTTAAGACCGGCCTCACAGCAAAGCAAAATCATGTTCGACGTGCGCGACGGGGATCGCTCGGCGGCGGCGGAATACACAGCGCTGGTTCGTCGTTCGATTGAAAAGACCAATGGTTGGTACGCGATTGCAAGCTATCTGGTCACAGACATGAAATACTCGGGAACAAATCCAGAAAAGAACTCGCAGGTTGCCTATGATGCCTTTGGCGGAACAGGTCGTGTGGGATTAGGATGGAATGGTCGCAAGTCCCCTTGGGGCTTTTTGACGATTGCAGACCTCAGTGGATTTACTATTAACGGTGAAATTAGAACGTTCGCCTCCCTTGAAGCGAATGCCGTCTATAAGCAACCGGTGGGTGATCGTGCAGAATTGCGCTATCAAATGGGCCTTTTTTATAAAGAGCTTCCAGAAACTATTGGTGATCCCTTCACCGGAGTTTCACAAAACGAAATGGTCAGTGCTATCGGTCCCCATGGTGGGGTCGAGTATTGGTATTCATTGACGCCTAAATGGGGTGTTCAATTGAATGCACATGTTTATGCCTCGGTAGCGAAGGTGTCGACGCCAAATGGTCAAGACATCTCCCCGAGCATTTCGACTCAATTTGGAATTTTAGGCAGTTACAGATTTAGTGATAAGTTCACAGGACTGATGGGTTATGCACGCCGCGAAGACCGAATGTCCTATAAGGCAGTGCCATCGACGACGAATTTCGCTCTTGATGGTGATGTGAATGAGTCTGTGATTGTCGGCAACTATATCAACTTCTTCGCGGAATGGAGTTTCTAATGAGAATCCCTATCTCAACCAAACTCATCACGGTCACGATTCTGATCCTGGTTGCGTCAACCGGGGCGATTACGTTGATCTCTTCGAACTACTTCGAAAAGAAGTCGTCTGAACAGGTCGATATCGCCAATCTGGAATCAGCTTCCGCTAAGGCCAAAGAGGTCGACAATATCATCGCATCTTTGATCGATAAAACGAGAACCAATGGATCGTTGCTTATGAAGGGTGAAGCAGCGTCCGCAGATCTTGATTTTAACTTTGTGAAAGACAAAAACTTCGTTGCGTTGGAAGTTTTGAAAATCAACGGTTCTTCCGTTGAAACAGTGGCTAAAAAAGTCAAAGAAGATGTCTTAAAGCCGTTCCTTTTAACTGAAGCGTATTTCGTGAACTTGCGTGCTTGGCAGCAATTCCCGGTGCGCAATTTGGCTGAAGGCGGTATTGAAATTAAAAACGCTTCTTATCCAAAAGCTCCAGCCATGATCACGATCGGGATTCCTTTAATCAAAGACGATCAAGGCAAAATCACCCACGTAGTGTTAGCGGATATCATGATGGCTCCCCTACAAAAGCCCTTCACAGATTTGTCCGAGCGCACGCAATACTTATTAGACGCGCAAGGTGAAGTCCTGGCCCATAAAGACGAGGAAAAGGCCATCGGCCGCTTGAACATGAAACAGTATCCGTTTGTAGCAAAAGCGATGGGCACGAAAACTCCTCAGTACCAAACGAAGTTCGTGGATCCACAAACTCGTTCCAACTTTTTTGGTGCGTCGGTAAAAACATCTTATGGACAAATGGTGATCTCGCAAACATCAGAGGCAGCCATCCTGGAAGTATCTAACGAAGTGAAACGTCGCTCGATCTTTGTGGCGGGTTCCGCCATCTCGCTTGCGATCTTTTTTATCTTCCTATTCTCTATGACGTTGACCTCCCCTATTGAAAAATTGGCGGGCCTGATTAACTTGGTTTCCAAAGGTAATTTCGATGTGAAAGCCCGTGATCAAGTGAAGTCCCATGACGAAGTCGGTGACTTAGCTGTGGCCTTCGATCACATGACGGAAGGTCTGAAAGAGCGTGACAAAGTAAAAAGTTTATTCTCGAAGTTCCACGGCTCGGCAGTCACTGAGGACTTGATCGGTAAAGACATCGGTGTCGGCGGTCAAAGTAAAGACGTAGTGGTCTTCTTCTCGGATATCCGTGGTTTCACGGCTTTCTCGGAAAAACGTTCACCCGAAGAAGTGGTTGAAATGCTGAATGAATACTTTGGAGTGATGGTAGGTATCATCAACGCCCATGGCGGCGTCGTGGATAAATTCATCGGTGATGCGATCATGGCCGTTTGGGGTGCACCAAAAACAGGCCCACGTGATGCTCACAATGCTGTTCGTGCATGTCTTGAAATGCGCAGAGCTTTGGATAAATTAAATGAAGCACGTATCGCGCGCCAACAACCTGCGATCAATATCGGTATGGGCCTGCACGCTGGAAAAGCGATTTCGGGCACCATCGGTTCTGACGAGCGTATGGAGTACACAGTCATCGGTAATACCGTGAATACAGCATCTCGTATCGAGGCTTCCACAAAAGCCTTTGGTGCCGACTTGCTAGTCACTGACACTGTTATCGAAAAAGTAGGCGACGCTTTCAAAATCGAGTTGGCCGGCGCCGCCGAAGTGAAAGGCCGTTCTGAAGCGATCAAAATGTACAAAGTCCGGGGCTATAAAGCTGGTGACAAATATGTCGACGTGACCACTCCCTACTCAGACTATGAAGCGGAAGCAGCTGATAAAGTAAAAATCAAAGCCTCATAACATCGATCCCAGTTCGATAGCGTCCCAGTAAAAAAACGGCGGGTCTTCTCGCCGTTTTTCATTTGCACATAAAAAAAGGCCGCATCCGTTGGGAATGCAGCCTTGGAGGGACTCATCCTTTAACAGCGACTCTTAGAGAGTGGCTTCTTTTTTAAGGATCTGTTCGATCGTCAAACCAACATGTGGTTCGCCAGCGAATACAGTTCCTGTTTTCTTTTTCGACAAATGTTCTTTCGCAGTTGTATAGGCTTTTGCCGGCAATGGAATGTACTGAACTTGTTTTGCCATCTCTGCGCCTTTTTCCAAATAGAACTCAACGTACTGTTTTACTTCAGGTCTGGTCATCGCTGTTTGAGAAACATAGATGAAGATCGGACGAGACAGTGGGTAGTACTGTCCAGAGATCACTGTTTTTTCCTCTGGCAAAACTGCTTTGTGTTTCGCAGGAGATTTAGCTCCGCCGATCACGCCCAACAGTTTCAATTTATCTTTATTAGTTACATAGTAAGCATAAGGGATATAGCCCAAGCCACCTTTAACACCGTTAACTCCCGTCACGCGCGTGTTGTGATCAACAGACGCCGTGTAATCACCGCGAGATGATTTCGATTTTTCTACGATAGCTTCAGTAAAATAGTCAAAGGTACCGTTGTCAGTCGAAGCACCGAAAAGAGTTAGCTTTTCATCAGGCCATTTTGCATTCACTTGTTTCCAAGTCATGATCTTGCCTTGAGCAGCTGGCTCCCACATTTTTTTCAACTCTTCAGTTGTGATTTCGCTCACCCAGTTGTTTTTTGGGTTAACCACGATTGCGATCGCGTCGAAAGCGATTGGCAATTCGAAGTAAGTGATTTTGCCATCACGGCAAGCTTTCATTTCTTCTTTAGTGATGGGACGAGAAGCATTTTGAATATCTGTTTCGCCACGACAGAACTTTTTGAAACCACCACCAGTACCAGAAACACCGACTGTTACTTTCGTTGCGCCTTTCGACACGGTTTGGAATTCTTCAGAAACTGCTTCAGTCACTGGGAATACAGTGCTGGAACCATCAATTTTTACTAGAGACTCTGCTTTAGCAGAAAATGCGCACAAAACGAGGGCGCTTGCGATAACGAACTTCATTATTTCCTCCGATATTGGATATCAGAAAATTATCAAAGTCCGTTAGGGAGAGGTATCACCTCCCCGTTAAGATTGTGTTAGGGAATTGTTAGCATCCGCAGCGGCGCCCTAAAAAAGGGAACTGTTACCTAAAGGCGGACGCTGAGGCCGTCTTTGAGGGCTTGCTTTTGGGCGCGGAGGGCTGGAATCAGACCGATCAGAATTCCGACCACGATGGCGGCAAAGATGTATAAAAGCTCTTGGCCGGTGATGGCAGGTCCTTCTAGATATAGCCCAAATTCATTTTCAAGCCATGGTTTTAATGCCGATGCCAATGCAAAAGATAAAATCGTTCCGGAAATGACTCCTACGATAGAGAGAACTGCGGATTCAAAAACCAGCAATCCCACGATTTGCTGAGGACTTGCGCCCACTGCACGCAAGATGGCCATCTCACGGCGGCGTTCATTTAATGTTGTCGTCAAGGCTATCAACATCCCCATAAAGCCTACGGCCAAAACCATCCAGGAAATAATGCGCAAAACATTCTCCGCATAAGAAAGTCCCTGCCACAACTCACTTAAAGTCGCGCCCGGAATAATCGCGAGCACTGGCTCTTTCGTATATTCATTAATTTCACGTTGCAGCTTTAAAGTTTCAATTCGAGATTTTGCACCGACAAAGAAGGAAGTGATGCTATCAATCTTGATATTTTCTTTTTTGATCTCGACGGCTGGGGTTTCCTTGGCGGCAGACGGAACAACCCCATCTTGCCAATCCATATGTAAGGCTTCCATTCCCTCAAGGCTGATATAAACCGAACGATCTAATGGGGTGCCTGTACTTTTCAAAATACCCGCAATTTTGAAAGGACGACGATCATGCTTAACAACGCCTTCCCCTTTCGTCACTCCATGGGCCACGACGACGGCATCACCGACTCTGTAACTCAGCTTGCGAGCAACCTCGGCGCCAACCACTACATCCCAAAGATCCTGCAGCTCATGACCCGATTGCAGCTCGACTTTCTGGTCACCGCGGAAATGATAGAATTTAAAAAAATCATTCGTAGTTCCCACAACACGGAAACCACGATGACTATCCCCCAAAGAGTATGGGATCGTCCATTCAATCGCTGGATGCTTTTGCAGCTCTTGATAGGTTTCGTAAGAGATGTTGTTCGTAGGATTTCCTAAGTTAAAAACCGTGTACAAAATCAATTGTAACGGACCACTACGCGGACCCACGATTAAATCTGTTTTTGAAATCGTTTGCGTGAAACCCTCTTGCGCCGCTCTGTGAGCTCGCTCCACGGAGAGCAACAGCCCCACGCTTAAAGCGATAGAGATCACCGTCAAAGTCGTTGCAAAGGCACGGTTTTTTAAAGATTTAATAGCCAGGTTCAAGAAGATCATCGCGCTGTCCTGTTAATTGATTCAAGTGACAGTGAACGCGTAAATAGGTTTTCAATGCCTCGATCATGAGAGACAAACACCACTGTCGTTCCATACAGCTCAGACAATTCAAAAAGCAGCTTCAAAAATTTCTCGCGATGATCAGCGTCCAACGCTGACGTCGGCTCATCCGCCAACAACAAGTCAGGTTTCCCTAACAAGGCACGCGCCACGGCCACACGCTGCTGCTGTCCTACACTTAGCTCTGTGACTTTCTTATCTAACAAATCACCGATTCCTAAATTGCCACACAACGCGCGAATCACCATATCAGTGTCCACACTGCCCAAACGCGACTTGCGCACCGGACTTAAATGCAACGGCAATTCGATGTTTTCCATAACTGACAGATACGGAATCAAGTTGAAGCTTTGGAACACGTAGCCCATGTGCTCCGCACGGAAGGCATCCCGCTCGGAAGAACTCATAGAGCTCAGATCACGACCTAAAATCTTAATGCTTCCTTTAGTGGGAGTTAAGACCCCTGACAAACATTCCAGAAACGTCGTTTTACCCGTCCCGCTGGGACCGTACAAAAAAAGTTCCTCACCCTTTTGCACTGTAAACTCGGGCACTACCAATGTCGGCTTGTTATAACCTGCATAGGTGTACTCTAGGTCACGAATTTCAATTAAAGCTTCATTAGAGCTCAACCTGTTCTCCGCTCTTCGTTAATTCCTGGGACTTTTGTGTTTCGCCGGTGATGACGTTCACCTTTACAGTTTTCACACGCGAAAACACTTTCTGCACTCCAAATGTCATGGCTGTGCCATTTGGCGCTTTTTCACAAACGATATTAAAAATGGCATTTACATCAGCATGGTTGTCCTTTTGAACAACCTCGTTGTAATCCATTTTTACTTCACACTTGTTGTCTGCTGCAAACTGAAACAAGTCATTCACTTTATCATTAAATTTCTTAAGTCCCGCTTCTTTGCTGGCTTTATCTTTGACCGATTTTGCCTCGTACTCAAAACCATAAATACTGGAAGCAGGTGCGTGAAACTCGATTTTGCCGTTTTTTCCATCAAACGCTACATCCACAGTGGCGACACCGTGAGCATGCGCACCGTGTTCTCGTGCGGCCAACGCTAACATTGAAAACAAAAGCACCTTGAACATAAAAACCCCCTGTTATTGGGAAGGCGATATATCGAGCCTATTTATAAGGCTCTACGCCCTCACCGGTAATTTCAAAGGATGCGTCACCGTACATTGATTTCTTGGTTACTAGTTTTAACGTGCCATAAAGCCAAATTGGGCCTTGCATTGCTGGCACACCCTTTTTCATTTTCACATAAACCATTTGATTTGGCGGTGGAGCTGGAACGTGAATACATGCTTGAGAGCTTGGCACCAAAAGGAACTCGACAACCTGGCGCTGTTCGTCTTCCAAAGGGACCATGAAACCAGGAATACGGACTGTCTTACCATCTAAAGCCATCAGCTCCGCAGTCGACTTACCCGTGATGTAATCCATCTCACCTAAAAGCCGCCAATCCACCAAGGCTCCACCACGATCTGGGCCGTCAGCCATGCGCTGGTAAACAGCCACACCGACAACCACCGCGATACATAGAATTCCTGGGAACAGCCACTTCTTCATACTTTTAATTTACGTCTTACGCCCTCTCAAAAGCAATAGCTTTGCTTGGCTCCACCATGTCTGATATAACGGAAAACCTTGATACCAAGAGGTACTAATTATGAGCGGAAAATTGCAAACGGTTCGTGGCACTCGTGATCTTCTTCCAGAGGACAATTTAGTCTTCCGTTTTGTCGAAGAATCAGCCTATCAGAAAGCAAAACTTTACGGATATGGCGAAATCGAAACTCCTATTTTTGAATTTTCTGACGTTTTTCACCGCACTCTGGGGGAAACTTCCGACGTTGTCAGTAAAGAGACTTACGACTTTACAGATCGTGGCGGAGAAAGCCTCACTTTAAGACCCGAGGGAACAGCGGGCGTGGCTCGCTCTTTTATCTCGGAAGGCATGAGTCAGTTGCTTCCTCTTAAATTTTATTATTCGGGCCCGATGTTTCGTTATGAGAGGCCGCAAAAAGGCCGCTACCGCCAATTCTTCCAATTAGGCGCAGAGTGTCTAGGTTATGACACTCCCTTAGCGGACGTCGAGTGCATCGCGATGGCCTGGGATCTTCTAAAACAAATCGGCATTTCTGCAGAGTGCGTTCTTGAAATCAACACATTAGGTGATGCAGAAAGCCGCGCTGCTTACCGCGATGCTCTGGTCGCTTACTTCAAATCTCACGAAAGTGAATTGTCCGCTGACAGCAAGACTCGCTTAGAAAAAAATCCGCTGCGTATTTTGGATTCCAAAGACGAAGGCGATAAAAAATTAAATGCAAACGCTCCTAAGTTTGAAACTTATTTGAATGAAAACTCTAAAAATTTCTTCAAAAAGGTTTTGGCCGGTATCGAAAAATTAGGAATTCCTTATAAGTTGAATCCTCTTTTGGTGCGCGGACTTGATTATTATTGCCACACGGTTTTTGAATTCACGACTTCAAAACTGGGAGCACAGGGCACTGTTTTGGCGGGCGGTCGTTATGACGGTTTAGTGGAAACAATGGGTGGCCCGAAAACTCCGGCTGTGGGTTGGGCTGCGGGAATTGATCGTCTGGCTGATTTGACTCCGAAGGAACTTGCGGTCTCCAAAGAGGTTTTGATCGCAATCATCGGTGCTGACGAAGCTGGCGACGAAGAAAGCGTCAAACTCGCCCATGAAATCCGTTCGCGCGGGTTGAAGGCTGAAAATTTCCTGTCTGGCAAAATGGGCAAGAAAATGCAAAAGGCCAACAACAAAGGCGCTCACTACGCGTTGATCTTAGGCGGCAACGAAGTGACGAACAATACTGTTACGGTCAAAAACTTCCAGAGTGGCGAACAAACAACAGTTTCCCGCTCTGAAATAGCCACCTTCGATTTTAAAATCTAAATAAAAAAAGGGCAGTTCCACTGCCCTTTTTTTATGCTTTTTTCTTAAAGATTGCGGTTTCCAATTTTTTAAGACGATCTTCAAAACTGTCTTGATCGCTCATCGCTTTCGCCAGAAACCAATTCAGAAAAGTTTGATATCCCATTCCCTGTTTTTCGCCTTCAGACTCAAGCCATTCCAGCACCGCAGGATCCAGACGAAAAGTTTTAATTACCTTCACCTGTTTCGAACTTTTCCCTTTTTTTGCCTTAGAAAAATCGTACTCTTTTTTCATAATCTTCTCGCAAAATATTGTTCATTTTCCTTCGAAGTCGCCTTACGGGCCGATATCACCCTTACGCGAATCCCCGGGGACTTTTCAACAAAGACGACGACTAAAGTTTTAAACTGATCGGTCATGCCCAGTCGAATCCATCGATCCTCGTCATCCGAATGATCAGGGTCTGCAATCTCAAGGGCGCTGTCGTCTTTCCAAATCGTTACGGCTTCCGCAAATGAAATCCCATGTTTTTGGCGATTCATGGATGCTTTATGGTCATCCCATTCAAATTCGATCAGCTCCATATTACTACACTGTTGTTACATTGTAAAACTTCTTTGCTCATGCGTGCTAAGCATGCAAAATCAGGGGAGTAACAAGCTTAAAGGGGTGTACCATTAAAGGCCCTGCTCCATCGAAACTCGGAAGACGCCATTTGATGATATCGCAACAACAGGGCTTTTAAGGCTTAGTAATTTGACGGCTCCTTTCTCCTTTGTTAATCAGTACGGCAAAAGGGAGACCTCATATGAAAAAATCAATTCTTGGTACAATTGCAACGTTGTTGGTAACAAGCTCAGCATTCGCCACTTCTCCACTGAAAATTGAATGCCGTAACTCAGATTCAAAAAGCCAATTCCTTTTCAACATCACAGCCGAAGTATCTGCCGCAAACCAACTGACTCAAGTGACAGTCGTTTCTGGATATCACGGCCAAGTTTGGACTTCACACCACGAATCCATCACTGAACAGGATGGCAAATTCATCTTCAACCAAACTGACAGCTTGAAAGTCGAAGCCGGCCTTTTAGAACAAGCCCTTCGCTCCAACACTCAAGTTCAATTCCCAGCCATCTTGATTAATTCAAATAGCTACACACCATTGACGTGCGTTTCTAAATAAAAAAACAGCATTCAAAAATAAAAAAGCGAACCTAATAGGTTCGCTTTTTTTATATATCAACTCCCCGATCCCGTCCCCGATTCCATCCCACCGCAGAACAGAAACGGTCAACACGGTTCGAGTGCACAAAAAGCTTTAGCTTTTTTGAGGCGCAGCCCATGCGGAGGTTCGGGACTGCCACGTAGGCGTACTCCAAGTACGCCGAAGAGCAAGGCCCGAGCCGACAACGCAGCAACCGAGCCGTTTCCCCCTATTTGCGGTTTAGGCGAATCGAGTGGCCTCGACCCCATCCAGGGATTTTAAGAGAGCCAGCTCTGCTCCAGATGAACATCATCAAAAGACCCACGCACAACATTGCAATCGACAGCCACTGACCACGAGTCAGACCAAACAATTGGAAACCGATTTGCACGTCGGGCATTCGGAAATGTTCGTCAGCGATACGCACTACTGCGTAAAGCATGATAAATACAGAAGCGATGAATCCTGGTTTACGTGGTTTTCTCCATAGGAAGAATAGCACCAAGAAAATGAACAAACCCTCTCCCACTGCCGCAAAAAGTTGCGAGGGATAACGAGGTGTCAACAATGGTTCGATGGCCGCTTTCACAGCAGTGTTGCCGTCCTGAATAGACAGAATAACTTTGTGAAGAGTTGCATAGACTTGCTCACGAGCGCCTTGGTCCATATTGAATTTACCAACAAGTTCCAACCACTGCTCGCGAGTCATTCCGCCGACACCACCGATTTTATCCACCACATTTCCAAGGTCAGGCAAACGGCTGAATTCTTGAGAAGGCCACAATTCGATATCTTGAGGGAATTTTACTGCCAAAGGGAATGAAGGATCACAAGCGCGACCCACCAGCTCGCCATTGATGAAATTCGCGATACGGCCAAAAAAGACACCGACAGGGCCCGCAACCGCGACAAGGTCAAACAGGTAAGTTGCGT
Organism: Bdellovibrio sp. SKB1291214; assembly: GCF_002209355.2. Lineage (GTDB taxonomy): Bacteria > Bdellovibrionota > Bdellovibrionia > Bdellovibrionales > Bdellovibrionaceae > Bdellovibrio. The sequence goes on from NZ_CP106855.1 coordinate 783,627, forward strand.
TCACAGAGTACTTTCTTGCGTACAACAGGCAGGCAACAACGATACCGATGATACCTCCATGACTCGCCATGCCACCCTCGTTAACAGCCAACACTCCCCAATATGGGAAGCTGCTTTTGAATTTCCAAATCAGATCCGGGCCATAAAAGAAAACGTAACCCAAACGACCGCCCACCAAAGTACCAATGGCGCCATAAGTGATGAAATCGCCTACCATCTGAACAGTCAGGCCCGAGCGTTGGCGCGTTGCCAACCATTTGATTAACAAGTAGGCACAGATAAAGCCCATCATGTAAGAGAGGCCGTACCAGCGAACTCCGAAGTCACCAGAAATTCTTAACGCAAAGGGATCAAAATCGTGAACCACTGTTCATCCTTCTATGAGACGTTTTTTCGTCTCATATTTGTGTCTCATCCTGTGTCTCAACAGGGAAAATTTTAGACTCGATCCTAATAAAGCGAGAAAATAGGGTCATGTCCAGATTTTCATATTTACTTCTGTTATGCATTATCGCCTTTTCTCTCGAATCTGTTGCGCAGACAGCCTCGAAATGGAGTAGTGGTTTTGATTTCACTCAACGGGCGGCAAAACGGGAACAAGGTCGCTGGTCGCTGACGGATTGGCTGGCGATCAAAGACAAGAATCGAATGATGGATCAGTGGCTTTCGATGAACAGCCCTTCTCCGTATGAGCTGATGTTGAGCGGAAGCTACCTGTCGTACGACAAGCACGTTGCGGACGGTACCACACTAGACACCGCACACTCGAATATTCTGACAGAGTTCGCAGCCTATGCCCAATTTGTCGGTGTGGGCGCAGAATATTCCAATAACACGAATGAAAATTACTCTGACTTAGCAGGGCTATTTAATTTACGTCTGCTAGGAAACTCGCTGCAAAACACGGGCTTTACTTTGTCCTATGGTTTGCGCACACGCGAAATGACCGGCACCTCTGCAACCACATTGCGCCAACAATTTGGCCAAGCTGATTTGCAGCTGTATCTTACAAAATATTTTGGATTGGATTTAAAATATCGCTATTTCCTCCCCGTCACCAATGATGTTTTAGGCGACGTCAAAGAGGATCTCACGGAGGCAGGCTTGTTTATAGACTTCAAGGCCCTGCGAATCTTCGGAGCCTGGTACAAGGAGAACCAGAAAATAAAATCCCCAGGTGCGACGGATGAAGTACATACCGATCGCACGGGGATTAGGTCAGGAATTAAACTTTTCTTTTAGTGAAAGACACTCCGGCATGCCATTGCCGATCCAGAAATTCCTTTTGAATTAAGCATACTCAACAAACTTTCAATCTTCTTTGGAACCATCTGTGGGTTCGCTTGCTTGACTCGTAAAGCGTATTGATTGAGCGCAGCCAACAGACGTTTTTTAATTCCACCGTCGGAAGCAGTCTCAATCGAATGAAAAACATATTCAAAACTATAGACATTATTTAACAAGTTATCGAAATGTCCTTTTTCAATACCTTCGGCAATACCCTGCCACATAAAGCTATTTAATTTTGAATCAGGAATAGTATCTCCCGAACGAAGAATATCAAAGCGAAGGCCGTACAGAATTTCTGCCGAGATTTCTCTTCGAATAATATCCACTACCCCAGCCGATGGCTTTTCTAATTTTAACAGGTCACGCAATACGGTCACCAGGAGCTGGGAGTTCACGGCTTGAAGAGATTTAAGCAATTCTTCCGGATAAGCGGCTACGATTTTACTTAAGCCCGTGGTTTGACCATTGCTTGCAAGCCCCGCCATTATTTGCACCAAGTACATTCTTGTATTCGGAGAGTATGTCTTCCAATCTTGAATGACAATATCAAAGGAACGTGACTCGCCTGCAACCATTTGCTTCAATCCCTCGATAGGATCTGTCGAAGCATATTCACCCAAAGCTTTTTGGAACAGCTGTAAATCCAATATATTTCCATTTTCAATGGGCATTACAAAAGGAAGCTTCGCAGATTGACGAACCACAGTCCGATCCTCTGAAACTTCCTTGGCACTACCAATTTCAGCCTGCACATTGCTGATATTATTCATAAAGCGATCGACTTTTTCTTTTGACAACACAGCCAAGAGATCTTTACGAAGCTTTTTCTTATCCAAATGAGTAAAACTACCTTTGAGATGACTTGAAATTTTATAAAGGCCTGCACCCTTGATTTCAACTTCTGCATCATAGAAAGCGAGTGAATTATCAATCGCGACAAGTCGGCCATCCCGCCCTGTTACAATATTATGATTGCCGTGAATATCGCGATCAAAATTTACCACAAGACCATCAAACCATTTTAAATCATACGCTCGGACTGTTTGCACTTCTCCCAACCTCTGCCGTTCGCTGGAAGCCGCTGGGTAAAACAGTTGCAAGCTATAGTCTTGTTGACCCATTTTTCGAGTCACTGTCAAAGGAACCATGTTCAAACCTAAAGCGCGATCTACCACATAGGCTGCACGCTCGTTTGCCGCAGATTCTGGATTTTCTGACATAGCGGGCTTTAATACTGCAACGACATTATTTTCAAAGAATGCGACCCACGATTCAGTCATCCCGCCGCCAAGAGGCTTGATGTATCTGATAGGACTTGTTTGAAGAACTTTCTCCAGCTGCCCTTCAAATTGCGCAGCTTCAGCTCCATGCCCACTCTCTAAAAGATTCCAAAGAACACCCTGAGGGTTATCCACTGACGAGGGCAACGCCCACGTCGGAAGCGCCACGAGCATTGGAAGCAAAAATGAAAGCGATGACCGCAACAAAGAATTCATGCGGCTATCTATTGCAATCCATGCCAATGTCCCGTTATGAGACACTGGCGTTTCAGATCATTTTTAGGCTTATTGATCCCTCTTCAACGATGCCACTGTTAGAAATATGTGATCAGTTTGCCAAAAATGCGCACCGCTCATTTATTTCAAGGACTGAAAAGCACCTTCGCCAGTAATGAAATAACTTTGTGTAGATTCGATATGAGTGACTGTCGAATCCAATGTCCACTGCACATTCATTTGCATCGCTGCCACAGGATTATTCGTTGTTCCAATATTGGTGACTGCTGGAATATTTGCTATCACAGAGAAATCGAATCCCCACGCCACTGTTAAGCTTGCCGGAATCACTTGAGCATTTGTAATGTATTGGCCAACCCCATTCAAATTTCCATTCGGTGTGTACATCACGCGGTAAGTGAAATCCACAACCGTCATATCAAAACCATTTTTGTATTGAACGTTGTAGGTTTTGTATTTCGGGGCACTCCACCCTTGCAGGTCCGTCCAGCATTTCACCCCCACAGGCAAGGCATTGGCTGTATCAAATTTTGTGTTAATCGCAGGTTTACCGGCCTCGATGATTTTCCAAATCTCTTTGCCGATGTTGATGATTTGTTCTGGCGAAATCATATCCGCCGCCGCAGTGGGAGCTGCTTGTGACAGAGTTGTGCAATCAGACGCGACTTGAAATGTTGACGGGGGAATTTGTTCCGTCACTTCTTTGACGGTGATGTTTTTTATTTTGTAGTAATCTTGGTTGTGCGGATTTGTTTGCGCGTAAGAGTGTGAAGTAACGACAGCAGAAAGAGCGATGATTGCAAGAACACGAATCATGAAAACCTCCCCTATTGTGGAAAGATTTCTATCAAGAGACGCTTGTCAGAATCAAGTTGGGATTTACCAAGTTTTGCTAAGGGCAAGCGACGGAAACATCCATGTCTTTGTATTACTTTCAGAAGTCTCCGTGCCATCGACGGTTTTCTTGCTGTAAGACGCTGAATAGTAGTTAATGGCAACCCCGATATGGAATCCGGATTTCACTTCCGGCATTAAGCCAAACGAAACAAGATAGCTTGTGCCATTCCATGACTCAGTTTTATCCGTCACAACATTTTTAAAAGATGCTTTAGACAGGACGTTAAAAACGGCCGTCATGCTGAACACTTGATTTTTACCGAAGTAATATCTGATTGCCGGACCAGTGTCCGAACTTTGGAACGAAGTCGATTCGTTACTGCCTGATGCGTTGGATGTGCCGGCCATGTTCACACCTAAGTAACTCCAACCTGCCCACCATTTTTTTCCGAAGTCTAAATATCCAGCGACGTTATAGAAGTACTTTGTGGCGTCATCTTTGACGTCAGTGGCACCGGTCTTCTCGGTAATATAAGTTCCTGAGACTTCAAACATGAAGTCAGCGCGGGCCGCTGGCGACAGCGCAAGAAGGATCAGAATGATAGAGAGAATTCTCGGTTGCATATCATTCTGATCGGATTGTTCAAATCTTGACTGAATTTATTTAGCAGTCTGAATCAGCCTTGTAATTATCAAGGCTGTTGGTCTGGCTATTTGCGAATCAAAAGTGCGGCGTAAAAGCCGTCGAATCCTTCGCGGTCTGGACGAAGGTGGATCTCTTTTTCCAAAGACCACTCGGCACCATGCTCACTCATAAAGCGCTCGATCTGTTTTTCGTTTTCAGATGGGAATAAACTGCAAGTAGCATAAACCATCTTGCCGCCTTTTTTCGTCATTTTTGAATACGAAGTTAAAAGCTCGTACTGCAGGGTTTGCAAGCGAGTGATTTCCTCCTCTGTCAGTTTCCATTTTGAATCTGGATTTCGACGAAGAACACCCATGCCTGAGCAAGGCACATCCAACAACACGCGATCTGCTTCTTCATGAAGACGCTTAATCACTTTGCTAGAATCAATCACGCGAGTTTCAATAATATCAACGCTGTTACGGCGAGCGCGCACTTTCAACTCTTGAAGTTTCCACTCATGGATATCCATAGAGATGATGCGGCCTTTGTTTTTCATAAGCGAAGCTATATGTAAAGACTTACCGCCGGCACCAGCGCAAGCATCAACAACACGTTGACCCGGTTGCACGTCAAGCATCGGCACAACCATCTGCGAAGCGGCGTCTTGCACCTCGAACATCCCTTTACGGAAAGCCTCGGTAATAAAAACGTTACGACGCTCTTTTAATTTCAAGGCGTAGGGAAGATCCGGAGAAACCGGCAAAGCTTCAATGTCGGCTTTTTTAAGTTCTGCGATCACCTGATCTGGAGTGAATTTCAAAGCGTTCACACGCATGAAAACTTCAGCAGGCTTATTCAAGGCCTTAACCACTTTTTCCCAAACATCGCCCAACTCTTGGCGACCGCGAGTATCCATCCAATCAGGAATTGACTGCGCGACAGGGAACTTTTCTTGAGCTTCTTTTTCACGAGCTTTGATAAAGTCGTAACTTAAGCCTTCGAACTCTTCCCAATCTGGAAGGTCAAAGCCCATTCGCAACCACTGAATACCCACGATGCGCCACATGTCCCCGCTTTGTCCCATGAACTCAAGCAAGCGGTACCAACGAACGACTTCGTAAACTGTTTCAGCAAAAAATTTGCGATCACGGGAACCCCATTTGGAGTGCCCTTTAAGATTGTATTGAATAACTTTATCGGCGTATTTGTTCTGGTCGAATATTTCTTCTAAACCATTAACAACGGCCTCTGCGAGATGTCTGTGAATTTTCAAAACGTAAATACCAAGCCAGCGGCTAAAAAGGTTCCATTAATCTGCCCTGAAGAGAGCAAAAACAGGGAATTTCTTAACCCAGCCTCAATGAAGAAGCCAGTGTTTTCAAAGACATTGAAAAAGCGTGCACCGGCGATCAATTGGTAGTCCAACGTTAAAGCGGACTTGGAGTTGGTTTGCTTCATAAAGATGCCAAGTCCCGCGCCTGCGCCGAAATACAGAGGGAAACGAGAGTTTGCATCAGGAAACGTGATCACAGGCAGGAAGGAAATCTTGCTCGTGTTCTCATCACTCACATTGTAATCTGTGTACTCCATGCGGATATTCAAATCCATGGAGTTGTACCACTCGCCCACACGGTATGTGACACCGAAATTATTTTTACCGATGTCATCTTGTTGCCCATTTTTACCCCAATCGTAAGATTGGGATGCCATATAGCGGGCCCAGTGCAAAGCCAGGTAATGATCCGATGACCCGCCACTTGTGGTATTACTTGTTCCACCTACGTACGTGGTGTTGTCGTCCAGATTGTCTTTTTGAAAATATTTCGCCGCGGCATCACGCCCTACTACTGGCTGCTGAGCTTGTGAGTAGGAAGCCAATAGAAATAGGGGCAAAAATACAGAAAAAACGTTCTTCATGAGTCACCTCGTCTACCCAATATTCTAGCCAGAATTTGGGCTCAGGCGGAACTCATTGCAGCACCAAATGACACATTTAGTCATTGAGTCTAGAGGCATTGACTCTGAGAGAGGCGATACCTAATCTCCGGCTAACCTTTTGGGACGGGACCAAAGACTATGAAATGCCCATTTTGTGGCCACGCAGACGACAGAGTTTTAGATACGAGAGTGCAGAAAGATGGCAGCATCCGCCGCCGTCGCGAATGCCTTGAGTGCAAAGCTCGTTTCTCGACTGTTGAAACAATCATGATCGCCCTCCCCTATATCATTAAAAAAGACGGTCGCCGCGAACCATTCAGTAAAGAAAAAATCCTGAAGGGCTTGTCAGCTGCGACCCAAAAACGTCCTGTCAGTGTCGCGCAAATCGATGCCGTGGTGGAGCGAATTGCAGCTTGGATCGTCAACCGTGGCGAATCCGAAGTGAGCTCTCGCCTGCTTGGCAAAAAAGTGATGGCCGAATTGAAACAGCTTGATGACGTGGCTTATGTTCGTTTCGCGAGTGTTTATCGTACCTTTAAAGACGTCCAGGAATTTGTTGAGACTCTTGAAGACGCTGAACTGCTTGATTTTGTCGATGCAAGTAATCCACAATTAAGCCTGACTGCGATGAACTTCGTTGAAAGCGAGAAAAAGCCAAATCATGAAACTGACAGCAAGACGCCAAGCCCGGGAGCTCGCACTCCAAATCCTGTTCCAAACTGAGTTCACGCCAACTATCAGCGTTCGTACTTTCATGGATGTTTTCGAAGAGTCTTATGACACTGAAACGACTTCCTATGCAGATTTGATCATCAAAGGTGTTCAGGCAAATAAAGCCGCCGTTGATGCAAAAATTCAAGCCTCCAGCGCACACTGGAAAGTTGAACGTATGGCAACGATTGATCGCAACATTTTGCGCATCGCTGTTTGGGAAATGAAATTCTCTGCCGATCCTATCAAAGAAAACATTGCCATCAATGAAGCGGTTGAGATCGCTAAAAAGTACGGCACATCTGATTCTGCAAGCTTTGTTAATGGCTTGTTGGATCAAGTGAGCAAGGTGCACTAATGGCAGTCAATGTGCTTTCCCAAGCGGGCGCATTCAATCCCGGATCTGATCTTTGGGTTGTACCGCAACTTGGGAAATCAGAATGGACCAGCAAACTTGATTGGTATTTGAACTTTCAACTTTGCAAATCATCCCGTCACGTCAGCAACCAGGTTCCTGGCTTTCTCAACGACGTGATCAAAGAAACCGAGCTGACTAAATTCTATCGCCCGGTTGCTCAAAATGCGCCGATGATGATTGCCTCCGAAACGCTGCTTCCCAACAAGTGGGTTGTGGTGATTCCGTGGACAGAAGATCTGGCTTCGTGGAGCCAAGCGATTTCCCAAGTTTGGAGCGGTTTACAGCAACCAACATTGCGCGTGTTTCTGCCACCTGGACAAAGTACTGGGAACTTTCAACAAGCTTGGTTGAAGCATCAAAGCCATCAAGATTTCACTGTCGTGCTTGATTAATGATCTCCTCTGCCTTCACAATGAAGGAAAGAGGATTGCATCATGGAACGTCTATCACAAGCGCTTGTCTCTAAAATTTCCACTTTTCAAAAACGTCTTCAGTCATTTTTAGAAAATGATTTTGATCCCCAATCCGAAGAGCGCGAACGCGTGCAACAAGAATTTGAAGCTTCTCGTGATGAATCTTTGGTGCGTGGTTTGTCTCAAGGCTTGCCTGAAGATCATATCGACCGCGCGATCGTGGTGTTTTCTCGCCTAGCGATGTTGTTCCAAGCAGGCATCTTACTTGAAAATCACGATGGTGACTGGAAAGCACAGGCATTTTTTCATAAGGGAGTTTCAGAGCTTTTTAAAAACAGCGCGAAATCTTCTTTAAGTCTTCCGAATGCAAATTTGATGACCTGGTTGAAAACCGATTCTGCAGCCATCTTACGCAAAACGAATTTACAGCACTTGGATATGGATCACAAAACAACCTGTCTGTTGATCAAGGTCACTCCCGATTTTTCATTTATTTTGATGTCCTCTTTACCTGATATCTGGTTGCAAGCTCATGCAGAAAACGTGCGCCGTGCTTTAATCAATGGTTTTGCAGATTAATTATGAGCATCGAGAATAAGACCTATACCATTTACATTCTTTCAGACAGTACTGGTGAAACGGCTGCGACCATGATTCGCGCTGCCTTGGTTCAATACTCGAATAAAGACATCAATATCATTCGTTGCAAAAATGTTCGTTCAGAAGCCCAAGCCGAAGCCGTGATCGAAGAATGTTTCGAGCGCCGCGGGATGCTGGCGTACACCGTCGCCAGTCCTTCATTACGTAACAAGATTCGGGATGCAGCTGCTGGGAAGGGTATTCCTTATTTTGACTTGCTGGGGCCATTGCTTTCAACTTTGGATACTTTCTTTGGTGAGCACTCCGAATCCCACGTCGGCGCCTTGCGTGCTGTCGATGAAAGATACTTCAAGCGCATCGAAGCGATTGAATACACCGTCAAACATGACGACGGAAAAACATTTGCCGAGCTTGATAAAGCAGACATCGTACTGGTCGGAATTTCCAGAACCAGCAAAACACCACTTTCAATTTTCCTCAGTCACAAAGGCTGGAAAGTTGCTAACGTTCCTTTGGTTTTGAATGCGCCCCTTCCCGAGGAGCTTTTCAAAGTCGATCAACGTCGCGTAGTGGGTTTGATTATTGATATGGATTCGCTGCAAAGAATTCGCAAGAATCGTCTGGAAAAATTCGGGCAAGACCCTGGTGGCGAATACGCCTCGATGTCACATATCGCCAAGGAAATTGAGTTCGCTGAAAAGATCTTTAAACAAAATCGCAGATGGCCGGTGTTCAATGTGACCGAGCGTGCCCTTGAAGAAACTGCGAGTGAGATCGTGCGTATCATCGCTGCCCGCCTAGGTTTGCCAGACAGCGTGATCTTTTAAGGTTTCCGCTTACAATAAGAAATCCAAGACGTTTGCCAACGGAAGCGTCATCCAGAAAAGCACCTTCTTTGAAACTGGAACGTTTTCATGCATGGGACGACCGTCTTCTCTAAGGCCTGCGCGATTCAACTTTGCCGCCGACGCAATATGCTCTTTAATATTTTTTTGCACAGCCATGGCAAGCTTTGGATTATCACGACAGATCAGGGCCATCTCCGCATTGATATTTGTGGACCTCGGGTCCATATTGAAAGTACCAACGATGACCGTTCGTTCATCAATCACTGCGCGCTTGGAATGAGTGCCCCATCTTGAGGGACGGGCATCCGGAATCACAGGATAGATTTTAGGATCGATGGTCCCCTTATGCATCCAGACATTCACACCTAGCTCTGTCCAACGACGAATGCGCGTGTCGAAAATCGCTTGAGTATAAAACGCATCTGTTGAGTAAAGGCTGTTCGAAATAACGTTGATCTCGACATCACGACGAAGAAGATCATCCAAGATCGTGGAGATTTCTTTTTTCACAACGAAATAGGGTGATTCTATATAGATTTTCTTTTCAGCAAGATTTGCTTCGACGGCCAGTTGCTTACGCAACACTCGAGTTTTTTCACCCATCCCCGGAAAGTCGGCAGCAAAAATCATATCGTTACAGACGCCCGTGGCTTCTTTAGCTAAGAGTTGCGCCCCAAAGGTATCAACATAACTGCGGATACGACGATCTTCACTGGTAAGAACGGTGAAAGCTTTGGCCTTTGCAGTTCCGTCTTCGTAACGGGCTATCTCCCCTTTATAACGACTGATACTGATACGAGCATCCTTGTCTTGGGTGGCCCATGGATCGTTTTCAAAGTTATCGCTCAATCCTGGAAAATCTGAAGGGCGTGGACGACGCACCAGGGGCGCATCTTCAGTTAAATCTGCATTCCAGAACTCTTCAAAACTTTTTCGCATGTCTTGAACGATAGAACCCTTAACCACGATATCTGTATCCAAAAAGTTATATTCGGGACTTAAATCAAAATACTCGTCGGCTATATTTCGACCGCCGGTGATGCCTTCAACACCGTCCACGATCAACGTTTTTCGATGGCTACGGAATTGCGCCGTTACGACACGCACCAAGACCGCGGGATTATAGTAATGTACTTGAATTCCCGCCTCTTTCAGCACCGAAGCGTAGTATTTATTCAGCTCAAAAATCGGCAATGACGTATCAACGATAACGCGAATTTTTACGCCTTGGCGTGCTTTGCGAATCAGGGCATCGGTGACTAAACGGCCTGCCGTATCGATGCTATAAATAAAGTATTCCATCTCGATCGACTGTTTAGCATTTTCGATCATATCCAGACGCTTTTTTAAGGAGGCAATGCCGCTGTCAAGGATGGTTACCTGTTGTGGCTCTTTACTGCGGCGGTAAACGCCGGTGGCATCTTTCATATTTCGGGAGGCGATGGCAGTACTCGTGAATCCAATCGCAACAGCCATCAAACACACACTTATTTTCACCGAGACCTCCGAATTGGAAACGCTAGAATACCGACTCCAACTATGCAAATTGACGGCCATTCCAGTGCAAATCCACAGCACTTGGCAGAGGATATTCTCGGGACCTAGGCAATTTTTTCAAGGCTGTTCAAGGACTTAACAGTCATGACTTTTGTGGGTGAATGTTTGATCGCAAGGCCGTCGCAATACATAGGGAATTTTGAAAATCCCTGTGCGATGCTGTGACCGTTTTCAACAACCAATGACAGGAGGTCATTATGTTTTCGAAAGTGATTGCCGCCGCACTTCTTCTTTCCTCTAACATCGCACTTGCTTATCCAGCCTTGGGTGACAAAGTGACGTGGAAAGGTTCCGAAGACAAACTCGACGGAACTAGCACACCCGTTTCTGCCACTAAAGAAGTGACTGCTTGGGACATGGATGCTCACAAGTGGACAGTAAAATTCGATATGACAAAAGGTGACCAAACAACTACAGAACAGATTGTTACATCTTGCTTGTGGAATCCTGAAGAGTGGCAATTGCTAATGGCAAAATGCGCTGAAAAAGGCGGAACAATGGAAGACGTTGCGGTAACAACCGGCACGTATTCTGCCTGCCGTATGACGGTGACCGCCGATGATGGCCGGGTGATCAAAACATGGATGGGTGATGTCCCATTTGGTCTTATCAAAAAAGAAGTCACTGATGTCACTGCCGGCACTAAAACGACACTGGCTATTGAGTCAATCACTGAAGGTCCTGCACCAACACAAGGTCAATAACTAGAATAAAAAAGAGCGAGGAGACCACCCCTCGCTCTTTTAGTAAAGCCGCCGATGGCGGTTACTTTTCGCAAACTATGCTGCTTTTTTCAATTCCCCGTGAACAAATACGTTCATTTCATCTGTGGAAGCTTTCATAACATTGGCCTGATTGCTGATATCGGTCGATGTACCTGCGATCTCTTCCGAAGAGGCCGCATTTGACTGTACAGACGCATCCAATTGGTTCATCGCTTTGGAAATCTGTTGGATACCCGTGGCTTGCTCTTCGCTGGCTGTTGAAATTTCAAGATTCAAGTCTGAAACTTTTTTGACTGAAGTGACGATGCTTTTTAAAACTTCACCGGAGCGATTTGCCTGCAACGTGCCGTTTTCAATCTTGATGACATTGGATTTGATCAAGGTGTTAATATCTTTCGCAGCCACTGCAGATCTTTGTGCCAAGGCGCGAACGGCCTCTGCGACCACCGCAAAACCTTTACCTTGTTCGCCTGCACGGGCAGCCTCAACCGCCGCATTCAAGGCTAAAAGATTCGTTTGAAACGCGATATCGTCAATCACGTTGATGATTTCTTCGATTTCTTTCGAAGACTTAGAAATGTCTTCCATAGATTGCATTAAAGAGGTCATCTCGATTTCACCCTTGTGTGCAGATTCTGAAGACTGAGAAGACAATTGGGCCGCTTGTTTCGCGTTATCGGAATTCATACGAACCATGGAGCTCATTTCTTCCAAGGCAGCTACAGTCTCTTCCAAGGACGCTGCCGATTCGCTAGCAGACTGTGACAGGCTTTGACCGGCCAAGGACAACTGTTCGATTGCTACCGTCACGTTATCACCGGTTTCTGAAAGGCGATTCGTAATAGATGTCACCGCTTTTGCAATATAGCGAGCGATGAAAAGAACAGCCACCAACAACACAAGGGTACCAATCAGGGCAATAACAGCCTGAGTCCACACCATTGCACGAGCATCTGCCATGACAGTCTTAAGTGGAGTACGAATCACCAAAGACCATGGCGCGTCCGTCCCGCCCATCACCATCGGCGACACCACGTAAAGACATTCTTCTTTAAGATCTGGGTCCATGCCGGTGATCACTAGACTTTCACCTTTTGCAAAGGCTGCCTTAAATTTTTCCGGCGCCACTTCAAAAGTAGAATGTTTTGTCAGCATCTTTTCATCGGGGTGAGCTACGAAATTACCCGCATTTGTCACCAAATAGGCCGTGGATGTCTCAAAAGGTTTGATTTTCAATGCATCATTTTGCAGATCTTTTAGCGGCAAATCGACACCCGCCACTCCCACGAATTTTCCTTCAAAGAAAATTGGTACCACTGCTGATGTCATTAAGGTTTGAACGCCGTCCACGGGATAAAGATAAGGCTCAACCATCGTCTCTTTGCCGCGAGCTTTCGGAACTAAGTAGTAATCACCGACACCTGGTTTGTCGTAATCCATAAGTGGCGTCAAAGTTGCTTTACCTTTTTCAAAACTTAAATAAGGAACAAAGCGACCCGTTTTATCGTAGCCTTTTGCGTTGGCAAAATGAACATCTTGGCCGTCCCAGGCGTTGGGCTCCCAGCCCGTCCACACACCGATCAGACCTTGATTTGATTCAAGTATATGTTGGAAAGAGTGCTCAACCGGACCGCGCTCCAGATGATTGTTTTTCTTGGCGGATGCCAAGTGCTGCGCCAGAGTTCTTGCGATCCCCAGTCCCTGCTCGACCGACAAGCGCATCTCGTTCGCGTAAGCTTTCGCAATCGCAGTTGATTTATCGACGGCTTGGCGCTCTGCTGTGTTCAAACTGTTTTCCGCCACCAAGAAATTCATTGCGACAAAAACTATGATCGCAATAAGAATAATGGGTACGGACATTTTGACTTGGATGGAATGCTTCACGAAAACACCTTTTCCGAAAAGTTAAGAATCTTAAAGACTTTTCGGAAAAGGTGAATTTTTATATAACTGGGTGTAGGTCTAGGCTTTCTCTTGACCAGCTAGAGTCGAATAAAAGACCTCGACTAAGGGCTTATTAGCAGAGTTCTTTTTATAATAAAACATCAGATCCATTTCGTACGGAAGATCTTTCACGTACACACGATTCAAGCGACCCGAGCGAACTTGTTTTTTAATGGAATGAGCAGGCAAAAACCCCCACCCCAAACCCGCCTCGATGACTCGCTTCAATGTACCGACGTTGGCTGATTCAAAAATAGCGTGGGCTTGGGAAGCTTCCATTTTTTCTTTCAACAGCCGATTGAAACGAGGAAATTCTTGCGTAAAGTCGACAACGGGGAATTGCCCCAGATCTTTGGAAGTAATTTGTTGGGGCATCTTTTCGTCTTTACTGGAACCGACTAACCACATCTCTTCTTTGACCAGGAACTTTTGCTCGACGCCATCTAGTTCTTCGGCAAATTCGGTTTTCGTATCTGGCAAAATGATCACGTCGTACAGAGACTTTTTAAAATTCTTAATCAAGTCCTCGCCGGATTCGTAATCAATCTTCAAGGACAAATCCGGATTATGGCGCATCAATCGTCCCACAATTGGACTCATCAAGTGGAGACCAATGGAATTCAACGTACCAATTCTCAATTGGCCTTTCATTTGATTACCTATGGATTTGATCGCGATTTCTGCTTGCTGAGTCAGGTGAATGATCTTTTTAGCGTAATCGAATAAAACTTCCCCTTGTGGCGTTGCCTTAATTTGGCGCACGCCCCGGACCAGGAGTTCAACCCCCAGATCTTCCTCTAGATTACGAATTTGCTGGCTGACCGCCGGCTGAGTCAAATAGAGCTTATCTGCAGCTGCCGTCATGCTGCCTTCACTGATGACCGTCACAAAGGTAGTTAGCTGGTACAAATTCTTCACGACAATTTCTCCTTTGCGCTTTGATCCCGATGCATTTTGTTATTATACTTACTAACGTCTGCATTTGGAGGTATCAAAATGAAGTTTCGCTTCTTAGCGCCGTTGGCAGTTATTCTACTCAGTTTTAGCGCCAATGCAAAAGTCTTCCGCAACGCTTACATCTCTTTTGAGCTTCCTGACACTTGGAAGTGCAATCTTGAGCAAACAGAGTGGGTTTGCAGAAGCGAACAGAATAAAGAGTCCAAAGAAGCCATCATCATTCTTACAGCTAAAGAAATCGGTCCTACGGATACCTTCCAACTTTATCAAGCCCATTTGGACTCGCCGATTTCAGTTATGTCTAAAGGTGGCGCTTTGACTTCGAAGGTGGTTTATAAAAGTAAGCAAGAGACAATCAATGACCAACCATGGGTCGATGCTTTGCACATGAACTCTGAAGTGCCAAATTACTTCACTCGTTATGTGGCAACGATCAAAAATAAAATTGCGATCTTGGTTACGTTCTCAGCTCACAAACAATACTACACAAAATACAGCCAAGATTTCTTTAAGGCCGTGATGAGTATGAGAGTGATCGCTGCTCCAAATTTGGGTGCAAGACCTGAACTGGGAGTCGGTGGAGCTGGCGGAATGATCGGCAGTAACATTCAAAACGCCATGCCGGGTGATATGTACCAAGATGGTCAATCTGGCGGTGGCAAAAGCAATAAGGCCCTACTACTCGGGGGCGCACTGATCCTGGCAGCCCTGGGAGCCCTGATCTTCCTAAGAGCTAAGAAAAACAAACGCAAATAACCAAGATCTTTAAAAACAAAAAAGCCCACTTCTTCAAGTGGGCTTTTTTTTTGTTATTTGGCCAATCGTACGATTTCAGGCTTATAATCTTTGAACTGAGGAATGATGGATTCGTTTCCGTACACAACCACTTTAAACTTTGTCGGATCCACATGGCGCTTCATCGCGTTGTTGGCATCCTTCTGTTTAATCTTGTTCACATTCGAAATATAATCCGTCAGATACTCATAAGAAATGTCGTAGTAATCCAACACTAACAAGTTATACGCCAGTCGATCCGAAGTTTCGATGGCTCGGGGGAACTGACCTACCAATTGGTTTCTGGCCGCCACGGCCTCTTGTTCTGTGGAACCACCCTCAACGTATTCCTTCACAACCTTCAGCGTTTCATCCAAGGCTTTCACAGCCGTTTCATTTTTCGTGAATGTCGAGATATCGAAACTGCCGCGGTCTTTGCGCGAATCAAAGCCGGAATAAATCGAATAAGTTAAACCCAAGTCGTCACGGACTTTTTGATTTAGACGGCTGCCAAAGCTGCCACCCAAGGACTCATTGGCCATGCGTAAAGGAATGAAATCATCGTCTTTACGTTGAATCCCTAACTGAGACACGCGAATCTGAGTTTGTTGCAATCCCTTTTTCACAATCAACTTTACTTGTGTCGACTCAATCGTCGGAGCAGGTGTTGCCGTCAATGTTGGAATCGTGCGTTTTGTCCACTTGCCCATCGTCTCTTGCAACTGCTTTTCGAATTCGTCATCAAACTGTCCTACGACTGCCATCGTCGCGTTGTTCGGACGATAGAATGTCAGGTAGTGCTTGATGATGTCTTGTTTGCGAAGCGTGCGTAGACCCTCCGGAGTTCCGTTGGCATCCCGACCGTACGGGTGATCTCCGTACAAGAACTGATCCATCTGCTCGTCCGCAAATGCAGAGGGATTATCAACTTTCTTTTTAAGACTTGCCATGATCTGCGAACGAAGTCTGTTGATTTCAGCATCTTTAAACGCCGGATTCATTAAAACGTCAGCAAATAGCTGAAGCAATTGATTTGAATTGCTGGTCAGTGCATCCGCATAGATCGTTGTGACATCAAACCCAGGGCTGACATCTAACGACGTTCCCATTTGACCAAATTCATCTGCGATCTTCATCGCATCACGAGTTTGCGTCCCCTGCTCCAGCAGGTATGCCGTCATCGCATTAAGGCCCGCAAGATCCTTAGGTTCTTGCATGTTTCCGGTTTTGAACAAAACCGTCAGACTTAAACGCGGAAGACTGTTATCACGAATATAAATAATCTTAAGTCCGTTTTCTAAAACCACTTCTTTAAACGGCATCAGCTTAAAACTGCCGGCACTTCTTGGAGCTGAATATCCCGTAGGCACCGCCTGTGTAGAAGCCGTTTTCGTTCCTTTACCCGCACAAGAAGCAAGGGCCGCACACATCAGAGGCAAAGTCAGAGTTTGAGCTAATTTATTCATTTGCAGCTCCTTTTTTATTCTTAGGTTCCAGCACGATGATGGAGCGTTGTGTTTGATTCGTATATTTTTCGCTGACACGCTTGATATCGTCGGCGGTTACGGCTTGATATTTGGCTGTGTCACTGAAAAGGGTTTCATAAGTGCCAGTCACGATTTCATTCACCGCCAACGCACGAGCCTTGCCATCCATTGTTTTCAATGAATCAACCAATTCCTTAATCGTTTGTGTTTTCGCCTTTTGCAACTCAAGGTCAGAAATTTTCGCGTTTCTTAATTTCCACAGTTCGTTATAAACGATTTCCAAAGTTTCTTTGTAATCCACACCGGGCTTCATGTTCACGCCCACAGCGTAAACTCCGGCCTCTTTCATCGCATAGTTAAATGCATAAGTGGATGTCGCAGATTGTTTTTGATACACCAAACGTTTATGCAAGCGCGACGATGTCCCATTTCCTAAGATGTTCGCGGCCAAATCCAAAGCGTACATATCGGGATCGCTTTGCGCCGGGCTTTGGAAAGCCACGATGAAAGAATCATTTTGAACATCTTTTTTAATCGTGGCGTTTTGCTGAACTGTTTGAGTTTTCTCTTTAGGATATTCGCGACGTGGCAAGGGACGATATTCTAAACTGCCATAGTATTTCTCGATCAAAGCTTTGGTTTTAGCCGTATCGAAATCGCCGACCAACACCAGAACTGCATTATTCGGGACATAATATGTACTGTAAAAAAAGCGAAGCTTGTCGGAGTCATATCTTTCGATATCTTTCATGTAACCGATGACAGGCCAGTGATAAGCACTAGTTTTGAAAACTGTACTCATCATCGTTTCACGCACAACTCCCATAGGGTTGTTGTCTACGCGCCAGCGGCGTTCTTCCATCACAACTTGTTTTTCGCTTTTCAAATCTTCAGGCTTTAAAGCAAGCGCACTCATACGATCGACTTCCATATCCATGACTAATTCTAATTTGTCACTTGGAAGATTTTGATAAAAGCCCGTGTAATCGTTTGTGGTGAAGGCATTATTGGAAATACCGTTCTCATGGAAAATACGATCAAAAGCTTTCCCATCGTATTTTTTAGCGCCCTTAAACATCATGTGCTCAAGCATATGAGCCGCGCCCGTTACTCCTGGTGATTCATCGCGAGAACCCACACGGTACCAAGTGTGGTAGCTCACCATTGGCACAGAGTGATCCTCCACCAATAACACCGTCAATCCGTTCTTTAACTGAAACTTTGTTACCGGCAAGGATAACTTTAATACTTCATTGCCAGTCCATCCTTTGATGGCACCAATAACTTCTGTTTTTGGAGTTTGGTTTGGAGTTGGTTCGACAGCGTGCGCAGAACTCGCAGACATGCAAGCCACCGCGACAAGCAAAGTAGAAATCCGTTTCATAGTTGCTTCTTTCCTTGGAGTAATTTCTATAGATGTAAGTTTGGGCTGGTCCTACCAAGATGACAACAACTAGCCGCGCTTTAAGACTTAAGACAGCACCGACTTTCGTTGGGACTAGGAGCACACAGATCGCAAAATAAAAAAAGCTCCGGCAGGTGCCAGAGCTTAGTAAGTTTCAAACTAGATCTAAGTAACGTGTAAGTGCTACTGCACGGGTTAACCGTGTGTACTATTGCACTGGAACAAAGTCGGAAAAGAACACGTCCTTTACGACGCCCTTATGAAGGATGCCGTTTACTTGAGAGGCGATTTTGTCCTTAAGGAACAGTTTGCCTTGGATGCTTTCAAGATCACTAAAACCTTCTTCGTTCAGGATACGAACGATTTTATCACGCGCTTTGGCGCGATTCTCAGGCTCCATGACCTCTTCAAAGCCATCTTTACCGAGCATTTGTAAGTTCACTTCAAGACGGATCGTTCTTTTAGGCTCCCCGGTCAAATTCACAGTGAATTTGTCCATGGTGTAAACCATCGGGGCCAATTCAGTCTCTTCAGTTGATGCCAGTTCTCTTTGAGCAGATTCCTCGTTGATAACAGGGCTTTCCCACCCCATCGTCGAGGCATATACCATATAAGCTCCGCCACCCATAACAGTCAGATTGATCACCGCAAATACGATTTGCAGGATCATGCCTGTATTCTTAGGCTTTGCCGGGGCTTGTCCCTCTTGACTCTCTGCCATGTAAACCTCTTCCTTCATAAACGATATCGGAGCAACAGTCCTAGGTCTTAACGGGAATAGGCTCAAATTTTCTTGAGGGATTTCGGATATTTCGTCGAACCTCTAGACAATTTCATTCTGAGGCTTGACAAAAATCACCAGTCTTCCGAAATAATATATTATGAGAATTTTGCTCTCGGGTTGCCTAATATTACTATCGTGTTTGCCTGCAAAGGCGGAATCTGTATCATCTGCACCGTCTCAGTTTGAGGCGACCGATTTGCTTCCAGCTCCGCTGTTGCAAATCTCTGAGACAGAGGCTTTTTCTAAATTCGTATTCCTCGTTGATAAAGAAAAGCGCAAGCTGACTGTTTTCGAACGCAACGGCGAACAAATCAAAAAAGTTGACGAGTTCCCTGCTGACATCGGTAAAAACGGTGGCAACAAAACCAAGCGTGATGATGCCAGGACTCCCGAAGGTATCTATTTCTTGGAAAAGCGTCTGACTCAGCCGGAAATCCCTTTCAACCTTTATGGCGGCTTGGCTTTCACAACGAATTATCCAAATCTATTTGATAAGCGTGAAAACAAAACGGGTTCAGGTATTTGGCTTCATGCGATTCCTGATACAGTTCCATTAACTCGCGGGTCTCGTGGCTGCGTTGTTGTTCGCAATGAAGTTATCAAAAAGTTAGCTGATTACGTAAAACTAAACGAAACGCCGATCTTGATCTTTGATCATGTTAGCTATGTTCAAAAAGACGAACATGAAAAACGTCGCGTGGCTTTGAACTCTTTCATTGAAGGCTGGAGACAGTCTTGGGAAGCGCAAGATATCGACAAGTATATGAGCTATTATGATTCTGATTTTAAAGCGCCAGGCTTTAACTTCGCCTCATGGAAGACTCATAAGTCGAATTTGAAAAAACAATATGAATTTATCAAAGTTCACCTTTCACAACCTTACATCGTTGCACACAACGAACAGTTGTTGGTGAAAACGCTTCAGCGCTATGAATCGGACAAACACATCGATTACGGTGTGAAAACGATTTACGCGATCAAAGCTGGTGACACTTATAAAATCATCCGTGAAGAGTGGGCTCCATTCAGCCAAAAAGCTGTCACAAATGCGATCGCTCACGAAAATTCGATGACGGCCCAAGCTGGCAACGTTCAACAAACTCAGTAATCTTAAGGGACGATTGAAATGACGAAAAGATCGTCCCCACCCGCAACGAATCCGCACGTTCAAAATTTCATTGAAGACCTCCAGCTGCTAAGCAGCCTGCCCACTTCTAAAAAACATTCCAAAATAGCACTGACTGAATACCCTTTGGATGAGCAATTGCTTCATGCAAGCTCCCTTTATCGCGCCAGCCGTGAAATGTATTTGGAATTGGGCGGAGTGTTCGAAGCAAAACTATGCTCAACGATGCGATCATTGAGTGCTCAGGATTTATTTGCAGACGTGATTCAATACTCCCCATCTTGGTCTGAATTGTTATGGTTTAAAGATCATTCTCATGAACTTGCTGATCCCGATAAAGAGCTTGAGGCGTTGGGTCGCTTTAATGAGATCTCGTTGTATCACGAGCAGAACCACCGCGTGTTGTGGCGCCTGTTGCCTCCTGCACCTAAGGATGCCACGGCCTTTCGCAGATATTTAAATTTCGCGGAAAGCTTGGTTGTGGTTTTAGATTTAGCATTGGGTGACGAACTTGGTAAAAAGCACTCGCCGATCTTTGAAGATCTGAAAGTTATTTATCGCTCAGGTGGCGAACACAGTTATCACACTAAAGATTTGCAAACCTACCGCAAGTACTTGCTGTCCATGGTATGCGCGACTTATTGCACTTTGGAATTAGTGAACCCTGAAGACGTCGTCAAAGTCGTGGATTACGTTTTCCCCGGCCAAAAGAAAATGAACAAAGACGCTACCACGCGCAGCCTTGAAATTAACGAGCTGTTCACACGTGTGACAAACCCTCAATGGCAGGAACGCTACTGGCAAAAGGCACAAAAGAAGCTGGCGCGCCTGCACAAGCCTTCCAAAGAACCGACATTCCATCTTGCCGCCGACCCTTTGGACATGGAACACGAGTTTGCCGTAGCTCTTAGAGTCTTTGAGTACTACGGGATTTGATTACATTATCCCGCGACGAAAGCATAAAAAAAGCAGCCTCAAAGGGCTGCTTTTTTCATTTTCAACTATCTTGAAAAATCTTAGTGAGATTCGTCAGAAGAAGCTGGTTTACCGTCAATCGTGAATTTCTCAACGTTGTGAGCAAGGTCTGGAAGTTGCTCAAGGTGCTTTTGCAATTCATCCTTTTTAAGCTCACCAGAGTTAACCTTAGCTTCAGTCATTCGAGTATCCCATTTAAGATTTTTATTAGCTTCAGCCAAAGACATCGCGCGCTCCTTTAGAATATATAATCGCCATCTTTTATATCCAAATGACCTAATTTTGTCCAGTCCCAAAGCCAAACAGGGAAATCCCTCCCCAGAACGAAGACCTCGACAACAAAGCAGTCGGTGGCTTTAGGGCCTTCGGGTCCTTAAGAACTGGAAAGGGCCCGGCAGGCCCTTTCTTTAGTTCCAGTATTTTGGAGGTTTATCGGACTTCTTCTCGTTATCGACGACCAAGCGAAGGTTTCGGCCCTTGTTTTTAGCCTTCTTCTTAAAATCCTGGCGTATAAACCAAGCTTTCACCTGCAAAGTCACGAAACCCGCCACGATACCACCCAAATGGGCAAGATAAGCCACTTCCCCACCCGTGACGCCAGATGTCATCATGGAGGCAAATTGAACTAAGCCCATTAAGGCTACGAACCATTTGTTCTTCATTGGGAAAAGCATAAAGAAGTACACGATGCGCTCACCAAAGATGATCCCTTGAGCCAGCAGCAAACCAAAGATGGCACCCGAAGCACCGACCACCGGCACGATCAAGCCTGTTTCAGAGCCCGTCGCCAAAGCCCACGTCCACACACCGACGCAGTAGATGATGGCGGCGCCGATACCGGATGCGAAGTAATAAGTCAGAAAGAACTTCGTCCCCCAGCGCTGTTCAAGCTCGGCACCAAAGAACCAAAGCATCAACATGTTGAACAGGATGTGCGTGACCTGCAAAGAGTGCACGAACATGTAAGTGAACAACTGCCAGATCTCAAAATTGAAAAGGACTTTTCCCGGGTAAAGCGCCAAGTATTGAGTGATAGGAATTTTAGCGAATCCCTCCACCATAACTTGCAGAAGGAACCAAACCGCTACATTGATGATCAGCAACCATTTCACCGCAGGAGTCATGGGAGCTGTTTGAAAACTTACGCCTCTATTCATATCTTTTTAAAATACTCCAAAAACTTCTCATAGGTCTGCTCGAGACTTTCAACCAAGACCTTTGTCTCAGCAATCAAAGGGAAGAAATTAAGATCCCCCGCCCATCGCGGAATCATATGATAGTGAAGATGTTCAGGAATCCCCGCACCAGCCACTGCTCCATGATTTAATCCCAGGTTAATTCCTCCGGGTTCATAAATCGAGTTGATCGCAGCCATCGTGTGACGAATCGTATTTTGAACATCGGTAAACTCGGCATCGCTGAGTTTTAACAAATCCCCACAGTGACGAATCGGCAAGACCAGCACATGACCACTGTTATAAGGAAACTTGTTCAGAACAACCATCGCGTGTTTGGATTTGTAGACACACAATGTATCGAAAGAAATATCATGTTTAGCAGCGTTACAGAAAACGCATCCCTCTGGTTTAATCAACTTACGCACGTATTTCATGCGGTCCGGACGGAACAAAACATCACGCTCCATCGGCCAGACATTCTGATTAATACAAACCACTGCCTTTTCAGCCGAAGCCGATTTTTTAACCGACTTTTTCGCAGCTGACTTTTTAACAGTGGTTTTTTTGGATGCTTTCTTTTTCGCCATCAACTACTCCCAGTAGCCTGGCATCATGTACAGCGGCTGATTCAAGTATTTTGCGCGAAGCAAATACTTCACAGCCCCCTCTACATTCACACCCGGCGTGATACCCGCCGCAACTGCAGCCTTCCCTTTAAGAAGATCTGCGTATTCAGCCAACGAATTCAAATCGTCTTCTGAATCTTTATCGCCGAAATCAAAAATGCTCATTTTCTTTTTAGGTACTTCGAAAACGTCGTAATCTTTTTTATCAAGTTTTGCCATCTCTGCCGCCAATTTGATGGCATCATCTAAGAAACCCTCTTGGTCGGCGAAACCTGTTTTAACTGCGAAGGCACCTGTGAACACACGACCATCTGCATACTCAGAAACGACTTCGTCTTTAAGCTTACGCTCTTTCGCCACTGTTCCTTTGAACTGTGCATAGACCTCGTTGATCATGTTTTGGAAAAGTTCTTTTTCATCCGCGCGCATACCGCGGTATTCAGCGCCAGAGTCTTTGAATTTTCCAGACGTGATTGAATAGCGAGAAACCTTGGCCCAATCGTAAAGCTTTTCAAGATTCGCGAATTCCATGATCACACCGATGGAGCCCACCAAAGCACCTGGAGCCACGACAATTTTATCGCAAGCCACTGCAGAGTAGTAAGCGCCAGAAGCCATCACACCCGTCGTTACACAAACGATTGGTTTTTTAAGTTCTTCACGAACCTTCTTAATATGGTGATAAATCTCTTGAGACGGACCAACGGATCCACCTGGGGAGTTGATGTTAATCACGATCGCTTTAACTTTATTGTCTTCAGAATACTTCTTAAGATTTTTTAGAAAGCGCTTACCGTTTAAGATCACGCCGTTCATCTCAAGTTGAAGAATCGTGTTTTTAGCAGTCAGCTTTTTTTCTTGCTCGCCAAACATACCGGAGCCGGCTTTTAGAACCGCACCGATACCGATAAATACTAAAATAATAATGATGAGTTTTTTGAAGAAACCTGACTTCTGCGCCACGCTGCTGACTCCTGCTGAAATAAAAAAAGGGGAACCTTGATAGGCTCCCCTTTTTCGACATTTCAGTCAATTACGCCAAGCGTCTGATTCACTCCGGCTCGCGCCGGAGTAGCTACACACTCCGACTCGCGTCGGATTAGGCATACTATTGCTTGCCGTCAGTCTTCATGTTTTTCAACTGGTCAGCGAACAAGTCACCGAAAGTTGATTTAGAAGTTGCTGTTGCTTTCTTAACATAGTCATCAACGTCAGCTTTTGACTCACGAAGTTTAACTAGTTTTGCAGACAAACCGATCTTACGAGCGTCTTTGTCGATAGAGATAACTTCAGCTTTTACAGATTGACCCGGTTTAATGAAGTCTTCAACTGTGTTGATTTTATCAGTTGTTAGTTCAGAAATGTGGATCAAACCTTCGATATCAGACTCAAGCTCAACGAAAGCACCAAAATCAGCTGTTTTAGTTACTTTAACGTCGTGTTGTGTACCGATAGCGTATTTGTTTTCGATGTTAGCCCAAGGGTCAGACTCAAGTTGTTTGATGCCCAAAGAGAATCTTTCGTTCTCGATGTCTACACCTAGAACAACGGCGCGTACTTTAGCACCTTTAGCGAACATTTCGCTTGGGTGGTTAACACGTTTAGTCCAAGAGAAGTCAGAGATGTGAACTAGGCCGTCAATACCTTCTTCGATGCCGATGAAGATACCGAAGTCAGTAACAGATTTAACTTCACCTTCGATGATTGTACCTGGAGCGTAAGACTCTTTAAGTTCAATCCATGGGTTTTGTTGAAGCTGTTTCATGCCCAAAGAAATGCGGCGGTTTTCAGTGTCAACTTCAAGAACTACTACTTCTACTTCGTCACCAACGTTAACGATTTGAGAAGGGTGTTTTACACGTTTAGTCCAAGACATTTCAGAAACGTGGATGAGGCCTTCAATGCCTTCGCCAAGTTCAATGAATGCACCGTATTCTGCCAAAGAAACAACTTTACCTTTAAGCTTAGTGCCTGCTGGGTAAGATGCTTTAACAGTTTCCCAAGGATCGTTGTGCAACTGTTTCATGCCCAAAGATACGCGTTCTTTTTCTTTATCATACTTAAGAACTTTAACTTGGATTTCGTCGCCAACATTCAACATTTCAGAAGGGTGTTTTACACGGCCCCATGACATGTCAGTGATGTGCAACAAACCGTCCATGCCACCAAGGTCGATGAACGCACCGTAGTCAGTGATATTTTTAACGATACCAGTAACAACAGAACCTTCTGCCATAGTGTCAAGAGTTTGTGAACGCAAGCTGTCGCGTTCTTCTTCAAGAAGCGCACGGCGAGAAAGAACGATGTTGCCACGCTTTTTGTTGAATTTGATAACTTTGAATTTGAACTTTTTGCCCAAGTAAACGTCCATGTTGCGAACCGGACGTAGATCGATTTGAGATCCAGGCAAGAATGCTTTAACGCCGATATCAACGCTCAAGCCGCCTTTAACTTTAGCAACAACAGTACCTTCGATAACTTCTTCGTTTTCTGCTGCTTTAGAGATATCAGTCCATGCACGTAGCATGTCTGCTTTATCTTTAGAAAGAACGATCATACCGTTTTCGTTTTCGATACGGTCGATAAGAACTTCTACTTTGTCTCCAGCTTTCACTTCACGAACACCGTCAACGATACGGAATTCATTGATAGCGATCAAACCTTCAGACTTGTAGTTGATGTCCACTAGAACGTAGTCAGATTGTACTTCAACTACAGAACCAGTAACAACGTCGCCAACCTTGAAATCTTGCTCTTTCATGGACGCTTCGAATAGAGAATCGAATTCGCCTTTTTCAGACTTTTTTGCACCATAGATGCCAGGATTAGCAGCGACTTTAGAATCTTCTGCATCCAAGAAAGCTAGCACTTTCTGTTTTTCAAGTTCAGCCTTGTTAAGTTGTTTTGTCATATCGTTTTTTAAATACCTCCACGTAGTAAAGCCTCGAGGACCTTACCCGTACCTTTCTTCGCTCTTTGGCGAAACAATGGTTTAGCGAGCTAAGGGGTCGGAAGTCAAAGGTTTTACGCCCCTCGTTAGCCTTTTCAAAAGGTGTCTAAATGTAAGCTAACAGGGGCACTTGCCTCCCCCCGGTTTTCCCTGCTGAACTCAACCATATTCGATTTGAGACTAGAGGGACCTGATGAAAGCTATTTTCATTGTTTTGTTCGCATGCTTAAGTGGAACTATTTGTTTCGCAGGACCCCAATATCGAGGGCACATTTCCTCGGCCCTGCGCTTTATCGAGCATTACCAAACCACGGGGGACGAGGGGTACGACCCCGGTCAATGGGTGGCCCGAGTCACCTCTTACCTCCCTAGCAACATTGGCGTTGGGAAATTTAACCATCCTTATGAGGAACCGACAGCTTTCGTCGCAGCTTCGGTCGCCAATGTTTTGGCAGAGATTTATTTTTTAGCGCCGCAATATGATTCTATTCCTCCTATGATCCGTAAAACAGTCGCGGGTTTTTCCAACTATTACTGGGATGAACTTTTTAATTTTTATCCTCCGACCATGTATCGCGGAGTTCGCGTGCGCCAACCGCGCTATATGTATTTAGCTCCACGCTTTAAGGGTTTTGCTAACATTCCGCCTGATGCTGATACGACTTCTGTTTCTTATGCGACTCTTCAATACTTGCATAAAATGAATTTTGGAGAGCACTCTTTCAAACCTCTGCCCCTTTCAGTTGTCAGTGCTTTTTCAAAGGCCCGTGATTTAAATCGTAAGCCTCATATCTATAATGCAGGACAGGGTCAGTCGAATACCGGCGCTTTTTTGACATGGTTGTGGGATGAAAATGATCCCCGCAGTCCTCGCAATTTATTTTCACGACCCAACAACGGAACGCGCGTGCCCTTTAATCGCAATGATGTGGATTGCGTCGTCAATGCGAACGTTTTGAAATTGCTGACTCTGACAAAACAAACTGAGGGGCCGGGATATCAGGCGGCCTGCGACCACTTGAATCGCATGGCAATCAAAAAGGATTTTTTTTACTGCGGAATGTATTATCCAAGTCGTTATGTTTTACCATTTACGATGGCGGAAATCATTCACCAAGGCGGCAGTTGCCTGGAGCCATCACGTGATAATTTGATTGCGTTTTTACTTAAGAAACAAAAGAAAAATGGCGGATGGAAAAACAAGTACCTGACTCGCCCTGACCGAATTCAATCGACGGCTTGGGCCTTAAGTGCGCTAGCCCAATTAGGCGACCCAGAAAACCCAACACATCGGGCGGCGGTTCGCGATGCCGCAGATTATTTGGCGGGGATGAGCACTCGTGATCGCAATGGGTTTGTGTACTGGCCAGGTGAGGTTTACTTTGCGGCGACTTTCGTGGCACGCTATCCAGTTGTTTGGCGTTCTTCTGCTTACACCACGGCAGTGGCTGCGAAAGCGTTGCTATTGGCTTCGCGTTTCTAGATGTTATCTTACATAACAGACGCCTGCATTTAGTCATGCCGGTGTCTATTCAGTCCCTCCCCGTCCTTTCCAGATGTTAGCTTTAGATATTCAAACAAAAGCTAATTCACATGAAAGGATACTTTATGGCTTCATTTTTCACAGTCTCGGACGGCACTAAAATATTCTATAAAGACTGGGGCAAGGGACAGCCTGTTGTGCTATCACACGGCTGGCCTTTAACCTCTGATGCGTGGGAATCCCAAATGCTGTTTTTGTTGAATGAAGGCTATCGCGTAATTGCTCATGACCGCCGCGGTCACGGACGCTCGACGCAAACATGGGAAGGCAATCATATGGATCAATACGCCGATGATTTGGCGGAATTGATTGATCACCTAGATCTGCAAGATATCATTATCGTCGGTCACTCTACAGGTGGTGGCGAGGTCGCTCGCTATATCGGACGACACGGAACCACTCGTATCGCTAAGGCAGTCCTGGTGGGGGCTGTTCCCCCATTGATGTTAAAAACTGCGAATAATCCAGAGGGACTTCCTCGCGAGATTTTTGACGACATTCGCAAAGGCGTTGCCGACAACCGCTCGCAGTTCTTTCAAGATCTCTCGAAAAAGTTTTACGGTTTTAACCGCATGATGAACAGGACATCTCAAGGACTGTGCGACTCATTCTGGCTGCAAGGCATGATGGGTGGAATTAAGCCCGAGTATGATTGCATTGAACAGTTCTCTGAAGTGGACTTTACGGAGGACCTTAAAAAATTCGATATTCCAACTTTGCTGATTCATGGAGATGACGACCAAATTGTTCCTATCGTCGCGTCAGCCTTGGAGTCCGCGAAATTGATCCCCAATTCCATCCTAAAAATTTATGAAGGTGGAAATCACGGCCTTGCGCAGACTGATTCCGAGAGATTTAACAATGACCTTATCGATTTCATCGCCCTCGAGTCTGAAATCACCTCGGGTCGCAATAAAGGTCGTCTGAGCGATCAAATAAGTTCGCAGCATCACTAGCGTCTCATTTTGAGATTCACCGGGATGCTCACTGAGTTGACACCCCGGTGACAATTCAGCGAAGACCTCTCAGAAGTTAATAAATGGAATGAGGGCGTAACGATCTAAGCCTTTGAAAGCACTCGATACTTTACCCATGCCAACTGTGCCTAGTCCTTGCACTACCTGTTGGTATGGAAATCAATAGGCTTATCAAACGAATATTAGCAGGAACGGTTTGCATCTCTTTATTGTCGGGTTTTACCGGCAAAGAAGAATATGTAGAATTAAAAGGCATGCTAAACGGTCGCAGCTCAAGTTCATTCACTAGAGGGGATCGAAATATCCTAACGACTCTAACTCGTGGTACACGTGGTGAAATTCTTGAGACGAAAAAACTTCGTTCTGGTAGCTTTGGTATTAAAATCAAAGTGATGAACGGCAGAAGCGCTGGCAAAGAAATGTGGGTCTATCACAGAGATGGCGATTCTGATCTTGCTTTATATGAGACTATTCCAGCTGATTGGTCCACGGCTAAAACAACTCGCGATGTCGCAACAGCTCAAGCAGTATCTGCAAAACGCGATAAACCTGCAATCGAAGAAGACGGCACCGCTAAAAAAGTCGCAAAACAAAAAGAAACAGCCCGTGGCGCGATTGACGCTATCGAGAATGCCAACAAAAAAACTAACAAACGCCCTTGCGTGGACTGCTCAGCGGTCGCTCCCACAACGGAAGGTCGTGGCAGTTTATTAAGATCAGAAAAACGTGGTATGGCGAATGCTTGTTATAAAATCGTGAATAAACAAGGTGCGCCGACCTCCAAAGGTCAAAAGCTAATTTCTATCATGTCCAATTCTTCGAATCGCAGCGAATACCTGGCGAGCAACGCACTAGGTGGTTTCTGTCCTAAGTTCAATCAACTTTCCTCTGCCGATAAGATGATCGCATGGGCTTGGTTCTGGACAGCTTTGGGCCAAGAAGAGTCAGGATGTAAGGAAAGCTTAGTGCACCCCACACGCGTGAAAACTCGTGCCGGTTACCGCGTTATCAATGACAGACCTGGTTATGGAATTTGGACAATGGAAAAAGACAGAAGTTTGCGCCTGCGCACACGCGGTTCCGAATGCCGAGATATCTCGACTTTCGAAGGCCAAGCAAAATGTTCGATTGAGATTATGAAGGACAATCAGTTAAGCAACGGTTACACTGCGACTTCAGGGCCGATGTACTGGGGTCCGATCATCCGTAAAAACTCACAAATGATGCCGCACATGAAAAGGTTGAAACTATGCTTCTAAGATCAAAACACTTCGCTTTTTTGATGGTATTAGCAACGACATTCACGGCCCACGCAGGATCGGTTTCTACACTAAGCTTTGGATCCTACGACTTGCAATCAGGTGATAAAAACATCTGCAGACCTTTAGAGGTTTCTAAAAAAGATCTGCGTGAAAAAGAATTGCGTCTAGGTGGTAAAGAAAGTTTTGCTTTGGCCAACGGTCAAGATACTCAACCATCTGATCTTGATAAAAATTGCGAATTTAAAGAAACGTCCGTGCGTAAAGATGATAAAGAAGTCACAACTTTCATTCGCACGAATGAAGAAATCTGCAAAGGCAAGAATGCAACTAA
This sequence comes from Bdellovibrio sp. SKB1291214, assembly GCF_002209355.2. Lineage (GTDB taxonomy): Bacteria > Bdellovibrionota > Bdellovibrionia > Bdellovibrionales > Bdellovibrionaceae > Bdellovibrio. The sequence continues at coordinate 813,428 of NZ_CP106855.1, forward strand.
ATCAATTGCGACTGCAGAAATTCGCAAGTCAGAAATCAAAATGATTTTTTCTGACGAAGCGGGAGAACTGACGACTTGTGTTTATAAACTAAAATAAAAATTATCTTGTGCAAGAGGCAAGATAGATTGAACGAGGTTTGGTTCCACCGTTGAATGTCAACGTGTCTTGGGCCAGACCTTTTCCCGTTTTATAATCGATGTCCAAGGACTGTTTAGACAACACCATACCCATTTGTCGTTTCGTACTTAGCAACTGCAAACGGTGGTCATCATTTCTTTGGATGACTTCTGCTGCATCCACTTTGATATAGATCTGTGAAGCTTTGGCATCTTGACCTTGCAGGACAATGTCCCCGAAATCCGTCAGATTCACCGTATAAGTTTCCTGAGGCTTCATCGAGGGATTTACTGAACCTTTGCAAGTTACCACCACCTCTTTTTCAGCGTGCGCCAAAGAGCTCAGAAAAAGCAAAGCAGGGATCACGATAGTTTTGATCATAAACGACCTCCAAAGGACAGATGCCGTCATGGATACAAATGCTGGGCCGGTTCTCATCTCTTCCCTATTCCTTGAGAAGCCATTTTCGTGTTCTTAGAGTGAAAGAATGACAGGCCCTGACTGAAAACGGCGCATTCCTGGAACAGGGTGAGTTTCAACAATCTTTCCGGATTGTCAGCTGTGCTTTGTGGACTTCGACTTCAAAATATTGGCATGGCTGACTCCGGCAAGATGCTTAAGAAACTCAAAAAGGCAGCAGAACATTGTCGCGATTGCGATTTGTATAAATATGCTACTCAGGTTGTTTTCGGAAACGGGAATCCAAAAGCCTCTTTGATCATCGTCGGCGAACAACCGGGCAATGAAGAGGACTTGCAAGGAGAACCCTTTGTGGGACCCGCTGGCGGAGTCTTAAGGAAGTGTTTAGAAGCGGCTGGAATTGATATATCCAGTGTCTATCTGACCAATGCCGTTAAACATTTTAAATTCAAAACTGCAGGCACCGGAAAAAGACGAATCCACGACAAACCCAACACGGCTCAAATCAAAGCGTGTCATCACTGGTTGCAAGATGAAATAATGACGATTCATCCGCAAATCATATTGGCACTGGGAGTGACAGCTGGTCGCAGTGTCTTGGGAAGAAATCCAACGATTTCCCAAGAACGCGGTAAGGATTTGAATGAAGCGGATCAGGGCCCATCAATTTACGTAAGTTGGCATCCCTCCGCCATATTACGAAGTCCCGACCGAGAAAAATCGGATCAGCTCCGGAAAGAGCTGATTCAGGATCTTAAAAAAATCGCGAAGCTTTTCAATATTTAAAGCGCAGAAGAAAAAATTTCCCAGCGTTTAGATTTTAGTTTTTACGAAGGCTTCGACTTTGTCGACAACCTGATTCAGATCCAACTCTGTGGAGTCTAATTCAAAGGCATCAGCTGGGATAGTCATGGGGGCCACTTTACGAGTGGAGTCTTGATGATCGCGTTGTTTTTGAGCTTTCGCCATATCGCCTTGATCAAGACCTAATTCTGTCGCGCGACGAGCGGCTCTGTGAGCGCTTGATGCCGTCAGATAAACTTTCGCTTCTGCTGTGGGGAAAACAACTGTTCCGCAGTCACGACCTTCTGCAACCAAACCAGATTCACCTGCGCTGCAATTGCGTTGAGCATCTAAAAGAGCTTTACGAACTTCAGGATAATGGCTGACTTTGGATGCAAAGTTACCCACGTCTTCGTGAGCGATAGAATCTGTGACATCTTCATTTTGAAAATAAACACGCGTGCGATCCGGCTCCATACTCACGCTCCAAATTGGATTATGAGTCAATTCAGCCAATGCTTTCACGTCATCAAGATCAACATTCAATTGGATAGCGGCATAGGCCAAGCCACGATAGAACGCACCTGTAGAAACCCACTTCCAGCCAAGACGGCGGGCAAGTTCACGGCTCACTGAAGATTTACCAGATGCCGCAGGTCCATCAATCGTAACTACTAATCCCATTTCCACTCCAAAAATCCAATCTACACGAAACTTCGAAATTTCTAAACTGTTGGAATCGGTGTTCCAGCAAGAACAGGAATTTCTTTAAGCACTTCTTTCAAAGCGGCGATGGCTGCTTCGTTTTCATGCTCAAGCCCTACACTCAAACGCATGTGCGTTTTAAACCCATAGTTCAAAACAGGACGCATAATGATCCCACGACGAAGCAAAGCTTCATTGACTTTAACTGCATCACGAAGCGTGTCAAACATGACGAAGTTACCTTGGGAATGGATGTACGGCAGGCCTAATTCTTCTAATTTCTTGTAGAAGTAATCAAGCCCTTTCCAGCAAATTTGCTGCGAGCGTTGAAGGAATTCTTTATCTTGCAGAGCCGCATTTGCAGCGACTTGCGCTAAATCATTGACATTAAAAGGCTTGCGCACGCGGTTAAACACCTCAACAACAGTTGGAGGGGCAATCATCGCACCCACGCGGAAACCCGCCAGGCCATAGATTTTTGAGAAGGTGCGCAAAACGATTAAATTGTTATATTTGTTAATATAATCCTGAGCAGAAGCGTAATCCTCAGCACGCACAAATTCGTTGTAAGCCTCGTCGAATATGATCATGACGTCATCGCGATTTCCTAAGCGTCCTAAGAAAGATTCAACCTGCTCTTTAGATGCATAGGTCCCCGTTGGATTGTTTGGGTTCGATATAAAAATTAAACGAATGTCGTATTCCTTATGGTGAGCCATGAAATAATCAGCAATGGCGTCCAAATCGAAAGCGAAACCTTCTGTCAAAGGAACCTTATGGATGATCGCGCGATTCGCTCCAGCGCTTACTTCATAAGCATTGAACGCTGCAACTGAGGTCAAAACACCTTGTTTGGGCTCGCAGAAAATGCGAGTTAACAAGTCGATCAGCTCGTCGCTGCCGTTTCCGATAGCCAGCATATTCGTTTGAAAGCCCCAAAGCTTTGAGATTGTTTGTAAAAGCTCATAATGGGAAGGATCTGGGTAAAGATTTTGGTGATCGAGTGCCTTTTTAACAGCTTCCATAGCTTTCGGGCTGGGTCCCAGAGGATTTTCGTTACTCGCCAACTTGTATACTTTCGACAAGCCATATTCACGCTGTGTTTCTGAAATTGGTTTACCCGGCTTGTAAGGTACAAGATTTAAAATTTCTGGAGAAATCTTCACGTAACAATCCTTTTCTTATAGGGACTTCTTTGCTATATCTGATCGCCTAGCTTTAACACATTCTAGTGCGATTTCAATAGAGAGCGTTTAAAAATGCAAAACAGTTTCATGTTCGGGGTAAGTGTTGGTGAATCCTTCGCAGAATACATTCTGTGGGACGGGACTAAAACAATTGCTGCCAAACGCGCCTACCTGTCCCGTGAGAATTTAAAAAATTCTCTTCAACAATTTGTTTCTGCTCACAAGGATAAAGCTGTTTCCAAAGCTTTCGTGAGCTTAAGAATTTCTGAAAAACTCATGGACTATAAACTTTCTGGTGCTGTGGCTCATGTTACGACCGAAGGTTTTGAAAACTGGTTGGAACTTCGTGGTTGCTCGGGTTCGGCGTTAACGTCTGAAGAATTGCATTTCTCTGTTCGCGAAAGAATCCAAGCTTCCGGTCAAGTGGTTCACGCTTTAGCCAATGAAGAGCTTGAAGGCATCGCAGCCAAACTGCAATTGATGGAAATCAAAAAAGTATGCTTGCACTTCCTCCACGCAAACATCAACGCAGTTCACGAAAAACAAGCCCAAGATTTTTTCCAAGCAAAAGGCATCGAAGTTTTCGTCCCTGAAAAAACCGAAAATCAAGACGAAGTCACACGCTGGCGCAAGAACGCTTTAAATGCGACCATTTCAAGCTTGTTCCAAGACCTAAAAAAGGATTTGGTTGAAGGATTTAAAGAATCCGTTTCTGAAGATAAAATCTATTTTATAGGCGCCGAGGGAGAGGTTTTCCAAAATGAAAACCATAAACGTGTGGGCAGTCTTTTCGCCTCTTACAGCGCCCTGGGTTTCCAATACCAAAATGACAATGTCGATGTTCTCCATTTGGGTCTTGAAGACTTCGTCTTGATCTCTCCCAAATCTTGGAGTGCGATCTGGGAAAGTCCTTGGGGCAAAGTTGAAAATCGCAGCCTCGCTATCCGTCAGTTGGCGGTTCAGCCGACGCAAGCTTTGGCACTCAATGATTTTAAACATTTTGATTTCGCTCAACGCTCGGAGGGCTGGGAACCTGGTCCAATGAGTTTCGGCCGAGGACAGAAACCAACGATGATGGATCTGTGGTCTGAGAACGCCAAGCTAGGAAAAACGGAAGGTCTTGAAGACCGCATGGTTGCTGCTGGCGTTCAAAAATTCAAAAACTCTCTGCTGACTTTGATTAAAAATAGTTATGATCGCAATCTGGAAGCGGGCTCGGTGATTAAAGATTTGCAAAGCCTCAGTATGCAAAAAGTGGTGATGGAATCACTGATGCATCGTCAAAATAAAAAAGTAAAAGTCACAGGTCCCCTGGCTGACATGTTTGCCAACGGATTTAAAAAAGACCCGAACGCTTCTTTTGATAAAGAGGATTTCGCTGAAGCTCGCGCCGTGATTGCTGTCGGCACCAATGCGGTCGCCAATACAACTAGCACGAAGGCAAAGGTTTAATTATGTCCTATCAAATCGAACTTTTCCATTCTTTGCTTTCTGACTTCCTTCAAGGTGAAGCAGCCCTGATGACGACTGAAGGTGACGTACTGTCTTTGCGCGGGAGCAATCCCGTTTCTTACGACACCTTGGTGAAAGCGGCTCGCACGGTGACTAAATATTTAAAACTCGCTGAAGGCGATATAGCCCTATTAAATGACCCTTACAGCGGGGGTACCACTCTAGACGAAATTACCTTCATCATGGCCGTTTCCGAAGACTTAGTGTGGGTCAACCGTCGCCCGCTAGGTAAATATCTAAAGCTTGTTAAAAGCGTCGAGGAAGAGGGGCTACGTATTCCTCCCACTCCCCTTCGTCAAAAAGGTCAGTTGAATGAAATGATCTTGGGTGCCATGAGTGCCCATCCCGCTTGTCCACCACAGTTTACGGAATGGGTGAAAGCGCAATGCGCAGAAATGATCGTTAGTGCTCAGAAACTTCACGATACGATTGAAGGTACGGGGCTTTCTGTGACCGGTGACTTAATCGAAGAGTACGTGGGTCTTTCTAAAAAGCTGGCAGTGCAAAGAATTTCTGAAAAAGCTTCCGGCGAAACTCGCGTGGATGTGGTTTTAGATAGCGGCGAATTGCTGCGTCTGAACTTGGAAATTCAAGACGGTAAAGTGGTGATGGATTTTGGGGGCACATCTGCAGCAAAAACGTTGCACCTAACAGAGTCTGCGACTTATGGCGCTTGCTTCCACGCGATCAGCAAGTTTTATGGTTTTGATAAATACTCGAACTCTGGTTCGTTCTCAGTTTTGCAAGTCACCAAACCTGCAGGTTGCTGGTTGATGGCAAAGTACCCCGCTTCTACACTAAAAGGAATGACTTGCGGAGTAGCGGCTCTTCAAACGGCCATTGATTTGGCCTTGAACAACATCCACAATAAAAACGAAAAAGCCTTAAGCTCCTATGCTCCCCTAATGTTGCAACTGAATCATGGCGCTTCCCAGGCCTTTTTGAATATCGAAGGTGGTCAAGGTGCCACTCAGGATCACGATGGACAGGGCGCCCACATCGAAGGCCTATCCATTGAAACTTTGGAAAGACAGTTGCCCGTGCACGTTCAGCGTATGGACCGTCGTCATTCCAACGGCGGTAAGGGGAAGTATTCAGGCGGTCGCGGGTTGATCTTTAAGGTTGAAGCTTTGGAAGAAATCGAAGCCTCATGGCTGACAGATATGACTTTGCATCGTCCCCGTCTTCCAAAAAGTTGTTCTCATGGGGATCCCTGTGAGGTTACTCTGGAAAATGGTGATTCGACAAAAAGCTTACCTGTACTGGGACAGCAAAAAATCCATAAGGGTGAGGTCTTAAGTCTGTGCTCCGGGACAGGGGGCGGATATGGTCGCGCCGAAACGAAAGTTATAGTAGAATAGAATGACTGCTTAGAGGAGGTTTTCCATGAAGACAGAAGTCACGTATTTAGCTGGTGGATGTTTTTGGGGTATGGAGGACCTACTTCGCAAACTTCCCGGCGTAATGAAAACGGAGGTTGGATACATGGGCGGTACCACTCAAAACGCCACTTACAACCAAGTTAAAACGGGAACGACGAATCACGCAGAAACGGTGAAGGTTGAATTCAATCCAGATCAGTTATCCTTTGAAAACCTTCTGCTTTATTTTTTTAAAATTCATGATCCGACGACCCTGAATCGCCAAGGCAATGACGTCGGAACTCAATATCGCAGCGAAATTTTCTATACATCTGAAGAACAAAAAGAAACTGCTCAGAAAGTTATCGCACGTGTTGATAAATCCAATGCTTGGGGTAAACCCGCCTCGACGGTGGTCGCTAAAGCTCCCGAGTTTTGGTCTGCTGAGGGCTATCATCAAGATTACTTATTAAAAAATCCGGATGGCTACACTTGCCACTTCGTTCGTAAAGTCGATTTTTAGTATCTTCAAAAACAGAAACAAAAAAAGGTCCCCCGGGGACCTTTTTTTTATTCAACAACCAGCCAGATTCTGTCGGAGTGCAAATCAGCCCCGACGAAATCAGTCTGCAAGTATTTTATTTGCGGAATTCCTTCAGCATATTTATCAGCTGCTGCTGTTTTTCTGCTTCGGCAAAACTCACCTTGGTAGTGCCTCTTATTACTTCCATCTTATCGATTAAACGTGCCACCTTGGAATCAAGTTTTGGCTCTTTACCGATTTTAATCAAAAGCTCTTTCGCGGCTAAGCCCTTTGCTAACACTTCCGTGCGAAGATATTCAACTTGCGTCGCACTCATGACAGATGTGTCCAGCTCCCAGCCTAATAACAATGTCTTAGCTTGTGAAAAAATATTCTTATCCCCGAGCTGAGTCATCATATCAATGAACATCAGCGGGAACATGTTATAGCGAGCTTGCAACAACTGAATCGCCTTATCTTCATGAGCTAAAATTTCGCGCACATAACCTGTTTGCGGATATTCACGCGGAGCCTGCAGTGCCTCTTCTATCATGCTGTACATTGTGACCAGCTTGTCGTTATGAAGCCTTGCAACGTTGTCTGATTGTTTGCGGTTCATTTGATCCATCGTGATCGCCATGGCATTAAATGCTGCCGCACGATTTTCTTCAGAAGTAATATCCTTGGGATCTGGTTGAGCTAAAGGATTCACAGAGTTGTCCCGAGCGGCAAGCTCTTCGATTTCCATAAAGAATTCTTGCGCCGCTTGCTGTCCCAAAACATCACGCTTTACCAAAGCGGTATCTTGGCCAATGCCATTCCACAACTGGAACTCGAAGGACATAAAATACTTGGTGGCCTCGGAGACCTTTTTAAACATTGTCGGAGCTTTCATAACTTCGTTATAAGCCTCGCGACGCAGCTGAAGGGCATTTCCCTGGCGAAGAGCATCGTAAAGCTCGTCAGTGGCCGCCTTAAGATCGCCCGTGCTTTGCTTCATATCCTCTGTGGTGTCGCTCATTTTCACCGTGGCATCGTGCATTTCATCGACCTTTTGCAATTCAGAACATGCAGCTGTCGCCAGTAATAAGAAGCTCGTAAAAACGATGTTATGTTTCATAAATACATCCCGGTGTGGTGTGTTCACTTAGTATACAAATGACATTTTCAGTCACTTTGGTGGAACACTAATTAGCGGTATTTTCTCTCTCATTCCGCAGGGAGCAAAAACTCCAAGTTTAGTGCCAACAACCAGTTACATCTCCGTAATATCGCAGTTTGAATTGGAATCTTGCGAAAAGACACGGTAACGAATTAGCAGGCTGTAAGTTTAGAGGGGCGACTGGAAATGAAACTACTGATTATTGCAATGATGCTTACAATCGGATTCCGATCATCGAACGCGATGGCGGACACGATTCTGGTTAGATCAGATGCTTGGTGTCCGTATGTCTGTGACAGCGAAAAAGATCCCGGTTACATGGTGGAAGTGGTTAATAAAATTTTTGAACGTGCCGGCCACAAGGTAAACTTCTCCATGGTTAATTGGGCTCGCGCCGTCAGCGAGACTCGCAGAAATAAAGCAACTGCCATTGTTGGCGCGAATTATAACGACGCACCTGACTTTATTTTCCCAACTAAAACCTTGGGTCACGGTCAGGATTTCTTCTTTGTTAAAAAAGATTCCACATGGACCTACAAAGGGTATTCTTCTTTAGCAGGTAAACGAATTGGCGTGATCAACGGCTATGCTTATGGTGGCGACATGGATCGCATCATCAATGAAAACAAAGAAATCTTTATCTCGATTTCTGGTGAACACCCGCTTGAACAGATTTTGAAAATGATCGAAAGCAAACGTTTGGATGCTTTTATTGAAAATCAAACTGTACTGCGTACGAATCTTTCGAACCTAGGATTAAGCCCTGACGAATACAAACCCGTCAGCACTCAGGTGGCAAATGATGCGAAACTATTTATCGCATTCTCACCTTCCAACAAAAAGTCAGAGACCTATGCCAAGATCTATACGAAAGGGATCACGGAAATGCGCCAAAACGGAGAGTTGAGTCGTATTTTATCAAAGTATGGCCTGACAGACTGGGATCAACAGGAACAGCAAGAAGCTGCCCCTGCCCCGACGGCAACGGCGACTAAATAATTTTAGCGCCCGATGCTTCCAAAGCACGTTTGATTCTTTCAACGTGCTCGATACTTGTAGTTTCAAGAACAAAATCAATACGGGTTTCACGCAAAGACAATCCTTGGGAAACACGGTCATGACGAACTTCAAGGACATTGGCTTTTTCAGTGGCGATAACTTGAGTCAGGTTGCTTAAGTTTCCAGGCAAATCATCCACGATCACAGACAGCTCACATAGTTTTCCGCGCAGGGCCTGACCGCGATCAATGATTTTGCTTACGATATTCAAATCGATGTTGCCACCGCTGATAATCACGCAACATTTTTTTCCCAGATCAAGCCCGCGATGCATGGCCGCTGCCATGGCTGCTGCGCCTGAACCTTCTGCAACTGTTTTTGCACGCTCCATTAAGAACACGATCGCTTCTGCGATTTCGTCATCACTGACAGTCACAACTTGATCAACATATTTCGAAATAAAACTATCATAGATCACTTGCGAGGGATTTTTGATCGCGATCCCGTCAGCAATAGTTGCCGCACGTTTCTTTTTTTGATCCGGAGTTTGTTTATTGTAAAGACAAGCCATCCCCGGGGAACGATCACTCTGCACACCGATCACGCGAGTTTTCGGATTGAGCGTTTTGATCGCTAAGGCCATACCACTGATCAACCCGCCACCACCGATAGGAATTACAACCGTATCAAGATCTGGAACTTTCTCCATAATCTCGACACCGACGGTTCCTTGGCCCGCGATCACATGGGGATCTTGGTAAGGATGCACGAAGGTGTAGCCGTGCTCTTTTTCAAGCTTTTGTGCGTATTCGTAAGCTTCATCGTAAATTTCACCTTTCAGCACAACATTCGCACCATAAGAACGAGTCGCTGTTGCTTTGCTGATCGAACAATTTTCCGGCATTACGATGGTCGATTTAACCCCCGCTAAGCGAGCTGACAGCGCCACCCCTTGCGCATGATTTCCGGCAGAGCTTGCCACCACGCCGCGAGCTTTTTCTTCAGCACTTAAGTTTGAAATTTTATTATAGGCACCACGGAATTTGAAACTTCCTGTGCGTTGAGTGTTTTCGAATTTTAAATACACTTCACTATTCAGTAAATTGCTGGCGCTAATCGAATGGCTCATCTCCGTCGGGCTGATGATGTCTTTGATTAACTGGCGAGCCTTCTGAATATCTTCAAAAGTTACTGTCATCGATTTTTGCATCGAGTTTGGCATATGAAACGGAGCTCCTGCTTTGTTGGCCTACTTTCTTCCAAAACAAAGCACTGGGCAAGGGCCTTTCACTTTTTAATAACTCAGTGGAAACAGCGAAAAAACGGTCTAAATATACGTTTTCACTGGATATCTAGACTTTTCTTTATATTCACTAATCAAAATTATGTCGCATTTTTACCAAAATTTAGGCCGAAATACTCAAAACCACTCATGATTTCGCCTACAACACCGAAAAGTCCAGTAGAGGGGTATCATTTTGATTAAACGCCTAGGAATACTTCAGTACATAACGACAGCAATGCTGGTTTGGAGCTCTGCTTTCGCGCAGATCCCTGACGAGTTGAGCGAAGTCATTTTGACTGGAAATTTAAATGGCCGCTCCTCTGCCGACTTTTCCCAATCCGCTAGAAATATCAAAACGACAATCACGGCCGGTTCAAAAGGAACCGTGATTGAAACTCGTAAGATGAGAACGCCTGGTTCTTTTGGCGTTAAGATTCGCCTGACATCCGTTGGAAAAGGCAAAACGAAGGCCAAAGTGGGCGATGAAGTTTGGGTGTACTATAACAGGAAGAATCCATGGATGCGTTTCCGTGATGCTCAAGATGCGGAAGTTCAGGACCCAACGGAAGCATTGAAAGCCGAAGCGCGCAGCAAAGGAGAAGGCATCCCTGCCCAACCAGAAGAAAACAGCAAAAGCATCGATCCCAACGAAGCCATGCCCAATACCGATCGCACTCAAACAGAAGCCGGCACCGGTGGCAATTGCACATTGACGAATTCCTGCGGAAAAAACAATCCCGCAGACTTGCGTGATATCGCAGATAAAATCAAAGATGATCAAGCTGCCAAAGAAAAATCAGAAACTGCAAAAGCAAAAAAGGTCGTCGACGAACTGACTCAGAAAAAACCTGAGCAGGTTGTGTCCGCGGAAGCAAAACAAGACACTCCCCCCTTCGATAAGTATAAGAAACGCAACTATACGATGACCGAAAACGAATGGAAGAACTTTCCAGAAGTGATGAAGTATTCAGAAAGCAAGAAGGTCGCTAAAACGATCAAATCAGCGATGGCAAACCGCGAGCCCAGCTTTACCAGCTATTGCTATCGCTATGTTAAACGCGCCTTGGTTTCAGGACAAAATATTTCGTATCCTCCGGGTGAACACGCAAAACAAGCTGTAGCTGATTTAAAACGACAAGGTTTTAAAAATTTGATGGACGCCCCTTATAAGGGCATCATCAAATCAGCTGATGATGCTCCGAAAGGAGCCATCGTTGTTTATGCGACGTCAGATAAAAGTCAATCTGGAGATATTCAGATCAAGATGGACTGGGGAAATGACGGCGGATATGTCAGCGACTTTTATAATCCGCGCAGTTTCTTAGAGTCGCCGAAAGCCCGGGACTTTGCTCGCAGAGGCAAACCATATAGAATTATTGGCGTGATGATTAAACCGTAGGATGGGTCTTATGAAAAACGTATTAGTCTTAGCACTTCTCTTTTCATTGATTAGCTTTAAGGCCTTAGCAGTGTCTGCAGATGACTCATTAATGGAGTTAAAGACTGCGGAAAAGATTATCGCGACTTTGCCAGACATGGGTGAATACAAGCCCAAGGATAAAGACAACGACAAGGTCGTAAAGGACCAAGACAAGGCCTTCAGAATTATTGAAGACGCAGTAAAGGCGTTTCAAGAATCTCCGGAAGATCAGCTTTTACTTGAACAGATTTTATTAGTGACATCCCAAATGAATAAAAAAGATCCCACTCGTTGGGGATCTGAGTTGGTGTCTCCTCTGGTTGACAAAGACCGTCCCGAGTTTAAGAAAAATCCAGCCCTATTCAAAACACGCACAGAAAAAGTCGAGAAGGCCCTGAAAAAACTGCCACCCAAAGACGCGGCGGATTTAAAAAAATCCATTCAAAATGTCCTAAGAGAGCGACGCGAAGGAAATGGATAATAAAAAAGGCAGCCGAGAAGCTGCCTTTTTTACTTTAAAATTTCTTGTTTCGTTTAAACAGAAGCGATTTTTTGGAATGAATCCACTTCCAATGAAGCACCACCCACCAAGAAACCACTGACATGAGCTTGCTTGATCAATTGAGCGGCGTTATCTGGTTTCACGCTGCCACCGTAAAGGATCGGCGCTGTGAAGCCCATCTTACTCAGAATATTGTAAACATCGGTGTGTGTCTCTGCTACTTGTTCAGGAGTTGCCACTTTACCGGTCCCAATCGCCCATACCGGCTCGTAAGCCACAACGATTGGTTTCGATTTGTCAGCCTTAGCCAAACCCAATAACAATTGAGTCTCAAGCACGCGGAACGTATGAGTCGCCTCTCGCTCTTGCAAAGTCTCACCAATGCACAACATCGGAGTAAGCCCCAGAGATTGAACATAAGCCACTTTATCGGCGATCAATGCATCCGTCTCCCCAAAGATAGAACGACGCTCGCTGTGACCGATCAGGATATAAGTGCCACCGATTTCTTTCACAACTGCTGCAGAATTTTCCCCTGTGAAAGCTCCCGAAGCCTGAGTATACGCATTCTGCACACCAAACTTGATCGCAGATCCTTTCACTGCCTCAGAAGCCGCCTCTAAAGAAATTGCAGGAGGGAAAAACACGATCTCTCCCGTTACAGAGCCCATCACCTCTTTGAACTTACCCAAAAATGCACGAGTCTCCGCCGGAGTTTTAAAAAGCTTCCAATTACCAGCAAAAATCTTTTTCATAAAAAATCTCCCATCAAAAATTACAGCATCCTCATATACACACCCGGAACGGTTACTACCCGCATCAAAAAACATTCAACGGGAAGTAAAAACGCCCGATAACTGGAAAGCCAGAAACAAAAATGGCCCCAAAAGGGGCACATCTTCTGCGCAATGCTATTTTTAGCAGACCGCTCAAGATCGAGCGGTCCTTGCGCCGAAAACTATTCGTAATTGCTTGCAGGACGAACCTTCGTACGAAGGATTTCCAATCCTGGCAATTTATCACCTTGAAGGTATTCCAAAGACGCCCCACCACCCGTAGAGATGTGAGTCATCTGAGCTGCATAGCCAGACATTTCTGCCGCAGCTGCTGAATCACCACCACCCACGATTTTAGTAGCATTGGATTCAGCGATCGCTTTCGCAACGCCAAAAGTCCCTTTAGAGAAAGCAGGGTTTTCGAAAACGCCCATAGGGCCGTTCCAAAAAATAGTGCCGGCCTCTTTAAGAGCTGCCGAATAATTGCGGATCGTTTGAGGACCGATATCCAAAGCCATTTCGCCATCTGGAATCACAACGTCTTTTGTTGTGTGAGCATTGGCCACATCACCAAAAGCTTTCGTTGCAACGTGATCCACTGGAAGCAAGATCGTCTTATCGCGAGCTGCAATACGCTCGATCATCTCTTTGCAGTAGCGAACTTTGTCAGTCTCAACCAAAGAGTTACCAACAGACACGCCTTGTGCTTTCAAGAATGTGTAAGCCATTGCTCCACCGATGATGAAACCATCAACGATGTCCATCAACTTTTCGATCACAGGCATTTTGTCAGAAACTTTCGCACCACCCATGACCGCGATGTAAGGGCGTTTTGGATTCATCAAAAGAGAATCCAGCATGTTGATTTCTTTTTCGATCAAGAAACCAATGCCTTTTTCTTTCATCACCGACGGCAACGCGTGAATCGTGGCGTGAGCACGGTGGGAAGCACCGAACGCGTCGTTGATATAGATCTCTGCATAGTTCGCGATTTTTTGTGCGAACTCGATAGAGTCTTTTGTTTCACCCGCTTCAAAACGAACGTTTTCAAGAAGGATCAATTGGTTCTTTTTCAAAGATGGCAGCAAGTGAACAGGAGCATCAGAATCTGGTTCTTCAACCAAGATCACTTCTGCACTCAAAAGTTCTTGAAGACGTTTGGCAACAGGCTCCAAAGAGAACTCTTTATCGTCTTTAGTTTTAGGACGACCCAAGTGTGAAGCCATAACGATCTTCGCACCTTGTTCCATGCAATACTTAATTGTTGGCAAGGAAGCCGTGATACGGTTTTCATCCGTGATCTTGCCGTCTTCCATGGGAACGTTCAGATCTAGGCGCAAGAAGACAACTTTGCCTTCCAACGCGAAATCACGAACGGTTTTAATACCTTTAAGACCTGCGCTCATTGATTACAGACCTTTCGCAGCCATGTGCTTAAGAACGTCAACCATACGGTTCGAGAAACCAGTTTCGTTGTCGTACCAAGAAAGGACTTTCACCATACGAGGACCGACAGTCATCGTGGATGCAAGGTCGACAATTGAAGAGAACTTGTTACCGTTGAAATCAACAGAAACCAATTCGTTCTTTTCACAAGCCAATACGCCTTTCAGAGCACCATTAGAAGCCGCGATAAGTGCTTCATTCACTGCTTCTTTAGTTACGTCAGTTTTCGCAGTGAATGTGAAATCCACCAAAGATACGTTCGGAGTTGGAACGCGAACAGAAATACCGTCGATCTTACCTTTAAGCTCTGGCAATACCAATCCTACGTTTTTCGCAGCTCCCGTTGTTGTAGGGATCATGCTAACTGCCGCAGCACGTGCACGGCGCATATCAGAGTGAGGAGCGTCCAAGATTTTTTGGTCGTTCGTGTAAGAGTGGATTGTCATCATTGTACCGTGCTCGATACCGAATTTTTCATTCAATACTTTTGCAAGAGGCGCCAAGCAGTTTGTTGTGCAAGATGCATTTGAAACGACGTGGTGTTTCGCTGGATCGTATGATTCGTGGTTGATACCGTAAACCATCGTGATGTCGGCACCCTTTTCAGCAGGACCAGAAACCAAGACGCGTTTCGCGCCACCTTCGATGTGCTTCATGAAGTCTTCTTTGTTTTTGAATGCGCCAGAGCACTCAACAACGACGTCCACTCCCCAAGCTTTCCAAGGAACTTCGGCTGGATTGCGGAATTTTGTAACAGCGATCTTTTTGCCATTAACGATGATGCTTTCAGCATCATGAGAAACGTCACCAGAGAAAGTGCCGTGTGCAGAGTCATACTTCAAAAGATGAGCATTCCCTTCAATGCTATCCAAAGAGTTAATACCTACGATATCGAACTGTTCGTGAGCCGCTCTGAAGAATACGCGACCGATACGACCAAAACCATTAATACCAATGCGAAGTTTTGCCATGAATGAGCTCCTTGTTTTAAAACCCACTCAATATGGTCCCTTGAACGCTAAAAAGCCAGTCTAGACACCCCGTCCCGACTGGCTTTTACGGCTATTTTACGCGACTCAAAATCCTACTCCGGCAGCGCTAGAGTGTTAACAAGCTAGAAGCGTGAAACGTTGATATTTGGGTAGCCATCCAATGAGAACACAGACAATAGAACATCCGCATAACCACCCATGGATTCCAAGCGAACATCGATCGCTACAACACGGTCACCGCGGAAGAAGTTTTCAGACGTCGCACGGTCACCAGCGTATAAAGTGCCTCTGCTTTGAAGGCTGTACAGGGACATACGTTGACCGGATTGCATGTAAACTACTGCGTCATGAACGCGAGCACCGGCAGTCAGAACGCGAACTTCGATTTGATCCACAGCTTGTGGGTAAGCCAGACTTAAACGCACCCACTCCCCACCGCTACGACGAGTGATACTGGAAACCTGAACATCGGCTCGGTCATAACGACCCCCTGGAGCTGGAGGCGGAGGTGTTGGACGTGGCGGGCGTGGACCCGGCCCAGGACGAGGCCCCGGATAACCTCCTCCATGACCTGGACGACCACCGTTTCCACGGCCCCAGTTCATTTCAGAAGAACGTGATTCGTACCAGGAACCATCATCACGACGGCAAGCGATACCCTCGTTACGTTCTTGGCGACCACGCATGTCGATGACACTGACGTACTGACGGCAGTATTCACCCGTGCGAGCATTGTAACCTTCTTGTACGGATTCAAATGAACCGCGAGCGCCTGAACGGGAACCATAACGGCCTCCATCCCAGTCACAGTTGTCGCCAATGCGACCTTCCAAAGAGCGACGTTGAGCTTCGTTGTAAGCACGACGGTCGTTTTCTTCCATTTGGTTGCCCAATTTATTTCCGATCACTGAACCAGCGATAGCACCAATGATAGTCGCCGCCGTTTTACCGTTGCCTTTACCGAATCCAGAACCAGCGACTCCGCCGATCACTCCCCCGATAATTGTTCCGATATCACCTTTATCAAGACCGCCTGCGTGTGCCACGCTGGAAGCTTGTACAAGTGAAGTCATCAAGACTGCGCCCAAGATCATTTGTTTTCTATTCATGTGGTTTCCCTTCGATCAGGTTTAAAAACTTCGAAATCGTACATTCCAAAGTTTGTGCCAACCGGTTCGGGGCCATACTGGCTCCGAATAATTTCAAAGGAAATAACAAATTTTGTAATCTGGAAATAAATGGTGACTCTTAGACAACGTACATCACAAGGCACAGGTACTGACACATACTGCCGGTAATAACAAACAGATGCCAGATTCCATGACCGTGTTTGATCTTTTCATCGAACAAAAAGAAAACGAAACCAACGGCATAGGCTAAAAAGCCAAGCATGATCAACGCGAACCCCCATAAAGAGACTGCGTGATAAAGCTGACTCAATACCGGTATCACAGTGGCACTCATAATGACGTACAAGACGTTGCGCAAGGTGGCGCGCTTCGGTCTGCGGAACACTTCAAGATAAATTCCAATCAAAGCTAAAGTCCACACCACCAACAAGATGGAATACCCAGCCATGCCACTGATCGCAAGAATCATATAGGGAGTATAGTTGCCGGCGATTTTAAAATAGATCCCGATGTAATCCAAACGTTGAAACATTCTTTTCTCTTCACCGTGTGCCGAGTGATAAAGCACCGAGATGATGTAGATCAGGACAGTTGAAACACCGTATATCGTAAATGTAATTATGCGTGAAATGTCGTGTCGAGCCACCGCTAAATGGAGCAAAAAACAAACACTCACAAAAGCAATCAAGCCCCCCAGCAAGTGACTAAAAGTATTAAATTTTTCGCCGTGCTGCACAGATAAAAAACGTTCCACTTTTCTACCTTAAAACTGATAACTAAAGGGTTGCAAGCACTTCGCGTCGACGCGACCAAAATTTTCGATTTGTGTTGCCAAGGGCCGAGGCTTGGATAAATTCCGCGCTATGAAAAACCAACTACTTCTTATCGCGTTCTCGTTGACGACTCTAGCCGCTTGCCAAAAGAATGACTCATTCTCGGCACACGTAGTTCCAGACGGTGCTGTCATTAACGGCAGCAAAGTCACGTCGCGAAACACGGCCGACTCTAAAAGCGTCGTGATCGTTGAACTGTTGGGACCCTCTGGAGCCGTGCGCACAGCTTGCACCGGCGCTTTGGTTGGTAAGCACTCCATTCTAACGGCAGCTCATTGTTTTGATCGCCAACACGTTTCAAACTTTGCAAGTTTCCGTATTGTTTTCGCCAACCAGTTTGGTGTTAACAACTCAGGTTTGATCCGCAAAGGACTGCTTTACAAGCAACATCCTCTGTACAACTCGAACGGTCGTTACAACTATGATTTTGCAATGGCGATTTTTGCAGGGGATGCCCCACGCGGCTTCAACCCGGCTCAAATGGATTCAGACACCACAGCTGATTATGGCGGAGCGAAATTGACCGTCTATGGATATGGTCGCTCCAAAGACTATACAGGACGCGAAGGAGAAGACCTGCGTGACTCTGTCGGTGTTCTTCATCGTGGCATCGTAAAAGTCTCGTCCGATTACAACCAACTGGGCGATCTTTATTTGCTTAAAGCAAGTTCGCAGTCACACGTCTGCCAAGGCGATTCCGGTGGGCCCCACTTTTACAATCGCAATGGTGTCACCAAAATCGTCGGCGTCACTTCAGCAACATACGGTAAGGCCTTGGCCAATGGTCAGCACTCTTGCTTAGAGTTTTCTCAGGCTTCAAAAGTGGCTGTGAACTATGCGTGGTTTAAAAACGAAGAACGCAAAGCCCTTGCTCAGTATTACCCAAAGTTTTACCTGCAAGAACTCTAGCCTTTTAACTTAGTCGATCACCACGGAGACCTTTCCTGTGGATATGACCTGACCTGTCTGATCTAAAATTGGAAAGATCGTCGAACGATGGCGTACCGGTGTCCCTCGACGGTTCAAAACTTCTTCAAAGGTCAACGGCTTTAAGGATTGAATCACTTCTTGCTCTTTGTGTTCGCAGCAAAATTCCAAAGCTGAAAAGTGCTTTGTACTTCTGCCCAAGATAGATTCCTTGGCAACTCCCAATGCTTGCGAGAAAGCCGCATTGCAGTTCGTAATCAAACCGTCCCGATCCTTCACCATGAACATAAAAGGAACTGAATCCATCACCTGCTGCACACGCAAGTGAAAGTTGCGCTCATCTGTCACATCCCGCGCGGAAGCAAAGCGCACCCCTAATTCAGCATCAGCGGCGGCACTCCAACTCAACGTGCGATAAGTCCCATCAGCGGCACGATAACGATTTTCAAATCCCACCGAGCGTAAACCCAAGTTTAAAGCTTCAATGTTTTTCCGAGTCGCTTCTCGATCGTCAGGATGAATAAATTCAAAAAACGGCGTGGAAAGCAAAACTTCTTCACTGTACCCTAAGGTATTTATCAGTGACGTGCTGGCTCTTTTCAAATAGCCGTCTTGGCCGGCCACTGCCATTAAATCGCTAGAAATTGCAAAGAAACGATCCAGCGTGATTTCTGATCCCTCCGCATCTGACAAATGCACTAACACTTTATTATATTCCCGCTGGGCTTTCGCAGATTCGATGCGAGATGAATGAGATGTCGCAATTCCTATACAGGCCAAGATTGGAATCATGATGATGAATAAAACGAAATGAGTGGGATTCAATACGGGAAGTCGAATAACGGACACCGCAAAAAGCGCCGACAGCAGCAAAATGCCGATCAAACAGAACATCGTAATTTTGTTTTGAAGCTGCCAAAAACTGAAATAGTCGATGGGCTTTTTCTTCTGTCTGGGATTCAAAATGACCTCATACAATCGCATTGGATCACATCTGATAAAGTCCCAACAACAAAGAAATCACTACCACTGAATTTTGGGGAACATTTTTAAGGCATTGGCCTTCGTTTGCTCCGCTAATTGCTCCACTGACACGCCTTTCAGGTCGGCCACGAATTTCGCTGTATGGACGACATAGGCTGAGGTGTTCTTTTTCCCGCGCATCGGAATGGGAGCTAAAAACGGTGCATCCGTTTCAACGTGAATGCGGTCCAAAGGTAAACCACGAACTGTGTTTCGTAAGTCCTCGGCATTTTTGAAAGTAACAACACCACTGATTGAAATATTAAATCCTAAATCCAACGCTTCTTTGGCAAGCCAAGAAGTCCCGGTGAAGCAGTGAATGATCCCGGTCACATCACCTTTGAATTCTTTCAAGATATTGATGGTGTCTTCCTCGGCGTCCCGAGTATGAATCTCGACAGGAAGTTTTGTTTTCTTAGCGATTTCTAATTGCGCGCGAAACGCATGCTGCTGTTCCTCGCGCGGAGACTGATCATAGTAATAATCAAGACCGATTTCACCAATGGCAACTACGGCAGGATCACTGGCATTATTCAAAATGAACTTCCCGACTTCATCCGTATAAGTTTTGCCATCATGGGGATGAATTCCCAGCGTGCAATACACATCAGGGGCATACTTGTGAGCCAAATCCAAAACTAACGGCAGATCATTGAGCTCAGTACCAATTGTGATGATTTTACGAACGCCAGCAGCCTTGGCATTTTGAATAGCCGCTTCGACGCCCTCTTCGAGCATATTCAGATGGCAGTGAACATCAATCCATTCAGTCATGGCTTTATTCTACACTAATTCTTTGGTCGTGATGAAGTATTCTTCCATCACCAGCTGAGAATCTCTGTTAGCGCCCAAAGCTTGTTCCGCGTTTAGGCCTTTTTGGATTAAATTAAGCAGCTTTTCTCGAGATAATTCGGCCAAGGTCTTAATCAATGGAGCTTGATCCAAGTTGGAGATTTGAGCTTTGGCACCTTCCTGATAAACAATGGCATCCCTAAAAAACGACACCCAGTATGAAAGCAGGCGCTGACCTTGCTGTCGGTCCTTAAATTCCCCGCGCCACATCTCATTCAAAAGAAAGTCAGCGTCTTTGATAAAGACATTCAAAATTTCGACGGCTTTTTCGCGAAGTTCCAGCTCAGGTCCATCTTGCAACTGTGCGAGCTTTTCAAAACTGCCCGCAGCCGATTTCAATGCCCATGTAGGAGCCTTCACTCGTTTAGCAAGGTCTTCTATCGCTAATGGTTTAAACTGAACGATGCGCGAGCGAGACCGAATCGTCGGCATGATGCCAGCAACACTTGGAGCGATCAAAAAGAAGAACGTACCATCCGGTGGTTCTTCCAAAGTTTTAAGCAAAGAATTGGCGGCCTGTGGATTGAGCAGCTGGGCTTGATCGATGATGATCACGCGGTTGCCACCCAAACTTTTCAAACTAAGAAATTCTAAAATTTCCTTTGCTTGTTCAATTTTGATATTCGCACCTGAGGGTGAGATAATGCGCAAGCCTTCATGGGCATGATCTTTTTGAGCCACTCGAAAACAAGAAGGACAACGACCGCAACCGCGAGGGCTTTGCGGGCACATCAATGCTTGAGCTAAGCCAATTGCTGTCTGTTTTTTTCCGATACCTGAGGGACCTACAAATAAAAAAGTCTGGCCGGGCTTCCCTGCTTCGAAGGATTCCACCATCTTTTTAATCACCTCTTGGTGTCCTAGGACAAAATCCAACAGCCTTGCCACTTAAGTTTAATTCCTTATTTCAAAATCTTTTTATCAGTCAGTGCTTTCACCAACTGTTCAAACAACACGGCCGGAGTTTCTTTAGCGTTCAATACCAACCAAGATGACGGGTCAGCTTTTGCTTGAGCCAAGAAACTTTGACGAACTTTTTCATGGAAAGTGTCGGCTTCAGATTCGATACGATCTTCACCCTCACCGTTTTGCTCTCCACGACCTTGACGACGATTACGGGATTCCTCAACAGGCAGATCCAACAAAATCGTCAAATGAGCTTTCAGTCCGCCGGTTGCAAAGTTATTCAACATCACAACATCAGCTTCTGAAATTTCGCGGCCACCGCTTTGGAAAGCGATGGAGCTTGCTGAAAAACGATCACATAAAACCCACAAGCCTTTTTCAATTTTCGGACGAATCACTTGATCCACATGCTGTGAACGGCTTGCTTCATACAAAAGCAACTCCGTGCGCGGCGTAGGTGCAGGACCTTCTTTCCGCAAAACCATGTTACGGATTTCATCTCCCAAAGGGGTGCCGCCCGGTTCACGAGTCATGTATGTGGGAATTCCACGTTTTTGCAGCTCTGCTTCCAGAGCCTTCATCAGTGAGCTTTTGCCGGAGCCGTCAAGACCCTCAAATACCAAAAAAGACATGCCTAGTTTTGTCAGATATTCACAGGGCCGGGTCAACAAAAGGACTTACAACAAGGGGCAGCAAACAGTCTTTTAGCGAAGGCTGTCCCAAAAACTACGCATATTTTCCTGCTGCTCTGCCGTGGACTTTTTAGCAAGCTTGAAAACTATGGCATAAGGCTTTGCTTTAATGAATCCAACATGAATACGGCGCTCAGGAATAACCGCTTGGACATAGGGGTCCACCATCGATGCTTCACAAGTTTTTCCCGTATGCGATGTCCAGATTTTTACGTCTTGGGCCTTCAAGGTGATCTCGTTCAAATTTCCGAAAATTTCCGCCAAAGCTTTCTTACAAAGCGCCTCGTCCATTTTCAAATCTTGAATTTGCGCCAAATCATAAAGCTCTGCCTGTCGCATGTTTTTATCGGCTTGAGCGGTGCGCGTGAAGTATCCCACAAAAGAATCAGCATTCGCGAAACCCAACATTTTTTGATCTTTTTTATGAGCGAAAATGACATCTTCTTTGGATTCTACCGGTGCTGCAGAAGTTGCCGCTATCGCGAATTGTGAAAGCATGAGAGCTGCTGTTGCTAGAATAATTTTGTTCACGCCTACCTCCTAATTCGCGCCTGATGTGCCAGATGAGCCACCTAAATCCTTGCTGACCTTATTGCTGATCGCACGGAATTGGGCCTCACTAGATTTGTTAAACGTGATGCTATTGATTTTAACTTTACCAGAGTCAACGATAGCGATTGTCGGAGGTGGTTCACTGCGTTTGCTCGCTCCGGCCTCCAGCTTCATCGTGACGTTGCTACCAATAATGCAGACTTCTTTGATATAGACGACCTGTTGATAATCGTCGCCGCTTCCGATCGCATTTACATTCGCAGTCAGTTGCAGTTTGTCCCCGGCAGGAGCGATTTTCAGACCGGCCGTCACGGCAAAACTGTCGACAGTGAACATCACGGGCAGTTTTTGCATCATCGCCGGCATCTGCGCCTTACGTTGCTCGAAATCCGCCATGTTGTTTACACACACGTTGGCCGCCATAAGCTGAGAAACAAAAAGCATCCACATCAGGTCACTCCTTTTTGTTTATTTTAGAACAGTCCAATCACCATTCGCATCCTTTTTTAAAGTTAGGGTCGCGAACGGATACTTCATGGGCTCGCCTGGGATGCCTGTTTCCTTCGAAATCAGGCGATAAGCATCGGAGAAATTAAAGCGATTCACCACCGAGGGCGCCACAGTCGATGCGACTTTTAAAAGTTTTTTTCTGGCATCCGGTGGATACGAGGTGATGTAAACTGTCGTCACTCCCATGGTCTCGCCATTCATGCGGATGTCTTCCGCAGAAAACTCCGCAAACTTAGCCATGAAGCTGATATAGGCCGCTTTAAAGGATTCCGACTGAGTCAGATAGCCTTTTGCCTCTTCCTCGATCACAGCCGTGAACTGAGTCTTTGCGGATTCTTCGGCCGCCTTTTTAAGGGCTTTTTCGTTGGAGGTACAAGACACCATAAACGCGAGGCTCAGGGCCGTCAGAGTCTGAATGATTGTTTTCATAGCACCCAGTATGAATGGGCTGGCTTTAAAGACAACCACACGTGACTAATTGCGTTAATAACTTAGACGGACGGCAGTTTTGGGTGGACGAGGGGACCCCTTTATCCCTATATTGTGGGACTTTGGGAGATACTTGAAATGACTACTTTTGTTGGAATTATCCATATCATCGTTGCTCTTGTTTTGATCGTTCTTGTTTTGATCCAAGACTCAAAAAGTAACGGCGCTTTGGGCATGGGCGGTAGCTCAGGTTCAAACAGCTTGTTGGGTGCAACAGGCGCACAATCTTTGGCTGGTAAAATGACAGTTTGGGCTGCAGTTATCTTCGCGGTGACTTGCTTGGCTTTGTCAGTTTTCACTTCATCAGCAACTAAATCTGTAGTTGATACTATGCCTGCAGCGACAACAGCTCCTGTCGTTCCGACGGCTCCTGCAACTCCGTCATCAGAAGCTGGCAAACCTGAAGATCTTACGACTCCTGCAGCAACGACAACGGCGCCTGCAGCAGCTCCATCTGTAGCTCCAACAGCTCCAGCAAAATAAGTTTCTTAAGTATAAGTTCTTCGCTATAGTTTTCCTATGGCGAAGAACAACTGGTTGATTCCATCCCTTATCGGTCTCGGTGTATTGAGCGTAGCTCTTTCTCTCGTAGTCTCTAAATTTACTGAAAAACAAAAAGTAACTGTTCGCCCTTTAGCGCGCATCGATTTGAATTTAGGCAAAGTCTTTGTTCTTCGCAAAAACATGACTCAAAAAGAAAACCTAACTAGGTCGGCGTCTTTATATGCTTTGGATTCTGTGGAAACAGGTCCTGATGGCGATGCCACAATGACTTTTGATTCAGCTTACCGCATTCGCGTTCAAGAGAATTCCTTAATCACCTTAGATGAAGAGTACGGCCGCCAAGTGATTTTAATCAAACGCGGTGATGTGCAGGTCGAAGGCTATGGTCGCGATGGCTCGGTCATGATTTCACGTGATGGTGTTCGCTGGACTGCGACTGATTACGAAACGAATTACCGCAAACAGGCCAATTCCCCAAACCTGCCTGATATGGCGCCCTCGACGGAAGGTTACGCAGGCAAAGCAGCTACCAAGGAAGGCCTTACGTCAGAGTTTATTCAAGAAACTCTTCGCACTCATAGAAATTCATTCTTTAAATGTTATACACAACTCTTGCAAAAAACTCCGGGCGTCGTGGGGCAAGCCTCTGTGGGCTTCACCATCGAACGCACTGGCAAGGTTAGCAATCCCACTGTGACATCATCGACGATCAACGATCTGTCTTTCAAAAAATGCCTGACAGAGGCCATTCGCCGCGTGGAATTTAAATCTTTCGCGGGCGACCCGATCTCGACAGTCTTCCCTTTAAAGTTTGAATAATTAATTTTGCAGCAAAGCTTTGGTTCTTGCGATGGCTTTTGCTGTGGATTTGATTTGATCTTCGGGAGCATTCCGCTTCATGCGAACCTTCATGGCTTCCTCAAACAAAGGCAAAGCTTCCGTAAATCTATTTTGATCGAAAAGATTTTTCCCGGCGTGCTGAAGAGCAAAATCCAAAAGTTCGGAAGCTTCGTCATTTGTACGACACACAGAAATGACTTCTTCAAACAATGCATTGCTGCGCTTGAATTGCCCCTGATACTGCAGTACATGGGCCAATCTAATTTTTTGCTGAACCTCGCGACGAAGCCCCAGCTGTTCTTCATTCACAATGCGCAAAGCTTCCCGTAGAACTTGCTCGGCCTCTTTTAAATCACCCAAACATCTCAAGTGAACGCCGGCCTCACCCAATATGCTGACTCGCTTGTTGTGGTTCTTTTTAACGGTGGTTAGCGATCCTAAAAGCTCGATAATATATTTGCGCAACCCCACGGGATCGACTGGAACGGATCTCAGATTTTCATCTTCTATCATCTCAAGTCTTTTATCCATGGAACCTGCCTTTAGCGATAATCGTGAAGGTAATCGATGCGATCCGGAATCCATGGTTCGTGGATTCCTTCCATTTCGTACACGCGGCCTTCGACAACTGTTTTTTCTTTCAGTGGAGCGACAGTGGGTGAGTACGACGGATACAACAAACCCTTTTCCACAAAAAATGTGCGAGCCGTTTCATAAGCAGCCTGCCCGATGATCCCACGACGAATAAATTCATCGAAGCTTTTCATTAATTCTTCAGGAGTGTAGCTGTAGTTATAGATCATATCTTGAACGACGGCGTACACACCATCGAGGCTTAAGCGACCATCTTGAAACATATCGAGGGCCACTTGGAACGTGTTGTATGTCGCCATTGTTCTGCGACCGAACTTCAAATAGTAATCGGGGTCCGTATCAGTCGCCAGATTGATATAGATTTTTTCAACGGGATCGTTTTCTGGAATCTGCGCTTGCAGCTCCAAAATCGTATCCACTTGTTCACCCGTCACATTCAACTTTTCTAAAGTCGTGCGAATGTCGTGAGGCCCCAAACGGCGGGAACAAATATCCGAATACAGATTATAAATGATCGCATCTGTTTCGCTGTCGTCTCCCCAACAGATTTGACGAACGTTTTCAGCCAAGCGAGTTCTTAATTGCAACAAAGCCTGCAGCTTGTAACCCACCTGTTTCGTCAGTCGCCAGAAGCGTCCAGGGCGCAGATTTGCTAAGTTGTCTTTATAGAAACAACCGAACGGACGAATATTATCCAAGGCGAACTTTTCCGAAATTCTTTCTTCCATCTGCGGCGGTGATGCCGTGATGAAATAGATCGGAAAATACATATAACCTTTTTGAGCTTTGCGATATTCCGACAAGGATTGCAGTAAAGTGTTTGTACCAGGAACATTCTTCTTACTTAAAGCACGTTCAAGCACTGTCGTTAACAGGCCGGATAAGGAATCAATGGTTGTATCAAGGTAGGTTTTATCGATGTCCCACAGAAAGACTTCGTCGTGAGATTTCTCCATGCCCTCAGACACATATCTGAAGAACACAACATCGCCATTCATTTCGCTCAATTCACGCCAGTCTGCCATGCTGACATTTTGTCAAGGATGGCAGGCCTTTGCAAGTCTTAGCAGCCTGTTCCTGGTTTTGGGTCTGCCATTTGGCGACAACGAATTTGGCTTTCGGAACACTTAACACGCATGTGAAAGTGGTTGTAGTGATTTACCTCTGAAACCAAGCGACGCAAAGTCTCTTTAGCCAGAGGCGAATCCATTTCACCTTGATTTTGTGCATAGGTACACAATGACTTTTTCAAAGTTGGATGGATGAAAATACGGTCTACGAACTTAGAACTGACAGCATATTTAAATAGCTTCCATTGTTGCGCCATCATCCAGTCGCCGATCGGTTTTCCGCCCTTTAAAGCAGAAGCAAAGTTAGTCATCGTTTTATCAGCTTTAAAGTAATAAGCGATATCAGCATCCAAACCGTTTGTATGCGATTTATGAGCCCCTAAACGACCGCCATTCTTTTTAGAAATGTCACCCATACGTAATGGATGCGCTGGTGCGATCGCTTTTGTATACTTACCCATCTTGGCAACCAAGTACGCCATTTCAATCGTACCAAAATGCGTAAGACGATCTGGTCTTAAAATCTTCAAGTTTGTTTCAGGATATGCTTTTTGGTAACCCAAGATATCCGTTGCTCTTTCCAGACTGCCCGCATTTACGGTGCCGATGGCTTGATTTAGCTTCGCGACTAAATCGAACTTCGGAGGATTTGCCACGACGACGGGGACCTCTTTGTCGTCAGCCTTTTTATCATCGTCTTTTTTATCATCCTTCTTATCGTCTTTGGCTTTATCATCTGCCTTAGGAACATCTTTCTTAGGCTCCTCTTTTTTGGGAGGAACTTTTTTAGGATCATCCTTTTTAGGAGGATCCTGCTTTGGCGTATCCTTTTTCGGAGGATCTTGCTTAGGAGTTTCTTGTTTTGGCGTTTCTTTCTTAGGCTCTTCCGCTTTAGGGCTTGCTGATGGTGCAGGCTTTGGAGCTGGTGCTTTTGGTTTTGGGTTGTCCAAAACTTTCTCGATATCGTTACCAATATCACCTACGTATTGACCAGCGCCTTCTTCGATATCCATTTCTTCGTGACCATCGTCACCGTCTTCATCAGCAAAACTTTCGTCATCCTCTTGAGCCGTTTGACCCGGAGAAGGCGTTACTTTTGGTTCTGCTTGTTTTGGCTCCTCACCCATTTCCATGGTGTCTTCTACAGACTCAACTTGGTGGTGATAAATTCTGTCTTCATAAGAGATATAGATATCAATAAAGTTGCTCGAGCAATCCGCCTCAACACCTAAACAAGTGGCTTTAGCGGCAACCTGCATGTCAGCGACACCAACAGAGCCCACCGGTTTCATCACAGCGAAGCCTTGGATATCGGATGTACCTTGTAATTGAATATCAATAGGAAGAGTCTTTTTAGAATCTAAAGTCTTAAGCTGGATCTTACCTTGAAGGGTGATTTTGGACGTCCCCTTATCAAAGGCCACTTCCATACCCTGCAGTTGAGTAGCACCTTCGATCACTTCATAATTGCCCGCTTGGCGAATTTGCGGCTGCTCAGGAGTAGGAGCCGTATCGCGAACAGAGGCCGGCACATTGTTCCCGCGAGGGGCACACCCTGAAACAATCAAACCTAAAATGAGTAGTGACGACAGAAGTCTTCCCATAGCAAAGCCCTTAGTTGCAGGAACTATGCTCCACGAAATTCGCACGTATTAGAATAGGACGTTTTTAGGGTGTTTAAGCTTTAGACAGGGACCAAATTCGCGGAACCTGATACGGCCTTTTGGGGGGCCCACAAATAAAAAGACCGATCCAAAGGATCGGTCTTTTCTAACTTACTTATAGGGACTGCTGGGATTAGAAGCCAGATTTAACTTCGCAACCCAATGCTGAGATTCTTTTCTTAACAAGAGTCGCCCAGTTGCCAGTCTTATTGTTCAAAAGATTCATTTTGATCACACCCAAATCAGATGAGTAAGAACCAACGCCTTGAGCAGCTTGCAAACCACGGCATGTTCTAACAAGAGCTGTATCCTCAGAACGAGAATCATAGATGTAACCATCGATCATTTGGCAGAAAGATTCCACCGCTTGCAAGTGGTCTACAGCAACAACCCAACGGTTCCAAACGTCTTGAGCTTCACGGCAGATGTCTGCACGAAGACGAGAGTTTTGAGCAACCAAGCTGTTAGATGGAACGAACGTTTCAAGGTTAGTACCAGCAGCACGGTCAGCAGCGATTTTTTGAACCGCTTTCGCATCTGGAGTTTTAAATGAACCATTGTATGAACCAGCCGCAGCTGCTGCACCAGATTCAGTCAAACGGTATGCGCGCTCTTGAAGAGTTCTAAGCCCTGCATTGAAGCTTTTCGCAGCCGCAGAGTGCAAGTTCATTGTGTAGTTCAACCAAGCCATCACTGGAGAGTTGATACCCAATGTACGAGTTTGGAATAGACCATTTCTCAAACGAGCCATTTCCGCGTCGATTTCAGACTGGTTGAAGCTTGTCGCGTATTTGCGCAAGTTATCCAAAGAGTTTGTGATACGAGCAGCTTGAGCTTGTTTTTCAGCCAAAGTCGCAAGACGAGTTTGGATTTGTCTGTACTCTGGAGACTTCTTCAACTCTTTATCCAAGTTAGAAGTCGCAAGTTTCATGATGTCACGAGAAGCCGTTGCAGATTTGTCCATCGCCTCAAGCAAGTACTTAGTCGTCGTCGCACATTGAGTCGCGTTGTTACGAGCAGTCACTGATTGAAGGTTTTGGATGTATACTTTGCCAACGTTTTTCAAAGTGTTCGTGATCGGAGTCGCTTTGTAGTCCGTCGCTTTCAAAGAGAAATCGATAGAGTTCAACATTTGCGCAACGTATGAACGAGAATCGCTCGCAGTCCCTGCCAAGTTGATACCCAGTTCACAGATCATGCTTGGAGCTGTCGTGCTTTGAACGAATGTTTTATCCAACTCAGCTTGAGCTGATGCAGAAGCCAAAGTCGTATTCAATTCCAAAGAAGCTGCGCTCAATGCATTTTTACGTTCCATCAAGGCGTTTGTTTCTTTAGATACGCCAGAGATTTTTACAGAATAGTTACGAGCCACTGTCATCTCTTTAGAGATTTTAGCGATTTGCTCATCACGGTTTTTAGTCAAGAAACGGTATTTTTGCTCAAGACGGATGTATTGGCATGTGTTCTCAACAACGGCACGACGAACCAACGGGTCTGCAATTTTAGTTGAGTTTTCGTTTACGATTTTTTCCATAGAACCGATCGCGCTTGTCAAAACTTGACCACCCACGATGAATGGAATCGCTGCTGTACCACCAGTCATTGATGCTGCCATCAATGCATAAGGAGTCAAACCGTTGATCATATCGTTGATCGCAAGAGCAACCTGACCACCGTTCATTTGGTCACGGCAAGATTTGTTCATCAAATCAGTTGAAGAGAATGTTGCAGCGATAGAGCTTGCTGCACGGATAGCAACGTCTACTGTTTGAGTGATCTCAGTTACTTTTTCTCTTGGAATTTCTTCTTCAGCTAGCAAGTACGGTTGAAGTTTTGCGATAGCGTCTGTGATTTT
The DNA here is from genome assembly GCF_002209355.2 of Bdellovibrio sp. SKB1291214. Lineage (GTDB taxonomy): Bacteria > Bdellovibrionota > Bdellovibrionia > Bdellovibrionales > Bdellovibrionaceae > Bdellovibrio. The sequence goes on from NZ_CP106855.1 coordinate 843,060, forward strand.
TTTGTTGTTATCAACCACAGCTTGTTGGTTGATTTGGTTGCCCGCGCAAGAAGGAGAGCTTACGGCTTGGTTCAGCGCGTTTACTGCAGACAAGATGTCAGAGTAAGTTTTGTCGTCAGCGTTCGTAAACAAGTTACATTTGAACTCTTCAGAAACACCTTGTGAATCTTTAACTACAACTGGAAGACCATTACCACCAACGCCTGTGTTAGCACCTGGCAAAGGAAGTGTCCCAGTACCGGGAGTCGTCGGAGCGCCTGTGCCTGGAGTTGTTGGAAGACCTGTACCTGGAGTTCCTGGAACTGGATTGATCGTGATCGGAGCGATGCCGCCCGGCTGACCAGGAGCTGCTGGGTTTTGACCGATGCGAGGTTGAGTTGGGAAAAGATCGTCTACAGACGTGCTAGAAGTTGGAGCAATATCGATCGGAAAAAATCCTGAATCAACACGCGCTGGTGCTGCGAAAGCCACCTTACATTGAATAGCAGTTAATACTGCCAAGCCTACTCTACCCCACTTCATAGGAACTCCTTTTTAGTATTTCTGTAACCCCTTAAAGCGAACCAAAATCCCCGTCATATATATGCAATGGCCATAATTTCGGCCACTGAATTGGTTCTAAGGGCTACAAGTTTGTAGGCTTTTTAGTGGGCTTGGTAAAAAGAATCAACCCTTAGTTTACTGTTGCAAATAATTGAGGAAGTTTTGGCGAAGTTCACGATTGTTAACCTCAAAAAGATCGCCATGATGTCCATTGGGGACAATCCATAGTTGCTTTGGGTCATGGGCTTTCGCAAACATGTCTTGAGAGCTTTCAGATTCAATCACCGGGTCGTCGGCTCCATGAATGAAGAGCATCGGAATCGGTGCTAAACGATCGATAGGCTCCGGCGACTGAGAGTCGTTCAGAACCAAATAAGTAATAGGTTGCATCCACCAAGTCCAATAGGATCGAGCTAGGACCCTGCGAGCCATCTTTCGATAAGAGGAAAAGCTCGCATCGATGACAATCCGACTGATGGGTTGTTGGTCTTTGATCTTCATCGCAGTTTGCATGGCTATGATGCCACCCAAGCTTTGCCCATAAATGATTAAAGGTCGTGGGTCTTTGTTTTCCTTAATCCAACCCGCAGCGGCAATTCCTGCCTCCACCGTATTCGCTGGATTCGGCTTGCCTAAACTTTCACCATAACCCGGGTAATCAAAAATGAGATAGTTATATCCTTCCTTAGGCAGCCAATAAAACATCATGAAGTGCGACGTTAGATTTTGGGCATTTCCGTGAAAGAACAGGATCGTTCCTTTGCTGTGTTTTTGTGAAGTCGCAAAGTACCAACCGTGGATCTCATTTCCCGAGGCTGTTTTAAATCGTACATCTTCATATTTCAGTTGAATACGTTCAGGGCTATAAAACTTTTCTTGAGAGGGAAAATAAAATAAGGACTGACATCCACACAGAGCCCACGCAGCAAAGATTAAAATTTTAAAGCGCAGAGCTCTTAAGTTCGTCATACTAGAATCATGAAACGCTTTGAACATGCATGGCAAGATTTTAAGTGGATTGATATCGAGGACCCCAGCAAAGAGGACTTTGTTCATCTGGCCGAGGAATTCGAAATTCCCATGCAGTGCTTGGCCACTTGCATGGACCCCGAGCATCTTCCTCGCGTTCAATATCTTGATCATTCAACGATGATTATTTTACGACATTTTGATTTACGAGCTCGCCCAGGTGCGGGAACTATTCAAGAGCTATCAACTAAGTTGGTGTTCTTTGTGGGCAAAAAATATCTGCTGACTTTGCATCGCACTCCGCTGCCTTGTATTGAAGATAAAAAAGCCAAGGTCGCATTTGAAAATATAACGATGTCACAATTAATTGGTCGACTGTTTGTTAAGGTATTTCAAAGTTTTGAAAATCCCTTGGATGAGTTGGTCAACAAAATGGACACGATCGAAGGCCGCATCTATGCTCTTCGTCGCAAAAGCATTTTACGTGAAGGCTATCATGTAAAACGTCGTGCTTCGGGCTTTAAAAAGATTTTTAAATTTAGCGATAGCGTGGTGGTAAACCTGCAACAGCATCCTAAATTTCCGGCTTTGGATTATGACGATGTTCGCGATCCTTTGGCCCGTTTGATTTTCGATAGTGATAGCATCGTCGAAGAAATCACCGGTCTTTTGAATTTGCACCTGGCCTTAATGTCACAAAAAACCAATGAAGCTTCCTTAAAGACGAACGAAATCATGCGCATCTTAACTGTCGTATCGATCTTCTTCTTGCCTCTGAATTTCTTAGCTGGCGTTTACGGTATGAATTTTAAATATATGCCCGAGTTAGAACACCACTTCGGATACTTCGGTGTTTTGACGGCCATGTTCGTCATCGCCCTCGCAATCCTAGGATGGGTGTGGCACAAGGGCTGGCTATCTAAAGACGATTTTTAGTTTTTAAAAAAATTTTCCAGCTTTTGCCAAAGGGATTTTTTAGGCACCATCTTTTCAAGAATGGCGACCAGTTCATGGCGGCGGAACATGCGGGCTGCTTGCAGCGGCGTCAGATTGTCGAATTCGGAGCGCAGTGCTGGATCAGCACCGTGCTCTAAGAGAAACAAAGAAATATCTGGATGATTTCCGATGATGCTAGCGACCAGCGCGGTGGACATGATTTCAGGATGTTGGTAATTCGGGTCGACACCATTTCTGATGTGATACTGAACTAACTCTAAATCTCCTGAAACCGAAGCGCTGTACATTTCTTTCCAATCGCCAGCTGACATCTTACTCCTTAGGTGCGTGCATGTGCTTGAATGAAGCTGTAATAGAAAACAGCATTAGGATCATTTGCCACTGTTGCCATTTCTTCCTTCATACCTTCCACAACATCCTTCGAAACACAATGTGATTTAATTAATTGATCACTCGCGCTTAACAGAAGTTCGGTCCAATATTCTACACAATCTTTCCGCGCTTGCGGCTGACGATTGTCCAAGAACCAAGTTTTTACTTCGGTTTGCACATCATGGTATCCCAGCTGCATCAAAAAGTTTCCTAACTTAGCTCCGACGAAGGGATCACCTTGCTGTTTCAACTGATACTCGTTAAACGCCATCCAATATTTCCATACATTTGGTGAGTACGGATCTAAAAAGAAAGAAGCATTCATGACCTCAGTGATGTAAACTGGAGAGCCCGGACGCAAAACGCGGCGCACTTCTGATAGTGTGCGTATCGGATCTGGAACGTGTTCAAGAATCCAACATAAAAAGGCTCCATCAAATGAGTTCGCACCGAAACTCATTTTAGTCGCATCCATTTCCTTCATTTCGAATCGTCCCGCAAACCCCGGCAAAGCAGCCAGGCGATGACGTGCGGAACTGAGTTGATTGGTACTCAGATCAATCCCCGTGAGATGAATGTCGGGAAAACGACGAAGAATAATTTCACTTTGCGCGCCAACACCGCAACCGACTTCTAAAAGGTGGCTGACATTTGTCAGGTTCACATTTTGATAAACTGTGTATTCGCCAAAGCGAGCTTGCTTACGCAGCCGTTCTTGTTCGTCTTTACTGAAACCGTGAAGATATGGAAAATCACCTGCCATTGTGAGGCCTCCTTAAGAAAAAAGGCATCGGACAGGTTCATAGTTATCAGATAATCAGAACGAATTCCACTTGATGGATGACACAGGGAATTCAACCCAATCTTCGTTTTCAGGGAATCCCTCGGGTCTTGGCTCCGTAAGGCCTTTAAAGCTTAGAAACGCCGTAAGCGCACATATAAAGGACTCAAAAGCATGATTGTTCTCGATCATTAATTTGACGTCCTGATCATACACAAAAGCGATATTGTGCGTGCTCAGAGCATGCAAGATAGCTTTGCGACTGTCATCTCCACCGACCGCATGTTTATGAAACATCAGATGGCTTTTCATCACATGAAGCGAGCGACCAATTCTCCACACCGACAGTTTCGGAAACACTTCGATACAATCCATTTTTAGCTTTTGCTTTAAGAACATAGCACGCGCCAAAAGGGGTGCGGTATTTGCGCCCATCGCGTGTTGCAACGTAAAGGGCTCTTCCAATTCAGAAGATAAATACATTTCCACACAACGTTGCGTGTAGGCCGTGAAAAGTTTGCGGGGCTTTTTCTTTTTATGAAGCTTGCGGGTATAGTCCCACATCCATTTGATATGGGGCTGATCACAAGTTTCGATTTCCCCACAGCAGGGATTTCGCAGAGTGTTTGGCAACTGGAAGGGAACATCAAATGCTAACAGATCAATCCCATCATGATATTGATCGATGATTTCGTGAATCTTGAAATCGGCAGAGTGAACTTCATCACTTTTGATCTTTTCGACCAATCGAGACAAAAAGACTTTATTGTGTTTTGGATAATACTCGATCACAGCGACGCAGGCTTTATCCATTTTCCCGCCGCCCAAAGAAACGCCGACAAAACGATGTACTTCACCCGCATGACTTTCAGAAGCTGTTGCGGATTTTGCGACGGTACGAAGTTTAGCCAGTTTTTTGGCTGGCTTTTTCTTAACGGCCTTGCTCTTTACAGCGGATTTACGGGCTTTGCGCCCATGACTTGGAACCCGGCTTTTTGGCATGCGTCTGCGACTCCTTGTTTCTTTTCAGGAGGGCACCAAACTAGTACGCAACCGCCGCCCCCAGCTCCACAAATCTTAACAGCCTCCGCACCATTCTGCAAAGAGAGTTCAGACAAGCGTCGGATCTCAGGACTTGAAAATTCTGGAGCCAAACGAACACGGGCTTCAAATTCGCGCTTGAACAGATTTCCGAGTTCATTCCAATTTCCGCTACGGACCGCATGTTCCGTTTCAATTGCAATCACTTTTAAATCACGCAACGCCTGAATTGTTCCAGGGTCCTTGGCAACGGCATCTTTCATCACTTCAAAGTTATTCAAACCAGAATGGTGAGCTTTGCCCGTATAAATCAGCATGAACTTTTCTGACAGTGGAGTGTTTGTCACATCCATCACTTCTTGCTCGATACCATTATATCCGTAGCGAAGAATGTTCAAACCACCTGAAGCGGCTGGATAATAATCCTGAGTCCCAGTCGGCGTATTTAAGATTTCAGCTTCGATATTGTGAGCTGAATGAACCATTTGATGAACGTCGCGGAATGGCTTCCCTGTAAATTGCGCAAAAGCTTTCATCAGCCCGATCGTCAAACTGGAGCTGCCACCCAATCCACCACCCACCGGGCTTTCTGATGAAGTTTTTAAGGTGAAACCCTTCGTTGGCATCCAATAGCGTAGCTGAGTTTGCAATAAAACCATTTGTGGATCCGTATCAGCCAAAGCCTCCACCAAATTTGTGTAGGCTTTGCGAAGTTTCAAGTCGGCGGATTCCAGGACTATAGTAGAGTCATCATGCGGTGTCAGCTCCACGTTGGTGAAGACATTGATCGCAACATTCACTGTGGAGGCACCGTTGATGAATAAATAAAGGGGCCACAAATCAAGAGTGCCCCCTGCCAAATCCACACGCGTTGGTGATTTAACGATAATTTTCTGCATTAATTGCTTTCTTTCTCATGCGCCAGTTGTGCGCCCGTTTGACTCTTAATATCTTGCTTCGGAGTCGCCCCAACTTTCAAGTCTTCAGTTTTAAGATCAATCAATTTGTCTAATGAACCAGGAGCCATGTGCATTTGAAACTGGGGATCTGAAACGGATGCATAGATCTTTTTATCAGAGGCCTGCCCGACATCTGCTTTCCAGGCTTTGTCACCTAATTTCAAATTCAAGGTGAAGAGCTGTTGAAGTTTTGGCAATTGACCATCGATATAATTCAAAGCTTTGGCATCAACGATATCGTGGAAAAGCTGACGCACCTTTTGTTGATCCAAATCCAACTTTGTGGAACCTGTGTCCACCCACTTGCCGTCTTTCAATGCGATCTCGACAGTGCCTGCTTTGTTTTTCAAATAGAAGTTCTCAATGGATGCCATTTTATGTCGCAAAAAACGGCGATCCCGAAAATCCACGGCTGGTTTCTCAATTCGAGCAGTCCAACTGGAGTTCACCACCAAAACCTTATTTTCTTGGTCACGACGAGCAAACGGCATATTTTCGAAATTAGTTTTAGCGGAGATGTGCAAAGTCGTTTTTTGCCCTGCAGAGTTCGTATAAGTCACTGAGCCATCTGGTTTATCCAGACCAAATGTAGCCCAGTCAATATCAGTGCCCTCTTTAACGATGTCTTTTACTTTTTCCGCGGAAGCCATTTTAATCATGTCATCTGCAGCCGCATCATCACCGCTGTCTTTTAAAGGTTGTTCCATATTCCAACCTTCAACCGTGCGTTTTAGAGAGACGGTTTGAGTTCCCCTCGTGATCTCGATCGCGTCGATTTGGTCGATGTTCAACGTGAAAAGTTTGGAATCGTTCACTTTGGCTTCATCGGCTTTTTTCTGAACCATGAAATCATACAAAGCGTAACCACCAAAAATAAGTAAACAAGCGACTAATATTCCGCGACCTTTGATCTTCATTACGCATTTCTCCTTCTAGTATACAGAGTGATGCCCGTGCCTAATAGCAACAGCGACAATGGAATTAAGAACGCAAATATGAATACCCCGAATTTTGTTTCACTTAAAATAAGTTGAGTCGCCTGAGGCTCTTTCGGAGAAATGCTGATCAAGCTTTCTTCCTTAGCCAAAGATGCCACCGCATTCAAAACCAAATCACGGTTCAAGTTCTGATAAAGCATTTGATTGGTCATAAAATCCACGTCGCCCGCGATGATCGCAGAGAATGGCTTATTCTTGGGATCAGAATCCCACTGGCCCATTACTTGATCGACCAAGGCAAAACTGCCCACGGGGCCTTCCTCTTTCAAATTCAAACTTTTAAAGGCCATGGATTTTGGATTCGTTCTTACCAATTCATCAATTGCCATGCCTGGTGGCTCAGAAACTTTTTTCAGTGCTTGCGGGTGACGGAACAGAGTCACTTCACTTTGACCAAAGGATTTCGTGATTTCATTCATTGGGGAAAAGACCGAACCCATCGCGGGCCCTTGATTGATCCCTTGCCCCATCACTGTATCAACTATATTGAAGACATAGTTATTCTCAAGCTCGATCCCCATTTTTCGTACAAGCTTATCCAGACCTGCAGAATTTTGAGATTCAAGGGCCATGAAAACACTGCCGCCATTTTTCAAGTACGCTTCCAATGCGTCAATCTCATGACTTAAGAAGTTTTGAATCGGCCCAGCGATAACCACGACGTCGGCATCAGCGGGAACTTTGGGCTCTTGAATCAAAGGGAGTGCCTTCACCGTATAACGGTTGCGCTCAAGCATGGTCTTTAATGCATTAAGCCCCATGCCCTCTTTCACATCTTCCAAGCTGGATTCGCCGTGACCGACGGTGAAATAAACTGTTTTATTTTTTTCGCGTGTCACTTTCACTAGAGAGCTAGTGAATTCTTGCTCGTCAATTTTTTGTAACAGACTTCTGCGACCTTTGTATTCCAGGAACGCAGTTCCGCTCCCCTTATCAACACCAAAGTCTTTGGCAATGTCAGGCTGCTCATTTACTTCCACGAAACTCAATTGAATACGTGGGTTGATATCTTGATACTTTTTAATCAAGTCACGGAAGGCTCTGCGATTTTCTTCATTTCCTTCCACACCTTTTTTGTAAAAGAAATAAACTTTCAGCTCCGTATCTAAGCCTTTCACCAACTTTACAGATTGCTCTGCTAGGGTGTTCGACTGGCCGGTTGAAAAATCGAAAGTCATATAATGTCTGACCCCGATATAGTTCACAATCGACAACACCGCCAACATGAGAAGGATCAGAACACCCATACTCATGCCTTCTTTGGTCGTCTTCATTGTCAGGAACTCTTTAAAGAACGCACGGTCTTTAATAAGTCCCAGCACTACGAAAAATACCGCCATGCCGAGAGCCAACCAACAAAAAGGGACCCAGTCACCTAATAGGTAGCGAGTGATCGACATACAAACTAACGAGATACCCGCCATCAAAAATGCAATTTTACTGATCTTGCTCATCACTATCTCCAACGGGAAGATTCAACAACACGCTCTGCCAGGAAGCAGAACAAAACTATCAAGCTGCCAAAGAAAACCAAACCGTTCGTGCGGATGGTGCCTTCGACAAGGCTGGACAAATGCGTGCTCAACGAAACATGTTCAAAAATTTTGCGTGCCACTTCGCCATCGACAACTTCTGCACCGATACCAATAAACCAGATTGACACATTCAGGATCACCGACATCACATAGGCAACCAAGCTGTTTTCAGTCAAAGCAGAACAGAATAAATTCATCGCAGCGTACACTGCGCCCACGATAAAGATCCCCAGAAACGCCACCAACAAGGGGCCCCAGTTTAGTTTCGCCAAGGCAGCAGTAGCCACCGGATAGGATAGGGCCAGAAGTACGATGCCCCCCACGGCCCCCAGTGACGCAATGTATTTTCCAATAACTATTTGCGTGGATGTTACAGGCGACGTTAACAAAAGATCAAACGTGCGAAGCTTTTTTTCTTCAGCAAATAATTTCATCGTCAAAGCTGGTACTACGAAAATCAGAATCAGATTTAAGTAAGACAACTGACGAAGGAAAACACCATAGTGAATGTTTAGTTGATTTGCCGGAATATTTTGTTGGGCCACATAGTTTAGCAGCAACTGCGCAAAACCATAAAGCTGCAAAGGATAGATCCAACTAAAAACTAAACTCACTAAGAAACAGATGATCCAATAAGTGGGATTAAAGAAAAATCCTTTTAATTCTTTTTTCAGGATGATCAATGAACCATTCATGACTCACCTCCATGTTTTTCGCTGCTCTGCCCATACGTGAGTTTCAAGAACACATCTTCCAAATCCATTTTGCTTGGAGTGAATTCCAAAAGACCCATCCCTTGATTCACTAATCGTGCGGAAACAGCGGCGACAATATCATCCCCGCCGCGCACATCAATCCGCCACTCTTTGCTGGAATTCCCGGCTTGAACGGCAATGACTTCGCGAATGTCGGATAAAACAGATTTCATATCTGAAACATCTTTCGTTACACGCACCAACAGGCGGTTTTGTCCCTGCTCCATCGTCGCTAAGTGGTGAATGCTGTCTTCGACAACGATTTTACCTTTATTGATGATGATGATTTTTTCGCAAGTAGCCTGAACTTCCGGAAGAATGTGTGTGGAAAGAATGATCGTGTGCTGTCCACGCAAGGCTTTGATCAAATCACGAATTTCTGCAACTTGTTTGGGATCAAGCCCCACCGTTGGTTCGTCCAGAATCAAAACTTCAGGATCGGAGACGATCGCTTGCGCGATCCCCACACGTTGTTTGAAACCTTTAGATAAGTGTTGAATTAAACGTTTTTGAACTTCGCCCAAATTCGTTTTTTCAACCGCCATGTCCACAGACTTTTCGATTTTATCTTTAGGTACTTGTTTTAACGCCGCCACATAGCGCAGATAATCTCGCACGTACATGTCAGCATACACAGGTGGGGTTTCCGGCAGATAACCAATGCGCTTTTTTACTTCGATTGGATTTTCAAAAACATCAAATCCGGCAACGGAAGCAGAACCATGGCTTGGCGCCATAAATCCTGTGATGATTTTCATTGTCGTGGATTTACCGGCACCATTCGGTCCGAGGAATCCAACAACGTCACCTTTGTTGACGGAAAAATTCAGATGATCGATCGCTCTTCGAGGCCCATAGTCTTTGGTGAGATCTTTTACTTGAATCATAGGGAAATTTTAGACCCCTGCGACTCTCAGTTCAAGACTCCTCAAGATTGACGCAAAGTAAAATGAAAGGTCTTTTCTGAGTGATATGTTACACGCCCCAGCTTGTCGCCCTTGATGGGGCGAACAAAGCGACATTCCACCATCACCACCGCGACTTTCTGCCCCACCATCAGAGATTTCGAAGACAGCGATTCGCGGGCTACCCATGAGGCGACCTCTTGGATATCCGCCTGCGAAATTTCTTGATCCCTTTGCCGATGGATGATGGCGTGGGCCCCTGGGTAATCCTTTAAGTGCAACCAGTAATCCCATGCTTTCGCCTGACGAAGCAGTGCAAGGTTGTCAGCGGCTGATTTGCCACAATAGGCCAATGCTCCCGAATTCAACGTAAACTTGCGACCACGGGCATCTGCTTTGTGCATCAAATCCACAAGGCCAGGCTTTGCAGATTGTTTTTCGCGGTATTGGGATTTTTCAAGCTGAGCGATTTCTTTCTGTAACTCTGCCAATCGATCGCGGGCACCGTCTTTTTTTGCGACCAGCTGTTTCGCTTTGGAAAAGGCGGTTTCAATATTCCAGCTTAAAGACTCACGTGCATTTACATAAGGTTTTAAATGTTCTGGCACTTCGATTGAACGGTGGGCCACTAGAAAGTTACCCACCTCTTGCCACTCCAAATGCTTGTCGTTATCGATTTGCTTTTGGATTTCATCCAGGGCTTTGCGTTTTTTTTCTAAATCTTTTTGGCGTTGTTTTTCCCACTGTGCCACTGGATCTAACGAAGGTTTTTTATCCTGCTTTTGCTCTGACAGCCATTCCTCGTGCAGCTGTACTAGTGATCTTGGCTCCGGGGGATTTTCTACAGCAGGGGCTTCTTTCAAGTCCATAGGTCTTTCCCAAGCGATAGTTTTCCCCTGAGCTCTGACGACGAGGTTGCACTGCTTGGGAATCAAACGAATTTCCAATTCACACTGGATAGAAGTATTCGCCAATGTCAGAACCGCCACACGGCCGTACTGATTTAATGCTTTGAATTCCGCTACGTAGAGGTTCTTGGCATTCGAATTTAAGAACAGACCGACTGGCTTTGGCTTAGGGCCCTTCTTAAAAGGGCAGTGATTTTCGAACACCAGCATCATGGGTGTATTAGGAACAAGGTCCAGGACCATCCAGAACTGTGTTCTATTATGAAATGACAAAGCCAGACCACGGTCGTTGGCAATCACCTCTTGAAGCTGCGCGCCTTCAAGCACTTGTGAAAAGTGTTGCACAAAATTGTTAAGTTCTTGTTGTGTCATGGCTTTCATCCTGAACATCCTCTCATTCTTTGGGCCAATTTTCCAACTAGTACTTAGGTTCCATTCTGGCATTCCGATAATTTCAACATGAAAACTGATACATTGCTAACGCTCGTTGAAACTCAACTTCAAGAAACTAAAAACATGCGCGAAAAAACATCTGATTTTATCAATCGCGTGGTTCAACTTTACACACTGCAATTGATGGCCCATGGAAATATCCCTATGGACTATATGGAAGAAGTTTTGGCGGACGTGGAAGCAGACGCTATCGAAATCTACCGCAAAAAAACCTACGGCTTTCTAACTCTCGAAGAGTTCCGCCGTCACAAATACCGTCAAAAAGACGACAACTAGTTTTCATCAAACCTTACAAACCAGAATACCAGCGAGCCACTACTCCACTTTTTCAATCACGGCGAAATATAAGGGACCAAAGCCGCTGCGATCGGGCATATACGCCACGCCGAACTCTGTCGGCTCCCCACCCACACCGGGATCGGCTGGTAGTAATTTGACGGCGTCCTTTTTCTTTTTCAAAAGTTTGCGGATGACGTCGTCGTTTTCTGCGGGGCTGATTGAACACGTTGAATAAACGATACGTCCTCCCGCTTTTACGGCTAACAAAGCTGCACTCAACAAAGAATACTGCCGAGTCGCCAAGTGTTCTGTGCGACGGGGACTCCAATCATCCTGAGCTTTCGCATTTTCTAAGATATGACGTTCACCGGAACACGGAGCATCCAACAACACACGGTCGAAACTATTTGGTTCTTTCAAACCGAATTGGACCCCGTCCTTGCCCGTCACCCACACTCGATCACGTATGTTGCGAGGAACATATTGTTGAATGACTTTTTTCAAACGCTCACGACGTTCTGGCGATAGGTCATTGCAGAATATTTCACCGGAGTCAGAGATTGCTTCAATTAATATTAAACTTTTTCCCCCTGGTGCCGCACACATATCCAACATGCGATCACCGGGTTGTGCATCTAAAGCACGAGCTACCATCACACTTGCAGGGTCCATCACATAAGTATCTAATAATTCATCCTTACGACGCTCGGGGTGACTACCCTCGCCGGTCGGAATCCAAAAACAACCAGGTAATTGTTCTTTGGTTTCAAAATGCTTCCAACGAGCGTCGGTGTCGTCTTGGATTCCCAAATTATTAACGCGTGCCACCTGCTGCTCGGAATTTTGTAATGCAGCAAACAATGCGGGCCAACGGTCGCCATAAACTTTTTGAAAATGTAGATAGAAAGGATGAGTCGTCAACATACGGAGTTAGATATGACATTTTCCACCTCGCGTCACGAAAAAGGTGCCTTAATGTCTCCGGAAAGTTAGGCACGCTATTCGCATGAGGGTTGATGGAACGAACGAATCGTCATAACGACACCACTAACAAAGGAAAAGTTAATGAAAAAATTGATGCTATCCATGTTTGCACTATGCGCGTTTGCACAAACTGCTCACGCTCAAGAATATGTATCTTTCGATAATGATGAATCTAACTACAGCGAAGAAGCTGAAATGAATCAAGATGCTGCGGCACTCATCGGTGAGGATGCTGCTGCTTACGGTCGCGGTGACGGCTGGGGTCGCCCAGGTCGCGGCGGCGGTTGGGGTCCTCGCCCAGGTCGTCCTGGTCCCGGTCCACGCCCAGGCCCGGGTCATGGTGGCCCAGGTCATGGCGGTGGTCATGGCCCAGGTTATCCACCTCCGCCTCCAGGTCATGGTGGCCCAGGTCACGGTGGTCCCGGTTACCCACCATCACACCCTCGCGTTGAATACGTGACATGTGAGTCTTACGGCAACCGCTACAACACTTGCTACGTAAACCCGTACGGTATTCGCAGAGTTTTCTTGGCTCGCCAAAACTCAAACGCACGTTGTGATGCCAATAGATCTTTCGGTCTTGCTGGTAACTACATCTGGGTAGATCACGGTTGCCGTGGTGTATTCGGTGTAGAGCGCTACTAATTCAACTTCCCATTTTTTTGAGAGTGCGTGTTCCCCACAATATGCTCTCTTAAGAAAACTCCTAAAAAGCCCCGTGCAAAACACGGGGCTTTTTTTTTGTTAACGATCAAACACATTACATAAAACAAATGTTCTGTAATTTGCTGGTTTGAGGCCAATTCGTTACGTTATAAACAAGCAATATCGAGGAGCAAAAAAGTGTGCGGCGGCTACAAATTAGGCGTATTGATAACTCACGCTTATAATCATGAACTCGTTGCTTTATCGATCCTAATCGCAACGATGGGCGCCTACGTTGCCTTGAACATCGTATTGCGAATTAAAGAATCTCTGGAAAAAACGAATCCGCTTTGGTTGCTGGGCGGTGCCGTTGCCATGGGTCTGGGGATCTGGAGTATGCACTTTGTAGGCATGCTTGCGATGAAAATGCCGGGCATGGTGGTAGGGTACGATCTGTTCCTTTCTGTGCTTTCACTTATTGTCGCCATTGGCGCTTCCTTAGTGGCTTTCTATCTAGTCAGCCGAGTCAAAGTGTCCCTGACTACTATGATATTGGGTGGCGTCTCGATGGCTGTCGCCATTTCTGGAATGCACTATATCGGAATGGCTTCGATGGAAATGCCGGCGCGCATTCAGTGGCGCTGGGATCTTGTTGCATTGTCGGTTTTTATTGCTGCCTTTGCCTCCTTCGCCGCACTGGGAGTTTCCATTCTTTTCCGAACCACAAAAAGAATCACTCTGCTGCATATTTTTTCAAGCTTATTAATGGGTATTGCGGTTTCTGGAATGCACTATACTGGCATGACCGCTGCGAACTTCATTTATGACGATAGCGTCTTGCAGTCCCATCAAGGCGTTGTATTGGGAACCCAAACCGTTGCTTATGTTGTCGTGGGGGCGACATTAGTAATCTTGCTGGTCGCCTTGATTGCATCTGGCTTTGCACGCATTCTGATCCGTCGCGCGAAGGAATCTAAAGAAGCCATTCACAGCCGCGATGTTTTATTGAAGCAAGCACAGTCGATCGCTCACCTGGGAAGCTGGGAAGCAATGATAGATGGGTCCATCGTCAGCATGTCTGACGAGATGTACAACATTTATAACATCGAAAAAAATAGCAAAATTACCGGAGAAGATCTGGTCAGTTTTGCCGCCCCCGAGGATCGGGACAAGATTCGCCAGGCGATTTCCGATGCCGTGGCCCACAAAAAAAACTTCAATTTCGATCACATTGTACGTTTGGCCGATGGCACATCGAAATATGTGCAAACTCGCGGACACGTCTCCTTGGATGAAAAAGGTGAAGTTGTAAAAATCGTGGGAGCAACTCAAGACATCACGGATCGCAAAAGAATTGAACAAGAGCTTTTGCAAACTCAAGCAGAGCTTGAATCAAGAGTCCAACAACGAACCGCGGATTTGGAACAAGCCCTCAAGGGTGAAAAGAAAGCTAAAGAAGAAGCCGAAGCTGCCACAAAAGCTAAGATGACTTTTTTGGCAAATATGAGCCACGAAATTCGCACTCCTATGAATGCCATCTTAGGATTTGCAGATCTATTAAGCTCCGAAAAACTCAGTGATGAACAAGACGAATTCCTAGGGCGAATTCATGCTAACGGCACCCTGCTCCTAAGAATCATCGATGACATTTTAGACCTCTCGAAATTCGAAGCTGGCAAGATGCCGATTGAAAAATCCGCCGTGTCATATTTAAGTTTGGTCGAAGAGGTGACAAGTTCTTTATCACTTATGGCGCAACAAAAAGGTATCGCGATACAAGTTGAAAAACAGAACGAGATGCCGTCTACGATCTACTCCGATCCTGTGCGCGTGCGCCAAATTTTGGTGAATCTAATTGGCAACTCTGTGAAGTTTTCTGAAAAAGGTCCCATTAAAGTTCGTCTAAAATCAGAACGAATTGATGGAAAAACCCATATCTTAACGGAAGTTCAAGATTTCGGTATTGGCATCTCGGAAGAAGGACAGCGCCAAATTTTTCAAGCGTTTGGTCAGGCAGATAATTCGATCATCAGAAAATTCGGTGGTACGGGGTTAGGGCTGGTTTTGTCTCGTCACTTTGCGCGAGCTTTGGGAGGCAATCTGTCACTGCTGGAAAGCAAGGAAGGGGTCGGTAGTACCTTCTTATTTACGATCGTTTCTGACAGCGAGGAGCAAATCAAAGACATCGCCGTTAACCAACCGAACGATCCAAAAGCTCCAGTCACGTTGCAGGATTTTGCGGATCAAACTGTAAACGTTTTGCTGGCAGAAGATACGACAGACAATCAAATTTTGATTCGCCGGTATTTAAAGTCCAACAACTTTAAAGTGACTTGCGCGAATGATGGCTTTGAAGCTTTGCAATTGGCTTCCAATAACGATTTCGATCTGATCTTGATGGACATTCAAATGCCAGGCATGGATGGATTGCAAGCAACGCGCGAACTACGCTCGCGCGGTTATAAAAAGCCAATTATTGCACTGACAGCACATGCACTCCGCGAAGAAATTGAAAAATCATTGGATGCTGGCTGCAATGCCCATCTTACGAAACCGATTAACAGATCAGATCTTCTTCGAGCTATCAAAGAGACTCTTACCTAGGCTCATCAACTGCTGGCCCTTATTCCATATTTATATCCTCTTCATTGACCGGCTGAGGCAATATTGTTGTTCTAATAAGGCTCAGGAGTATTTATGAGAACGTTAATGGCTATGATATCCTTAATCTTTATTTGCAGTTCCGCTTACGCTGATAAGCAATTTCAAATGACCCATGCACCGGGTGTCTGGAGAGCTGAAGATTCATCGGGAATTTTCAATGATTTTCACTTGAATATAACTCCTGCTGAAGACGGCTCTTTAAATATTCAACACTGTACGACGGAAATCGAAAACACGGGCGTTTGCACCGCTTACGACCAAGCTTCGGGCCTTGGCGAGTACGTCACATCAAAAAACTATATTCAAGTCTATGAAACCAATAGCCACACATGGGAGTACACGCTGACGATCGATGACAAAAATCCCAAGATGCTTTACAGAGTCTTTGGTACGCAGATCATCCGTTACTTTAAATTGTAGACTGGCGGTCCCTTTGATATATTGGGCCCATGAAAAAAATCGGCCTGGCAGATCTACTATCCCCTATTAGCATTCAAGAGTTTTTCAATTCTAACTGGCCAGTGGAGCCGCTGTTCATTCCCTCCCAGCCAGGTAAGCTGCAGGAACTTTTTTACTTGCCTCAATTGCAAGATCTTGAGGTCCTGATTGCAGCCCGTAACCGCAAAGTGCGCGCCTGTCTGCCAGATTTCGATGATGAATATAGCTCGATCCATTTGGAACCCAGTGACTCTTTAAAAGCCTACCGCAACAACATGACCTTGGTTTTTGATTCGATGCAAGCCCAGGACGCCACGATCGCAGCATCCTTGAAACAAATAAGACAGGATCTGGGATTAGTCACGGGCGGAGAGGAAAACGATCTGTGCAAGGCTCGCTCGATCGCGTATGCGACACCGGCTGGTTGCGGAACCCGACTGCACTTTGATGCCAATGCGAATTTTGTGATTCAAATTCAAGGCACCAAGACATGGCGTCTGGCTCCGAACGAATCCGTCGATTTTCCGACAGAAAGATTCACGACGGGCTCTTTAGAAATGCCGGCGGCCTTGGAAAATCAATGTCACGCTCCTTTAATCGACGAACTTCCTGAACACAGTATGACGTGCGTGATGAAGCCTGGTTGTGTCTTATACGTTCCCCGTGGCTATTGGCATGAAACCACAACTGAAGAAGATTCGTTGTCGTTAAACTTTACCTTTAGTCAGCCCACGTGGGCTGATGTATTTACGAAATCTCTGCAAGAGGTCTTGCTTCGCTCGCCGGAATGGAGAGAGCTTGCTGATGGCTTAGAAGGCACGGACCAAAATCGCAAAGAACAAGCTATCGAACGTTTTGAGTTTTTAGTGAAAAATCTGTCAGAAGAGCTGCCAGGAATTTCTGGCAAGCTCTTACTAGCTGAAGGCCGTTTGATTTAATTTTTATTTAATTGGAAAGGCGCAGATAAATTCTGTGCCTCGGTCTATTTCGGATTTAACGGCAACAGTACCACCATGACTTTGCATGATATGCTTAACGATCGCTAAGCCCAGTCCTGTCCCGCCCGCGTCTCTCGTACGTCCCTTATCTATGCGATAGAAACGTTCAAACAAGCGATCCAAATGTTCGCTCGGAATGCCGGGGCCGTCGTCAATCACGCGCAGAATGATGTATTCTTTGATGTCGCGCTCCCAACGAATTTGCACGGTTTTGTTATTCGGAATGAACTTTACTGCATTCGATACCAAATTACGAAGAACCTGCTCCACTTTGCGCGAGTCCGCCTTAAATGGAGGAACTTCGCCCACAACGCGGATTGCGATGCTTTTTTCTGCTGCGAGCACGGCCATTTCAGAAACAACGTGTTCTGAAATTTGCAAAGGATGGATCAGTTCAAGTTTTAGCTCAGAGTTGCTGGATTCAAGGGAAGTCAATGACAACAAGTCATTAACCAAATCCATCAGGCGATCGATATTTCGAGAAACGATGTTAATGAACTTGCCCGCCTGCTCAATTTGGCCATTGTTGATATCGTCTTTTAAAGTATCGACGTAACCTTTGATTGAAGTAAGCGGTGTGCGCAATTCGTGGGACGCGTTGCCGACAAATTCAATACGGATTTGTTCGGCGCGTTTTAGCTCAGTGATGTCATGGAAGATTCCAACGATACCGTAAACTTCACGAGTTTTTTCGTTACGAATCGGATTCACAGAGACAGAGAAAAAGCGTGGCTGATTATCAATTAGGGTTGGAAGCTTGACTGTGAAACGAGTGTTTTTACCTGTTTTAATAGTTGATGCAAAACCTTCCAACACATCGGGAGAACGGATGGCATCTTTCAGACGCAAGTTTTCTGAGGAAAGCTGAGGGCCTTTTAAAAACTGCGCCGCGAACTGCGAGTTAAAATACAAAATCTTTTCGTCAAGACTGACGCTGACCAAGCCCTCTGCCACGGAACTCATGAAAGCTTGCGACTCCTCCTGTGCTTGCAGGAAGTTCGCCTTACGACGTTTCATTTTTTTGTGGATCTTATCCAAGGCAATTTCAAGCTCTGACAAATCATCTGCGTCGTCGTCCAAAAGGTCGTCAGCTTCAGAAGCAGAAAAGATCTCTCCGTACACGCGCTTATTAGAAATGCGCAAAGCTTTCAAAATAACTTTGTGTATAGGACGAACGAAACGGAAAGAAATAATTGCCGACACTAAGATGCTAAACGCAAAGAAGTTCAACAAAAAATCGCTATAGACGAAGTCCGCCATCCGATGTTGAGAATCCAACGAGGCGGCAATTACGAAAGCCAGGATATTAAAGACGACAACTTGGAAAAAAAATAACTTCCAGAATAATCGCCAAGGGAAACGAATGAAACTGTTCATGCAGGGTCCATTTTAACTCGGTAGCCAACACCACGAATCGTCTCGATACGATCGCCCCACTCGCCCAACTTTTTACGAAGACCGAAAACGTGCGTGTCAATCGTTCGACCCACAACACTGATTCCTTCGCCTTGAATGTTTTCGATCAACTTTTCGCGAGTCAGTACCACTCCATGATTTTGCACCAAAGTCCCCAACAACTTGAACTCTGAAGGAGTCAAATGCAGTGGTTCATTGTTGTAAGAGATTTCATAGGTTTTAAAATTCATTTTCAGACCGTGAATAGCGATTTCACTGTCATCTTTAATCACTTCCTCAGTTTTAGGGTTTGCACGGCGAAGCAATGCTTTTGCTCGGGCAATCAAAACAGAAGGATTGAAAGGTTTCGTTAAATAATCATCGGCACCGCGCTCAAGGCCCATGACGATGTCTTGAGGCTCGGTTTTCGCGGTCACCATTAGAATTGATGAATTCTGATGTTTAGATTTAATACGATCTAGGATGTCGACACCGTGAAGGCCCGGAAGCATCCAGTCCAGAACAAACAGTTGGTAGTTCTTGGCATTCATTTCAGCGAGGGCTTCTTCGGCAGAGGCACATTCAGTCACGCGATAACCTTGACGTAGCAGATGCAAAGCCATCAGTTCGCGGATCTCTTGTTCGTCCTCAACCACCATCACTTGAATTGAATTTTCAGCCAAACTTGCCCCCATGTCGAACATCTTTACCGGTAAATGCGAAGATCACGTCTTCCGCAATATTAGTCGCGTGGTCACCCAGGCGTTCCAAATTACGCGCGATCAAAATAAAATCCATGCTTGCTTCAACGTCGTCTGGATTGGTTTTCATGTGTTTGATCGCATCATTGAAAACTTTATTTTTCAAAGTGTCGATCTCATCATCCATCAGCAAAATATTTTTTGCCTCAACAGCGTCTCCGCGTACGAAACAATCCAAAGAGCCTTTTACCATGCGACCCGCGATCTCAGACATTTTCTGAATATCGCCAGTTTGCGCTTGAATCGGCTTACGACCCAAATAGTCCTTACCCGAGTACGAAATATTCACAGTTTGGTCGCCCATGCGCTCCAGATCGTTATTGATCTTTAAAACAGAAATGATCAAACGAAGATCTTTTGCGACAGGGCCCTGTTTTGCCAAGATGTGCATGCAAACGTTATCAACGCGGATGTGATCTTCGTTGATGCGCTTTTCGATTTCATGAACTTCTTGGAAAGCAGCCACATCACGGGAAAGTAGCGCAGTGATCACTTGAGAGAGGGCTTTTTCGACATGACCACCCATTACAAGAATCATTTTCTTTAGGTCTTCAAGTTGAGTGTCGATGGCACGTTCCATACGTATTCCCCGTTCGTTGGTTGTATAAAGGTTTTCAGAGTAAAAAACACCGCTTAACACGGTACCTAAAGCAAAACTAACACAATCTTAACACAGCATCCCACCTAAGGGTGCCGCCCTAGAATAAAACTTGTGCTGCCAATTCTACTTTAGAGGCATCGCGGATGCCTTTACCGTAGTCTTGAGCATACCATGTATGATCCACTGCCAAAGCAGTTTTTACATCTTCAGTAACTTGATATGCAAAAGACAAAATACCTGTTTGCATCGTTTTGTCAGACTCGCCAACGGCTGCATCCAGGTAATCGTAACGAAGCATCAACTCACCTTTTGGTCCCATTCCAAAAATAGTGTAAGCACTGCCACCAAAACCATGGACCGCCTGACCCGCAAGCGCCGATACGTCCACGCTGTCAGCCATTTCATAATCCGTGATTGCGTCAGCAGGATCATGAGTATCCAACAGTTCGATACCGATTCGCGTTTTGCTATCTTCAGGTTTGTACAAGAAAGAAGCTTGGATGCGTTCCTTGGCCCCGACATCATCCCCATAAGCTTCGTAAGTTCCATGGATATACTGTAAACTCAACACCACCGGATTCATGCTTGTAAATCGCAAGAACAAGGAACCTTCTTTTTGAGCACGAGAATTATCTTGCTTGCGACCCTCACCGTTTACAACAGATAAAGACCATTCACCTAAATCCCACGGCATCTCCGACATGAACTCAAGGCCCAAGTCGGAATAATGCTGGTACTTCCACTTTTCAGTGATGCCCCATGCGGTTTCTCCTAAAAAACGATAGTTCACGTCTTCATAATGAGATTCCAACCAAGAATCTGGGATTACACCCATGCGAAGACTGCTAGCGCCCTCAAAGATTGAAACCAATTCCAAGTAGGCTTCACGAGTGTTTACGGAAAAGCTGTCGGAAGCCGCGGTTGTAGCCGTCGCCTCTTTTAATTTCTGAGCGCCTTCAAATGAGACATACAGCAAGTTTCCTTCCTTCAAAGGAACACTGAAGTTTAAGAGCAATGACGGGACTCTAAAATTAGTCTCGCCAGCCTGTCCTGTGGGTAATAGATGCACCAAAGCATTCAAATCAGCTTCCCCACTGATTTCGATATCTGAAAGAGCCCAGGCTTGCCCACCTACAAAAATACTCAACATCGACGACAAAATTAATTTTTTCATGTCTATGATGCTCGCATTTTTATATACTAATGCCAAAGGAGAACTTTAGCCGTGTCACGTCGAGTTTCTGCCATCGATATCGGTTCTAATGCCATCCGTATGATGGTTGCCGATATCAATGAAACCGCCCCCTTTATTCGGGTGGATAAAAAATTAAGAGCCCCCGTCCGCCTGGGACACGACGTATTCACGACGGGAACGATCTCTCCTGAAACCATGGAACTAGCTAAAGCCACTTTTCATCGTTTTGCTGAAACGAACAAAAAATTCCAGGTCCAAAAGTGCCGAGCAGTGGCCACGAGTGCTTGCCGTGAGGCCAAAAACAAAAAGGAATTCGTTGATACCATTCGTAAGATCTCCGGCATTGATATTGAAATCATCGATGGCAACGAAGAAGGCCGCCTGATCCACTTGGCGATTCGTAAAGAAGTTCAATTGGATAACAAGAAAACGATGCTGATCGATATCGGTGGTGGCAGCGTCGAAGTGACTTTTTCCAAAGGCGGCAAACTGCAAGCCACGAAATCCTTTCCAATGGGTACCGTTCGAGTGTTAGAAAATTTAAGCAAACGCCGCATGAACGAAAGCCATTTAAGTATCATTATGGGCGAGTTTCTTTCAGAACTGGGTCCGCATATTTATCCCAATACCGAAAATGAACCGGTTGATTTTGCGATCGGTACAGGCGGAAACCTCGAATGTATGGCAGAACTTAAAGTCCGCTTGCTTAAGAAAACTCCGAATACATTTGTAACGTTGTCAGAACTTGGTGAAATCATCGCAAAGTTGCGTGTGATGTCGGTTAAAGACCGCATTGATAAATTAGAACTTCGTCCAGATCGCGCCGACGTGATCATGCCGGCATCGATGTTGGTGGAGACCATCATGCGCCAAGCCGAGGTCGAAAAAATCGTGATCCCGGCTGTCGGCCTTCGTGATGGCTTAATTTGGTCGATGGTTTAATCAAAAATTTTCGGAGGGATTGAGTACATCAGTTCGGCGTCGCCAGCGTTTGCTTGCGCAAAAGTTTCAACTTCCAACGATAAAATGCCGCTTTTTCTTAGATCGATAAAGCTTTCTGCTTTTCCCGTCAGCATAAAACTCGCAAAAGTGCTTAGATGAGGTTCATGCCCAACGATCATAATGCGTCGATAGTTACGACCTTGAGTGCGAATCCATTTTAGCAGAGCCTGAGGTGGACTTTGCGGAACCATCTCAGGAATTTCTAGAACTTTCGCGTTGGGATAGGCCTGCGCCAAAATCTGCGCCGTCTGCGCAGCCCTAGTAAAGGGACTGGTCACAATCGCGTCGACATCCTTGATAAAGTCTTTCATACGCATGCAAATTTTTTGCATGCGTTTACGACCTTTCAAAACCAGAGGGCGGAATTGGTCCTCAAGACCTTTTTTCGCAAAGTCTTCCCTCTCTTCTGCCAAAGCATGACGGACAATGACGATTTCCATTTTACTCCGTGTGTGATGAATCTTCGACTAGTTTAACTCGAGTCTTCGCCAATTGCATCAATGTTTGATGAATACCAACATCGTCTGATTTCGAAGGTTTCTTTGTATAACTTCCGTCAGAGTTCATCGTCCATGCTTGCTTGGACTCTTTCAAATAAAACTGCAGGATTTCCCACAATTTTTCTTTTAATGATCGATCTAAAACGGGAACAATCGCCTCAACACGAGCATGAAGATTACGATACATCCAGTCCGCAGATCCCAAAAAGAAATCTCCATCAACGGGATCTTCCTGGCCATTACGGAAATAAAAGACGCGGGAATGCTCTAGGAAGCGACCAATGACAGAAGTCACTTTTATTCTTTCGCTCATTCCAGGGACACCAGGACGAAGGCAACAAAAACCCCGCACGATCATATCAATATCCACCCCTTTTTGGGAGGCAGAGTACAAAGCAGCACCAATATCATTTTCTTCAAAGTTATTAAACTTAGCGATAATATTTGCTGGCTTACCGGCCTTAGCGTGAGCTGCTTCACGATCAATCATCGTTCTAAATGTTGAAAACATATTAACGGGAGCAATCAACAAATGCTGATAGTTGCCCTTTAAACTGATCCCTGTCAGGTAATGAAAGAAATCCACCACGTCATTGGTGATTTCCTCACGAGCTGTTAGCAATCCTAGATCTGTATAGAATCTAGATGTCGCCACATTATAATTCCCTGTCCCGATGTGCACGTAACAACGAAGACCTTCTTGCTCTTGGCGAACAACCAGGGCCGTCTTGGCGTGAGTTTTTAATCCAACGACACCGTAAACCACGTGAACGCCGGCATTTTCCAGCTCGTTGGCCCAATAGATATTTCTTTCCTCATCAAATCGCGCTTTCAGCTCAACCAAACAAACAACCTGTTTGCCTTGACCAGCAGCTCGGATCAACGAACGTATAAAAGGACTGTTATCGCCCGTGCGGTACAAAGTCATTTTGATCGCCAGAACTTTAGGATCTTCACTGGCGACACGAATGAACTTTTCGACGGAGGCCGAAAAGCTTTCAAATGGATTGTGAATCAGTTGATCGTTTGCGCGGATTGCACTGAACAGGCCCGTACCCTCTTCAGCAAACGCCGGAGAAACTACCGGAATGTACGGCTCAAATTTTAGTTTTGGTAAAGGCAAATCTGCAATCATTCCCAGATCTGCATAGTCAAGTTCCCCGGGAAGTTCATAAATGTCATCCTCGGTCAGTTCCAATTCATCCATCAAGAACTTTAACATCCAGGGGTCTGGATTCGGTCCGTGTTCTAAGCGAACGACCTCGGCAAAACGACGCTGACGAAGTTCTTCTTCAATCGCTTCCAATAGATCTTCAACATCCTCTTGGTCTTGATCAGAATCCGCATTACGCGTCAGCCTGAATGGCATGGCATTCAAAACTTGCATTGAAGGAAATAAGTCAGCCAGATTTTCTTTGATCACTTCCTGAAGACTTACGAAACGGTTTATCCCTGAATCCGCATCCACGCGAATCCACTGAGGCAAGACTTTGGGGATTTTCACCCGCGCAAACATCTTTTCCTCAGAGTTTGGATGCTTAAGGGTAATCCCCAGCGATACCGACAGATTCGAGATAAAAGGAAAAGGATGCCCAGGATCGACAGACAGCGGTGTTAAAACAGGAAACACGTTCCGGGTATAATATTTTTTAACGTGTTCGCGCTCTTTCTCGGTCAAATCCTTCCAGCACAGCAAAAATATATTTTCTTTTTCAAGGGATGGCTTCAAATGCTTGGTGAAGCAATTGCCCTGATCTTTGATCATTGTTAAAACGACTTCACGAATTTCCTGAAGCTGCGCCATGGGGGTTTTACCGTCCGAGGACTTTGGTGAAACTCCATAAGCCACATGGCGCTTCAAACCACCTACACGCTTCATAAAAAATTCATCAAGGTTTGATCCAGAGATACTCAGGAATTTAACTCGTTCTAACAACGGATTATTGCTGTCTTCGGCTTCAGTCAAAACGCGACGATTGAAATTCAACCATCCGATTTCGCGACTGGTGAAGAGACTTTCAGATGACAATGGATGCTCGACAACTTTGACCTTGCGAGTAGCGGCTTTTTTCTTAGACGTTCTGGTAGGCGACTTCGCCTTCGGTGTGTTCAAAGAATCCTCCTTGACTCCCTGGAGGTATATTTCACAATAAAGCATTATTTTTGGCAATGTCTTCCTAGAGGAACAACGACGTGCAAAATACTCCGAAAGAATGGCAAGTACTTAAGCAAATTCGCAATAAGGTCCAGCGTCATAATCCCAATACTGTCGTACCCCTAGGCGACGACGCATTCGTATTTAAAAACTTTCCTGGGCTGTCTGTTATCGCTCAAGACATGATGGTTGAAGACGTGCATTTTCGCTTGAGTAATTCTTCAGCGTTTGATCTTGGACATAAAGCACTTGCGGTAAACTTAAGCGACCTGGCAGCCATGGGCGCGCAACCTCATTTTGCGCAAGTTTCACTCGCACTCCCGAAAGAAATAACGGAAACATGGCTTGACGAATTCTATCAGGGTATGACAACCCTTGCTGACCGCTTCGGCCTTGAAATCGCAGGGGGAGATTTGTGCGCTTCACCTCGCGGAGTAATTATAGATGTCAGTGTGCATGGCTCCTGTGAAAAGCCCCTCACTCGACATGGCACTCAAGCAGGAGACATTCTGCTGGCAAGTGGTCCTTTGGGATTATCTACGACAGGTCTACGTGCTTTGCATGAAGATCGTAAAGGTGACTTTCCAGAAGCTACTGAAAAGCATCTGCGCCCGATGCCGCGTTTAGATCTGGTTGCTGAACTTCGCAAGCATACCGAAAAAATTCATGCTCTGATGGATTGCAGTGATGGCTTGGTCAATGATGCTTTGATCTTGGCGAACAAGCCTTACGGCAACAGTCACTCGGCTGCCAGCATAGGCATTCACTTTTTTCCGGATCAATTCCCATTGCATGATGAAACCATTCGCATGGCACATCTGAATAAAGCATTTGAATACGCTCTTTGGGGTGGAGAAGATTATGAGCTTCTTATGAGTGTTTCTCCTGATGATCGGAAGCTTTTCCCACATTGGACTGAAGTGGGCCAATTCACGCAAAGCCTCGGAGTCTTTTTAATTCATGGGGACGCAAAGGAAGAGATCGAATCCTTTAAGGGCTGGAAGCACTTTTAGATCGAAAACCCAAAATGATCATTTTGAGACATATATTCCTGCCAGATTTCCCGCCTGCTTCGTTAAGGGGTCTGGCTTTTTGTCCGAAAAGAGAGGCATGACATCACTCGCACGCTATCACGGCCGATCTCCAAGATTCATTCTTCAAACAGAGGATGAAAGTATCGTGCGTGTCGCCGGTCCCAAGCAAGTTCCTTGGGAAGAGGGCACTTCCATTAAAAATGTATCGCTGACGGGCCTTGCTTTTACAGCACCGGATGATCTGTGCCCGATTTTAGGTGAAGTTATTAAAATTCAATTCACACCTCCGGGTTCACGTCAGATGGCGTGCTACGGAATTGTGACTCGCCTAGATAGTATTGCGAATTCAAGCACCTTGGTTGGCGTGCATTTTTATAAAATGGAAATGACTCAAAGAATTGTCCTCGCACAAGGCTTAGCTCGTCGTTTTAAAGAAAACCAAGAGCGCGGGCAAATCGATGAAATGCTGAACAAACAGCCAGGCCCGATGAGTCTGGTGCACTTCCCTCAACTGATGATGATGGGAGTGATCGCCGTCCTTTGGGGCGCGGTTATTTTTGGTGCGATGAAGTTTCAGTATGAAGATCTATTTTCTTTCTTTACGAAATACCTCTAAAAATTTTCGAACTTCTCTTTCAGTCTTTTCGCTGCAAAATCGATAAATTTCTTGGTCTTCATTGGGATTTCCTTTTGCTCCGGAGAAACTAAGCTGATGGGGATTTCCTGACCTCGAAAGCCTCGATGTATCTGAACCAGTCTTCCCGCACGGATATGTTCTGCTGCGATAAATTCTGGAACCATCGCAATACCACGTCCATGAATCGCCATCTGCACAATCATGTTTGGGTTGTTGGCAGTCATGACGGGATCCACTTTGACAGTCATTTTTTTGCCATCACTGATACGCCACACCTCTAATTTATTCTGAGAATTCATAGTCAAAAATGGCAATGTGCTGATGTTTTCAAAATCATCCGCCTGGCGATAGCGCTCCATAAAACCGGGACTGGCAATAATAATACTTTTCAGAGTGGCAACTCTCTTCACCCTTAAATTACTGTCTTTAAGAATACCGATACGAACAGCCACATCGACAGATTCTTTCACCAAATCCACGTAAGCTTGACTCAATAATAATTCAAAGCGGACCCGAGGATGTTGCTTCGCAAAGTCGGCGAAAATGTCTGGAAGATTTAGAACCCCCATATCATCAGAGGCAGTCACCTTGAGCCATCCGGAAACATCTGCCACCTCCTCACTCAATTCGGCAGAGATGCTTTCAAGCCCCTCTACTAAACCGCGTGAGCGCTCATAATAAGCTCTGCCCGCATCGGTTAACTGAAACTGTCTCGTTGTGCGATACACCAGCTGAATACCCAAATCTCTCTCTAACGCCGCCAACCGACGGCTAACGCGCGACTTAGGTTGATGCAGGACTTCGGCGGCTTTCGTGAAGCTTCCTGCTTGGACCAGTTTAACGAAGGTGCGGATTTGGTTCAGGTCTAATTGTTCCATATGTGCAACAGTATATCGCAAATATGTCTACTCCCGCAACACTCCTTTTAGGTCGATACTGATCAAGTCCGATTAACAATAAAGGAGAGAAAACCATGAAACTTATTACCGCAACAATTATTACGTTACTTAGCACGGCAGCTTTTGCCAAAACCATCCCTGCCGGGACTTACACCGTGGATGCAGCTCACTCTAAAATTGGCTTTGAAGTTCCTCACTTAGTGATCGCAACTGTTGAAGGTCGTTTTACAAAATTTGACGGCTCTATCACGATCGATCCAAAATTGGAGAAGTCCAAAGCAAATTTGAATAT
Organism: Bdellovibrio sp. SKB1291214; assembly: GCF_002209355.2. Classification (GTDB taxonomy): domain Bacteria; phylum Bdellovibrionota; class Bdellovibrionia; order Bdellovibrionales; family Bdellovibrionaceae; genus Bdellovibrio. Next base: position 870,715 of record NZ_CP106855.1, read on the forward strand.
TGACGTGAGCTCCGTTGACACCGACAACGCCGACCGTGATGGCCACTTAAAGAGCCCCGACTTTTTTGACGCTGCGAAAAATCCTAAAATGTCTTTCGTAGTTAAAAAAGTCGTTGGTACGGCTGACGATTTAAAACTGGTGGGTGATTTGACTTTGAAAGGCAAAACTAAAGAAGTCACACTTGCTACGAAATACCTGGGTGACGTGAACGATGCTTACGGCAATCATAAAATTGCTTTTACGGCCACTGGTAAAATCAACCGCCAAGATTTTGGTTTAAGCTGGAGCAAAGCTGTTGAAGCAGGTCCGGTTGTAGGTGACGAAGTGACTCTAACAATCCGTATCGAAGCCAACCAGCCTATTGCCAAAAAATAAGGAAGGTTTTTATGAAACGCATGCCTGTGATTTTTGCTGCCCACGGTTCCCCGATGAATGCTTTAGCGAAGACTCCGTTCACGGAAGCGCTGACTGCACTGGGTAACAGCGTGCCGCACCCACAGGCTATTCTTGTGGTGTCGGCCCACTGGGAAACAGAAGGAACGAAAGTTCTGTATAATGCGACTCCGCCGACGATCCATGATTTTTATGGATTTCCGAAAGCCCTGTTTGATGTTCAATATCCTGCGCAAGGCCCTTTGAACCTTGCGCAGATCACGCAGAAATTAATTCCTGGTTCCAAGCTTAGTGAAAAATGGGGCTTGGATCATGGAACTTGGTCGGTGTTGGTTCACATGTTTCCGAACGCGGATATTCCTGTGTACCAACTGAGTCTTGATGTGCATGCTCCTCCCGAAAAGCACATCGAGATGGGCCGACAGCTGCGCTCCCTGCGCGAGCAAGGTGTTTTGATCGTCGGCAGCGGTAACATTGTTCATAACTTGCGTCAGATCCAATGGCGTGACGTCAACGCCAAATATGATTGGGCGGTGGAGTTCGATGCGGGAATCAAAAAAGCATTGGATGTAAGAGACGAAAAAACGTTGGCTCAGTACATGGAAAAATTCGGATCCGCTGCGGAACTATCCGTTCCCTCCCCCGAACACTACTGGCCACTTTTATACGCCTTTGGCGCCTCAGACGAACAGGATAAACTATCCTACCCGTTTGAGGGTTTCGAAATGGGATCTCTTTCTATGCGCACCGTAATGTGGAGCTAAGGTAACAGTTCCGTTTTTTAGGTTCTAAAAATAAAGGCACAGATATTAATCTCTGTGCCTTTTCTTTTTTGTTTATTTGCGATCAGCCGGATGATTTAAACCGTCGGAGACAGGGACATCACCCAACTCAAACGGATCAACACCTTCAAGGCAGCCAACATTAAATCTAATTTGATGAGGGTTCGTGCGACTTACGTTGTGCGTATGAATCCCACACACTGAACAAAAATAGTGTTTCGCAGTTCTAGTATTAAATTCATAGAGCGAAAGTCTGTCTGCCCCTTGTAAGACCTTGAACTTCTCTCGAGGAACCATCGCTACGATAGTTCCTCGACGTCGACAAAAAGAGCAATTACAGCGCTTCGGATCTTCAATCCCGTTGGTTAATTCGACTTCAAATTTGACAGAATGGCAGTGGCAGCTTGCTGGATGGTTTACAGCTATTTTCATAATACAACCTTAACAATAGTTTTGGCTGATGGTCACATGTGATTAACAACGCACGCTGCTAGCGAAGTGAACGCAAAGATGCGTCACGACTCACGGTTGTCATGGAGGAAAAGCTTGGATTAAATGTGGAGCTATCAGGAGACATAAACAATGCTTTACGAAATCACAGTTCCTTATTTTATTAAAATGCTTCACAACCTAGAACACATCTTGGATAAGGGCGCGAAATTCGCGGAGACGAAAAAGATCGATATGGAAGTTCTTTTGAACTCTCGTTTGGCTCCTGATCAATTTCCTTTGGGTCGTCAGATTCAAATTGCTTGTGATACTGCGAAGCTTGCGGCGTTCCGTTTAACGGAAAAAACAGCGCCGACTCACGCTGACACTGAAAAAACTTACGCTGAATTCCAAGAGCGCATCAAAGACACCGTAAAATACTTGGAGTCTTTGTCTGCCGCTGATTTTAAAGGCTCTGAAACAAAACACATCACGACTCCTCGTTGGAATGGCGAATGGATGACGGGTGCCGAGTTTATCTCTCACCACGCCTTACCCAATCTTTATTTCCACGTAACGACGGCTTATTCAATTCTTCGCCATAATGGTGTTGAAGTCGGTAAGAAAGATTACTTGGGCGCGATGCCACTAAAAAAATAATTTCAATGCTAGAAACAAAAAACCCGGTTTCACCACCGGGTTTTTTTAGGACTGTCCATTTTTAAGGCTATTAGTGAGCTCCGCCATCGCCAACTGCTGCGAAAGCCTGTTTTGTTTTTTCACGGACTTCGTCGCGTTTTCTGAATCTGTCTGAAACAGAGTAAGCTGCTGGCACCACGAACAATGTCAGGACGGTAGAAACCAAGACCCCACCAATCAAACACAAAGCCATCGGTCTCATCGTTTCAGAACCCGCTCCTGTTGCCATCGCAGATGGGACTGCGGCGGCGATCGTTGCGATAGAGGTCATTAGGATCGGACGCAGACGAATCGGACACGCTTCAATCAATGCCGCGTCGGCAGTACCTGCACCTCGGTCGCGCACGGTATTGGTAAACTCAATGAGCAAGATCGAGTTCTTTTTCACGATCCCCATCAACAACAAGAACCCAATGGCCGAATACATGTTCAAGGATTGACCCGTGAACAACAAGGCAAAGAATGCCCCCGAGAAACTCAGTGGCAAGGCCAATAAGATCGTCGCAGGATCGATGAACGAGTTAAACTGGGAAGCCAAGATCATATAGGCAATCACGATACCCAAGATAAACGCCACAAAGAAGCTTTGGATGGATTCTTTAAACGTTTTCGAAGAACCCTGTTGCTCGATCATGTAACCCGGCTCTAAAACTTTTTTGCCGATTTTCAAAATCTCCTCCATAGCGGCTTGCTGAGAAGCTCCGGCTTTTAAATTGGCCGTGATCGTGATCGCGCGTTGACGATTCATACGCGAAATACTTTGTAATGCTTTCGTCGTTTCTTGTTTTGTCACGCGATCAATTGGAATCAAATTCGAGCGATTATTTCCGATCATCAACTTCTTGATCTCGACCATTGCATCTTCTTTATTGTCCAATTTCACTTTGATATCGTAACGGTGACCACCCTCGGGATACTCCCCGGCTTTCACACCACCAATCAATGCATTCACAGTCGTACCCACAGAGGCGATGCTAACACCGTGCTGGGCGGCAGCCACACGATCAGGTTTTACTTGGATTTCTGGCATACCAAGCAGGTAATTCGTATCGATATCGACCATCAAGCCCGTTTTTGCCATTTCGTCCATGATTGTTTGGGAGAAGCCTGCAAGTTTTTCCCAATCAGAGCCCATCACCGTAAATTCAATCGGATACCCACGACCGCTGGAAAAACCACGTTGTGACATATCCATCAACACCGGACGCACATCTTGGATCTTTGCAAACGCTTCACGAGTGATTTGCATAAAATCTGTTTGAGTCATGCGCTTACCAGTTTTGGGATCGACTGGACGCTCTTTAAATTCCTTCATCGTAATAAACATCATTGCCGTATTCGCGTCGGAGATACCACCGCCGAAACCACCGATACTTGCAAAGACTTGTTTCACTTCTGGGCGAGAGCGCAACCACTCCTCTGCTTGTTTCACTTGGCCATCCGTGTAAGCCAAAGAGCTTCCGACTGGTAAGATCAGGCGCGCTAGGAAAATACTTTGATCCTGCGCGGGAGACATTTCTTTCACCAAGAATTTTACGGAGATAAATGACAAAGCAACAAACGTCAAAGAACCCAAGATAACAGTCCAACGCCACTGCAGAGTTTTGCGCAACCAACGCTCATAACCGTGTTTTAAGCTCTCCATAAAGGCTTCAAACGCCTTACCAATTTTAGTTGTGCGCTCACCGTGGTGAACGAATCCCGCACAACGCATGGGAGTGATCGTTAAAGATTCCACTAAGGACAAGAACACAGCGATGGAGATGGTAACTCCGAATTGCATTAAGAACTTACCAATGATGCCCTTCATGAAAGCAACAGGAAGGAAGATCGCAATAACTGCGGCCGTGGCTGCCATGGCGGCAAAGGAGATCTCGCGAGAGCCCAGGATCGCAGACTCGATCTGACCGTGCCCCTCCTCATTGTACCTGAAAATATTCTCCAGAACCATGATGGCATCGTCAACGACGATACCGATCGCAAGTGTTAAACCAAGTAACGTGAATGTGTTAAGCGTGTACCCCAAGAAGTACAAACCGATGAAAGCACCAAGTAATGAAGTCGGAATCGAAAGCAAAACGTTAAACGTCGCAGACCAGGATCCTAAGAAAGCCCAACAAACCAAAGATGTCAGGACGACCGCCAAGATCAAGTGATGGGTCAACTCGCCCACAGATTTTTCGATGAACTGCGTGCTATCAAAGTTCACATGAACTTTCATGCCCTCAGGAAGTTGAGATTGAATTTCTTCAGCTTTCGCTTTTACCGCTTTGGCAACGGCAACTGCATTAGTCCCACGCTGCTTACGGATACCTAAACCTAACGCTGGCTCGCCATTGAATCTGGAAATACGAGTGATATTGTCCAGGCCCATGCTAACACTTGCGACTTGACCAATTTTAACCATGTTCGTTGGGTCCTGAGTCAAAGAACCCGCGCGACGGCTGATCACGATATTATTAAACTCTTCGATGGTTTTAGCTTCACCCATCGTACGAACGTTGAAATTACTTTTCTTGGTTTCAATGTAACCGCCAGGAACTTCGGAGTGTTCTGACTTGATGGCATCAATCACGTCATTAACAGAGATATTGTAACTAGGAAGTTTTTTGGTATTTACGAATACACGCAGGACAGGATCAGTATAACCACCCAAGAAAATATCACCGACACCATCAACCGTCGTGAAACGATCTTTCAAATAGTCGCGGGCGTATTTCATCAAGAATTCAAGATCACCTTTGTCATAAGTAAGTGCCAACCACAAGATCGGTTGGTCATCAGGATTAGTTTTTGAGATTGTCGGCGCGTCCACGTTATCTGGCAGGAGTCGCTGGGCCCCTGAAACTTTTGCCTGAACATCTTGCAAAGCGAGATCAATGTTACGGTCCAAACTAAATTCAACGGTAATTGTTGCAGAACCCGTTTTTGAACTCGAAGTGATACTTTGCACCCCTTCAACGCCCATCAATGCGCTTTCAATGACATCAACGACTTGCGTCTCCATAACTTCTGGCGCGGCGCGATCCAAAGTCACGCTCACAGAAACCGTCGGGAAATCCACGTCAGGTAATTGGCTTAAACCCATTCTTGAAAATGAAATCAAACCGAAAATCATCAGTCCAAACATCAACATCCACGCAAATACTGGATTCTTGATGGAAATATCCGAAATACGCATTCCTTCTCCTTGGAACAAAAGTCCCTTAAGTGTAGCCCAGCATGCTCCAGACTGCCATGAACAAACTTCAGCACGCGCCCCAGCCAAGACTTTGATTTTACTGACCTCATTAAGGAATCCTAAGCAATACTTAGGCACCTAAACAGTGATTGACATGGTTGGTCTGAACGACTATTCATGACCGCACTTCAAGCCACTACGGAGGCTCTTATGATTACGACTCGTTTCGCGAGTTCTCTATGCGTATCTCTTGTTCTTGCATCAGCTACCGGCTGGGCGAAAACGTCTTCTTCTAAAACCAAGCTTGCAGAAGCACCAGCTCCTCAATCTGTGCGTGAAGCTGCTTTGGCCGAGACAAAAGCCTCGGGCGTCGCTTCAAAATCTGCAACTGATGCCACGACAACAGGAATGTTGGTGTTAAAAGATCCAAAACCGGAAATCATGGGTCGCTCTTGGCAGTACTTTGCGGGCTTCACGGCTCAGCAATTTCAACCAAAGGGAACTGTGACAACAGACACGGCAGGAACTTTTGATTTGTCTAAAAACGATCAAACATTCATGCCCGGGCTCACAATCGGTGTGATGACTCCGGAGTGGAATGCCGCGAGCGTATTAATCAGCGGTGGTCTGCGCGTTGATGGTTCAATCGCGACACAAAACACATCGGTCACTCTTTCAGGTGGAACTGTTGTTGATGACGCTCGTTTGAATACGACTATGTTCTCCGGCGGTCCGACTTTAAGCCTTCGCCATGCGAAGCTTTCTTGGTTGGGGCTAACGTTTTCTCCACAATGGGGGAATTTGAACTACACTCAATCTTCATCGAACGATTTTGCGCACTTTTCCAAACAAGCTTCTTACACGGCGATGAACTATGGGTTAGACTTCCGTTTAACAAAAAAATGGTCCGTTTTCACTGAGTGGTCACAAAGAGAACTTAGTGGCCAACAAGAAATCGCATTAGAAAAAGACAGCTTTGAATTGGGGACGAAAGTATCATGGTAAAAAAAATCATCCTGCTTCTTTGTGCGACCTCCACTGCGATGGCGCAGACAACTCCGGTTGCTGCAGCTTCAGTTGTTACTTTGTCTCAGAAAAAAGTAGCGGAACTGGCATTGCAACAGGGTTACCGTACCAAAGAAGTTAATCTTCAGTATCAACAATATAAACTTCCCTTTGCTGAAACACTGGCTAAGTACGATTGGCTTTTAGGTGTGACAACAGGTTATGAATTGGACAAGCAAGCTCAATTGCTTTCCTCTCAAACTTTAGATCCACGCAACAAAATCGAACGCTACAATACGACTTTGACGTTGTCTAAACCATTCACGACGGGGACTTTAGCAACTATCGAGTTGAACCGTCTTTCTTTGAACGCGGATTACGATACAGCTTTGACAGTGCAACCACCGGATAATCAAACTCTGGACCGCGCGGGCATCGTGCTGGAACAAGCGATCTTGGGTAACTTCTTTGGTGTGGCTGATCGCGGAACTGTAAATGCGGCAGAGGAAAACTACAAAGCTTCGGAAATCCTTCGTGCAAACGATTTGGAAAACGTGGTTTTGGAATCTATCCGTCAATTCTGGACAGCGTATATCGCTCAAGAAAACTTCAAGGAAGCTGTGAGTGCGCGCGACCGTTATAAAAAATTGGTCGACACCGTTCGCAGAAAAACTTCATTGGGTTATTCAAACCCTGGAGACTTGCCGCAAGCTCAGGCCGAACTTGAAACTCGCGAGCAAACCGTCAAATCGACTTCGACTGAATATTTAGCTGCAGTAGAAAATCTATTAACGTCTTTGGCGTTGGATCCAAAATCTGAAGTTAAGTTTGAGATGAGCACCATGCTCCCAGCAATGCCAAGCTTGCCGCCAGTAAAAACTGAAGACTTGCGTGCAATCCGTTCGCAAAAACTGAAAGTTTCTGCTGCGGAAGAAAGCTTGTCAGCATCTAAGTCTTTAGCCTACCCGACTTTGAATGTTGTCGGAAAAGCTTATACGACAGGTGTGGCTGAAAAGTCCGAGGACTCATACTCGGAGTTAACGGGTGGCTCTCGACCTGATTACTATGTAGGTTTAAGATTTGCTTATAACTTTGGCTCTGACATTCAAAACGAGCGTATCGTTTACAACAAGCTAAATCGCGACTTGGAACAAACGCGTTTGCAACGTCAGTTGGTTGAAGTTATCGACTCAAACACACAAGCGGAGCGTAAAGCACAAGCCGCTTACTCGATTGCCCAAAGCGCGGAGAAGCAAAAAGAGTTCCGCGAAAGAGCAGTAACGGAGTTACAACGCTCATACGCTCAAGGCAGAACAGATATTAATAACTTGATCATTGCTCTTAACAGTTCATTCACAGCAGAAGTCCAATACATCACTGCTGTAGGTAACTACCACATCGCTTTGAATGAATGGGCAGCATCAAGAGACGAACTTATTCCTGACGAACAACCGTCAGAAAATGGAAAATAGGCAGGGGACTTTATGTTGAAAAAATTAATCCTTACTTTGAGCGTTTTGGCACTTGGTGCATGCGCATTCAATAACGACGACTCAGGTGCCGACAAGTTGAATAAAAAACTTGCGGAACAAAATCGCAAAACGGCGGAGAGCTTCGCTAAAGTTGAAGGCTCATACACAGGTAATCTAATCCGTGAAAACGGTGCAACTGAAGTGATTCAAATCGCATTGATTTTGTCCTCTGTACAAACAGGCACGAACACTGACGGTTCTGCACAAATCAGCTACAAGCAAAAAGCAGCTTACACTCGTTTGAATCCTGCTTCCCAACCGATTACAAATCTTGATGCTTCCTACACTCCGGAAAACGGTCTGTTGAACATCTTGAATCCAGCAGCAACTACGAACGACGACATCCAAACCATCTTTGCGACTATCAAAGATGGCATCATGTCGGGTACTGTTAAATCTAAAGCTGGCATCATCGGCAGATTCAACGCGAAATTCGTAGTTGGTGGCTCTGCAAATGGCGGTAACGGTTCTGATGAGGAATACTATGACCGTCTTCGCAGAGAATTGACTGCCATTTCCGGAACGTACTATGGTTGCGTTATCACGACTAAAGAAATGCAACAAAGAAATGTCCCAAGCTATAAAGCTAAAATGACTTTGTCCTTGTTCGAAAAAGAAGCGACTGGTAACACAACTCAACCAACACTTGTTGGTGAGTTCCGTCGTAACTATGACAAAACAGACTTCACGAAAGCGATCCTAACAGGCGTTTATCGTAGCGATTTCGTTCCAGCGACTTTGACGTTAAACGGTCGTTACCCAGCGGGTACAAACGGTTACTCATCTGCATTCAAAGGTTCTTTGTCTGCATCTGGCGAATACGTAGCTGACTTCATGAACGGCAATGGCGGTATCGAAGGCAAAATGTACTTCAAACGCGGCCAAACATACCCAGCAAAATGCGCAAACGTAGACAGATAGTCTAACGGCACAACGACACAGACGGCGCACATCCCTGCTGCGCCCACAAAAAAACCCAGCTCTCAACAAGCTGGGTTTTTAATTTTCATCTCAGCCGAATTTATCCCCATCTCCTAGTAAAGAATCTAAAAACAATCTCCTTCTACAGCGAGGGTGGCAAGCTAAAGCCTGCGCTGCAGTCGACCTCCGTCGGCGCACGATGCGCGAACCGGCGAAGCCGGCGACGGTGAGCCCGGATGGCGTGTCGACGGAATCGCAGGCTTTGGATTGTCACTCTCGATGTAGTACCGAGAGCCTATTTTTAAGATTTGCCTTCTAATTCATTCCAGCGAGCGTATAGGCGCTCGATTTCAGCTTGAGTGGTAGCGATCTCATTGTACAGCTCTTGAACCTTCTTGGGGTTGCTGGCGATGTCTGGAAGCATGCTTTGGGTTTGCGCTGCTTGAAGTTTTTCCTCAAGAGCTGCGATGTTTGCTTCCATGTTTTCCAATTCAAACTTTTCTTTGAAACTTAACTTTTTAGCTTTTCCACCGGAAGCAGCTTTCGCTTGTTGCTTTTCTTCTTGTTTGCTTGCGGCTTCCATCTCTTTCAAATCGTCGTACCATTCTTCCCATTGTAAGAAGCCGGCGAAACGCTCCATGGTCGTATGACCATCTGGATTCTTATGAAGAGCGATAATTTCTTTAGCAACTTGGTCCATAAAGTATCGGTCATGGGTTACCAAGATCACAGCGCCATTGAAATCGCGCAAAGATTCCTCAAGGACTGCCAATGTTTGCACGTCCAAGTCATTCGTCGGCTCATCCAGAATCAGAACTTGCGCTTCGTTCAACATCAATTGAGCGATACGCAGACGAGCTTGCTCCCCGCCTGATAGTTTTTCGACGGGCATATCCATTTGCTGACGGTTGAATTGGAAACGCTCCAGATAACTGCGCGCATAGACGTAAGAGCCTTGATAGTGAACATAGTCACCATCAGGACAGATATTTTTAAGAACTGATTTTTGCGGGCTTAATGTTTCGCGATTCTGTTCGAAATACGCGACCTTTAAGTTTTCCGCACGCTTTACTTCCCCCATGTCAGGAGTTTCTTGCCCCAACATGATGCGAATCAAAGTGGATTTCCCAGAACCGTTGTCACCCAAAAGGGCCATGCGCGTTTTTGGATTTACCAGGTAAGTAAAGTCTTTAAACAAGATACGATCATCATAAGCTTTCGTGATGTGCGAAAGCTCGATCAATTTTTGTGGATTGCGATCTGCATCTTTGAATTCAATTTTCACCGTGCGATTGGCGTTTTTCGCCACCAAATCAGAAACGTCGTCTTTCAACGTGTGGGCACGATCAATCCGTGCTTTTTGTTTGGTTAAACGGGCCTTAGCACCACGACGAAGCCATTCTGTTTCGCGACGAAGAGTGTTCTTCATCGTCAGCTCTTTGGCTTCCTGCCCCGCCATCATCAATTCTTTAGATTCAACGTACGCGGAATAATCACCCAACGTCACAAACAAGTAGTTTGGATTTTTCGGATCCAAATCGAATATCTTATTCGTCACACGTTGAAGAAATAAACGGTCATGGGTGATGATCAAAGTTGCGAATTGCGCTTTGGCTAAGAACTCCTCAAGCCACATGATGGAAGTGACGTCCAAGTGATTCGTGGGCTCATCCAGCAACAAAAGCTGCGGATTTTGCACAAGTTCGCGAGCCAAAGCCACGCGTTTTCTCCAACCTCCCGAAAGATCTTCCACCAAGAACGTATCGCCAAACTGAGAAAGCTCTAAGCGGGCCATCCATTCATACGCAGGTCCAATAAATTCGCCGTAATCAAGATCACCCATGATTGCATCTAAAATAGAAACGCCTGGAGTGAATGTAGGGGTTTGTTCAAGATAACCAATGCCCAAGCCCTTATTCATCGTCACTTCACCACCGTCAGGTTTCATGCGACCTGCGATGATTTTTAAAAGCGTGGATTTTCCCGCGCCGTTAGGACCAACTAAACCAATGCGGTCACCTTCATCAATCCCCAGACTGACGTTTTTAAAAAGAGTTTTTCCCGCGAATGATTTTTCAAGCTTGTATGTACTTAGTAAAGGCATGCCGTCAACTTACGGCACTTTTTAAGGAATTGCAGCTATTTGTTGATGACGCTCTTCGAGCAATTGCAGGTATTCCTCACGATCCACAAGTCGTCCTCCCAGTTGGGCTACGACCGGCGTCACCATCTGAACATCAATCCATTGGTGCCCCAGCTGTGAAAGATGCTCAACTAAAAACCACAGTGCCAATTTAGAGGCATTAGGCTTTTTATAAAACATGCTTTCTCCACTAAAAACTCCATCGACTAGCACGCCGTAAATGCCACCGATTAAGACGTTGTTTTCCCTAACTTCAATCGAAAGTCCAAAGCCCGCTTTATTGAATTCATGATAGGCGCGTTTCATCACGGGCAGAATCCACGTGCCCTCTTGGCCCGGGCGTATTTGGTTCGCACACTCGGCCATCACGTGATCGAAATCTTTGTTAACCGTGTACGTAATTTGCGGATTTTTACGACGAAACCTTTGCAGGCTTTCTGGAACATGGAATTCATTAAAAAACATCATGCCGCGTTTTTCAGGGGAAAACCACAGCATCGGAAAACCGACCTGTGGCCATGGGAAAATTCCTTTGCTGTAGGCTGTGTACAAGGTCCCCACATCTAATTTTCCACCGACGGCCAAAATACCTTCGGCCATCGTATCGCGTGGATCTGGAAACTCGACGGAGGAGTGAAATCTTGTCAAAGCTACTTTCCTTTTGCCTTATAAGTCAGACGATAAATCACACCGGCCTTGTCGTCAGAAATGAGGACGGAACCATCTTCCATAACTTCAACGTCAACAGGGCGCCCCCACGCGTCTCCCACTTGCAACCAACCTTCAACCAATGGCATGACCGAGGTTATTTTGCCGTCTTTGACTTTAGCAAAACCAACCATGTAACCTTGAGGCGCGCTGCGATTCCAAGAACCGTGTTCAGCATAAATGATACCGCCTTGATACTCAGAAGGAAACATCTTCCCATTATAAAAGCGCATCCCTAGGGCTGCAACGTGGGCTCTTAGCTCGGCTTCAGGAGCTTTATAGTTCTTGCAGTCTTTGCCCTTACCAAACTCTTTATCTAGAACGTTTTTGCCATGACAAAATGGGAATCCAAAATGCTCCCCCACTTTCGACAAATGATTGATTTCATCCGGAGGAGAGTCATCTCCCAACCAGTCACGACCATTTTCCGTAAACCACAAATCCTTCGTCGTCGGATCCCAATCAAATCCCACAGTATTGCGAACGCCTTCTGCAACGATATCCTTTGCTGTGCCATTCACATCTAACCGATAAATGCGTCCGTATTCAGTTCCCATATCACAGATATTGCATGGGGCGCCCACGGGGACATACAGCTTACCATCAGGGCCAAATCGGATAAATTTCCAGCCATGATGGGTGTCGCTGGGAAATTTTTGCGACAATGTTTTTGCGGGTTTTTGGGGTGCTGAAATTTTATCAGGCACATTGAATTCCAAAATCTTTGAAACTTCAGCGACGTAAAGTTTTCCGTCCTTAAAGGCGACACCGTTGGGCGTGTCTAGGCCTTCAGCGAAGGTTTGCACTTTTCCATTCTGAACAAGGCTGACCTTGTCCCCCGCACGCGAGCCGATAAAAAATCGACCACCTGGTGCCTGTGCGATAGAGCGCGCATCTTTGACCTTTGCCCACACGGAAATTTCAAATCCCGGAGGCATTTTGAGTTTATTCAGCGGAAGATCGGCGGCATATGCGGCGCCACCAATCAGGAACACTGCAAACAGAGTTGTCAATTTTTTCGAGACATTAAACATAGATCCTCCTTTTTTAGATGATAATCAAAAGGATCAATTTAACTGATCTCCAAAGGCCTCTCAAAGAGCCGCTGCTAGTTTTGATTATCAACACAAATATCACACTTGCCACAGGGAGTTTCGTGTCGGTGTCCAAAGTAGTGATAGATAAAATTCATGCGACATTCTTTATCTTGAGTCGCAAAGCGCACCATCTCTAGCAGTTTTGAATTCTGCGCACGCAAAATGACAGGACCGTTTTCCGCAGCGAACTGCTCCTGAGTTGGCGCATGAACACACTGATACGGAAATGGATCCTCTGATTTTTCTAAGCAGCCCCAACGTTCCAAAATGCTGACGGCAGCCTCTGCACGGAAATCACGACGGTTGCGGAAATTCATCTGCTCGCGAAGGAAATCAAACTTCTCCTGATTCACGCGCAGGCGATTTTGCTCGATCAGATCATAAATTTTAGCAATGAACTCTGGATCAGGATGCGACCATTTTAAGAATTCCATTTGAATACTGACATCATCTTGATCGTATAAAAGATGACAAAAGGATTCTTGTCCATCACGCCCTGCTCGACCGACCTCTTGAAAATAGCTCTCTAAGGCGCTTGGAATTTCAGAGTGAACTAATAACCGAACATTCGCTTTATCGATCCCCAAGCCAAAGGCAGGTGTGGCCAGCATCAATGGAGACTCTTCGGCTATAAACGCCTTTTGATTGCGCTTACGATCTTGGGGGGACAGGTCACCGTGATAAACCAAATGTTGTACGCCCGCGCGATGAAGTTCCGCAGATATTTTTCGCAGTGTTTGAATCAACGAACAGTAAACGATGGCAGCACCCGGCTGCTGATAGCGGAGCCCAATGATCGCGCGGATTTTATCGTCAATCCCGTACAAATCATGAACTCGCAAGGCCAAGTTAGGACGTTCGATGCCCGCCGAAATAATTTCGGCATCAGGGATGTTCAACTTTGCCAAGATATCTTTTTGAACTTCGGGGGTTGCCGTTGCTGTCAGGGCAATTGTTGGGGGATTGCCTAAAAGCGCTCGAAACTCCCCCACGCGAGAATAATCGGGACGGAAATCGTGACCCCATTGGGAAATGCAATGGGCCTCATCCACGGCCAGCAGCTGAATCTTGCGACCCTCAATGGCTTTCAGGAATTCGGGCTTACGAAAACGCTCGGGAGTTACATACAGCAGTTTGAAGTCACCCTTCGCTAAGCGGTCCTGACGAGATTCGCGCTCTTCTCGCGTTAAAGTGGAATTTAGACATGTGGCCGGGATGCCTAAATCTTTGGCTTTCAGAACTTGGTCTTGCATTAAAGCGATCAGCGGAGAGATGACAATTACTAGGCCGTCTCGGATTTTTGCAGGGAATTGAAAACACAGGGATTTTCCCATGCCCGTCGGCATTAACGCGAGGGCGTTTTCGCCTTGCCATACCTTTTGCAAAACCGCTTCTTGTTCGCCGCGAAAAGTGGTAAATTCGAAGTGCTTTTTCAGGAGATCGTGGAGGTCCATCATGCCACCAAGCTTACGCTAACCCAGTCTTATCAGGTATCGCCGTCACCAATATGGTCACGGTGTGTCAATGTTATATTCTGGGCCCCATCATTTGCATCTATATGTAATCGATGATAATTCGAGTACTTTCAAATTAGTAACTAAGTCTTAAACGACAATTAAGAAGGGTAATATTATGTCCAAAAAATGGAATATTGATATGGTCAGAAATATCGGTATCTCGGCTCACATCGACTCGGGAAAAACGACTCTTTCTGAGCGTATTCTGTTCTATGGAGGTAAGATCCACGCCATCCACGAAGTTCGTGGTAAAGACGGCGTCGGCGCTACAATGGACTCCATGGATCTAGAGAGAGAAAAAGGTATCACAATCCAGTCTGCTGCAACTCAGGTTCAGTGGAAGGATTACACAATCAACTTGATCGACACTCCGGGACACGTTGACTTCACAGTTGAAGTTGAACGTTCACTTCGCGTACTTGACGGTGCGATCCTAGTTCTTTGTGGTGTATCTGGTGTTCAATCTCAATCCATCACAGTTGACCGTCAGATGAAACGTTACGGCGTTCCTCGTTTGGCATTCGTGAACAAATTGGACCGTCAAGGTGCCAACCCGTTCCGCGTTAAAGATGCTTTGATTGAAAAACTTCGTTTGAATGCAGTTATGGTAAACATCCCAATCGGTTTGGAAGACCAACACCGTGGTATCGTTGACCTAGTTCAAATGAAAGCTTTCATCAATGAAGGTAACGACGGTGAGAAAATCACTGAAATCGAAATCCCAGCTGATCTAGTTGAGCAAGCTAAAGAATACCGTCACAAAATGATCGGTGCTTTGGCTGATATCGACGATGCAATCGGCGAAAAGTTCTTGATGGAAGAAGAACCAACTCTTGAAGAGATCAAAGCGGCTATCCGTAAAGGTGTAATCGATTTGAAATTGGTTCCAGTATTCTGCGGATCTGCTTACAAAAATAAAAACGTTCAGCACTTGTTGGATGGCGTAACTTACTACTTGCCAACTCCAGCCGAAAAGAAAGAACAAGCTCTTGACCTTAACAAAGGCGAAGAGAAGTTCGATCTTTTCCCAGATGCTAACAAACCGACTGTTGCCTTGGCGTTCAAACTTCAAGAAACACCATTCGGTCAGTTGACATACATGCGCGTTTACCAAGGTAAATTGCAAAAAGGTGCGTTCATTACGAACCAAACGAATAAGAAAGCCGTTAAAATTCCTCGTCTAGTGCGTATGCACTCGGACAAAATGGAAGATATCGAAGTTTCTTACGCGGGTGACATCGTTGCATTGTTCGGTATCGACTGTGCTTCTGGTGATACGTTCTGTTCTGAAGACATCAATGCATCTATGCAATCTATGCACGTACCAGACGCGGTTATCTCTCTTGCGGTATCTCCAAAAGATAAAGCAGCAGCGAATAACTTCTCTAAAGCGTTGCAAAAATTCCGTAAGGAAGACCCTACTTTCCGCGTTCACCGTGACGAGGAATCAAATGAGACTATCATCTCTGGTATGGGTGAGTTGCACTTGGAAATCTACGTAGAGCGTATGAAACGCGAATTCAACTGCGAAGTGATCGTTGGTCAACCGCAAGTTGCTTACCGTGAGACTATCTCTGCAGCTACTGATTACGACTACACTCACAAAAAACAAACGGGTGGTTCGGGTCAATACGCGAAGATCGTTGGTAAAATCCAACCTCTTCCTCCACAAGAAGACGGCTCAGTGTTTAAATTCACTAACGCTGTTGTCGGTGGTCGTATCCCTAAAGAATTTATCCCAGCTGTTGAAGAGGGTTTCAAAGAGCAAACTGTTAAAGGTCCATTGATCGGCTTCCCGATCGTTGGTGTTGAAGTTGTTCTTGAAGACGGCGCATACCATGACGTCGACTCATCATACATGGCGTTCAAAATCGCTGGTATGGCGGCTCTTCGTGAAGTTTACGCTGCTGCGAAACCAACAGTTCTTGAGCCGATCATGAAGCTTGAAACTGTAGTTCCAGACGAATATCAAGGTTCAGCGGTTGGTCAAATCAACCAACGCCGTGGTACTATCGTTGGTACAACAGCGTTCGACGGTAACTGCGTTATCGAAGCTGAAGTTCCTTTGACAGAAATGTTCGGTTACTCAACTGACCTTCGTTCTGCAACTAAAGGTAAAGGTGAGTTCTCTATGGAATTCGCGAAGTACTTGCCAGTACCTCGTAACATCCAAGAAGAGCTTGCTAAGAAATACCAAGCTAAGCGCGCAGCTGAGCAAAAGTAATTCTTTCTCTTACTTAGAGAATCCGAAGCCCTGGTGGAAACACCGGGGCTTTTTTTTTGCCTTTTTTCCGAGGGAATCGGGATCGAGTCGGTGCCTATTGAAGAAGCCTGTTCTTCGTGTGGCACGCCTTCCAGGCTCAACGGCGCCCGCCTTTGGCGGGTTCGCGCATCCATGCGCCGCCGAGGCCGCACTACGCACAGGCTTCTTCAATAGTCCCCGCCTCGCACGACTTTTTCGGTAAAAATTCAAAATAAAAGTCCCGGGGTTTCTTAGATGTTTGTTGGGTCTTTTGCGGCACTTAGTTTGAAAGATGCCTTTTGTAGACTAGGGATGTGGTTCCAAACGAAATATAGAGGTGTTCTGTGTCTATAAACTTTGCGGTGTTGAGGCGTAAATTGGTAATCGTACTTTTGTTTTGTGTCTTTGGTGTTCCAGTTTCTGGAGCGCAAGGGCTTGGCGCTGCTCCGGGTGGGTTCACTTCTGATGGGCGGCGGTTGGCTGAACTTAACTTAGAGGATCTTCAGAGTGAGGTTTCTTTAGGGGCTAAGGCGGATAATCGCGTTCTTAAGAACTTGCTTTGGTCGGTTCGTCGGAATGGAACTGCTGATGATCTCAATAAGTTTGATTCTCTTTATTTACAGTTTAAAGTGGCTTCGGAGAATGGGCTTTCTCGGATACATCACAGTATTCGTTCTGATTATTCGGCGGAGCTTTTGGAAGAACTATGGCGAGGGACTCGTCAGGTCCTTCTCTCTCGCCCTGGGACTTGTGCTAAGGTTTTTTGATTTAGCGATTTGTGCCTGCGTAGAAAACCTGGGTGGCGTAGCCGTTATAAAGACCTATGCCTAAGCTTTTATAGTTGCCGTTTAGGATGTTGTTTCTATGGCCTGGGCTTACCATCCAACCGGTTACAACGGTTTCTGGAGTGTAGCCTTGGGCTATGTTTTCGGCGCAGCCTGCGGTTAGGCCGAATCTTGCGACTCGGTGGCTGAAGGTTTCATCAGGGCGTTCGTGATCAAAATACTGTCTGTCGCTCATATCCTTGGATTGTTCAAAGGCCATTTGCGTGCAGGCTTGGCAGTACACCAAGGCTGCTAGGCCGTTTGCTACTCGCTGGGTGTTGGTGGCCTTGAACACCAAGCACGTGTTAGCGTCCATTCCGTAGCAACCATCTGCGCCAGCACTTGGTAAAGTTACGGATCCATTAGAGCCTTGGGCAGAGTCTATTCCTAATGCGGAGCTTGCTTCAAAGCCACCGTTACATGCAGTCAGACTTAGCATCATTGCGACCATTGTGAGTGTAAGAACTTTCGTGTTCATGAAATTAGATTATCGAAAGAGTCTAGTGCATAGGTGTGAATTCGTGCGTTTTCTCAGGTCGAGGCTATGGTGTAAATGAGGTCGCCACTTTCTCCCGAACCAAAATTAAATTTTGAAGTCATCAAACTTTCCTTCAGCTGCAAACCGTTTGTTTTAAATCGTTTCAAATTGAGATGTTACCATTTAGTAAAATGGGTCAAATAATCCCACAAAACTCCGATAAGTATTCATATGTACGTTTTTTGTTTAGTGAGGTTTCTATCAGCTTTATTGCTCGTGGTGGGCACTGTGGGTTGCACCCTCGATGCTGCACCCATTGATTTTACTTCGGTCGATCTCAATATTGCTCCTGCCAATACTTCCATCGCCTATCGTGCTTACTACGCAAAAACAGGTCGTTATGCACACACTCAAAGTTCTCTGCCAAACGGAAAAGTCTTGATCGTTGGCGGTTCCGTCAACGGCTCTAAGTGGGGATTAAAATCGGTTGAGATTTTTGATCCTGAAACGCAAAAGTTTGCAGAGGCTGCAGACTTCCCTGTTGATATCGCGTATCAAGTTGCAGTGACTCTGAACGATGGCAGAGTGCTCGTCGCAGGCGGCGGCAATGCCACGGCAATTTATTCTGACTGCTATATTTATAATCCCGCCAACAATACTTGGACACAAGTCGCTTCAATGTCCACTCCCCGCATGAATCATGCTGCGACATTGTTGAGCGATGGCCGAGTCCTTGTGTCAGGTGGCCTTGCTTTGGCAGGCGATCCCGATCTTTCCTCGGCAGAAATCTATGATCCTTCGAATGACACATGGACTGCCGCAGGCAATATGGGGCGCGCGCGTGAATTACATAAATTGGTCACTCTTTCTAACGGCAAAGCTCTATCAATCGGTGGCTCGACGAATGGGACTCTTTGGGTTCAGTCGCATCTTTACGACCCAGCTACCAACACGTGGACCAACTCTGGGAATTCCAGCGTCGGTCGTATCTATCATTCCGTGACGGTTATGGATGATGGCCGAGTGGTTGTTATTGGTGGACTCTCTGGGGGTACGGTGGTAGCGACCACGGAAATCTATGATCCCACAGCGGGAACGTTTACAACCCGTTCCTCAATGCCTTTCGCTCGCATGAATCCCTCTGTTGTGAAAACGAACGGTTGGATTGCAGTTACGGGTGGAGAAAACAGCGCAAACTGCACCGTTGGTTGCCCTGAAGTTTTCGCGTACAATCCCACGTCAGATGCTTGGGTGACGTTGTCTAGCTTACAATCAGGCAGAGCCGTTCACACCTCTTTCGTGTGGAACTCGGCTCTGCATGTTATCGGCGGAAAAACCTCTGCGGGAGCAGGAACTCCGATTTCAGAAAAGCTTAATCTTTCAAATCTTTTCTGGCAGCAAGAAGGAAATCTAAATATGGGCCGCGCGGAACATACGCTGACGGTTTTGCCGAATGGAAAAGTATTAGCAGCTGGTGGATTGGCTGGTTTGACTTTCATAGGGACTACCGAAATTTTTGATCCGAACACAAACACTTGGACCACAGGTCCTAACATGACGATTCCAAGATCTGCAGCCGTCGCTGTTCGTTTGAACAACGGAAATATTTTAGTCACCGGTGGTTGGTCTACAGGCAACCTCATTCAATATAGCACAGACATTTACAATCCAAGCACGAACACCTGGAGTGCAGGCCCTGATATGAACCTAGCAAGGGGCTACCATACAGCGACACTTCTCTCTGATGGCAAAGTACTGATTGCCGGTGGCACCAATGGTTCAGACACTGCCACAACTGAAATTTATGATCCTGCGACAAACACTTTCACAGTAGGGCCAGCTCTTCCCGCCGCTGTAAAGAATCACACGGCAACGTTGGCTTCTAATGGGCATGTGATTGTGATTGGTGGTATCACAGGCGCAACTTATCGCTCATCTGTCTTTGATTACGACCCGGTGGCGAACACGTGGTCTACGAAAACTTCCGCAACGACTGCTGCCGCCAGACATACGGCCACCCTAGTCTCTGGGAAAATTATCGCTGTGGGCGGAATCACGACAGGTGGAGTTACTTCCAGTGCCGTGGGAATTTACGATCCATTGAATGATACTTGGACAACGGCAGCTTCTTTGAACATGGCTCGCTACGATCATCAAACAATCATTCTTCCAAGTGGCAAGCTTCTTACTATGGGTGGATCAAATGCACCGAATTCAACCGAGTTCTATGACCCCGTTGCTAATACTTGGACCAATACTTATCGTGTTCTTGCTCAGGGTCGTTCGCAATTTAGAACTGTATTGCTTGCGGATGGCCGCGCCGTGGTTGTCGGGGGAACAACTGTAGGTTCCACTCTTGCTAGCACCGAATCGTATATCGAGAGTTACCAAGCACCGACTTGGTCCATCGCGTTCCCTATCGAGGGTCGCTACATGCATGCAGGAGCTTTACTGACCAATGGTAAAGTCTTTTTTGCTGGAGGCGTTGACGTTAAAGGTGGATTGCTGACGACTGCTACCATTTATGATCCTTTAAAAAACTCTTGGGAGACCGGCCCAACGTTAAGCTCTGGCAGATATTATCACACGCTCACGGCTCTGAAATCCGGAAAGGTCATGATCGCCGGAGGCTACAACGCCGTCGGCGCGGCCCTCACTTTGGCAGAAATTTATGACTCAATCGCGGGAACGATCTCAACTACGACATCTCCACGAGCACGTCTTGGCGGCTCTGCAATTTTGATGAATGACGGTAAGGTACTTTTTACGGGTGGTGTTGATGCAACTTACAGTCCCATCACCGAAACCGACATCTATGACCCAACAACCGATACTTGGAGCAGCGGTGCCGCCAGAACAGGATTTCTATTCGACACATTGGTTGTCTTATCAGGCACAAAATATCTGGCTGTGAGTACGACGGGTGCAGCTATCTATGATTCAGCTCTTAACACCTGGACAGCAACGGGTGCGATGAGCACACCTCGCGTGTTTGCAGTAACATCTGTTTTACCGAATGGAAAGGTCATCGCTGCGGGAGGAATCGACGGCACTATGACCCCTTCTGCTGCGGTCGAGATTTATGATCCATCCAGTGACACATGGTCCGCAGCAGCCTCACTTCCTGAGGCTCTCACATATCAATCAGGTGCCATGCTCCCAAGCGGAAAACTTGTAGTTAGTGGTGGGGTTCGCAGTGACTTCACTGCAAGTGATTCTGTTCTTTACTATGATACTGATTCAAATCAATGGATAACAGGCAACCCGCTGACTGACGCCAGATACTTCCATGTCTCGATATTGCTACCGAACGGCCGCGTACTTGTTCATGGCGGCCAGAGTGATACGTTAGTCGTACTTCCTTTCTGGGAGCAAGTGGTCGAGCCGTAATCCTAATACATGCATTTCAATGTCAGCATTGCGGAAGCAATTGTGCCGGTCCCTTCAGTAACTCCAGAGGCACTGCTTGTTTTTAATTCCGTGGTCGAAGAGCGTCCGACATATTCAATCACAAAATGCTGTCCGATAAACCAACCTACCCCAACATCGCGCCAAGGCCGCTTTTAGCTTCGTAACTGCCAAGAAAGGTAGATGCGGGAGTGAAACTGATGATTCCGTAGTTAAGTGCGATAGGAATATAGAAGGAAGTCCAACGGTATGCGGTACCGATATAGAGGTTGTGTTGCTGGTATTTCGATGGGTTCGAAATATTCGTCGTACTTATTCCATTCAATGTGATTTTCTTTAATTCCCTTTCAGCGCCATAATCGAAACCGCTGATGAAGGCCCAAGAATCTTGAGGGACATACCAATAGTGAATGCTAAATCCGGCGGCGCCCGCATACTCCATGTCATAGGTTTTTTCGGTCATCGTTCCACTTGTTGGTGTTTCTTTATTTCTCAGATTGACCAAAAAATTGGGACTATATCCAGCTCCCACCCCAAACTTCCAATCACCACTTGAACTGGAAGCAGAGCTCGGTTCTGCAGCCATCGATTCACTCGAGAAACACATCAGTAAGAACAACAACAACAGAGACCTCATACCTACTCCTTGGATATCAAAAAATAAACATTTATTTAGTTATACTGACAATGGAAATAATGTCCTCTGGCCGATGGTCTGGAAAGTTAAACTTTGTGCCTACTTATACCGATGGAAATTTTGGAGAACACATCATGGATCGTGATCAACTTATCGAAGAAATCAAGAAACAGATTTTAGAAGAGCTTAAGAGTGCAGCAGCCCCTCTTACTGATAAAATTTCTGACGAACATAAAGCCGAAATGATGGAAGTTAAAAATTCCGTGGAGAATTCTGTCAAAGAAAATCCATGGATGGCTGTGGGTATTGCGGCTCTTGCCGGTTTTATGATCGCTCGACTTCTTTATCGGAGGGATGATTAGTTATGATGAAATTTGTCTTACCACTTCTTTCTTTTCTGATTGGGAATGCCAAGGGCTTCATCAAAGAACCTGCCGAGGCATTTTCTATTCAACTCGCTGAACGTGTCCGTTCATTGACAACGTTATTGGTCGCCGTGATTGGCTCCTTGGCGCTGGGTTGTGTCGGCCTCTCTTTGTTTATTGCCTCAATCGCTTCACAGCTAGATAAAAATGAAGAGTTTCATGTGACGGGTGGTATGGCTCTTTACTTGGGCCTGACGGTTGTAGCGATCGGTGTTCTGGTTTATTCACTTCGCAGTAAAACTTGGATGAAGAGTTTGGGTTTTGAAGAAAAGCCTCAACAAGCTGCCTCTGGTGGTGGCAAACGTACGGGCGCTTTGGAAAATGCCGTGGCATTGCTGGTGATGGATTATATCGACGAAAGAAAATCACGCCGAGATGAAAGAGACCATCGCCCTTGATTTGAAAGCGTGGCAATAAAAAAGGCAGCTTCTGGAAGCTGCCTTTTTTATTTAAGACTCCGACTCTGCCGAAGCGTTTTGTCTGACATCTTAATTCTTAGTAGCCGTTGCCACCGTAATAGCCACCGTCTTCATCGTAACCACCGCCGTAGCCGCCACCATCGTAGTATCCGCCGTCGTTATCTTGACGGCTGCCGTCTTCGTAACCGCCGTTACCGTAACCACCGCCATCAAAAGAGCTGTCGTTCCCGCTGCACTCGTAAGATTCTTCGCGCGGATCGCAACCTTCAGCAGGTTGAGCGAATGCAGATGCTGAAAACGGAGCCAAGAAAGCCGTCGCAACCAAAGCCATAACCAGTTTTTTCATTCGAAACCTCCCTAAAATAAGAACCCCCTGCTTATCACAGGGAATTCTATTGGCAAGGTACGGACATACTTTTGGTAGCATTTACGCGTCATCAGTGATGCGTTGTCGCTACCAACAGTGTATCCGTACCTTTTCTGCTCACATTTGTTATTTTGTGACTGGCGCTACTTCGTTCAGGAAGTTCATGAAGAGCTCCCAAGACCGTTTGTCAGCTTTTTCATTATAGGCGACGCCTTTGCTTGGATCGTTCCCTGCATCTTTTTGAGTGAAGGCGTGAACTGCTCCAGAGTAAGAGATGAATTCATAGTCCACTTTGTTTTCATCCATTTCTTTCATGAACGGCATCACTTCAGGATTTACGCTCTTATCCAAAGCACCGTGAGCTATTAGGACAGGGCCTTTGAAGTTTTTTGCATCCTTCGGAGTTGGATTGGATAATCCACCATGGAAGCTCACAAACCCTGCTGCTGGCGCTCCTTCACGTCCCACTTCCAATGCCCCAGTACCGCCAAAGCAGTAACCGATGACGACAATGTGTTTAGGATCGACCATTTTGTTTTTCTTAAGCCAGTTAAAAGCCGCCATACCGCGGGCGCGGAAAAGCTTCCGATCATTTTTATATTGGCCTGCTAGTTTGCCAGCCTCTTCCATGGAAGTGGGACGAATGCCTTTACCATAAATGTCGGCCGCCAAAACCACATAACCTTTTTCAGCAAGCATCTGAGCGCGCATTTTTTCGTTTTCAGATAAACCCATCCATTGATGAATGATCACAACCGCTGGACGTGGTGATTTCACCGAATCATCGTAGGCCAAAAAGCCCTCCAGGACTGCCTTGCCTTCTTTGTATTCGACATTTTCAGTTTTTAGGGCGGCAAAAGCCGAACTCGTCATAAGAACCAGAGCCATGCTGGTAAGTAGTGTTTTAAACATTCTAAACTCCTCTTGGTATATGACAAAAGTCTATGCGGACCCGTCATGGAGGTCAAAACGCACGCCTCAGCTGTGATAAAGTACACCTGAGCAAACTAGCCCTGCGCGTTATAGACAGCCTCGCCGAGGGGTATGCTATTATTTTCCCAATGGAATATCACAGGCTTTGGCCATCTAAATTCTCCTTTTCAATCACTCACTTAGATAAACACCTATGTCGCTATTAGTTCTTTTAGTTATCAGCACTCTAACAATTTCTTTCGTCTGCTCGATGCTTGAAGCGACCCTTCTAACTTCGACATCTGCATATATTGCCGTCTTGGTTCGCGAGAATCGTCGCAGCGCTAAACTCTTGGAACACTTAAAAGAGAACTTGGATCGTCCTATTTCGGCGATCCTGACTTTGAACACTCTTTCCCATACGTTAGGTTCCGCAGCGATTGCTTACCAAGTCCAAGCCCAATACGGTGAGCAGGCAGTGACGATCGCATCGTTCATTTTGACCTTCGCTATCTTGGTATTGTCTGAAATTATTCCTAAATCAATTGGGGCGGCTCACTGGAAAGCTTTGATTCCGTTCACGGCCTATACGATCCAACTGATGATTATCTGCTTGTACCCGCTGGTAATCATGTCCGAGTGGCTGGGACGATTGTTTCAACGTCGCACTGAAGAACCAGAAGTGACTCGTGAAGAAATCCTGATGACAGCTGAAATGGGAGCCGAAGAGGGAAGTCTCAAAGGCAAGGAATCTAACATCATTAAAAATCTTTTGATGCTAGATAAGATCTACGTATCAGATATTATGACGCCAAGATCTGTGTTTTTTGCGCTGGAAAAAGACCTAACGGTGGAAGAAGTATTTAACAAATACAAACCTCTGCGTTTCTCTCGCATCCCCGTATATCACGGAAGCTTAGATAACATCGTCGGCATGACATATCGTTATAAAATTCACGAGGCGTTGTCTAACGACCAACATGAAAAAGTTGTGGGCGAACTGGTCACTCCGATATCTTCGATTCCGGAACGCATGACGGCGTCACAGGTTCTAGATTATTTTATTAAGGAAAAAGAGCACATTGCATTGGCTGTTGATGAATACGGTATCGTTGCGGGTCTTGTGAGCTTGGAAGACGCTGTTGAAACACTATTGGGTGTGGAAATTGTCGACGAATTGGATTCGGTTGAAGATATGCGTAAGTTCGCTTTAGAGCAATGGCAGCTTCGCAAACAAAAGCTTCGTAAGAGCTAATCTCTATGATCATCTATTACGTCCCCTGCCCTGATCAAAAGAGTGCTGAAAATATCGCATGCACTCTTTTGACAGAAAAGCTGATCGCTTGCGCGAACATCATTCCTGGAATGACATCAATGTATTGGTGGGATGGAAAAATAGAAACCGCGAGCGAGTATATTCTGATTCTAAAAACTCTTGAAAGCTCTGACGCAGGTAAAAATTTAGAATCTCGCGTGAAAGAGCTTCATCCCTATGAAGTGCCCTGCCTGATGGCCCTTCCCGTCGCATCAATCAACGATTCTTTCAAAAACTGGCTTGAACAAAGTCTTAAATAAATTCAAAGTATTCTTCCGAAGGCCACTGCTGCCGGAGGAAATCATGACCCGTACTGAACTAGCAAAAAAAATCTATGACGTAGCCCACTTAACTGGCGAATTTAAATTGCGCTCAGGTCAAATCTCCAACGAGTACTTTGATAAATACCGTTTCGAAGCTCAACCAGCAGTTCTTCGTGAAATTGCAAAACAAATGGTTCCCTTGATTCCAGCAGGCACAGAGGTTCTGGCAGGCCTTGAAATGGGCGGAATTCCCATTGCAACAGCGTTGTCTTTGGAAACTGGAATTCCTTGTGCGTTCGTTCGCAAAGAAGCGAAAGAATACGGCACTTGCCAATTCGCCGAAGGCTTAGACCTGAAAGGCAAAAAAGTTCTAGTGATCGAAGACGTTGTTACGACGGGCGGCCAAGTTGTGCTTTCAACAGCAGACTTACGCAGCATCGGAGCCATCGTGACCCACGTTCTTTGCGTCATTCACCGTGGTCCACAATTCCCAGAACCTAAATTGACGGAGATCAATGTGACTTTGTCTCCCTTGTTTAAAAAAGCTGATTTCAATTAGAAACGACGGATTTGAGAATGTCTCTGGCTGACAAAGCCGGAGACTTCACAGGCTCTTTACCTTCCCAACCAAAAACGGATTTGACGATTTCTTTTGACTGAACAGGCATATGGATATTTCCGATCATCCACAAGTTTTGTTTAAACAGAAGTTTCAAAGGGCGCAGTGGACGAGGGGACTTATCAGTCAATAACATTGCCTTTTGAGCTTCCACCATGACCATCGGTCTTGTGGCCCAAATATCAATTCTGCCCGCATGAAGCTTGCGTAAATTTGCATTGTCATCAGCAATGGCTTCGACCTTGGGTGACCAACCCATATAGCGCCGAATCTCTGATTCACGTGCACTTCCACCCTGCACACCGATTCGATACTTTCTTAAATCGGATAATGAATTGATTTGAACATTGGGATCAGTGGCGTAAAGCCAGCATTCAACTTCTCCAAAATTCATAACCCAATTGAACTTAGTCTCGCGATCAGATGTGCGGTCAACCGCAAAAAATAGCCCATGGACGTCTTTATCCACTCCCATCAATCCCCTTTTATAGGGAACCCAAACAAGTTCAAAGTCATTGGCTTGTCCAGACTCTTCTAAGCTCGCAGCCACAGCTTTCCCATAGTAGCCTGCAAGTCCGGCAAAACCCTCGCCCGTTTTCACAACCAGAGGTGGATTTTCAAAAGCATAGATTTTAATTTTATTAAAACTCTCTGCGATCGACAGAGTAGGAAGTACAAGAAAAAGTAAAAAAATATACAGACGTAACATCTTATGATCGCCCATATCATCCTTTACTTAAAGAAGAGCTCCATTTAAAAAATCTTTGCCGGTCATGGGAGGAGGTTTGATAACACGACGCGATCCCCATCCAAATACGGACTGAACCAAGTTTCGATTTTGATCCGACATATCGCGATTTCCAACCATCCACATACTTTGTGAAAAGAGTTTTTTAAGCGCTCTGGAATCCCGAACGGGTTGACCTTTTGCCAACATGATTTTTTGAGCCTCGGCCATTACGGCAGGATGAGTGGCCCATATGTCTATTCTGCCAGTTTGCAATTTCCGGAAATTACTGAGGTCCTCGGTCATGCCTTCGACTTTTGAAGAATTGCCGACATAACGACGGAGCTCTTGCTCCCGGGCGCTGCCACCCAACACTCCGATACGGTATTTGGTCAGATCTTTGAGATCGTGAATAGCCACCTTGGGATCCACCGAATAAAGCCAACAATCAACGTCAGCCAAATGCATGACCCAATTCACTTTGTATTCGCGCTCGAAAGTCCGCGTAAAGGGAAAAAATAAAGCCTGTGGGTTGCGCTCAAGATCCAACAAAGCACGCTTCCAGGGAACCCAGACGATTTCAAATTCTTTTTCTTTTCCAGATTTCTTGATAGCTGAAGCGATAACTTTGCCGAAGGTCCCTGACAGACCTTCCAGACCCTCTCCTGTTTTGACAACAGTCGGAGGAGTTTCAATGGTATAAACTTGAATTTTCTTAGAGAGAGCAGCCGTCGCCCACAACGGCAGCAGTCCCACAAAAATTAAAATGGCTTTTGCTAAATCCAACTTCGTGCATGATTTCGCGGATTTCGGAGATACTCCACAAACGCCAGTCGTAAGTGAAGACCTGTTCAATCTTTTTACCATTCACGCGGAAGTGAATGTGAAATACAGCTTCGTTACTGATGGGATCAAAGTTTGTCTGATCCCAGTAGTATGTGAAATCTTTGTGTTTCATGCGGTCTTCGATTGCGTCGTAACATTGACTGCCACCAAACACATCGACCAAAAAGATTCCATCCTTGTTCAAAGTCTTATAGGCGTTAGCAAAATAGTTCTTCAGCATCCATCTTTGCTTAAAGCAGAAGTATGAAAAGTTCATCGCAGCGATGATGTCCGCTTTTTCCAAGCCTGGGTCCATCACGTTGCCTTCGATAACCTTCATGCGCTTTTGCTGTTCAGGTCGTAGCTTCGTCAAATAATGGGACTTACCATAAGCAATTGGTTCTGGATCGAGATCCACCCCTACCGCTTGATGTTTAGGATCAAGCTTGATCCACTCTGTCGAAAGAGCAAATGTCCCGCAGAAGTCTTCACGGAAAACTCGTGGAGCTTTCTTCTTAAGCTCCTTATACGTATTGCGGATGAACACAACATCGTTTTCAGCCGACTGCACCGCTTTGTGGTACAGCTCATATTTATCAAACTGTGTTTTACCGCGTTTCTTAGAAACTTTACGACGAACTTTTTTTCTGTGACCGACTCCCTTCAACATAACTACGGAACCTCAGCAACGATCTCGCGGATCGCTGTTTCGATGTCGTGATGTTGAGGAACAGAATTTTTCTCTAGGTTTGGATGCAAACCGATACCTGGCAAGTTTTTACCTGCAAGGACACGAGGTCGCGCCATCAACGAATAGAAGCACTCTTGAGTTGTTCTATAAGCCAAATGCTCACCGAAATTCGTGACTTCAGTGTCTTCGTTCACGAATAAGACACGGCCTGTTTTTTCGATAGAAGATTTAATCATCTGCCAGTCGTATGGATAGATCGAGCGCAAATCAATCACTTCGACGGAGATGCCTTCATCAGCTAACTTCTTAGCAACTTCATCACACAGGTGCACCATGCGGCTGTATGTAACTACAGTGATGTGCTCACCTTCGTGAGTGATCTTACCTTTACCGATTGGGACGATGTACTTTTCAAGTTCCGGCCATTTCGCTTTCCAACCTTGGGAATTTTGAACTGGCTTATCGATCATGGATTTCAAAGTTTTTTCATCCTCGGGTTCACCAGGGATCAACTCGTCGCCTTTATGGCGCATCAATGCTTTTGATTTCAAATAAAGAACCGGATTTGGATCTTCAATCGCTGCTAACATCAAACCGTAAGCGTCTAGTGGGTTTGATGGCATCACAATCTTCCAACCTGGCAAACGAGAGGCCCAAGCGTCGAAAGAGTGAGAGTGGTAAACGGAACCAAAGATTCCCGCGCCAACCGGAGTCATCACAACCATCGGCAACTGAACTTGACCGTTTGTGCACCACAAAGTATTGCCGGCGATTTTCAAAAGATCGATCGTGTTGAAGATATAATCTGCGAACTGGATTTCAGCCACGCACTTATCACCTGTCATCGCAATACCCATCGCCATGCTGATAATACCGCGCTCGTCCAGTGGAGTGTTCCATGCTGTTTTTAGACCTTGAGTCGCTGTGAAAACGCCACCAAGTGGCGCACCAACGTCTTGTCCAAAGATGTCTTTAACGCCCATGTGTTTTTCACCGTAGTGAAGGGCCATTCTGATTGCTTGAGCTACGCTTGCCATTAGAATTTTCTCCAATCAGCATTTTCATTATTTACAAAGACATGATCCCAAACCGTTTCCGCCGCAGGACCCGCTTCACCACGAGCTTGTTCTTGAGCTTTGATGCCCTCTTCCTCGTAGATCTCCCAAATCTTTTGCGCAGCTTTTTCAGTCAAGATACCAGCGGCGATCAGTTTTTCTTGGAACTTATAAACCGGATCGAACAAATCTGTTTTACGATTTGCACCGTCTGCAGATGAGTGACCGTACAAGCGCGTTGTTTTTACTTCAAGGAAAGATGGTTTGCCGGTTTTACGGATGTAATCCATTTCTTCTTGCAAAGCGATATACGTCTCGACCGGATTTGTTCCATCGATCACGCGGGAGCGGATGTTGAATGCTTTTGCACGATCCGCGATATACGTTTCACCGTGTTGACCTTCGTAAGGAGTAGAAATACCGAAACCATTGTTTTGCACAGTGATCAACACCGGCAATTCTTGGCCTTTACGGGAAGACCATACCAAGCAAGTTGCGAATTCGCCCTCTGCTGTACCAGCGTCACCACCAGTTACGATCGAGATTGATTTGTGACCCGCACGTTTTTGTGCGTGAGCAGTTCCGCATGCGATAGGGTATTGAACTTCGATTGGAGAAGTAACAGGAGCCACGTTCCACTGAGGGAAGCAATAGTGACCAGCAAAGTTACGACCACCTGTTGAAGGGTCCGTCGCACGATTCATCATCAAACGAACCGCTTCAATCATCGGCATACCAAGAGCCACCATCGTTGGGGTACAACGGTAGTGCAAATGGAACCAATCGTATTCAAGGCCTTTACCTTTACGAGCCAGCAAACCCAATGGGACCCCGAAAGCTTCCTCTCCAGGACCACCGATCCAGAAGTAACCTTCACCGGCTTTATAAATTTTGATAACGCGTTCTTCAAGAACGCGAGATTTGACCATCAGGTCATGCATGCTCAACAAAAGTTCTTCAGACAAACCACCGAAATCAAATTTTTTCGGAGTGGCTTTTTTTGAAGTCTTCGCAGCGGATTTAGTAGCAGCTTTTGCCGGCGCTTTTGCTTTCGCAACTGGTGCGTTTTTTGGGGCCTTTTTGGCAGCTGGTTTTACAGTGGTCTTTTTAGACATGTACTTCAGTTCTCCACGGTTTTTAGTCACATAAATCAAGGCCCCTATCTAAGCGAGAACAGGCAATATTGTCTGCCTTTTTCCCTCCATTTGACGCATCACAATGAGAACCTCAACATTGCGGCAACAATCTGCCGTCAGAATGAATATATTGGAGGACGTTATGGCTTACAGATATGAATCAAGTCAGACTTTCGAATCGATGGTTAATGGATCTGCAAAGCAGCTGAAAACTGCTGAAAAGAAGAGCATGCAGGAAATCACCAAGGCCATTTGGGATCTGGGAGTAAAAGCAGACAGTTATGCCCAAGCCAGCTCCCTGTGGTCCGCAAAGGCTTTTGCAGCTGTGATGAAAGCAAAACAGGTCTTTAGCAAGTAAATTAAGCCCGCCCGGCGCCTGCTCGTTGTCAACGCAATAGCAGGCGCTAAACTAAGTGTATGTCGCACACATATCCAACGTTAGTCCACGCACTTGAGATTCTTTGGGAGATTTTAAAAGTTTCTGGGATTTTTTTGGCGGTGGCATTCGTGCTTCATCACTTGTCTGGATTTCTGCGTTTGAAGCTTTCGGAAACTTTTGGACAACACGCTTTCAACTTAATTTTTGCTCCAGGTATTATGATTCATGAAATCAGTCATGCCGTCGCCGCCTTTTTATTTCTTCATCAAATCGAAGATATTAAGCTTTTTGATTGGAAAGCCAAAGATGGTTCGCACGGGCATGTGATCAGTCGTCCTCGCAACGTTCCTTGGCTTTTTAAAATTTGGATCAAGATGGGCGAGCTCTTTATTGGAATTGCTCCGCTGATTGTGGGGCCTCTGCTTTGCGCAGCTGTTTTTTACTACTTTATTCCTGGCGGAAAAACCTTTACTCACAATCCCCGCTTCATCAACTTTCCCTCGTTCTCGTGGTCGCTGATTGCCTGGTGGTATTTGGTTATCGCAGTGTTTTCACAAATGGAACTAAGTGATGCGGATCTTAAAGGGACATGGAAAGGCTATTTGTGGATTGTACTTACCACTTTCGCTGTAGCACTGATTTCTTTTAAACTTCGTCAAATGGTGCGGATCTGATGAACTCCCCCGTCGTATCAAAAAATGCAGAAGGAGCTTATTCGGTGAAGGCTCCGCTACGTGGGATTCGAAAATCCTGCAAATACATTTTCAGCAATATTTATCTGTATGTAGATAAAAACCCCGTTTATCAACCTCTGCAATTGTGGTCGGATGAGCAGGTCTTACAACATCAAGCCTTCGAAAAAGAACAAGGCTTTGAACTGACGGAGTTTAAAAACTTTGAAGACATCAAAGAGATGTCCTGTGATTTTAAGGAGTACGGAATCTGTGAAGTCACGGATGGTTCTTTACCGGATATGACCTATCATGTGTCGACGAAAGAGCACACTCTCACCTTCGATGTTAAAGAAAAATAGTTTCTCCACCTCCGTCTCATTTTCATTTGTGAGTGGTTTGGAAAATCAAATGAAAATGGGATGAAAGCCAATTATCCCAGCTTTTGTCCTCTGCATTTCTCAGTGTTAGTATCTCCGCAAAAAAGGAGATCTCAACAATGAAATCACTTCTGCTAAGTGCAGCTTTAACTCTTGCAACAAGCGTAAGCTTTGCGGCGACTCACACAGTAAAAATGTTGAACAACGGTAAAGAAGGCATCATGGTTTTCGAACCGGCATTCTTGAAAGCCAATAAAGGCGACGTTGTTAAATTCGTCCCTACAGATCCAGCACACGACGTTGCTTCCGTGTCTATTCCCAAAGGCGCCAAATCATTCAAAGGTGCAGTGGGAAAAGAAGTAACGACGACTTTGACTCACGAAGGAGTTTATCTTTATGAATGCTCAACCCACTTGCCAATGGCGATGATCGGTGTGATTCAAGTCGGGAAGCCAACGAACTTGGATGACGTGAAAAAAGCTGGCAAAGACATGGCTCCTAAGTTTGCAATGAACAAAGACCGCCTTGATAAATACTTAAACCAAGTAAAATAAGAAAATTATGAGGTACTTCGACGACAAGGCAGCGGATGCGTATGATATCCGCTCATGTCGAAGTACCTAACAACCCCACTCTCCGCAGTGGGATTCCCATTTTTCGGTTCGGCCTTTGCGTTTTTGAATAAAAGATCCACAATCGCCAATAAGAATAAATATTAAATGTGATCCGTCTTTCAGGACGTCCCCCGAATAGACCTGCGGGACGAATTCCGCTTCTTCTTCCTTCAAATTCGCGGAGTTTTCTTGTAGCAGGGTCTGATGTTCTTTATCCTTTTTATCCAACTTTTTAAAAAGGCCCTCATTGAAGATATTCTCCCCGAGCACCGCTATCGCGAAATCTTTCTTCTTCAACGAGAAACCAAAACCGCCCACATGAGTGTCACCAGCAATATTTATATCAAATACAAAGTCCAAATCTGAAATCTTATATGATTCAGTAACAGGTTGATTCAAATACTTAACATGAAGAACATCAGGTTTTCGCGTGCGTGACTATTTTTAGAAAAACTTTTCCAGATTTAGCCTCTAACGACTATTCGGAGTCAGTATCGTTTTAAGATACTTCTCAAGGTCCTTAGAATAGTACATCGGTGCGGTCGGATCAAAAATAGAATAAGCGACGACTTCGGCGAAGCATTCGAACTGATTGGTCATGGCATACAGTGTAGGAAAACCGTAACTGCGACCCAACTCGCGGTCTAAGGCATAGGCATCTGCAGTGCGCTTTTGTTTTACGAGATCCATCACCGTAGAAAACTGTGCTTTTACTTTTTCGGAATCCACGGACGAAATCACCGACTCTTTCCCGTTCCAAGTCCATCCTGCTGCTTGTTCAAATGCCTCCATGGAATAGGCATGGTTGGTGGCAATATCAAAATTGTGAATCAGCTCATGAAGCACATTGATCTGCTTGCGGTCTACTTTCGCATAGGGGTCCATGAATGGCGTGCCGGTAAAAAAGGAATCTGTAAAACCGATCACGTTCGTTACCGGATTCACCCATAAAAATGCTTTCTCGGCCGAGCGCACGAACTCCACACGACGGAACTGGGGGTTATTAAACCAGCGAGCAGAATACGAAACGCGATGAATTTTGGTGATTCCCGCTGCCTTGATCGTTTTTAGAATTCCTTCCAAGCGAGGATCATTGATTTTCGCAAGATAGGCACTCACGATGGCTTTTTCCTCTGGAGTCCAAGCCTTGAACTCCACAGAATCACAAAAACTTTGATGAGGAAATTTATCATTGCACTCGTAAGTATCCGAGAAAGCCATAATATCCAAAGCAGACAAAGAGGCCTCGGCCCCTAAGGAAAACAGAACTGCAAAGATACAGGTGAAGAACCGAATCATCATCTAAAAATCCCCGAACACATCGGTGCTCCAAAACCTGGTGCTTCCAATTGACGCTTAAACGCCTCGGCGCCCGCTTTTGCAAATCGCTCCTCTGCCAGGCTGCCGCTTTGCTCGACCAATGTAACACCTGTTTTAGCTTTCACTTCTTCAACCACGGATTCAATGACACGGGCACTGTCTTGATAGCTCATGATCTCTTTATAAGATACAACCTCGTCAGGAAAAATAATCAAAGCCGCGAGGTATTCTATTTCGCCCTGCAAGCCCGAACTCATATTCGGAAACAATCGGCGACTGTCCATACGAACCGCCAGAACACCACCACCCGCAGCAATAGAATTCTTTTTGAATTTAGGCGCGCCGACAAATCCAGAAGCCACTTGGGGATCAAGAGTGAATGAAATAAAATTAGAAGCTCTTGGGTCCGCCGAGTGATTCCAATACTGATCCGTTAGAAGTTTGGTCGGTTTGATGTCATCTTCAGATTGTTGACGATTCGTCGTCAGTGATCGTAATCGCCGAGTATAATTACCCTGATTTTTAGTCAGCACCGTAGATAGAAAACCGAGTTTTTCGGAGCCGTCCGCCAACTGCAGACGTTGCACTTTGTCCGTCTCATAATCGACACCGCGAATAGCGACAACCGTATTCTTCCAATCAGGATGACGGATAGCTTCGACCCACTGAGCCCATATTTTAGCTTCAAAAGGCTCCATCACATCAAACGGCAAATAGGCTTCAAGCATTTTTGCAACGCCGGCACGGTCGTTACGCACCACTAAATCGTTCAACTTCAATTCTTGCGCCTCAAGAGCATCTAAAATACCAGACTCCGAACGTGCCTTTTGAAGCTTCCGATCTTTCGCACGAACTTCCTTGGCTGCTTGATTAACCAATTTCTGGGTACGAGCTTTTTCTTCCTCGTAATGAGCGGTCAACGCGTCGACCTTAGCATCTAGGTTATCAGTTGCTGTCGCTAGGAACGACTTCGCAAATCTCACAGCATTTAAATTATAGGAAAAACGCAGGTCTTGATATTCGCGGTCAGCCATGGCAGCGCGACTTCCCATCGAGGCATTATATTGCAATTCCATGCGCCCATAACTAGCAGACAAATTCAAATACACAGTCTGCACATAAGCCATCGGACGAATCAAAAGTTCAGGCTGCGCCAAAGCCGCCGAATCATAACGAAGAATATAAGTAGGCCGAGAATTCTCCATCGCCATGACAACTTCAGCATGCTTCCCAGAAGGCAACGTCTCCACCTGCTCCAAACGCAAAGCCGCAGCATACTTATTAATATGAGAAGCAAAGGTAACCAGCCCGGCCTGGGCCTCCAAAGGCCCCGCAGAAGCCACAGCGCCAACAACAGTTACCATACCAATAACCGTCACCATCCTGCCAACAACCTGTGCAGCCCATAAAAGCCTACGCATACCTATTCCTTTACAGGGTCAACGCCCTATTCAAGGAACCAGAAAAGCAATCCCCATACCCGCCTTGAGCACGTCTCAAAATGAGACGTGCTCTCCCCAACAGCGAGAAAATGCCAAAAGCATTTTCCAGCCAGAAACCGTAGAAGGCGGCTCGTCAAAATGGGTCAGATGCAAGGCGGAGGAGCGACCCGCAGCGCAGGCGTACTCCATGTACGCTGGAGCGAGGACCGCGAACGACAACGCAGTCAGCTGGCACATTTTCACGACCCGTAAAAAAACGCAAAAAAGCCCGGTTTTATCCGGGCTTCAACAACAACTAACATGTCAAATCTAGCAGTTTACTTAGCGGCTTGTTTCGGAGTCGCTGGCAGCGCCTTACCGTCTTCAAGCTGAATTAGATCTAGGAGTACGTTTGTCGCCTCTTGGATATCTGCGCGCTTCAAATACTCTTCGTTCTTTTTCGCCTTGCTTGCTACTTTTTTGGCTTTCTCTTTTTTCTCTTTTTCGTTTTTATCTTTTAGCACTTCGCTCACACGGATCACTTTGCCGCGGGCTTTTGCTTTGTTCAACTCATCCACGATTTTCTTAAAGTCGTCAGATTTTGCAACACGTTCAGAAGATCTTTCGGACAATGTTTTCAACCAGTCTGATTTAACTTCTTTCCATGCGCTTGGACCTTCTTTAACGTAAGCGTCAGGCGAGATGAATGATTCAATTGTTTTCGGTGGCAAAGAGTAATCCATGTACTTCTCGCCGATATCGTCAGTCGAGAATGGACCCGGAAGAACCACATCGGCGTCAACACCTCTGTGCTGAGTCGATTTACCTGATGGAACAAAGAACATACCCACTGTAACTTTGATTGCGCCCAAGTTGTTTGGAATCGGCAATACAGATTGAACAGAACCTTTACCGTACGTGTGGTCACCACCAACGATTACGGCACGTTTATAATCTTGCAAAGTGCCAGACACGATCTCAGAAGCGGATGCCGAGATGCGACTTGTTAGGACAACAAGTGGACCATTCCAGTCAACCGTTGAATCCGTATCACGAAGAGCAGCTTCCGCGCGGCCTTCATTTTTAGACGACTGTTTTACCACGTTACCTGTTTGGAAAAACAAACCCGCGATTTTTACAGCGTCTTCAAGAGAACCACCACCGTTGTTGGAAAGATCCAACACCAAACCATCTGCTTTTTTCTCAACTGCTTCTTTAATCAGTTTTTTCATATCAGCTGCAGAAGATCTGCCACCGCGACGAGAATCCGCATAGAAGCTTGGGAAGTTCAAGATACCGATTTTTTTCTTTTTACCTTCGATTTCTTTATCTACGAAAGTCAAAGAAGCTGCTTCGTCTTCAAGATTTACTTTTTCACGAGTCAGCGTCACATCGAAACGTTTTTTACCGTCACCCGCTTTACGCAAGATCGTTAAACGAACTTTAGTTCCTTTGTCACCGCGGATTTTCTTAACAACATCTTTCAAATCTTGATCGATGACGTTTTCCATTTGGCCTTTTTCTTGACCAACTGCAATGATTTTATCTTGCGGTTCGATCAAACCAGATTTTGCAGCCGCACCACCTGGAACCAAAGCTTCAACAACAGTGAAGCCATCTTGAGAGGACAGTGTCGCACCGATACCTTCCAATGACAGACGCATTTGAATTTCGAAATCTTCCAGCACATCACGAGAGAAGAAGCTTGAGTGTGGATCCAAAGCTCTTGCAAAAGAATCAAGGTAACCGGACAACAAGTCGTCTTGGGTTGTTTCTTGAGTACGTTTAACTGCACGCTCGTAGTTTTTTTCTACGTTCTTTTTTGCTTCATCCAATTTCATATCAGTTGCCAGGTAGTTACCAATTTGGAACTGAATGTATTTTTTCAAATACTCATTGGCTTCGTCGTTATTTTTTGGCCATGGCTTTTTATCTGGATCGAAAGCAAATTCAGTTTTTTCATCAAACTTAAAATCTTTGCCCAGGTATTTTTTAGCGAAAGTCGCGCGATCATTCACTCTTTCAAGAACCAGCTTTTGAGCTTTATCTAAGAATGTGCAATCTCTGTTTTTTGTTTTTTCAAATACATTGGCCATGTCTTTTTTCACGGCGTCGACGTCAGCTTGAGTCAGGTAAATTTTAGAAGGATCCAAACGCTTTAAGTATTGTTCAATCACGCGGTTTGCAAGATCAGCATTACGATCAGAATATTTCACGTGGTTCGCCAAGAAACCTTGTTCGATCACGGAAACGTATCTGCACTCCAAACCGTCTTTCAATTGTGCGGCAGCAATAGACGAAACTGCGAGAGAACCCGCAACAACTAAACCCTTTAATCCCTTTGAGATTGAACTCATGATGGTCCTTCCTTGGCTCTCGGGCGAGAGCGTCCTAATCACTTAAGATTAGCAGGAATCTTTTCAAGAGCATTCAATTTGTGAGGCTGGTCAAAAATTTAGGACTGTAAGATGACTTAAGACTTACGTCGGTCGTCTTCAAAGAAGGAAAGTTGAGAGAGATCCTCCACTTTTTGTCCTTGAAGTCCCCCGGTTTTCACTTCGTGTTTAATGAAGTTCCCATGTTGGGTTTCGATCATAAAGAAGGACATCTCAGGAAACCTCGCCTTAAGTCGAGTCATCTCTTCGACGATCAACTCAATATTTTTAGGATCGTCGTCAGACATTCCAAAGCGATGATGGGCGTTATATCCATAGATCTCGATAGCTTTTTCGACACTTGCTCGGATAGCACGTTGTTTCAACTCGGCCGTGCCCTCTGTAAAGTTTGTGTCACCAAGCAAAGTGCGAGTGGGTTTATGGCTCACTGGGTAAAGACTTAGATAATTAGGCTCCAAAGGCAAAACTTTGTTCTTCACGAAAACTTTGATGCCCTCTTTCAACGTATCCGGATGATGACCACGTGCTGTGATCACGGAAAGAGGACGTTGATTAAATGTGGCGTGATAAAAACACTCCCAAGAAGGCCCCTTCCATTGAAAGTCCGGGAATCCAAGGGCTGCCGCCACGTCTTGAACAAAGACTTGGTTTTTACCCGCAAGCTTCTCCACTTCCGAAATATTATGATCACGGAAGTTTCTAAAGGTGCCTGTCACGTCACAAAAATCGATTTCAAAATCTCCATAAATACCACTTTTGCCAATTGTGGAATTATATTGGGCAAAGTCTCCACTGGAGATCGCCTGTTCAGCGCGGGTTTCTTTATGGAAAAGAACTAAAGGGGTCGTCAGAAAAGCAATGTTGTCGTCAAAGTCGAAAAAATAAAAACTACGGCCCCCCAGGTGAAAGTTTCTATCTTTCTCTGGTGTGCGATTTATTCCTAAATCGAGTTGGCCTTTTTTATTTTGATCTTCGCTCATTGAATACATTCCTCTTACGGGCTTCAAAATTTAGCAAATAATTCGCCAGCACGAAAGAGCCCTGCACTATTTTCTTTTTTGCATGGGGAATGACCACTAGTTAGACAGGGAAAAGGCCCTCGAGACCCAGGCCTATAGCTCCTCGAAGAATCCTTGTGCCTTTTTAGCGTCTTTAGACTCTCCCGTAGGAGATTTGTCTGTGCTCGGTGCCATCTGGTCCACGGGAACTTGAACTGGCAACTTAGCAGCATCTTTAGGCACCTCTTTAGGTGATTCCTTAGGGGTCACATCCTTACCCGTTGTCCCCCACTGCATACGACATTTTTTCAGAGCATCTTCCATGGAGCCCATGGAGGTTTGCTTAGCCGTGATGGCACAGTTAGCGACCTCGGGGTAATCGCCGGCACATAGCTTTTCAGCATCAGCCGATGACAACGACAGGGAGCGAGCACGAAGTGTCGTTACGCATTGCTGTTGTGACTGAACCTGCGCCCAAGCGAATAAAGGTGCTGCCGTAATAACTGCCAAAACCAGAGTTTTCATATTTTGCCTCGCGGACCTTTATCGTACCATGATGGTTATTTTGAATCCACCGTCGTCAGAGCGATAATCTTTTCAATCTCTTCCACAGGCTGCGCGCCATGCAAAGCCACCCCGTTAACCACTATAACCGGCGTTCCAGTGAATCCCATTTTCTCAAATTCAGACATGTCGGCATCAATGTTATAGCGGATGTCTTTAGACTCGATATCCTTTGCAACCTTTGCCATGTCGGCGCCGACTTTTTTAGCCATCTTGCGAAGGAAATCCACATCTTTCAAGTCACGTTGATTTTCGAAAACTAAATCATAAAACTTACGAGCTTTGGAGCGGTCCTGTTTGAAAACAGCCTCATAGTACAATGCCGCCGGCTGCGCCATCGGATGAAAATCCAATGGGAAGTGTTTGTAGTAAAACTGAATCTTACCACTGTACTGTTTGAAAATTTGATCTAAGGATTTGTGAGCCATTCGACAAGCTGGACATTGAAAGTCGGCATACTCGACGATTGTGATCTTAGCTGTTTTATCACCAAACAAACGACGAGACTCTTCGATCTTTGGTTTCAAAGGATTTACGATCTGCTCCTCTTGCTGTTTTTTAAGATCCGCCCTTTGCTTCTGTTGTGCATTCTGTTGAGCTTTGCGAGCGGCTTTATTTACCACTTCGACAAATTGCTCAGGATTTTCCTCGATCACATCAAAAACAGCCTTTGGATTCTTTTTCAAATATTCCGCAATCTGCGCATCTTTCGTCGCGCATGCACTCATAACCAAAAGCATCGTCAGAAGAACGATTCTCGTCATACAATTCCCCTTTTACCGTCCATCAACATTCCAAATGAAAAAGCCGCTGGGTCTCAGCGGCTTTTTTAATTATTTCTTTTTTCGTGTAACGACTTTCTTAACCCCGAGAGCTTGCGCTTTGTCCTTGGCGGACTCGGCACTTTTAAGGCTCTTTTTAGGAGCAGCAGCTTTCGTTTCTTTCGCAGCCTTTGCAGCTTTCGGTTTAGCAGCGGCCTTCGCCTTGCCTTTTCCCTTAGAGCCTTTTGCAGGGCCTTTCTCGTTGATCAAGCCCACGGCCTGTTCCAAAGTCACTGTCTCAACAGTGGTGCCCTCTGGTAACGAAGCATTGACCTTACCGCTTTTAATGTAAGGACCATAAGGACCATTGAAAACTTGAATCATGTCGCCCGATTCAGGATGCGCCCCCAGATCCCGCAAGGCCGCCGCTTTGCCGCGACCTTTCTTAGGTTGATTCAACATCTCCATCGCACGTTCGAAAGTAATATTCAAAACGCTTTCGCCTTTTGGAATCGAACGATAGTCGCCGTCATGAACAACGAATGGACCGAAGCGGCCCAAGCCTGCTTTAACGTCTTTACCCGTGCCTGGATGTTCACCCAAAGTTCTTGGCAAAGACAGCAAATCAAGAGCTGCTTGCAAATCTACTTGCTCAGGCTGCATGTTCGGTGGGAGTGATGCGCGTTTTGGTTTGTCGTTTTCAGGTGATACATCACCCAACTGAACGTACGGACCATAACGGCCGCTCAAGACATAAATTGGCTCGCCCGTTTTTGGATCTTTACCCAAAGCATCGGCACCATTGATTTTTTGATCGATCAATTTTTCTGCGATCTCCGGAGTGATATCCGCTGGCGATTCATTGTCTGGAACTGATGCGCTGACATCTTCGCCATCCCGCTGAGTCGTTAAGTAAGCTCCGTAACGGCCGACATGGAATTTATATTTATCCATGCCTTCCAAAGACATTGTACGAGCTTCGTCTGGATTGATTTTCTCTTCTTGGCTGTCAACCATAGCACGCAAACCTTTAGGGCCTTTGTACACCGATGCCAAATAGCTTTCCCAATCCAATTCACCGTCAGCAATATTATCCAGGCTTTGCTCCATTTCAGAAGTAAAGCCCAAGTCCACATACTGAGTCAGATAGCTGCTCAATAACTTGGAGACAATCATTGCCGTGAATGTCGGAATCAAGGCTGTGCCACCCTTACGAACATACCCGCGATCGATGATGGTACCAATTACAGATGCGTAGGTGGAAGGACGACCGATGCCTTCTTTCTCCATCGTTTGTACAAGGCTTGCCTCGGTATAACGAGCTGGAGGTTTTGTTTCATGAGAAGTCGGATCTAATTTTGTGCACTTTACAGAGTCTTTGACCTTAAGTGCTGGCAAACGCACTTCACGTTCTGCCAAGTCCGCTTCAGGATCATCAGAACCCTCAACATAGGCACGTAAGAAACCTGGGAATTCGATCGTCATACCAGAGGCACCAAAGATCGCATCACCCACCGTGATTTTTGCGCTGACTTGTTTTTGACGAGCATCAACCATTTGCGATGCAATCGTACGTTTCCAAATCAAATCGTAAAGTTTGAATTGATGACCTGTCAGACCTGTTTCATCCGGGTCCTGGAACTGGTTACCCGCTGGGCGAATCGCCTCATGGGCTTCCTGTGCACCTTTAACTTTTTTAGCAGCATAAGTTCGCGGCTGTGGAGTTAGATACTCTTTACCATATTTGGAACTGATACATTCGCGAGATGCACTGATCGCTTCATTAGACAAGAACGTAGAGTCCGTACGCATATAGGTGATGAAACCTTGTTCGTACAATTTTTGAGCGACCTGCATCGTTTCACGGGCTGACAAGCCCAATTTACGATTCGATTCTTGTTGCAAGCTAGAAGTGATGAATGGCGCAGCTGGTTTTCTAAATGTCGGTTTTTCTTCAACATCAGAAACAATCCATGGACCTGATTTCAAATCAGCTGACAACTTTGCAGCATCTTTTTCTCCAAGAACCAAAACATCTTTACCGGCAGTCAACTGACCTGTCAGACCATCAAAGTCTTTACCAGTCGCCACGCGCTGTTGTTTGTACTGCTGCAGACGCGATTCGAAGTTTACGCCATCTTTCGATAGCTCTGCCAATACACCCCAGTAAGCAGATTTTTTAAATCGGATGCGCTCTTGCTCACGCTCGACGATCAAACGCACAGCCACGGATTGCACCCGACCCGCTGATAACCCGTAAGCGACTTTCTTCCACAAAAGTGGGGAAATCGTATATCCCACCAAACGGTCCAACACGCGACGAGCTTCCTGCGCACGTACCAAGTTAAAGTCGATCTCACGCGTGTCTTTCAATGCCTTCTGGATCGCATCTTTCGTGATCTCATGAAACACCATGCGTTTTGTTGGAACTTTTGGTTTTAGAACTTCAAGCAAATGCCAGCTGATAGACTCCCCTTCGCGGTCTTCATCGGTCGCGAGGTAAAGCTCTGAGGCTTCGTCGAGTTTATCTTTAAGATTCTTAACAACTTTAGTTTTGTCTTTCGGAATGCAGTAAAGAGGTTCAAAGTTTTTATCAACGTTGACCCCGAGCTGTGCCCATTTTTCTTTTTTTACTTTTTCAGGGATGTCTTTTGCGGATTGAGGCAAGTCGCGGATATGTCCCATACAAGACTCAACAACGTAGTCTCTGCCTAGAAACTTACGAATTGTTTTTGCCTTGGTTGGAGACTCCACGATGACGAGTTTGATTCCGTCGGATGCCGCGTCAGTTTTTTTGGCCATGTACCCAGCCCTTCATCCGGCTTGTAACCGGGATATAATATATAGACAAAACATGAATGCTGAACTCCTATTAGGCAAGTCTGAATTTTGACAACCAGTACCAAAAGCAGATACCTTGTGAGCATGAAACCAATTTCTGACTTTGCAACTTCCCTCAAGTTTTTACTCACAGATATCGATGACACCCTGACTGATGAAGGTCTTTTGGGAGCAGAAGCTTACGAAGCCATGTGGGCCCTGTACCATGCGGGAATCAAAGTGATCCCAGTAACGGGTCGTCCCGCTGGATGGTGCGAGATGATCGCGCGTGTGTGGCCCGTCAGTGGGATCGTTGGAGAAAACGGTGGTTTCTATTTTCGCTATCACGGAAAGAAAATGCATCGCCATTTCTTTTTTGACGAACAAACTCAAGCCACGAATCGTGCAAAACTCAATCAACTAGAAACAGAAATTCTAAAAAAAGTTCCGGGGTGTGAACTAGCGAGTGATCAGTTCTGCCGATTGATGGATCTGGCTATCGATTTTTGCGAAGATGTTCCGGCTCTGCCAAAATCCGAGGTACAAAAAATCGTGGATATTTTCGTGGCCCACGGTGCTCAAGCGAAGGTCAGCTCCATTCATGTAAATGGTTGGTTTGGTGATTACAACAAACTGTCTATGTCTCTTAAATTTCTGCAACACGAGTTCGGTGTCTCAGCTGAAGACGCTAAAAAAGTTTGCGGTTTTAGCGGAGACTCTCCCAATGACGAACCCATGTTTCAATATTTTCCCCATAGTTTTGCCGTTGCAAACATCCAACACTTTGTTGATCAAATTAAAGCAAAGCCCACATATGTAGCATCCCAGCGCGGCGGTATGGGGTTCACAGAGATTGCCAGTGTCATTCTGAAAAACAAATAATTTTAAAGGCTAACTAAGACGGATGTTCACAACACGAAATGGATTTTCCCAGTCCAAGGTCTAAAGCCGCAGCTCCTTCCA
Organism: Bdellovibrio sp. SKB1291214; assembly: GCF_002209355.2. Taxonomy (GTDB): domain Bacteria; phylum Bdellovibrionota; class Bdellovibrionia; order Bdellovibrionales; family Bdellovibrionaceae; genus Bdellovibrio. The sequence goes on from NZ_CP106855.1 coordinate 914,753, forward strand.
CCCGATAAAGACTTCGTTGGAGAAAGGAGTTTTCCATGGTCAGCGCACAGGCACGTCAATATATCGCTAACAAATTGGAAGAACAAGCCAAACAAAACTGGCTCTTTAATCACTTAAAATTCGAAGGCGAAGTAAGTACCGACGGCAAGAACCGCGTGTACGGTTTCGCTTATGTTCAAATCACCTTAAATACCAAGGGTGAGCTTTGGATTGAAAGTCCTAAGTATCAAAACTATATCGGAGCCGATAGTTATCAGTCCGCGAAAGAAGCCGTGGATTTGCTCTACGATCAACTGAGGTATATCGATGAAAATTACGAGCGACTGCAAAGCTCCCCTGAAATCTGGGCTAAGAAGGGTCTCTTCTCGCGTATCAAGGGCCGCTTCGCTTCTTAAAGATAGTGTTTGCTGGCGGTTATCCGCCAGCAAAGCTCATTGATTTAATTAAAACATCTGGCGCAATCAGGCTGCGACCTGGGCGACCGTAAGTGTCACCTAATTCCACAATGTCACGCAAAACATCCAATACATTTCCTGAAACCACGAATTGATCGACGGGCCCTAGGCATTTGCCGTTTTCATACAAAAAGCCCTCTGCTGGCATTGATAAATCCCCTGTGGAATCTTTGAAGCCGGCGTGCAATCCACCGGTAAATTTTGTGATGTGCACTGTTTGTCCTGGGTTTAAAGTCAAAAGCTCCTGTTGTGTTTTAGACCCCTTAGACACAACCAAATTCGTCGGACCAATTCCCATCGGAGAACTCGGGCCGCGAGCAGCGTGAGCCGTATGTGGTAAGTTCATACGCTGAGCGTACTCTAAGTTCGTCAGGAAGTTTTTCAACACACCATTTTCAAACAAAACGGTTTTTTGCGAAGGCGCACCCTCTGCATCAAATGGTCGGACCGCTGTCCCATGAAGTTCAAAGGGATCGTCAATAAGAGTGAACTTGTCGCTGGCGACTTTTTCTCCCACTTTTCCTTTAAGCAAAGACTTACCTTCATGCACTTCTTTAGCAGACAAATAGGAAAGTAACATTGCAAGCACAGTCGGAAATACTTTACGATCAAGAACCACCGGATAGTTTCCAGTTTTAAGCTTTGTCGCCCCCAGGTATTTAACGCCGTTGTTAACGCCCTCCCGAGCCACTTCATCAATATTGATTTCTGCAAATGAGCGAACAAAGAATCCTTCGCCCCCCATTTTTGAAGTTTCCCCTTCTTTAACTAAAGGAGCCGCACTTCCCGTGTAATAACTTTGTCTAAACTCTTGATCAACGCCTTCAGAGTTCAAAATTCTTGAAAAAGAGGAACCCTGTGAAAAACCAGAGTAAGGCACCGATTGAACACGAGGATCCAAACCTAAGCACTTTTCTTCAAGGGCTTTCGCCACTTCCATTTTTTTATCCATTTCAATCTCTTCGGGATTGAACAGATTCATCGCCTTGAAAGGTTGGGGTTTCATCATAGGAATCTCGAAACTTTCTGCGCTTTGTACGGTTTTAGCATTATTCAATGCTTCGCTGTAAGTGCGAAGCAACGCTTCTAGCGACAGATTTTCTGTATAGGCGTAACCTTGGGCCGCACCTTTTAAGACACGCAGTCCCGCCATTTGCGTTTGCGTGGATTCAAAATCCTTCAAGGCCTTTTTTTGATAACCCAACTCCAGGCTCTCTCCGCCAGAAATTAGCATTTCAACTTTAACGCCATCTTGTTTGGCTTGAGCCAAGATCTTTTGAAAGTTCTCTTTGATAGTATCCATTATCCAGCTCTCCCACCAACCATCAGACTTGAAACTAGAATCTGCGGCTGTCCCACAGCTGCGGGGATAGAACCGCTGACGGAACCACACATGCCAGTCGCCAATTTTAGCTCATTAGAAACTTTGGTGATCTTACCCAATGTATCGATACCGCGACCGATCAGGCAGGCACCTTTCACCATCTCTTCGATTCGACCGTTTCTGATAATATAAGCTTCGCGTACTTGGAAGTTATAGTCACCCGTACCAGGATTCACCGAACCCCCGCCCATGTTTTTAGCGTAAAGACCGTAATCCACATCGCGGATCATGTCTTCAAAGGAATCCTTACCCGCATCAATAAACGTATTTCTCATACGAGAAGCCGGTGCGTATTTGTACGACTGACGACGACCACTGCCCGTCACATCATACCCCGTTTGACGCGCACCCATTTCATCCACGATATAGGATTTCAAGACACCATTTTCAATCAGCGTCGTACGTTTGGTTTTATTACCTTCATCGTCGATATTCAAAGAGCCCCACCCATTTTTGATGGTTCCATCATCGATTGCCGTCACACATTCATTGGCAATCTTCTGGCCCATCTTACCGCAGAACACAGAGGAATCTTTTGCCACAGCCGTGGTCTCAAGACCGTGACCGCAAGCCTCGTGGAATAAAACTCCCCCGAAGGAATTATCAATCACCACAGGCATTTCACCCGCTGGCGCAAACTTGGCTGTTGTCAGTCCCATGGCGCGGTCTACGTTTTCGTGAGCAAAACTTTGCAGGTTCAAACCATCATAAAGCTCTGAAGTTCCCATGTGCCCATAACGTTCGCTAGAGCTTTCTTTCACGCCATTATTTTCAACAAAGACTTCCATATTCAAGCGACTGTATGCGCGCTCATCATAGGCCATCAAACCGCGTGAGTTTGCGATCTGCACTTTCTGAAATTTTTCATTCAAAGCCGCTTCAACTTGTGTGACTGCTGAATTTCGGGCACGCGCATGTTGATCTAAAGAGTTCATCCAAGCAAACTTGCGGTCGCGATTCATCTCCCATGGTTTATCCCCATAAGTGTGAATCGAATCGAAGGGCACTTGCATTAAAGGCATCGCCTTTTTAGCTTCGCCGGTGCCGCGGCTCTTCGCCGCATTCAATGCAGCCTTCACCAAGCCCTGCTCAGTTAAATCATTTGTAGTCACATAGACAATCTCGTGGCCAAAGAACAAGCGAATCCCAGCTCCGTAAAGCTGGCCGACAATGGCCTGATCTGCTTTAGAGCTCAAAATAGAAAGGTTCGAAGAGTACGTGTCTTCGACAAAGATATCTGCGAAATCCGCCCCCGTAGAGAGTGCGGCGTCCAGTGCTTTAGTTAAAATATGAGGTTGAATGATCATGAATGCCCCCTGAAGAAATATCCTATCTCAATTTGAGACACAGCAAAAGACCTGACCAAACTATTAACAGCTCGCTGCGTGGAATGTCATGAACATGGCACCAGTGCGCTATATCCGTTTAAATGCGGTCTTAACTCCTTTTTAATGGCCTACCCCTTGCTCATATAGAACTTAGAGATGGGTTCTGATTTTAAAAACCCATCGTGGAGTCTATGGTGAACAGCTTTACGGGCCTTAAATATATGAGAAGTGCAATCCGAGGGTTAACAATCCTTGCTGCCCTTTCTTTTGTGGCTCCTGCGTTCGCAGCGAACCCATCGACTTCCACAATGAAACCTAAGGCTCCTGTTGCTCCGAAAGCGCCAGAGTCGCCATGGACATTCGTATTTAATCTTGAAACTGCCAGCAACATGATGAAAGACGAAATGAACGGCCGCGAAGCCCAAACTGCGTTGGAAGCAGTCATGGTCTATAAGTTTAATAAAATCACAAGCCTTAAGATTTCTACTGCGCTCTACAAAGACCATACAGGTCCGCAAGATGCTGGTTTCGATAATTCTACAATTGGTTTAGGTTTTACAACTCCACTAGCTACTAATATCGATTGGAAAAATTCAATCACAGCGATCTTACCAACAAATCGCAAAGCTCAAGACCAATCTTCCTTGCAAGGTACGGCGGCACTGGCCTCGACCCTTGTTTATAAAAATCTGTTCTGGGGAAGTTCAGCAACAACTGGTATTTCAGTGGCGCGCAACTTCCACGAATACAATATGACAGCCGATGGTGGTTACAACATTCGCAATACTGCGGCAGCAACAGTGGGATACACCTTGCCCCTGTTTGGGAACTTTGCTTTAGACACTCTATTTAAATATACAGAGGCATGGCTTTATAACGACGACAACCGCATGAAGTTTCTTTTCAGCGCGGACTTATCTTATGAATTTACACCTCATTTTTCAGCTTATATTGGCACTTCCAACGAGGGAAGCGCATTGAAACCAAACGGAGTTGACTCCAATATCGAGATTTTCAATGACACGAGTTCAGTCATTAAAGCCGGTATTACCTTGAGCATTTAATTTTAAGTTTTTAGTTTTTGAGAGTTTTTGAAGAGGAGAGAGACATGAAGAGCAACATTCGACGCAAAATTCCAGTTACTGGTGCATTGCTGCTCGCAATTTCCAGCGTGATGATTTCTTGTACGAAAGAAGTTCCGTACAAGCAGGTCTACAAAGAAAACGTTGAAACTAAAGCCGCTCTTTCTCCGGACGACGAATACTTATTCGTAGCATCCTCTGACTTGTCTGGGGCTGACGACGCCGGTGTGGCCTCGGCTCAACCTTACTGGCAAGGTCAGGAAAAAATCGTCAAGTTCCGCTTTACTGAAAACACTCTTCAAGTTCTTCAAGTGAACGAAGAATCCAAATTGGCGAAAGACAACACTTTGAACGACAAAGTTTTGATGGAAATTCCAATCAAAAACGTTGAATACCGTTGCTCTGAAGACCGCTACGGCAAATGTACCAACAAAGAAGAAGAAAACAGCGAATTGAACTGGTCTAAAAAAACCAAGTTCATCCCTGACTTTAACGGGATGAAAACTACAGGTTTTTCTTTGCTGCCAGTCGAGATGCAACAGCTCTATGGCATGTCTTGCTACACTGAGACATCGTCACGATTCTTAAGCTACGAACTTAAAGATGATTCTTTGAACATCCAAGTCGAGAAATCCTTCCGGGGCAATCCAGAGTGCTTGGGTAGTGCCATGTACTCCGTAAACAGCGTGGACGACTTGCAAAGCCAAATCATTTATCACTACTCTTTCAATAAATTGAGCAAAGTAACTTCGCCAGGTTACAAAGCAATCAACTATCCATTGAAAGACCAGAACACTTTCGGTTTCTTTACTTCAGAAAACCGCAAGTACGATGTTGATTTCAACCGCTCTTTGAAAAATCAAAAGGAGTGGATGAACCGTTGGAACCCAGAAAGAAAAGAAATCGTTTACTTCCTTTCTGACAATTTCGACAAACCACAATACAAATCAATTAAAGAAGCGACTCAAGTTGCCTTCGATCGCGTGAATGAGGGCTTAAAAGCCGCAGGTCTTGAAACTCGTTTGGTTCTTAAAGATCCTGCTCACAAACAGGTCGGCGACACTCGTAACAGCATGATCGTGATGGTGGAAGACCCAGTTGCGGGTGGTCCATTGGGTTACGGTCCTACAGTTGCAAATCCTCGCACAGGGGAAATCATCAGTGGCCGTGTGGCTATGTATTACGGTAACTTCGTACAAGGTGTTCGTTACACTTACGACGAAGTGGTACGCGAACTTTCCCACATCGAAGAAACTGAATCTCAGGGTTCTGGTACGAATGCAGCTGCTCAAGCAAAAGCGGCGCCTTCTGAGGCTATGAAAAACAAGATCGCGACTGATAAGTACGCGAAATGGGCATTGACTCAACAAACAGGTTACAAAATCGCGAACTCTTACGTGAAGTCTAAATCTGCGGGCACAGCAATGACGCCGAATAAGCTTCACAACGTGGTGAAAGAGCACAGCAACCTTTCGGCACTTTCACGCAAACAAATCCGTGAGGTTGTTGCGAACACAAATGCTGGTAAATCGCGATATAAAACACAAACAACACTTATGGCAGCTGCTGACGCCGATGAAGGCGTGACTCAAAAAGATGCTTCCAAAGTGGTGGACGCGCTTTCCGTTATGTCTAAGTACTGCAACTATCCGTCAGAGTTATTCCCCTTCAGCGAATACATTAAGACAGCTCTTCAGGGTAAACTTGGTAAAAAACTAAAACTTTGGAACGATCTTTCCGAAGATGAGCGTGCTCAAGTGATCGCGATCGTTATGCCAGAGATCTGGGTTCCAACATTAGTGCACGAGTTAGGTCACAACTTGGGTCTTCGTCATAACTTCCAAGGTTCTGAAGACCGTATGAACTTCTACACTCAAGGTGAATTGGCTAAGATGGGCGTTAAACACGAAATCCCATACAGCTCTGTCATGGATTATGGTTACAGCGAACTGAACCTTCTTCCGACGCTGGGTAAATACGATATCGCAGCATTGCGCTTCGGTTATAAACGTGTCGTACAAACTGAAAATGGTGGTTCTGTTGAAATTCCAGAAACTTTGGAAAAACTAACTACTGATAAAAAGGAGTTGGCGCTTCGCGATTTCTCATACTGCTCTGATGAAGGTGTTGATGCCAACCCGGGCTGCAAACGCTTTGACAAAGGTACGAACTACACTGAAATCGTTCAGTATTTGATAAAAGCTTATGATGATTCTTATGCGACTCGTAACTTCCGTAATGGCCGCGAGAATTTCTCTAAAGTTCAAACTGGTGGTTACTACAGCGGTAATATGTCTCGCTTCCAGTACATCCGTAACTTCTTTGAGACGTACTCTAACCTTAAAAACCGTTTCGGTTTGACGGATGATTCTCCAGAGTGGGAAACAATCCCGTGGTTGAAAGACTTAAAACAAGCGACTTTAATCTCGGGCCGCTTCTTCGTAAGAGTTCTGCAAACTCCAGAAGTCATGTGTGCTTACGCGATGAAAGAAGAACCTAACAAGATCGTTGATGTAACAATGCTTAGAAACCTAAGTGCTGATGCGATAAGCTGTGCTGACGTCGAGCAAACAGACAAAGTGATCCTGGTTGCGCAAGCTGGTAAGTTCTTTAACGATCAAAAAGATCCTAAAACGCAAACGAACTACGCCGACCAAATCGACGTGCGCGGTATCGGTCCGGATAAGTTGGCAGCGGCGCAAGCTTTGTTTGCTCGCAGCACTTACGGTACTAACAACCACGAAGACAACTATATGGACGTTAAAGACCTATCTACGGAAATCGCTTCCGCAGTAACAGGGATCTTGTTTGACCAAAACACAAGCAAGATCACTTTCCGTGATAACTTGAACCAACCAATCTTTGACGCTGACTGGAGCTACCAATTATTCATCACTCCAGACATGGTTAAACGTGGTATTCAAACTCACTGGTTCGAAGTGCCACTTGTTGATTCAGCGGCTCGTCGCATGGGCTTGCCAAATCATAAAGTCAGCTTCCAACAAATGTTGTTGAATACAATTCAAAGACGTATGGGTTCTTCACAAACTCACCATACGGAAGACAAAGCATTCGTTGATCAGTTCCGTGTGAACCGTATCGCAAAAACTTCTGTGATCAACAGCGATGCGAACGCAACAACTGTAGACAACGGGACATTCAAAGCCGTCGCTTTGACCGAAAACGCTCTGGCTCAAAACGCCATGGTGACTATGAAAAAGAACGAGCTTTTGACGAAACTGCCGGGCAAAGATTTGGAAGGTCTTTTGGTTGAAAGAAACAGACCAGCCAACATTCCGCGCTCGACAAACCACGAGCCTGTAGTAGCAGCAGCCACTTCACCTGAATATGCTGGCATCTCTGCTAACGACATTAAAATGTTCAAAGCAGGCTCATTGCCATCGAATGATAAACTGATGTACTTGTTAACGATCCTGCCTGGCGCGGATGACACAAAGTAATTTTTTGAAGAGAGAAGGACACCCTATGAAGAAATTAATCCTAGCTAGCGCTCTTCTGATCATTACGGCTGGTTGCCAGCAAGGTAGCAAATCGGATTCAGCGACAAGTAAAGACATCACTCCGCAGTTGCAAAATCAAGATGTTGCAGCTCAGGAAAATAACGCAACGGAGTCATCAGATACACTGATCGACTCGACATCACGCCAGGATGCGATGAAGGACCTTCAAACAAAGGTTTTCAAAGTAGCACTGCGCATGGACATGGATATCGCTGCCAACACAGATACAGCGGCGGACTTTGTTCTACTTAAAGAATTTTTCACTAAAAAAGGCCCTAAGGACCTGACTGTTAGAAAAGCTCTTAACTCGGGTGAGGTGAAAGCTGCTATCGAACTCAAAGACCTGCAAGGTGCCCTGACTGATAAGCAAATGCAATCGACAGCCATCCTTAAGTCCTTCAAAAAAATCGCCGCTATCTATGGGTATGATTCTGCGAAACAAGATGCGATCGCAGAAGCCCTGCAAAAACGAGATTTGATGCTAAATCCCGGTGAAAGTGAACTGGCAACAGTGAAGGCTTTTGCTGCAAACGTAAACGGTAAAGCAAATGCTTTGATCGGAGATTTTCACTCTGGTAACAACGAGAAGCTTTGCGGTTCCTTGGCGATCTTTGTTAATAACTACAAAGCATTCTTAAGCGAAAAACAAAGAATCAGTCTTCCAGCATTAATTGCTACGCAAGTTGCGGCGACAGCTGAAATTGAAAAAGTCATCGAAACTTGCAAAGAAAATGTTCCTGCCGTTCGTAAGGCTCTGGGCCAGCAATTGCCAGCCCTTATTGCCCAAAACGATGCGGTTCAAGGCCTGATCAAGCTTTACATCGACCCAACCATTCGCGACAACTCCCCTCTTGCATTGGATATTGCTAGCAGATGGAAGTTAGACGAAACGACGGAAGTACTGGCGGCTCGCTCATTGCCAAGCATCGGCGAAATCCAAGTGGATAGCATCGTTTGTCAAATCGGTGGCAAGATCATGGGCGCGAGCGTAAAGTCCTTCGAAAACGATGTAACAATCGGTACAGTTGACTTCGAACAACAAGGTGAAACTCCACTGACGATTCGCAAAGAAAAAGGTCAGAGAGGTGTAACTATCTCTTACGCGTCTTCCCAAGTTTCCATCCTAGATGCGGGCTCCACGACAGTCGTAAATGCCGGCGAAGGCTTTGCGGCCGCAGTTCGCAATATGATCCCAGGTGACACTCAAGTTTTGACTATGACTTTGGGTTCCCAACAAGCACCCGTCTTTGTAAATTGCCGCGCAAAATAATAAGCACTCCGACGTTGTTGGAGTAGACCTGTTATTCGACACGATTCCTGTCTGTAAATTGCATCCTCCTTGGTCAGGCCTAATCATTAAGGCTCATTCAAGGAGGAAGATTATGAGTAAAGAGCTAGAAGGCAAGAACGTTGCAATCCTCGCAGCTGACGGCTTTGAACAATCTGAATTATTACTACCTAAAAAAGCCCTCGAAGAAGCCGGCGCCAAAGTCGAAATTGTTTCCATTAATTCCGGAGATATCAAAGGCTGGGAAAAAGGCAATTGGGCAAAACCCCTTAAGGTTGACGTTGCGATCAATGTCGCAAGTTCCGACGACTATGATGCTCTGATGCTTCCAGGTGGCGTTATAAACCCCGACAAGCTCCGTGACGAAGAAGGCGTTGTTCAATTTGTTCAAGGCTTTGTGGACCAAGGCAAACCCATTGCAGCTATCTGCCACGGCCCTCAAACGTTGATTGAAACAGGCGTTCTGCGTGGCAAACGCGTGACAAGTTATTCATCTATACGCACAGACATCATCAATGCTGGCGGAGAATGGGAAGATAACGAAGTCGTGGTCGATAACGGACTGGTTACCAGCCGTAAGCCCGCAGACATCCCGGCATTCAGCCGAGAAATGATTAAAGAGTTCGCAAAAGGTCCCCAAGATACTTCTGTCCTGGGTCTCGGCGAACAACGTCGCGAACATCCCAAACACGCCCACTAAAAGGTACGGACACACTTTGTCCACTAGGGGGAAATAAAAAAGGCGGAATCTCTCCGCCTTTTTTATTAAAGAACTCCGCTTTCTTGACTACTTCTTTTTCGGAACGTCTTTAATAGAAATAGTATTATCCAAAGTCTTTTTCAAAGCTTCGACAAATCCATTTCTTAAAGATCCCCAGAAGGCATCCCAGGAATTAATATCCGGTCCCTTCATCGCGCCCTCAAATTCCACAGTGGTGGCTACTGTTTTGTTGTCAGAATTTCTAAGGATCAAATTGCTCAGAGCCAACCCTGTCTCAAAAAAGAATCTTTTTGGTGAGTCATATTTCTCGTTAGGATCAATGACATCCAAATTTTCAAAGAAAGGCTTCACGTAACCTTTGATACGATTATCGCGGGTACTAACTTCACCAACAAGACTGAATGAACCCGACGTAAAAGTAAAGGGCCCATAACCTTTGAAAAAATCATTAAGCTTAGTGACATCTAATTTTTCGATAGAAAATTTAGATTCCACCGCCGGAGCTTTCGACAACAAATTCAACTTTGCACCCGCTGTCACCGTTCCACTTTTTTGCAAGCGAGCTGAGGCCTCCATCGTGCTCGGCAACAGTTCCTTCTTATTGTCCGTGTTTTTAATATTAGTAGCTGACAGCATAATGCGATCAACCACCACGTCCACAGGGACCTTAAAGTCATTGTTGTATAAATGAACTTCACTGTTCACTAGTCTGAAAGACTCAAGTTCTATGGGAATTAGTTTGCCAACAACAGTTTTCCAATCCTCTCCGGTGCCCATGTCTTTCTTTTTCTTATCTTCACTGTCGACCAGATCAAGCTTCATGCCATCAACATTCAAATCCCCCAAAAGCTTGCCGGCGAAAATTCCACGCCATGCCAAGGAAAGATCGATTTCTTTGACGGAGACCAATGCCTGTTTCGGGCTTTTCTTTTTTTCCCAAATTTTCAAATCTTGAATTTGATAAGCGCCACGATATAAAGCCAAATCGAAATCTTCGATGTGACCTTTATAGTTCTCCATCTTATTGCCCATGTACCAGTTAATTCCGTACTTGATTCCATATGGCAGGGCCAGGCGAACTGCGATAAGAACGATCAATACAATCCATACTGCTTTATGAACTCTACCGAACGCCCTGAAGACCTTCTTCATGTCTTTCCTCCTTATTAATTTCATTAGCTACTTCCGCACTGAGAAAAATCACGGCGGAGGAATAATAAACCCATAACAATAAAACGATGAACGAGCCGGCCGCCCCGTACAAAGACGCAACCGCACTTTGCCCCATATAAAGTCCGATCAGACCTTTTCCAACTGAAAACATAAAGGCTGTGATGAAACCCGAGGTGATCGCAACCTTTAAGCGAACTTGGACTTGAGGAAGAAAATAATAAATTGCACTGAACAGCAAACCAAAGATCAGCAGCGAAACCACAAAGTTTAAAATTTGGCCAATAACCGCATCTGTCCCGGTTAGGTAAAGAGATAGTACTGATGATACAACCAACGAAATAATAGAGATAAAAACAAATGTCAGAACCATTCCCATGTTGAACAGTTTGGTTTTCATGAAGGTTCCAACCGATTGCAGAAAAGTTTCTTCTTCCAATTTTTTATAATCTATTTTCACTTCAAAAATTTTATTCAAAGACATCCGAAGTTCGCCGAAAATGGCTCCGGCCGAAAACAGCAAAGTGATAATACCCAGAATCCCCGCTAAATCTCGGACATCAGGTTGAGACTCCACATTCTTTGCAATCTCTTCTAAAATCTGCGATGAGGAGGTTCCAAATAATAAGTTTATCTGGGTTAAAATCTCCTCTCGGAAGCTTTGATTCATGATCGCCACGAACGTCAAAAGCAGAACCAAAAGTGGCGCCAAGGACAAGGCCGTATAAAAAGACAGGGAAGCCGACATCTCAAAGATGTCATCTCGGCTTAGTTTGTTGATAAAATCTTTTCCAGTGATTTTTTTTAGGGGTCTCAACAGCTTCATCGGAAAAAGATAACATGATTTAGCTACAGAAACTTGGGCCCAGGGCCCGACTTTGACAATTAACAATGACAAGTCTTTGCACGAAAGACTCCAAAAAAAAAGCCGGGTCACCCCCGGCCTTTCTTAGCTTAAATGCGCTTCATTAACTGACGTTAACTACTTACGGATTTTCGCTCTGTACATACGCTTTTTAGTCAAAATGCGTTTTTTTCTGTGACGGATACCTTTTCTAGATTTGCCTTTTGCTGCCATGTTAGCCCCTTTGTTATTTTTTTGTCGGAGTGTTCATCAAAGCCGCGAACGGATTGTTGAACGGGTTGCCTGGTTTCGCCGGAGTGCTGTTCATTGGACGAGAAACACCCTGACCTACTTGTGATTTACCAGAACCTTTTGTCGCCGAAGCGCCACGTTGTTGTGGAGGTCTTTCACCACGAGAAGCCGAAGAAGCTTCGACAGCATCGTCCATTTTCATCGTTAATGAAATCTGGTTCTTCACAGTGTCCACTTTCAAAACTTTCACAGAAACATGGTCACCTGGATTTACCACTTTACGAGGGTCATCCACGAACTTGTGAGAAAGTGCGGAAATATGAACCAAACCATCTTGGTGAACACCGATATCTACGAAGGCACCGAAATTCGTGACGTTCGTTACGATACCTGGGCAGATCATGCCCTCTTTAAGGTCTTTCACTTCCATGATGTCATCGCGGTATTGGAAAACTTTGAACGGATCACGAGGGTCACGTCCTGGTTTTTCAAGCTCTTTCACGATGTCGTCAAAAGTGAACTCACCCACGAGCTGAGCCCATTTAGTTCTTTGTGCGACAAGCTTCTTGGCACCTTCACCAATAACTTCAGACAAAGAAACACCAAGGTCTTTCGCCATATCAGTCACAGCTTGATAACGCTCAGGATGGATACCCGTAGAATCCAAAACTTGCTTACCACCTGGAATACGCAAGAAACCAGCTGCCTGCTCGTAAACTTTTGCCGAGAACTTAGGAACTTTCAAAAGTTCTGAACGGTCTGAGAACAAAGATTTTTTACGAGCTTCAACGATACCTTTCGCCAATGCAGGACCGATACCCGCCACGTGAGAAAGTAACGCTGCAGAAGCTGTATTGACATCAACCCCTACGTTATTCACGCAAGACTCAACCACCGCTTCCAAAGATTTTTTCAATTGAGATTGGTTCACGTCATGTTGGTACTGACCAACACCGATAGATTTAGGATCGACCTTCACAAGTTCCGCCAATGGATCTTGCAAACGACGCGCTATAGAGATCGCACCTTTTACCGTTAAATCTAGATCTGGGAACTCTTCACGAGCGATGTCGGAAGCCGAGTACACAGAGGCACCAGATTCAGAAACCATCACCACAGGAATGTTTTTACCAAGATCTTTCAAGATTTTGCGCAAGAAAGATTCCGTCTCACGACCCGCAGTACCGTTACCAACCGCGATCGCTTCGATTTGAACTTGCTTCATCACCTCTGAGAACAAAGTTTTAGCTTTGCGTTCAGCATCGTCGCCCAAAGTGTAAAGAACTGTGTGAGAGATGAAAGCGCCTGATTTATCAATCAACGCCACTTTACAACCTGTACGCAAACCAGGGTCGACACCCAATACGCATTTTGAACCGTATGGAGAAGCCAACAATAGTTTACGAACGTTTTCAGCAAATACTGTGATCGCGTCTTGATCCGCTTTTTCTTTCAACAGACGGTGAACTTCATTCACCACCGAAGGAAGAACGTAAACGTTCAATGCCAAACGAGCCGACTGCTTCAAGTACTCACCAATCGCGTTGTCAGGTGTTGAAGTCGCGAAGTTTTCGTAGGACTTCAAGATCGCTTCGTCATCACCTTTAACGTCAAGAGTAAGCTCTTCTTCCTGCCAACCACGTCTCATCGCCAGGTAGCGGTGATTGTTTTTAGCATCCATCAAAGGTTTAACGGGCTCTTCAAACTCTTTGTACATTTCGTATTTAGAGTTCGCTTTGTAGCCTTTAGCCGCTTTAGAAATAATGCGACCGTTTTCATGGTAGTTTTTAGCAACCATTGCACGAAGTTCAGCATCATTGGCGATTTTATCGACGATGATATCTTGTGCGCCCTTAAGCGCTTCTTCGTAAGTCACGATTTTGGCAGTTGGGTTTAAGAAAGCTTTCGCTTTCATTTCCATAGTCTCGGAGTCTTTCAACTTGCCGTGACCCATGTCCCAAATCCAATTCGCCAAAGGTTCCAAACCAGCTTCGCGAGCGATCGTAGCTTTGGTTTTCTTTTTCTTTTTGAATGGTTTGTAGATTTCTTCCAACTCGCCCAAGTCCCAGGAAAGCTCGATACGCTTTTGGACTTCGGCCGTGAGATTGTTCTGCTCCCCGATCTCTTTGATCAAGAAAGCTTTACGCTTCACGATTTCGTTGTAAGTTTCGTGACCTTCGATAACGTTGCGAATTTGAACTTCGTCCAAATTGCCCGTTTTCTCTTTACGGTAACGTGCGATGAATGGAACCGTAGCCCCTTCCGCTGCAAGTTCGATAACAGCTTGTGCTGAACTTGCTGGAACTGTTGGGACAATACGAGCCAAATAACTCTGAAGAGCCTGATCCATAGAACCTCTAGATTTATTGGAGTTTTAGAAGATAAATCTTATTTGTGACGGAACATGATCAGACCATGAGTAGGATCGTAAGGAGAAACCCCTACGCTCACACGGTCACCCACAACCACACGAATATTAAAACGTCTCATCTTACCGCAAAGCTTTGCGTTGATGATCGCCTTGTTTTCGAGTTCGATCTTATAAAGACCCCCAGCTAGGGCGTCGATCACTTTTCCGTCAATTTGTACTAAATCGTCTTTTGCCATGTAGGTAAATTTCTAGGTCAGATTGCGGGGCCTTGCAATAGAATTCTGCCCGAGATGGCATTTACAAGGCTGGTCAAAAACGTCGAAATGCGAGGCGAAAAGACCCAATGAATTCAGTTGGGCCCATTTCACCACCCGCTTTAAGATAATTTGCGGTTGCTGATTAGCATGCGCTTTCCATCTGCAAATAGGACCTCAAGGCGGTCATATTCGTTAGAAAGGATGTATCCCCAACCAAAGATTTTGTGTTCAACAGGTGTCTTAGCTTCATATTGATTCCCAATATTGTAAGACGGAGCTTTTGTACCTTTGTACTTTTCGTGAAGCTCATGCCATTTAACTTGATCTTCCGACAAACCGGTCTTGTCGATCTTAACTTTCTTTTCTTTTTTCGGAGCCTCTACAGCTGCTTCAACCGGAGCTGCGGCCTTTGCAGGCTTTTTCTCTGGCTTTTCAGCGGCCGCTTTTGCTGCTTTTGCAGGAGCAGGCGCCGCAGTCGGTGCTGCCTTGGCAGTTTTCGCTGCTGGCTTTACGGGTTTAGCTGGTGCCGATTTCGCGGCTGGTTTAGCCGCAGGTTTTGCGGCCTTAGGAGCAGCCTTAGCTGCCTTAGCGGCAGGTTTCGCTGCAGGCTTAGCAGTTTTCTTTGCTTTTGCCGCAGGTGCTTCCTTTTTTGCTGCCTTTTTAGCCATCTCAATTCCTCTCTAAATTTAAAGGTGAGAAATGATCGAAACGTGTTTATGTATATGAGACTTATACTATCACCCAGTGACTTGACATCAAAAAAATACTGGGAAAATGTTAGCGCGAGGCATCACTATGATTACAGCAGACGTTATTTATACTCTTCAATCACCCGACGTAACCTATTCATCTGGTTCCAAAGAATCCATCGCTAAAAAAGTTCTTCCTCCAGATTTGGCCGACTCCGAAAGTTTGGTCTTTGTATCCAAACCGGATCAGTTGGAAAAAGCTTTGAAAGCAAGCTCTCCCATCATCGTTGCGCATAAAGCCCTGACCTTGCCGACGGATTCTAAATCGACATTCTTTATTACCCACAGTGTTCAACTTGCGATGGCCACCATACTGCCCCTATTCGATGGCAAGATGAATCGCTTTAATCAAGAGACTAAAATCCATCCACAAGCTTTCATCCACCCGACTGCGCACCTAGGACAAAATGTTTCCGTAGGTCCCTTTGCAGTGATTGGTGAACACGCCCGTATTGGTGACGGCGCCACCATCGGAGCCCAGGTCACAGTCGAGGCCTATGCGCAAGTCGGCGCATTAACAATCTTGCACCCCCAGGTTTTCATCGGGGCATACTGCGAAATTGGAGCGCATTGCGAATTCCACCCGCATACAACCATTGGCGCGGACGGTTTTTCCTTTGCCGCAACAAAAGATGGCACCCATAAGAAGATTCCACAGATTGGCAAAGTCGTAATTGAAGATTATGTTGAGCTCGGTGCAAATTGCGCAATTGATCGCGCTGCTTTGACTGAAACACGCGTAGGTCGTGGGACAAAGATGGATAATTTCTGTCACATCGCTCACAACGTCGTAATTGGTCAAAACAACGTGATGGCAGCCGGCTTTAAAGTCGCTGGCTCCAGCAAAATTGGCAGCAACTGTATGTTCGGGGGAGATGCCGCTGTTTCAGATCATATTACGATCTGTGACAAAGTTATCATCGCCGGTCGCTCTGGTATCACATCAGATATCACGCAACCGGGAGCCTACGGTGGTTATCCGATTGAGCCACTTCGCGATTCACTAAAAACACTGGCGAATCTGTCGCAACTGACTCGCATTAGAAAAGAACTTGCTCGCGTGGTAAAACACTTGGGCCTTAATGAGGAATAGAGGATCACATATGACTTACGAATTTTACAAAATCATTCACATGCTGGGCTTGATTACTTTGTTCTTTGGCTTTGGCGGCTTACTGGTAACTGCTTATGCCGGAGTTACCTTGACGGCAAAGGCTCGCATGATGGGCTTTGCCACTCATGGCTTGGGCTTGATGCTTTTGCTTTTGGGCGGCATGGGCATGCTTGGGAAAATGGGCTTGATGAAACAACTTCCAGGTTGGGCTTTAGCTAAACTTGGCATCTGGGTTCTAATGGGCGCAGCGATTTCCATCGTTAAGCGCAAAGGCCACATCGGCTGGCCTATCGCGATCCTGCTTTTCGGTTTGGGCACAACAGCCGCAATCCTAGCTATCACAAAACCATTCTAAAATTCTTGGTTTAACACTTCTTGCAAAGCCTCTCGCTTAAGAGGCTTTTGCAAGTATCCATCGAACCCAGCCTCTAGGCATTTTTCTCGGTCCCCCTTCATCGCATGGGCGGTTAGCGCAATTACAGGTGCCACATAACCTCGGGATCGAAGCTCTTGTAAAGTCTGAAAGCCATCCATCTTAGGCATCTGAATATCCATTAAAATCAGACGATAAGTTGTCGAGGACGTTTTCCTTAAAGCCTCCTCACCATTTTCAGCCATTTCAATATCACTCGTTGCGATGCCGGCCTTTTGCAAATATCGTTTGAACAACTCGCGGTTATCGGAGGCATCATCAACCACTAGTATTTTTCCTCCCCGAGCCGCTGGCAGGCAGTCCTCTGCATGGTGAGCCCCTGGCTTGTGCGTATCGCCTGCTCCGGCATGAAAGACCGCATGAGCCATAACCGTAACGGTGAACTCACTGCCTTTTCCAGGAACACTGTTAAAAGTGATGTCTCCACCCAACAAGCGCGCAAGCTTTCGTGACAGGAAAAGTCCCAATCCTGTCCCCCCAAATCGACGTGTCATCGAACTATCGGCCTGGGAAAATGGTTGAAACAGATGGCCCCGCTGTTCCTTAGTAATTCCAATGCCGGTATCTTTAACGCTAAATTGCAAAATGAATCTCCCGGGTGGACCATTGGGAATCGCATCCGCCCTCAACTCAACATATCCCTGTTCGGTGAACTTTATAGCGTTGCCCACCATGTTGATTAAAATCTGACGAATGCGACTGGGATCTGAAATCAATACGTCCCGCACATTTCCCATTTTTAAGCGCAGATCGATACCCTTTTCCTCCGCTTGACCACGCAATAAATGAGTCACGTCCTCTAAAAGCTCCCGCGCTCCAAAGGGGATGTTTTCAATTTCAATTTTTTCAGATTCGATTTTTGAAATATCTAAGATTTCATTTACTATTTTTAGGAGCTGATGCCCATTGCGAAGAATGGTATCCACGGAATGCTTTTGTTCAGTCGTCAAATGCCCATCGTCTTTCAAAATGTCGGCAAAACCCAACATCGCTCCCAAGGGAGTGCGAATTTCGTGACTGACGTTTGCCAGGAAATCAGACTTCGCACGACTGGCATCTTGAGCGCGGTCATACAGCCGCGAATTTTCGATCAAAACGGCCAAGCGTGAACAAATTTCTTCCGCCAGGGTTTGATCTCTTTCGCCGTACCGTCTTTTTGAAACGGAAGATACAAAGCTTACGATGCCCAGTGGCTTGCGGTTTCTTGCCATCAAGGGAACAACCATGAAGGACTTCGACAGAACCTCGCCTCCCTTGATATCGATTTCGACGTTGTAGTGCTTTCCGATATGCTCACCGATTGTATCTAAACCGTTGACGATAATAGTTTTTCCAGAGCGAATATGCACCGGGCCTCCAAATTCGGAATCCCATTTTGGTAAATTTTCTGCCCGCCAACGCCTTACTAACTCTTCTTCATCTTTATTAACTCCACGAACTTCGACAGTTAAATAATCCATACCCTCTTCATCGATTGTTTCTATCGTACAAATATCTGCCAACATCGGAATGACTTTAGAGCTAAAAGTACGCAACATATCCTTCAGTTCGATGGATTGAGACAGCTCAAAAGTTAATTCAGAAACAAACTTCTCCTGTTGAACTCGCGCTTCAGCAGCTTCTTTTTCAGCCTGAGCGCGAACTAAATCTTCCCGTTGACGCTCCAGTTGAACACGCTCCGTAATATCTTGTGTGACTCCCAATAAATATTGAGCGCGCCCCGCTTTATCCCGAATCGGAATTTTAATCGTGTGAATAAGTCGAATCCCATTTCTGGTGGGAAGCTCGTCTTCAGTTATTGCGTGAGGTATTTCACCATTCAAAACTTGGCGATCAATCCCTCGAAAATGCTCTGCCAAGTCTTTCGAAAAAAAGTCATAGTCCGTCTTACCAATAAATTCTTCTCTGGAAATGCCTAGCAATTTTTCCCCGGCCCGATTCAACCGCACGAATGCCAAGTTTTCAGCATCTTTGACGAAAACCATGGAAGGCATATTCTCAATGATTCCCAGCAAGAAAGCTTCGGACTCCGCCAACTGCTGAGTGCGGGCTTCTACCCTGCTTTCTAAATTGTTATTAATGGCTTCCAGCTCTGAAGTACTCTTTTTCGAATGAAATCGAGGTGCCCGGATGAGCGAGCAGCTTTTTTTGAAATTCTAAACTTTCTTGCACAAGCTCAGGCGGAGTTAAAACTTTCCAGTTCAACTTTCGCTGCTCCAGGTCTTGCCGCGAGTAACCGATCATCTCTAAGAAGCAATCGTTCGCATCCAAAATCTCGCCATGATCATTGGTGGAAAGAATTCCGATAATCTTAGAATTAAATATGGTGAGATAGCGCCTTTGCAGCTCCCGATTATCGTCCATAGGGTGATGTTACCCAGTCCTACAGGAGGGGTCTTCCAATCGCTCTTTCTCGTGTGAAGAATCAGGGTGCGGACAACTAAGATCTTCGGGGACGAAACAGGGCTTTGATCATTCTTTCGATCTAATAATCAAACTCAACACCAACTTATTTTACTTCAGTACTTACTTCCAGGAGGAAGGGTCCCCTTCGAGTACCATCACTTTTTGCTAAAAGAAAGCGCCCCGTGGGCGCTTGTCTTACTTCATGATTTTGCAGATTGAAGCAAAGTCTCCGTTGGTAGTCGATGCCTTTTCAACCGACTTCACAGTCTTTTCGACTGACGTTTCTTCGTCGTCGACTTTCAAATTTTGCAAGACGATCACTGACCCATCCACCGGAGTTTTTTTGGTTTCCTCGATCAAAACTTGCAATTGAATTTGTGAACCATCTAATTCAAAACGCTCTTGAAAGAACTGACCGATATGGTCATCGATAGAGATACTCATGAAATAACCCGTCACATAGTGAGCGCCACCACCATTACCCGTGATTTGGCAATCATAGGTACGGTACTCTTTAACATCTTTCACCGCGCCCAAAGCCATCGCAGGAAGAACCAGAGCCAGTGTCACCATAAGTAGTTTCATAAAATCTCCTTTGAAATGAAAATGGCGACAAGCTTGCTTGCCGCCATTCAAACATGTTGGGACCACACACTAGAACATGCTGTATTTCAAGAAACGGCATTCAATATTGCCGTTGAACACGAAATGTTTGCGAGTGGATTTCAATTTCAAATCCGCGATCAAATCTTTATTCCCGGAAAGAATCCAAGCATCCCAACCTTTGAATCTGTGTTTCAAAGTGAAAGAGAGGTCACGGTAAACATCGCGAAGATTGTCTTCGTCACCGATACGCGCACCGTATGGAGGATTGATGATGATCAAACCTTTTTCTACGGGTGGCTCCACCGTCGCAACTGATTCTTTTCTGAATTCAATCACGTCGTCAACGCCAGCGGCTTTCGCATTTTCTTTAGCAGATTTGATAACTTTGTTATCGATATCATATGCATAGAATTTGAAATCGATTTCTTCTTTCTCACCCGCGATAGCTTCATCAACAACTTTGTCCCAAGTTTCGCTCTCGAAGTTCAAAAGGTTCATGAAACCAAAACGTTTACGGTTAATACCTGGGGCGATGTTCTTAGCCATCATTGCAGCTTCGATCATGAATGTTCCAGAACCGCACATGAAATCCACTAGTGGAGTTTTACCATCCCAGTCAGAAAGCTTGATCAAACCTGCCGCCAAGTTTTCTTTCAAGGGAGCATCCCCTACGTCTTTGCGGTAACCACGTTTAAACAATGAATCACCTGAAGTATCGATAGAGACGTTAAACTGGTTTTTCACGCAACGAACCACAACACGAAGTGCTGGGTTGTGGTTATCAACGTCAGGACGAACACCAAATTTATCACGGAATTGGTCCACGATAGCATCTTTGATTTTCATCGCGATAAACCGTTGGTCGTTCATTTTGGAATCCCCAACAGAAACGTCGATGCTCAATGTTTGGTTCGGTTTAATGTATTTTGTGAAATCGTGGCGCAGGATTTGCGCGTACAATTCTTCAGGTTGGTAGGCGAAGAAGTCTTGGATCGGTTTCAAGATACGGCTTGCCATGCGAGAGTGAAGATTCGCTTTGTAACAACCTTCCCAGTTGCTTTCAAAGTAAACGCCGCCGGCAGTTTTGCCTTTTACGTTCAGACCTAAATCTTTAAGTTCTTGTTCTAGAGGATCTACGAGACCGCGTGCTGTTGACGCGAAAAATTCTGCCATGGGGTTGGGCCTTTCTGTTGGTTAAGAAAGCAGGGTCCCTCGCCCCACTTCCTGTACCGCCAGGCCCACCCATTGACTACAACCGGTTAGACCTCGCGATATTGTGGTCCGCCGCCACCTTCTGGCACCGTCCACTCGATGTTTTCGAATGGGCACTTAATATCACAAGTCTTACAGTGAATACAGTTGGTATAATTGATTTGTAGGTCTTTCTTGCCTGCCTCTTTTGTAGACGGCACCATCTCGTAAACAGCGGCCGGGCAGAAATGATTACATGGTGATTTGTACTGAGGCTCACATACTGAGCGACAGATATCCCCATCTTTAAGGATTAGATGATTAGGAGAGTCCTCATCATGCATTGTCCCCGTCAAATAAACGCTAGAAAGCTTATCAAAGAACAGTTGACCATCTGGTTTTGGAAGTTGTTCTAATTGCTCCTCAAAGCCATTAGGTCCCCAAACCTCAACAACCTTATTAGTTGTTGCCGCGTCCACGTGCTCGACAGGCATAGGATCCTGCAGGCCACGGCCCCCTGTGATCTCTTGAAGGGCGATCAAAGGCATACCCTCGATCATCCCCTTAGAAAGCGCCTGGTGGAAGTTTCTGACAGCCCATAGGTCTTTTTTAACGAAGCTGTTTTCGATGCGGGTTTCGTAAGCCTTAGTCACGGATTCATTGAACTCAGCGCCAGCAGCCAAGCCTTCGACGATCGTTTCAGCAGCCGACATACCGGCTTTCATTGACAGATGCAGACCTTTAAGTTTCTTAACGTCGACCATCGAAGCCGAGTCACCGATAACCATCCAGCCATCACCGTAAAGTTTAGGCATTGAATACCAGCCCCCCGCAGGCAACGTTTTACCACCGTAAGCGATAACTTTACCGCCTTTAAGCATGTTCTGCATGAACGGATGAGTTTTCAATTTTTGAAGTTCACGGTGTGGGTCAAGCAATGGATCATTTGTGTCCAAGTATGCCACTAAGCCCACAATGATTTTATCTTCAGGCAATGTGTAAATGAATGTACCACCGATGGATTTGCTTAAAGGGAAACCCATTGTGTGGATCACCTGACCCGCTTCAACAGTTCCCGCCGGCATCTGGATGATTTCTTTCACACCTTCTTCAAAGACTTCAGGATTTTTGCCTTCGCGAAGTTTCAGTTTCTCTGTTACTTTTTTGAACAATGAACCGCGTGTCCCTTCGGCAAACACAGTCACTTTCGATTTCAAAATCAAACCTGGCTCGAAATTCCCTTTTGGATTTCCGTTTTTGTCACGACCCTTGTCGCCCGTGCGAACTCCAACGATTTTGTTACCTTCGTATAAAGCTTCAACTGCAGCGAAACCTGGGAAAATATTGATCCCTTTTTCTTCACACTTAGTACCCAACCAACGGTTCAACTTACTTGCCGAAACAATGTAGTTACCTTCGTTATGAAATGGCGGAGGAGTGATAGGAAGTTTGAAAGAGTAATCAGTACCTAGATAGTAAACGGCATCTTTTTTAACTTCAGACTCAAGAGGACAGCCCTCATCCTTGAAGTTTGGAACCAGCTGACGAAGAGCCACTGGGTTTAGAACCGCACCAGACAAGCTGTGTGCGCCCACTTCAGAAGCCTTTTCGATAACAACGATCATTTGTTCCGGAATAGGTTGGCCCTGTTTTTTTCCAGATGCCACGTCTTCATTGTGTTGATTGATTTGGTTTTGTAAATGAAGTGCGCAAGACAAACCTGCAGAACCACCACCCACGATCAGAACGTCACAGTCCATCGTTTCGCGAGTTACACCTTCCGGCAAATGATCGTACACCATAGAATCTCCTACCGACTGATAAACAACGTCCAACGGCTTTGTTGCCTTGGACCTTTTTTTATCAGTCTCAAACTTAGCTTTATTCTTCGGCAGGTTCTTCGTTTTGAATTTCTGCTTGAGGAGCTAGTTTACGCGTTGGATTTGTCACTTGAGCTTGTACCTTCAAGTCACCCTCATCGCGGCCGCCTGGATACAGACGTTTTTTCGCTCGTTGCGCCAATTCAGCTTCTTTGCTTTCATCGCGAACGGCACCAGCCATCACTTCCTCGGCATGTGCATTTGCAGCAAAAAAGGAAGTCATCAAAACAGAAACCAAGAAAAGACGGATCATGATTACCCCGTTCCCTGCGCTTGTGTTCAACGCGCATTTAAAAACTAATTGAGAAAGATGTCACCAGAAAATTGTGCAGAATTCTGCTGATTTAGGCAACTGGAAGCCGTCTGTGGTACTTCATTGGGATTTGACGACGAACTCCGTCAATTCGCTCTTTGGTAAGAGTCATCACTGAATAACCGATTGAACGCTTCTCTACTTGGCCAATGATCGCTCCCCATGGGTCAATAATCAAACTGTGGCCGTACGTTTCACGCACTCCCCCGTTGATTCCTTGGTGAGTTCCGCCTTGAGCACTCGCCATTAAATAAGACTGACTCTCAATGGCACGCGCGCGCAGTAAGATTTCCCAATGTGCTTCCCCTGTTTTCACAAGGAAGGCCGCAGGGACCATGATCAAATCAACTTCTTTGCGAGCATATTGAGAGAACAATTCAGCAAAGCGAATGTCGTAACAAATCGTTTCACCGATTTTCCAACCATCGACTTCAATCACACTAGGACGTTGACCATGACGGAAAACATCAGATTCACGAATCGGCTTTTGGCCTTCAAGGTGAATGTCGAATAAATGCAATTTTTGATAAGTCGATTTCACTTCTCCTTTGGGAGTAACCAACACCGATGAGTTGTACAAGTGACCTTCAAGCTGCAAAGGCACTGATCCCAAATGCAGATGTGTATCGTATTTTTTAGCTAAGGCTGCGACTTTATGAAAGGCCTCGTGATCCAGAGGAAATCCGTGGATTTTTTCACCCTCTTTCACTCGCATGTAGAGGCAATTTTCTGGGAACCCCACCAAACGTGGTTTGTGAGATTTAAAGATGTCTTCCAAGAGCGCTTCGATTTGCATCAGGTTCGCATCGACGTCATCGATGGAGGTCATTTGCGCTACCGCAACTACCAGCTCCGAACTCATAACATTCTCCTTCGCGCTCTTTTTTAAGAAGAGCGTACTATTCGACGGAAATAACTGTAGAGGATCGCGCTTCTTTTACGTCGCGGCAGTTCCACTTAGCTTCTTCCAACGTCTTTCTGACTCCGGCGATAACTTCAGAACAAGTATTTACATCACCAGATGAACCAATAGTCTGATCGACTCCTTGTTTTGTGTAAATAGCTTTACACTTGGAATCAGATCCCGTTTCGACGCGAAGAGTACGAACAGTTTTGTTATGCTTACAGAGAACCATAGCATCGCCGATATCAGCGTAAGCTAGGGACGAAAAAAAAAGCACTGGCATCGCCATAGCGACCAGTGCTTTCTTGTATTTTTCCACTGTAGTTTGGTCTCTTTTAATCAAGCTGCTCTCCTGTTCTAGAAGTTGGGACTCAGGGCCTGTGTCAACAGTGTGTCCTGAATCCAACTTAATTTTACGCAGCTATGTAGGAGACTAAAACGAAGAGATCACCCTAGAGACCAAATTTAGGCTTTATCCCGGGAAGGAATTGCCTACGTGGACTTTTGTTTAGCTGTTTTTTTAGCTGGCTTTTTAGCAGCAGCTGCTTCAACCAATTTAACGTTAGAATAATCGATGAAGCCTTCTTTTTTCAAAAGACCATCTTTTTTATCGTAGTGTGTTTGAACTTTCACACCTTGAACGCTGATTTTCATCGCTTTAGCGTCTACAGCCAAAACTGTGCCCTTCTTACCTTTGTCAGAGCCAGAGATAACTTGTACAGTTGCGCCTTTTTTGATTTTCAATTTCATTTGTCAGCCTCGATTATTTCTTAGAAGAGATTTTCTTTTTGATTCTCATCTTAACTGCCATCGCTCTTTTAGAAAGAGTCGCGTCGTTAGCACCCAAGATATATGCATCAAAACCGCCAACGTGTTCCATGTCACGAAGCGCAGAAGTTGCGATGTTCAAGCGAACCATAGAGTTCAAAGAACGGCTAAAGATGCGTTTTTTCTGAACATTTGGTTGTGCAGTTGTTTTAGTTTTGATGTTGGAGTGAGATACCAAGTTTTTTACAACTGGGCCTTTTCCAGTGATTTCACATTTGCTCATTACGTGCTCCTACTAGCTACAAGTCGAGGTCAGCGCCGCCCGACCCCAGGATTCTTTCCTGAAATTCAATAGGGACGCCGCAAACAAGAAACAAGGATATAAAGTAAAAAGACACTTGATGGCAACTCTTTTTTCTTGTACACCCATTAACTCGCAAACCAAAAGGAACTCAAAAAGAGGTTACTCATGAAAAAGACAACTCGTAGCAAATATAGACAAGAATTCTCTGGCGACCACGTATTCGATTACAAAGATCCAGCATCTTTGACTCGTTTTATCGGTGACGGTGGCAAAATCACTCCATCTCGCATCTCTAAATTGTCCGTAGCTCAACAAAAACGTGTAGCTGCAGCAGTTAAAAAAGCTCGTAACTTGGCTCTATTGCCATCTGGTACTGACGCTTACGACTCTTTCCACAGAGCAGAAGCTATCTCTCCAGTTCCTTTCGAGATCTAATTAGGTCTTAAATTAGAATAGGGTTCCTTTTGGAAACTAAAAAAGCCGGGCATCCCCCGGCTTTTTTATTTTAAAACCCCGCATTTTACTCCCCGCACCTGCTCCTGCACCCGGCCCCGAGCCCGAGCCCGCTCCCATCCCCAAAACCACTCTCGACCGATCAAAAGCAGTCAGATGCAAGGCGGAGGGCTTACCCGCAACGCAGGCGGGCTGGAGGCCCGTCGGAGTGAGGACTAAGCCCGACAACGCAGCAGCTGGCTGCTTTTCATCGGTCAACCCGCCACCATCGAATGGCCGTAACTAACATCATCACCATGTAGGATTTACTCGACCAGCTGTGTAACAACGGCCCTGGAATTCCCCAGAAAAAGAGCTGATCAAAGGGCACTCCCCAGTTCAAGAGTCTGATACCCAATATAGGAAGCGCAAAGATCACCCAGAACTGCAACATTCCGGCAAACCAAGTCATTTCCTGAAAGCCTTCTTTTTTGTGCTCCCAGGCCATTAAGGAGATTGGCATCACCACAAATAAAACGCCGGCGATAGTTGCCGCGATCTGCTTGTTCTTAATAACCGCAAAAATTAGCATCACGGCCGCGATCACAAGGACCTGCACCACCAAATATTCCAAAAATCTGTTTCGTCTCATATCCAAGAAGTTAGTCCACCCCAAAGGACAACTCAAGGGATGTCATTGTTCTTCTATCGATTATTTTGATTTGGAGTACTCCTGAGTTGGCCGTTCGGTTGCAATACAGGGAATTCGTCAACTTTAACTAAGGAAACGAATTATGAATCACCAGCAAAACACACTTCTTAAATTACAAACTGATCTCAGCAAATTCGGGTTGAATCCGACGGAATGGACTCTCGAAAAAGTCCAAAACCTCTCTTACTTAATTAGAAATAAATTAGACAAAAGTTTCGCCCTCTATGGGCGACTTGAAATGAACAAAAACGTTCCCGCCTGGAAGTCCATTGACCTAGTGGCTCTCTAAAAAACGTCGCAGCGAACTGAAAACAAGCTGCGATTCCAAATATCAACCTCAGTAAGGACCGTTGTGGCCTTTCGAGCCTCCACAGTTGAGACTGTGCCCTCGGGAGTCAGCGGTACCTCCTCCCCCGGAAGCTTGGCAGCGACTCTTTGACGAAGAGCTGTCCAAGCTTCTTCTCCGTTAGCCCTGATGAATGTACTTTTCAAACGACAGAACGTTGCGATTTCCGCTTCAGACAACCAACCAAATCGATCATAGGTACCGGGCTCTGGCGGCTTCACTCCCCAAGCCAAACGGACCATCAATTCAATTCCATCATTCAAAGTCGAAGTGACTTCTTTCACCCCGAACATTTGCGATGCGCATTGGCTGGAACTTTTGTTCACAGCGTCCGCGATGTTTTTTAAAGTCGAAAAATATTCGTAGCAAGATCCCGCACTGTTCCCCAGCTGACATGCCTCTTTTTCGCGCACAATTGATGGTGGAATCGTATTTTTTTTCACCTGGGTCGAGAACAACTGCCCCTTGAGATATTCACGCATCGCCGCCTCTTCGGTGTCACAAACCGTGTGAGGTGGGTTTAAAAGCATAATAACGACCACTCCGATAACCAGAGCGCCAATGACTAGCACCGGCTTAGGCAGATCATTTAGAAACTTATCCAAATCCATGGAAAAAATGATACTTATATTACGCGTTAGAATCTAGCAGTTTGACAAGCGGGACTGTTTTTATTAGTTTCCTGTCTTCGTCGGGGAGTAGCGCAGTCTGGTAGCGCATCTGGTTTGGGACCAGAGGGTCGTAGGTTCGAATCCTATCTCCCCGACCATTTAATGTATTATGCGAACCCTGGGACGACAAGTCCCGGGGTTTTTCTTTTTTAGAGCCCTCACGGAATCGACCACTCGCTTCAATTAAATTTGCAACCTCTTCCTGCTTCTTTAGCTCAAGCGACCGATCTACTTTGGCTTCAATGCCATCATTCAATCGGTACACAATTTCAATTCCATCGACCCTGGCAACCAAACACTTAACAGCTCTCCTCAAGAGAATTTTTCTCTTAGCAGATGATGCTTTTGCCCAGCCTTTTTTAAAGTCATTAAGGCGATCTATAAGAGCCTCACTCTGATATTCAACTTCATCAGCCTCAATGGACTTTGACTGCAGGTCCTCTCCATAGTCCTTCAAGGTTTTCTTTTCTTGCGCCAACCTATTTAAATCATCAGCAACTATTTGCAACGCCTCTTGATTTAGCTGACCACGAAATTGAATTTGATATGCTCGACCAATTCTCTGATCAACCTCTGCAATCGCCTCTTCAACTCGTTTAATCTCTTTGACGATGATTGAATTGCCGACCGTGGACGACTTTTTTATCTTGTTTGATAAATCCTGAAAATACCCAGCCTCAGCCAACCCCTGAACAATGTGATCAGTAACAAATAACTCCAACTCTTCAGCCTTATACCTCTGAATTGTACATGTTGATACCGGTCCAGTTAGACTATGAATATAGTAACGATACTTTGCTGCTTTCCCGTGCGCAGTCTGCCCCATCAATGGACGCCCACACTCAGAGCAAATTAGCATTCCAGATAGCAAGAAAACTCGACGCTCAGAACCTGATCTCCTCTGGCGATAGTAATTAGCCGTTTCTTTCAACATCACTTGCGCTCGATCAAATATCTCTCGATCAATAATCGCAGGCCAACTTGCCTTAACTTGCTTGTACTTTTGCCATGACTTCAATTCACTCTGTTCAACAGATTTATTCCCTCGATTCACTTCTCTCATTCCAACATATGCTGCATGACTAAGGAGATTCCCAAGACCTTCTGGAGTCCAACGCCCTCCAGTTTTCGTAAATATTTTCACAGAGTGAAGGAATCGAATCGTTTCACCTCGAGAACCAAACTCCAGGAATTTTTCAAAGATTGTTCTTACCTTGTCGACGGATTCAGGGTCCTCTTGAAGTACCCCCGGCTTATCCGGGGAATGTTTGAAACCTAAAATCGCTTTCGCGCCATTGACATAACCACGCATCGCTCGGGCATGGCAATTTAGAGCCACGCGCTCTGCCGTTTGCTCACGTTCAAACTGCGCTAAATTGATCATGTTAAAGATCATCATTTTTCCCGATGGAGTACTTGTGTCGAACTGTTCCTTCATTGAAAGAAATTTTGATTTATTGGATTCAAGAAACGAAAGTAAATTACTAAAATCTTGAATATTCCGGGATAAGCGAGAAAGGTCCGTGACTAAAATTAAATTTACTTTGCCTTTGCGCAAATCAGAAAGCATTCGCTGATAAGCCGGACGCTTTGTATCTTTGGCCGAGTAACCATCATCGACATAATAATCGACAATAGCTCCCCAAGTTCCGTCGAAGTTTTTTGCTTTAACGAACTCTTTCATTCTGTACTTCTGATTGTCTAAAGAACCCTCAACAACTTGGGCTTGCTCTTCCGTTGATACACGAACATATGCGGCAACTCTAAGCGACATCGAGTAACTCCTCTCTTTCTTTTTTTAACCGTCCCCGCTTATGCGCTAGGACTATCATCTCAGAAATCAAAGACTGGACTTCGGAAGACCTTTTAAAGTCATGAGGTCTCTGGTCCTTTTCATAAGTAGCTAGAACCAAACTTCCATGAGGCCCTACCTTAGGGTCCTTTGGGCTCTTCCTTCTACTCACCAGAGTCCTCCTTGATCTTGCTCATTTGTTTTAGCAATAGATCAATCAGCTTCTGTGACTCCTTCTTTGGAAGCAACGCCAGCACTTCCATCACCGCACTCATCAAATTACTTGGACGGCGACCTCCGGCCTCATATCGACTGATAACAGTCTTATCCGCCACTCCAAGAATGAGGGCAGCATCATCCTGGGTTAAGTCCAATCCCAAACGAATTTCTCTAAATCTCTTTGGACTCACGCCGCATCCCCACTTTCATCATGTTGACCATTGGTCAACTTATTAGTCAAGCCTCTCTTGTTCTTTTTAGCGCCACCAAGACTTATATTGGCCTGCCCCATCAATGCCAACTTTAATTCTTCTGGGACTGAACCGCTTAGTTTGGCTTTCTTCAAAATGTTCTCCAACAAGGCAATTTCATTGAAAAACTCAGCCCTGATCTGGTGCACGTCACCATCGCCACATGTCTCATTGAATCGTGTCAAAACCCAACTTGCTACATCTTGTCTCGTTACTCTCCCCGCATCAAACCCCTCATTAACACGAGCCACAATTTGACTGACTGCCTCTTCGGCTTGCTTCGTTATGGTGATCTTCGTTACTAACTCCTCTTTTTCTTCCATGTATTTACCTCCCCGTATTCAAAATCGGGATGCGCCGCTTGTAGCATCCATCATTCGCAGAATTTGAAATTATATGAGGTAGGTAGCCCCACTGTTTCAATTCGAAGCCTATCAATGACTAAATCTAAAACTGTTTTTTTAATCTCAACAGCACTTCAGCTACCTGCCTCTTATAATTTCAAGTGTTTGTGTTTTGTATCTATCTAAATATTTTTTATCTATCTCTCATCTCCTCTTCCTCTCAGCTCCATCCCCCGTTTCGTGACCCCTTTCTCTCGTAGGGAGGGAGGGGTCACGAACCGTAGGAGGGGGATGGAGGTGGGAGGAAGTCCCCTGTTTCTCTTCAAACTCCGAATACTTACCCGCATTTCAGCATCCCTAGTTTTCTTGAAAATCAGCCGGAAACATTCCGGTGATTTTCCGGCGCGCTCTTCACCGATACCGCCAGAGAATTGAAGAACTTCCTCAGAATGGTTTTCCGTCCCGCAATCCGAAGCTCACAATCCAAATGCCTCCGAGAGAAATCATCCAAATCAAAAAATCCGATCTCTTGATTCGCCGAGCTCAATCCACCCGACCTAAATTCTTCCGAAATCACCATTTCGATTTTCTCGTCCGCAACACCGAAGAGAACCAAGTCTACATTTCGTGCTCTTTGATATGCTCGCCTCATGGTTTTATACCGAGCTTGCGATTTCCTTGTCCGCTCGATCTCGAGAGCGCAACGAATGAAATTGCTACCTCCCGTTACATCAAAAAGTAAGTCTGGTAGCTTGGAGATAATTCCATCTCCCAATCCTTTTACAGCAATAACTCGATCCGATTTTAGCTCAGCCTCTGACCAGCTTTGCCTCAACATCTGCTGATTCTTGAGGTGAAGATAAAATCGCATAACAATCTCATCATGTAGCAAATAGGTTGGAACAATCTGGCCGATAGAATCCTGTCCCATTCGTTGCTTCCCCTTTGAACTCAGCGAAAGGAAATCAGGAACTCCCGAACCATTCGAATAAGCTGTAAAAAAAGATGAGTTTTTAAGCTCACTCCAATTTTGATAGCGGACTGACTTTCCTTCTGAGCAATAGAAATCCCAAAAGACAGCTTTTGATATGAAACCGAACTTCTTCGAAAGCAGCAGCGCCTCTTCAATGGAACTACTTCTCACTATTCAGAACTCCAGTCCCCATCGGGACCAATGCAAAGTGCCCCAACTCCAAAACACCATTATGAAAATTAGTCTCTACCCACTGATAACTCCACTTCACTTCAGAGAGATTGAAATCTAAAGACTTTGGCAACTCCAACTCATAACCGATTACCACCTGCCTGACTCTAATCGAACATCCTCGCACAGGATCATAAATCGCACCGAAGCCGTCGCTACTGTTCGCACATGGCGATTTACTTACGCAGCCCGCGGCTACAAAAACATAAAACAAGATAAGTATTTTCAATTGGCCTCCTTTCAGCTTGCCTCCAATATTGAAGATCTATTTTGAGAACCTTTAAGTTCAATGAACTCAACTTTCGCCTTCGCAATCCGAGGAAGCTTGTGTGCTTTCAAATCGGGTTGCATTTGAAACTTCAGGCGCTCCGTAAATGCACCGTCATTAAATGGAACGACAATAACTCCGTCCCCCGTACCAAGTTCTTTCTTGAAGGTATTGGGATGATAAATGAACTCCTCGACATCACGTACTGACCCATCTCCAGTCATCTCACTTCCAAACAATCCTTTCTTGGCTCTCTCAGTCATCTTGGTTCCCTCTTTGGTTCCGATCAGTCTTGAAAAATACTCAGCAGTTTCAGGCTCATTCGTTCGCATGAAAACTTTTAGGTTTGAATTTGTCTGGATTGTGTTCTTCACTTCCTCACCCAATGCACCAAGGTCTCCCTGAGCTTGATGCGCAAAAGTGATTCCAACATTTGCACTTCTAGATTTATTTAGGAGGCTGACGAAACTCGGAATCAAGTACTCGGTAAAGTCATCCAGATAGACACCAAAAAATGGGAAGCTCTTGTCTTCATCCAAATGCCGACTTGATACTGAGCTTTGGATACATTGAAGTACCAACTTGGCTGTTGCCTTTCCGAGTGTTGGAGTTTTTAAAACAGGCAATTGGAAATATACGATCAATCCTTCACGCATCACATGCTCAATGTCGATCTGGGGCATGTCAGAGTTAAAGAGAATCGCCGTTTCCCCCGAGGTAAAATGTCCCAACTGATTAACTAGGCCACTCGTTCTCTTTTCCCGATCTTCTTTTGACAGAGCAACGAAGCGATCCGCCCAGGCCGTTAAACCTGGGTCGTCAGTAGAATTCGCCAAAGACATAAGAACTGATGGATTCGTAATTGCCTGAATCAATTTATTGAAAGTCGGAATCACTTCAGCTCCTTCAAACAAATAAAGAGTCTGCTTTAAGATCTCGTATTGAAGATTTTTGTAATATTCATCTTCAAAAGAGAACGCAGCAAAGATTCGCTCCGTCACTTCGTCAGCAGATCCCCCCTTTAATGGATTAATACTTGAACTCGTTTCCGGATTTACTAGCGATAACATCCTGAAATCTTTAGATCGCTTATACTTCACAGCATAGGCGTATAATTTGTCCAACAAACCCTTGTCAGACTTTCCGTCAATCAAAATAAGTCCTCGGCCATTCTTGATATCATCAATTGCCCAAGGCAAAATCACCGACTCCGTTTTTCCGGCATTTGTCGTTCCGACAATCTGCGTGTGCATCCGTCTTGCCGTCAGTGGAATGTAGACTGGCTTCTGCTCTACCGACGTCCCAAGGAAAATGCTATCCTTCGCAGTAACACGATTCAGGCGGGTTTTGACCTCCTTCGCTTTCGACCTTTCAGCAAACTCAGTTCTAAACTTCGCGAAAAAAAATACGACCACAAACGATATGACTGATGCAGTTATATATCGGTGTCTAACAATGGCACTCAGTATTTGCGGCGCCAAATTATGAAACGCCAGTACCACAAATAGAACAATCAACATGACAATCCCGAATAGCTCTTTGCTATCGTTATTATTGTTCAATTGACGATCCTGATTGTAGATCCATTGCCTCGGACAACTGAGCATCACATTCAGAGTTCGGCTGAAGCTCAATCCACTCGCGCTCTGCTTTTAGGTTCTCTCCATAAGTTTGAGCCTTGCCTCTCGCCGTTTCAGCTACAGCAGTCAGAATCCCATTTCCAATTCCACCTTGAGATCTGCCAAAAATGTCTGTCTGCACGCTGCCAGCCGCAAGCCCACCTACGAAAGATGTAATTACTTGCCCCGCCGTGTTTTTAGTTCCATCGGAATAGACTCTTCCCGAAATTCCGACCTGCCCATCTTTTCCAAGTGCTCTAGCATTTATCGGCTTCATCAGTCCATTTAGGAGGGAGATTTGTTTAAATTGGATTAAGGCCCGATCACTTCCTTTAATAAAGGTGGCCTCTCCATAAAACCTCGTCCCTGCTTGAAGCTTTAAACCAGACTCAGTCTCTCCATCCATAAGCAGCTCAGCGAGAACCGGAACCGATTCTTGCGACACGACGACCTTATCTAAAATCCGAAGAGGCAATCTTAATCCTGGATGAAGTCTCGATTTCGCGTTTCGACCTGATCCAATGACCATTGCCGTATTATAGTTAATTTGTCTGCTGTCGCCTCCTACTCCAAAGCTTTCTCTCTTGGGGGCTGACCAGAGTTGTTTCGAATCAGATTTGGCCTGGGTATTTCGGGAGCTTTCAATTCCCGGTTCGATTGATGGCTCGATCTTCTCAGAGAATTCTACCGGAAGCTCGTTAGGCATTAACAAAACGACGACTACAAATACCGCCAAACCCACAATCCCCAACCACTTGAATGAAGACAGGTTCAATTCAATCTTTGAGCCAAAACTACCCTTCCGAATAAATATCGCCTTTAGCTTAGCTATTAGTTCTATAGGGCCTCCTTGGGAATCTCAATTCTGAGGTTTTTAGAAGAAGTTTGAAGTTCCAACACGACTTCCTGAATTTTGAGATCAGCCTTTCTAATTGAAATGCCAATCATAGACTGTTGGCCTTTCCGCAATTCCTTGCGTGAAAGAAAAAGACTCTGGATTGGCTTCGAGTCCTTTCCTTGCCAAATCCAAAAGTTTGCCGGCAACAGAGTTTGTGAAGCCTTCGCGGTTACCTCAGCATCCAAAAGCACGAATCCGTCTGCTGTAGTGGAGGTCCTCAAAAGCTTCATTGAGAGATCAGGAGTTGAGACAGTCTTCCCATTACTCGTCCAACGTAGGACCGTCCCAGAGTCTCTGTTCTTGATATAAACAACGTAGTTAGCAAGGTTTTGAGGAACCACGGCAAGACGAAGTATGTACCTACGAGACTTCGTAAAAAGATACAGATTCGTCTTTGCGCTACCACGCAATGGCTTAATCGTTACCGCTTGATCTAAATATTCAATGCGATACGCAGACAGGTCTCCCGAAATAGCGGACTGAACTGTTTCAGGCATTTGCACGATAGTTGCGATACCAAGAGCAGTCTTGATATCGACAATTTCATCAGTCTTTGGTGTCAGAGTTTTGATGTTTGCGAACGAATGACACGTCAGGAAAATAGCAGCGAAATGAATTAGGAAAGCAACCCTCAACGGATTTCCCCTTCAGTTTCCTTACGGATGTAAATCCCCCAAGGATTCAGACTTGTTCGATCTCCCGATGAGAAATCAAAAACTACCTTCAGCTTTGTTGCTGCACTCAAACTGTCAAATTCGGTAATTCGGTCCGCCAAAACCGTGACTTTCATCTGTTTCAAGTCGACTTTGACATCGCTCGGATAGACTCTCTGATTCACCTTCTTCTCTTTAACAAACTTTTGAACATCCAACATCGCCTTTTGAAACGAAGGAATTAGGCTCGGGTCAATAAAGACCTCTGCTTTCTTCATCTGAAAAGCAACAGTGTCTGGAGTCCATTTGTAGCGATATGAAAGATACTCTTCAATCGCGGAAGCAATCTGCGCATCAGTAATTTTTAACTCGAGCTTTGCAACAGCACCAGTCGCATCAAGCGCAATTACCTCTGGGCCTCTCTTAACCAAATAGGCAATCAGGCCCGACATGATGAAGAGAATTGCCAAAAGCGCTGCCGAAAGAACTTTAAGGTCAAAGTTCTCACGCGCAAACTCTTGCACAATCTTCGGATAGTTTTTAATAATCAGTGATTTAGTTTCCATAATTTCTACCTCCTTTTTTAATTCTTAGATGAAAAGTATTTAAAGCTGTTTGAGAGAACCTCCCTCGATGTCGTCGAAACCTTGATAGCCCTAGTTGGAATTGCGATCATAGCTGCCGCAGCGGCAGTGCCCATTGTTGAAGCTGCACTTTGCAAGCCCTCACCAACAATTGATTTTACGAGCATCGGCGTACAGAGCAGACCAATCGCAATTACAAAATTGAGAACTGTCAGCGTGATATACGATCCTTCAGTCTTATAGATGTTTCCTACCGATAAGGCCGCAAGCATAGCCGACTGCACAGCCCATATAATTTTCCAAGAGGCGACTTCGATTAATCCCCGATACAGTCCTTTCGTAATTCCCGCAGTTGCAGGGAATATGTAACAAAGGATCAGAATCGGCGAAAGAACCGACAGCATCACCCAAAAGAAGTAATACAGAGCAATCGTCAAATATCTGGCGACGTAAAGGATCACGTAACTAGCAAAACTCAAAACCGCTATAAACAGATCGTTAAACTTCAGTAGTAAAACACTCTGCGCTCCTGCATAGCTTCTCGATTTTTCCTCCGCCATCTTCATGAAGGCATCTAATCCAGCCATTGAATCAATCTTTCCTGCAAGCCCATCGCAGATATCCAAAATCCAGCCTGAAACTTCAGGAAATGAGACAAGCAGAAGAGTCGCTATCAACGCCCTTCGAACTATATCCATGTAGTCAGGACTTCCACCTTTAACGAAGCTGATGCAAACAGACAGCAAAATCGCAACAGGTAGTGCAACATAGAAGAGGTTCGCAAGCATGTGATGCAAATCCCGAATCAAAGAGCCAAGTACATCCATATTGGGCATCACTAGCCACCACCTTGCAGACGTGGAAGATTAGTTTCCGTCGGAAGCTTCTTAAGGCCATCAGACAGGTCTCGATAGTTTTCCTGAAACCCTTTTGTCTGAATCTTTTCCCTACGGTTCTCCATCGCCATGTTTTGTGCGAGGAGCTTTAGCATCTGACTTTGAGTACGCAGTAACTGAGTCGTTACTCCGATCAAGACACTCAGAGCCTGATTCTGAAGTTTTCCAGCTCCCTGAGGGCTTACGACTTGAGAGTGATATAGTATCCGCTCACGCTCCCGATCAACTTCATCAGCATAGTCGTAAAGCCTTCTATTCATGGAGATAGTCTCGGCAACACTCTGATCCTGCGAAGTCATAAGATCCTGGTCCATTCCACGAGGGACTTCCCCGTAGACCTCTTGTATCGCACGCAAAACCGAATCTGAGTTGTTCAAGTCACCATAGACTCCGGGATTGAATTTCGGATTGATAATTCGAATGACATCAAGGCCGGATCGCACTCCAGAGTTCAAATCCCTCATTAAATTCAAAGTATCCTGCCCATTTGAAAGAATGGACTTCAACTGAATAACCGTTTGAATGGTTTGGACCAGGATTTGAGTTAGGACGACAACATCCCCGCCAAAAAGATCAGCACGTGCTGACATTGGCGCCAGCAACATCATAGATGACACTAGCAATGCAAGAAGCCTCCTCCTCACGCAGCCACCTTTGTCGCCGATGAATCAACTCCAAAAGGAGCTTCTTTCGCAGCTTTCAGAATTGCTCCTTCAAGCGAGACGCCACTATCTATAATTCCTTGCAAATAGCAGTTGTCAGAAGCATCACTCGTTGAAATCCAGTATTCCACTGGCGACGGTTGGATTCGCAGCACTTGCCTTGAGTCTCCATTCATCACAAAAACATCGCTAAAGGCGCCTTTCCTACGATCTAAACTTTCAATTAATCGAACCTCTTGAGATTTTAAGCGCAGAGCCTCTTTCAATATCTTTGTGTCTCCTTGTTGCTGAAGAATCATTTTGGTTGCCGTGTTATTAAGAATTGCCGAACCAATCGCACTCTCAACGATCTCTTCAACTCCCTGAGTAATAAACGTGATTCCTGAGCCCGTTTTCCTGAGGGCTCTCGCCGCATACTCCATGAACGTGCTTGCGGCTTTGCTCTGAAGGAAGGACCAAGCTTCATCAAGCAAAACACGCTTTGGTACGCCCTTGTTTAACTCCACCTGATCCAAAATAAATCCCGTGAGAATCAAAGTTACGACTGACTGAAGATCAGGATACTGCGCAAGCCCCTTCAAATCGAAAGCAACTACAGGACTATCAGCATTAATCTTCCCCTGACGATCAATGAGCTTGCCGTAGGCACTGTTTCCAATCCAAGGATACAAAAGCTTTCCAATACGCTTAAGAGTCTCCTCCTTAGACTTTTCACAATGTCTAGCGAAGTCAGAAATCTGTGGCGATCTCTGAGGAGTCTTAGTACGAATATCCTCGAATACAGCCGCCAATGCCTCCTCAATCAAAACACGGTCAAAACGTAGAAGCTTCTCCCCTTCATCTACGATCATTTGCTCTATGATATTAACTAGAGCCTTAATGCGTTCCGAAGAAACTTTTTCTCCGGGATTCTGAAGTTGAAAGGGATTAAGGGCATACTCAGCGGTCAAATTGATTTCAAAGTATTGACCCTTCATAATATTCGTTAGCTTTTTATAACTTCCTCCAACGTCAATAACGAAAAGCTTCACTCCGCGAGCTATTTGCTGAAGCATGAAGAAATTGTTGGTAAAACTCTTCCCTGCGCCGCTAGAACCAGTCACTAATGAGTTGTAGTTATTTAGTTTGGAATCATACGAATCAAGTGCATAAAGAGAACCCGACCGAGTATGAGTCAGCACCAGTGGTCGATCATCCCCGGCATCACTTCCATACAGGGGAAGAAAGTCAGCCAAGTTGTTTGACTTCATCTTTTTGCCACGAACAAGCGCCATAGGACTTCCTATGAGCTCATTCGAGAATATCTTCCAGGCTCCAACAGT
Source organism: Bdellovibrio sp. SKB1291214 (assembly GCF_002209355.2). GTDB lineage: Bacteria > Bdellovibrionota > Bdellovibrionia > Bdellovibrionales > Bdellovibrionaceae > Bdellovibrio. The sequence continues at coordinate 952,967 of NZ_CP106855.1, forward strand.
TTCTTGAATTCCCTCTGCTCCACTGAGTTTCCTAAAGCATGACAGGATTTCTTTGCTGCGAAGATTAATTCGTTTGTTCCCTTGGGCCGTATTTTCCTCACGAAGTATCAATAGCAGTTCACCGACGAACACTCTTTGGCCAGTATCAATAATCTCCCTAATCAAATCAGTAGTCTGTGCGAGGCGAGATTCGCCTTCCAAATCACTTACACGACCATGGTTATTAGTTGTAAGCGAGTGAGCCATACGCCGCTTCTGCTCTAAGCCTTTAATCTCTGAGGCCTGATCTGGAATATGGAAAGAAAAGATCATTTCGTATTTGAATGCTACATTTGCAAAGAGGCTCATCATGCCCGCAAATGTTGATTCCGGGAGAGTTTTTAGCGTCAAAACCCTTGTAAGAGTTCGATCCAAAACAAAGTCCTCTTGATTAAGAATTAAATCTCCGAAAATCAATTGATTTCTCGGAGACTCGCTCTCCAGCGACTCGGGTCTCGCGGCAATTGTCGGAGCATCTACTTCCCGGGACCTTTTTGGATTTAAGTGTTTGTATGCAAGTGAAATCAATTGTTCACGAGATAGAACTTTGCTCTGGAAGCCCGCTGAACCCAAAATTGATTGAGCATTCTGCAAAGCCTGCATTAAACTTTGAATCGCTGACGACATGTCATTTCCGTACGTCACAGCAAACTTCTGTGTTTTCTTCAGGGCGAGTGCAGATGGCTTTTCAGGCGACTCGGTTTTCAGGAAAAAGAAAACCCTCGGGCGATAAACTTCCTCTCGCTGAACTTGGCCACTTAACTCACTGATACGATCATCATCCAAAGTCATTAAAAACTCATTATCTGTAATTCTAAGATTCGAGTGTCTCTCCAGAACATCACCGAATTCAGCCTCTACCTTTACACAAACTTGGGCCGTCATCTTCTCCGGCAAGGAATTAACCAACGTCCTTAGATTCAAAGTGATTTGGTTAATGGCAGGAGCATCCAGACAGCCAATATCTTTTGGAACGATTTCGATTCCACTTGATAGCGATCCATCCCAAAGTAAAAGATGAGGGTTTGAACCAGATTCAAACTCCCAATATGGAAGCGACTCACATAAAGCGTTGCTACTCATTCAATTCCCCTTTCTTGATACGATAGTTTTCATCGGTCCCATTCGCCGAGCGTACAGTTGGAGCAAGCAAATGCTCAAAATAGTGTCGAATATGGTTTTCAGGCTTCCCTTTCTTAAAAAAGAAAAGCATAAGCCCAATAACAGCACTCGTTCCAAAGACCATTGGAATCTTGACCGGAGTGCTCCCGAAAATCAGATTTTGAATCGAAAGATTCAGAAGCAAAATCAGCACATCAGACAATTCAAATCCCATAATTTTGCTTTTTGTTTCTAGGGTTCGCGGCACATTTGAAGTAAGTAATTCATCGTTATTACTCATAGCTACCTGACCGTTTGGGAAATCATGTCTGCAATAGACTGAGCCCCAAATCCAATGGCAGTTCCTATGATCGCATAGATAATGTGTTTCTTAGCGTTCTCGTGCCCGGTAATAAAGGAAAGCCCGGCAAGAGCAATTCCAATTACGGAAAGAACAGGCAGGATTACCCTCGTAAGTTTTGTCTGAACTCCCATGAGCGAGGATTCGACACTTGCTTGCGCAACAATAGGAATCATCAAGATGCTCAACATGAAAAGTAAGATAACCAAAGCTACTTTCACCAAGTCGATTTTCTTGAAGCTCCTAGCTTGCAGCATAGAACTCCTCTGCTTGCTTCTCATCAGGAAAAAGACACAGAAAAACCTCTTCAGACAAAAGATTGAACTTCATCCTGATATGCAATCCGACGAAATCCCCTTTCCCAATGCATTGCCAAGAAGCCTTCTTCTCTTTCAATTGAGATTCAAATTCTTCCAAAGACAAGATTTTGTACGCCGTGGATTTATCGTTAGAAGGAGAAAGGAAATATTGTTCATTCGGGAACATCCAAAGTTTAATTCGGAATGTTTTGGAGCCCGGCTTTAGATAAGCAACGCCTACTTGCTCGTACTCGATGAGTTCATCATCTGGCCCCATAGTTCCCCGACAGAGGGCAAATTTATCGAGCTTCTTTAAAGGAATAACGTTCTGATTAAAAGTCACTGACACCTCCTCTTTACGCCGCCATTGGATATTCTAATGGTTCAAAATCTTCTTCCAATCCATTTGCAGGATAGAAATTCCCCCAGCCACATTTTGAACAAGTAAGAAGACCCGATTCAAAATCTGTCGGAAAACTGCATTCAGGACAGAAATCCAACTCTTGGTTTTTTTCTTCATCGCCTTCGAGTTTCTTGATCTCGAACTTCTTCGTCCAAAGCACTTGCTTGAACTTCTTTCTCTTCACTTTGACTTCTCGTTTGTCCTTGAAAGTGCGCGACATTAATATTTCCCGTCCCAGTAGATTTGATCTTTGTGTTTGCTATTTACTTTTTTGCTCTCCATTTTCTCCCACTCCTCTCTCGTCATATCTTTTTGGATTGCAAAAAGACCTGTGACGAAATTCCCCGATTTTTTTATACTCCCTAGTAACCGCGTAAGTGATTTTCCCCCAGTCACGCGACCCGATTGATGACCATTATTTGGTTTGTTATTTTTCTTAACCTCCTTGGTGTTTTGCTGATCTCAGGCAATACAATGCCCTCGCCGAAAAATCTCATTTTCAACATCCATTCGATCAGTTCGGTTTTTGGAACTGGCGCGGAATGCGCCTGCCTTGTGAGCCTAGTGGTATGGGCTTTTCAGCCTTAAAGAAACCACGAACTTCGGGAGATTAAAGATCCGTCGCCGCGACGATTAAGCGGAGCGTAAAGAATTTGCCATAAGCAAATAAACAGATTTTTGATGGAAATCCGTCGTCACGACGACGATTTCTGTTGATATGTGTCATTGAAGGGGCTATTTCGACACTATTCCTGGGGGTTATTTGGATCGAGCGAACTTGGTCACTGAGGTTAAGGGTCAGATCGACACTTGGCTATCAGCAAAAGAGAGTCGTAGTGTGACTGCTTTAGCGCGTGCTGCTGGAGTTAGTGAGTCATGCGTGCGCAGATTGTGCAACGACGACCGCTCGCCCCTTCCAGATAACATGCTAAAGATTCTAATGGCTGTTTCTCAAAAGTCTTCAATTGAAGATTTGAAAACACATTTCGTATCTTCGAATGGTATTCAAAAATTCCTCCTCAGCAATTATTCATTCCTTGAGAAAGCAACATACATTGATAGCTGTACTCCTCTGCTTGAAAAAGAAAAGAGCATTGATGAGTATCTTCCGTTTGTCGTTTACTTGATGTCCGCGAATCGCACTAAAATTCACAAAAATGAAATCAGTCGCTTACTTGGCCTTATGGGCGAGATGGCGCTTGATTCACTTGTATCTAACGAATTCTTGAAGATTGAATCAGATGGTATCATTACGGCTCTAGTGACAGATGTTCGCCCATCCAAAGAGCTAATCAGAAAGCACCTTCCCGATTTAACGAAGATGTTTTTCAAACTCGATCACGATTTCAATGGCTTCGCTCTAATGTCAGAATCTGTCAGCAAAACGGGCTATGGCCTTGCTATGGATATCTACGAGAAATTCCTTGCAGACATGGGTGAGGTCATCCAAAATAACCCAGGTGAAGTTCCATTAATCGTGAGTGGCTTCATGGATACTTTAACAATTGAGCCTTACTTCAGAAAGGAGCAGAACTAATGAAAAAGATAATGCTTCTTACTTTGCTCTTGATTCCGGTTAGTTCAATTGCTGGTGTGGGCGGTGGCGGTGTTGGGCCGCGCCCGACAAATATGATGTCATTAGATTTTGTGAAAACAATAGCAATGGATAATGAACAGGTAACGTTCATGTACAAACCATTTGATCAAAATCAAGTATCAAAGAAGTCCGTTGCTATTTCTGAAGTGAATGATGCCTATTTGAATGCATTGGCCGTTTCAGAAATTTCGAAAACTTGGACCCCGGTTCAAGGCGACTAAAGTAACTATTAAGGTGTTTAAAATCAGATGCGGCCTTAAAAAAGGCCGCGAGATGGTCGGCGAAATAAGTACCGCAAACTACTCGAAGTCATAATAAATATTCGAGCGTAAACGGGAATTCCTAAAACTATACTTTTCTTTTACTTGCTCTTTGAATCAATGGCCCCGTCATCTCTACATTTTTCGGCATTACCTTCACAATGCATCGCAAACTTAAAGTAATAACCCTCTTTGAAAATGAGATCTCTATCCGGTTCAACGATCGAATAAGTATCTTTAACTTCTCTAACCGTGAGCGTTCCGATTGGTTCAAACTTGCAAAGAGGCACTTTTGGAGTTTTTTCAACACATTTACGCTCAAGCAAATAAATCTTATCACTCACGTGAACATTTTCTTTCGAACCAAGAGCAACCTTGATGACCCCACTTTTTACAGTATCAGAGTCGTACTTTACTACTTGCCCAGCACAACCAGAAAGTAGCATCGAAATAGCCGCAAATAAAATCGTTCTATTTTTCATTTCCAATCTCCAAACTTTGATTAGTCGTTAATTTTTAGAAGTCTTAGCGCATTTATAATCACTATCAATGTCGCACCAGTGTCGGCAGCTATCGCCATCCACATACTCGAATAACCACTTAATGCTAAAATCAAAAAGATCGCTTTGAGAACAAGAGCAAATCCAATATTAAATCGAATAATGCCCAACGTGCGTTTTCCTTGTATGATGGCAACTGAAAGCTGACGAAGATCGTCCTTCATCAAAGCAACATCCGCAGTCTCAATTGCAGCATCCGTTCCAATGGCACCCATTGCAATACCAATCGATGCTTGCGCCAAAGCTGGGGCATCATTTACTCCATCGCCAACCATTCCGACATATTTGTATTCCGAAACCAACTCTTTGATTTTGCTGACTTTGCCATCAGGCAAAAGCTCTCCAAAGACCTTATCAATGCCTACTTGTTTTGAGATAGCCGATACAGTTCTATTGTTGTCTCCGCTAAGCATAACGACTGCTTCACAGCCTGCCTTGTGAATATCTTGAATTGCGCCTTTGGCTTCCTCTCGAATTTTATCACCGATTCCGAAAACTCCTAGAACTTCGCCGCTACAATTGTCATGAGGCTTATGTCCCACCACAACAACCGACATAGCCTGCTCCTCCAACGACTGAAGATATTTCTCCAAATCGGGCGAACAAACACCTAGCTCATGAGTGAAACGATGGTTTCCAAGAAAATACTCATGACCCTCGACGGTAGCAAAGATACCACGCCCCTGCTCAGTGTGACTTTGCTCTACTGACACAACAGAAACCCCACTCTTTGCTGCATAACGAACAACTGCTTGGGCCAGGGGATGATTTGATAGCTTTTCGATCGAAGCAGCGATCTTGATGATTTCATTTTCCTGAAGTTGATTCCATTTCTTTAAAACCAAAACCTGTGGCACGCCCTCCGTAATCGTCCCTGTCTTGTCGACAGCAACCGCCTTCAATCTGCCTAGAGTCTCTAAAAATATTCCACCTTTAACCAGAACTCCCCTACGAGCCATTGCAGTGAGTCCCGATACAATCGACACTGGAGTAGAAATTACCAGTGCACACGGGCAGGCGATTACAAGAAGAACTAAAGCCTTGTAAATCCAATCTTCCCAACGTCCGCCAAAGAATATTGGAGGAACAAAACAAATCAAAAGACCTAGAACAAATACCGCTGGTGTATAAACCTTCGCAAACTGATCAACAAATCTCTGTGAAGGGGCTTTCGACTTTTGCGCATCTTCTACCATTCTAATTATTTGTGAAACTTTTGAATCGCTTAAGATTTTAGTAACCTGAACTTCCACTGAACCAGATAGGTTTACGGTTCCTGCATAAACACTGTCACCCTCTCGCTTTTTAACGGGAGTTGACTCTCCGGTTAATGGGGCCTGATTGACCTCTGTTTTTCCAGAGATGACATTCCCGTCTGTTGGGAAAAGATCACCGGCTCGTACGACGACCGTATCACCAACCTTTACGCTATCAACTGGTACACTATTCAATTCACCGTTAGCGGCTTTTAGAAGCGCAACTTTTGGGCTAACATTAATAACTTCTTGGATCGCTTTGCGAGCTCTTACCACACTAAAGGCTTCCAATAGCTCAGAGAATGCGAACAAAAACACTACCATTGCCGCCTCAGTGTAGTCTCCAAGATACACAGCACCAGCTACGGCAACCGTCATAAGAACATTCATATCCAAATGTCCTTGCCGAATTGCCCGAAGGCCTTTTGGAAAAACCAAAAGGCCACCGCAGAAAATGGAGACCAAACAAAGAACGATGGTCAGCAAATTCAATTCTTTTGCAAAAAAACTAATCAGTATTGCCAATCCTACCAAAACTCCAGATGCAATAACCAGTGCAATACGTTGCCCCGATATCGACTTGGCATTTTTATTTGGATCAACTACCTTTACGCCGGACTTATTAATCAATCTGCGAATTTCATTTTCATCAAGTTGCGGTGAATACCAAACTTGTACCGTTGAGGACATCAATTTAGCCTCAACCTTGAAAACTTGCTCTATCCTCAATGAGCTTTGAATCGCGGCAATCTCATCAGCGCAGTCCATTCCACTGACTTTGAATGTAGATTCGACAGTACCGGCAGGCAAATCTAGATCCATTTTTCCTGAAACTCTATTGGCTCCCTGTTCATCAGAGCCACAACAAGCCTTACTCATATAGATCTCCTAGTGAGCCACTCGGCCAATAAATTTCTTTTCAAAGATGGAATAGAGTGTTGGCAAAACAATCAAAGTTAAGATTGTCGATGAAACAATTCCTCCGATTACGACAGAAGCTAGAGGTCGTTGAACTTCAGCACCAATTCCGGTTGAAAGCATCATTGGCAAGAAACCAAAGATCGCAACTAATGCAGTCATTAATACAGGTCGCAATCGAATCAACGTGCCCGTCATTACCAAGTCTTTGCCAGTCTTGCCTTGATTCTTGAGCTGGTTAAAATAGTTCACCAATACCACTCCATTTAATACCGCAATCCCTGATAAGGCGATAAATCCGACTCCGGCGGAAATACTGAAGGGAAGTCCATTCGCAATTAACCCCACGACCCCGCCGACAAGTGCAAACGGAATACATGAGAAAATCAACATTGTCTGGCCGACACTTCTAAATGCTGCATAGATCATTAACAACACCAAAATAAGCGCAATTGGAGTCAGAACCAATAATCTGCTACGAGCCTCTTGTAAGTTTTTAAAGTTGCCACCCCACTGTAGATAATAACCTTGAGGTAATTTGACCTTCTGTTCAACAACTTGCTTCGCTTCGTTAACGAAGCTTTCTGTATCACGACCTCTTAAGTTGATAAGAACTGCAGAGCGACGATTTGAATCTTCTCGATTGATAGACCCAAATGTCTCAGAAAATTTAGATGTAGCTAAGTTCGAAAGCGGAGTCGTCGAATTTGTACCCAAGCCAACCGGCAAATTCCTGATGGTGTTTAAATTTGAGCGCTCATCGTCACCCAAACGAACCACGATTGGGTATTTTCTTTCGTTTTCATATAGGAAACCGCTCTCCTGTCCCCCAAGTGCTATGGAGACAGTATTCAAAACATCCGAAATGTTGGCACCATATCTCTGTATCGCATCTTCATTCGGTTGAATTCTAAGAACAGGACTTGTTCCCGCTAGATCAACTTCGACGTCGCCTGCCCCAGCCACCTTAGAGACAATTCCTTGAACTTCTTTTGCTAAATTCATATTTGTCTGTAAGTCAGGACCAAATATTTTTACCGAAACATCTGCTCTAGTACCCTCAAGCAGTTCATTGAATCGCATTTGGATAGGCTGTGATGCCAGATAATTTTGACCTGGAAGCTCTTTCTCAAGTCGCGCAACTAGCGCATTCACCAATGTTTCATAGGAATGACGTTTGCCATTGTTAGATTTTGGCCATTCGGACTTATCTTTGAGCATAATATATGTATCGGAGATATTGACGCCCATAGGATCAGTTGCCACCTCACTGGTACCGATACGGGAAAATACATTATCAACTTCCGGAAAACCTTTAACAATTTTATCGGCCTTTTGCTGAAAGGCGATTGACTGATCAAGGCTTAAATTAACCGGGCGGATCATATGAAATGCAAATGAACCCTCACTCAACTGAGGTAAAAATTCTGCCCCGCGAGTTGCAAACAATACTCCTCCGACAATCACTGCAATCACCGCTGTCGCTAAAGTCGCCACCCTGTGCTTAAATGACAACTCAAACAATGGTTTATAGGCTCTGCGTATCCATTCCATGAATTTAGGTTCTTTGTCTTCAGAGTTACCTTTCAAAATCAAAGATGCAAGCGCTGGAGCGGTCGTAAACGACAACACTAGAGCAGATGCGACCGCAATTGCGAACGTCGCAGCCATAGGCCCAAACATCTTACCCTCAACTCCGGTTAAAGCAAAAATTGGAAGGAATACTACTACGACGATCAATTCGCCAAATCCTGCAGCGACACGTACTTCAACAGCAGCCTCATAGACCGCAGCCTGAACCTCATCCCTTGTTAGCTTACGGCCATACTCTTTACTTCTCTCATGAACATACCGAACACAATTATCAATAAGAATGACAGTTCCATCGACGATTATACCAAAATCCAAGGCACCCAAACTCATCAAATTTCCAGATATTCCCAATGGCTTCATGATCAGAAACGTAGCCAAGAGAGATAATGGAATTGTAACCGCTGTAATAATTGCTGCGCGGATATTTCCAATCAGCAAAAACAACACCACGATTACCAGAGTAGCACCCATCATCAAATTGTGCTCAACCGTTCCCAGAGTAGCATTTACCAAATCCGACCTATTATAAACGGTCACCATCTCGATATCGGGGGGAAGATTTTTTTTGATCTCATCTACCTTGTCTTTAACCCTTGTAGCAACAGTTCGGCTGTTCTCCCCAAGAAGCATCATAACCGTGCCCAAAACCGTCTCACGCCCGTTATGAGTTGCAGCGCCTGTTCTTAATTCTTTTCCTAATTTAACCTCTGCAACATCGCCGATGCGAACCATACGGAAAGAATCCAGTTGCTTAACTGGTACTTTTTCAATATCGCTAGCAGTCTTAAATAGCCCCACGCCTTGAACTAAGAATTGTTCCGCGGTTTGCGCAATATAACCACCGCCAACATTTTTATTAACTTTCTCAAGAGATTCCACGATATCTTCAAAATGAATTCCATAAGAAGCCATCTTTTTAATATTTGGTTGCACATGATATTGCTTTTCGTATCCACCAGTCGTATTAATTTCCGCAACACCTTCAACGGTCAACAGCCTAGGTTTAACAAACCAGTCTTGAAGAGCCTTAATCTCCATAAGTTGCTTTAGACGCTCTTCTGAATTTTCTGCTGGTTTTTTAAAGTCCAACGTATACTGGAATATTTCTCCCAGTCCCGTAGAAATAGGGCCAAGCCTCGCCTCCGCGCCTTTCGGAAGATCTGACAAAACACCTTGCAATCTTTCCGTTACCATTTGACGAGCGCGATAGACATCCACTGCGTCTTTGAAAACAACAGTCACTTGAGACAAGCCAAATCTTGTAATGGAACGAACCTCGAGAACTCCCGCAATCCCCCTCATAGAAGATTCGACAGGAAAAGTTATGGCTCGCTCAATTTCCTCAGGTGCCAGCCCCTCAATTGTGGTATTAATTTGCACTTGATTGTTCGTAATATCAGGTACCGCATCAATTGGAAGATGCTGAAATGAATAGAAACCCGCGAATGCAAGTATACCTGTAAAAAGTAAGACAAGCGTTCGATTATAAACTGAAAAATGAATAATTTTATTAATCATGAATTTAAACCTTAATGGCTATGCCCCTCAGGGGCTCCGCCAGTTGCGACAATTTCAGCAGTTCTAAGAAATGCGACACCTTGTATGACTATCTCGTCACCGGATTTTAGCTCCGGAGTTCTGATTTTCATCTCTTTTGCGCCCTTAGATACGATAGAAAAATCAATTCTTTTAAAGAATCCATTACGCATACGATAAATATTAATTTCTTCTCCAGAATACAGAACAGAGGAATTCGGAATATTCCACGGCTCAACATTTTTTATTTTGAATGTCTGTAGTTCAAAATTCTTAACTGCTTCTGGAGACAATTTGAAGCCGTCCGCCTCACTATATGTCGTTATTCCTTTGTCCGGACCGATACTAGAGCTCTCTTCTTCATGCTGACCGTGAGCGCCATCTTCATTTCCATGTTCATCATGATGATCCTCGTCCTCTTTCTCATGATCCTTGCCTTCACTTGAATGAGTATGCCCCTCTTTGGTCTTTTCATCATGATGATGACCTGCTTCTTGGGCTTCTTGATTCTGAAGATTTTCCTTAGCGGCAGAAATAGTTCCACCAAACAAAACTAGAATAACCACTACAATCTTTTTCATATTTCTATCCCCGTGATATCCCCATCAATGACTTGAATATCCAAATAAGACTCTACAGCTCTCATTTCTCTCTCATTTCGAGTTTTTTCGAAATCTACCAATGAACGATGAGCCTCAATCACTAGAGAGCTTGGAACCAGTCCTCTCAAAAACAACCCTTCCACTTTCTTGTGCTTACTTTCAAGCGTATGCCCGTTAGGTGTTTCTTCCAAAGCAACCACCGACTTGCGATATGATTTTTTTAAAGAATTACGCTCAGACTCGAGCTTTAGGACAGCCAGCTCTCTCTTTTGCTCGGCTGACTTTACAGAGATGCTTGCCACTGTTCTCCCTGCTCCATTCACATTTAGCAATGGCAATGGCATACTAAGATTAAGCCCCCATTGTTGATACTCTCGGCCACTCTCACGTGAAAATTTTGCCGAAGGTCCAAGACTCATGGTTGGCCAAGACTCGCTTTGGGCTTTACTCAATTCACCCCTCGCCACTTGAATATCAGCGTCGTATAAAGACACCAGTGGTGAATTCCTTATGTCTTGGTTATCTGCTTTGACAGTCGGCCACTTCTCAATCCGCGGCGGAAGGGCCTTTTTAACATTTTCTAATTCAAGTCCAGTCGTAATCTTGAAAAAGGCCTCAATAGAGGAAAGCTCCTCATCAAACTCCATACGCTTAAAACTGTATTCACCTTTTGCGATCTTGAAGACCGTTAAAGTAACTTCCTGTTCCGGCGAAAGTGTTGGGCGAGATTCATACTGCTTTACCAATTTTGTAAAGGTCTGGAGAGATTCATCAATGAGGTTTAGCTCCCCTTCAATTTGTCGCAATCGCAATAGTTTAAGAAAAACTGCTTTCCTAATTTCGGCTTTGGCTCGAAAGAGTTCGACTTCTGACTTTGAAGCTTCTGCTCCGGCAATCTCTTTACGGGCAGATCTTTTCCCGCCTAATTCAATTGGAAAAGAGAGCGAAACATCTGTTTCATTTTTCTTTTCAGAATCGACTTCTCCGGTCAATGCTACCACTGAAAGTTCAGGGTTTTGAAATTGCGCAGCTACGTCCTTCTGAGCAGATCTTTCGCTTACTGATAGTTCAGCTTTTACAACGTCAGGAGATCTACTTTCGGCACATGCTAGAATCTGTTTATAATTTACAATAGAGCCACATTCTTTATCAGATTTACTCCACGCGATTGCAGGAGCAAACAAAAATACGATGGCCAGTCTCGAACAAATAGACATAATACACCTTAAATTTTTATTAAATTTTATTTAGCGAAAAAAAATAACTAGACAGCTCGAGGTGGCTGAAAAGGCCCCTCAAGAACACGCTCAAGGGCTCCACGGAGCTCTGATTCTTTCGGTTCAAATACTTTATGCTCAAATGAGAAGAAAACGAATGTTGGCAAAATTAGCTTTGCACAATGACCCAAATGACAATATCCACTTGTACAAGGATCACCCACATCGGAAAAGCTAGTTGAGGCATCACCTTGTAAAATATTAAATGAAGCACCGACTTGAGAAGCACTTCCTACATCATCCGTATGAATGAAAACCGAACTCCCAACCAACACAGTCAGAAGGCAAAATACTAAAGCTCCCAAAAAGAATCTTTCATACTTTCGTTTCACAAAATCGACCTTAGATCTCAATAATAGTAGTATCAAGTGCTTTTTTGGTAATTTAGCACTCTCCGCTGAATTTTGTCGACTGGACTAGCTCAATCCTTTCGATCAATGCAGATAACTTGCATTAGCGAACACTTGGAGTATCCCATTTGTCATGTTTATCTTAACCGCCTAAATTATAGATCATTTTGTAAAATGCCAAAGCTTCTTTTTCATACTCGAATCACTAAATCTTCAAATATAGGATCGTCATAGACTCACATCTAGAAGCAATTTAACTCTACGATGAGAGCGCGCAAAATCACCCAAGGAAATATACGAAGATGCTTTTACCCTTAATACTGTCTGCAAGTTTGTTGTTTATTGTTTCTCTAAGTGAAATCTCAAAAGCATCCACTCCTTCTTCCGCTTCTACTGAGAATCCCTATTTGGACATGCTTGATGTATACTCCACTAAAGACATTAGAAACACCCTCCTCCTATTATGGAATCACGGACTCAAACCGACATACTATTGGACACCGGCAATGGAAGAGGTATTTAAGAAAAATTCAAATAGCCTGACTCTACGGGCTTTAGCGAAGCGGTCATTCCTTCTAGCTTTAGACAACGTGGCAAATGGCAGCGTAAACCCAGAGGAACTCACTCCTGATATAAAGTTTAAGAGAAAAAGTTTCGTGCCACTTGAAACCTTCAAATCGTTGGTCGTATCCACCAACCAACACCCTGAACTTCTTATCGAAAAGATGGCTCCACAGAATATTCTTTATAAATCAGTGCAAGCAGGAGTAAGAACTCTCTATAACTCTTGTAAAAACGGAACATTCGCAACGATTAAACCAAGCAGAAAATTGCTGAAAATCGGAAGCCAGGATAGCTCTGTAGCCACCATTAAAATGCGACTTAAAGCACTCAATTATAATATTTCCTCCAATAACAACACCGTCGATGCCGAGTTTGTCAAAGCTATCAATACTATAAAATGGACTCTTCGTGAGCCCCCAGACGGTACAATTAGGCCAAAAGACATTCTATGGAAATATTTCGCCGTATCCTGCACTGATAGACTTCGGCAACTTCAAGCAGACTTAGAGAAAGTTCGCTGGTTACCACAACGCCTTGAGGATCGATTCATTTTTCTAAACCTAGCTTTAAACTATCTTGCCCTCTACGACAGCCCCAATAACTACATGATGAGCTTTCGAACAATCAATGGACGTGCAGATCGAAGAACTCCTACAATGCATGACCATCTCTATCAGGTTGTATTAAACCCTGCATGGATAGTTCCTCCCACAATATTTCTTGAAGACAAAGTCGAGGAAATAAAAAAACTTCGCAAGGATCAAATACGCCCTTATTTCGAATCAAAATTCTTCGAGGTATGGAATCTAGATCTCACCGCAACCATCCCACCAGAAACTATCGACTGGAAGAGCATCACTCCCGAATCAGACAAAACTTTCTATATTAGGCAAAAGCCTCACTACATGAATACCTTGGGAGTAACAAAATTCGAACTTTCAAACCCAGATTCCATTTACCTTCATGATACAAATCAAAGGGACCTTTTTGTTGAGCCAAATAGACTGTTAAGCTCGGGATGCATTCGAGTTGAACGCCCCATCGAACTCGCGGAATATCTTTTGAAAGGAACTGAATGGGATTTATCTTTGATACAAAATACTGTCGCTAAACCTTTTGATCCACCTGGGAAACCAACAAAAATAAAACTAAATAGTCCAATGGCAATTTATATGATTTTTTTAACATCTCAGACATCGGGAAATGGCACCGTGTATTTCACCCACGACGAGTACAATCAAAATAACCTTATACTTAGTAAACTTGCGGCGGCCTTTTAAGACTATAGAAAATCCGCATAAGAATGCTGTGCAATTCTTATCCAAATAACTTTGCACAGTCTTCCCCCCACCGCTCATTTGTGCCAATCCTAATAGAATCGCTAACATCTGCAATAAAAATATTCCCGTCTTCTCGCAGTCCACTATGGGCATTCTTTTGTTTAGTCGAAACAACAGTTCCGAGCTGATGTAGGGCCCAGACTACGTCTCGCAGCATATTTTCCCTAACAATTGTTTTTAAACACTGCAGTCGACTTTATCCGAACTCATTGATATTTATTATCTTTCGGACGCGGATCATAGACGAGGCATACATGATGATAAAGCCGAACTGGAGAGTTGCTTGCAAGCAATTCTAAAATTGATACTTAATTTTAAATAACTTAGTCGACATTTCACAACTAAATACCTGCTTAAGCGAAGAGTGGACGAACGCGCGCGCCCGCCTCCAAAGAGAACACACTTCCCACTCCTGCGCCAAAAACCCAAATTAATCCCATTGTTCCCACAACATCCGCTCCTAACAACAAGAAGCTGAATATTGAAATCATGATCGCTGTTCCAAAAAACAAAAAACGTCTCTTTTCGATTAGATCAACTTCTTCAAGCGATAAGAAAAACTGAACAACAGAAACTGTTCCCGCCATATAAAAAAGACCACATGCAAACATACAGAAATTATGACCAGCTAAATTCATAAACCAGTTAGACAAAGACCAAGCTGTTCCAAAAGGATTTACACCAAACTGATGGCATACTAAAAGAGAAACACCGCCGAATACTATCTGGCTCACCAGAAGTTTTAGGAAGACCAGGTAAGGATTGGGGAACACTTTTTTTAATCCTTTCAAGCAACATAGCTGAAGCAACCAATCCATCGCCGGAATCTACAAAATCAGTAAAGTCTTTTGAAACATTGGATTTCTTTGTATTCACGGCATAACCTACCTTGGTTGTTATTTCCTCGGCATACCTATATTAGATTAGGTGAAGAATCCTGACTTTGTGACAAAATACTTCAGAGATTACAATTATGAACGATATATGGTGTCTCAATAAGAGCCGCAATGACTCCAGGCAGTTTCTTCCGAAAATACTTGTCACAGGTCTGCTTCCCATCTCCTATTGTCAGTTATGAGAATCTTCATGGTACTCTTTCTAAAGCTAACACTTCTTTCTCCCTTCGCTAGCGCGGAGGACAAGCTGAGCATTCACGCCTTTCTAGATAAGGTACAGGCTCAAAATCTTGACCTAAAAGTAGAACAAGCGAAGCTAGAGTCTGCCGAAGCACAAAGCTCTGCCATCGGCTTACCACCTCCTATGGTCAGCATTTCTAAACTGACAGAAAAAGAAGGTAGTTCCGCTCAGGGGTTTGAAGTTTCGCAAATGATCCCATTCCCCGGGAAACTCATTAAAGATAAGTCGTCAAGAAACCTCGAAGCTCAAACTCAGAAACTCGTATTTTCAACAAAGCAGAAAGAATTGCAAAGTGAAGCAATACTGGCTTTTTACGAATACTGGGCCACTTCTGAAAAAATACTAATTCTAAAACAACGAAATAGAATTCTTTCCAATCACCTTAAACTCGCTCGCTCGGGAGTCCGTTCAGACAGCAGCTTGAAACTTCACTTGCTCAAGACGGAATCTGATCTCGACCTTTTAGAAAATGATCTTGAGACTGCTAATCAAGATTTAGAAGAAAAACGATTGAAGATGGCCGTCTTGATGAATCTTCCCTCTTCTACTAAAATTCCTGAGCCTGAGGAGCCACCCCTAAGCTCTCTTCCAGCAGAACCCGAATCCACAATAGATCTTCCTCAGCTAAAAGTCAGCGAGCTCCAACTTCAAACTTTGACTACGCGTGAATCCGAAGCAAAGCAATCATGGTTTCCCGACTTCACACTCTCTTATAAAGAAATGGGCGCCACTCAGATGATGCCTCAATACTCCGAAATTATGGTAGGCATGACCTTACCATTCCTTTTCGCTTGGGAGCCTTCATCTGAAGTAAAAAAGGCCAGCGCTCAAAGGCACGAAGCAGAACTACAGTATGAAAAAATGAAGCAAGAGACCAATTCTTTAAGGTCAATTTCTTGGACCCGCGCACGTTCTATAAGAAAACAACTGACTACCTTGCAAGAAAAAATAATTCCAAAAGCACACAAGCGTATGCAGCTAATTAACAATATTGCTCCAAGAGACATGGAATCCCTCCAGGATCATCGCGAAACCATGGAGACCTTCAGCGATTTACAACTCAAAGTGCTGGACCTTCGCTTGTCCTACGAAAAGAGTCTTTCGGAATTAGAAAAATGGATACCCATTTCGGGAGCTGCAAATGAGTAAGAAACAACTTCTTATAATAATTGGAATTCTCGCTGTAGTCGGCTTTTGGATAGGCAAAAAGTATCTCGCTTCAAAAGCGAAAGTTACGAAGTCCACAATCAGTATGGCTGAAGGAAGCTCCTACTTTACCTGCCCCATGCATCCGTTTATCCATATAGATAAGCCTGGCAAATGTCCCATTTGTCATATGGATCTTGTAAAGGTGGAGGCAAAGGCTGCGGAAATCCAAACTGCAAAAAATGCGCTAACTCAAAGTCGCGGCAATGTGGTATCGCCTCCAAACCTTTTATCCTTAGTTGGCGTTACAAAACACAAAGTTGAAAAAATGGATCTCACAATCAAACTTCCCGTTGGAGGACGATTTAACTCTTCTCGCAGTGTATCCTTCCAGGTCTACGAACAAGATCTTGGTTTTTTAAAATCCGGTTTGAAATTTAAAGGCATATCTCCTTCGCGACCTGATGAAATCCTAAATGGAATCATCACATATATTGATAGCATCATTGATCCCAGCAGCCGCACCGTACGAGTTGTTGGACAACTTAGCGACGGTAGATCAGTACCTGCCGAAGCAACCTTTGAGGGCAGCATTGAAATTGCCCTCAAGAATAGAATTGCAATACCAGAAAGCGCCGTCTTACACACTGGGACGCAAGATTTAGTCTATGTTTTCTCGTCGGATAATGTATTAACCGCAAGAGCTGTAAAATTGGGAGCGCACTCTCAAGATTATTATGAAATCACTGACGGACTTCTTGAAGGCGAAGAGATTTCGAGTGGTCCAAACTTCCTTATCGATTCTGAAGCAAGAATCAGAGGAACTTCACAATGATTAAAAGAATTATTGAGTTCTCGGCGCACAGTCGTTTTCTTGTCCTTACGGTGGTCGCCATTTTTATGGCAATTGGATACTATTCTCTCAAACGCATTCCTGTCGACGCTATTCCTGATCTTTCAGATACCCAAGTCATTATCTATTCACGCTGGGACCGTTCTCCTGATGTGGTAGAAAATCAAGTCACCTATCCTATTGTATCGTCTCTCTTAGGAGCGCCAAAGATAAAATCCGTTCGTGGTTTTTCAGATTACGGATACTCTTACGTTTACGTTATTTTCGAGGATGGAACTGATCTTTATTGGGCGCGAAGTCGCGTTCTTGAAAATCTCAATCGCATTTCCTCTCAACTGCCTCAAGGAGTTAAAACAGAAATCGGGCCCGATGCCACGAGTGTGGGCTGGGTTTACCAATATGTTCTACAAGATCAATCAGGAAAATTAAATCCGGCAGAGCTTCGCAGCCTTCAAGACTGGAATCTTCGCTTTCAGCTTCAATCAGTTCCCGGAGTGGCCGAAGTCGCCTCGGTCGGTGGCTTTGTTAAGCAATATCAAGTCAAAGTTGACCCCCGAAAACTTGATCTTTATCAGGTGACTTTTTCACAGGTCATGGATGCCATAAAAAATGCCAATCAAGAAAGCGGCGCTAGAACTATCGAGTATTCTGGAACGGAAGCGATGATTCGAAGCAGAGGTCTTGTTGAAAACACTGAGGACCTTGAAAAAGCTGTCGTCACCTACAACTTAAAAAGTAGAGCCCCTATTTTAGTAAAACAAGTTGCTACAGTTTCTGTTGGTCCTGAAATACGTCGAGGAATCACTGACTTTAATGGTCTTGGCGATGCAGTTGGCGGAATCATTGTTATGCGCCAAGGAGAAGATGCACCTGCCGTAATTCAAAGAGTTAAAGACAAGCTCACCGACATCCAAAAGACCCTTCCTGAAGGAGTCAAAGTCATCTCTGTCTATGATCGCTCAGACCTTATTGACCGAGCTATCAAGACTTTACGTGGAACTCTCGTCGAAGAGCTAATTGTCGTTAGCATTATCATTCTAATATTTCTATGGCACATTCCATCTGCCTTGGTTCCCATTGTTACCATTCCCATCTCTGTCCTTCTTGCATTCATTCCACTTTATCTCATGGGCCAAAGCTCAAATATTATGTCCCTTGCAGGTATCGCAATTTCTATTGGGGTGTTAGTCGACGGAGCCATCGTTGAGGTAGAGAACGCCTATCGGAAAATTCAACATTGGGACGAGGGCGGGCGAAAGGAGGACTTCTTTCATGTCCGTCTAGAGGCTTTAAAAGAAGTTGGGCCTTCGGTCTTTTTCTCTCTTTTAGTGATTGCTGTTGCTTTCATTCCTATATTCACTCTCGTGGACCAAGAAGGCCGTCTCTTTCGCCCTTTAGCTCTTTCAAAAAACTTAGCAATGGCAATTGCTGCGATTTTGGCCATCACTCTTGATCCTGCTATGCGAATGATGTTTGCGAGAGCAGACAAATTTAAAGGCCCTTATCCGTGGCTTAATAAGATTGGCGACGCCACTCTTGTCGGAACCTACTACTCCGAACATAAACATCCCATTAGCCGTCGTTTGTTTGCTTGGTACGAGCCTGCCATTCACTGGGTGCTTGATCACAAAAAAACAACCCTCTCCTTAGCATTTGTGGGCGTCTTATCCATAATTCCAGGCTTTATGATGCTAGGCTCTGAATTCATGCCGACTCTTCATGAGGGAAGTCTTCTGTATATGCCGACTGCACTTCCCGGGCTTTCTGTGAGTGAGGCACAAAAGATTTTAACAACCCAGGATCAGATACTCAAATCCTTCCCCGAGGTAGACACCGTCTTTGGAAAAGCAGGAAGAGCCGAGACCTCAACAGATACAGCTCCGATTAGCATGGTGGAAACAACCATAGTCTTAAAACCAAAATCAGAATGGAGAAGGTTCGACCGTTGGTATTCCTTTTTACCAAATTTTTTGAAACCACCATTTGAGAGAATTTGGCCTGAGACCATTAGTGAAGAAATACTTGTCGAAGAAATGAATGAGCAGCTCGCGTTCATTGGTATGCCCAATATTTGGACGATGCCAATTAAAAACAGAATCGACATGCTTTCCACTGGAATCCGCAGTCCCATCGGTGTGAAAATTTTTGGAAAAGACTTAAGAGAAATACAAAAGATCGGCCAGAACATTGAGCGTATCTTAAAGCCTCTAGATGGAACCCGCACAGTCGTCGCCGAGCGCATTGCCAGTGGTTATTTCCTCGATGTTGATTTTAACCGAAATTCGCTTCAACAATACGGTCTCTCTCTAAAGGATGCACAAGATCAGGCGATGGCAGCTATCGGCGGTGAAAACGTTTCTCAAACTCTTTCCTCTAGAGAGCGCTATCCAATTCAGGTTCGGTTCGCCCCAGCTTTCAGGCAGGATATTGAATCTATTAAAAGGGTTCTGATTTCATCTCCAACCGGAGCGCAAATACCACTTTCACAAATAGCAAAGGTTCATTACGTGGAAGGCGCTTCGATGATTCGGGATGAAAATGCCCAACTCGTAGGCTATGTTTATGTGGACATTGATCCCGATAAAGTAGACATCGGATCTTATGTAAATACGGCAAAAAAAGCTTTGTCAGAACAACTGAAAATTCCAGAAGGATATCTAATCTCATGGAGCGGTCAGTTTGAAAATATGGAACGCGTAAAAGAGCGTCTCAAAATCGTCATTCCACTGACACTTCTGCTCATAATTTTTCTCCTTCATCTAAATACAAAATCCTGGCCTAAAACGGGCATTATCCTTCTTGCTATCCCATTTTCCCTCGTTGGGGCTGTATGGCTACTGGTGGCTTTGGGATACAATATGTCGATTGCTGCATGGGTAGGAATGATCGCACTAATGGGGCTCGATGCAGAAACAGGCGTTTTCATGCTGATGTATTTAGATCTGGCCTATGAGGATCACGTTCGTAAAGGCCAGATGAATAATCATGAAGATCTGAAAAATGCCATCATCGAAGGGGCCGTTCACCGCGTAAGACCAAAGCTAATGACTGTCTCTGCCCTCTTTGTAGGACTAATTCCTATTATGTGGTCAGTGGGAGCTGGCGCTGATGTGATGAAACGAATAGCGGCCCCTATGATCGGAGGTCTTATCACTTCATTCCTTTTAGAGCTACTGATCTATCCAGTTATTTACTATATTTGGAAGTCCAAAGAACAATTCAAAATCAAATTTAATTTTATGGGAGAACAAAAATGAAAAGTATAATGTTTTTGATTGCCGTTGTATTTGCAGGCCCAAGCCTTTTTGCAGCAAAGGATGTTACGCCTGCACAAATCATAGAAATCTCAGTAACCGAAAATGGGTTCGAGCCAAGTCAAATTGATGTAAAGGCCGGGGTTCCTGTCATACTCAAGGTAACTAGAAAGACTGATGCTACTTGTGCTACCGAATTACAAATTCCGTCAAAAAAGATTAAAAAAGATCTTCCCTTAAATAAAACAGTGACATTTGATATAGGAAAGCTCGACAAAGGCAATCTCCCTTATGCTTGCGGGATGGATATGCTTAAAGGAAACTTGCATATTAAATAAAAAAACTAAAGGGCGCGGTAAACCGCAGCCCTTTTCCCACTCTACTTATCTGAGTTTTTCAAAGTCTCGGTTTTCATAAACCGCTCGAACATCAAATACAGTACTGGCAATACCACCAATGTCAGGATTGTTGCAGAAAACAATCCCCCAATCACAACGCTGGCTAGAGGACGCTGAACTTCAGCCCCGACACCCGTTGAAAGCATCATCGGTATAAAGCCGAAAATGGCAACTAAAGCAGTCATCAATACAGGTCGAATTCGCAAAGATGTCCCTCTTCGCACAAGTTCAAGACCGCTGAGTCCCTGGCGTTGTAAATCATTGAAGCAATTAACAAGAACTACACCGTTCAAAACAGAAATACCTGAGAGAGCAATAAATCCGATCCCTGCAGAAATACTAAATGGAAGACCATTAAGCTTAAGGCCCAAAACTCCACCAACCAACGCAAGTGGAACTCCGACAAAAACCAAAATGGTTTGCATAACATTTCCAAATGCCCAGAATACCATCGCAAGAACAAGGAAAAGCGCCACTGGAGCAAAAATCATTAACCTTGCGCGCGCCTCTTGAAGGTTTTGGAAGTTCCCACCCCACTCCAAATAATAACCAGGTGGAAGCTTCATTTCCTTATTCACAACCGTTTGAGCATTCTTGACGAATGTTTCTGTATCCACTCCACGCGGATTTATCATTACAGCCGCTCTACGCTTAGATTGTTCGCGATTGATAACGCCATAAGTCTCATCAAACTGTATCGAAGCGACTTGCTTAAGAGGGATTGTAGAGCGCTCTCCAATCTGCACGGGAAGAGTCTTTAGCTTCACTAAGTCCGAACGATCATCCTCATTCAAACGAACAAGAATAGGATAGCGTCTCACACCATCAAACAGATAACCGGCCTCTTCACCGCCCAGGGCGATTTGTACCGTTTCTAAAACTTCACGCTTTGGTACTCCAAGATTTGCAAGCAGACCTGTATCAGGGCTGACTTTCAGAATAGGTGATGTTCCCTGCATCTCCGCCTCTACGTCTCCTGCTCCAGGAACTTTACGAATGACGTCTGCAAGTTTTTGGGTCAGTTCAGTTAGCTTCTCCATATCGTCACCAAATACTTTGACGGAGATATCGGCTCTTGTACCCTCTAGCATTTCGTTAAAACGCATTTGGATAGGCTGACTGACAAGCACGCGTTGTCCGGGAATCTCTTCCTCCAACCTCTCTACGATATGTTGTGTAACTTGGGACCAAGTTTTTGCGCCGTTATCTTTGGGCCACAGTGACCGATCTTTAAACATCACAAATGTGTCGGAAAGATTTACTCCCATCGGATCAGTTGCAACTTCACCTGTACCAATGCGACTAAAAACAGATTCTACTTGTGGAAATTCCTCGATAATTTTTTGCGACTTCCTTTGAAGATCAATTGATCTATCCAAACCAATATTAACTGGTCTCACAAACTGAATCGTTCTTGAAGCTTCATCCATTTGCGGAACGAACTCGCCTCCGAGAGTCGTAAAGACTATACCGGCTACGACGACTGACAAAATACCCATACCAATCGTAATAGCTCGCTGCTTTAAGAAGAAATTAAGCACTGGGCGGTAAAGTCTTTCTGCTTGCCTCATTAACCATGGATCTTTTTCTTTTGCACTTCCGCCCAGCCAAAGACTTGCAAGAGCTGGAACGGTAGAAAATGACAAAATGAGTGCTGAGAACACCGCAATAGCAAATGTTGCTGCCATCGGCTTAAACATCTTGCCTTCAATACCAGCAAGAGCAAGCACAGGAAGGAAAACCACTACAACAATAAGCTCTCCGAAACCAGCTGCAGTTCGAATCTCCACAGTTGCTTCATAGACCGTTGATTGAACTTCTTCCTTTGTCAGACTACGCTTGCGGGCCTTCACAGCATCGTGAATTTTTCGCACGCTATGATCTAGAACAATAACCGCGCCATCCACGATAATCCCGAAATCCAATGCTCCCAAGCTCAAAAGATTTCCAGAGATACCAAAATACTTCATCGCAATAAAAGTTATGAGCAGCGACAATGGAATTACGAACGCCGTGATAACGGCAGCACGGATATTACCCAATAGAAGCAAAAGGACAATAATCACCAGGCTCGCACCGAAAAGCAGGTTGTGTTCAATCGTCCCAAGCGTCTTATTCACAAGCTCGGAGCGATCATAAAGCACTTTGATTTCCATTCCTTCTGGCAAACCCTTTTTGATTTCCTCAAGGCGCTCAGCTACACGAATTGAAACATCACGGCTATTTTCCCCCATTAGCATGAGCACAGTTCCAAGAACTGCTTCATTTGAACCGATAATTGCAGCACCCGTTCTCAACTCAGAAGCGAGTGTGACCTTTGCAACGTCCTTGATAAGGATCGTTTTGAGTGCATCCAAATTCTTGATAGGGGTATTTTCAATCTCATCAATATCAGAAAGAAGGCCACTTCCTTGAACTAAAAATTGCTCACTTGTCTGTTGAATGTAGCCGCCGCCAACATTTTGGTTGGTGGCATTGAGTGCCTCTACGATTTCGTGAAAACTAATTCCATAGCGAGCAAGCTTCACAGGATCTGGCTGGACATGATATTGCTTTTCGAAACCACCGATTGTGTTGATTTCAGCAACTCCAGGAACAGTCAAGAGTCGTGGTTTTACATACCACTCCTGAATGGATCTTTCTTCCATCAATTGCGCTAATCGTTTTTCGCCCTTTTCAGGATTTTTAGATTCAATT
Organism: Bdellovibrio sp. SKB1291214; assembly: GCF_002209355.2. Classification (GTDB taxonomy): domain Bacteria; phylum Bdellovibrionota; class Bdellovibrionia; order Bdellovibrionales; family Bdellovibrionaceae; genus Bdellovibrio. Next base: position 976,508 of record NZ_CP106855.1, read on the forward strand.
GAATAAAAGAAGACTTCGCCAAGTCCCGTGCTGATTGGACCTAACTTTGGATGAACTCCTTTCGGAAGCTCATTTGAGAGCCCTTGTAGGCGCTCAGAGACCATTTGGCGCGCGCGATAAATATCTGCACCATCATGAAAAACAACATTTACAACTGACAGCCCAAAGCGACTTAGTGATCGAACCTGTTTAACACCCGCGATACCCGCCATAGAGTTTTCAACAGGGAAGGTAACATTCCTTTCAACTTCTTCAGCGGACAGGCCTCCAATAGTTGAAAATACTTGAACTTGGGTATCAGTAATATCCGGAACTGCATCAATTGAAAGATGGCTAAAACTATACCAGCCCAGACCCGCGAGAAGCGCGGTCATAAAAAGAACTACGCCACGATGATAGACAGAGAAATGAATAATTCGATTTATCATAAATTAATCCGCGCAAGCATCAGCTTCAGGCCCAAATACGTCGAGATCTATAACTCGAATCAGCCCAGCATTTTTAATTACAATTCGATCCCCAGGTAAAATATCTTTCGATGTAAAATGAGCGAGCGATCCTTGAATACCTGGCTCAATTTCTACCATCTTAAACCACCCTGCCCGTTCTCTATAAACAGCAGAGAAATCTTGAAAGTGAACCAACGATGAAGCTGGAACTACCAAAGCGGATTTTTCAGCGACCTTCAAAAACTCGAGCTCCAGATTATTGAGTGCCTTTTCTGAAAGCTTAAGACCTTCTTTTTCGGAGGCTTCAATCACAGCTTTTCCAGGGCCAACCCTGCCCTTTTTTCCTTCTTCCGCTTCCTCTGCAAAACCTTTAAAAGTGAAAAGAATCATTGCAACAAGTAAAAAATATTTCATGGTAGTTCCTTTGGAAATGAACCTTTCAAGTTTTCGGCTGTTGACCACATCAGCATTGCCTGAATTTCGTTTCTATGAATTTCTTCGATAAGTTCGAAAGTCGAGCGATACATCTCAATAAGTGATGCGGGAGAGATCAGAGATCTATCAAACAGCCGCTCACTATCCTTAACAGAGCGAGTTAGCTCAGTTACCGGCTCCATTTCTCTCAATATTTTTATCAAGTCTTCATATTGTTTCTGAAGACTATTGATCTGACTCATTTGTTGACGTTTGGTTGATTCATGCATCGCTTGCGCAGAATTCATGCGGGCTTTAGCGAGATCTTTGCCAGCACCATTTATATTCCAAAGAGGAATAGTCACTCCAACTTTTATACCCCACGACGCCTCACTCTCATCAGGCTGGCGTTCAAAACTAGGTCCAACTCGAAAATCCGGCCAACTTTCACTCTGAGCCAATTTCATTTCTGATTTTGCAAGCTCCAATTCGGCCATTGAAGTCCTAAGAGCTGTCGTTTGCGTGGAGGCTGTTGCTAAATCAAGACTTGGCCACTTTTTAAAAGCTGCTACATCAAGATGATCATTCTTAGTGATGGGCCTTCCAATGGCGCCTTCAATAAATGCATTTGTTTTTTGGACATCTTTCTCGATATTGAGTTTTCTAAAAAGCAAAGTCTTTTCAAATGTAGAGAACAAACGAAGTGTCGTTTTTTGCTCCGGCGACAGAGCTGGTCGAGATTTCAACTTTCGATTCACTCGATCAAGAATTGAAAGACTATCTTTGACCAAATCAGCTTCAGCCTTAAGCTGTCTAAGACGAATTAATGATTCAAGAGCCGCATTTGAAGCTTCTATGCGCGTCTCAAGATCTTTTGCCGACAAAAACGAAGCTTCGGCTTGGGCTCGCTCTACACGAGAACCTCTTTTGCCTCCGATTTCAAATGGCTGAAGTAGACTTACCTCGAGCTTCTTCTCGCCAGTAAATTCCAGACCGGCATCAAGCTCAGGATTCGGGATTTGCTTTGCTTTTGCAGAGAGGGCTTTAACCTCATCCTCCCTAAAGCGTAACGCTTGCATCCCGGGACTTTGCTCGAAAATACATTGGTAAGCATCAAATCCTGACTTCAGTGGTTCGGGGCATGAGGCCCGACTTTGAATAGAAAAGAAAAACGATAGAGCAATTATAGTCTTTTTCATACGGTTACTTTGCGAGGTGAACGAGGTGCTTGACGCTCAAAATCCGATCCATCTTTGGTACAAAGTTTGTTGGAACGCTTTGCTAGCTCGTTTTTAAAACGTTTTAAGTCTTTAGCGAATGTTTGATCTAGATCTGGAATCTCGGCGATGAGCCTATAAAATGGCTTCACTGATTTTTCAGAGCTTAAACTCTGATACACCCATCGCCCATCTTTGCGAGAACTTAAGAGTCCCGCATTCCTTAGAACTTTGAGATGCCTTGAAACATTATACTCTGGTTCCTGTAGGCTATCCGTTAAATCACATAGGCAAGCCTCCTCTTTAGGAAGAGACACCAGAATGCGAAGAATCCGTAGTCTTGTTTTATCCGCTATTGCTTGAAGCAGCGCCGTAGGTTCAATATTAATTGAGTGCATACTTGCATCATAGTGCAAGTATGTTAGTAATGTCAATAAACCGTACCTTAATGAAAATCAAAAAAAGGAGTCACATTTGAAAAGCCTATTAGTACTTACATCCCTTCTCATTTCACTTTCATCTTACGCACAAGAAAGCGCTGACGTGGTCGCCGCTTGCAAAAAGGACTGCCCCAAAGCAACAAACAACGAAGAAGCTCATAAATGTGCAGAAAAAAAAGGAAGACTCAATAAAGAATTTAGAAAGTCTCAATGTTGGGAAGTGAATGAGAAATACGAAGCCGCACAAGCTAAAGAAAAAGCAGAGACTCACTAGGGAGCCTTAATTTGAAACAGACAGTCTTTGATATTCCTCAGATGGATTGCCCATCTGAGGAGAAAATCATTCGCATGGCACTTGATGGCAATGATGCTATCAAGGATTTGGCCTTTAATCTCAAGTCTCGACAACTAACCATCTCGCACGAAGGAGATTCTACTAATCTTCTAAGGGCTTTAGAGCCGTTGGGGTTTGGCGCGAAGATTTCAAATTCACGGGACCTTTCAGAAATGGAAGAAGCATTACTCGGCCCGGCAGAAGTAGACAGCAAAACTGCAGCGTCCGAAGCAACAGTCTTGCGGCAGCTTCTTGCAATTAATGGCTTTATGTTCATTGTCGAACTCTCAATAGGCCTCTACGCCCAGTCAACTGGATTGATTGCCGACTCTCTTGATATGTTCGCAGATGCTGCCGTATACGGCCTTAGCCTTTATGCAGTTGGTAAGACAATCCAACTAAAAAAGAAAGCCGCCCACCTGAGTGGATATCTCCAAATTATACTGGCCGTTGGTGCCTTAGTGGAGGTTTCCCGCAGACTTGCATTCGGCAGTGAACCCGAAGAGTTTCTGATGATGGGAGTCGCCTCAGTTGCACTCATCGCAAACACCTTTTGTCTTTGGCTACTTTCAAAACATCGCGACGGCGAAGTACACATGAAAGCGAGTTGGATTTTCTCAACAAATGACGTTATTGCGAACGCCGGAGTTATCATAGCTGGCGCCCTAGTTTGGCTTCTACAGTCTAACTGGCCAGACTTGATCGTCGGTCTAATCATAGCGATCATTGTTTTAAGGGGCGGACTTCGAATCCTGGCCATCTCAAAGCCTTAAAAACCTAAACTTGACTCCGTACCATAGTACGGAGTTTAAGATTGAGATATGAAAACACTTACCATCGGAAAACTAGCAATTGAAGCCTCCGTCGGAGTAGAAACAGTTCGCTTCTATGAACGCAAGGGTCTTATAAAAAAGCCTTCTGCAAAAGCTGGTTATCGACAGTATCCGCTAGCGGATGTTCAAACAATTCGATTTATAAAAAGAGCTCAAGAGCTTGGTTTTACTCTGAAAGAAGTCCAAGAGCTTCTAAAAGTTAATACGAATCCTAAGGCAACTTGTGGAGACGTGCAAAAACTTGCTGGGACTAAGCTAATGAAGGTCGAAGAAAAGATTCGAGATCTCCAAAAAATTCAAACTGCACTTAAGAAAATTGATCGTGCTTGTGAAGATAGCAAAGAAGCAGTTGCTTGCTGTCGAATCACAGACTGTTTTGAAGGGAAATGCTGATGAAAACAAAACAACTGTCCTTTTTAGACCGTTACTTAACTGTTTGGATTTTTCTTGCGATGTTCTTCGGTGTGGCCCTTGGATATTTCTTTCCAGGAATTGTACCTGCCCTGAATAAGATGAGCGTTGGCTCCACGTCTATTCCAATTGCAATTGGCCTCATACTAATGATGTATCCTCCCCTAGCCAAAGTGAAATACGAAGAACTTAAATTCGTTTTCCAGAATAAAAAAATTCTGACTCTCTCGCTTGTGCAGAATTGGATTCTGGGACCAGCGTTAATGTTCGCTCTAGCTTTAGTCTTCTTAAAAGACTATCCGGAATACATGATTGGTTTAATATTAATTGGACTGGCTCGATGTATTGCAATGGTACTAGTTTGGAATGAATTAGCCGAAGGAAGTCCCGAGTATTGTGCCGGGCTTGTCGCATTTAATTCTATTTTTCAAATACTACTATTTCCCGCCTATGCCGTCTTCTTTCTAAAAGTCCTTCCTGGCTGGCTAGGCATTCAGCAAACCGAAATCCATCTTTCAATGTCTGAAGTTGCTCATTCCGTTCTTCTCTATCTTGGTGTTCCATTCGTCGCAGGCTATTTAACTCGAAAAACTTTACGCAAGAAAAATGGCGATAATTGGTACGAGACTATATTCCTGCCAAAAATTAGTCCCGTTACGTTGATAGCACTTCTTTTAACGATCGTTTTAATGTTCTCCCTTAAAGGCGAACAAATGATTCAACTTCCTCTCGATGTCGTTCGCATCGCGATTCCCCTCGCCGTTTACTTCGTAATCATGTTTCTATTTTCATTCATGATGAGCAAGAAAACAGGAGCTAACTACAAACAATCCGCGACCTTATCTTTTACGGCCGCTTCGAATAATTTCGAGCTAGCTATTGCAATCGCTATTGCCACTTTTGGGATTGGTCATGGGGCTGCATTCGCGGCGGTCATTGGCCCCCTCGTGGAAGTACCTGTTTTGATCGCATTGGTTTCAGTGTCTTTGTGGATTAAAAGAAAATATTTTTCCTCCACAGTCAAAGTTTAGGAGAATCAGCATGAACAATGAATCTAACTTTTTAAAAGATGAGAAATTTGCTCTTAAACCTGACGCACACCAAATACTTTCATCAACTCACGCGGCAAAAATTCTAATCCTCCACGGCTCTCTCAGACCGAAATCCTTCTCAAGACTCTTAGCTGCTGAGGCTGGACGTATCCTTTCTTACATGGGTGCAGAGGTGAAATTCTTCGATCCCGCAGATCTTCCGCTATTCGATCAAGAGTCTCATACCCACCCCAAGGTGACGGAACTCAGAGAACTGAGCCAGTGGTCGGAAGGACAAGTATGGGTTTCACCTGAAATGCATGGCAACGTATCGGGCGTGATGAAAAATCAAGTTGATTGGATCCCCCTCAGTATCGGAGCAGTTCGCCCAACACAAGGTCGCACACTAGCAGTAATGGAAGTTTCTGGCGGATCACAATCCTTCAACGCAGTAAATACCCTGAGAGTCCTTGGTAGATGGATGCGGATGATCACTATTCCGAATCAGTCTTCCGTGCCTCAGGCCTACAATGAATTCAACGAAGATGGTACAATGAAGGAATCTTCTTACCGCGACCGTGTCGTTGATGTCCTAGAAGAGCTTTTACGAATGACTTATCTCACTCGTGATGTTCGTGATTTTTTGGTAGATCGCTACAGTGAGCGCAAAGAACATCAACTCAAAGTTGACCTCAAAAAAATGTAACTCAGCCTTTGGAGGCCCCATGAAGATCCTATTTTTGTGTGTAGCAAACTCAGCCAGAAGCCAACTCGCAGAAGGGCTCGCTAAATCAATTTTCGGGTCTGCCGCGGAAATTGAAAGTGCAGGCTCACAGCCAGTGGAGTAGTTCAACCTTTTGCTGTCGTTGCATTGAAAGAAGTTGGAATAGACATCTCGGCCAACACTTCGAAGTCGATTCCCGACCTTTCTCCCAATTTTTTAAATTCTTTAGACTATGTAATCACTCTTTGCGCTGAAGAGGTCTGCACCGTGCTTCCCTCAAAAACTGCCAAAAAACTCCATTGGCCAATTCCAGATCCCGCTTCGGCGCCAGAGAATGATAAACTCACTGCGTTCAGAGAGGCACGCGAATCCATTCAATTGAAATTGAAAGAATTTAAAAGTAGCCTCCCACCAAGCCGCTAGTTCCTTTCGCGGCCAAGAAGGGATCGCCAAGCCTTGGCGATCCCCAAGTCTCAGTTCGTGATTCGTAAATTAATCTAACTTGGGCCTTTAAAATGGCGGCATGGATGTCATTCACGTGTTTACCGACCGCCCACATTGATACGACCGTGAAGGACCACAGTATTATATTTGTGAAGTTCATAACTTCTCTCCTTTGATAATAATTTTCTTAGATTCAAAACGTGCGACGATCTTTTTGACCGCCTTGTTGTGCCACTCCTTGGCCTTTCGAGGCTTGATCTTCTTTCCATTCAGATATCGAGTGATGTCATTGGCGTTCATGCCTAACTTCCAATGGCGGTGGATTTTCATTAGTGCGTCGTATTCGATTGGGTTCTTAACTAGCTCACCCTGGAAGTAACAGTAGCCAAATGGTGGCGGCGCCTTGGTCTTCCGGATGCGCCATTGCGCCACCTGTTCTGGGGTTGGACTTGAAGGACGAAGTTCCAAGCCCGCCTTCAATAGCAGGTCTCGGACCTTCGTTTTCGAGATATTAAGCTCTTTAGCGACATCCCTTAACGTCATGCCTTTTTTATAAAGCTCGATACATTCTCTCGAATTATCTTTCTTTATTTGAAAATTTATCTTAATAAAATCAACGAGTTGAAAAGGTTCGCATAATACAGGCTTTGGGCGACCATTTTTCTTATCCAGCCTTTGGCTGGGAAAAATGGCTGTCTACACTTCTGCTCCGCAGAAGTACTTTCTAAAGTTATTTTAAAGCCTTTTGAATTGCTTCAAAAGGCTTTTTTCATTTATGGCGCTGGGGACCCCAAAAGTTCGCATTCGCTCACTTTATTTTTTTCGGAGGTTTTGTGTCTCAGTCTTTGGATCCTAAAAATTTAGCGCTGACAGCTGACACTTCTGAAGAGCTTACTGCTGAGGCTGAGTTGCTTGAGGAGACTTTTGGAGCGGCGGATACACTTGAGGATTTTACGAAGGCTTTGATGGAGAGTCTTACTTCGAAACTTCATGCAAATATTGACGATATTTTTAAGCAGAATAAATAGTGATCACTTCCTAAGGGAAGTTGGCGTCTTGTGCGTTTCCGTTCTTAAATATTGAACGAAGCATTTTACAGCGTGATGGATCGTCTGAGTCGTCACAGCTGGCCGTTTGTAGCTTCATTTTTAAAGCTGTTTGTCGCCCTGCGGAGCCAGGGCGAAGTATTGGTGAAGCGTAGGCTTCGCCTGCAAAGCCAGAAACAGATCTTTCCCCTAAATGACAAACACGACAACTAGTTCCGAACGATTCCCGAATAGAATCGTAGGGGGCTGCTACATCAAGTTCCGAAACCACTGGAAACTTGATTTCGCCCTTTACTGACTCGGTTGATGAAATAACCTGACTAAACTCGACCAATTCACGCCCAATACCTTTGGGGGTTACACTGACAATCAGGTTATTAACGAAAATAAAAATTCTTGGGTTATTCGAATCAACGGAAGGCTGTGCACTGCCGGTGCTTTCGAAAGAATAAACCTTCAATGGCTGTGGAAGATTTTCTATCAGACAGGGAATGCTTAAAGGTTTAGGCAACACATTGATCAGACTTGTCACCTCGTCGATACCTTTTGGGTTTCGATATTGGGCGGGAGCCAAAACGCAATTGTCGCTGGATACAACATCCGACGATCCTGACTCAAGTTCGTCATTCAAAGTGTTAGCAAGCTCAAAACCATCACAATTAACAAATGCGGTCACCAACAACGACGCTAAGATCATCCATTTAATAATTGTTACTGTTTTTTGCAAACCATTCCCCCGGAAGTGATCTTTAGTGTACCAACAGATCAACAGGGGCCGCCAGAGTCGTGTGTCAAATTGGGACGGATTTTCATCCGTCCCATGAATTTTCAGTCTGGGGTGGAGTCATCCCCCCGCGAGTAATTAGTTTTTCTTGTAAGCCTCTGCCGCTTTTTGCATCGACTCTTTAAGATGAAGGCGTTTGATTTTAAGTTCCTTCATCACTTCGTCTGTCAGAAATTCTAAACCCTCTTCGCTTTTTGTGATTTGCGAATCGATTTTGTCGTGGTCATGCATTAGTTTTTGAAAATGAGCATCAGATGTTTTTAGGTGATGAATAGCATCAGCCAGTTCAGGAAATTCGACGGCAAGATTGTGTGATAATAAATTTGTTTTCATAGGTAAAACGCTAACACCGAACTACCGCTTTTGCCAACTAATCAGCCGCAAGTTGGAATTTTTCAAAGCGATTTAACTCGGCCTCAATCAATTGTTTATTAGATTTTGATTTGTGTTTCGCCAACCAACTCCACTGCTGGATTAACAATTGTCGATTTTGCCGATCCGTTTTTAAATCTAAAACAGCAACAGCCTGATCGCCGATGATGACTGGCAAAGTGAAATATCCGTACTTGCGCTTTTCTTTGGGCAAATAAGCCTCGAACCGATGGTCATAGCCAAAGAACATATTGAAGCGCTTACGCTGGATAACCAGCGGATCAAAGGGCGATAAAATATGGGTCAAATGACTTACATCGGGAATTTCGGATTCTAAAAGCTTCCCATCAATCCAGAACTGATGCTTCTGGACGCCTTCAACTTCCACTGGCAGCAAAGCTCCTTTACGAACTTTCACATCAAGGCACTTTAAAATTTCTTTTTTATGTGCTGCCTTTTCCATATAACAAATTGAATCTAGGCTAACGACACCTTGCGATTGTAAAGCACGATTGATGTGGTATTCAGAAACCTCTGAGGGTCTTGCAGCCTTGGGACATTTGCTCCATCCGAAATGGCGATTAGTTAGTTGGTATTTCTTTAACATTCCCACGCGTTCCGAAATGACAAGGTCACCGCCGTTAAAGGCGGCTTGCAGGTGTCGTTTGGATGGTTTTTTACTCGCCCAGGGGTGATTTTTTTCAATCAACTCTTCGTCATTCACATCTCGAATGGAAATAGGTCCTTCTTTTTTAATCTTTGCGACGACCTTCTTGATATCTGATGTTGTGACATCTGAATACCAGCTTGAAGGATTATCCTTACGGCGCTTCATATCGTTCATGAAGTACTTAAAGTCATCGGTGGCGATATATGCCAGCGCATGAGTCCAATATTCAAATACTGTTTTATCTTTAGTTTGCGCCTGATGCAGATAAGACCTTTTGTAATCCGGAATGCGGGAATACAAAATGTGGTGATGCGAACGTTCGATCACGTGAATCGTGTCTATCTGCACGTACCCCAAGTGTTTGATGGCTTTAACAACAGCCCTTTTACCACTTCCAAACGAATGCGTCTGATCCAGGCCTTGAGCCTGCAGCCAAATCGCGCGCACTTGTGCTGGAGTGAGAATTACTTTAGACATTGCTCTTTTAGAAATACCTTATTTATTGTCACAAGACACCTCTATTCTGTATCAACGCCGTGAGCACCGTGTATGTTGATAAATGTGTTCTAAATGTTTTTGGCCTCATGTAAAAATAAATGGTGGGCACTAATAAAGAATCGTGATTCATTCGCGCACTTCACTGGCACAGATGGTGTCTTGATTATTTCAAGCTGCTTCTTGGGTTACTCCTGCTAGTGCCTTCGATAACCTATGCGGATGGGGCGCGGGATTGGCAAAGCATACCGTTCGATACCAACCTGCTTTTTATATATTACACATACTCTAACAATGAAGTCTCCATTGATCCTTCGCTGCCGATTGATGGAGTTTCAGTCAATGCAAACGTACCAATCATTCGTTATGCGCGCAGTTTTGCTATCAATGGAAAAATTGGAGGCATCCAGTTGATCGTCCCTTATGGTTTTGTTGATGCGCGAATCACCGGTACGAACATGACGACATCCGCGCAGGGCTGGGGTGATGTTAACACCATATTGTTCGCTAACTTATTTGGAGCGCCTGCCTTGACTCGAGCACAGTTTGTAAAGTGGACACCGGAGGACTATTTAACAGCAGCGGTCGGCATTACAGCTCCAACCGGCTCTTATCACGAGGACAGCATTCTGAATATTGGTAAAAATAGATGGAGCTTTAAACCACAGCTCTCGTACGGAACTTATCTTTCCCGGCGCACGCTTCTTGCCATCAATGCCAATGTTCAGATATTCACCGACAACGATGGATATAAAAATAGGGAGAGATTGAGCCAAGACCTTCTTTACGGTCTGGAACTCCATCTAAGTCGCGACATCAATAATACCATTTGGGTTGCTGGCGACGGCTTTTATGCTTATGGCGGCGAAACAAAAATCGATGGCGCTCATCAGAATAACTGGCAAAGAACTTTGCGAGTGGGGCTAAGTGCTGGATTAAAAATAGATTCTGCAACAGCGATGAGTGCCTCTGCCACGCGTTCGGTATTACGGGAAGATTACACTCCTTCGACTACTACTTTTTCTATAAACTTAAATCGAGCCTACTAACACTCTTAAATTTCCAGATCGACAACCACGGGTTGGTGATCTGAAACCAAAAATCCCAATTTAGTTCGAGGCATCTGTACTTCGTAGGCACAGGCCGTCGTGTTGACGTCTGTTAAAATATAATCAAAGCGCCACCCACCGATAATAAATGTACTTTCCGAACCTTTAGGTGGGGTCACTGAACTCGAACGTGTGTCGAGCATTCTTGCCTTCAACAATGCTTGGGTCTGCTCACCCGACTTCACATTCAAGTCACCCATCAACACCACTGAGCGATTGCCTGCAATTCGATCGATACTTTGAAGCATCAGCTTGGCACTTTCTTCTCGAGCTATTTTGCTTTTATGGTCAAAGTGAGCATCGAAAACAAATATGTCTTTGCCGGTCCGCTTATCTTGTAAGTGGGCCCATACTGATCGGCGCGCTGTGGAAGTTCCCCAGCTTTCACTATTTGGAACATCTGGTGTTAGAGACAGCCAAATCTCCCCTTGGTCCAGCAGCTGAAATTTACAGGGATTGTAGAACAAAGTAGTGTACTCGGTCTTATAATCCGAGGCTGGCCTTGGACGAAAAATTTTTTGGAGTTTAAGATTCTTGGCGGAAAGGGACTCTAGCATGGCTTCCGTGCCTTCTTGAGTCGCCAATACGTCAATTTGCTGATGGAAGCTCCATTCTGCAATAGCAGTGGATCGACTTTCCCAGGTACCGAAAAACTTTGAATGAGATACTTCTGTCGTCATCAAGTTAAGAGTAGCGACGCGTACTGAATTCAGGCTCCCCGTCTGACAAACAGGGACATCACTCGCCATAGACTGCGCCATCAGAAACGCTAATATTCCGATCCAACTCATACGTTTAATGCTCCAGAAGAAATACGTTCAGCGATCCGAAATACTTTGTCGACAGAAAAACAGTTTCTAAAAGAGTAAATGATGCAGGTGGTGATGACTGCAATATCGCAAATTTGACTGCAATGAGGTCCCACTTTAGAAAATTCCTGCGAAAATACCTTTTGATTCAACAAGGGAGTTAAAATGTTGACCTACCGCGAAGATCGAGATCAAAAATTTATCGAGTTCAAAGTTTCAGGCAAAGTCACTCGAGAAGAGTTTCAAGCTTTCACAGAAAAAATCCAACCCCGATTAGAAAAATGGAAAGGCATTCGCCTTGTGGAAGTTATAGAGAACCTGGATGGTGTGGAAATTTCGGCCTTGATGAAGGACATTCAATTTGGACTAAAAAATTGGGGCCTTTTCAACCGCCTGGAAAAATGCGCCGTCGTAGCCGATCAAAAATGGATTCGCGTCCTTGCCGACTCTATCGATCCACTTTTCAAACCTGAAATTAAAGTTTTTCAGCCTGCACAAATTGAAGAAGCTCGAGACTGGGCACTCCACTGAAGATTTTGATCAGTGATTAGAAAGACAGTCGTAGCGCCCTCACCCGGGCGCTACATAACTGCTAAGATTTATTGAGAACTAACAAGCAACGCTCGTAATTCCTTCATACGCTCTTTTACCAGAGCCGAATGGGCCGGACCTATTCTGAATAAGACTTTTTGCACAGCCGGAGCTGCTTCAAGCTCTGCATCTTCAAAAACAAAACGCCCTCCATCGATCACAAGCGAAGTATCCAAGCTCGGGTCCTTGGCACCGATGATTTGGTCCAAAACATCGACGACTCGGTCATTGAAATAACCTTTGCGTCCCATTTCGGCATAACCTGCCTGCAACAAGGGGTACATGCGTTGGTAGAAGGATACGAGCTTTTTCAAATCTGCGGATTTCAAAAGTTCTGCATAAGAATCGTAACGACGGAAATTCTGTTCACTGATCTGAACTTTATCACCAAGGGTCGTCGTTTTGAAATCACCATTCACAGATTCAAAAATCGAAGCCTGAGCGGGAATTTTAGTTTCTGTGGCGTTTTCAAACATCAGCACGAAATGTCGAACGAAGTTCTCAAGGCGTAATAGTTCTTGGCCCTCTTCTTTGCCAAAGAAAGATTTCCAACGGGCTGCGATCTCTGTCCCCATATTTTGCTGAGTCAATGCTGCGGGTTTGGCTCCACCGACTGTTTCATCAGAAGATTCGTTGGCAGCTGGGACAGGATGCTGAGGGCTGCTTGATGTGTCATCGCTGGCTACACCTGAAGCAGGCTCTGGAGTTGCAGTCGCTTCTGTTGCTGTCTCTGGAACAGCCGCCGGATTGAATCGCACATAAAGGGCAACACCCAGTGCAAGAACTGCAAGGACCAAAATGGCAGAAACTATTTTAACGTCGGTTTTATTGCGCATACTCACCTCCATCATATTTCAGCTTGTGAAGAGGTAAATTGTCACGACAATAGGCAGAATAAAAAAGGGAGCATCACGGCCGTGTGCTCCCCCGGGAAATTTTTAAAACTTAATTCTTATTCCTTAATTTTTTTATACTTTTTGCGAACAGCGTATGCGCCATCAACGGCAGCTTTGGCATTTACCAAGCCCTTACCTGTTTGGTTTGGAATGTCTGTTTTAATAGGTGTTGCAGTTCCTTCCATGATTTGGCGCAATTTCCAGGCGGTAAGCCCCGGAACGGTTGCCCTCATCAAGGCGGTCACACCCGCGACATACGGCGATGCCATTGAAGTGCCGCTGAATTCCGCATAATCGGATGCTTGAACCTCAAGGCGAACATTCATACCGGGAGACTTCATCAGGTTAAGGATCAGATTTTCACCGGCGGCAGTTTCCACCATGATAACTGGAATTTTGATGGGTTCATCGGTCAAGGACCCACTGACTAATGCAGAATCATTATTCGCAATGATGATGGCAGCAGCACCCGCGGTTGCCGCATTTTTGATTTTATCAAGCAATGGCAAGTTGCCACGTTTTACAACCAAGATTTTTCCTGCCACTGCAACTTTGGAAAGGTCATCCACTGTACCGAACTCAGCATACACTGCAGACTGGTTTAAAGAAGCCGTTGGAACGCCCGTGAAAGTGACGGATGGAAGAGATTGGAATGTTCCCGCTTCGGTTTGAAAGCTAGCAACAGACATACGACCCATTCCCATTGGAACAGATGAACGAATGCTTACACCTGGAGCCATGACATCCAGAGCTGCACTCCAATTAGAAAAAGCGGCCCGCTTACCATCGAAATCGACAGCACCAACTGCTTCAACGGAAGGATAGCCAGCTGGCAAAGGAGTCGCCTCCATCCCATTATTGCCCATGGCTGCAACGACGGGAACTTGAATCCCGTCCAATTGGTTGATCATGAATCTTTCTGGCACGCTTCCACCACCACCTAAAGACATATTCACAACGTCAACCTTTTCACGGTAAGCCCAACCCAACGCTTTTGGGACTGCATCGTTTGTGCACCCTTTAACTCCGCAAACTTTAGCGATCAACAAAGTGGCTTCTGGAGCCACTCCCACGGCTTCAACGGAAGCCAGGCCTGCAATGATTCCAGCCACGTGGGTACCGTGACCTTCCTTATCAGTCGCATCCGTTGGATCACCGTCTTCAGTAAAGTTTTTCATTTGCTCAATACGGCCTGCAAATGCAGGATGATTTTTATCGATACCGGTATCGATCACCATCACACGAGCACCTTTACCACGTGTCGTGGCCCACGCCTCTGGAACCTTCAACATTTTTAGACCGGGGGATGCAGGAACTTCCGCACTCATTAAAGTCATACGGGGCATGCCGGAAGTCGCTGTGACCGCTAGCTGCGTACGAGGAGCCGCGAACACAGTTTGTTTTTCGATGAAGTTCAAATCTTTTGCATCAATATATTTCAGTATTTGCTCTTGGGATTCTGCTTTGATCACTAGAACTTTAATTTCAGAAAGATCAGAATCAAGTTTGATTCCTGTTGATGAATTTTGGATCAGAGCTTTAAAAGCTTGCGCACGAGTTTGCTCTTTGAAGGAAACAAGGAATTTAGAGGCATTCGCTGAAGTGGCCGCCAATGACAAGACCAGGACGGCGAACAAAGCAGATAATTTAGGCGTGTTCATTTCAATTCCTTATTTACGTTTGCAAGTATAGATGTGGCGAATATTTGTTGGAGCTTTATCTGGACAAGACAGAATCGTCTGATCATCCATTTCGATGTCGGTTCCTTTAATCGTGAAAACAGTGATGGAATCCACCGCTAATGGCAATGACGGACAAAAAGCCGAGGATACATGCGTCTGCATGCGAGCGCGCAAACTTTGACCCTCGCAAGATGTTGTATAAGTCGTTGGAAATCCATCACCCTTATTGCGAGTTTCCGGAATACCGTTAGCAACAAGCTTGGTTCCATTGATTTGATAAATGACCTGGCCACCTTCAGTACCTTTACCGATACTAAAAGAGTTCACTGGACCCGAATCATCCTGGGTTGCACAATCAAAATTGCCCTGAAGTTCGGGACAAGAGAAAGCAGGAATAGCCAAAAATATGATTAGTAGATTCAAAGTAAATTTAAGCATGCGCAGGGGTTAAAGGTTCGCCTGGGGCTTGTCAATAACTCTAAAACCCACGCAACTTGTTGATGCGGTTATTGCGACCTTTGCGCCGCGTCAGTTGCTCAACAAATCATGGATTCAATTTAATCCGCAATACATTGACCGAGAGCCGCCAATTTGAAAGAACACCTGCTTAAGGAGTATTCATGAAATTCATCGCATTTCTTACGGTTTTGTTGTCCCTAGCACCTCAAGCATTCAGCGCCACAGTTACCATCGAAGGCTTTAGAAATACCAAAGGCTTTGCTGCCGTTAGCGTTTTTCATGAAAGAGAACAAAGAGCTTTCCCTGGTGACGCAGAAAAAGCCATCAAAACTCTTTATGTTCCCGTTCCAAAAAATTCTAAATTAGAATTCACTCTGGATAATATGCCGGCTGGAAAATATGCGGTGGCGATTCTTCATGATGAAGATGGAAACAAAAAACTAAATACGGTTTTGGGTTATCCCCGTGAAGGCTTTGGCTTCTCTAACAACCCAACGATCCTTGTGGGCGCACCTGCATTTTCAAAATGCGCGGTGGAGTTGCGTGACGACTCTGTTGTGAAAATCAAAATGAAGTACTTCTACTAAAGCTGCTTCGATCAAATCTTGTAAAATAAAAAGGGGCTGCTAAACAGCCCTTTTTATTTCAATTATGGAGTCCTAGGGTGCGAGGAGCCTGTAATAGAGATCATCCGATAGTTCAATAAGACAATCGCAATGATGATAACGGCGACACCCAGCCATTGTTTTGCAATGACCGTCTCATTCAAGAAAATAAAAGCAATCGTCACGGCAAATGGCAATTCAACAGATGACAAAATACTACCAAGACCCACCCCCACAATCGGGAAACCTTTATTCAACATGATCGGCGGAATAATCGTTCCAAAGATCGCTACGATTAAACCATAGGTCAAAAAGATGTTGGGATTAAAAGCTTGATTGCGGATGAATTCTTCACCCACTAAATGCAGATTCAAGTAAAATGGCAAAATCTGGGTAAGTAATCCAAAGACCAATACAATGAATGAACCACTGTATAGCATATACTGACTGCGCTTCACGGAATGTAGATGGGACGCAACCGTGCTAGTGGCAAACATCGTCCAACTGAAAGACATTGCCGCCATAAGCCCCAGAATCACGCCACGAATATCCAACGAGACTTTCGTTGCACCTAACACATTTGTCGCAAGTAAAGTTCCGAACAGAACTAAGACCACCGCCAAAATTTTATCTGCTTTGGGAAAGGTTTTTTTCTGAAAGGCTTCCACCACAACTCCCATCCACACCGTTTGCATAAGCAAGACCACGGCGACGGATGCATCAATGTATTTCACAGCAAGATAATAGAACACACTGGTAAGCCCAACGGGAATACCTGCAATCATCAAACTCACAATATCGGAGCGTGACGGTTTCGGAGAACTTTTTTTAAGGAACTGACTCATGATCGTAAGAACCAAAGCCCCCCAACCAAACTGCGCCATTGTCACTTCGGCAGTTGTAAAGTTTTGCTTGTAAGCAAGCTTTACGAAAGTAGAAAGCATACCATAGCTGGATGAGCCAAGAATGATAAAAAGAATACCGATCGCTAGACCGTTTACACGTGTTGAAGATTGAATTTCGAAAGATCCAGATTGAGCTGCCATTTTCCCGTACTACCACTGACTAGAGTTAATTTTGTCAGTTAATATTTCGTTCCAATAGTCAACTCTTAGAGGGAGTTGGTAGAGACGTTCAACCAATCTTGAACTTATATCGTTACGTATTAACAGCTCGAAAATATCACAGTCCGTAGAGATGGCAAATTGCAAATGCAATTTCGACCTTTATTCGAATCTGAACGTCTCAAATTCTATCTATTAGTTAAAAGGCTTGATGTAGCGCGTGAGAATTCCCCGGGGCGTATCGACTGCGCCCCAGGGTTGGGATGAAAATGTTAAAGTGCTGGTTTCAAAGGTGGAAGGGTTGCAAAACCATTCTTCACTGCATCTTTCGTAACACCAGGAACTTCCGAGAACACAGGCTTCGTATACTCTTTGTTATAACGACCAGCCATAGATGTCGTCGTGTACTTCACGTTATAAGAAGACATGTATGTATTGTTGATTGAGTAATTCATCTCAACACCTGCACCTGCAATCTCGAGAATCGTCTGGAACAGGAATGGACTTCTTAGCATTTCTTTACCAAAACTTGCGTAAGAATTTGCAAAAGCTTTGTCATTGCGATTCACATGCATCGCCATATCGCCCACTGCCGTGTGCATTTTCTCTGCAGAATCATTCGCCGTCCACTTGATACGCATGTCACAGCTACTCATAGCTTCATCTTTGCGGCAAAGTTCCCATACGTCTGAATTGCGTGTGTACTCTTCGGCCTTTTTATTTACCAAAGATTTGAATTGATACTCAGACATCGAGTTGATTTTATTCATCACTTTCATCGTCTGAGATTCATCCAGCGTCGCTGTGAAATTGACTTTCGCATATTGCAGGCTCGCCAACGTGGGCAAATTTACCAAAAGGCCTGTCATACCCGTTTTTTTAACAAGCTCTTTTATAGCTGCGCGAATATCTTTGTGGTTGGATGCCTCGTCATCAGCAGACCAAGTGTACTGACCAAACATCGTTTTTTCGGTGTTACGGACTTCACGGTCGTCGATTTTAACCACAGCGCCATAGAAGGCCTCTGTCATCGATGTATGAGTATCCCAAAGCTTGCTGCGTTTTTCTTTCAAATAAATACCATATTGAATATCGGAATTCGTTTGACCATAGAAATCTTGGCTCGAAGAAATGTCATAGATTCTGCCTGCAGTCCAAGTTTTGTAAGCCAAGATAGGGATACCGAAGAAGAAGTTATTCAACTTACCAGATTGTCTTTGGTTGATTTTTTCCCATTTAACAACCGGGCCACCTGGGTTGGCTTGAGCATACTTTTGAACACCCGCAACGTTCCCATTGATCAAATCATTGTATGCTTTCGCGCCATTTTCGTCTTGAACATTGATCATGTAAGACACGCCGTCAGACACAGATTTGAATTTTGAAGAACTCACTGTTGCAAGTGACATTGACATCTGAGCTTGCAATGTATCGATCTTCACATCATCGATGCGTACATAAACGTTCTTAGTATCGATTTTTTCTACGTACGTTTGGAAAGTACCTTGTGCCACATAGGTTGGACCAGCGCCAATCGATGCAAAACCTATAGAAGACGAGAAAATAATTCCACCATTCGAAGCGTAAGTTACGTTGTCACCTTGTGCCCAACCGGTAAAATCCGAAGCTTTTGAAGGAAGCGATAAGGCTGGGTAAGTCATTGCTTGCTGTTGCGTTTTTAAGTTGCGTGTGGAAACCATGTCGCGACCATTAAACGGAATAAGACCAATACTGCCCCATGCAGACCGCGCCAAGCCCGTGGCATTTTCAAAATAGAACATCACGTTGGCACCGACACCGGCTGCTAAACTTTGATACTTCGTTACTTGGAACCCACCTGAATAGTCACCAGAGATCAACGTATCACGGGAAGCATCATAATCTTGCTTTACAGCCGCAGTTAAAGCGGATGCCAAACGAGGACTGTAAGTCGTTTTATTTACAACTTGAGTGCCCCAGTCAAAATTCAAAAAGAATGCAGGCAATAGTTTAGCCTTCAATTTTCTTTTTGGCTTATCATCACGACGCTCTTGTACCTGAGCTTTTTCTTCCTGAGGTTTTTCTTCAGCAGGTTTTTGCTCTTCCTTAGCTGGAGCTTGCGCTGCCGGCTTTTGCTCTTCGGGTTTTTGTTCAACTGGTTTTTCAGCCACCGGGCTCGCTTGAGGTTTCGGAGATGCCGAAGGAGCTGGCGTCACTGACGGCTGAGCCGTTGGTTGTGGAGACGGCTGTGGCGTAGGCTGCGTCACCGGAGGCGTCGGTGTCGGCGTTTGCACCGGCGTTACCGGAGTCGGAGATGGTGTTGGCGTAGGAGTCGTCGGCTTGGTCGGCGGCGTCGGTTTAGGAGGTTGAGGTTTTGGTGGCGTTGGCTTTGGTGGCTTAGGTGGTTTATGACCACACTTGATATGATGTTTATGAGATCCACCCGCCTGAGCTTCCTGTTGAAGACTCAGGGACATTCCAAGAACCGTTAAAACCGCAAGGGCAAGTTTCGAGCTCGACACAATCTTCTCCCAGTTAATGAGTAATTTGTTTGTTTCCTATGCGAACCATTAATAAGGCTGTTCCGCCTAAGTTCAAAGATGAGCAATTTTCGGCCAGGGAAACGCTTCTGAGGTCGACTATGGGTCATACAGTACGCATGCTCGAATCTTATCCCAGCTCCGTCCTCAATGGCTCATTGCGTCATTTTGCTGGAATTTGATCGAATGCCCTGGATGCAGTGGGCCTTCCTCAGATGAAAACCAATTCACATTTGGGAGGCCCTTTTGTTGACCTTTTTTCCAAACCCAGAGCAGATTTGAAGCTTGCAGCGGGGGGCCTATGGATCATCCAGAAAAACGTACATATTTCGATACTACAGATGAGTTTTATTTTGGACGTGACGCCGAAAATGATCTAATACAGATAAACTTCGGCCCTATGCGCGTTCAGTTGAGTAACTATGCGGCACATGATCTGGCTTACAGGTTATCTGCTTATCTGCTATTCTTGGAAAACGGCGAAGGCCAACCGATGAAAGACAGCAAACCCCTGATCACTCCAGAGGTTCAGCTGCCAGATAATGTATTGGTGTATCCAGGAAGAAAGAGAAATGAACAATAACAATGTCATTGAAGTTAAAAACCTTGCTGTAGAATTCAAAACGGATGACGGCATTGTTCAGGCTGTTAAAACCATCTCCTTTAACATCCCTAAGGGTAAAACTGTGGGCCTTGTGGGCGAGTCAGGTTCTGGTAAAAGTATTACTTCTTTGGCAATCATGCGTTTGATCGGTCACCCCGGTAAAGTAACTAGCGGTGAAATCTTTTTCGAAGGCCAAGATCTTTTAAAACTTTCTGAAGAAAAAATGCGCGAGATCCGTGGCGCAAAAATTTCCATGATCTTCCAAGAACCGATGACAAGTTTGAATCCGGTTCTTACCGTTGCAGAACAAATCACTGAAACATTGATGCTTCACCAAGGTTTGACGAAAGAACAAGCTTTGGCACGTGGTGTGGAATTGTTGAAATTGACAGGCATCCCACATCCTGAAGAACGCCTTTACTTCTACCCTCACAAATTCTCGGGTGGTCAACGTCAACGTATCATGATCGCCATGGCGATTGCTTGCAACCCGGACGTTTTGATCTGTGACGAGCCTACGACTGCGCTGGACGTAACAATTCAAAAACAAATCTTGGATCTATTGGCTGACATTCAAAAACGCACGAACATGAGTATGTTGTTCATCACGCACGACTTGGGCGTAGTGGCAGACATCGCAGATGAAGTGATCGTTATGAACAAGGGCCACGTTGTTGAAACAAACAACGCGAAAAAAATCTTCACTCACGCAGTTCACCCCTACACGAAAGGTTTGTTGGCTTGCCGTCCTTCATTGTCTTCACACTTGGCACGTTTGCCAGTATTGAGCGACTTTATGGGCCCGAATGGCGAAGAGCTTCCGGGACCAAACGTTGCAGCACTGGGTGAAGCAAAAGTTGCTCCGGTAGACGCTAGCGCTCCACTTATTTTGGAAGTTAAAGATCTGCAAACTCACTTTGCACACACTGGCGGTCTTTTGGGTCGCGTTCAGGGTTATACTAAAGCCGTAGACGGTGTTAGCTTCTCTGTTAAAAAAGGCAGAACTTTGGGCCTTGTGGGCGAGTCAGGCTGTGGTAAAACGACGTTGGGTCGTACTTTGATGCGTTTAGTGGATTCAACAGCGGGTCAAATCGTATTCGAAGGCCAAGACATCACAAAACTTTCTGCACGCCAAATGCTTCCGATCCGTAAAAAAATGCAGATCGTATTCCAAGATCCATATGCATCTTTGAATCCGCGCATGACGATCGGTGCGATTTTGATGGAACCAATGCAAATCCATAAGTTGGGTGACAACGACAGCCAACGTAAAGAGATGGCTGCGGTTATGATGAAAAAAGTAGGTCTTACTCCAGGCGTGATGAACCGTTACCCACACGAGTTCTCGGGTGGTCAAAGACAACGTATTTCTATCGCACGTGCCTTGATGGTTAAACCTGATTTCATCGTGTGTGACGAATCCGTATCTGCTTTGGACGTTTCCATCCAAGCTCAAATCTTGAACTTGTTGTTGGATCTTCAAGACGAAATGAATTTGACGTACATCTTCATCTCTCATGACTTGTCAGTGGTTAAATTTATCTCTGACGATGTGGCCGTGATGAATGGCGGTAAAATCGTGGAAATGAATACAGCTGAAAATATCTATTCAAATCCACAGCATGAATACACTCAAAAACTTTTGAGTGCGATTCCTAAAGGCATTCCTAAAGAATTAGTTCTATAAGAAACCTCAAGGGGACCCATCGGTCCCCTTTTTTTATCCTATTTTCGACTGACCTGAGTTTTCTCTTCCGTGATTTTTTGAAATTCAAAAGCCTTAACAGGTTTGAAGTATCCCGTTATATCGCCACTTAACTCATAGTTTTTTACTAAGGTGATTTTCTGAACCGGAGCATTCTTTTTAAAATCCAAGCGATCTAATTGCACCCATACGACGCTAGGGCTTAGGGTGTTTTCATAAAAATAAACTCCTCGGGTCATATCGGCCACAGTCCTCCACCGAGTCGTAGAAATATAAGGGCGTGCTGGATCAGGCGTTCCAAACGGCTGGGACACGTTTCTAAGAACACTGAAGACCCCAGCAACCGACTCACGGTAATCGCTCGGCTGAGGCAGTTGCTGGGCGTAATAAGCGGCACGGACGAAGCGGTCCGCGGCCGCTGTTGTTCCTGGAAGTTCTTTAGATCCGCCAAAGCCTTTATACTGCTTCAAAGCTGCTAACTGCTGATCAAAGGTGGGAGAATTGGTCATCACTTTATAAGTTCTATCGTGATAAATCTTCGGCTCCCCATCAATGTATTCAATGACCACTGAATCACCCGTCTTATCAGAAATGGCCAAATGCACAGCGCCCTCTTTTGATCCCAGGGCTGTCTTAATAGTGAATGTTTGAACCTGGAAAGGTTGGGATTTCAAAGAGGTCAACGCCTCTTCCACAGTTTCAAAATTATCTAAAAAATATTGTGCCCACAACGCCACTGAAATCCCCGGCGTTTTAGAATCCCGGGTGCCAAAGTTACTTTCAGTCAGGTATAAGATATTAGTGACCAAACCCTTTTCATTAATGCCGTCCGCAGTGCCAATATCATAGGCCGTCAGAACGACACTGCCATACTTCGAAGTCCACTTCATGGCATTGACCGCCACCCCCCCGTCCCGACTAATACCTCTGGGAAGAAGCCACATATTGGAGCCAATCTCTTCCGCCCAATCCATGTTTCGCCCTACAATCACATCGTGGCTTTTTGTGTCCCACAAGAACCGAGTGCATGGATATGCAGGCTGTATAATCAGGAGAGTAAGCACTAGATATATAATTTTTGATTTAGTCATATTGAAGCTCCGTTGAATGTTCCCCATCATAGGGAACCACATCCAAATTAGCTTCGAACAACTCGATGTTTTTTTGCAGATCAAAAACGGGGAATTTAAAACTCAGAAAATCTTGATACGTCTTACAAAGTAACTTGGACATGTTGAATAAAAAAAGGGCTCCACGTGGGAGCCCTTAATCAACTTATGGTTGTACTAATTTAAAACTAGTTAACACTAGCGTTGTCGCAATCAGGAACTGTGTAAGATTTTGTAAACAAGTGAACCTCACGACCTTTATTCAACTTACGACCTACGGAGATCTCCACAGTCATTGGGTAAGTACCTGTGTACGTCACTGGATAACAAAGAGTTCTTGCTTCAGTAGAGTCACAGAAATCTTCGTGTTGCACGAAATTGATAGGTGTAGAAAGAACTTCGCTACGAACGGTCGTGAAAGTAGCCTTACGGTTTGTCCCATCCATATTTGTTACGACGGTATCAACCGGGCCTTTTGTGCGAAGGTTCTCGCCATCACGGCAAACGTAAGTGTAAGAAATCGCGCGACCCATATAAACAGCCGGCGCATGAACAACGTACGGAGCCTTAGCAGCCAAGATTTCTTCCCATGAAGAGTTTTGAGTAATGGCACCCGCAGATGCAGCCTGGGAAAGAACCAACGTCAG
Source organism: Bdellovibrio sp. SKB1291214 (assembly GCF_002209355.2). GTDB lineage: Bacteria > Bdellovibrionota > Bdellovibrionia > Bdellovibrionales > Bdellovibrionaceae > Bdellovibrio. The sequence continues at coordinate 999,971 of NZ_CP106855.1, forward strand.
CAAGGACAAAACGATCTTTTTCATTAGAATCTCCTTATGATTTATTTTTTCGATGGGCGCAAAATGCCCAACATCCTGAAAATTCTCAATTCAATGTTTTGCAAATATAGTTTTGAAGGCTTCCAAATGAAAAAGATACTGAATCGTCTGATTATTCGACAGAACAAATGGTAAAAAAAACCATAAAGGAGGTGGCTTTCACTTACCAATTTTTAATACGGGAGGCACCTCCTCCAGCGGTGACTTTAACCAACGCCAACGAGAGGTTTCGCACATTTTTTCCACGCCATCCGGGGCATAAATCCACTCGATTGTTCAATAAACTTACTAAGAGCGATTAAGAGTGCCCTGAGACTTGGATTCATTTTTGCTGTGTACAAAAGGACTGAGTAATTTTTCGGTATTTCAACAAAGGAGCTCATCATGAAAACACTCATCACCATTTTTGCAACTCTAACTCTTTGCATGGTTGCCAATGCACAAAATCGCGAGGATCTGAAAAACGGTTCCAACACGATTCGCCTTTTAGGTGGTTCAGCACAAGCCGCAGCTTCATTCGGTTTGGATTATGAACGTCGCACGGGCACATTTGGCCTAGGTGCCAAAGTTCTTCATTCCACTAAAAACGAAGACGCTGGCAAAGCTGAAAGCACAACAGTCGACGTTCATGCGGTGACTCATCTATTTGATCACAACGATATGGACATCTATCTTGCAGGTGGTGTTGGTGTAACGAACATGGATGACGTAACGGATATCGCAGGTAACCAAGGTGACGAAACTCTTGTCGGTCCTACTTTGGGTATTGGCGTAGCGTACACAATCAACCCGCAATGGTCTGTAGGATTCGAATACTACACGTTGTACAACTGGTTCAGCGACAAAGTTGCTGATAATTACAATTACTCTAACGTCGCTGTTGGTTTTAACTTCTAGTTTTAATATCCTTCACAGGAAATCTTAAGAAACAGGAAAAGAGCGAGATGGATTTCGCTCTTTTCCTGTTTCTGGGTGACTAGCTAGATGGTCATTTCTCGGTCACGATCCTTGTTTTCTTCAGGGAGCGTGAATGTGTAGCCTTGTTTAAAGATAGACCTTAAGTTTATACCTGGTGCGCCCAACTTCTTACGTAGCGAAGAAATATGTGTGTCGACCGTGTGCTTGGAAACATACAAACTGTCACTCCAAAACATATCTAAAAGTTTCTGCCGAGAGAAAACCTTGCCCTCATTTTTCATAAAGTGACTCATCAGTTTAAATTCAATCGGCGTCAGTGGCAAAGCCGTTTCAGAACCATCTTTATTCACGACAAATATTTTTTGTAAAGACAGGTCGACCCGAAATCCAGCCATAAGAAATGAAGATCCAGCAGTTTTTGTACGTCGCAATTTTCCGCGCACACGGGCCTTAAGCTCTTCTGGATCAAACGGTTTAGTGACATAATCATCGCCGCCCACTTCGAACCCTTGCACTTTACTGGAGAGCTCGGTTTTTCCGGTTAGAAAAATAACGGGAAGGTCTGCAAATCTTTGCTCCGCTCGCAAATCTTTACAAAATTCAAAACCGTTAGCATCCGGCAAACTCACTTCTAAAAGCACAAGGGAGTAAATTCCCTTTTCTAGCTCCTGCCGTCCTTCTTCGGCAGAGGCTACACATTTAAGATTACAAATTTCCCCGATCGAATGCCGAACAATTGCCTGCATCTCCCGGGAATCCTCCACCAATAAAACTCTCTTCTTTTGTGTTTCCATACACTCATTGTCTAAACCCACACCAATAATTTCTAGCACTTTTAATGTGTATTTTGTTTATCCCTGCGGACAAGACTTGGAGAGGGTCGTTTATTAAAGTCTAATTTAAATATGGCCACACAAACGATCCGACATAATCATACAAAACTACCAAGACTACTTGCCTATGCGGGCCTCGCAACCCTAGGTCTTATTGTTTTATTAATCTGCTACTCCGGATATAATCTGATGGATGCTGCCCTCTGGAGACGCCACACTGGCCAGGTTATCAACGAAATACGAGGATTGAGGGCGAACTTAGAAGAAACAAAAATGAACTTGGCAGCGCTCTATATAAATCCGTATATGTCTAACGAGGCGTTCTCAAAGTCGCAGCTCGCGTTGCAAAGAAATCTTGTTAATGTGTCAGATCTCGTTCAAGACAACAAGATTCAGTCAAGAAGAGCACAGAAAGTCAGTACACTGGTGTCTGCAAAGATAGACGTATGGACCTCCTACGCTACTAATTTACGCAATCGTAGCAAGTCCATCTCGATCGATCAGTTTCGTTCAATGTTATCTGCTGTGAACACAGATGAAATCAATCGGACGGTCTTAGAGATGGAAACGGAAGAGCAATCTCTTCTCAATCGACGAACGGCCCGAGTCGATAAAGATTTTCAGCGCACAACTTGGATTGTGATCTTTTGTATCACCATCGCTTTTCTTCTTTTCTTCTTGTCCACAAGAATCTTGCACAAACAAATACGACTCCGTCAAAAAGTGGAAAAGGCCCTTGATGAGGCTAGAATTAAGGCCATGGAGGCTTCCAATCTGAAATCCAGTTTTTTGGCGAATATGAGTCACGAAATTCGCACCCCACTTAATGGGATTATTGGAATGACCAAACTGATGGAGCAGACTCCCCTGAATGCTCGTCAGCTTGATTATCTAGAAACCATCAAAGTGTCGTCGACATCACTTCTATCACTCATTAACGAGATATTAGACCTTTCAAAAATCGAATCAGGAAAATTTCAACTAGAGGAAACAAACTTTGAACTGTCCTCATTAATTAAAAGTGCTGTATCAATCGTTGATTATTCAGCCAAACTTAAAAATCTGGAAATCAAAACTGAGATTGACCCAGCCGTTCCAGAGTTCTTAACCGGGGACCCACTAAGACTTCGACAAGTTCTTTTAAACCTTATCAACAACGCAATCAAATTTTCAGAACACGGTTTGATCAAAGTGCGCATCACACCAAAAGGACCCGATGCCAACGGCTCGCTTCACTTGCTTTTTGAGATCATTGACCAAGGAATTGGCTTTGATGCCGAAACGAAAAACAAGCTGTTTCAAAGTTTTTCCCAAGGCGATGGCTCAATGACTCGCAAATATGGTGGCACAGGTTTAGGGCTGGCGATATCCAAACAAATTGTAGAAATGATGAAGGGCACGATTGATGTTGATAGCGTCAAAGGCATTGGCTCTCGATTTTATTTTGATGTGAATCTGGGATTGCCTCATACCGATGCTGAAATCCAAAGAATATCAAATCTTAAGCCAGTTGCTCCCCTTCAAGGACACGTTCTGATTGCTGAAGACAATCTCGTGAATCAAAAAGTCGTATCAGAAATGCTTTCAACAATGGGATGTACGAGTCACGTCGTAGAAAACGGGAATGCTGCGATTGCAGCTTTGCTCACAGACCACTACGATCTGATTCTTATGGATGCTCAAATGCCCGTCATGGACGGATATGAGGCGACCCGTCTAATTCGTAAAGGACAAGCTGGTGAGGACAATAAAACGATCCCGATCCTTGCCACGACGGCAAATGCTATCAAAGGTGATATTGAACTTTGTCTGGAAGCCGGCATGAACGACTATATCAGCAAACCGATTTCATATAATGACCTGGCTTTTAAAATCGGTAAATGGATGGGACGAGGACACCATGTGGTTAATCCGCTCAACATGGACAACCTTAAACAAGAAGATAAAAGAAGTGGAAACATGCTCCTCAAAGAGGTCGTGGAAATTTTCAATGAAGAAAGTCCAGCACAAATCAAAAAAATGCGAGAAGCAATTGCTTCTAAAGAATATGCTAAAATCCCGCCCATTGCTCACAACCTAAAATCTTCGGCTGCGGTTTTAGGAGCAATGAGGCTTAAAGAACTTGCCGAAAGAATTGAAAATTTAGATTTAAAATCAACCAACGAGCAACAGGTCACATTACTCGTTGATTCATTAGACAAAGAATTAAGTTTGGTTCAGGAATACCTCGGCAAACATATTCGCAAACAGTACCCACCACCGCCTGAAGCTTCCCCTTAGGAAGCTCTTCGTCCTTCAATGAATTCATTGAGGCTTGTCACCAAGGAGTGTAGTTTAGCCGATTGACCGGAAAGTTCCTCTGCTGCTGCTGCGGACTCTTCCGCAACTGCCGCATTTGCCTGCGTTACTTTATCAAGTTCCGTAATCGAAACATTGATTTGGCTGATTCCTTGAGACTGCTCAGCACTTGCTGAAGACACTTCCGTGTTTAATTGATTCACTTTTTCCACTGTCGTGACAATCTGATTCAACGCATTCCCGCTGGATTCAGCCACTTCACAACCATGATTGATCTTTTCGACACTTTCTTTAATCAGCTCAGTGATCTCTTTGGCTGAAATCGCACTTCTTTGCGCCAACGCACGGACCGCCTCGGCCACGACAGAAAATCCTTTACCCTGCTCGCCAGCTCTTGCCGCTTCCACAGCTGCATTTAAGGCCAACAGATTTGTTTGAAAGGCTATGTCATCAATGACACCCGTAATTTCTTCGATTTTCCTAGAACTTGATGCGATATCATTCATTGACACAATCAGATTTTGAACTTTGTTCTTACCTTCTGTTGCGCGCACTTGGGCTTCGCCCGATAGGTTTTTAGCCTCATTCGCGTTAGACGAATTCATATTGATCATACTTGAGACTTGCTCAGTCGAAGCTGATGTTGTCTCGATCGACGCGGCAGCTTGTGTGGAAGACGTGCTCAGCGTTTGAGATGCTCTCGAGATTTCCGTACTTGCGTACGAAACCTTCTCTCCGGAATCCTGTAGCTCTTTAATCACTTCTACCAACGTCGCCAAAGGCTTTTTTAAAGTCAAAGAGACGGCTCCCACAACTAGCAAACAGAACAACCCCGCAAACATCAGGATTTTACCCGAAGCCTCTGCACTAGCGGCTCTGACTGGGGCCGTGCTAGACGTAATAGCAAAAACTCCGTGCAATTTTCCATCTTTCCAGTTTTCCATTTGATGACCCAAAATATCTTTACCATTTTTCCAAGGACTGTTTGCCGGATCTCCATGGCACATCAGGCAACCTTGAGCTTCTGACAGCCTTACAGGGCGATAAACAGTCACAGTACTGTCGGTAATATCTGTGATCTCGGGAAGATTGGTATCCGCAGCAAACTTTTTAAACACTTCCATTTCAGAGATACTGGCCTGGTTTTCCACGTTACGTGGTTCATCCGAAAAAACCCGGAATTTATAGTGTTCTTTTTCTGCGCCCTCTTCGCCGACTTTCATTGCAGCAAAAATAGGAACTTGCTTCAACACTTCCAACTTTGATTCTTTCGATAGTTGTCCATCTGAATGCAGACTGATTGCTTTGGCGGCTATGTCGTCCAGACCACCTTGTTGTGCTACGTAGGAGCGAACAACTTCCAATCGACTTAAAATCGCACGGGATTTCTCGACAAGATCTTCTGTACCCATCTGTTTGATTTGATGGTCACTTACGTAAATGGAAAGTCCAACGCATAACGCGCAACCTATTGCGACACTTACAAGAACTCTGTGAGAGAACTTCATGCACACCACCTATTGTGTTATGGTGTGCTTATCGGAGACGCCAAAGTGGGCCATCATTCAATTTACCTTGAGATGTCCACCCTCATCTGATCTAGGATTTTAGGCCATTCTTAAAGGGAACGATGACAGTTTGGGATAAGACAGCGCTGCAACTTCACCAAAGTATTTTTCCGGTTCAGCGAAACAACGTTCGAAAATCTTTTGCAGAGCTGCTGCGTGTGTTCCATCCATAAAACGGTGATCAAAAGTAACACCAATACGTGCCACAGGTCTAGCTTCCACAGAACCGGTTTCTGTTACCCATGCCCGTTGCTTAATTTGCCCCACAGTTAATAGAATAGGAACCTTGGAATAAGAAACCAACGGCGCCCATGCAGTATCGGCACCCATCCCGCCAATGTTGGTAATCATAATAGAACCAAATGCATCTCGTGGCATTCCTGCCCACGTTAAATTAATGCCCAAATCATAATTCAAGAATGAAGTAATATTCAAAAGCGTGCGCATGAACGTCCATGGAACCCATTTCATGGCATCCAATGATTTGGTCAACTCGCTTTGCTCACCACCTTTGATGGCCTTTGATTTACTCGCTAACTCTTGAGCAATCTGCGTTGCAGACATCTTTTCTGCTTCGCGCACGACAACGCCTGTTAAAGTCGCCTTACCCACCGGATCTTCTGAATTACCTGGAATATTGACTTGATAAAAGATATCGACGTTTTCACGCAGATAAATGCGATTGAAACGAATCATCCCATTGATCTCTGGACGTTCTTTCATAGCGGTCGCTGCAGCCTTACCTACTAAGTGGGAAATCGAAAGCTTCACACCCGTCGCCGTCTCTTGAGCCTTCATGTACTCAAGAGCTTTACTCATGTCGATTTCAAGCAAGCCGTACACAGTAGGGTCCCCAGCTTTATGCCATGAACCCATCGCGATTTTACGGAAAGCCGATCCACCTTTGGAAAGAGATAATTTTGTTTTCATCTCTTAATGCTAAGTGTGACGGCCAACACATGTAAAATATGAAAGAAGCAAGGAATTGGGAATGCGACCTACGAAGAGTCGAGGTCTAGCGCAAATAGCAGGTCACTTTTTCGATGGTCCCGAATCCGATATAAGATTCTTCTTCGCGTAGAACTTGTACTGCCTTTAACTTCCGGTCTTCCTTGTGCAGTTTCAGTGTGACCCGCACATCTTTTTCAGACTCATTCTGAATCAAGACCTCGTAGTTCTCGGTATTTCCAACAAGCTTTGCTTGAACGGAGTCAAATGCGGCAGCCAACTGAAACTTTGCAGAGGTCATTGGATTCCCTCGTCCATCATATATGGATACAGATGCGCTCAAACGAGACCTTGCAGAAAACACATCGAAAGAACACTCCTTACCGTCCAAGGTCTTTCCTCGATAGGTCATTTCATCCTTGCCTACCGGAACAAGATTCTTAAGTTGAAGCGGAATGGGGCCAGCAAATACGGAAGAAACGCACAGACATAGACTCACAAATACGACCAGGGATTTCATGGGAGATCTCTCCATTCGAGACAGTTAAGTGACCCCTGGAATAATACGCGCAGGTCTTATGAATTCCCACAGGCAGAAAATTCAAAACATATTTTTCACCACAGCTCAAAAATAACCCCGCCAGATTCGTCACCCGAATGTGAGTTTTTTCAACCTGACCATTATCCATATTCTTTCACCTTAGTGGTGATTTAATCCTCGGGCCCGTTAAAACTTAGTCAAGATCTGCCGATTTATTTAGGGTCATGAAAAGAATAATATTAAGTTTCGCATTAACTTGCTGGGCCTTGGGCTCATTAGCGTTAGTCTCCCAGTTCTATGGGTGGCACCTCATGACCTTTGCATCAGACGCTTCACTGGCTACAAAACAACAAGGTCAGTGGACCCTCACTCACGTCGTTAGTGAGTCCTGCAAATGCTCGGCAAAGGTTATGGCTTACCTAAAAGATCGAGGTCCATCGTCGCTTGCGCATGAAGAAATCGTTCTGTTAGGAAGGATACCTGCGGAATCTCAGGAGCTGGTCGCTAAAGGCTTTCCTCTTCGTCATTTGAACCCTGAGAATATCAAAGAAGACATTTCCAAGTTGGGTGTCCCTTTTCTGCTGATCACCACACCCCAAGGCGACACAGTCTATGCCGGCGGTTATTCCGAGAAATCTGTGCAAGACGGTGGCCCTATTCGCGATCTTGAAATTCTGCAAGGCCTACAAGGAAAAGGCACCGTTCAGAATTTTCCAATTTTCGGATGTGCTGTCAGTCGTAAGCTTCAAAAAATTGTAGATCCATTTTCTTTAAAGTATTCAAAACAGGTGAACCATGAACTTTAGACAAAGTTTTACCAGATCTCGCTCGGCTATTTTTCTAATCAGTCTGTATGCGCACCTTCCTATTTTCTCATATCTGGCGGCGACTCATGGACACAGCCAATGGGTTCCTTGGGGAGCGGGATTATTTATTTTATCTGCTCCGACGATCGCCTTTTTCATGGGCGTAGCGTCGGCCTTACTGCCAAACTTGCTGGCGATTGCGATCATGAGTTTCTCAGGTCTGTTGATCCATTTAACAAATGGAATGATCGAGATGCACTTTCACGTGTTCGTATCCTTAGCTTTTTGTTTGTCATTCGGCTTGATGACTCCGATATTAACGGCTGCCGTGACGATCGCGATTCATCACATCGGCTTCTTTCTGTGGTTTCCGAAAAGTGTATTTAGCTATGACGCAGGTTTTGGGATTGTTCTGCTTCATGCTGTTTTCGTTATACTAGAAACAATTCCCTTGATGCTCATCGCGAAACGTTATGGCGTATTTATCGAGTTACAAGATACGACCATCGCTCAGCTCACGCAAATTTCAGGGCAAAACTATGAGGGTTGCACGGTCATCGAAGATACCGGGAAAAAACTAGACGCTTCCACTCAAGAAGTCAGTTCCGGTTTAGAAAGTTCATTACAGCGCCTCACAGATTTACTGCAAGTCGTGAATAACAACTCTCGTTCTGCTCAAGAAGCAGAATCTCTATCCACGACCTCCAAGCAAGTTGCTACTGAGGGTGCCAAGCATATCACGGACTTGATCGACACAATCAAAAAGATCTCCGCCAGTGCAAATGAAATCAATAATATCGTAACGGTGATCGAAGACATTGCTTTTCAAACAAATCTGTTGGCTTTAAACGCCTCCGTTGAAGCAGCCCGCGCTGGTGAACACGGAAGAGGGTTTGGAGTCGTGGCTGAAGCAGTCCGTACTCTCGCACAGCGTTGTGCTAATTCCGCAAAAGACATTTCGGGTCTGGTTAAAGGCAATGTTGAGATCATCCGCACGGGAGAAACAAGCGCCGACGAAAGCAGTCAATCCTTGAATGAAATTCTAACGGCTATCAACCGCGTGCAAGCTCTGAATGCCGAAATCTCTATCTCCAGCGCTTCTCAAAGCATGGAACTGGAACAGGTCACTAAAACGATTTCAAAAGTCGATGAATTGACCTCGCAAAATACAGGTTATGCACGTGATTTAAATGCTACGTCCGCACAGCTGCTGAACGACGCTCAGATGCTTTCAGAATTGGTAAGCAGTATGAAAGATTCTTCGACGATAAAGAAACAACATTAACTGAAATTCATTCTGCAAAATAACATCTTTCCCCTCTCACTTCTGAATGGAAAACTGAGAGGGGTTTTTTATTTTGTAAGGACGTGACCATGGCAACTGTGCAACAGAAAACAGAATCTTTTTGGCAAAAGGATTTCTCTCTCTCTTCAATTTCACAACTCGACGAATCCCTCAATACGGACGTGTGTGTTGTCGGCGGCGGTGTTGCAGGGCTGCTCACCGCCTACGAATTATTAAAACAAGGGCTTCGGGTGGTTGTCCTTGAACGGGGGCCATTAAATAAAAATGAAAGTAGCTTTACGACAGCTCATCTTTCTGCGGCATTGGATGATGGTTTTGATCACATGCTGCATCTACATGGCCAAGAGAAATTGCGGCTTTTTTATCAGAGCCATCGCCATGCTATTCAACTGATCGAAAAAATTATTACTGATGAAAAGATCGATTGTGAGTTCGCGCGAGTTAATGGATATCTGTTTCTATCCCCCGATAAAGATCAGGCCTATTTAGCCCGAGAGTACGAAGCCGCTTTGCTAGCGGGGGCGGAAGATATCAAGTTCGCCAGCGAGTTCCCGGAAACGTTCTTTCCCACAGGCCCTGCGATTCGCTTTGAAGGTCAAGGGCAGCTTCATCCCTTAAAGTTTGTTCAAGGGCTGGTGCAGGCTATTCTTCGACATGGAGGAAAAGTATATGAATATTCCAACGCCGAATATTTCCACGAGGGAGAAGAAACCTTTGTTATCGCAAAGGGGGATCACCGTATCGATTGCAAAGACATTGTTCTTGCGACCAACAGCCCGACGACTTCAAATAAAATTTATTTAAAACAAGCGGCCTATCGAACTTACGCCATTGCATTGAAGATCCCGAAGGGCTCCATGACCCCTGCTCTTTATTGGGATACTCAGGAAAATTACCACTATGTGCGAAGCGTATCGTCCCCGGAGAGAAACTTCGATGTATTGATTGTTGGTGGCGAGGACCACCGAGTCGGCGAAGGACATCCAGAAAAATGTTTCGAAAATCTTCTAGAATGGGTGCAACAACGTTTGGAAATAAACTCTACGGAAATGGTTGCCTCATGGTCTGGCCAAGTGGAGGAGCCCGTCGACGGAATTGCCTTTATTGGTCTTTCTCCAGGTAAAAAAAATACTTATATCGTCACTGGCGACTCAGGACATGGCTATACCCATGCGGCGATTGCTTCCAAAATCATCACCGGTTTGATCAAAGGGGAGCATCATCAATGGGCTTCCATATATGACCCAAACCGCTTCACTTTAAAAGCGGCCAAGGACTATTTATCCGAAAATGCAAACACTCTTCAACAATATGCCGATTGGATTGTGCCTCACGAAAGTATTGAAACTTTAAATCTTAACGAAGGGTGCATTGTAAATCGAGGTTTGCAAAAAATGGCAGTGTATAAGGATGAAGAAGGAAAACTTTTTAAGATGTCAGCCGTGTGCCCGCACATGGGTGGCCTGGTTAAATGGAATTCGGTCGAGAAAACCTGGGACTGTCCCTGCCATGGTTCACGTTTTAATAGATTTGGTGAAACGCTTCACCCACCAGCAACCACGAATTTACAATCATTGGATGGAACAAAAAAAGAAGTTCCTGGCGAACACAAGGATCGCCAGGAACCAAATCTATGAACTTTTATACGCGGCGATTGGAATCTTTCTTATCGTTCATGTGCTCGATCTTATCACCGAGATCATGAATCGCTTTTCCTGTTTTGGGCGCTTTTTCAGAGACCTTAGAAGCCACTTCTTCGATCTTGTCGCCAACTTTACGGGAGAAACTTTGGTTAGAGTTTGTATTTGAAGCCATAATTGCCTCCTTTTTGTTGACCACAGTATATCTCGATTTGAACAGGCTTTAATTTGTTTATGAACAATGACTAGACGAGGGACCTATGAGTATCAGAGTTGGAATCTCAGGATGGGTATATCCACCGTGGCGAGGCGTTTTCTATCCGGACGATCTTACGATCAAGAAAGAACTTCAGTATGCAAGTCGACAAGTTTCAACGATCGAAATTAATGGTTCTTTCTATTCTAACCAACGCCCCGAAACATACACGCGGTGGTACAAAGAGACTCCCGATGATTTTTGCTTTTCGGTTAAAGGATCACGCTTTATCACGCACATTTTGAGACTCAAGAACTGTGAAAGAGCTCTAGAAAACTTTTTCGGATCGGGAGTTCTTAATCTGCAACAAAAGTTGGGGGTATTTCTATGGCAGATACCGCCGAATCTTGTCTTTGACCCTGAGGTTATCGAAAAATTCTTCCAGCTTTTACCTAAAACATTCGCAGAAGCCACCAAAATGGCAGATCGCTCGGAACGTTATGATAAGCATTATTCAGATCGTATCAGACGCTCAAAGCAAAAACTTCGCCATTGCCTCGAGGTTCGTCATCACAGCTTCGAGAATCCTGAATTTATCGCACTGCTTAGAAAGTATAATATCGCCTTAGTGTTCGCGGACACCGCTGGCAAGTGGCCCTACATGGAAGACGTCACTGCCGATTTTGTCTATGTAAGACTTCACGGAGACGAGGAATTTTATGTCAGCGGATATTCACCAGAATCTTTGAGATGGTGGGCGGCAAGAATCGACAAATGGACAAAAGGAAAACAACCTGCAGATGCGTTAACCATCACTGAAGAGAAAATAAAAGCCCTACCTCGCGATGTTTATATTTACTTTGATAATGATCTTAAAGTGAAAGCACCTTTTGATGCCAAAAGCTTAATTCAGATGTTATAGATATTCGGGCTTAAATAAACTCTTCCGGCTAACATGTTTACCCGAGGTCATAAAGACACCATCCCCAGTATAATGGAAAGTCTTAGGATATTTTGGTGTTGTGGGTGCGTGAGCTTTGACAACCTCGAAAATAAAGAAATTATACGAGTTAAAAAGTTTTGTTTCGACGAGCTTGCATTCCAAGTTTGCAAAGCACTCCCTGATCAGCGGAGCATCAACGGCATCCGCTTTTTCCGGGGTCAGATTGAATTCGGAAAATTTATTAACATCTTTGCCACTGCAATTGCCAATACGAACTGCTATATTCAACAACTCCACCGTAGGAATGTTGATCACACATTCTTTGCTTTTTCGAATCAGCTCGAAGCTGTGATTAGCTTGTGTAATCATGCATCCCACCAAAGAGGGTGAAAACTCCAAAACGGTATGCCATCCCATTGCCATGATGTCAGTCTCGCCCTTGAATTGAGAACTCACCAAAGCTATGGGGCCCGGCTCTAAGAAGCGACGAACCTTCTCAACCGGAAAGTTTTTCTTTTTATAAACTTTCATGACCGTCGCCTCGCGGATTAATGTGCTACTGGTGCAAAATTGTGAGATGCCATTGCGTCAATTTTAGCCGCGCAGATAAAATCGTTTTCAGAAATCCCACCCACCGAATGTGTATTGAACATGACCACACACCGCTTGAAGGAAATTAAAAGATCCGGGTGATGATTTTCAGCGTTAACGACAAAGGCCACAGCGTTCGCAAAAGCCATCGTCTCGTAGTAATCTTTGAACGAATAGGCTTTAACGATATGGTTGTCTTCATAAGACCAACCCTTCATCGCAGCTAAGTATTCCTCAATCTCAGTACCGGTAAGGCCTTTTTTTACGTTGCGTGTCTTCTTCTTCAGAAGTTCTGCTGAATCGATCATCACTACCTCCTGTCCCCAATATTAGATTAAGAAAGAGTAATAAATAAAGAGTTCCCTGTGGACTTTGTCTTGACACATATTTTTTGGGGAATAGATTTTTAGAATCACATAATAAAAGGAAAAAACATGTCAACGAACGTCCATATCGTATTTCCAATGTGCGCAATGTTTTTGCTAGTAGTAATTGTTTTAGGTGTCATGTTTTTCGGTAGAGTCAAAGCTGTACGCGCAGGTTCTATCAAAATTGGCTACTTTCGTACCCTCCAAGGCGCAGAACCTGCAGAGTCCATCCAGGCGGCCCGACACTTTATCAACTTATTCGAAGCCCCTGTTCTGTTTTATGTCGCATGTATTTTGGGATTGATCTTGCCCGTTCAAGCCGTTGGGTTTGTGATTTTAGCCTGGGCTTATGTGGCAGCGCGCGCACTCCACGCATTCATTCATATCGGCAAAAATGATGTATTTAAACGAATGCGTGCGTATGGACTCAGCTGGTTGATACTTTTAGGGATGTGGCTCATGATCTTTTGGAAAGCGATCAGTATTGCCACAATTTCTTAACCGATCAGTTTCAATGCCAACTGTGCGGATTGATTTGCTTGCCCCAGAATAGAAGTTCCGGCCTGCAGTAAAATATTATTTCTAACCATCTCACTGGATGCGGCAGCAACATCAGTGTCTCTAATACGGCTGTTAGCAGCAGAAAGATTTTCTTGCATCACACCTAAATTGTCAGATGTGGATGTCAAACGATTCTGCAAAGCCCCCATATAAGCGCGAGTGCCATTGACCGAAGTTTGTGCCTCATCAAGTTTTGTTAAAGCTTGTTGAGCTGCTTCTTTGGTATCATATGATAGCCCATCTAAGCCCAGCGCACTTAGAGTGATGTTACTTTGACCAGCCTCAAAAGAAATACGGTCAGCAAATGAGTCATTATGTATACCCACTTGGAAATCAAAAGTGGGGGTCGTACCATCCAGAAGCTTTGTAGTACCCCACTGAGTCGTTTTAGCGATACGTTGAATTTCATCACGCAGTTGATGAACTTCTTTATTCAACATGCCACGTTCTTTTTCACCGATAGTGTCTGAGGCCGCTTGGATACCCAGCTCGCGAAGACGAACGATAATATTACCAACTTCATTCAAACCACCCTCAGCTGTTTGGATCATGGAAATACCATCATTCGCATTTCTTTGAGCCATAGCTGCAGAACGAATCTGCGCTTTCATGGATTCAGAGATCGCCAATCCGGCAGCATCATCCGCCGCTTTATTAATACGACTTCCCGAAGAAAGCTTTGCCATCGAATCATTGATAAGTCTTTGTGAACCTACCAGATTACGTTGCGCATTGATTGCAGCCATATTTGTTTGAATTCTCATTCCCATATCCTTTGTCTCCGCCGACATATTCTTCGGGAAACAAAGAAAGGACTTCACGAGACTATCGTTTTAGTTTTTTTGTTGTATTAAGATCTAATCTGAAGACCTGTAACGACGTGAAACAGTGATTTATTTCTCCTGTGTCACTCCGAGATATGCAGCTTTAACCTGAGGATTAGTTAATAATTCTCTCGCATTTCCCTCAAGACGAATCACTCCTTGCTCCAAAACATAGCCGCGATCAGCCACCTGTAAGGCGCGAAATGCTAACTGTTCAACTAACAAGATGCTGGTGTTGCCCGCCTCTTTAATTTTTTTAATGACCGAAAACATTTCATCAATAATCACCGGCGCCAATCCCATAGAGGGTTCATCCAACATAAGGATTTTGGGCTTCAGCATTAAAGCACGGCCGATAGCAAGCATCTGCTGTTCTCCACCCGATAAAGTCCCAGCCAACTGACTATTGCGTTCTTTCAAGCGGGGGAAAATACCATAAACTTCTTCAATAGTTTTTTCGATGTCAGCCTTCTTCTCAGTCTTTGTTCTTAAAAAGGCACCCAATACCAAATTGTCGTGAACACTTTGTTGAGCAAATATGCGACGGGCTTCCGGGCAGTGTGCTAGACCAAAGGCTACGCGTTTGTGCGCTGGTATTTTGTTGGCAAGCTTCCCCTCTATGTAAACGTCGCCAGATGCCGGTTCCACCAATCCTGAAATTGTTCGCAGCAGTGATATATGGTGCTCAATAAGAAGAATCGCCAATCCCGCCTCTTTCACTTTGCGAATGATGGAATTAAACTCCTGAATTTCACCAGACGTTAAACCCGCTGCCGGCTCATCAAGCAATAAAATTTTCGGCTGTAGAGCCAAGGCACGGGCAATTTCCAATCGTCTTGCTTGACCGTAAGCCTCCAAGCTTAAGTGCTCGTTCACGATCACTCGCGATTGAATGTCATCATTCGCCGCAGTTCTAAAAACATACTTCTCAGGATTATTTTGAAATAACTCGTTTACTTTCGCACCGGCGCTCACGTTGATATTCATGGGAACTTTTTTACTATTAGAATATTGAGTACTGGCATCTGCTGCACCGGTATTAATCGGTCCTAAGACTGCCACTACTTTCTCTTTATCCAGGAACTCGAGCATAATTTGCCCACCCCGTTCATTCTTGGCTCATCATCTCGGTCCACCATAGAGATTCTTTTACCCAGGACTCCACCAGCTGCATTGATTTCGTCGATAGCAACTTGAACGCCATTGCGCATGGAAATACCCATGGGCGCACTGCCCCCGGTGAACGGTCCATAGACGCCAACCTTGATGTCATCTGATTTTTTAGTACATCCAGTAAATGCCATGGCTAGCACAAGCAGTGCAACCTTCGGAAGTCTCATAAGTATCCTCCCACATTTAAAAAAATTCTTTGGGCGCCGTAACTTAAAGTCAAGGCAGCCACTTGTTTACGGAAGTTTGTGTCTGCAAGTACACTTGGATTTCACATCTGTGACTCGAACGGCGACAGTTTAAAACTTAACAAAGATGAGTGGAGCCGCGTCTAGGTCAAGGACGATCTAAGTATGATGCTCCATAATATTCATTGCGATTCAACACGGTTTGTTCAAAAATTTGTAAAGTCTAAAATCACATCAAGGAGTAATAGACATGATGAAGACGTTTCTAACAGCAATGGTTTTGGTATTCGCAGTAACTGGTGCCCAGGCAAAATCAAAAGGTAAAGCAGCAAAAGCTGACGCAACTAAAACTGAATCTTATAAAGTCGATACTAAAGAAAGTACTGTCGCTTGGAAAGGAACTAAAAAAGCTGGTTCCGCTCACAACGGCAACATCTCAGTTAAAGACGGTGAAGTCCAAGTAGATAGCAAAGGTCAAATCACTTCAGGTCAAATCAACATCGACATGGCTACAATCACAAATGAAGATGTTAAAGACGCTGAATACAACAAAAAGCTTGTTGGTCACTTGGCTAGCAACGATTTCTTCGACATTGCAAAATACCCGACAAGCTCTTTCAAAGTTCTTAGCGTTACTCCAGCAGCTAATGGCCAAGTAACAGTTAAAGGTGAATTGACGATGATCGGTAAAACGAACCCAATCGAGTTCCCTGCAAAAGTAACGGTTGATAAAGGCGTAGCTACTGCTGAAGCAACTGTTAAAGTTGACCGCACTAAATGGGGTCTTAAATACGGTTCGGGCAACTTCTTCAAAGAGTTGACGGCAGATAAAGTAATCAATGACGAATTCGAAATGAATTTGAAGTTGGTAGCGAAGAAGTAATTTCTTTCTACAAATTCATGTAATGAAAGGCGTGGAGATATCCGCGCCTTTTTTATATCCAACTCTTAATGCTTTAATTCATTTCTCTCATCGCCTCCCCCGTTTTCTTTTGCTAGGTTCGGGCGATGAAAAAATTTAGCTTTCTCCTAACGACAGCTCTGCTTATCGGGTCTTCGTCCTTTGCGCAAAGAACGGTTTCAGATTCGTTGGTATCCGATCTTCCTTGCGACAAGGTAACCGCCAACGAAATCTATCGACGTATGTCTCAGAACCAGTTTTCAAGCAGCTATCACATCCCTTTAACCAATTGGGGTGTCGAAGCGAAAAACGGACTTTATGAACTGGGTGTTTGTTGGTCGCTCTCGCGTGCTCAGCGCCTTTTATTTTATCTGAATCGATGGAACGAAACTTCAACTGTTCGTGGTCCACAGACCCTTCAGGTTTTAAACATGCTTCGAGGGGATCCAACATATCCCGTCATCCTAAATTCAGAGACCTATCCTCGCACTGATTTAGGCATGCTTGGAAATTTAATGGATGGAGTGAGTTTTGAAAGAGGCGGTAAAAATTTGCATCGCAACTTCCGCTCGGAGATAGAAAAGTACCAACTCGCGCGCTTTCACAAACTAGGAAAGAATCTAAAGTATCTAATTGGAAATGGAACTCGCAGCAAAACGAACAATCGCCAAACCAAAGATCAACTGGTGGGGAACCTACAAATTAATAAGTTAACAATGCTTATTGTAAGAGCGAACCGCATGGCCCAGCACGTGGTACTTGCCAAAAGATTTGAACGTCTCTCAAATGGTGATATTAATTTTTATGTCTACGATTCAAATCATCCTGGCGAAGACAATGTTCTTACCTATAACAAAGCGGATTCCCGGTTCTATTCGCCGGGCATTGTCTATGGAGTGGTTCCCGCTAAAGACCTCAATGACTCCTTAGGAGTATATATAGTCGACGAACAAGAGCGCGATCCCGTCGAGAAGGTATTGGTCCGTTACTATAGTTCTTTGTGTAGTTCTTTAAATAAGCCGTAATGGGACGTCTAGCGTCCTGTGTACTCGTGCAAAAAGGCAATTGATTGATCACAAATTGCCTTTTTATTCGTCCCAAAAATTTGACGATCTTCCTTTCAGGTTCATACTGGAGCTGCCATAAAAAAGGAGATTATAACTATGAAAAAGCTCATTATAGCCGCCATACTTTGCACAGGGGCTTTTGCCCAAGCACAAGAACAATCAGCAACAACAAGTACCCTAACATTTGGGCGTGAGGCCACTGAAGCAGCACCTCGCGGTGTCCTTCCATTCATCGGATTGGGCGGTGGTTATACAGGTTATGACCAAAGCGACGTCCAAGACGTCGAAGGGACTCCCTCAACAATTAAATTGTTGGGTTCGTGGTACTTGGAAAGTCCATGGGTATTCGATGTGGGTTACGGTGTGAACAACCAACAATTCTCTCACTCGACGGCTCTGGATACAGGCAGTTCTGATGGCGCGGTTGAGCTCGCAGCTCGTTATCGCACAGACAATCGCTGGCAAATCGGTGTGATTGCCAATCAATTCTTCAATCAAGGCGCTAACTACGCTTCATCACAAGCTGATGCTCAATTCGCAGGTTTGCAAGTGTTGAAAGAGTTCAATATGTCTCCTGCATGGCTCGCACGTCTGGGGGCTCGTGCCATGAGCGAAACAAGCAACACTGGTAACTTAGTTATGATGTATCTGGTGGACTTGCAAATCGGTTGGAATCCGAACGCTTATAAAACATCAGTTAGATCAACTGCATCCGAAGAAACAATGGTTCAGGATGAAGAGTTTGTCGCTGATGAAGATGTAGCTGCTCCTGCTCGTCCGGTGGCGCAAGCACAACCAGAGCCAATTTTGAATGATGTGGCGATGTCGAGCCTTATTGCCGGCAATCAATCCATCACTTTCAATACATCTCAGGTAGCACTATCAAACACCGACCAACAAAAAATGCAAAGATTGGCTCAAGCCCTAGATGAGCATTCTGATCTATATGAACGTGTTGAGGTGCGTGGTTACACAGACTCTTCAGGTTCTCCACAACTCAATGAACGACTCTCACAACGTCGCGCAGACACAGTGGCAAGCGCCCTTGAAAGATATGGTCTGGATTCTTCAAAAATTTCAGCGGTAGGTAAAGGCTCTGAAGACTCTTTGGGAAGCAAAAATGCGGACCGCAGAGCTGAGCTTGTATTTATCGGTGTGAAAGATGAAGAAGCACTTCGCAGTGCCCTTTCATCGATCGAATAGTTAGTCTAATATAAAGAACTAACTAGAGCTGCTTCAGTAAGACGTAGTAGCATAAAGAGTGCAGCTTTCTTAACCCAGCGGGGACAAGAAGGCTGCATTTCATTTTTACTCAAATAACGGACGCCAGCTCAACACAAAATTCGAGCTACTGGTCCCATTCATAGGTTTTCCATCTGTTAAAAATTCCACCTTCGAGTTAAATTCACGCGTCAACGCCTGAGCTTCCACGTCATTTGCAGGGACACGGGCGCCCATAGGTGCAATTTCAGAAATCGGAACATCAATTTGGCGAGTCGTTATACAACCGGCCACTTCATCACCGAATGGATTCTTAAAATAACAATTTTTATTCGCGACAAAGTTATACATTCGAAATGTCACAGAGGCCTTTTGGGATTTAGCTTCGAACTTCCAAGACTGACCCACATGTTGATAGACGCTTGAGATTTTTTTAAAACCAAACTTCCAAGGCATTTCCGAACGTTTATACGAGTCTACAAACTCTGGACTGTTGTGCAGAACAAAGCTTCTTAGCATCAGAGCCGCCGTTTGATAACCGTATGCCGCCGAGAATGCACAATGACTACCATATTTCGCATTAACCACCCCCACATTCGGTGCGGTTTCATAATAGTCATCCGTTTCAAAAACTTGGGCATTTAACTTGTTACTAACAACGTTGTCGTCTTTTGAAGCCCATACCATCAAAGGCGTCTGGACCTTATTAGGTAAATTCCAAAAATTATTACTCTTAAAAAATTCCGGTGTTGTGCTTGCGATACCACGTCTTTGTAAAGAGGTGGAAGCCATATCGCCCAGGTATGATGGCATCTGCTTTCGTGCAGGCAATTGGTCATCCGCAACCATTTCGGGAATATCCGTCAAATAGCCCCGAGCCTTTCGGAACTGAGAGCGAGTCATCATATTAAACACGGGACCAATAACATTATCACTATATAGATGCTCCAAAGTGGGCTTTAAGGAAATAACCGGGCACACCGCTGTCGCTGAGTTATAAACTTTTTGTCCATTTCCCATTGGATACATGTCGTTAAAGGCCGCGCCGAATACGGCTGCATTTCCACCTAAGCTCATGCCCATTAAGTGCATACTAGAAATACGGTCACGATGGGCCCATTTTTCACGAAGCCATTTACCAGCCAACAAAGCTTCATAGCCCTCACTCCATCCGCCCAATGAAAAGTGGGAGTTGGCGATCAGATAGTCCAAACCGGTCTGATTCGCTAATAACACGACGTTAAATGGAGCCAAGTCGAACAACTGAATTAAGTGAGTGACGTTAAAGGCGTTCTGGTCAGCACCACAAAAAACCCCACACTTCATGACGACCAGTGGACGAGGTCGAGAATCTTGTTTAAGCGCTACAATAGCAGGTACCACAACACCGTTTGATAATGGAATTTGCAGACTTGTGACTTGGGGATGCTTAAAAAATTTATACTCATCCACTGCCATCTTAGCCAGACTCAAAATCCCCTTTGGAGATCCATAAGCCAACTCAGACTGGCAATCATTCATGAACTGTTTAACGGCTTTAAAGTATTCTTCCGTTGTACGTTTTTTTGATAGAAGTTGATCTTCGAAAAACTTAGGATCGCACTCAGGAGCGACATCCTTATTATTTTCCGCTTTTGGAACTCGGTTAAGAATTCCAAGGACCGAGGTCGCGGTTGGATCCACAGCCTTAGTCAATTCCAACAGGAATTCAGAATCATTCTGTTCCTGATTGATTATCGAGACTTGCGCCAGAGCTTCAGTGCTCAACACGACGAAAGATAATGCGATAATTGCGGTTCTTAAGGAAACCATTTGTTACACCTCACGTGCTTCAAATGGCTTATCGGACCTAACCAACTGGCATTAATGACAGGTCCCTGTTTGTCAAAAGCATCGACAAAACAGGGAACCTACAGAGGAGAAAGTTAATTGAATCTCGACGATCGTCGCGTTAAGCAATCTTTTTGATCTGTGCAAGCTTATCTTTCAATACGGTGTTTTCGTGTTTCAAAGCATTCACTTCCGAAGAAAGCTGATTCACTTTTCTGCGCAAAAATTCCGCTTCCTGACTTACAGCTGAACCTGGCGAATCATCGGAGTCACCTACGATGTTAGGTTTCATATCTTTCTTTGCTACATTTCCATCCGAAGTCAGTGGCGGCATATTTATATTGAAAGCCGTCGTGTTCAGAATCTCTTCAATGTTTTCAGGAATATGAAGTTCTGGATCGACTTTTTCCAGGCGAATAATACCTTGGCTTACAAAGCCACGCACTTCCGTCAGCATCTTAGAGATACTCGTTCCCTTTTCCGCTGGCGTCGGAGCCGCCTCGGCCATCAAGTCCGTAATTTTTCTTTTTGAAATTGGAGGCAGACAGCTTAACAGCTGTTCGATTTGTTCATCAGGATTGCCGTGCAATGCATACGCAAGGGTCATAGGCTGGACGCGAGAAAAGATCTCGACCAAGTACTGGCCCTCCCATCCATAAACTCGCCCGATTGTTAGAATTCTTTTCCGAAGAGCTTCTTCCCAAACAGGATTCTCGCCCGCGATAAGAGTTAAAAATTGTTCTCTCTTCGTAGTTGGTGATGTCTCCAACAACTGAAGCAATTGAAAGAACCCGCCCTTTTTTTTGTATCTGTCTAGCATTCCCATATTTGTTATATCGGAAACGACTTTCAAGACTAAAGGATTAAGACCAGGTAATTCGGTCTCACACCGAGAATATCATCCTTGAAAGCTTCCTCACCTTCCATAACCCATCTATTGTCCAAAACATCTCCGCAAAACTAAAGATTTATCAAAATAAATCTCATCTCTATCCATCCTCCCGTCTCACAACAAAACACCCCCATATGTGAAGGGTTGGAATAAAAAAAGCGAAGTGGTGAGCATCGCTTTGGTGGTATTAGATTTAGAAAAGATGCATTCTCTGCAAAAGGTATTTCAAGGTTCGAACCAAAAAACCCGATTTGGATTTTCTATTCTGAAATTCGATCGACAGCATTAGATGCCGCATTTATACGACAAGTTCACTGTCGTTCCCGGAGAAAGCGTCTGTGAGAATGTCAGAACATTTCCATTGATAGAGTGAGCGACATTCGTACCAGACACACTCACCACGACATCCGTTGGATTAGAACAATTCAGTAAGATGTCTTTGATCTTAGCCTGAATCGAAGTCTGAATCGTACCCAACTGGCCTGTATAATCAGAAGAACAGATATCTGCAGACACTCCCCAAGCTGGGCTCGTCGTAGTGAATGCTAGATAAGCTGTGCCGATCGCACCGGATACCAAGCCTCTGGTGTCTTGATTTGGATTATCTCCAAGGACTTGGCTGTTTTGCTGAGCCAAGCAAGAACTATCACGAACCACAATAGCATGAATCGATAAGGAGTTGTATTTTGCGTCACCTAAAACAGATTTCACAGTCTTAGGCAAAGTCGAAGGCTGATCCAGATTGGACAAAGGATAACCATTCGACCAAACCGCGCTCGAACTTCTTTCATCTTCATCAGACAAGAAGATAATAGATAAGTGAGCATCCGTACGGATGAAACTACTTGGATTGTTCTGTACAATTAAGTTCGCAGAATAAATACCGCGCTCATCACCCGATGGGCAATTCGCAGCATAACCACTAGAATATCCCGAAGTATTGATCGAGCTAGCACCATTATTTCTCAAATAATTCGCGATAAAGTTCTCACAAGCTTGTGTTTCTGTTCTTTGAATCGCAGCATTAAACAACGCCAGTCTATTTGAGTTTGATGGAGTGATATATTTTGACCCATCACCATAAGAGATCAGTTGCCCACCTTGAGGAAACTTACCTCCGCTAACATCCGTCGTCGTGATCGCGATTCTATAATCAACTTTCGAAGCATCTAAATTTTGAATAAAATTGGCAAAGCGAGGGGCCAATCGTTTTTGTTCAAACGACATAGAAGCCGAGTTATCGTTAACAATTAGAATGTCAACCTTACCTGCCCCTGCCGTCACAGAGTACGAGTATGCTTTCTTATTATTAGAAACCACACAGTTTGTGCTGGCATTACAGTCAGCGCTGCTTACCCCGAAATTCACAGGGGAGCAACCCACGTAAAATCCGACGGCAAATGCTAGTGCTGTTAATCTGGTAAGTGTTTTCATAGACACACCTCTCTGACCTGGATATATCCAATCTCAGTGCCAGATTCGAACGGACCTCCTAAGTATAGGTAATTCAAAGATATTTCTAGTTCCGTCCAATTCCACCAAACAGGCCCCGATCGTCGAATTCTTAGACAGCGGCCCCTTAAGGGCGCTCTTTCTTGTGGAATTTCAGTATTTTAGCGGATCAGAGGAGCCCTAGGCTGAAGGAGCGATTTTGGGCTAGCCACACGAAAGCCTTTGAGCCCTTCCTAAAAATTCCCATAATGAAAAGAGATTAATTTCTGCGTGACGTTGGGTCGCATGGAAGTCGCCCAATTAGTACAAATGTTTTTCTCTAGATTCCATCGATGAATGACAGCAAGGATATTAGAATGATTTATAAGTTAATCGGCACATTGGTAATCTTAACCGCCGGCGTCCTAGCCTTCCTGATTGTACAAGATGGTCCTACAGGTAACTTTATCCGCAAAAGCACATCATCCGAAAACTGTGTACAACTCACGCCAGCTCAACAACTTGTGAAATTGATCAATGATGATATCGATAATTTAAAGCGCGAAGGCCAACTTCCCCAACAATGGAACTCCATCGCGACTATTGAATACAAAGTAAGATCAGAGCTTGCGCGCACGTTATTAGGAAGCGAAAAACTAACTCTTCAAAGGGTAAAGGAAGGCGCTTTCTTCCTAGAAGTAGAAGTTCTTGATATGCCTGACGAAATTGACCCGGGAATAATCCTTCAAATGAGCCTAAAGGATATCAAAACAAAAAACAAAATCTTCGAAATCGGCCGCACCTATCTAATGAGCACTCTCAACAGACAGCAGCCGCCAGCCAAACAAAAAGCTCCACAGCAGCAGTCAAATCCACCAGCACAACCGAGCGCAGCTCAACCACCCGTAAAATCATCGAAGTAGCGACGACATCGGCGGATTTCAGAAATCAGCCATATAAACTAATATTTGTTTTAGTTCACCTGCTTAAAGGTTGCCCTAGCATCACCGCTTCTGCTTCAATACCACCAACACCCCAGCCCAAAGCTGCTAAGCCATTCACCATCGTTGTATGGGAATCCGTACCCACCAGCGTATCAGGGAATGCATACTCGCCGTGTTGGCCTTTCGCGTTCCAAATTGTCTTACCCAGATATTCTAAATTCACTTGATGGCAAATTCCCGTGCCCGGAGGAACCACACGGAAATTGTGGAAAGCACGCTGCCCCCATTTTAGGAACACATAGCGTTCGTGATTACGGTTGAATTCCATATTCACATTTTCTTGAAAGCTTGAAGGGGTCCCGAAAGAATCCACCATAACGGAGTGATCGATAACCAAATCAACTGGCACCAGCGGATTGATTTTCGTTGGATCTCCACCCAATGATTTCATGGCGTCTCTCATGGCAGCTAAATCTACCACCGCAGGAACGCCGGTAAAATCTTGCATCAAAACGCGCGCTGGAAAAAATGAAATTTCACGAGAGAGCGATTCTTTACTCAGACTCAACAACGAGTCGATATCTTCTTTAGTGACATGAACGCCGTCTTCGTGGCGCAGAAGATTTTCTAAAAGAACTCTAAGTGAGTTTGGAAGTTTTTTTAAATTCGGATGGGAAATTTTTTTCTGATTGAAGATCGTATATTCTTTCCCACCGACCTTGAGTTTGTCTTTTGTCTTAAAGCTGTCTTTTGACTGTACCAACATGAGAGGATCCTCCCTCTCAATTCCACTCCTCGCGCAGAATTTTATCAAGCCAAAAGGCGCCTATCTGGGTTTTCACATCAGTTAGTTTACCCTCTTGAATAAGCTTAATCAGATCTCGAGGAGCCACTTCGACGACTTCCAAAAACTCTCCCTGATCCAGACGTTGCTGAGTCTTGCTTAGATCCTTTGCCAAATACAAATCGATCTGCTCGTTGGAATATCCAATCACAGGGTGTATGGGGGTCAAAAATTTCCATTCGTTTGCGGAATATCCAGTCTCTTCAGTAAGTTCGCGTTTTGCAGTTACCAAACTGTCTTCGCCGTGGTCACGTTTACCCGCGGGGAACTCCAACATCACCTGCTTTACAGCATGGCGATACTGATGAACCATCACCACATTTCCATTAGGCAGCAGAGGGATCATCATCGCTGCACCAGGATGAACGATGTATTCACGATGATACGTTTTTCCGTCAGGAGCCTGGACCTTATCCTCCTCCACTTTTAAAAAACGACCTTTGAACACTTGCTTGGATGACAGAGTTTTTTCTTCTAAATGCTTCATACAATGAGCGTCTCACGCTGGACTTAAGTCAGTCACGGTCTTTGTCGGAAGAAATATATATGCGAACCGAACTTCCATGATTTTATAAGTGCATAGAAGAAATAACGAATATTAGATCAGGAGGATCTATGTTGTTTTTCCGTAAAGCGGGTGTCTTCTCTTTTTTAGCGATTCTTGCCAGTCTAATTTTTATTCAATCAGCAAATGCGGTGAGTGTTTCTCGGGGTCTTAAAGGCAATGCCCTTGGTGGTGGTTCGCACGCTTTGGGATTAGGTTTTTCAGTCGTCACTTCAAATCAAACAGATATGAATGCTGTTATTACAGAAAACAATGCTACCAATACAGCGAACTCAAAAGACATGACCTCCGCGTATGAATTTTATGCCAATTGGATTTATCGTTTTGGTGGCAGTCCCTATGCCTTCGTTTTACGCCCCTCGTATTTTATGCAAGAATCCAAAGGCTTTGGCACTGGTGGAGCCTATAATTATAATTTGAACGGATTCACGGTTTTTCCAATTGTTCGGATGTATCCATTGGAAAATGATTTCATTCATTTCTTCTTACAAGGCGGTGTTGGTTACGGTTCACTAACCGGGGAAATTGATGCCGCCACAAATAATTTGAAATTCAACGGATCAGCTTTCGGAGCCATGGCAGGCATGGGTGTGGATTTCTGTTTTACTGAATCGCATTGCGTGACGGTCGAGGGAAACATCCGATATCTCCCTGTAGAAAGAAACATGTCCGAAGGGGGTAACTGTTCCGGTAGCGCCATCACCGGGATTTCTCAATGCGGTAACGGCTTAGAGGTTGAACATGGCGGATCAGATTTAAGAACCACGATGTCTGGCGTCTTAGGTGTTATAGGTTATACGATGAATTTCTAATAAAAAAGGCTTCCTTAAGGAAGCCTTTTTGCCTGATTAAAATTTACTTCACCGTTTTTGCTTCGGGCTCTTTCGCCACACACGGAACTCCGGGTTCTTCTAAGCCACAGGTAAAGTTCGTCTGCCCATCATAACCTTTCACAGTCCCTACCCATTTGCTATTGCTGTCTTTCTCAAGAACCATATAACCATGGTTCGAGGGTAAGACATTGAATCCCGCAGGGATCAGCTTGCGAGTGGCAGCATCATAGTAATCCAGGGCCGTTCCACCCTCTCCCATCACTACATGCACCGGACGATTTGTCGCCACTGCAATTTGCGTATTATGAATATGCCCCGCAAAAACCATTTTCACTTTTTTTGGAAGTGGCATTTCTTTCGTCAATGTTTGCATATTCAAATTAACAGGTAAAACAGCTGCGGGACCATTCCAATTCGGAGCCAACCCCCAAATCGGACGGTGAACAACCAGCCACACTTCACTTTCAGATCGAGCGTTGATTGTCGTGATCATCTTGCGGTAATGTGCGCGCCACAAAGCCATCTCTGATCCCTTGGGATCCAACTTTTGATCCGACAAAGTGGCGTTATCGAAATTCACAATTAGCATATTGCCAAAGCTTGTGTAGCGAGTTTCTTGAAATTGAGGGCAAGAGTCTTCACCAAGAGGAGTTAGCAATTTACTAAAACCTTCGTGAGCGCGCTGGCAATCCTCATGATTACCGCGCACGAAAATGAAGGGCTTTGATTGTAGCAAAGGCGCTGCTGGTGCAATGAAATCGGCTTCCCAAGGGCGATAGCCATAACCAAGGGTCTCTTTGAATGGCGCGCATTTTACCGGGTCTTTGCAGGACTCACGATAATGATAGTCACCCACGTGAACAATCAGATCTGCGTTTTCTTTGTCGATCGCTTTTACGATGCGCGCGAATGGCCATTGCTTTTCGTCATTACAGTCTTGGAAATAGTCACCCTTTAAACGACACCCTGTATCGCCAAAAATAACGATACGCTTTGGTGTTTGGGGAATTGAAATTTCTTTTTCGTCCAAAACGACAGTCTTTGCACCCTCTGGCAAGGTAGCTTCGCAAACCGTCACCGTATCAAATTTTCGTTCTACGAGGGCGACCTGTTGGGAATCCGTTCCATTCGAAATGGTCACCTGATTGCATTTACCATCTTTCGGCTTGATGGTTCTTACGAATGAATTTTTTGTGTCTGCCAGACCCACGTATGTCAGGTTTTCCGCTTTATCGCTTGGCTTGTGAGCGCAAGCCGCCAGAAAGATCAACGCTAGTGCGGAGGAAGCTTTAAACAAACGCATTCCTAGTTCCCTTCAACTTTATTTTTTGCTTTTTGTCGTTTCAATTCAAGTTCGCAGACTTTCACTTTAGTTTCATACTCATCCTGACGTTTAACCAACGTGTCCTTATAACCCTTAAAGCGATCGATGCGGTCCCGCAAGCCTTCTTCAGTTACGCCCACGATGTCTTTTTTATTTTCCACACCGATTTTAGAAAAATCTTCCTCGGACGTGACGTAAACACGGGACTCTGTCCAGCGCATTTTTCCATCGCCATTATTTTCAGCCTCGCCCATTTGCAGGCGGCAATCGCGAAGGACGCCGTACAAACCGCGGTTATCAAGATAACGAGGTCCCCCGAATACACGGGCTTCCAGATCGTAGACCTCATTTTCCAAAGTACGGAGTTGTTCGTTCATCGCAACTTTACGTTGATAAACCATATCACCATCTTTAATACCGATAGCACCGCTACCGACCGGAGCAGAATTGTCCAGTTTAGTATCTACTTTTTCAGCTTTGTTACGATTTGTAGCACATGCTACGAAAGATAAAGATAGAACTGCGATCATAAGCAAACGCATAAGGGTTTCCTCCATCAGAGGAAGACTTTAGAAGCGAAGCTTACCCAGGTCAATGGGCCCACTGTCAGGAAATCGTCACCCAATCGCATTTGCCATCTTTAATACGGAATACTTTAACATGCTCTTCAAACCAAGAACCCAAATTGACAGAGCGGACGTCTCGGCCATGCGTTGACACAATTGCGTCGTCGAACACATGCATATGACCAGATACAATGACATCAAAAGGACCTTCATCGTAGGCGCGAGGCACATGACCTCGGATCATTTTGATTAACTGCTCCTCATTACGATGACGATAGTGACCGCTGCGTTCACGGCTTTTTTTGCTGGCACGGTTGCCGACATAATCCCAGAACTTCCCAGGAAAGACGTCTTTGAGAGGTTTAATGAATGGATTCCGAATGATTGAACGATACTTTAGATATTTGATATCGTTCAGATTGATCAGATCTCCGTGCTCAACGCGCACTTTTAAATTATCAATTTGATAGTACTGAGCTTCGACAAAGACTTCGACGTTTAATTTTTTCTGAAAGTAACCTTCGACGTGAACGTCATGGTTTCCTTCGATGTAGGTAATACGTGCACCAGCATTTCTCAGGTCTTTCAAGGCATCCATCAAGGGCTGGAATTTTCTTGCAAAGAACTCAGAACCACCGATCCAAAGATCAAAGATATCACCCAACATAAAAAGGTGAACTTGCGAAGGATTTCCCTGCCGCAAAGAACGCAAAAAGCGCAACAGGATTTGCCCATTGCGCTCTTCTGCGGATTTCAAGTGGATGTCAGATATGAACCAGGCTTCCACTAGTCTTGTTTCAAATCAAAACCTTGTTTCTTGCGGATGAATGCAGGTACTTCCAAGTTTTGAGAAGAGAATGGAGAGCTCAACACTTCACGTGCCATGCGACGAGCTTCTTCCAAAGATTGTTGTTCGTGGTCTACGTTCATAGACAACTGTTCAGGATTTGCATGACGGTTTTTAAGGTCTTGGCTTTCTTTGAAAGCGCGAGCCTTAGCCAACAACAAATCACGAGGAGAAACACCTTCAACTTGTGGTTGGATAGGTGTTGCCATCTCTGGCTGAGCCGGTTGTGCTACTGGTTGCTGCATTGGCTGAGCTTGTGGAGGCACTTGTGCTGCCACAGACTGAGCGGCTTGTTGAGCAACTTGCGGTGTTACTTGAGCAACTGGAGGAACTGTTACAGTTTCAACTACGGGTTGCTGGGGTAACCCCGGAGTGACCGGAACTTCCACTTGCTGCTGGTAAGTGTAGTTCATCACTTGGGACTGCACTGTCGCGATAGGCGGCAGTTCAACTGGTGTAGCCTGTTGAGGCATCACCGGCATAGTTGGCATTGTAGGCATAACAGGCATTTGATTCATGTTAGGCATCTGTGGCATTTGGAACTGAGGCATTTGCGGAATGCTGTTCATGTTTGGCATTTGTGGCATTTGCATACCCATGCCCATGTTGTTCATACCGAATTGAGCCGACTGTTGGTTCAAGAAATTTTGCATTTGGTTTACTTGAGCCATGTCGTTGACAAGTTTAACTTCGTGAGAGTCAAAACCAGTTGCAATAACAGTGACGCGAACTTCATCGCCCATAGATTCGTCGATAACAGCACCAAAGATGATTTCTGCGTCTTCGTGAGCAGCTTCTGTCACAAGAGTCGTTGCTTCGTTCACTTCGTACAATGACAACTCAGAACCACCTGTGATGTTCACAATGATACCAGTTGCACCGTCGATTTTTACGTTCTCAAGAAGTGGAGAAGAAATCGCTGCAGTTGCTGCTTCTACTGCGCGGTTTTCACCTTTAGCAGCACCAGTACCCATGATCGCGATACCTTTAGAAGACATAACCGTACGGATATCTGCGAAGTCCAAGTTGATCAAACCACGGATGTTGATCAAATCAGAAATACCTTTAACCGCTTGCAAAAGTACTTCGTCAGCTTTTTTGAATGTATCCAAAAGTGGAGTTTTTTCAGCTGCGATAGTCAAAAGTTTTTGGTTCGGGATTACGATCAATGTATCAACATTGTCTTTAAGTTCTTGAAGACCGGCATCAGCGTGTTTACCACGTTTTTTACCTTCGAAAAGGAATGGCTTCGTCACAACACCGATAGTTAGTGCGCCCAATTCGCGAGCGATTTTCGCTACGATCGGAGCGCCACCAGTACCCGTACCACCGCCCATACCAGCAGTGACGAATACCATGTCAGAACCTTCCAATTTTTCTACGATTTCGTTGTATGATTCGATTGCAGCTCTGCGGCCGACATCTGGATTTGCACCGGCGCCCAAACCTTTTGTCAAATCGATACCCAATTGGATTTTGTTAGATGCTTTATGTGAGTTCAAAGCTTGGATATCTGTATTTGCTACGATGAATTCAACGCCGCCCATTTCAGAAGCGATCATTGTAGAAACTGCGTTGCTACCGCCACCGCCGACGCCTACAACTTTGATATTCGCACCGATATTGATATTTTCTTCTAATTCAAACATGTTGTCCCTCCCGACGATGCTTAAAAGATACAGAGGCCTCCAGCCCCCACCGAGTAAATTTAAAAACTAAAAAACCTTGTCGAACATTTCCTTAAGACGCTTGGTCAAGCCGTTGATCGACTCTCCAATATTGATCTCAAGTTCCTGCGTATGCTGGCCCATCAACAAATCTTTACGTTGTGACAAACCATACTGTAACAATCCAACTGCTGCAGAGAACTCACCAGACTTCACGACATCAGTCAGACCACCGATCTCCAAAGGCGCACCTCTGCGAACCGGAATATCAAAAATAAACTCACCCATTTCGATCAGGCCGTCCAACTGACTTGCTCCGCCAGTCAAAACGATACCTGAACCCAACATTGGCATCACACCGCTCATACGAATATCGTTAGCGATCAGATTCAATGTTTCTTCGGCGCGGGCTTCGATCACATCAGCAAGATCCTTGCGAGGGATCACGCGAGCTTTACGACCGCCTACACCTTCAACTTCGATTGTTTCGTTGTCGTTCACCATGGATGCCATTGCGCAACCGTATTTTTTCTTTAAAACCTCGGCCGCGAACTGAGGAGTTCTAAGTCCTACAGCCACGTCGTGAGTAAAGTGTGAACCGCCAACTGGAATAATAGAGGAGTGAGCTACGCTGCCGTTGACGAAGTACAAGTTATTACAAGTACCGCCACCCATATCGACAACGACTACGCCCAGATTTTTTTCATCATTAGAAATAACAGCTGTTGCAGATGCTAGCTGGCTTAAAACCAAACCAGCAATTTTCAATCCCGCTTTCTCAACACATTTGACAGTGTTTTGGATCGCAGATTGGCTGCCTGTAACAATATGAACATTCGCTTCCAAACGGATACCTGACATGCCCACTGGATCAGTGATGCCGTCTTGACCGTCGACTTTGAATTCTCTTGGAAGGATGTGCAAAACGGTACGGTCTGTTGGAACGGCTACTGCTTTCGCCGCTTCGATCACGCGATCAATTTCAGAAGGTGTTACCTCACGATTTTTGATTGCGACCATACCTTTTGAGTCGAAAGAAGAAATATGAGTTCCAGAAACGCCCACCCATACTTCGCCGACGCTGTAACCAGACATCAACTCTGCTTCTTCTTTTGCTTTTTTAATAGAATCGGTTGTTGCCTCAATATTAACGACAACACCCTGGCGGATGCCTGTATTAGGAGCAGTTCCTACTCCCGCGACTTCGATTTTCCCTTCGGGATTGACGGTTCCGATGACGAAACAAACTTTGGTCGAACCAATATCCAAACCAGCCAATACCGGAGCTTTCGGTTTTGATGTACTCATCCCTAAGTCCTCGTATATGACACCCTATTTGAGCGTCTTTGTTTGAGAGACCGACGAATAAAATCATTTTATTCGATTTGAGCCGAACGCGAGCTCGACTTTAGATGGTCTTCCAGACTTAAGCTTAGGGATCCTTACGCAACCTGACAAGGACTTTCTTCGACAGATCCGCGTCTATGACGCGAGCGTCAAACTGCTTTGTTTCGAGGTAATCAACGACGCGAGAAACGCGCGCTGCCTTTAGTGCCACTTGGTCTTCACCGATTTTGACCTGTGTTCCCGTCTTAATCAGTGTCATCCAAAAACCTTCTTTATTATCGTAACGAACTTCCGAAATTGTTTTTCTGCTGAAGGATCCGTTCGTAGGAATTTGCTCGATCACATCAACAGCTTTCTTACGAAGATCTTTTTTCTTAGCGAAAGCATCTCCATCTAAGATCGCAAGGTCTGGCGCTTCCTTTGCTTCGATAGGATCTAGGAAATCACCACTCTTAATAATAGGAACAAGCTTTCCGGCTTTACCCATATAAAGAAGTTTCACTTCGTAAGGTCTCACACGCAAAGAAAGTGTCGTAGGCCATTGACGAGAAATCTGTACGCCCTCGATCCACTCTTGTTTTTGTAACTCTTTATTTACAGATCTCAATTTGATGTTCCAAAGAGATTCGCCTTTGTATTTAGCAAGGGCGGCTTCTAGCGCATCGACATTTGGTTTTAAAAACTGCTCTTGGCCTTGAGGTGGATTTTCCAAAACCACTTCCACTTTTTGAATATTGAAAAAGCCATTTTCATTCAAATAATAGAGAGTACCAATCAAAGCGGCTGGAATAACAACGAACCCAACAAATAATTTCAGCACCAACTTCTTCACAAGAACTCTCCAAAAGAACGGCTTTTCCACCTTAGCGTATCAATATTCACTCGACCTTTCACTGACTGACACCAGTGAAAAATAAAACACGACTAAGGAAGGGTTCATTCAAAACAGCATGGAATCCAACTGTTTTTAGATGAAGGTTTCTGGACAGGACTAAAGTTTTGATGTCACATTTACCTAAGGAATACGCGAACTTCTCTCCATATAGTCCAATGACTCCTTACCGATATTACATGCATGAAATTTGGATCAAAGATCATTTTAAATATCGCAGTCTCTAGCGTGGTTTGTTCTCTGGCAGCCGTGGCTATTTCGTCTTCAAAAATTCACAAACAAGGCCAAGAGCAACTGGTGGAAAAATCCCAAGCTATATTGTCCCGTCTTGAAGCTATTCGTGGTTACATCGCCACTCAGGGTGGACTTGAAGAAGATATCAAACACATGGTTGCGACCTATCCGGATGGAAAGCTTCCAGCTGAAGCCCAAGAACGCATTCTTCACAAAGTTCCAATCTATGCCTCTATTAAAGTAGGTTTTGAAAACGCAGATAAGGATCACTATAAGTTCCGCGTTTTTGCGGCTCACCCAAGACGCGTTCAAAATACGCCCACAGCTAGCGAATCTGAAATCTTGAAAATGTTTGAATCAAAACCAGAGCTGACTGAGTTTGTAGAAAACAAAGACGGTGAGATCACGGTCTACCGACCGATCCGTTTATCTGCTCAACAAGGTTGTATGCTTTGCCATGGTCATCCCTCCACTTCTCCATGGGGTAACGGCAAAGACATTTTGGGCTTCCCGATGGAAAATTGGGCTGATGGAAAAATGCACGGTGTATTCGCGGTAAAGTCTTCCACCGAGGAAGTGAAAGCAGCGGCTAACAACGCATCTATTTCTATTTTGCTTTGGACAACATTAATTTCAGCTTTCATCTTAGTTGTTTCATACCTACTGATCCGCAAACCATTAGGCGCGTTGATGGAATCCATCAACAAGCTCAACGTTGCGGGCACACAAGTTTCTGCCACTTCGAATGAAATTCTTGCTTCAAGCCAAACAGTGACGCAATCTTCTGTGAAAGCCGCAGCATCCATCGAAGAAACATCTGCCTCTACAGAAGAAATTTCCAGCATGGTTAAACGCAATAGCGAACATGCCAACGAAGCGAAAAACCTGGCTCACCAAGCTTCACAAAAAGCACATATTGGCGAACAAGAAGTCCGTAAATTAACGTCGTCAATGGAAGACATTTCTGCAAGTTCGAAAAAAATTGAAGAGATCATCACCGTGATCGACGACATTGCTTTCCAAACAAACCTGCTGGCATTGAATGCCTCTGTCGAAGCTGCTCGCGCAGGAGAACATGGTAAAGGCTTTGCCGTGGTCGCTGATGCCGTTCGTTCTTTAGCGCAAAGAAGTGCAACATCTGCCAAAGAGATTTCAAACCTGATCAATGAAAGTGCGAAAAAAGTAGAACACGGCCACGAGGTCGTTCGCTCCAGCGAAGCGTCTTTGAAAGAAATCGTGACATCTATCGAAAAGCTTTCAAACCTGAACACAGAAATTTCAACAGCCAGCGCTGAGCAAGAACAAGGTATCGCGCAAATCAACCAAGCACTAACCGATATGGAAAAGATAACAATCTCCAACACAAGCTCTGCCCAAGAAGTTTCCACAGCCTCTGAAGAGCTCAACAACCAAGCCGACGTCATGAAAACCGTCGTCGACGACCTAACCAAGCTAATGGCCGGCTAAAAGGCACGGACTTCCCTCCAAAGGTAGTTACTTACCTCATGAAAATAAAAAACCCACGACTTAAAAGCGTGGGTTTTTATTTTCAAGTAAGGACGTAACTTTTAATTTTGGATTTTATCCAAGACATCTAATCCTAGCTTCCAGCCGTCGCCGGCGCCTAGGGTGATGAAGACGTCGCCGTCTTTAAGCATCGATACAATCTTAGAAGAAGATTTATCGTCGCGAAGGAAGTACTGCGCGTGCTCGTGCTTCATTTCAGAAGCCAGCTTTTCAGAGCTGATACCTGGAATCGGTGCCTCACCTGCCGGATAAATATCTGTCAGCAAGATTTGATCAGCTTCCATGAACGCTGTCGTAAAATCATGCCAGCAGTGCTGAGTACGAGAGAAACGATGTGGTTGGAAATACACCACCAAGCGATTATTTGGATACTTCTCGCGGAAAGCTTGAAGAACCGCACGCACCTCTGTTGGATGGTGACCATAGTCATCGTATACTCTGATGCCTTTTTTCTCGCCTTTAAAGTGGAAGCGACGGTCAACACCATCAAAGCGCTGCAAGCCGGCTGCACACTGTTCAAACGGAATACCTGCCGCAAGACCTGCACAGATTGCTGCCACTGCATTCAAAGCATTGTGACGGCCGGGAACGTTGAGCTTAAACTTACCCACCAAGTGACGAGTACCAAGCAAGCGATCACTGCGATACAAAGAGTAATTGCCTTGCTCGCCCGAAAGAACCAAATCGTTCTTTTCGTCGAAGCCATAGTACAAAATACGTTTCGGGAAGTTTTCAAAAATTTGACGAACGATAGGATCATCACCGCAAGCGATGATTTTTCCATAAAATGGAACTTTCAAGGCAAAGTCATAGAAGTTCTTTTGCAAGTTCTCGAAAGTTTTATAGTGATCCAAGTGATCCGAATCGATGTTCGTGATGATCGCGATCTCAGGAGTTAGTTTATTGAAACTACCATCTGACTCATCGGCCTCAGCCACCAACCACTCACCTTCGCCAAGAAGAGCTGTGGATTTGATCATTTCAAAACGACCACCAACCACAATTGTTGGCTTCATATTTCCTTCCAGAAAAATCGCCGACGTCATTGACGTTGTCGTTGTTTTTCCGTGCGTGCCCGCCACAGCGATACCGCGTTTCAAACGCATGATCTCCGCCAAGGCTTCCGCACGCGGAATCAATGGAATCTGACGAGCGCGTGCTTCATAAATTTCTGGATTACCATATTGAATCGCGGAAGAGTAAACCACCACATCTGCATCACCAATATTGGAAGCAGCATGGCCTTTGAAAACTTTCACGCCCATTTCGCGCAGACGTTCCGTGTTCGCGTTTTCTGCGATATCACTTCCTGAAACTTTCGCACCCATGTTGTGCAAGAGTTCAGCGAGTCCACACATACCGATACCGCCCACACCGACGAAGTGGAATTTGGCGTGTTGTAATTTCATTGCAAGATTTCCTTTGCGATGGTTGTTGCTGCCTGGGGAACATAAAGATCTTTTATATTCCGAACCATTTGCTCGCGCAAAGCTTTATCTTGGCGAAGAGATTGTACTTCTGAAATCAATCTTTCAGGCGTTAAATCTTTCTGCAAAATCATGCGACCCGCATTTCGGGCGACAAGGCTCTCTGCATTTTTTTGCTGATGATCATCAGCAGCTCCTGGCAATGGCACAATAATAGGAATTATACCAAATGCTGCGGCCTCCGCAATGGAACTGGCCCCACCACGGCTCACAATAATATCTGCCCATTGGTAGTACTTTGGCATATCGAAGATATACTCATGATAATCCACATTGGCGCCAGAATTTTGATATTTGACAGATATCGTTGGGAAATCAGCACTTCCCAACTGGTGAACGACAGCTAAATCCCTGGTCCACTCACCCCCGGCTAAGATCGCGTCGCTCAAACAGTTGTTAATAACTCTTGAGCCTTGGCTGCCACCGAACGCTAAAAGATGAAATTTCTCATCTTTATGAGCAGAGTGAACAGCGCTCTCGATCTCTGCTCTGACGGGCATTCCCGCCTGAACAATACGATCGCCCTTTAGGTGCTTGCGAGATTCCTCAAATACCACAAAACATTTATCCACGAAGCGGGACAAGAAACGATTCGCCATTCCTGGCATTACATTGGGCTCCCAGATCGCAGTATTAAAGCCGACGATACTTGCGGCAAGGACAAAGGGTCCCGAGGCATAGCCTCCCACTCCGATCACGTACAACGGCTTTAGTTGCATCAACAAGCGGAACGACTGCCACAATCCCAAAGGAATGCGTAACAAGGTTTTTAGTTTCTTTATAGGGCTTTTCACATTGAGCTGACCAGATTCGATCAGATGGAGAGGGAAACCCTCGCGAGGTACGATTTTAGATTCCATCCCGCGCGAAGTCCCCACGAAATGGATCTCGACAGAGGGATCCAGTTTCTGGATAGCGCGGGCAATAGCGATCCCAGGGTAAATATGGCCACCAGTGCCACCCCCAGCAATCACAACGGTTCTTTTAGTCATGTGCTTTCACTTTCGATGTATTCCAACGAGATGTTCCGAAACGTTTTGAGAATTTATCTTCTTCGAAGGAATTTTCAATATTCAAAATCAATCCGAACATAAAACACAAAGCGACAAGGGAGCTACCACCATAACTTAAGAAAGGCAGCGTCAAACCTTTTGTCGGAAGAAGTCCCATTACCACACCCGCATTGATGAATACGCTTAAACCGAAAGTCATCGATAATCCCAAAGCCAAAGAACGTTTGAAAGCGTCTTCTGTTTTCATCGCAATCTGAATACCACGGAATACCACGAAACCGTACAGAGCCAAGATCGCGATGAAACCGACAAAGCCCATCTCTTCACCCAAAACCGCTAACGTGAAATCTGTATGAGCCTCAGGAAGGAAGAAAAGCTTTCCTTGTCCTTGCCCCAGGCCTGCGCCTGTCAAGCCGCCCGAGTGAAAACTCAGCATACTTTGAATCACTTGAAAGCCTTTTTGCGCAGGATCGGACCATGGATCCAGAAACGCCAACACACGAGCACGACGATAAGGCACCGTCATCACTAACATATAAAATGCGGGAACGATGATAGCGAAAGCCGCCACGATATATTTCCATTGCAAACCAAAGGCGAACAACAAACTCACTGCGACCATCGTGATGATCGCAAAAGATCCAAAGTCTGGCTGGCGCAATAACAGGAACATCGGAACGATCATCGCCAATGCCAACCACCACCATTTCACGTGGCCCAAAATATTATCGCGGCGACATAACAAACTTGCGAACCAAACCGAAAATGAAATTTTCAAAAGCTCTGCGGGCTCAAAGCGGATACCGAATGGAAGTTGAATCCAGCGGATCGCACCCCCGACTCGAACACCTAAACCAGGTACGAAAGTCATCAAGACACCGATAGCCGCTGCAAACCACAGCATCCAACCGTGTTTTTCAATATACTTAAAGGGGATATGAATGGTGCCGACCAAAACACAGGCAGCAATTAAGGCAAAGACAAGTTGTCGTTTAAAAAAGAAAAGACCATCACCATAGGATTCGATCGCGAAAATAAAACTGGAAGAGTAAACTTGCACCAGGCCGATGCCTAACAAAGTGATGATCGCTAAAAACAAGCTGCTCGATAAATATCTGAACATGATGGACTCCCAAAGGCGCCGATAATTGCAGCCTTTATTGTAGCCAGAAGTCCATTTCAACGTCTAGGAGTCGCTCCAAGACTGGACCCTGTTAAAATCAGGGTCCTTGAGGCTTTTACGAAAGACTACTGTGCTTCGATTACTTCCGCGTTGTTGTCTGATTTTTTATCCGACACGGCAGCTGGCTTTGCTTCAGAACGTCTGCTTACAGAAGCTGAGCCACGAGTGGCCATTGAACAGCAGTAAACGATGCCGTTTTCGTTGGAAGCTGTTTTATAGTTAGTAATAGAGAATGCGCGAGAGGAATCACAACGCTTTGCCATCTCCATGCTCAGCTCAACTTCAACATCGGCGAAAACTTCACCGCTTACAAAGTTGCAGTACATGCCCGTGTTTGCTGCCATTTTGTCACGTTGTTCCTGACGTGCCTTGAAAGTGCCGGAAGCACAAGCAGACAATAAAAGTAATGAAGACATAGCGACAACAAATAGACGAATCACAAAGCACTCCTTGCTTTATTAATTACTCAAAAAAAAAGCTCTCGTAACGAGAGCTTTTTAATATCACCTGAAGTCCCACTCCGAAGAACTCGGAGTACAAACTCAACTCAGTGAAATTTTCTCACGATTTCTTTAAAGTATTCACCACGCTCCTCGAAACTGTCAAACATGTCAAAGCTTGAACAGCCCGGTGACAACAGAACGATATCGCCGATTCTGGACTTTTGGTAAGCGATCAAAACCGCCTCCTCAAATGTACCGATCAAGAAAGTCTCAGAGAAGTCGCCAAGATCACGGTTGATGCGTTCTTTCGCTTCCCCGACCAAGATCAGGGTTTTCACCTTGCGTTTAACAGAAGTACGAAGAGGTTCGTAGTTCAAGTTTGTGTCTTTACCACCCGCAATCAAAATCACGTTTTCATCGAAAGTATCCAACGCGCGAAGAACTGCATGAACGTTTGTTGCTTTAGAGTCGTTGTAGAACAACACGCCGCCAACTTTACGAACATACTCAATACGGTGAGGAAGACCGTTGAACGTCTCAATCACTTTTTGAACCGCTTCACGAGTTGCACCATGTTCACGAGATGCCAGAATAGCTGCCATCACGTTTTCAATCGAGTGCTTACCGCGCATTTTCATGTTCTTGATATTGAATGTCTCAATCTCAGGACCTGTGCGCACACGAATCTCGTCACCGATATTCACAGCACCACCGATATTCATGATTTGTGGTTCCAAAGCTGGTTTACGAGAGAAGTAGAAAATACGACCGCGTTGAACCGCTGGATCACGAGCCAATTCAACAACCGCATTATCATCAGCATTCAAGATGCTTGTTGTCGCTTGGTTCGTGTTTTTGAAGATACGGCGTTTTGCGTTTACGTACTCTTCCATGGAACGGTAACGGTCCAAGTGATTTTCAGCCAAGTTCGTGAAGACCACGTTGCCTGGATTGAAAGTATCGCAGTGTTCAAGCATGAAGCTAGATACCTCGGCGATAACAACTTGGGCTTTGTCATCAAGACGAAGGTAATCTACCAACGGCTTTTCATTCGCGCCGCCAACCCAAGTTTTAACACCTGATTGAGTCAAGATCGCTTCAGTGATACGAGCCACAGTAGTTTTACCGTTTGTACCAGTCAAACCAATGATTGGTTCTTTGATGAAACCAGCAGAGAACTCGAACTCACCCGTGATCTTGATACCTTGAGATCTTGCATAATCGAAGATCTTCAATGTGGAAGGAACACCTGGAGACAAGATCACTAGATCTTGTGCGATGAAAGTTTTTGGACTGTGACCACCCAATTCGTACTTGATTGGAAGATCGCCCAATTGCTCAAGCTGCGCAGAAAGTTCTGGTTTGGATTTATGATCCGTTACAGTGACTTGTGCCCCGTGCTTAGTCAGGAAATGCGCCAAAGACACACCCGTTTTACCAAGACCGACAACAAGGATTCTTTTGTCTTTTAATTCACTATACTCTTTATACATTCTTCTACCTCAATTTGAGAGTCGCTAGACTTAAAACAGCCAATAAAATCGAAATAATCCAGAAACGAACGATGATCTTCGTCTCCGTTAAACCGCCCAATTCAAAGTGGTGATGAATCGGCGCCATTTTGAAAATACGCTTACCGGTAAGCTTAAAGGAAATAACTTGAGTGATGACTGACAATGCTTCCACCACGAAGACACCGCCCAAAACAACCATCAACAACTCATTCTGAGTGATGACAGCCATAGAACCCAAGAAACCGCCAAGAGACAAAGAACCCACGTCACCCATGAAGACCTGCGCGGGATACGCGTTAAACCACAAGAAGCCCATTCCCGCAGCAACAATCGTCGCAGCCACCGGAGTTAACTCACCTGCTCCCACGACATGTGGAATTTGAAGGTAATTTGCGATGGAATAGTGACCCGTGACATAAGCAAATAACCCCAAAGTCGCTGCAGAGATCATCACTGGAACAATTGCCAAGCCATCCAAACCATCAGTCAGATTCACCGCATTCGCCGTTCCGACCACAACTAAAGCTGCAAAAACAATGTAGGCATAACCTAAATCAAAGCCGAATGATTTTACGAACGGAACGTAGACAGTTGTGCCCAAATTATGGAAGTGAACCAAATAAGCGACAACAGCACCACTGATCAAAAACTCCCCTGCCAAGCGGATTTTTCCAGACAACCCTTTTGAGTTCTTTTTGGATACTTTCAACCAGTCATCCATATAACCGATCATCCCGAAGCCCCAAGTGATGATCAAAACCGCCCATACCAGTGGATTTTGCATATCAACCCACAGCAAGCATGGAATTAAAGTGGATAGAAGAATCAACCCACCACCCATTGTTGGAGTTCCGGCTTTTTTCTTATGAGATTGAGGACCGTCGTCACGGATCGATTGCCCAAAATGCTTGAGCTGCAAACGTTTGATGAAGTAGGGACCCCACATCCAGCACAGTAGGAAAGATGTAAAAAACGCGATGAACGTACGAACTGTGATGTAACGAAATACATTCAACGGCGAGAAATGTTCCGACATTGAATAGAGCCACTGATAAAGCATGATGTGCGATTCCCCTATATCCTTGGAAATTGATTTTTGCTTGGAACTTTAAGGGTTTAGCACGTTTTCGATTTTAAAAGCAATGGCAAATTTATAACTACTTAATATCATTACGGAAAAATAAAAAAGATAAGCCACCTGGCACTGTTTTAAGTTCCCTGGAAAACTTAAAAAGGTACGTCCTTACCTTAATAGGTAAGGGCGTACCTTTTGCTTCTTTGCTATGGGATTACTTTTGGATCACGACCGCACTATTGCTGCCACCTGATTGGACGATGTTTGCCGTGTTGCCGTTACCCTGTTGACTGACGGATGCGAAATTCGAAGAACCTGTTTGTTGCACATCTGCTCTATTGTTATCACCCACTTGCACCACACAAGCTGTGTTGCTATCGCCCTTCTGATAAATTGTCGCCGAGTTGTTTGCTCCTGTCTGGTTTGCGCCGGCCACGTTTGTAGAGCCTTCTTGTCTTAAGATCAGTTGGGCCTCTACTTGCGTTTTCGCATCACAGGCAGGAACCACCACTTCACCATCACCGTCTACTATGTTGCCGTCGCCATCGATCACTTCGCCTGGCGCCAATGGCACATCATCTATGATCTCTGGAGAACTGATATTAGGTGGCCCCTGTGGTTCCTCTCCATCTGTGATCGGCGTATAATCTTGTGCACTCGTAGCTCTTAACGAGCCAAATTGAACATCGGTACCCAACTGAGAACATGCCGTCATAAACAACGGAGCCGTTACCACTAGAACCAACACTGATGCTTTCATGAAATCCTCCATAAGGCTTCACAAACGAGTAAAGCAAAACGCATGCACAGGGTGTTTCGATGGCCAGATAAAATGAAATGAAGTTTGAGGTGTTTGAATTCTGACGTTGCAAAATTTTTGATCGAAGTCCGCGAAGGTTCCATAACATCTCATCCGAGGGAACCTGCGGATTCATAACACAAACTGAATCTGCCTGAGACGAATGAGCCTTTGAAATCAATGCAAGAGGTGTTTCCATGCCTATAGAAACGATGAAACATCAGAAAGCGATGATAGTAACACTAAGACATGTAAATGAAACGCCAACGGCCTCGACAGCTGAAACCTAGAAGGTAAGGACGTACCTTTTAGCCTTCGTCGTCCAAGTATGCTTTGAGTTCTTGCATGTGATACTTCCACCCGACCTGGAAGTCTTTAAGGAGTTTCCCACCCAGCTTTTCTGGGAATGCTTCCCAGCCTGTGTGGC
The DNA here is from genome assembly GCF_002209355.2 of Bdellovibrio sp. SKB1291214. Lineage (GTDB taxonomy): Bacteria > Bdellovibrionota > Bdellovibrionia > Bdellovibrionales > Bdellovibrionaceae > Bdellovibrio. The sequence continues at coordinate 1,042,582 of NZ_CP106855.1, forward strand.
GAACTGTCATGGTGCGAGTTTTACCTTTGTCTTCGATCAAATAAGAACACTCTGTGGAGACTTTCACATCCCAGGTTTTCTCACGCCAAGTAAAAGTAATGGATTTATTGGGAACAAGTGAAAGGACTTTACCGGATGCGAGTTGCTCGTTACCTTCGTCATCTTCCCAAGCTTCGCGGAACTTTCCCCCGACCTTAGGTTCAAGGGCGACGTCATCGCCCCACCAGTTTTCTAGATCGTCCGTATCAGTCAGGGCGCGCCAGATTTCTGCCGCCGTCGCCTTCACAGTGATCGTGATATTGATTTCCTGACTGTTGGAATCCTCCCCCTTTTTTGAGGGAGGAATGAATTTCGATCCAGACATATTTATTAGAACAAGTTGATGTTCGTAGACAGAGCCACGTTCGTTCTGTCGTCACGTACGTCTTTTGGAGTGAACTGGATATTTGGGTACAAGTAAATATCACGAGTTACGGAGATACCAAAGCCTACAGATTGGTATGGCTCAAGTTGGATGTAACGATCGTTGATCTCGTATTTAGAGAATTGCAAGTAACCGAATACTGTTCTGAAAGAGTAAGTGTCGTTGAACGTGTATTGCAAGAATGGGAACAAACCCACACCGATATCAGAACGTTGGAATCTGCCTTGGTTTTGCAATGCTAAGTAATCTGGATCCGTCAAAGCACCATTGTAAAGATACTTAGACAAGCTCAAGCTTACGCCACCATTCCATTTCGAAGTCCCGAAATTAGCCAAGAATACTTGAGACAAAGAAATGCTTCCCAAATAGTTTTGGAATTTGCTTGTGTCTTCGTCTGTGAAGTAAGTCGTAGAAACGCTTGTGCTCATTTGAGTGCCCAAAGCTTTGTAACCACGGCTCCAGCTTACGAACGGAGTCGACATTTCATAACGAGGAAGTACAGCATCTGCTTTTCTGCCTTTACGAGTATCAGCTGCTGGCTTCGTGATATCACCATGGAATGGATCGTTGATCGTCAGACCAGAACCAAAACTGATGCTGTCTTTTTGACCGATACGTACATTCACACCCAAGTTACCAGAAAGGTAAGACAATGATTCCGCTGTCGCAGAAGCACGGTAGTTCGGGCGAATTGAACCAAATGGATCGTTGATGGAGCCACCAGAATAAGAGAAATCTGATTTAAGTGACCATTTAGATTTAGAACCCAAAGATGCACGCATACGAGCATCAGTGATCTCTTCGTCAACGTCCTTCATTTTTTCTGTTGGCTTCTTAAGATCTTCGATTTTTGAAGTCGAAGTGTTTGTCGAAGAAGCGGCACCAATCTTTGCAGAACTTGATTGCGCTCCGGCTTGCATCGCAGAGAAAGTAAGAGCTGCGATAAGTAGAGAAAGATTTTGTTTCATTAGTCCTCCTAATAACGAGGACTGTTATATGTCACCCGGCCGGTTTTCACCAGCCGGAAAGTGGCACTTCACCAAAAATGATTAAGATTTTTCAGAGAAATCTAAAGGTTCACAAGGGAAAACAAAGCGCTCAAGCTTCGTTCCTCGGGACGCCTTCACGACTGCAATGTCCCCATCACGAAGGAAAGTGGCTAAATCTTTGCCAGCAGAATCGCTGAAATCTTTTTGGATCAAAGTTTCCTTAGAGAAATGAGACTTTTGCAGACCCTTCGTAAAAGCGTCGAAATCATCGCCAACGAAGTAAACTTTTTCAAAACCCGCTTTACCCACGCGCTCACCCAATTCCTCATGCAGTTGAGCAGAGGCAGAACCCATTTCCCTCATCTGTCCAAAGACGCCAACCTTACGGCCACTTACGCTTAACAATTGTACATTTTCTAGCAAAGCTTTCATGCTGTCTGGGTTTGCATTATAGGCATCAAAGATCATCTGAGCCCCTGATTTTAAGTGCACTAATTGATTACGACCCCAATTAGTTTTACATGCTGGCAGGCCATTCCAGATTTGCTCGGGGGTCATTCCCACTGCTAAAGCCAAAGCCGCTGCAGCCATGAGGTTCGTCAAATTCTGCGCACCGAAGACCTCCACGGTAGCTTGTCCTGAAACACCCTTAATGGAACCTTTAAGCACCAGCTGCTTCATGTTCATCGAATCAATCATCATATGAATGTCGGCACGTGGGTCTTCACTTGAGAAAGTAAGTACTTTATCTTGAGGGAATTTGTCGTGACCACGCACGAACATGTTGTGCGTTTGATCGTTGTCCAAGTTATAGATACGGATCGCGTTCTTTTTAGCGGCATTATAGATTTCTTCTTTGGCTTCAGCGACTTTTTCAATCGTGCCAAAGAATTCCATGTGCGCGCGACCTACCATTGTGCAAACCACAACATCAGGCTCTGCGATATTCACAAGCTCCGTGATTTCGCCGGCGTGATTCATACCCATTTCAATCACGGCTACTTCTTTTTTAGGATCAAGCTGTAGGAGTGTGAATGGCACACCCCAGTGATTGTTGAAGCTGCCTTTGTTGTAGTGAACCGATTTTGCCGTGCTGATCAAGGCTGCCGTAAATTCTTTCGTCGTTGTTTTCCCGTTAGAGCCCGTGATCGCCACAATCTGTGCCGAAGCCTGGTGACGAGCCCAGTTCCCCAATTGCTGAAGGGCTTTCAATGTGTCTTGGACTTTTAGAATTGTGACTTTGCTTTTCAACGCTTGAACTTGGGCGTTGTCTTCGTGAACCATCAATACTGTGGCCCCTTGAGCCACTGCCTTATCCAAGAACTGGTGAGCATCAAAAGCCTCGCCCTTTAGAGCGATAAATAATTGATCTTTCAAATCGGCACGAGTGTCTGTCCCAATTCCCGAAAAACGATCTGCAAAACTGCTGATCACTTGCGCTCCTGTGGCTTTTAATACTGTTTGCACATCCATGGCTCTCATTACACTCTCCCTTGCAGCGCTTGTTCTGCGACCTGCACATCACTAAACGGAAACTTCGTGGTTCCAATAATCTGATAGTCTTCATGACCTTTGCCTGCGATCAAAATCACATCGCCCGGATTGGCTTCGCGAATAGTTTGATCAATGGCAGCCTTGCGGTCCACCAACACAGTCACACGTTTTTCATCGTGGGTCTCGATACCCTTTACAATATCATCAATAATCGTTTGCGGGTCCTCAGTGCGAGGATTGTCTGATGTTACAACAACATAGTCAGAAAACCTCAGCGCCATCTCGGCCATCAAAGGACGCTTGCCTTTGTCACGGTCTCCACCGCAACCAAAGATCGTCCAGATCCTTGCCGTCGATTTCAAACTTTCGCGAACCTTATTCAACGCCGTCAGAACATTTTCTAATGCATCCGGCGAGTGAGCATAATCCACGAACACCGATAAGTTTTTATTATTAGGTACCGCCTGCAAACGTCCCGGCACACCTGTGAACTTGTTGATGGCTTCCACACAATTTTCCAAAGGAATTTTGGCAGAGAGCCCCGCTCCAATGGCGGCCACGGCATTCATCACATTGTGAGTGCCTGACATCGGCAACTCCACCGCCACCGTACCCACGGGAGTTTTCAGATCGAACTTCGTCAAAGCGAAATCCATCTCTTTGATTTTAAAACAAAGGTCCGCGGATTTATCGGCACCATACGTCCACAGCACCGCAGGATCTGCGACATGCAACTTACGACCGTATTTATCATCGATATTCACAATGGCAAAACAAGGAGCTTTGTCTGTTTGCCACAAAAGATCTGTGAATAAGCGTTGCTTAGACTCAAAATATTTCTCCATGGTTTCGTGATAGTCCAAATGATCACGCGTCAGGTTGGTGAAAATCACCGTATTAAAAGGCACACTGTCCACCCGATGCTGATCCAAAGCGTGGGAGGAAACTTCCATAGCAACGGCCTTTGCTCCATCGTCTTTGAATTCCTTCAGACGTTTTTGCAGATAGATTGGATCTGGCGTTGTCATGTCTGACGGCCATACTTTTTCAAGTAAGTGATGATTCACGGTTCCTATCACACCCGTGTGAAGTTTGGCGTGATTCAAAATCGACTCAACCATATACGTCACAGAAGTTTTACCGTTAGTACCCGTGACACCCACGCAGAATAGCTCCTCTGCAGGGTCCCCATAATAGTGGCTCGCCAAGATATCCAAAGCCTCACGTGTGTTTTCCACACGCAATACGAAACCTTTAAAAGAATTTGGAACTTGATTGGCGTCTTCAACTACCAGAACACTGGCGCCTTTGCTGATCGCATCAGGAATAAACGTGTGGCCGTCAACCTTCACACCGCGGATGGCAACAAACAGACCGTCTTGAATGACTTTACGAGCATCATTGAAAATTCCCGAGACTTCGATGTCTGGCAAAGCGTGACCGGGAATTCCTGGAATTGTTGAAAAAAGATGCTGTAGTTTCATGGGATCAGTATAGTATGTGAAAGCTATGAGACAACTCGGAAAAATACATTGCCAAGAAATTAATCAAGACGATAACGCGCCCTGGATCATCTTCTTCCATGGTTATGGCGCAGATGCCAATGACTTGTTCTCGTTGGGGCAGATGATCCCTACGAAAAAGACGTACAATTGGCTTTTTCCGAATGGAATCTTGGAAGTACCCATTGGACCTGCCTGGACGGGTCGCGCTTGGTGGCCCATCGACATGATGGAAATTCAACGCGCTATGGAAACAGGTGTCCCTCGAGATTTCAGCGCTGAAATCCCTAAAGGTTTCAACAAGGCCCGCGATATGGCGCTGGAAATGATCCGTCAACTGCGTGTGCCGTGGGACCAAATCATTTTGGGAGGCTTCTCTCAAGGTGCGATGCTAGCGACGGACTTGTATTTGCGTGCTCCTGAAACTCCACGGGGCTTGGTGATCATGTCGGGCACTTTGGTGAGCCAAGATGAGTGGAAAAAACACGTCCCGAATCGTGAAGGTCAGCGTTTTTTCCAAAGCCATGGGCAGATGGATCAGGTTCTGAATTTCAAACAAGCTCAGAAGCTTGAAACCCTTCTTACTCAGAATGGAATGAAGGGTTCGTTGATGGGATTCCGTGGTGGTCACGAGATTCCACAGCAAGTACTCCAAGGTATTAGCCAATACATCAATTCCCTATAGTTCTTACTGTCTAAAATCCTGACAGGAGTAAATCCTGTCAGGTGTGATATAGTGCCGCAACTTTCATTAAGGGGTCCCCATGAAAAAGTTGATGGTTCTTACTTCCGCTTTGCTACTAAACCTTGTAGCTGTTCAATCCCACGCTGGCGTTTACAACGTGACTGCTGATTCAACGGCTGAGCGCGCAGGTCTTAACGGAGCTTCCATTTTTGAATCTCGTTATAAAATTTTGGTATTGATCCAAGGCCGCGAAATCAAATCTTTGAAGCAGTTGCATGCGACTTTGGCTGATGGTTTGAAGTTGCCGAAAACTTACGGTGCTAATTTGGATGCTTTATATGATGTTTTGACGGATCCGTCGGTGATTAAGAAAAACTGGGACATCACTATTATTGGTGGTAAGGACCTGGTTGAGAATTTGGGTGAAGCTAAGGTTCAAGCGTTGATTGATACGCTGAACGACGCTCAAGAACAAGACCGTATGAATACGTTCATGTATTGGTTGTAAATAAAAAGGCGCTTCAACAGCGCCTTTTTTCCCACAATTTCAACAAATAATAGCAGAAACCTATCTCACAACTGCTTCTATTGATAGCTGCTCATAGCTTTCACTATTTTTGCGCAATCCATTTTCCCAAAATTCATCATGGTAAAATTCAACTTGAGCTGGCAGAAACTGTGGCAAACTTTTAATATACTCTATAGTCATTTGCCGAACTGCGGGGTCGTTCAAACCATAAATTTCTATTTTTTTATATTTCCGCATTGAGTAGTCTAAAACTATTTTGCAGTAGATCTGATAAGTTTTCCTCTCAGCCAACAGACTACCTTCTATTTTTTTATTTATTAGATCAGTCCAAGAAGAACACTCAGCATAACTTTTAGACAACTCCTCCGTCATTCTCCCCTTGTCTAGCTCTAACGACTTCATACTCCAAATCCAAAAATACGCACCAAACACCATGGCCAGGCTTCCCACGACAAAAATCAAAAACTTAACTTTTCTCATGCTTCTCATTCCCATCAATATCCGAGTGAGTCCATAGGTGCTCCTGTTGGCGGAATTCCTCCAGCACATGTAATTACACGTCTGACGAACGTATTACTATTATTAACCATTCCGGGGATGTTCAAGTATTTACTAACACCTTTCTTACTCTCATTTACAAAACTATTTAGAACGGCTTTATCGAACTGATAGGTCCTGACTTCGAACGCTACTCGTACATGTAGGAAAATTCTGGGTCGATATCTTTTTTAAGCATCGGTTGCCCGAGGGCATCGTACTCGAATTTCACTGGGACCATCGCGGTGATGCGACCGTATTCTGGAAAATCGTGAGCAGAAGGCCAACCTTCCACAGGTCCCCATTGCGGGATGCTATCCTTGGGCACAAAGTGGAATGACAGCCACAACTTACCTGAGGGGTCATAGTTTAACTGAGGTCGACCGACCCACGTGGCGTTCATCATTTCGCGAAGGTTTAGTGTAGTAGCGAAGTCGACCATTTCACCGCGCGCATCGACGACATTTCTGTATGGGCCAACTGCATCCGCGCCAGGTGGGCGATAATCAAGATAAATACCGTATTTTCTGACGTAGTCATTTGCACTTCCTGCTTTAATAAATTGCTTATGTTTTAATTCTTTAAGTACGTTGTCGCCCTCACGCAAATATCCATCGATCTGATGCTCGTCTCCTCGGCGTAAAGCTTCAAAGGGTTTGCCAGTCAGGGGATTGATCAAGTTCGTGACTTCAATTTCCGGTCCCACCGTTGACTTCAACGAAGGGTCCATTTCACGCATGAATGTCGTGGTCATCCAAGGCATTCCATTTTTTTCTTCGGTCACGCGTTCATACATCAAAGTGTAATTGCCATTTTTATTTTTAACGGGCTCGTGCACACCAGTTTTAGGATTAAACTCAGTGACTAGAGTTCCGCCATATCCGTGATATTCCCAGCCTTGATGCTTGGAACGGTTGAAATCGTGAACTGGCTCCTGCCAAACAATGCGCTCTTCAAAAACTCCAGGTTTAACTTCTGTGTGGGAAACCTTGCCCCACCATCGCGAGCGCGAACGGTTGTCGCGTGCAACATTAGGAAGTTTTCCTGGAACGGCTTGCTCCATCACACCGCCTAACGCGATTAATTCACCAGCATCATTCTTATAGATTACGACGTCCCATGCCCAAGCTTCATTGTGATAAGCACCGGTCATTTCAGTGCCATCCTTATAAAAACCTCGAGACCTTTGAACTTTACTTACTCCGCCTTTAAATAAGTCTGCGGGAGTATTGGCTTCGATGTAACGAAGACCGGAAAAGTTAATACGGTATTTGGTAACACCATTAGGATAAGTAATCGGCATTACCAGCGACGGGTCCGCCGTATCGATTTTAATATCGGCGGCATCGATATCAGCAGACGCATCTTTTCTTAAGCCAGAAGTTTTGACGATGGGTCGGCGTTGGACAACATTTGATGCGGTATACATCTGCTGTTTACGAAGCGCGTTTTTCTGTTCTATTGAAAGCTTGGCCCATTGAGCCTGAAGTTCGGAATACCGATTGGAAAAAATCCCACTGCATTGGCCCGCAGATTGTGCGCTCGCATAATTAGCGAACCCTATCACTCCAGCAATAATTAAAATCGATGAGTATTTCATAGCTCCCCTCTGCTAAGGTGCTATTTCAAAACTCATGCGAAAGATTTTCGGCTTTAACTTTAATATAAGCTAAGAGAAACGAAAATTTGCTGTGAGAATCTTAACGAGTAACAATTTGTGCTCGACACTGAGAGCGAAACCGACCTGTCTCATTTTGAGACTCTTTCTGCAAAGGCACGTTTGATACGATCTTCAATTTCGTGTTTCAAACGATAGCGGTCTCCGGCAGGCCCGGAGAGTTCCACGATTTCTAAGTAAGGCGAGAAGTGACCGTCGATTTTTTCGATGCCAGCACTCAGAGGAATCAGACGACTGTCTTTTAAGACTAAACTCAAGCTAAAGCTTGATTCCATGTACTCCGCACACTGAAGTTCGCTGTACGGAATGGCACGAACAACATCACGCAAAGGATATTCAAGTTCGATGCAGTTTTCTTGTAAGATGATTTTTACAACTTTAAAGCGACGAATCATCAACAGGGCAAAGCACACAAATAACTGCAAAGCCATCAACCACAGATACATATCTGCTTCACCGGGATTCATATACCAGCCGATAAAAGGAATCAGTGTGGCAGCAGCCGTGACATAGGCCCCGATCAGCAAGCTTTTAATTTCATTTTCATTGGAGAAGACAATTTTACTCTGCACCGAATTTACCCACGCATGTTTGCCATCATTTCAATCGTCAGCGGATATTCTCTCTTATTAGGAATCCCAAACAATTGAAAATTTACCGCAAGCAAATGAGCATCTATTTTTTGACTTAAGTCTGACTCCGTGGATACAACGGATGTTTAGGCTTTACTGGCAGTTGCAGTTTTTTCTTCAGATAATGTTTGTTGTAAAATCAAAGTCATCGGGAAAAGCGTGAATTGCATCGCAATCCTTAAAGGAACTATGGCTTCGCTTTTTCCCCAATAATTGAACAAAGTCCAAACGGCTCCCGCCGAAAAAACAAAAATACTGATGTTCAATACTTGGTTTAAAATGCGCGACTCACGCAAAGGCTTAATAGCAGATAAAATCTGCAGCACCACGAACAGGTAAACCAAAACAGCCTGAAAACGTTCTAACCAAGATGAGTCTTGCGCTGATAAAGAAAAATAGCGAGGCACACCACCATATGAAACTGTGTTGATATTGCCAATAATAAAGCCCAAGCAAAATGAAAGAGCAAGAATACGCAGGAACAGAACAATATACTTAAGGTTCGCCTTCATAAACGCAGTTACGCCAGCCATCCATGCCGCCCTTCTTTTACCGATAGTTCAAAACAAGCGTGACTTTATATTCTGGAGCAATATGGATGAGTTGCAAATAAAAAAGGCACCTTGCAGGTGCCTTTTTTTATTTTAGTATCACAGTGATATTTTTATCTTCAGGAAGTGTCGAACCGGCGGACGGTATCATGTCTGTAACCAAGCTACCCGAACCGACGAACTTTACTTTGAGATTCTGTCCGCTGACCTGTCTTAAAACTTCGCGAGTTGTGAGTTTCATCAGGTTTGGAACTGTCTCGCCCGGCTTTACTTCGGCGGTAACTTTATCTAACTCTTGTGCTGTAAGTGTTACTGGCTCAACCTTTTTCGGCAGGTCTTTGGATTCATTTGCAATCTCACGAGCGATTTTATCCAAAGCTGCCTTTTGATTGATCATTGATTTCATAGAATTGAAATTCTTATTGTTGGTCTCGGCCAAAATCCCTGGAAGGGGGGCAATACCCTCTTTACGAACTGCATAAGATGCAATTCGAGAAAACACCGGTGCTGCTACTTTTGCTCCGTAATATGATTTTCGAGGAGAATCAACTGCCACATAAATTACAAACTTTGGATCATTGGCGGGAATGAAACCGGCAAAACTAGAAACATAAGCTCCCTTAAGGTAACCGCGACCATTCGGGTTTACTTTTTGTGCAGTACCTGTCTTACCCGCAACCATAAATCCATCAACACGCGCATTCGCGCCCGAACCAATCTTCAAAGTCGTGACACCTAAAAGCATCGCGCGCATTTGTGCAGCTTGCTCAGGTGTTAACACTCGACGAATGGGTTTAACCTTAGTTTCTGTCAACTCGCCCGTCTCAGAATCACGAACCGATTGGACAATGTAAGGAGTGTTCAAAACACCGCCGTTTGCAATGGCAGCATAGGCATTAGCGATTTGAATCGGAGTGGTCGAAATACCGTGACCAAAGGAAATATTACTTAAAGAGATTGGCTTCCAAGGAAGGGCTTGAACGATACCCCGTGCTTCACCTGGAAGATCCACGCCGAGTTTTTGTCCAAGACCGAAATCCAAAAGACCTTGGCGCAATTTTTCTTGTCCCAATTTAAAAGCGATCTTTGTCGTTCCGATATTTGAAGATACGGCAAGGATCTCTGCCGCAGTGATATCGCCGAACTTTTCATGAGCTTCAGCTTCTTTAATTATTTTATCCCCGACACGGAAAGCACCATTTTCACAAAAGAACTTAGTATTGGGCTGCAAAGCTCCTTCGCGAAGAGCCGAAGCAATAACCAAAGTCTTCAATGTTGATCCTGGCTCAAACGCATCCGTCACCGATTTATTACGACGATAATCAGCTTGGGCTTTTTGTGCTTTGTTTAAATCAAAAGTGGGAGCAGAGGCCAATGCCACCACCGCCGATGTCTTCGCATCCAAAACCACGCCAACCGCATGATCAGCATCAAAAGTTTGAACTGCGTTAGCGAGTTCTGATTCAAGAGCATACTGCAATTCAGAATCCACAGTCAGACGAAGCTCGTTCCCATCGGGATTTTCGATAAACATCAAGCCGTCATTAATCAGAGGACGTCCACGAGCATCTCTTTTAACCATCACTTTCTTTTGATTGCCACGAAGAGACTGATCATATCCTAGCTCCAAACCTTCAAGTCCCTGACCTTCAATGCCTAAGAAACCCAGAGTTTGCGCTAACAACGTTTCGTTCGGATATACGCGGCGCCATTCTTCAACGAAAGACAATCCACGAATATCGAACTTTTTGATTTCATCCGCTTTGTTTTGCTCAAGCATACGTTGAATCCAAACGAAGCGCTTGTTACCGTCTTTGATTTTTGAATAGACAGATTCGTAAGACTGCCCCAAAACCTTGGACAATTTTTTCGCGGCGGCTTTGCGATTTTCGATAATTTTGGGATCTGCATACAAAGAATAGGCAGTAGCCGACATAGCAAGATCACGACCATTACGATCAACAATGGCACCCCGGCGAGCTTGCAAGGTTACTTTAGTTTGAAATTGACGACTCTGAAGAGCGTTCAAACGATCATTGGGAAGGAACTGCAGATAAGCCGCTCTCATTGCCAAAAGCGACCACAGACCGATGATACCAACAAAGATAAAGACAATACGTGATTTCAACTACAGATCCTTTTTAGCAATTTTCTTATCAAGCGCTTTGGCAACAGGAATTTCTTGAACATCACTTAAATGAATGATCTGATTCGCCTGAACTTTTTTAAGCGTGAATTTCTGCTGAGCCACGTGGTCCAACAATTGCGGACGCGTGATTTTTGCTAAGGAAATTTCTTTGGTGCGTTTTTCTTCTAGAACTTTCTTATGCTCGCGAGTCAGCTTCAACACAACGTAGCCCATGCGACGCTCTTCCATTTGCAGGAACACGATGGAGAATAAAGTAAAGATACCTAGAAGGATGCTGAAAAACGGTCTTAATTGTCTAAAGTTCTCTTTGCTCATCCTGAGCACTCCTCTCGAAAACCCTCAACTTCGCAGAGCGCGAGCGAGAGTTCAAATCCAACTCTTCCTGAGATGGAACGACTACTTTTTTATAAACAGATCTGCCGAGTTCTTCTGAATCACGGAAGATGTTTTTAACAATTCTATCTTCTAACGAATGGAACGTGATCACTGCCAAACGACCACCAGGATTTAACGCCTTGATCATTTGCGGAATCGTTTCAGCGACAACTTCGAGCTCAGAGTTCACTGCCAAACGCAGAGCCATAAAGTATTTCGTCGCGGGGTGATGGCCTTTCACTTGCCATCCATCCACACGTTCGATCAAACCTGCAAGCTGACCTGTAGATTGAAATGCTTTTGTTTTACGATCTTGAACGATCGCTCTGACAACACGAGCTGGACGGTAAACTTCGCCATACTCTTTAAAGATTCGAATGAGTTCATCCTCTGTTGCCGTATTCACAAGCACCTCAGCCGTCAAACCTTGCTGCTGATTCATTCGCATATCTAGTGGACCATCGTGGTAAAAACTAAAGCCTCGTTCGGCCTGGTCTAACTGCGGTGAGCTCACACCTAGATCTAAGAGCATCATATCAAAGTTTTTCAGATTGTGATCCGAAAACTGCGAGAAATTTCCATGGATTATGCGAAGTTGGCCGTTCTCGACTTCCGTCTTGAAACGTTCGCCACCGTATTTTACGGCGGCTAGATCTTGGTCCATGACGGTTGCTTTCATCGCGGGAACGGTGTGTTTCACCGCCATATAGTGACCACCGCGACCAAAAGTTCCGTCAAAGTAAGTGACGTCTTTTCTCTCTCTGTAAGGAAAGAAAGCTGCGAGCACTTCTTGCAGCATGACGGGATAATGTTCCGGCGAGAATGTAATCGGAAGCTCGACCTTTGGCGGGATAATTTCCTCTGTGCGTTCGATTTTTTCACCAGTGCCGGGCTTATATTTTTTCATCGTCAACTTCCTAGAATTTCAAGGTATGAACAATTCGGTGGACCGTCAAGAAGCTTTGAATTAGCCTATTTATAAGGCTTTTTCTAATCACAACAGGAAAACTTTTTAGATGCTAATTTCGTGTCCACGCTGTGGCTTTCAACAACCTCAAGATAAGTATTGCGCTCAATGCGGCGTCGATATGGAAAGCTTTAAACCACAGTCGGCTCCATTTTGGAAAACATTCTTAAAGAATCCTGTTTTACATGTGACATTGTTCGTTGCTGTCGTCGTTAGTGGCGGAGTTTACGTTTACAAAAACAAACAAACGGAAACCACAAATATAGCCAGCACATCTCGACCTACTGTTCGAGTAAATAGCTCCAGCAATCTTCCGCCTCCCCCACCCGCAGCTCCAGAACCAAGTTCTGAGATGGCAACGGCATCGGGTGGCGTGACTGAACCTTCTCCAAGCCCAGTGGTTGCAAACGTTGCTTCAAGCGACGCAGATGATAGTAAAGAATTGGCAGCCGCAAAAGCTTTCGCAGATGCTCACTCTGAGAAAGTTGCCGAAGAACCAAAAAAAGAAAGCCGCACTGTTGCCGCAAAAAGCACGGGTGGACCACACCTGATCGTCACTTATGCCGAAGTGATCAGGCCTATGTTGGGTCGAATGATCGAATCCAGCCGCGGCACTGGGCAGTTCATGAATTTCGCAGATTATTCCGCCGGCATTATTCCCGGTCTAGATAAACGCATTCAAGCGGCAGGAGTGAAAGTCCTTCATAAAGAAGAACGTACTCTTTCCTCCAGCAAAACAATGCAGTGGTCTTACAGCATAAAAGACCGAAACAATCCATCTGTTGAAATTGGCCTGACGACATTCTTTGAAATTGCAGATGTTGACGGACCAAGTCTGCGCGGCAATATCGAAATCCAAAGAACGTGGCGTGAAGGCAGTCCCACAGGTGGGTTTGAGGTTCAAAGAAAATCCTTCCCGGCTATATTTGAAATCGGGAACGGCATGGGCTTTTTGATGTCGGGAGTTATGCCCGCTCAGTCAAATCTCGAAAATGATGACGATCTGACTGCAATTGATGTATATAAAATTCTGCGCTCTCCTCAATTCCGAGCAGGCGAAAGCGAATTCGTGATCTTCGTCGAATACGACAACAAATAGTCCTCGATCTGAAGACCTTTCATACGAATTCGCGTGAAAGGTACTCATGGCTCAATTTCAACAAGAACTACCACACCACTATGGTCCACGCGTTCACTTGATCGATAGCCCGTTTTTGAGTGGCCTGCTAGCCAAAGCCTGCCACCCTGACTGCTATCAGCCGGAAATCAATCGCATTGTTGAGGTGCTCTACACTCACTTGATTTCAATCACGGTGAACAATGAGTTCGACCGCGAAAACTTCTCCCAACCGACTCGCATGACCGAAGCTCATCCCGATAAACTTTTGCATACGGATCGCATTGCGCAACACCAAAAAGCAGTGAGCGTAAATCTGGCTCGCGCCGGGACTTACCCAAGCCACATCTGTTACAACTTTTTGCACTTTGCTTTGCCTGCTAAAAATGTTCGTCAGGACCATATCTTTTCAGCGCGCATGACAGATAGCAAACATACGGTCACTGGCGCTGAATTTGGCGGAATGAAAATCGGTGGCGATGTAAAGGATGCCAGCGTAATTCTACCTGACCCAATGGGTGCCACTGGCAATACAATGATTCATGCCATTAACCACTATAAGCAGCATATCGAGGGCCCGGCTAAAAAATTTATAGCCTTAAACCTTATCGTGACCCCTGAGTACTTGAAGAATCTGTTAGGATCACACCCCGAAGTCGTAATCTATGCCTTAAGACTTGACCGTGGGCTATCCTCTCAGGCAGTTTTAGATGCAAAACCGGGTCAATTCTGGGATCAAGAACGCGGCTTAAACGATCATCAATACATCGTGCCTGGCGGCGGTGGTTTCGGCGAGATCATGAATAATTCATTTGTGTAGGAGTCCCCATGACGAATTTAACTTTGAAGCCATATATCTCTGAAGAAAAAATCCAACTTAAAGTCAAAGAGCTGGGCGAGACTCTGACTAAAAAATTCAAAGGTGAAAAAGTAATCGCGATCTGTGTTTTGAAGGGCTCCTTCATGTTCTACTCTGATTTGATCAGAGCCATCGACAGCGACATCACATGCGAATTCTTTGGTGTGGCTTCTTACCACGGCGGGACTTCTTCCTCTGGTGAGGTGAAAGTCACTTTGGACTTGGCTTCTCCGGTTGAAAACCAGCATGTGATTTTGGTTGAGGACATCGTCGATACGGGTCTTACAATGAACTACTTGAAAAATTCTATCATGTCGCGCAAACCAAAATCTTTAACGACAATCGCATTGCTTGAAAAGCCTGAAGCTTTGAAAGTTAAATGTGACGTTGACCACGTGGGTTTCAAAATCCCGAACGACTTCGTCGTGGGCTACGGCTTGGACTACCAAGGTTACTACCGCAACCTTCCATACATCGCCCAAGTTCAAAACTTCCAATAAGGTAACAGTTCCCTTTTCTAGGAATCTACATCCTCAAATGCAAAAACCACAGCCGCAAAGCTGTGGTTTTTTTATTCTTACTTCCATAAAACAACAAATCCTAAAAAAGGGAACTGTTACCTTAGAGTTTGATTGAAACGCCTGCGCTGACTATGATGCCGAAGTTGTACACATCGAGATCGTTCAGGAATTTGTCTGTGTTGATTTTGCTAAAGCTTTCCTGAAGATCGGCTTGCAAGACCATCCCTACACGATTCGAAAATTTCCAATCATAGCCGGCACCAAAAGCGCCACGAAGATCTGTTGCATTGAAGTAGTCTTTCGCATCAATTCCAGTTATTGCCGGATAATTAGTAGTCGCACCATAAGTCACGATTGTGGAGTTCACATCGTATTTTGCCTCACTTAAAATACCCACCACCACTCCCGCTCTTGCAAAGAAATGAGATTTAGAGGAGTGCGGCCATGAAAAGCGCGCCATCAAAGGAATATCCAAATAAGTGAGATTAAAATCATAAACGTTTTTACCACCTGACGTAGCTCCGACAGTCATCTGTGCGCCACGTGGGGAATAGAATAACCCCGTTTCACCTTGCCACATTCCACGGCCAATTAAAACTGTAGCCCCAGCTTGCAAGCGAGAGACTGATTCGGCGCTTGAGCCATTTCTGCCCTCAATACCCGTAAAATTAGAACTAATGTAACCCAGTGTTGGCTCAAGTGTGACCCAAGGATTTGGAATTGTACGATAGTTAAGGACTTCTGCACGTTGAGACATCGTTTGAGTCGGATAGACGGCAGACATCTCATTGGCAGCTTCGACTTCTTCTTGAGCATATGAAGGCTTAAACTGGGCGCGGGCTCCTTGTGCCTGTGCAGACATCGAAAAACCCAAAATCAAAGCCGCAATATAATAAGTTACCTTGTTCATATAACTCTCCCTTAATGCCAATATGAAGAGCAAGTGGGATACCAATAGAGCACCCAAAGGACTGAAGCCAGATTGCCTTAATTTTTATTTGAAGTATGGATTCTCAGGATGAGACAGACAGAATTTAGATACTCTGAATACAGGTGCCATTTCTGGCACCCAAGTGTCTAAGCGATGTTAGATCTTAAAACGATGTGTAATCAAACCATGGGTCGGATCATAGGGTGACACACTCACAGTCACACGGTCCCCGACAACGACTTTGATATTGAAGCGCTTCATCTTTCCGCAAAGTTTTGCTTTGATGTTAACGCCATTTTCTATTGCGATGAAATAAATCCCACCGCCTTTTAAATCAGAAACTTTTCCTTCGATCATCACCAGATCATCTTTAGCCATTTCCTACTCCTTTAAAGAACGAAAGTGCAGAACCGTTGTTAAACGGTTCTGCGGGGAAATATTGCTAAAGTGATTAGTAAGAACGACGAGAAGAACCGCCGCGGAAACCGCCACCGCCACCAGTGCGTGGAGCTTGAGGTTTCGCCTCAGAAATATTCATGGCGCGACCACCTAGATCGATACCATTTAATTTTTCAATAGCAATCGTCGCTTCAGAGTCAGTCGCCATTTCAACGAAAGCGAAACCCTTGCTGCGACCTGTGTCACGATCCGTGATGATGTTTGCAGATTCAACAGTTCCGAATTCAGCGAATTTATTCGCCAAGATATCAGAATCTACCGTGAAGCTAAGATTACCAACGTATATTTTTTTTCCCATTTTTGCCTCCTTAAAAAAGCTAGGGGCCATTCGCGAAGACAAAAGGGAATCTAATGAATTAACTGAACGACGAAATTTGGTAAGTTCATTAGAACACACAAACTCGTGAGTAGATATGGACGTTGTCGCCAAATGCTATAATTCGCAATTTTGGTACTGAGATCGAACACCGCCGAGATAGAATGTAATATTCTCCTTAATTACTGGCCTTAGGGCGTCATTCCAGACATGTTACTTGCCAGTTTTTTGAAATAACATTGAAAGGTAATAAACTTCTCGAGCGGTTTTGTTTGCTTCCTGTGGCATGTCAGCTCAAAATTCTAGAAACATAGATGTCCGAACGGACGCTTATATAAACCACAACGGAGAAAACACATGAAAAAAATGATCATCGCGGCAGCAATTATCGCATCAGCATCTTCAGCATTGGCAGCTTCTAAAAGCGACCTTTCGAATGGCGGTTATGGAACTGCAGGTTGCGGTCTTGGCGCTTTAGCTTTTGGTAACAAATCAGGTCCTATTCAAATCTTGGCTGCGACTTTAAATGGTACTGCGGGCTCTCAAACGTTCGGTATGTCCACTGGGACATCAAACTGCGGCCCTTCCGTTTTCGCCGCGAACGAAACAAAAGCGTTCTTGGATAACAATGCAGTAGCTCTTGAAAACGACATCGTTCGTGGCCAAGGTGAAACGTTGACGACATTCTCCAAAATGATGAACTGTGACTCTCAAGTTTTGGGTGTTACTTTGAAAAACAACTACAAATCAATCTACTCAGGTGAACAAACGACTGAGCGCGTTTTCGAAACGGCTCAAAAAGTTTGCGCTGTTAAAGGTTAATTTTTGCTTCAGTTAAAAGCCTAAGGTACAAAAAGAGGGGCCGCTCAATTCGGTCCCTCTTTTTTTATGAAATGTATATGTTTTCTTGCCCTGCTTATTTTCAGCCCTTTTGTTCAAGCCCAAAGCTTAGCGGACTCTGTCGTTCAGAGCGCACTGAAATTGAAGCTTGATCAAGACCAACAATGGCTAAATCTATTGAACTATCGCAGAGACAGCGGGTTCAGTAAACAAAGCCAGGCCGACTCTCCGCTGTTCTTTTTCTCAAAAAAGGGAAAACAAAATCCCCAGGCCGAGTTGATCGCCACTATCCAGGCGATCTTTGACCCGACGCTCACTCGCCCATCACCAGAGGGAAACTTACAAGAGCGTGCGCAGTGTTTATTTCCAGGTCGATTCCTTTATTTAAAACGACATTTACCTGAAGCAAAATGGCCCCAAGTCAGCTGCCAACGCTTTGAAAACTTTCGAGGCATCCTTGATGCTCACTCAGCCACTTATGTTTTTTCTTCCTATTATATGAACAATCCTGCGTCTGCCTATGGGCATTCGTTTTTAAGATTAAATCGTGGAAGTTCCTCGTCGAATGAAAAAAAATACGAGCTGATCGATTTCGGTGTGGGCTTTTCTGGAGTTCCTGAGGGAGCAACACCAGCAACCTATGCTGTCATGGGATTGATGGGCATGTTTACAGGGCGATTTGAAATTCAGCCTTATTATTTTAAGGTTCGAGAATATAACAACTTCGAAAGTCGGGATTTATGGGAGTACGATTTAGATCTTACTCAGGATGAAATCGACCTTTTAGTGGCCCACGTTTACGAATTGCAACAAGCTCACTTTGATTATTGGTACTTCACTGAAAACTGCTCTTACAGAATCATCGCTGCTCTTGATGCCGTAAGACCTTCTTTAAACTTAGTTCAAAAAACGAAACGGGCTGTGCTTCCCAGCGACACGATGATCATGGTTTACGAGGCCCCGGGGGGCTTGGTTCGTAAACTTAGTTATCGTCCTTCGGGTCGCGCGACATTTGAACAAAGACTGACAACTTTGAACCAAGCTTCAAAAGAAAAATTTGCTAAATTTATTCAAAGTGAAAATATCGAAGAGCTTGTGAATGGTAGCACAGATAAAGAACGTCAGGAGCTGTTGGACGCTGCAATTGACTACGTCGACTTTCGTTATGCCAGTGAAGTCCTGCATCAAAAAGGTCAATTCAAACTAAAAAAACAAATTCTGATAGCTCGCGCTGAAGTGAATCTTGTTTCTCCCGAACTTGAAATCCCCGTGCCAATGCAAGACGCTCCTCATCAGGCCCACGGGTCCTCGCGCGCTAAAGCAGGCTACCTTTACCGCAACGACAAGAATCTAGCGACTTTGGGTCATCGTTTTGCTTTGCATGATCTGTTAGATCCTATTCGCGGCTATCCGGCTTATTCTGAAATGCAGATGATCCAAACAGACTTCAGTTATGATGCGCAAGCAGGGCGCGTTCAACTTGAAAAGATAGGCTTAGTGGAAATCGTGTCGCTTTCGAACTGGGACATTTTTACTCATGCCCCATCATGGCGTCTTAAGTTTGGCTGGGATCGGGACTACCAAACAGAATGCTCCTATGACTGTATGCCATTGTCTTTTTCGATCGGTGCTGGCCTTGCTAAGGAGCTTACAAAAAGTCTGACGGCAAGCGCTTGGATCAGAGCCGGCTTTGCCTATGATCAAAATTTTGTAAACGATCAATTCCGTATGGGAATCGGTCCTGCAGTTTTATTGCGCTATAACTGGAAGGATTCATTCAGCCTGCTTGCCGAGGCATGGTATCGATATGATAACCATGGCAGTAAAAATGAATACCGGGATTTGTTTGCCGGCGCCCAGGTCGCTCTAAGCAAAAACCTGGGATTGCGCCTTGGAGCAAAAGACCATGAAGAATACAGAGCAGAACTTAATTTCTATTACTAACAACTTGTCTTGAAGCGAACATCTTTACCGTAGGAGTTGATTCAAACGCGACCGAGGTATCGATGTGCGAAGACAGTTGTCCATGGAAGTAACCGGCAGAAAAACAAACTACGACAAAAAGAACCATATAAACTGCGTTTTTCATATTACTCTCCACGTGAGGCAATAGTTTGATTTAACCATTGCGATAATTTTGCTGGTTGACCGTGCGCAAATCCCTTCACGCTGATTTGCGCGTAATTTTTAATCTGCATACTTGCTGTAGATTTCGTGACGATCTTCATCGTTTTCTGAATTTGCTGTGGATTGACCAAAGCCAATTGATCCAAAGCCTGCAAGGCACGAAGTCGTAAATTCAATTCCTGATTTTCAAATGTCACTTTCGTTAAACCCGATGTTTTAGAATAGACATAAGGAGTTTTAACGATTTCAAAAAGTGCGTTGTGCGCCTTAATTCCTGAAAGGCTAATCAAGTACACCGTCATCAAACGTTCGTTCACGTTTAAAGACGTATCCACAGATTTAGCAGCCAGGTTCATAAGATCATTGTAGGAAAGTTTTTCTGCTTGAGCACGTACAGTTGCTTCACGTTGTTTCCAATCAACTTTACCGTGATTCAAACTGTCCATTTCCTGGTCCAGAAGGACTTGTGCAACATCAAAACCCGCAGCTTTTTTAGCTGGGGACTTTGCTTTTAACAAAGAGGATGTTTTTGTTTGTGAAAAAGGAGCCACCGTGGTTGCCAATTGCGCTACCGGTGCCGCTGCGACAGCAGGGCCTTTCATTTTCTCGGCGGCGTAGACCGTACCGGCCACAATGGCTATGACGATCATATATACTTTGGCTTCGTGGGACATAACGTCCTCCTTCGACTTTGATCTCCTTACAACTCCCGTGCCCCCTTCCAGCTGCAAATACTTCGTATTGAGAACTGTTCAGATGTAAAAAACATAGGCACATGCCGCTTTGAGGCTGTTCCAGTGCGATCGCTCCACCAGTGAGATACCACTTCTGCTACACAACTAGGCGCATTAAGCCTCACAATTTTCGTGCTGCGATGTGCGCCTGTAGACAACCTTGCCCGACTCACTACACTTAAGAAGTCACGGTGCTCATTCGAGTGCGCCATCGAGGTATTAATGCAGCAGTATCATGATCTAATGAAATTCGTTTTGGAGAACGGAACCAAGAAAGAAGACCGTACCGGTACGGGCACGATTTCTACGTTCGGATATCAAATGCGCTTTGATTTGCAAAAAGGTTTTCCGTTATTAACGACGAAAAAGCTGCATACGCGCTCCATCTTTCATGAACTGTTGTGGTTCCTTAAAGGCGAAACAAACATTCAGTACCTTAAAGACAATAAAGTCACCATCTGGGATGAGTGGGCAGATGAAAATGGCAACTTAGGCCCGGTCTATGGCAAGCAATGGAGATCTTGGGAAACTGCTGACGGTCGCACGATTGATCAGATTTCAAACGTGGTTGAACAAATCAAAAAAAATCCTGACTCGCGCCGCCTGCTAGTAATTGCCTTTAATCCGGGTGATGTTGAAAAAATGGCTTTGCCTCCATGTCATGCGTTCTTTCAGTTTTACGTAGCTAACGGAAAACTTTCTTGTCAGCTTTATCAACGTAGCGCCGATATTTTCTTGGGTGTGCCATTTAATATCGCAAGCTATGCATTGCTGGTTCATATGATCGCGCAGGTTTGCAACCTTGAAGTGGGTGACTTTGTTCATACGTTGGGCGATGCGCACATTTACTCGAATCACATTGAGCAAGTGAAAACACAACTTGCCCGCGAGGAAAGACCTCTGCCGCAATTAAAACTAAACCCGGATGTGAAAAACCTGTTCGATTTTAAATACGAAGATATCGAAATCATTGGTTATGATCCGCACCCTGCGATCAAGGCACCGGTAGCAGTATGATTTTAACCCATATCGTAGCATGCTCTGAAAATCGCGTGATTGGAACTCAAGGCGGACTCCCATGGGATCTGCCCGAGGACATGAAGTTTTTCCGAGACACTACGAAGGGACACGTGATGATCATGGGTCGTAAGACTTTTGATTCTTTCCACGGTAAAGCTTTGCCGAATCGTTACCATATCGTGGTGACTCGCGATCCTTCCAAACATTCCTTCCCTTCCACAGAAAAAAGCCCAGTGGTTTTTGTGGCAAGCCTTGAAGAGGCTGTGGAGCACGCCCGTCCCTTAACAGCTCAATGGGGAGAGGAAGTTTTCATCATTGGTGGTGGTGAAATCTATAAGCAGGCCTTTGCTAAAAACCTGACTGACAAGGTCTATCTAACTCTGATCCACCGCGAATTTCCCGGTGACACACATTATCCAGAAATTGACGAAAAATTATTCACTCTCACTCAACGTCGAGACGTGGAGTTGCCTATTCCTTTTTCGTTTCTTACATACCTGAAAAAGTAGGGACCAGATTTGAATCTCATTATGAGATTGCAAGCTTTTTCCCTTAGAGATTTCTGAAAACCACCCGAAAATAGTAGTAAGCAGTCCTGCTCCGCAGGTGTATTTCGAGGTGGGTACTAATGAGCTCAAAACGCTTTCAGACAAAGGAACAAGCTAAGCTTGAGGTTTACGGTCACATCGGCAAATCCGGTGCGCAAATGCGTAACCTGTCTGCAACGGGCGCTTAC
The DNA here is from genome assembly GCF_002209355.2 of Bdellovibrio sp. SKB1291214. Classification (GTDB taxonomy): domain Bacteria; phylum Bdellovibrionota; class Bdellovibrionia; order Bdellovibrionales; family Bdellovibrionaceae; genus Bdellovibrio. The sequence continues at coordinate 1,064,754 of NZ_CP106855.1, forward strand.
CTTGAGATCGCAAAAGGAGACTACGTCCCTAAAAAAGGCGACCTTCTAAATCTGACAGTGGAACTCGAATCTCTGAAACGTGTTTACAATGTGGCCGCAGAGGTCGTGTGGAGTAAAGGTTTGGGCCTTGGCATATGTTTTATCCACAAAGACGACATCCTTGAAAGAATGATGGCCAAGGCTGGCGTTTTTTAATATAGTTCCTGTCAATGCAACTTCTCGCACAACATGATCTTAGTTCTTTAAATACCTTGGGTTTAAAATCCCAAGCGGAACTCTATACAGAGTTGCATACATTTTCCGACGTCCAAGATCTTTTGAAAGATCAACAACTAAAAAAAATCACATGGCGTATTTTGGGCGGCGGCTCAAACCTGGTTCTTCCCGCGAAAGTGGGGGGATTGATCATCCGCTTGGCCAACAAGGGTCGCGAGCTTGTGCACGAAGACCATGAAGCTTGGTATGTGAAAGCTCAATCCGGAGAAAACTGGAATGAGTTCGTTCGTTGGACTTTGGATATGGGTTTCTGGGGCTTAGAAAATCTTTCTTTGATTCCCGGAACCGTAGGTGCCTCACCAATTCAAAACATCGGAGCTTACGGCGTTGAAGTGAAAGACACGATTTACGAAGTCAACTGCGTGGATCTTGCCACGGGTGAAATGAAAAACTTCACTAATTCTGAATGCCAGTTTTCATATCGTGATAGCTATTTTAAAAATGCAGGCGCCGGAAAATATCTAATTTGGGAAGTAACATTCAAACTTCCTAAGCAAAACAATTTGCATCTTGAATACGGCGATGTTCGCAAAGAATTGGAACGCCAAGGTTTGGAAGCTAATCCCCGTAACATTTCGAAAGTGGTTTGCGAAATCCGCTCTAGCAAGCTTCCCGATCCTGCTGTTATTGGCAACGCTGGAAGCTTTTTTAAAAATCCGATCGTACCCGTGGCACTTCGTGACCAGTTGCTGTTGAAATATCCATCGCTCGTCAGCTTTCCTTATGCTGATGGCAAAGTAAAATTGGCTGCAGGTTGGTTGATTGATCAAGCCGGTTGGAAGGGCAAACAGATCGGCCCCGTAGGCATGTTTGAAAAGCAAGCGCTGGTTTTAGTCAATCACGGCGGAGCTGATTCAGATGACGTGTGGACGACAGCCACTCAGGTCTGCGCCGATGTAAAAGCACGCTTCGGCGTCGAGTTGGAACCAGAACCTATTCGCTGGTAACTGGCTCCGCTCAATCAGAACTATCTAGAAGAAATTCTCATCATCGAAATCATAGTCGCGGCAATAAGCATTCTTTTTGTTGTAGTACTTGTAGTTTGCGTTGCAGGGATCGTAGCTAGAGAAAGCCCATTCCTCCCCCTGCCATACTTTTTCGATGAAGTATCTTTTAGCCGGTTTGAATTTTTGAACGTGATGATATTTGAACGTTAATTGTTTCAAAGCTTCTTCCTTGCTCTTACCTTGGAAGACCATTTGGTAAAGGGCTGCGGCCTCCCCAGATCGATCCGCGCCACCTTGGCAATGAATCAAGATCGGGCGTGGAGCCATGTTTAACAAATCCAAAAGCTTCAAAAGATTTTTGCGATGAGGAATCTCTTCCGCAGTCATCGGAATATCGTAGTGAATAACTCCCATGTCTTTAGAGACAGCAAGTTCTTGCTGCCACCACAACGAAAGAGGCTCTGCCCCACGCAAGTTGATAATCGATTGGATCTTGTGCTTTTTGAGGTAATGTTTAAGCTCCAAAACATCCAACTGGGCAGAACGGTACAACTGACCTTTATCAACTTCGTGGAAGTTTGGACCAAGAATATCACTGGCAAAGGCTGGCTTAAAAACCATCAAGGAGAACAATAAGATAAACAGCTTTTTCATAGGGCGTTGGGCTTACCAACACCTGCCCCGCGTTAACCAGAACTTTCCCCCAAATTGCAAAAGGTGCCTGCCCATTTTTTTTGGAGTGACGTCGTATTTCTGTCGGTTGTCACATTCTTAGACAAGGTTTTTGCCGCCATCTTAAATATAGGCTAGCTTAGCAAGGCTTTAGAATTGCAAAGGAACTCGCCATGGATTCGCGTTGGTTGAAAATCATTTTTAGCATTCTTGCCGTTCTATCCATCTATTCTTTGGACGCTAGCGCTGCCTCTGCCGAAAGCTGCGAACCTAGCCGCCGCGCAGGCCTAGCGATGGACCAAAGAGACGACAGCAGATTCAACTGCCTTAAGAAAAAGAAAGCCCAACTCAACGTCGCTCAATGCCTGACGATCGCTAAATCCATGGAGTACTCAAACAACGCCGAAGAAGCTCGCTTGATTTGTTTGTACGATTTAAAATCCGTCACCCTTAAAGAATGCGCAACGATCGCCAAGAACATGGAATACGCAGACTCAGGCGACGAGACGAAATGGCACTGCATCCGCGAGTTCAACAAAACGATCACTAAAAAACAGTGCACCCAACTGGCAAAGTCGATGAGCTACCCATCCAACACGGATCGAGCCCTCATCTACTGCGACAACGAACTACAATAAACCCAGAAGTAACCACGAACTGGCCCACTAAAACACGAACAATTGTCTAAAATAGTTGTAAGCCCGGGTTACCTCTGGGATGCCGCAGCACTATGGACCCCAAATCCCGACTAAAGTCCTGAACATTACACCAACATTACAGGTTTGTAAAAAACCAGACTTGCCTCCCGCGTCCAGCAAGACCTATTCTGTCCTCATCAGAAGGACTCTTGTCCTAAGGAAAGGGAGAATCATTCAAATGATTCAGTCTATGGAAAAAGAAAAAGCGAAGAAGACTAAGATTATAGTGAAAGCGCCGACTCAAGAACGTTCCCGCCAGACAGTAAGCACTATTCTGGATGCATGTTCTCGCTTGTTGGTTTCTGAAGGATTTTACTCCATTACAACTGACAAAATTGCGAAGGAAGCAGGAGTGAGCATTGGTTCACTTTATCAATTCTTCGGCAATAAAGAGTCCGTGGTACAAGCGGTTGTAAAAAACCTGATGGAAGAAGACAAACGCATCTTGAGCGAAAAAATGCGTTCGATCTTTCCTTTGCCTCCGGAACAAAGAGTTCGCGCTATGTTAGAAGTAGCTTTCGAAACTTACCGCAGACAATACGAGTTGCGTGCGAAGCTAACAACGATTCAATACTACGTTGCCGACGCAGCCTACATTTCTGAGTCTATCCGTTTTTTCCAAGAGATCATTCGTTACAACCTTCCCCAAGTACCGGGCAAGGATATGGATAAAATCTCTTACGTGATCGTGAATGCGTTCATGGGCCTTGCAAACACAATGGCGATCGATAATCCAAACTACATCAACGACCCAACAATCTTAAGCGAGATGACGAAGTTGTTTATGAAGTACTTGGATCTTCCAGTTGAAACTGCTTAAAGCTAGAACTAAAAAACCCGGTAGAAATACCGGGTTTTTTAGTTTTTGATACAGTAATTACTAATTAATTTTTTCAGATGCTATCTCACGGCCGTTCTTATGGGCCAAGGAAACTAAAGCAACATTATACTTGTCTTTGGGGACAGAGACGATCGTACGCGACGGGATCGTAATCCCCTTTTTTATCACCGAGTACGTTAAATGCGGATTGAATGCCAAAGTTCGTTGGTGGTCCCCATCGAACCACTTGACCAAATCACGGTATTTGATCGGTTTAGGTAGCTTCAATTCCCGAGAATCTAAAGGCTTGGACCACAATACCACGCCGAAATAATCATTGGCGTTACGTTCAACCTCTAAGGCCGCCAAAAAAGAAGCATAGAAATTTCTGGAAGCAAAACCAAAGCTTTTTCGCGAAGAAACATTGTCTACAAGATAAGAAAGATCTCGCGATTTATATCTCTTTACCATCTTCGCCACACCGGTCGGTCCATGGTTGTAGCCAGTCACCGCCAAAGGCCATGATTCCAACATATTATAGTTGGAACGTAAAAGGCGGGCTGCAAATCTTGTCGCTTCTAAAGGATGATTTCTTTTATCAACAGATTTGGAAATCATATTATACGGACGGGCTGTATAAGGCATAATCTGCCACATTCCGCTGGCCCCTACTTTTGAACGCGCGTTCACGTTGAAGGAGCTTTCAACATAAACCAAGCGGACCAATTCGACCGGAAGTTTATTCGACCTAAATATCTTTTCCATGTCCTCGATATAACGACCTGAATAGAAAATCGCTTTTTGCATTCGATCTTTTTGACCCAGTTGAAAACGCAAATTCCCACGCTGCTCTTTGTTGAGCTTCAGTTTGTCACCGATCTCTTCTTTAACTAAATCAATGCGTCTTTGTCTTTCTCTCTCACTTTTTAAACCTTTAAGGTCGACGACGCGATAAATCTTTTCTACGTTTTCGGAATCGTGGATAATTCCTTGTTCTGAAGTGTACTTAGAGTAAACATCCACCCAGAATTGAACCTGTTTTTCCATCCCTTTCGGAGTAGAAAAAGCTTTCGAGGAATATCCCAGCGTATTGCTTTGATTTTTATAGATAGGAGCACGCCATGAGCGGCTCTCTGCCTGAATTTGCGGAACGACTCCCGGAATAATGTCGTTCAAATCCTGTGCGTGAACGACGGGGGAAATCAATGCTGTAGTTAAAACTGAAACGACGAAGTTCTTCACGAGCTCACTCCTTCCTGGTGTGTTCTCTTCAGTGATTCTTATTTTAACAAACTTTTCAGAAGATTATCAAAATATTGTCGAACCGCCGCCTCATCCGTTGCGCCATTGTATATAAAGGAGAACGTAATAACTCGTCCGTCTTCAAGTCCCGCGTAACCTGCTAAAGTTACGACGTTATTAATATATCCCGTTTTAGCGCGCACCCAGCGTTCGGCATTTGTTCCTTTCATTCTCTTTTTTAGGGTGCCATCAATTCCTGCAATAGGCAGACTTTGCAGGAATTCGGGTTGCACACGGAAGTCGTTGCGCAGATGTTGGAGCACTTTCCACATAGCATATGACGACATTTTATTTTCACGCGTTAGACCCGATGGACTCTCTAAGTGGTACTGATCTTTAGGGATTTGCAAAGCTTGCATGTGTTCTTGAATCGCGACCATGCCATCTGCAAGTGTGACACCTTTTTCTTTTTTCAAGGTGCCCATGTTTTTCGTCAGCATCTCGGCCACATAGTTATTCGAGAATTTATTCATATCCGCGACGATGGCTTCGATCGCTTTACTTTCAGCTTCTGCAGCCAGGGAAGCGGTGGAAGGAGTGTTACCTGTTTTGACCGCCCCAGTGACCGATACACCACGCTGAGATAAAAATGCTTTTAAGTTATAACCTGACCAAAGGTCTGGCTGCGTGATGTTTTTAAAGATTGTTACTTCCTTAGCGTTCACACCGATGCTGCCGCCCACGTGCAAAAGATCACCATCAAACTTTGGATCTTCTTTACGATCTGCAAAAACTTCCCCGCCGCCTGCTTTGGTTTTAGTCTTTGCAACCAACCGGATGTATTCGTTTTCTGGATCTGCGTAAACGCGAGCATCGTCGCCGGATTTAGCGCCCGGGCGTACAAAGATATTTATCGAATTCCAATTAAAGGACATTGCACCGACGGGAGCATCGTATGCACGGTCTACACGCTCTTTTTGACGACTGATATCGTAGCGCATTTTATCAAATAAGCTATCGTCCACGACGATATCACCTTCCACTCGTTTGATATCGTTACGCAAAAATGCGTTCACTAAGAACCACATGTTTTCTGAAACAAACGAGGGGTCACCGCCACCTTTTAAGTACACATTGCCTTTAAGAACACCTTTTTTATCAACGTCACCGGTGATCCAAATCTGTGTTTTGAATTTATGACCTGGAGGAAAAGTCGCGAGCACCGCTGATGCAGTGGCAATTTTAGAAATGGACGCTGGAATCATCAACTTTGTGCCGTTGTTATCAAGCAGGACCTTTAGGTTTTCACCCTCGCCCACTGAAGCATACATGCTAAGATCTGACAGCTGGACCTTGCTCTTTTTCGCCAAACTTTGCATTTCGTCTTGCGCGAACTTCGCATCCAAATTTGCTTTTGCTGAAAAACTAAACAGCATCGCTGTCGTAAGAATGAAAAATCGCATTTGGAGTCCTCCATGATCAACAATATCAACGCAGTTATAACCCGAATTGAAACCTACTAGACAATGGTAGCGATCGCTAAATGAATTCGCAACAATTTCAGGCTCTGTTGATAGACTGAGTTCCATGAAAAAGCGCGAATGGCTCATTGTTATATTTCCACTTCTAGTGACTTGGTTGTTCGACCGCGTAACTAAATTGTGGGCTGCTGATATCACGGCTGTGAAATCATATGGTCCGCTACACTTTGTATTGCATCACAATCACGGCGCAATGCTAGGCCTGTTTTCAGATTTGCCATCCGTTTTGCGTATCGTTTCATTGTCGACGGGTGGCGCTTTTCTTTTATGTACGTATGCTTTGATTCAATATCTTTTACCCATCAAATCGCTGACGCTTCGTACAGGTTTATCTATTCTGATCGGTGGTATCTTAGGGAACGTGGCGGATCGTATCGCTTGGGGATACGTTGTCGACTTTATCGTCGTGGGTACTCCATCCCTTTCTAGCCCGGCTTTCAATATTGCCGATGCTTTGCAATGGGTCGGTTACGGATTGATCGTCCTGGCGATCATTCGCGAAGGTGAATTGCTTTGGCCGGAAAACAATTCTCGTAAGAAATTCTGGGTGAATCTATCGTTCCAGTTGAAATATTGCATCTTGATGATGGCTGTGGGACTCAGTTTAACTTTAATCAGCCTGGTATTCTCTTACACATACTTGCGCGTTACGATCACGGAACTTGTCGGCAGCAATCAATTCCTTTTGAATAAATTCCTGGTTCCCTACGTGATCACTTTCACGATCATCTGTATCGCGTTCTGTATGATTACTTTCGCTGTTGGTAAAGTTTTGTCCCACCGAATTGCAGGCCCGATCTATGCTTTCGAAAGATACATCAACGGTATCTTTGCTGGTGAAAACGCCCGCGTTTTCAAAGTCCGCAAGGGCGATGAATTCAAAGAACTTGAACAACTAGCGGCGGAGATCTCTAAACGACTGGCCGTCATTAAGTCAGAACGCACCGTGAATGTCGTTGAGTTTTCTGACAGCGGCAGCGACCCAGATACAAAAGCACAAAACGAATAAAAAAAAGCCGGGTTCATCACCCGGCTTTTTTTTTACCTTTAGTTCATTGCTCTTGGGAAGAGTGGGGTCGTGTTATCGAAGTTCAGCTTGTAAGCCGGGAAATCAATTTCCAGTGCGATCTTTAGCAGATCATTCACGTTGTCAACGAAGTGGAACTTCATCTGAGATTTGATTTCCTGAGGAACCTCGCGCAAGTCTTTTTCGTTTTTCTTACACAAGATAGCCTCGGTCACTCCAGCTCTGTGAGCCGCAATGATTTTTTCTTTAATACCACCGACCGGCAAGACGCTGCCACGAAGCGAGATCTCACCTGTCATCGCCAATTTAGGGTTCACAGGTTTTTTCAACATCTTCGAAGCAATCGACGTCAACATTGTCACCCCTGCTGAAGGACCATCTTTAGGGATGGCTCCCGCAGGAACGTGAACGTGGACTTCTTTTTTAGTGAAGTCGATTGTAGGATCCATCAACGGCAAGCGCGCTTTAAGCAAGCTCATCGCGATTTTCGCGGATTCCTGCATCACTTCGCCCAGTTGCCCCGTCAACAGCAATTGACCTGAACCTGGCATTTCTTCCGTTTCGATGAACAAGATGTCACCACCCACCGGTGTCCATGCAAGCCCTGTCACCACACCCGGTGGCATCGCCGATTCCGTCAATTCGGAAGAGAATCTTTCTGCGCCAAAAATTTCATCCAAATCGTTAATATCAACGATCAGTTTCTGCTCTCCGGCTTTTAAGATCTTCAAACTCATAAACTTGCAAATTGTCGCAATTTTTCTTTGCAGCTCACGAACGCCGGCTTCACGGGTGTAGTCGGTAATCATTTTTGTCAAGGCACCTTCGGTGATCTCCATTTGAGACTCCTCGATACCGTGCTCTTTTAACTGCTTCGGCCACAAGTGGCGTTTTGCGATGTTTTTCTTTTCCTCGATCGTATAACCGGTAAGCTCGATCACTTCCATACGATCCAATAAAGGGCCTGGAATTGTATCAAGTGCGTTAGCCGTTGCGATAAAAAGAACTTTCGAAAGATCAAATGCCGTATCCAGGTAATGATCTTGGAAAGAATTATTCTGCTCAGGGTCCAAAGTCTCCAACAGGGCACTTGCAGGATCGCCGTTAAAGCTGCGCGATAGTTTATCGATCTCATCCAGTACGAATACAGGATCGTTTTCACCGGCCTTTTTAATTCCGGAAATCACTCGACCCGGCATTGCTCCGATATAGGTACGGCGGTGACCGCGGATTTCCGCATCATCACGCACCCCACCTAATGCCACCCGCACGTATTTCTTATTCAGTGCGCGCGCAATACTTTTACCAAGGGAAGTTTTACCTACACCTGGAGGGCCTACGAATAACAGAATCGAACCTTGATGCGATTTACGCAGTTTCATGACGGCTAAATGCTGCAAGATTCTTTTTTTAATTTTATCCATGCCAAAGTGATCTTCGTTCAAAATCGCTTCGGCCTTTTCTAAATCAATTTCTTGATCCGCTGATGATTTTGCCCACGGCAAATCTGTTAGCAAATCCAAATGCGTACGGATGATTTGGTATTCAGGCGATGCTGAATTCATATTCTCCAAACGCTTCAACTGCGAATTTGCCAATGCCAACGCTTCGTCAGGCATTCCCGCCTCAAGGATTTTTTTACGGAACCCTTCGGCGACATCATTGTTGTCTTCATCACCCAGCTGTTCCCGAATGACTCGCATTTGCTCGCGCAGAATGCTTTCTTTTTGACTTTGATTGATGTTCTCGGTCAGTTTCTGACGAATATCCAATTGGATCTTCAATCGCTCCTTTTGTTCCTTCATCAGGTCCAAAATTTTTAGAGCACGTTCACGTACGTCAGCCGACTCTAAAATTCCTTGCTTATCAGCCAAGGAAAAATCAGCATGAGCTGCACACACGTTAGTCAGCAACGAGAGCTCCTCGATCTCTGCGATCCACTCCTTCACTCGGCGCATGTGCTTACCCAGTAAATCAACTGTCTCGTAGGCGATTTGTTTGAGGCTCTCAAGCAAGGCTTCCTCGGTCTTACGATCTGCGACCAGGATATCTTCAACTCCTTCCGTCAAAGTCTCATAGATTCCATTTTCAAATCTCATTTCACGCGCACGAATGCGCTGATGAGCATTGACGAAAATCGTAAAGCTTCCATCATCTTCTTTTTTATGGGATTCAATTTTACAAAGAGTTCCGACAGTATGCATATCCTCTGGCTTTTCAACAGTGCCTTCAGGATTTTTCTGTGAAAGTAAAACAATCCACTTTTGGTTGGTTAGTGCTTTTTGTAAAGCTTGAATACTGCGGTCTCTTCCAACCCGCAAAGGCATGCTGACACCGGGAAACAGAACGGCATTTCTTAGCGGAATAACAGGAAGGTAACCAGATACGAATGACATGGTCTCACCTTTCCCCTGCTGTGAGTGCAGGGTCATAAGTTAATCATGTATCCGTTTTTTCAACCGTCAAGGTGAGGGTTAATAAACAATTCCCACATCTTTGATGCGAGACAGATAATACCGTTTATTAGTATTTTCTCTCTGACAAAGGGCCATAAGATAGTCGCCATCTGGATTACGTACGATTCCAATCGGGCTCACACGGCGCGTTTCGCCCTTAGCTGAGCCACCATCATATACGAGGTCCAAATCTTTTTTAGTATGAATGGATTCGATCATAGTCTTAAGAGATACATCGTTTACAGAGTGCATCGCATAGTCTTTCCACCACAATTGCTTACCTTGGCTCTTAATTGCTTTCGCGAGAGTCGCCTCTTCGCCCATTTTTTTAAAGCATTCCAAACCAACATATAAGCAAGCCTTAGCATCATCATAAGCGCGATGTGCCTGACCGCCATCGATATTTAGATGCTTGATCAAAGTTTGCAGTTTGTGATTTTCAACACCATGAATCCACTTACGTGAAAGGAGACTTGTGCAAAGAGCCGGCTCCATCGGCAAAGACAATCCCGCTTTTTCAAAATCGATTGTCAAAAAACCTAAATCGAAAGGAGCATGGTGAGCCATAACCACCGAGCCTTTAAAAAAGGCATGAATCTCGTGAATCTTTTCGTTCATATCAGGCGCATCTGCCACCATCATGTTGGTGATGCCGTGGATGCCGATAATAAAGTCGCTCATTAACTCGCGCGGTTTTAAAAGGAACTGCAGGCGATCTACTTCCTGACCTTTAAAGTACTTCACGGCTCCGAATTCGACGATGTCATATCCCACTGGATAGGCGCCGCTGGTTTCAGTGTCGAAAGCGATATAAGAGTACTCATCTAAAGGCAGTTCTAAATTCATGGGGTATACATACCCTGTCAGCAGGGTTTTGGTCCAGTATCGTATCGGCTTTTCTTTGATTTTGTACTTTCTTCGTTCACAATGAAATGCACTATCTATGCGAAGATACATCAGTTTTATCATTACACTCTTAGGTCTTAGTTCTGCTGCTTGGGCAGCGGAAAATACTCCTACGTTCAAACTAACGGGCGATGTTTCGCTGCTTTCTCAATATGTTGAGTACGGTTTGAACCAATCGGAAGGCTCTCCTGCTTTACAAGGGTCGTTCTGGTTTAACTTTGGACCTCAGTTCCGCATGGGACTGTGGGGTTCAAATACGAACTATAAGAACAGTGATGATCATTTCAATTTACGCGGAAATGCTGATATCAAAATCGATTTCAGCCAAGATTCCCACGCAACAATCGCCTATAGCTACAGCAAGTTCTTTAAAGAAGGCGATCGTGACGGTCAAATTCTGGGGCTGCATTTGAATTTCGGTTCCTATCGCCTCACTTACGACAGCTTAAGCAATTGGGAAGGCACACATAGCAGATCGTCGCGTATTGGATTTGGCAAAGAGACTGTCGTGTTCACAGATTGGAAATGGGATCTGGAAGCAGGTTATAATTCACCGAACGTGACCGGCATCAGCAGCTATTTTGATCTGCGCACGGCTCTTGGTACAAACTGGGGTGTGATTTATTTTGAAGGTGCCGTGACCGGCACCACTGCAGCCAGCGACCTTGATGGCACTGGCGACGTTTATTTTATTCTGTCAGCGAAGACGGGCTTTTAGCAGCGTCTTTTAATTCATCATCAACTTGTTGTTTCAGAGGCTTTTTAGCGTGAGCTTCCTCTTTACGGCGAGTTGATACTTGATGAACAAAGTTATCATACACAGACATATCTACTTTTTGTTCACCAAACATAGATTCCAACTTACGTTGCTTACGACCGTCTGATGTCAGCTCTTTTTGTGCAATCTTAACTTTGATAAAGCCAACCAATTTCTTAGGATCAACCTCACCTAGTTTTTCTTTAACGCTGATAGCACCACTCACAGTCACTGTGCTACTTTCCAAAGATGCAGATACTTTATTACGAACGATATCTAAACGTTGTGAAGCCACGCGGTTTGCTGTCATCGCAGAACTGTCAGGTACGGATTGAACGAACAATCCAGACGTCAATTTAATCTCTGCGTCTTTCAAACCTGCCGTTACACCTTTGATTTTATCCATCACTTGAACAAAATTAGCATTCGGTTGTGAAGTTCCACGTTCAAACAACATGTAATCAGGGATGTCGAAATCAAAACCCTCGGGAGTGACTACCACATTTTTAGCGACGTCATTCATCTGGTCGGCCATGTAAGCAGCAACAACTTTTGCAGAACCCATATCCAATAGATTTGGAGTTTTATCCATTGGCTCCATGAAACTTTGGAAGGCCTTTAACGGCTCATTCAAAAGATCCAGGAAAAGTTTTTCAAGAGTCAGTTCAACCCCGAAGTTTTGGAAATTATATTCAATAACTGAAGGCGTAGAGAAATAATCTGATACGGCTTTTTTTGTTTGGTCAGATTGACCAACAATCCACATAACCAGGAAGAAGGCCATCAAGGCCGTCATAAAGTCAGCAAGGGCAACCTTCCAGGAACCCCCGTGACCACCGCCACCTTGGACGATGATCTTTTTGATGACGATTGTCTGTTTCTTCTCTGCCATGAATATTCCTACGCAGCTTTCTTAATCTCTTTTGTAGCTTTGTCGACTTCGTTAAACGTTGGTCTTTCCTCTGGCATGATGGAACGACGAGCGTACTCCACACACACGATCGGAGGTGCACCACGTTGCAAAGCGATCAACGCCGCTTTAATACAACCTAAGTAACGACCTTCTGCTTCGATATCGGCTGCGATCTTAGTAGCTGTTGGCTCGATCAAACCGTATGCACAGAAAACCCCTAACATCGTACCAACCAGGGCATGGGCAACGTATTCCCCGATGACCTCTGTACCCGCCGTCAAAACACCCATGGTTTTAACGATACCAAGTACGGCGGCAACGATCCCTAGACCCGGGAAACCACCGGCTACGGCGGCGATGGCATGCTGAGCAAGATGTTCCTCAGCATGGATACCTTTAATATCCGCATCCAAAAGATCATCAACGTCATACGGAGAAAGTTCCGCAGACAATGTCACTTTCATCGTGTCGCAAAGAAAATCTACGGCATGGTGATTGTGCATGAAGCTTGGATAAGCTTTAAAGATGTCAGACTTTTCCGGTTCCTCGATGTGCTTCTCGATACCTTGAGGTCCTTCTTTTCTGAAGACTTGGAAAAGTTGGAAAAGCATTTGCAAAAGTTCGACATAGTCAGACTTCTGTGGACCTTTTGCAGTCATCGCTTTGATGGAAAGTTTAAAACCCATCTTAACGATTTTCATCGGGTTGGCGATGACATAACCACCAAATGCAGATCCCCCGATGATAACCATCTCAAGACCGGCGGCCTCGATGATGACACCCATTTTACCGTGACCGGCGATATAACCACCGAACACTGTCGCAAAAACTATCAATATACCTACAAAACCCATAGAATATGACCTCTTCAGTTTCTCTATCGGTTTGATACATGTTAGAATTGAGTCATCGGCAAATAATCTTGCCCATGGTCCGGAGAGGGAATAAGACAGTTATATGAAAGCAACTCTGCAGAACCTTTTCATCATCGTTTCTTTCCTAGTCGCAGGTCTTACGTCCTGGGCACAAACTACGGCCTCCGAAAAAGACCCGTTATTAGTCGAGACTCAAGTGCTTCCCTACGAATGGAGTCCGGGCCAAGGTGGTTCGATCACTTTTAAATTAAAATTGCCTGAAAACTATCATGCGTATGAGGACCAATTTAAAGTCGTTATTTACGAGCCAGATGGATTCAAAGTCGCTCCTTTTAAGTTGGAACCAGTCACAAAATGGCATGACAAATTTTCGAAACGTGAACGCACAGGATTAGTCGGCGAAGGAACACTTACCGCACACATCGAAGCCCCTACTCGTTTTTTGAAAAAATACGATAAAATGAAATTGGAACTGACTTATCAAGCTTGTTCCGATCAATTCTGTTTATTCCCCACAACAAAAACTTTAGAAGTTCCGATTGTTACTCCGATGGTGGAGGGAACGGCCACATTGCAAGGGCCTACAGGCACTGCAGATAAACCCAACGGATTTTTTGATAGCGCGAATTTTGCCAAATACTTGGGATCAAGTATGGTGGCTGGTTTGATTTTTGTTTTCCTTGCCGGAATCTTCACCAGCTTTACTCCGTGCATCTTTCCAATGATCCCCATCACCCTAGCGGTTTTAGGAAATCACTCTGAAGAACGAACTCGCCTGCAAAACTTTTTAACTTCATGTGTGTACGTTTTGGGAATTGCCACAACCTATTCGCTTTTGGGATTGGTCGCTGCCAGCAGTGGCAACATGTTTGGTGCGTCCTTGGGTAATCCCTACGTGTTGACCGTGGTTTGCGTAATCTTCCTAACCATGGCTTTATCCATGTACGGACTTTTTGAACTGCAAGTACCGGCGTTTCTTCGCAATAAAATCGGAAACAAAAAGAACAAACAAACGATCTTTGGAATTTACCTCACAGGTTTGTTCGCCGGCATCGTGGCAAGCCCTTGTGTGGGCCCCGTGTTAGTAGCGATCCTGACTTATGTGGCCTCCACCAAGAACATGCTTTACGGATTCTTATTCTTGTTTTTCTATGCATTGGGACTGGGATTGATCTTTATTGTCTTAGGTCTTTCAAATCAGCTGGTAAAGTCATTGCCACGGTCCGGCCCATGGATGGTTTGGTTTAAATTCATCCTGGGGACATTGATGCTGTCAGCGTTCTATTATTATTTAGAACTTTTACTGCCGGTGCGTTGGTTTGATGGATCTCTGGGTATCGGCTTAGTTATCATTGCAAGTATTTACGGCGCCTTCTTGCCCGCTAAGGGCGGCGGTCCTCGTAAGCACATGCAAAAAGGAATCATGCAGGCTGTGTTGATCGTAGGTATCGGCTACGTTGTCCTTTCTGTATTTGACCTGCGTCCTTATATCCGCGGTCGTGTAATGGCTGATAACTCTATAAACCAAATTCAAATGTTAGACTGGAAGCCCTATTCTGCTGCTGCCATTGCTCAAGCGGCGAAAGAGGGCCGTCCTGTTATGATCGATTTCTGGGCGGAGTGGTGTGCTGCTTGTCACGAGCTTGAAGAAAATACTTTCACAGACCCCCGCGTGCGCGCGATGGCTGCGAATTTTACATTGCTAAAGTTTGATGCCACGAAAGAATCACCAGAGCTGAAAGAACTTAAAAAGAAATACAACATCCAAGGATTGCCGACGGTGATTTTTTATAATCCAAAAGGTGTATGGATCGATGGCTTGACGCTGACACAGTTTGAAAAAGCCGACAAATTCCTACAGCGCCTCGAAAAAGCCGCTCAATAAAACAAACCGGCACGTGGTTAACGTACTCACCACGCGCCCTTTGAGTCAGACGGTCAATTGGCAGGAGAAATTCACGACGTTCCTAGCCGAACAGCTGTAAACGTTGGCCGAAAAGGTTCCTGCCCGATGAAAAGAATCCACCAAGATATAGTTTTGATTCGTCGTGCACATCATACGACGATCATGATTAGAAATTTTATCCAGGCCAGGGAAGCACTTGCTGTGCAATCCACTCGAAGTGATTTCATAGGTTTGATATCCCAACATCGCTCTTTCGATTTTAGAGACCTCGCTAAAATGCACATCCCCCGAGGCAAAAATCACTTTACGCGGAATTTTTCTTAAAGCATTGGTAAAACCATTGAACTGCCCCGTATGCTTTGACATCGATTCCTTATAGATCATTTTAGGAAAAATTTGGCTGCCATTCATAAGCCAAGTTGTGCCTTCAAAGCTTTGGATCATTTGCAGGGCCCACTCTTCTTGTTCTTGCCCCCAGTGTGCATAACGAGCCGTGGAGTTTTTGCCCAATCGCCAGCTGCGGTCGTCCATTAATAGAAACTGATGCTGACCTGCGCGCAGTACAGAACTTACGCCGGGACCTTGTGCGAAGCCTTCGGTATAACCATCGCCTTGGGCAAAAAATGAAAGGAAATTTGTCTGTGATTCGCGTATAAGATTCCAGCTTGTGGTATCGGCATCGTCAGAACCAAAATCATGATCATCCCAGGTCGCTAATACTGGGATCAAACGCTTTGAATAATAAATTTCCAAGGTGCGGCGAGCTTGTGTGAATCGCGTCCATAGTCTTCGCACATCTCCTGCCGGAAAAGCACACTCCCCTTGGTCGCAATAGGCAGAGTCACCGATAAAGAAAATCACATCGGGATTTTGCCCAATCATGTTTTGCCAGATCTTAGGTTCGTGACGGGAATCATCCATGCAGGAGCAAATCGCGTAGCGCAAGGTTTGCTTATTTAAATCAAGCATTCCAAACTCACGGCGCTCGATCACCGCATCTCCTGCCCCTAAAAGATCCAGATAAAATGTTTCACCTAAGCTCAAACCTGCAAAATAAACCTTGGTGATTTGATGATCACTAAAAGACTGAGTAAGGACTTCAATTTTTTCGGGTTGCCACACTTGGCCGGCAGAATTACGAACCACGACATTAAATTTGGTTTTCACGTTGTGCAGAATAGAAAACTGGGTACGACTTGCATCCGTCGCTCCCTGCAGGATGGACGGAGTTTCCCTTTGAACTTTTTGAAAAGGCAAACCGTCGGCACTACGGTCATCCTTTTCCGTAGCTGCAAACGCAGGAACTCCCGCTGCAGAAACAATAGCATGCGCCAGCCCCAACTTTAAAAAGTCGCGACGAAGAAACTCCATATAGCCTCCATGACATATGACAGATCTTGTGTGTCCTTAAATTTCAGCAGGCGTTAAAGGCAAATACAAGATTTCATTCGTCATGAATATGTTAGGAACCTATTTGAATTCTGTTTTGGCTGCAGGACCCATCTTTGAAATAGTCTCGTTGATCTTCATCATCACGTCGCTAGGAACTTTTTTACTGCATATGATATGACGGGGACTGGACGGAGTAACATCTTGCGGATGAATCACCACAAAATCCGTGGCCGCCCACTTAAAACGTCGCAAAAGATATTCAAATTCCCAACTGGAAACGAAGGTATAGTCGGCTCTGCCTGTTCTGATCATCTCAAACATCTGTGGCGTTATCTCGGCATTGTCGATGTATATTATATTCGTTTTAAATCTTCTTATCATCGCGTCCACTTCTTTGCCGAAGGAATAGTTTTTGCGATTCACGATTGTCAAATTTTGATTTCTAAGAACGTCTTTAGCATCGATTATCGTTTTATCGACTTTACCTTTGCGACCTACGATCAACCACGCGCCATCGTCACAAATAGGCAGGGAGTACTGATACAGATTTTCCCGCTCAGGAATACGCAGCCATCCGACAGAACAATCATAGTGATCACCGGTTTTTAATAAAGCGAGCTGCCGGTAGGGAGGGTTTTCGACCAGGGTAAACGGAATCCCTGCGGCTTCAAGAACTCGCGTGGCTGCGCTTCCACACACTCCGCCAAGCTTACCACTTTCCAGCTCTAAAAAAGGCGGACGCGCCTGATAGCGCAGTTGGATAACAACTGAATTATCATCAGCGACGGACGTACTTTTTAGAAGCAAAGAAGCTATCGCTATCATTACAAATAAAAAAATCCAAACCAGTTTCTTCATCTGGTTCTGATTTTAAATCGGCGCTTGTTGAGTTAACAACCTGGCCTGTCGTTAATCATTGGGGCTAGTTTGTTAATCCAAATATCGATCTTGGTAAAGTGATCGAGTTCGCGACACCTAACATTCGATCCGTGCGATTTCCCCAACAATAAAGTTTTTCGTTTGCAATCGCACACGTATTCAATGCCCCAGCTGAAACATCCTGAACACCTGAAGCAATAGGACTGATCATAGAGCTGAAATCGCGCTGCGTGGTCGTGCCGTCGCCCAGGCGACCATTCACGTTAGCTCCCCAACAGAAAAGTTGCTTAGCCGCTCCTTGAATTACGCACATATGTACATTGCCAATGCTGACTTTCTCTATCTCCGTCATTGTTGGAGAGCTTGGAGGACTTGTGCTTGAAGTTCCCATATTACTTGCCGTATTTCCCCAACAAAACATTTCTTTATCTTTGTTGATTGCGCACACTCGCGAAGCGGTTCCACCATCTTGGCCAATGGCAACTGAAGCGATATTCGTCAATATCGGGGTCGTGGGAATGGTCGTACGATTCGTTGTATCCCCCAGGCCTAATGCTCCCATTGTGTTTCGACCCCAACAGAAAAGTTCATCGCTTGTAGTAATAAAACATGTGCTGCCGGCTTGAGTGACGACATCGCGTACTCCGTTCGCTTTAACCTGAACCGGTGTCGACGTGACGTTGCCACTTGGATTAACCTGCTTATAAGTATTCAGCCCCCAACACCATAACGAACCGTCAGCTTTAACTACACAGCCGTTGTCTTCATCAAGGCTGATTTTAATTACATCCTTTGCAAACAGCACCTTGGGAGTATTCCAAGTCGCCGATGCTCCTAATCCGATTCCAGACATGATATTGGTTCCCCAACAACGAACCTCTCCATAAGTAGATAATGAACAAGTTGTGTTTCTTGCTGTCGCCACGACGGCCTGGTTTCTTGAAAGAGCTTCAGTCGGCACCACGCGGGCGATGTTGGTGCGATCCCCGATCTGACCGACAACGTTTCTGCCCCAACATTGTGTTGCGCCGGCTTTGGTGACTAAACATGCATGTTGATCTAAGCTATTAGGAGCTAACGCTACCTGAGAAACACCATCTTGCACGAACAGAGGAGTCATTTGCGCCTCTGCTTCCATAGCAATGCCCCAGCACTCAACGGAACCCGATTCCATAAGGACGCAAGCGGATTTAGAGGTGTAATCCATTGGCAACAACTTCGCCGCACCACTTGGAATAAACATAGCTATCCCCGGCCCAGCCCCCGTGCCTTCGGTCGCAGGCAAACTTGTTTTGTTACCCCAACACCATACACTCTTGTCAGCGCTTTTCAGACCACAGGTATAATCATCGTAAACCGCAATGTCCTTATAATCGGTTGAAATCAGGGTAGGAACCGTTAGCAGAGTTGAGCTATTCGCGGGGTCCAACTGGCGATAATAGTTGTCACCCCAACAATGTGTTTCAATCGTACCGGCATTATTTTTTTGCACACAGATGCGACCACTGAAATAAGTAGCTGATGCATTGATAACATTGGTTTCAACGGGAGAAGCCGGGAATGTGAGTTGTTGAGTAACGTTACCCATGGGTTTGCCAATTGCATTTAATTGTCCCCAACAATAAAAATCCTTGTTGATCTTCGTTGCGCAAATCACGACACTGCCACGATTTCTAAGCCAGAAGTTGGAGATATCTGTCGCAATTTTCACGCGAGATGCGTAGGCCAATGTGACACTCGTCGTTCCTGTTCCGAAAGAGCCAGAATAATCCCGTCCCCAGGCGTAGAGTTCATTTAAGTCATTCAGCATGTATATCGCTGTCGCCGTCATTTTAACTTTTGCAGCGCCGGAGCTGACAACTTTTTTAGGTGTGCGGATGTATGCGCCTGCCGAACCATTGATGAAACCATCGTTATCGTACCCCCAACACCACAATTCTTTTGAGGTATTGACGGCACAGACTGCGAAACCACCGCCCAGACTAAAGTTTTCTACATTTGATAGCGTGGGCGTTGTGGGAGGCAAAGTCGTGTTCACGCTAGTGCCATCGCCTAACTGACCACGATCGTTGGCTCCCCAACATTTCAATTCTTTATTTTCGAACAAGGCACACCAAACCCCGTCGCCTGCCTGGAAGTCCACCACTTTTGGGACGACAGCCCCATCGTCGTCGTTAATATGGATCTCATGGAACGATCGTACACCGCCTGATCCCAGTGAGTTTTTCGTCAGAACCAAGCGAATACGCTTTTCCGCCTCTGCCACCGAATCATTCAAAATTTTCACATGAATGGTTTTGGATTGTTCTCCGATGGCGAACTGAACCTCAGGTGTCATCAATGTGAAATCCGTATCTCCAGCTTCTCCCGAAGTCTGAACGGAAACCTTAAACGGAATTGGTGCCGGTGCACTTAATTGAACAGGAATGTAGATATCCCCTGCAGATTCGCTGACCATTTCGGAGCTGCTTAAAAACTCTGCCGTCAATGCTGATGTATATGTCAGTACACCCGTCGTATCTTTGACTGGTAAAGTGGTTACGGCCACTTCATTAGCTGGATTTAGAATCGTCGCACCTGTCATTGTAATCGATGTGGGCAATTCGATTCCGTTCGTATCATCGTCACCAATAATAATTTCGTACCGAAACAACAACTCTGAGGGAGAGACCTGTGCGATGTAATTCGCGACCCGGTTGTTAGATCCCACCCGCACTGTGATAGACGGAGTTCCGGTTACAGTTATCGGTTGATCGTACTTAACAACAACCTCAAGTCCGGTACCATCCAAATAAACATCAGTATCCGGGGTTTTGAATTCTTTCACTTCAGGAATCGTGCGCACCAATATTGGAGTTGTCGACGCCAGAGAATTCGTAGCCCCCGGAGTTGGCAATCTCGTTAAGTTTGCGACTTCATCCAAGGTTCCAGTCGCACCATTACTTGGAGTGATCGTACCGCCGTTAAGATCCAAAGCAGTCACACTGGTATAATCAAGCGTTGATGTTGAATCCCCCGCAACCACCGCGTATTCAAAAACCAAGGTACTTGTGCCCGAACCCGAAACGTAATTGGCTTTGCGTTTTACGGTGCCGGTTTCCAGTTCAATTGTCGGAGTGCCGGTGACATCGACAGCTCCTGAAAAATGCACAGATATGGGAACCACTTGGGCCGTCGTAAAACGTGGAAGAGCAAATGCGCCGACGCCCGAAGCATTCGTGACATCAGCATCGACCGATACGACTTTTGGATAAGCTGCGATGGAAGGTAGGTCTGACAAACGTGTGCCTAAAATACGGGCATCCAGCTGACCGCAACCGGTGAGCGCAAAGGTACCTAATATTAGAGTGAACACAAACGTTCTAAACACCAAACACTCCAGATATTTGAATAACTATCTAGAGTATTTATCGGCTTATGAAACAGATGACTACAGGGCCCACGGATGGATTAACGTTGAATTCTATATACACGTTTAAGTTTGATACAAAAAAGAGGAGAAAGTCCGACTTTCCCCTCCAAACTTTGTCTGATTTTTTACATGCGCTTCAAGCGCGCGATTTCCATTTTTGCTTCGTTCAAAGCTGTTTGGCAGGAAATCATTTGAGCTTCTTTTTCAGCCAACAATTTTTGCAAGTGATTCATGCGCACTTCAAAACTTTTGATGATGTTATTGTGGCGATCCACCATTTCTTGAACTTTCAGGTCCAAGCTTTTGCGTTCGTTCACGCGCTGAGAAAGCTGTGTGATTTTTTGGCCAGCTTCTGTGGCTAATCCATTATGGCTTTGCTCCAAACGAGTCAAATGAGCTTGGTTGCGTTCAAACTTAACGTTCGAACTTTTGATAAGCTCGTTCACAGTTCCCACAATCTTGTTCATTTGATCGGCTAAAGCCTGATTTTGAGCTTTCAACTCAAAAATCTGACGATCGGTATTTAAATAGTTCGCACTTGTAGAACCCATTGGGGACGCAGTTTCCAGGCCGGAGCTCTTGCTGATTTTCTTTTCACCAAATAATTCTGGATTTAATTCTTTATGCATAAGCCGACCCTCCCGTGGGTACTGATGTGACGCTCTTAGAAACATCATATTTTCTCTGGACAGAAATTTCAAATGTTCATACGTTAGGGCCATGTTAAAAGTCGGCCAGCTGCTGAAATTCGTCTCTGATTTAAATCCTCAAAATACGCCTACGCGTCTTTCGTTTTTCAATTTCCTTCGAGGATTTGCACATCCTGACGACACTTTAACGCCTGAGTTGATTGAAATGTTCTTCAATTATTGCATGGATTACCCGCACTGGGCTTCCAATAAGCAGCAAATCGGCCATGAAGTGCAGTTTCTGTTGGATAATTTCAATAGCTTCTATCAGCAAAAATTTGATTTAAGCCCGATCCGCTTCCCGCAAAATATGCAGATCATTGAACTTGAGCATTTTGCCGATCTGATTGACGCGGTGAGTTCATACATTAAGTCTCAATGCGAGGAAGGTGATAAATTCCGTATCCTTCCCGATCAAAACAAACGGGTTGTGGCTATCGTCTTGCGTGCCGATAAATCTTTAGAAGTTCGTACGTTCGATCGCAAATTCACGATTCGCAACGGCACTTTGGAACCGCTTCGCAAGGACTTGGTTCTTTACTACAATCCAGAGTTGGAACTAAGCAGTCACCACGATCATAAAATCGAAGTGGCTCCCTACATCACAGCCCAATTCCGCGTGAGCAAAGACAAAGTTTCTGGCGTCTTAATGCGTGGATATGTTTTCCAAAAGCTTTTGGAAGTAAAAAACGAGCCGTTGCAGGATCAAACCCGCATTCTATACCCTATCAAGCGTCTTGAGCAGTTCTTCATCGACCGCCGTACCGATCCTTACTATCAGGATTTGATCAGCCAGCTCGAAAGAACATGTAATTTGGTTCAACAGGGCGACTCTGAGGCTTCAAAATGGTCTTCGGTTGTCCTTGGGAAAGCCGATACAGCCTTGGAAAACGTATTTTTAGGGGATAAATTACTCACTTTATTGGCCCGTGACCTCCGTCACGCCCTAATGGAGGCCAATCGTAAGAATAACTCCTCATCCGCGCTCAGCAGTGATATATTGATCACTCAACAATTACCTGAGGCTGATGAAGAATGTCTGAAGATAACACCTCTCAAAGAGTTAGACTTAATAAACTAATTGCCGACAGTGGTTTGGCTTCCCGCCGCCACGCCGACAAAATGATCGAAGAAGGCCTTGTCACGGTTAACGGTAAGCGCGTGTACGAGCTTGGCGTTAAAGTAGACCCTCAGCACGATAAAATCCTGGTTGATGGCAAAGTCCTTCGCAAACCACTTTCTCAAAAACTTTACCTTATCTTCAATAAGCCAGCGGGTGTTTTGACGACGATGGACGATCCAGAAGGTCGTCCAACAATCGCTGAATATCTTGGTGATGTTCCTTCACGCGTCTTCCCGGTGGGCCGTCTGGACTGGGACTCTGAAGGTATGATCCTGTTAACGAACGATGGTGATTACGCCAACAAAGTCGCCCATCCTAAAGAAGAAGTTACAAAAACTTACTTAGTTAAATTGGATGGCAAACCAGAGCCTCGCCACCTTCAAAAATTGAAAGACGGTGTTTCCATCGTCGGTGGTAAAGTATCTGCCCGTCATATCGAAAAAATCAAAAAGTCCGGCGACAACAAATCTGAAAAGTACGAATGGTACAAAATCGTGATCACAGAGGGTAAAAACCGTCAGATCCGTCAGATGTTCGCGAAAATCGGTTTCGACGTTATGAGACTTCAACGTGTAGCTATCGGACGCCTGCGTATGGGTGCGATGAAAGCTGGCGAGTTGATGTTTATCAATGACGTTGCCGCAAATCGAGTCTTCTTAGCCGATGATCCAGAGGATTTAAAAGTTAAAAAGAATTCTTACAAAGGCCGCGCAACAGCAATGAAAAAGACGGCGGCTGAAAAAGAAAAAGCGCGTGAGAAAAAAATGAGCGCCGGCAAAAAGAAATATGCTGGTGGAAAATTGATCGCGCCTAAAGGTCCGAAAAGAAAATAGCTATGAAAATGAACCCACGTTTGCGCGGAACCATCGAGATTTCCATTGGCAGCGTGGGTTTTGGCTTTTTAGGCGTCTTTGGTAAAACAGCCTTCCAGTCCGGCCTTTCAATAGGCGAATTTCTAACTTATCGATTCACTCTTGCAGCAATGCTAATTTGGATCTTCCTGCTGTTGTTTCGCCCCCAATGGATTCGTCTTTCCCTAAAACAAATCGTTATCGCAGCTTTGCTCGGTGTGTTTGGTTACGGTTTATTTTCGACTCTTTATTTCGTGGCAATCGATGGTTTAAGCATCACCTTAGCGGCGTTGTTACTTTATACCTATCCATTTTGGGTGAACGTCTTTTCGCATTTCTTTACTCACGATAAGATCTCTCGCAATGAAGCTTTATGTCTGGTGGCGGCGTCCACAGGATTAGTACTTCTGCTGTGGGGACATATCGAAGTACGAAATGCATGGGCCGTTTTAATGGGCTTGCTCTCCGGTATTAGCTATGCCGTCTATGTTCTGGTTTCTGGCAGAGTTCAACGCAATGTTCGTCCGATTTCCTCCAGCCTCTATGTAATCACCTTCGGTGCCTTGGCGTTGGCATTGTTTCACCACCCTCAGTTTGAAAACATTCCGCATCTAACTTCAACTCAAGCCTCCTGTATTTTTGGGATTGCTATCATCAGCACGATCATCCCGCTAACGATGGAGCTCGCAGCTCTGCAAAAATTAAAAAGTTCTGAGGTTGCATTGCTGATGATGATCGAACCGATCACTGCTGCACTCCTTGGAGTTCTGGTTTTCAAAGAATCACTCACGTGGCTACAAATTGCAGGCGCTCTGATTATAGCTGCAGCTTTGGTTGTAAACACACGATTGCGCTCCATTGAATCACCTAATGAATAAATCTGTGAAACACCCAAGATTAAGACGAGTGCAATCAATCAGTCTCAGAATGAGATTGTTTAATCTTTGACTGAAATACTCCGATAAGTAGTTAAGACTGGTTCGTTTTCTGAGGAGGTTCTAAATGAAAAAGCTGATGTTGCTTGCCTTGATGGCTCTGGCTTCTGGTTGTTCATTAGAAGCTTCTTTGGAAGATCTTGACGCCATTATCTCTGCAAAAGCTCCCTCTAAAGCCACAGGTCTGGTTTCTGGCTCCACTCAAGATGGCACCACTTCTTCAGGCTATAAAATCCAAAGTTCTGTGGGTAACTACCTCTCCGAGATCGAGCAAACCACGGACACGGGTAAGTACAAAGTTTACTCTTCGATTCAAGGTGCTATCGTTTCTCAGTAAGTCCTAAGTCTAGCTCTTGCCGCCTGATTTAAGTTTCAAAATAAGACACCCGATATAGCAAACAGAGAAACCATGGAAGGGTTCAATATGTTGCTAGCTTTATTGTTTTCAAGCCTGCTTCAACCAGCACCTGCTCGCGCAGCCAGTGCTGCAAATACAATCGTCGATGTCCGTCGTAACATCACGTTGGCTAATGACGAAGAGCCTTATAAGGACTTCTATATTGCCATCGACGGCGGCTCCGGCCTTAAAAAGAATCTTGTCGTAACAGCGGTTCGCAAAATCAATGTGCGCGATGCCTCGGGCGCCAATGCTGTTGGCGAAATTACGGTTCCAGTAGGACAGCTTAAAATTATCGCAGTTTATGACAAAGTCGCGGTAGCCCGTGAATTCAACCTGCTTTCCCGTGACGAGCTTCCGATGCTTGAACAAGTGGGAATTATGACCGGTGATAAAATCGAAACTCGCGGCTCCTTTATTGATAATTCCAAACCTAAAAAGAAAAAGGTCGCGGAAGCGCCTTCAGCTCAAACCAATGCAACAACTGTAGCCGTTGCTGTCACCACAGCCCCTCCCGTTCCGGTGACAGCTTCGACCGCGCCAATGGCTCCTGCTGCGAAGGATTTACAGGCTTCCTTGAGTCTGACGTCGCCTGAAAAAGCCCTTGCGCAAGCTCCCGTTTCGACTGGGGAAAAGCTTGAAAAAGTGGCGGATTCTGGTAACAACTCGGGGCATGAGTGAAAATAAATATTTCCGTGTTCGCCTAAGCCAAGTTCCTGCAGATCTTGAAGATGTCATCACTACTCACAGCTTCAGTTGTGGCGCCTCTGGCGTGACTGAAGCTTTGGTATTTACACAACCCGATCTTACTTACGATCCAACGCTAGTTAACGTAGCAACTCACGACTTGGACGTATTCTTCCCAACAAATCCTGATGCCGACTTTTTCAAAGGTTTAACAGAGTACAACGCTTTGATCAGATGGCAAATCTTCGAAGAAGAAAACAAAGACTGGCTTGAAGAATGGAAAAAAGGATTCGTTCCTTTCCGTTTGATCGGCGATTTCTGGGTTGTACCATCTTGGTTGACCCCGCCACCTGAATGCAAACATGCGATTTATATCGATCCTGGGATGGCATTCGGTACAGGAACTCATGCGACAACTCAGATGATGGCTTTTTTCATCAATAAGCTCGCTGAAAAACATAAAGCAAATTTGGCTGACTGGGCGTTGCTTGATGTTGGCACTGGAACTGCAATTCTTGCGATGCTAGCACAAATGAGCGGCATGGGCTTGGTAGCAGGTATCGAAATCGATCCTGAAGCTCGTCGTGTTGCTCGCGATAACGTGAAATTGAACAACCTTACTCAGATCGACATTCCCGAAACTCAACTTGATGAAATCCGCGGGCCTTACGACGTTGTGGTTGCCAACATCATCGACGGCGTTTTGATTAATATCAAAAAAGATCTTTTGCGCGTCTTGAAACCAGGTGGTCACATATTGCTGACTGGGATACTGGAAGAGCGTGACAACCACTTCTTTGAAAAATTCTTTGAAGGAACAAACCTTGAAGTTGTTCGTCGCCTTGAAAAAGACGAATGGGTTGGATACTGGGCTAAATCTACAGAAAACGCGTAAGGTATTTTTCGATGAGACGCTATTGGATCGACAAAAAAGATCTTTTCGGAGATCAGGTTAATTTCACGGGAGATGTATTCCATCACATCTTCGATGTCTGCCGTCAGGAAGAAGGCTCGAAATTCGAAGTCTTGACTGAAGACAGCAAGGCCTACTTTGTCGAAGTCACGCAGGTTTCAAAAAAAGCAGCCGTGGCTCGCATCATCGAAGAGCGTGACATACCACAATTGAAAACTCCCCATGTGCACTTGGTACTTTCTGTTTCACGCTTTCCTGTCATGGATGCGGTTATGGAAAAGGCTGTGGAGATGGGTGTAAAGTCGATCCAACCGTTTTTCTCTGAATTCAGTTTTGTTCGCTCTGGCGAAAAAATTTCTGAAAACAAAACTGAGCGCTGGGATAAAATCGTCAAATCGGCGACTCAACAATCGGGCCGTGGTGACCTGATGAAGGTTCACCCTGTCATGAACTTCGATAAGCTGGCTGGAATCATTAACCAAAATGACTCTTCTGTGGGTCTATTTGCATATGAAGGCCCATCAACGCTTAGCATTAAAGAATACGTCTCCAAAGCCAAGCAATCCCACCCCGCTGGCATTTCCAACATTTGGATTATCGTCGGCAGTGAGGGCGGTTTTTCCCACTCTGAAGTTCAAAAATTCCAGGACCTAGGCCTTCATCCAGTCACCTTGGGACCCCAGGTTTTGCGAGTTGAAACGGCTTGCATGGCCCTGGTATCAGTCCTAAAGTATGACTTTGATCTGATGGTTTAAAGGAGAAGGAATGGATCCTTTCGAAGAGTTTGAGTTCAAGCCCCTGACGGATGGTCTAGGTTTCCATAAAAAGAAAGCGGCACCCGCTAAATTTGAAACGGATGCTGATTCTTTTTCCGCTTCCCCATCTCCTACTCTTTTGAAAAACCAAGGTTTGGAATTGATCGAGGAAAACTCCGTGGACCCACTTCGTCCACCGCTTCCTCGCAAAAAGTCTGGTCCAACTACAACATCGCAAGTTCCTTCTGCTCCCGGTTACCTGACTGAAGTGGGCGGCGAAGCATCTCCGTCCTCTTCGACAGCTGCGGTGGATGAGATCCTTAAGACTCTTCAAAAAAATCGCCGTTTGGAATTTGATGAAAAGTCAAAAACTAAAATCACAGCGCAAGTTAAAGAAGAATACAAAAACACGGTTTTCAGTTTCTCTGCGGGCCTTTTGGATGGAATGCTTGTTATGGCGGCCAGCCTTCTGTGCCTGATCTTGTTGGTATCTATCGCTAGAATTGATCTTGTGGCAAACTTGACTCAACCGGATGAGAATTACTTGGTGTACTTTGCGACGGTTGCGATCTTTGCAGGTGTTTCATTTATCTATCTATCTTTAAATCGCATCTTTCTGGGTGCAACTCCGGGGGAGTGGGCATTTGATCAACGTGTAGGTACTCCAGCGGACTTGTCTTCTGGGATGTTCTATTTAAAGGTGGCTGCTCGCAGCGCTTTAGTGATCGCTACGGGATTCTTTGTGTTCCCGGTTTTGTCCGCTTTGATGAATAAAGACTACGCCGGTCAAATCACTGGTGCCCGTCTTCTTAAGAAAGCATAGGTTCCCATGGGCCAAGTTCGTAAGTTTGATGATATCGCTGAAGCCTTGGCTCCGCTTCGTTCCGAAGGCAAAAAAATCGTTTTCACAAATGGTTGTTTCGATCTTCTGCACGTAGGACACGTTCGTTACTTGCAAGAAGCCCGCTCCTTGGGTGACGTCCTGGTTGTGGGAGTAAACTCTGATGCCAGCGTGAAGCGCCTCAAAGGTCCAACTCGTCCTGTTCAAGTTGAAAACGATCGCGCGGAAATCTTGGCAGCTTTAGGTTGTGTGGATTTCTCTGTGATCTTTACTGAAGACACTCCAGAAAATCTGATCAAAAAAGTTAAACCCGACATCTTAGTCAAAGGTGGCGATTGGAAAATCGAGCAAATCGTCGGTGGAACGTTCGTAACGAGCTATGGTGGTCAGGTGATGTCCTTGCAATTCATCGATGGCAAATCCACGACAAAGCTGATTGAAAAAGCTCAACAGAACTAGAATCTGTAGCCTAGTTTTCCGCCGTAAACCGAATCTGTATAACGATCGACTTCTAAAGCAATAAAGGCTTTGGAAATTTCCACGTTTACACCAAAGAATGTATGGTTCTCGGAAATATCATGAGCCTCGGTTTGGCCCGACGCTGTGATACCACCCGGGCCTCCGATAAAATTACCCTGCGCGCGAACTCGGCCCGCACCAAAATACACCGCGACGTTTTCCATGTTCACTGTCCCGATCACATCCCAACCCGTCGTCGTGATGTTAACTAGGTTTTGGAAGTTTGCGCCACCGGCATAAAGCAAAGCCGAAAATGAAATGGGAAAAAATGATGCCTCATAAAAACCCCAGCGCAACTGTCCACCAAAGTTCTGCATTTCTTCACTTTGCAGCGACGGCGTAAAATAAACAAAGGCATCGATATTATAGTAAAGTCCCTTACCCAAGGTCAGTGTGTAGTAAGAAAGCTCACCATTATCTTCTGTTTTATTTCCTAAGTTCGAAAGGTCACTGACGGGAATGAATTGAGTAGAAACACCGAGTTCAACTCCAGAATACCCGCCTAATGGATACGGATCGCCTAAAACTTTAGAAGCAGTTCCGTAACCGAGAATTTCCAATGTACGGATTTGATCCATATCGGAAAGATTTCGCGGCAACTCAGTCTTTGCATGTGCGCACACACAGAATAGAGCAGATACGAAAATAAAAATGCGATGACTGAGCTTCATGAAGCTATTGTCATCGCAAATCCCTTAAACTGTCCAGCTCTTATAGGCTTGCAACACCGGATTGAATTTGACTCAAAGCGAAGGTCGCTGCGGAAGCAATTTCTGCATTGGAGCTTGTCGTCAGTGCCTTGAATATTTCGCGGAATTGATCGTAGTTGGTTAATGCATTCGCAAAAGCATCACCTCGGGAACGAGTGCTGCTTGTCGTTGTTCCCGATTTTGCCGAGTTATAACCCTTAACCACCACCTCAGCAGCCAAAGCAACGACCTCGGAGTCTGAGTTCTTGAGAGAACTTGCCAATGCACTTAACCGACCCGCATTCGCAAAACCTAACATATAAGCCATTGCTGCGGTTTGATTCTCTGTCGAAAGCGTTTTGTAATTTGTTGCCACAGTGTTGAATGCCGTGGAAGAGTAAAACGAACTTGCCGCCGATAAACCTAAAGACTGAGTCTCTGTGTTGCTGTTTTTCAAAAGCTCGTTCACGATGCCGTAAAATTCACTGTCGTTAAGCTCTTTATCCATGTAAGCAACAACCATTTTATTAACATTCTCTTTTGTTGGCTGGCCCAACACCAATGAGCGCCATTGATTAGCTGTTAGCTTATCTTTATCTGTTGCTTGCTTGTTACCGTCTGTCGCTGTCGTACCACCCGTGATGAATGCAGCACCCACTGCACCACCCGTTGCGCCATCACTGCCACCGGCTTTGAAACCAGGATCAGTGCCAACGACACGGATTTCCGTTTCTGTTTTTTTATCTTCGGGTTTCTTTTCTTCAGCTTTTTTCTGAGCTGTCTTATTCGGAGCCGCGGACTTTGTTTTATCTTCGGTGTTAGGAATTGTTTTAGCTTCTTCTGTCGGTTTCTTATTACCGAAAGGGTTTACATAGTTACGAGCCACCTCGCGGCCGCCTAAATCAAACAATGCCGCCAAAATGGACTTTGGACGAATCATCTCGAAGCTGATTTCATTATTCTGAAGAGCTCTTTGAACAGGGGCTTTAAACAAATTGCCCACGCTGCCAATGAGGACCAGCCCCACCACCACTATTGCAATTTCTAGTTTATTATCCCTCAGGCTCATAAAAAGCTCCTATTCCTACCGGATATAAGAGCAGCCCTTGTGCCATGCGGGCCCCTGATAAATTCGTTTCCACGAAGCCCATTATGAGACAGTGCCGCGCTAGGGGCCTCCGCTGTCCAAACTATCGACATTCTCCCTCTGAAGCTTTGGGCAGCGAACGGCCTGCCTCAGCTCCGCTTAGGGCCTAACGGGCAGAAGCCTGGGCGAGGGCCTATTTTGGGGAATTCTCGGCACGTATCGGGGCGTTTTTCGTAGACCGTACATAGGCGTGTGATGGGGTGCAAATACAGGCAGTCGCCATTAGGGCGTGAGGATAGCATAAAGAACTCGGTGCCACTTCTGTAGGAAACGATTATTTTTTCTCTGATAAGGCGTTTGGAGAGTTTTTTTACTCCGCTGGCAGCTTCGTCTTCGTCTGTCACCCCAAGACGGATCAAGTCTGACAATTTGATTTCAACAGGCATAGTGCAACAGTGCCCATGACACCCGTTGCACATTCCCTCTTTATATTTCACCCACGTCGATGGCCGATCTTTATCCGTTTTCATTTCCAAATCCAAAAACGGAACCAACCTTGGCAGGGCCTAAACTATCGCCTAAGGAACTGGCTTTTTCACTAAGCGACTGTTGAATCTGGCGTTGGCATCCGTAGGTTGGAGTAGTACTACGCTAAAGCCACGGTTGTAAAGCTCGGCTAAAAGTTGTGGAAGAATCTCCGCAGTTCTGCGGTGGATGTCGTGCAAAAGTAAAATCCCACGGCCCTTTCGGTCGATCTGATTTAGAGTATTTTTCAAAAGATCTTCGTTGGTTTGGGCTTTCCAATCCTCGCTATCGATGTTCCAGTTGAACTCAGCCACCGAATTAGCGTTTAGGAAGTTACGCAGCTCCGCATCCACCTCCCCATATGGAAAGCGGAAGAACGGCTCAACAAAACCCAATACATCAAAGGCCGCCTGGTGCCCGCCCTTGATTTCGGCGACCGCTTCAGTAAAGGACAATGTTTTATACATAAGCCGTTCACAGGTAGGCGTGGCCGCTAAACATGAATGAGTGACAGAATGAGTTCCCACAGCGTGGCCATCAGCTGCAACCGCTTTGGTGACGTTCGAGTTCTGCATGATGCTTTTACCCAGTTGAAAGAAATGAGCCTTCGCATTTACCTCTTTCAAGGATCTTAGAACAGACATGGTATATTCAGGGCTTGGTCCATCATCGAAACTTAAGACGATTTCTTTAGCCGCCACATCTCCGGCTCTGGCGTAATAACCCTTCGAAACATCGCGATACTGCACATTATCTGGAAACTTAAAGTTATTCCCAGAAGGAGCCTGCGATAATGCATTCACTTTTATTTTCAAAGTTCCACGCTCTGCCGTGTAGTGCCTTTCAAGCTGTGCCAAAAGTTCTTTTTTGCAAGGCATGACAAGAGGCTGATTCGTTTCGTTGCGAATTTCGTTTTCGAAAATCGTCAGCGATAATCCGTCCAGGGTTTTTAGCTTTCCACAGATTTGCGCTGAAAGCTTATCGACGGCTTCTTGACCTTTGTTGTCCTGGCGCCATTGGCGAAACACGTTTTCGGGATTCGAGGGCGAGGCATCCCACTCTGCTAACGACGAAGCCTCTTTATTTATTTGAACTGTATTTTGAATCTGTTGACCGACGTTATTTCCACATGATGCCAATAATAAAATCGCAGCAGCTGAACCGAAGGTACGTTTTACTTTATTCATAAAATGCTCACTGTTTCGTCTTTTTCGGGTTGCTTCAGATTCAATTTAATTTTTGAGTTTTCGATAATCACGCGAGGATCCAATGAGTGACCGTCAAAGACAACCAGGTTACGAGACGCCTCCGCCGTAATAACATTCGGATTCCACAGGTAGCGGAAATAAATAATCAAAGACCCCACAAATTGGCTGATTAAGACACTTAACAATGCCAGCGCCAGCAATCCAATCTGCGGAACTGTAGTTTCCCAGCGGGCCGATTCAAGAATCTCGAAACGATTTCCAATGGAAAGCTTTTGCGCCTCAAGTTTTGCCAGCGCCGTCGAAAGCTCTTTGTATCTGGCAAATTCCAATTCCGATTTCTTTTTAAGATCCTCGGCCATTTGCGCCTGAAATGGCAGCTCACGGGATTCAGATTTTAAGTTATTGATCGATGCCTGAATCTGTCCCAGCTGATCTTTCATGATATCGTTTTGATTTTTTAGGTTTTCAATCTGACCACCAACGCCATACATCGAATTATCTGCAGACCCCGGCGTGCGATCTTTATTCAGGTAAGCGATCATTTTTGAATTCTGATTGATTTTTAGCTTGAGCTCATTGGCACGAACTAAAAGTTCACTGACGTAATCCCCGATTTTATCTTTGGAGGCCAATGGTAAAAGATTTTGTTCGCGATTTTGAACTTCGCTTAATTCTTTGCCTATAGTGACAAGCTTTTGATCGGCGTCTTTCTTTTGCTCGTCCATAAATGCTTCGACACGATTGATCTCCTCCAGCTCCCGCTTTTTTAAAAGCTCACTTGCGGTTTGAACAACTGTGTTGACCAAAAATAACGATGTCGCGCGATCTGGAGTTGAAGCCGTAATTTTAATTTCGAAATCAGAATCCAATTGTGCCTTGGTCCAACGATCTATTTTTTGCAAAACTCCGATTTTACTTTCAGGGGAATCAGTTATGTTCTTCAGATATTTGTCACGCAGGTTTTCATAACCCTTGCGTTCTTCCAGAGAGATTTGTCCGGATTCACCACGTTCAGGGATCTTAGCCAGGACCGCTTCAAAAAACTCTCGTGTTTTCAAATATTCAATATGCTTGGATAACAGGCTGCTGCCTTTTTTAGATTCTTGCAGGGATTTATTTAATCCAAAAAATTGCGTTGAAAAGGCTTGAACCGAGGAATTTTGGGAGTCATTAAAAATTATGGACGTAGTCGCCACATAGGGAATTTTAACCGCATAGATAATCATACTAACGGTGAATAAAACGGTCGTAAAAACCGCGAACATCCGCCAGTGTGACAAATATAATTTCATGATTTCGCCAACGCTCAGCTCTGGCTCTAAATGTGGATCATTCATAATCCCAATCCCCCGCGACCATATAGTTTTGCCATCCTTTCACAAGGATGGCCTGTGTCGTTTCTGTAATGAGGATTAAGATGATGAAATGGGAATGGCCGCACTTTTAAGCGCGGCCCAGCACAAATTACGGCGCAGGATTGACTGGTACCGTCATAACATTCTTAGGTTTAATTAGAACAATTTTGTAACCGCCGTTATAAAGCTGGTTCAAGATCTCTGGAAGGGCTTCAGCAGTTCTCTGTTGGATGTCGTGGAATAGGATCACGCCTTTTCCTGCGGCTTTAATTTGTGACATAGTTTTTTCAACCAATGTGGAGCTCGTTTGTTTTCTCCAGTCATTGGAATCGATTCTCCAATAAAAGTTACCAATACCGTTCGCGTTCAAGTAAGACGTCAAACTCTTATCATATTCTCCATATGGAAAACGGAAGAAAGGGTCCACCCATCCAATCGTGTTTCTAATGGCATTCAAACTGCCAGAAATTTCTTTTGTCGCTTCACTCAGTGACAACATCTTGCCACCATTATTGTTCTTACAAATTGTTTTTGCTGCCAAACAACGATGAGACATCGAGTGACCACCTAAAGAGTGACCATCGGCAGCGACCATCTTAACCACTGCAGGATTGGCAATAACTTGCTTACCTAGGGCAAAGAACATTGCTTTGGCGTTCATCTTTTTGAGAGTCTTTAAAATGATCTCTGTGTATTTTTCAGAAGGACCATCGTCGAAAGTCAAAACCACTTCACCCGGAGCCACGTCGGCATTGACCGCATAGTAGCCATTCGATGTGTCACGGTATTGAATATTGTTTGGAAAAACTTTAGCTGAGGAACCAGAGACAGATGTTAACATTTTTGCAGACTGCGCATGTTGAACGGGTTCAGCTTTTGCAATTTCATCTTCAAAAAAGTTACCCAGATTAGACGGCATATTGGCACGGTCGTTTAAGAAATAATTGTCAATTCGAAGAGCCAATTCTTCTTTACAGTCTTTCAACATCTCGGCGTTGGATGCTTCATCTAATTGTTCTTCCATCAAGGCAAGGTCCTCATCTTTCAATGCCTTCAAAGATTCGCAAACCTCCGCACCTGTCAGTTGTTTATTGGCGATCATCTCTTTCCATTTAGGAAATAATTTTTCAGGATTGCTTTGTGAGGCATGCCAATCATCCACCGTAGGCACCGTTTCGTTCGCAGTAACCGCATCGACTAAGTCTGCTTTAACGGTTTCAAATCCGTTATTTCCACACGCCGTTAGCGACATCATTCCCACGCTGAACACGAACACAAGAGACCTTTTCATAATGAATCCTCAGGGTTAATTCAAATAGACGCCGTTTTTAAAGCACTATCCGTGCCCGGTTGAAATACTTCTGAAGTCGGTTTTACGCAGAATAGATGGCAAAATCTTGGTCAGCAGACCTTATTGGGCACTGATTTGGAGCTTTAGGAGACTTCACCGAAACGCCTTCAAACACGGCGGCGGCAACAAAGCCAAATACCAACCAGTACAGACGATCCGCCATTCCACCAATGGAAAGATGAACATGATAGATCACTAAGATAGGAATATGCGCGAGCAGATAAATGGCAACCTGGCGTTTGGCGATGCTGAAAGTTTTTAATGCCTTCAGCGCACCGATAGTCATGAACCCCAACGCGATGGCAGCAAGAATTAATAAAGGCCAACCACCCACAACTCCTGCAGAGACGAAAATATTATGGGGATCCTTGAACGAGTTATAATTTGAAACATCGACATCATTGCCCGATGCAAACTTCGACATCAGACCGTGTCCCAACCAAGGTTCCTGTTTAAAGATCTCGGCGCCCCTTTCGACTTCTTCCCAACGAGAAGCAACTCCGTCTTGAGCCTGCCTGCCCCCTAATGAGGAATGCCCCGTCGCGATGTCGTGGGCAAGTTCGTAGGTCTGCAAGCCAAAGAACAAACTAAAACTTAGCAAAAACGAAACAACACCGAACTTAAACATACGACCTTTAGTTGTACGTGTTTCATGCAAAATCAAAGTGAGCAGAAAGGCAAACATCGCTGCTGCCGCCGAAGATCGAGTACCCGTTAGAATAATCACCAAGAAGCTCGCCAGCAGTATCAAGACACTCCAAATCTTATGTTTCAGTTTTGAGTCCATCAGAAAAGTGCCAAGGGAGAATACAAAGGCCGTCGTCGCACAAGTCACCATATGGGGGATGTGTTTAAATGTGCCGATAAAACGTCCACCCTTAAACGTGGCTCCGGGGGAAACAATTAAAACGACCAATGATAGCAGAACTAAAATACCTGTCCAACGCTGCACAAACCTTAGAAAGTCTTGAACATTCCACAAACTGGGGATGACAAGTCCGTAAAGGCCCACCATGAATAGTGAAACCATCATCGCGCCGATTTGCATGACCGCTGATTCATCCGGGTTCACATAATAGACCTGCAGCAAAGTCTGCACGGCCAGGATGATCATAAGAAAGAAAACAAAGAGCTTATAGAATCCACTTAAGTGTTGGCGGGTGCGAACTCGCAACCACAACAAAGCCAAAGGCACACCAAACAAGAAAGTTAAAAGCACATTAATATAAGGATGCATCCCCTGTTGAAAAATCAAATAGGGAACTTCGCGTGGAATGGGCAGCAAGCCGCCCAAAGATACTTTGCAAAGGAACGCCAACAGCACCAGGGATTTTATTAAAAATAAAATGCGGGCGTCCTTGGCGTGAATCATTGAAAATGAACCCCATTGTGACCAGAATTTTTGTTAATCAACAACGCCGTCAAAGCAATGCCCAGAACCAAAGATACGACAGTGATCGTGCGAGTTGCGTCTCCACTGACCATATAAGATTTTTGAGGAACATAAATAAAATCATCTTGGGCTAGCTTCAACTGTTTCGCGCCACCATATTTGATCACTTTTTCAGCATCAACCTCGTAGGCGCCTTGATATTCGCTCACTGCTTTCGATTTAATCTCAGCCCATGATTTTGGCTCCAGTTTTCTGACGGTAATTTCAGACATGTCACCACCATTATTAGATCCCCCCGCCAAAGTGATTAGTTTCAACAAATCTGTTGAAGGCGGAACGTAGTAGATACCCGGCTTATTCACAGCACCTAAAAGTTGCACACTGATCAAAGATTCTTTCGGTGACGAGCGAAAAATATATTCTGAAACTTGTTGAGGTTGTTTGGTCTCACTCATTCCAAGGACATCAGGCGACTGTGCAAATGCAACAGTATTAAAAGTAAAAACCAGAGCAATGACATAACGAAAACACTTAGAAACGATCATTAACAACCTCCACACTGGACCTAAATCGAGAGCCATTAGTCTTGTCAATAAAATTGAATGACGGACTTCGGTCCGTAGACCAGAATAAAGTCTATGACAAATTCTTCAGTTCCAGAGCACGAAAAAATATTTGATGAAATTTGTAATAAACTTAACGAGCTCAGTAATACTGATGCGGATGGCAATCATCCAATTCAACCCAAATACGAGCAAATGCAAGAGCAGATGAAGAAATTCAATTCTGGCTTGAAAGGTTCACAAGAAGAACTACGCGAGAAAATTAAAAATCTCGAGAGCGTTTCTTACGGATCTGAAACGTTGGATGCACAGATGAAATTGTTGGCGGATCAACTCAGCGCAGAACGCGCGAACAACGCCAAGATGTCATCGGACCTCGCTAAGTCATTAGAATTAAGTCTGCAACTGCAACTTGAGATTCAAGGCTTAAAAGCCCGCGCTTTACAAATTCAAAGCGAAGAAAAGAAATATTCTCAGTCCATGTTTGAACGAAACAAAATTCTTCAACGCGACTTAGATTTGACTCGCGCTTTAAAAGACGAAACGGCCATGGAATTTGCGAAAGCAAAATCGGCATGGGCTCGTGAGCAAGACTTGTGGGAACAACAGTACGAAAGATTCCAAGCGGATATTCAAAAGTTAAACCAAGAAAAAACAGATCTTGAAACTGCGAATGCTGACTTGATGGCGACTATCGAAGAGCGCGACAACACTGTTAAGTCTTTGAATGAAGAGATCGAAAAAATCTCTGCCTCTTTCAGTGAAGTAGAAGCATCGGCTCAACAACAAAATGAAGTACTGAACAATTTAACTTCTGTCGCCGAAACCAAGATCGTTGAAATGAAGATTGCGCTAGATAAAAAGTCTTTGGAAGCTCAAGACTATTTCAGCCACTTGCAACAGGCGCTGGCTCAGTCCGTGGTACTAAAACAAGAAAACCTTTCCTTGAAAGAGTATGTGGCCAAGTTGAACTACTATCATCAACAAGCCCAACACGCGCAAAGCGTAGTTACTCAGATCGCACAGGTTTCAGCGGCACAAGCACAGCAGCAAGCTCAACAACAAGCAGCTCATATTCAACAGATGAACGCTGCTCAGCAAAACCAAATGCCCGCAGCTTCCCCACAGCAACCTGTGGCGACTCCGGTACAATAGGTTTAAGTGAAAGTTTCCTCCGTGGGTTCAGTGGTCCCTCCGCTGAGCCCTATTTTTTTATTTTCCCCAATGTTTAGACTGGGGCAGAAAATAAAACATCACCTTGTGAAAAATCGATCCTGGGATCACTCTGCGTAAAAAGCCAAAGACTATTGCATCCAAAGTCACCTTGACCCTTAAAGGTGGATTTTTTTTCTCGATTAATTTTTGAATCTGTCGAGCCACGGATTCTGAACTTGTGAAAGAATATCCCATCAATTTTTCAATAAATGGAGTCATCGAATCGTAGTACTCCGAATGGGGACCGTGCAGTTCATAACTTAAACGTGCTTTTCGCGACAACAGGACATTCTTGAACGCTGGAGAATTAATGAATCCCGGCTGCACAATGCTAACATCAATGCCATAGGGTCTGCATTCATACCACAAAGCTTCACTCACTCCCTCTAACGCATGTTTAGAGGCACTGTAGGAAGCCATCGTTGGCATAGAAACCATACCGCTAACTGATGAGATGTTAATAATATGCCCGCATTCTTGCTCACGCATAATAGGCAGGACCGCCTTCATTAAATTCACAGGACCAAAAAAATTAGTTCGCATCTGAAGGTCTTCAGCACTGGAGTCCATGTGCTCGACCACCGAACGATAGCAAACTCCTGCATTGTTAATTAACACATCAATTCGCCCCCAATGACGACAGACCTTATTCACCACCGAGGAAATTTCACTTTCTTCGGTAACATCCAAGGGGACCAACAGTGTGTTTTCATTGGCAGGGAATATTTCGCATAAACTACCAAAGGACCGCGATCTTGCCGTTAACACAAGTCGATATTGATCAGAGCGGATAAGCCTCTCCGCGATGGCTTTTCCCAGTCCGGAGTTACAGCCTGTTATTAGAATAACTTTTTTTATGGGTGTTTGGATTTGCATGATCGACCGCCCTAATTGGAAGGTGCGATATCCACTCCAAATATTGTATCCAGGGCACGATCACACTGCGGGACACTGATGGGTTTTGTAAGCACCTGCATATTGGAGAGCAAATCACCATATTTTTCTCGGAGGGCCGCTTCTTCTACGACGGATACTAGTACGATGGGGCTGGATTTTACAGCCCGTGCCAGGAAGCGGACCAGGTCCAAGCCTGTGCCCGCTCCTGAAAGGAATAAATCGGTCACTATTAAAGAATAGGGAGCTTCGTGAACTATCGAGGAACTGACAAGCTTCTGCGCTTCTTCGCAGCTAACGGCCCAATCTAAATGGTATTCCGTGAACTGACGGCGTAGAATATGTTCCCAGATGGGCTTAAGAGCTAAATCGTCTTCGACGATCAAAATTCTTTTTTTCATGACTCTTCCTTGTTCATGATTCGAAAGACTCTGACAACAACGACGTCTAGTGAATCGTAGCTGGCATCGTCTCAACTTGGCGTGTAGCTGACCACTTTTTGATTCTGTCCGAAACTTCTTTCACGGCTTTTTCTAAAGCCATGTACGGACTTTTCGCATCGGCTACGACGGAGAATTGCATCTCTCCTGATACCAGTTCGACATCAATAATAAAGTCTTCACCGTCAAAATCTACGGCCATATTCATGATGCTATCTGAAGGTGCGCTTGCAGCGAGCTTATCTAAAACGCGGCCACATGAGACGAGCAATTGATCTTTTTCGGGAAGGGCGATGTTTTCAGTTCTTAGTTCTACATTGTTCATGCTATGTCCTCCTGTGGTTAATCGTTTTCATACTTCTTTACTTATAAAAGTGCTTGAATGACTTCCTTACAATTCTGAACCTGCAAGGGCTTCTGCATATAGAAAGGCAGATTATTGGTTGTATTTCGTGCTGAATGCACCAACGCATCAAAGTTTGATAAACTCATGCTGCTGACGAATATGAAGTGATCAGACACTTCTCCGTACCTCTCCCATAAATCAATACCTGTATCTTCTCCGTCAAGAAATACATCAGAGATAACTAAATCGTAAGGTTTCTCTGTATGAAACGAATGGCGCAGAAGAGCTTCTGCTCCAGCTTCTGAGGTCTCGAAATCAATTTTTGCATTTGGAAACGTGGAAAGAATAATATTCTCCCACAAGGCCCATTGGCCCATATCATCTTCCACTACTAAAAAACGGTAAGCTTCTGCTGCTTCCAATGTCATATTAGATAGAACAGCGTTGGTAATCTGGTTTTCAAGTGCCAGTGATGTGTCCATGGCTACCTCCTCACACTTTGTTAATCATCGGTCCTACACTTTGGTTTCGTGCTAAAATGAATTGATGATTTCGCAAAACACTGCTTAAATCCTTTTGTATGGCAAAAATTCTCTGCGTCGAAGACAGTTCTGAGTTTTTTATTTATCTGACTTCGGTCCTGAAAGATCACGTTCTTACTCAAGCCGAATCTATTGCTGATGCATTCAATATAGTGCAGACCGGCCGTGATAGTTTCGATATGGTACTATTGGACATCTCACTTCCAGACGGTAACGGGATGAAGATTCTTCCTGATTTGAAGGACTCTTTCAAAGCCAAGGCTGTTCCAATTATCATTTTGAGCACTGACGATGACATTATCAGCAAAGTGGCAGCATTCGGTATTGGTGCAGATGACTATATTTCAAAACCACCAAATTCAAGCGAGCTGCGGGCTCGTGTCGATGCCAGACTGCGCGCAGTAAAATCTTATCAACAAAATACTCAGCAAGTTCAATTGGGTGATTTGTATATTGATTCAAATCGCATGTGTGTGGAACTGCGCAATCCAAAGGTGGGAAATCAGCAAATTGAACTCACACCCTTTGAATTTAAAATTCTAAAAATTCTTTGTGGGCGCCCGGGTCAGGTATTTAGCCGCGAGCAACTTATTGATCAAGTTTGGGGCGTTGGAAAATATGTGACAGAAAGAACCGTCGACGCTCACGTCAGCCACTTGCGTAAGAAAATCAGTGAAAGTACTGTCAAAGTAGAAACTGTTTTAAGCGCCGGTTATAAAGCAACTATGAAAGATAGTTCTTCTGATTAGGAAATGCATTTTCCAGGTGCGAAGACAACTGTCGCGCCTGTGCAATGTAGGAAGCTACTTCTTCTCCACTATCACCAATATGGTCTGTTTGTTTTAATTGCCAGCTCAGATCTTTAGACTTTTTCCCAAACTCTTTAAATCCCAGCATTTCTGCGGAACCTGCCAGTTTGTGCGCTGCTTTCCAAACAACTTCGGACTCGCCAGAATTGCTACCACGCTCCAGTGCGGGGATGGCTTCGTTTAATGAAACTGAAAAACGAGCTAAAATACGCAGTACGGTACTGGCCGTTGTATCCTCTAATAAATGATTAAAAGCATGTGAGTCAAAGCCTGACAGGGTTTTCAACTGTTTACAGACGACGACTAAGTCATTTTCGGTATTCACTTGCTGCTCCTTCATTTGCATTAAATTAACAAACGGATTATATGGTGAATTTAAATTGGTTTGAAGAAACCTTCAAACCCAATTAACATTGTTTACATTCTGGTTTGTGAGAGTAAGACGATGAAGCGTACTGGAGTCAAAATCATTCTGAAGAAAACCCGCCGGATTTTCCTGTGGATTCCTGTTCTAACGCTTATTTGCGGCCTTTCCCTATCGTTCTATATTCACAAGCGAATGTTAGATCGCGAGCAATCTGATCAGCGTGCGGAATCAGTTAAGCGCTCCCGCGAAATGATTCAATCTTTGGATCTTTTACTCTCAAACAGCATCCTAAGAA
Organism: Bdellovibrio sp. SKB1291214; assembly: GCF_002209355.2. Taxonomy (GTDB): domain Bacteria; phylum Bdellovibrionota; class Bdellovibrionia; order Bdellovibrionales; family Bdellovibrionaceae; genus Bdellovibrio. The sequence goes on from NZ_CP106855.1 coordinate 1,106,262, forward strand.
TTCAATCGTATGAGGAATACATCGGAACTCGTCCCGCAGACTATTACCGGGACATGGCTTTCTTGGGTCAGTCTTTGCGTTACACAGTATTTCAGCGCTTTTCGATTTTCCAAATTGTCGGGCAAAGAACAGCCTCCCCGCCTAAATTGAGATTGGTCTCAAGAATTAATACACCTAATTCCAAGGTACCTGAAAACAAAAGTAAGACGATGACTTCGGAACCGGTCATTCGTGGTATCGAGGAGATCATCAAAAATAAGGAATATAGTCGTGCCGTTTTGCACGAACGCGAAGGCGTTCCCTTAATCACCTATGTTTTACAGTCACGCAGCCGTGAAAACGTTTATTTCGTCTTTACAGCACCTCTGCTATCTTTATTTGAAAAGATCGATCTGCGCTCTAGTGAATCGTTAGAAATTGAAGATACTAAAAGCCGAGACTCTTGGATCATTACTTCCGATGGCAATAACAAGTCGATTCGTGTCGGCAATATCAATAAGCACATCGGGCGTGATGACAGTCTGCTGCAGACCTTGCGTTTAGGTGAGCCCCAGCAAACGACTTTGAAAGTCCATTTCCATTTTAACTTTCAAAAGGCTGAGGGACTGAGCGCCTCCACGATCACAGGCATCATGAGTATTTTGATCACCTTGATCATTTCTTATTTGTTCTGGGTTCTGGTTCAACAAAATCGTCGCGTCAGCCGTTTGGTCATCGAAAAAACGCACGATTTAGAACAAGCCCATCAAGAACTCCAGGAGGCCTTGGTTACAAAGAGCCGCTTCTTGGGTAATATCTCTCACGAAATTCGTACTCCGCTAAATTTGATCCTGGGCATGGTGGATCTTTGTGAAGAGAAAGACACTGACAAGCGGATTCATGATTATCTTTCCAGCATGCGCTCCTCAGGCAATCATTTGTTATCAATGATTGAAGACCTTTTGGATTTAGCAAAAGCCGATACGAATGAACTCCAGGTGCAACCCAAGCGAATGCATCTTATCAACTTCCTGACGGATATCTCTAAAATATCAGGACGTGATTGTGCGAAAAAGGATTTACGTTTTTATTCGCAGTTTGCTTTTGACCTGCCTGCGGTTATAAATTTCGATCCAAGTCGCTTGCGTCAAATTCTATTGAACCTCCTGCGGAATGCCTGCAAGTACACAAGTGACGGCCACGTCACTTTGCGCGTGACTAAACTTCAGCAACAGCAAAGTCATATTGCGACACTGCGTTTCGATATCGAAGACACCGGCATCGGCATCCAAGACGATAAATTAAACAAAGTCTTTGATGCTTTCTTCCAGGTGGAAAACTCCTCTGCTTTCTCTGAGGGCGGCGTGGGTTTGGGACTTGCGATCGTAAAAGAACTTGTGAACAAACTAAATGGTCGACTGCATGTGGAGTCCACTCCTAAAAAGGGGACTTTGTTCCGTGTTGATCTTGACGTTGAAGTTATTGAAAGCACCAACTGGGTGGAAACGTTCCGCTCCCCTGATGATCAAGTTAAAGAATTCACGTTGATTTCAGACGACAAAAATTTGCAAATGTCGGCAGATGCTTTAAGCATGCATCCCGCGATTATTTATTCAAAGCTTTCCTACGTCGCAGAGATCCGCAACTCAAAATCTTCTCACTCCCCGCAAAATAATTGGATTTTACTAGATGCTTCGTCGGGTATCGGCTCTGCGGCTGATATAGACCTGTTACACAAACACGGTAACGTGATCTTGCTAGGTAAAAAAGATGATATCATCACCAAGTCACCGGGACTTACTGATCCCGTCTTAGACTCATCACCGCTTTCGTTGGCAGATGTTTTTGCAACGACGGGCTTTTATACAAAAAGTGCAAGACGTGCAGAAGCGCGCGAAACAGCTCAACCCAAAGTGGAAATTGCAGCACCAGTCATTCCTGACGGTTTAAATATTTTAGTTGCCGATGACGACATGGGAAACCAAGAGCTTTATATGGCTTACTTTGATGGCCAACCTTGGAACGTCAAATACACGCAAAATGGCAAAGAAGCTTTAGATGCCTACACAGCAAAACAATCCGAAGTCGTTGTGCTTGATGTGCGAATGCCTTTGATGGACGGCTTTGAAGCCGCTGAAAAAATGCGTGCTTTTGAGGTTAAGAATAATCTTCCCCAAAGACCTATCTTATTGGTGACTGCCGATGCACTTGAAGAAACCAAGCTGCGCGCGCAACTGATTCCGAACACAAGTTTCCTGACGAAGCCGATTCGTAAGAAAACATTGATGGATGCTATTACATCAGTTCTTAAATAGTTATTTTACAGCACGGCGCTTGGATGACTTCTCCGAAGCGGTGCCACGGCTGCCCTTGCCCTTTGTCTCTGAGGACTTGGGACTGTTGCCACAATCTGGATAGGAAGAGATCATTGCGAACGTATTTTTAGCTGCATCTCCATTATCACCACAATTTTTTTCATTACCCATGCACAGCACCGCCCAATAAGTGCCATTTTCACCATTAGCGGTTTTCGATACGAGTGTATTTCTTTTACTCATCTCGGTAGCCAAACGTTTCACTGCGCAATCCGCATTTTGTAAACCATCCCTAAGATTCGCATCTCCACAGGTTTCAGTATTCAGTTGAAATAGGCCGACGGCTTTAGGATTGTTTTTATTCACTGCCGTGGGTTCACACGAAGATTCATGTGAAGCCATGGACATCATGGCCCAAACCCAAAACATATTACGTTGTTCAGGGTTCATTGATTCGTAATTCTTGCAGTAACGTCCCATATCTTTAGGGACTTTATCCGCAAATACGGAGCGGTTTTCCCGGATCTGAGCAATTACTTTGTTACCAACAGACCCAAGCTCCCCATTATCCTTCATGAAGATACTGCAGGCTTCGGGAAAATCCATTGCAGCTTTTCCTTCCGCAACCGATTTTTTTTCTGCTGTATCGATGGCCCGATCTTTGGAAGACGATTCGTCAGCCTGCTTACCCAGTTGTCGTTCTATATCGTTGATATTTTTTCGAGTTTTCTGAGCCTGGCTTTCACGGAAAAATGGGCAGTACTGAATTCCCAACTTAAGAGCCGCTGCCATCTGCTCCGCCCGCTGGGTCGCCTTTGCTTGAGCTTCCGCTTGTGTCTGCGCTGCCGCCATTTCAGCTGCAACTTGAGCCGCATAAATTTGATATAAGGTCGTTGTTCCAGTCGTGGTCGTAGCCGTTGTCGTCGTGTTTGCTGTGACGACGGGTGAAGCCGCAGTCGTCGGAATAATCGTTGAGGTTGTAATTGGCGTCACCGACTGCGCTTGAGCAAGCGAAGTCAGGGATACTATCAGACCCACTTTTAGGAATTGGCAAACCAGCTGTTTCATCTCTGAACTTATCGGGAGATCAGAGTGCAAGCCTTAGGAAATACAGGGATAATCAAATTTCATCCGACAAACTATCAGGGCCTTTTCAGCCCTTTAGTCCAGCGCTTTGATGTCAGAGAGATTATACGATGTAATGAACATACATCTTAAGGTAGAAACCCTCAGGAAATTGCATCAATGTAGGATGGTCGGCAGCATGACCACCCCGTAGAACACTGCGCACTTCAGAGTAATTTCTTAAAGATGCTTTGCGAATAGCGTCTCGGAATTCTTCCTCTTCTAACAATCCCGAGCAAGAACAAGAGGCCACAAAACCATTTCGTTTCGCCAGACGGAACGCATGAGTGTTCATTTTTACGTAAGCCGCTTTGCCGATGGGAAGATCTTTTTTAGCTTTAATAAACGCTGGCGGATCGGAAATAACGATATCATATTGCCCTGTCGGTAAATTCGTTAAACCTTCCAATACGTCCATCTCGTGAACAGTAACTTTCGCGCCTTCACGTTCTGCATTTTCTTTCGCAAAAGCCAACGCCGTTTTTGAAACGTCGACCAAATGCACTTCCACTTCAAATCCTTCGGCTTTCAAGGCGCGAGTGATTTGCGTCGACCAGTGACCGACGTAGCAGCACAAATCTAAAACACGGACGGTTTTAGTCTTTTGCTGTCTGGCCCAGTTTTTAAAGAGGTTCATCGCCAAATAGATATTATGGGTTTGATCTAGGAAAAATCCCGTTTTTTGACCTTCGCGAAGATCACAACTCATTTTGATAACGCCTGCATCAGCTGCCGCATTCAAAAGAATTTCAACATGGTCTAATTTGAAATCTGAAAGATCTTTAATAACCTTCGCTTCATTGCCAGTTAGACCTTCAAGTTTACGAACACCGACGTCATTACGAATAACTACTGCTGTTTGTGACCAATCGAATTGTGAAAGACCTTGCTCTTTGGCTTTTTCAGCCAAGCCCTTAAAGAAGCCTTCTGCATTTTGCAAAGCCAGATCCATTCCCGCAGTCACCAATTGAGCGACAAAGACTTGGGCCTGCTTACCTGCTTGATCGATCACATAGTAATCTAAAACCAAACCTGGAATGTAATCAGACTCACCAAAAGCCAAACGGAAACTGCCACGGAATCCCGCCGCCTTACGAACTCTCCAAGAATTTAAAACTTTATCGTGAAGGAAATCGAAACCTGTAGGTTCTTTATCTTGGCTATTGAATGTCAAAGCACGGAAAGCGATCAAGGAATGAGGATTACCGTATCCGCGCGCCACGAACTGCCCCTTAGCATCTTGCAATTCTACGGGAGCACCCGGCGGCAGACCTTTGGGACTGACTGACAGTTCGTTTGAAAACACCCAAGGATGTCCACTGCGAATGCGTTTATCGGCACCTGTGCGAAGTCTCCAAACTGTCATCATTTTTATTCACCTTCAATTGCAAAAACCAGAAGCTCAGTAACTTCGCTTTTTGAAAAATTATTATCAGACATTACCAGCAAAGTACGACGACCATCTGGCAGAGTAGGACCGAACGTCAGGGCCTCAAAATTTTGAATGTCCTTCTTGCCACGTTCTTTCACGAGGTCAGTTTCGAAATCAACCAATTTAGTTTTTTCAGCCAATGTGTACTTGTGATCTGCAAGTTTTACCATGGAAAGGGTATCAGTCGCCTTGGTCAGGTCAGCCACGTACAAACTGACAGTGTATTTCCAACCCTTGCCGTGCAGACGAGCCCCTCTTTCTAGAACAATCACTTTGTTATCTGAAAGAGCCAGGATTTCCGAAACACCCTTAAATACTTCACGGCCAATTTGGTTATCGTTGTACGGTGCAACTCGGTAGGCAAATTCCGAAGCTGGAGTAAAATAGCCCCGTTGAGCGCCACGATCTTCGAATTTTAAAATACGAACGATCACGCCGTCTGTTTCCGTCTCCATATCAATATCTTGAGTCAGTGGAGCTTCAAGACAAGTGAAGACAAACTTTCCATCACGGGTCGCCGACAATCCCTCTAAAGAACCATTGTTTTGCACACCTTTACTCTGGAGGCCCGTACGTTCTGGAAGATATTTGTCGGGCATCGTCAGATCTGATTTCCATTTACCATCAGCTCCCACGCGCAAAACTCGAGGCATCGAGCGAGGCTTGGAATCGTTATTGCCTTCCGAAGAAATTAGAAAATCTCCTCCGGGTAAAGCAACTAGCCCCTCTGCATCCATAAAAGCTTTACGGTGGCCCTCTTTGCGAAGACCTTTAAGGTAGGTCACAGACTTGGGAATCAAAGAAATAGATTTGTTGTCGGCCTTAAAATCAAATTGATAAAAACGGGGCTCGCCGTAACGACCTTTATCGTCACTGACAGCATTTAAAATTCCGTCCACATAAGTGATACCAGAAAGCCCCCCAATCGTCGTGCCATCGAACTCAGCACCGGTAACGATCGACGTTTCGCCGATATACTTTAAAGTCAATGCTTGCGCCTGGCTTGCAATAACCAGCGCAAAGACAATGCTTCCCCAAATTTTATGCATTCCTAGCTTCTCCAGCGAAGTTCCGTTTGTTTAACCGGATTCACGAAGGCGCGTTTTTCTTCCATCGCATTGTGATATTCCGTCTTTAAAGAATAATACCACTTTGCTTGAGTGTCAGCGTCCTTGATCAGCATGAGACTTGGGTCGTATTTCAGGCCTTCTTGTTGCTTAGTAACAGCATCCATATCCTGGCCTAGGAAGACCTTACCGAACTTATCAACGGCAGGTTTTAAAAGAGTCAGCCATGGGATGTCCCAGACTGCCAATTGTGTGATTCTCGTGTTCTTTTCATCGACGGGAGTCAAAGCCGTATAGGAATAGAATTTACGCTCCCCCACTTTGATATGTTCGACGCGAACACATGGCAAAGTGAAAGTGATTTCTGTCGTCGGAACTCCGCCCAGTAGTTTATAGGCCTTGGAGTTTGACGACGGTTTATGGCGGATCATTTGGAAACCATAGTCGACGGGACCGAACAGTTTCTTTTTTTCGATCATGGATTTTTCCGAACGCCAGAACCAGCTCTTATGAACATAAGGTCCATGCGCCGGGTCCATCAAACCAATCACTGCGTGATCCACATGACATGGGAAATTTACGACGTAAGTTAGGTTTGGCTTTTTACCTTCAGGGAAATCCATCACCGGAGGTTGCGGAACTTTGGTAACGTCGAAATCTTTGTCTCCCATGAAAACCCAGATTAACCCCTGAGCTTCATGAACAGGATAGCTACGCACTTTGATTTTATTCGGATTCAATTCTTGATCTGGGCATAGAGACGGAATTTCTGTGCACACTCCATTGCCATCAAATTTCCAGCCATGGTACGGGCATTCAAGTGTATCATTCACCACTCTACCATAGCTCAAAGGAATTCCACGGTGAGGACAGATGTCACGCATCGCTGATGTTTTACCTTTTGAATCACGATAGAAAACCACAGGTTCGCCCAAGATTTTGCGCGCTTGTGCTTTGTTGATAGCCAATTCAGAACTTGGCAAACCCACGTACCATACGTTTTTCAAAAATCCAGTGAACATAGAAACCTCAAGAAATAAAAAGTACGGCTACGAATTAGCTCTTTTTTCGGCCAGCAGACAAGTATTTTCGAGCAAAGTTGTGATTGTCATTGGGCCAACACCACCGGGAACAGGTGTTGCAGCTTTGGCCCATCCTTGAAGCTCTGAAAATCTGACATCGCCGCACAACTTTCCACCCTGGCCGGAGCCGTGCATACCCACGTCCACCACGATAGCGTCTTTTTTAAAATCTTCTTTACCAAGCAACTGCGCCTTGCCAGCAGCCACCACAACAAGGTCAGCGTTCCTAGTGAATTGAGACAGATTTTTTGTTTTGGAATGGCAGATCGTCACTGTGGCATTGGCTTCACTTAACAGCATCGCCATTGGCTTACCTACGATATTACTACGACCCACGACAACCGCATTCATTCCTTCAACATTAATATTGTAATGCTTAAGGATCGTCATCACGCCTTGAGGAGTGCAAGGCTTCACCAATGGAGAACCTGCAAAGAAATAACCCAAGGAGCTATATGTTAATCCGTCAGCATCTTTCAAGGGAGACACGGTTTTCAAAACTTCATCGGAGCTTAAGTGTTTCGGTAACGGAAATTGCACTAAGATGCCGTCAACATCTGCATCGTTATTCAGTGTTTGGATCATTTCCGTGAGTTCTTCTTGAGTCGTATCTGTTCGCAACGCATGGATTGTTGACGTCATGCCGATCTTTTCACAAGAGGCCTTTTTGTTGCGAACATATACCTGGCTGGCAGCATCTTCACCGACAATAATCACGGCCAAATGAGGAGCGCGGCCGTTTTTGGTTTTAAAAGCTGCAATTCTGGGAACAAGAGAGGAACGAACCTGATTTGATACTTCTTTGCCATCTAAAACTAGCACTGAAAACCCTCCCCTGATTTGAGATCCCAATTTCCCGTATTTTACCAGGAAATTCAATGGTTTAGTTCCCTCCTAACTAAAATAAAACAGATGCCCGCCGCGGCATTTTCTGCTTGCCTGAAAGCTTTGCCTTAATGTACAAGTTCCTAATAACACTAGGGGATTTAAAAATGGCAGATAAAGTTAAGCTCTCAAAAGACGGTAGCTCCATTGATTTCGTTCAGTCTGAAAGCTTGCCAACGTCGCTAAAAAAATTCCGTCAAAGCCCTGAGATCGAGGGTTTCTATCGCTTCGTTTTCGAAAACGATCTTCAAAAAGAATCTTACGATATTTTGGATCGTATTATCCAACAGCGTAAGGCCAAAAAAGCGGGCGCTAAAAAAGAAGCCGCCGCTGCTGCCAAAGAAGAAAAAGCCGCTGCTAAAAAAGTAGAAGCAAAAGGCAAAAAGAAATAAGAGTTTAATCTCGAATGCTCTGGAAAATTCAGAGCGTGCCCAAAAAAGGCTGATCGTTGATCAGCCTTTTTTTTGATCGGAGTATGTGTGAGAAATCTTCTGCATTTTTCTTTCGGTATCATTTTCGTCCTTGTGACGATCGGCTGCAGCGCCAACAATCAAGACACACAAGACGCAGTTACAGGTGTAAAAAACCGTGTGAAATGGTCGAATATCCCTGCTGAATTTCATCCGCAAATGACGGATATCACTTTAAACACAAGCTCTGTCGACACGCTCAAGCTCAACATCTTTGGCTTCGCTGCCGACGTCGAAGTGGTTTATTCCGAAAATGTACCTGCAGGACAGGGATTTCTTCGCGCTTACAGAGTATCTAAAACTTCGGGTGCTTTGGCTCCGATTGTTTCTTCGGTGAAAGCTAAAACAATAAGTTTAAGTGGCTCAGGTGACTATTCTTGTCGGATTCAAATAACTAATGGAAAAATCACCGAGCTCGATGGCACATGCTATGTCCGCCTTCAGGTCATGCTACCCACGAATTCCGAACTTTCTGTTTACAACCTGAATCAATTGGTTTCCACAAAATCGAAATTAATAACGACGGATGAATTCCTCATCAAACTTCAAAAAACAACATGGGTCGGCGACAAACGGGTCGCCTTGAACGACTTCCTAGAATCATACTCAAAAGCCGGTAAAAACCCTGCGTTCACTTCCGCTCAAGTGGGCATAGCCATCCGCGAGTTTGATCTCACAGCAGATAAATTGAAAGTCCTACGCCGACTTCACGGCTTCGTGTCTGACCGAGAAAACCTGAATTCGATGATCAATCAAGAATTCCCTGAACACGCACGCGGCGAAGCGCGAGTGATCGCAGGAATTAATTAAAAAAAAGCCCGGTTTTAGCCGGGCTCTTGAAATAAACTAAAAAAGGGAACTGTTACCTTTAGAAACGGTTTGGAGCGAAGATTTCTAGGTCTACGAACGGTTTCTTTTTGTCGATCAAGTCGGCTACTAGCAAACCAGTACCGGCGCCTGATTGCAGACCCAGCATTTGGTGACCTACTGCCAACATCATGTTTGAGATCTTGTTATGGTAACCGATCAATGGAACGCCGTCTGGTGTACATGGACGAAGACCCGCCCATAGCTCTTCCACTTGCAATTGCTCTGGAAGGTACAACAATTCCGATGCGCCTTTTTTGATGTTATCGACACGTCGTTGAGTGATCGAAAAATCTTGATCCACAAGTTCCAACGTTCCTGCAATACGCAAAGAGTTTTCACGTGGAGTGATAGCGATCTTCTTTTCGATGAACATGATTGGATACTTTGGTTGTTTCTCCAATTTAGGAACGATCATCGCGTAACCTTTACCACCCAAGATTGGAATTCTTAGTTGCAACATTTTCGCCAAAGATTTCGACCAGCTGCCCGTTGCAATAACGATTTCTTTAAATTTGATTTCGCCTTGAGAAGTGAGAGCTTTAGTTACTTTACCCCCGCTCATCTCAAGATCGATCAATTCGCAGTTTTCAATGATTTCGCCACCGTGTTTGCGAGTTTCGTCTGCCATTGCTTGGACAACCTGGAACGGTTCGCCCATAGCTTCTTGGTCAAAGTAAACACCACCCAACATTGGCGGACGGAATGCAGGTTCGAAAGCCATGATCTCTTCACCAGTCATTTGCTTACCAGTGACGCCGACACCACGAACATATTCAAGTTCTTCGACAGCTGCTGCCACGCCTTCTTTAGTGCGGGAAACCATCAAAAGACCTTTTTGCTCGAAACGAGTTTTTGGATATTTCTCGCCGAGCTTTCTGTATTCATCTACGGATTTTTGAGAAAGAACAACCAAGCCTTCAACCGCGCGACGAGCTTGTGTTTCGTTCATCGCTTTCATGAAATGGAACAACCAAGCAGCCAAGTCCAAAGACAAAGATGGTTTGATGTGCAGAGGGCTGTTCGGATTTGCCAACCACTTCATTGATTTTAGGAACATACCTGGCATTGGCAAAGGCATCGAAAAGCAAGGTGTCATCCAACCTGCATTTCCGTAAGAGCAACCGCGACCTACAGTGCCTTTGTCAATCACACCCACTTTAGCGCCACGTCGAGAAAGTTCCGCAGCCACGGAAGTTCCAATAATGCCGGCACCGACAACTAAGATATCAAATTCTTTATTTTGCATACTGTTAATGGATTTACTCTTTTTTAATGGAAAAGCAAGTCCCGCCCGACGGCGCATTTTGGCAATGAAAAAACCCGTGGTTTTTAGGCCACGGGTCCATTTAATTGAGTTTAAAGCTCAGATTATTCAGCGATCGTTGTCTTAACCCATTCAACTGCTGCGTTGACTTTGGAATAAACGCCTGGGTACCCCGCACGAGCACAACCTTTACCCCATGAAACCACACCGATAAGGTAAGTTTGACCATCGTCAGCTTTAGCGACCAATGGACCGCCAGAATCACCTTGGCAAGAATCTTTACCACCAGAAGTATAACCAGCGCAGATCATACGATCTGTGATTTTACCAGCATAAGACTTGTTACAAGCAGCTTGAGTAACCAACGGCACTTCAACTTTTTGCAATTTGTCTGGAAGACCATAAGAACCTTCAGAAGTTGCGCCCCAACCAGCAGTTGTAGCCATTAATTCCGTATTGTTCTCAGGAATTTGGATTTCAGTCGTATTCAGTTCAACCGGAGTGTATTGAGAATTGCCATCCAATTGGATCAAAGCGAAATCCCAGTCAGTGCCAGAACCTGGGTAACCAGCATTAGCGACAACTTTAACTGGTTTGAACACTTCAACGTTTGTTGTGTCTTTTTGGCTGTGAAGACCAATCTTGATAGCTTTGATTGTTGAACCCTTCACACAGTGAGCTGCTGTCAAAACCCAGTTAGGTTTAATCAAAGAACCACCGCAGAAGTGACCGCCGTAAGAACCTTGAAGAGAAACGATATATGGAAACTCACCCGCCGCTGCTTCCTCGCCGCCAACGATTTTCGCGCCAAACTTTGGAGCTGCTTGAGAAATTGCACCCGTAAATACTAGACCTGCTACTAATAGGTAGTTCAAAACTTTCATGTCCGTGTCCTCTCTTTTTGAATCCTTCAAAAATAAATGTGCTTAGACATTGTTCAATGAATTTAAAGGGGGCTCAAAGGCTAGTTCCAATTTGGGTATTTTCTATTTCTTGGTCCAGTACTGGACTAAGGTTTAGGTTCCTCCGCACCTATTGTTTGTTTAATCCATTCAGTCACCGAGTTTACTTTCGCATACACGCCTGCATAACCAACGTCACCGCAGCCCATTCCCCAGCTTACGATACCTGCTAACAGAACTTTATTTTCCGACTTGATCACCATCGGACCACCACTGTCGCCCTGACAAGAATCTTTTCCACCCGCTTCAACACCTGCGCACAACATGCGGTCCGTCACTTCATAACCAAATGGTGAGTAAACTTTGTTACAAGATTCTTGCGGCACCAATGGAACATCCACTTTATTCAAGATATCGGGCGTCGTGCCGTTCGACTTCAAAGTTCCCCAGCCGGCAACTGTCGTCATTACCTTTAGAGCCGAAGAATCGGAAGGAACTGTGATTTCTTCTTTGTTGAGAGCCACAGTCGGAAGAGCCGACGCTTCTTTCAGCTCGATCAATGCAAAATCATAATCATTCGAAAAATATTTTTTACCTGGATGAACAATGATACGACCGGGAGCATGAACCTCAGCGCCCGTTTCATCTGTCATTGAGTAAAGTCCCACAATCACAAGATCCGGCGGACCATTTTTTAAGCAATGAGCAGCGGTTAACACCCACTTCTTATCAATTAAGCTGCCCCCGCAATACGCCCATCCTGATTTATCCTGCAAAGATACGATCCAGGGAAATTCGCCCCGTGCGGCTTCAACTCCACCCACAATATTATGGCTGATTTTTTGTGCAACAGATGAGTGTGAGAAAGCCGACTGGCTTACAATCAATAGAACGGAAAACAAAAGGCTCCGGAACGCTCGCATATCTTTCCCCTAGCTCTGGTGATATTGAACGGTAATTACAGTCTTCGCCTGTGTTGCAGAACTCGCAAACAAGTCAGGGTCTTGGCTTTTAAATTACACGTTCAAACTTAATGATGTTGGGATCAAAAATCTGAAATTCAAGAGGGTCCGCACACTTAACTTGAAGGCGGACTGACTGGCCCTTTTCCAAGGGCTGAGCCGTATGATTGGCGATTCTTAATAAGTTCCCTTGGAAGTTACAAAGGACATCTGAACCCGATTGTTTTTCTTCGACAACTGAGTGCAGGATCTGGCCTTTGGTTAGAGACTTTAAGAATGCGTTGCTTGCCACGATCTATTCCAAGTCTTTAACCAGATCGATGCGGCGGAATTCAACGGGACGGATATTAGGGCCCGTCGCTTCTTTCGTGGCAGAAGGTTTTACCGCGGGTTTTCTATTGTTCGTGACTGCCGTCGGAGTTGCCGGTGTCGGCTTTTCTCCTAAAAAGTTTTGCGCAATATTATGAGTCACGTCAAAGATGCTTGGAGCTTTATGAACTGCGGCTTCTTCCTCATCTTTAACTTCTTGGCAAGCGGCTTTAAATGCATCACCTAATTTCTTCATCGCGTCGTTTTCCGTTCTTGGAACATCGAACGCCGTCGTGATGTCATTGTCGCCTGCTCGTTGTAGCGGCTTCATAAAACTGATGTTATCGACATCACTGAAATCTTGAACAGAAGATGCAGCCGTTTCATCAAGTTCTTCATTTGCCCATTCTGGCAAGCTGTCTTCACAAAACATCAACTGATCTTTATTAACCTTCGCAATAAATTCAATTTCCCCACGGGAAAGGTCAACTTGAGAGGCAATTTCATCAGCGCTTAAACCTTGGTGAGCCAAACGTGCGGCTTTGACATATTTAATAGTATTCTGGCGCTCCATGATTTCTTCATGTGGAATGCGGTCCTGGAAAATCTTTGCGACTTCCATACTCTTCTGCATGCTTTGATCGATCTTAGCGATTTGCTTTTCAGAGGCCTGAATTTTAGATTGGATGTCTTTAACTTTCTGTTCCAGCAAAGCCGTTAATTGATTTACTTGAGTCTCCGTACGGTCGGAAAGATCCTCAAGAACAGCAATTTTGCTTTGTAGAAGTTGTAAGCCTTTGCTCAAGCGGGGATCATCTTTAGCGGGGCGATTCATACGAACCCAAACACCGATAATTCCAGCTAAAAGAATAACGTTCACCAACAATTGAGTTAAAAACCAAAAGCTCACCAAGCCTCCTGACTAACGTGGATGGCAGACATGGATCTAATTCTATTATTTACTGGACGGATATCACAATGAGACGAAAGTCTGGTTTGTCTCAAACCCAGACTGGACTTGGTAAATTTTGAGACACGGTCGCTTCCTGTGCTATTCTGGGCCAAAGGGGAAATGGAAGTATGTTTTTGTCTCTACATAAAAAGGCCACGTTATTGCCAATTCTAATGTTGGGCCTTGCGGCTTGCAGCCCGGTGCAATTCGACTCACCTTCAGTTAAAACATCAAGCTCGCCTTCACCGACCGAGACACCAACGACGTCTCCTACGGCGTCTCCGACGACGTCACCTACGACTTCGCCCACAACATCTCCGACGACGTCGCCAACGACATCCCCTACTACGTCGCCTACCACGTCACCGACGACGTCTCCTACGACTTCGCCGACAACGTCTCCGACGCCGACGCCTACTACTACGCCGACAAAGGATTACACTTACAGCAGTACCGTCGAGGCTTCGAACAACAAACTTGATATCGTACTTGTGGTGGATGATTCCAACTCGATGCTTGCGGATAACCAAAAAATGGCGGCGAAACTTGCAAGCTTCGTATCCACTTTGCAATCGACTAAGAACCTTGACTGGCAAATGTGTGTGACGGTCACTCGAGCCCTTTCGACAGGTAACAACACGTCAGCTTGGGGTCCATCTATTTATTGGCAGACAAATGCAGCTGCTCCGAATACGACTTTGGGACTTGTCCTTAAAAAAGGAACTGCAAATCTTTCCACAATCTTCACTCAAACGATCAACTATGTTGGTGCAGGCTGGGCAGGCTCTAACGACGAGCGCGCGATCAAAGCGGCTTATCACCACGTCTATAATGGTGACTATCACTACTCTGGCGTAAGTGGTTGTTACCGTGCTGATGCCGCGATTGCATACATTATCATTTCTGATGAAGATGAACGCAGTATTGGTGGCGATCAGTCTCAACAGTATTATAAAGACGAATATCAACCACTTGAAGACGCTGATAAGCCGCAAGTGTTTGTGGATTACGTGAAAAAGACTTTCGGTGATAAAAAGCGTTTCACTGTAAATTCAATTATCGTTAAACCAGGCGATTCTGCTTGTATGAAAACTCAGGATGCGGAAGGTTCTAAATCCCATTACGGTGTTCAATACGCGGCTCTTTCGACACTGACTGGTGGTGGGGTTGCAAGTATCTGTGCTGCAGACTTCGGTACGAATATGAATTTGTTCGTGGATAAGATCGTCGACTCTTTAAGCAAAGTGAACCTGGAATGTACTCCGGTTGGAACTCCGACGGTGACAATCACTCCAGCGCTGTCGTCTTTAAGCTACCGTGTTGAGGGTATGAGTATCGTATTTGATACTCCAGTTCCGGCAGGCAGCAAAATCGTGGTGAATTATAAGTGTGATGCGAATCGTTCACCAAGCTCGGTCGGTGAAGCTCAAGCAGAAGTTACTTTCTTTGGTAAGATTATGAACTTCTTTAAAAATCTATTCTAATCCGAAACCGCTCCCTAAACTAAAAACCCCGCTTCGAGCGGGGTTTTTTATTTATTGGCACTGAAGTTTTGCGATTAAATCACCGGCTTCGACGTGTGCCATATCTTCTTCACCAGCAAAGAATGCCGTACTGTAGATGGCGTTCACAACAAGCTTCGTAAGAACCGGTTTGTTGTCTACAAGGCCTTGAAGGTCTGTACCTTTCACATCATAAGATTCGCCTTCTTGGAAATGGATCGTTAAACCTTTAATTGGATTGCCAGAGTACTTATTAAAGTCGCGAGGATTCATATGAAAATGGACAGCTACTGACTCTTGTTTTTGTTCGATTGTGAGTGTCATGCGGTCCGTTGTACCGACACACTTAGTCGCCGCGGAAGCTGCTGTGGAAGCCAAAAGAAGTACAGATAGAACGATCGATTTCATTGAATTCTCCTTTAAAAATCCAAACTTAGCCTCGGTCGCAAGCATCTTCAAGTGACCAAGTCGAAATGTAGAAAATTCACGGCACATTAAGTTTAGATTAAATATTCAATTTCGCCTCATTTTCTCTCATCTAGGAATAGACAAAGCATTAAAGCTTTGGGATACGACACGAACTTTTCTGAGGGGAAATTTTTACATGAAAATTTGGTGCATCTTAGTATCTGCGATTTGCGCACTTCAAGTTAACGCATTTGCCGCCGACGACTGCTCAACAGTCGACGTCCGCGAAAGCCTACCAGCCGATGTAAAATCATTTATGACTACTCCATCCGATCAAGGTGATATCGGTTGGTGCTATGGATATACTGCTGCTGATATCGTCAGCCAAGCCGTGGGCACTCCGGTTTCGGCTCTTCATTTATCTGCGTATTATTCCAGCCAAGTTACCTTGCTGGGAAAAATCGGTCGCGGTGTTGTGAACAAAACGACAACTCCTGAAGGCGGCATGGTGGGTATCGCCGTTAGAAAAATGAACGAACTTGGTCACGTTTGCCGCGAAAGCGACATTCCTTCTCAAGGTACTAAAGAAGTTCATATCTCTTCTCGTACGACTGTTCATAACGGCATGGCTTATTTGATCAATCGCATGAAAGACGTTCGTAAAGGCCGCTGCACAGGCCTTTGTGAGATTTCCTTCAACCAATTGGTTGAGGGATTCTTCCCTGCTGTTCCTCCACAAACTATTAAGAACTATCTTTTGAACAATCGTAATGTGAGCATTGAAGACGTAGTTTTCAATTTCTTGGATTCTTCTTGTCGTTCAAAGGCGATCTCTCTACGTAACGATTTAGATTATAAAACTTGGGGTAAGAAAACTCACCCGTTTGAGTCTATTACAGACCAGATCGACTGGTTATTAAACCGTCGCAAACTGATCTCGATGGAATACGACGCTTCAGAAATCACTGACGTGGGTGGTATTTTCGGAGCGGGCCACGCTTCTACAATCGTGGGTCGTAAAAAAGTCGGTGCAGGTTGCTACTATATGGTACGCAACTCTTGGGGTACGTCATGTGATTACCGTAAAGGGGTCATCTGCTTAAAGGAACAAGGTTCATACCTTGTTCATGAAAATACGATGAAAAGCATGGCTAAAAAGCTGATCTGGATCGACTAAACCAACTGTCCTACAAAATCCTTCATACGTATCACGGCGCGCTTCATCGTTTCCTCGGAAACGGCGAAGCTTAAGCGCATAAAGCCATCCAAGCCACACTCCACTCCAGGTACTGTGGCTACGAAAAACGTTTCCAACAAAACATCGCAGAAGTCTTTAGAAGTGCGGATCAATTTGCCATTATACGTTTTGCCCAAGGAAGATTTGATATCTACCCAGAAATAAAACGCACCATCGGGTTCTGCCACTTTAAAACCAGGAACCGAACGAAGTTCCGCCAATCCGGAGTTTTTTCTGTTGGTCAGCTTTTTTACAACTTGTTCAATATCTGGCTCACACTGATCAATCGCTTTCATAGCCGCATGTTGGGATATGCTGGAAGGTGAACCTGTCGCTTGGCTTTGATAATCAGCCATTGCCGTTATCAACTTTTCGGGGCCTGCTGCCCAGCCAATTCTCCAGCCTGTCATTGAGTAAGCTTTGGAGCCTCCGTTCACCGCTACCGTGCGATCACGCAAATCAGGAGCCACTTGCAGAATATGCGGCGCCACTTTTCCGCCATCGAATACTAAACGATTGTACATATCATCTGAGATGATAGCGACCTGAGGATGTTTTCTTAAAACCTCAGCCAAAGCCTTTAATTCGTCCTCTGTGTACAGCAAACTTGTAGGGTTACTAGGAGAACAAAACAACAGTGCTTTTGTTTTCGCATTGATGGCGTTTTCCAATTGGGCCGGAGTAATTTTATAATTTTCTTGTTCACCACATTCAATGATACGGGGAACACCATCAGCAAGCTCTACCATCATAGGATAGCTGACCCAATAAGGCGCACCGATGATAACTTCATCACCGGGAGAACAAAGCATCTGCAAGGCCGCAAAGATGATAAACTTTGCGCCGGAAGCCACGGTGATTTCTTTTGTCGAGTATGCTTGATTAATTTCGAACTTAATTTTTTTCGCAATTGCTTGGCGAAGTTCCACCGTGCCATTTGCAGGAGTGTACTTTGTGATATTTTTTTCGATCGCCTCAATACCAGCTTTGCTTGGAACTTCGAATGTTGGCCAGTCTGGCTCTCCCACTGTTAGAGAAATCACGTCGTGGCCCTGGGCCGCGAGTTCCTTGGCTTTAGCAACCAAGAATAATGTCGGAGAAGTCTTTAAGTTTTGGGCGCGCTTTGAAAGCTGCAACATACGAAAATGTCCTACTTTTTAAGTTTTTTAGTGATCGCCTCTTTAACTATTTCCGGAACAAAACCAGTCAGATCACCACCGTTTACGGCAAGCTCTTTTACTCCCCGTGAAGAGATGTAGTAACACTCGGGACTTGCAAACATCAAAAGTGTTTCTATTTCTGGTGCGATCTTTTTATTGATCTGAGCCATCGTCAATTCGTATTCGAAATCCACCACTGCACGCAACCCACGAATGATCACTTGAGCTTTGTTCTTTTTCATATAATCAACGGTCAAGCCTTCAAAGAAATCCACTCTGACATTTTTTAAATGAGCCAGAGATTTTTCGATCAGGTCTTTTCTTTCCTGAGCATTGAACATGGATTGCTTTTGATTCGATTGCGCCACCAAAATCACTATTTCTGAATAAAGTGGAGAGATACGATTGATAATATCAACGTGGCCCATTGTAATTGGATCAAAGCTGCCGGGATAGACTGCGATTTTACTCATCGGCTTGTTCCTCTTCTGCGGAATCTTTTTCAATAGCGCTTTCATGACAGAACATACTGAGAATTTTATCTCCATAGTCCTTCTTACTAAAACGAATCAATGGGCCGTAGCGATCTTCCATACGCTCTTTTGCTTGGGACTCGATCGCCATCACAGTGGCCGCACCAAACGCCGCACTCGAGCTAGCTGCTTCAACCACAGAATGAGCCATTTTTTCAGTAAACGGAGGATCTGCGAAAATGATATCAAAGGGTTCACCGGTGTATGATTTCAAAAACGCAAGAACGTCCATGCTAATCACTTTGTAATTGCTGGCCGGGACTTTTAGTTTTTCGAAATTTTGACGAGCAATTGCTAAAGACTTTGGATTCTTTTCAACAAAAGTACAGAAACTCGCTTCACGAGAAAGGGCTTCAATACCCAGGTTCCCTGTCCCGCAGAAAAGATCTGCAACCTTGGCGCCTTCGATCTGAAACTGCAGTTTATTGAACAATGTTTCTTTTACGCGATCGGTAGTGGGACGGATATGATCCGCCTTGAATGCCACCAATTGGTGACCACGATATTTACCCGCAATGATTCTCATGACAATAAATCCTCTGCCATCTTGACGATAGCAAAAATATCTTCGAATGGTTTTGGCACAAACATTTCTGCTCCCATTTGCAAAGCAGTTTCCATATTGTGTTCTCCGGCAAAGGCCGACATCAAAATCACTTTACCAGAACGGTTCGTGCCAATCTCCTTCAACACTTCCGGACCTGTGAGCCCGGGCATCAATACATCAAGAAAAACCAAGTCAGGAGATGTCTTCTTCCACTGCTCAAGTCCTTCGTTACCATTTTCAGCTTCAACGACTTCATGCCCTTTAGCGCGAAATGCACGAGACAAGGAACGGCGAACCAAAGCTTCATCATCAACGATCAGTACCTTCACAAAAAATTCCTTACTTACAAGGCAATGCAATCACAAAACGAGCGCCATGCGGCTGAACTGAATGTAACGTGATGCTGCCCCCAAATTTCTCAATGACCGACTTAGACATACTTAACCCAAGACCGGTGCCCTGTCCCTCTTTTTTTGTCGTGAAGAAGGGCTCGAAAATACGTTTTTGAATTTCCTCAGGAACACCGGGCCCCGAGTCCTCAATCTCCAAAATCACCTGATTTCCAGAGTGATGAGAAGCGATTCTAAGACGACCTGGGTCCTTCATGGCCTGGCATGCGTTGTTGACCAAATTAAATACAACCTGTTGAACCAAGTGTGGCTCAACGTGCACAGTTTTATCCACACTCTCCAGGGAAACTTCCAAGCGATGAATTCGCAGTGCGGATTTCAACATAGGTAAAGTACGCTCGACAATTTCATCCACTGAAATGTCTTCCGCGGGTTGATCCTCACCCTTAGAAAAATCCAATAGATTTTTAATAATGCGCTGTGAACGAGCGGCGGCCTTCTCAATTTCTATTAGATCAGAATAAAGATCGGTCTTTTTATCCGCCTCTTGCAATAGAACCTGCGTCAACGAACGAAGTCCTGTCAGGGGATTGTTCAACTCGTGTGCGATGTTTCCAGCCAGCATCCCGATCGCACCCATCTTTTCATTTTGCAACATGCGCAAATAAAGCTCCCGCGACTGTGTGATATCAACGTATTGATTCACTACATTTGTCGCCTGACCATTATCTAAAACAACGGGATAGCTGTGAACTTGATAAAGGCGTCCATCGACCTGGATTTGCTCCACGTGGGGTTGTCCATCGGCCAGCGCTTTATTCGCCGGCGAATCCTCAATGGCTTGTTTTCTGTCAGGGAATCTTGCGACGAATTTTTTATTCGCTCGAATCACTTCTTGATCAACATCAATGATCGCAATGGGATCACGCATGCCATCGAACGTTTTTTCCCAGCGATAAGAAAATGCGGAAAGCTGGCTTTCCAACAGCACGCGATCCAGGGTCATACTTAACGGACGCATACGATCACTCATGAACTCCACAAAGGGAGGCATTTCTTTGTCGTTCAACGAGTTTTCAATACATAGAATGGCTTCACCATTTCCACCCAAAAGATGGTTGGTCAAACGAAGCTCCAAAGGCATAACATAGGTTTTTGCAAAGGGACGTCCAAAGTGATTGGCCAACTGACGAATCAAATCCGCTGACGGAACCTGTGCGTTTTTGGGAAATTCAAAATGAGTGGATGATTCAGACTGGTTCATCATTCCCAATTGAAAACTGATGAAATGCGTTTTTGCACTGTCAGTCCTATACACTAAAATCGGATCACCTATTTTGTGAAACTTGCGAAGTTCCTTGCGAATAATTCCCAAAACATCTTCAAAGGAGTTTTGATTGGCAAGGTCCTTAATCAATCGAACCAGATTTCTCTCACGATTTAGTTTATCGCTTTCTTCCTTGTGGGACATCTCAATGTACTGGGTGCGCTCGTCGACCAAGCCTTCCAAGGAATGAGTCAGCGCTTCTAATTCTTTATTCTGCGACGAGGATTCTTTCAGTAGCAAAGACCTAGACAGATATGTCGAATGCTTTGCTAAGGCGTCCTCCAACTGCTGCCAGATGTCTCGTTCCGCTATTGGCCAACGAATGAAACGATAGACCTGGGCTTTATTGATTCCCTCGCGTACTTTTTCTTCGTTCAATTCATTGGAAATATAAAATCTGGGAGCCATCGGTTGCAGATGGCGTGCCTGAACCAAAAGATCTAAGGCATCCGGGCTGCCATCATCCTGGACTAAGATCGAGGAAAACTTTTGATTCTGTAAAAGCGAACGGGCTTCCGGAAAAGAAGCCCGCAAAATAATCTCAACTTCTCGTTTTTGAAACGGAAAGTATTGAGGCAGCCTAATTGGCGATACGTTTCCAACCCATAGGATTGGATCGATTTTGTTCGGATTGTTCAATTGATCCGTTGCTGCTGTCCCCATTGAGTGCCTTCTCCAAGTATTGCAAGTGCTCTTTCCACATTTGCAGTACATTGTTTAAATCATACTCTAGGACATCTGCTAAAAGAACAAAATCCTTATTTTCCAAAGCACCAAGTGCTTCAGTTACGGTCTTTTTGCTTTGTTGCTCAGCCTTGATCCAATCAACTGGACTCGCCACCAAATAACGATCTCCCATAAGGATCTTAAGAGACATCACGCTGTCGATCAGGTATTCGCAGTTTGAAACCAGATCGTGGATATGTTTTAGCAAACCACTAAATCCTTGCGCACGCATACGCTTGGAAAGTTGATCTGTTTTATCCATAAGCTCTGGCAAGGAATCAATCCATGCACGCAAAACATCCAGAACCAAGTCATCACTATTTTCCGTCATGTATTCCAGTGTTTCCACCTCGCTCAAAGACACAGAACCGAAACGCTTCTCTTCTGTCTCCTTTACTTCCAAACCATTGACGATAAAACGGCATACCACTGCATTGGTATCTCGGAGGTCATTTTCAATGTCTTCGAAAACGCGAGAAAGATTTGTTTCAGTCTGATAGAAATTTCTGAGCTGTTCGCCCGTCACTTTAAAGCGTTCCATCTTTAGCCTCCACAGTCGTGACTTTCTCGTCACGAGGAACATAAACACGAAGATGGCGTTTAAAACGCTCATGAACACTCAAAGTTGCTGCAATAATTTCCTCTTGCGTGCCTGGTGCAACACGGATTTTCTCGGCATGGTACCAGTCAATCATTGGACGCAATTCAGGAACAATTCGGCTAATTGATTTGATCACATCTTCGCCACCATCGATAAACGCGGAAACCGCATTTACACCCTTTTCAGGGATCAGGGCGAATTGGCTCATCATAAAGTCGTTAATTTCATCCAACTTCATAGCGCCTTCAATAATTTCAATACGTTCTGCGACTGGAAATTCACCCCCCAAATAAAGGGCTTGAACCAATTTCCAAGCAAACTCTTGCTCCGGTGTTTCGACCTTGTCATAGCTAGCAAGCCCCCCGGTGCGCATGATCAACTGAGGATCGGCGTGTCCTTCCAACAGCTGCGCTATCACCTCACCGATACGCTCAGGTACGATTTCTTGACCTTCTTCGATTCTGTAAATCATGCCCAAAGTTGCCTTAGGACCGGTCTCCCAGAAATTCACATTCCCCACACTGATGTTCAAAGTAGGAGTATCCGTTAACGATGCCATATGAATCGGAGCACTATCACAACCAATCAAAAGTTCGGAACGTTTTAGGATCGTGAACAAATCATACATGCGTGTCTGACCGACTAAATTGATGATTGTGGCATTTGGAGCCCGAGAAATAATCTCTTGGGCGATCTCAGCTTCGTTTGGAGCACCGATAAGAACTATCGGCATACCTTCATAGCGACGCGTGAAATAGTTGATTAAGCGTCCCCAAGCGTCTCCCGTTAAAGCTTTGTGCTTTTCGCTGGCACCAACGTGCACAGTCAAATACAGATTCGGCAAATCGATCTTTACTTCGGGCAAAACAGGAGCTTCCCAATCTTGCTCGGTGTACTCAGTTCCAATCATAGAGGCAAACACATCTGACACGTGAACGCGATTTGGTTTATTGATACCAACCTGGGCGTAAAAGTAAGCACTGACTTCGTCAGCAGCACAAAAGAAACCATCTCTAAAACGTGTATAGCCCAGTACGGAGGTATGAGGCATCGTTAAGGAATGAGTTAAATAGCTCGAGAAAGGGGAAAACGTCAGATTAATAATCTGGTCATAGTTTTCCGCGCGAACTGTTTCCACGAACTCTTCCATGCGATTCAGAGATTCTTCAGTATTTACATTATCAGTCACCAGCGGCATCAAAATATGCCCACTTGGCAACGTCATATGTTTATCAATCGCAGTCAAACCCTCAACAGCACCCTCAAAGCGAGGGCGAGTCAGAAGATGAATCTCAGCATCGGGATTCAGACGGCGAACCGCACGAACCGCAGGCCAAGAAATATAAATGTCTCCCAGTCTAGCGAGTTGCAGGATAAGAATTTTCATCTTTAATTTGTTCCTTCGCTAGTTCAGCAACAAGTTTGATAGTTTCGGCTTCTTGATTATAAGGCTGCGTCTTCACGATCTCGCGGTACGCTTCCTCCAGCTTCTTCAAAGCCGTCGATAGATAATTGTCCAATTCCTGCTGCATAATAGGCCCCTTCCTTGAGAACTATTTCTAAAGAGTGAATGAACTGACCTCGCGACTGCAAAAGTCCTCGAACTTCTGCTAAAGCTGTCTGCATCTTCTCGTGAAATTGCAACGTGCTAGAAAAGCGAGTCATCAGAGTTTCAGTGATCGACTGGAAATACCCAGCCGTGTCTTGTTTTGATTTAAGTATGTCTTGAGCTGTCAGGATGAACTGTCCGATATCCTGACTTTTCAATTGTGCTTTCTTTGATATTTCCTGGCGTGAAGGCAAAGAAGTTTCCAATGCCTGCAACCATTTTTCAAATTGTTTTTGCAGACGAGTAGCTTCAGTCAAAACCTGTCCCAAATTGTTTTTTGGAAAAGATTCCGAACATTTCAGTGCCGTGCTTGCATAACTCAGAACGTGGGACTGTGACCCACCATCCAACTGCAACGACCATGCGATTTTGTCCAGATCACCAAGAGTGAAAGCTGATGGCGAATTTTTCTTGCTGAGTTTATCCCAAGCCGCTGCGAACACCTGGTCCACAGTGATTTGTTCTGCACAGATTTGGAACTTTTGAGAACAACCTTGGGAATGTCCACACGGTGCACACGGCACCTTCGCGGAGATAATTTCAGATGTTTCCGAAAACGCGGCAGTCTTTGTAAAGTCACTGCTACCCAAGGCAAGTTCCACCATTGGAATGCCTAAGTGGGCTGCCATGTGTTTGATACTGGTGTCCCCAGTAACTAACAAACATGATTGCTTAAGAACCTCTCGGGCTCCCATCAAATCACAAGCAATCAGTTCATCTTCGGAAAAGTGCGCAAGCATTGTGCCCTTTTCAAACGGAGCACAAAGAACCTTCACCTTATAGTCTACCAGTGAAGATTCGATGGTTTCCTTTAACTTTTTAAAATTTAAAAGCCCCCAGTTCTTTTTTGTATCGCTAGTTAGGCATTGAAAAAGAACTAGTTTTGATTTCGTCGCAGCAGCGGCAGCCGTCTTTTGAATTGGAAGATCAAAAGATTTACCCAGAAGTTCCACATAATGGAACAACGAGGGCTGTACTCCGGAGAAGCGATCATTGAAATATCTTAACCAAGGATTTTCCAATCCTTGGAAACGACCTTCCGCATGATACAATCCATTTTTTTGAGGGATCTGCAATGCACCCAAAAGGTAAGCACTCAACTTATTGTGCGTAAAATTTAAAACTTGCCCGTAGTTTTCAGCATTCAAAGTTTGTACCAATTCAGCCAGCTGTTGATGCGACCATAAGATATTGAACGACGCCTCGCCCAGGCCCCTTTGCAGAGTTTCCCGGTCAAAATAGAAATACCTATCAACCAAACCGTCCAGCAATCCCTCAACTTGAGAGAACTGGCGATTTACTAATAAGTGGATTTCTGCTTGAGGATTCTTATCACGCAGAGCCTTTAGTAAAGGCTGCTGCTGGATAATATCCCCTAAGCGTAAAAGCGAGACGACCAATATCTTCATCTATTTCACCAATTCACCCAACATACGGAAGATTTGTTTTTTTTCTTCCGCTACTTGGGACGATTCAACTACCGGCAAAATGTCCTTGATTGATAGCAAGTTAGTATTTTGGAAGTAAAGAGACTTCATGTTCATTTGAAGGTCATCAAGATGGTATTTAACCGCCTCGACGGAACGACCCGTTAAATGTCCAAAGAACTGAGAGAACAACTGAGTTTGCTGGCCCCAACATTCTCTGAATGAAACAACATAAGCACGATCAGCTACAACCGATGCATACACATCATTTTTCATCAAATCTTGGACGTTATCAGCGATCACGATTTCCACTCGACCAGCTAACTCAGGGAACTGCGATCTGAAAACTGGCAACAACGAATCTCGGGATTCAACCACAGTGATTTTAATGTCTTGATCCATATCAGCCAAAGCTTCGACATGAAAGCCAGAGCCCAAGCCCACGATCACTACATGGGAAGAAGGAATCGGACCCAAAGAGTAAGTCCATTTCAAAGCTTCTTCACGAGGTGTATTTACATTTGCCAACGCAGTACCTGCTTCAAAAGAAATAAGAGAGGACTCATGGTTCTCAGAGAAAGTAATCATGGACATTTTTATGCTGCCTTTACTGATGGTGTGATTTTCTTTTTAAGATTTCTAACTTCGGTGTGATCTGGATTCCACAAAAGTACGCGCTCGATTTCGAGCAAAGCCTGATCCATTTGACCTGTCGTGCAGAACAAGTTGATTAGAACCAAAGACATGTCTTCATCTTGCTCAACTTGTGATAGATATTCTTCTAAAGCTTCGATGGCTTTAGCCAATTGGCGATCGCGCAAGCCCCAGTTTGCAGCCAAATGCACGGCGGTACGGTTTCTTTTATTAATATCTAACGCCGCATCGATATTCGCCCAAGCAAGTTCTGCATCACCAAACTGGTGATGAACCATCGCAAGGCCCACCCATGCTTTGTCATTTTCTGGATTGATTTCAACCGCTTTACGGAAACAGTATAAAGATTTATCAAAATCTCCGCGTTGAACTTCCAAAGTACCAAAGTTCACCAGCAATACATCTGACGTCGTATTGATAGTGTAAGCTTTGTTGTAGTACTCCTCTGCGCCATCAAAGTCGCCTTGACGAACATAAATGTTACCCATGTTTTTATAAACTTCAAAAAGCTGATCATTTTCTTCCGTAATGACTGATAAAGCTTCAAAGTACTTCTCCAATGCTTCTTGATCACGGCCCATTCTGTAAAAAGCATGGGCGAGGTATGCCAGGCTATCAAAGCCATAGTCCACCTTGTTCCAAGCATTCAATGCGAACAAAGCCTCCTCATGTTTACCGATTTTTTCCAAAGACCGAGACAACATAGAAAGTGTTGCGGGATTCTTTGAATCAATATTACAAGCCTGGCGCAGTAAATTAAGCGCCAAATGATTCTCGCCATGTTTCGAAAGTACTTCCGCATTCTGCAAATATTTAGAAATGCGCGGATCAGTATTAGGTTGTGTTTTATTAAGTGTGGCTTCTGATTCAAAGTCCGCAAGCGCTTGTACAGAATCAAAATAAATTCTGCCGGAACTTTCTGGGGTAGTAGTTTCCGTCGAAGTATTTACTCCGGTATTTTCACTGGACTTTTGAACGAACTGATTTTCCAACATCTGCATGAATCTCCTCCGAAGAGATAGATGAGCAACACAGATGCCAAACCTATAGATGGATTATTTTACATCTGAGGCAAGTTCAGCACAGGAGTTTGACTCCCAGACCGACCTTGCCGTCAGCTTTTTGTCGGGAAAAAATTGCCGGGTCTAGGCCTCTTCGTCCAGATATTGATCGTGGATTTTAGATTTATAGCCACCGATAGCTTTTTTATTACGACGAACATCTTGCAATTCACGGATGATGGAGTTTTTTGCCATTTCGATGCAAGCCAACACTTGGATGTCTTGTTCGATGATGCGAGCCACGTATTCATCTTTAATTGTTAGAGATTCCTTAATCTGCTTGCGATCAGCCTGTGTCATAACAGCTTCAGGACTCATTTCGTTGTGAGCTTTGTCGATTTGCGAGTCTACATACTTAAGAACATCCAGAATTTTCTCACGCGTAGTATAAAAGCTCTGCAAGTTGTCGAACTGACCTTGAGCGAAATTTACTAGCTCTACTTCATTCAATGAATAGAACTTCTCAAGGTAATGATTTTTCTCGTTCAACAGGCTGATGATTCTGGTCACGTTACCCTCCATGGTATTAACCCGCTTTCTTTCCGTCGTCTGATTCTTTTTTAATTTTTTCTACAGCTTGTACCCAGCCATCATACAAAGTATTCAACAACTTCAAATTTGCATGAAGTGGTGCCGCGTCTCCGCTGATGTTTGCTTTGGTATATTGTTCCATCATGAACATATAAAGTTGTTCCAGCTGATTTGCGATATCGCCGCCCACTTTATGATCAAGGGTATTGTTCAATTCCATGATGATATCGAACGCTCTGCCAATGTTTTGGCCGCGATCCGCGATCTTTTTTTCTTCGATGGCTTTAATGGCAAGTTTCGTGAACTTGATCGCACCTTCATAGAGCATCAATAGGATTTTTTCCTTGCTGGCACTTTGCACCGAAGTCTGTTTGTATTTCTGATACGCGTTCTTCATCATTTCCTCTTTTTAGTTCCTAATCCGTTCTGAGTTCCAATTTACTGTTTAAACTAACCGCCACCTTGGCGGGCCATCGCTGCAAACTTAGCTTGCTGAGCTTGCATCTCTGACATTTTTTGCTCGAGGTTGGCGAACTTCTGACGAAGTCCATCTTCCTTTTTCTCGAGCTGTCGCTCTTTGTTGTCGATACGCTGATCAATTTGTTTGATCTGCGACTCAAGACCTCTCTTACGGTTGGCGATACCGCCGTACTCCCCATTTGTTAAACTGGAGACCGTCTGTCTAATCACCGACACAAAACCTGTTTTAAATCCGTCACCACGGAAAAAGGCAGCGACCCCCACTGGATTTGAATTGAGGACTTTATTAAATTTGTCCTGATTCAACTCCAATGTTCCGTTTCGATTAAAAGTAATACCTAACTCATTAATATGTCTGACTGGAGACTCAACTCCAGACACTGGGTTTAGGATCGCACTTCTTAACGAACTTTCGATCGTTCTTAAAAGTCCGTCACCACCCAACGG
This sequence comes from Bdellovibrio sp. SKB1291214, assembly GCF_002209355.2. Lineage (GTDB taxonomy): Bacteria > Bdellovibrionota > Bdellovibrionia > Bdellovibrionales > Bdellovibrionaceae > Bdellovibrio. The sequence continues at coordinate 1,134,476 of NZ_CP106855.1, forward strand.
TCCTAACTTTGGATTACCACCTTTATCGCCCTGCAATTGATGTTGCTTTTGGATAAATCCCAAAGCGCCATTGTAGGCATCAACAAAGCTCTTCACTTTGCCACTGATAGCTTCCAAGTTTTCTTTAACCGACATATTGATCGTTTTACCCGGAGCTGCCGATTTTAAATCCAGAACTACGCCTGGAATCAGATCTTTCGCTTTGTTATCCGGTAACTCGATCTCAAAACCGTCAACTTTCACTTTCGCATTCTTAGAGGCACGGGACTGTTCAAAGTACATGTCCTGATCGCCATCCAAGAGATAGATTTTTGGAAACGTAACTTGGTTGTCATCACCAGTCGCCATCCCAGAAATCAAAAGTTTGAAAGGATTATCTTTATCCTTACGGTCCTCAAGAACCTGTGCTTTCAGGCCCACATCAGCATTATTAATTTGCTTAGCTACACCTTCGAGAGTCGAATTCTTACCCGTGATGTAAACTTCTTTAGTGCCCTCAGCCGTTTCAAACTTAATATACCCAGTACCAATTTGTGTTTCGTTCTTATCAGGGAATCCGTTAGAGATTGCTGCTGGCTTTTCTGCAAGCTGCACAACTTCTATCGAGTACTCCCCGGGCACTGCAGAGTTTGGATCAAGCTGACCATCAACAACTGCGGTGTCACTCGATGTAAACTTTTTATCTGCAAAACCGCGAACGTTCGTAAGCTCGCCCAAGTTTTTCGTGATATCCATCACCTTGGTTTCAAGCTCTTTAACAAGCTTGAGCTTTTCGTCCTTCTCGGTCTTCTTAGTCTCCATCTGCTTCACAGGAATACGCTCAGCATCCATCAGCTGATCGACGATATTTGGTGGTAGCCCAGAGGCCATGCCTGTAATTCGTATTCCTGCCATGAAACAATCGTCTCAAATTCATACAGCGAACGTGAGTCAATTAAATGTCCGTCGAAAGGGCCAGCAGGCAGGGATTTGCGCTTCTTATGCATTATACGCAGGATAAATTTTGACATCCCCCTCTAGAGCTAGACTAGAAGCTGGGAATCAAATGCTATTAGGTTTGAAAATTATGAAGAGATCGCAAAGTCGATCACTGAGATGTCTAGTTAGGCGGACCGTTTTAGAAGTTGTCCCCTCGGAGAATCATCACTTGGAAGAGTCCACAATTCAGATTCAGGAATTTTACGAATTAGAGTTCCCAAATTATCTCGAACCATCACAAAATTCTCCCCACCAATATCTTCAAGTTCCACCGTCCACCGGTGTTCTTTGAATGCGGGAAGCTTGCGGAGATGTTCCATCGAGGCTTCCAATTGTTCTGGGGTCATCGGCGGCTTCTGATCTTGTTGCTGTTGATACGCTTCTTGACCGTTACCGTCTCTGTCGTGTGCTGAATCGGATTGAATCGCCCGGCCTGTTCGGTCTATCGACTTTACATCGCTCGGTTGAATGTTCGGAATCAATCCTTTGATATTCATGAGTAACTTATCGGTATTTCTGGATCAAACTTAAACAGCTGGACTTAAGTATTTAAGTCCCCTCTTTAAGTACCCCAGGAAAAACTTTTTAATTTTTTTCCTGGGTAGGTTGGTACCGGGAGAGCACGGAGGCGCTCTCCCAGGCAAACTTTATTTATTAACCAATAAGTTTCATCGCTACGCCGGCCATTTGATTCGCTTGAGAAAGAACGCTTGTGTTAGCTTGTAACAACACTTGGTTCTTCGCTTGGTCAGCAGTTACTGAAGCGATATCTGTATCACGGATACGAGAGTTCGCTGCAGAGATGTTCTCATGTTGGACACCCAAGTTGTCGACTGTAGAAGTCAGACGATTTTGAAGGGCACCAAGATTTGCGCGATAACCATTCACTTTAGTTTGAGCAGCGTCGATTTTCTCTAGAGCTTCTTGAGCACCAGTTTTAGAAGAGAAATCGAAACCATCGATACCTAGTGAAGCTGTCGTTGCGTCTGTTTCACCTGCATTGAAGGAGATACGGTCCGCAAAGTCATCATTACCGATACCTACTTGGAAGTCATACTTGTCGCCAGAACCATCAAGTAGTTTTGTAGTACCAAATTTAGTAGATTGAGTGATACGTTGAGACTCAGCTTTCAATTGTTGAACCTCTTTATCAAGGAAGCCACGCTCAGTATCACCGATAGTATCTGAAGAAGCTTGGATACCCAACTCACGCATACGAGTTAAGATATTTGAAACTTCGGACAAACCACCCTCAGCAGTTTGAACCATTGAGATACCGTCATTCGCATTTCGTTGTGCTTGGCTGTAAGATCTGATTTGCGACTTCATACCTTCAGAGATTGCCAAGCCGGCAGCATCGTCTGCAGCTTTGTTGATGCGCGATCCAGAAGCCAATTGCTCCATAGATTTACCGATAACGCGTTGAGAACCTTGTAGAGTTCTTTGTGCATTTACCGCTGCGATATTAGTTGAAATTCTCATTCCCATTTGGGACCCCCATAAATTTTTGGCCGCCTTATACCTACTTAGGCTGACCGGTTTAACACGTCGGGACTCTACGTTGGTCTTGGCACTCTGCAATCGAGTATTCGTCAGGCAGTCACACCCTTCGAAGCTCTCAAGTACTTTCGACTTCGGTATCGTCGTTGCTTCTGACATACCTTTCGGCGAGGTCTGGAAAGGCTTTAGTCGCGTCCTGCAAAACTAGACCATCATCCAGCCGCAACTAGACCTTCGTATTGAAAACCAGCCCTTCCTCGCGTTTTTTTCAATACGAAGGTCCAGCAAAAATCTAGATCGCACATTAGTCCAACAGACCTTGGGGCCGGAAAATGATCCCAAGATTTAAGATATAGAAGCCTGAAGCACTTCAAGACGTATGGTCTGCACTATGAAAAGACAAAAAATCAAACTCCCGACAAAAGCACCATCGTTCTCACTCTTTCCGAGAGGAGAAAACCCACGAATTCAGACGACACGCCACATGCCACACGCGCACGGCGCTCTGCCTTCTGAGTTCAACGCCGCATTTTTGTTCCGGGAAAGATAGCGGCGTGCGGCGCCCCCGTGAAAAGGGGTATCGGTCATGCCTAAGGCAGAGCAACTTTCTCATTCGTATCGAGTGCTTGTTCTGGCTCGACTCCGCCAATCGGATCACCAATCCAATCACGCCCCATAAATTCGTCTTCCCGCTGGGACGGCAATTGCATTTCAGGGAACTAAACCTTCGGGGGAAGGGGGTATCGGTCATCGATCCCTGTGAAAGGATGCATGCAACAACAATCATTTCTATCTTTAAAAACAAATTGGAAACATCGCTACTGCCACGGAGGTAGCCTGAGGAAATCTGCTAAAGGCAGATCCGCGCGTCCCTTATCAACAAAGGATCCGATTCACTTAGTATTAAAGATAAATAAATCAAAGCTGAAAGGCGGCCTTCGAAATCCCTATGCATTCCGTCTGATGAATATAGTTATCAAAAGATACGCGTTGAAGTTCTTTGTGAAGGTAGAACAGCACTCAATCCAAAATGACCACGTACATCTATTAATTCGCGGAACTCGCAGATCAAAAATCCAAAGTTTCTTAAGAGTGGTCCCAGGTCAATTCGCCCAAAACCTGACCGATACCCTCAAGAACAAAGAAGCAAAAGAAAAAATCTGGAAATACCGTCCGTTCACCCGAGTCATCAAAGGCTTCAAACCCTATCAAATAGTAAGAGACTACATCCAGTTGAACGAATGCGAAGCAAACGGCCGACCCTATTTAAAGACACGTCTGAGAGGATTAAGTCAGGAACAACTCCGAGAACTCTGGGAGTATTGAAATCAATCACCGCCGCCCAATGACCGATACCCCTTTTTTGGGAAGGACCACGCGGAATAAATAATCAAATAATTAGATAGATCGGATTGAGAGAAAGTGAGTGAGTGAGGGGAACGGCGCAAGCCAACAACACATGACCGATACCCTCTCGCGATGGGACTTTGAGAAAAGGAAGTGAGCAGAGGCGAATCAAAAGGGCCCGAGTGCAAGGCGGAGGTGGCGAGCTGCCACGTAGGCGTACTCTAAGTACGCCGGAGAGCAAGCTCGGCGCCGACAACGCAGCAATCGGGTACTTTTCATTCGCCCGTCGTGTTTAGCAAAAGACGAAACGAAAAATCCCACAAGGACCCCGTCGAGGGCCCTTGTGGGTGGGCTGTAATGAAGTAGTTTTTGTGGGCGACTACTCCAGAGGGAGATTTATCCCGGAGTCCCCCTCGCAACTTGAAGGAACAAAATTAATCTAAAACGAGGTTCTACTTACCTATTAGCCAACTAGTTTCATCGCAACGTTTGGCAACTGGTTGGCTTGCGCCAGAACCGATACCGCCGTATTTTGCAGAATGTTGGCAGAAGCCATTTCTGAAGTCTCCTTAGCGATATCTGTGTCACGGATACGAGAGTTCGCAGCAGACAAATTCTCGTAAGAAATGTCTAAGTTACTCACTGTGGATTCCAGTCGTGATTGGGTCGCACCGAAGCCGGCGCGCATTTCACTGACTTTTACGAGCGCTTTATCGATACTTTCTAACGAAGAGCGCGCTCCACCTTTATCTTCCATATCAATACCATCGATACCGAGATTACCCGCGGAGGCATCCGCATCGAAGGTTACTTTAATCATATTATCATCACCGGCATTTTGACCGACTTGGAACTCTAGCTCACCGCCAGATCCATCGAGAAGTTTTCGATTACCAAACGTTGTCGTTTTGGCAATACGATCGGCCTCTTGCAGCAGTTGTTGGGTCTCTTTGTTTAGGAATCCGCGTTCTGTTTCACCGATAGTATCTGATGAAGCTTGTACACCAAGCTCGCGAAGACGGATTAGGATATTGGAGATCTCATTCAGACCACCCTCACCCACTTGCGCAAAGGAAATGGCGTTGTTCGCGTTGTTTCTCGCGGCAGCAATACCTTTTAATTGTCCTTTGAAGTTTTCTGAGATCGCCAGACCAGCGGCGTCGTCAGCAGCATTTACGATACGGGAACCTGAAGCAAGAGCCTGAGCGGCGTGCTCAGTTCTTTTTTGTTGCGTGGACAATACACGCTGAGCAGCGATAGACGCTGTATTTGTCGCAATTCTTAAGCCCATTACATTCCTCCTCGGGATATGTTTGGATCTTAGGACGCTGTTTTGTTTTGGATAAAAAGATTGCACTGTGGTCGCACCACTTACCTGCAGAACACCTTTGAACCCGACAACGTACTATGATCGATTTTTTGTTTCGTTCAAAAAACTCTTAAATTTTTAAATACAAATATTTTGGTTGGAGCAGGTCTCCCGCAGCATGGGTGACTGACCATGTTTGCAGGAGACTTTGTCCGGGAGATCTTTTTTGAGGAGAGGTCCGCGGAAGCCCTAACGTGTTACGAATAACTTATCGACAAAGGTCTAGGAAACTTTAGACCTAGGTCTAGGAATTTTTGCGGGAACAGGCAAAGTGCCTGATTTTATTGATTATTGAGTAATAACTTTTTTTCGACAAAGGTCCAGGAAGCACTAGACCTAGGTAGGTAAAGCTGAACAATTTCAACGCTTATGTTACAGAAAATGAGGGGATTTTATTTACTCGTGTTCAGCATCAGAAGGCGGAGAGGTGATAGATAAGTTCGAAATTCTTTCGAGCGCACGAATGACAATCACGTTCTTTAAACCCGGATAACCACGTCTTTCTCGAGTGAGCTGCGCCTCTTCCTCTGTCGCCATTCTGTAATCGAAACGTGCATAAGGGTCGCCAAATCCTAAACGAGCAATGATGTTGTCCTTGGACGCATGATTATAAAAGCCCGTGAAGAAATCGAATCGCCCTTGTCCTAAAATGCGGGCTCCCCGATCACGAATAATTACGAAACCATCGTGTGTACTTCCATCTGGCATAGGAGCTCCGACTAAGCGAGGAACAAATACAACCTCACCTGCCTTATAGATCGAAAGATCTGCCGCCACCGTGTAGTACGGATCTAAACAAGCAGAATTTACTCCATATCCAAAAGGGCATTTGCGTAAGTCCACCTCGACAAATCGAGGAATGTCTTTGATGCGAGAATGATAATTGAAAGAGCGAACACTGCCTGCTTTATCAACAAAACAGGAACCTTCGATCAGACAACGGTCAAAATCCTTAGTACAAATCGAGGTAAGGATTTTCCCGTCTGGAGTGAGCATGTCCTTCATCTCTTCTTGAGTACATTTAGCCGAATCGAAATGGACGGTGGGCTTGTAGTAAATCGACGGAGATAGCAGCTCAGCATCACCCTCCATGACCTTCGTTTGGGCACAGGATACTAGATGAAGCATGAAAATCGCCACTGCAGCCGCGTGTGAAACAAAATTCAGTTTAATTTTCATCATACCTCCCAAGCTCATCGTTACTTATTCATAACCATTCCCCATTAAAATTTCACTCCCGCAGACAAAAGACAAATTACAAGGCACGAACAATTTGTCTGCACTCTGAAAGTGACATGCTTCAGCACGGTTACAAATGCACAACAACCATAGAAAAACGACCTGTTTTCAGAGAGAGAAACAAGTACTCGTTGATTGAATTGGATTCACTCTGTACTACTAAATTGAAGGCAACAAAAATGACATTACGTTTGAGAATTTTCCTATTCAATTTAGTCTCGGTATTCCTGGCTACCTTTGTTGTTGCCTTGATCGGTCTTAAAATCGTGGAATCGACGATTGTTGATAGTACTTATGAGCGCCTGACTCAAATCCGTATTGCCAAAACGACAGCTATCGAAAACTATTTCCGCGATTTACAGATGGCGATTAATTTAATTTCCTCGCATGAGTTAACTGACAACTTGCTGACTTCATCCAGCGCAGAGTCCTTCCCTGAGTTCCGCCGTTTGCTAGATAACTATGTGTTAGATTTCAATATCTATGACATGGCATTGATAAATCCTGAGGGCCGAGTTCTCTACACGACCCGTAAAGATTTCGACGACGGCATTTCTGTTTTTGATGAGACTCCAGGAACCGCGAAATTGAAAGCCCTTTTCAATTGGGCCCAAAAGGCTCAAGAGGGTTCCACTCTGTTCCTGGATTTTGAAAAAGACCCCGTTAGCGTAAAATTCACGACAGGGTATGTGGCGTCCCCGATCATTCGTTCAGGAAAATTCCTGGGCGCAGTGGTGATTAAAATTTCGATCTCCGAAATTGATCGTATCACCAGTGATAACTTTGCTTGGGCCACGCACGGGATGGGCCAAACGGGTGAAACCTTGATTTACGGCGAGGACTGGAGCTTACGTAATACAGGTCGTTTCCGCACGGAAGATACCGAAGGTACGACGACGGCCCAAAACACCCCAACAAGCAACCGCGGTGACGAAGACATTAAGAAAATCGAAAACCTCAGCGAGGTTCGCGAGCTTGGAACCGATTATAGAACTCAAAAAGTCATTCGCTCCATTGGGAAAATCTATTTGCCGAATGGCGAGCTTTGGTACATTCAGACTAAGATCGACGAAAGCGAAGCGTTTGCAGTCCTAGATCGCATCGCTATTGCCTCTAGTGCGGCGGCGGTCCTAATCTTTATCCTGTTCTTTTTTGCGACATTTGCAGCAACCGGAAAAGTCGTCGAACCGATTCAGCTATTGACCGATCGCTTAGAAAAGCTAGGAACCAGCAACCTGACTCAAAAAATAAACTATCAATCTCGGGATGAAATCGGGATGCTAGTGACCAAATACAACCAGCTTGCGGATCGTTTGGAAACCACAACAGTATCCAAGGAATTCCTTGATAGCGTTATTCAATCGATCAAGGCCTTCCTCTTTATCGTGAAGGTTATCCATCACGATGACTGGCGCCAATCTTCGTATATGATTTCACAGGCGAATGAATACGCTTTGAAGTTGTTGGGGCTTTCTCCGAATCAAGTTTCTCAAGTCGATTTAAAAAACCTGATCCACGCGCAACCCGAATTTAAAAACTATACGTGGCTTTTACAAACTCGTCACAGTATCCAGGCCGAGATCACCAATGTTGACGGTCACCGCATCCCGATTCTTATGAACTGGGCGGCGTTGCCAAATCGTACCTCCAAAGATTTAACATTCGTATTCGTTGGAACAGATATCACAGATCGTATCCAAAGCGAGCAGGCCTTGATCCAAGCCCGAGAGCAAGCGGTCAAAGCATCTCAAGCAAAATCAGAGTTCTTGGCACGTATGTCTCATGAAATCCGCACGCCTCTGAATGCGATCATCGGTATTACGGATATCTTGTCAGAGTCCGATCTAAAACCCGAGCAATCTCAGCTGGTTCAGGTTTGTGCGAATGCGGGCGAAAATTTGCTTTCATTGATCAATGATATTCTGGATATTTCAAAGATCGAGGCCCGCGAAGTTCGTATCGAAAAAATTGCCTTCGATCTGATTTCTACGACCAAGAACATTTGCGACATCTTGAAACAAAAAGCATCCGAACGGAATTTAGACTTCAAGCTGTCCGTGAATTTACAAGGAGAGCGCCCTCATATCATTGGGGACCCGACTCGTTTACGCCAAATTCTATTTAACCTTATCGGTAATGCCATCAAGTTCACGCAATCTGGCGAGATTGCGGTGAACGTTGATTTCGAAGATGATTCTAAGAAAAGCGTTCGCTTCCAAATCCGCGATACAGGAACTGGGATCCCACAAGATAAGCAGCACTTGTTATTCCAAAACTTTGTACAGGCTGACAGCTCGATCACTCGTAAATTCGGTGGTAGCGGTTTAGGTCTGACGATCTCTAAGAACTTAGTAGAGCTTATGGGCGGTCGCATATGGTTCGACAGCCGCGAAGGCAAGGGCAGTACTTTCTCGTTCACAATTCCTTACGTACCAACGGATTCAGTGATTGAAATACCTCGTCCATTTGAAAAAAGTGAAGTTCCGCAAATCACTCAAAATGTAAACCGCAATGGTCGCATCTTGATCGTTGACGACACAGAAGATAACCGTTTCCTGTTACTAACGTATTTAAAGAAATATCCATTCGATATTGTTCAAGCTGAGAACGGAGAAGTTGCCGTCGATAAAGCCACAAACGAAAGCTTTGATTTGATTTTGATGGACATACAGATGCCTGTCATGGACGGCTATGTGGCGACACGTAAGATCCGCGAATGGGAAAAGAATCAAAAGCACAAGCCCACACCGATCATCGCTGTCAGTGCCAACGCGATGACAGAGGATATTCAAAAATCACTGGATGCGGGTTGCACAGAGCACTTAACTAAGCCCGTTAAAAAGACCGCGCTGCTTGAGATGGTTCAGCGCTATACAATCTAATAAAAATTTAACTTTCTGAAATGATCGACCCATTGCGGATATAGAAGACTTTATTCGCAAGAACTTCGATGTCTTTGGGATCGTGTGTGACCAACAGGGTTGGAATTTTTTCGGCTTCGATCACTGATTTTACCAAACGACGACTATCCTCGCGCAGCTCTTGATCCAACGCCGAGAATGGCTCATCCAATAGCAATAAACGAGGCTCCCCGATTATTGCCCGAGCGATCGCTACACGTTGTTTTTCCCCGCCCGAAATGATCGAAGCTGATCTTTCCAGGAAAGATTCCATTTTCAAACTCTGTGTCAGGTCTTTTAAACGGGTGCGAACTTTTTCTTCTGAAATGCCGCGCGCACGGGCTGCAAATAGAATGTTCTCTTTAGCCGTCATGTGCGGGAAAAGATCTAAAGTTTGAAACACAACTCCTAGGCGTCGATCGGGAGTTTTCAATTTTGCTAAATCCTGGTTATCGAAAGTCCATTTCATTCCAGGACAGTCTTCTAACCCCAATAGCATTCTAAATACGGTGGTTTTTCCAGAACCCGAGGGGCCCGACAAAACAGTTACTCCCTGATCAAGGATTTCCCAGCGAGGAATGTCTATTTTGAAGTCTCCATAATCACGACGTAAGTTTTCGACGAAGGACACGGCTTCCCCCCACACATAAAGAAAAACAAATAATACCAGCAACAACGATCAACAGACTTAACACTGTGGCTTGGTTTAGGCGATAACTCGACATCAAAGTTTCAGTCATCATCGCAATGCTTAAATCACGATGAGCCAGAATACGTGAAACTGCAAAATCACCACATGCCCATACGGCACCGATGCCAGCAAGCACTCCTGCCCGAGCGGAAATCTGCGGGAACATAACCTCTTTAAAAATCTGATTTGGCGAAGCACCCATGGCATAGGCCACATTTAACTGGGATTGCAAAGAGCGAAGTTCGCTATCCCATCCCATGCGAAACAAACCGTTTAAGCTTAATAACACCAATGCCACCGGAATTTTGATAAAGGGATAAAAGCTTTCATTGGGAGTCAGGATCAAAAGACAGAAACAAGCCAATGAGGTACTGGGTGCCACGTAACCGTTCAAAAATTTTTCAAACCAAGGTTTTGGCCAGCAGTAGGCAATTAACATCAACCCCGCGTAACACAAAACACCTACCGTCATGCCAATGACGATACTACCTAAAAAACTCCAAATAAGAGCAGACTGATATTCATACAGCGTCGACATCATGCCAAATCCAGCGATCAAACCTTGAACATATCCTGTTAGATACATCAAGGAAATCGCAATTATAATAGCGATGCCCGACTTCATACGAAGCAGACTTAAATTTGCATAACGAGTGGCAAGACTGCCTTTTCCTTGGGTTACGATCAGGGAAAGACTAAAAATAAAGATCGACTGGATCGCTGCCAAAAAAACTGCGCTCCCCCAATCACTGCTTAAACGAATTTTCTCATAAATCAGAACTTCGATCGTTGTTCCTTTTCCGCCGCCCACTATTAAAGGAACAGAGAAGCTACCAAAACACACCACAAAGATGAAAAGGCCTAATAGCCACAGATCTTTTTTCAGCATGGGAAGCAAACCGCGTGTAATAAATTGGAAGCGGCTGGCACCTTCAACGTAGGAAAGCTCGGCGACTCCGCCAACTTTGTTCTCAATAACAGCGGTAAATAGGACTGCGACCAAACCAAAGTTCATGACCGTATGAACCAAGGCAATTCCTATTATACCCATGGGAAATGGATCAACCACATTTAATACGGATAGCAGGATGAAAAGTGGCGGCAAGAAATTCGGAACCAGACACAGAACTTCCAAGACCAAACGCAAACGATTTTTCCCTGACGAAAAATTCAAAATACCAAAGGTAGCCCAAACACCTAGGAGCAGCGAGCATACAGATGACAGTAGAGCTTGAAAGACTGTGTTTTTAAAAGCCCAAACAAGCTCTGCCAATTCTGGAACTTGCTGAGGACTGAATTGCGTCAGCAAGAACAGAAAGGGAAATAGCAGAAACAAAACCAGAGCTATGCGGAGAATTTTGCGCAAACTCAATTGAGAGCGCCTCGACGTACTTCGGTCCAACGCTTCAACAAGCGATCCACTTCAGACGTAGATAAGATTTCGAACTTAGGTAAAGATTTGTATTCTGGAACTGCCGCGAATGGAGTGCCCTCTCGAACACCTTTCATCACTGGCATCATATAGTTTTTTTCCATAATAAACTTTTGACCTTGAGTCGAAAGCATCAGATTTACGAATTTTTCAGCCAACTCGCAGTGACGACAGAATTCTGGAATACCAACAAATTCAAACTGTACTGGCAGTGGTTCCTCAAAAACGAGGGCTTGGTAGTCTTTCTTTTTTTCTTCAATTTCATGATACAAAGGTGACGTCACATAGGAATAGGCAAGTTTCGTTTGCTTACTGGTGAACAATCCATATGCCGCTGACCATGTGGGAGAAAAGCTGTGAACTTGGGGCATTAATTTTTGCAAGAATTCGAAAGCTTCGTCTTCGCCTTTGGACTTTACTAACCAGTATAAGAACTGCATGCCCGGTGAACTGGTGCGCGGATCTTCCAAGGATATTTTTTTCGTTAATTCAGGATCTAAAAGATCGTCGATCTTAGAGGGGTTTTTCTTAAGTTCCCCCGAACGCATCACAAAGGTCAATGCACCCCAGTCATAGGGAACAAAAAAGTTGTTCGCCAAAGCAGGCTTTACCACTTCGTAAACATTCAAATCACCCAAGCTCATCTTGCGCCATTGCTGTTCAGAAGTTGCTTTGGAAATGTCGAATTGATCAAGGCCCACAACAAGGTCTGCACCTAAGCTTTCGCCCTCGATTTTCAAACGTTGAAGTAAGATTCCAGAATCGCTGCCTTCGATAAACTCCACTTTACAGTTACAAGTTTTTTCAAACTCAGCTTTTAAAAGTGGTCCTGGGCCATAGCGCCCGGTGAAGGATGAATAACCAAACACACGCAGGGTTGGGACGGAGGCTGTCGTAGAATTAGTTTCGGTGCGGTTTAAGACCGCTAAAAATAGTCCTAAAAAAACAATGGCGATAAAGACGATAAAGTTTTTCATAACGGCTACCACCAAATACCGCGGCGGCGTTTAAAGAAATAATAATCCAGTCCCAAGCAGCGACCAGCGCCCACCCAAGCCAGGATCAAATGAATAGCTAAAAATGTTTTGTAAAAATCTTCGTGTCCTGGGCCGGAAATGAAAAGCATGGTCACGCACAAAAGCATGGCAATGATGGCAATCGGACGAACCACGTAACCAATGATGTAGGAAATCGCAATGGCGAATTCTAACCCGACGATAATAAAGGCCACTGTTTGCCAGTTCGGAATCATTTGCGCACTCGCAAAAATTTTAAACCAATTCGGAGCGTGGCTAGATGGCAACCACTCGGCAATTTGATCTGCGATACGAGGACGAGTTAAAAAATCGCCGCGATATTTTTGCAAAGCTTGTTCTAAATAGTAATAACCCAGGAATATTCTTAAAAAAGAAATGGGCAGAAGATGTCCTACGTATTTAACGCTCTCAAAGAATGAAACAAACATGAGACCATTGTGCCTAGACTCCCCGCTTCGGGCAAGTTGTCTCAAGGAAGCAGTGTTCGCAATTTGGTTTTCTCGCCTTACAGATAGCTCGACCATGAGAAATCAAAAGATGCGATAACAAAATCCAATCTTCTTCTGGCACCACTTTGCACAATATCTTTTCAATTTGGATGGCGTTTTCAGTTTTTACCCATCCCAGGCGATTTGATAAGCGAGTCACGTGTGTATCTACAACGATGCCACTTGGGATATCGAAAGCATTTCCCAGCACCACGTTAGCCGTTTTGCGCCCCACTCCCGCAAGCCCGACCAAAGCCTCAAGATCCTGGGGAATTTCACCGTCATATTTTTCGACCAGATCTTTAGAAGCTGATTTTAAATTCTTAGCTTTGTTTTTGAAAAAGCCCGTCGATCGCACCAGATTTTCCAAAGATTCCAGGGGCGCTTTAGACATCGCCAAAGGCGTAGGATACTTTTTAAATAGCGCAGGGGTGACCATGTTCACCCGCTCGTCAGTGCACTGAGCAGATAAAACGGTTGCCACTAATAATTCGAATGGATTTTTATGATCGAGAGCGCAGTGAGCGTCGGGATAATAGCGCTTTAATAGGGAGATCGTTTGCTCAAGAGGAGCTTTCTTTTTAGTTGTCACCGTCGTTGCCGATAGCTTCAACCGGACAGCCTTCCATTGCCTCTTTCACAAGCTCTTGCTCTTCAGGAGACTCCGGTTGCTTAGAAACGAAGGCGTGACCGTCCTCTTCGTGCATGGCGAAGTTATTTGGCGCCGTCAAAACGCAGGCATCGCAGGCAATACAAGATTGATCCACGAACATCTTACCTGGTTTATTTTCAGACCACTTAGAACTCTTATCAGCCATGAGCTTCTCCTAATACGCCCTTAAATATAGGGTAAAACCCCCTTCTGTCAAACTGACCTTCCGGACTTGTGTCGCATTTTCAGGCCCTTATTTGTTGATTCACTGGGGTCGAGGCCCAAATCCCGGTATTCTAGGAGGGATTGTCAAAAGGAGGGTTCATGGAAGGACCACGTTCGCCTAGGGAAACTGAGCTTCCCCAAGTTTTGGATTTTTTAAATAAAAAACTACGCTCGGAAGCTCCTTGGTCCATCGCCGCTGAGTACCCCACCGCATTTACTTCTAACAACTTGCACAATATGCGCATCATTTCTGATGAAGAACGCGTTCTTTCCCATGCGGTATTGAAACCTCTTATTATTAAGTCCCCACACGTTATCTATAAAGTGGCAGCCATCGGCTCGGTTGTTACTGATGATCAGCATCGCGGTCAGGGTTTAAGCACGACCGTAATCAAAGACTGCCTAAGATCTGCTCAGGAACAATCCTGTGATATCGCGATTTTATGGACGGATCTTTTCGATTTCTATCGCCGTATGGGCTTTGAATTAGCTGGCAGCGAAATCAGCTTCGTCATCGAAGACAATTTCGATATGCCAATTACTAATTTGAGCTACTCCACAGATTCAAAAGTGGCGCCAGATGCAATTTATCGACTGTACTCGCAACACTCCGTGAATTCTGTGCGATCCATCGAAGAAACTCGTAAATTTTTAAGCATCCCTCAAACGCAGATTTACACAGCCTGGGAGCCAAATGGTCAACTTGCTGCCTATGCGATTGAAGGCAAAGGTGTCGATTTAGGTGGTTATATCCACGAATGGGGTGGCTCGACTTCAAAGCTGCTTTCATTATTAAGCTTTATTCGTGCTAAAAAAGGCACCCCATTTACGATCATTTGTCCTAAACACTCTCAAAACTTGATTCGTGAGTTGGAAAACCGCGCAGTTACTAAAAACAGCGGCTTTTTGGGCATGATCAAAATCGTCAAATTTGATCAGTTATCGGCAAAAATCAAACGTGCTTTCCGTGCTGAAGGAGTTGCCGATTTCGTTTTGGAAAAACAAGGTGAGCACTTTGTATTTGGTATCGGTGCCGATCTGTACACAATCAACAGCGAAACGGATATGGTTCGTCTGCTGTTCGGCCCGATCGACTATCGTGCGATTGGAATCTTTAAAGAAGAAACAGTAAAGAAGTTTGAAAAAATCATGCCTCTTCAATTGTGGATTTGGGGTTGGGATTCTATATGAATAAAAATTTACAAAGACTTTTGATTCTGGCAACCGTCGCCGGATCATTGTCTTGCATGAAAACGCCTGAACTTGAAGACAAAGTCACACCGGCCAGCGCTGAAGAAGTTAGCAATGCGCTAGTAGACAGTTGGGGTACTATCAGTCCTCTGACAATGCTTAAAGGTGATTTTATTTATCAGGAGACGGAACAGCAAATCGACACAATGGAATCGCGCGTGGTTTTACAAGAAGGCACGACGATATCAAATATCACCGAGACTGCTGAAAAATATGACTACACGTTCTTGTATCAGACAGCCGTGATCTCTGGGGAAAACTCCTCACAATCGACCCGCGAAGACCATAGAACAGTTACCAAGAACAACGCAAGCTCCGTTCAAACTAGTGCTGCCAAGAAAGTAAAATCGAGCGAAAGCTCCGCTTTGCAAATGGCAAAATCAGTATTAGGTAAAAAAACGAGTGACGTCACCACTATGGGTGACGACTACGAAATGACCTTAGGATTTGAGCGAGTATTGATGTTGGCGAATTCTTGTGTCATGACGGATGATCTTCAAAATTATTGCAAAGAGACCCTGAAACTTGATTCCTGCGAAATCAAATGTGGCAATCTGACGAAAACGACTGAAGTACGCCCTGCTCCCGACCTTATTAAACAGCAATCCAACTGCGGTGGTCTTGCGAATTGCAAAATGAATGTTAAAAAAGTGACATTTGATTGGCAGATTCTAATGAAAACCGGTGGCAACACAGAGAAACAAAAGGTTACTTACACAATCTCTATGACTCCGGATTTGCCATTCTTGCCTCGCGTTTTAGATTATTGCTCACGTGGCCTGGTACAAATTCCAAATTCATCCACAAAAGTTTTAGTCACGGTGTGCAACCGACTTAAAAATTTTCAACGCAACACAAGCCAGAACTAGACGCGCTTGATTGCCATCAGATAAGACCTCCTGTAGAGTGAAATCTCCCGGAGGTTTTTTTATGAAAAAAATCGCAGTAGTCCTTTCTGGTTGCGGTTATCTTGATGGTTCTGAAATCACTGAATCTGTAAGCTTGTTCATTGCTTTGAATCAAGCTGGAGCTGAAGTCAGCTGCTTTGCACCTGATATCGACTTGAATGAAGTCGACCACATCACTAAATCTCCAACTGGTACAACAAGGAATGTTTTAAAAGAATCCGCACGTATTGCACGCAGCGAAGTAAGATCACTTGCTGAGTTGCATGCTAAAGATTTCGATGGTTTGGCTTTTCCGGGTGGCTTTGGTGCCGCTAAAAATCTTTCTAACTGGGCTGAAAAAGGTGCTGCCTGCGAAGTGAACGCGGAAGTTAAGCGCGTGATCTTGGAATTCTTTGAGGCCAGCAAACCGATTGGTGCATGCTGTATCGCTCCTGTTCTGCTTGCCAAAGTTTTGGGTAAGAAAAAAGTGACACTAACAATCGGCGATGATGCCGCTACAGCTGCAGAGATTCAAAAAACAGGAGCGCAACACGAAGAATGCCCTGTTGATGACTATATCACAGATCGCGAAACCAAAGTCGTTACAACTCCAGCTTATATGTACGGAAATGCGAAGCCGAATGAAGTTTTCGCTGGGATCTTCGGTCTAGCTCACGAACTAGTCGAGTGGGCATAATAATAATTCATGGATGGAATTAAAATGAAAAAGACAGTTGCACTTATTTTCGGTGGTAAATCAGCAGAACACGAAGTGTCTTTGCGTTCGGCAAAAAACATCGCGGATGCATTGGACAAAGAAAAATACTCGCCGATCTTAATCGGTATCAGTTCCGATGGAACTTGGTACCGCTTTCCCGATAAGAGTGTATTCACTCAAGTTACTAAGATTGATGACAAAGCTTTGCCTCCAAATGCTGAACCGGTCGCACTGATCTGCGATCTTGGGAAACCGGTTATTTACTCTCTGAAAAACAGTACTAAGACTTCTGTGGACTGCGCTTTCCCAATCATGCACGGAACAATGGGCGAAGACGGTACGATCCAAGGCATCTTTAAAATGGTGAATATTCCATTCGTAGGTTGCGGTGTGTGGTCTTCCGCAGCAGGAATGGATAAAGCCGTTATGAAGCACATTTTGGCCGATGCAAAGATTCCGAATGCCCGCTATATGCTGCTAACTCCATATAAAAATAATTCTTACGATGAAATCGTTAAGAATTTAGGGACTCCGTTCTTTATCAAGCCCGCGAATGCGGGTTCCTCTGTTGGTGTTCACAAAATTAAGTCAGCGGAAGATTTTGCAGTTAAATTAAAAGATGCTTTCCAATTTGACTATAAAGTTTTGGCTGAGGAATTCATTCAAGGCCGCGAAGTCGAATGCTCGGTCATGGGCCACAACCACGCACCTGAAGCATCGTTGCCAGGCGAGGTTATTCCTCAACACGAATTCTATTCTTACGAAGCTAAGTACATTGACGACAATGGCGCTTTATTGGAAATCCCAGCAAAGATCCAAGGCGAAACTTTGCAACGTCTACAAGATATGGCTAAGAAAACTTACCAAGCGATGGGTTGCGATGGCTTGACTCGCGTGGACTTCTTCTTAAGACCGAATGGCGAGTTGTACATCAACGAGATCAACACGATCCCAGGGTTCACAAAAATTTCCATGTACCCGAAGATGTGGGAAGCAACGGGGCTTGGTTATAAAGAATTGATTTCGAAACTGATCAACCTGGCTTTTGAGCGTTACGAATCCGAATCAAAGTTAAAAACCACTTATCTATAAATAAAGGCGCGAGATGTTCGCGCCTTTTTTATTCAAATTTACAATCTGGTACTGCATCCCCTAATTTTACACAAATAGTTTGAGTTTCCCCCGCAGGTCCTCGCGGTCCGCGATCACCGATGGGTCCTGCTTCCTGACAGGAAGCCTGGGGCTCACCACCGTCACCGCCAGGACCGCCCTCTCCACCTTCACCACCTAAGATGGATCTTTGCAAATCCAATCCCTGTGCATCCACGATCTCAATAAATACTTTTCCCGAATTTCCTCCAGGAAGACCGGGATAACCAGGAAATCCCTTTTCTCCCTTCACGCACTGATAAGAAGGATAATCTCCTCCTAAACCCAGCTCTTTATATTGCCCCCGCATGCCTTCGGTCGGAGGTGCTCCCTTGGGTCCTTCTTTACCTTTAGCACCTCGCCAATGAATGCCTAGTCTGCCGCGAGCCTTCGAGACGTTCAGTTTAAAATTCCCACCCCCACTGCCTGAAATATTCAATAGGGTTGATTCCGTAGGAAAGGTCGAGATTATTCCTCCCAAGGCATCCAGTTCGTTCACGTTCATTTGAAGATTGGCGCCCATGGTATAAATAGCACCGTTCTCTTTGATTAGAAGGTGGTCAAAATTCAACTGATAGATGGTCTGATCTGCAATTGCTTTGGGATCGGGACTAAAAGCGCCCGGAAAATCTCTACGAGGCACCAACTCTCCACGAACTAAAATGTAGGGCTCATCAATCACCACCGATGAAAGAGATTTAATTTTTATCGGTGTGTTCTCTTCATTTTTATCTCGAATTTCAACGCACGCCGACAGCATCAGAAAGGTGATGGGTAGTAGATATAACAAAATAATTTGCTTCATAATTCCTCCAAGTCCGCCCGATTTGCTAAATCGGAACCAGAGTTATGAGATGCAGAAACGAATAGGTCGACGACTTCGCGGACGCAGTGCCGGACTTAGGGCTGTGAACGGATCTTGCATTGGCACATCAATGCTTCCCCGCATGGATGCGGGAACGACAACTCAAGGATGAGGCAGCATGGAAGATACTAAGATCAATTATTTCGAGAAAACCGAAACTCCGAAGCATCGCGAGTTTATAATTTCCCAAAACAATTGCATACTTTGCGGTACTGTCCTTGAACTTAGACACGTGTCTGATCGAAATATCGCAGAGATCACGGAAGAAGCTTTTTGTTCCCATTGTGATTTCAAAACTCGGGCAAGAACGCACATTTTGAATTAAATCGCGTCAACAATTCGACATGCCATTTCGTCACTTATTTGACGTTATGGCACCATCGTCAACTTTTTCACATCCGAATAAAAAGATCCTGCCCAAGACATCTCGGTGATGCCGAAACTTGATTGCTTAACGCCAAACACAGGGCTCATGACGTCCGTCATCCAGGAATTGGAAGTGACCAGTCCCACATCTAACTTGTCGGCGACCTTCATGAATTTTTCTTCTGGAGCCCAAATAATGGCTGAGTGACCTAAATAAGAAGTATTCGTCCATTTCACGGATTCGTGTTGGTATTTAACTGATGTGATCAGGAACAGAGGAGCAAACAACTCATCCTGTTGCATGACTGAGCAATTTGGCAGGTCCACCATGAAGGTCGGCTTCACAAAATTACCGGAAATCTCGCCTTCAGTTTGCGCCAAAAATTTTCCATGTTCGGAAACACCGAACTGAATTTTTAGATTCAAAATATCAGCACGATCCTTCGAAATCAAAGGCGTCCAAATCGAATCACCTTCTGGTGAAGTCAATGGCTTCAAAGTTTTCAAAAAATTTGAAAGCTCTTCGTTAAATTCCTTCGCGAAAGAATCCAACACAAACAAACGAGTCGTATTCCAACACATCTGTCCTTGCCCCAATAAAAACGGCGTCAGGATTTCAGACATGCGATTTTTAAAATCGAAATCAGTGAGAACAATGGCCGCATTTTTAGCTCCCCCACTTAGCTGCAGTTTTTTCATCTGCGGCAAAGCAGCCTTAGCGATGGCTTCCATTGTTGATGATTTACCTGCTGCCGTGATAGCGCGTATACCCGGGTGACCTGCGATAATTTGTGCAACCTCTGCTCCACCATTTAAAACCTGAACTAGTCCCACTGGCAGTTCAATGGCCTTAAAAGCATCGCCCAAAATTTTTGCGGTGATTGGAGACTGTTCTGAAACTTTAATGATAACTGCATTCCTAGCAGCCAACGCCGGGGCCAGTCTTTCCGTGACCAAACGCAGAGACAAGCACCAAGAAGTGATAATACCGACAAGGCCCGTGGCTTTCACAGACCGGCCCTCTGGTAAAGGCATCAGTAAGTTTCGTGCGGTTTCACGCAAAACAGAAATGGAAGCTTGTACGCCGTATTTAAGAACGAACTTTTGTGGAAGACCTTGATGAAGAGCTTCCTGATAAGCGATCTCTGCTGAGTTTGCTTCGAAGTACTGTGCAAGCTTATTGAGAATATCTACACGCTGCTCAACCGTAGAAGTTTCAAAGGCAGTCAGAGCCTTTTTAGAGCTTTGCAGACAACGAATCACATCCATCGCATCCGAATCAGATACCTGAGCCAGTTCAGAATTATCAAATGGAGAAAGCTTCGCAAATGTTTTTTGGTTTCCAGAGGCAACGTACTCTCCAGAAATGAAATTCAAAATTTCCATACGGGTATAAATACGCTTCAATATCCATTTATGCAAGGCACGAAGACAGCGTATTCTAGTATAGATTTTGATTTCGATACTGCATGAGATATCCCGCTAAGGCATCAGCTTTAAGGACCTCATCCGCCACACCCAGTTCAATGGCTTTTTGCGGACCGTAAGGGAATTGAGCTTCATCCGGATTCTGCACAACACTGGCGCCACCTAGTTTTTGTACTTCGGTCAAACCGTTTACCCCGTCTGTGCCAAATCCTCCCAGTAAAACTGCAAATACCCCTTTTCCAAACGAATTAGCAGCTGATTGAAAGAGGACGTTGCTGGAGGGAATTTGGGATGCCACAGGCGCCCCCTTTTCCAGTCTAAGAACAGGTCCCTGAGGACCCGTGACGATTTTTCCATGGAATTCTGAAGGAATGAAGTACACGTGCCCCATTCTCAGGAAATCCCCGTCCTTACCCACAACTGGAGTGACCTTGGACTTGCCATTAAGCTTGGAAATATATGCTGTAACAAAGTTTGCGACCGTACTGCAAGACACAACCACGGGTGGTGTATCCGCTGCTAATGTCGATACAAATCTTTCTAATGAATCGGCGCTGCCGGCATTGCCGCCGACAACGACGACTTTCAGTTCTGCCGCACGACGAACTGTTGAAGTCGGCGTAGACACGCGCGCTTCGGTAGCTGGTGCGTCTTTAATTTGTTTAATCACATTCACAGATGCAGCAGCACGAACTTTTGTAACTAATGTTTCTGCCAACTCTTTCAATACCTGAGGATCAAATTGCGAAGGCTTGTGAACGAATTCAACGGCCCCTAAATCCAAAGATTTCAAAGCAGCTTCTCCGGTATTTGCCAGCGAAGAAACCATCACCACCGGGATTGGGTGATGCTTCATGATTTTTTCAAGGAACATTACACCTGACATCTTCGGCATCTCGATATCCAAAGTCATCACATCAGGTTTTTTATTTACGATCAAATCGCGGGCTTGGTAAGCATCCGCAGCCGCGCCAACCACTTCCAAACCACTTTTATTAAAGATATTTGAAAACAAAGTACGAACTGTTGCAGAGTCATCCACAACAAGGACTTTCACAGCTTTCGCAACAGCTAAACGTTTAAATCCAGAAACGTCGACGGGTGCCTCTGCAGAGCCTTCCTTCGTTGTATTGTGAAGGATGGTTCCGGTGCCCGTGTTGAACTTAATGGTGCGGGCAGATTCACCACCCACATTTTTATCAACCACAGGGATGCCCATTTCAAAAAGCATCTTTTCAGCAAGTTCAATGTTACGTTTACCAATTGCATCCCCTAACGAAGACACACTGATAACGTTACCCCCACCATAAACCTTTGCTTGCAGCTGCGAGCGATTGGCACCCAGCCTTAAACAATCATCAACCAACATTTGTATCGCGTGATTTCCATAACGAGAGTTTTGTCTTTCGTTAGGTTGAGCATCAGGTAACAGATAGTGATTTAAACCACCAATCTTAGTCGTGGGATCATAGATCGCCACGGCCACGCAGGACCCCAGAAGAGTTGAAATAACAGTCTCTTCTTTGAACGCCGCGTACTTACCCGGAAATAGATAATGTGAATTCATGCCGCCACCAGTTTTTCAATGTCTAACACCATCACACTGTGCTCGTCTTTAACGAAGAACTGCTTAATAAAAGGCACTGAAAGCATTGTGGGATGATCACTTAAGTTTTGCATATCTTTGTCTTTAAGACTTAAAAGTTCATCAGTCTCTGTAACTTGTAATGAAAAGCGCGTCCCCTCATGTTCGCAAATGATATAATAATATTTTTGCGTTTGAGACGTCATAAATCCGTACGATTTTAAGTCAACCACCGGAATTGCCTCGCCTCTGAATGGGATAACTCCTGCCAGACCTGGCCTTAAATCAGGTAACGGAAATAAGGGAAGCACTCCGCTAATTTCGATCACATTTTGTACCGGCACCACAAATTCTTGAGCACCCGTTTTGCAATGAAGAAACAGAGCTTCTTTAGTGCTTTGTGCGACCAGTGGAAACTGCAATCCAAGCTCTACGCTGTCTTTGCCGTCGACCAGTAAAGCTGAAAGATACTTTTGTAACAGGCTTAAGGCCTTTATCATCTGTTCTGCGGAATCTAAGGAATCAATCTTGGCGTTGAAATCAGTTAACCAAGATTCCAGGGAGTTAAACTCATTTGATTTCGCATCAACTACCCACGACTCTGCCTTTTCGCGGATTTCGACCGTGATTTTATTCAGCGTGCTTTCATCAATTAGATCGATAAAGGATTCAACCTCTTTAATAGTTGCATCCAAGTAGTACTTTTTCAGTTCCCCTGTAAAATCGTCGCCAAAGAAGTCACTCATGCTGCAACCTCCACAGAGACCGCGTGGCTTAACATCGCCATGATTTGCTCTGGATCAATGATATAAGTTACTTTTTCGTCGGCTAGAATCGAGAACCCTTTAAAGCCTTTTTGCTCGCGGATAATTCCACCAAAGTGTTTCACGACAAGGTCCGTCTGCGCTTCAACACGATCGACTAATAAAGCCAGAACCGAGTTTTTAATTCTAATAAAAATTGCCGTGTGCTTTGCAATATCCGCCTCGCTGACAATCAAATGACCTTCGCGAATTTCCTGATATGTCAGCAGAGGTACAGTCAAATTATGGAACTGGCAATAGCGGGAATGTTCAACATAGGTCAGTTGCAGACTTTCACATGAAGTAATGTGAGCAACTGATGTCAACGGCACGGCTACCTGAAAATCGTTCCAGCTTGCAACCATGGCTGTTTCCACTAAGATATGAGACACCGCAGGGTAGACCAATGTAAACGTCGTCCCCATATTTGGCTCAGTCGAAATCGAGATGTGTCCGCCGTACTTTTCAACCAACGTGGATACAACATCCATACCTACACCACGGCCAGAGACGGTCGTGATTTTATCTTTAGTTGAAAAGCCCGCTTCAAAAATACATTTATAAATTTCTTCGTCGGAAATAGAGTCAACTTGATCCGCCTGAATCAAATCATTGGATAAAGCTCTTTGCAGAATTCTTTCGCGATCAAGCCCCTTACCATCGTCTTTCATCACGACATGCACGGCACCATTTCTGTCACTCATCTCGATCGTTAGCTGTCCAATCGATGGCTTGCCAGCGACAGCGCGCTCGAACTGATCTTCGATACCGTGGTCTATCGAGTTACGCACCAAATGCACAAGTGATTCTGAAATATCTTTGGCCAAGGATTTATCAATTAGGAAATCAAGCCCCAGCATTTCCAGCTGTACGGTTTTATTAAGCTCTGTTGCCGTCTGCCGAACCAATACTGGGATGCTTTGGAAAGCATCTTCTGCTTTTTCTTTACGAATCACCTGCAGCTGAGACTGGAACTGATCAGTAATCTTATTCAAATTTTGAGAAAAATCAGACTGGCGGCGTTCAAATAACTCAGGCTGTGACCTGAAGTTCACGGTTTGGTTCATCATTGAAAAGAAGTTTTTTAAAACTAAAAGCTCCCCGCTTAGACGAAGCATTTCATTAAGCTGCTTGGTCGACATCCACACACCGTCTTCATCAGCTGAAGTTGCGGCAGTCTTGGGAATTGCTTTCTTAATCTTTTTTGGCGCCACGCCCGAGAACTGAAAACCGTTATAGCGTGTGATTGTTTCAATCACCTCGCTGAGTTCTTCGGGATACATATCCCGCTTTTCGCGCAGGGCTTCGGCCAACTGCTTCATCAAACGCGAACTTAATAAGAATAAATCGATGCACTCTTTAGTGACCGTTTGTGATTCTCGTTTGATCCGATTTAACAGTGCTTCGAACTCATGAGATAGTGACGCCAGCAACTGACCACCTGGCACTGAGCCTACGCTGCCTTTAATCGTATGAACTTTACGGAACAAAACGTTAATGTGTTCGATGTCATTGGGTGAATCTTCAAGACGCATGATCAACGAATCGAGACCATCCAAAATTTCTTTGGACTCCTCAAAAAAGACTCGAGCAACTTCTTCGATTTGCTCAAAATCTATTAGGCCAGATAAATCCGGCATTTCATATGCGTCGTTTTGATCGTCACTCATGCTGTGAATTTATCGGAATTTCGAATATTTAGGTGAGGCTTAGAACTTAAATACGAGGACCAGAAATAGAAAGGCGACCCGGAGGTCGCCTTATATGTAGAATTCTTTCGAATCCTTGGCGAAGGTCGAGTCGGCTATGAAGCCGCCACCTCCGCCTTGGTTATGTCACATGTTTTAACCATAAGACCACCCCCTTCCCAGCCCCAATAGAAGCTTTACCTAACTATACATGAGTTAGTTCGGGGATTTCTACTAATAGAAAGTCCGGAATTATAAAGAACGGATGAATTGAATCAAAGCGATACGGTCGTCTTTGGGAAGTTGAGTAAATTTAGTTTTAGAATACTCCGCCTCTCCACCATGCCACAAAATTGCCTCTTCAAGATTTCTTGCGCGGCCGTCATGAAGGAAGCCCGCACGTGGATTGATTGTTTGCGTTTGGCCCATACCCCACAAAGGACGAGTCTTCCACTGATTCCCTGTCGCATCGAAGTCTTGGCGGCCATCCGCTAAACCCGGGCCCATGTCATGTAAAAGCATATCCGTGAATGGATAGATTTTTTGGTTCGCGAAAGCAGAAATCTCGTGATTCCCCGTCGTGAAACTGGGGTGATGACAGCTGGTACAGCTTGTTTGATGAAATAAATTTGCGCCACGGATAACAACAGGATTATCCACATTACGACGAGAAGGCACCGCCAACGTGCGAGAATAGAAAACCAAATCATCGGCAACTTCTTTTGAAGCTTGCGGTTCTGGAAGCGGTGGACGAGTCGCCATGAACTTATCGTACAATGCTGTGCCGGAAATGCTTTCGTCTGGGAAAGCGTAGTTAGTCACACCGATGTCACCGCGCAAAGCGCCTAGAGATTGATGAAAAACTGAAGGCGTATTATTTTTCAACCCAAAGCGTCCCATTGAAACAGGATATGGATCGCCGGCCATTGATTTTTCGATATCGAAGACCATGTTCACCTGACCGTGAATCCCTTCAGCAGACAAATCACGTGCGGCAAGTGCACGGATATCTGATTCTTTGATCGCCTCTAGCAAACCTAAACCTATCATTGGAGTTCCCATACGGGGGCCCATTTTGACATCTTTTTCGTAAAGACGGCTGCGTGTTTTACCAGTCACCGAATCAAAATATTCATCGTAAGGCGCCGTCACTGTAAAGATGGGTTTGCGAAGCTCAACCGTGCTGCCATCTGGATAGGTGAATGTGGACTTTTCAAAGCTCATCCAAACTTGCGCTTGGCCAGCACCTTCGATGTCTTCACGAACGCCATAAGATCCTAAATGAAATAGCTGATCTGAAAAACCAGGGACTGGAACTGGTGCACCCCAGTGATTTTCAGCTGTCTTAGTTTTTTTGATGCCATCTTCAATGCTAATGCGCAGAAAGACCGCTTCGTTTTGGCGAAGTAAAACTTTCTCTTGGCCAATCGGAAGAACGGGTAAAGCGCCGCGGCCGTCTTTGGCGTGGCACGCATTGCAATTTGTGTTGTTGTAAACCGGACCCAAACCGTGATCGAAGCGAGATGCTTCGTCGGAAAAATTTCTCTCAAAAAGAGCGTCGCCCGCCATGTGACGGCGAATTTCTTCTTCAGATAAATTTGCCGCAGGAT
The DNA here is from genome assembly GCF_002209355.2 of Bdellovibrio sp. SKB1291214. Lineage (GTDB taxonomy): Bacteria > Bdellovibrionota > Bdellovibrionia > Bdellovibrionales > Bdellovibrionaceae > Bdellovibrio. Next base: position 1,160,684 of record NZ_CP106855.1, read on the forward strand.
TGCGGAATGCCTGAATCGACTCTCTTTTGAAAATAACTGTCGTATCACCACCCGACATAACTGCATTTACGTAGTCCATCTCGATGGCAGGACCCGCCATTGCAGCTCCACTAAAAAACAATTGAATAGCCAAAAGAAGAGTCGATTTATTCATGAATCTATTTATCCACCAATGGAAGAACTTGTTGCTCTAGAACCGTCTGAAGTTGATTCAATGATTGGATCGCTTGTTGAGCGCGTTGACGACCATCTGGAGTGAAGATCGCTTGACCGAAGTCACCACCACCCGCTGGACGGATAGCTTGGATCAACTGCATGCAACCCAAAATGTGTTGTTCAATCTGTTGAGCCAATTGTGGATTGTGACGCTCCACCAATGCTTTTACGCCAGGACCTTGAGAAGTTCTGTAAGTACCCGTATAAACGGAATAGATAGAACGAACGTTGAATGTAAAGTCGTTCAAAGAGTTCCATGAGAATGGAGATTCCACCAACGCCATATTTGCAGAACCGATATCGCCACCCAATGGATCTGCGATTTTACCGTTCGCTACTTCGTCAGCGATGGCGATCATGCCTTTAACCAACTCTTCCAAAACCGCCGCTTCAGAAGTGTAGAACTGATTGTTCCAACCTGGTGTCGCCAAAATAGAAGCGTAACCTGGAGCGGAGGCGTCTTCCGGATTCCAGTTTGTCGTCCATGCATTTGCCAAAGCCGCTGCATGTTCCATTTCAACTTGTGCAGTCGATTGAAGATATTCAAATTGTTTTGCAGTGAAAGCAGACACAGGTTTTGTGTTCGAGTGAATACCATCGCCAAACAATAGATACTCAATTGTGTGAAAACCTTGAAGGTTTGTACCTAATGAACGAATCATTTCCGGCGTGATTGTTCTGCCAGACGCTAAAACGGCGTCAAGATCCAATCTGTTCAAAGGCCAAGTATCAAGCATTGGATCAATACCCAAAGAGTCCACCGGACCGAATAAAAAAGCTTCAGAAGCTTCCCACGGCATACGAGCCCCGCGCCATGCATTTTGGGCCTGTGCCAAAGTTGCTTCGTTCGGGTTTTGAACAAAGATGTCGATAGCTTGTTTCATCGCCACGGTTGCCTGTGCAAGCTCTGTGTAGGTCGCTGTGATCACGTTGTAAGAAACGTGCGTGATGATTTCTTGATTCGAAGCTGCCGAAGCCTTACCGCCGATTACCAGCGCAAGAGCAGCTGTCATTAACTTAAGAGCCTTCATTTTTTCTCCTGTTCAGACTTCGATTTTCAAAGCCTTGAGAGTTTTTTAAATTATTAATTAAATTTCGCGATATCAAATCCGAATGCCAATCCGAACCACTTCGTATCTGGCATGCCGACTAGTTCCGTTTTGTCTTCAGCATATTGAAACTTCATGAACGCACCTTGATCCCAAGCCCACATAATCCCTGCAGACTGACGTGTCCAATCATAACGAGGATATACGGAGATAGAACCTTGAACTTCTTCAAACGTATTAACGTGCTCCCAACGAGCATAAGGAACAAGCGTGTTGTCGTCGAAAATGTCGAATGCTAATTGCACGCTATCAAGAACAGCCTTGTGTCCCAATGGGGCAAAAGATTTCGGTTTTGCCAAACCACCTAATGTGGAGTTTGCCAGTGCAACCTTGTCTGAATTTTCCAAAGTACCACGCAAAGACTCGCCCGTAAGTTGGAATTTCCAAATGCGGTAGTTGACCATCAGTGACCAGATTTCAACTTCCGCACTGACCGTTAGCTTGTCTTTCTTGTAGCGATTGTTTTGCGTATTACCGTTGTAGTACGCCAAGCCCACTCCTGTGCCCTTAGCCACAGAACCGAATTCGAGAGATGCGACTGTTGCCAGATCATCTGCATTGACGTTTTCAAATTGGCGTTGGTAACCACCACCCACCCATGAGTAGGAGCGGAAAAATTCGGAGTTCAATCCCGAAACCATACCCAAACGTCCAGTGAACATCCAAAGTTTTTGCTCTGCCTGAACACCCAGCTCATTCCAGTGATAGGGAATCATCGCCGCTTCAACATCCGAAGAAAGGATTGCCGGGAAACGACCTGGTTTTTCCAAAACTGTTCCCAAAGAAATGAACAATGGAAATTTACCAACCTTCAGCGCACTACCGGTAATAGGGAAAGTTTTTTTATACACGAACTCTGGAAGTGCAACCTCACCGCCCTTTTCAACTTCGGTTTCAAACTCTCCGAACTCCTCAAACGGATCGAATTCCATCGCAGTACCTACACCACCGTGCTCGATTTCAACTTCGAATTCGATTTTGCTTGTCGGTGTCAGTTCGTAGTTACCTTCAAATGCGATCTCAGCCAGATCCATCTTACGACGGTTGTACTTTGTCAGATCATTAACGGCTTTAAATGTCTCCGCTTGAGAGAACGTAAAGTAACCGTAGGACTTAAAGCTGAACTTAGGGAAAGTCTTGTCAAATTCGTTATTCATTTTCGCAACAAAAGTGGAATCGGCAGATTTTTCCGCTTCTGTGTTTGTTGTTGGTTCAGGAGTACCACCTGGAGTTGGAGAAGGTGCTGCGCTTGGCGAAGCAGCTGGAGCAACGGCCTGAACCGATGGAGTCACCTCATTAACAGTTTTCTCTTGAGCGAAGGCCTGCAAAGATAGAAGAAGGGAAAGGGCTATAACACGCATAATCAATTTAAATTCTCCAGTGGCGGCAGTCATATCGGCGCCCCTCACAAACGTCAATTTACGGCACCGTATTAGAAATTTGTGAATGCTAACTGAGAATAAGTTGAGAATAAATGATAGCGCCTTGTAAATATGACAGACCACCCCGAAGGAACTTGGGGACAGGTTACGTTTCAGAATGTTCAAGGAGGAACTCATGAGATCACTAGCATTGGCAGCATTGACGATCTTTGCAGCAACGACTGCTCAAGCCGTCGATTTAAAAGTATCTTGTACGGTGACGGAAAATAACGACAAGCAATTGGAAACCGTGATCAAGCCCGCATTAAACGGCTACGGCAAAATCGGTGATATCGACGGCTTTAGCTTTCGTATTCGTAACAACGATGGGTCCCGAGTATCCTTGGAAATTTTCGATATCGCTGGCGAGGGTCGTTACTATGCCGACGCGACTTTGACAAAAGCGGGTGATTCAGTCGTAAACACAATCTGGAGAAGAGACGTGCTGCTTGAAGTAACCTGCCAAATCCCCGAGTAAAAGGTACGAACACACTTTATACGTCCTTATCTTACCAGGTAAGGACGTACCTTTTTTATCACCTTTTTTATTGGTATTGGAATTCGAAGCGGGGAACTTTTTTGCCGTCGACTTCGACAAGTTCAGACCACATGGCTAACGGTCTTGCCCACAATCTTCCCAATGAATTGTCGTACAAGCATTGATACAAAACGATGTCTTCCATTGTTTCGGAATGTTTTCCGACACCGAATACCTGATAGAGTTTTCCCTTGTAATGTTTGTAGATTGCTCCACTCACTGGCAGTTTATCGCTCATGAGGTTACCCCAAGTGTTTGATGATTTCTTGCTGGATCTTTTTCATTTCCTCATCGGAACGACGAGTTGCTTTTTTAAAATCCAAATCTGGAATCGACCACGCCGGAATCAAATGCAAATGGTAGTGCGGAACTTCAAAACCGGCCACCATTTGTCCCACTCGAGGCGACCCCGAAGCTTTCAAAATAGCTTTGCCGATTTTTTGCGAAACTTTATGTAAATGCGCATAAGTATCTGCAGGAACTTCGGTCCAATGATTGATTTCCTCTTTGCAGATTACCAAAGTATGTCCCAAATTGACCTGATCCAAAGCGAGAAACGAAAGAACTTTGTCGTCTTCATAGATTTTGTAACATGGAAATTCGCCGCTGATAATTTTAGTAAATACGGAAGCCACTTCGCACCTTTTCCTCTGGCTGTTAATGAAGCCTTTTAATGGGCCTAAGTATAAAGTTCCCCCTAAAGTCAGGCAATGACATTCGCATCTGACAAGGAGTAGAATAATGGCTATGAGGTGTTTATGCCGTCAAAATATATGTTAATTGCTGACGATGTTTTTGATGTAACTCCTGGTGCCCGCGCAAGATCCCAACTCGTCCGTGAATGCGGATTCGATCTTGCGGAGAAATTAAAAAGTCCCACCAAGCTTTTGTATGTGCAAAACCCCAACGATGCCACGATGAAAAGTACAGATCGTGAACGCATCAAGTCCACTCTTCAACAAATTCGTCAGAGCAATAAAAAAACTCAAGTCGTCGAAGCCTTTGGTAATCCTGTTGATGAGATTTTCAGAATGGAAACCGGCTCGTCAGCGCCCGGAATGGTAGTGATGGGAACCGCTGGAAAGAAAGGTCTGGAAAGGTTTTTTCTAGGCAGTGTTGCTGAAGAAGTCGTGCGTAATGCTGTCGTTCCGGTGATGGTCATCGGACCAAAAGTTAAAGCCGCGCCCTCTGCCAAAGCAAAAATTTTAGTCGCAACCGATTTAACAAGCAACAGCCGCCGAGCCGAAGCCTATGCAAAAAAATTGGCGAAGGCTCTGAATGCCGAAGTCGTTTTTTTGCATTCAACAATTGAAACGTTACGAGTCGCAGACCAATACGCGGCAGCTTCTGGAACGGCTTTCATGGATCAAACAACCATGGATACTTTGAATGCGAAATCCAAAGAGGCTTTGCTTAAAAAAACCAAACTCTTTAAGAGCGCGGGAGTAAAATGCACTTTTAAAATGGATCAGCACCAACCGACCTCCCAAGCCGCAATAGCTGCTGAAACAGCCACCGGAAAATATCGTTATTTGGTGATGGGAACCCATGGTCGCAGTGCTTTTGTAAAGGCATTCTTAGGAAGTACCGCTCGTGAAACGATCATGAGCAGTGCTGTTCCCACGATCGTTATTCGCTCTCATAACAAATAAAAAAAGCTCCTAGCAGGAGCCTTTTTTTTAGAACGGTGCTCTCATTAATGAAAGTACTTTATTATTTTGTTTGTAGGCGTCCTCTGTGAATCGAATCACCCTATCCGAAAACATTTGCGAAGTGATGTATCCAATGTAAACCGCAGTCGGTTCTTTCAGCGGAATTTTAGTATCCTTAGTCATCACCTGTCCTGGCTTAGCAATTGTGCTTTCGATAGCTTGGCGAGTCCACTGTGTTCCACGCAGTAAGTACTCTGCCAGATCAAGGGGTTTTTCCAAACGCACACAACCGGAACTTAATTGACGATTGGCTTCTACAAAAAGTTCACGTTGATTTGTATCATGCAGATAGATAGCAAACGCATTCGTTAATTCAAATTTCACGATGCCCAGGGCGTTACCTAAATGAGGTTTTTGTCGAATATAGATATCCGCATCTTGTGTTCCATCATAGGCCCACCAATTAATACTTGCTGGATCTAAACGTCGCGTGAATTCCTTGTTCCAAACTTCATAATTGTGGGAATCAAAATACGAATTGATCTCCCAGTAGTTAAGTTTCTTAATATCCTCAACCTTGTCTTGAATAAAGATTGTGGGTGGCACAACCCAGTATGGATTCAAAATCACCCGTACAACGTTATCGGCCATCGTCGGAGTTTTTCGTGCTGGACGACCATTGATAGTTTTAAACGCCATGGTAAAACGCTCTGGCTGAGTCTTATCCACCAACCCAAAATATGTCATCGCCGTATTTACGAAGATATATTTCTCTGGAAAAGTTTGTGGAAACCAACGCATTTTTTCCATGTCAGCCTGCATTTGACGAGTACGATCCTTACAAGACACACTTAAGAATTTCCAAGTGCGTCCGCCGGGTGAAAGCACTCCATCGGGTTTCCAATGTAGATTCCACTGAATGTCATTGATCGCAAGCTGCGTTTCTTTGTCATATGTATCGTCAAAGCTTGAAATCTGGTAACCCAACAAACTCAAACGATTTTTAAGTTCGATGACCCCGACGCTTTTCGTACCGAGTTTCAACGGTTTTTTAAAAGGTTTTAATGGGGCCCACGTGCCGTCTGCGCACGCAGGATACAGTTTTGCCATTGCTGCTCGCAAGGCGATGTAAGGTGGATTTTGCGGAGCCAAGTTGTCCATCACCAAATCCGGGCGGCTGCCGCTGGCGCTGACAAGCATCTGCAAATATTTTGGAGACAAGAACGCCCGTTTTACAAATTTAATGTCATTGCCCACAGAACCCGGGTTTGCACTGCCAACTGAGATGTCTTGGAGAAGTTTTAAATAGTTCGCATCAGCTTTGGCTTTCAATCCTGGTGCTGTGGCGCCCCCTGCTTGATATGCTTTTTCCATCTCTGGCTGCCAATAATAAGCAGGATTCACCCCGTGCATCCATGATTTCAACATAGTCGCACGCAAATCATCCACACTCATATTGCTAAAAAGCGAGATGTAATCCGCGGGCGCAAACTGTGGCTGGATTTCTTGAACAGGGTGATAGGGCTGATTTCGAGCCTCGAACTCTTCGCGCGATTGCGCCCGGGCTTGCTCGACATTAAACACACCAAAAGCAATCAATAGACCGAGAACTTTTCTCCAGTAAATTTTCATAGCTTCTCCTTGCCTCTCTTTCCATACTCGTCCTGAGCTGATGATTATGTTAGAGCGTTCCAGGCTGTGGGCCAGAAAATTTCCAAAAATAAACGCACACTTTGTAGAGTGGCAAAAAGAAAAAGGGAGTCTATTCGACTCCCTTTTTAATTCTAATTAATTTTAGAATGCAAACTACCCCGACATGTCGGAGTGAAGGCCCACGCAACTAGCGTTGCGCAACTGGCTTCCAAGTCAAACCTTCTTTACCAGCCCATTTACCACGAGGACGGTAGATACGGTTGTTCGCGTATTGCTCGAATGCATGCGCACACCAGCCAGAGATACGAGAAGCTGCGAAGATTGGCGTGAACAAATCAGTTGGGATACCCATTGAGAAGTACACAGTCGCAGAATAGAAATCCACGTTCGGCATCAAGCCTTTTTCGTTGAACATTGTATCGTCGATCAAAGTCGACATTTGATACATAGTTTCCATACCCGCTGCTTTAGTCAATTTTTCAGACATACCGCGAAGGATACGAGCACGAGGGTCGCCATTTTTATAAACGCGGTGACCGATACCCATCACTTTTTCTTTCGCTTGAAGAGCGTCTTTTACGAATTGTTGAGCTTTATCCATTGTGCCGATTTTTTGAAGCATTAGGATAACTTGCTCGTTCGCACCACCGTGCAAAGGACCTTTCAAAGCACCAATCGCAGAAACGATTGCAGAGTGAAGATCAGACAATGAAGAAGCCGTTACGCGAGTCGCGAAAGCAGAGCAGTTCAATTCATGGTCAGCATGAAGGATCAAGCAAGTGTCCATAACTTTTACGTGTTCAGCATTTGGCTCTTTACCACCGCCCAACATGTACATCATGTTCCAAGCCATAGACTTGTCAGTTTTAGGAGCCACTGGCTCTTTACCTTTACGGATTGCATCGAATGCGCAAAGAAGAGTTCCCATTTTAGCTGTCAAACGAACAGACTTGCGAAGGTTTGCTTCAGCAGACATGTCGTTAGCATCTTTATCATAGTGAGCCATCAAAGATACAGCCGTGCGCAACCACCCCATCGGATGAACGTCAGTTGGAATACCTTTCAAAACTTTGATGAAGTCTGGAGACAATGCCATCTCGTTGTGAAGTTCTTTAGAGAACTTTTCCAACTCAGAAGCATTTGGAAGTTTGTCATTCCAAAGAAGATAAGTAACTTCTTCGAATGTAGAATTCGCAGCCAAATCGTCGATTGTGTAACCGCGGAAATTAAGATTATCGCCAACGATAAAAGATACTTTCGTTGTACAAGCGACTACGCCTTCAAGACCTTTATCTAAAGCGCCTTCGTAGATATTTACTTCAGCCATGTGGGGTTCCTTTCCAGTGGAAGTAGAATAAAATTAGTTCTATTAAAACAGCTAGTTCTTGGCAAGCTTGATCACTCGATCCTTCACCTCAGTGACGATCAGAGTTTGATCACGAACGGGATCTTCTTTGCCGGAATATTTTTGATTCGCGTATAAGATCTCGTTACGCAGCTCGTGAACACCCTGACGTGGCGCCTTTGATATGGCGTCCATCACATTGTGCCCACCCCATCCAACCCCCAACGAGTTCTGAGAGTTTTTAAGGCCTTCAGTCGCCAGTATCAGTCTATCACGAGGATTCAGTTGAATCGTGCGACTTTGAGGCTCCGTGTTAAAATCCTTACCCAGACTTGGACCGGTCGCAATCAATTCTGAAAGCGCATCCTTGCCGTAAATCTGGTGGAAGCCATCGATGTCGCCCACGGAACAATACTGAAATTCATAACTGCGTCGATCAACCACTCCGTAAAAGATGTTCGCTCGATCTTCGTTCTGAATATTTGGGAGTACGTCCTTAGCCAATATACTCACAACTTTGTGAGCTTCAAGGCCACGTCGTGCTTCCATCTGAGATGAAATTTTAATGATAACTGACAATAGCAGCGACGACAGAGAATAACCCGTTGCGCTGGAAATCAAGATTCCAAATTTGAGTTTGTCTTCATGCTCAAAGATATCAAAGTAGTCACCACCCGAGCGGGTTCCTGGCAAAAACTTTGTGGAGAATTCGAAACCTTGTACGTTTGGAAGCTCAGTAGGAGAAAGTTTCTTTTGCAGAGCCTGAGCCATTTTCAGCTCTTGACCCATTTGATGAATCATTTTTTCTAAAACTTGATTGGCTTTGCCTAACTCGAGGCGATAGCGATGAAGCTCGGCTTCTTTGACAGCGAGTTCATGTTCAAGATCGGAAATTCGTTCTTTAAGAGCGTTTGGGTCATTAGACATAACGCTCTTATTTTAGAGAGAATTTTAGGCCGAGTCAGGCAGTGATTCCTGAGTCGGCCCTAAGTCGGGTGGTTAAAGCCTGAGGTTAGCCCAGACTACTACTCTGCTTTGAAGTTCAAGATCAATTCAGCTTTCTGCTCGTCAGTCGCTTTCATCTTTTCATTCATAAGCTCAAATGCTTTGGCCAACAATGCAGTACGAGAACCATCAGCCATAAAAATAGCGGCGTCTTCTTTAGATTGGGCAATCACCTGCTTATAAGCGCAACCTGGTCCAGATGCACAGCTAATCGCCAACGAAGCAAACATCGCAGCAGTCACTGCGCTCATCGCAGACATTTGATCGTCTTGTTGAGTACGGCCGTATCCGCCACCGCCATGGTAACCACCGTTACCTGGATAGTAAACCGGACCTGGAGGAGGAGGAGGCGGAGCTGGATAGTATTGTGCCAATGCGGAAACACTTGTAAGCATAATGATTGCTGTAAGTACCGTCTTTTTCATAAGGACACCTTTCCTACTTCGAACGAAGTAGCGCTTGTAACATTGTTATATTCTGATTGCTGGTTTCGATTTCCTTCAGCAAAGCTGGGTCAGTCATCTTGTCAGCGATTTTTTTAGTTTCTTCTGAAATCTTGATTGCATCTTCCGCTTTTCTATTAACGATGGCGCTCGCCGATGCCATTTCCGAAGCATCTGGCAAACCATAACCGAGTCCGCGCGGTAGGAACGCAGATGGTTTTGCAAATAACTGTGAAAGTTCCAAATAATTATCTGCGGCTTGCTTGCCATCCTGACTTGCTTTGCCCTCTTTCGAAGTCGTCAAGGATTGCGTCAATTCGCTCATGATGTAGTTTTGAATCTGTCTTTGAGCTGCAAGTTCCAATACGAACAAAGCGGCCGTCATTTTCTTGTATTCAGGCTGGGACTTCTTAATCATCGAAATAACTTCTTTACGATAAGTCGCTGCCGATTCGATCCATTGTTTAAAATCTTTAGCACTCGTCAGACCCGCATCTTTCACGATGCCGAAAGTTTTTTGGTAGCGTTCTTCATAAGAATCAAAATAGTAACCAAGCTCCAAGGCTTGCTTTTTATCCGCGAACACGCGCTCATTACCAAGACCTTGTTTCAACAAAACATCGTAAAGACCTTTTGGAGTTTTGATCTCTGTGTTCATCATTCCTGGAGACAATAACACGGATTGCAATAGGTCCATTGTTTCTGTCGCGCAGTTGTTTGTGATGAATTTATATTTACCATTGTAGCCCCAGTGAATTTCCACAGAGCGTGCGATGAAATCGTTGATTTGCTGACGAGTGAAAGCCAAGGGCAAACTGCGAAGTGCGCGGAACTGACCTTTAGGATATTCATCAATTACTTGATTCAATGGCAAGATGAACAAACGTGACGGATAATCGCCCACCATACCGGCCCATGCGTTCAACTGCAGGGAATCCACAAAGGCACGGAAGCTCAACACCAGATGAAATTCAATATCACGAAGACAATCAGGTCCCACGACTTTACGCTGTGGAGAGCACATCACCAAACGGATCATCGAGTGACCCCAGCCAGATGATAACTCGCTACCCTTTTCTGCAAAAAGATAATGAATTTGGTAAACGCGTGAGGGATCAATCGCTTGAACTTGTGCTAATTTATATGAGCTATTTGGAATGACGTAACCCAACTGTTGATCGCAGGTTACATTTTGAAATGGCGTGTGTCTGAATTGGCTGGAAAGCACCTTATACATGCCAGGACGGCGGCACTTGTACTGAGGATCCATCAGGAAATATTCCATGTTCACAGCCAAGTATTCTTTAGTGTTTTCTAATTCATAACGATCTGGAGAACGTTGATTCAAACCGTTCTCGGACTGACCTGTCCACCCTGCCACTTGCAAGAAGTACGGGTTTTTCGAAAACGACGTCGTCATGTTTTCATAGTACTTACAAGCATACGGGCGAGCGCCATTTTGAATGCGCTCTTCTTTAGATTTTGCGAATTTCGTATCGCAACGCTCGATCCACTGTTTTTCGGAATCACTGTGAACGTTTGCAAAGTCATACAAGTGAGTTGTTTCATGAAGAACTGTCGCCAGGATTTCCGCATACATTGTTTTATGGGAACGATCTGTACGAGTAGAGTTCATGGGGCCTTTAACGATTTCAGCCAACGTGCTGTTATCCAAAGTCAGGTCCCGGCGGCTAAAGCTTGCCGCCCCCAATGCTCTTTGTAAACCAAAGGAGGGCAATTTACCGAAACGAATCTCCACTGTGCTTAATGCTGATTTTAGAGTTTCTGGAAGTCTTTGATCCGCTTCTTTCAATAAGGCTTGAACTGCCGCCTTTTGATTCGCCGATAGAGGCGTCACCACTTGGTATTCAAACGCATGAGCCGATACCGCTGTGATCAGTGGCAGAGAGAAAGCTACAATATGTTTGAAACAGGCTTTTTTAAGCATACGCTGCTACTTACAAACTTCCTGCCATAAGGACAGCGTCTCAAATAGAACCAATGGCTTTTAAGATGCGTAGATTGCTAGAGTTTTGAACAGGGTGCCGCTTTTGGGCAGCCATTATTGTTAGAATGACTCAAAACAAAAGCCACCCCCCGGGAGGGGATGGCTTCATGGAGGGAGAAACGTACAAAAAGGGGGGAACTATTTCAACTTCAAGATTTCTTCAGCGATTTGCATGTCAGTCGCTGTTGTTCTGTTCACAAAACGAACGTTTTCCAAAGCTGTCTCCAAGTTTGGACCGCGCACTTGACCACCCGTCGCTACGAACATCGCTGCGTCGTCTTGAGCGTTCATAAGGATTTGCTTATAGTCTGATTCCGCTGAGTTTTTTTGGCTCAATTTAACCGTCGTCGTGATTTCAAGAGCCATAGCATTCATAGACAGCGCTGATACCAAAACAAACAATACTGCTTTCATAGGTTTACTCCTTCGTGTTTTTTTAAATATTATTTAAGAGATAGAATTTGCTCTGCGATTTGCATGTCGGATGCAGATCTCGCTTTTTCGTTTACTGAACGAACAGCTTCCAAAGCACGCTCCAAGCGAGCACCGCGATTTTGACCATTAGATGCGATGAAAAGGGCAGCATCGTCTTTTGCCATCACCAATACCTGTTTATACTCCTCAGCAGAGGGATCTGTAGACATATCCCTAGTCGTCATAAAAGGTGACATAACCAGTTCCACTGTTGACGAGACAACCATATTCGTAGCTTGAGCAGCATTAACAGACATCAAAACCACGACCGTAATTAATACGTTCTTCATAGATTCTCCTAAGTCATTTAAAGATTCGGAATTCCATGTGCAACACGTGGACCACGATGAATACCGAATATCTTTCGTTTCAGATGGCTAAGGAATAGACACAGAGCAAATTTTGGAAACAAAAAGTGGATTACTCGCGTGTCATCGAAAAGCTCACATCCCATTTTGGGTTGGTCATATCGCTTTAAACGGTCCCACAATCTATCCATATTTAGGCAAACATTATCAACCATGCTAAGGGAACTCGCAAAAAAGGGGTTCTGTTTGTCCTTGATAACCTATTACTTTCATTTCAAACCATTGGTGGCTGAAATCTTTGTCAGAAGCGCAGCCCCACTAGCAGCTGTCTCTTTGGTTCTGTGGCTGATCACAATTTATAGAGAACAGCGAAATGAAATTGTAGAGCATTTCAATCGTAACATTTGGGGGCTTTTGTTATCAGTGGCACTCGCATCGGTGATTTTTTTGATCCTGCGAGTTGGCTATCGCGTATTAAGTGATGAAACAAATCTTTTGGGAGTCTCCCGAGACATCGCCACCCACTTTCAGTCCTATAACTTCATGCAGGGGATCTATTTCCCTGATGATCACTATATGGTTATCGAAAATGAAATCCCCACAAGGCCTGTGATGTTTCCTCTGATGGCGGCTCTTTTGCATTTATTTTTTGGAATCTCAGCAAACAACTTTTTCATTCTTAACTTCTTCCTGTTCGTGGCACTTTTGTTTACATTTTACTGTCTTTTGAAAAACAAGGGGCCTTGGGTCCAAGTTGCAGGGACGATCTTACTTGCCATGAATGCTTCGCTTGCTTGGCACGTAGCTTCGGCAGGATTTGATTTGTGCTCTTTGTTGTTCGCATTCTGGACGTTCCTCTTTTTATGGAAATACCTTAGCGAGCCTTGTTCCAAGAATTTTAAATTATTGGCTTTTACATCGTTGATGTTTATTCAAATTCGCTACGAGTCGGTTATGTATATGCCGATTATTATGACAGCCATGATATGCCTTCACGGCAGAGAGACTTGGCAACGGGTGCGCCAAAGCCCGTGGCTTTTACTATTTCCGCTACTACTTACGCCCCTAGTTCTGCAGCGCTTTCTGACATGGGGACGTTTTGAAAATGCACCGGAACTTCCTCCATTTACGTATAAAAACATCCCAAATCATGGTGCTATTTTTTTAGAATTCTTTTTTAACCACAAGGATTCAATCTACCCACTGATTACCAATGCTTTGGGACTTGCAGGTGCCATCTTACTTTTTAGAATTTACCGCGATCGTAAAACCAGACTGTTCATTCATACATGTACCGTCGCATCTTTGGCTTTGTTGATTCTGATGTTATGCCACCATATGGGGCGAGCGAATGTCTATACCCAGTATCGTTTATTTATGCCCTTAACAGTGGTCCTTCTCGCGGCATTTTGTTTCTCACTGTCGGAAAATAAAAAAGTTTTGTGGGCTTTATCGCCTCTATTAGTGATGCAAGTATTTATGGGTTATCGCTTTTTGAATGAACATAGGGACTTTGAAGATTTACCAAGAGAGATGAAAATCATTGAAGAGTTTCTGGCCCGCGATCCACAGAATAATTCTCTTTTTATCTATCATCGTCCGGGACAAATCACCTCCTCAGGACACTCGTCCGTTATTTCAAAATATTTTTCCTATCACAATGATTTATTCAGGGTGTGGCGAAACTTTGGATCGATTGGCAAGATTTACGAAATCAATCAGACATGGCACTTTGGTGATGTTGAATTGCCAATATACCCGGGCTGGAGACGGATCCCCATAGAAACCTATCCTCAGTCACCGTTTTCGCATTTACAAATTGATGAGCTGATCCCGGAAGTTAAAGGCCTGCAGGATCAGTAAAGATTTAGATCAAAGATTCGATCTTTGTCAGCTCGGCTTCTTCGGCTTTAAGGCGAAGTTGGATGTGTTCGGGAACTTGCCCTTGCTGCAGGCTATTTAGACCCTGCATGTGATAACGAACTTCACTGAGGCGCTTGTGAATTTTCGCTTTAGCCCACTGATAAACACCCGCTGATGCATACTCCTCAGAGAACCATACTGCAGAAATATATTTAGCATCCTGGATTTCGTCGACCTTCGTTGCTCCTCCGAAGTGTCCCCAAACCATCTGAGCCACGAACTCGACGCCCAAAATAATCAAGAACAAGAGCACAAATTGAACGCTTTTGTCTTGATACGCGGTCATCTCGGAAGTGTAACCCATGTTCATGGTTACACGCACTTCACCAGCCAGCAATAAGCCCAAAATCGTTCCCAGAATAGAAGCCAACGAAAACTGCATACCCACACGACGACAATCTTGATTCAAAGATCTCGTGTGCCACCAGAACAGCAGCATGCGACCGATGCGCTCCCCTGCGACCAAGGCAATAGCTCCATTGATGGAAATCGCGTTTACGAATAACAACGACAATCCCAAAGCCAGAGACCAGAACTCCACTCGCACAACCAAGCTAATCAACGCTGCTGCCAACAAAATCGAAACAATCGAAACGATTCGTCCATCCGCCAAGAAAAAGGCGAATTCACTTTGTCCCAAGGCCATAATTAAAACGTTGGAGTTTTTTAGAACCAACTCGCCACCAATCAAAAAGATTCCTGTACCCATGATCCACTGTAAAACTGTGCGCGTTTTAGGAGTCAGTACAGACGAAATCAGACCCAAAACACAAAGCCCCAACAGGAAGGATCCGTTAAAGCTTAAAAACAGCATTCCCAGAAGAGCCACCCACCATGCACCGATCGTGGATAAACACATCACCAGAACGGCGGGACGCAAACTTAGAACGCGCAAGTTATAAAGCCCCATTCCCGCATACAAAGATTTTTGCGGAGAGACTTCGAGCAACACCACGTCCAAGCAGTATTGAAACATTTTGATCATTTTCGGTTGATCTAAGTTTTTATCGAGGAAATATTTTTGGAATCCTTGAAAAAGCAAAGCCGCATATTTTTGCGACATCGTTAGACCAAACATCATCAGGACAAAACTACCCAACCACATAAGAATCATAACGAACCACCTTTCCTTCAAACGAATGAATCACGCCCGGCAATAGCTGTTCCGCATGGATAGGTCGTTTCACCACCACACGTCTTACGGGCCACTTCAAAGCTTCTTTTAAAACTTCAGCGGCATCATCGTCGTGACCAACTAGATCGCGGAAAACCACCATTTCCTGTTTCGGTAAAGACGATTTCTTTTTATGCGGATACATGGGATCGAAATAAATCGAATCGATTTCGATTTTACCTTTCTGTTCACGCAAGAAATCCAAGCTGTTTGCAAAATGCAGCTGATAGGATTTGAGATATTCTTTCTGAGTTTTGGCAAAGGCTTCACTTAACAGCGCATACAAAACCGGAGAGCGCTCCACACCCGTCACTTGAAATCCCAACTGAGTCAGGAACACACTGTCGATCCCCATGCCTACAGAAAGATCTAAGATCTTTTTGCAGCCTTTGGCAGCACCCAACGCCTTAGCGATCATTTCTTGTTTTCCGCGGTGACCCTTGCGCTCGTAATCCAGATGGTTTTTATCGAAATCAAATTCAAGCAAACGCTTGTCCTGATCGCGCACGAAAACGCGATCGCCTTCGATGTTGAATCGGAAATAATAAGAATCAATTGATGGAGGATTTAGGGGACAGTTTAAAAACTGCGACCAGTGCTGTCCCTTAGCCATTCCTGCTTCATCGGCGATGACACAGATTTTTTTTATCTCGCCAGCAGCAGATACCAAAGACATTCAAACACCCACAGTCCAATTGTGAATAAGAACAAAGTGAAACCGTATTTGAAAACCTGGCGCAGATCACCACCCACCGGGCTTGAAAGACTTTTTAACTTAGAAATAAAGGTGAACGACAAGAACACCAGGGCAATACTCACGTAAATACCCCAGTACTTACCAGCATAGACCAGGTGATAAAACAGATTGATGCACAAGAAAATCGCCCACCACAGCGCGATCAAACGACGAGAACGATCAAAGCCCAAACAATTCACGGTATTTCGGAACCCCGCCTGACTGCTTGGTAAAATGTTGATGAAGTTACGAAGATGAACCACAAATAATACGGCCCAACCCCAAACAACACCAATCCATAGGGATTCTTTATCAAACGGCGCACCCATTGCCAGCTGATATCCCACCGTTAACAACGGACCAAACATCAAGAATAACGAAATCTCGCCACCAATTTTATATTTAAACGAAATGCGCTTTTGGAATTGTGCCCACAAACCGATGATCGCTCCCACGACTACCACATAGGCTACTTCGTTGTAGGCCATCATCACTGGGACCGCACACATCAACGACAGGATCAAAAAAGTCGTCGAGAGATTTTTAATATGTGAAGCCGTCGTCCAACCATTTTGAATGGCGCGACTGCCACTGCGCTCAAGGACTCGATCCACACCACGTACGTGATCAGTATAGTCATTGCGAAGGTTCACAGAGATAAAGGCAAAGATCACACCGATCGTCGCAATCAGGCAAGAGATCGGATCACGAATCGTCTGATCCGCGATGTTTTTAGTCAGAATTAAAAAAAGAGGTACTAAGATGAATAGGAAACTTCTGAACTTGACCGTCTTCATAATGCGCACGATGCGCGGAGGAAACTCTAGGGAACTCACCGGAACGATTTTGAAGGTCACTGTTTCAGAGGCTGAATTTACATTCAGCGTCTGTACAGGCAAAGCACGCTTATCCTTGGCAAAAGTGCCAAGCAGATAGGATTCGAATTGAGGCGAGCTTTTGCTTAAGGTAACGAACTCACTCACGAAGAAGGCTTCCTTCTCCAGTAAAGAATCTCAGTCAACGGACGAAGTTGATCGATCAGTTTTTCCTCACCAGGTTTCAAATGCTTTTTCAAACGTTCCAAGTGATGATCGTACATGGCGATCAAACCTTTGTTCATTTCGTCGAAGGCTTCCACTTTCTTATCGAAAGTTTCTTTGCCGCCGATGCTTGCATAGTACTGTTCCAGATTTTTAGACTTTACGATTTGATCGATCTCTTGGCGAGAACGACCGGCCGTGATGTAGGCACCGAAGGAATTTAGGTAACCTGATTTAAGATCTCCCAAGATCGCTTTGCCTTCTTCGTTACGGATGTCATAATCCAAAAGGTCATCAGAGCGTTGGAATAACTGACCCAGCAACGTCCCCATCTCTTCCAAGATTTGGTGAAGTTCAGCATCATAGCGTTCCTGTGCAATAAATGGAGCGCGAATACACCATTTGAACAACGAAGCCGTTTTCAAATTATGAATGCGATCCAACTGTTCAAGAGTCACAAAATAATCGCCGATCACAGAGTCCTGCAACCACTCGCCTTCCAAAAGGTCCGAGATGATTTCAGCTGTGTATTGAACAAGTTTGATATTGCCGTGGCCAGAAAGATTCACCATCACGCGTGCAAGCAAGTAATCCCCTGCAAGGACTGCGTACTCCGGAGTAAACTTTAACCATGCCGTCGTTTTGCCACGACGAAGATGCGAACGATCGATCAAATCGTCATGCAACAACGAAGCGTTGTGAATAAACTCAATCGTTTGCGCCAACAGATGTTCCGATTTTCCGTCCAAGGAAATACTCGAAGCCATCATGCGAATCAATTTCGCGCGGAATCCTTTGCCTCCAGAAAAGAGGTCGTCATAAAGCTTATTCAGCTTTGGTAGGTAGGCAGGGAAATCCCTGGAATCATAGACTTTCAGATCAATGACATTGCGCGACAATTAAGACTCCTAATGAGGCCCCAAAATGGCGATATTCGCGCTTGCTGTCAAGGGCAGAACAGCCTTAAAGTTCCAGTCATTATGAATAAAGTCTTCCGAACGAAAAAGACCCTGACTTTCAGGGAAGCTGACCCTGCGAAAATCATGTTTTTCGGGAATATTTACGGTTTTGCCCACGATGCCTTCGAGCAATTCATTGTGGATGCCGGGTATACCTGGAAAGAATATTTTCACGATCCGGATTTTGCGATCCCCCTTCGTCACTCTGAAGCCAATTATCTGGCGCCGTTTTTCCCCGGAGAAACCTACGACATCGCAGTTACAGTTGCGAGTTTTGGGGAAACTTCGTACAAGATGAAATACGTTTTCACTCAAGGGACCAAAACACATGCCATCGTTACGATGGTGCATGCCGTTTTGGATATGAAGACGAAACAGAAAGCGGCGATTCCAGCGAAAATGAAATCGCGCTTGGAACCTTACCTCGAACAACCGGGAGTTTAATTGGAAGAGTTCAAGTTCACAGGCAAAGAATGGTGGCGTGAAGGCGTTCGTTTTGAATGCACGGGTTCAGGCAAATGCTGTACTTCTCACGGAGAATACGGATTTGTTTATTTGAATCTTGAGGACCGCCAACGTTTTGCTAAGCACATGAACATCAGCACTGCTGCGTTCACCCGTCGTTACTGCGAAAAAACGGGCGGCATCTGGCACTTGAAAGAAGATCCAAAAAATACCGACTGCATGTTCCTTAAAGGCAAGGGCTGCGGAATGTATGAAGCTCGCCCGACACAATGTCGTACATGGCCGTTCTGGCCGGAAGTTATGAATGCCAAATCTTGGGCAAAGGATGTGAAAGCATTCTGTCCTGGAGTAGGACGCGGCAACCTTGTTCCCGCCGAAAGCATCGAGCGCCAATTACGCGAACAAATCGAAAGCGAAAAGGGCTGGGGAAAATAATCCCCACGTCTCGCTTTGAAACATCTTGAGACGCCAATCTTGCACTATTCTTACAATCTGAAAGTTTCTCAATCTAGGTCTTAAGACAAAAGGTTTGGGCGACGAAGAGTAATGCATGATCCACGCAAGTGTAAAATCAGCCTTACTTCTGTTCGTATCGGTGGCTATTCTATCAGGGTGTGAAGACCCTGCCGTTAACGTGTTAACGTTAGGAAGAAAATTAGCAGCACCGGTTTTAACCAGTTCAAGTCCTTTTGATCAGGATTTGGAAACACAAGGCTATGTTCGCATCACGGGTACGTGTGATCCGCGCGTGGGTTCAATCTCTATCAGTTTTGACGATGCCACTTGGAAATACGCACCGTCTTCCACGACGACGGCAACAACTGCTGGCAATACCAGTACGACAGTTACCAATGACAACGATTGTGCTGATGGAAAATTTGATATCTATCTGACCAAATCGGACATCTTAAACACATGGGGTATTGATACTGACAGTGACAGCACTGATGTCACAAACATCTATATAAAAGGTGAAGCGTGGTTCGGTGACACCAGAACTTTGACTTTGACGGATCCCAAGAAAAACGACCCCACACAAAGTGGACAAGCTGCCAAAGTGGTTTTGCGCAAAGTCTTTCCGGCAGGTTTTGGTGGTGCGGGTACTTGTGAAATGTTTAATGCTGTGGTGGTTGATGCCAATGGAAATGAAACATCATCGCGCACAGCTTTAACATTCGGATTGTCTAACACTACCGGCGCCGATATTCCGGCTTATTCCTCTGCCAGCGATTGCTTATCAACTTATAATCCTAAAACTGCTTTCGGAATTGCAGCAAACTCAAGTAACATCTTCATTTACATAAAGATGCCAACAACTCCCCTGGATACGGCTATTGGATTTAATGTGACGAATCTGTCTTCATTAAGTGCACCATCCACAGCAACGGCTGTGATTTTGCGTGATCCGGCCTCCAGCCGTCGTTTTATCGCAGCCACTGACATGCCATCAACGATGTATAAAAACGTCTGCTATCCTGTGACTTTGCAGCGCATGGATTACAACAAGACATCTCCGTATACATATACTTCTGTAAACTTAACTTTAAGTCCAAGCGACTCAAAACTTCAGTTCTTTGCCGCAAGCGACTGCTCTTCATCTTCGGCAACAACAGTTGCAACAATTGGCCCTTCCGTTTACTCCGTAACGATTTACG
This sequence comes from Bdellovibrio sp. SKB1291214, assembly GCF_002209355.2. GTDB lineage: Bacteria > Bdellovibrionota > Bdellovibrionia > Bdellovibrionales > Bdellovibrionaceae > Bdellovibrio. Next base: position 1,180,808 of record NZ_CP106855.1, read on the forward strand.
CAAAATATGCAATGTCGGGCGCCAGCACGACGACATTCACGAAAATCAACCTGAACTACACCGCATCGGATTCGAATTTCGATACACCTGCGATTCCATTCCGAGTTGATTTGTCGGATAAGACTGCCGTTGCAAAAATTGATTTCTGGGGTCCAAATACTTTAAGCCGTAACATCTGCCATCCTTATACCGTCGTCACCGCAAACAGCAACTGGACATCTGTTCCTGCTGACAAAGACTATTTCGTCAGCTTTGCTTCAAGCCAAACGGCGGCAGGCCTTGAATTCTATTCTGATTCTGGATGCTCGACTTCAGCTTCGACCTTAACCATCACTCAAGGGGCTATTGGATCGAAAGTTTATGTGAAAGCCACTGCAGGACAAAATGCGACAAGCCAAATCAGCATGTCATCGACAGGATTAAATACTGTCACTCGTGATGTGACTGTGGGAGTCGTGGCAACGAACTATTATTTCGACATGGCCCAAAGTTATACCATCACGAAAGATACTTGTACTTACTTGATGTTGAACTTATCTGACTCGACAGGAACAGCCATCCCTGCCTTGAGTCCTATCAACTTATTATTCACAGTAAACTCGGCAGGCTCCGTAGCTGGTGATGTCACATTGTATACGGATTCAAGCTGTACAACAGGCTATGCTGAAAATGTTCCTGCAGCTATCAGTCCATACAGTACGAATAATTATAAGTTCTATGTGAAAGTAGCCGCTAGCTACACAGGAACAAGCCTGACCCTTTTATTTACAGGAACAGGCCTTCTAACTTTGCCACTCATGTACGGGACGTTTGCAGTTGGTCCTTAGAGCTTTTCTCTCAAAAGCTCTAAGAAAGCTTCACGATCCTTTTCAGGATGCATGATGAAGCTTTCTGTTTTGTCGTTAGACGCAACGGTGATCGCCTGAAACTCATCAATGCAAATATCCAAGCAACTCGAAGTCACTACGCGAATTTTTTTCCCGTCACCGCTTTCCTTCAGGCTTTTCTTATAATACATCTTTAAAAAATCTGCGACGTTCGCTTCTTTCATACCCGAAATTGATTTACCACACTTAGTGCAAATCATCACAACGGCATCACTCCAAGGATTTTCTTCTTTGCGAATCATGGCTTACTCCTACAATAATTTCTTTAGCTGCTGCCATAAAATCTTACCCAGGTCACTGCGCGGAATACTCGACACAGTATGGGTCTTTCTTATTTTTTCAAACGGCAAAACTTTTGCACTATACGATTCTGCAATCTTCGCGCTCATGTCTTCAGATAAGGTACTAACCATATGAATTTCCGAGCCTAATCGCTCTGAGGGCATATCTAAGAGCGTCACTTGCATTGCCCACTGCGGATCAAGGTCTAATACGGCTTGTTCAAGAAGCGCCCGCAGTCTGGCGACATTTGTACCCTCGCCGCCAATTTTAATGTAGTCCTTGCTTCTGCCTGAAATTTTTAAGGCCTGACCTTGCACTTCACCGCGATCTTCTGTCGTGAACCAGTTTCCAACCTTAGGATCCCAGTGTTTTATGCCTTCAGAGGTGTTTTGCGCATAACACGTGAACAATGACTCCGCGGTGACTTCCAAAAAACCTTCGGCATTCGATCTGGCCTGCGCATGAGACAGCAATTCAATTTCAGGATAAACAGAGTCTTTCAAGGAGTCTAATTTGGCAGTCGCTATTTGCGAAGCCGTTTCGGTCATTCCATAGCTTGGCAAAAGCGGCCAACCCAACGCACGACCGCGGTCATATAACGAAACCTCTAAAGCTCCCCCGCCGACAACAACAGCTCGTAAATGACCGGGCGATTTATAGCCACGCTCGATTAAATCAAAAACCTGAGTCGGGACCAAAGCAGAGAGTGTGCATTTCTCTGTCACCAAGATATTATAGAAATGATCCGCATCCCAACGCGCATCTTTAAGCGCCGGAACCACACGAGCCCCTGATAACATCGCGCGAACTTCAATTCCAAATCCGCCCACATGAAAATGTGGCAGAACTTGCGTCCACACATCTTGATCCGTTGCTTGCAAATGCTTATTTACGGAATTCGCCGAAGCCCTCAACGCGTTTTTAGATAAAGCCACTAGCTTCGTCGTACTTGCAGACTCCGCCGTGGAGCCCGATGTCGCGATCCACACATGGCTTTTTAAACCACGCTCTTGTTGCGCTTTTTCAGCAAGATTTTGAAGCGTTTTAAAATCTGCTAAAGGCCATCGCGGATTTAGTAATATCAGATTGTCGTCGGAATAAAGCGCCGTGCTTAATTGAGTTTCTGCCATGGCAAATCTCTTAAGATCAGATCAAAGCCAATTCCAGTACCTTTGATATTGGCAAAGAAAGGACCCGTGGTATTGATTGCCGCCGCAAATTGGTCTAATTGGTAGGAACGATAAGTCATACACCCCGCATCCAACATCATATTTGGATAGAGCTCTTTCAATTCCATCGCCACCGCCAAGGCACCAAATGACCCGACGGGGTGATCCATATAACTTGTAACAACAGCTTTTAAACCAAATTTCTTACAGCGCTCGATCGCCTTATCAACATCCATTTTTGCTGGCTTGATAACCAAAATATCGAACGGTGCCTTAGTCATAGTATCCCAAGCAACTTTTTCATAGGGAGCATCCAAGGCGATTTTCACAAGCTTCTTAGCATCTGCCCACATCTCAGCATCGTAGGGAAATGGATCTTCGACGTATTCAATCCAAACTTTTTCCTGAGCAGAAAGACCGCTAAAGAATCGCTCGAAGGTCTGCCAGCTGCCTGTGCCATTAAAATCCAAACGAATTTTAAAACCCGCTGCCGCCATGCGAGTGATTGCAAGAGCTTCAGCCTCAAGATCGCGACCGACTTTCAGTTTAATTGTCGAAAAACTTTGGCGTTTTAATTCATCAAGAAAACCCGGAATGATTTCTGCGGAATTTGAAATCAGAAAGTTATTACGAACTTTCTCTCCAGTTGTCAGAATTGTTTTTCCTTTTTTTCGAAGGTTCGCATCTTTGCGAGCCAACCAAATCGTCTGCTCCACTTGCGGAGAGATTTTTCCTTTTTTAAGGGCTGCCAACTGCTCATCCAACGGCGTATCGCCCAACTCTGGCCAAGGATGCAAATCACCATAGCCCACGAATCCTTGCGGCCACTCCACTTTGATCAAAGCTCCGCGGCGAGGAAGGCCTGCGCTGACTGCATTCAAAGTTGTAAAAGGAGTGAGCGTGTATTCGTAGTAGCTAAGTTTAATCAAAGTGCAAATCCTAGGGTGATTAAAAGTCCAAAGACCAAGTGCAACCCTGCTGCTTGACCCAAGAACTTATTATAAACAGGTCCCGGTTCCGTTTTGAAAACATTTTTTGTAAGCTTAACCGCCAACGGAAGCGCAAATAACGAAACGATAGCTGGGATTTTATACCCTTCAAACCACCAGTAAAGGTTTAAGACAAATGGCAAGAAAGCCATCGCAGCGATTTCGTAACGAGAAAACTTCACCCCAAAGCGGACAGCCAAGGTCTTTTTGTTCACTAAACGGTCGCCCGCATGATCACGCAAGTTGTTCACTGCTATCAAAGCCGTCGCATGGAAACCGATTTGCAAGCCCAAAACAAAAGCTTCAATCATCCAGTCACCAGTATTTAGGAACACCATTCCCATGACCGCCAGCAAACCAAAAAATAAGATCACAAACAGATCACCCAATCCCAAGTATGCCAAGGGGAACGGACCCGCGGTGTAAGAGTAACCCATCAAAACCGAGGCAATACCGATCGCCACGATCACCATCCCACCCTTCATTACGAGCGGAATGCCGCAAGCGATGGCCAAAGCGAAACACAAAGAGCCCAAAGCCATCACTTGATTGCCGGTCAAAATTCCGGCCTGCGTGATGCGCTGAGGACCAATACGTTTTTCAGTATCAGCACCTTTTTTGAAATCCACCGCATCGTTCACTAAATTCGTACCGATTTGGATAAGGAAGGAAGCTGCCAAGGCATAAAATAAAACATGCCCATCCCAGGAAAGACCGATGGCTTTCACCAACGCAGTCGCAGCCAGGCATGGCACCAAAGCCGCAGTGAGGGTTTTAGGTCGGAAAGCTAAAAGAACACTCTTAATTTGACTCATGGGCGCATCATACACTGTTTTTCATGTGACCAAAAGCACTTCTAATGGCAAATCTGAATCGTAAACTTAAGAGGAGGTCCCCGTGAACTTTGTAACCCTGATCGCTTTTCTCGCAGGTGCATTGATTGCCGGTGTCGTCGTTTATTTCAAATCTAAAGCCCAAGCGATGTCTGAAAAGTCGCAAATGATGGCTGACGTTCAATCTTTGCAGATGAAGAACGAACTTCTGACGCAGAACCTCGCTGACACCAAAGCTTTGATGAGCGAAGCTCGCAAACAGCAAGAAGAGCTTACAAACCGCATGAACACGCAGTTTGAAAACATGGCTCAAAAGATTTTCGAGGAAAAGTCCGCAAAATTTGCGGATCAGAACCACAAAAACATCTCTTCTGTTTTGGAACCCCTAAAAGAACGCATCAAAGATTTTGAAAAGAAAGTGGAAGAGTCCTACTCCACTGAGCGTTCCGAGCGCGGTGTGCTGCGCGGAGAACTTACGAAACTGATGGAACTGAACAAAGTCATGTCCACCGAAACTCAGAATTTAACGAAAGCTTTGAAAGGTGAAACAAAAACTCAAGGCAACTGGGGCGAATTGATTTTAGAAAACATCTTGGAACGTTCGGGCCTTCGTAAAGGCGAAGAGTACATCGTTCAAGGCGTTGACATGGATTTACGCGGAGAAGACGGGCAAATGCTTCGTCCTGACGTGATCGTGAACCTTCCCGATAACAAGCACTTGATCGTCGATTCTAAGATGACTTTGGTGGCTTACGAACAATACTCGTCTGCAGAATCGTTAGAGGAGCAGGAGCGCTTCGGTAAATTCCATATCGATTCTTTGAAAAAGCACATCGATGGTTTATCTGAAAAGAAATATCATGCCGCTGACAAGTTGATCTCTCCAGATTTCGTGATCTTGTTTATGCCATTGGAGCCAGCATTCGCATTGGCGTTTAAGTTGAAACCAGACATTTTCCAATACGCATGGGAGCGCAATATTGCCATCGTCAGCCCCACGACATTGCTGGCAACATTAAGAACGGTGACAGCTCTATGGAAACAAGATCGCCAAGAAAAAAACGCCCTAGAGATCGCAAAACGCGGTGGTCTGTTATATGAAAAATTCGCAAACCTTCTTAAAGACATCCAAAACCTAGGGGAAAAATTGGGTGCTGCTCAAAAAGCTCACGAAGAAGTCATTAAGAAAGTTTCCGAAGGTCGTGGCAACCTCATTGACCAAGTCGAAGACTTAAAACGCTTGGGAGCAAAAACCGAAAAATCCCTTCCACAGCTGGAAACAACCTAAAAGGTATCCGGTACTCTTTACGTATGAAAAAGGCACGGTAACCGTGCCTTTTTTGTTTCCACCTTTTTAACGGAAGCCGCTGGCTGAATCAGGATCTGTTACGGCGTTTGAAGCTCTGTGCTCCAATGACAGTTTTACTTTGCCGGCATTGATGGCTTCTTGGATACGGCGAGAAGAACTGTTGAAGTGCTCGACCTCTTCAGGGCTTGCGCACAAAGTTTTCATCGCCATTAATTTCTTATTTAATTCAACTGCATCAGCGATGCGTAGATCATTCACGGCTTCGTTGCCGTTTGTGATTGCATAGCTTTCTTTCCCGCGCAAAGTGATCTTTTCTAGCTCGCCCTTGATGCCCTTTTGGCCGCTGGTTTCGCTATAGAAAATCTGCTGACCATCCGGCAGGGCTTCGACCACCAAACGGTCTTTACCCTTGACCTGAGCGCTTTTGCCCGGACTGCATTCCAGAACGATAGGATCGGACGAATTCTTATACCATTTGAATCCAAAGTACCCACCCACAGGAATACCGGTATCACCCAACGTTGCGGCAGCTCCCACAAAGGTAAAAAGTGTCGCATACACGGGTGCTTCCGCACTTGCCAATTTGCGAGTTGAAAGACTCTCTGGGAAATTCAACTCTGGAAATGCTTTCCAAGTTTTACGCATTTCCTCGAAATTAGATTTCACACTTTTTTTAGGCTTGTAAGTGAAGACCACGTTTTGATAAGTGAACTCGGCCGCTGTTGCACCCATAATCAAAGGCTCATTCAAACCTTCAATACGTGCCTTATTGCCATCGAATTCCACTTTGGCAAAGGGTTGGGTCAGATCAATTTTTTGTGATTTTAAAATATCGCGGGAACCCTTTTCGAATTTGTCATTCCCCGTCGCTGCTGTGACCACGCCGAACACGGATTCCCAATTCTGAACTTCCCAAAACAGGGAGATATGAGGAACCGGAGCAGCCACCGCTGGAACTGTCACCGTTTGAATGAGGCTGCATGAAAGCAGCAACAAAGATCCCCAAAGTTTCATTGAAAAATGGCCTCCGCTGTTTATTCAGGATAGCACGGTTTTCAGAGGAGAAAAGCCTTATTGCAGGTAATAAAAAAGGCCTCAATCTTGCGACTGAAGCCTTCCTCAATTCCTCTAAAAATCCGAACTATAGTTCTGCGTCTCTTACGACATGCAGCTTCGTCGCCACATCGATACCAGTAGATTGATTTTTGATCGCCACCGCTGGATTTTGCACAACACGTTGTTGAAGTTTCGTGAAGATTGGTTCACGGATCGCCAAGTTGTTGTCTTGGAGTACGCACTGACGTGCGATTTTTTCAGCAACATTGATCACCACTGGAGCTTTCAAGTTGGCTGTCATTTGCGTTGGATCATCTGGAATAGTCACAATCGAAAAGAAGCGCGCTTTATCAGCTGAAGCCAACTTGATCGATTCCATATCCCCTTTAGTCAAATTTGCTTTGTAAGTTGGAGCAAACAACTCTGGCTCCAGAACTGGGAAAGCAATATGCGGAGATTCGCAGCTTTGCAACCAAGCAAAGATCTCATCACTTGGATCATCGAGAAGAGCGAACTTTCTTAGATCCGCAAAGCCCAGTAGGCCTTCCGGAAAAGTCAGAACATCTTCTTGTTTCAGCTCAACTTGGCCGAATCTCGATGTTGAAATGATCATTAGAATTCCCCCTCTAGACAAAGCGGACTTACCCATATCTTAGACACGCCAGGATAAATTTAGGGTAAGTGCTCTTATAAATCTGGACCTAAATCCAGGGAGACTCAATAAAATTCAATGGATTGACGCAGTCCAATCAACCCCGAAGGGGGCGAACCCGCGAAGCGGAAGCCAGAAACGCAAAACAGATGTGTCGATAAGTAGGCAATTTCAAGGCGGAAGGAGGAAAGCGTACGCCTGTACGCTGACGACGACCCACGCGGAAAGTGCCTGCTTAGCGGCACATCCCTCTTAAGGCTGTTAAGGCTTTAATAACTTGGAGACAGAACGAGACTTGTCAGCCGATACATCAGCACTCTGAACGTTTTGTTCTTGAATAGCGACGTAAACTTCTTCGCGGTGAATCTTAGTATCTTTAGGGGCTTCAATTCCTAGACGAACTTGTTTCCCTTTGATCTGTACTACTCTGATCTTGATATGATCATCGATAGCGATGCTTTCACCCAACTTCCGTGTGAGAACCAGCATGACAACTCCTTTTGCTGCAGTCGTTATCGGTAAAATTTAGCGGAACTGTAGGTATTATTTTTATCTTAGAAAGTCAAGAAGGCTTGGTTGAATAAGCTTTCCCGACGTTTCGAGAGTAGCTTTAAGGGTGCTGTCTGTCTTGTTGATGTCAGAGATAACTTGGAACGCATCCGCGTCTTCCAATTGGGAAGCCGTCGTTTTGTTATCCACGATCGCTTTTTGGAGGGAATCCATGGTGTTATTTACGGCCATAACTCTGGACCCAACCTCGGAACGAGCGAGAACTACTTGGGAAATTGCCTGATCCAGAAGATCCAGTGACTCCTGGACGCCTTCCTTGTCATTGGCTTTCAGACTGGTTTCCATGCCCTTAAGGACGTTGAAAAGGTTCACGCCTTGAGCACCTGTTACCGGGTCTTGCTTGTGCTTTCCATTGCTTTGGAACTCACTTGCGGGACCACGAGTCATTAAATAATTGCGCTCCACGTCTTCGTTCTGTTCTTTGCGGTTAATTTCTTCCTGTTGGAACTCTTTAACGTCTTGAACTGTTGTGGGAGTCTCGTAACGAGGACGAACGATACCATCCCCGTCTAAGCCTCTGCCCAAAAACACCTTGTTACCCGGGATATTCATGGCAACGAAGGAGTCTTTGTTCGTTTGAACCTTCATGTCTCCATCATCACCAAAGTAATTTCCGGCGTGGTCAAATGGAGTTGTTTGAGTTCTGTAACCAGCAAATACGAACCGCTCACCCAGCTTGCGGTTACCGATTTGTACAGCCTGATTATAAATCTGTTCAATTTCTGAAGCCGTCACCATACGCGTCTCAGCGTTACCACTGGCATCATTCGATTGGGACACAGCAAGTTCTTTCGCACGAACCAAGATATCAGAAAGCTCACCCAGTGATTGATCTGAAAACTCGAGGAAAGATTTGGCGTTGTTAATATTTTTTACGAATTGAGAGTTACCGTGCTCTTCAGTTCTGGCAGCAAGTACGCGTGCTGCTGCCAAAGGATCATCAGAAGGCTTGTTGATACGTTTTTGAGTCGCGGCTTGGTTCTGTAATTCAGACATGTCTGAGCGGTTTTTGCCCAGATTCTGATTTACCTGATTGAAAGCCATTTTATCCGCGATTCTCATCTCATATCCTTCGCTGCTTTAGCTACAGCTCTGCTCGGCTATTGCCGTTTATAGTCGTTTCAAGTTAAGAACTGTATCGAACATCTCATCCGCTGTTTTGATCAAACGCGCAGATGCATCGTAAGTTTTTTGGAACTCGATCATTTTCGTCGTCTCTTCATCCAAAGAAACACCGCTGATCGACTCTCTGATATTCGTCAGTTGATTCATTACGTTCTTTTGTGACTCTTGCGATTTCACCGCACGCTGAACCATGGCACCGACTTGTCCCACTTGCGTGTTATAGTAGTCGTCCATAGTTGCTGTGCCACCATCCATCACCTGTCTGTATTGCAAGGCAGAGATCACGTTGGCAACCGTGTTATCACCAGCTGCATCCGGACGGGAGGCTGCTGCGATTTTAGAAACGTCATTAAAAATAGTTCTATTCATAGACATCGTCGACGCCGCACCCTTGACTTGTTCAGGTTGCTCGAAGAACAAAACGCCATTTTTACCATGACGGTCAAAACCTTCAATGTGGGCCTTATTAACTTCTGTCGCCAATGTGTAAGCCAGATTATCGACATGAGTTAATAGATTTTCGACCACTTCATCGCGGACATTCAAAATACCACCGATACGACCACCAGTGATCTGTTCAGTTACGTTCGCTGGAGTCCCCGTACCTTGGAAAAAGATTTCCATACGATCACGAGTGTTTGTGGGTTGTGCTTTCAATTCTGACGAGCCAATACCAGAAACCAAGATCGCTGTGCGACCTGCAGTCACCGTTACTAAGCCATCGCGCCCCTCAGCCCAAGTGATATCGATTTTATCGCCCAATTTTTTTAGCAACAAATCACGACGGTCACGTTCGTCATTGGCCGGAACTTTCTGAACTTCGATAGTTTGAATTTTTTCATTCAGGGACGCGATCTCTTTTGTGATTTCGTTGATCTCGCCGACTGTTGTTTTAAGTTGCGCATCTAGATCTTCTTGAACGCCACGCAACTGAGAAGTCACGCGACCGAAATCCTTCGTCATACCCACCGCCGCCTCACGCACCATTGTACGAGACGCCAAAGATTCGGGGTTGTTCGAAAGTTCACGGAAACCATTAAAGAAGTCTGTTACGTATTGATTCAGACCCTTGTTGTTTTGTTCGTTATAGATTTGTTCAACACGAGAAAGACCATCAGCGCGGGCGTCTTCATAGCCCATGCTCATGCCTTCTTTTTGAATTTGTTTTTCTAACCAAGGATTATTAACGCGAGTGACGACACCGGCACGGGCACCCATACCGATTTGCAAACCACCTTCACCAATAGGAACGTTCGAAAGAAGTTCCACTCTTTGACGAGAGAAACCTTCCGTGGATTTATTGGCGATGTTATGACCGACGGTTTGCAACGCTGTCTGAGAATTCATCAGCGAGCGCTTACCGGTGTCCATCATTGCCGAAATCTTCGACATTCTGTCTCCTAGAGATCGCCATCCTGGCAATCCGTGGGGGTGGTTCGTTTATTTACACAGTATAAACTAGTTTGCTCCGATTTCGTTGGAGCAATTAACTAGCCTAGGCTTCTTTGCTGACAAAGTTACCAGAAACTTGAGGGCCAGATTTGTACCCACCCTTTTTCTCGTAAGTTTTCTTACCAGACAAAGTTTCTTTGATATTGTCCAAGGCACCGTTCAAAGTTTTAAGAGCTGTTTGTGCATACTCTTCGTTGCTCTTGTTAATATCAGTAATACGTTTGATCAACATGTCTAAAGCGGCGTGCTGAGTGCGCAAGCGATCTGCTGCTGCTGGATTGAAAGCCATTTTCTGAGCTAGCTCCAACAGGCGTGGATTTTCAACATCGCCACCAATGATCCCCGCAAGGTCCATTGCATAGCGAGAGCGCAAAGAATCTTGGGCTCTTAATTTATAAAGAGCTTCTTCCTTCAGCGCATTGTTTTCTTCCAATGCTTCACGATCTGCACGGATAAGGATTTCTTTTTCTTTACGAACAAGATCAAGAAGTGTGCGGTAAATTTTTGTGAGTTCTTCTAAGTTGGCTTCGAGCTTCTGGAACGCTCTGTCTGCTACTGCTACATCCATCTTCATCGTCCTTGTGAAGTAGGTTTGTCTATTCACGCGCTTCGTGCGCTATTTTGTTCGGAGAGTTAGTCAGCGTCCGTCGCTGTTGCGATACTAGCATCCACTAGCATCGCGTGCCGTAGGGCGAAAATTAAAACTCTAGATGTTCATCAACCATTTTGTCTGCGATTGATTTCGCATCAACTTTGTAAGTTCCCTTGTCGATCATATCGCGGAACTTCGCAACTTTCGCTTCATCAACATCTGGAGCTGACATAGCCAATTCCTTGATGCGTTTTGCTTCTTGCGCGCGAGGAGACAATTGAACTTTTGAAGAATCATCTTGAGCTTGTGCAATTGCATCTGCTTTAACATCAGCAATTTTGCTTGCAGTTTTACCTGCTACGCCTGCAGCTTTGTCGGATTTACCAGCATCAGTAAGGTTCAAATTTTGACCTACTTTATTGTGCGTAATTTTCATCGACAGCTCCTCTTTCTAACTCTGAATCTTTCAGAGTTTTGAGTGTTGGAAAACACTCTATCATTCTTAACATAGTACCATATCGAGACATTTCTACCAAATCATTCTGAGACAGTTTCTTTCCCTGTCTGATGGTCTGGTTCCACTGTCCAGTACAAGCTTTTTGCCTCTGGGCTCAAAATGCCAAGGGTCTCGCCAGCTTGCACCTTTTTACCTGTCTCAATTTGAGACAGTTCGCCCTTGAAGACCACCTGACTTTTTAGACCATTGTCGTGTTCGATTTCTAACATAGTCTGTTTATCCACCAAGTTACGCACCGTCCGCAAAGTCCCACCCCATGGGGCTTTCACTTGATTTTCAGAGGCTTGCACCGCTTGTGCTCCCGCGACCGGAGGAGGCGTCGTTCGAGAAATGCGATACGACATAGAATCTTGATTGCGACCCGGATGACGGAACTGATGAGCCGTAAAATTACTTTTCTCATTTAAAGCAATAGGGCCCATGGGTTTCAATTCTGTTTTCTTAATTCCCAGTTGTGCTCCGTACTTATCGATAAGCTGATCATAAATCACTTTCGAAAGACCTATGCCACCCTTCTCGCTCCACTTATCAACATACTCACCATCAAGCTGCTCACGAAAAATCTTCTCAGCCTGATTCACCTGAATAAATCCGCTCTCATGAACAGTAGACCTCATAGCCTTCATCATCTCACCCAAAAAATGTTTCTCGTACATCTTCGAAACATCTTTCAGTTTTTCATCCGCAGATTTCTGTTGAGGTCGTCCCATAAAGCGAGAAGGTAAATTTTTAAATTTACTTCGATCAACCGAAGGAGCATTCGGATCCACAGTCCCAGCTTGAGAAGCGCCCTGCGAAGCAGCAGCCTTAGCAGCCGCCTCTTTCTCCTCCTGAGCTTTCTTTGCCGCATCCATCTGCGCCTGCACCGCCGGATTAACCTCCAAAGGAACATCCATGATCTCCGCGCGAGTTTGCGCAGCAAACGAGGCAACAAAAACCAAAGCAATTAAAGAAACATATTTAACCGGAACAAAAGGAAGAACATGACTCCCCGACGCCACAGGAACTTCAAAGCCATCGCCAAAAGAAGACAACGCCACTGAACCCGCAAAATCACCATTGGGTCTTCGACCCATTTTATTCTCTTCACCATCAGAATCTAGCAAAGAGGATTGGCGAGAGGCTCCCAGCGGAGCTTTTATCAAGTTCCGCAGTGCTGTGGATAATGTAGAAAAAATGGAATTCATCGAACCACTATTCATACTAATAAAGTTGAACCATTATGAGCGAGGACTGTCCGAAGAGAAAAGCTCCGCTGGGAGCCTCTCGACAATCCGTCGTCGTCAGAAACTAAAAACGTGAAAGAAGAAAAAAAATGGGGAGTGAGATTCGGAGAATCTTGTGCATCCTGCACTTGACTCTTTAGAGTGTAGCTTTGGCTCAATTTGGTCACTCCGTGACCGTGCTGACCTTTTGCTTCTGTTTCCTGCGAGAAAACTTGTACTCTTGACCATCCATGGTTCGCGATCTCTTCCTCACCCTCCCCGCGCCCTAAACACTTCCATGTGTCTAAGACATATAAATTCAGTTTATTAAAAGGTGCGTCATTATGAAACAAAAATTTCACAATACTTCCAGTTCCCCGTGCAAAGCTCCAGCTGCCTTGATGGACTGAAGTATAGTAATCAGGTCTTTAGGCCCGACTCCCATCTTGTTCAATGCTTGCACCAATTCACCAACGCTAACGCCTGTATCAAGAACTGCGACTTTCTCATCGACAGCTTTTTTGCCTTCGCCCACTTTCACGGACAATGAACCGTGAGAGATAGCAACTTTAGAAATCTTCACCTTATCACCGATCACGATCGTGCCGGTTTTTTCATTCACAACAACACGCGCTTTCATATCAGGATTGATGTCGATAGATTCGATCGTTGCAAGCAACTCGACACCGCGATTTTCATAGGAGAATGGCGTGATGATATCAATTGTACCGGCGTCTTTCGCAGAGGCATAGTGACCACCTAACTCTTTGTTGATGGTCAATACGGTGCGAGCTGCCGTTGTAAAATCAGGATTAATCAATGTCAGGCGATACATTTTGCGAGTTGCAAAATCTGCTGTCATATCACGTTCGATCGTTGCTCCATTTGGAATTCGTCCCGACGTTAAATGTGCATCTTTCGGATCGCCACCGATAACGATGGAACCTTGTGCGACTGCAAACACTTCGTCGTTAGCAGCACGCAATGGTGACTGCAACAGTGTACCACCAGCTAAAGAAGAGGCATCGCCCACAGTGCTGACTGTGATGTCGATGGGATTACCGGCTTTACCAAAAGCAGGCATTTTAGCAGTGATGATAACAACAGCAACGCTTTTGCTTGCGAAATCCTGGCCTTCAAGTTTGACACCCAATTTGTCAAACATGCGCACCATAGATTTGCTCATCATTTCATTTTTTCCGTCGCCCGTACCTTTCAAACCGACTACGATACCGTAACCGATAAGTTGATTCTCACGAACTCCACGAATATTAGCGATATCTTTCAAACGCGCTGCTTGAGCGGTTTCCAAAGAAGCTGCCACCAATAACAAACCAAGAGTGATAATCTTAAAAAATTTATTCATTTGCGGCATTCCTTCTGATGCTTACAACATCATACTGAGGGTCGAGTAGTTTTGTAGAAGTGATCCCCTCGTCATTGAAGTCCTCGGGACGCAACATGCCTGTTAAAATAACTTTGTATTCACGTTTGCCAATCATGAAAGGTTGTTGGCCTTTCACACGGTAATTTCCGTCAGCCAGTTTTTCTACGATCTTAGATGGAATGGCCTGAACATCTGCCAAACCTTCTTTGTCATCTTTCGGAGCGTCTGCAGCAGGAGCTGCCGCCGCTGCTGGCGCACGATTCGCGTCACCATTTGCCGCCAAACCGTTACTTAACGGTGCTTGAGGTTTCTCTTGCTCTTCAAGTTGCTTCAACAGCTTTTTAATAACACTAACTTTTGTTTCAACCTGTTTCTGAGCCGTGCCATCCAACTTTACAGTCAGCATGTCACCTTCACGACGCATTTTGTTTTGCGCAAATAGGTAAGAGCCTTGCCCTTCCATCACCCACGTGGAACCCGCGTTTGATTGAAGCTCAGATTCTTCTTCCATGCGATTTTTAGTCATACGTTTATACTGACGATCCGTGGGAACTTTCATGTTCGCCGCATCAGAATATCGTGGCGCTGAATTTATTTTTTCAAGTGGCGGATTGTCTTCTTTGCCCTTTAAAGAAGCGACAAAATCATTCACTGTTGCACAACCAGTGCTAAGTATCATCGCTGCAAAAATAGCTATTACAGCAGCAAATTTAACGATGGGGGTTTTACCAAAAATCATCATTGTAACTTCACCACGCCTTTTTCAGCGATCACCGCTGAAAGAACTTTTTGTGTTTCCAAGTTTTTAACTTTAATCAAATCACCAACAAAGCCTGTGTCCTCTGCTTGGACGTTCACAGAGACCTCGAACGTGTCATCGCCAATTATGGCTTTAACTATCTGTCCCCTCTTAGCTGCCGGTTCACGTTGAAGATCAGAAGCCCATACTGGAGTTCCGACGGGAAGTGCGCGAGCGGCTAACTGCCCATTTGCATCTTCAATTCTAAGACTGTTGTCTTTAGCAAAAGTCACATCGACCATTTGCATTTGAAGATCTTGAGAAGTTACACGCTCCCCCTGTGAGATGAGTTTCGTCGTCACCGGGGTTAATTTAGAAACGCGAATATTGCCCGAGATCCATTTAATTTGACGTGAATCCCCGTCGCGGATCGGCAAAAGAAAGCCACCCTTAGCACTTAGCTGAGACATATCAAGATCCCAAGCGCGATTAGATGGATTGGGCGTCGACTGAATTGTGACCTTGTATTCACAATCCGCACAGCGCGCCGTCAAATAATTCATAATCTTACGTTGAACCTCGTCACGTGACACCGGAGTTTTAGCAAACTCCACTTTCACAGTGCTGGGGATACGGAATGCAGGATTGGCTTTGCGGAATTCATCGTCTTGTTCCATTTCCTTTTTCAGGATGGTCAAAACTTCTTTCGCTTCCAATTTTTGCGAGATCAATAGTTCGCGGGCATCTTCACGAATAACGATAGAATCGATTTGCGCAACCAGTGACTCACTTGCACCCTTAACGACAGCAACATCCCCCAAACGCAACAATGGACGCTGGGAAATCTCGACTGTCGACGGAATAGAGATCTCAGGCCTAGCAAAGGCTTGAGGACTCAATAAGAAAGTTAGAGCCAAAAGTATCTTCATTAAAATTATCTCAAGTTATTGATTGATTGTAGCATCTGATCGGACGCTTGAATCACTTTAGAGTTAGTTTCATACGAACGTTGAGCTGTGATCATGTTCACCATTTCATCCACGATGTTCACGTTCGAAGACTCGAGCTGACCTTGTGCCAGATAACCCGTACCATTCAAACCTGGACGAGACGTCACGGGCTGACCGCTTGCTGGAGTTTGCATAAATAAGTTCTTACCCATGGCCTTCAAGCCTGCTGGATTTACGAAAGTCGTCAGATCAATATTACCCACAACTTGCGGGGCATCATTTAAGCCTTGAATCGTACGAACTTCACCCGTGGGAGCAATCTCCACACCTGAAACGTTCAACGGAATAGTAATTTCCGGTTGCAAAGTATTGCCATTTTTATCTACCAAACGACCTGTGGGATCTTTTTTAAAAGCACCGTCGCGGGTATAGGCAACATCTCCATCCGGAGTCATCACACGGAAGAAACCATTACCTTCAACTTGGATATCGAATGGATTCTTAGTGATTTGTGCATTTCCATTTTCAAAATTCTTTTGAATAGCTGCAGTGCGAACCCCGAGACCTACTTGCACACCGTTTGGAGAAACGGAGTTCATACCAGTTGCAGCGCCTGGCTCTTTTTGGGTTTGATACATTAGATCTTCGAACTCAGCGCGGGATTTTTTGAAACCATTCGTCGATACGTTGGCAATATTATTGGCAATAACATCCATATTAGTCTGTTGTGCCGCCATACCCGTAGCCGCTGTATTCAAGCTCTTAATCATCTAAATTCCCTCCTGGAATTTTCACGAACTAAAAAATCAATTCAATTATTTTACGCTACCAACAACATTGACCATTTTTTCTGCCATTTGGTCATATGCGTGGATGGCTTTTTGCGTGCTTTCAAAAACACGATTCGTCTGAATCATATCTGTCATTTCTTGGACAACATTTACGTTAGACGTTTCAACAAATCCTTGGCGAACACTTGGATTTGCGATGTTGGTTACTTCCGCATTCATATTTGGTTTAAAGCCGTACATGGAATTACCCATCTTTTGCAAAGAATCGGGATTCGTTACGTTCACCAAAGACAACTTACCAAGGTTGTTAGTTCCTTGAATTACATCACCACTGTCAGAAATCGTTACAGAACCGTTGTTAGGTTCAAAACGGATCACACGTGATGCAGGATCAGCTCCACCAGCAGCATCTGCTCTTAAAACAGGGAAGCCTTCTTTTGTTACCAATTGACCATTGCCATCCATGGTAAAGTTACCTGCACGTGTCAGTTTCACTCCACCGGGTGTTGCAACTTCGAAAAATCCTTTTCCATCAATGGCTACATCCAACGTATTTCCTGTAGGTTTCAATCCACCTTGAGAGAAATCTGTGAACGTACCCTTTGTATCAACATAGCTTTTGTCACCACCCTGCATGTTATAGAAGCTTTCTATGGATGCGACATCACGGGGGATTTGTATAACTTCAGGCGGTTTTTCGTTCGCCGTCAGATATTCCTGAAAAAGCTGTTGATCACGCTTAAAGGCAGGCGTGTTCACGTTCGCCAAGTTATTGGCGATCGTATCAAGTTTAGTACTTTGTGCCATAGCTCCACTCAGTGCTGTATAGACGCCTTTTACGCTCATCAGTTCTCCTCTACGTGTTGAGCAGCAAGGGGTATGCCAGCATTTGACAGGACCGATCTTAGTCTAGGAAAAGAACTCCATGCTGGACTTCTGTCGCGTTAAATTTTTATGGACTCAAGTTTTCTGCGATCTGACCGACTCAAGGACCTTCGTCATGGTGTCGTCTTACCGGCAGTTCTTTGTCGACAGTGTCAAAGAATCGACTTCATAATAATCTTTATGAAAAGAACGTGGGTAGCAGCTTTCCTGACATTTCAGATTTCCGTTTCTGCCTTTGCAGAAGCCAATTTCAAAGCGGCAGTACCAACGCCCACAAATCCAGTCGCGCAGCCAAACGCTCTGACTTTAAAAGAAAAATTGAAGGCATTAACAGCGCGCCAAACTCACGTACAATCGGACAATCTGATCTTTGATTTACCTGTGACGTACAATAAGAAAGTCAGCAAGTGGGTCGCTTACTATCAGGTTCGTGGCAATAAATGGTTTCGTGAATGGTTGCAGCGCTCTTACAAGTATATGCCTTTTATTCAATCTGAACTTAGAAAAGCCAACCTTCCAACAGATCTGGCTTATATGGTGATGATCGAAAGCGGATTTGCACCAAATGCGGTAAGCACGGCGGCTGCGGTAGGGCCTTGGCAGTTTATCGAACCAACTGGAGTTCGCTATGGTCTTAGCAAAAACTGGTGGTTGGATGAACGCCGCGATTTGCAAAAGAGCACGACGGCGGCGATTAAATATTTGAAAGATCTGCATGAAGAATTCGGCTCTTGGTACCTTGTCGCTGCAAGCTACAACATGGGCGAAAACGGCTTACGTCGTCAGATCAAAAAATATGGAACAAAGGATTACTGGACGCTCATTAAACTTTCTGCACTTCCTGTAGAAACTCAAGAGTACGTTCCTAAAATCCTTGCTGCTATGTTGATCTCCAAAGCTCCTAACCTTTACGGCTTTCGTGACCTTGAAAAAATGGATCCCCTTGAGTACGAAACCATTTTTGTTCCTGGCGGCACTGACATAAACTCACTTGCCGATCATTTGGGTGTCACAAGAAAATCACTAAAAGATTTGAATGCCGAGCTGTATCTAGGGTACATTCCTCGTCAGGTTGCAAAGCACGCTATCCGTGTACCAAAGGGTGCAGCGTTGATGGCGTCGAGTTTTGCGAATCGTTAGTACGTTTTTATTCATCGCAGAGGTTGCAACTCATGAAGCCCCTAATCGTGCAAAAATACGGCGGAGCCACACTGGCAGATCCGGAAAAGATCAAAGCGGTTTCGGCGCGCGTAGCAAATCAAGCGAAAGATAATTCCCTTATCGTCGTCGTCAGTGCGATGGGAAAAACAACGAATTCACTGATCGAACTTGCAGCCCAAATTTCAACACACCCACAACGCCGCGAAATGGACATGCTTATGAGCGTGGGCGAGCGTATAAGTATGTCGTTGGTTTCAATGGCACTGAACGATTTGGGTTGCCCAGCGATCAGCTTCACAGGAAGCCAAGCGGGAATTTTCACTGATGATTCTCACGTCAATGCTTTTATCAAAGACGTAAAAGCATTTCGCGTGGAAGAGGCGTTGAAAACTGAAAAGGTCGTGATCCTTGCAGGCTTCCAAGGTGTTTCACCAACGACCAAAGAAATCACAACATTGGGTCGTGGCGGTTCCGATACATCGGCCGTAGCGATGGCAGCAGCCTTCAATGCTGAACGCTGCGAAATCCTAAAAGATGTGCCCGCTGTATTTACTGCAGATCCTAATATCGTAAAAACTGCAAAGCCACTTCAAGAGTTGAATTATGATCAGTTAATGGAGATGACTTTCTGGGGTGCCAAAGTTCTCCACTATCGTTCTGTGGAACTTGCAAAAGTTCGCGAAGTCACTTTGTACATCGGCCCCGCTTCCAACAAAACATCTGACGGCACTCTTGTTAAAAAAGGATTGAATATGTTTGAGTCATGCAAAGCTCTTTCACTCAACTCGCACGAAACAGTTTTAGAAATCAAATCCCAAGAAAAAAACACGGCCAAGGCCTTAAAACAGCTACAAGCCCTGTTCGAAGAAAGGCAAATCGCCTTTCCACAACTCTTGCACTGTGAAATCAATCACGATCACGCAGAAATTCTGCTTACAGGCCCCCAAGAAATCATGGGCGCAGTAAAACGCGAACTACAAAACCAAAAAGCTTTCACTCTGAATCCAAAAGATTTCTCCACAGTGACCCTGACATGCACAGGTGCCACATCCCCAGAAATCCCCCAAAAAGTACTGGAAAAAATCGACGGTGCCCAACTCCAAGCCCACAAACTAATCATGAGCGCCATGAGCGTAACAGTCCTAGTAGACTCAAGCTCAAGAAAACAGACGATCGAATCTCTTCACGCCTTGGTTTAAAACCACTCCAGGGAGAAGCGAAAGCAACCTCCCTTCGAGCTATCTAATTTTTTATATTTAAAAACTGAACCGAGGGCCTTTGAAGCGAGCCCGCGATCGAAGATGTCATCCAATTAAAAGAATTAAGGTAGCAAAGAAGGGCTCATGACTTGGTACCGGTTATTAACCTTTTTCCAAATGTCACTATGAGGACCCGTGATTCCATCAGGCCCCGTTGCACCCGCAACTCCACGAGCTCCTGACATTTTTCCACCTGGCAAGAACTGACGAAGATCAGGACCACCTTTACCAGCAGCTGCACCTGGAGCGTTAGGATTGTAAGCACCCCCACTGCCGCCACTGCCATCGGAACCCCCACCACCAAAGGCTCCACCGCTACCACTGCCGTAGTATCCTGCGTTTACGCCGATTGCTTTTTCGGCTGCAGTTCCATCACCTTTACCACTTCCAGAAGCACCACCAGCACCACTGCCGCTGCCACCAAAGGACACGCCGCCGCCTTGCTTACCACCCACGTCCTCAGCTCCGCCGCTGTTATTTAAAGCAGCCTGCTCGATACTTGGATTGTACAAATCACCTGTCATGTCAGTACTTGAAGCTGTTGAAGCCAAGCGACCTGAGTTATCAATTCCTGATAAACCTGTGTCACCGCCTACCACACTAGAAGTCCCCAAACATGCTGGGTCACTTGGAGTTTTAGAACAGATACAAACTTTATTGGTAGCCATGGAAGGGTTATTACAGTCCATCAAAGTCGTTGAACAGCCTGCCATAGTTGGATTCGCCGCACAGATTTCTGGTGACACAGTACCATCCGCTGAAGTCAAAGAAGCACATTGAGAAGCATTCGCAGCGGTTTGCGCGATGTTCGTCATAGCCTGCTGAGCTTCACCAATTTTCGCTGTATAGTTAGAACATTGTCTTGGAGCCTCTTGTGCACTGACATAGGCTGATTGCATCGCCGGATTGGAAGCAGCACAAGATTTTGCATAATTCACATAGGCGTTACAGGAAGTAGAACAATCCTGAATGGAACTTGAACACGTCAAACGATAAGCCGCTAGCGCCGCATTTGCAGCAGCAGACAATGCTGCCGAACTTGAACATGCCGCTTGAATACTAGAGGCTGATTGAGCTCCGAAGGCCAAAGCAACTTGACCAGCCATACTAGAAACGTTGTTCATGCCTTGGTTACCTTTTTCATCGCAATTACTAGCCGTCTCTGCCAACTCAGTCTCGCACTTTTGCTTATAAGTGGCCAATTGCCCGCAAGCCGCCCCCGCCATAGCATTAGAAACTGCAGCTGAACTTCCCGTCGAGCGACACTCATACAATCTGCCGCCATTTTGACTGTTTGCCGTCGCCATACAAGTCGTCCCGTTTGAACAGGAGTTGTTACACGTATTGTTCGTATAAGCAGCTCTCGCCACTACTGCGTAAGAGAACACAAAGGTCGCGAGCAAAAATGTACGAAAAAAGATATTCATTCCCATAGGTAACATATCGGCTTCACAAGGGTTTAACTTGATCAAATAGCAAGACGAACATACGCTCAAGTTCTCATTATGAGACACTGGTTTATGCCTACTCAAATATAGGCAAAACAGCTAGGCTTCATTACAGATTAGGAGGCAACCCATGGAACAAACTTTTCAGTCCTTCACCGTTAAAGACTCCGCAGGTCGTGACATCAACCTCGAGAAATATAAAGGCCAAGTGGTCCTTGTTGTAAACGTGGCCAGCAAGTGCGGCTTTACTCCCCAATACTCGGGCTTAGAGGAACTTTACGCGAAATTTAAAGATCAAGGTTTTGTGATTCTTGGATTCCCGTGCAATCAGTTCGGCGCCCAAGAGCCAGGTACTAACGACGAAATCCAGCAGTTTTGTTCGCTCAATTACGGAGTGCAATTTCCAGTTATGGGCAAGGTCGATGTGAACGGTAAAGACGAAGCACCCGTATTCAAATGGTTGAAAGAATCAGCGCCGGGTTTCATGGGAACAGAATTTATTAAGTGGAACTTTACAAAATTTTTGATCGGAAAAGATGGAAAAGTTTTGAAACGTTATGCTCCTAAAGATGAGCCAAAAGACTTAATCAAAGACATCCAAAAGGCCCTTGCTTAGAGGGAAAAATCGCTCTTTACACGCTCAATTCACAAGGCTTTCACAAGTCTTGTGAAAGCCTGTTCACTGCTCCGGTGAAGGGTTTATGATCTCACCATATTGACTCTTTCGCGATAATCAACGAAATCAGGTCCATCGAAGTTAATGTTTTACAAACTTAAAAAAGGATCACATATGAAATCACTAGTTATCGCTCTTTCTTTCTTGGTAGCAGCTCCAGCATTCGCAACTTCTTCAAATGAATGTATCACTCAATTGCTTCAAAAAGGTTACTTCTTGGATCAAGCAAAAGTTCTTTGCACTAAATCTGAAACTGCAACTTGCAACGTAAGCGCTATCATGGCTGAAACTGGTTATGATTACTCTCGTGCAGCTTCTCTTTGCCCACGTTCTTACAAATCAAATGCAGCGATCAACGAGTGCGTAGCTCAAGGTTATGACTACTCTGCTTGCGCTCAAATGAACCACTAATTAATCCCAGTTTATTAGGATTAGATTTTTGAAACCCGCTCGCCCCTCGAGCGGGTTTTTTTATTTTGAATCTGAGTTTTTTCGTCCAAAATATAGACACAATTCAAATCTTTCAGATTCCACTCTAGACCCCAGTCTAGCTCGCCGATAAGCTTTACATGAAAACAGGTAAAGTTATTCAAGCCAAAGATGCATTCGAGCTGTACGGTAAAGTCAGATCTGAAATTCATTTTAATGATTTCACTCCCCGCACATTCACTATTTACCATTTCAAAAGAATTTCTGAATCAGAATATCTTGTCGATGACATGCTTCAAGGCGTGAACCACGACAATACTCAAGATTTTATCGCCAAGTTTCCGGACTATGACACCTTCTGCGGAGTGGATTCTACCGGAAAAGAACATTTGTTTTCATTTGGAAGCAAAGAACTTTATGCCACTGTGGTTTATACTTCAGCAAAATCATGGACAGAGATTTATGAAGACCACCTGGGCAATCCTCGTTACAACGAGTATTTAAGAACCCAGGCGATCATGAGTCAGACGGAAAAGAAAATCGCGTCTTAAGAATTACCAGTTAATGATTTCTTCAGCCAGTTCCATGTCGGAACTTTCAACTTCAGGCGCAAGGTTGCGCAACAACTCCAAAGAACGAACAAGCTTCACACCTTTCACATCACCTTCAGTTGCAATGTAAACAGCAGCATCGTCTTTTGAATCCGCGATGATTTGTTTGTATGCGCAGGATTGTGATGAATCACAAGCAGTAGAAGACGTCAAAAGCACGCCAGACACAGACAAGAAAATTGCAGCGATCAAACCTGCATCATTGTCATCATGACGACCACCATGATGTGGAGGACCGTGATGCCCACCATGTCCAGGACCGCGACCGTAACCTGGGCCACCATGACCATGGCCAGGACCCGCGAATGCAGAAGCAGTGAATGCAATTACTACAAGAGATACCAAGATACTTTTCATTTTTTAACCCCCGTGATTAACATGCGGTTCATATATACAAAGAGTCTGCCAAGCTCTCAAATAACTCTTTTGCAATAGATTCCGTTTGGGAGTGTGTGACAGAAATTTTCAGAGACATTTTGTCTCTGGCAGTTGTTTGTGAAACGTGGCGGCGAACTCGAATGACACCAGTGAAGTCGACTCAGAATGAAAGACTCATTTTGATTGCCTAACTTATTTTAGACAGTGTCCATTCCTTCGCCAACTATACTGCTTCATTGACACCTGATTAGTTTATAGACGGCACTGTGCTTGCATATTCGTTTATACATACTCACGTTGATTGATAAGAGGTTCTGCAAATGAGACAACGCATCGTTTTGACACTTCTAGCTTTGCTACCATTGTGCGCGACTGCACAAGCAAACACATCTTCATCCAACGACTTGAAAGTAACGTTGAAACCTGAACCAGGTTACGTGAAACAAAAACGTGTCGTTAAAACTTGGTCGGTGTATCCCACTCGTCGCGTGGTTTACGAAGCTCCCCAAACTAAGGGTTCCGCAACAAACAACCAAGCTCTTTTGACTAAAACATATATTGATCCCACTCAAAAACGTATGCCTGCTTCAGTTGCTAAGCCAGTTATAGCTAAGCAAACAAAACCAGTTGCTGCAAAGACTGTCGTAGCTAAGAACAATGTAAAAGTCGTTAAACCTGTAGCTGTTGCCAAAGCAGCGCCAGCAATCAAAGCTAACCGTGCTCCAGCTTCAGTCCAAACTGCAGCGGTTAAACCCGCTGCAACTTCTGCTGTAGCCCCAAATACACTGGTTCTTGAACCAATGACTGTGAAAGCTGCGAAAGCTAAACCAATTCAAAAAAGACAAATTGCTAAAATCAGTCCCTACGAAGCTGGGATGGCTAAGGTGACGCGTGCATCGTCACCTAAGAAATCCAGTGGTTTGGTGGGCAGAAAAAAAATCGCTTATAACCAGTAAGATTCTAAGAGTCTGAAAATAAAAAACCCGCTCTTTCGAGCGGGTTTTTTTATTTAACTCCCAATGTAGATTTACACCCGGCACTCAGACCATCTTTATTTCTTTTCAGACACTCTTTAATGGCATTCATCTCCGTAACCTTATCACAGAACTTAATTTTGTCTTCCTTACACGCAGCCATGATGTCAGAGGCCTTACCCTTCGCTTGATCCATCATCTTTGATGTGTCAGGCAGTTGTGCCAGTGCTGCGCTTGCCATCAACAAAACCGCGACCATTGTGATTCTCATTGCGCTCTCCTTATGTGACCGTGTTGCACCATTGTCCCATCCCAAGGAATCCAAGCAAGATTGCCGCTGATGTATTTAAGCAGGGCATTGGTCGTTTTCTTTTTGCTCGGAAGCAATGCCTGTGATTTAGTCAGTCCCTTAGGGGGACTCTATGAAGATGGTTAAATTCTTTGTTGCTGCCTTAGCTTTGACGGCTGTGGCAGGTTGTAAAACCGTTGAGATCAAAGACGGTCGTATTCCAAATGCTTATCTTTCTAAAGCTAAAAAGTATGAAGGTATTTACTCGGGCCAGTTCAATGGCGTTTATGGCGAACTGATTTTGAGCTTTGAAGGCAATAAACCCGTCCTTCGTTATCGCAACGAAATGGGCACAGACATCCTAAACAACAACTGCCAATCATCTTTCGGGAATCTGCGCACAGTTTATATCACTGGCAAAAAATCCAATCCACAAGTCGATGCTGTCGAATTCGACTTTGACCGCGGTCGCTGCGCTTTAATGGTTCAAGGGCGTAAGATGTACGTCGACTTCAAAGAAAAGAACGGCGAAGTAAAATTAAAAGTACAGGTCCTTCGCGAAATGCGCCAACGCCGCGAATGTCAATGGTACCCTGGCGATCACCACCGCCCACCTATCGAACAGTGCACATGGGTGCAAGATGCAATTTACCTGTACGGAACATTCACTCGCTAGAAAATAAAAATCCGCTTTCAAAGAGCGGGTTTTTTATTTTTACCATGGCCAAGGCACAGGACGATTATCGTCTGCCGCCGCAACCGGTTTTTGCGTCATCATTGACTGATTCAACATAAAATCCCTTTTTATGTCTGATTAATTTTTCATTACTGCAGATACTTCGTGTATCTGTACTTAGTATAACACCATCCTAATGTTCGATTGTTAGTTCTTTATTAAGCTCCCGTTGAAATTTTATTAACTAACAACGGAATGAGAATAGAGTTTCTAAGCTGAGGGTCATCGCAATAAAAAAACCCACTCTTTTGAGGGAGTGGGTTTGAAAATTGAAAACTTATGTTTCAAGTCGTTCACCAGAGATGAACGATTTCGTTAAAATTAGTGTTTACCTTTTTTAACTTTTTCTTTTTTCGGAGCTGCATCTTCAATTGGCATTTCCATTGGTTCAGTACCTTCATGGTCTTCACCGTTGTTACCTTCAGCATCGATCAAAAGTTTACCGATACCGTTTTTAGCCAAGATCTTATTGCGAAGATCAGTCATATATTCTGGGTGCTCTTTCAAGAAGTTCTTAGCAGCATCGCGGCCTTGACCCATGCGCTCCCCATTGATGGAGAACCATGCGCCAGATTTTTCAACCATGCCCGCAGTCACTGCTAGATCTAGCAAGTCACCTTCTTCAGAAATACCCTCACCGTACATCAAGTCGAATTCAACTTTAGTGAACGGAGGAGCCATTTTATTTTTCACAACTTTAACTGCAGTACGGTTACCAGTTACGTCCTCACCGTTTTTGATCGCGCCAACACGGCGTACATCCAAACGAACAGAAGAGTAGAATTTCAACGCGTTACCACCCGTAGTAGTTTCTGGGTTACCGAACATCACACCGATCTTCATACGAAGTTGGTTGATGAAGATAACAAGCGTGTTTGAACGATTCACAGCTGCTGTCAATTTACGAAGAGCTTGAGACATCAAACGAGCTTGAAGACCTACGTGAGAATCACCCATGTCGCCTTCGATCTCTGCACGAGGAACCAAAGCCGCTACAGAGTCGACAACAAGTACGTCGATCGCGCCAGAGCGAACCAAAGTTTCCACGATTTCAAGAGCTTGCTCACCAGTATCTGGTTGAGAGATCAACATGTCTTCGGTGTTAACACCCAATTTACGAGCATAGTTTACGTCCAAAGCGTGCTCAGCATCTACGAATGCTACCACGCCGCCTTTTTTCTGAGCTTGAGCGATAACAGACAAGCAAAGAGTTGTTTTACCAGAAGATTCAGGTCCGTAGATTTCAATGATACGACCTTTTGGAAGACCGCCGATACCAAGAGCTAAGTCCAAGCTCAATGCACCCGTGCTGATCGCTTCAACGTCTTTAACCAAAGAGTCGTTGGCGCCCAAGCGCATGATTGAACCTTTACCGAATTGCTTTTCAATAGATGAAACAGCCAATTCTAATGCTTTTGCTTTTTCGTTGTTTGCTTTTGCGTCTGACACAGTAGTGTTTGCCATCTGCTAGTCCCTCTCTTTTATGCGATTCTTTCACCGCAAATCATTATTGTTATTTTTTAGCAGCTTGGGGGCTGCCCGTTACTATTTCTTGTCGAGAACTTCACACAGCCAACTTACGGACAAGTCTACAGCCGCTTGCTGGATTGCTTTGCGATCACCCGAAAATAATTCTTTTCGAGATGATTCAAAGTTCGGCCCAGCAATAGCAAAGCATACAGTGCCTACTGGCTTTGTGGGTGTTCCACCACTCGGACCAGCAATACCTGTGACTGCCACAGACCAATCAGTTTTTAGCTGTCGACGCACTCCGTGCGCCATTTGACGAGCGACTGACTCGCTCACCGCACCCTCTTGCATGAGAGTGTCTCGACGGACCCCCAGAAGATCCACCTTCGCCTCGTTAGAGTAAGAAACCACAGAGCCTAAAAAGATGTCGGATATACCTGCTTGCTCTGTCAAAAAAGCCGAAAGTGCACCTCCAGTACAACTTTCCGCAAAACCCACTGTGAGTTTTTGGTCGCGAAGGGATCGAATAAGTTCTTGTAGTTTCTTGTCGCGATTCTCAGTCATTTAACCGACCAAAATTTGCGAACCCAACCAATTGGTGTGGGTGTAAAGAAACTGCATGATCAGACTGACAACTATACCTGCGGCAATGTCATCAATCATCACACCAAGACCTCCTTGGATCTTCTTATCTAAATATCCTATGAATAAAGGCTTAGTAATGTCCAGAACTCTGAACAGCACAAAACCAATTAAAATGGCCCGCCATGTCATCGGCAACCAGATCATCGCAATCAGAAAGCCGACAACTTCATCGATCACAATTTCACTGTGATCATGGCCGCCTTTGTCTTCCTCATATGCCTGCGCAGCAAGAATTCCCAAAACCAATAGAACAACTGCAGCCGCCATATAAATCAGCGGACCTGCCCAATTAAGAAGCAAAACCAGCGGAATAGTTGCAACAGTTGCAACCGTTCCTGGCGCCTTGGGACTTAGCCCCACACCAAAAAATGTCGCCAGCTTTTTCAGGAAATTTCTCATCCCCCAGAGGTACGCCGTACCTATTGGGGATGCAATGCAAAATGCATCGCACCTTTACCCCGCTCCATGGGGGAAATGACATCGCGAGTTAGTTTTATGGATGGTATTAAAATTAGCGATTTTACTTTAGGAGCTGAACCGCTCAATACTGAGAGTCCGCTTTTGATTATATTTTGAAGCGAGGCTCTCTCTCATTACGAAGTGCCACGGAAGACTTGCACTTCGAGAGAGCTTCGCCAATCTAGTCCCCAATTCAGGCCTAAAAATCCCAACGTCTAAATAACTAAAAATAATTGAGGACTTGAGCCGGTACGGAACAAGGAACGAAAACTACTCGCTAAATTCCATGCGAGTGTTGTTGTGAGCAACATAGGGAATCTCGATAATAGCACGGATGCCTTTGCGAGCCATCATAGCTGAAATCACAGCGCGAATACCGCCAATATTTTTGCCCTTAGAACCAATCAACTGACCCAGGCTTTGCGGATGGCAATTTACTTTATAAACTGTTGTACGATCGCCAACAGAATATTCCACGCAAACTTTTTCAGCGTGATCCAACATCTCATGCAGAATTGAATGTAAGATTTTTTTGCCAGTCTCTCTCGCGTCTAATTTCTCTTGCTCAGACATATTTCCTCTCTCCAGTTATATTTTTATGATCACCAACAGCGATCTCCACTCGTTGCCGGTGATATAAATTTATACGGATTACGGTTTATTCGCGCTGGAGATTCGTCTAAATATTTTCAAATGCGAGCGCTGATAAGGACGCAGTACCTAAGGCACATCCTGAGCCCAACTCTCTGGCAGGACTGCTTTGAAATCTTCCTCCCAAAACTCATACTGTGATTTTTCATTTCCAGCTACGCGTTTTTGTTCACGAACACGCAATTCCACGCGGCGAATTTTGCCCGACGTGGTCTTTGGCAAATCCGAGAATTCTATACGACGAATACGTTTGAATGGGGTCAAACGCGATCGTGAGTGATTTAAAATTTGCAAAGCTAGTTCCCGGGTGGGCTCCATACCTTTAGCTAAAAAGATTACAGCCTTCGGGACATTTTGCCTCAAGGCATGCGGACTTGGAATCACCGCAACCTCGCGCACAGCAGGATGCTCTAGCAATACAGTTTCGATCTCCACAGGATTCACGCGGTAGTCAGAACACTTGAATGTGTCATCCGTGCGACCTTGGAAAATATATGCTCCTTGTTCATCGCGAGTAGCGGTATCTCCCGTACGATAATAGGTCGCCGTTGGCGTCTTAGCCAAATCAGAATCGCGATAACCAGACATGATTCCCGCTGGGTTGTTCGCGAGATCAATGCAGATTTCACCTTCCGAATCCACTGCGTTATCACGATTTAATAAAACGACGTTATATCCTGGCAGCGGTCGTCCCATGGTATGTGGATCGATATTCTGTGCCGGAGTATTCCCAATCACAGCCGTCGTTTCAGTTTGTCCATAACCATCTCGGATCGTGACTCCCCAGCTTTCCTTGAATTTTGAAATCAACTCCATTTCAACAGGCTCACCTTCACTAACGGCTTCACGAAGTTTTAGTTTATAACGTGCCAAATCTTCGTTAGCGAGCATGCGCCAAACTGTTGGTGGCGCGCAAACTGACGTGACCCCATATCTTTCCATCGTCTCAAGCATGACCTGCGCATCGAACCTTTCATGTTTGTGAACGAACACTGTGGCTTCAGCATTCCAAGGCGCGAAAAAACTGCCCCAAGCATGCATCGACCAACCTGGTGAAGCCGCATTCAAATGAATATCGCCAGGTCTTAATCCCATCCAATACATCGTCGACAGATGACCTATCGGATAGCTCGCGTGAGTGTGTTCGACAATTTTAGGTTTGGCACTTGCCCCCGGAGTAAAATACATCAACAGCGGGTCAGTTGCTTTGGTATCGCCTTCGGGTGCAAAGTCGGCACTTTCGCGCGTGGCTTCGGAATAGTCCTGCCAACCTTCTGCCTTGCCATTCACTACTAATTTTATGGCCGTTGGCGATTGCACGTCAAAATTACCAGCTTCATGCACTGTCGTAGCGATTAGTTTTACGTCACCCCGAATAAGTCGATCTTGCAACTCATCCAAAGAAATCAATGGACTTGTCGGAATCATTACTGCGCCCAGCTTTACACAAGCCAGCATCAATTCCCACAAGGCAGTCTCATTCCCCATATACAAAAGCACATGGTCACCACGTTTCAGTCCTAGTCTGCGCAGATAATTAGCAACTTGAGAGGAGCGGGCGGAGATATCTGCAAAACTGTATTTTTCTTCTTTGCCGTGCTCTCCAGTGACCCAAAGTGCGAGGTTGTTGTTTCCTTCAGCCATGGGATCAAAATAGTCCAGAGCCCAATTGAAATTCACCAACTCAGGCCATTTAAATTCCCTAGTGGCATACTCATAATCCGCGCGATGAAGAATTAAGAAGTCACGAGCCTTGATAAATTCGTTACTTAATGCCACTGAACACCTCCACATATGCTCTATTAAGGTTATCACTGACGCAGCTCTTCGAGGATTTGTGTTTTTGCAACTTTCTGTGCAAACACAAGACGCCATGATATAAATAATCATGGCAGCATTTCGCGCAATCATCGTCGCTCTATTCTTTGCGGTCTTCATGTACGTCACTCACCAAATGGTGAGATACGCTGACTTATCTGTGGGCCAAACTCTTTTCATCGTCGGTTTTTTGGGAATTTTATTTGGTATTGTGATCTCGATGCCTTTGTTTTTCTGGTCGCGAAGTGAATCTCGCAGCGAACCAAAACCATGGCGCGATCCGTACTTCAGTGCAGCCCATTTTTCCATGGCGTACATCAGCTTTTTGCTGACGTTTATCATCCTTCGCGACATAGCGGGCTTTGTATTGAACTATACCAATCCCGAGTTTGTCGGGGCTCAACTTTACGGAACACAGGCGACAGGAATGTTGTTGGTGATTCCATTGATTCTTTTGCTTTTGGGAACTCTGGTTGTCCGCCTGGGTGTTAAAGTCATTAAAGTCGAGATCCCGTTTAAGAACTTGCCCGAGGGTCTAAATGGTTTGCGACTTCTTCACATCACAGATTTGCACGTGGCACCCGGCTTACCCATTCCATTTGTTCAAAAGCTTGTGGATAAAACGAATAGTTTGAATGCAGATTTAGTGATCTTTACGGGCGATATTCTGGATGACCATGCTGGTCGCCATATCCCAGAATTTGATATTCTAAAAAAGATTCAGTCAAAATTTGGTACGTACTATGTGCCGGGGAATCATGAGTACTATTGGAATATTGAAAGCAGCTTGGCTGCCTTTCGCGGGATTGGGTACCACGTCTTGTTAAATCAGACTGAAACTCTTCAAGTTAACGGCTCCGCGCTGCAAATTTCAGGAATTGCAGACCCAGCCGCTCGTCAATTCGGTCATGAACCTGCCGACCTGGAAAAGCTAGTTTCCCAGCAAAAAGCCGAGGCGTTTAAGATTTTTTTAGCACATCAGCCGGCTATTGCTGATAAGGCTTGCGATAAAGGCTTTGATTTACAGCTTTCCGGCCATACTCATGGCGGTCAGTTCTTTCCTTGGAACTTTTTAATCGTATTCTTTCAGCGTTATCCCAAGGGCCTTTACAGCCTTAAAAACATGCGGCTGTATGTCAATCAGGGTACAGGTTACTGGGGCCCCAGCCTGCGCTTAGGAACCTTCTGCGAACTGACTGAAATTACTCTGAAAAAAGCATGACTTAAATAGGCAGAACCAGATAGATTTTGTTCTGCCTATGTCTGACACCAAAACTGCTGCAAAACGAAAAATCATGGATCTGTTAGCGACCCGTGAACATTCTGAGCAAGAGCTTAGAAGTAAGTTGCACGGCAAGTTTGTGGACGAGGAAGACGGCTTGGAAGCTATTGAGGAAGCTATCTCTTTCGCCAGTGAAAAAAAATGGTTGGGAGATCCCGCAGATCATGCTTCTCGCCTTGCAGAGACGCTTCATCGTCGCAACAAAGGAATTTGTTACATCAATAGCTACCTTGAAGAAAAAGGTCTGCCCGCTGTTGAGACCGATTCGGCGTTGGAACTTGAAAAGGCCATGGCGATTGTCATGAATAAATTTGAAGAAAATTATAAATTTTCTCGAGAAGACAAAGCACGCGTGGGACGCTTGCTGGCTTCGCGAGGATTTGATTCCGAGACCGTGAGAAAGGTTATTTATGAAAAGCTCTGAGATCAGAAATGCTTTTATCCAATACTTTGAAAAGAATGGGCACAAACATGTCGCTTCTTCTTCTTTGATTCCAGAGAACGATCCGACTTTGCTTTTTGCGAATGCCGGAATGAACCAATTTAAAAATACTTTCTTGGGTCTAGAGAAACGCGATTACTCTCGCGCAGTGACTTCACAAAAATGTGTCCGCGCTGGTGGTAAGCACAATGACTTGGAAAATGTAGGGTTCACAGCTCGTCACCATACATTCTTTGAAATGTTGGGTAACTTTTCCTTCGGTGATTATTTTAAGAAAGACGCTATCCATTTTGCATGGGAATTCCTAACTAAGACTTTGGCAATTCCTAAGGAAAAGCTTTACGTCACAGTTCATCTTTCTGACGATGAAGCCGCGGATATCTGGCACACTCAAGAAGGCATTCCAAAAGATCGCATCTTCCGCTTCGACAAAGATAACTTCTGGAAAATGGGTGACACAGGTCCTTGCGGTCCATGTACAGAAATTTTCTATGATCACGGTCCTCATGCTGGAACTATTGCTGATCCATACGAAGGCATCAAAGCTGGGGAAGATCGCTTCGTTGAAATCTGGAACTTGGTATTCATGCAATACTTTGAAAATCCTCCAGGAACTCTGACTCCACTTCCAAAACCATCCGTGGATACAGGTGGCGGTCTTGAGCGTATGACTGCAGCAATGCAGGGCAAGTTTAATAACTACGATACAGACTTGTTTCAACCGATGATTGAACTGGCTTGTAAGATCGGTGGCGTAAAATATGTCACTGATAAAAAAGTATTAGCTGCAGATGCAAAGGCTGCAGAGACAACGTCAGCTCTTCGCGTTTTAGCTGACCACTGCCGCTCGACTTCTTTCTTGATTGCTGATGGTGCTTTACCATCAAACGAAGGCCGTGGTTACGTCCTTCGTCGTATCATGAGACGTGCAATCCGTTACGGACGTAAGCTGTCTGCAGATAAATCTTTCTTGCCGGGCATGGCAGAAGCTTTGATCGACACCATGGGTTCTGTCTATCCAGAACTAGTGACTCGTCGTGATCATATCCTTAATACAATCCGAGACGAAGAAGATCGTTTCTTGGCAACATTAGATAAAGGTACCGAAATCCTGACTGCAGAGCTTGCTAAAACAAAATCTGCAGGCATCAAGGAGCTTTCCGGCGAAGTTGTCTTCCGTATGTACGACACTTACGGTTTCCCTGCAGACCTTACTCGCGTTATCGCGAATGAAAACGGCATCGAAGTAAACGAAGAAGCTTTCGAAAAAGAGATGGAAGCGAATCGCGCAAAATCCAAGGCATCATGGAAAGGCAAATCCATGGGAGCTGATGAAGCTCACATGATCAAGTTTGCAAAGGACTATTTGCAAGCCGGTAAATCTGTGACGTTCTTGGGTTACGAGGGCACTATCGCTGACGGTACTGTAATGGCTCTTTCAAATGGCCAAGCTGTGGTGAACGAACTTAAAACAGGCGATACAGGTCTTATCATCCTGGATGCAACAGCATTCTATGGTGAGGGTGGAGGTCAGGCTGGTGACGTTGGTTACATCATGCAAGACACAAATCGTGCGCGCGTGGTGAACACGACTAAAATTGACGATATCATTCTTCACCACGTTGAAGTCGAACACGGTTCCTTCAAAAATGGCGCAAAAGTCATTACTGGCGTTGATCCGGTTGAACGAAGAAACACGGCGAGCAACCACTCAGCGACTCACTTGTTGCACGCAGCTCTTCGCAAAGTATTAGGGGTCCACGTAACTCAAGCGGGGTCATTGGTTGATGCCGATAAAACTCGTTTCGACTTCACCCACAATAAACCAGTTAGTTCTGAAGAAATCCGTAAGATCGAAGAACTGGTGAACGAACAAATCGCCCGCGGTCTTGAAGTGAAAACTGAATTGATGCCACACAAGCAAGCGATCGAAAAAGGCGCTATGGCGCTTTTCGGTGAAAAATATGCCAACGATGTTCGCGTCTTAACGATGGGTGATTTCTCGGCAGAACTTTGCGGCGGTACACACGTTAAGAACACGGCGAACATTCGCTTGTTCAAAATCGTTTCTGAATCCGGCGTAAGCTCGGGCGTACGCCGCGTGGAAGCGATCACTGGTGATTCTGCAGTAAAATACGCAATGAGCTCTATCCAGCACTTGGACGAAGCTCTGGCGGCAGCTGGTTTGCAAAAATCTGCTCATTACTTGAAGCATCTTGAAGTGACTGGTGAAAAAGCGACTCTTGCAAACCGCGTAGAGACGATCAAAGACCAAATCAAAAACCTTGAAAAAGAAATCAAAAAACTTCAAGGCGGACAAGTCAACGTAGATGACCTTGCAAGCAAAGCGATGTCGTTCAAATCTAAATCTGGCGTTGCTGCGAAACTTGTTCTGGCTGACGTTCCGATGGATGACCGTGAAGTCTTGGCGAAGGTAACTGACGACCTTAAAAACAAAATCCAGTCAGGAATTGTTGTTGTTGTAGGTCAAGGCGAAGGCTCGAACCCAATCATCGTCTCTGTTTCTAAAGATCTCACTGGCGACCATAAAGCCGGAGATGTTCTTAAAGAGGTGGCAGCGATCATGGGTGGCAAAGGCGGCGGTCGCCCGGACTTTGCTCAGGGTGCAGCCCCAGATCGCTCAAAAATCAACGACGCCTTCACCAAAGTACGCAGCACCCTAGGACTTTAAAAGGTACGTCCTTACCTTAAAACGTAGGGCCTTACTTAGATAAGCTATCGAAATAAAAAAGGCCGGTGTATTAACACGGGCCTTTTTTATTAAAGGCAAGGTCAAGGTAAGTAACTACCTTTCCAGGTAAGGACGTACCTTATTCGCAAGCAAGAGATTTGAAGTTCTTTTGAATGTAAGCTACGAGACCACGGAATGATTGTGCTGCTTGATCGCCGCAGATGTCTTTAAAACCTCTGCCACAGGAATCGTTGCTCTCGCCTAGATTCATTTTTTGATCGCCTATACCAAGAACTGCGTAAGCTGGAGTGTACACCTGACCGCATTGAGCGCCGGAATCCACCGCGTTTTTTGGGCCACAGATATTGCCAACTTTCAAATAACTTTGAAGCTCTGCAATTTCAGAAGCTGGCAAACAATATTCGTCGATGATTTGTTCGTTCGCACCTAAATAAACGATGCGACCCGATTGAGGATCGATGGAGAGTGAACCCATCGTCAGCGGAATATCTAATGAGGAAATGACGACTGAACTGTCAGCTTCAGAGCCCGTACCGACGGAAGGAGTTACTAGGTGTGCATTTGTACTTGCTAATTCAGACGATGACAAATTCGCCTGACTGCAGTTCTGAAATCCCAAAATGAGACAGCCGGCAAGTATCAGCACCCAACCCTTATTCATCATAATCCCCCGTTTGTTTCTCTTCGGTAAGGCTTGTAAGAAACTTGACCTTGGTACGGTGAAATTCCTTGTGTTCTCACAGTGAGCCCTCGCAGTTGGCGTCAGATCCTCTATATTGCGCAATGCATTTGCATTGCTAGACCAAAGACCGTGAAATAGCCTCGATCCAGTCACAACAGAATTTTAAACAACTAAGGAGACATCTATGAAAAAACTTATCGTAGCGGCACTTGTTCTTGCTGGTTCTACAGCTTTCGCTGATTCAACTGTTTTGAAATGCGCAGCACCTTCTAAAGGTAAAGCAGCAACTATCACTGTAACTTTGGGTGATGATACATCTGTTGATTTCCTTACTATGGAAATCACTGAAAAAACTGGTTCTTCAACTTTCTTTGCTCAATTGGATAAAGGCACTGTTGCTGGCCAAATGAAACAAGGTTACTTGCAAATGTTGGCATTGACTGAAAAGTCTGCGCAAACTGATGACGGCGTTATCAAAAACACTGGCTTCTTCGGCGTAAGCGCTGACAACAAAGGTGCTGGTTTCTCTGGCTTCATGGCTGCAAACGGCAACATCTACCCACTTTCTTGCACTAAG
Organism: Bdellovibrio sp. SKB1291214; assembly: GCF_002209355.2. Lineage (GTDB taxonomy): Bacteria > Bdellovibrionota > Bdellovibrionia > Bdellovibrionales > Bdellovibrionaceae > Bdellovibrio. The sequence goes on from NZ_CP106855.1 coordinate 1,216,898, forward strand.
TAATTAGCTATTAGGTAACAGTTCCCTTTTTGTAGGGCACTGCGCCCATAGGGCTGCAATGCAGTACAAAAAGGGAACTGTTACCTAAAAAAAGGCCCCTGCCTAAGCAGGAGCCTTCATCAAATCAGGAAACGAAAACTGATTCGATTAGAAATCTAGACGAAGATTTGCGTATGTAGTTTCGATCTTACGATCAGAATCCGCTGTCGCACCAATATTTAAATCTGTGTAGTCATATGCTTGACTCATGTAACCAACACGCAACGCCAAATTCTCTGTGAATTTTTTAGTCACGTATAAGTGATATGCGTTACCCGGAGTACCGTAGAAGTTCGTCAAGTCATCAGCTGCCGTTGCGAAATAAAAAGAGTTCTTTTCGCCGTGTGCCCATTCTGCACCCAAAATCCAAGTGCCTAGACGGTAACGAGCAGACAACAGCGTGTTGGCTCCTGTGATGTCTTCACTTGCGCCAGTAGAGTTACCAAAACCACCAAGAGCGCCGAAAGATCCGCTAGTTGCCAATGAAGTCATCAAGTAACTTGCTGACAAATCGAAGTTCGATCCACCAATGCTGTTGAACTCCGTCGCCAAAGTCCATTGTTGAATTTTGATGTTAAGAGAGGAGTTACCAGCAGGAATAGCTGCCGCTCCAGGGATATAAATATCGCTCGTTTGCAGGTACTGCAACACTGCCCCAAAGTTTCCAACCCAACCCCAGTTGTTTGCACTGTAGTCAACTTGAACTGAACCCATCGGTGCCTGAGTTGGAACGTTTGCTCCAGCCTCCGATGTTGGTGGATTGAAAATCCCGCCGGCACCGGCCGTGCCAAAGTTAATATTCGTCAGCGGAGTATAGATCAAACGCAATGCCAACTTGTTATCTTGAGGCATATAATCATCAAGCTTGTAGCTTAAGCTCATACCGTCGAAATACGAGTTGTATGCCAACAGTGGATACGTACCCATACGCGCACGGCCATCCAAGTAGTTGTAAGGCTGTCCACCTGTCGTCGGCAAACGTCCAACGGAGAAAGTAAAGTTCGTATCTGGAACTGTTAGGTCCATATACGCTTTCTCCAATACCATACCACTGTTTGCGTAGGCGTTTGGTGCACCTAGATCGCCGGTGCTTGTTGACCCTTGAGTACCCTCTACGTAGCTCACATTATAGAATTTTGACGCCGTCATTCTGGAATAGAATTTAATATTTTTTGAAACATTTGCGTCTGCATTAAATTGAAACTTCAAACGCATGTAATTCAAATCTTTATTATCAAATGCCGGATTAGCCACAGAGCTCGGTTTAGTCTGTTTCGCAGTGATGATGTCATCATAGCGAGTCATGAACGTACCAGAGAAGTTAAAGATATTCAGAGATTGATTTGCTTCCAACTCTGCCACGCGCTCTTCAAGAGTCGCGGCGTTTACAGTTGGAACCATCAACATACCTGCGATGAATGCTGCCGAAATTTTTTTGAAATTGTTTTTCATGATGTTTTTATTCCTTAGAAGATTATTGACCAACAACTGCGCCAGAGTTTTCTTTTAGACATGGAACTTTGCAACCATCCACATCGACTTTGTCGCCCGGTACGCAAGACAAGAAAAGATTTTTTACTTGTCTCAGAGCTTCATCATTTGCCAGGTCTTTGCTGCACGCTTTTTTAACCGCAGCTTGAACTTGCTCGACTTTTCCTTCTGCCATCGCTTGATGACCTGAAAGAAACAATACTAGTCCTAGAGTCGACACGACCCATTTCGCCATACATCCTCCAATTAGGTGTTCGAAATAAAGCGTGAAACTTTTCTCATAATTTGGTGTTCTTGACAGTGTTTGACGAAGGTCAAGGATTGGAGCTGGACTTTGGTATGAGACACCTCTGACTTTCATCCGTAAAATCGTTTCGTTTACGAGACCAACGTAGGGGAATGTGAGTTTACAACACGCTAATGTGTTCAAAATTCGGTTAAGTAAATCATTTAATACTCCGATTTATCAGAGTGGCTAAGCCGCTAAGGAGTTCAGCGTGTTCAAGAAAATCGGCATCGGAAAATCACTTTTGTTGTACGTGTTTGCATCTGCATCTTTTGTACTACTCGTAGGATGTGCTTTCTTTTATACAAGCCAACAAGCAATCAGCGCGCTTGGAAAAGCAAGTGAGTTCGGCATCTCATCGCTTTCGATCCAAAACAAACTAATTAAATCGATGGCATTAGTTCATTCGAATATTCTGCCGATTGCTTCTGATAACGACAAAGATTCCCGCGACATCCGCGTGGAGCTTGTGGGCGGATTTATCAAAGAACTTAAAACTCTGCGCGAAAAATGCGGCGATAATTGTAAGACGATTGATGAAGACGTTGCTAAATACGAAGCAACCTGGAAAGACATTCAGAGCTCCCTTGCAAAAAATGATGTTCAAAGTTCTGCAAATAAAATCATGAACAACCTAAACCCTATCGCTGAAAAGATTTTCGATAAACTGGACAAAGCCGCCACCGACGTCGATAAGCGCACAGCCGAAATGCTTGAGACGGCCGAAAAAGACAGCATGAACAAAAAGAAACTTCTTTTAGGCATGATTTGTACGTTAGTAGTTTCCGTTGTTGGATTAGGTTTCTTGTTCCAAAACCGCTTGGTGAGCGCATTAAACCAAGTTGTCGAACGAGTTCATCACTCGGTTGTTGAAACGACTTCGAAATCTCAAAGCATTTCCGAATCTAACGTTAAGCTCTCCCATTCCTCCACGACTCAGGCAGCCTCTATTGAAGAAACTGTAGCTTCCATCGAGGAAATGTCCAGTATGATTCAAAGAAATGCCGAGGGTGCGCAAACAGCAGCAGAACTTTCTACAGAAAGCACAAAAGCTGCTACTGAAGGCGGTCGCGAGATCGAACGTCTGATCACGTATATGAAAGAGATCTATTCAGGATCTAAAAAAATTGAAGAGATCATTTCAGTTATCGACGACATTGCTTTCCAAACAAATCTGTTGGCATTGAACGCAGCCGTTGAAGCTGCTCGCGCAGGCGAACAAGGCAAAGGCTTTGCGGTTGTAGCTGACGCAGTAAGAACACTAGCGCAACGTTCTGCCAATTCAGCGAAAGAAATCAGCGGTCTTATTAAAGAGAGCGTTCAACAAGCTGAGCGAGGCACTAAAACCGCTGACCAGTCTGGCGCCGCTTTAACTAAAATAATTTCTTCGATTGAGAAGGTGTCCGCATTGAATAGTGAAATCTCTGATGCTTGCCAACAGCAAGCTTTGGGTATTAAACAACTGAGCCAAGCAATGAGTGAAATCGACAAGACCACACAAACAAACGCTGCAGTGGCGGAAGACCTATCACAATCTTCGAGTGTCCTGATGGGCGAAGCTGAGTCTCTAAGTGCGGCAACAGATGAACTCAACTTGATGCTAAGAGGACAGAAAAAAGCTGGCTGGGAGAACAAAAAATCCGCAGCATAGTTCTGTAATCCTTGTATGTGGCTCCGGTTTGATCTTTAATTTCTAGGTCAACATCGGAGCCCAAATGAAATCGCTTTCTAAATCGAATCTCTTGCTAGCCGCTGTTTTCTTAGCCGCTGGCTGCAAAAGCTCCTCACTTCAGAAGGAGCTGAATTCCATGTCTACAAATCAACAACAAGATCCGTATTTGTGGCTTGAAGACGTTGAAGGCACAAAACCGTTGGAATTCGCTAAGAGTGAAAATGCACTGACGGTGACCCATTTTAAGAGCAATCCACTTTTCAAAACCATCGAAGCTGAGAATCGTAAAATCTTCTTTGCGAAAGACCGTGTTCCCGGTGTGACTTTGGTCAATGGAGAGCTTTTCAACTTTTGGCAAGATGAAAAGCACGTTCGCGGTCTATGGCGAAAAACTTCAATCGAAAGCTATCAAAGCCCAAATCCAAAATGGGAAGTCATATTGGATTTAGACAACCTCGCAAAATCCGAAAATGAAAATTGGGTTTGGAAAGGATCTTCTTTCCGCAGACCGAAATATGATCGCGCTTTGGTTTACCTTTCCCGAGGTGGGAAAGATGCCTCGGTCGTGCGCGAATTCGATATGACAACAAAGTCTTTCGTTAAAGACGGCTTCATCATTCCCGAAGCCAAAACAAATGCTTCTTGGAAAGATGACGATACGATTTTTGTGGGGACCGACTGGGGCCCAGGGTCTTTAACAACGTCCGGGTATCCTCGCATCGTAAAAAAATGGAAGCGTGGAACCTCCCTATCCTCAGCCGAAACCTTATTCGAAGCTAATACAACGGATATGTCTGCCTACTCGTACACGTTGTACGACGATAACAAACCGTTCTATTTCCGCTCTATCCGCAAAGGATTCTATGCATCGAAAGTTTGGTTTGATGACTCGTCCGGAAAATCAATTTTAATTCCTAAACCTGACGATGCGGACCTCTACTCTCTTTTCAAAGGGCAATTACTCATCGAGCTTCGCTCTGCCTTCAAAGGCTTCAAAGCAGGCAGCTTGGTCGCTTTACCACTTAACAGCCTTGAAAAAGGCGAAGCAGCCCTTGATCAACTTCATTTGGTATTTGCGCCGACAGAGAAACGCTTTCTTCAGGGTGGCAGTCAAACCAGAAACCATCTGATTTTAGATATATCTGACAACGTTCTTAGCCGAATGGAAAAACTAACCTTCACTCCACCAAACATTTGGAAATCAGAACCGATTCCTTTGGGAGTAAACGGAATGGCATCTTGCTATGATGCTGATCCCTACTCTGATAAGTATCTTGCCACATACACGGATTTCTTGACTCCAACGTCGACCTACATAGGCGATGCAACGGATCCAAAAAATCAGTTTAAAATGTTGAAGCAAGCCTCTAAACGTTTCGATGCTTCAAACTTAACAACATCACGCTTTGAAGCCATCAGCAAAGACGGAACCAAGATTCCCTACTTTGTCGTTCACAAAAAAGACATCAAGCTTGATGGCAAAAATCCAACTTTGCAGTATGGGTACGGTGGATTCCAAGTATCGATGACACCAAGTTATCTGGGAGCTTTGGGAAAAACGTGGGTTGAAAAGGGTGGAGTTTACGTACTGACAAATCTTCGCGGTGGCGGAGAATTCGGTCCTGAATGGCATCATGCTGTGATCAAAGAAAATCGCTATAAGGTGTACGAAGACAACATCGCAATCTCTGAAGATTTAATTGCTCGCGGGATAACCTCCCCTGAACACTTAGCGATTTCCGGAGGCTCTAATGGCGGCCTGCTTGTCGGCGCGACTGTGACTTTACGTCCTGATTTATACAAGGCTGCGATCATTGGCGTCCCTCTGTTAGACATGCTTCGCTATCACAAGCTATTGGCAGGTGCGAGTTGGATGGACGAATACGGAAATCCAGATGACCCAGAAATGCGTGAAGCGATTCTAAAATATTCGCCTTATCAAAAACTAAGTCCCGCAGCGAAGTATCCAGAAGTGCTTGTGATGACGAGTACAAAAGATGACCGGGTTCATCCAGGTCACGCCCGTAAATTTGTGGCTCGCATGAAGGAACAAAAACATCCAGTATACTATTATGAAAATATAGAAGGCGGCCACGCCGGGAATGCGAACATCGAACAGAGCATTCTGTGGGAGTCTTTAAAGATTACGTACCTTTGGGAAAAACTAAAGAACTAGAAATAATAATTAAAGGCTGGGCGATCCCCGGCCTTGCGATCCACCTGAAACACACATGTTGTCGTCTGATAATTCATCTGCACAGACACGCTGTAAAGCCCAGACAGCTCCATACCGACTGTACGGTCCGTGATTTCCACCAGATCCATATTTCCAAGTTGCCCCATATATTCAATACGTACACGAGTCGCTCCTGGAGTATTTTCTGCCACGATCGGTGAGCCATGCTCGTGAGTGACACGGACAATTTTATCGTAAGCATCGTTTCTGATTTGCGCTTTGATTACCAAAACTTTTCCAAGTCTGCCACTTGCACCGAATAAGCTAAAGTAAGCTTCCTGAACATTGATAATTGAACAATCGCCTGCAAGCGCAACGATTCCGGTGCTGGTATCATTCACGAACCCAGCAAAAACGGGAAGACTACAAAATGTAACAATGGAAAATACGAACGAACGGATAGTTAACTTCATGGATCCCTCAGTGGAAAAAGGGACATTACCATTAATCAAGAAAACGCCCCAATTACGGGCCTTTCATTACCTATAAATAAACATTGGATCCCACAGGTTCCACGTCTGTCTGAACCAAAAAAAAAGGGAGCCAATGGCTCCCTTTCTTGTTCTGGTCCAGATTCGGACACTCCAAATTTTAACGTTTAGAGTATTGGAATCTACGACGAGCGCCGGATTTACCGTATTTTTTACGCTCAACCATACGAGGGTCACGAGTAACAAATCCAGCTTTCTTAAGAGTTCCTTTGAACTCTGGGTTGAAAGCGATCAATGCACGAGTGATACCCAAGCGGATCGCACCAGCTTGTCCAGACTCACCACCACCTGCAACAGTGATGTTAGCGTCGAACTTACCGATTTGGTTCAAAAGATCCAAAGGTTGAACGATAACCATGCGAGATTGCATACGGCTAAGGTAGTCTTCAGATTTTTTACCGTTGATAGTGATAGTGCCTTTACCAGGCTTCAAGAAAACACGTGCTGATGACGTTTTTCTTCTTCCAGTAGCATAAAAGAATTTTTCAGTTGCTGCCATTTTCTATCCTCTCCAATTACTTCTTAGTTGGAAGTGTTAGAAGTTCTGGTTTTTGAGCAGCGTGTGGGTGCTCAGCGCCAGTGTAAGTTTTCATCTTCATGATGATATGACGAGATAGCTTGTTTGTTGGAAGCATACCGCGAACAGCTTCGTGAATGATGAAAGTTGAATCTTTCTCTTTCGCTTGAGCTGCTGTCATTTCTTTCATTGAACCGAAGAAACGAGAGTGACGGTAGTAAGTTTTGTCATCCCATTTAGTTCCAGAAAGCTCCATCTTGTCCGTGTTGATCACGATAACGAAGTCACCAGTGTCTACGTTCGGAGTGTAGATAGCTTTGTTTTTACCACGAAGAATAGTAGCGATGTGAGTAGCAACACGACCAACTTTTTGGTCAGCGGCATCAACGATCCACCATTTTCTTTCAACTTCTTCTGCTTTTGCATTGAAAGTTTTCATTTGAGAGTCTCCAGTTTTCTTTTTGAATACCCGGGTTTACCGTCCGGACATTCGGCAAATATGATGTTTGAGTTTAACAACGGGCTCTTACACTATGTTTGCGGGAAGGGATGTTTTAAAGTTCTAGGCACCCATTGTCAAGGTCCTTGGGATAATAAACCTTCATAAGGTACAGGCCCTCAGCGGGAGCTGGCGGACCGGCTTTTTTGCGGTCCTTGGCTTCGATGATTTCCTTCATATATCCAGGACTTAGGTCCTTTTTCTCGAGCATCAAAGAGGTCCCCACAATATTGCGGACCATCTGTTTGAGGAACCCACTGCCGGTCACCGTGAACTGCAAAACCCCGGGTCTGCGCCATTCCCAGTCAGCTTTATAGATCTCGCGGATAGTGTCTTTGACCGGGGTTCCGACCGATTGAAAGCTCTTAAAATCTTGATTTCCCAAGAGAAATTTAGAACTTGCCTGAAGGTGCTCGATATCGATGGGCATTCTTTCCCACGCTGCATAACGGGCCAGATGGGCGCTTTGACGGGGCTTATTCAACAATAGATAGCGGTAAGTTTTATGGGTCGCCGATAACGTGGAATGAAACTCCTCGGGAGCAATCCACGCCTTTTTCACCACTATCCCTGGAGGCAGCTGCGAATTTATCGCCCAACAGATATCCCATTTTTTAGCCGGGTCGATCTTACGGCTCGTGGAGAAGTGACAAACCTGATTGAGGGCATGCACGCCCGCATCAGTTCTGCCTGATGCAAACAGCGTGATCTTTTCATTAAAGATTTTTTCCAAAGCCTTCTCGATAACCTGGGCCACAGAAACCTGATCCTCGGGCTTCTGTTTTTGCCAGCCACAGTAACCTGTGCCGTCGTATGCCACTGTGAATTTAACTTTGGTTGTTTGCATAGCGCGAAGGTGTAGCACACAAAAAGGTGCCTGGCACCTTTTGCTTCACCCACAGTGTCGAGAGAGGCAGATTTTTCAGGGAAAACATAACTAACGCGAGACTGACGTGCAATTGGCAAGTCGAAACTCGCCCGTCAGCTTACGGTTTTTCACCGGCTAACGGTTAGTAGTCTAGAGTAAGTCCCGCTGAGATAACGTTTGAGGAGAAGTCGACGTCTTCGCTGAAGGATTTTAGGTAGCGGTATTCTAGGCTGACCCACAGATTTGTTACACCGTATTCGGAGCGAAGTGTGAAGGCTGTGTCGCGATCGATTGCACCCACGTTGATGAGTAAACCGCCGCCCCCGTATGCTGCGGGAGTTCCCACCGCATTAGTGGATTTACCGTCGTCACGATATTCGATTACAGGAATATAGGAGCCGCCGCCAATTACGTAGGGAGCTAAAATTTGACGATCCATATATTGGAATCGATAAGCAAAACCTACGTTCAAAGGAATCGCCGCAAAAGTGTACTCTTCTTTTGATGCTTCCCCGGCTGTCGGGTCACTTCCGGATGGTCCTGATTCAGCGAAACGTCCATTTCCGTTAGCGAGCATAATGTTGATGCCTGCTTGGATCTTGAAATTCTGGGACATTTTAAAGGGCTGCCAATCGTAATCAAACATCAGCACTGGAACTTGATCGCTATACATTTTAGCAAAGCTTGTTTCGTCTTCAGAATAAATCTTAGGCGCATCAATGGAGCCGATACGGAAACCACCAGTTGTTTTAACTTCACCTTTGTCTTTCGTTTTATAAACGTAAGTGCCGTCTTTTTCGATACGAATCAAACCAACAGCTGCTTGAGGGTGATGGATGTAACGAACTCCACCCGCTGCTGATTTTGCAACCACGTCGTCACTGTAAACTGGAGCTGCAGCTTTCACTGGAACTGGCGGCTCTTCTTCCAAAGGCATTTCGCTTGCGGGAATTTCATTGGATGGAGCGGCGATAACGGGTGGTTCTTCTTCCAACAAAAGATCTTCAGATTGCGATCCTGCTTCCGGTACATCTTTATTTAAATCAACTGTGCTATTCGCAGGTGGAGGTGCCACGGGCTCTCCTCCACTTTGCAGAATTTCATTTTCGATACTTGCAGCATCGTCAGTTTCCGAAGTTAGAGGATCTGCTTGTGCTGGAGTCGCCTGATTTAACGGAGTCGCCGGAAGATCAAATTCTTCTTCTTCAACGAAAGGGGGCTCCTTAGGAGCAGAGTCTTTCGTTTGGGCGTTTGCCGTGTGAAACATTGTGACTGCAAGTAATGCAACCAAGACTAACCAAAGTGATTTCACAGTTCACCCCGAACATTTTGCCCCAAGATCAGGCGTCTGTACAATCCCCACAATGTCAATGCACCAAATGCCACGATCGCAAGCGCATACCAGAATCCAATTGCCACACTCATGCGCGCAAAAAATAAAAGCGGCCACAAAGCACCGCGCACCAAAACTTTCGCGGTTTCACTTTGTGAGATCAATGCTGCGTATTTTGGACTGTATTTGTAATATGTCTTTACGAAAGTTTTGCCCCATGAATAAGGCAGCAAGTATTCATTACGGAATTCGCGGAAGCTCTGAACTTCAGGTGCCATGTCACTGCCGAAGGCTGCCGTTGCGATAAAGCAGTGTTTATCATCCAAAAGACCTACAACTTTTTCTGGAGTTGTACATTGAGTCGCTGGGTCTACCGCACCAGAAGCCGCTCCCGTTGGGGTAAAAAAGTAAATGTTCCCTGTCAAATCGCGATTACCCATAATGAAGCAATAGGTTGTCCCATTGGATAATCCCGTAATACGTTCATCGACGGTCGGCGGAGAAACCGTATTATTGATGTTCATTTCAAAAGACGGAGACTTATTAGTGATTCTAGCAACTGTCGCGGCATCGTTTGCATCAGCAGGAATTTGAGGTTCGTAAAAAAACATCAAACTTTTATAATCCACGCCTGCAGAGCTTGTTGGATAGCTGTCAGAAATACCTAAGTTATCCGCATAAACTTTAGAATCACCGGGGAAAGCCGTAAAATGACAAAAACCCGAGCCCGCCGCCGGGGTTTCATTTTCCGTAGGACAATCAATGTAAGTCAAATCAGCAGAATCTGCGACGGATGTTACAATATGAAAAGTAAATGTTCCAGCCGCAGATCCACTGGAAGAACCAGCCGCCGTGATGACCAAGTCAGCTGTTACATTTTGATCGCATGCTGTGCTGCCATTGCTGGATTTTGCGCAGATATCCGACCACAGGAATTTCAGCGTGACCGTTCCACTCCCCAAAGTGATCGTGGGGTATATATTATTGGAATCTAATTTTGCAGTGACATCAGAAGTATTTGCAATTGTCGACGATGTGTTCAACACAATCGTCAAATATAAGGATGGATAAACAGCGTTCTTGTTACATACCGCCATTCCTGTCCCGCCTTGGCAAGTATCACAAGTGCTGTTGCTATCCGTACCTGAAGGACAGGTTCCCGCAAAGCCACCATAAATGACGGGTTTAGTGGGAGTTGTCGTCGTATCAATATTCGAAACGCCACCGACCGAATTATATGTCAGTGTCGCCATCGCGAGGGATGAAATCAAAAATGTTGAAATGAATGCGGAAAGCTTCAACAGACGCATATATCTATCGAACCACTCGACGAGCCGTTAGTCAAAATAACCAGCCCATCCAGACCTTCGTCGGATCATTTATATACGCCTGAGATGAGTCAGGCTGGCTTAGAAAAAAATCTGTTCAGCGATTTGAATACCGTTTAAGGCTGCGCCCTTACGGATGTTGTCAGATACCACCCACATCATCCATAGCTTCGAATCTTCGGGATCACGATGGATGCGGCCGACATAAACCGGGTCCTTGCCGGAAACGTCGCGAGCCAGCGGATAAACGCTTTTCTTAGGATCATCTTGCACCACGATGCCCTGATGAGATGACAACGCCTCAGTAATTGCTTCGCGAGTCGTATCATTCTTTAAAGTGACCCAAACAGATTCGCTGTGAGCATTCAATGCAGGGATACGAACTGTGAAGGCGGAAACTTTCAATTTTGGCAGACCTAAAATCTTGCGGGTTTCTTTCATGATTTTGACTTCTTCACTGCAGAAGCCCTCGTCATTGAAAGAACCAATTTGCGGAATGCAGTTGAACAAGATTGTATGCGGGAAAGTTTTTGGCTCGTGCTTTTCTTGAGTGTGTTTGGACGTTTGCTCCATCAACTCATCGTGGCCACCCTGACCCGCACCGCTGACCGCTTGGTAAGTACTGACGCGCACTTCATCCAAACCAAATTTTTCAGACAATGGTTTTAGCGCTACTACCAATTGGATAGTTGAGCAATTTGGATTCGCTATGATTTGTGGTTTTGAATCTTGATTCACCAAATGGCCATTCACTTCAGGAACGATTAATACCGTGTTTGGATCCATACGGAAGGCAGCGGAGTTATCAACAGCAAAGGCACCCGCTTTAACAGCTTTCGGAGCCCACTCTGCAGAAATGTCATCACCTGAAGAGAAGAAAACAAGATCAAGACCGTCGAAGCAGCCGTCTTTCAAAACTTGGCAAGGCCACTGCTGACCTTGAAGTTCAATCTTTTTTCCGAGGGAGTTTTCAGAAGCAAAAGGGCGCAATTCCGAGATAGGAAATGCGCGCTCTTCGAGAAGTGTCATGAAAGTTTGGCCGACCATTCCGGTCGCGCCGACGACGCCTACTTTAAGTTTTCTTTTCATCTTTCTTGGTCTCTTCTTCTTCTAGTTCTTCGACCAAGTCACTTTCGTGAACAGATGCGGGTGCATAAACTGATGGCTTGATCTTACGGATGTTTTTACCCAATTTGAAAACACCGAAGACTGCTCCTAAAGCTGCGTAGCCCATGAACAGCACAAACAGCATTACTTCGGGACGAAGTGCCACAACGACCAACACGCCAACACCCAAGATCAGGTAACGGAATGGCAGACGCTCTTTCAAATCCAAATCTTTAAAGCTGCGGAAACGGAAGTTAGAAACCATCACGAGCGCAAGCAGGATGGTCATTACTAACAAGCCGTAGTTACCCATTGGTTCCAATTCCAGATCTTGGAACGCCAAAACCGAAGAAGCTACGATACCCGCCGCCATCGGGATTGGCAGACCTTGGAAATAATTTTTCTCAACAACGTTTGCTTGAACGTTGAAACGTGCCAAACGAAGCGCTCCGCAAGCAACGAACAAGAAACAAGCAACCCATCCCAAACGACCAAATGGTTGAAGCGCCCACAAGAATAACAAAACTCCTGGAGCCATGCCGAAGCTGACTAGGTCACACAATGAATCGTATTCTGCGCCGAATTTAGAAGTCGAACGAGTCAGGCGAGCCAAACGCCCGTCCAATTGGTCAAACACGGCCGCAACTACGATAGCGTATGCAGCCCAAAGATAGTTTCCTTTGATGGATTGAATAACTGCGAAGAAACCAGAGAATAGGTTTCCTGTCGTCATCAAATTTGGAAGGATATAAATGTACATGTGCATGCGCTGAGCGCGTGCTTCTTCAGTATCTAAATGCGAATTTACTGTAGTTTCGTTTGCCATGTATCGGTTTTAGCCGACATTGGCGAAAAATCCAAAGAAATAAAAGAGGATAGAAAGGCCCACCGCGCTCATCAAAGGCAACGTCAAGTTGTCATCAAGCTTTCCAATGGGGATTAATTCTGCGAATGCGCCCACAAGACCTGCTAACAAACTCACCACAACCACACGATCCATTAGATAATTGTGATATAGCAAATAAGCCAACGTCAGAGCCATGCATACAAAGAAAGCAGCCATAAAACCCTGAATCGATTTGTGACCAAAGATTTTATCTTTGCCATAAAGAATACCAAAGTAACTAGCGATTGGATCCGCGAAAGCCAAGAACAACAAAGTTAAGGCAACAATAGGACGCGGGAAGATAACGTAAACAATCAGCACTCCCGATACCAAATAGGTCGTTCCCGCGAGCTTTTTTACTTCGCTTTGACGCATGATCGGTTTGAAAGCATGAACTGCGAAATCATTAAGAACTGGGTAACGGTGGCGCAAAAGATCGAAGGGAACGAAGATAAGCCAGCCGACAACCAAACAGATGAAGGAAACATTCGGTGGCAAAAACACATATGCCAAAAACATGGCGAAGACAGACGTCATATGCCAAATTTTTCGAGCATAGTGAATGTCCGAGCGTTTCTTAAGATCTACCAAATTAAAGAGTCCTTCTGTAATCATTCGTGCTCAACTTAAAGGCTCGACCGAGAATGATCAATTTAAATGATATTACTCTAGCCGCACGCATCAACCTTATGAATTATCTTAGTTAATGCAAATCTGCCAGGGCAAATTATGTGTTAAATTTCAGCATTTATGGACTTTGCTACAAAGACTTAGGAGAGGTTTTTAATAACAAACCTGTTCCCCCACAAACAATCCAAACCACTCCGCAACCTACCATTACTACTCGGATTGAACTTATTTGAATGAGCCACGGTGACGCCAGCGTAAACACTAATGTACCCAAAGATTCTAAAGCCATGCGCAGTCGAAATACTTTTGTCAGATCTGAAACAGCAAACGTTCTTTGCATAAGATCAATAAATGCCAAATCATTTAAAGGTCCCATGAATCCTGTAAATATTGATGCCACCGTAATCCAGGCCACTGTGGGCGCCATTCCCACTGCTGCGATTCCCACTCCCCAAAGCAAATATCCGACGTACATCAACCACAACAATTTGTGACCTGCTCTGGAGCGATTTCCAAAATAAAGTGCTCCCGTCAAATTACCCACGCCGTAAGAGGCCATCACCAAACCAAACATCCGTGCATCACCACCCGATACTTGATGAATCAGCAATGCAAAACCCACGATAATCGATAAATTCCATGCCCCTGATGTCAACGCTCTGGAGATAAAGACGTACATCATTCCTTGGCGCCCCTGAATCAGACGAAATCCACTCATCACAGCATCCGTAAAACCGATGCGCATTTTTGGTGATGGCACATGTTCAGGTAAATATTTTTTGAGTGATTTGACAGATAATGCGGAAATCAAAAAAGTTATCGCATCAATAGTGAAGAAATGAATCATTGGAACAACAGCAGCAAGCAACCCCACCACCGCAGGTCCCACCATACGCGCACCGCGAATGGTTGTACCCATTAACCCATTGGTGGATTGAAGAGTTTCAATGTCTTTTGCTAAAAGTGGAATTGTCGCCTGTGTGGCCGGATCAAAAAAAGCACTTAAGGCAGATAAAACCAATGCCATAACAATCAGTAAAGACAGTGGCACTTCCGTAAAAAAGGAAATTAATACGGGAATTAACACGATCACCATGCGTATTAAATCCACACGAAACATAGTATGATGCGGATTCCAGCGATCTGCCCATTTTCCCCCGATAAAACTTAAAAGCATCAACGAAGCTGTTTGACCAGCTGCCAAGTATCCCGTGTTGGAACCCATTAAGTTCACTGCGAACCAAGTTAGTCCTACTCGATAGATTTCATCACCGACCGATGAAAAGGCCTGCCCGACCCAAAGACGTTGTAGCTGCGGTTGCTTAAGGGCTTTGATCATGACGAACTTTCTATTGAGCTATGTAATACACACCGTCTTCGGGAGCAGGGCACGCGCCTTTGAACAGCCGGCTGTGCGCAGGAACCATATACACTCGACTCCACTTGTAGCCATCTTGTGAGACTACTTTGCTTAGTCTTGGATCGACATACACAATATCTCCAGGATTCAACTGACCGCAAGCTTTGGCTGTCGTTGTTGGCTGAAGACGAATATTCCGTTTATCTTTGGCCGTGTATTTGGCATAGCTTAAATCAATGTCTTTCGGAAGGGCGTTTAACCACTTCGACAGAAGCAAATTGAGCTGTTGTCCCTCAGGCGTTCCGAAAAACTGTGGCTTATCAAGGGGCGGCATCGGAGTGTAACCTTCAAGACGAGCAATGGCGCCATATGCCTTACTGTGTTCTAAATCCTGTGGGACAATCCAACCATTCTTAACCAAGAAATCCAAATTGCTAAACCGATCTTTCGCGATGTCATCGACTTGCAAGTTTCCGTGACAACCTGTGCAGTATTTCTGAATCAATTGCGATTGAATGACTTGATAACCTTTATCAAGTTCTGGGTTTGATTTTACTGCCGATCTCCATGCTAACATTTGCACTTGCGGATCGAAACTTGCTGCAGAACGATCACAGGCTTCGCGATAGTTTGCATTCTGAGTTCTTGCAAGTCTTACGATCGTGCGATTCTCTCGGTCTTCAACAATCCAGATCGAACCATCACTTGCTTCTGTAAAGCCGACAGGTGCACCTTTCGGACGAATACCTTTAACTTCATTCCATTTTGAAATTACTTCTGTGTACGTCGCATGACGATCCATACCTCCGCGAGGTTGGAAGGGTTTGGATACGGGGCAAGTTCCGGGCTGATTAAACTGATAACGAGCATTTGCTGCGGACGAATCCAAAACTGGAAGCCCTTTTTCGTCAACGTTATAAGCTACAAGTCTTTGCCCGCTGGGCTGATATCCGTGCCACGTTACCAAAAGTTTTCCGCCTAAAATATCGCTGAACATGCTGCCACGATAGTAATCCATATGCAAAGGCGCCACATGGGGAGGCATTAGGATGTAGGGAGCTTGATACTCTCCCATACGACGACCCTCTTTCACGCTGCAATCCACAGGTTTTCTGAACTGCTTGTGAATCGGCAGGTTTTTATTTTCAGGAAACTCCCACTCTGGAGAAGTCGCATGGAAGTCATAACAATAAGGCCATCCGAAGTGCGCGATACGGCCGTCATTCAAATCAATTACATTCATCTCTTCGTAGGGTTCTTCAAGCTCGGGGAAATCACGGCTGTTTTCACCTTGAACTAAGTAGCCTGCACTTGAGACAACCATCGCCATTGAATTTCTTAAGCCCGCAGCTGCGTATTCAAAAACCTCTACGCCTTCTGGTCCCATATTTTTTAGCTTTTGCGCAGGAATGCGATAGATTGCGCCATTTCCTTGAGCTTGGTCTTCGGAACAATATTTATATTCTCCCGTACCTTCTACAATACAGTGATCACTTGGAGATCCAGAATTTATGTATAAATCCCCGTTACGTGGATCGAACGTGAACTGCGAAAGTGGATGCATATAGCCTTCTTTCCGAGGCATATTTCCAAATACCAAGCGCCAATCAGCGATTTTGCCATTTACAAAATGAAACTTTGAAATCTGATTTTTCTCGCCGATGTAAATGAAACCGTCCGGTCCCATCCTTAAACCGTGCGGGTTATCCAAACCCGCTTTAATCAATGAGAGCTCATAGGTACCCGAAGCGCCTGCCTTTAACAAAAACAAGCGGCCATTCTTGGGACTCCACCCTCCCATGTCGACGACTAAAAATTGAAAAGCTCCTGGCAATTGTAAAATCGTGCGCGGTTTAATGAATCCTTTTTGAGTCGCTGGATCCAAAGCACGATCACGAGGCAGAACCATGCCCAGACACGTGCCTGGCATCGTTTCAACCATCAGACGGGGAAAGCCATCGCAAGAACGATCTGTGGGATCGTATAGGTAACCGCTTTTATCTAAGATCATTTTCGTAGAAGCTGCAGAGCGGGTGGCGGAATCATTGTTTTTGACGGAAGTACATTGAACAAGAGTTACGACGACAGCTAAAAACAACACGCGCATAAAAGATCCTCTGTGGGTGGTTCTTTTATTGTGCGAAATAAAACAAAAAAAATAAACGAGTTTTAAATTTTGGTAGAGCTTACACGAATGATTTCCTCAACCTTTTGTCCCGCATTTTCATAACGGATGGAGATTTCATTTTCTCCCGGCTGAAGTTGAATCAGGTCTGTTTGATATTTGTCAGAACCACGGTCAAACACGGAAGCTGTGTAGCCGTTGCTTTTGTTCACGATTTGGATTTCGCCCATGCGAACACCACGCGCGCAGCTTTTACCTTTAAGCTGAACGTATCCAGCATGAATTTCTAAAGCACTGCTTTTCTTTTTAGAGCAATTCAAATCGATGTCCGCTGATTGGTGCAACGAAGAATCGACTCTTTGTGGCGCGACTGTCGTTGGTGGCAATGAGGCCGGAGCACGAGTGTTCGGCTCTTTAATCATTGCCGATTTTGTTTCCTGAGAGATTTCAGCTTCACCCTCTTCAGTCAGACTCGCAAACGTACGAGCACCCAACAACACGACAAGGATGAATGTAATTGCGATAAATTGAATTTCTGATGCAGCTCTCTTAAACATGAATCCCTAATCGGCGTCCTTGAGCCAGACTTTAGGCGTATCATATTGAGATTTCTCCTCTGGAGACTCCTCGAAGGTCGTGAAGCATTTGTTCGTTGCCAATTAAAGAGCTTTAAACGGTGAAAGTTCTAAATTGAAGCGCCAACTTGAAGCTTTCAGAGAGAAAATATTTTTAAAATTTCGCTCTTAGTCCCGCAAAACTACACCCAGAGCGGATAAGAAAAAGGCCCTCGTGGTAAGAGGGCCTTCATTTTGAGATTTATTTTTTGTCGATGCTGATTGCGAATTTTTTGACTCCGGCAGCTTTCACGATGTCGAGAAGCCCGACCACTTTTCCGTGAGGAACATCTTTATCCGCAGAAATGATCGCCTGGACCTCGGTGTTTTTAGTCACTTCTTCAGTCGCTTTTGCTTTTACCGTTGCCTCATCAACGAAGCTGCCATTTAAGTTGATACGTCCATCTGCTGTCAGGGAAATATTCAACTTGCTTGGAGCTGTTTGATCACCGCTTGCGGCTTTCGGCAAATTCACATTGATCGAAGGCTTGATGAACATTGGAGCCGTCACCATGAAGATGATCAGTACCACGAGGATGATATCGACCAGAGGGACAACGTTAATGTCCGCTATGGCTTCGTTGTTATCTCCAGTTTTCATTCCCATGGCTTAAACACCTTTTTTCTTAGCGTAAGCAAGGCACAATTCTTTCACACTCTCTAAAGAGTTGAAAATGCCGCGCACTTGTTTGCTGTAATAGTTGTAGGCAATAACTGCTGGAATCGCCACGAACAGACCCGCTGCTGTCGCCACTAGCGCCATCGAGATACCCGCCATCACTGTTTGCTGACCAGCTTCTGGAGTCGTTGCTAAGTCATTGAAGGCTTTCATGATACCCAAAACTGTACCGAACAATCCGATGTAAGGAGCATTAGAACCCAATGTTGCCAAGAAGTTCAAATATCTTTCAAGATCAGGGCGCTCTGTAAGTGCAATGGTATTAAAGATTTCTTCCAAACCTTTGCTGCCATTTGTTTTCAAATGCTTCATAGCTTGGCCAGCAGCGCGACCCTCCAACGACTCGGGATCTTTCGCAATATCTTCAACATCTTCAACACTGTTGCTTTGAAGCGCCATTTTAATTTTGGCACGTACGCGTTGAGACTCAGAAGAAACTTTTCTTAAAGCAAAGAATCTTTCAAGAATCATCCCGATACTTAAAATGCTGAGAACAAGCAATAACCACAACACAACCTGATCGGCCAAATGAGCAACACCAAAAATTTTCTCTGCAAGCATCGAGCTGTCCTTTCAAAACTTTGACTAGCAAAAATTATTAATCCATTATCTCTAGATCAATGACACGTGGTCAAGATATGCAGAGAATCATTTTAGCCTTCGCACTATGCGCACTGAGCCTGGTCCAGATTGGTTGCCAATCAAGTGACAAGGGTTCAATTCTCATTATTGCTGCAGACAATCTCGCCGTTTCTGACATCTCGTGCTCTCATGATGGAGCACCCGGGTCTAAGTCTGGTTTTCAGTTGCTTTGCAATGAGTCAGTTCGTTTCACTCATGCTTTTACGACTTCCACTCTCAGCGCACCTGCGTTGAGCTCTGTTCTGACAGGTCTTTATCCCTTCGAACATAATGTGCGCCACAATGGTGGGCCTGGAATGGCCCCCGAAATTGAACTCGCTTCAGAAGTTGCCGTTCATCAAGAATATCGCACAAGTTTTTTTACGGGTGGAGCACCCATCTTTCGCCGTTCAGGATTAAATCAGGGCTTCGAACTTTTTGACGACAATTTGGTTCCGGGATTTTCAAATCTGTTTCGCCCCTTTAAAAAAAATGTTGGAAGCTTTTTACAGTGGTTGCGTCACGATGTGGGCAACGGCTCTTATTTCAGCGTGATTTATGCACCCGATTTGCAATTCACCAATACCGTGACGACCACTGAATTGGGAGAGACAAGGAATCTGAGCTTTGAATCCCAAGTCGACGAATTTGATGAAAGCCTTTACGAACTATTCGCACAAATGAAAACGGCACGTCGTTGGGATAACACCACGATTGTCCTTGTGGGGCTTAGTGGTCACGATAACGGAGAGCATCGCGAGCTTCCAACTTTGAACTTACACTCTGAAAATACCCAAGTCGCTTTATTCATTAAGCCCAAGCTTAGAAAAAAAGGTGACGAGCGCATCTCTGGTAAAGTCGATCAGAATGTGAATTTAGCAGACGTCGGTAAAACACTATTTGAGCTTCTGGGGGAAAGCCTTGTGGAAAATGAAGAGAGCAACGATTTTCCGGCTCACTCCTTAGCAAGTGTTCTTAAAAATACAGTGGCCGTAGATTGGCCTGAAGATCGTCCCTTTATTATTGAATCCGGTTGGTCCCTTTGGAAAAATGCAGGGCCACTTAGAACAGCAGCAATTTCTCATCACGTTTTGTACGTGAACGATGCTCAACCAAAATTATTCAATACATTGGTTGACCGCATGGAGTTAAATCCTCTACCGCTCCTGCAACAGAGTTTGCTGCCTACAACCAATCGCATTCAAAGTTTGATTAAGAAACATCAATTCCCAGCGTATACTCCACCGAACGATGAGTGGATGGCAAAACTCAGTATCCCCTATGATCGCTGGACGCGAGCTGATCAAGAGCCAGCACTTTTGCGAGATTTAAAACGTTTAAGCAACAGTAACAACAAAAGTATTAATATCCTGAATTGGACTGCGCAAGTCGCCTTGAACCAAAAAGACTGGGAAACTTTGCGCAGTTTGGGAACTAAAAACAATGTCAATTTGTGGCAATATGTTGCTGAAAAAAATCTGAATATAAAGAACATCAAAAAGAGCAGCGATTCCTGTGTAGACATGCTTTCCATGAAGGAAATCGACAGTTCACACCTTAAGGCTTGCAACGATCAGCTTTTTATTGAATTGGTCGATTGGCTTCGCTGGGACGTACGCGGCCTTTCAAAGGAAGTTCAACGGAAAAAATTTGAGCGGTCGTTTAAAAACTACATGCTTGATCAAGAGATTCAACGCACCAATATTGGTCTGGGTTTGATTTGGGACACTTCACGTGAAAACAACTATGCGCCTTCCCGAGCGGAATTAGCTTTGCATTTGCCGGAATACGCGAAAATACGCGCGCAAGTTTACAAGTCGTTAGCGACAATTGATCAAGAAGAATAATTAAACTGCGATAAGACCTAACCAGAATGGCAGTTCAGGCTCTTCGTGAACCATAGCTTGAGTGATACTATTTAGATCTGTTTGATAGGATTGCAATCCCCACAAAGCGGTTGCCACTGAAGTTCCGGCGAATAAGACCAGCTTATCACCTTCGGCGACGTGGGTGTGACCCGTCTGAATGTTCACTGTGGGATCAAGCCCCAAAAGCTGTGCAGGCAGGGGCGGAAGACTGACACCTTCACGAAGTTCTGATGCCAGATCAGAAGCCACACTTAAAGGTTGCAAACGTTGATTTTGTCTTTGTACGAAAATACTTGGTGCTCCTACTTGAGCCCAGGCTACTTGGGAGCCTCTTCTGAAAATTGCCAAGATCTCGACACCAGAAGCGTACTCTCGGCGGTTTTCACCTCTATAAAGAGCATCATTTGCAATCATCAGCGCAGTGCGAACATAGTTCGCTTCATCACTGATACAAGTTAAAAACTCAAAGGGCGACGTGACTTCGACGTCTGCCTTGGCAGCGCTTACATATTTAACCACTTCGGTCAATGCGCGCTCGCCATGCTCTGGTTGTCCCCAAGCCGTCACGACAACAATCAACGAACCGTCTTCTTCCACATGAATTTGAGGCTTCGGACGCATGATTTTGCTGCTGTAGGAACGCTCTTGAAGTTTCATCTTACATAGCTCCGTATTTTTTCAATTTGATGTAAGCTTTTTTATAATATTCGCCATCTGGAATATCCAGCTCTAGGATTTTTTTCCATTTTTCTTTGGCGCCAGCTTTGGATTCTCCGCCTTCGACGTTACCAAAACTTTCTTCAAGAATGCCTTCTTGATAAAGAGTCATCATCTGTTTACGAAGCTCAGTGACGATCTTTTCAATCTTAGCAGGAACTTCCGGATTCTCGGGGTCAATCACCTTAGCTTGTCTTAAAGCAAGGATTGCGCCTTTCAAATTTCCTGCTTGGTACAACTTGTCTGATTGAGCCAAGTTGCTAGCAATTCTTTGGTTCATTTGCGTGCGCACGGAAGCGATGCTTCTGCTTGCTTGACCTTTTAAACCGCCTGGGTCTGGTAATTTAGATCCGACGACCTTGTCATAAGCATCGATGATATCTAGCGGTTTTTTAGATGTCTTATGAAGCTGTTGCGCTTTTGCAAACAAGCCTTTTAGCCGCGACACTTGAGATTGATATTCGGCCTGTTGAGCTTTTCTAGCATCACGTGCCGCCGTCAAAGCTTCTACTTGAACTTTTAAATCCAAAAGCTTTGGGTGATCCGGATTGAATTGAATCACAGAAGAAATACATGAATCCATTTCATCCATAGTGATATTTGGATTTAATTTCTTTTGGCAAATCGCGGCCTGATTCTGAATTTTCAATTCAGCTTCTGCCTTTTCTTTTTCAATCTGTGCGTTACGCTCTTGAAGCTGTTGTAAGTAAACGGCTTCTTTTGCCAAACGCTGGATCTCTTTAGTATCTTCATAGTCCGGTACTAAATCTTGAATCTTAGTGATCTCGTCCTGAGCTAATTGATACTTACCCTGCATGTATAAATTCTTAGCGTCTTTATAACGCTGACGAATCAAAGACTGTTGCTCAGGTTTTAGTTTATTAAATACTTCTTGTGGAGAACCTGGAGCTGCAACAGGTCCTGCACCTTGTACAGGTCCCTCTTTCTTTTCGCCACCCGCGAAAAGATACACGATTGCCAAGAACACTATCGCTCCCGCAATAAGTTTCGGGCGGTGCTTTTGAAAATCAAATTTGGCTTTTACTTCTGGAGCTGGCGCCACCGGACCTGGCATATGACCATAACCGCCCGGATACTGCATCGGAACGCCACCTTGTTGTTGATAAGGAGCGATTCCATATTGCTGATCATACTCTGATGGATATGCGTTTGTTGCCATCTGCACAAGAGGGTTTGGCGGAGCCACCTTGACCATGTCTAAACGACTTTGGAAATGAGCATCGTGCAATTCAAAGTACAAGTAATTATCCAGTACAGTGATCGCATCCCCACTTCGAATATTCGTCGGATCTGTCGCAGAAATAGGATTACCATTTAACAGCGTTCCGTTCACACTTCCTAAATCAATAATCTGATACTGATTGCCGTTGCGACGAAGTTCAAATTGACGTCGACTGACACGTTGATCGCGAATTTGAATGTGGCAAGATGGATCACGACCAGCAATCCAAGAATCGCCATCATCCAAACGAATCATTTCTTTGGCATCATTGTTTGAATCGACAATCTTAATATAGGCTGCGGTTGGAGCCGCGCCAACAATGGTTTTTTCCTCGCCAGGTTCACTGCCTTGAACGACGGGCAAGTAACTTGCCTCTGAATTGACAGGCCCCGCTTCCATAGAAGCCGGATGCGCACTGGCTGAAGACATTAAGAAATCAAATTCATAAGGAGAAATTGTAAATGCAAAACCGTGATCCAAAGTGGCTTGTTGAGTGGGTTCTCCATTCACCATGACATCGCCATAGCGAGAGATCACTTGCAAAGTCCACTGACCACCCTCAGAAACAATCTTAAAGTGTTCGCGGGAAATACCTTTTTCAGGCTGCAACACAATATCACAGTCCTCTTTACGGCCTGCTACGTACGTACGCCCCTCTTCCAAAGGCATGTTATAAACCGTCTTACCACGAAGACGAACGATCAGATGAGCCATACTACAATCGTCCTCCTTCCTGATTTAATGTACATTCCTCATAGAACTGTTTTGCTTCTTTATAACTTGGGTCATCACGGCGATTCTGCAACATTGTAATCACGTTCGAATAATTAGACTGACACATACGCCAGTTTTTCTTTTCACGATAACGACTGCCCTGTATCAAATTGAATTTCACCAATTCATCGAATTTGATTTTCGATAAATGGTAATAACGTTTTGCCAGTTCATTTTCTGGATCTAGATTTAACACAACTTGGAAGGCTTCACGCGCACG
The DNA here is from genome assembly GCF_002209355.2 of Bdellovibrio sp. SKB1291214. GTDB lineage: Bacteria > Bdellovibrionota > Bdellovibrionia > Bdellovibrionales > Bdellovibrionaceae > Bdellovibrio. The sequence continues at coordinate 1,240,502 of NZ_CP106855.1, forward strand.
CGCGTACTGGCCTTGTTGGAAATCACGGAATCCACGGATAAAGTTTTCCTGTGCTCTTTTATACTGAACAGAGTCGTACTTTTCCTTTTTAATATTCATTAACTCTTGAGTGCGTTTTTCTGCCTCTTGCACGTCTTTCATGCTAATTGCGGAAGAACGGAATGCATTCGGATCCTTCGCAGCTTTATTCGGCCCTGCAAAGAAGAAATACCCAGCAATGCCCACGATCGCAATGATTCCATAGAATCTTACACGTGGATTTGAAAGTGGACCACCACCTGCTGGAGAGCGAGGAGCTGGACGAGGTGCTTGTTGCTGATATCCCGCACCTTGTGGTTGTCCCATTGGCATCTGGGGTCTTACCCCGCCCGGTGGCATGCTTGGTTTTGCAGCTGGCATATTGGGAATTCCAGCGGCAGGCATATTCGGCATTCCCGAAGGACTTACCGGTCGCAAAGTCGGAGCTGCTGGAACAGCACCCGCCGATGGCATCACAGGAATCGCAGGCTCTGCTGCCGCAACCGTCTCCGGCAGGAATCGAATTTCAGAATCACCTATTTGAATCACCGAACCCTTTTGCAAGATTTCGGACTGAACACTTTCGCCATTTAACATGACAAAGTTTTTCTGACTTAAATTGACGATCAGGAATTCACTTCCACGTTGACGGATTTCCGCATGCTGACGACTGATGCGGGGATCATTCGCCAATACGATATCATTCTCTGGTCCACGGCCAATAGTCGCTGTGCCGTTTGCAAAAGAAAGGCGCAAGCCCGTGTGCGGGCCCTTCACCACTTCAATTCCAAACTTTAATGCGTCTTTTACCTTAGGTGCCGCTGACACTAAGAGCCTCCCTCTGCCGGCGAAATAGTGATTACAAAGTAATCCACTTCATGCGGCTGTGAAGACATACCCTGACAACTTAATACACAAGGATGGCCGTTAAATTCCAACTGATCCGTATGAATCACACGTGGGTTCTCGCGTGTTTTATTCATGAGATTATCAATATTTTGCATCAACGCGATATCTGGAATGGCTTGATATTGTTGCCCCAATAGCTGCGCGACTTCAGTGCGCGCCACTTGGCCAAAAGAAGAACTGCCCGCCATAATGCGACCGTCTTTTGAAATCGCAATCGCCGGGAAACCCATCAATTGAACCAAGTTTTCTGCTTCGCCATCTTTATTGACGAAACTGCCCATTCCACCACCACCGCCTTCACCTTCGCCATGGATATAACGAGTTAGAAGGCTGTTGATATTACCAATCAATGCTTGCAGCGGTGGGAAGATGAAATCGACGCTTGTGTTGTCGTTTTTCTCTCTCATCGCGGCATCAAGTTGCTGATTCAGAGTAATCAAAGGATACTCCACCAACTTGTACATAAAGAAGAACAAGATCAAACCAACTAAAGACGCAATGACCAAAGTCTGCATAAACAAACTGATCGCGCGACCGTCATCAAAGGCCATACTGCCGATATCATAAAGAACGATGGCGTGGGCCTTAATGGATTGTTCGCCCGTATTTGGATCAAATAGACCAATAGGGAAACTTGCACCTATCGTCGATGAATCAATTTCCACCGTTTCAGGGCGCATTTCACGACGAGCCTGATGCACGAACGGCAAGTCAGGCGTCGTTCCCGCACGAGATGCTGGAGCTAAGATCATACCATCAGACTGCTGCACAATTAGAACTTGCTTCACACCATCTTCAGATTCAGCTTGATTCGTGGTTAAAGAAGAATAGTTATTTTGCAATAATCCTGCTTGGTTGATCGTCGCCAATGTTCTCGCTATCGAAGCCGCACGACGTTTACTTTCCGTCACGATACTTGCGCGAGTGATCTGTACCATCGGTATCATCGCCAACAATGTCGTTACAAAAATAAAGATCACCACAAAGCCTAAAAGAACCATGCGGAACTCAAGGAACGTCGGAATTTTATAAACACCTGGCAACGCCACGCGATCCAAATACTCTTGGAATCTTTCCCAAAGAGCTTTTAAACCTCCAGGATTATATGCTGGTGCTGCTTCAGGCGCAGGTCCCGCTGGAACGCCCATTGGTTGTGGCATTCCCGGCATTCCCATTGGTTGAGGCATACCTTGTGGTATTGACATTCCAGGAACACCATAACCTGGCTGTGGCATCGGAGCCGGAGCTTGAGCTCTTTTTTCAGGGGCTGGGATGATGTCAACTAAGACATCATGAATACCCAACTTATCCCCTAAGCGCATCAAACCGGTTTGCATGCGGACACCGTTTAAATAAGTTCCGTTACTTGATTTCAAATCTGTGACGACAATCTTGTCGCTGTAAACCACGATCTCGCTATGTTCTTTGGAAACACCAGGGCTTGTGATTTTAATATCACAATTAGGTGCGCGACCGACAAGGTTGCGACCCATTTTTAGCTCTAAAATGCCGCCGGCTTGAGGGCCGGACAAAATTCTAAGCGCCCACATTGAGCTGATCTCCCACTCTGATGTTCAACTTGCTGCTTACACCTGAAGCCATCTCAAACACTGATCTTGCACCAAAGACGGGAAAAACCAATCTCCAAGGCTTCACATCTTTATAGATAGCTTTCACTTTCAAATTCTTATCAACAAATACACAATCAATGGCGAACTTCATAAAAAATGTATGGATGCTATTGCATCTTAAAATCCACAACGCGTGATCTTCAGATAAAGAACTACGACCCAATAAACCCACACCACGAGTTTGCATTGTATCTGCAACCTCCAGATTTGGGATCAAAGTGATTTTAGTTGTCGAGTTCTCAAGTCTCTTCATCACTATTTGCTTCCATACATAAATGAAATCGCTATCGGCCCAAAAACCATAATGAACACGGCCGGTAAAATAAATAACATCAACGGGATCAGAATCGCTTGAGACGCTTTCGCACCGGCTTTTTCTGCACGGACGAAACGCTCCATACGCATTTGTTCCGACTGATCCTTCAGAACTTGCGAAATGCTGGCACCTGTTGCCTCCGCATCGATCAAGACCGCAACGAAACTTGTAATCTCGCCCATGTCCAGACGCTCTGACATTTCTTTGAGCGCTTGTGTTTTCGAAGCACCGATCTTGATATCTTTCAAAACAATTCCAAACTCTTCAGCCAACACACTTTCTGTGCCTACAGACTTATCCACGATTTTTTGAATCGCCGAGAAAAAGTCCAGACCCGCTTCCACTGACAAAGCCAAAAGGTCGATAAAGAACGGAAGATCTGCACGAACTGACAGCTCTCGTTTTTTCTTTTCACCCTTGGCGTGAATTTGCGGCAAGTAAAAACCAATCAAACCCACCCCAACGCACATTGGAATCGACAAACCCAATTGTAGCGAGAAGTTCATGATGATCAAAAAGATTGGGAACATCACTCCCCACAGTAATTGCAATCCGATGAACTCATCTTCATTCAACTCTCGGGATAGACCCGAGGTCATAATGAACTTGCGAACTTTTTTACGATAGCTTTCACTGCGAATTCTCAGCGCATGTTGCAAGGTGAATTGGTGCACTAACGGACGAGAGAAATTGATGACTGGATTTTTTGATTTAGCTGGCTCGTCGTTATTTGCCCAAGACAATTGTTGCTTGTCCGCGTTGCTTGCAAAGATAGAATTTACGAATAGGAATACCGCCACTCCTGCTAGGAGCAAACCCAAAATCAGCATTAATTCTGCGCTTCCCATTTTGGCCTCTTCGTGTTCTAGTCAGACTCATGAAAACATTGATCCTGGCTTCAGAGTCTCCGCGTCGCAAACAACTGCTTCAAGAAGCAGGATTTTCGTTCGACGTAGTATCAGTAAAAGTATCGGAAATTCCTGACAAAAACCTGAATGCTACGGAGCAGATTTTGGACATCGCCAGACGTAAAGCGAGAGCGGCTTTCGCCCACCTAAAGTCCAGTAAATTACAGGAGTTTACTCTCATTTCCGCCGACACGGAGGTGATTCACGAGGGTCAACTGCAAGGTAAGCCCTCGGACAAGGATGATGCTTTCAAAATGCTTAGCCGTTTGTCTGGGAAAACCCACTTGGTACAGACCGGAGTGTGCGTGATCGACTCGGCCTCTGGGAACGAATTGTCTCAAATTGAAACGACCCAAGTTTTTTTCAAAGCACTTAATGATGAAGAAATCTGGACCTATATTGAATCAGGGGAACCCATGGATAAGGCTGGGGCCTATGGAATTCAAGGTCTGGGTGGAAAGTTCGTTGAAAAAATTGAAGGCCCTTTCGACAACGTCGTGGGCCTTCCAGTTCAACTGGTCAAAGAAATGCTGGCTAAAATCTAGAACACAAATTTCCAACCGAGGCTTACGCTGGCGCCGGTGCCGCGCTCGGTATCCACTTTGATGTTATTGATTTCTTGAACGTATCCGAAGGACATTGTACGAATTTTTGCTTCGATAGCATTGCGCTTTGAAGATCCCAGTAAGAAACCCACCCCCGCTTGGATACCAACGCCGCCGTCGACATCAGTGACTTCGCCTTCGTCGATTACTACAACGGGCATTGCTGTGTTGATACCGAAAGGAATATACCAGCGATCGAAACGGTATATCGCGTTTCCTTCAAAACCTAAAATTCCTAAATAGGCTTCTTTAGTGGTACCAAAAACGGCCATACTTGCATCTTTGATTTTGTGAGCTAAGTCAAAGAATCCACCGACCGAAAATCCCCAGTGGTTTTTACCCCAAAAAACGAAATGAGCGTCGACTCCAATACTGGGTCCTGTTTTCAAATCGTACTCACCGGTTGTGGTATTTCCGCCAACTGTCGTTTTCGCGTCCTTGAATTTCATCTGACTTAACGTGTTCAGATAGGCACCCATCACAAAATGCCCGCTGTGAGTGTCAGAGTTATTTCCTTGGTCTTTATTATGAGTGTCTTTATCAGGAGTTGAACTTTCATTCATAGCTGCTATTTCGTCAGCAGATCTTTCCTGAGCTCCTGCAGCAACAGATAAAAGCAATGCGAATACCAAAACGATCTTCTTCAACATGAAGCCTCCACAAGATGATGAATCGCATTTAGTTTATTTCAGGCTGGTGCTTCTTTGAATTCAAAAATCCTATGCTCGACCAAGTATTTTTGCAAAGGTCGATCCTGTATCACCGAATATCCACGAATTAGGGACACAACCCGGCTCCAAGGACGATAATCCCAGAACTTGTCCTTTAATGCCCGCGTCTTGGCAGCACCGGTCACACTCATTGTGATCATGCCGCTGATTGCTCGCATAAAACGATTGAATAATTCTCTGTTTCTGATTTTTAAAACCAGCTGAATGTGATCACCACCATTCACCTGCTCGCGCAACTGAACTTGATATCTGCGAGCTTGCGCCACCAGAATCTGTGAAATCTTTTTCCAATTTTTGTGATTTCGAAACGACCACGCGCCCCTTGCTTGACTCGATTGCAACACCACATGCATCGCATGCTTAGTGGTAATGGGGCGCGCCTTTTTAGCATTGCTATTTTTTAAAAGCGCACCCCCGAACTGCTTTCGCAGCCGAGGGTCTTCAGAACTGTATATCGCTATTCGACGGGAGGAGCGGTACATGGACCATGTTATATGAGCACCCCCAACCTTGGTCAAGAAAAAAGTAGCGATGGTATTTTTGATTTGGAATTTCTGGGAATTAATGAGTTCGCATTGCGGCAAAGATGGCAGTCTTAGAAAAAGGTTGTTAGGTTTTCGTTATGAGCTTTCAGGACATTCGCGCTGAAGTCGGCGCCGACAAAATTCTTGCCGTTTCGAAACTTCAGCCGATCGATAAGATCCGCGGTCTTTACAATCAAGGTCAGCGCAAATTCGGTGAAAATTATGTTCAGGAAGCATTAGACAAAAAAGATCAACTTAAAGACCTAACAGATATTGAATGGCACTTGATTGGTCATCTTCAAAAGAACAAAGCAAAATACGTGGTTGGCCAATTTGCGTTGATTCACTCGGTGGACTCTTTAGAACTTGCCCAAACCCTCAACCGCCAATGCGAAAGCAAGAAAGTCACTCAACGCATTCTGATTCAAGTGAACCTTGCAGGCGAAGACAGTAAAAGTGGTTTTGACAAAAGCGCCCTAATGGCGTGCTGGAATGAACTGATCGAACTGCCCCATTTAACTATCGATGGTTTTATGACCATGCCGCCATTATCTGAAACCGGTGAAGATGTGCGCCCCTATTTTAAGGAGCTGCGCGAGCTTCAACAACACCTTGCTAAAACAACGGACTCTGCACGACACCCACTTAAAATGCTCTCGATGGGAACCAGCAGTGATTATAAAGTCGCCATTCAAGAGGGCGCCACCCTGGTGCGTTTAGGCACGGTTCTTTTTGGCGCAAGAAATTAACCGAAATACTTCTCGGCGGAGTCTGACATAGTGGATGATTTCGTTTGGCGAATTCCATTGCTGAAGGTAGGATGAATCTATGAACCCACTGCTCAAAGCTCAAAAAATCGGATTTCTGGGTGCAGGCAATATGGCGCAAGCCATGATTAAAGGCCTTATCGAAGGCGGAATTCCTGCTAATCACATTTACGCAACAAACAGATCAGACGGAAAATTGGTCAAACTGGTTGAACAGTACAAAATCAATTCTCTGAAAAACAATGAGGAACTCATTGATCTTTGCGACATCATTATCTTGGCGGTCAAACCTCAAGATCTTTTGACGGCGCTGGAACCTGTCGGCCGCGCTTTTGACGAAAATAAAATCGTAATTAGCGTTGCGGCTGGTATTCGCATGGAAAAACTAGAAAGATTTCTAAACGGTGCTCGACTGGCGCGAGTGATGCCAAATACTCCTTCCGTCATCGGGCGAGGAGTTATTGGATATCTTTTAAATGATGACGACGACGACGCCTTAGAGAGTACGGTTGAAGATTTGTTTGAACCATTGGGCCGAGTCATCAAAGTTAACGACGAAGACCAATTCGAAGCTTTGATGATTTCTTGCTCCAGCGGAACTGGGTTCGTTTTTGAGATGATGATGTACTGGCAGGACTGGATTGAAGAACACGGCTTTTCTGTTGAAGAAGCCCGCGTCATGACAATTGAAACATTTGTAGGAGCCTCTTTGCTAGCCGCGCAAGCTCGTGAAAATGTCGAAGACCTTCAAGCCCGCGTGACATCCAAGAAAGGTGTCACGGCGGCTGGACTTCAGTCCATGAGAGAGCTTGAAATCGAGCGCGCTCTTCGCATCAGCTTTGAAAAAGCCGCGATGAGAAACAAAGAAATGGCCCGGGAAATCAAATAACCTTGCCGGGCCCCAGGTAGACTTTTATCCTTATTTCATATTGTTCAAGGAGGAACAGAATGAAGATCACACCCATTGATATAGCTCACAGATCATTTGGTAAAAAAATGATGGGTCTCGACACTGATGAGGTTATGGATTTCCTCCAACAGGTCGCAGGACAAATGGAAGCTTTGATCCAAGAAAGAAACGCTCTTAAAGAAGCTCTTCGTGAAAAAGAACTTTCTTTAATGGAATACAAAGAGCGCGATCAAGTTCTTAAAGAAACAATTGCTACAGCAACTCAAATGGCGGATCGCTTACGCCAGGATGCTGAACGTGAAGCAAAACTTATCACGGCAGATGCTAATCAAAAAGCTGAGATCATCACTCGTGATTCACGCGATTCATTAAAACGCATGTATCAAGAAGTGAATGAATTGAAGCGCGCCCGCATGCAGTTTGAAGCAAACTTGAAAGCATTGGCTCAGGCTCATCTTTCTTTGCTTGAACAAGGTGAAAAGTATATGCCGCAAATGCATTTGCAAAACCAAAATTTTGTTGGTGGTGGCACTAATGGGAATACGACAAATACCGGTTCCCAAGGCAACACTCGTTCGACAAATATCTCTCCGCTATCTGCTGAGTAGTCATATCTGTGATTGAAGAAATTAAAGGTGGAGTTCGGCTCCACCTTTTTATTCAGCCCAAATCATCTAAAAATCAAATTGTGGGTCCCCACAATGGAATGCTGAAAATAAAGATTGCTGCTCCACCTGTCGATGGTGAAGCCAATTCGGAACTTATCGAATATCTTTCAAAATTTTTTAAAGTACCTAAACGCAACATCGCCTTGGTTAAAGGCGATACCGGCAGACAGAAAACCGTAGATATTGAAGGCATCACACTGAACGACGCCCATAAGTTAGTGACCGCCGCGTTTTAATTCAACTTCGAACTCAGTTTTATCCAACTCATTTTGAATATTCACTTCGGGTTTCGGTTGTGCCTTTTTGGTTGGGCGAGGTTTAAACTGCTGCTGATCAACGCCGTCTTCTGTGGCCTCCCTGAACTTGCGAGTGCTTTTCGCACTCATCTCTGTGTCAGAGCGATCATACATATTGGAACGACCTGATGGGGTTGGCGATGATCTGCGAGAAGGTGAAGCTGCTGGCGCCATGTAAGGCTCTTGGCGATACCCTTCCGTTAAATCAAAACTATAACGGATGAAACCACCGATGTGGTAACCAGCTGCGGTGTTTTCACCCGCCACTGTCGCTCCGCCATTAACTTGCAAACTCCATTTTGGATCCACATTCCAAGTCGCATAAAACAAAGTATCGATGGACGTCGGGTTCACCATATAAAACTTGTAGGAACCGGCGTTCACCGACTGCAGATAAGCGACTCTCACGTAACGAGTACTTTTATCTTTGTCGTCAGAGATCGTTTGGCTACCGATTACTTCTCCTCCGAATCGGAATGAGTTTGCTTTTAGTTGCAAACCACCTCCCCACGGCATCACCGATGATCTGCCATCCGCACGATAATCATAACCAATCCACCCATGGAGGCGAGCGGTACCAAAATCTTTTTGAGCGGTGACTCGCCCCCACGTTTCAAAAACACCTTCTGAATTGAGTGACTCATCCCCTGTTCCATTAACTTCTTGAAGCGGAACTACAACGCCTAATTCAGGGACTAATTGCAGGACGCCGTCGTACATTATGAAATCAAAACCACCCGCAACGTCTGTCAGGCTTGTATTAGTGCGCGTTGCGACAGAGCTTTTGCTTTCTGAAGAAGCCATTGAGACCATTGCGAAGACGGACCACGATTTGGAAGGCATATAGCGAGTGCTGAAATCCAGATCCAAAAGTTGGTAATGGTTTCCACTGGTTAGATTGGTAGTTCCCTCCCCGAATTTTTCATAATTGGCTTCGGAGTAAAAGAAATTCGTGCCCAGCTCAAAATCCCAACGATCACGGCGAAACTCTTTGTAATTATCAAAGGCCAGAGCCGAGGAACTGCCCATAACTAAACTGATCAGGATCGTACTCAAACATTGAAGATTATTTGCCATTTTCATAAGTTCCTAATAATAACAAGCCCATGACCACGACATCAAACAAATCACAGCTCGCTATCATCTTTTTTACGGTTTTCCTTTATCTTGTGGGCTTTGGTGTAGTCATTCCCATCATCCCATTATTGAGTAAGAATTTTGGCGCCACTGCTTTGCAAACGGGTCTGCTGCTTTCCGTTTACTCATTGATGCAATTTTTGTTTTCTCCTTTTTGGGGCCGCTTAAGCGATCGCATGGGCCGCCGTCCGATTTTACTTTTTTGTCTGTTCGGTGAAGGCCTTTCGTACATCATGTTCGCGTGGGCTCGCAGTCTTGAAATGCTATTCGTGGCTCGCCTTCTTGCGGGATTTTTTGGTGCAAGCTTGTCGACCGCCTCCGCATACATTTCAGATATCACTCCAAAACACGAACGTTCCAAAGGCATGGCTTTGATTGGCGCTGCATTCGGTTTGGGCTTCGTGGTTGGTCCTGCGCTTGGAGGATTGCTAGCGGTGTGGGGCCATCACATTAATGAAGCTCCCCATTTCGACACTTCATTTTCTGCATACTGGGTGGCCGCACTGTGCTTTGCAAACTTCCTGTTCGGTATCAAATTTCTTAAAGAATCATTATCAGAGAAAAGTGAATCCGCTGCTAAGAAAAAACGTTTCTCTGTTATGTGGCACTATTTGAACATTAAAACAGTTGGCGCTTTAATGACTGTATTCTTGCTATCGTCACTGGCGATGTCGGGCATGGAAGCGACTTTGATTTTGTTCATGGGTGATAAATTTCAATGGACGATCAAACAAGTGAGCTTTGGTTTTGCTTACATCGGTGTGATTATTATCTTCACTCAAGGTTTCTTGGTTCGTCGCTTGCTTCCTAAAATTGGTGAACGAAAAGTTCTGCGCATCGGCCTTTCTTGTTTTGCAGTAGGCTTAACGACGATTGCATTTTCAAATACTCTTTTCGGCATGGCGATTGCGATGACACTTCTTTCTTTAGGAAACGGACTTTCAAATCCATCTATCCTGGGCAGCATCAGCTTGTTGACCGATTCCAAAGAGCAAGGTGCCGCGATGGGCGTCACGCAAAGCATGGCCTCGTTGGGACGTATCATCGGGCCTGCATTGGGTGGTGCACTTTATGGAGTGTTGGCAATTGCCCCTTTCCTAACTTCGGGTGTGCTAGCATTTATCGCTTTGGCAATTGTACTTATAAACTTTAAGCTGATCCCCGATCACGCACGTGTAGGTTAATCATGGACATTTCACAACTGGGCTACTTTCAATTCAATAATTTGATCAAAGGCCGCATTCCAATGGTTCTTGTGAACTTAGGAGTTGATGTTAAATCTTTGTACGGTCAGCTAGAGGGCATGCACTTGGACAACTGCCAAATCTCTGGAACTACTGCCGAGATTGTTGAACAAGTTATTAATCGAAAATTGCCTTCACATTATCCCATCGTTTTGATCGACGAAAATGGCTCGCAGTACTCCCCGGTTGTACAGGCACTGGAAGCTAAGGGTTTCAACAACGTCTACACAGTGAAAGACGGAATAACCGGAATCGAAAAAGAACGAATGCAACAATAATAAAAAGGGGATTCAGTGATCCCCTTTTTTTATTACAACAGAACTTGGTTAGATTTCCGTCACGTTTTTTTTTTAGATCTTTTCAAACTGTTTCCGCTGTCAAACCCCAAGCACATCCACGCGAAGCACCGGCAAGCGACATAACTATTAAAGGGTTGTTGGCCATAGAATTTGTCTATAGCATAATTACATCGTTAACGGACATAACGAACAAACTAACCAAAACTTTTTATAGAAGGACATTTAATGAAAAAGTTTTTACTAGCCGCTTTGGCAACGACAACAGCAGTATCTGCAGCTAATGCAGGTTCTTTGAATTTTGATGCTCGTGGAGACTGGGATACGTCTACGTATACGGACTCTTCTTTGCATGACACAAACAAATTTTATTTCAAAACAATCCGTTTGGATTACCAAGGTAAAGTAAACGACGACCTTTCTTTCCGTCTTCGTGCTGCTTACAATAAAACGGGTGCTCCTCAAACGACTGCTGATGCAACTCAAACAGCTCTTGAGTTCGCTTACTTGCAACACAAGATGGGCGACTTCGCTTTGCAAATCGGTAAATTGGGTTCTGAGTATGGCGCTTTCGAGTCTCAAACTTCTGGCGCTGACTTGTACCTTACTTCTCAAGCCTATACTAAAACAGGCCCTGCAGGTGCATTGAGCGGTCTTTACTTGGGTACAAGCACTCTACTATACGTAGTCGGTGCGAAACTTGTTTGGAGCATCACTCCTGATCAAAACTTGTCTCTGGTTGCTTTCAAAACTCCAGACACAACGGGTGGTGCAACAACATCGACTCTTGCGGCAGAATCAAACGCGATGATGGAAGGTCTAATCTATAAAGGCGCTTTCATGGATAAATCTTTGAAAGTTATGGCTTCTTACCACATGGGTTCTGGTTATGTGACTAAAGACCAATACACTTTGGGTTCTGCGGGTGTTAACTGGACATTCCTTCCAACTTGGAACGCTGGCCTTGATTACACAATGTCAGATTTCAAAAGAGACGCTGGCGGCGCTAAAGACTCTATCTATTCGATCATCGCTAAGTTTGCTTACACTGGGTGGGAACAATGGACTCCTCGCCTTGAGCTAACTTCTTCTCAAGAAAAAGTTGAGACAAGTACAGCTGCTAACAATGGAACTAATAAATTCATGGGTTACGGTGCAGTTATCGAATACAAACCGATTGCTGATACAAACTTCCGTTACCACATTGCTTACAGCAATACGACTCAGCAGTATTCTGAAAGAGCAAATCCAGCGAACAACCTTAAAGACGCCAAAGTTGACCAAATCACAGTGGGCGCTCGCTTGAACGCTGACTTCTTGAAATAGTCAAAAAAGGTCGTCAAAACAGACTTTTATCGAGGGAGGCCCCAAAGCCTCCCTTCTTTTTTTGCATCACGCTCAACGCAACGCATCCCCAAAAACGCGCGAGGAAGGTCGCAGGCACCTTTTGGGGAGCTGGATCTATCTTATAGAGCTTGAATCTGATAGACTCAAACGGTTAAAAATCTTGGGATTTCGAATCCTTATTTAGACCTTTTGGGGTATTCACATGTCAGAACAACTTTCAGATCGCTACAGTCCCGCTGATGTAGAAAACAGAACTTATCAATGGTGGGAAAATTCCGGCTATTTCAAAGCTCAGGATAAATCCACTAAGCCTCCATTCTCTATCATCTTGCCTCCACCGAACGTCACTGGTTTCTTGCACATGGGTCACGCCTTGGATCACACGATTCAAGATATTCTGATTCGTTGGAAACGTATGAGCGGTTACAACACCATGTGGTTGCCGGGTACGGATCACGCAGGTATCGCCACTCAATCTGTGGTTGAGCGTGAACTTAAAAAAGAAGGCGGCAAAACTCGTCATGAACTGGGTCGCGAAGCTTTCGTTGAAAAAGTTTGGGACTGGAAACACCAATACGGTAATCGCATTTATTCTCAAATGCGCCGCCTGGGTGATTCATGTGATTGGGACCGCGCTGTATTTACTTTAGATGAAGGCGTTTCAAAAGCCGTTCGCAAAGTATTCGTGACTCTTCACCAAAAAGGTTTGATCTATCGTGGTCAACGCCTGGTGAACTGGTCGGGTCCTCTAGAAACTGCGATCTCTGACTTGGAAGTTGAACACAAACAAGTTAAGGGGGCTCTTTACCACATTAACTATCCTCTTGAAGATGGTTCTGGTTTCTTGACAGTTGCAACAACTCGTCCAGAAACAATGTTGGGTGATACGGCTTTGTGCGTTCATCCAGATGACGAACGTTATAAGGCGTTGATTGGTAAAACTGTGATCGTTCCTTTGATCAACAGAAAGATCAAAATTATCGCTGATACTTACGTTGATAAAGCGTTTGGTTCTGGCGTTGTGAAAATCACACCAGCTCATGACTTCAACGATTATAAAATTGGTAAGACTCACCATCTAGAATTCATCAATCTTTTAACTAAAAAAGCAGAGATGAATGAAAACGCGGGACCATACGCTGGCATGAAAGTGGCAGATGCTCGCAAGAAAGTGGTTGAGGATCTAAAAGCTCAAAACTTGTTGGTTAAAGAAGAGCCACATGTTCACTCCGTAGGTCACTGCTCTCGTTCAGGTGCTGTGGTTGAGCCATTCTTGTCTGAGCAGTGGTTTGTTAAGATGGAACAACTGGCAACTCCAGCTAAACGCGTGGTTGAAAGCGGCACAATCCGTTTTGAACCTGAGTCTTGGACTAAAGTTTATCTTCACTGGTTAAATAATATCGAAGACTGGTGTATCTCTCGCCAGTTGTGGTGGGGTCACCGTATTCCGGTTTGGTATTGCAACTCTTGCAACCATCAAACAGTTTCTGAAACTGATGTAACAGCTTGTGAAAAGTGCGGTAAGCACGATCTTCACCAAGACGCTGATGTTTTGGATACTTGGTTCTCATCTGCTCTTTGGCCGTTTTCGACAATGGGTTGGCCGAATGAAACTGAAACATTGAAAACGTTCTACCCAACTAGCTACCTAGTAACTGGTCACGATATTATTTTCTTCTGGGTTGCACGTATGATCATGATGGGTCTTGAATTCAAACGTGATGTTCCGTTCAGAACGGTTTACATCCACGGTTTGGTTCGCGATTCTCAAGGCCGTAAGATGTCTAAGTCGTTGGGGAACTCGATCGATCCTGTTGAGATGATTGACAAGCACGGTGCCGATGCTTTGCGCTTTACTTTTGCAGCTCACTTGTTCTCGGGTAAGGACTTGAAGTTCAGCGAACAACGTCTTGAAGGCTACCGCAACTTTATGAATAAGATCTGGAATGCGGCTCGTTTCGCTCTTTCAAATCTGTCTGATTTCAAAGCACCTGCTGAAGGCGTTAAAGCTTTGCCTAACAAAGACCATATCAGCGTGTTCGATAAATGGATCATCACAAAGCTTGCGGAAGTGACGAAAGAAGTTGAAGAAGCCATGGAGCAAGAAAGATTCTCTGACGCTTCTACAGCTTTGTATCAGTTCATCTGGAATCAATTCTGTGATTGGTACATCGAATTTACGAAACCGATCATGAATGGCAACAACGCCGAAGAAAAAGCGGCTACACAACTTGTAATCGCTCAAGTTCTGAACCGTATTATGCGTTTGATCCATCCATTCACTCCGTTTATCTCTGAGGAAATCTACCAAAAACTTCCTATCAGAGGTGAAGCTTGTATCGTGGATCAATACCCAACAACTCGTAACGATAAAGAGTTCTTGGCCTTGGCTTCTAACGAATCAGCATTTGAAATCGATATCGTAAAAGAAGTGATCACAGCAATGCGTAACATCCGCGGGGAAAACCGCATCAGCCCTGCGATCAAATTGAACGTGCGTCTAGGTGTTGTAAATGACCAAGTAAAACAAATCTTGGAAAACAACCGCACGGCTTTGATGACAATGGGACGTTTGGAAAAAATGGACATCGGCGCTGAAGGTAACTTGATGAAGTGTGCCGTAGCTCCAGTTGTTGTCAAAGACGCCAACGTTAAAGTGATCATCCCGCTTGAAGGCTTGGTCGACTTCGACGAAGAAATCAAACGTATCAACAAAGCGATTGAAAAATTCAACAAGGACATCCAGATCTTGTCTGGCAAATTGTCGAATGAAAAATTCGTTGCAAATGCGGATGAGGACGTGATCGCAGCGGACCGCGCGTTGCTAGCTCAATCAAAGGTTCAATTAGAGTCTTTGAAAGATGCTCTGACTCGCTTCCAGTAAAATGCCAAAAGGTGCCAGGTTCTAAAATACTGGGTGATGTAAAGTCGATAAAATGAAAATAAAAAGGCTTCCGTAACTGGAAGCCTTTTTATTTTACGACCCCGTTCGGCGTCTGCAGCAACGCTAAAATTTTCAGCTCGAATGGAGATAGTGGAAACCGTACGTCGTTACCTAGCACCACCGGTAAGGACGTACCTTTAACGCGATCAGTAACCGGAGCGGGTGCGCAAACTGACAAGTTTGTCCTCACTGATTTTAGTTACAAGAACAGGCCATTTTTTCTGAATCCGCATCGCTGCAGCGATAATACTTTCCTAAGTGGCTCGCTATAAAAGAATGAACCTTGCCGTTTTTTTCCACGTAATTGATTTCATCACCGTTGGCGAAGTTCACTTGAACAGACCTTGCAGTTGCAACCACAGTTCCATCAGCCGACAGATTTTGAATTTCTTGATCAGTTGGATTGTCGTTCAATTCTTTATCCAAATGGATGTCACGAACTTTACCGGTCACCAACATCGTGTAATGTTGAACCTTACGGGCCAATGATTGCGTGCGATCAGTGGAGTACTCTACATACACACGACGAATCTCTCCATATTTGGTTTTATAATCCACCACGGTCCACTTGTTTTGTGTATTCAACACTTCACCAAATGTTGCGCGAACGATTTTGCTTAAGCCGGTGATGGCCAAATCATCTTGGGCTGTTGGCGGCGTGACTACAATCCCCAAGCACTCACCCATCAAAGGTGCGTTTTTAGACCACGCTTCAAACAAAGCAGGGCTTTCCATTTGCGTTGGTAAAAAGCCCGAAGGTGTTGTTTTAGTTTTATCTTCCGTGGAGTAATCAAAGGCAGGCATGTCATCAGGAAAATGTCCCGCATGCCCCGCTCTTTGTTTAAGAATGAAAGCGCTCACTGCGATTAGTACAAGGACCACAACGACGGGAAAAATGATTTTTTGCTTTGAATTCATCATTCTATAACTATCGATTTATCTGTGCTCCCCGTCAACGAGGTCTATTTGATAAGACCGATTTCGCGAAGACGTTGCATCAAGAAATCCTGCCCTGTGATATCTGGATACTTTGCTCCAGCACCTTTACAAGAAGGAAGGCAGCTTAGCATGGCTGTGGGGTGCGGATGCATAAAGAATGGCATCGAGTAACGGTGGGAATTCGTACCATCTTGCGGGTTGATCACACGATGAGTGGTCGAAGGCAAAACGTCATTCGTCAAGCGAGCCAACATATCACCCACATCCACGATCAACGTATCTGGTTCAGAGTCAATATCCAACCAAGTGCCATCGCGATCTTTCAATTGCAGACCAGACGCTGTTGCCGCAGGAAGAATCGTAATGAAGTTAATATCTTCGTGTGCAGCTGCTCGCACGCAACGAGGATCCACACCTTCAGGAATTGGTGGGTAATGCAATAAACGAAGAATAGAATTTCCATCTTTCGTCATGCGCGCAAAGAAATCTTTGTCGACCTCAAGAGGCATCGTCAAAGCTTCAAGCATAACGTCACCGGCTTCCTCGAGCGCTGCGAATAGTTTCAAGAAGTGATCCTTAAATTCAGGAAGAACTTCAGAAGGCCAGATGTTGTCTGGATAAACAGACTTAAGCTCGCTTGCCACCACAAGTTCACGACCCACGTGCCAGAACTCCTTCAAATCCATCACTGGAGAATCTTTCGCGTGCTCTTTACCAAATGGAGTATAACCACGTTGGAAACCCGCAGTCGGAGAGATGTAGGATCTTTTTACGTCATCCGGTAGAGCATAGAATTTTTCAAGAAGATCGTAAGCTTTGTGAAGATCAGCTGGTTTGACGTTGTGATCTTTTAGGATGATGAAACCGTATTCTTTAAGACCTGTGAAAAGTTGATCGATGAAGCGGGCCTTTTCAGAACCAGAACCTTGCGTGTAACTTGCAAGACTCAATGTTGGAACTTTACGAAGAGTGCTGCTTTCGGCGTGAGAGCTAGTTTCGATCGTTCTCATAGTCATCATCCCCTTTGGAAGAAGTATCTATAATATGAATTGTGAACTTGGCTGGACAATACCGCTTTGCTTATTCCAAAGGCAACAGCAACTAATTATGCGTAAAAAGAATATCGAGAACAGTGACAAGATTTGCGTTAACAAATTCAAAATGTACATCACCATCAAATAGACGAACCGCATGTTTGTTTCTGTAAGAAGCCCCGTCATTCCCCTCGTAACCACGATAAACGACAGGACGAGGATCCAATTTCAGTGTGTCCTCGATCACTTCTTTCAGTTTTTTGTCAGGATTACGTTGTTGCCACTGCGCGAGCAACTTTGACGCATGCTCAGTGAACTCCACCTGGATAGGATCTTTTTGAACTTGCGATGTCCAACCTGTTTTTGCATCAGGGATTGATTCGATTTCTGGCAGATAAGGTTTAATATCTAAAATTGGAGTGCCATCCACCAAATCCGCGCCAGACACGATGATGCCGTCTGCCTCAACTTTGACTAACTCCACCAATGACAAGCCGATCGGGTTTGGACGATGTGGAGTTCTCGTGGCAAACAATCCAATACTTTTTCCACCCATGCGTGGAGGATGAACCTTGGCGTGGTAGCGAGCGACTTTATTTTGGTGAAAGACCCACACCAACCATACATGGCTAAAGCCTTCTAAGCCCTGAAGCGCCTCTGCAGGTTGAAGATCTGCGCGGATTCTTAGTTTAGCCCATGCGCTTTTCACCAGACCTGGCTGGCGCGGGGTTCCAAACTTATCCTTGAAGCAACTCTCTATAAATCCAATTGGTTCCATAGGTACGGGGTACCTTTGGCGGGCTCGCTGCGTCAAGCAAAAAGGCCGATCTTTCGAGTCGGCCTTTCAATCTTTGTGTGTTCAATTTTACGGGAGTGGCGATTTAGAAATTTCCGGAACGTCTCATCAAACCATCACGATTTTTGATGATGATTTCTTTACCGTTCAAATCGATCAAACCTTCGTTTTTGAATTCAGTCAGGTGACGAGACAACGATTCATTAATCGTGCTAGCCAATTGCGCGAACTCATTACGAGTCAGTTTTAGATTCAAAGAGATGCCATTTGGCGTTTGCGCACCAAAACGGTCTGCTAAAATCACCAATTGGTAAGCGATACGCTCTTGAACAGATGCCAAATAATGCAATTGGCTCGTGTTTTCGAAAGACTCAAGATCGTTTACTGATTGATTCAAAAGCAATTTAACCATTGGTGACGCTTGTGCCATAGCAACTTGGATCAACTCGCGTGGGTACAACCACAACACTGTCGATTTCACGGCTTTTGCGTGGCATTGAGCAACGCTGCCTTTTACCAAGGCTTTGTAGCCGAAGTATTCGCCAGGTGACACAAGTTTAGTAACGTATTCATTTGTCGTCGTACGGCCACGTGCGTGAGAACGATTTACGACAACTTTCACACATCCTGATTGCACATAATACAATCCTTTGGGAGTGTCGCCCTCTTTAAAGATCATCTCCTCTTCTTTGAGGTGAATCACTTCGTAAGGAACATTCGAAGTTGTTGGGATGTTCAAGTTTTGTTGGCCCATAAAACCTAGGGAGTTAACTCCGCCGTTGAGTATCGTTTGCGATTCCATGCTCTTAGTCCTCCGTGCTTTATCTGAGTTGTTGTTTGCTAACGTTTAGGCCATCCTAAACTGGTATAAAACAAGAGCCTAATTGAAATTAAGACATAACCGACTTGTAAGAGTTGACCATTAGGGGATTGAAATGTTTTGCCTTGACTCATACTCTGGACGCTCGTACTTTCAGCCCGACAAAAAATCTTAAAAAATTTGTGAAATCAAACGCTTATTAAATGCGCAGACGCATGAAATTTTGCATGTGTGAAGGAATCATCAAATGACAAAAAAGTTTTTCGTTACACTGTTTTTTCTGTCAATCAGCACCACAACTTTCGCAAACATTAAAGTCGGCTTAGTACTTGATAAAGGTGGTAAGGACGACAAATCTTTTAACTCCGCAGCTTACGCTGGAGCCACTAAGGCGGAGAAAGATCTTAAGATCGAATTGAAGTACGTTGAAGCAACTGACACAAACGCAATCGAAAATCTCCACCGCAATTTCGCTCGTAAAAACTATGACCTCGTTATCGGTGTTGGCTTTGCACAAACTGACGCTGTTAAAAAAGTGGCAGCGCAATTTCCAAAAGTAAAATTCGCCATCGTCGATGGTGAAATCACGGCGGCGAATGTTCGCTCTTTGATGTTTGAAGAGCACGAAGGTTCATTCCTAGTTGGTGCATTGGCAGCAATGGCTTCCAAAACTCACTCTGTTGGTTTTATCGGCGGAATGGATATTCCTTTGATCCGCCGTTTTGCGATGGGCTATGTTGCCGGCGCAAAATATGTGGATCCTAAAATCAACATTTCTGAAAACTATGTGGGCGTAACTGGCGAAGCTTGGAACAACCCTGCAAAATCTAAAGAGCTTGCCCTTGCTCAGTACGGCAAAAACATCGATGTGATCTTTGTTGCCGCAGGTGCATCAAACACAGGTGTGTTCGATGCTGCTGAAGAAAAGAAAAAATTCGCAATTGGTGTTGATTCGAATCAGAACTGGATGAAACCTGGCACAATCCTAACTTCCATGTTGAAGGCAGTTGATGTAGCTGTGTATGAAACGATCAAGGAAACCCAAGCCGGTCAGTTCAAGGCAGAGGTCGCTCGCTTCGGACTTAAAAACAACGGCGTGGATTACACCCTTGATAAACATAATGAAAAGCTAATAACTCCGGAAATGAAGAAGAAAGTCGACGAGATTAAAAAGAAAATCATCGCAGGCCAAATCCAAGTTCCAGATTACTATAAAAAGAAGTAAGTCCGATGAGCCAAGTCCCTGCTGTTGAATTCCGAAATATCTCTAAAATTTTCGGTGACTGTGTCGCAAACGAAGACATCTCTTTCAAAGTCACAGCAGGTACGATCCACGGGATCGTGGGCGAAAACGGCGCTGGCAAATCTACGGCCATGAAAATCCTTTTTGGACTTTACACACCTTCGGGTGGTGAATTCCTGGTTCATGGCTCCACTCAAGAATTTCACTCCTCTATTGACGCTATGAAAGCCAAAATCGGCATGGTTCACCAACACTTTATGTTGGCAGAACCATTAACTGCTTTGGATAACATCTTGTTACAACAAGATGGCGGCCCCTTCTCTCTTTTGCCCCGCGCTGAGCAATTGAAACATTTAAACGACGTAGCCGCTCGTTATGGTTTCGAAGTGGATCTAACCGCAAAGGTTGAAGATCTTTCTGTGGGTGCCCAACAACGAGTCGAGATTCTGAAAATCCTTTCACAAAACTCTGAGATCTTGATCTTGGATGAACCGACGGCGGTTTTAACTCCGCAAGAAGTTCAAGACTTCTTTAAAAACCTTCGCCAACTTAAAGCTGAAGGTAAAACGATTCTGATCATCACGCACAAACTTAAAGAAGTGATGGCGTTGACTGATGAAGTAACTGTGTTCCGTGCAGGTAAAGTTATCGGTTGTCGTAAGACTTCCGAAACATCTATTGCCGAACTTGCCGAGATGATGGTGGGTCGTCGTTTGCAAAATCCTGTTGAGCGCTCCACTCAAATCGATCCAAAGCCTGTGATTGAAGTTCAAAATCTGACAGCTCAGCTTGGAAACCATAAAATTGAAAACATGAACCTGACAGTTCGTACTCGTGAAGTTGTCGGCATCGCTGGCGTTGAAGGCAACGGTCAGGACATTTTGATCCGCGCACTTCTCGATAAGCACGAGTTTTCAAAAAAGCATCTGTCTGGAAAAATTATGATTCATGGCAAGGTCGGTTCTTTCCCAGAGGACCGTTTGCGCTTCGGTGTTTTGCCTTCGCGACCTGCCTATGAAAACTATATCTTGGGTCAACAGCGCACGGCTAAGTTTGCCCGTGGGATTTTCTTGAAAATTAAAGACATCGTTACTGCGACTCGCGCGGCGATGGAACAATACGATGTTCGTCCTCGCAATGAGGGCCTGGCTTTCTCTCGCTTCTCTGGTGGTAACCAGCAGAAGCTGGTCGTAGCGCGTGCTTTGTTGCAACAGCCGCAAGCAGTTATTGCCGCTCAACCGACACGTGGTGTGGATATCGGTGCTATTGAATTTATTCATAACGAAATTCGCGCGGCTCGCGATGCCGGTGCCGGGGTTTTATTGATTTCTTCTGAGTTGGACGAGTTGATGGCTCTTTCTGATCGTATTTTGGTTCTTTATAAAGGTCGCTTTGTGGCTGAATTGTCTCGTAAGGAATTTGATGAGATCAAAATTGGTGCGGCGATGGGAGGTGGCCATTGAAACGCTTCCTAGGTTTCATCATTGGATTGGTTGCAGCTTTGATGCTGACGTTCTTTGCTGGCGAGAATCCAATTAATATCTTTATGATCCTGGTTAAGAGTGCCTTTGGTTCCACTTATGACCTGGGTATGACTTTGTCTTACGCAACACCGATGATCTTTTGCGGTCTTTCGGTGGCAATTGGTTTCCATGCGGGAATGTTCAATATCGGCGCTGAAGGACAACTTACGATGGCGGCTGTCACTGCGGCAGCCATCGGTGTTTTCTTTCCGACTGTTCCATTTCCATTGGCTCCCCTTATCGCTTTCCTTGGTGCTTTGGCAGCAGGAGCTTTCTGGGGTTGGATCGTGGGTATGCTAAAAGCTTTCCGCGGAAGCCACGAAGTTATCATCACAATTATGATGAACTTCATCGCCGCTGGTCTGGCGAGCTGGTTTGCTCTTAAAGTTATTCCAAATCCTAATTCACAAAATCCTGAAACAGCGATGGTGTCTGCGAACTATATGTTTAAAGACTACGATTTAATTGCGCGTTTCTTCCCCGATACTCCAGTGAATGCATCCTTGGTTTTTGCAATCGTCCTGGCAGTTTTCATGTGGATATTCCTCTGGAAAACCACGTGGGGCTTTGAATTGCGAGCGGTGGGTTCAAACCCTGAAGCAGCACAACGTTCTGGTATTTCCGCTAAACGTGTTCAAATCATCGCAATGGCTTTGGCTGGTGCGTGCGCCGGGTGTGTCGCTTTATCTGAAGTTATCGGCAGCGCTGGCCAGTATCGCGTGGGTTTTTCTCCAGACTATGGTTTCATCGGTATCGCGGTGGCGTTGCTAGCAGCAAATAATCCCTTGGGCATTATAGCAGCTGGATTCTTGATGGGCGCTCTTCACAAGGGTGCTTCTGATCTGGATTTAGAAACTTCTACGATCACTCGTGATTTCTCTCGTATCATTCAGGCCTTCATTATTCTTGGTGTGGCAGCAAGTGCTTACTGGGAATATCGTTCGCGCCGCCAAAGGAAGAAGGACTAATGGAATTCTTTTTCATGATCTTGGCATTGGGATTAGCAACACTTCGTTTGGCAACGCCACTGATTTTTGCATCTATGGGCGGTATGATGAGCGAACGTTCCGGTGTGGTTAACGTTGCACTTGAAAGCTTTATGCTGGTTGGCGCCTTCACAGGTTCTGTCGTGGCGGTATATTCTTCCTCTGCTTGGTTTGGTTGGGGAGCCGCTCTGCTTGCAGGTCTTTTAATTGGCGCTTTGTATGCTTTATTCGTGATTGAACTGGGAGCTGATCAAATTGTGACGGGCATGGCGTTCAATTTGTTGGTTATGGGTGTAATTCCATTTGCTACAAAAATTCTTTTCAGTTCGACAGGCTCTACTCCCCCGCTTCCTGCTGAATTCCGCTTTAATTATGAACCCTTGATTTTTGCCTTTGTGTTGGTAGCGTTACTGACATTGTGGCTAAAAAAATCTCGTTCAGGACTGTGGCTTTTGTTTGCCGGCGAAAATCCAGAAGCGTTGATTTCAGCTGGCGTCAGTGTTCGCAAAGTGCGTTGGGCTGCTGTGTCCTTAAGTGGAGCCTTCGCAGCATGGGGTGGCGCAAGTTTGTCGTTGTTCCTAGCGTCTTCGTATTCACCAATGATGTCTGGTGGTCGTGGTTTTATGGCTTTGGCGGCTTTGATCTTTGGTAAATGGAAACCACTTCCGGCATTCTTTGCCTGCTTGTTATTTGCGTTTGCCGATGCCGTGCAAATTCGCCTGCAGGGCGTGCAAATTGGTGGCGTCACCGTTCCGGTTCAATTTATTCAGATCTTACCATACGTCGTTACGATCGTGGCGTTAGCAGGGTTTATCGGTGCAAGCCGTCCACCTAAAGCTTTGGGTCGCGAGCTGTAATAAAGGAGTTCATCATGTTTAAATTAATTTTACCTTTGCTGTTGGTATCTTCATCAGCATTTGCCTGGGGAGGTCGCGGACACGATGCTATTTGCCGCGCGGCTGTCTTTTTGGTTAAAGAGGAAGGTTTGAAAGATTATTTGCGTAACAAACCGCAAATGATGGGTCACCTTTGCAACATTCCTGACTTTTACTGGAAAAGTTTGGGCGGAGACGCTGCGAAACATGGCAATCCTGCCCACTTTATTGATATCGAAGTTATCGGACTTAAAGTTGCTGACATTCCTACTGACTACAAAAAAATCGTGACTGACTACACAGGCAAAGAGAACAAATTTAGAAATGACGGAGTGACGATTAAAGACATTCCGACTGAATTTGGCTCAGCTTGGTGGAGAGCTGATCAATTCGTAAATCGTATTGGCGCTTTAAACAAAGAATTTGCGGCGGCAAAACCGCCAGCAAACTTTAAAGAAGAACAAGACGAAAACCTTCCATTCAATAAATTGGCATACCAAATGGCAGTGGATATGGGTTTGATGGGGCACTTTGTTGGAGACATCTCTCAACCTTTCCATACGACAGCTGACTATGACGGTTGGGCAACAGGCCACGGCGGCATCCACGCTTTCTTTGAAGACGCTGTCGTCAGCGAGTTCGATGGCGATCTTGATTGGTTGGTGCTTAAACAGGCTCGCACAATCAAGAATCCTTCGTTCTTAAAACCCGCGACTGTCATCGAAAAGATGAAGGCTCTGTCAGTGATCTCAAACACAGAAGTTCCAAAACTTTTTAAATTAGATCCAGTGACAAAACCATCAGAAGTTAAAAAAGAACATGGCATGGAAATCAGAACCAAGGCAGAAAGAAAACCAGCCTCTGTTGCTTTCAAGACGATGAAACCGATCATTGTGAATGACATGGCTCGTGGCGCTTTATTGTTAGCGAATTTGTGGGATGAAGCCTACGTAAAAGCAGGTAAGCCTAAGATCGGAGCCTACAAGTCTTACAAGTATCCGTTCACAGTGGATTTCGTAATGCCGGACTATTATTCAATTCCAGCAGCAGAAGCTAAAACGGAAAAAAAATAAGAAATCACGAAGGGCCACTGGTAACAGGGGCCCATTTATTTTAACAAATTTCCAGCACCTCGTGGGTGTTGGTTTTTACTCTCGACACACACTCCGGCAGGCAATCCATCACACAATTTTTGATGGCATCAATTACATCCAGCTTCCAATGATCTCGACGATACACAAAGCTGACCTCGCGGGTGGGCTTTGCACCTTCAAAGCCTCGTACATGTTTACTACGTTCTGATGTCGACATAAGTTCGGCCATCAGAGCGGGAATCATCGTATATCCGCGACTTTGCTGAACTAAATTTCTTAAGGTATCTAAGCTGCCACTTTGAAAGTGTACATTTCTGATAACGGTATCGTGATCTTTTGAAATTGAACAGAAATTGGCTATCTGATCTTTAAAGCAATTCCCGTCTTTAAGCATCCACATCTCTGAGGCATTCATGTCTTGTTTGCGAACCAGATCTTTTGCAAGCAAGGGATGCCCCTGAGATAGATAAAGATAAAAATGCTCGTAGAACAGTGGATGGACCTTTAAACCTTGTTGAATGGGAGTCGCCATGATCACCCCATCTAAGCGGTCATTCTTTAGCTCTTGTAACAACGTCTCTGTTTTTAACTCTTCAATATACAATTCAACATCTGGATACTTTTTTGAGAACGTCTCTACGAACAATGGCAGCAGATAGCTTGAGATGGTCGGGATCACTCCCAAATGGAATTCCCCAGAAACTCCTTTTGACTGAGAGTTTGCGACATGCAAAAGCTTGCGATGTTCTCGCAACACTATAGCTGCTTGTTCCAGGAACTTTTCACCTTCCGTGGTTGGTAAGATAGGTTTTTGCAGACGATCAAATATAATCATGCCGACTTCGTCTTCTAGTTTTTGAATCTGCTGACTTAATGTTGGCTGAGAAATATTACATTCGTCAGCTGCTTTACCAAAATGACGATGTTTCTCGACCGCGAGAACATATTCTAACTGACTTAATGTAGGCATAAACCGAATGCGTCCTTTACATAAGTGAAGCGCCCATAGAGTTGATCTATCGAAGCGATAGAATCAATCGAATACCAATTGAGATTATCACCACCGATAATAGCAATACCTCCAACGTAGAAAGAAAGGAAAATCTACAGCATGAAACTCTTTACTGTTGCGGCATCCGTGATGCTCGTAAGTGGGATTGCTATTGCCAAAACCACACTGACTCGTGAAAACGGCGCGCCTGTAGGCGACAATCAAAACTCTCAAACAGCTGGTGAAACAGGTCCTGTTCTTCTTCAGGATACTCACCTTGTCGAAAAACTTGCGCGTTTTGATCGAGAAAGAACTCCAGAACGTGTCGTGCACGCTCGTGGTACCGGCGCCTATGGTCAATTCGTTAGTGCAGCTGATAATTCCGCGATCACACGTGCGGATCTATTTTCCAAAAAAGGCAAAAAAACAAAAGTGTTTGTTCGTTTCTCCTCTGTGATCCATCCAAGCGGATCTCCTGAAACTTTGCGTGATCCACGTGGGTTTGCGACGAAGTTTTATACTGAAGAAGGCAACTGGGACCTTGTGGGAAATAATTTGCCCGTATTTTTTATTCGCGATGCAATGAAATTCCCCGACATGGTTCATTCTCTGAAGCCAAGTCCAGTAACTAACATTCAAGATCCCAACAGATTCTTTGATTTCTTTGCTCACGTTCCAGAGTCCATCAATATGCTAACTTACGTGTATTCAGATCTGGGCACGCCAGCAAGTTATCGCGAAATGGACGGCAATGGTGTTCACGCTTATAAATTCGTGAACAAAAAAGGTGAAGTCACTTACGTAAAATTTCATTGGAAAAGCCTGAATGGGATCAAAAATCTTTCTGACGATGAAGTCGCAAAAATGCAAGGCAAGAACTTCAATCATATGACCGATGATCTGTACTCTTCCATCCGGGCAAAGAAGTTCCCTTCTTGGGAGCTAGAGGCCCAGCTGCTGAAACCTGAAGAGTTGAATAACTTCGATTTTAATCCACTGGATGCAACTAAAGAATGGGTTCGCATTCCAGGGTTAAAAGTCGTAAAACTTGGGACCATGACCTTGAACGAAGTTCCGGAGAACTTTTTCGAACATACAGAACAAGCGGCATTGGCGCCTTCGAATATCGTTCCTGGGATTGAAGCCTCTGAAGACCGCCTGTTGCAAGGTCGCATGTTCTCTTACGCCGATACTCAACGCTACAGAATTGGTGTAAATGCTTTGCAGTTACCGGTAAACCGCCCTTTAAACGTGAATTCACACGGCCAGCAAGGCCATATGAATGGTAAAATTACTAAGGGTGAAGTGAACTATCAACCAAATAGCTTTAATGGAAATCCAGATCGCGCAGAAGGCATTTACTCGCAAGCAGATGGATTTAAACAAAGCTCGTTGCCTTTAAGTGGTGCGACTCAACAACAGATGATCAAAAAGACTTTGAACTTCCGTCAAGCTGGCGAAACTTACAGAAGCTTTTCTGAAAAAGAGCGCGCAGCATTGATCAATAACTTTGCCGGCGACCTCCTTGCCGTCAAAAATATTAAAATTCGCAATCAAATCGTAGCTCACACATACGCGGCCGACACTGAGTATGGTGAGCGCTTGGCAAAAGCAGCTAAGGCTGACTTGCCTGAGGTTAAACGAATTGCTTCTGCATTGAATGACGACACTAAAAAAGTTGCTGCTCAATAATGTCCTTCAGGGGGCCTTCTGTCCGGAGGCTCCCCTTATTTTTAGGGTTAATTTATGAAAAATCAATTGTTGTTCGGTCTCACTTTGATCTCTTGCACCGCTCTTGCCGAGGGAAACACGCCTTATTTTGAATCTGCAAAAAGTGGCGACATTCAAGCTCTGGGTGATTATCTAAGCACTCATAAATCTGAAATAAATGCGGTTGATGAAAAGGGATACACTGCTTTGATTTATGCGGCTTATTATGGCCAGGAACAAGCTGTCACATATCTTTTAAAAAAAGGAGCAGATCCTTGCGTGAAAGATAAACGTGGCAACACGGCTACACTAGGCGCGATCTTTAAAGGACACTTGGGAATTGCCAAGACACTTCTTAAATCCAAATGTGGTGTAAATGATGCTAATGAAATCGGCCAAACTCCGTTAATGTTTGCGTCCCTATTTGGACGCAACGAAATTGCTAAAGAACTTTTAAAGTCCGGCGCTGATCAATCTAAAAAAGATATTAACGGCAACACCGCAACCTCACTCGCTGAAGGCCAAGGGAATGAAGAGATGCTGAATATTCTTGGGCGCAAATCGAAGTAAATTAATTTTTACATCACCACCCTCGGTGGATTCTCGACGAAGAGCTTTAACAATTGTTCAAGACGATCTCATATCAAGAAAATTTGAGACCTGACCAATTCCAAATCTTCATTTTCCCAATGAAATTTAATGTAGGCTATCAAAAAGACAGCCGATAGTTAGATCGATTGGGAGAACTTATGAAAAATAGAAGCCTAAATTTCAAAATGATGTTTGTAATCGGCATCTTGCTAATGGGGTCATTAACTATTACAACAATCGGCTTACTTCGTCTAAAGACGATGAATGATTCTATCAAAGCCTTGGTTTATGAAAAAAGTGCGCGAGTCTCTTTAATTAAAGATATTCGTTCGATCTTTTACATCCAACTGATCAATGAAAAGAATTTTATTTTAGTCGATGATGCGAAAGAATTGGCCGTTATCGAGGATCGCATGAATAAGCGAAACGACGAAATCATGAAAAAGATAACCGAGCTTTCTTCAGTTTCAACGGAACTTGGGAAAGAAGAGTTGAATAAATTCAAAGTAATTTACGAGGGTTGGTGGGCGAACGCTCACGAAATTCGCAAAGCTGTTCACAGCAGCAATCACGAACACGCTTCTAAAATCAGTAGTGTGACCAATCGTGAATTGCGTTTAAATGGTGAAAACCTCATTGACAGCACGGTAGACCGAAATGAAAAACGAATGCAGGAAGAAGTGATTCACATGGAAGAGCAATATAAAGAAGCTCGTTTCATGATGATTCTAATGACTGTTCTTTCTATGCTTATTGGTGGCTCCATCGCAGGCTACGTTCTTTATAATTTGAGCAAATCTATCAATCTTATTATTAGCAGTTTATCTATTTCTTCAAAGGAAGTTTCTGCGGCATCCGATCAAATCGCCACTGCTGCAACGGAATTATCTGAGGCTACGACAGAACAAGCGGCTTCCCTGGAAGAGTCCGTTGCAACAATTGAAGAGCTTTCTTCGATGGTTAAAACTAACTCCGAAAATGCCAGCTCTGCTGCAAAGCTTTCTGCGGAAACAAGCGATCTTGCGAAACGCGGAGAAACCGAGATGACAGCACTTTCTCAATCAATGACTGACATTGCGGCAGATTCTAAGAAAATTAACGATATTATCGCTGTTATTGATGATATTGCCTTCCAAACGAATCTTTTGGCCCTTAATGCAGCTGTCGAAGCCGCACGTGCAGGAGAGCAAGGTAAAGGATTCGCGGTTGTGGCAGAGGCCGTACGCGCCCTTTCACAACGAAGCTCCGCTGCGGCTAAAGACATCGGCGATCTTATCCGCTCAAGTGTCACACGTATCGATAACGGCGGCGAGCAAGCTCAAAGAAGTGCTGCCGTGTTAGTTGAAATTTTGAATTCAGTAAAAAAGGTGTCTGCTTTAAATACAGAAATTTCCGCAGCAAGCTCCGAGCAGTCAAATGGTATTGAACAGATTAGTAAAGCTATGAATCAACTGGATCAAACGACTCAGGTGAATGCAGCGTCTTCAGAAGAAGCTGCCGCCTCATCTGAAGAACTTGCAGCGCAGGCAGAAAGCATGGGGAACGTAATCCAAGAACTAGTGAAAGCAATCCGCGGTCAAAGCTCTAAAGCAGAGCAAGAAATCGTGCCGAAGCTTGAGCGCAAAACTTTGAAGAAGCACATGCAAGTTTACGAGAAAGCCAGCTAATTCGACCATTTAATTAAATCTCATTTTAAGACAAGTCTAATAAACAGGAGCCACTAATTGGCTCCTGTTTAATTTTTGCGATCTCAGCTTCACCCTATTAGCTAATACCAAGGCACAACTCTCGCAAATAGATGTTTGAGTCTAAACTATAGGGAGAGAGAAATGAAAAAGAGAGTAATGTTAGCTATGGCGATCATCATGTTGTTGGGTTCTGTTAAAGCGATGGCTATGTCTGCCCAAGACGAAAACGTAATCAATAAAACCCACGCCTCCGAAGAAGATATGATGATGAACGATCCAGATACTCAGTATTTAGCGATCAATGCGGCTACAAAAATCGAAGCAAATATGGCGGATCTTGGTGGCAAAAGTGCCGTAGAGAACAAATCAATTGCTCTTAACGAACTACGTACTCAAATCATGATGTTAAAAGAAAAGGCTCCAAGCCTAGAAGCCGTCGTTGTTATCAATGGTAAAACAAGAAGTGCTGGCCAAGCACTGTCCCAAGCTGAATTGATTATCAAAGGGTTGGAAACAAATTTCTCTGAAGACAAAGCAAGAATTCTTGCTAAGGATTTGAACGACGCGATCACGTCCGTTAAGGAATACTAAAAATTCATAGGTATTTAAACGCAAAAAAGCCCAGGTTTCCCTGGGCTTTTTTTATGATCTCAGCAAGTGAGAATCAAATTACTTAGCCATGTCGCCCATGTATTTGAAACCAACAACCATTTGGTTTTTAGTCATATCTTGGTAACCAGCTGCACCGAAGTCTTTGTCTTTAGAAGACACGTAAGCTACGTGGTAACGGAAAGCTTCGTCAGCTTTAGGTACGTACTCAACTGCAACAGCATAAGCTTCGCGTTTGAATTGTTGAGCAGCTGTATCTGATTTATTTTCAGACATTTCGTACTTAAGAACTGGAACCCAACCATTGATGTTGTAGCGAGCTTCTACGATTGTAGTGTTCGTTTTCAAATCAGTAGTAGTTGCACCAGAGTGAACTGTGTCTTTGTTACCGAAGTATTCAAGATCTACAGTCAAGTCAGCCATTGGAGCTACACGTAGAGAAGCTGCCATGAACTCATATTGGTTACCAGTCATAGCGCCACCGATTGGAGCAACGTCGCCTGTACCAGCAGTGTAGTTCAAGTTAAGAACCAACATTTTGTCTACGAAAGAACCTAGGTAGTTCAAACCGTAAAGGTGACCACGGTCAGATGATCTAACGTTAGTTGAAGTACCGTTCACAGTACCGTAGTTAGTCCAAGTTGAACCATTGTATTGGTTAGTGATTTGAACTTCAAATTTGTGGTTTTCAGTCAAAGTGTAAGCCGCAGATACACCAGATGAGTTTTCTGGGTTAGCTACTAGAGCACCCGTTTGGATGAAGTAAGGAGTCGCACCACCAAGAGACGGGATAACGCCACCAACACCTCTGTTAGCCATAGATACTAAGTATGTATCGCCATGTAGAGATTTTTGGAATTCGAAACCACCAGTGTTTGTTTCAAGCTTACCAGCTTTGAACATCCATTGACCCATAGCTTTACCAGCCCACAAGTGGTCAACGAATTTATCAACAGTCATGTTTTTGTTAAGATCAGAAGTTCCAGAGTATGGAGAAACCGCAAATTCTGGAGCGAAAGAACGCAAGTTCCAAGCAGATTCAATAACCGCTTCACCAACGTTACCGTTCAAGTAAAGACGAGCTACAGATGGAGTGAACAAAGAAGTACCACCGATGTCAGTTGTACCGTTCACAGTTTTGTAGTCTGGAGTGTTAACGTAATCGGAACGTACTTCCAATTTAACGCCTGCGAATGCTGAGCTAGCTGCAAGAGTAGCCGCGATTGCTAAAAGTTTTTTCATAAAATGCATCCTTTCGTTTCGTTGCAATTTTTGAACTTTCAAATCGTTTAAAAGTATTTTCGTATAAAAAAAGGCTAAATAGGACCTTGGACAAGATCAACAACAAAAATGCCGGGGAACATCGGGATTGATCAAAAAGTGGAGTAATTACTTCGCAACTTTCCTCCAAAATTTTGCACGAAAATTTTTATGTTTCTTTTTCCAGTGACCTCAAAAAAAATAAATTATTTGCAGAGCAAACCCGCGACAGCAGCCAGTTTTGTGCAGACAAATCAAAGGCGATACTTTCTTCAATGTCCCTCTGAAAAGAGAGATATCCACAAAAAAATCTGTGATTACTTAGGATCAAAACAACTTTCATTGACGCGAAAGCTCAAACTAGTCGTTTAACACTCGATGATGGTCCAGTAGACAATCAATTTTATGTCATCTAACTAGACCTTGGTCTGTTCACACAGTCACAAAATGACAAACACGCGGTGAACGAATCCAATAAACAAAACGTAAATTAAAGGAGAAACCTGGTGCGCATTTTCAAACTTCTGACGTTAATGACTCTTGCAACTTCATCTGTATATGCAGCGGAAATTGGTGGAATCACAGTCAACGGCGAGATCGCCTTTGATTATAACTTCTCTCAAGATGGAATTGCTGTACCATTTTCGAGCGATGCTCAGAACGAAACTTATCGCATCAATACCTCTCAAATTCTTGCTAAAAAAGAAACTGATCAGCTATCGATTCTTGCACGTTTGGTTTATCAACCTACCGATTATTCAAATGGCACGACAACAGTAAAAAATAATCTGGGAATGCTTGATCAGGTCGAGGTCTACTATAAACCACGCCCTAACATATATATAGGTGTAGGCCGTTTCTTGACGACCATGGGTTTTGAATCTGTATTGAGATCAGAAAATCTATTCTACAACTACTCCATCGCTTTCCAAGGCATCACCCCAAGCTACAATGAAGGTATTCGCGGCAGATACGTGATGAGCGACCTTTTAACTGCAACTTTATCATCTTATAACTCATCTAAATATAACCTGTACGGCGATGACTACAAACCGACTAAGACTACCGAGATCTCTGCCAACGGTACGCTTGGCGATTTACAGTGGTTTGCGGGATACTTTTTTGGAAAAGACACGGCGAACTCTCCAACAACTGGAACTGCAGAAAACAGTTCCTCCAACGTATGGGCAACTTATCGTATCAGTGATAGCTGGATGATTGGAATGATGTACGATTCTAAAATCTACACTCCAGATGCAGGTGGCGGTGGCTGGTCCGACGATACGGCAGCATTAGTGAACTACAAACTCTGGAACAATTCGTTTTCAGCGCGCTATGAAATGATCCGTGGGGCAATGCATTTAGGCCTTTACGGAAATGCTGATAAAGTGAACTCCCTCACGATAAATGACAAAGTAGCGCTGGGCGAAAATCTGCATGTTTATGTAGAGTATCGCGCAGACAACGCTGATGAAACATTTAATGACGGAAACGGAAAACCAACAAAAGATATGCAAATAGTTACTCTAGGAGCTTTAGCAAGCTTCTAATTTTTAAAAAGGGACCTTCGCGGTCCCTTTTTTTTCGACATCCCCATCAAGTGTGCTACCATTATATCGAGTAAAGGAAGCAACCTTGAGCACGCACAAAAAGAAGATCCTTACAGGCACAATCAAAAGACATCCAGACGGCTTCGGCTTTTTTATCCCAGAAGATAAAGAGCATCCTGATGTTTACATTCCTCGCAACTCCATGGAAGGCGTGATGACCAATGATAAGGTCACTGTCGAGGTCTATCCTGAAAAAGGTGGCGAACGTTTCCGTGGCGAGATCATTCGTGTCGTAGCTAGAGGTACAAAAACTTTCGTTGGTCGCTTCTATCGTTTGAATGACAGGCTGGGAATTCTGCGCGATGAAGGTAAAGGTTGGGGACAAGATCTGAAAATTAAGATCGAAGACTCCATGAACGCCAAAGACAAAGAACTGGTAGCTGCTGAAGTTATTTCTTATCCAGAAGATGGCAAGTCATTTACGGGAAAAGTAACATCTGTCATCGGAAATGCCCTAGATCCTTTGACGGATATCAAGCGCGTCATCCTGTCTTCAAATATTCCTCAAGATTTTTCCGCAGAGACCTTAGAGGAAGCTAAGCGCTTTAAGGACGTTCCTGATGAAAGAGACTATAAAGGTCGTAAAGATCTGCGCGACATTGATTTGATTACAATCGACGGCGCTACAGCAAAGGATTTCGACGATGCTGTTTACGTTGAATCAAATAATGAAGGGTTTCTATTGTACGTTGCGATTGCCGACGTAAGCCACTATGTGCAAGGCGGTTCTGCAATTGACCGTGATGCTTACGAGCGTGGAACATCCGTTTATTTCCCGAACTTTGTTGTTCCGATGTTACCAGAGGTCCTAAGTAATGGCTTGTGTTCTTTGAATCCTCACGTTCCCCGCCTTTGTATGGTCGCTGAAATGCAGTTCGACTTTACGGGAGAGATGCTTCGTTCTGATTTCTATGAAGCAGTGATGGAAAGTAAAGCCCGCGTTACCTACGGTGAAGCTCAAGAAGTCATCGACGGCAATGGCGCCGAAAAATTTAATCATGTTAAAGACAACATCCTTCGCCTAGCCGATCTTGCAAAAATTCTGATGGCCAAAAGATTTAAAGAGGGTTCTTTAGATCTAGAGATTCCAGAAACAGAACTTGTCATCGATGGCGCTGGAGTTCCTATCGATATCCAACGTTCTGAACGCCTCTTTGCCCATCGCTTAATTGAAGAGATGATGCTAGCTGCGAACGTAGCCGTTGCAAAATTCCTTCACGGCAAAAATGTTCCTGCGCTTTACCGCATCCATGAACCTCCCAATGAGATGGCTATCCGTACTCTTGAAAAGTACATGGCGACATTTGGCGGTAAAACCAAGCTAGGCCAGGGTAAATTACAGAAACGTCTCACTAAAGCTTTGGAAGAGTTTGAGAATCGTCCTGAAGCGCAAATTTTAAATATCCTGACATTAAGATCGATGAGCCAAGCAAAATACAGTCCCAACAACGTAGGACACTTTGGTTTGGGCTTTGAGTTCTATGCACATTTCACATCTCCGATTCGTCGATATCCAGATTTGATCATTCACCGTCTGCTTAAAACTCAAGTCGTCAAAAGCAATCAGTATCGCTTAATGAGCGAGGACGACTTAGCTTCTGCAGGAACAATTCTGTCAGCAGCTGAACAAAGATCTACAAAGGCAGAGCGACAAGTTCAATCCATCAAAAAAGCTCGTTTCATGGAAAAATTCCTGGGCCAGGAGTTCGATGGAATGATCAGCTCAGTTGCAAAGTTTGGTATTTTTGTCCTTTTGCGTGAATACGATATCGACGGATTAGTTCGTCTAGATGATCTTGGCAATGACAAGTGGGAGTTCGACGAAGAGAACCTACGCTTGATCGCTAAACGCTCGGGTATGTCTTATAATATCGGTGATAATATCCGTATCCAGGTAGCTGCCGCAGATCCAGAGCTGGGACAAATTAACTTTGTAAAAGCCGGCATGGAAATCAAAGACGAAATGTCTGATGAATTCGATGATGAAACGGGTGGGGAAAAATCCTCAGCGGCTCGTTCCGCAGAGAAGTATTTAAATCGTCTGCGTAAGAAAGATAAAGGTCAAAACGAATGGAAAGGCGAAGATCGCCGTCGTGGTGATGATCGTCGCCAAGATGATCGCCGTGATAAAAAAGATGAGAAATCTTTTAGCGTTCGTGAAGACAAAAAAGGTCGCACCGAAAATAAAGCTCGTCGCGATCATGAGCGTGGTCAGAAGAAACCTCAACGCCAAGAAAGAGATCCAAATCAAAAATCTCGTTTCTTTGGTGATAAACGCCAAGACTCAAGAGGTCAGGAAGAAAAGCAGCAAAAAGCGATGCAATTCCGACCTGCTGCTCGTGAGGATGATCAGAAAAAGGGTCCTGACGAGAATTTGCTGCGTATGATCCTGGGTCCAGCTGAACACCGCAAAGCTAAGGGTGAGGATTCTGTAGACAAACCAAAACTAAGTAAGAAATTGCTGTTTGCCGAGCAAAGCAAACTTCGTGATAATGACGATTACTCGGAGAAGAATAGTGACAGCCTTAAAGACCGGAAGCCAAATCGGAAAGACTCTAAAAAACGCGGCGAGACTTCGAACGATCGTGGGGGTGTTCGCAAGGCACGGGTTTCACAAGGTCGCGGAAAAGGTAAAACTCGGTAAGTTCGTCATTGAACGCTTAAATGCATCGTCTGACATTGAATCCTATTCGATGCCAGAACGTATGCGTATGAGCTTCGAGGAGCTGGGTCCCACATTTGTAAAGCTGGGACAGCTCCTTGCCACTCGCCCCGATCTAGTTCCCGAAGCTTATATTACTGAATTTGAAAAACTGCATGATCGAGTTCAACCCCTCCCCTTTAATGTTATTGAAGGTGTTTTAAAGGATGAATTCGGTGAACTTCTTTATAAAACCTTTTCCAGTATTGATCCTGAGCCATTAGGATCAGCAAGTATCGCGCAAGTCCACAAGGCTCGTCTTGCTTCGGGCGAAGATGTTGTTATCAAGGTTCAGCGCCCCGGTATTATTCAAACTATTAACGATGATTTGAATGTCCTGTATTTGCTGGCGGATCTTTTAGTGACCTATGTTCCAGAGAGCCGTCCCTTCAATCCCGAAGCAATCGTTCAAGAATATTTTAGAACTTTAGAGCTGGAAACGGACTTTATCGTTGAAGCTAACAACATCCGTCGTTTCCAAGAAAACTTTAAAAATGATCCGACGAT
This sequence comes from Bdellovibrio sp. SKB1291214, assembly GCF_002209355.2. Classification (GTDB taxonomy): domain Bacteria; phylum Bdellovibrionota; class Bdellovibrionia; order Bdellovibrionales; family Bdellovibrionaceae; genus Bdellovibrio. The sequence goes on from NZ_CP106855.1 coordinate 1,276,730, forward strand.
AAAAATTCCAAAAGTTTATTTGGAGCTATCCACAGAAAGAGTTCTGATCATGGAAGCCCTGCCTGGGGTTCCACTGAGCGCGGATTCTCAAATTCGTGAGGGGAATGCCTCACAGGAAGTTATCAAGCGCGCGTTGGGCGCCTACCTGCAAATGGTATTCGAAGATGGATTATTTCACGGAGATCTTCACGCAGGTAACTTTTTTATTCTTCCTGACAACCATATCGGATTGATTGATTTTGGGGTCGTAGGCCGCTTGAACAAACGCGCCCAAGGCGCAATTGCAAATATGCTGCTGGCGCTTTCCATGGAAGATTACGAGCGTTTGGCGTTTGAATATGTCGATCTTGCCCCGTTCTCTGATCAAGTTAATGTGGATCTGTTTGCGAAAGAATTGCGCGAATTAATCGCTCCCTACTATGGATTGACACTTAAGAACGTCAATTTGGGTAAATTGCTTTTAAGATCTTCAGGTATTGCAGCAAGACATCACATCAAGGTTCCGACAGAACTCATGATGTTTTTTAAATCTATTGTTTCAGTCGAAGGCATTGGCCGTAAACTCAACAAAGATTTCGATTTTTTGCAGTATTCATTATCTTTCGCCGGTGAGCTTGCAAAAACTCAACTGGGTCCTGCTCGTGTGATGGACGAAATGTCTCAGATCGCACGCGAATCCAGAAGTTTCTTAAATGCACTTCCTCGACAGCTCAATTTCTATTTCCGCAAAATCAACAGTCCTGATCATTCTTTCCGACTTAAAGTCGCAGAAATGTCCGAATTGAAAAAATCCATCGAGGTTTCTTTCAATTTACTGTTTTTGGGCGTGATTATTGGCTCATTGATTTTAAGCTCGGCCTATATTTCGGTTCATCCGACTGAAAATCATATCGCTGGAATTCCTACAATGAGCTTCATCGGATTTGGGCTGGCCGTCGCTATCGGCTTTATCGCGTTTATTAACTATATCAAAAAGTCTTAAGGACCATCGATGCAGCAGTTATATTATGAAATGAGTATTCTGGCCAAAGCCGTTAATTTTAAGAATTTATCGGCCGCTGCTCTTCATGTGGGTCTAAGCCAGCCACAGCTTTCTAGAATTATCGCTAAAATCGAAGATGAGCTAAAAATCGTTTTGTTGGATCGTTCTGCAAAAAGAAAATCTGGATGGACAACAGTCGCCTTTCAGCTGGCCGAGATTTTTGAAAAATCGATTCGCAGATTAGAAACAGAATTGCAAGGCATCAGCAACAATCAAATGGTCGGCGAACTTCACATCGGCACACTTGAAGGTCTTTCTGATTTTGCATTGAATACATGTCGTCAGTGCTTCACCGAAGTGGGCGTTAAAAAAATCACTCTGGATATTTTTGACCTCAATGAACTTGAAGCAAATTTTCTATCGGGCAACCTAGACCTAATCTTTACTTCCAAATCTCCAGGTCGTCAGAAGTTTAAATATCTGACCGAGTTGGGTTTTCAAAAATTGGAATTGATAGAAACAAATCCCGACTTTGCAGTTTTAAGCACCTTTGAATACGGTCGTGCGAATAAAAAAGAGTTAGAAAGTTTTCCGCACATCTTTGTGTCAAACTCGCTCTCTGTGCGCCGATCCTGGTTAAATGATACGGGCGGAACAGGACATTTACCAACGGAAGCTAAACGTGGTAAGGCTAAAGACGCTGAACCAGTGCTCATGATTGGTTCAGAACTATTAAATCCCGTGCTATGGGAAAACATCACTGAAGCTATTAGTGAGTAAGCAAAAAAGAGGATCTGCGAAACAGATCCTCTTTGCATTTCATAACTCGCTTAAGCCATCCATTAGTGCGGAGTTGGCGGCTCGATAACTTCGCCACCATTTTCTGAGATGTAAAGATGGTCGATACCAAGAGTTACACCGAAACCAGTTGCGATTTTAAGTGACATGTTTGCTGCAAGTTGTGGCCAGCCTACTTTAACCGCTTTGAATGAACCTGCACCGATGATCACTGCAGCATCACCATTACCTGCCAAGTATTTGCCCAAGATCACATCTGGATCAGAATTGAACAAACTCAACTCACCCATGATTCCGTGGAATTTGATCCAACCAAGTCCAACTTGAGGCCCGATGCAATGTGCCCCCATTGTGATTTTCACAGGACGACTCCATTTAGTGCCATTGAAACTTGTACATTTCAAAGTACCATATGCAGTCGTTTTGAATTTACCGGCGATAATTTTGATGCCTTTCGAAACACCTGAGAAATGCATTCCGCAAACCCAAGTACGACCGCCTTGCATAGATACTTCGTCTGACATCATCGACACATCGGCAGTTTCTGCTTTCGCGACCATTCCTGCCAAACCCACAGCTAAAACAACGAGCAGCTTCTTCATGAACCTCTCCTTTAATCTTCCTTGATTGGAAATATTTTTTTGTAGCTCTTATTCGGAACTAGATCAGGAGAGGACGCAAGTTGGTGAATTGACTCCGTAAGAAAGACATGAAAAAGGGCGACACTTATGTCGCCCTTACATGTAGCTTAAAACTGGACTGCCAATTATTTTTGGGAAGACACAAATTGGTTAATGATGTCTGCCACTTCTGCAGATTCGTTGATCACACGCTGGCTGATTGCAATGTTCTCGATGAAGTATCCGAACGCACGAATATTTTGAGTGTGACTCAAGATGGGAGTCACGTTTTGCATATTGTATTTAGCGTTTTTATAAGAAGCCGCCTGAAACAAATCAGTGTAGTTAATATCAGGACGTTTGCGCGCAGCCCATTCTCGAGCCGTTTGAGCAACGTGGCAGCTCACACAATCCATGTTTTCAGGATTAAAGACATGAGGGTTTTCGATACGGTAAGCAGCAAGAACTTCCTTGCGAATTAAATCTTCATTGCCTGTTTGCAGGTTCGCAGAGTTCACTACGATCCTATTAATGGTATCGTCACCTTCAGGAGCGGGAGAGATCATGCCCTGATCAAAGTGATCGGCAGGAACCGCACGATTGATAAAGGCCTGTGCAGCGCGATCTGTGCGATGAATCTTGAACATCTGAAGCTTTCCGCCTTTAACGTCAAATCCACCGAACGCCCACATATCCCCGGCACCGCGTAGAACCATCGCAGTGATACGAGAAAGATTTTTAAGGCCCGCATACTTTAGCACGACATTGTTGAAATCCGTGATGGAAGAATGGTTTTCCTCCACATGAGCCCACACCGGATGAATCTGCAAAGGTAGACCCGTTGTATTCATGCGATATTTAGCTTTCCAGGACTGAAGGTCATTCAGCAAAGAAATGAACTCCTCATCTGTCAAAACATAGAAGGAGTGCAAAGCTGCATCGACCGTTTGGGATTTAAATCTGCCTTCTTCAAGGGGCTGCCAAACAAGGCGAAGCTGGCGCTGGCAGTTCTGAGGAGTCGGAAGAGGAAAGCAGGGATCAATACGCATAGCCACGACACGTAAGGCTTCGTTAGTTTGGTCTGGTGTCATCACTGGAGAAAGTGGCGGAATTGTATCCATAAAGCGAACCGGTAAAATCGGTCCACCCGCCCCCTGAGATTTAAGGCTTAAAAGTTGGTCCTGACCCACTTTGCGAGGTAAAGGCATCAAGTATGAAACGTCGTTCAGGTCCCAGAAGCCAAATGCAGAGAAAGAAGTCAGGCAGCTAAGTAAAAACACGCAGATTTTGTTCATGACTCTAAATTCCAAAAAGGGCGCACCGAGGCAACCACTAAATGGCAGTCATTGTTAAAACCATCGACTTGAAAATCAATTGAAACCAAAAATAAACCCCCGATGGATTTAAACCATCAGGGGCTCAGTTAAATTAGATATTTAACATTCGTTATTTCAGCATTAGCCCAAGAGTTTCAGTGCCAATTGTTGGGACTGATTCGCTTGTCCTAGAACAGACACACCTGCTTGCAACAAGATGTTATTTCTTGTCATCTCAGACGTCTCTGCTGCTACGTCAGTGTCTCTGATTCGAGAATTCGCGGCTGACAAGTTTTCATCTGCGATCAACAAGTTATTTGATGTTGATACCAGACGATTTTGTAGCGCACCGAAGTTTGCACGAATCGCGTTCACCGAAGTCAAAGCCGTGTCGATCAAGCTCAAGCTCGTTTGAGCGCCTTCTTTAGAACTTACTGACTCAGCAGTTAGGCCCAAAGCTTCCAGCGATGAGTTCGCTGCACCGGCGTTGAAGCTAATACGATCCTGGAATGGATCATTATTAACACCAACTTGAATATCGATCATTCCACCAGTTCCATTTAGAAGCTCGTATCCGTTGAATTTCGTCGCTTCAGTTACACGCTGAATCTCAGACTTCAACTGTTGATACTCGACATCTACGAACTTTCTTTCTGTATCACCGATAGTGTCAGAAGCTGCCTGCACACCCAACTCTCTCAAGCGGATAAGCATGTTAGAAACTTCGTTCAAGCTACCTTCTGCAACCTGCACTAGAGAGATACCATCATTGGCATTTCTATTAGCTTGGCGCATACCACGAATTTGGCCTTTTAAATTTTCTGAAATCGCAAGTCCGGCAGCATCGTCAGCAGCTTGATTGATTCTTTGTCCAGAAGCCAATCTTGCCATTGATCTGTCTGCATTAATTCGTGTCATATACAGGTTTTTTTGCGCATTCAACGCTGACACGTTTGTACCAATTCTTAATCCCATTCTATCCTCCGTGCATCATGTTTCTTCCTCCGTGAAGTGTTGCCATCCATTGGCATAAGACGCGATCCGTGCGTCTGTTAAATTAATAAATTGTCGGCTTGCGATAAGCTGACGCTATTCTCATCGGAAAAAATTTGAGGTCACTCGAGTCTAGTTTTTTTAAAATTTTTAAATTATTTTTGAAGGAAATTTTTCGACAAAGGACGTGTGCAAGGCACGACAAAAAAGAAACACGACAGGATCGTCGTCATCAACGGAATGAGTCCGTCGGAAAAGATAAAACTCAAAATACATTTCACTGCGTTTTTTCAAATGTGGTCCCCCACATTTAAGTGGGGGGCACGTCGCAGGAAACAGAGATCATTTGTCAGCTCGTAAAGCGAGCTTCGGGCTTGTACACTCGGAACTTTCACCGCAGTGAAAGTTCTCTTGAGGGTGATCTGATCATTGAAGATAAGATCGTGAACCGGGTCTTTCGTGGTCAGAGTCGGAACTTACCCTAGCATCCTTGTTAGGATAAGTTCATTAGACGCTTAACCTTGGAAAGATTTGTTCAAGAGTCCAAGTGCTACGTTAGCTTGTTGGTTCGCTTGTGCTAGTACGCTAGTACCTGCTTGCAACAAGATATTATTTCTAGTCATTTCGGAAGTCTCTTCAGCAACATCCACATCTCTGATACGAGAGTTAGCGGCTGACATATTCTCAACTGAAACTTGGATATTCGAAACAGTTGATTGTAGACGATTTTGGATCGCACCGAAGTCAGCTCTCATAGCGGAAACGCTTACGATTGCTGTATCGATCGCTGCTAGTGCATTTTGCGCAGAAGCTTTATCAGCTACAGACGTCAAGTTTACACCAAGTGCCGCAGAGTTTGCGTCAGCTTTTGAAGCGTCGAAAGAAATACGGTCGATTTCAGGATTATTTCTAGTACCTACTTGGAAATCCAAGATAGAACCAACACCCGCCAAAAGTTGAGTTCCGTTGAACTCTGTACCTTCTGCGATACGGTCGATCTCAGATACAAGTTGATCATACTCCACATTCAGGAACTGACGCTCAGTCGGTCCGACAGTGTCAGAAGCTGCTTGTACAGACAATTCTCTTAGACGAATCAAGATCCCAGAGATCTCATTCATCGAACCCTCCGCCACTTGGACTAGGGAGATACCGTCTTGAGCATTTCTTGATGCTTGTTTTAGACCGCGAACCTGAGCTTTTAAGTTCTCAGAAATCGCTAGGCCGGCTGCATCGTCACCAGCGCGGTTGATACGGAATCCTGATGCAAGCTTTTCCATGCTCTTATCAAGACCAATCTTCGTTCCCCACAAAACTCTTTGTGCGTTCAACGAAGCTGTGTTCGTGTTAATACGTAAACCCATAATTCCTCCTCCTTGAAGATTTACCGAGTTTCGATCCTTGAAACTCGAGGCACCTTACTAGTGCCGTTGGGTAGTTCATCTCTCCCCTTACTGATCGGTGTGTCTCAAAATTCCTAAAGTGATACGTCTCAAAAAAATGCAAAACTGGGCTAAAGATGGGGTGTGATGCGGCGTAACTGGTTGAAATTACTACAAATCGCTAATACTACATTCTGTATCTAGACCTAATAAACTGTCTCACAACTAGGGCTAGTGCCCTGGTCATGGCTTCTTAAAAAGTCGTTTTGAGGAGCGTTGACAGCCCCCTTTTGAACTTACATATATAGACATCACGATTTAGCGGAGGTTTTTAGTGGAAATCAGAGATCCTATTCACGGTTCAATCTATTATGCAGAGCCTGAAGTAGCTATCTTAGACACTGCTGAATACCAACGCTTAAGAGCCATCAAACAACTTGGTTTTTCTGAGATGAGTTTCCCGGGTGCTACACACAATCGCTATTTGCACTCGGTGGGTGTAGCTCATATGGTTGGAAGAGTTTTTGATTCTATCTTCCGTATTTATCCATTCTCCAAACCTTCCGTGAAAACCCGTTTGCGCCAAACAGTTCGTTTAGCAGCTTTGCTTCATGATGTAGGCCACGGTCCGTTATCTCATACAACTGAAACAGTAATGCCTCAGTTATCTGAACTTAAAATCAAAGTTTATGACGAAGAACAAAAGTGGGGCGATGCTGCCCACACGGTGATGTATAAAAATCGTCGTGCAAATCACGAAGACTATACGATTAAGTATGTAACTGATTCTAAGATCTCCGAGACTATTGAAAAGAATTTTAGTGACATCGCTCCGATTTACATCGCGTGCTTGATCGATAAAGCTTTGCACTGCCCTGATGACTTCTTTGTTGATAACGGCGTGGACTTCCGCCCTATCCTGTCGCAATTGGTTTCTTCTGAAATCGACGCGGATCGCATGGATTACTTGGAGCGCGACTCCTATTTCTGCGGAACGAACTACGGTAAAATCGACTCTCACTGGTTGATTCAAAATATGACTTTCCACCGCGTGGAAGACAAATTGTATTTGGCTTTGAACCGCCGTGCTTTGTATTCATTCGACGACTTTTTGATTTCTCGTCACCACATGCACTTGATGGTTTACGGTCACCATAAATCGATCATTTACGAAGAAATGTTGAATCGTTATTTGACATCTCCAGACTGTACCTTCCAACTGCCTGGTAATATCGACGAATACACGTTGTACAATGACTACCGCCTGCACGAGCACTTGCGTTCTGCTGACAACCCATGGGCCCAAAGAATCGCACAACGTCGTCCCTTCAAAGTTTTGCTAGAGCAGCATAATACGACAGAATCTGATCGCCCTGAGATGGTGAAGAAAGCTTTGGAAAAAGAAGGCTTGGAAGTGATCTGGGCAAGTTCTCACGCACGTTTGTCAAAATACCATACGGCTTCACCAGAAGAGCGCGCATCTACGATCTTTGTCGTCGATCAATTGGACCCTTGGAGCCATCCAACTCCCATCAATCAATCGACAGAGATTTTCCGTCGCTATGAAGGAACTCGTATCATTGACCGCATCTATGTGGCGCCAGAAGAATTTGAACGCGCTGACAAAATCCTTCGCAATCTCAAAATCTAATAAAAAGCCCTTCCGAAAGAAGGGCTTTTTTATTTGGCAGAACTTTGTACAATAAAAGTCCCGGGAGGTTCTGTATGAGTAACATCAGTTTCAAGACTATCTCTGCTGAAGAGCTGAGTCGTATTCACGAGCTTCACTTTAATAATGTCTTTAGCAATAGAACCACAGCTCCTGGTTTCTTTATTGTTGAGAGCGAACAAAATAAAATCAACGAACGTCGCAGGAAGTATGCTCCCTGGGAATTATTAGTAGGCATCTATGATGGTGAAACGCCCATTGGATGGCATGTGGGTTACGCTACCGATCCTGAAACTTTCTATATGAAGAATTCCGCCGTACTGTCGGAGTACCGCAATCGTGGGATATATTCCAAACTTTTAGAGTTTGTACTGACCGAAATTCAACGAGAAGGATTTCAAGTCGTTACCAGCATTCATCACGGAAATAATCCTGCGGTTCTTATACCAAAGCTAAAACGCGGATTTATAATCAGCGGAACTCACTTCCATGAAAAGTTTCGATTTATGATTGAGCTTAAGTACTTCATGGACTCAGCCCGAAAAAAGGCCTATGGAAAATCAATGGGCCTTGAGCTGTAATTATTTTTTTGCCGGTACAACCGCTTCAAGATGGCGGTCTTCAGCTTCGATCCATGCTTTCAAATGATCACTCAGTGGTGGCCTTTCGGAAGTAACCCCGACCAAATTGATAAGCTCTTCTGTTGTAACCAAGCCACCAGATTTTTTAAGGAACCTTGCTCTGATCATTCCGAAAGCGACGGGTTCGCCGTTAACAATAAACTTATGCTCAATGTATGTGTATTTCTCGTCCCAATAAGCCAGCTTGGTACTGATTTGAAATTTCTGAAATGGTTTGATGGATTTTTTAAATCTCATGCGCTCGGAGACAACCACGGGGTACCACCCGTTCGCGTTCATCTTAGGCATCGCACCCATACGAATCATGTAATCGACCCGTGCCAAATCCTGCATAGAAAAATAGACGCCGTTATTGATATGACGAAGAACATCCAGATCCGTTGGCCAGCAACGGTACGGAGTTAGGCACTCGTCCATCGCCCCCACTTTCGAGCGAAAGCGGGAGAATAGAAGTGTATAAAGCAAACGGAAAATCAAATTCATTGAATCACCGAATTAAGAAAGAGAGAACTTCTGTCCATTCATCGTTGCGCCCATTGGACTTACCAAGAATGCAACTGTTTGAGAGATCTTGTCTGCTTCTGTAATTTTCAAAGACGGATCGATGGCTTTCATTTTCTCCATCGCTTCTTTGATCGATTTTGATTCAGGATCATGAGCCAAGATATATTCCTCAGTTAACGCCACAGTCAAAGTATTCACTGTGACGTTGAATTCAGAAGTTTGCTTCGCTAAGGCTCCGGCAAAATCAATAAGGCCTGAACGAACACCGTGAGCCATCACGTCTTCTTTAATCTTTGCGACTGGAGAGTCATTCAAAAGATAAATGATACGACCTTTTTTACGGCTTTTCAGATAGCCGATCACTGCTTGAGTCAGCATCAAGGGAAGTTTCAAGTGACGATCTAGCATCTCATCAACCAGATCAATTCCACCATCCATACGAATTGGCGACGGTTTCTGAATCATGTTAGCGTCGATATAAATGTCCAAGCCACCAAATGTCGTTGCCGCTTTACCAACAGCATCTTTGATTTGCTCTGGAGTTTTCATTTCTGTTTGAATGGCCAACGCGCGACCGTATTTGTCACTGATTTCACGCGCATCGTTAATTTGGTTAATAAATGGAGATGCCACGGTTTTATCTGGATCCAGAATTACGCAATCTGCACCCATTCTGGTCAAAGTCATTACGATACTTGAAACAGTTGTCGTCATTGGCCCTGAAATCAGAGCCACTCGTTGGTGCAAATTCAAAGATGTTTCCATAACGCCCTACAATCTAACTAAATACGTTCAATAATAATTGCGATCCCTTGACCGCCACCGATACATGCAGAACCTAAAGCATATTTAGCGTTTCTGCGATGAAGCTCGAACACCAAGTGATTCATGATGCGAGTTCCAGAAGCACCCAATGGATGTCCTACTGCAATCGCGCCACCGTTCACGTTTGTTTTTGCTGGATCAAGACCCAATTCTTTTTCAACTGCCAGGTATTGAGCGGCGAAAGCTTCATTCACTTCCACCAAATCCATTTGTTCAAGCTTCAAACCGGCTTTTTGCAAAGCCATGCGTGCTGCACCTGCAGGACCAATCCCCATAATGCTAGGTTCACATCCCACAGACGCGTAGCTAACGATACGAGCCATTGGTTTTAAACCCAACTCTTTTGCTTTGCTTTCGCTCATAAGCAATGAACAAACTGCTCCATCAACGATGCCCGAGGCACCTGCCGCAGTCACGATACCGTCTTTTTTGAAGACTGGCTTCATGGTCGCCAATTTTTCCAAAGTTGAATCTGGTTTTGGATGTTCGTCTTTTTCGACAACCACGGGTCCCTTGCGAGTTTCAACCGTCACTGGAGTGATCTCTTGAGCAAAGTAACCTTTATCGAAAGCCGCTTTGTAACGTGTTTGAGATTGGATCGAGTATTTGTCGACTTGTTCGCGAGTGATGTTGTATTTCACCGCCAAGTTTTCAGCCGTGATCGCCATCGGAGTTCCAGCATAAGAATCCGTCAATGCAGAAGTCATCATGTCTTCAAGTTCGAAATTTCCCATACGCATACCATCGAAACGAACTTTTCTGGCAACATACGGAATTTGTGACATCTGTTCCACACCACCCGCAAGGACCGCAGTGGCTTCACCTGTTTGAATCATTTGTGCGGCGCAAATCCATGATTGGAATCCGCTTCCACACAGACGATTTACACCTAACGCTCCAACATTTACGGGAACACCAGATTTCAAACCAATGTGACGTGGAAGATAAGCAGCATCAGCACCTGACTGTACGACATTGCCAAATACCACATGATCAATTTTATCTGGAGTTACTTTTGCCGCTTCAAGAGTCGCTTTAGCAGCGATGACACCTAGGTCAGTTCCTGAAACATCTTTTAGAGATCCGCCGAAGGCGCCAAATGGAGTTCTTTTTCCGGAGATAAATACGATTTTTTCCATGGCATAAGCGTAGACTTATTACCACTGCCAAGCAAGGCCAATCATAGCTAGACTGTCACGACTGGTTCCCTTGTGACTGACTATCAAATCTTTGTTGTCGAAAACTTTTTCTTTCACTTCAACATCAGTTTCAGATGCTCGTGCATTGTAATTGATGGCCGCATTCAACCATCCTTTATATTCCATTTTTGCTAAAGCTTGGAATGCCTCTACCCTGAAGGAAAATTTATGAGAAATACCCTGCTGAGTGGCTGCAGGAACTACGACATCAGTTTTTAAAGTTTCTTGAGTTTCTTGCACGACTCGACCCAATAGACTTTCTTGGACAACATCGGAGTTGAACCATAGATTAAAAGATCGATCTGCAATTCGCCCCATCATTGATGACGTGGTTTCTGCACCTAAGTTATCTGTGGGTATGACTCGATTCACATCCGTAGTGGTGATCCTGGGAGTCACGTTATCTACGGGAATCACAAGTTTTTTGGTCGTCGATAACTCAACGCCTGCCATGCACTTTCCAGCACACAACATAGACGATAGCAATAGCAGGACAGACCAAATAAATCCCATAACAGTATTCATATACAAATAGCATTCCAGGCGTCGCCCTTATAATCCCCGTAAAATAGAGATCAGCTGCAAATAACAAAGACTCCTTAGGTGCCCGGTGCAAAAGGTGCCCTTAATGGCTGCAGTTGTCGTCATTGTGACACCATCGCTGTGACCTGTTTCAACCTGGGACAGCTTTTTGCAAACCAATGGATCGGCTGACATTTTGGAAAGGCAAAGCCCTGCTGACCCCGTGTGTTTTCAACGCTTTAGCGTCGAACACTCGCTGCAAAGTAGCGGAACTGAGCAGCCCAAATTGTTAATCGTTGAATTGTTCGACAGAGATGGAGATGTTCTCTATGAATAAAATGAACATGAAAAGATGTGCTCTTGCAGCTGTTCTTTCTATTGGATTCTTAGCGCCTCAGATGCCGAAACATGCATTGGCTGCAGAGAATGCTCCGTCGAATTTTCCAATTGATCTTTTTGATATCGGCGATCAAGTCACATCGTCCAACAATAACAATCAAAAACAAAATTCCAATACGCCGAACAATAACAATGGCGGCAACAATGCGAATTCACAACAAGGCAACCGTCCTAACAATGGGAATGGTAACAATTCTAATGGAAACAATGGACAAAATCGCATTGGGAATCCATCGGGTCGCCCACAATCCGGTTCATCTCCCATCGTAACGCAACCCTCGGGCGGAAATAATACCAATAATAATAATAACAATAACAACGGTTCTAAACGCCCTACTATGAAGGTGGCTCAAGTTGGACAAGAATTCAGCTGCCCAATGTTTGAAAACTCATCAAGTACTAGTGGCATCTATCAAGCTTTGAGTGCCTTGAAAGCTGAAATTAATGGTAATTCTGACTGCCAAAAAACCAGCGGTAACACTATCAAATCCGAAAGTACTATCATCCAAGACAACATGGCGATCATTGAACAGATCATGAAAACGCCTTCTGGTACTCAGATTGACACGAAAAAATTAGATGACGCCGTTACAGCGACACTTGGTTCTGCAAATACAATAGGTAAAGCGCTGAACGACAACGCCCTTTTAAATTCTGCCTGCGGCAGAGATACTATGAGCAAAGGTGGTCTATTAACGTCGTTCAATGAATTAATCAACGGTTTAACCCCTGTGGCTCTGTATGCGGTGTCCATGAATGCCGCTCTGGCTCCGGCTTTGCCATTCGTAGTGGGTGGCGCTGCGGCTTCCGCAGGTATTAGCGCTCTTAAAACCATATTGGAAAGTAAATCCATCGATATGGATAATTCTGATCAAAGAAAAGCTTTCCTTCAAAACACGTGTCAGGTTGTGAAAGTCGTAAATAAAGTACGTTACATGCAATTGACTCAATCGGGCCGTATCAGCGAAATGACGAAAGAGCTTAAAAAGAACATGTCTCTGTATAAGGGTTCCTTGTCATCACAAGCCTCTGCTGAAATGACTAACTTGATCAATCATAAAAAAGAAAGCATGGCCTTCATCGAAAAAGTTAGAAAGCAGTATACAGAAGACAACCAAGCGTACACGATACTGAATAAAAAAATATCTTCCATGAATGATAGCTCGGGTGGGAATAACAATCTTGCTTTGTGCACATATTTTAAAACCCGCATGACGGTCATTGCGAACAACAAACTCAGCACCAACATGGTTTTCCCAGCGACGGCATTCCAAAATCTTTACGAATTGGGCAAAGGAAATATCGAGGCACAGATCGATGCCGAGTCTTTCTCGACAGTGAACGGTGTTCTTGAAAAGCAAATTCTTGGTTTTAACTTGGAGAAGGCACGTTCCAACGAACTTTCTGAGTGCGCAAATCAAGGTATGAACTGGTTGAAAAATATCTACTCAGCGTTATTGAGCACTCAAAGTCAGATCGCTAAGGCCTCTAGCGATTTGGAAGACTCTTTGGCGAAAAGCCCTGATTATCAGGACTTAAAAGATCAAGCAGAAAAGATGACAACAATCAGCCGTGTCGAGCGTGCAATGCAAGAATTGACGAAAGAAAATCCTGTGTTCAACCGTTCGGAACTTCCGCAAAATACAGAGCAAATCAAGTATGCATTGTTCGGCAGTCACGCGTCTTGGTACAACAGCTCCCCAACCATGGATTGGATTAATCACACTGTTGATGCTAAAAATATGGCTCTGTCCAATTTCAACCTAGCTGTCGAACAGTTAAGAAAAAACGCCTTGAACTTAAGCGATGCTAAAGACCAATCGATTATTAAGCCCATCGATATCTATGGTAGAGTCTCGGCAAAATCGCAAAAGATCATTTCGACGGAAACTGAAAAGGCTAAAAACCTAGTGCAGTTGAATAAGTCCAATAAGCGCCTAACAGGCAACCGCAACGCGATGGAAGTTGTTTGTAAGAATTTAGACACCGCTTGGTTGCAATGGACGCAAGCTTTGGAACTGGTGGGTTCCATCCAGTTCCTGTGCGACATGGTTGATCCAATCGTCGACATCACAATTGGCAAAAACGTAGTTCAAGTTTGCCGTGGTAACTTAGATTTGGATGCACGTTACGGTAAAAAACCGCTGGTTGAGACAATCAAGCAAGATTTGGTTCGCAATGGCTATGAAACTCAAGCTCTAAAATTGAAATCCATCATCGACGAGTTGGGTTGCCAAGAAACGAACCCAACGTACTAGTCTTAAGAATGCTAAGGTGAAAGCGTGACCAAGTCAGGATTCACCTTAGCGATCTCCACGATCTGCTCTTTAGTTAAGCCCGAAGCGTTGGACCGAAACACCACGGTCACTCCTGCAGCAACGAGCGCCTTGACGTCCTCCTTCACCACAGTTGAATTTACGTTGTAAACAAAGGGACGGGTCTTAGCTAAATTCAACAAATCAGCATTTGCCAAGCCTGCCGTAGCACTCATCACAACAAGCTGCACGCCTTGAGACGCCAATCCATTTAAATACTCTTTCGCTATACGGGTTCCATCCACATACAAGACATAAGATCCAGATTTCGCAAGTTCACTCAGGTCCTCCTGAGTATAAGTCGTCTTAGAAACAGAAATGCCAACGTTCACGTTGCGAGTTTTTAGCAAATCTATCGTATCGTACTTATTCGTCAGACCAATTTGATTTTGGCAGTAATTCACTTTCGCGACTTTAGCGATCTCTTTCACATCGTAAACGGAAGAGGCACTTCCCTCAGTACTCATGCAGTCAGCAAACTGCGGAGGCAACGCTGCCCAAGACGCCGAAGAAATCATGGAAATCAATGAAATTGAAATGAATGCGCGCATAGAAAAACCTCCACAACAAAATTGTGAAGTTCAATGATGCAAAATCCAAATGAAAAACGCGATGCCGCAGGCGAGCCAGAATAAAACACAGAACCAAGGTACGTCAAAAGTGGTCAAGCGCGAGGCGGAGCATGCATGCCGCCGACAACTAAGTCGATTGGCAGCTTTTCACGAACCGCTTATTCGTCAAGGATGTAGTTGATTGGATCTACTGGCGTGCCATTAATGCGTACTTCATAGTGACAGTGAGGGCCAGTCGATCGACCGGTGTTACCTACGGCGCCGACAACGTCCCATTTGCTAACACGTTGGCCAACCTGAACGTAAATTTGTGACATGTGACCGAAACGAGTTGTTACACCGAATCCGTGATCGATACTAACAAGCTTACCGTAACCTTCATCATAACTTGCAAAAATCACCACACCATCCGCTGGCGCATAAATAGGTGAACCTGGAGCCGCGGCGATATCTAGACCCGCATGCAGAGTCGTTTTCCCCGTAAATGGAGAAGTTCTATAACCGAAGCGAGATGTGATCCAACCCTTAGCCGGTTTCATATTCGGCGTGGCATTTAGCAAGCTTTGTCGCTCTGACAAGCTTTCCCACAAATCGATCACAGATTGTTCTTTTAACTGAGTTTCTTTAACGGCCTTTTCAATACGGATAACCAAAGACGCATAATCTTTGTCAGCTGTTTCAGTTGCTAATTCGCCCGCTTGATCATTCAAAGGTTTCTTATTCGCGAATACTGGATCCTGCGCTGCTAAACCTTCGCCATCGTCACGTGCTTCCATAGGTTCGTATTCCTCGACCGGCTGATTTGGAGCTGGTTTCGGACCCATGGTTAACTTAGTAATACGATCTTCCGCATCCACATTCGTGATAAGCTTAAGTTTTGTCGTGAATGTTTTTACGCGCTCTAAAGAATTTTCTAAGGCGCTGACTTTACTTTCGACTAATTGAAACTGCTTTGTAAGCTGTGCATTTTCAGCTTTAAGACGTTTATTTTCCATAGCTTGCAATAGCAAACCAAAATAATCGACCATACCAGCTGCGAAGATGATGATGATAACGGCAGAAATAAAGGACGCTGCCTTCAGCCAAGCTGCAGAGAGCACCAGTTTACGAGTTTTACCCGTTTGGTTACTCACTATAAATAGCGTGACCTTCTTTTTATCCAAAAATTCCCCTCTTCACTAACCGCTTACTCGTAAAAATGAATCAACATAACAGTGACGTTGTCGTCACCACCGTTTGCAAGAGCTTGTTCTACACAGGCTTTAACTACTTTGTCAGGTTTATTTTTATTGATGATGTCGCAAATTTTTTGGTCTTCAACTAGACCAGAAAGGCCGTCTGAACAAATTAAGAACATCTCACCAGAGGCAATTTCTCTTTCAATAATATCTGGATATGTTTCTCTTTCATATCCCACGCTGCGCGTGATCACATTTCGACCTACAAATTGTCGAACCTGCTCTTCACTCATAACACCGGCGCGCAATTGCTCATTAATCAAAGAATGGTCTTCCGTGATTTGCCAAAGCTGCGGTTTTTTATACATGTAACAGCGTGAATCCCCAACATTTCCGACGTACAAATGCTTACCGCGCAAATAAGCCATCACCATCGTCGTGCCCATTCCGGCAAGTTCCGGTCGCTCATTTGCGGCTTTATCAAAAATTCTGCGAGAGGCTTCTTCGTAAGAATGTTGAATCAACTCTCGAGGTGAACGGGTTGCTGATCCAGGTTGAAGAATAATTTCTTCAACTGTCTCGACAGCCATGCTGGATGCTACTTCGCCACCAGAATGCCCACCCATCCCATCAGCGACAACAAAGAGACCTAACTCTTTGTTCACGAGGCATGAGTCTTGATTTGATTCACGTCGTAGGCCTTTATCTGTTAAATACCAGCAGTCAAATTTCATAGAAGTTACATTCTCACCTAAAGGCTTTCATACGTCAAAGTCCGGGCCTAGACCTCTGTCGAATTCTTGGAAACTGGCTCACCTCTTCATCATGTTGAGGTGTCATAATACCGATAGGAAGGGGTGAGGTCCTATGAAGAAGTCACCGTCTTTCAAAAAGTATGTGCTACTCTCCATCGCCGTCCACGTTTTAGTGTTCGGAGGGTTTTATTTGGCAGAGAAGTTACAGCTGCAAGCTCCAAAACAGGAGAGCGTTAGCATTGATTTGCTAACTCCTGAGGACATGCAAAAGCTAGTGGCGGCACAACAGACGGAACAGGCAAAAAAAGCTCCGGCTCCTATGGTTCCTAAGAACCAAGTGGTTGAGCAAAATGAAAAGTCCATCAACGAGACTGAGCCTGTGAACTCGCGCTTTTTGAGCGTAAAAAATCAAACAGTCACAAAACAGACAGTCGCGAAAGAGCACGGCGAGTTTCAGAACTTGAAAAAGGCGGCTCCTCCAAAAACAGGACCTAAGGGCGATGGCAAAGTAAAATCGTCCGAAGCGAAAGTTGAAACAAAAGCGACGCCTGAACAACGCGAAAAAATCGCGCGCGATCTTTTTAAAAATTTCGACGCGGTTGAGGCTCTTGAAAGACAAAAAGTTGCTGACCGCAAAACGGCTGATGCGGGCCAAGGCCTTGGTCGAGGTGCTGGCGAAGACGTTTCTAAAGATGGCGCTGATACAAGTCGCTCTAACGACTATATTAAAGATGTCGATCAAGGACTTGAGACGATGCTGAATACGCGCGAGTTTAAATATTACTCGTACTATAACCGCATCCGTCGTCAATTGGCTCAACACTGGGAAGGTCGCGTGCGCGAAAAACTTTCTAAGATGTTTAAAGAAGGCAGATCCCCTGCTTCAACAGGCCAAGATCGCGTCACAAAATTGATGATCGTATTAAATGACAAAGGAACTTTGGTAAGAGTGCAAGTGATGAGCGACTCGGGCGTTCGTGACTTGGATGATGCTGCGATTGAAGCATTCCGCGCAGCTGCTCCATTCCCAAATCCTCCGAAAGGTATCATCGAAGGCGATGGCACTGTGAAAATCCGTTGGGACTTCGTTCTTGAATCGTAATATCTAATATCTATGCGAGTGTCTCATTCTGAGACACTCCACTGGCATCCAGCTTGCTCCACTAAAAATCATGAATTTGGTCTTTAAGGCTTCAATCCTTATAGGCGCGATCCTCTTGTCGAAGAACTCGGCAGAGGCGAGCCAAAATTGCGGCAGGTTTCTGTGCGCCTCAAGCTATTCCGCTTTGGATAGCTTGAGTGAGCAAACTGAAGTCTTCGTAAAAACGCTAAAAAGCGAAGGCACCGCTGCGCCTAAAGATCTGGCTCAACAAGTTCAAAAAATCGCAGAATCCAACGAGGCTTACTTTAAACTTGCGGGAATCGCTTACGGAAAGATTCCAACCTCTTTGAATATCAAAGGCCAAACGATCACCTACTCTCGCTATCAGTTGCGTGGAAACGCGCAGGGTGATGCGATCGCAAAGTCTCTGGTTGAAACCTCAGTGCCGGTGATTCTTGATCCTCTTTATCTCTATAACTACAAATACTTCGGTCATTTCGTTGATGATAAAATCTTTGTCGGACCTCATGTCTTTAAACTGAATCTTTTAGGTGTCACTTCGACGCTGCAACACGAACAACTTCATTCCGTAGAACATGAAAAAGTGCGCGCCGGAAAAATGAGCCTTGCCCGCTTGGAGCTGATGAATTCCGAGGGACGACGATCTGTGAATTATGGGAACTATTTCCGTGTCGATGAAATCGAAACGCATTTACAGGATTATCATTTGCTAACGG
The DNA here is from genome assembly GCF_002209355.2 of Bdellovibrio sp. SKB1291214. Lineage (GTDB taxonomy): Bacteria > Bdellovibrionota > Bdellovibrionia > Bdellovibrionales > Bdellovibrionaceae > Bdellovibrio. The sequence goes on from NZ_CP106855.1 coordinate 1,295,239, forward strand.
ATTCAGCGTCCATTGCACAACGGGATTTGGATTTGATCTCTCAAGGTCTTTCATCGACATCTCTTGATTCGATCAAACAATATCGTGAAACGATCGTGAAGGACAAAGCTCAAAATTTAAAACGTTTCACGAGTGAATCCCAAGAGATGCTAGCGAAAATCAAAGAACGCATCATGCATGGAGCAATTCCGTACTCGTCCAAGTATGATCCACAAACGGGCGCTATCCGCGTGATCTTCACGACAGAATACAAAACTTACGAATACATGAGCTTTGACCTGCGCGGTCTTGTTATCCCTGCTGATCTGACCGACTGGGTGAAGATTCGTGAAGTGGTGTTGCAAACACTGAACTGGTCACAGCAACGCATTCACGAAGCTCAATCCACAAGCTCTCTTTAGTACTTAAAGAAATCCAAACTAAAACACGCGACCTTTTCCGACGGGGACGGCCCAACGATCTTTAATACTTGCTGAATGACCGTCGGTAAAAGCTTTCTGACTTCTTCGAAGGCCTCCTCGGATAAAGACATTGGGCAGGTATAGAATAAATCTTGCTCTCGACGAAGTTCCATCATCTCGTTGCCTTTAAGGCGCCAATTGCGGTGCTGTTGATTCACGTACGGGGAATCCACCGAGTTGTGAGTGTGTTGGGGGCCGAACGACAACTGTCCTTTTTCCAGGTTACACAAATTATTTTCCACCAGAAAATCTACTATGGGTTGCAGTCTCTCCATGGGAATATTCAAGTGCTCGGAAATTTTATGAACATCTTGAGTAGTTGGACACGCAGCTAGATTGCGAACGCCTGTATAAAGCCAACTCGAATAGTAAACACTTTTCTGCTCTTCAGTCAGTTCCATATCTTTCTTCACGCGATTCGTGATCTTGCGTGCTTGAGCCAGCAACTGATCGCGTTTTTTATTTAAACGCTGAGTGAATTTATACGAACCTGATTTTCCGATTTCTAAAAGCACAAAAAAGTAATCACTTTCGAGTTCGTTGAGGGCGAGATATTCGACGAGCTCAATCGCTTGTTCGGAAGTGAAGTTCTTCTCCCCCTTCATCACTAAACTCATCATCGAGGGACTGATATTCATGGTCTCGGCCAAGCGACTGGAAGCCCCACGGCCTGGTTGTTCCTCAAGCCAAGCCCTTAAAAACTCACGGTAATCTTTAAAATCGAAGACAGAAATCATGGGGTCTCCATTTTTACTATTAGTAAAAATACTCATCCTATTTTTACTCAATAAGTCTGGATGCGTCAACCAGCGTCAGGTATCTTGGTCCCAGTTTCGCAACATTAACTTTTTGAATAGGAATATATATGAAAAACTCAATGTTTTTAAATACATGCGGTATCGCCGTCCTGGCGCTTTGTATGACATTAAACGTCGCTTGTTCAGAGTCTAAACAATCCTCTGCAGGCAACCCTTCTCCGATGGCCGGCTCCCAAATGGATGGCACTACTGACGGTAACGGCGGTAATGGAGTTAACGGCAAAATGTACGAAAGCTACATTGTTAACCCCCTGGATCTTCCGGCTTATAAAAATATTTTGGCGCAAAAATTTGAGGCTTTAACGAACCTCGAAAAAGATCCCCAGAAGGCCGAGATCACGAAAAAATGGTTGAACCTGTTGTTTGAATCTAAAACATGGTTCTTAGCTCCTGTTTCATTGAAAAGTTTGAGTAAGAAAACTTTGGGCGTTGAGTTTATCGAAGGTTCTACAGAGCAACTGGCTTTACAAACTGAAAATGAAGTTTGGATTGATGCAAAGGCCTTTGCTCAAATGAGTGAAATCGAACAAGCCACATTGATTACTCACGAATTCCTTATGACTTCGTACTTGTTCAATATGAAAAGTGAAAAAGAAAAATGTTTGAAGTATCAAACTATCGCTGAGTTCCAAGCAAGTCTTTGCAACACTCTTGATAGTACGGAGAAAAAGGTTGAACTAGCGACAAAGGATTACAACAGAATTCGCAAAGCGACATCCCTTGTGATGAATATGTCTGCGAATCCAACTGCAAATGATCTGAAGGGCTTTAACAATATTTTTGATGACGATAGTTCTGACTACCAGCTTTCAAAAGACAAAGAACAAGAAATCCCTGCAGAAAAAATCATCGCTTTTCTTAAAAAGGCTAAGTGGGCAAAATCCTTAAATGGTACTTGCCGTGGCATCAAAACAAACACCCACGCTAAGTGCAGCTTTGATGTAAATTTTCTTGAGAACAATACGGTTCAAATCGTTGTTACGAATGAGGATACTAAGGAAGTCCTACGTAATTTTCAGGCCCGTGTTTCCAAAACTGTTGCCAACGTCATGGAGAAGCATAACGGACAAAACAAGATTCTTGCAATCTATGGTGTGGCAACACAGTCATATCTTGTAGAAGAAGGAGCAACACAAGACTCCCTTGATTTAATTGTGAATGCCGAAGGTACTGAAGTCATTGGCGCTAATATTCGCAGAAAAATCATTGCCTCTACTTCACATCAAGACGGTTGCTTCATGATCTCAGAAGCAAAAATGAGTGCGAAAACACTGATCGAAGATGACATCCGCATCGCTATCTCTGAAGAAATATTGACGATGAAGGACAAGGTGACATTCCAAACGTCGGACTTCAAAACATGTGTCAATGCAGACGGTTCATCTTACTCAGCAATGCAATAATAATTAAATTTAAAATTTAAAACGGAAAATATATGAAAATCAAAAATATCATCCCTACAGTTATCCTTAGTCTTAGCTTCGTTGGAACTCGCGCAATGGCGCAAGATTCTCAACTTACAGAACCTACAAGAATCTCCACGAGCAGCACGAGCTCGCAAAACCGTAAAGACAAAAAGTTTATGGTGGCCCTTGAGAGTTCGTCTCTTGGTCCATCTGAAACAAGCTACTTCGGTGTTCAATTGGGTATGTACTTGAAGCCCGAAACAATTCTGCAACTTGAAGTTGGTGGTGGCCAAAACAAATCCGACAAAGATACATGGCAAATCTTTATGCTTGATAACGCAAGAACAGAACGTATCAACAAAGGGAACTCAGTTGCGATCAACATCAAACACTTCACTGGAAATACGTTTTATGTAAAAGGTGGTCTTGGGTACCGCACGATTGACTATAGCTACAACTATGAAGACACAGTGGCTGATGCATACAACTTCCAAGGAAATGTTCTGTACACCAACGTGTTGATCGGTAATCAATGGCAATGGTCTAACTTTACTTTAGGTTGTGACTGGTTCGGCGCCTCCATTCCCCTTGCTAGCAACGTGACTGGTCAGTCTATCGATACGACATCCTCTTACACTCAAGGTGATTTGAAGGACAAAAAGAGCAGACTCGATCAAGTGCAGTACCAACTCCTCCGCCTTTACGTCGGCGCGAGCTTTTAATAACGACGCCCCGTTTCTGTGACTAAAAAACCGCAATTTACTCTCAAAAAGGTCCCTTTTTACACTAAGGGACCTTAAACAACCTCTCCAAACATCCTGAATTCTCGAATGAAAGCCTCGTATTTGGTCCAATCTAGAACCATTGTGAGACCCACGCGTGATCCACCCGTTTTCCGGGTGTAAACTCCAGGCTGACAGAGCATGTTTTTCACTGCGTCAGCAGAGAGGAAAAGGTCCCATTTTCAAGGCCTTAAACCTTGTGTCTCCCTCTCGAGGATGCTAGTTTCGCTCCGTTAAATTGATTAAGTAAATACTCAAGGAGAACCATCGTGGCAGACTCTAAAAACAAGACTGCGAAATCCGACGGCTTGAAGGGTGTGAACCCTGAAGTTTTGGACGTGATCGCACGCCGTGCACTTTACCTTTCAACTCAAATGATCTGGCAAGCCAATCATCGTTCTGACAAAGAAAAAGGCGACCCAAAAATCGGTGGTCACCCTGCTGCTTGTGCCAGCTCTCTTCACATCATGGGCGCTTTGCACTTGATGGCTAAAACTGGTTTCGATCACATCGCGAACAAACCGCATGCTTCTCCAGTTGATCACTCTTACAACTATCTTTTGGATCTTTTGGTTAAAAACGATCTTTCAAAACTAACTCAAGAACAAGCAGACCAAGCAATGAATGGTCTTCGTAAGTTCACTGATGGTTCTGAATTCGTATTCCAATCTTACCACTCTGCATACGATCCGGATCACCACAACTTCTTCCCATCTGGTACAGTAGGTATTCCACCTGTTGAAGCTGGTTACATGGCACTTGCTTACCGTTACGCTCGCGAACACGGTTATGAAGTTCCAGATGCACACTTCTGGGCAGTTTGCGGTGACTCTGAATTCCGTGAAGGTTCCATGTATGAAGCTGTTCCTGACTTCGCTGAGCGCGAAATCGGTTCTTTGACTTGGATCCTGGATTACAACCGTCAATCCCTTGATGGTCACCGTATCACAAATAAAGAAATCATGAATGGAACTGATGCTGACCGTGTCGAGCGCACAATGGCTGCGAACGGCTGGGAAGTTATCCAAGTACGTCACGGTTCTAAACGTAAAGCTTTGTTCGCTAAAAAAGATGGCGAAACTTTCAAAAACTTCCTTGAGAACAAATTAGAAGACTATGAACTTCAATCATTGCTTCTTGTTCAAGACATGAAAGCCTTGAAAAAAGGTATCGCTAAAGAACACCCTGACATGAAGAAATTCTTGGACAGTGTTTCTGACGAAGAGTTGTTCGATGCGATCCGCGACTTCGGTGGCCACGATATGATCGCTCTTGCTGAAGCGATGGAGCAATCTAAGCTTTCTAAACGTCGCCCAACAATCATCATCGCGCATACACTTAAGGGCTGGGGCTTGAAAGCTGCGGCTCAACCAGGCAATCACAGCTCTCTTCCACAAGAGGACGAAGTGAACGCGCTTAAAGCTGCTCAAGGTATCACGGGCGACACTTTGTACCAACGCCTTGATCCAAACTCTGCGGCTGGTAAATTCCTAGCAGCTCGCTCTGAAAAAATCTTTGGCGAAATGAAAGCGCAATACGCTTTGAAAGCTAAGAATCAAGATTACTTCTTGAAAAAGCTGACTGAGTTCGGCGAAATCCCTCAAGCTTTGGATATCAACACGAAAATGACAAGCTACCCGCATACACAGTGGATGCTTGGTCAGTTGACGGCTAAGTTGACTCGTATTGCGAACACTCCGCTTGATGAATCCAAATTGACTGAAAAACAAAAACCTCTCACTGACTCTGAGAAGCCATTCAAACTTCCGGGTGAGTTGTTCATCTCTATGGCTCCAGACGTTGGTACTTCAACGAACTTGAATCCTGCGATGGACGGTAAAATCTTTGGTGCTCCCGTTGTTGTCGACCACGAAACGGACTTGGGCGTTAAAGACCACAAGCTTCCTGACTTGGTTCCTGGCGAGGAAGAATCAGATCGCTTCCTTCGTTTTGAAATCGCTGAAGGTAACGTTATGTCTTGCGTGGGTGCATTTGGTAAAATGCGCGACATCGTAGGTGTGCCTATCATCCCATTGATGACTGTGTACGACTTCTTCATCAAACGTGCATTGGATCAGTACTTCTACAACCTTTACTGGAAATCTTCATTCATCTGCGTTGGTACTCCATCAGGTGTTTCTCTTTCTCCAGAAGGTGCGCAGCATGGTTGGAAGTCTGACATCCAAATCCCGAACCAAATCACTTGGGAGCCGTTCTCTTGCATCGAGCTTGATTGGATCATGTGTGACACAATCAAACGTCACGTCATGAACGACAATGCAGGCCGTACAGGTACATTGCTTCGTCTGGTAACTCGTGGTGTGGAACAGAAAGATCTTTTGAAATACTTGAAAACTCAAGCTCGCTTCAAACAAGGTCTTGAAGGTCAATTGGCTCGCGCTGAATTCCCAGTTGCTGGTGGTATCAATGAAGAAGAAGTGGCAGCTATGGATGACGCTGCTATCTTGCAAACTCTTCGTGAAGAAGTGTTGCAAGGCGCTTACTATTTGATCGACTACCGTGGTTACGCTGGCTACGAGCCAGGTGATAACGTTGTAAACATCTTCGCTCTTGGTACAATGGTTACTGAAGGCATCAAAGCTTCCGAAGCTTTGCTTGCTCGCGGTATTTACGCAAACGTGATCGCAGTTACTTCACAAGATTTGTTGTGCGGTATCTTGGGTCGCGAAAACGACTATGAATACTTGAAAAACGGATTGGGCATTAACTCGAACTTGTTCCTAAGAAGATCAGAGGACGTATCCACTGGTGATTTGATCACTGTTGCTGGTAAACGTGTTCCTGTCGTATCTGTAGCGGACGGCGAGATCGGTATGCTTGATAACATCGGTTCCATCATCGGTGTTCGCCAGGAAGCCTTGGGCGTTGTAAAACACTCTAAGTGCGGTCGCCCTTCTGAGATCTACGCTTACCACCATATCGACGCTGAAGCGGTTGTAGAAGCGTGCGGCAAAGTGTTGGCTGAAACGGCTCTTGAGAAAGTGATCGTTTCTGAAAACGCTTTGGGAGCTACTCACCAAGCAGAAGGTCGTACAGCTCACTGGACAGATCTTTGGCCTTCAAAAAATCCAGTTCATAAACACTAAGAACTGAATAGATTAAAAACTCTGAAAAGGGCTCCTCGAAAGGGAGCCCTTTTTTTATCTTCACAACGTTCCATGAGACTGGCACTCTTACTGAGTCGGAGTTGCACCATGGATTATACAGAACTCGCAAAATCAGAATTCCCCTTTGAGGGAGAATTCTATTTATCAAAAAGCAAACGCTATGATGAGTTGATCTTCTTTGTTCATTTTTACGAAGGTTCAAAGCGCGAGCTACTTCGACATATCAAATTCGTGAATGAGTTGGGTTTTGACGCCTTTGCATTTCAGCTGAACGGCACAGCCTTAGATATTTTAAAACGCTTGCCAGTGACCGCGGAAGGTACCATAGGCGTTAAGCATGTCTATGCAGCGCAAATTGAAAAACTCTTAAATGAAATTCCAGGAAAAAAAATAGTTTACGCTTTTTCAAATCCCTCTGCGGCGGCAATTGAAGCAATGGCAAAACGACATTGTGTCGATACGATAGCACTGATCTGCGACAGCGGACCGACGGCGCGTTTCTTACCGTCGGTATGGAAACTTGTGCGTAATTACAAATTTCCGTTTCCTTTAGGTGCACTGAAATTGCCTGCTACTGCAGCGCTCGGAGTTTTTTGGTCTCTGTCTTTTCACAAAGATATGCAAGACCAGCTCGCAAAATTTCCCGAAAATTTTCCTATTCTTTCTATTCGCGGATGGAAGGATAAATTAATTCCTCCCTCTCATATCGATGAAGTTTTCGAACCGCATCACAATTTGAATTGGACGAAATTAAATTTACCAGAAGCCGAGCATCTTACTGGCTTGCGTGATTTTCGCAGTGAGTATGCGCCCGGTGTCGACGCTTTTCTGAAGCGCGTGGCCACACAATTAAATCCATTTAATTAGCGCTTTGTGATAGCCCTCTCTTAGACTTTATTTGCAGAGGGGACGCTCAATGAAGAAACTATTTATTATTTGTTTGTTACTTTTGCCGTTGGGGGCAGAAGCACGCCGTGGATATGCCTACCAAAGTTCGTTTGAATCCTATGGCGAGGGCTATGCAAAAAATCTCGCGAACTTAGCCAATGATAGACTTGCGAATCTTCCAGCAGAACAACGTGAAAAGTGTGAACAACGTTACGGTCACATCTTGAACGATGGTTTGATCGATATTCGCGTGGCTATGGGATATCTTGATTGGACCACTGGTAGCCCAGTCAACACGGGCGGCAGAAAGATGGGATACAGCCCTTCAATCGATATCGGTGCTTACTATGCACTTCGTGAATTGATCACAAGTCGTTGCCGAGGCAATTTGCAATTGTGCCGTTTCGAAGAAACTCCTGGCAATCCTTACGTCTTCACTAAAAACGTAAACGTACACGGTCGCCAAGTTCGTGCCCGTATTGAAATTCAATTTGCTTCTGCATCTGAATACTTGGATCAAAATGTAGGATCACCAAGACAACAAGAACGTACAGCCTTCATGCAAAACTATTATGACCAAGCTTTGCAATATGCGGATGCTGCATTTTACTTTGGTCACTCACGCAATGGCGGCGGACCTGACTTTGCTCCACCAAAATTTATTCCTGGCACAAACAAAGTGAACTACGCGGGTTACTATAAAAAGTATCGTCCTGGTTTTAACAAAATGCTTCAGTCCCTGAGCAATCCCAGCAGACAAGCAGATGTTATCGGTATGATGTCTTGCAACTCGCGCGATAACTTCATGAGTAAGCTTCGTTCCACAGCTCGCAATTCTGGCGTAATCACTTCCACAGCTGTTTTGACAGTCGAGGAAGTATACACAGCTATGATCGGTGGGATGGATGGACTACTACGTGGCCAGTGTCAAAAGTCATACTATAAGTCACTTAGAATGACCGAGAGAAATGCGAACAACATCACTATGGATGGAATGTTCGAGTAGGAGTATAATTTTAAAGGTGTCTAGAAGTTTTGAATAAGGAGGTTCAAAATGATCCAGATCGAGCAGTTACCTCACCCAGATTATTTAAAATATCCATCGCATCGAACCTTGGCATTTTTTGACGATGCGGAACATGCGCAAAACGCGGCTGAAGCCATCATTCGCGAAGGATGGCTGGAAGGCGATCTTCATGTGTATGAAGGCGACTATGGTATCGATGCCGTGGATGCAGAAGGCACTCGACACACGTTGAAAGAGGCGTGGACTCGCTGGGCGCAAAAATTCTTGGGTACTGGAGAATGGAATCTTGTTTTAGAGGCCGACAAAGAACTGCGCGCAGGACACTTACTTCTTTCTGTTGCGACAAAAAACGAAGAAGAAAAATTCACAGTGGCTGAGCTTATGCTTTTAAACGGCGGCCACAGCATTCGTTACGTAGATCCACTCTACAACGAAGAACTCACTCCCCGCGATCCCGAACTTAGATAGTTCAAAAGGTACGGACATTGCTGTTACCAAAAGTGTGTCCGTACCCGTCTCATTCTGAGACGTCGAGCCTAAATTGTCCTTCGTCTAATGATTTTCATTCCAAATCATATATAAGTGAAATCAGACGGAACACGTCTTGCTCTATAGAACCCTGAAGAGGTGTATCTATGAGACTTCGCAGTTCATTCTTGGCAAAAATTACGATGTCGGCAATCACAAGCTCGCTGCTTGCTCAGACTGTTTTTGCCCATCAAGCCTATTCTGACTCAAGCATGAACATGCAACACCCTACTTACTATGACAACTATAGTGCACATCCTGACTATCTGAAGGCTGCGACGGAACAAGCCAAAGCTTTAATGGATATGCAGAACATGATGTATGAGAAATACAAAAAGGTAGAGTACAAAGTACTTGCGAATCCGCAAGCGGCCCTGGATGTCTTAATCCAACTTGGAAACAGTAATGAATTAAGCCTTAGTCACAACTTGGTACCTGCAGAGGAAGCCGGAAAGCCAAAGTATGCTTTGGATATCAAATACAGTCGCAATATGAATATCGGAGAAGTTGCCTTCGTATCGATGTCTGACAATTCAAAAGGTCAAGCCACAGCAACTGTGACTGTTCATGAATCTGCCCGGACGAATCCCTTCGTACTGCTTGAATCCTTCGTTAACTTAAATCAGATCTTTGATATTTCTTCCATTTCAGGAAATAAAACTCTTATTGCTAAAGGCAAAAACCTTCACCACCACAACTATGAGGCTTTACACACCACGATCGAGTCTCTCTCGCATACATTGGGTTTAACAATGAGTACTGGTGGAAATGCGTCCTATGGAATCACCTCCACGATGGAATTACTAGAGCTGAAAGCCAATGCGGATGCGGGTAGCATCACCGCAAAAAGAGCATTAGCAGAACGCCAACTAAGTATCACTCAAACAATCCGAATGAACTTAGCGTCATTCACCCCGATTAAAAAATTAAGCGAGGATAAAAAGCTTTCTTATCTTGCTGAGTACGCAAAATTAAAGGGCGTTTCGTTTGATGCAAAAATGTCCTATGCTGACGCTTTGATGAGTGTCCAAGACCAAATCGATCTTCGTGAAAAACGCCAAATGGAAGCGCTCAATGCCTCGGCAAAACTTGAAGTTCGCAGACAAAATAAAGAAATGGAAGCAGGAGCCGCTCAACGCGAGGAAGTCGTTAAAACAAAATCGCTGAGCGAAATGGTAAAAGCCAATGACCGTGCTGGCGTTGCCGATGCGATGGAAAAAATCTTTCCCTGGGCCATCATGGAACCTACAGAAAAAACTTTCTGGCGTGATTATATCGATGCCATTCGTCACCCAAATTATGAGGGTGCACATATTTTATTCCGCGGCATGGATGAACAAGAAAAATTTCAAGAAGTTCGCGATGCCAAGGGAAAAGTAGTCAGCGGTGGACTGTTCTCTAAACGTCTAACTGCCGGATCGGGTTCTCATTTCTATAAGTTAAAAGGTCTTCAAAAAACATTTGAAACATTCGGTACAGACGGCGTCAGCAGATATGATGGTGGAAAGCAAATATCACCTTTGGTACAGCCTCACACGCTGACCAAGATGATGAGCAATCACGCCAGCAACCCCAATGGATCACCATTTATTTCTTTAAGTTATGACCTTCAAATTGCAAAACAGTTCGGCACTGGAAAAATCACCGTTACGGGAGAAGTCGTACCAGCTGTTACCGATAAGCGCGTTCTTACCTTGCTGGAAACTAACGCTTCCGGTGGAATCGTTACCCTGCATATCGATAAACGCCGCACGCTGGTAAATACCATTTCCGGATTCAATGGCGAGCTTGAAGTATTAGCATCCATGCTTATTTTTCCAGACGAAGTCCTCTACATGGAAAAGGGAGTTAGCCTTTTTGTGAACAGCAAAGACGGCGGATTCTTGGGATCTATTGATAGAATTTCGACGGAAGATTACTACAAAAATGCTCGTAGAATCGTCTATCAAAAGACGGGAATAATTCTGCCAGAAGACTATCGTGATTATGCTAAAGAAGGTCAGAAAAGCTTCCAAGGCGGCTTATCTGCCATGCAGGAACTTTTCAGCAGAACAAACCCCAACAAGCCTATGAGCTGCTCGAAGGTTTTTAAATAGTGAACATCCTACGCGCGATTCATTTTTTTGCGATTCTATTTTTAGGGTTTGTGGTCTTCGCCGCCAGCCCTGAAGAGTTTTTGCATGAGCAAAAGATGATTCGTGTCTATGTCGATAGTGCTCCAGGTTTCGGGCATCAATCGGCAGGTGTTTCCGTCATGCGCCGACTGCGAGACCTTGGCTTTAAAGGTGAGTTTGAGGTCGTTTACCAACCATCAGTAGCTAGCAAAATTCAAAAGATCTACCCTGGATTTCCCGAAGGGATTTCCGGCCAAGTTCATTATGTAGATATCGTTACGTATATGGAGTCTGTGTCGCACAATCGAGTTGCGAAAGTTCCTCTTGCTATATCAGGGGCTGATGATGGCTTCGGTGATAAATTCAAGAATATTTCTCAGTCAGAAAAATATCTGCGCTTACAACCATTAGGTTGGGGCGAGGTGGGCCTTTATTCAGATAATCTAACTGTATTAAAAGCATTGAAAGATATGCCTCTTGCAAATTTCCCGTCAAATTCTTCAGAGGAATTTTTAAAAGCTGTTCCCGCGATGAATGATCTGTCTGCCGATATGAAATACTTTGTGCAAAGATTTGCAGATTCAACAAAGACTCATTTCAGTTTCCCGATTTATGGAGTGGGCACACAGATGTTTGCTCCCCAGCGCATGTACTTTTATGCTAAGGCCGTGAAAGCGGCAGCCCTAAAAATGGATAAATCCAAAGCTATTGTTGTTCCAGTGGTATCCCCCTTCAATGCCCAGGAAATGGATACTATGAGTAAAGTCTTTGGTAAAAAGTCTGGCTTCGAATCCAGTAACGCCACTGAACTTAAACACCAAAAGCAAATGCACTTATTGACCCCTCAGGAATTTTCTCAAGCAAACTTAAAGCCGGGAAATGTGTATTTCGTCTTCGTGGGCTCCGTACCCCAAACGGTCTTTAACTTTTTCTATGAAAAGGCGACGCTGCCGGTATGGGTCGCAGGTAAGAATGCCATGAGTTTTGCCGTAACTAAGGGTAAGCCGTACTTCAACACTGTTGACGATTACTATCTGCCGGGCAAGGAAACCTTATCACCTGCGACCGTGAAAGTTATCGATAAAGCGCAAACGAGTTTCAGCGAAGGCTATCAGAAGTTTATGAACCAAACAGAATTAGCCGCTGTCAGCCAATATATTCAAGCCGCCGCCACTCCTGATTCAGAACTTTCAAATTATTTTAAAAATTTGGGAGCAAAAATGTCTGCGAACGACAGAGTATTAGAAGGACTTCGCTATATTGTGCAAAGCCCTTCTATCCCCGCTTGCTCTAAGGTCTTTCAATAATTATTTAGAATTCAAATAACGATTGATTGAGTCTGCGACTTCGGCAGACTCATTGATCGCACGTTGAGCGATGGATATCTTTTTTGCGTGATAACCCAGCGCACGCAGCTGCTGAGTGTGCCATGGTTCTTGGCTGATATTCGCCATATTGTAAGCAGCATTTTGGTAACCGAACTGCGCCGCGATGTCTTTAGTTACAATATCGGCCCGTTTACGATCGACCCACAGGCGCGCAGTTTGAGCGACGTGGCAACTAACGCAGTCCATGTTTTCTGGATTGTACGATTTTGGATTTTCTATTTTATAAGCCGCAGACAATTCTTTACGAATCAAATCTTCGTTCCCGGTGCGAACTCTTTGTGATTCAGACACGATTGTTGAAAGAGTATCTTCACCCGTCGCGCGAGCCCCTGCAATCCCACCGCCCGAGAAAACTTCACCGGATGTTACAACGTTTACGAATGATTGGGCCGTCGCTTTACCCAAACGTGGCAGAGTGATCGAAATCAGCTCGCCATTTTTAAAATCAAAAGCGCCGAACAGCCACATGGCTCCCCCACCGCGAAGGAACATCGCAGTTACGCGGGATAAGTTTCTTTCACCTGCGAATTTTAGGATGATGCGATTTAAATCTTTAAGTGCTGCAACTCCACGATTCGAACTGAAAGCAGGATGAGGTCCTAACGGGAGGCCACGGGTTTCAACACCTGTTCGTGCCTTCCATGTTTGAAGGTCTTGCAGCAAAGAATCGAATTCTGCATCTGTCAAAGGATAGAAAGAGTGAAGAGCCGCATCGATTGCATCAATTGAACCATCACCTTCATATTGAACCAGTGGTTGCCACACCAAGCGAAGTTGTTTTTGGCAGCTCAGCTGAGTTGGATACGGGAAGCAAGGATCAATTCGCATTGCCACCACTCGCATGGCGCGGGCGTTATCGCGTGCATCCATATCCATTGCGATCGGAGAAATACGGTCAAAGATTTTTTCTGGAATTAATCCCTTCATGGGAAGAGTGTTCACGTGTCCATCTGACTGTACTTGCAAAGGCATCACGTAAGAAACGTCATTCAAATCCCACGCAGCACGAGTGACGATTGAGAACAATAAAGTCAGAAAAACGATCGCGAAATGTTTCATGCACGAAACATCCAATTTTGATTCCAATATTTCAATGAAATTCACATTTTCAATGTAAGTGAAAACCAAACTGCAGCCCACCATGGTATCGTGCAAAGCATTAAAATTCCGAGACTTTTTAGATACCACTCAAAGGGTACGTCCTTACCTTGGAAGGCAAGGACATACCCTTTGACGAGAAGGTCTAGTTCGATATTTACACCTTTGACTTACATATTATTTACATAGTAATTAATATGTAAATGGAGGCTTTAAGTGAGTGCCGTCGCCCTTCCCGCTTTGTCTGACATTCAGTTTGTTTCCGCAGATCAACTTAAACCACCTGAGGGAGTTCCTACCGGGGTTCGCACCTTGGATGACTTTCTTTTATGGAAGGGAATTCCCAAAGGTGATTTGAGTCTCTTTCAAGGAAGTCCCGGAACGGGCGCCACTTCTTTATGGGTCAGCATGACTCAAAAAGCTCACGAGGATAACAAGTGGGTTGCTTGGGTGAACGGCGGAACGCAACTCCTCCCCGCCCACCTCATGAGCCGACAGATCAATCTAAAAAAATTGTTGGTCGTAAAAGAACCTAAAGAGGCCGAGCAACTTTTCTGGATTTTGCAAGAGCTGGTGACGAGCTCGCTGTTTGAAGTGATTGGTTGTGAATTAAAAGAAATGTTTTTCAAGAATCACCAACTTCAGAAGCTCAAAAAATTATGCCGCTTTCATAAGGTGGCATTGATTTTTGTCTGTCACAAGGTGAGTAAGTTCGTGAATCCACTCTTTAGTCTGATCATTCAGTTCCAAAGAGATTTCATCACGATTCAACGAGCTCTTCACCGTCCAACACCGTTTACTGTCGCAGGGAGTATGGTTTATGCGAACTTTGTGCATCAATTTAAAAACACAGCAAGAAAGCTCCTCAGCTGAGGCCTTCCTGGTTTTAAGCCCGCGCGTTCAGTTTCGTTTTCCGCATTATATTTTTGTTGATATCGAATCCACATCACATCTCCTAGGAGGAGAACATGGCGTTTTACAAAAGGCCGTCGAGATTGGTCGTAAATTCAGTGCAGATAGCAGTGCCGCGATTGCAGACACCGCTCCTGTCGCGCAGATGCTTGCGAAATGGAAGCCTTTCACTGTGGCTCCTCGTGCTGCTGAACATCGTGAGTTTTCAGGTCTCGGCCTTGATGCGCTAAAAGACCTTGAGGGTTTAGCCCCCTGGTCACAAAAGCGTTTGATTGAACATGTGATTTCATTCGCACGCACTTTAGGCGTTTGCACGTTAGAAGAAGTTTATAATTTCCGTTTGGTTTCACTGCGCGAGCGGTGGGGAGATTTCGGTGTTTTACTTTGGAATCGTTTGCATTCTCAAGACTCTCAAGTCATTTCACCTCTTGTTCCTCGCGATCCTCTTGTGGGGTATGGTTACCTTGACGATCCCTTAGGCTCCGTTCCCCTTTTATTCAATCGTATTAAACCAGTGATGGATACTTTATTTGCGCGTTTAAATGGCCTCTCCCGATACGCGCATAAAATGGAGGTGATCCTTCACTGTGAGTATTCTGACAAAAAATATTTGCTATTGATCGAACCCATCAGCGCCAGCCGCGACCAAGCTCTGTTCGAAGATCTTCTGTATAAGAAGATGGAAAAAACAGAACTGACAAATCCCATCAGGGAATTTGAAGTATCCGTTTACGATGTGCCTGAAAAAATCCAACAACTGGATTTTTTCGAGCCGCGCGACAACTCGGAGGACCGTTGGCGCCGCTTGATCAGCTTTGCCAAGCAATCCAATTGCGAAATGGGATTTTTGCAGGTGGAGGCCAGTCATTTTCCCGAAAAAAGTTTTCAGCTGGTCACCGAGTGGCCCGAAGATTTTAAATCGGAAGATTTGGTCGAGCGCCAAGACAATGCCGTCCAGGTAAAGACCACTTACGCAAAAGGTTTAAAGGAAAGCCCCCGCCCTTCGCTGTTATTGGAAAACCCGCAACCCTTAAATAGCTTTGAGGTGCAAAAGCTTCGTTTTGTATCCACGATGCCCAGCGAACGAATTGAATCGTCGTGGTGGCAAATTTCTTCGCAGGAATTAAAACATCGTGATTATTTTTTCGCTTTGTCGCAACAAGGACAGTTGATTTGGATTTTCCAGGATAAGGTCAGTTCGCAGTATTATCTGCACGGGTACTTTGACTAAAAAATGAGTAAATCAGTTCAAGTTCGTCAAACACATGCGATCACCCCCACAGCCAAGGGTTTTGTCGAGCTTTTAGGTCGCAGCAATTTTTCTTTTCTTCGTGGGGCTTCCTCCCCGGAAGAAATGGTCGAAGCCGCCATCCATAATAGCTATGATGGCATTGCGATGTGTGATCTTAATGGTCTTTACGGAGTGGCCCGTGGTTTTCTGACAGCCAATACTCCATCCATGTTCACGGAATCCACCAAACCCAAAGATGGCTTTCGTTATATCATCGGTTCAGAACTGACTTTGACAGATCAAAGTACGATCACCCTGATCCCGATGAATAAAAATGGTTACACACATTTGTGTGAACTGCTCACTTTAGGAAAAAGACAGGCCGCCAAAGGATTTTCATCCCTGCGCTTGGAACAAATCGAAAAATACAATCAAGATCTACTTTGCTTAGCTTTGCCGCCCATCGATGAAAAACGCTATGACAGTTTAGAAAAGATTTTTAAAGACCGTCTGTACATTCCCGTATGGCGAGATCTGACCTGGGAGTCTCACGAATTTTATCGTCAGGCCCTTTTACTTGAACAAAAATGTGGCGCTCAGTTGTTCGTTTCTCAGCGCCCCTTCATGCACACTCGCAAAAGAAAACCTCTGTTCGATGTTCTGACTTGCGTTCTTCACCACACCACTTTGGAGCAAGCTAAGGATAAATTGATCCAAAATGCTGAACGTTCACTCAGAACAATCCCGGAAATCAGCTCCCTGTGGGCCGATCGCGTCGACCTTGTGGAAAAAACTGTGGAAATCGCAGCACGTGTGAATTTCACGCTGAATGAAATTCGCTATCGGTATCCTCGTTCAAACTTACCACAAGGTAAGACTCCGACAGAATATTTGCGCTTCTTAGTTGAGGAAGGAATCAAGTGGCGATTCCCTGAAGGGGCCTCCGAACAAATCTTAAAGACCATTGATCATGAATTAAAAATGATCAAAGAGTTGGAGTACGAGGACTACTTTCTTACATTACGTGAAATTTGTGAGTTCGCCGATCGCAAGGGTATTTTATATCAAGGACGGGGTTCTGCGGCGAATTCAATTGTTTGCTTTTGTATCGGATTAACGTCCGTGAATCCTAAAGACATTGATGTCTTATTCGAGCGCTTCATTTCCGTGGAACGTCGTGAACCACCAGATATCGATATCGATTTTGAACACAGCCGCCGCGAAGAAGTCATTCAGTATATTTATGAAAAATACAACGAGCGCCATGCTGCTATGGTTTGCACCGTTGTACGTTATCGTTCGCGCATGGCGATTCGCGAGGCAGCAAAAGCTTTTGGTATTTCTTTAGAACACATCAATGCCATGGTGAAATTCATGGGTCGCGATGGAATGCGCCGACTGATCGAGGACCCTAACATTCACAAACGTTTCGGCGTTGAAAACCCCCAAGTATGGATGCTGTTTTTAGAGATGGCCAGACAGTTGCATGGATTTCCACGTCACTTGGGAATTCATACAGGTGGTTTCTTAATCACTCAAGATCCCATCACCGAAATGGTGCCCGTTGAAAAAGCGACGATGAATGGTCGCTATGTGATTCAGTGGAATAAAGATGACGTTGCAACTTTAAAGTTGATGAAGATCGACGTGTTAAGTTTGGGAATGCTAACATGTTTGCGTAAGTGTTTTGACCTTTTGAAAAATCACAAAGGTCTTTCCTACAACTTAGCTACTCTTCCGCAAAATGATCCCAAAACTTACGATATGATTTGCAAAGCTGAAACCGTCGGCGTTTTTCAAATCGAATCCCGCGCACAGATGCAAACACTCCCGCGCATGTTGCCACGAAATTTTTATGACTTAGTTGTCGAGGTGGCGCTGGTTCGTCCAGGTCCTTTACAAGGAGGAATGGTTCATCCTTACTTACGCCGTCGCCAAGGACTTGAGCCCGTGGACTACGCTCATAAAGATTTGATCCCTATTTTAAAAAGAACCCATGGCGTACCCATTTTCCAAGAACAAGTGATGAGGATCGTCATCGTCGCTGCAGGATTTTCTCCGGGTGAAGCCGACGAGCTTCGCAGGATTATGTCCTCGGCTTGGAGAAAACGCTCTACCATGGATGCCATCCGGGATCGCATCATGACGGGCTTTAAAAATCATGGCATCTCTGAGCAATACGCGGAACAGATTTACGCCACCATCGAAGGTTTTGCAAATTATGGCTTTCCAGAAAGTCATGCTGCAAGTTTTGCGGTATTAACTTATGCAAGTTGCTATTTGAAGTGTCGTCATCCTGACGTCTTTGCCTGTGGTCTTTTAAACAGCCAGCCCATGGGTTTTTATGCTCCTCGCACGATTATCGCTGAAGCCCAACGCAATGGTGTTAAGGTCGCCCCTTTATGCATTCAGAAATCTGATTACGACTACATTCTTGAAGAAGAAAATGACAACCGAACTCACACTCTGAGAGTAGGATTTCGTTCCATTTACGGTCTTCCTGAGGAACAAGCACGAAAAATTGAAGACGAAAGAAAACTAAACGGCTGCTATAAAGACATTAAAGACTTTATTCAGCGCACCCAGCTTCCTCGTGGCACCTTAGTAAAGCTTGCCGCCACAGGAGCCATGGAATGCTTTGAAACTAGTGCCCGAGAGCTTATCTGGCACATCGAAGGATTAAGTTTAGATCAAAACAGTTTCTTATGGGGACAACCTAAAGAAGTTCTGACTCACACTCCTGTTGCAGAACATGACGAAGACGATTCAGATCATCTTCCATTTGAATCCAATTGGGATCGCATGCGCCGAGAGTACGAGACAAAGGGATTTTCGGTGGATTCCCATCCTCTGTCCGTTCTGCGTTCTTATTTAAATACCAAGAATCAAACTTTGATTGAACAGCGCTTTATTCCCTATGTGACTTCCACAGATTTAGAACGAATCATTAATAAGCGCAAAGTCCGCGTCGCAGGTATGATCTCCATAACCCAACGCCCTCCTACTGCCAAAGGCATGTGTTTTATCACTCTAGAGGATGAGTTCGGATTTATGAATATCGTCATTCACCCTGATGTTTATCAAAAAAATCGCGAAGTGATTTACAGTGGACGCTCCCTTTTAGAAGTCCAAGGGCAGGTGGAAAAGGTCGGAAGCATCATCAATGTACGGGCCATTAATATTCTTCCTTTAGGATAATAAATCAGGTACCGTGATCGTCATGATCTTGGAATCCCTAGAATTTCTTTTAACACCGACGACACCCATTGCGCGCAAGTATGGATTTTTATATTCATCGATCTCGCTTCGTCATCGTTATCACCGTCAAAAGAAAAACTGGCTTCCTCATCTTAAAAATTGCCAAGATTTGTTTTTAGAAACAGCGAACTCATTACCACAAAGAAAAAGCGTTGTGGTTATGGGCAGTGCTCACTTGCATGAAATCCCATTGCACTTGTTAATGGATACTTTCGAGCAAGTGACGTTAGTGGATGTGATTCATCCGTTAAAACATCACTTACAAGCAAAAAGATATTCACGCTTAAAGCTTGTGACGATGGATCTGACAAATGCATTAGATAAGCTGCAAGAGCTGAACTCCCTAGAAGATCTGAATAATCTTGCGACGAAGCTAGCAGGTGAAAAGCTTTTCCATTTCGAAGCCGATTTGATTGTCTCTGCAAACCTCATGTCGCAACTAGCTTTGTTACCCCTTGATGCCGTCGAAAAGAAAATCAAACGCACCCTTGAACTGACCGAGAAAGACGTCATCTGCACTCAGTTCGCCGAAACTCATTTGAAAAATCTAAGTGCCTGCAAAGGGACTAAGCTGATTTATTCCGACCGCGAAGTCATCTATCGCGATAAAAGCAACGAGATCATGTACACGGGCCACTACCCCGTCAGTTTTACCGGCTATAAAAAATTGAAAGAATGGTATTGGATGTTAGCTCCCTTAAAGGAAGCCTCTAAAGACTATTCCATCGAAATGAAAATCGAAGCCTACAAAAGCACCTAATCCCCTTTCGGAATTACTAAACCTTAGACATTGGAACATATCCCCTTTGTCCTATTAGCCCTAACTGCCTGCCAACAGCCCCACAAAGAAAGTAACAGCCTGTCGCCTACTCCAGAGGTTTCAGCCGAAACCGAGGTCTATACAGGCCCATCTGGCTTGGTCATCATCCGAATCGCTGATGAGCAAAATACCTCGCTGACTCTACCACAGAAACTTAACGTAAATTTTGAAACCATAAACGAAGACAAAACAAATCTTAGAATTGAACAATTTCCAGCTGGTGCAACATCGATTCTCTTCAGTAAACACCCAACTATTCAAAGCTATGGTTGTGAGAAACAAAGCGAAGTTCTACCCAACAAAATCGATGCCGAAAGAGTTATAATCTGTGGGCAAGTTTTCATTCCTTCAGGAAGATTTGAAATTCGCACTTCTAAATTAGAACTTCGTGATGCCAAAATTGTAACTACAGAAAAGCCTTTTGATCCAAACGTCGAGTTCACTTTATCAAACACTACGATCTATGCCGCGGAAATAGAAGTCCACGGGACAAACAAACTGACTCTTCAAGGTTATTCGGACGGGTTTGATAGATCGTCAGCACACGCATTGTTTATGAATTTTGCCTACGTGTCTGGTGAGGGCTCCTTTGAAGTCCTGTCCCGCAATCAAATAAGAACTCTGAGATAAGTTAGTCCGCAAAAAGGAGTTTTGAAGATTAAAAAAGAACTGCTGACATCAGAGAGACCTGAAAAGTGTAAAATATGCTTAACGTACCTCGAAACAGCACCACCAGAAATCAAAGACATTGTGGTGCGTTCGTTAAAGAAGTTTTTACTTTTTAAGAGCGACGAAAAGGCCTTCGTACGTCGGTGCGATGGCCGCCTCATAAAGATCGGGATTCGCTAAGCGCTCGTTAAATTCTCTCATAATACGAACTTGTTTCTCAGAGAATTTTTGGGTTGTTGTCTGTCCCCATACAGCGCCACTTAGAAAAATATTGTCTGCCAACACCAGTCCACCTTTGCGCAAATTCTTTTCAGCCCACAGCAAATAATCCAAATAGGCAGCCTTATTACCGTCGATGAACACGCCCTCAAAAGGCCCTTGTGCTTCAAGCTTCAACAATTCTTCACGGGCGTCACCGACCACGAGGTGAATTTTTTTGGATGATTGATCCAACTTTGAAAAGACCTCGGCAGAGCGACGGGCGTGTTCTGGATCCTTTTCCAAAGTCCAAAGTTCCCCACCGGCTGGCAAGGCTTCAAAGAAGTATTGAGCCGATAATCCTGTCAAAGTGCCGATTTCTACAAATTTTTTACAGCCATGCATTTTTACTAGAACATGGGCCAACTGCGCTTCGGCTGGAGAAATACTAATTCTTGCTAGACCTAGCTCTTCCGCAAACTGACGAGAAAGTTTTTTAGTGTCGTTCTCGTTATTAAATAGAGCACCTAGGTATTCTTCTTTGTTTGAAAGCACTGATTCACGCATGAACAGATCCTCTCATGAAAGAGTCTGGAAGTTAACAGGAAGTTAATTTGCTTAGACACTAACACACAGAATAGCCTAAAACAGACAGCATCACTTGATCATGGAGGATCATATGAAGCCTGACATCCAGTTCCTGATGAGTTTAGCACTCATCACGGCCACTGTTTCTTGTTCCTCGAAATCAAAGCGCGATGATGAATACCTTTTGCGACCCGTAAAGGCCACCCCGTCAAGACCGCCCGACTCCATTCTTAACAAACACGTCAGCAACGATCTGCGGGACAGCGTCCGTTATGATCAGCTCTCTAAGAATGTTCGATTTGACTATGCCAGCGCGGAAATCACGCCGTCTTCAAAAAATGCACTCAACACCATTGCAAAAGAGATTAATTCGTCTTTGGACTCTTTTAGGGTAATTCGTCTGACGGGAGTTACCGACGCCAGTGGTGATGATTCACGCAACATGCAGCTTTCTCAAAGACGGGCTGAAAATGTTAGAAGGTATTTAATATCTCAAGGTGTTCCCGCAGAAAAACTAGAAGCGATTGGTGTGGGCGCAACAAACACGATCATGCCTGGGACAAAAATTAAAGCTGCCGCCGATCGCCGTGTGGACTTTGAGATTGTGCGATAGAGGGATGCATGGCTAAATAGTCGCCATGAATCCACTCTTAGTTTTTGATCTTGATGGCACTTTAATTGACTCTGCGCCGGATATTATCGTCGCTGTAAATCGCACCTTAAAGAATCACAATAAGCCGATGTTGGGCGATCAAGAGATCATTTCTCATATTGGTGAAGGTTTAAAAAAACTTTTGGCAGACCTGTTCATCAACGATGATCTTTCATCGGCAGATGTCATCAATCTCGAAGTGGAATTTCTGAAAATCTATGAAGAAGAGATGTTAAATAAAACCCGCATTTATCCAGAGGTCGAAAACTTCTTAGGAAATTACGCGGGCCCGATGGCGATCATCACAAACAAGAACGAAGTGCCAGCGAAAATAATATTAAAGCACTTAGGCCTTGACCGCTTTCCTTGGGTGAACGTTTTCGGGGCAGACACGCTCGCGGAACGCAAACCAAGCCCCTTGCCCCTGCACACAATGATGAAACTTGCTGGTCATAATCCGCACAATACTTTGATGATTGGGGATGGAATTCCAGATATGGTTTCCGCGCAACGCGCCGGTGTAGCGTCGCTAGCCATCGAGTTTGGATACACATCGCCGGAACTGCTTCAGAGGTACGAACCTAAAGCATTTTTGCGAAGCTATTTAGACCTTCCAAACTTAGTGGAACAACTATTTTCAGTCCGAACTTAAGAGTCACAAAAACGTTCATGATTTTAGTTCGCGTTGTTCCATAATCTCATCGTGAGACACTTCAAAAAGCATATATTTGGAGTAATAAATGAGTTCACTAAAGTGAGTCCAGGTAACTTAAGTACGTTCCCCAACATCCGATAAATTTCATATGAAGACCGAGGGGAAAATCTGGCTGTTTTACGACGCCGAAAAGAAAGAACAATCAAAGCCAATGTCTGTGGTACAGGCACAGGTGTTTCTTCTTTCTCTAAAAAAGAATGATCACTTGAAATACTTTGTTTGGACTCCCGGTTGGCCCGACTGGACATGTGTGAAAGATTTCCTTAAATCCGGTCAAAACTATTTCGTGATGACTAAGCCACCGAAGCCGGTGGGAGTTACCGAAGATCTTCCTTCGAAGGACGAAAGCACTCTTGTCATTGAAGCCGAAGCTGGCAGCGCTGATAAAACCAACACTGGAACACTTGTTACCATGTCAGGACTGTTTACAAAGGTGCGCGATGATAAGCCTTTGAAAAAATCAGAACCTATCGATTATGGATACTATCATCATGACTTTAATGGTGATGACTTAGATCTTTCCAAAATCAATCAAGTATCCAAACCTGAAAAGGTCAAAGTGTACGAGGAAACTGTTTCACGCAACGAAGATTCAGATCGTCGTAAAGACACTCGTCACAACTTTAAAATTGAAATCATCTTGGTTTCTAAGACCAAGTCTTTCCGCACGTTTTCCCGCGACATTTCTATCAGCGGTACCCAATTGGAAAAAGAAATCCCACGCGACTTTTTGAATGTGCCTTTCGATTTAATCGTTGTGAATCCTTATGACAAAGACTCTTCACGCGGCCGTTTACTTTTCAGAGCGAAAATTGTGGGTGACATGACTGACCCACGCCGCTTGATGTTTATCGAACAAGATCACGAAATGACTGTGAAGCTTGATGCCCTACTTAGGTCCTATACGAAAGCTCAAGCAGCCGATAGAAAATCCGCTGGTTAAAAATCGAAAGTATTTTAGAATCTTAATTAAAGATTTCTTTACAACTCTCCGATCTCAAAGTGACGCACGTTTGAGGAGAGTTCATGAAGAATTTCATTCTAGTAACTACGATGGTAAGCCTGTCTTTGGGTCTAGCTGCCTGCGAACCGAAAGTTGAGGACGCCTCTAGCTCTGGCCAGCACCTCTATATCACATCAGGAAGTTGTTATGTGGGAAGCGGCCTAACCGCTGAAACTCCTTCACGCACTCTCAGCAAATTAAATCTTTCCACGGGAGTGGTTGATGAAATCCTCATGGACTACAATACTGTCAACTCCTCTGATCGCCCGCAAAGTGTGATCGATTATGACAGCCAAAACCTGTTAGTCTTAGTCGAAAACCCTGTCAGTTTTAATCGTCGCATTGACCTGGTTAAGAAAAAGGGTGGCAATTCGTTTGCTACATATTTAACTGATTCAACTATTCTTACCACGACAGCAGGCCACGTTGTTCGCGACATGGTTCGTACTCCAGACGGGGGAATTCTTATTTCAAAAAGTGCAGCAGCTGAAAAACTGAGTTCCAGCAAAGGACGAGTAACGGTGGGTGCCAACGCTTTCATCAATGCTCCAACAGGCGGAACATGCGGCACAACTAACAACACCCTTATTTCCAACACCCTTATTTCTGCCGTCGTGGCCCTGCCAAATTCAAAATATATTTTTGCACACGCAGCTGCTACACCCAACAATCGTGTTGTCTTTATTAATAGTACGAATGGATATTCTGCCAGCGCGGATTGCAGCTCGGCCGTCACCGCTCCTGCGACGACAACATTCCCCACAGCCATGATTTATATTTCCTCAGAGACAACGGCTAATACAGGATACTTGCTAGTATCTTATTCAAGCAGCACCGCTGCTCAAGATTATATTTATGCGTATGATGTGAATGAAACATCTGGCACTATTACTGGTGCAACCAAGGCTTATGAAAACTCATCTGTATTACGTGGGATTTCTGCCATGGCTTATGACTCGACAACTGGTAGTATCTTTGTAGCGAATGGTTCAACCACGCTTGCAAATGGAATTGAACGTTTCACCTTTGATCCAACGACAAAGACTCTGACCCGGGTAGGTTCAGTTCCCTTTGCGGGAACCAGCCTTTATACGAAATGTATCACTGGAATGACAGTGGCAAACTAAGGCTGTCTTTCAAAAACTTGGATCATAGCCATATACTTTTTCAAAGCTTGCACATAGTTATTCTGCTCAGGGATCGCTGTCTTTTCGATCAACGCTTTTGAACGACCAAAGTAAATATAAGGCAAATAATCTGCATATCGATCTGGAGTGATGTGATCTAAGTGATAAGTTTTGATTCTTATTTTCAATTGTTTCAAAGCGTTGATCAAGTATCCCATCGTTGCAATGGCAGCATTTTCGGGAATATCTAAGTTATCTGGAGTGATTCCGTATTTATCAGCAACATCCTGAGGAAGAAACTTAATTTGGGTCAGACCTCGACTGTTGGGGCTGACTTCTTTATCTGTTGCTAACGAGCGCATGAGCTTAGCCAGGCTCACAATCCAAGGTGCTGACTCTTTGAACTTATAACGTACACTTTCCCCGAATCTTGTTTCGCGACCCAATATACCTACAGAAATATGAGCCAATAATGTGTATTCTTCACCGCTCACCTTTAACATCTTTTGCAGATCTGCTTTATTGACCGCCAATGCTTGAATAAATCTACGAACCTTAATGGTGCTGACGTCATCGGACTGAGGGACCATCATAATTTGACAGTTGTCACAGTTCGACTCCGTCCACTTCCAACTTTGGAAACCCTGCTCAGAAAGCAGGGCAATTTCCATTTGTGAAGACGAAGTCTGAGCAAAAGAAAAGGCATGACCACTGTCGAATAAAACGACAGCGACAATTAGGGCCATTCTAATTGAAAGCCAAAATTTCTTTAATCGCATCTGAGTCTCCGATTGGATTTCTATGCAATTCAGTAGCCTAAGTTTATTTAAGGTAAAAGTGTTTGCTCTCACCTTATTGATTGGGGAAGCTAGGAAATCACGGAGGAATACATGAACTTGATTGATCTTTCCATTCGTCGACCCGTCTTTGCCTGGGTCATCATGTTTGCCCTAATCGTCTTTGGGGCTATTTGCATGAATCGCATGGGTATCAGCCAACTGCCTGACGTGGATTTTCCTATCGTCAGCGTGTCGGTTACCTACGAAGGAGCAGCCCCAGAGGTTGTCGAGGCGGAACTTGTCGATCCGATCGAAGAGCGACTTCTTGCCATAGAAGGTATCAAAGAAATGCGCTCCTCCGCTCGTCAAGGTACGGGAGTGGTCACTCTGGAATTTGACATCAACCGAAATGTTGATGTGGTTCTTCAAGAGGTACAAACAGCTTTAAGCCAACTCCGTCTTCCACAAGGTGTTGACCCTGCCGTAGTCAGAAAACAAAACCCCGAAGAAGACCCCATCATGATCGTTTCCATCTATGGTGACGCTTCCCTGAAGGATATGCTTAATTGGACCAACAATTATCTTTTGGATCAATTACGCTTCTTGCCGGGAATCGGTGAAGTCAGCATTGGTGGATTCAGTGAAAGAAATCTGCGCATCTGGTTGGATGTTGATAAGCTCGCGAAAAATTATCTAACCGTTAATGACGTTGTTGCAGCTCTTGCAAGTCAGCATTTAGAAAGTGCCGCAGGTCAGTTCACCGAGAAAGACCGTGAACTGCGTGTGCGATGGCTTGGTGAAGCGACAAACACCAAAGAGGTTGGTGATATTCAAATTCTGAATCGTGGGGGTCAGAGAATTCAAGAAGACCGTGCCATCTATATTCGTGACGTTGCCAGAGTGGAGGACGGCCTATCTGATGTCCGTCGTATCGCTCGCTTTGAAGGTCGACAAGCAGTCGCTATGCAAGTTCGTAAGCAACGCGGAACAAATGAAGTTCAAGTTGCTGATGCCGTTCATAAAAAACTGGCTGAAATTAAAGATAGCTTTCCCAAAGGGTACAACTATCGAATCAATGTCGATTATACCCGTTCAACAGAGGCGACCGTTCATCTCACATTGGAAAAACTTTGGGTAGCCGCTTTAATAACAATCGTTATCTGTTTCTTGTTCTTAGGAAGCATTCCTGCGGCGATTAATATCCTATTTTCAATTCCGACCTCGATTGTCGGCACTTTTACGATTCTATACTTCTCGGGATTCACGTTAAATCTCTTTACCCTTTTGGCATTAACTCTTTCCATCTCAATCGTCGTGGATGATGCCATTATGCTTTTAGAAAACATCATTCGCCATTATCGAATGGGCAAGGGCTCTGCAAAAGCAGCCTCTGATGGTTCGAAAGAAGTTTTGCCAGCAGCTATTGCTGCAACTTTAGCCGTCGTTGCCGTTTTCTTACCCGTGGTTTTCATGGACGGAATTATCGGCAAGTTTTTCTTCCAATTCGGTATCACGATGAGTGCTGCTGTTTTATTGTCACTGCTTGAAGCAGTGACGATCACCCCGATGCGTGCAGCTGCATTCCTTAGCAGCGAGCCAAAGGTTTCAAAACTGGAACATTACTTGGATGTGGTATTTGAAAACTTCTCACACGCCTATCAAAAAGTTTTGAAAATAACATTAAACTGGAAATATGCGGTTGTGATTGCATCCTTGATTTTCTTTACGATTTCGATGTTTTTAGTCACGAAGGTCCGTCAGGAATTCGTGCCTGCGCAAGATCAAAACTTTATCGTGATCAACGCGCAAGCTGCACCTGGAACTTCTTTGCAGGCGACAAGTGATATGGCTAAACAAATGGAAGATATCCTGCATCAGAATCCCAATATCGAAGGTTTTGTAACCTCGATCGGTGGAGGTGGCGGATCGTCGAATGTCAATCAGGCCTTTATCCCAGTGACGTTAAAACCTCGTGCCGAACGTGAACAAAATCACGTGCAAATCATGAATGATCTGCGCCAAAAGTTTAAAGCTGTTAAAGGCATGAGAATTTCAATGCGTGACGTTTCTGCACGAAACCTTTCGTCAGGTCGTCAGAATCCATTAGCTATCAATTTAAGAGGCTCTGATTTAGATATTCTGCAAAAGAAATCCCAAGAACTGATTGAGCGCTTAGAAAAAGAAAAATTGGCTGTGGATTTGGACAGTGATTTCAGATCAGGAATCCCAGAGTTGATTTTAAAGCCGGATCGCAAAGCTATGGCTGACCGTGGTGTTTCTATTGAAACCGTGGGTGAGCTTTTACAAGCTGGTATTGGAGGGCTTCGCCAGGGACGCTACACTGCGGATGGGCGCCGTTATGATGTCAGATTTAAAATCAATGAAGACCAAGTTCAGAAAGAAAGCGATTTCAAAAGACTTTATGTGCGCAATAACTTTGGGAATTTGATTCCGTTGTCGCAACTTGTGAAAATTGAAGAGTCAGGGGCCATCCAAAGTATCAGCCGTGTTAATCGTCAACGTGCGATTTCTGTCTTTGGTAACTTGTATCCAGGCCAATCTCAGTCAGCAGTTTTGCAAAGAACGGCAGAGATTGCTAAAGAGATTTTACCGCCCGGGTATTCATACGCCCTTGAAGGTGCCTCTGCTGGTTTTGCACAATCCTTCCAAAGCCTTTACTCGGCCCTGGCCGTGGGAATCTTGGTGGCTTATCTGATCCTGGCAGTGCAATTCAACTCCTTCATTCACCCGATCGCCGTGCTTGTGGCGCTTCCGTTCAGTGTGAGTGGTGCTTTGATGGCCTTATGGATCTTTGATGTGTCCCTGAACCTGTTTAGCTTCATCGGTTTGATTGTATTGATGGGTATCGCGAAAAAGAACTCAATCCTGCTTGTGGAGTTTACAAATCAAGTTCGAAAACATAATAAGGAAAGCATCATGTCTGCAATCCTTGAAGCCTGCCCGGTCCGTTTAAGACCCATTCTGATGACTTCTGTCGCAACGATTGCTGCTGCAGCCCCATTGATCGTGGGAACAGGCATCGGCTCTGAAACCCGCTTGCCGATGGGTCTGGCCATCGTCGGCGGTACGATCGTATCAACGATTTTGACTCTGTTTGTGGTACCAGCTTTGTATTTGATGCTGACACCCCTTGAGCGAACCAAAGAAGTAAAACTTTAAAAAAAAAGGGATCGCATTTCTAGCGATCCCTTTTTTAATTTAAAACTTTAATTTAAGGATTCATCTTAAGAAGCGTTTCCACTGTCTTCTTAAGCTTATCGACGTCGAAAGGTTTCTTGATGTAATCATCTGCCCCGATTTCGAACGCTTGCTTCATGTCTTCCTCAGACGCTTTACCGGAAACAAATACCAAAGGAATCTTTTTAAGGTCTTTGTTTTCTTTAAGCAATTGCGCAAGCTCAAAACCATTTACCCATGGCAGACCAACATCCAAAAGAATCAAATCCACTGGATGATCATCCAACACAGTTGAAAGTTCTGTGGCATCAGCCGCAAGCTTAGTCACATAGCCTTCACTTTCAAGGATTCTTTTCATCGCGGAACGCATTGTCTCGTCGTCCTCGATCACCAAGATCACTTTAGGATCTAGCTTTTTCTTAGCCTCACGGAACTGATCCAAATCAACCACATCTTGACTCGCAATACGAGCCTTCGTGATCTTTTCAATCTTATTAACCAAATCCTTGGTGTTAATTCTTTTGTCTTTCATAAAATCCCTTTTAAAAAAACATTCTCTTCAAAATTGGTCAAAATGGTCCAAGCGCAAGGCGGAGGAGTTGGCCCGCAGCGCAGGCGTGCTCCCAGCACGTCGAAGCGAGGACCAATTACGACAACGCAGTCAATTGGGCCATTTTCACCAGTTTTTAGTGGTGAGCTTGGGCTTCTAGCCATCTTTCGGCGTCGATCGCTGCCATACATCCTGTACCCGCTGCCGTGATTGCTTGACGATATACTGAATCTTGCACGTCTCCGGCTGCAAATACACCAGGAATGTTTGTATAGGTCGTGTTTGGTTGAGTTACTAGGTAACCCGTTTCGTTCATATCCAACATACCTTTGAACAAATCAGTCGTCGGTTTGTGGCCAATAGCAATGAACAAACCAGTCACGTTCATTGTCTGAGTCTCACCAGTTTTGATGTTGTGAACTTTAGCACCGGTCATTGATTTACCGTCACCCAAAACTTCGACGACTTCGGAATCCCAGATCACTTGGATCTTTGGATTTTTCATCGTTCTATCCGCCATAATTTTAGAAGCACGGAAGTGATCGCGTCTGTGAACTACATAAACTTTAGAAGCAAAACGAGTCAGAAACTGCGCTTCTTCCATTGCCGTATCTCCACCACCAACGACGATGATTTCTTGATTGCGGAAGAAGGCGCCGTCGCAAGTCGCACAAGCTGAAACACCACGATTCATATAAGTTTTTTCAGAAGGCAAACCCAAGTACTTGGCGCTTGCACCCGTAGAAATGATAATTGATTTTGCCAAATGAAGTTTCTCACCCACCCAAACCTTGAAAGGACGTTGTGAAAAATCAACCTTCGTTACGTTGCGTGTGATAAAGCGAGTGCCGAAACGCTCTGCTTGTTTTCTCATCACAGAGATCAAGTCAGGACCGGTTACCCCGTGTTCAAAACCTGGGTAATTTTCAACTTCAGTTGTGATCATCAACTGACCACCAGCTTCTTCACCTTCGATCATCAAAGGCTCCAAGTTTGCACGACCCGTGTAAACTGCAGCAGTAAGACCCGCAGGTCCAGATCCGATGATGATGACGTTTTCAATTTTTTGATCTTCAGACATAAATACCTCGTGGGAAAAGACGCTTAAAGCCTATCACAAATAGGCCCCATTTCATTACTTCTTTGCTTGTTTTGGACTGCGTCAGCTACAATGGGACATGCCTCTGATTTCATTTAATAAACCTAGAGAGCCCATGACCGTTGAAACGGGAGCGAATCTCATGGAAGCCCTGCTTAAAGGCGGGCTCCCGGTGGCGTCCAGCTGTTCTGGCGATGGGGTTTGTGCGAAATGTCGCATTCAGATAATTTCGGGAGCTGAGAATTTATCGCCCGAAAATGAGACAGAAAAGTTTCTAAGCGAAACGAAAAAGGTCCCCGCTGGCAGCCGCATCAGCTGCCAGGTTGAAGTTCTTGGGGACATTACTGTAGATGCGTCTTACTGGTGAGGCTTTTGCAAACGCACGAAGTTGATCAAGATACCTTCGCGCAAAAAGATCTTTTCGAAAGCTGTCTCGAAATTTTCAGCCTTAATCGGTGAGTTATGCAAATCACGAGTTTCAAACAAGATGTTGTACTTGCTTTGACGAATCTCATCCATCGCCCAATCGAAATAAACCAAAGAGTCTGTTTTGAATTCAATGATCGAACCTGGCTTTTGCAGATCGAACAAAATATCTAAATTCAGTTTTTGCACGAAACGATTCTTAGGTTTTTTGGGAGAGGTCCATGGATCTGGGAAATGAATAAACACATTATCCAGCTCACCGGGAACAAAAATATCCGTCAGATTGAAAGCGTGGAACCGAGCCACTGCCGCGTTTCTGCAGCCTGCCTTGTCAGCACGACGGATCGTTTGAATCAAAGGTTTGTATTTTAGTTCCAGACCCACAAGCAGACGATTTGGATTCTTCTGTGCATAATACGCGAAGTGAGTTCCATTACCCGTACCTACTTCCAAATCCATAGGAACAGATTCATCTTTTTTGAAAACGTCAGAACGCCATTTTCCCTTATTTGCCAACACACGCATTTCATCAAAAGCGATGTGAGAATATTCACCGTTCAACGCCAACGTGTAATCCGTTTGGTGAGGAAGGTCTGTAGTTACATTGATTCTACGTTTTGTGGAAATAGGAGCGTCTGTCATGCCGAACTAAGTAGACTCTGGGGGCCCTTCGGTCAAGCTTTTCACTGTGAACGGACGAAGAGCCTTAAATGGATGCAAACGAATCGGGCAATTAGGCATATCACACTCTGTACAGTAGGATTTTTTACAAGGGTCCACATGAAACGCCAGCTCCCCATCAAAAATATAATCCCTGACCACCGCTTTTTCGTAATCCTGAGATTCAATATGAACTTTCGCCACATCCCAATACTCGGGCACCACTAAATGGGCATCCACGTGATGGAAACGGCCATTTCGCATGATACGAAGCTGGTGAATATTGATGATTCCAGGACGACGGTTTTTCTCTAAAGCTTCGCCTAATTCATTCAATGAAGTTGGGCTGATTTCATCCAACAATCCACCCATCGACTCGCGAACTATTTTATAACCTGACCATCCCAGTTGCAGACCGATCAAAATAGCAATGGCCGGATCAAGCCACTGAATGTTTGTAAGTAAAACCAATCCCAAACCAACGATGACCCCAACAGTGGTGATCACATCTGACAAAACATGGGCGCCGCTAGCCTGTAGAGCATCCGAGTGATGAGCTTTGCCGACCCGTTTTAGATAAATTCCCAATAGGAAATTTAGAAAAGCTGCTCCCGAAACGATCGCAATACCTATTTCCAACTGCTGTGGAGCTTTAGGGAAAATCAAAGCTTTCACTGATTCATAAATAATCAGCAAAGCAGCAAA
This sequence comes from Bdellovibrio sp. SKB1291214, assembly GCF_002209355.2. Classification (GTDB taxonomy): domain Bacteria; phylum Bdellovibrionota; class Bdellovibrionia; order Bdellovibrionales; family Bdellovibrionaceae; genus Bdellovibrio. The sequence goes on from NZ_CP106855.1 coordinate 1,327,467, forward strand.
GAAAATTAAGCCGCCCTCGAAGGCGGCAGAGAAATATTCTGCCTTACCATGCCCGTACGGATGCTCGCGATCCGCGGGCTGCGCAGAAAACCAAATTACGTATAATGCGACCAAGGAGGCGATCACATTCACGATACTTTCCAACGCATCGGACAGCACCGCAGCCGAACCTGTCATTCGATAGGCTGCCACTTTCATTGCGAAAATCAGAAAACTTGCGATGGCAGAAACCCACGCGGCTCTGTTACGAATTTTATCTGAATGAGTGGAAGAAGTTGTGACCATAAAGAGGGTTTTCATAGTTCCCTCTTAAACAGTCAATGAATTTATAATTACTTGTTGATTAGCTCGATCAGCACTGCTGCCTTTAGGCAATTAGCCGGTTTTCTTACGAGCCAAAGACGGTGGAAGGATCTCCACCACTTTGTTTCCAGCGTCTTCTGGTTTGTAATAGCTAACCTGATTACGACCTCTGCGTTTGGCATCGTACAAAGCGTGATCGGCACGACGAACCAGCTCTTTCGGGCCAATATTTTCTCCAGGAACCGTGATTGCAAAACCTAACGAAGCGGTTAGCTTGATAGAATCTTCGCCATTACGGAAGGTTGTTTTCTCAATATTTTCACGTAAGCGTTCGCAGAAATGCACCGCGCCTTCGTGGTTGGTCTCCGTCAACACGACAAGAAATTCGTCACCGCCATAGCGTGCCGGAATATCAATGTTACGAGTACAAGCACGAATGATTTTACCCACTTCCGAAAGCACATAACTTCCGAACAAGTGGTCATGTCCGTCATTCACGGTTTTGAAATAGTCCATATCCATCATCACCACGCAGACGTCACGACCAAAGCGTCTTGCACGCTCCATCTCGAACTCAAGGCGTTGGTAAAGAGAGCGCATGTTGTACAGATTCGTTAAATCATCTGTATCGACCATTTCTTTAAGTCTTTCGTTCGCAAACAACAACTGCTCATGAAGATCACGAATGCGCAGTTGAGAACGAATGCGCGCTAGCAACTCAAGAGGAACAAAGGGCTTTACAATATAGTCGTCAGCACCTGAATCCAGGGCTTCGATGATCGCTTCGGTGTGAGAATTTTCAGACACGAAAACACATGAAACATGCGACAAACGTTCACGGATCGTGCGAAGAACACGAAGGCCCGCCATCGATTGCGCCATCCAATCCAAAATGACCACATGAGGAATCCACGACTCGATCAGCTTATGAGCCTCACCTTCAGTCGTTACTCCACGCGCGTCGTAGCCTTCCCAACGGAGAGGCTCCAACAGAATTTCCAAACTGTCTGGATCGTCGTCGATTACTAAAATGCGGCGACTTTTTGGATGTTTATTACTAGTTTCAAAACCACTCATCTGCACACCAGTATAACTTTGACGTTCTCTTCGGTTTAGTTTTGGCTCTTGTTGAGTCCAAAATTCAGTCTTATGTACTGGGTTGATTTTGCCCCCTCGACCTCGATCTTTGGGGAGTCGCCTGACGGGTGGGAAGGGGTAGTTATTTGCTTCGGACAGTCCTCGCTCGTTTCAGTTCAGGACTTTTTGAACTCTGACCTTTGGCTCGCTGCGGAACTTGCAACTAACTACCCCTTCCCACCCACCAGACTCCACGAAGATTTTGGGGAGGAGCAATCTACTAGTTCTTAGACTCAATAGGATTCAATTCGGGCAAAAAATATCGACGAGAAATGCAGTTGGAGTTGCCTGAGGTTTATTCGAGAATTTGGGGCTTACTTGGGGGTATCGGTCATTTTGATTTCTCGTTGAATTGCCGAGGATTTTTCGATAGTTATGTTTGATCTAAATTGAGCTTCTTGGGGTGTTTTTTTATGAGTTTGAATTTTACTGAGATTGAGAAGAAGTGGCAGAAAAAATGGGCGGATGCGCAGGCTTTTAAGGCTGAGGCGACGTCTTCTAAGCCGAAGTACTATGCGCTTGATATGTTTCCTTATCCATCGGGGTCGGGTTTGCATATTGGTCACATGGCTTCTTACACTCCGGGCGATATTGTTTCTCGCTATAAGCGCGCGAAGGGTTTCAACGTTCTTCATCCGATGGGTTACGATGCGTTTGGTTTGCCTGCGGAACAGTACGCTATTCAAACTGGGATTCATCCAGCGATCACGACTGAAAAAGCTATCGAGAGCTTCCGTAAGACTCTTCAGTCATTTGGATTTAGCTTTGACTGGAGCCGCGAGATTTCTACGGCTGAGCCTAAGTTTTACAAATGGACTCAATTCATTTTCTTGAAACTTTATGAGCGTGGACTTGCTTATCAAAAAGAAGTTCCTGTGAACTGGTGTCCAGAACTTAAAACAGTTTTGGCGAATGATGAAGTTATCGATGGCAAGTCGGAACGCGGTGGTCACCCGGTCATTCGCGTTCCAATGAAACAGTGGATGCTTAAAATCACGGACTACGCTGAACGTCTTTTGAACGACCTGGATAAAGTTGATTGGCCAGAGCGCACGAAAGAAGCACAACGTAACTGGATTGGTAAATCTGAAGGTGCACGTGTGATGTTCAAGGTGAAAGACGAAGCTGATTTGTCTTTTGAAGTGTTCACGACGCGTCCTGATACTTTGTTCGGTGTTAGCTTTATGGTTTTGGCGCCGGAACATCCACTGGTTAAGCGCATCACGACTCAACCACAACATGCTTCTGTTGAAGATTATGTTTTAGCGACGTCTCGCAAATCTGAAGTTGAGCGTAAAGCTACGACTGAAAAAACCGGCGTCTTCACAGGTGCGCACGCGATCAACCCAGTAAATGGTGAATCTGTCGAGATCTGGATTGCTGACTACGTTCTCACTGACTACGGAACAGGTGCGATCATGGCGGTTCCTGGTCACGATGCTCGCGACCACGAATTTGCAACGAAATTCAACTTACCTGTGAAGCGTGTACTTGAAGGTGGCGACACTTTGCCTTTCGAGGGCGACGGCAAACTTGTTAATTCTGATTTCCTAAATGGTCTTACTAAGACGGAAGCTATCAGCAAAATGATCGCTCACTTGGAAAACGCCAAATTAGGTACGCGTGAAGTTCAATACAAACTTCGTGACTGGTTATTCTCTCGCCAACGCTATTGGGGCGAACCGTTCCCAATCGTCAACCTTGAGGGCGGCAAACAGATGGGCGTTCCATACGACGAACTTCCAGTGATGCTTCCTGAAGTTGCTGATTATGAACCTTCTGAAACTGGCGAGGCTCCCCTTGCGAAAATTCACGAATGGGTAAATTACAAAGGTAAAAACGGCGAAACAGGTCGTCGCGAGACAGACACGATGCCGGGTGCTGCGGGTTCTTCTTGGTACTTCTTGCGCTATATTGATCCAAACAACGATGCAGCTCCATTTGATCCTCAGGCGGAAAAATACTGGATGCCGGTGGATTTATACGTAGGCGGACCGGAGCACACGGTAGGTCACTTGTTATACTCACGCTTCTGGATGAAGGTTCTTTTCGATTGCGGTCTTGTGACTCATGACGAACCTTTCAAAAAGCTAGCTCACCAAGGGATGATCTTGGGGCCAGATAACCAAAAGATGTCAAAATCTCGTGGAAACGTGATTTCTCCGGATGATGTGGCGAAAACCCACGGTGCAGATGCGTTGAGAACCTTCATCAGCTTTATGGGTCCTTTGAACGCAGATAAACCTTGGTCTCCAACTGGGATCGATGGGGTAAAACGCTTCTTGGACCGTGTAGGCCGCCTGGTTGTTTCTGACGACGGCAATTATGTAGCGACGAAGGAGGCTTTGCCTCCAGCGATTGAGAAATTACTTCATAAAACGATCAAAAAAGTCACTGAGGACGTGGAAAGCATGAGCTTTAACACGGCTATCGCGGCGATGATGATCCTGGTAAATGACCTTTACAAGGCTGACTGCAGCTCTGAACTGGTTCTAAAACCACTCGCGCAAATTCTGGCTCCATTTGCTCCGCACATGGCTGAAGAATTGTGGGAAAAAATGGGTGGTGAGGGACTTTGCTCTTTGGCTCCTTGGCCAAGTTATGATAGTAACCTTTGCGCTGACGACACTGTGACAATCGGCGTGCAGGTGAATGGAAAAATGCGCGGCACGATCGAAATTGGGGTGGCTGCTTCTGAAGAGGAAGCACTGACCGCGGCGAAAGCCGTGCCTGGTGTTAATTCTGCACTTTCTGGCAAAGATCCTGATAAGGTGATCTACAAAGCTGGAAAGATTTTGAATCTGATTATCAAAGCTTAGGGCAATCTTTGGATGGCCCTAGCATAACAACTCCGGACAACCCGGGGGATGCGAGGGCCAACGAAGATGTCTAATTGGAGTCCTGAAAAAAGCGCGGCGCTTTACGGTATCAACAACTGGGGCAACGGTTATTTCAGAATTAATTCGACGGGAACTGTTTCAGTTACTCCAATGGGTGCAACGGGTCCTTCGGTAGACCTGCACGAATTGACTCAAGATCTTTTAGACCGCGGTATTCGCGTTCCTATCATGATCCGTTTCCCCGACATCATCAAATCACGCGTTGAGCTTTTGAACGGCTGCTTTAAAAAGGCATTTGCTGACCACGGTTACAAAGGTAACTACAACGGTGTCTACCCGATCAAAGTGAATCAACAACGTCACTTGGTTCAAGAAATCGTAAAATACGGCAAAGACTTCAGCATGGGTCTTGAATGTGGTTCTAAACCAGAACTTCTTGTCGTTCTTGCATTGATGAACACTGAAAATGCGTTGATCATCTGCAACGGTTTCAAAGACGCTGAATACATCGAAACGGCAATCCTTTCTCAAAAACTAGGTCGCAACACGATCATCGTCGTTGACCGTAAAGAAGAATTGAAAATGATCGTGGACGTGGCGAAGAAATTCAACACTCGTCCAAAAATCGGTTTCCGTGCGAAATTGAACACTCAAGGTGCTGGTAAATGGGTTGATTCTTCAGGCGCTCGTTCTAAGTTCGGTTTGACTGCGACTGAGATCGTTGATGGTGTTGAATATTTGAAAGCAGAAGGCATGCTTGATTGCTTGGAGTTGATGCATTACCACATCGGTTCTCAAGTTCCTGCAATCCAATCCATTAAATCTTCTTTAAAAGAAGGCATTCGTTTCTACGTTGAGCTTTATAAAATGGGCGCGGGTCTTAAGTATTTGGACGTGGGTGGCGGTCTTGGTATCGACTATGACGGTTCAGGTCACTCTGACAGCTCTGTGAACTATTCTGAACAAGAATATGCGAACGACATCGTTTCTACGGTTCAAACTCTTTGCGATGAAAAAGGCATTCCACATCCAAACATCGTAACTGAGTCTGGCCGCTTCTTAGTGGCCCATCACTCGGTTTTGGTATTCAACGTTTTGGGCATGAATGACCTTCACCGCAATGAACCTCCACGTCCTGCAACGAAGGGTGATCCTTCAATCATGCAAGACATGCAGTACATCTACGAAAAAGTTAACAAAGATAATATCAACGAATGCTTCAATGACCTTGAGCAATCTAAGAACGAAACTTTGCAGCTTTTCACATATGGCGTTCTTTCACTTGAGCAACGTGCATGGTGCGAATCCATGTACTTCACGATCGCAACAAAGATGGTGAAATTGGCGAAGACTGTTCCAGACACTGAAGACATCATCTCTGCATTGTCTAAAGAGTTGTGCGACACTTACTACTCAAACTTCTCTTTGTTCCAATCTCTTCCAGATTCTTGGGCGGTTGGACAGTTGTTCCCGGTATTGCCTATCCACCGCTTGGGTGAAGAGCCTGCACGTGAAGCGACACTTGCGGATTTGACTTGTGACTCTGACGGTGTCATCGAAAAATTCATCGACACTGAATCTGGCGAGCCAAAGGAAACAATCCGCCTGCACAAATTCACAGATGGCGACCAGTATTATTTGGGCGTTTTCCTAACTGGTGCTTATCAAGAAATCCTGGGTGACCTTCATAATTTGTTCGGCGATACAGACGCAGTTCATATTTCTTTGAATGGTGTTGGTTACACGATCGACCACTACGTTCCAGGCGACACAGTGACTGAAGTATTGTCATACGTTCAGTACGGTCGCTCGGAAATGGTGGACAACGTTCGCCAAGCGACAGAAGAGTCTATCCAAAAAGGTTCGATCACTAAGCAAGAAGCGAAGCTTTTGATCAAGCACTACGAAGAAGGTCTTTCTGGTTACACTTACCTCGAAGAAGCTGAGTAAGCCGAAATTAAATTTTGAATTTCAAAAAAGCCGACCGAAAAGTCGGCTTTTTTATTTTCAGGTTCGTCGGTACCTCTTACCTTCAAGGTAAAGAAGTAAGGTTGCACCTAACGCTGAACCTATCCCTACAGCTAGCTGTCTAACAGGACTATATACCAATTCGCTGGGCCGCTCCCCTGTACCTTTTGACCGCCTCCGTGCTGATTGAAAAGCTAATATACAGGCACTTTTTGGAGAACCTTCGTCTATGAAATACATTCTATCCTCATTTGTTATTCTTATCAGCGCAATTACGGGAACAGCAAAAGCAGAACCACCTCCAGGAGCAGTCGTTGATCCCACGACAATCTGTAATGGTGGTGTATGTTCAGAACCGATGACGAACATCGTAGACGGCTACTCTCATGGCGTTGCTGGTTTCGCTGATCAAGGTTTAACGGGATATTCCGGCAAGTGCTTTCACCTTAGCAATCAGTTTGATCCAAACTTTGCACACCACGGTGGATTCGTGTTTGCTAAGAGCGAAAGCGAAATCGGTATTGCTGGCGCCTTTAATTTCTTTTACAACGAAGACCCTTATCAAGATATGAGCGCAGAACAGATGCAGCAGCATTTTGAAAAGACAGGTTCAAAGCTAAGCCCAGGTATCGAAACTTCGACCGAAGTTCAGTTAGCACATATCTATGACGAGACAGACATCCGCTATTCTTACCGCAGCGACGATTCGAAAAAGAACCTTTTTGTTATCGGAAGTACTTCGGATAAGTCAGGTAATGTTCAAGCAGCAGTTTTCTGCAAAATGATCCGTCATCCTTAAATCGACTCTGAGAAGCCAAGCCCAAATCTTAGACCAGATCTTTCTGGTCTAAAGGTCTTTGTCGATGTTTGTTTTCTGAAATATTCCCAACACCCCGTTCGGTTCTTTTTCAAAATCCATGTCATCCTAAACTTATCAAGCAGAGGAGTTTAAGATGCAACGCTCAAATTACCACGCTCCACGCCGTCGAGATCGCGAAATGGCAGCGATACAACGTGAACGTCGTGAAATCCAATTCTCTCCTGAAGAAGAACAACTGCGCGAACAGAAATTCTTAAATCGTGCGGAAGCAAGACACCGCTATAATCAACACGCCCGCAGCGAAAAAGAATATCATCAACGCTCTATGGACTCATCCAAGGAAAACAATTATCCCTCGTCACAGAATGACGAGGCAGATTTTTACAATTACGAAGAAAATCGCGAACACCTTCGTTACGCTTCACCAGACTTCAATACCGGATATGCGCACGATGCGAATCGTCCTCTTCCTCGAGATTTCGTCTCCAGTTCAAACTATGAGGCTAATAAACGCCAAAAAAATTTGGCGGAGCAGGATTGGACAGAGCGGGATTTCCATCCTGACAGACAGCGCACCGATCATCGCAACGATATCAAAATCCGGGATGAAATTACCCATGCGTTGGCTCAACATCGCGACGTCGACGCCCGTGATATTGATGTGGAAGTCCACGAGGGCATTGTGACTTTGACTGGATTTGTGCCAGAACGAAAAATGCGCTACCTGGCCGAAGATATTTCAATAAATTGTTATGGAGCGGTTGATGTGACCAACCATCTCCGTGTGCACCGAAATTCTGAAGCCGAAGCTCGCTTTGGTGGAAGAAGAACTTTCGAGCGTCGGCCTTAATTGCGGAATTACCGTCGTATGCTTGAAATAGAAAAGGGCAACTTACGTTGCCCTTTTTTTATTTCGCTGAAGCGAAGAGTTTTACATTTTAGAGTCGAAGGCGTCGCGAACTGCTTTACCGATGTTGTTCAAAAGGATCAACGTGATAACGATCGCTACCAACGGACCCCAAACCAACCACTCAGCAATGGTGAACCATTTTTGAGCTTGAGCCATCAACTCACCCCATGAAGGAGTGGGAGGACGAAGACCAAGACCCAAATAATCCAACATCGACAACGCGTATACGTTCGCAGAGATCGCGAATGGCGCGAAAGTGATGATCGGAGTTAATGCATTCGGAAGAATATGCTTAGCAATGATACGAGAATGAGTCGCACCAATTGCCGACGCAGCTTCAACGTATTCACGCTTACGCAAAGACAAGAACTGTGCACGCATATAGGCTGCGATACCTGTCCAACCTAATACAGCCGTCAAAGCAGCAAGAACTGCGATGTTAGGAGTAAAGATTGAAATAATCGTGATCAATACGAACAGGTACGGAACAGATTCCACGACCTCTACAATACGCTGACCCACCAAATCCACACGGCCACCCATGTAACCCATCACCGAACCTATCGTGATACCGATCAAGTAAGTGAAAAGCCAAGCACCGATTGCAAACATCATCGTGTAACGGAAACCGTACAGAAGACGAGTCATCACGTCACGACCACTCTCATCAGTTCCTAACCAGTTTTGTTTGGTTGGTGCTGATGGATATGTTTCAACTGATTTATTGCTTTCGTAGGGATCCCATTGGATCACTGGCCATACTGACCAGTCGCCCTCTTTCATTTCAAGAGAACGGTAATCCATCACATAGATATCATCGCGACCGAATTCGGAAGGATGGTAGTCAAAGAACAATGGATAGTAAGTCTTGCCACTATAGTGAACGATGTGAGGATGATTATTCGCCCAAAGCTCCGCAGTGAAGCTGAAGAAAAACATCGCAAGCAAAATCCAGATAGAGACAACGGCGATACGATCACGTTTAAAACGTTTATAGCGCTTAAGCGTAAGCTCGTTCTTAATAAGATATTTTTCGATTGGATCCATCATTTGAAATCAATCCTTGGGTCGATAAGCACGTAGATAACGTCGCTCAAGATACGACCAACCATCATCAACATCGCAGAAATGAACGTAATACCCATGATAACATTGTAGTCACGAGCTAGAACTGACTGATAACCAAGCAATCCCATACCATCAAGGTTGAACATTTGCTCGATGATCAAAGAACCAGCCAAGAACACACCCAAAAAGCCACCCAATCCAGTTGCAATTGGAATCAAAGCATTTCTAAGAGCATGTTTGTAAGTAACAACTTTTTCAGAAAGACCTTTCGCACGAGCCGTACGAACGAAGTCAGACTTAATAACGTCCAACATAGAGTTTCTCATGAGAATAGAAAGCTCTGTGAAGCCGCCGATAGTGTAGCAGATCAAAGGAAGAATCATGTGGTGAGCACGATCCCAGATTTTGCCAAACGTCGACAATGATTCATAGTCGTCAGACTGCAAACCACCCAACGGGAACAAATTCAATTTACCAGCGAACACAACGATCAATACGATACCTAAGATCAATGGTGGGATCGCATATGTGAAGTTCAATAATATAGTAGAAAGCTTATCGAAAGTCTTACCAGCGGTAATCGCCTTTTTAACCCCAAGAGGAATACAAACGATATAGGTCAGTAATAAAGTGAATAAACCGAAGATCAAAGAAACTGGAAGCTTACTTTTGATAACATCGATAACGGGCTCTTGATAAGTAAAGCTATCGCCAAAATCTAGGCGAGAGATATTTTTAAGCCAGATGAAATAACGAACATGAATTGGCTTGTCGAAGCCATATTGCTTCTTTAAAGCTTCAATAACTTCTTCGTTCACAGACGTGTCGCCACGGCTGCTTACAGAAGAACCTCCGCCGCCGCCTCCAGTCGCACCCGCACCAAAGCGGATGGCCTGAAGTTTTTGTTCAATAGGGCTTCCTGGAGCCAAATTGATAAGCACGAAGGTCACAAGTGTGATCCCGAAAAAAGTCGGGATCATAAGTAAAAGTCGACGGATCAGGTATACGAACAAGGTCCTACTCCCGAGAAGTAACGATTAAGGTTTAACCCACCAGAAGTCTTTACCAACTTCGTATTTGAATGTCTCTGCAGGCGTGCCCATACGAGATGAATTTGCATAAAATTCATACTTATCGTTGAAAAGGAAGGCATACGGAGCTTCTTCAGCGATCTTTGCGTATACTTTTTTCAGCATAACAACGCGTTTAGCTTTGTTCGGCTCAACACGAGCTTCGTCAATTAGCTTGTCCACTTCAGCATTTTTGAAACCGATGAAGTTTGAACCACCCGGAACTGCGCCAGATGAATGCCAGATTTGTTTTGGATCTGGATCAACGGAACCGCCGCCCCAGCCCATAGTCACGGCGTCGAAGTTCCCTTCATCAACCAATTTCAAGAAAGAGTTCCACTCAAGATATTTCAACTCCATATCGATACCGGCTTTTTTCAAGTCTTCACGATACATAGTCCAATATTTTTCAACGTCTTTATTTGCATAGATCAAAGAGAATTTGAATTCTGCTTTTTTACCGTTGATTGTTTTTTCTAGAACCCCGTTTTTATCAGCGTCTGCCCAGCCAGCCTTAGCCAAAAGCTCTTGAGCTTTTTTAGGGTTGAACTCAACCGCCTTATTGCCTGGGTTGTATTCAGATTTGATATATACAGCACCGTTCGCAAGGTCAGACATGCCGTAACGGAATTTTTTGTTCATTTCTTCGCGGTTAAGCAAGTGAGCTAATGCGAAGCGGACGTTTTTGTCTTGGAAAAGTTCTTTGCGCTGATTCCAACCTACGAAACCGTAAGATTTTGGAGCATCATTGGCAACTTTGTGCTTGATGATTGTTTTGCCCCAAGCTGGGCCAGAAGTTTTTTTCATGAAGGATTCGATACGTAGATCGATCAAATCCAACTCACCTTTTTCAGCTCTTACCAAAGTTACGTTTTCGTCTTTGAAGAAGCGCATAGTGATGTTTTCGAAGTTGTACATGCCTTTGAACGCAGCATCACCGTTACCGTACCATTTATCGAATTTTTTCAATTGGATAACTTGCCCACGGTCAAACTTAGTCAATTGGTAAGGACCTGCACAGATCAACTCACGGTTCATTTTTTTAGACTTAGCAACATCACCGTAAATATGTTTTGGAATAACTGTCATTGTCGCAGCAGAGTCGAAATTCTTGAAGTAAGAATCCTTAGCGTAGAATTTAACAGTTTGTGGATCTACCACTTCAACTTTAGAGATACCTTCGTAGTACGGGCGCATGTGAGCAGCCTCGTAAGCTGGATTGAAGATAGCATCGAAAGAGAATTTAACGTCATCAGCAGTTACAGGTTTTCCGTCGTGGAAAACGGCGTTCTTACGAATGTGGAATGTGAAGACTTTATTATCTTTGGAGATTTCGAACTTTTCAGCCAAACGAGGCTTCCAATCGTATGTCTCGATATCATGAGTAGCCAATGTGTCACAAACATACCCTTGTACGTAAGTGGCATAGATATCTGTGCTCGTGATTGGATGAACAGTCGTTGGTTCACCACCAAGGTTATAAACGAAATTTCCGCCTTGTGGTGCATTTGCATTTGGTGCAGTTGCGAAAGCGGGAGCGGTCAAAGCTGAACTCAAGATGAGTAGCAGAAGAGCCTTCATATTCATTGTGTATCCTCCAAAGAATTTCGCTGGGAAATTGAATAGTTCCCAAAGTGGGCTTAAAATGGGTTATGCGCCAAAAATAATCAAGTTATTGCTCGATTGACACATTGTTTAAATGCTATAAATTCTAGCGCATTTTCAAGGAGATAAGCAATGTCTGAAAAGACAGAAAAAACTGCACCTAAATTTGATCCAACGACGACCATTTCTGCTGAATTTGGGATCTTCGGAATCCCGATGACAGAGGAAGAATCTAAGGTCGTTCTCGTGCCCGTTCCATGGGAAGTTACAACCTCTTACGGAGAGGGCGCTTCACGTGGTCCTCAAATTATCCGTGACGCCAGCGAACAAATTGACCTTTTCGATATCGAAGTTGGAAAGGCTTATGAAGTTGGTTATCACATGCGCGAGTTGCCAGAGGACCTGATGGCAATGAACGACAAATACAAAGCAGTTGCTCAAGAATTAATCAGCATGCGCACAAGCTTGAGCGATGACACTGCGAAAATGGACAAACTTGCGTCAGAAGTTAATGCTGCTTGCGAGAAAATGTCACAATGGGTTTACGACCAGTGTTCTGACGTTTTGAAAAAAGGCAAACTTTTGGGCATGGTTGGTGGTGACCATTCAACTCCATTGGGTGCAATCCGTGCAGTGAGCGATCAATTCAAAGGCGACTTTGGCGTTTTGCACATTGATGCTCACGCGGATTTGCGCGTGGCTTATCAAGGCTTCAAACAATCTCACGCCTCGATCATGTACAACATAATGACTGATGCAAAGAAGCCAAAAAAACTGGTTCAAGTTGGTATCCGTGACTTCTGCGAGGAAGAATATGATTTCTCTGAATCGCGCGAAGACATCAAAACTTTCTATGACTTGGAATTGAAACGCAGAATGCTTAAAGGCGAAACTTGGGAGAAAATCTGCCAAGACATCCTGAAAGAACTTCCACAAAATGTTTACATTTCTTTCGACATTGATGGTCTGGATCCAGCGTTCTGCCCTCACACGGGAACTCCAGTTCCTGGTGGTATGAGTGTTGACCAAATCTTCTTCTTGTTCCGCGAAATCCACGCTTCGGGTCGCAAGATCATCGCGTTCGACTTGAATGAAGTTTCCACGGGTGGTTTAGAGCCCCACGAAGTTGAATGGGACGGCAACGTAGGCGCTCGCATCCTGTACAAAATGTGCGGCTGGTTGGCGAAATCAAATGCTTAAGGTTTATGAATACGCCAAGTGCTCGACATGTGTAAAAGCCTTGAAGTTTTTGGATGCTAAAAAGGTCCCTTATCAAAAACTTCCGATCGTGGATAAAGCTCCGTCACAAGCGGAACTTAAAAAGATGCTGTCTGCGCTGAAAGAGCGCGGCGGCTCTATCCGCAATCTCTTTAACACTTCGGGTGTGATGTACAAAGAGATGAAGCTTTCTGAAAAACTGCCATCTATAACAGAAACGGAAGCGATCAAACTCTTGTCTGAAAACGGTAAACTTGTAAAACGTCCCTTCGTTTTAAGTGACGACGTTGCGCTTGTGGGCTTCAAAGAAGACGAGTGGAAAAAAGAATTCTAATCTGTGTAATCACACGGAAAATCCGAGGCCTCTCATTTTTGGCAGGCCTTTGGTGTCTAAGCGAGTTTCTTCGCAATTATTTATGCCATAATGGATTTATAAAGAGACGGAGGTTTTATGATCAGCCTCACAGTAGTAATCGTCACCATGGTAGCAATATTTGGAGCACTATGGATGATTATAAAATTTAATAAAGGTGAAGAGCTCACCAAAGTATATCGCGATAAATATGATAAATCACATCGGCCAATTAATCATAAACATGGCTAGCTGATAAAATGAATTAATCGCAATAAAAACTAAATTGCGAATTTAAGTTGGGATGAATCTACAGATTCATCCTTTTTCTTTTCAGAACCTAAGCGCACTCCAAGTCCAATCAAGCGAACGGCAACAGCTCGGCGATTCCAGGCTTTTTCGAGCAATCGCTCAAAGTCATTTTCTGACGGAATGCCTTGAATAACTTCTTCATGAGTGGTGGATTTGAAATCGAAAAACTTTAGTTTCACGACCATACCCTTCACGCGGTCTTGATACTGACCTCGCTCCAAGCGGCCGATGAAATCCTCGTACAGACCGGGAATGCGGGCTTTGCACTCCTCATAAGTCATTAAGTCTTTATTGTACGTCTCTTCGACTGTGAGTGATTTACGTTCCCATTCGGTAATGACTTCCCGGTGATCGATACCACGGGCATAGTCATATAAATCCTGGGCTCTAGAACCAAACCATCGGTGAAGCTCTGGGACTGAATATTTTTGAACGTCACCCAGCGTATGCAATCCTAGGTCGTGCATCTTTTGCGCAGTCACTTTACCCACCCCGAAAATTTTTTCCACTGGAAGCTCTGTCACAAAGGCATCGACATCTTGAGGTCGAACCACAAACTGTCCATTTGGTTTTTTCCAGTCACTCGCAATCTTAGCTATAAATTTATTCGGCGCGATTCCAGCTGATGCAGTGAGATTTAGTTCCGTGAAAATAAGGCGCCGAATTTCCTGCGCGATTAAAGTAGCGCTGCCCCCGAACTCTTTACAATCAGTCACGTCCAAGTAAGCTTCGTCTAAAGAAAGAGGTTCGATCTTTTTTGTGAAGCGCTCAAAGATTTCACGCACCTTACGACTTTCAGTTTTATATAAATCAAAATGGGGCGGGATCAGAATCAATTGCGGGCATAAGCGCACGGCTTGGGAGGAAGGCATAGCTGAGCGAACCCCGAACTTACGGGCCTCATAGCTAGCTGTACAAAGGACACTTCGTGAATTTGGGGGGCCGCCAATCCCCAAAGGCTTCCCCTTGAGTTCGGGATTATATTTCACCTCGACCGCGGCATAAAAGCAGTCCATATCCACGTGGATAATCTTCTTCATTTACATATTATTTACACATTAGAACACAAACGTCAAGTCGGGTCCGTCTCTAGGTCTGTAGGGACCTGCTCTGCAGCAGGGCCCACCTGTTGAACCGGAACAAACTTCGCCGAAATCATGGCGTGAGCTTTCTCGGCAACGGCGCCACGATCCTCGTTGGGGTTAGGATAGATAATATCTAAATACTCGATCTCGGCGACCAATGACTTTAATCGCAAAGTCTTCCAGAAATATTCTCCAAAGCTTGCGTCTCCATACCAACAAACTGCATCGCGCCAGCGGGTATTAAAGGGCTCGCCATTAATACTTCTGAAATTGATCACCACAGGTTGAATCGGAACACCCGCCTCGGTGGCAGCCATCATCAAGGTGCGCTTGAATGGAAGGACCTTCTCGCCATTTGTGGAAGTCGCCTCAGGATACAAAACAATATTCAGCCCGTCTTTTAACGAACTTGCCAAGCGTTTCATCTCTGCCAAAATTTTAGTGCGACTGCGGCGCTCGACGTAAAAGCAACCTGCTAATTCCGTGACGAAACCTAAAAAAGGAGTTTCGCGCATTTCATTTGAAGTAATAAAGGACATGGGTTCGATGCCCGCTAAAAGCAAGATATCGACAAAGCCCATATGATTCGCGACTAGCAAACTGCCGTCGTGTTTCTTCGCGGGTTTATTAATGACCGTCAGCTTGATCCCTAAGGCGACACGAGCGATCAATCCACAATAGCGGCTGGCATTCGCGGAAAATCTTCTGCGACGTTTATTGCGATCACGGGTCGTCGCTGCGATAAAGAGCGACGTCACGATGTACGTGAGTAGGAAAGTTAGAAATAAGACTGTTTTGCCAAGGCCACGAAGGGTCGATGTAATAGCTTCCACGTCCACCATTATAGGATGCTTTATGACAAAATGGTCAAGTCACGTTTCATACAAGGGGGATTCTCAGTTTCAACTAAACCAAAGTTGGTTAAGAACCCATCTTAAAACGTTTCCAAAGAGTGCTATTAAGGTCCTCCCGTTGCAGAATCGTCAAGAAGTCTACACAACGGAAATCACGATCCCAAGCAGGCTCACCACCGATGAACGCGCCCGCCTTTAAGTAAGCGCGACACAACGGTGGCATCAAAGCTTCAGCCTTCTCTCTCTGAGTCTCCGTGAGTGAGTCTTGGTACTGAGCCTTAGCCTCTCTAATTTTTGGCATTGAAAAATCCGCCGTGGGGCGAACTTGGAAAACCTCCGCAATGCGGCCTTCACCTTCGAAGTATGCTTGAAGTAAAGCTGCTTCCTCTGGATTTTCGGTCATCACGGTGGCGCAACCAAATAGAAATTTGGCATCGGTGGCATTCATGTATTCAGCAATCCCTCGCCACAACATCGAAATAACCGTGCCTCGGCGAAATTCTTTGTCGATACAGGCACGTCCCAACTCGATTTTTATGCCCGGCTGTTGTAACAAAGTATCAATATTGAATTCATTAGAAGAATAAAAATTGTTCGTGTGTAAAGAGCAACGGATACGGTAGGTCCCGATCACTTTGCCTGTGCGCTTTTCTTTGATCACCAAGTGGTCGCAGTCGTAATCGTATTCATCGATATCTAAGCGTCCTGATTTTTTTCCTAACATCTCAGAGTGAAAGACCTCCCACCGAAGCGCCAAGGCCTCGCGAAGTTCTTCTGTATCAGTCACTGTTTTTAGAATAAAGGGACCAACTTCCACATTGATATTAACTTTGGATTTAAACTTGTGAAGTTTGTGAGTGCGTAGCTGATAAAAGGATTGAAGTGCTGTAAACATCTTGAATTCCTCCGTTGAATCCAAGAATAGAGTAACGAACATTTTATCTTAACATTGTCAGAAGAAGAACAGTGGAGCTTTAAGATTGTGTTTGGAAATAATGGGTGTCTAGACCTACAGAATCAAGGATGCCGCTTTATTTAAGCGATCAAATAAGGATTCCCAACGCTCGCCGACTTGATGTGGTTCTTTATAAAACACGATACAGTCTGCACCCTTTAAAGCCACTTCACGAAGTTTTCCGTAAAATTCGCGTGTCGCCAGTAATGGATCATGGGAAAGCTTTAAAACTTCCGCTTTAGCGATGCCATTCGCAGGCTTGATAATCTTGATGCTTTCGATTTCATCCGGAAGCTGACCTAATTTCTGGTTTACTTCTTTCAGAATATCATCGACAGCGCGTTTTGAATCCGTACTGACGATCAGTGGGATTGGAGGCATATAATGATGCTTCATGTGTCCTGGAGATTCGCGTTTATCCACTTGTTCGATGAATTCAAACGTGAATCCTTTTTCCTTGAGGACCTTTTCCAAATCTGATTTCAAGATGTGCCCGCGACGCAGAATCGATAGCTCCACTTTATCGGGACGGTGACGAACCAAAAGAACTGTCGATTCAATACCGATTTGGCAATCTCCACCATCAACAACGAAAACATTTTCGTTTTTAAACTCAACACGTACGTGAGTTGCTGACGTAGGAGAAGTACGACCAAACTTGTTGGCACTCGGTGCAGCCAAGGGAACTCCCACCTCTTCAATCAATCCTAATGCAATAGGATGATTGGGCATACGAATACCAACCGATTCCAAACCCGAAGTGATCATAGAGTTGATGGAGTTGTCTTTAGGAAGAATCAAAGTCAAGGGACCAGGCCAGAACACCTCAGCCAAAGCTTGGGAAGCAGGCCCCCAATAAGCTGTCACCTTTTTGGCCATGTCGATGGATGACACGTGCACGATCAACGGATCGAAAAAAGGACGCTCTTTAGTGGTAAAAATCTTTTCAATCGCAGAAGGGATGTCGATACGCGCCGCTAAACCGTAAACCGTCTCGGTGGGAAGCCCGATGACTCCCCCTTCTTCAAGAACTTGTTGGGCTTTCTTTAGAGCGTCGTTTGTCGACATCATGAATTACTTTTCCTCGCGTAAGATACTTAGAGCACTTTCTTTTACAATATCTACGCTAGCAAGGAAAGAGATCAATAGGCTTAAAGCCGTAATAATCAGCACAGAAAGCAACGGTTGCATCAACGAGAACTGGAATCCCCCCTCGAAAATCACCCGATTCAGCCCATAACTAACAGCCACGCTTAGGAACGAACCCAAAAGGGAACTAACGAAGGCCAGGAACGCGAATTCGGTCAGGATAAATCCCGAAATCTCGCGGTGACTTGCCCCAAGGATTTTAAGCATATTCATTTCCCATCGACGAAGCTTGATTTGACTGCGCACGATGGAAAACAGAACAATGTATCCCGTAAATAAAGCAAGATAAGCCATCAATTCCAGGGACCAACTCATCTTATCAGCAGTTGCCAAGGCCTCATCAACAGTACGAACGACATCGATCACAGAAACATTCGCAAACTTTTGCGCCAACTCATTTTGCATGGCTGCGCGTTTTTCCTGAGACATAGCAGGTAAGGCTGCAATGAATGTCTTGGGAGCATCATTTAAAACGCCATTTTGAACTAAAACGAAAAAGTTTGGTTGAAAGCTGGTCCACTTCACCTTACGGAAGTTTACGATCTCTCCTTCGACCTCAACCCCTTGGACGTCAAAAATAACTTTATCGCCGAGTTTGAAGTTCATGCGATCGGCAAATCTTTGCTCTACAGACAACTCTGCGATCTTTTGTTTTTCGGGGTCAAACACAGGGGCCATGGGACGACCCTCGACAATTTCTTCACTGCTTGAAAGTTTATCGCGGTATGAGAGATTCATCCCACGATTACGGAAACGCGCCTCCCGCTCTTCTTCACGGGTTTTGAATCCTTGGCCTTCGATCTTGCGTTCGTAATCTTGACCATTCACTTTCAAGACGCGGGCTCGTACCATGGGTGATAAGGTCAAGGTCTCAACTTGGTTTTCATGCAGAACCTTTTCAATCCCTGCCACTTGTTCATCTTGAATATCGAACATGAACAGAGACGGGAGATTGGACTTTTTATCAACCTGCAAATCAGACTGCAGAGAATTTTTTAACTGCGGTAAGATATTAATTAGCAACGCCCCTAAACCTAACGCCACAAACACTGCAAGGCTTGCCCCGGCTCGACGAGACAGCCCTAAAAAGCTGTATTTGGAATACCAACGACTTAGGTTTTTCAAAGTACCGGCAAATTTCAAAACGAAATAGCCCGCAACCAATAGAATTGCAATCGTTGCCACTAACGAGCCAGCAAATGCAGAACCAATTTTCCAGGAGTGAGCCTGGTTGACTGAAAGTCCATAAAACACCAAGATCGCAGGAATGAATGGCCATATACGAAACTTCCCCTCGTTCACTGCGAATTTTTCTTCACTAAATAGCTTTGCAGCCTTCAAATCATAAATTTTCATCAGGAACGGAAGACTCACCACAAAGCTACCAAGAACTGCCATCAGTAAACACAGTCCCCAAGCTTCCATCGTGACAGCGGGTTTTAAAGCAAATGGAGTAAAGCTTCCCAGAACCTTCGTTAATACGGGTAACACAATTTCACTTAAGGCCACGGTCGGCAAGGTCGCCAACAGACCTAAGAGCGAAGCCTGAATTACGTAAACACCCACAGCTTCGATACTTTGCAAACCAAGAGTTCTTAAAATCGCGATCTCTTTCATGCGACTGTATAAGAACATGCGATAGATATATGCCGCGCCCAATGCCGACATGAATAAGGCGATGATCGCAACCAACCCCAAGTAATCCGACAAATAACCCAACTGGCGACCAGAATCTTCTCCGGCTGATGTGGGAGTATCCACCGAGATGGCAGGATCAGTTAATTTTAAGAACAATTCTTCCTTAATTTTGTTTTCGTCAGTTTTTTCAGGAAATTTAAACTGATACGCCTGCGTAAAAGTACTACCAAACTGAATCAATCCCGACTCGGGCAAAAGTTTCAGATCAACATAAACTCTGGGTGCTAACGAGGCCATGCGAAAGGTCTGAGTTTCATCGCGCTCTACCACATCAGAGATTTCTAGATCTAGTTTTCCGATTTGCAGGCGATCGCCCACTCCTAGATTCATTTGCTGTTGCAGTTCAGGATAAATCCAGACTTTACGGGAATTTAGAATTTCTTTTTCACCGCCGGGTACAATGTTTTTCCCACTGTGCATTTCCAAGGAGCCATAGAATGGATAGCTCTCATCAATAGCTTTGACCATTACTAATCTTGACCCTTTGCTAGAGCTCATCATCGCAAAAAATTCGTAAATCCTGCCGCTTTTAGTACCTGCGGGCAAAACGGAATTCATCGCCGCTTGTTCGGCCTCGGTCAATTCACGCCTTGCGGATACCGAAAGGTCTGCTGACAGAATGTTTTTAGCATTTTTAGTCAGCTCGTTTTGTAAAGTCACATTGAAGGCCTGAAGGGATACGAATCCTGTAAGACCCAAACTTAAATTGAAAATAAAAAACAAACCAAAGCGCCAACTGCGCATTAGTTCTCTAAGTGCTAATCGAAAAATCATGTTATTGATCCTTCAGCATGCCTTCTTCTAAACGAAGAACGCGCTGACAGCGTTTTGCCAAGGATTCACTATGGGTTACCAGAATGGTCGTGATGTTATGCTTACGTACAACATCAAAAAAAACATCCATAACCTTATCACCCGTATGAGTATCTAAATTTCCGCTGGGTTCATCTGCCAGTAAAATGCGTGGCTTTACCACTAGGGCTCTGGCGATCGCAACACGTTGACACTCGCCACCGCTTAGCTGACTGGGGAAATGATTTAGGCGATGACCTAATCCCAACTCCCGCAAAGATTCTTCAGCACGCTTCTTGGCATCTTCCATCTTTAGAATCTCCAAAGCGAGTGCCACGTTCTCCAAAGCAGTTAAATGCGCGATTAAATGATATTGCTGAAATACGATAGAAATATTCTGCGCACGAAACAATGTTAATTGTTGTTCTGTCATAGGTGTTAGATTCACCTTATCCACAAGAATATCCCCGCGATCAGCCCGCTCCAATCCCGCAAGAATTGAGAGGAGCGTGGATTTGCCACTTCCCGATTGCCCAACGATCGAAACAATCTGTCCTGGCTCGATGCTTACGTTTAAACCCTTAAGGACTGCGACTTCCGTGTCGCCTTGATGAAAACTTTTACGAATGTCGTTCAGGGTTAAACTCATAACTTGCCTTTCAATGCATTAAAGATCGTGTCTGCGATAATCTTGTGACCTTCTTCATTTGGATGAATTCCATCAGCCAGATTGTATTTCGGATTCCCAGCAACTTTATCAAGAATGAATGGGATGAAGGTCAGCTTGTATCTCTTGGCCAGGTCCTCGTACATCTTTGCGAATTTATCAGTATAGTCCTTGCCATAATTTGGAGGCATGTAAAGCCCTCCCAAGATCACTTGTACTTTTTCTTTCTGGGCGTACTCGATGGCCGTCGCTAAATTCTTTTGGCTCTCCTCCACTTTCAAACCGCGCAAACCATCGTTTGCTCCCAACGCGAGAAAGACAACGTCGGGTTTTGTTTTAAACAGCCACTTCATTCTGGAAATTCCCGATGCCGTCGTTGAACCGCTGACACCCGCATTTACGATGGTCCATTCTTTTTTACCAGCATCATGCAATTTTTTTTCAAAGATCGCTGGATAAGCAGCTTCCTTGGAAACGCCATATCCTTCAGTGATGGAGTCTCCGAGAATGATTAATTTTTTTTGTGCGAAAGAGACCGAAGAGAAAAAAAGTAGAAACGTAACGATTAAAGTTCTCATAGAGAACTATAAGACACCCTTGCACACTTTTGTACAAGACCAGAACGAAAAAGCCCCAAGGAGATTATCCTCAGGGCTCTTAAATTTTAACAATAGTTATTCGCAGTGATTAGCGATTGTAATCGCGACGACCGCCGCCATTACCGCCACCGCGGTTGTTGTTATTGAAACGACGTGGACCGCCGCCGCCTTCACGTGGAGCTTGAGGGCGAGCCTCAGATACGTTCAATGCGCGACCGTTCATTTCGATACCGTTGCCTTTTTCGATAGCTGCATCAGCTGCTGCATCGTCAGACATTTCAACAAAGCCGAAACCTTTTGAACGGCCTGTTTCACGATCCATGATAACTTTTGCTGAATCAACTGCACCGAATTGTGCAAAGTGATTGTGTAGAGATTCGTCATCTACTGTGTAAGGCAAATTGCCTACGTATAACTTCTTAGCCACGAAAGACCTCCTATGGTCGTTTAATAAACCCGAGGAAGCCGTCGAACCGCAAAAAATCGAGAACACTCACACGGGGAACTTGGGTAAACTAGAATCAGGCTAGCATAGCCTAAATTCTGTGCAAGCCCAATTTTAGGATCTCATATTATTAAACTGCAATGGAACTGCGAAAGATCCTGAGCGAATCAAAGCAATACATTCTTGTAATTCATCGATGCTTTTGCCAGTAACTTTCACCTTATCATCGTTGATTTGAGGCTGAACTTTTAACTTAGCGTCTTTAATAGCTTTTATGATTTCTTTAGCAACTTCGCGGTCAATACCTTGCTGCAAAGTGACCTTTTGACGGAGCATTTTGCCACCGACCGCTTCGATCTTATCAAACTTAGTAGCTTTGATATCAACTCCACGACGGTGCAGTTTCGTCTGAAGAATACTGCCCATTTGTTCGATTTTATATTCGTCTTCGGCAGACAGACTAATTTCTTTCTTGTCTTTATCCCAACCAATTTCAGCCTGACTCCCTTTAAAATCATAACGACCCTCAACCTCTTTACGAGCTTGATTAACACCATTATCAACTTCTTGAAGGTTCAACTCAGAAACAATATCAAACGAAGGCATAGAAAAATTCTCTCCCGAAATTTTCGAAATCGATCGAATCGAAAATCGAAAATAGTAATTCAAATTCCCAAAAAACAAAAACCAACTTCCCTCCCCAACCGCAAAAAACAGAATTCCCAAATGGAAAGACCAACACTAGGTTGGTCAAAAAGGTCCGTATGCAAGGCGGAGGGTTTTCGCTGCCACGCAGGCGTACTCCAAGTACGCCGGAGAGCAAGCGAAGGCCCGACAACGAAGTCAGACGGGCCTTTTTCACCGGCCTGGTTTAGTGGTGGTGGCCGCTGTCGCCGTGCAGTCCATGCGGATGACCATGCTGAAGTTCTTCTTCTGTCGCTGGTCTTACCAACGCCATTTCAATATCGAACTCAAGTGGCTGGCCCGCTAGAGGGTGATTACCATCTAGAGTTACGTGAGTGTCTGACATTTTAGAAACGCGAACGATGTGTTGACCGTTGCCCAATTCCAAACGCAAGTGCGCTCCGATTTCCAATTGTGGAAGATGAGCAAGCTCTTCTTTAGGAACATCCATGAACATGTTGTCGCGAACTTCGCCGTAACCATCAGCTGCAGCAAGTTTCACGTTCATTTTGTCGCCCTCTTTCATGTCTTTGATTTTCTCTTCCAATTTTGGAAGGATTTGGCCCGCACCCTCAAGGAAAGGTAGTGGCTGACCTTTTTCAGATTTATCTAGGATTTGTCCATTTTGGTCTTTAAGTACGTAATTAAACGCCAATACTTTTCTCATTGTGAGTCTCCTTATTTGATACGTCCGTATCCCACTTTTCCTAGCCTTTTGGCAATATAAAAGCCCTCATCTGCGACACAATTGGCGTAGAGCTTGAATTTCCGACTCAATATTAGATATACTTGAGTATAGGAACGCACCAGAACGGGGGATACATGCAGCACATGGCCTCACTGAGGTCCTTACTGCTTAACTCAAGCTACGAACCCATGCGGGTTGTAAGTTGGCAAAAGGCCTTGATATTGTGGTTTCAAGACAAAGTGGAGATACTCGAGTATCACCCGACCTTCGCCCGGTCGATACAGCGAAGATTTCAGCTCCCCAGTGTACTTCGACTTAAAACATACGTGAAACCTCGGGGCAGCCATGCTGTCAGATTCTGCCGAGAAAACGTTTATATCCGCGACAATTATACCTGCCAATACTGCGGCGAAAAACTTAACGCCAAACAGCTCACTCTTGATCACGTTGTACCTGCCTCTCATAACGGACCTAAAAATTGGACAAATGTTGTTTCTGCTTGTCGTGATTGCAATCAGCGTAAAGCGAATCGCACTCCACGCACTGCGAATATGCCTTTGCTCACTGAACCTCGCGCACCGAACTGGCTGCCAACTTTGCAGTTAGAAATCAGTGCCGAACAGGTGCCACCAGACTGGCAACCTTATCTGATTCTAAAAACCGGATAGTCGTGACATCGTCCTTATTCCCAGCTAACCTTTTTCAAAGGGGGCTTGCGTGAATAAGGACATTCACAATCAGCTGGTCGCAGCTCTGACTACAATCATCAGTGAAACCAATGGGATTTCGTTATCCGACACATTGGATTTGTTGCTTTCTTCTGATTTAAATCAAAAACATCCAGAGGCTAATAAGCAAGTCGCAGAATTCCGCGTTTTGCTAAATCGTTTTCAAATTAATGAGATCACTATCACTCATCTTTTGAAGCATCCTTTGTCCGCAGCGTTGTTCGAGTTCTTTAAAAACTTTCCATTGAAATATAATGAAGAACACATCCATCTAACGGGTGCTATTTCAGCAGACTTCATTTATCCGCGGTTGAAAAAACTTTTGGAAGGTCCTGATAAAGCAATCTATGAACAAAAGATTTCCGAAGTTTACGGACCACAA
Source organism: Bdellovibrio sp. SKB1291214 (assembly GCF_002209355.2). Taxonomy (GTDB): domain Bacteria; phylum Bdellovibrionota; class Bdellovibrionia; order Bdellovibrionales; family Bdellovibrionaceae; genus Bdellovibrio. The sequence goes on from NZ_CP106855.1 coordinate 1,351,796, forward strand.
GCTTTACCTATTCGCAGCGTTGAAGACGTCGACAAGCTGATTCGCTTGCAAGAAAACGAAGGTTTCGCTCGCTATCTTAAAATTTTGTATCTTCCGAAATTAATTTTTATCAATCGAGAAGTTCATGCGGAAGCTGCCTATCATATGGCAAAAGATCTTTGGAATAACTTTAACGTGGGAGCGGTCCGCTTAAAGTTTTCTTTGTCGCGTTCAACGTCCAGTTCTTCAGAACAGATTCCAGGTATTGACGATGTGACTCCTGAAGATGTTGTTTTAGGCTTGTATGACGGTTTTAAAAAATTTCAGGATGAACATGCCGGCTTCAGGTTTATTCTGTCGCCATCTTTCCGCAAAGAAGCAAATCACTTCGATGCCGAAAACTATAAAACGCGCAAAGATCATTTCATGGCTCAAGTCGATGAACTTGTGCACATGTTAGATAAGTATCCGTTCTTACAAAAGGTCATGGCTGATGCGGACACCGTGGGCGACGAACGTGAACTTTATCGCAAAGAACATTTCAATGAAATGCAGCCTGGATTCCGCAAACTGCAGTATCGTGGTTTCAAAATCCGGTCGCATCACGGTGAAACTTGGCACACTTTGAAAAAAGGAATTCAAGCCGTCGATAATGCCATGAACATCTGGCACATTGATACTCTGGAACACGGAATTAGCTTAGGAATTAATCCTAATAAATATTTCCACAGACTTTACCAAGACTTTGTAAAACGTAACGAAGAAGGAAAAGGCTTTACAGAAAAAGATCCTTTGTATCGCGAGCTGACCGAACTTGACTGGGCTGACAATCGTCACGTCCTGGATAAGCTGATCAAAGGCGAACGCCTGACTCCGGACGAAAAAGTTTTATTGGTTAAAGCCAAATTTCACACAGCCCGCGAAGTTGAACATTATCAGCATGACGTTTTGAACCGCATGATTCAAAAAGGGGTCACGCTAGTTTCCTTACCTTCTTCCAATAACAAACTTACTGGCAAGTTCGAAGACTATAAAGACCATCCGTTTTCTTGGTGGGAGAAAAAAGGCGTTCAGCTGGGAGTTGGAACTGATAACCACGTAACTTTGAATACCAACTTTATCAATGAAATGATGATTCTTCTGTACACGGATGCTGTGAACCTAAAGATCACAAAACTTTTGATGGTGACCACTGGCGAAAGTCGTCGTCCCTATATCAGCCACCTATTGTGGACGATGCGCAAGAAACTTAAGAAGTAACACTTAGAGAGACAACCACTTAATGACAGCTAAGAGAAATATCTTAAAAGAATTATTCAGCAAAAATATGCTTATCATCCTGCTTCTGGGGTTTTCCAGTGGTCTGCCGCTGGCTTTGACCGGTGGCACGTTGAAAACTTGGCTGTCGCGCGAGCATGTTGACATCGGAACCATTGGATACTTTAGCTGGGTCGGCATTGCCTATTCTTTAAAGTTTTTGTGGTCTCCACTTTTGGATCGCTATACGTTGTTTAAAGCGGGTCGCCGTCGCAGCTGGATGATTGTCACACAAGTGGCCTTAATGGGTTGCTTGCTGTTTCTGGGTACTTTAAATCCCCTGAATAATTTAAGCTTGATGGCAGCGATGGCCGTACTCATCGCATTCTTTAGTGCAACTCAAGACATTGCTATCGATGCTTACCGCCGCGAGTTGTTGTCGAATGAAGAATTAGGTTTGGGCTCTTCACTAAACATATACGGTTATAGAATTGCTATGTTGATTTCCGGCGGAGCCGGAATTGGCTTAGTTGGATCAACATTCTGGCCCATAACATGGGGACAGCTTTATTTTCTGATGGCCGGCTTTATGGCAATAGGTTTAATAACGACGATCTTTGCACCAGAGCCAAAACTGGATACACCTCCACCGAAAACCTTGTTACAAGCCGTAGTCGATCCCTTTGCGGAATTCTTAAAAAGACCGGGTGCCGGTTATATCTTGAGTTTCGTTTTACTTTTTAAAATTGGAGACGCGCTTGCTGGCTCCCTTCTTAACCCATTCTATGTCGAGATGGGTTTTTCCAACGCAGATATTGGATTGATTGCTAAGACCTTTGGGTTTGCTTCATCCTTGATTGGCATGTTCTTGGGTGGGATTGCGATTTTCTATATCGGGATTTATCGTTCGCTATGGGTGTTCGGGATTCTGCAGGCGATCTCAACCGCCGCATTTGCTATCCTGACTTATACTGGCAATCAACTGGTCCCTTTTGCAGCAGTCATTGTCTTAGAGGACATTAGCACAGGAATGGCTACATCAGCCTTTGTTGCTTTCATGGCCGCATTGACCAACAAGAAATACACAGCCACTCAGTATGCGATTCTTTCCAGTGTAGCAACGTTAGGTCGCACGTTCTTTTCTGGCTTTGCGGGTGACATTGTTAAGCACTTTGGTTGGGCAAACTTTTTCTTTATCTGTGCGTTGATTGCAATCCCAGGGCTGTTGATGCTCATTGGAATGAAAAAGTATCATACAGATCAAGCGGTGTAACTTCACACTGGCTCTACTCCACGTTTACAAGGAACTTTAACATGGGAACATGTACCTTGGACACTTTCACTCGATAGAGCCACCCCATCAAGTTTCTCAGAATGCCAGCCTGGACTGGCTTTCAACAGCCCATCATCTGGCACAAAAAGATCAGGCCCACACCAAAGAAGAATACTTAAAAATGTTTCACCGTGTGGGCTGTTCAGAACAACAAATTCAACATCGCTACTTTTTCGTTCCTGACGTCGGGGAAACCAATTGGGAAAAAAATAAAATCTATCCCATTCCGAGCAGCAACCGTGGTGTCAGCATGCACTATCGACACGAGTTCTATCACGAAATAGTGCAAAAATTATTTCATCAAATTTATGAATCCAGAACATATCCAGACGACATGATTCATGTCAGCTGCACGGGGTACATTTCTCCAAGTGCCGCGCAGCTGGTGGCTTTAAAATCTCCGAAGCCTGTCACTGTCACTCACTCTTATCACATGGGTTGTTATGGGGCCTTTCCAGCCTTGCGAATGGCGGCAGGTTTTTTAGCCAACGAATCCATCTTGGGTGAAAAGAAATCAGTGGATTTAGTTCACACTGAGCTTTGCAGTTTGCACATGAACCCTGAAGACCCAACTCTTGAACAGATGGTGATTCAAAGTCTGTTCGCAGACGGCTGCATCGCTTATCGCATGAGCCATGAAAAGCCTCAGTCTGGATTTAAAATTCATTCTTTATATGAAGAAATTATTCCCGATACAGCCGATGCCATGGAATGGATGGTTTCTGATTGGGGAATGAAAATGACTTTATCAAAAGATGTCCCCTCCATGGTCGGATCCAAAATCAGAGAGTTTACGCAGCGGTGGTTCGATAAACGCGGATATGATCTTGCTGACATTCGAAAAAATGCTCTATTTGCGGTTCATCCCGGGGGCCCTAAAATTATTGATCAAGTGGCTCAACATCTTGAACTATCGGCTGTCCAAGTTAATGCGAGCCGCAGACTTTTACACAACCGAGGCAATATGTCTTCAGCCACCCTACCCCACTTGTGGGAGACACTGATAGACGATGATGCCATTCCATCAGGCACTAAAATAGTTAGTTATGCTTTCGGGCCAGGACTGACCGTGTGCGCGGGATTGATGGAGAAAATATGATTCCGTTCCTGATCTTGGCTGCGCTTCAGGGAATAGCGATATTAATGGACGAAATTTTCTTTCACTTAAAACGTGGACTGCCCAAATGGGAGCGTATCGGTCATCCTCTTGATACCGCCACTGTTATCACGTGTTTATTATTTTTGGCTTTGGTTCCTAAAACTTCCACTACAGCATTTATATATTACGGCTTGGCGATCTTCTCTTGCGTTTTCATCACCAAAGACGAATGGGTGCATCGCAAGTTCTGTAGCGCGACTGAAATGTGGCTTCACGCTGTTCTTTTTGTTATCCATCCTCTTTTGTTATTTTCGGCGGCAGAAATTTGGACAACCCATCAGGAGCTTTTATTTATGACTGCGGTGGGAGTGATCGTCTTTTTCGTGTATCAGGTTGTCTACTGGAATTTCATAGAATACCGACTCCAAAAACACGTACTAGATTCTTATTCCGACACTGAGGAAACTTTCCACTAAATCTTCTGTCCTGAGGGGATTTGCCTCACTACCACTTTGCGAATGTACATTTTTGCCCCACTTATTAACTGATAACTAACTGAGATTACCTGCGACCTCGGCATCCCTTTTGCTTTTCGTCTGTCTTATAAAGGGAGCACACACATGAAACAAACAACTGAAGAAAATAAATCACAAGAACCAAGAATCACAAAAATGGACGACATCATTGAAATGATCTTGGAAGATCACAAGCCTCTTAAAAAACTGATCAAAATTATGAAGGATTCTGATCGCGAAATTTCAGAGCGTGCAGAAGCTTTTGCAGAATTCGCCCCTTTGCTTATCAGCCATGCGAAACCGGAAGAGGACAGTCTTTATGCCTTCATGAAAAAGGATGAAGACCTTCGCGAAGAAGGTTTGGAAGGTGATGTCGAACATCAGCTTGCAGATCAACTTTGTGAAGAAATTAAACGCACAACAGATCCAGAAGAAATGGGCGCTCGAATTAAAGTATTGGCAGAATTGGTCGAGCATCACATTGAAGAAGAGGAAGAAGATTTACTTCCTGACTTTAAAGACAACTCGGAAATTGAAGAGCGTGTCGCACTTGGAAAACAATTTATCGAGTTGAAAACTGCGATGTTGGTTAAAGGTGGCGAAGACTCTCCGAAAGAAAACTCTTTGCACTAGTCGCTGCCCGAGAAGAATAAAAAAGGCCAAGTGAAACACTTGGCCTTTTTTATTTCCTAAAACTCTGCCGTCATTGGATTGGGTCCAATACGCCCGTCTTTGCTATCCATTCTTTCAATTCTTGCCATATCGTCTTCGTTTAATTTGAAGTCTGATACATCAAAGTTTTCTTTAATACGAGATGGTGTGGCCGATTTTGGAATCACGATAAAGTTATTTTGTAAATGCCAACGGATGATCACTTGTGCAACAGACTTTCCATGTTTATTCGCTATCTGTTTAAGTTGGTCATCTTCTAAAATTTTACCTTGCCCCAGGGGACTCCAACATTCGGTGAAAATACCGTGTTTCGCGTGAAATTCACGTAAAGCCTTTTGTTGAAATTTCGGATGAAGCTCTATTTGGTTTAAAACGGGAACCTCTCCTGTCGCATCCATAATACGAGTCAGGTGCTCTGGCATAAAATTCGAAACACCGATGGATTTAGCTTTGCCTTGCTTTTTGATCTCTACCATCGCTTTCCACGTTTCCAGATACAAGCCACGATGAGGAGACGGCCAATGAACCAGATACAAGTCAACTTGCTCCAATCCTAATTTTTTAAGACTTGAATCCACTGCTCTCATCGCTTTGTCGTAACCTTGGTCTTCATTCCAAAGTTTGGTGGTAATGTGTATTTCGTTACGAGGTAACCCGCTATTTGCGATCGCACGGCCCACACCGGCTTCATTGCGATAAATCGCGGCCGTATCGATCGCACGGTATCCAACCTTGAATGCTTCGCCGACCGTGGCCTCGGCTCCTTCATCAGGAACTTGCCATACACCGTAACCAAGTTGCGGCATGTGAGTGCCGTCTTTTAAAGTCACTGCAGATTTAAAAGCCATCATACTGTCCTTTTGCTGAAATTGTTTAAGTCAGCGAAATCCAACCTAACAAGACCGCCCCCAGAGTCAGGCTGCCAACAATGATCCACAGTAACACACCTTGAATCAGTGGTCGCAAACCAACACTGCGTAATGTGTCGCGAGTCAGATTCGCTCCGATAAGCAACAGTGTGACCACTAAAAGTTTTTTTGCAATGTCGTTCACAAATTTTCCGGGTTCTTGAAGCTGAGGAATCCAAGTAACTAGAGCGGCTGCTAGTAAAAATCCTAAAATAAACCAGGGAAACTTTGTTTTACCCACCGTAGCTTCTTGTTTTCTTGAAACGAGGTATCCATAAAACAATGTCACCGGCACAATCCACAAAGCGCGCGCAAGTTTCACTGTCGTTCCCACTTCCAAAGCATGCGGACCGTATTGCAAAGTGGCGCCCACAACGGAGCTTGTATCGTGAATCGCTAATGCGCTCCACAAACCGAATTGCCCTTCTGTTAAATTGAAATGATGACCGACAATGGGAAACACAATTAATGCCAACGCGTTCAACATAAATACGACGCCCAGGGAAACAGATATTTCGTGAGGTTTTGCCTTGATCGATGAGGAAACCGCAGCAATTGCGCTCCCCCCACAAATTGCAGTTCCTGCTGAAACTAAGATCGACGTGTCACGTTCTGTTTTTAGAATTTTTCCTAAAAGATAACCAATCCCCAACGTCATCGAAATACCAAGCACCGTATAGCCGACCCCTTGAGCACCCACTCTCCCCACCACATTCAGATCCATTCCAGCGCCTAAACCGATGACGGCGATACTTAGTAGGTTTGACGTCAGTTTCCGAGTTTTTGTGATATAGGGATTCCCAACCGTGATCGCAGTTACTAATCCCAACACCAACGCCAGTGCAGAGGAAACAGGGAAAACGAAACAGCCTATTGCAAGCACAGGAATTAGGGCCATCGATACAGGATATTGGATTTTTTGTATGTTCATCAGGATACAATACCTGACCTACTTCTTAGTTGATACTCAATTGAAGATAAGCTCCAATATTCAAAAGGGGACTTTATTATGAAAGCTAAAACTCCAGTCATCGTGCGTGTACTTTTTGGATTGATCTTTTTCGCGTCGGGTATTGCAGGCTTGCTGCAGCAGATGCAGCTTATGCCACCACCACCGATGGATGGAATGTCCCCAGCTATGCTGACTTACTTTCAAGGTCTTGTAGCCTCTGTCTATTTCATGCCGTTCCTAAAAATCGTAGAAACCGTATTTGGCCTTTTGATCATCATGGGCTGGTTCGTACCTCTCTCGTTGGTCATCTTGGCTCCTGTCGTTTTGAATATTTTCCTAGTTCATGCCTTCCTGGCACCAAGTGGTCTACCGGTGGCGGTGATCCTGGGGCTTATGATGATTTATCTTTCCTTCTTCTCGCCTTATTCGCCTAAAATTAAGGCCCTATTTACCAAAAAATAGTAAATAATTCAGTTAGTTGGACACGGCAGACGTCTCCATGATAGACGTCTGCCATGAAATTCGAAAAATTCCACCTCTCTGAAGACCTTCTTCGCAACCTAGAAGACAACGGCTATTTCCGTACCACTGATATTCAGTTCAAAGCCATTCCTTCCATCTTAAAAGGCGAAGACGTTCTGGCGATCGCGCAAACGGGCACAGGTAAAACGGCTGCATTTGCAATTCCGATCATCAATATGATCCATTCCGAAAAAAGCAGCAAACGAGCAGTAGGCATCAAGTGCTTAGTGCTTGTTCCGACGCGGGAACTTGCGCAGCAAATCGGGGAAGTGTTCAATAAATTCGCGAAACACACCAAGGTGAAAGCTTTTGCCTTGTACGGTGGTGTTGAACAAGACGCTCAAATTAAGAAACTTGAAGACGGGATCGATATTTTAATCGCGACACCGGGTCGCATGTTTGACTTAATCTCTCAAGGCTTCATCGGCATTCATCAGATTGAACACCTCGTTTTGGATGAAGCGGACCAAATGCTTGATCTTGGTTTCATCGATGATATCGAAGACATCAAGCGCAAGCTGAACCGTCGTCATCAAACTTTGTTCTTCTCTGCCACGATCAATCCTGAAATTAAAAAATTGGCTTATTCTCAAGTTCGTAGCAATGCGATTCGCATCGAGATCTCTCCAGAAGATCCTGTTTCGAAAAATGTGAAGCATTTTGTGATGTTCGTAGAGATGGACGACAAACGTTTCTTCTTGGCGGAATACATCAATCAAAATCCTGATGGCAAGTTCATCGTTTTTGTTCGTACTCGCGTCCGCGCAGAACGTGTTGCCAAAGCTTTAGAACGCGCACAAATCGCATCAATCACATTGCATGGTGAAAAAGACCAGGCTGACCGTGCTGAAGTTCTGAGTTCATTCCGAAAGGGTGATTGTAAAATCATGATCGCGACGGATGTCAGCGCACGTGGTATCGATATTCCTGACGTCACACACGTGATTAACTATGACCTTCCTGAAAAACCGGAGAACTATGTTCACCGTATTGGTCGTACCGGTCGCGGCTTTAATAAAGGTATTGCAGTTTCATTCTGTGCTACTGAAGAAAAAGAGCTATTAGCCGACATTGAAGCATTATTGACCAAGCCAGTTGAAGTTATTAAAGTAAACAAAGCTGATTATAAAATTATCGCTTCACAACCAGAAATGTCAGATATCGACAAGAGTCTTCAGGCGCTTCTTGATAGCGAAGATCTTTTCGCGAACCCTAAAAAAGCGAAGTGGAAAAAAAAGTAGAAGGACCGTGTTCTGCTATTGGCTACACATTCCCGAACAAGGATTTGCCATTCTGAAATTGACTAATTTATAGTCAGTAAATTTACAGATTTTCACAGTGCACAGACATTATATGTTATCAATCTGCTATCGTCCTGGCACAGGTTTCGCTATCTCTCAGAAATAATAAAACCTGGGGGATCGGGATGAAACTAAGAACAATTGCATCGCTTACTTTAAGCTTTTCAGGGGTCTTATCTGGAACCACCTTTGCGATAACTTCCTCCTCCAACATTTATCTGGCTAAAAGCACCGAATACACTAAGCAATCCATGAAACTTGATCGGGCTTTGCAATTAACCACGGGACATCTCAAAGTGAACAGTTTGTCTGTTCCCTCCACAGCCATCGCTGCTTGGAAGTTATTTGTCAAAGCCTGCGTTCCGAGTGTTAGAAATGATCGCTATGCAAAAACGCTGACAGTCTCTAAAACTAACAATTTAACCATTTTAAATTTCCAGTGTGATAACAAGTCAGATTTTCAAACCATACCAGATGCTGTGCAGTTCATCGCAACTCTTGATCAAGCTGAAACGTTGGTAGATCTGCAGATCATGCAGTTTTCCACAGAACGCTCCCGTCGAGCTGACATTAAAACAGACGATTCCAGTGATGTTTTATTAGAAGTCGGTGCAGGAACGTTGATTGATGGTCTGTTGGCAAAAGCAGATCAAAATGCTGAAAACAATAGTAGAATCGTGAACTCGATTGCTGGCAGCCTGGTTGCCGTGGCGAGTACGGCACTAGCTTATAGAGGTCTTGATATCACTAAAAAGCAGGCCTATTGGATCGGCGTTGCCTCAGGAGTTATTGCGGGGTTACTGAAAGGCGCTTATGACAGCTATGCCAATCAAGAACTCGATGCCAGCAATCAAGTAAATCACAAAGCTGGGTTCATTCCGAATAACATTGATATAAGTTTTAAAATCAAATTCTAAGTGGGGTCTTTTTTCTTTTTCCGCACGTAAAGCTTTTTCATCACTGATGCCACGAGCTCGCCCTTAGCATCTAAGACTTGAACTGGGAGATCGAAAATATACTTTTCTCCCGCTGCTGTTTCTTGCAGAACTTTTTGAATAATTTCATCGTTGATTCTGAATTCAGCCGTGACTTCGGTTTTTCCGGGAGCCACGAAATCAATGGTCGCTCCTTTATCCCAGACATAATAATCGGGACCTACATTATTCATAAGCATTAGCATGAAAAATGGATCGGTCATCGCGTACAACGAACCGCCGAATTGAGTTCCAACATAATTGCGATTATACCAGGATAACTTCATGCACACTTTGACGTAGCGATAGTCTGGAGAAATCTCCACGATCCTAATACCGGCTCCTAAGTAAGGGGTCCACAGACTGATCAGACGTGCTACTAACCAACTCGGAGTTCGTGCTCCCATTCTTCTTATCCAACTCGTGATCATGATTACTTCTCTAGAAGCGATTTTAGAGTTTCTAAATCTTTCTTTACGGCTGCTGCATCTTTATCAAAATCTGCATCCGAAACCTTGGGTAAACGATAAAGTGTGAAAATGACTTCGCTTCCATCGCCATTTCTCACGACTCTCAAAGGATTGTGATTCGTTTCTCCGGAAGGTAGGGTTACGTCATGATCAACGACACCGAATTTATTTTTTTCTGCGAATCGCACCTTCACCTTCCCCATTGGCGACTCAGCAATCCAATCGTCACCTGATTTTACCATTTGCGACTGACTAAGCCCTGCAGCCCATCTTGGCATATTCTCCGGCGTAGAAATGAACTGATACACTTCATTTGCATTCTTATTAATTGCTATTGAAATCTGCTTGGATGGATAAGTCACAGAAATTCCTTTAGTAGGACGTACAGCATTCTTAAACATTTTTATCTGAGCAACGGATAGTTCAATTCCGCACAGAAATAGAACGATAAGAATAGCACCTTTATTTATGCGCATACAAACCTCGAAATCTTATTTCACTTAAGATGAAATCTCACTTCAAGGTTTGATCCTGAATAATGGTAGAAATCAGAAACTAAATAGGGAAAGACTTACCGTCGACCTTTTTAACTTTCAATGAGTCTAGATCTATATCGTCAAAACATCGAACGTTAATGGCAAACATTTTGTGACTACTATTTGGAGCCATCCCGTGAGCGAATGGTGTAACTCCACACTCGCCACAAAAAGTATCATGAATTCTTTTTTTGCCGAATTGATAGTCTACAAGTTCTTCGGCACCAGACAACATCTTGAAGTTTTCTGCTGGCACAAATGCCAGAAGAGTCCCCTTTCGTCTGCACATCGAACAGTTACAACTGATAACTTCGCTGAAATCTCCAGTTGCTTCGTATTTCACTTCACCGCAGTGACAGCTGCCGATATGTTTTTGCATCAGATTCTCCGATCGTTATTTAAAAATCCAAAATCACGACGAAGTAGGGATCCATTTTCGTATCGCTATGATTGAACTTAGGATAATCGTAATTTTTGTAGCTGATCTGAAATGCCAAAGGAATTCTTCTGGGAGTAAACTTGTACCCCAAGTCGACTTGATATCCCGAACCTTCGTTATAATCTCCCATAACAGAAGAAATGAAATAGGTCGCGATTATATAACCACCCATTTCTTTATTGGTCATGTAACCACCGCTGAGACCATATGAGGTGCGCGGAGTTGAAACTCCATTTACGGACGTGGAATCATTCTGATAAAGTCCACCTAAGACCCATCCACCACCTTGAAATTTATAATAAAGACCCACGTCATACACCATGCGACTTGATTTGGAATCAGCGCCGTTATCCTTAGAATCTGCACTGTAATAAAGAAGTGCCAGCTTCCCCATACCATCGGCCATCGCGAAGGCCCCATTAAAGATCAAACCGAAAAACAGAATTGCTTTGAATGTATCTAAAATTAGTTTCATGCCCTAAATACTGACTTGGACTGATAGAATTCACAACAGGAAAGTGATTTTCTTTTATTTGAGCATCGACGCGATTTTTCTTAAGGGATCATAAAAACATCTCGTCGTTTACACATCGGCTTCTAGGAAATTAAACTAGCGGCTCCATGTAAGAGACGATTCTACCAGCTCCTCTAGCCAGATACTTATGGACACCCATCACGGCGCCAGCTAGATTTTAGGGCATGCACATGCACAAGCTTCTGGTTATTCAACATCAATCGACTGTTCCGGCCGGCTCCACTTTAGAGTGGGCCGCGAAAAACAATATTTTGGTGGAGTATTGGCATCCGGCGGAGGGTGAACCCATCCCAGATCGCAATTCTTATTCGATGGTTGTGATCTGCGGGGGAACTGCCAACACATTTGAAGAAGAAAAGTTTCCGTGGCTTCGTGCAGAGAAGAAATTTCTGCGTGAGTTAATTCAGAAAGACACCAAAATTTTTGGCTTGTGCTTAGGCGCCCAGTTGTTGGCAGATGTATTGGGGGAAAAAGTTTATGTTCACCCTGCAGGATGGGAGTCAGGTTTTGTGGAGGTTCGTTTGAATGATGGTTCAAAACTTAACGCCTTCCAATCCCACCTATGTACTTTTGATTTACCCAAAGGCGCCGAGTTAATCGCCACAAATGATTTTTGTAAAAACCAGGCATATCGCTTGGGCAGAAACATCATGGCCACACAATTTCATCCGGAAACAACAATTGAGTGGATTAAATATAATGCTGAGAAAGATCTTTCTTCACGAGCTGGGAACGTGCAAACAAAAGAACAGATGCTAGGCTCCTTAGAGCTGCAAAAGCCTTTGCAGGATTGGTACTTTAAGCAATTAGATTCGTTTTTTCTGCGAACCTAATTACACTTGCCGCTGTCATTATAAAAGAACCAATGGAACTCAGCTTTATTAAAACCTGGTAGATGAAAGGAATTATTCTCCTTACAATCTTTCACGCGGTATTCGTCATTCATCTTTAACATGTCTTGGAATGACGGAAGGTAGCCGTTCTTTTTATAAAACTCATTTTCTTTCGCATAGATGTTTTTTTCTAAAGCACTTGCCACAGCTTCAAACTGAACATTTGTTTTAATGCTCTGAACCGGCATGTATCTCGGAAGCGTATCTTTCGCCACGCCAAACTGGCGAACCATTTTTGCCAGATATGCTTTGCCCGCGTGCTTGGGCTCCCAGTGGAAATTATAACCTTTTTCAATCATCCAGCTATACACACTTTGCAAAACCGCGTCCTGCATTCGTACTTGGCGCAAAAGTGGAAGGTATCTATATTCAGCGACCAGATCAAAACGTGGGTCGACCTCGATATCATAAGGCGCAAACAACGACGCTTTCGTTACTCCCAAAGATTTTGGATATTCGTTACCTTTGAATTTCGAAACCGTGCTGCGAAACATAGGTAACATCAATTGGCCATTCGAAGCCCTATCGTAAGCCATGCGTGCAACTTCAGAGCAGAAAAGTGACGAGTAGTCGTCATCATTCATGTAAAAGTCATAGCGAATACCCTGCTTTCTATCCAAGGCAGTTTGCGCATGATCGTACATAAAACGACCCGCTTTTTTGGCCAACGCTTCATCGGGATTTCTAAAAAGCATCACGCGAGAGTCTTCAGCCTGGCGCCATTTCTCAAGCGGCGTCACGATCACACCGTACTGGATCAAGGCTTCAACCACATACTTGCGACCCATTTTATCTTCACTCACTAAGGCAAGATGAGAAAAATTTCCCTCTTCATCGGCGATACGTGCAATCATCGCTGACACGTAGGATTTGCCACGAATCAACATAATATCGCCCGTCTTTAGCTGAAAACCTTCAAATTTTGGATTTGTCCAGGTGCTTGGTTTTTCGTTGGTTAAGATCGGTGTTTTTTTGAAAGTATAAACTTTTTGAACATACAACCAATCCAACAAATATTCTTCAGCAAAGCGTGCGTACTGGAAGCCCTCGCGGGTTTTGATAATGCACTCTTTGCTAAGTTCTTTACGTGAATCAAACTGTTGAAGCTTTTCATGCAACGATACGCGGATTTGAAAAATCGTATCTAAAACTTCCGGGCCGGCTTGTTTTAAGCTTTCGCGCTCTATCGCCGTTTTTGGTATGAAATGATCCGCAGGCAGATTGTACAAATAATCTGTCACGTTATTCACGAAAACGGCGCAGGTGTCTGCATTAAACACCTGGGGATTATTGATATCCGTTAAAACTCTTTTGCTACCCGAGATTAGTTCTGCTGCACTCGCAGGATTTCGATAGCTTAACGACTCAAGCGGTGGAGTTGGCTTATTGGAACAAGCCGCAAGAATTCCAATTACAGCAACGGCCAAAGTGAGTGCTAGTTTTCCCATGCAAATCCCCCAGAAATGACCTTATTTATTCGGCATCTCGAGAGCCCGATACAACTCGACCTAGGTCAAAGAAACTCACTAAATCAACAGGTTAACGCATCAAATCAAGATCGGAATATCACCCAGCTTTTCCCAAACCCGATTCTTGCCTTCAGAAGAACCAACATGCTATGTTAGCTCCTCTTCAGATCGTTCCCGATGGACAGGTGGCCGAGTGGCTGAAGGCGCACGCCTGGAACGCGTGTGTAGGTCAAAAGCCTACCGAGAGTTCGAATCTCTCCCTGTCCGCCATTTTTGATAGTAGTCGAACCCTCGATAGGGTGACCCCCATAAATTCCAAGTTTGATCTTAGTCGGATGAATCTCTGCGAACTGCAGAACATTCTCAAAGACCTCGCGGTGCTTTTCCTTGGGTGCCTCGTTAAGATGCTTAACTGCATATTCAACACGAGCCCTGATCGAGTTTTCTGAAACCCCATGAGTCGTTGTTTTTATTTTCTGTGTTTCTAAATCCAGCTTTTGAGCTTTTAACTCCTGCATCTTTTTATTTATTTCTGTAAGACGCTTATAGAATAATTCCGCGGAAAGCTCTGGCGGCAACTCTTCTATTCTTTGCATGATATTTTGAGCCTTCTTTTCATGGCTCTTGATTTCAGCGGCCACAGTTTTAAGTCGCGATTCCACAAAAGGAAGTTCTTTGTTGTTAGTAGCCTCGTAAGCCCCAATAGCCTGCTCAATTAATGATGGCCGACTCAAAATACTTCTTAGCGAAGAAAGAATCATATCCTCGAACTTAACCGCACGAACTCGTTGGATCTGGCACTTGTGCTTAGGGATACCGACCGCATTCAAAGTTCTATTGTGATCATAATAGTGATGCTTTTGAGTTTTGCCATGAGCACTCTTGCCATTTAGATGACGACCACAATCTCCGCAGATCACTTTTCCAGTTAATGGATAAGGGTAGGTCTTCCAATCGTTCGGCTTGAACCTTCTTCTGTTGGACTCTAGGATTTTTTGAACAGCCTCAAAGTCTTCGGCACTGATAATCGCAGGCCATGATGCTTTCACTTGGCGGATATCGCCACGCTTCTTATTAATCTCTCGCATACCGATCAAGGTTGCGTTAGTTAACAGGTGATGAAGACTTGCCACTGTAAACTTGTTGCCACCTCGGGGTTCGCCTTTGGAATTAATGTAGGCTTTCGTGCGAATACCCATGGCATTCAGTTTCAAACAAGTCTGGCGCATGTTCTTTACTTCTAGGAATACCTTGAAAATCATCTTTATCGACGATGACTCTTGTTCATGGATTAAAAGACTTCCCGGGTTGTCTGGATTGCGCTTGTACCCAAGCGGAATCACGCCGCCATTCCAAAGGCCACGTTCCGCACGGCTGGTAAAATTGGCGGTAATACGTTCACCTGTTTGCTTGCGTTCAAATTGATTGAAGTTCACGAGGTTAAACATCATCAACTCACCAGCAGCCGTTGTTGTATCGAACTGCTCGCGCAAAGTCACAAGCTTCACTTTGTGCTCTTTGAAAAAATCGAGCAAACTGCAAAAGTCTTTAATAGAGCGCGATAGCCTTGACAATTCAGCTGCTAAAACTAAATTGATTCTGCCGACACGGATATCGGAAAGCATTCTTTGGAATTCAGGACGATTCATGTCCTTGCCGGATTTGGCTTCATCGCAATAGACATCAACGATCATGCCCCAATTAGGTTCTCTGCGATTTTGCCCTTCAATGTATTCCTCAGCTCGGCGTCGTTGAGAGACCAGAGAGCCTTCCAAAATTTTAGCCTGCTCCTCTGTCGATACACGAAGATAAATAGCGATTCTATTCATGCGGCCTCCTTCCAAACGACCTCTTCTTTTCGGTCATTTTGTATGGTTACTAAAAGCTTTTCCTCCTGGGTTCTTAAGAGTGTTTCAATCTCAAGCAAGGTCGATATCAGCTGGGCACGTCTGCGATTTAATTCGCTTTCAGTGATGCTGACCTGTAACTGCTCGATCTTTAAATCCTCTATATTCAATTAAAACATTCCTTCATAAAAATACCTCCTTTTAAAATCTGTTACTTAAACTCTTAATTCTACTTCCACTCCTTTCTTCTTCCCTTACTTATACTCTTACCTACCACCACACACTAAACTCACTCATTCCATCCCCATGCATCCTCACTCCTGACCCCTTACCACCACAACGTTGGGGGTGAGGGGTCAGGAGTGAGGATGCCGGCCCGCAGGGCCGTTGGAATGAGGGAGTTGGGTTATGAAATCAAGGACATAGGTACTTCCCTGATCTCAAATTTTTGGGGTTCAAGCCTGCTCACCCCTTGATCGCCCCTGTGAGCAGGTGAGTAAATTCTAGAGCGATCAAAGTGAATGCTCGATAATGGCATTGGCTCTTGTTTGTCGGCGAAATAGACTTGCGGGACTTCGTCCTTTAGAAAGTCAGAAACGTCCGAGAACAAGAGAATTTTTGAATCGAAAAGATAACAGCTCTCTGCAATTCTGCTGATGATCTCTTTGTCTTTGATGCTTCTTACGAAGTACCACACATGATCAAGGTTGATGTCTCGGTATTCGCGAAAGATGTCCTTGTACCGTGATTCACTTTTTCTTGTAAGCTCAAGCTCGATGGCAATTTCAACATCTTTGCCTCTAATGGGCTCGATCAACATTCCATCAGGGATGAGTTGTTCTTTGGCGTGACGATATTTATAATTTTTGAAGGCGTGAGACTTTAAATGGTACTCGGGAGTCCAATCGCGTGCCAATCCCATGTCCTCGAATTTCATTCGAACGTCGTTCAAAAGGACATCGTGATAGATTGTGTTGCGATTTGAGAACTGCATCGACTCTTCTACTGCGAGTAGTCGTTTTCCCTTGAGGCCAAGAGTCCATGTACTTGTCCCATCATCCAAAGGAACTGAGCGACGGATGAAAGTTCCATGATCTAATGCTCGTAGACGTCTGAGTGCCGTGGTCTTTGCGATTGATTGGAAGTGAAGTCGGATCACTTGAGGTGTTGAAAGAACACCGTATTTCTTAAGATTTTCCAAGAGCAATAGATCTCTTGGTTGAAGGATCATGTTAAAATTTAGCTCGATTCATGTGTAACCTCCTAGGTTGATTATGTTTGCATTTGGTTCCTCTCGTAAAAAGCCCTTAGAAAATGATAATGATTTTAAAATTGGCAAGGTCACTTCAAAAAATAAAGGCGCGGTTTTTTAAGCCAGCGCCTTCTAATCAGAATTTTGTAAAAGAATCTAGTGGTTCTAATCACCGTTGAACATTTTATAGGACCGATACCATTAAGCCATTGCTCTATCATAAAAGAGTTCATCATCACAAGTTCTCTGCTAAAAAGCCTTTTCGCGAGGGCAAAAATTCGCGAGATATTTTTGCAGGCTATCGAATAAGCGTCCAAAGTCGTTGGCGAGAGTGATGACGAAGAAACTCACGTATTGAGCATGGATCTCTTTAATATGATCTAATACTAATGGGGCCAAGACCTTCAACCCAACCCTTATTTCCCTTTTTTTGCCGGAACAATCGCGAATCCCGCCTCTGGTGACGACGCCGTGATATCCACAAATTTACTTTGGAACTTTCCCGTCATCGCAGCTGCACATAAATCAACAGCATCATCCGCCATGCGGTTTGATGTAACGAAGAACTCTTTGGCTTTTTCCATGCATTGGGCGCTATTCATGCCTTTGAAAACTTCTTTTGCAGGAATAAAGAAGATGCTGCCAATTCTGGAAACATCATGACCTCCAATACCAAGACTTTCGCTTTGGCAGGTCGCTGCACAGATATAAACATTTTTAACGGTACGATCGAAGATTAATCTATCGCCGTCACGACCTGTGACTTCCTCAGCGAAGGTGCCAACGAAGTTCATGGAAGTGCTATAGTCCCGGTCATCGATACCGGCTAGACCCATGTATTCGTGAATCAAGATAGAATAGCCTTGCTCTCCACCCGCAGTGATGAGGTCGCAAGCGGTTTTGTCTACGACGATCAATTTGTAGTCTGGAAAGTTAATGGCGTTCTTTTTTTCCCCTCGCAACAGAGGCAGGCTTTCACCCTGCACAAATGTTGCATTTTGAATTGCAGTTTGCAGTGCAAGCTCCTGATCTCTACTCAAGGAAGCACGCCAGTGACCTTGATATACAAGATCCTTGGTTAACTTCACGATGCTCATGGCGCAAGTGTTGCCCCCGCCACCCGAGCCCGGACCGAACTGTTTTGAAACTTCAAATTTACCAGGGGGTAAATCGCCTTGCTTGAAGCTTATTTTTTTGTTGTCCAAAATTTTAGGCATATACTTTGCCGCTTGAATCAGACGGGCCGTCTCATTTTGAGACGGTTTCACAACCTGCTGTTGAGCTTCAGAAACAGAGACAAAATTTGTCACCAAAGCCAAGATCAAAGCGTATACGAAAGATCTGTATTTCATGGGAACTCCTACGAATTATTCATAGCAACTACGGTGCCGCCGCTACGGGTGCAACGACTAGACGTCGTTGGAGCCAGCGCATTGCATGCGGATCTTGTTTTTGAATAACCCCTGAGAGCTTTTAACAGCGAATTCAACTTCGGCAGCGCCACGAATTTCGCTTTCCGTGTAGCTCACAGGACCGACTGGTTTTACGATCACGTATTGTTCGGCTCGATCGTCTTTAAGAAGAAGCATTGGTTGGTAAGGTGTCGCCAAGGCTCGTTCAGAAGAAACCGTATATTTAACCCCTTTGATCGTTATATACACATCACTGTGAACATCTTGAACATCGTTTGCGGCATTGTAGTTGATAACATCCCAGGCAATGGAGTTGCCGGACTTGTCTGCACAACGATAGTCCTTCGTCGGTGGCGTTGCTTGCGCCAAAACGGAAGTACAAAGAACAGAAACAAAAATAAATGCTTTCATAAAATCTCCTAAGTTAATCCCGCCCTATTTTGAGGCAGCTAGTTGTTGGAATAGGTTATAAAGCATCTCAACGCGCAGCTCCATTTATTTAATATTAATTTAGTACTTATATGATTATAATTTATGAACAATGGTTTCAGTCTATGAGTTTACGGACTATAAAACGTATCTAAAGAAGCGGGTTTCCCAGTCCGAGCAGCGTGGTTTTGCGACCCGTTTGGCGGAGGCCGCGGGCTGCCAGCGGTCTTACTTTTCCACGGTTTTAAATGGCAACATCCATCTTTTACCCGAGCATGCCTTTGGCATCAGTGAGTTCTTAGGACTCTCTCATGAAGAGCAAGAATATCTGTTCCTGATTTTGGATTATAACCGCGCTGGGAACGCCGCCTTTCGTTCACATCTTTTAAAAAAAATTAAGGAAAAGCAGCTCGCCTGGAAGGATTTTAAAAATCGTCTGAAGAAGGACAGCATCGCAGAAGTTGAAGACATGTCGGTTCGACAGTTTTATTATTCTTCGTGGCTGTACGCCGCAATTCATATCGCGGTCAGCATCCCTAAACTTGGAGAGGTTAAACATTTGTCGACTTACTTTGGAATCTCCGAATCAGTCGCCGTATGGCATCTTGAAAAATTAGCACAAATGGGATTGGTCGAAAAAAAAAGCGGCCGATGGAGCTGGAAAAGCGGCGATCTGCATCTTTCCAAAGATTCTCCGTGGATTGCAACTCATCACTCGAACTGGCGCATGCAGGCTTTAAATGATCTGCCGCAAAGAAAAACCGAATCACTGCACTTTTCGGTCGTGCAATCTTTAAGCAAGGACGATATCGAAAAACTTCGCTTCCGTATTGTGGAGTGGGTAGAGGAATTTAAAAAGATCGCAAGCCCTTCAACCCCGGAAGAGATTGTGTGTTTGAATTTGGATTTCTTTAAGCCTGGAGCAAATTAATTAAAATTTCACGTTGGAACTCAGGTCATCAACCAAATCTTTAAGAGCCTTAAAACGTATATATTTGCACTGGCTTCTTTGTTTCAAATAAGGCCATCTACTAGGGAACGCTTGAAGCAGGGGCTTCGTCTTGTGGGTCGGTCCCTAAATGGCGTCTGTATTAGTTTGCGAGCTATCTTGACTCTCCTTAATTGACCGCGATCACTTAGTCAGAACCGAGACTTGTCACAAGGAAGCCAAGCCCATTTAAATCTAGACTGTCATGTTGATATGTAAGAAACTCTCTTTGAATAAAAATTATGATTTATGAAAACACTTAAGTGAGGTTTGAATGAAAGCAATTGGAACGATACTCTTTTTAATGCTTCCCACCGTGTGCCTAGGAAAAACTTACGATTGCTTGATAGAGCATAAAGATACCAATCCTGAAAAGAATAAAAAAGTGTGGTCCGGAAATCTGACACCTAAAGGGTTAAATGAGGCGAAAGCTGAAGTTGTAATTGTTAATGCCGATGGGACGGGAACATCTGTCGAGAAGGTTGTCGGGGTTATAAATGACGCCAGCGCTTTAGGTGAAAAACTAAAGCCCTATAATACATTACTCGCGATCGGCTTGAAAGAAGAGGCTGGCAAGTTGGTTCTCACTCTCGGGCATGTTGATATTTCCAAAACTGGCAATATGATTCCTTTTGATGCGATCTCATGGTCGTCCACCGGCACCACACTTATTGGTGTGAAAGATTTAAGCAGAGACTTGGAAGTTTCTTGTCGTGCTAAATAGCCATCAACCACTAGATTCTGTCCCGTGCTTTGACAAACAATTCACGGGACAACAGAACCAGGTCAAATCCCTCAAAACCAACAAGGCTTGTTTTCTTAAAAAGCTCTTACTTTCTCCGCTTCTTATCTTCTTTAAGCCGCTGCCAAACATGAGCCTGACTGGCTCCAATATGCTTCGCAACCTTAACCGTGGACCGAAAGACGCTCATTAGCCCCTCGAGATCTCTTACAGACACTACCTTAGGCTCCGGATAAGCCTCCAGCTCAAAGATAACCACCGCGGAGTGTTCGTCTACTTTATGGCTCTCTCCGCCATTTTTGATTTTAACCTCAAGAAAATTAGATAGTTAGATTTTATCGGGAAATCTACCCACAAAAAAACCCACAACTAAAATTTTTGAAATATTTTTAAGGGTGCTGCCGACTCAAAATTTGCTCTCGTTAAAGTACCACATCCACTGATGCTTATTTTAAGCTCTACAAATCTGGAATAACTTTTTTTAGACGCTGTGAGATCTCTTTTCTTAATTGAATTTGCGAGAGACCTTGAAGCCTGACTATTTCTGTCTTATCTCCAATCAAAGAAAACAGATCGTTACTCGCAAGCTTTCGAGATTCTTTTATAACTTCATTATACTTTTTTAGTTCTTCATTGGCCAAAAATGCTGCTACCGCTGCATCTATCTCGTCCACCGATTTAAAGTTTTTTGCCTTCTGAATAAAGGAATCATTTGCTGCATCAACAACGCCAGCTTTTTTTAGAACTTGTTTTGTGTAGGTTATTAAATCTTTTTGAGTCCAGTTATGCTCCCCCAGATCACTGGTGGCTACCCTACCATAATAATCAGCAAGCAAAAAACCAACTTTGGCTCTGAACTCACCCTTAAGACTAGCTACTCTATGATTTAGAAGCTCTTGATAACAACTCGCTCGAAAAGAGAATGAAACATTTAATAAGGCAACGGAGTCTTCCGGCAAACCTTTAGTCTTCGGAAGAAAGAATAAATTTTTGGCTTCCGAATTGTTAATTAGACGACTTGTCTTAGATAATGTGGCGTCATATCTTGGGGATGATAGAAGATAAAATCCACTTTTTTTCTTTGCACCAGAAAATTCAAGCTCTCTTGAAAGTACACTTTGCAGAGGCCTAATAAGACAGATAACCATATGACTGAGGTTCGGCTCTCCTAATTTCCCGGCTTCACGCTGTGACGGTCTCCTAGCTAAATCACAAGATTGCGAAAGGACCATCGCAAACTTTCGCTCATAAGGTTCGTGATTAATTTTTGGGTAGTAGCATTTAAAACGAAGGCGAAAAAGGCCCGTAACCTCAATTATATCCCCTTGAAAAAGAGATCCTAAATCTTCAGGCTCAGCATAAATATACTCGGGAACTTTATTCTTGGGATAGCTCATAGTAAGAGTCTATTAGAATGCGAGGCGCTTGCTCCACATTTCGCGCTCTACAAGATTAGAAATACGTTCACGCTCACGTTTAACAAGCGCGATTTTGATAGCAGAATGAATTTTAGAAGATTCCGTATGGCTTACACCTGTCTCTTTTTGAGATACGGCCTTCTTTTTAGTCGTTTGCTTCATAATCATTTCTATCTGCATGGCAGATCTTCTACTGCCTATCGGTATTGATGGCAAAGAGCTAAATAGAGAATAGCAAATGCATGGTGTCAGGTCAAATTTATTTCGCTTTGATAGTATAAAGTACTATCAATTTTACGCCGATAGTCTCGATATGCCGAATCAATCAAACCCAGTACAGGACATAGTTTCAGCCGTTTATGACCTTATAAACGCCGGAGCATCCGAAAAATGCAGGCTTATGATAGTAGATACTACTGTCGTTGACCGTTTACTGAAATTTGTTTCCGTTGAAACGATGCAAAGGTTCATTAGGGCAGAGATGAGCCAAGCCCCCAACCCAGAAAGTCCGCAATTTAAGGTTTGGATTAAGGAATCTCGAAGTCAGACCCGACTTTCGCAAAGAGACTTCGCCTCTAAGCTTAATGAAATAACAGGATTGAAGATTCACGGAAGCGACATTGGTAACTTAGAAACTGGAGCGAGGCCCGAGGCATATGCGATCGAACGCTTGATATCCATTCGATCGACAATCATCACCGCGCTACCCCATATACTTTCAGAATTACGCGAAAGCAGCCTATAAGAAGAGAAAAGCGAAAGCATTAAGTTCGTATTCTAGATTATTTCACTTTTCGGTGGCTAATGCGCGCTCCTCAACCACCAAACGAATCACATGAGCCTTTGCATCTTCTACCAACTTTTTAGAGCGCTCAGAAATGAGTCGAGAGGACTCTTCTTTCCGATTTAAACTGCCTACGCCTGTATTGAGATATCTTAGGGCAGTTCGCTGGTAAGAATTCAATTCAGCAAGACAGCCTGCGTGAGCTGCCTCTGCAATTTCCGAGGGAGTGGCGTTAGAAAGAGCTAATCTTGCACCTTCGCTATTAATGCAGTCCGTGTATGCCAATAAAGACTTTTTTACTCTTTCAAGCCCTGCATCTTCGGGAGCTCCTACTTTATCCATGCTTGCACAGCTAACCGTGAATAAAATTATAACTGAGAGAACCCATTTCATTTTCTATCCCTTCAACTTAGGTCTAGTTCGGCCTATCGGTTCGGTATGTCGAACTAACTGTCGGTATATTTTAGATATTCCATAGGGGTGAGAGAAAATAAAGATAAGTTGATAGCGCTAGGTTTAAGAATTAGTGATGAACGCAAAAGACGCGGCATCACTATGGAGCGATTAGCCTATGAAATGGACCTGAGCAAAGGGAACCTTTCAGAGATCGAGCGCGGAATACGTGATCCTAAGTTCTCAACTCTACTGGCGATTGCCGAAGGACTTGATACAACCATTTCCAAACTACTTAAAGATCTTTGATTTCCGGCTTATTAATCTGCCCTATTAATTTCGCGAGGCTTGGTTGGCCTACTGGCGATTCTTTTTTAAAGAAACCGACATGCTTTCCTAATAGTTCGAGCGCACGAATTTTGCTGTAGAAATTGATCTTGTATGTTCTTTGGCCGAGGCCTGGTCCTTCAATAATTTCGATGGCTGAAATTGAAGTTGCCAATCCTCTTGGCAAGCTTGCTATTGGTAATAGTTCTCCATTCTTTCCAAAGAGATCTCGTATATCTCGAAAAGCGATATTCTTCAGTCCATCTACGACTAAATCTGCATTCACTTCGAGACGTGAAGCTCGCTCCTCCATGAGCATCGTCAATTTTGATTGAACTGAAGTTTTCTGAAGTAATTGGTATCCCTGCTCCATTGCAGTATGGGGACTGTAACCAGCTCTGATAGCAGCCTTCTTAGCATTCAAATCCACCATGTATTCTAAGCAGAAACGTTCTTGTTTTGAACTTAAGTGACACATAGTGATTCATTCCTTAACTATGAATTACAGAATATTGAAGTTCTCCACTATAAAAGCAAATAATCCTTCATGAAGCGTCATTATCCGCATGTTCGACTCTAATTTCTCTTTTAGGATGAAAGTCATTGTTCTGCGAATCCAATTTCATAATCTCTATAAAATTGAGGTTTAGACCAAGGTAAACACTTCCAGCTGAAGTTCTTTTTTGTTTAAAATTTCGTTCTTTTAAGATCTTAGAAAAACTTTTCATGGAACGCCGTCCCTCGCCGCGTTGTTCTTTCCAACACTGATATGACCTATAAAGGCGTGATGCCGATTCTTGAAAATCTTTTCCTTGAATACAACATTCAGATAACCAAATTCCAAACGTATCTTCTTCTTCCAAGTATTCAGCTGTTGCTTTAGTAATGACCTCGGGGGGTTGAAGACCGACCTGCTGCCATTCAAGACATCCATCTAATGCCCATTTTAAAATCCCATCAGACTCTTCTTTCCATTTTTCCTTCAAGGTGGCGTCTCGCTGTGCCGCCTCGATCTTAACTGTAAAGGGAACCAGGTGAAGACGTCTGCGAATCGCATCATCGACAGCCCTGAATGACGGCTTATGATTTCCGGCAATAATTAACGTAAATTGAGGGTAAAATTCAAAAAAATCCTTCCTCATGAACCGAGCAGAAATCTTATCTTTTCCCGTAAGAGTTTTTATGAGCGACTCGTTCCAGCGCTTTCCTTGATCCACCTCTTGCGCGACCACCAAGCGTTTACCGACAAGCTTCGCTAGTTCGGTTGGATGTCGTGATGTTAAGCTTTCCGTAAATGTATCCATGCTAGCCGTTGCGCTGTAACTACCTAGGGCATGAATTAACCCCTCTAGAAAGGTTCCTTTTCCATTTCCTCCGCCACCATAGAAAAAGTCGAGACATTCCTCTTTGGGATCACCGACAAGGCAGTATCCAGCTAACCTCTTTAAGTATGCGACTAAATCCTCATTGCCATTTGTGATATTATTTAAAAAAGCAATCCAGTTTGGACATTCACCTCGTGGTGTTGCGTTGGTCATTTGCATTATTCTGTCTTCTGGATCGTGGGGTCGAAGTTCTCCGGTTTTAAGATCAACCGTGCCTCCAGGAGTATTAAGAAGGTATAAGCTCCTGTCCCAAATATCTACCTCGCAGAAATGTCGCTCGTCACCTCGTGCGAGCCGCTCAACTGCTGCGATTGTGCCTGCGGACGTAATGGCCTTCGCAATCCTATTTCTTTGTTCTTCTCTGAGGGTTGCATCCTCTAAAGCACGATGAGCCATATTTCGACATGTATCTCGTACAAATTGTTTAATAACCTCATCCGAAGCTCGGCACCATCTTTGACCGTTATATTTTATCCAGCCGAGTTCCGCACAATAGAGAAGTTCGTAATGCCTCAAAGAAAACTCATCGGCAATTGCATCATCAGAGTAACGGACAGTCTCATCCGGTAATTTATGTAGATTTGATCTGCCGTTACTATTCATTGTCGGTTCCCTTATCGTTTTTAAGGCAGTCCCTAGCGGCGACCCTCTGCTCAATCCAAAGGTTCACCTCTGATTCGAGCCATCCAACACTTCGACTACTTAGGTTAATTGGTTTTGGAAAACATCCGGTTTTCAAGAACCGGTAAATTGATGACCGGGTTAGACCGACTTTATCTGAAACTTCTGACAATCTTAAAATATTATTACTTGGCATCGCATGACCTCCTGAGAGGCAACATGCGCCCATAAGAGGGTAATTGAAAGCTATGTGGCGGGGGCACTTGTGCGAATATTAAATGGCTAAAACGCCCCTTTTATTTCCTGTGTTGCCTGAATTCTTGCCGTTGGACCAAATTTAACGCCAAGATGAAATTCTACACTATCGCAGACTCGATCAAATAACGATCGCTTAGAATATCCTCTTTTCCTTTTTCCTGTTGTCGGTTTCTTTCCGATATTTAGAAAGAAAATTGCGATATGCCTCACATAGGCAAGCTCAATATTAACATCACTTCTTATGACGATTTTTTTTAAAACTTTACCCTGTGTCTTCAGTCGATCCTCAGAAATATCGAGCATTTCACTCAGGAGTTTCTTAGCATCATTAAGTTTGATTTGCGATTTATCCTCTGCAGCCCATTGTATTTGGCTGGCTATCGGTACAATTGATGGGCCATTCCGCGTACTGTCGATACGAGCGAGAGCTTTCAAAGCGGCCCGTAAAGAGTTTCTGACTAGTTTTATATCCATATCGTTCTTCAAATATAAATTATTCGGAAAACTATCTATCATGCCATCTACAAACTCTTTAACACCCGGCAGGTCGCCCACGATGGATATAACATCTCTTCTAATATCGTTTTTAATTTTCTGAGTCACTGCAACTTGTTTCAAATATGTTCCTCAACTAAAAAGTATTTTTCTCCAAATACGAAATGGTGCTTTTTGCACCTGGCTTAATCATACAGAAGGTTTCCCAATCCTTCATCAAAACGCGTCTCTTCAAAAGGGAATCTCCTCTCCGATAGGCAGCCTCAGCTTTATCCTTTAAAGTATGTGCCAATGCCGCCTCCGCAACTTCCCTCGGGTGGTTTGTGAATTCACCCGCCCAGTCTCTAAATGTACTCCGAAAACCATGCGTTGTTACATCATAGCCCATCCGACCAATAAGTACCAAAAGAGCCATATTTGATAATGGTCTACCAGCTTTATTCGAGGGAAATATATAAATTTCGCCACTACCAATCTCTTTAAGCTTCTTCAATATCTCCAATGAACGCCTTCCCAATGGAACCCGATGTTCTTTTTTTGCCTTCATTCTAGATGGTGGAATAATCCAGACTTCCTCTTCAAAGGAAATCTCGTCCCACTTTGCATTTAAGGCCTCTGAAGTTCGAACTGCGTTGAGTATGGTAAACTCTAAAGCCAATGAAGAAACTCCATCTCGCATTCTTAGGTCCTCCATAAACTCAGGAAGGTCGGCCAATGGAAGTGCTTTATGGTGTTTGATAGGTTGAACCATAGATCTCTTAGGTAGCAGTTTATCAAGCCGCCCCCGCCAACGAGCTGGGTTGTCTCCTGATCGGTACCCATGAACAGACGCCCAATCCAAAACTAATTCAATACGACTTCGGACCCGGCTTGCAGTTTCGGTTTTGGTTCTCCAAATTTTGTCTAAACACTCCATGACTGCAGCTGTATCAATTGAATCGACAGATTTAGAACCGACAATAGGGCTGACATATGTCTTTAAGGTATTTGTCCATTGGTCAGCATGTTTCGCATTTTTCCATCCTGCCCGATGACTTTCGATATAAAGAGCTGCACATTCATCAAAGGTAATTTTCCTTGCGGTATCCAAGGCCCGCTGTTGGTTTCTTCTGTTTCTTTCCTCGATTGGATCAAGACCGTCAATTAGAAGCTTTCGACAGTCCAAAGACTTGGATCGTGCCTCTGCTAGGGTTATGGTCTTTACCGACCCCAATCCCATAGAGCGCGATCGTCCATTAAGCATGAAACGAAACAGCCATGACTTACTACCATTTCGACTGACTTGAAGATATAGACCACCACCATCAGCGGTCAGGCCCGGCGCCTTAGTGTTTTGAACTTTCAAAGAATTTAATTTTAGCCTTAAGCTTGCCATTCGTTCTCCTACCTACAAACCAACCGACAAAGGGCGGCGAGATTCAATAGAACGGAATGAAACAAATACGGACTTCATTTTCAATGAAATTAAACAAACTTATGTACTTACGATTAAGATAATATATCCTGGGACGCAGTGGGAAGACGCATTGCCGGACTCCCTGTCCGCCATTTTTTGTAAACGTACCCAAGATAAAATCATATCAAATTAGAACCACAAATCTTTAACCGTATCGCCATCTGACGGCAGGTCTTCGAACTTATCAAAACCATCGAAGTGATCGATGCGCAGATGTTGGATCTCTTCGGGTTTTTCAACCAGACGGAAATTTACCGCGGCCCTAAATTCGCCATTTTCATAGGGCTTATTAGAAATATAATAAGCTAGTCCACCGCAAGTCGTACAAAAATGAAATGAGTTGTGTTTGTTTGCCCATGCATAGGATGTCGTAGGTCCATCAACTTCAATGCTTGATGGGCTTGCGCCATAGGCCCACAATGCACCATACCTGCGACAAAGCCCACAGTTGCATGCCGTGACACTTTCGATAGCGATTTTATATTTCCATTTTACGTTGCCGCAATGACAAGAACCTTGGATCATCACTCACCCTTCCGTAAAAGGATAGGGTCGCATATTCCAGGCAAGTTTGAAATCATTATCATCAATAGGCCTATTAGCGCTGATTTTCTAAGTAGGTTTTTATTTTATCCCAATTGTACTTGCGCCATCCATTTTCAATCGATGGGATCATTTCTTTGGGTACTCCTCGATGAATCAATATAAGTTCAGTGCCGTTCTTGCCTACGGGTTTTAAATTGAAAGTTGCCATCGAGAATATGCCCTCGGGAAAGCTATGCCCTCTCCATGCTTGGACAATCCTTCTATTTTTAACTAGTTCCACAATTATTCCTGTGGCCTGACCACCATAAACTGAAAATGCTGCTCCCGCAGACTTTCCGATCTTGGCTTTCTTACCTGTTAAAGTCGCATATTTTTTGGAGTCCGTAAGCAATCCGTAAATCACTTCTGGAGGAGCTTTGAAATGAACTTTTTGTTTTATCGTCTTGCACATAATGCCTCCGGTTTAGCAATTATAAATCATTAGATGCACTGGTGCTTGAAAACACAAGTTAATGAATAGCTCTGTGAAGGTTGGCAGGATTTAAACCACTGAATCTGAAGTTGGCATATCCGATCCGATAATTTTCTTTTTATGTGTGGCTGGCGGCTGACCGAACAGACGACGATACTCGCGATTAAATTGCGTCACGCTCTCGTACCCAACATGCATGGCACTTGTGGCTGCATCAAGATCCTCGGTAATCATCAAGCGGCGGGCTTCATGGAGGCGCAAGTTTTTCTGATACTGAATGGGACTCATCGTGGTAATTTCTGAAAAATGGCGATGGAACGTGGACACTCCCATATTTGCCATTTTCGCCAAATCTTCAATCGACATTTTTTTTTGAAAGTTGTCACGGATCCAATTTACTGCCTTGCTGACTCTGTTTGTTTGCGAGCCCAGTTGCGCGAATTGGCGCAAACGATCCCCACTTGGTCCCGATAGCAGACGGTAATAAATTTCTCGCTGAAGAAGTGGGGCCATGATCGAAATATCTTTTTTTTCTGATGCAAGTATCGCTGCTCTTAACACCGGTTCTAATATGTTTGTGGTGACAGGTCGGATGGCGATCGCCGACTCCGAATGTTCCACTTGTGTACCAGAAATTTCCATCTCGGCAATGATCGAACGAACCATCTCAAGCTCTAAACGCACGGCAATTCCCATGTATGGAACTTTAGGACTCGCTTTTGCGATCGAAATAATTGTGGGCATCTCAATACAGCTTATGAAATAATTTTTCGCGTCGTAATGAACAAAATCTTTGCCAATTAAAACCTTTTTGCGACCTCGTACACAAATACAAAGACTTGGTTCATAGATGTGAGCCATGGGGGGAACTGGAGCTATAGTCTTTGCCATACTCAGCCAGGGAATAGGAGTTACGTACGTCTCGTTGACGGCGGCGAAGTCTGCAATGACCTGATCCAAACGATCCCGAATAGCCTCAAGCTCTTGGGAATGAGATAATTTGGCAACTTTGCTCATACATTAGTTCCTTATGTCTTTTTAAACACAATCACGAAAACAAAAGAACGGGAAGTTCCTGCATGGTACTAATTATCAAGGCCGAGAGGATTAGGCAATAAATGAGTAGGATCAGGCTCACCCTCTGCTGAAGATCCATTTATATTTAATAAGCAGAAAAAAGGAGTTTTTATGTCACTTAATAAATACATCACTTTGGGAAAATCTGGATTGCGCGTAAGTCCTTTGGCTTTAGGGACGATGACCTTCGGTGAAGACTTGGGGTGGGGCTCTAGCGTCGAAGAATCCACAAAAATAATGGATCGCTATATCGAAATGGGTGGAAATTTTTTGGATACAGCGAATTTCTATACCAAAAGTCACTCTGAGAAAATCATCGGGGATCATATTGGTCGTCATAAATCTCGTCGTGACCGCTTAGTTATTGCGACAAAATTCAGTGGCAATCTATATCCAGGAGATCCTAACGGTGGCGGTTCCAGCAGAAAGTCCATTGTCGAACAGGCCGAAAACTCTCTTCGTCGTCTGCAAACAGATTATATCGATTTGTACTGGTTGCATAACTGGGACGTCCATACTCCAATTGAAGAAACTATGCGCGCGCTTGATGACCTAGTTCGCCATGGTAAGATTCGTTATGTCGGCGTTTCCGATACACCCGCTTGGAAAATCGCACAGGCGAATGTGATTTCTAACTTCCGGGGTTGGAGCCCTTTCATTGGCATGCAGGTCGAATATTCATTACTTGAACGCACCATCGAGCAGGAGCTTGTTCCACTAGCGCTTGAATTTGATATCGGCATTACCCCGTGGTCTCCCTTGAAAAGCGGAGTCCTTAGCGGAAAATACAATCGCAAAAATGCTGGACAGCAAACTTCTGACAGAGCTGCATTCATAGATGGAATTTGGACGGAGCAAACTTTCAAAGTTATCGACGAATTGGAAGCCATCGCGAAAAAACACGACAGCACACCGGCTCGCATTGCTTTGGCATGGGTACGCGCTCAACCAGGAGTTACATCAACCATTATCGGTGCACGCCGCATGACTCAACTTGAAGACAATTTAAAGTCTTTGGAAATCAGTTTGTCGAATGATGATTTAAATCGCTTGGATACTTTGACGAAGCCAAAATTTGGATTCCCTCAAAGTATGCAGCCGATGTTCCCGGCTATTCACAATGGCGGGACATCTGTGAATGGAGTTTCTGCAGAGTTATCTCCATTCGTCATCGGCAAGGACGATAAACCATACTAGAGAGATCATAAAGGGCTAGCTGGCTTAGCTGGCCCTTAAAATCACTCGAAACAGCGTTCTTATTCTTAACTACCGGATGAAAAAGTAGTAAGAAGTAAATATGACTCAACCAGTTTTCAAATTCCTCTCTTTTCCAGGCAAGATCCATTTAATTAAGACAGATCAAGAACTACAGACAGTTGCCAACGCACTAGAGTCTGTTCAAGAATTCGGATTTGATACTGAGACTCGCCCCTCTTTTAAAAAGGGCGAATCTTATCCAGTGGCCTTGATACAGCTTGCAACAGAGACCGACGCGTATATCATTCGTCTCAAGCACATTCAGAACTTTGAGGTTTTCAAAAATATTTTTGAAAATCCAAAAGTGATCAAAGCCGGTGTGGCTATTAGAGACGACATCAAAAACTTGCAGAAAAAATTTTCTTTCACTCCTCACGGATTTATTGAACTTCAAACTTTAGCTAAGACAAAAAATCTTAAAAATTTCGGTCTAAAGAGTATGACTGAAGAGGTTCTGAACGCCACCATCAGCAAAGGTCCGAAGACCACGAATTGGGAAGCCAGTGAACTTACAGAAAAACAGATTATCTATGCCGCAACGGATGCGTGGATTGGATTAAAGCTCTATCAAAAGCTTATGTCTTAAATTGATTAAATATCACCTCGAGACATTCATATATGACGTTCCCTCACCACCGCAGGTGAATTGGGTCGGTATTTCAGGGGTTTAATCTCCAATGGCTTCAGTTAGCGTAAGTAAATTTCGATAAGTTGTTAAAGCATTTTGACTGTATCGGAGCGTAACGTGAGCTTTAAAAAACCTCTTCAAGTTCTCCATGTCGATGATTCATCTATATTGCGTAAGACAGTTGCGCGAAGCATGGAGGGGTTTAAGGAATACTACGAACTCACTCAAGTCGGATCCGTCGATGAGGCATTGGATCTATTGAGTGCAGGCCAAACATTTGATGTCATTCTTACCGATTGGCAGATGAGTGGAAAAAGTGGTCTCACCTTATTGTGCACTCTGAAAGCAGATCCGAACTATCACTATTTGCCTGTTTTCTTTTTGACCTCGGAATACGAAGGCTCAAGTCTGTTGACCGCCGTGACATATGGAGCCGGTGGAATTTTAAAGAAACCCATCACTGGCGCAGAGATCCATTCTTATCTGACGAAACGTAGATCATTTATAGACGAATCCCATGCAAATAAAGAGAACTCGTTTGTCGCAGATGCTACAGAAATTTTAAAAAATATAAAGCAAGTCCTTCCTTTAAACAGACAACAAGGTCTTGCCACGTGCTTACAACAAGTGAAAAATCTGAAAACAAAAGCCACCTCTTTAAAATGGCCACTTATCGCGGATTATTGTCAAAAAATTGAAGACGCTATTGAGTTAACAATAAAAAAAGAACTGGAACTTCTTTCACCCCTGACGGGACTTGTCGTCGAGTTTCATTCATTCATCGAAAAATGCGTGAGTGATATTGAAAAAGGAAAGCCTCATCCGTTCTTAACTGAGTTTACAGAAAAGAATCTTAAAAACTATCATGAAAACGTAGAGGCAGGATGGTTCGCAGAAAAAGGAAATGAAGATATTTCTGCGGATGGCGTGTTTTTGTCGAACGAGGCCCTAACAGAATTGCGAAATCACCTGACGCCTGAAGGGCTTCTCCTCTTAGAAAAGTATTCTAAAAAAAGAAGCGAATAGCTTAATTTTTATCTGGAATACAAACACGGATACGATGTCCGTCTGGATCTAATGCCACAAAGGTTAAACCAAATACGGCTTTCTTTAGATCCTGTTCAATTTTAATGCCTTGTGTTTTCCACTTATCATGCAAAGCACGTACTTGGTCTTCGTCACTGACCATAAATGCCAGTTCTGAGCGATGCCCACTTCCATCGGATACGAAGTCTTTGGCTTGCGTCGACCAAAGACTAAAAGTTAAGCCATTGGGAAATTGAAAAGCCACATATGTTGGAAAAGCAGCCGCAGGCTTTTGCATAAAAATATTTTCGTAAAACTTCTGACTTGCGATCGGATCTTTCACATAAAATAGCATGAGATTTGGAACCATCTCCATATACACATCTCCTTAATAGCAATACCTTACGCTAAAAAATCTTGAAAGATGGATTGTATTAAACACGATTGATCTATGACACGAATCCTAGTAATAAGAGTCATGGAAATTGCAAAGTTTGATGTCAGCTACATCGTTATAGCAATTGTTCGGGTTGTGGTTCTAGCGTATCTGGGCCTTACAATCCTGGCCTATATGTTTCAGGAAAAGATCATTTTCTATCCGTCAGTGCTTCCATCCAACCATAAGTTTAATTTTAATAGCAAATTTGAGGAGCACGTATCCAAAGTCGACAGCGATGAAATTCACAGCCTTATTTTTCATGCTCCCGATAGCAAAGGCATTATTTTATACTTTCATGGGAATGCCGGAGCATTAGATGGCTGGGGTGAGGTGGCTCAGGAAATTTCCATGAAGACCTCCATGGATGTGTGGATAGTTGATTATCCAGGATATGGAAAGAGTACTGGCAAGATATCCTCTCAAGAACAGCTGCTAAAAATAGGTACTCAAATATTAAAGGAACTTAAAGATAGAAATACGGGAAAGAATATTTTCATCTATGGACGCTCGATCGGTTCAGGATTAGCGACTTACTTGGGCTCTGACTCCGCGGTTAAGGGTCTGGTATTAGAAACTCCCTATCTCAGCCTCACCGAGCTAGCGAATAACACCGCACCCTTTTTACCATCATTTATTCTGAAGTATCCCATGCCTAGTAATGAATGGATCACGCAGGTTAAATGTCCCATTTTAATTATCCATGGGAATCAAGATGAAGTAATCCCATTTTCTCAAGGTTTGGCCCTATCGAAAATACGCGATGACGTGAGACTTGTGGAAATCGACCGAGGAAACCACAATGATCTGGATTCATATCCTTTGTATTGGGAGTCCCTCACGAATTTCTTCAAAAGCATCGAGGGCGTAAATTAAAATAAAAAAGCCGCGGTCGTTGGCAACCGCAGCTTCTTAAATCCGGATTGTGTTCTTATCAGTGGAACAATTTAAATCCGAAAGTTTGTTCCGCAAGGATATTTAAATATCTTTGCGCTACTGCTTGAGGATATTCACCGTTGGAATTGTATTTGCTTTGGAATTCAACGATCAGTTGATAACGTTGTTCGACGTCCATCATCTTAACTTCGATTTTCAAAGCATTCTCAGCGACCATAAATGCGTAAGCGCTCATTGATTTGCTGGTTTCCTTAAAGAATTCGCCATCCTTAGATGTCACATACGCGCGGTAATATTTAATTCCTTCGTTATCGGCGTCACGGAATGACAGATTTGCAGCAGACAATTCTTTACGGTATTGATCTGGCGCATAGTCACGTACTCGTGTCGTCATTTTTTCGAAAAGGCCCCGTGCACGGGCATCTGGTGGCATTGATTGAAGCTTTTTATAAAACTCGGAAGAAAGCTTAATCAACGTATCGCTTGGGAACTTACGGCAAGGAAGTTCATTTTGAATAGCGATCATCAAAACGTCGTTACCAGCTTGCAGCAAATCACGGTATGCAGGTTCTGATACCCCACCCACGCGAACAGAGTTGTACTGATCCGCAAAAAAGTTAATTAAAGTTACTAGGTATCCCAGCGATGTATATGATCCCCCGGAACGAATTGTGGAAGCGAAATCTCTGACTTGCTCTTTCAATTGGTTACCAGCAAATTTCTCTTGGACAGAGCCCGGAGCTGAGCTCTCAGCGCGCCCCACCCACAACTGTACTGGATCAAGTTTGTCTTTAAGTAAAGCATCGATACTGCGTTTGCATGAAAACTCTGGGATACGGTTAGCCAATGCCAAACGTGGAGCTTCTTTCGTAGAGTAAGCTATGATGTCGACAGCCGACTCCCCACCCATCGCTTCAGCAAGAATTTCAACAGCAACAATATTAGATGTGTCGCTTAAAATTTCTGAGCTTGTGGGCTGATTGCCATCACTAAGATTGATACCAGTCAGCTGACGAAGGGGAACACGGTCATTCTTGTCAGTCACTAAACTTGCAGAATAAATTTTAGCGCGCCCCAACTTAGCTTTAAGTTCGACACGCACAAGTGGAATAGCCTTAACCAATTCCAAACGGTAGACATCACCGCCGGTTTGTCTTGTAACGGCATCAATTTTACCCACACCTGAATATTGATTTTCGGTAGGTGGCTGAGTCGGTTGCGTTGGCGGCGCTGGTGGTTTTGGCAATTCACCACGCCCCGGATTACCTTTGCCAGGAGCGGGCTTCTCTTTATCTGCTGCCTTTTCCTGAACCGCAGGTTTGCCGCCGCCGCTAGCACCCTTTTTCGCGTCTGTAGTTGTATGATCCACTGGAGCTGCGCTGGCCATTTGCGCACTCG
Source organism: Bdellovibrio sp. SKB1291214 (assembly GCF_002209355.2). GTDB lineage: Bacteria > Bdellovibrionota > Bdellovibrionia > Bdellovibrionales > Bdellovibrionaceae > Bdellovibrio. Next base: position 1,387,194 of record NZ_CP106855.1, read on the forward strand.
CTAGTACTAATAAAAGTAACTTTCCATAATGCATTTTGAACCCCTTTTTCCTTCAGTTTGATTTTAATTCATTCCCCAGTATGCACTGCTCTCGTTCCCCACAAAAAGCGGAGACAGATACGATTTGATCGTCGTGTTCTGTCCATAGATATCGTCCACAAAACGAACGACACCATCGGAGCTCATCATGGAGGTTAAGTAAGCTGTGTACACCGGTGTTTGCTTAGATTTTGGAACTGGTATCTCGGTCGACTTATTTAGGACTTCCCCTGGGCGAGCCACCATCGACTCGATTGTCTTGCGGTCCCAAGCCGTGTCTTCAAGAAGATATTCTGCAAGATCGAATGGTTTTTCTAAACGCATACAACCTGAACTTAATTGCCGCATTGGAACGTCAAATAGTTCACGTTGATTCGTGTCATGCAGATAAATTAAGAAACTATTCGTTAGATCAAACTTGATTACACCCAATGCATTCCCCAAATGAGGAAGCTGACGAATACTGATATCATAGTTTGCTCGGCCCTGACTTAAAGCCATCCAGTCAATCGTCGTTGGATCGATACGACGACGGAAATCACTGGTCCAAACTTCATAGTGGTGCGAATCAAAGTATTCGCGTATTTTCTCCTTGCTTAGAACTTTCAGGTCGTTGACTTTGTCTTCACTGAAAATAGTGGGTGGCACTGTCCAGAATGGATTCAGGATCACCTTAACAATCATGTCTTTCATCGTTGGTGACTTACGTGAAGGTCTGCCATTCACAGTTCTAAAACTCATCACACGGTGATAGTCAGGATTTGAAGTATCCATTAGAATAAAATACGACATCGCCAGATTAACAAAGATATATCGATCTTCGAAATATTGCGGAAACCACCGCATTTTTTCCATATCAACTTGCAACTGACGAACCCGTTCAGCACATGGCACACTAAAGAACTGCCATACCTTTCCTTTCGGAGAGATTTCACCGTCAGGCTTAATTCGCAGGTTCCACTGAATGTCCGTAATAGCATTCAAAAGATCACCATCGAAAACGTCATCAATGTTAGACATCTTATAGCCCAAGATCGCCAAACGACTTTTGATTAAAGAAATCACGGGATTTTTTGAATACAGTCTTAACGGTGTGTTCACCGGTACGATTTCTTTCCACGTGCCATCCGTGCATGACGGATAGATTTTCACAAATCCTTCGCGAACCGATTGATAAGGCGCATTTTGAGGAGCAACCTCATCAACCAAACTTTTCGCATCATTGCCCGTGGCAACCACAACTGCGCGCAACTGTTTCGGTGTTAAAAAATCCTTCTTAACGAACTTAACATCGTAACCCACATATTGTGGATTCACACTGCCACCATAAAGATGCTGAAGCATGCGCAAAAATGCTTGGTTCGCCGCCGAACGAACGTTCACTCCCCGCGAATAATTGGACTCCAATGAATCAGTCCAATAAAGTTTTGAGTTTAGACCGTGACGCCAGCTTTGTTTCATTGCTGCGCGCATGTCCGCTATTGATATTCCCGATATGACCGTGTTGTAGTCCAGTGGCTCCGCTGGCTTAGGTTTGGCATTAGTTTGTAGCTGTGCCCACGCAAGCGCAGGTAGTACCGATGCGACTACGATACGGTTCGCAAAACGACGAACGACTTCCATGTTGTTGTACCCCTCAGTAAGGACCTCAGCCTAGGCGCCTCCATTTTAGAAGGGAAAATAAATTGGGTTTACGTGCAAAATCACAAGCGAAGTATGTGCGAGAACAGATGGCTGACATGCGTTTGTGAAAAGTCACCTTGGGTGTATGTCAGATATGCGTGATAATTCAGAATGACTAACAACGGAGGCCTTCATGGAAGACAATACTCAAAGCGCTAGCCCAGAAATCAAAAAACTTGGAGAACTAATCAAAGACATCAAAACCGCTATGCTGGTCACAGTATCCGGTGGAAACAGTTTGCATAGTGCACCTATGATGACACAAGAAGTAGATTTCGATGGCAGCCTATGGTTCATCATCGCAAGGAATTCACAGAAAGCCTCAGAAATTCAAAACGAAAATCGTGTGAACATCACTTATTCTGGAAACAATAAGTTTGTGTCTGTCACGGGCCTTGCTGAGCTCGTCGACAACAATCCAGAAAAAGTTAGAGAACTTTGGTCAAAGGCTTATGAAGCTTGGTTTCCACAAGGACCTAACGATCCGAACGTACAGCTTTTAAAAATTGATGTGGAACAGGCAGAGTACTGGGAAAGTCACTCCAATCCTGTTTCAAAAATCCTGCAATTCGTAAAAATGGCGACCGGATCTCATCATATTAAGATGGGGAACCACGGGGAACTGAACCTTAGACATTAAAAGTGTTCGATCCAGCCGTGTGAAACAGACAAAGATTTCCGCTGTCATATTCTAACGGCCGCGACCACTTTTCACGCACGGCTACATCCAATAACCATTTTCTAGCATTGCCCTTCGTAACGATCACGAAGGGCTTTCTTCTACTAAGATCTATAAGTTGATGTAAGACATGACTGTAGGTTTCTTCACTAAATGGATCATATAGATAATAGATTTCAGCCTCGGGTATGCTAAAATCCTTCAGCGACAAATCTTGAACTTGAAATTTAACGTGATCTTGAATTTCAAATCTTTCAGCGGTCTTTGCCGATATTTGGACACGATGTGGAACATATTCATACCCGACGAAGTGAATATCCGGTCGCAAGAGTCCAACTACTAAGCCAACGCGGCCATAACCCGAACCTAAATCTACAAACTTAGAAGATCCGGTAATCTGCAAATGATTCAACGCCGTTAGAACAGTCGAATATCCAGATTGAACCCCTACACCCGCGCCTTCGTACAGTCGCTCCCCGCCGTCGATCGTTTCGATTTTCATTCCATGGTCTGCGTCATAGTTAAGTTCAAAGACCTCATCAAGTCGATCAAAGGTGCGATACAGAGAAATACCCGTTGGCTGCCAGCGTTCTTCCTCTGCAAACAAGGCGGACATCAAAGTCAGCGCAAATCTTGAAAACTCACGTTGTTCTTGATTGGGTCGACTGCGAATGTACTTGATGGTTTCCTTTTCCAGGCGATCCAACTTTTCATCCAGGTCTTTAAATCCTTTCAGTCCAATTTCTTCAAGATAGCCCCTGAAAAAGCAAATGCACGCAAGTTCTTTACGAAATAGGGTTTCTAAGAATATTGGAAAGATAGGAGCAGCGCCGTGCTGTTTGCGATAAAGCCAATGGGATTCAGTGATAAAAGGAAGTGCTGTTTTAGTGAACGCGGCAAGCACATAAATATCTGCCAACTGTTGAGTATTCAAAAGTTGAACGTCAGAAAAAAAAGAAGGACCTCGTCTAACGAGGTCCCCAAATGCCTTTTGTGCTTGGGTCATTCCAAAAGGCTACGCGATAAAAGAAGTGTTTACTACTTTTTATCTTCGCAAGAAGCTGTGTAATTAACGAATTTGCCACCCATTCTTGAAGAAACAGTGTCTACACACTCTTTATTAAGGGCATCGCAGTCCTGTTTAACAACAACTTGGCCATCATTTTCAGTAACAACTTTGTTAGCTGAACAGTAAGACAAAACTTTGATATTGATAGAGTCATCAACAGCAGAAGCCATAGCTGAAGAAGAAACAAGCATAAGTGCAGCAATAATCATTTTCATAAGGTACCCCTTTATATTTCAATTAATGATCAGAGAGGAGTACTTCTATCCCTGGAAATTTGCAATAGCACACCCATGGAGCGGCCGGGTTTTTGGCAAAGTTCCCTGATCGTCCAAAGTTTAGACAGGCGTTTTGGGATATTTGTTACTCGAAAATCTTCTCGCGGATCGCCCAAAAGCTCTTTTGTTTACGAGCAATAACGAACATAGGGATTCGAAACTGATCCTTCATCTTAATCGCTTCATCAGCAGATTTGACATAGATCTTTTTGCCAGGAACGCGTAAATGCATCCGGGTAAAATTGAAATAGAACGCGCGACTGTCCGAAGCGGTGCTTAAATAGAAGTACTCCGTCAGCGCCTTGGCATCAACGTCGTAGTACTTTACTTCCAAACGCTCGTTGCCTTTTTTATCGTACCCCTTCGAGTACGTCACCGAATCCACTCGTAAAACATGGGCGTCTTTCAGTGACATGGCCTCTTTAAGCTTCTTATCATTATCTACCAAAATGGCCTGACAACCCTCGCAGCTTCGGGCTGCGATATCATTTTCATGACCACAATCAGGACAGCGTTTAAAGCGAAATCTAAAGCCACATGGTTCGATATCTCCAGATACAGGATCTTGAAAAGCCCCCTTACATCTGCGCCCGAAGTGTTCCTCGACTTCGCCCTCTTTATTCTTGATACCCCAGAAGTTATTCACAGTTCCGCATTCAGGACAGGGAACTTCTACAATCACTGTTGATGAATTCGGCTTATCATCGTCAATTTCTGGCGTAAACAAATCATGATCTTGTCCGGTGTAATCTAGGACCAAACAATCAGACTTGCCTTCACTTAAACGCAGACCACGTCCCACAATCTGTTGATACAGACTTACAGATTCCGTGGGACGTAAAATCGCAATGACATTCACGTGAGGCGCATCAAACCCTGTGGTCAGAACAGAGACGTTTACCAGATACTTTAATTTACGCTCTTTGAATGCATTAATGATTTCATCGCGATCTTCGATCTCCGTGTCACCCACAACCAGTGCAGAAACAAAAGGCGGAAGACTTTTCATAATTTCGATCGCATGATTTACGGAACTGGTAAAAATCATGACTCCGTGACGATCCACAGACATATCCACAATGTTTTTTATGATTAATGGCGTGATCCGTTTTTGATCCTTAAGCAAAGCCTCGATCTGAGCCGTCACATAACTTGTTCCATGCAACTTCAAACTGGAAAAATCATAACAGGCCACTGGCGAATCAATCTTCACCGGAGGCGTCAGATATTTATTTTTAATCATGTATCCAATTGAAAGTTCATAAATACATTTTTTAAAAAATCGATTTTCAGTGGTTTGCTGCAATTTCTTTTGTGTATGATATTGATAAATCCAGCCAAATCCCAACCGATAAGGCGTTGCCGTCAAACCAAGGACGCAGACCTCAGGATTTAACTTTTGCAGTTTAGAGATAACTTGAAAGTATTGAGTCTCGCCTTCCATGGAAACACGATGACATTCATCGATGACGACGAGCGAGAAATTTTGAAAGAATTCTTCATCAGCCCGAGCAATAGACTGAATGCTACCAAAAATAACTTTTTGACTGGAATCTTTGCGATCAAGCCCTGCAGAAAAAATTCCTGCTTCGAGCCCAAAGGAAATATACTTGGTATGATTCTGCTCAACCAGCTCTTTAACGTGGGCCATGACTAACACACGGCCACGCGCTAACCTAGCCAGCTCTGCTATGACTAAACTTTTCCCCGCACCCGTCGGCAGCACAATCACCGCCGGTGATTTCTCTTTACGAAAGTGCTGAAGCGTCGCTTGAACAGCCTCTTGTTGATACGGGCGCAGTAGATACATGAAAGGGATTATCGGCGCTTCTTGAACGGATTAACAGCAGATTTTTTAGATGGCGCCGCGCCTTTTTTTGACGGCGAAGCACCTTTGCTTGGTTTACCAGTTCCGCGCAGTCCAGCTTTTTTCGTATCTGAGGCTTTCCCAAATTTCTTAGAACGGTCGATAAACTTAAACGACGGGTCCAAAATTTCCTCTTTAGCTCCTTGCAAGTAAACCTTCACCTTATTGTACATGCGGTGATCCGACGGTGTCACAAAGGTGATCGCTTCGCCATTTCTGCCCGCACGAGCCGTACGACCAATTCTGTGCAAGAAATCTTCTGCTTGGAAAGGTAAATCAAAATTCACCACATGATCAACGTGAGGAACATCAAGCCCACGTGCCAATAGATCCGTTGCAACCATGATACGAATTTCACCTTCACGGAAACCACGCACAACACGATTTCTTTGACCTTGAGATAAACCTCCATGAATCAGGTCCGAATCAAAACCATAAGACTGAAGGTATTCACCCACAGCTTCGCAGCTTTCCTGGCTGCCAGTAAATACAATCACACCGCCACGAGTAGCATTAAGTTCATCTAACAGGCGATCATTTTTCATTGTACGATCCAGGAACAAAACTTTTTGCTTCAAACTTTCAACAGGTGATTCGGCTTGCTCTGAGCGAATCATTACAGCCTTAGGATGCAGGAACATTTGAGCAATCAAATCCACATTGTGGCCAAAGCTTGCAGAAAACATCAAAGTCTGACGAGCTCCTCGCAAGGTCGATTGAATAATTTTAAGTTGAGGAGCAAAGCCCATATCCAACATACGGTCTGCTTCATCGATCACGACAAACTCGACGTCTTTCAGTAGCAGTTTATTTTTTTGTAAATGATCATTCATACGACCTGGCGTTGCGATGATAATCTTTGGATTCTTTTTTAGCTGGTTTTCCTGCTTGGAACCTGTCGTTCCCCCAATTGCCAGACATACTGACATTGGAAGCTCCCTACAAAGATCTAAAAACACTTTGTAGATCTGTTGAGCCATTTCACGACTAGGCGCCAGCACCAGTGCTCGAGCCGTTGGCTTTTTCTCAAGTCCTGTCAAAACCGACAAAGCGTAAGCTAATGTTTTACCGCTGCCAGTCTGTGCAATTCCGATCAGGTCAGATCCATTTAAAACTGCTGGAATGCCTTGCGCTTGAATAGGAGTAGGTTTTTTGATCGACATATTCTCGAGTGCTGTTAACAACACCGGAGCAAGGTTCATTTCTGAAAATGAGTTTTGACGGAGAGAAGAGGTTTGAAATTTCATAGACCGACGGTCTATCACAAGCGGCCTCAATCTGCACCGAGGCCGCGGATTTTATAAAAAATACTAGCGAAGCGAGGCCAATGCCGCTTCGTAATTTGGCTCGTGAGCGATTTCAGAAACCTGCTCAGCGTGTAGAACTTTGTTATCTTCTGACAAAGTGACAACCACTCGTGACAAAAGACCTTTTAGAGGAGAATCGACGATCGACAAGCCCCAATCTTGGCCGAATGAGCTGCGGAACGAAGACAAAGATTCACAGTTTTTAATACCTTCAGCACCACAGAAGCGAGCCTGAGCAAATGGCAAGTCTGCAGAGATATTCAAAACCACTGTATTCTCAAGTTTAGCTGCATCTTGGTTGAAATGGCGAACTGAGGCCGCGCATGTCGCAGTGTCTACGCTTGGGAAGATATTCAATACTTTCTTTTTACCATCGAAGTCTTTGAGACTGACTTCAGAAAGATCGCTGCGAACCAATCTAAAATCTTTTGCTACAGAACCTTTTGCGGGAATCGTTCCAGATGTATTAACGGGGTTACCTTTAAGTGTGATTGATGCCATTGAGGACTCCTTTGATCATTTGGGTTTACTTCTTTCCCGAAGGCCCGTCACGTCTTGACTTCAAGGGCCGTGAAGTCCTAGTCTTCGCTCAATTATGAAAAAGATCTTTGCCCTCTTGGGCCTCGTTTTTGCCATCATTACCTTTTGCATGATCTATTTGGTCCGCAAAGGAGTCAGTCTGCGGTCGGAGCCTCTCATTCGCCCAACTGTCATCAGTGCAGATCAACGCAACATTGCAAGCCATACGGTATTGCGTATTTTTCCTGATCTGCAAAATAATGATTATATCCTATGGGGTGTTTTACCCGAGAGTCCTGATACCCAACTTTTGATGACACATTTCTTGGAGGAGTACTTCAAAAAACTACAAATTCCACCCCATATTATCCAAGATGGGACAAAGGCATCCCCAGAAGAAATCAAAAACTGCGCGAAGCCTTGCTGGGTTAAAATGCCTCACGATCAGGCCAACACGCTAGCCGGCAATAGCCTGATCGAGGAAAAGATCATTCCCACGCACAAGAATTATCTGACTCTGACCGTGATGCCATTTAATGGCGACGAAACCGTGTCCGAATTCTGCGATCAACAAAAGCGTCTGACTTTGGAGTGCATCACCCCGGTATCCGTGCGGGAGATTCACAGAAAGATGAAGGATCCCAAGCAGTTGTATTTTTTCCTACGTAAATACAATGAGCGTGATTTCTTTCTATTCGTGCAAAAGGAACTACCAAAAAACGCTCTTTAAGGTATAAGTGGGCGCATGTCATTCGAACAGCGCATTCCTACCATTCTGGAGCTTGGCTTCCGCAAAGAAGCTATCGATCAGCTTAAAAGCTATCTTGATCTTCTTTGGAGCTCCAACGAAGAACTGAATCTTATTAGCCGCAAAATGACTTTCGATGAGCTTTTGGACAATCACGTTATTGATTGCCTGTTACCTCTTAAATTCTTCCCTCAAGATGCTAAAGCCGTGGCTGATTTTGGTTCCGGCGGTGGATTGCCCGGCGTGATTTATGCCATTCAATTTCCTGATATTCAGTTTCACCTTTATGAAAAAAGTAATTTGAAACAAAACTTTCTGAACAGTTGCAAAAAAATAGCTCCAAACCTAAATGTTCATGGAGAAATTCCTAAAGATCTTGTGAATGTGGATGTTGTCACAGCACGTGGCTTTAAACCTGTTGATGTGATCTTAGATGTCAGCCGCAGCTATTATGCAAAAAAAGGAAAGTATTTCCTGTTGAAAGCCCGCAAAGAAAAGATCGACGAAGAGCTATTGCTTGCACGCAAAAAGTTTAAAGATCTAAAAGTCGCTATTGAACCGTTGAAGTCCCCAGTGCTGGAGGTCGAACGGCATCTGGTTTTGATCTAAGGTTTTCGTAGACACAATCTCCATGTTTACCAAAATAGATGACCTTACGGCCCGACAAGTGGATGGTATAACTAACCACTCCACATTCCATCAGCGTTTTTACGAAATCCTTAAAAGTTAATCGATCCAAATGATTTTCCAAAATCGCCTGACGAATTCCGCCATCATCAAATTGGTCAGCTATTTTACCCTTCAGATCTAGATTGTCGGAATAGATATCTCCATCCTCAACGACGAAAATCATTTTTCCTTCCAGAAGATCCACACGGCAATAATCAACCAGTGTTTCCTCCAAAGTTGAAATGAATTCAGAAAAATTCATTGCTCCTGTTGGGGAGGTCAAACCAGATTCATTTTCTTTTTGTGATTCGATGATGATCCTCCTGCACAAAATGGTTATGATCGTTCCTATCGATATTTTCAGAAGTTATGCTTTGTACAACAAGGCCTTTGTTAAAATCACATGTCCTGCAATCGCACCACCCACGCACACGGGCATTACTAAGAAATAGGGAATGTGATACAAAAGCAAAAGACGGGGCTCTATATCCCAAGCAAAAGGTAAGGGCGACGACATCACACCGACATAAACTGCATTAAACGCTAGTATAATTCCAACGATATTAAAAAACCACACAGCTCCCTTATGACGATTCGCTATGGGGGCAATTACTAAAGCCAAGATACCTGCTAAGACATCAAAATTATATCCGGTCCACGTCATGGTAAATGGCATAGTTCCTTGCTGGGCCCAACGGTGCAAAATCACTTCAAGAGGCAATCGAAATCCCTGGAATAGCACGAGCGCGGATAACGATAAACCCAGTGCCAACCTATTTCCATAAGAGGATAGAGCAACTCCAAACGATACAACCAGCACCAATGTGAAGTAAGCTAAAGCGATCGGATACGGATAGAATTGAAAGACCTTAGTGTACGTCAGAAAAGTACCAAGTCCTAACCACAGCAATGCTAAGACGCTCGCTTTGATGACTTCACGATTAACAGAAAATTCTAAACGTTCACTGACCACACCAACGGCACCGATGAACATGATGCAGATGCCAATCACTACCGCCATAAAGAGCAGCACTGACAGACCTCCGGCGGGTGTAAAAACCATAAAGACCTCCGAAATTTAGAGGACGTTCAAAACTATCTTTCCTGTGTGTGCACTTGACTCCATAAGCTCGTGGGCTTCGCGAGCTTGTTCGAGTTTAAATGTTTTAAAAATCACCGGCTTTAGCCGTCCTTTATTCAAAAGCGGCCAAACATGATCTCTTAAGTTTTTGGCGATACGTGATTTTTCCTCGACAGAACGAGGACGCAAAGTTGAGCCCGTGATCGTCAGACGCTTTGACATCATTTTGCGAATATCAAAAGAAACGTTTGCACCCTGTAAAGTCGCGATCTGAACCAAACGCCCCATAGGGGCCAAGCATTCAATATTTCGCGGAAAATATTCCCCGCCGACCATATCCAAAATAACGTCGACACCTCTGCCGCCCGTAGCGTCTTTAACGGCCGTTACAAAATCTTCTTTCTTATACTGGATTACCTTATCAGCACCCAGATCTAAACAAGGTTGAACCGCTGATTCCTTACCTACCGTTGTAAATACTTTGGCTCCCATTTGACGGGAAAGCTGAATCGCTGTCGTACCGATTCCGCCAGAGCCACCATGAACTAAAATGATTTCGCCTTTTTTCAACTGACCACTTTCAAAAACGTTGGTCCATACAGTGAAAAAAGTTTCCGGCAATGCCGCCGCGTGAACAAAATCTAAATCATAAGGAATCGGTAGACATTGTCCCTCGGGAGCGACCACGTATTCCGCATAACCACCACCGGAAACCAGAGCACAGACATAGTCCCCTTTACTCCACTGCGTGACTTTGCTGCCGACATCAACCACCTCGCCTGAAACTTCCAAACCCAATAAATCTGAAGCCCCTGGAGGCGGAGGATACGTTCCCTGGCGTTGAGCGCAGTCTGGACGGTTAATGCCTGCGGCATGCACCTTTATTAGAACTTCATTTTCAGCGGGTTTTGGAATCGGACGCTCTGCCACGACAAGAACTTCGGGGCCTCCGGGCTTAGTCATTTCAATAACCTTCATCTGCACCTCAGGTATAACCATAAATAAACACAAACCCATAGTAAAGGCTCGTACCAACCTGACAAAACAAAACTTAAAGTTTTAAGGAAGGCCAAGAATAATAATCAGTTACCCAAAGTGTTGAGGTTCTCCCGTCCTCCGTATGTTAATTATTAAGAATCATGCAAATAAGACAAAGCCTATTGCCTTTTTTCGTCTTGTGCCTAATATCGGGCCCATGAACATGAACAAAGACCTTATTATCGCATTTGTGTTGGGTATTATGGTTGGCTGGGGAGTTTTTAAATTCACAGCATCCGATAAATCTCCAGCAGAAACACCAGTTGCTCAAGAAGCACAAGACAACACCGTTAATCAGGCAGATAACTCGGAAGTACCAGGTGGCGATATTGCTCCCCCTCCACCCTCCCTTCCCGAAAATGGCATGGCAGCTGCGCCATCTGGCGTACCGACTGCGACACCTCCAACGAACTCTGAAGGAATTCATCGCAATATTAATTTGGAGTTAACGGAAGAAGCCGTGGACATGCTTGAAAACAGCATTACCGAGCTTCACCAAGCGGTCACCGTTGAAAGAGACAACGAGGGCTTTATTCTTCACTTTGAAAGCAATGATAATTATTTTGCAAGTATTGGGCTTGCGAACAATGATCGGATTCCCTTCACACAATTTGAAGAAATGCGCCAAAACCCAGAGACTCAAGAACTTGCAAGTCGTATTGAAACAATCCTTTCAAACTTAGAGAAATAAAAAAGGCTCCCTTCGGAGCCTTTTTTTACGAACTATTTAAAATGTTTTTTAAATGCCTGCCAGCAGTCTTGATAATCAGCCTGCATAATTTCTTTACCCATCGCAAAATCACTCACCCGATATGGAGAACGTGATTCAAACATGAACGCCATAGTTTGAGAAAGCTTGATCGGTTTTAATTCCGCATTACTGGCTTTTTCAAAAGCATCGACATCGGGTCCGTGTGCTGAATAGAAATTATGAAGACTGCCACCGCCAGGAACAAAGCCACCAGCAGTTTTTGCGTCGTACTCGCCATAGATCAGACCCATGTATTCACTCATGCAATTGCGATGGAAATACGGTGGGCGGAAAGTGTGCTCTGCCACCATCCATCGAGGAGGAAAGATCGCAAAATCCACATTTGCCGTCCCCGGAATTTCACTTGGTGAAGTTAATACTGTGAAAATGGATGGATCTGGATGATCAAAACTAACTGTATTGATAACGTTGAACTTTCTTAAATCATACTTGTAAGAAACGTAGTTCCCGTGCCAAGCCACCACATCAAGAGGTGAATGAGTCATTTCGGCAGACCAAAGCTCACCGGCGAATTTTCCGATCAATTCAAATTGACCTTCCAAATCTTCAAATGCTGCTTTGGGAGTTAGGAAGTGACGACGGTGCGCCAAACCATTAGCACCGATGGGTCCGAGCTCGGGTAAAACAAAAGGATGACCAAAGTTTTCACCAACATAACCCATGCATTTACCAGAGCCCAGCGGGTTCAACTGAAACTTCATACCTCTTGGAACCACAGCAATTTCACCAGGTTCTGCTTCAATCACGCCCACTTCGGTTTTTAACTGAATAGCGCCAGCTTGAGGCACAAACATGAACTCTGCATCAGCGTTCATGAAATAACGTTTCTCCATACCTTTATCAAAAGCATACAGATGAACGTGAATACCATTATGGTGTTCAACACCACCAGCTCCACAGACAGTGCGCAATCCATCGACGAAGTCCTGACCTGAACCAGATGTAATCGGATTCCATCGCATTTGGTTTGGATTCATGTGTTGAGGTTTTGAAAAAGTTTTTGCAGTCAGATCTTTCATCGGTTTGAAAGCTTTGTGCATCACGGATGGACGAATACGATATAGCCAAGAATACAGATTAGAATGACGTGGAGCTGTGAAAGCAGAGCCGCTTAATTGTTCCGCATAAAGTCCCAATGAAACTTTTTGTGGAGAATTTTGATCAACTGGCAAAGCACCTGGACGAGCTTCCGATGAAAAGTGATTTCCGAATCCTGACAAATATTGATTTTCCATAGGCCATGATAATCAGGTTTCACCTACCAAAGTCAATAACTGCCGACCACTCCCACCCCGGGTCGAGAGCCAGTGATAAAACACAGTGCGACGTTCCGCCGTCATCAGCAGTAACCTGAACAGGAATGGAGGTCCCAAATGAAACATTTAAAACTGGCTTTCGCGGCCGTCCTTTTATTGTTTTCGGTTCAATCGATGGCGGCAGGATTTTATTTTGAACCCGGCGTATTTTACGAAAGTGGTAAAGCCACTGTTGATCTGGATGAATCCGAGGCTACAACAAAAGGACTTGGAGCGGATCTTAAGTTAGGGATGCACTTCGTGGATAGCATGCTGTTTGTGGCACTTGATGGAACCTATTCAAAACCTAAATTCAAACATGATAACACCGGTTACGAAGCCGATGCTGTTTCAAGCACCTACGGCGGGGTGATCGGCGTGCAGACTCCCCTTTTGGGTTTACGTCTGTGGGCTGGTTATGTTTTCGGCGGAACCTTAGATCCCGATGAGAGTGGCGTATTCGATGTAAAATTCGAAGAGGCCTCTGGACCGAAAGTGGGAGTGGGAATAAAAATTTTCGTCGTTGCCATTAACTTTGAGTATATGGATCTGAAATACAAAAAAGGAACCGGCAACTGGGGTTCCTTCCCAAGCCTTGATGATTTCGGAAACAAGGTCAGCATGGTCAGCCTTAGTATTCCGTTTATGTTCTAGGGCTACTTGATCAGATCCTGCGCGTTCTTCCCAAGATCGAGCAGGATCTTTCTAACCGGATCAAAAGTTTGATCCGTGCAGTCTTTAAAATTTGTGATGTGATAAAGCTTACGTAAAGTCTGCTTACCGTCAGGAGCCTCCGAAAAACTTTTCAGAGCTTGGACAAGCTTCATTTGTAACTCAAGTGGAAATCCTGCACGAAATACAACAGGGTCACTTGGAATAGAACCCGTCATCGCTATGATTCTTACTTTATCAAAAACATCTGGATACTGAGTTGCCACCAGCTTCCGGGCATCTTGAGGCTTACCATCCTCGGGCGGGGTGTGATAAGTAGCGCCCGCATCCACTTGCCCCTGATAGACCATAGAGACCACGCTATCATGTTTTCCGGCGAAGACGATGTCTTTGGGTTTCACCTGAGCGTCTTTCAATAATTTTGCAGGCAAGACATAACCAGACGTCGACGCCGGATCAACGTAAGCGAATTTCTTTCCGTTGATATCCTTAACAGATTTTATTTTTGGATCTTTAGCGATGATCTGCCCCCGGTATTCGGAGCGACCATTATTCTCACCAATTAAAACTGCATTCGCTTGATACTTGTCATGGGCCAAAATATATCCAAAGGTATTAATGATCGCAAAATCAACGCGCTGTGATCCTAAGCCCTCAATAACAGCGACGAAATTTGATGGAACTTGCACCTTCACTGTTAAGCCAGTTTGACTGCGTATCCACTTCTCCAAAATTAGACCGTTTTCCAATAAAACAGCTGCATCTTGTCCAGGAACTAGAGCAAAATGAATGGGATTTTGCTCTGTCCCCAACTCTTGTTTTGAGGTGCAGGAAAGAATCGAAATCAGGAATAAAAATACGAGTATTTTCTTCATCAAGTCAGCCTCACAAAGATTGTGCAGAGTGGAATTTACTCTTGATATTAAATCTATGCAATAAAGGCCTTTCTAAACTAAATTTTATTGTAAAGGCCCCTATGAAAAAGGATAACCGACTGATCTATGGCAAAAATCAAAGTAGAAATCGACGCTGATCTTCAAGATTTGATTCCTCAGTTTACTGAGAATCGCAAAAAGGACATCCAAGCCCTCGAAGAACTCATTTCTAAAAATGATCTTCCGGCGATTGCGGCGCTAACTCACAAAATCAAGGGCGCCGCCTCAAGCTATGGATTCATGCAATTAAGCGAAATCGCAGCACAAATGGAAAAGCTTTCGAAAAACAACGAGTCTGCTCAGCTGGCAGGTCTGGCTCAAGACATGAAGGCTCACTTTGAAAGTATCGAAATTCAATTTGTTCCGATGTCATAGGCGATAATGACAATCAGGGTTCGAATACTCCTCTTTACACTGCTCATCGTTACCGGAGCCATGATCGCAGCCGGAACCATGGGCTATAAAGTGGGTACTTCATCACTTCAAAGCGGACATTCGGAACGTTTAGTACAAATTAGGTTGAATCGCGCCCAAGCTTTAAAAACGGATATCGAAAACCTAGGTAACAACCTTTTAGTTGCTGCCGAAATGGCCCGCGTCCGTGATTCTGTCATTTCATTTCACGCAAATCTTAAAAAAATCAACGATAGCGCGTCAGACTCCAATCAGGGTAAAGATTTACGCATCGTCAACACGTTCTATCAAAATAAACCTGGGTTCGAAGAAGAAAAAAATATTGCCGCCCGCTTAAACAGACCTGCCTTGGTTTTGCAGTCTTTGATATTGCAAGAGGCAGAACGTAACGAAAGCACTCCTCGCAACGTCACAGCCTTAAAAACAGCTGATCCCTACGGCTACTTTAAAACTCACGGTGATATCCATACCTTTATGTCAGACTATGCGGATCGCTTCCAAATGGCTGACGTGTTGATGATTGATAAAGACGGCGTCGTTGTATATTCCGTACAAAAAGGATTAGAGCTAGGTGCAAATTTAAATACTGGAATTTTCAGTGCGACCCGCCTGACGGACGTTTACCGTTGGTCGCAGAGCGCCCCCCCACAGACGTTCCGCTTTTTTGATTTTGCTGCCTTGTCTGGAGTTTTACCAGAATACGTTTCGTATATCGCTGCGCCGATTTACGATCAGAAAAATTACGTCGGTACTTTGGTATTCCAAATTGGCTTGGATCGTTTTGATCAAATACTTAGCGATAATTTCCAATGGAAGCGTTCGGGATTGCGCGAGACTGGCGAAGTCATCGCCTTTGGTTCCGACGGATTTATGCGCAACAACTCGCGGCTGAATTATGAAAATCCCATCGAATTCCAAAAACAGTTTGTAACCTCCAGCAATAAGTCCCAAGCCGCTCAGACAATTCAAGCTAATGGAACGACGGCTATGTCCGTCAGCCTTCCACAAGATAAAATTCGTCATTATCTTCGTAACGAAGACATCATTGAGACAGGAAATGATTACCTGAATGCCGTCAGCCTTATGTCCATCGGGAAAGTACAGCTCCCTGGTGGCGTTGAATGGGTATTAGTAGCTAAATCAAATTTCAATGAAACAACCGGGCCGATTAATCACTATCTAATTATCTTTGTGATCATTGGTACGTTCTTTTTAGTGATTTCACTGGTTATAGCGTTCTTCTTTTCAAAACAATTGACTCAGCCACTAAAATTCTTGCACACGAAAATCAATTCTCAAGGATCAAAAATTCAAGAAGTGAATTATAGCTCTCAAGATGAATTTTCAAATATCTTTAAGGACTATAATAAACTTGTGAATTCGTTCAGCCAAGAGCAGCAAGAAAAACTTGTTCTGGAACAGGTTGTGCGAACGCTTAACAAGGTCATGTTCATGATCGAAATCTTGCCAGGATTTAGCGGAGATACCAAAGCCATCATTCGTAAATCTAATGAAATCGCCAACGAGCTGATCGGTACACCTGAGGCCTCATTGATCGGTTCGGATTTATCACTATGGTTGGAATTTGACTTAAAAGATTTAATCGACCAACACCGCACTGAAGCCTACTTGAAATGTCTGTCGGGAGAACGCATTCCTCTGGCTGTGACAAAAGTTCCTATGAATAACGTCACTGGTCGCGAAAGATTCGTTATCGTCGGAGATGATTTGCGCTGGAAGCTTGATGCCGAACGCGAACTTCGAATGAAGGAAGATTTGCTTAAGGCTTCTCAGGCCATTTCGAAAACCGGCTCCTTCAGGTGGGATTTCCGCACAGGTAAAATGATCTGGTCAGACGAGCAGTTCAAACTTTTGGGGCTTAATCCGAATGAAGTTCAACCAAGCTATGACTTATTCAAAGCGATGGTACACCACGAGGACGTGCACATTCTAGAAAACGCTTTAAGACAAGCGGGTTCTGGTGTGCGTGAGTTTCATTTTGAAATTCGTGTTCGCCGCGCTGATACCCATGAATTTATTTGGACGAATCTTATGGGATTAACAGAGTACGACGACAAGAAAAGTCCGTTATGCACATGGGGTATTAATCAAGATATCACAGTGATGAAAAAGGCCGAGCATGAGCTCATTTCTATAAAAGATGAAGCCTTGAAATCTTCCCTAGCGAAATCGCAGTTCCTGGCCCACATGAGTCACGAAATCCGCACTCCGATGAATGCGATTATGGGTATGGCCGAGTTATTGAAAGATACCAAGCTCGATCCCGATCAACGCTACTATTTGACGATTTTCCAGAAGGCCAGCGACGTATTGATGACCTTAATCAACGATATCTTGGACCTTTCTAAAATCGAGGCCGGTGAAGTTTCAATTGAAAACATCTCGTTTGATTTGCACAAGATGATGGCAGATGTTCAGGAAATGATGCGTCCTCGTGCGCAACTTAAAGGGGTCGATTATTCCTTTGAAATTGGTGCAGGCGTAAATTCTCATTTAATGGGTGATCCAACAAAATTACGTCAAGTATTGATTAATTTAGTCAGCAATTCCATCAAGTTCACAGAGCGCGGAGAAATCAAGGTCTCAGTCCTTAAAAACCCGACTAAAAAAGATAGCCTCATGGTCAGCGTCAGCGACACCGGGGTTGGTATCGCTGCTCATAAGCAGCATTTGATTTTCCAGAAGTTCTCGCAAGCGGATAGCTCTATTACACGTCGATATGGCGGAACGGGGCTGGGTCTGGCAATTTCTAAAAGCCTTGTGGAACTTATGGGGGGACAAATTTGGTTCAAGAGTCGTGAAAACGCCGGGACGACGTTCTTCTTTACGGTGCCTTATCGTGAACAGAGCCCGGGTCTGATGATGATTCCTAGTTCTTACCCCGACTCTCACCTGCTTTCATTCGCTGATAAAATGGACCCGCGCGAACAAGAAAGAGTCGCACATTCAGGACTTTCAGTCGCCAATCGCAAAGTTCGCATCCTTTTGGCCGACGACACCGAGGATAACCGCATCTTATTTACGCATTTCTTTAAAAATCAGCCCTTCGAAATAATTGAAGCGGAGAATGGACTTGAAGCCGTAGATAAGATAAAATCAAATGAGTTTGATATTGTCTTTATGGACGTTCAAATGCCAGAAATGGATGGTTATGCAGCGACATCGATCATCAGGGAATGGGAACGCGCAACACAGCATTCACATATTCCGATTATCGCCTTAACTGCCCACGCCCTTTCTGACGACAAACAAAAATCTTTAAATGCTGGCTGCGACGATCACGTCACGAAGCCATTCAAAAAAGATGTTCTGCTTGGCGTGATTAACCGTTACACGATGAACTAAGGATTACTGGAATGAACCCACAAGAAGAAAAAAGCAGATTGCTGATTGTTGAGGACGACGCGGATATTCGCGAGCTCCTTAAACATTTCTTGAAAGAGTTCGTCGACGAAATCGTTGAAGCCGAAAACGGTGCGGCGGCTTTGCAGTATGTAAAGACAAAGGAATTCGACACGATCCTTTCCGATATCGAAATGCCACAAATGAATGGCCTTAAGTTTTTGGCCTATGTTCGTTCGTTGGGTCACATGACGCCATTCGTGGTTCTGACAGCCCATGGAGATCATGCTCGCGCCTTAGAAGCTCTTTCTTTGGGTGCATTTGACTTCATCACTAAAGATTCAAAACGCAAATTTGTGATCGAGAGCGTTTGCTCGGCAATCAAAATCGGTCGTGAGATGAAAGCATCTAAAGGCGATGCTGTTCAGTCCACGCATCTTCGCAAGCTTTACAATGACATGTCTAAATCATCAGAGATGCGTCTTCGTAAAATCATCGAGCAAATGTCGAACTAAGATGACTCCGGCGGAGCCGGAATTATAATATCCGGAAGGTCCCATGGTAAAATCAACGACTCATTATCAAGGTGAAAAACACTGCGAGATCACTCATGAACCCTCTAGTGCACGCATCGTGACTGATGCGCCTAAGGATAATCATGGTAAAGGAGAGGCCTTTTCACCAACTGATCTGGTGGGTGCAGCTATGGGCAGTTGCATGTTAACGACGATGGCTATTCATTCTGAAAAAGACGGAATTAAGCTGGAAGGCTCTTGGGCTTCCGTTGAAAAAGAAATGGTCGCGAATCCACGTAGAATTGCAAAGCTGAATATCGTACTTCATTTGCCAATGAACATACCTCACGACTACAGAAAAAAGCTCGAGGGTTTCGCCTTAGGATGCCCCGTTAAAGAGAGCATGCATCCGGATATGCAAATTCCTGTGTTATTTCACTACGATATGGCTTAAATTAACTATAGTTAATCTCTATGGGTCCTGTAGATTTAATCGATTGGATCTATGACGGAGAAAGCCCGATACTGAGTATGTAAGGGGGCCACTATGGACACACTCAATACCAGTAAGAGATCGTTGTTGCAGAAGAAAATGGAGCTTGGGCGCAAAGTTCTGTGGTTTTATGCTATTACTTTTGTCTCCGTCGAGATTATTCGCCATATTTCCAATCAATAAATGACAGCCTAAAAAAAATCTGTGACCATCTTTTCACGTAATACGACGAAAGGAAGTCACGACAATGAAAAGATATCTTGCACCAGTCCTTGCCGCTCTAGTTATCGGCGCTTGCGCTCACAAAGAAGAAGCTCCAGTAGCACCTGCAGCTCCACCTCCACCTCCGCCACCAACACAAGCTCACGCTGTATTGAAAGCTGCGAAAGGTTCAAAAATCGCAGGTACTATTCACTTCACAGAAGCGAATGGCGAAATCACAGTCAAAGCTGATGTTACTGGTTTGAAAAAAGGTAGCTTCCATGGTTTCCACATCCACGAAGTTGGTACTTGTGAAGGCGATTTCAGCTCTGCTGGTGGTCACTTTAATCCGACTGGAAAAAAACATGGATCTCCTACTGCTGAAGAAAAACATGTAGGTGACTTGGGCAACGTTAAAGCTGACAAAAAAGGTGTTCTTAACACAACTATCACGTTGAAAGCTCCGTTGAATGGCCCAGAAGGCATCATCGGTAAATCTATCATTATCCACAAAGGTAAAGACGATTTGAAATCTCAACCAGCTGGTAACTCTGGTCCTCGCGAAGCGTGCGGCATTATCGAAGCAATGTAATTTCGAATTTAAATTTGAAATGAAAAATGCCGGGTATTTCCCGGCATTTTTTTTATTCTCACCCGATCTCCCCCACAGAGGAGCGGCAAGACAAGCCTATTGAACTGAACGAACCTTTTGAGAGATCTGTCCAAAGATACTTTCGCCTTTGGAATTGTTCATCTGCATTTGGATCGTATCGCCGGACTTCATGAACGAAGTTTTGATGGCTCCCGTTTCAATCTGTTCAATCATGCGTTTTTCCGCCAAACAGCTTGAACCTTTGCCATGATCCTCATTGGAAACCGTTCCACTTCCAATCAAAGCACCTGCTGGCAAATTACGAGTTCTTGCCGCATGAGCAATCAGCTGACCAAAGTGAAAGTGCATGGCCCCTGCATTTGCTTTACCAAAGAACTCACCGTTATATGTCACATCCAGTGGCAAATGAATACGGCCATCTTTATAACCATCACCTAGCTCGTCTGCTGTTACAGCAAACGGAGACAGTGCTGAGGCTGGTTTACTTTGGAAGAAACCAAAACCGCCAGCCAATTCCTCTGGGATCAAGCCACGCAATGAAACGTCGTTAATCAAAACGAAAAGCTTAATGTGTTTTAATGCCTCGTCTGGAGTAACACCCATTGGAACGAAATCTGTGATCACGCCGACTTCACCCTCAAAATCAGTGCCATGTGCGAAATCACGTTGTGGAATATCTTCAGTCGGAGCCAGGAACTGCCCACACTCCCCTTGATACATCAATGGAACTGTCGTCAAAGTTTCTGGTAATGGAGCATTACGAGCCTTACGCACAAGCTTGATGTGATAGATAAAGGCAGATCCATCGGCAAATAACCAGGTTCTTGGAAGTGCCGAGTGAAAATCTTTTTCGTTCACTGGAAATGCGCCGGAGGCTTTTCCATCATTTAGATCATTGTACAACTTGTTCAAATCAGCTTCTTTCGCTGTCCACTTTTCCATGGCTTCGCGGAGATTTGGAGCGATGCTTGTTGCCTTAACGGCCATTTTTAAATCACGGCTGATAACACAAAGATCGCCGTCCAAAGAGTGAGCTGATTTTAAAGAACCTAATTTCACAAAATATCCTTAGTCAAAAGTCAGAATCAAATTTGCGCCAATGGCGCGGTAGTTTTTCAGATCAGAATTGTTAACTGTAACAACTTTTCCAGATGCACTTTCAAAGTAAAAATTCACTCCAAAATTAGGCGCGAATTTGAATGCCGCACCGACTGTCAGTGGAATCAACGGAGAAGTTACATCACTCATCGTGCAACCAGCGAGGCTGCATTTTTTATCCATGTTTATGCCCAGGTTCACACCTAGGTAAACGCCGGCATAGTCTTCGAACTTGTACATGATGTTCAGTGGAATATCGACGTAGTTCATGTCGATATTATTTTCAAGACCTGCGGATTTCACAATCAACGGACGTTGAGTATACAAAAGGCCAGTGCGCAAATTCCAAGCGCCACTGATAGGCATGATACCAAAAACACCAAACTGCATAGCAGTTTTAGAATCCGTCGATGCAACTGCAGTATCCGTATCACCTGATTGACTGCGTACACCCAGTTCAACGCCATAATTTAGATCCGCAAAAGCTGCAGAAGAGAAAAGACCAGAAGCAACAAGTAATGACAGTGCCAGTTTTTTCATAGGGACTCCTTGTGGGACATAGTCTCCCACAAGTTTTTCTATTTATCAAAACACCAAACGGCATTCAGAGCCATTTCATTCAGTGCACTATTATCAGAAACTTGGCTGTGTTCTAATGCTAAATGGTGAGCCTCGACAGTGCCACGGGCTGCCAAAACAATAAGAACCAATGGAAGTACGATGCGCAATGCCAATTCAAGTTTGGAACCCTTTTGGGGTGAGTATTCATCCTTCCACTGACCGAACTGCAAACCGCGAATCAACATATAACCAAGAACCAACAAAATCACGGTACTGATTGTAAAGAACAGAGCCTGATTCGTCTGCAACGCTTGCATCTGCTCCCACGTGAGCTCCGGTGTCCAGCTTGAGTATTCAGCGAAACGCATGCGACGGCCGTGATGAGAGTAATGAAAGAAATCGATGTAAGATAGTAAGCAAATGATTAACCAAATTGAAGCAAAGTAGATCTTATAAAAGATAAAGATCCATTTCGGCCATTTTTCACAGATGGCCTGAATCAATAAAATAAAGTAGATCGGAATCAACAAGAATCCAAAAATCAAGATATCGAAACGAATCCCCGCACCGAAAGAATGTAGAATTTCTAGAAAAGAATTGTGCTCAACTTTGGCGAATGCCGAGAGCATAAAAAGATTGAGCCTTAAAAGACTCATGAATAGAACCATGGCAAGCGACAACTTCGCAAGCTTCACCAGAACCTTTGATGAAAAGCGCAGCGAGAAGATAAATCTACTTGGCATTAAAACGCCCTTTGATGAAAATCTGAGTTGTTAAATTTTGTGTCAACAGGAGTCAGTATATGTCCTCATTCGTACTTTACAACTATTTTCGAAGCTCTACATCCTTCCGTGCACGTGTGGCTCTTCACTTGAAAAACATCCCGTTCGACTACAAACCGATAAATCTTCTGAAAGACGAGCAGCACTCCGCAGAGTATCGCAAACTGAATCCGCTGGGTGGTATTCCGACATTGATTCATGATGGAAAAATCATTCCTGATTCAATGGCAATCCTTGAATACATCGAAGAGATCCAACCTTCTCCCTCTTTTTTCCCAAAGGACCACTACCTAAGAGCTCGAGTTCGCCAGGTCTGTGAGATCGTTAACGCCTCTATGCATCCGTATGGAAACTTGAAGGTGTTGAAACACTTGGGCGAAGCCCATAGCTATTCTCAAGAGCAAAAAGAGCAATGGGTGCAAAAATGGGTCACCCAAGGTTTGGAAGCTTTGGAAAAAACTTTGCCGGAGTTCGCCGGCAAGTATTGCTTTGGCGATCAGGTAACAATGGCCGATATCGTACTTTATCCACAGATCATCACTTGCCAACGCTTTAATGTTGATCTTTCAAAGTATCCGACTGTTATGAAGATTTTCGGGAATCTGGATCAGCATCCGATGTTCATGAAAGCTCATTTCAGCCGTCAAATCGATACACCCCAAGATTTAAGAAAGCCTTAGTTCGGCGCAACAGGTGCAGGAAAGTAGCTTGAGTTACCCATACCAAGCTGCCCCTTGCTATCAAGACCCCAGCATTTAAGAACTCCAGCAGAAGTGATACCGCAAGCGAATGACGTCGAAATCGCTGCATTCATATATGCAGTTCCACTATCAACAATTGTCGGCGTATTTCGAACCCCTGTCGATCCATCACCGATTGCACCTTCGTTCGGTGTCCCCCAACATTTCAGGGCTCCAGCCGTCGTAATTGCACAAGTCATTGACGAACCACCGAATACGGAGCCGTATGAAACTCCTGTATCAATGACGGTCGGAACTAACAGTTCTGTCGTGCCACCATTACCTAACTGAGAATATGAATTATTTCCCCAGCATTTAAGCACGTTGCCCGTCGTGATTGCGCAGGAATGGGCAATTCCATTTCCAATAAACGAGTAGCTTACTCCTGAATCAATGACTACCGGCAGATTTCTATCGACTGCAGTCCCATCGCCAAGCCGGCCCGTAAGGTTGCTGCCCCAACATTTTAAAATGCCACTCGTTGTAATACCGCATGTATGAACGGAGCCTGCAGAAATCTTTGAATAGCTGACGCCACTATCAATAACCACCGGTAAATTTTGATCCGTGTTCGTTCCATTACCCACTTGTCCTGACGAATTCGCACCCCAGCATTTCAAAACTCCCGCCGAAGTAATTCCGCAAACGTGGTACAGACCCATCGTGAGTTGATCATAAGAAACGCCGGGATCAACAACACTAACTGGATAGCGAGTACTGCTGACACTGGAACCTAGGCCCATAGAACCCAACATATTTGTTCCCCGGCACTTCAACACACCTTTATTCGTGATACCGCAAGTCTGCGACACAGATGTCGCAATCTGATTATATGTGACACCCTCTTCCACGACTACCGGAGATGTTCTGGGACTAGTACTGCCATCGGCAATTTGATTATACGAATTATCACCCCAGCATTTCAGTGCACCTATCGAACTGATGGCACAGGTATGATTGTAAGCTTTAACTAAGGAGTATGTTGAAACCATATCAACCACTGCAGGTGTTAACTTTCTGAGCTCGTTTCCATCCCCTAGTTGACCGAAGGAATTGAATCCCCAACATTTTAAAACACCAGAATTCGTGATCCCGCAGGAGTGATACTCTCTACCAGATACGAAAGAATAAGCAGTCCCGCTTTCGACAGAACTCGGCGTGGTTTTATTCACTGTATGACCAAGTCCCAGTTGCCCATAGGAATTAAACCCCCAGCACTTGATTTCTCCAGGAGTTGTAACCCCACAAACATGTGCCCAACCTGAACTTACACTTGTGTACGAGTTTGCCGAGTCAACAACTGTCGGCGATGCTTTGTTCGTCGTAGTTCCATCGCCAAGCTGACCGTAACCATTAGCTCCCCAGCACTTCAGAATGCCAGAAGAGTTTATTGAACATGTGTTTTGTGTCGAAGCCACGACTCGCGTAACAGTTCCACTATCGATGATAGTAGGAATCAGTCTGTCAGTAGTTGTTCCATCTCCAAGCTGTCCATAAATGTTATTACCCCAACACTTTAGAACTCCAAGTGTGGTAATTCCGCAGGAGTGAGAATTTCCCGAGCCCACATGACCGTAAAACACGCCCGACTCGATAATCGTTGGCGACGTCGCATCGACCTTTGTTCCATTGCCAAGCTGACCGCTCGAATTCAATCCCCAACACTTCAATACGCCGACTGTTGTGACAGCACATGTATGAGAAGAACCTACAGAAACTTCCGAATAAAGAGTTCCTGAGTCAATAACAACCGGTGAGACACGCTTATTTAAACTTGTGCCGTCCCCCAGCTGTCCGTAATAGTTATATCCCCAGCACTTCAAAATACCTGAAGTCGTAATACCGCAAGAGTGATTTCCGCCAGTTGAAATATCAGAATACGTCACACCACTATCGACGATCGTGGGCAGCAGCCTTCTAGTTGTTGTACCATCACCAATTTGGCCGTTCTCATTTCCACCCCAACACTTCAGAATACCGCCGGAAAGAATCCCGCAACTGTGGTTTAGAGCTGTTGCAACTTTCACAAAGGACGTCGCTTGATCATCGTCCTGAACTAGTCTGCGCCAGGATTGAGTCCCATAATTTACAGCTTTGCCAGAAGCTGAAACTCCCCCAATCAACCCGACTTGAATCACTTTAGAGCCATCGACGATATTGTTACCGTTATACTGATAAGAGATCGTAGCCGTTTGCTGATTTGCTGGAATAACAAGAGTGCCATTCGTTAAATTGAAATCCGTTGTTAAAGCTGTTGTTTGAGGCGATAACACTGCATATTTCAAAGTCACATCTATCGTCGGAACTTGATCAAGGGTCACTGTAAAGCTTTGCGTGTTAGCAGCATTGCCCTCGTTCACCACGTCATTTGATTTCGTAAATGAGGCTGTAAAGACCGTGTTGTTCAAGGTAACCGCATTCGTAGGACCTGCAGCAGGTGCCATATTGCCGGCGGCATCCGATGCGGTCCCGCTGACCACACTCATCGTTAGATTTCCATTCCCCGAACAACCACTCACGCTGACAACATACGACAAAGCATTCTGCGGAATAATTTCGGTCACACAGTTTGTCGTTGCCCCGGTCAAGACGATGTTTGCAGAATTTAACGTCACTACAGCAGCATCACTGTATGTCAGTGGCCAAGTAAACTTTGTCGAAGCGGATCCTAAACTAGTATTCGCAGCGCCCAGATTTATGACCGGAGCTATTCGATCGACATTAAAACTCAAAGTATTCGACACCACATTTACTGTGCCTGCAGCGTTGGTAACTTTCCCCGCGTTCAAAACTAACGAAGCCACTCCATCTGAACTGGGAGTTAAAGTTACGGAATAAACTGAACCAGCCCCAGACAAACCGCTGATCACAGCATTGGTCGCAGTAAAATCAGAAAGCTCAAGTCCCGTCACATTGATGCCGTTGAAATTTATGATCACGGATATCGCGCTTGAGTTTGTTACGCTCGAAGTGGAAGAGCTTAACGCCGGCACTGGAACTGTCGGATCATAAGTTACTGAAACGTTGGCACCTTGAACCAAGTCATTCCCGCCTTTATCCTTCACTGAATTTGGCAGCAAGGTCAGTTCATAAGTGCCCGCCGCCGCTGTTAATAAGCTGACGCTGTAGGACTTCCCACTTCCTGTGATTGCAGTCACAGAGCCACTATTCGAAACTGTAAAGTCAGATAAACTCAAACCTTCAACATCTTCCGAGAACACCAACGACACTATCGACGTCGTTTGATTAGTCAGAGTATTTCCCACCACGCGCATCTGTACAGTTGGGGGCACATTATCAAACGTAATTCCCAGCGCATCGCCCGATGCTTTCTTTTTGAAAGTAGAACCACCCGGTGATTGGCCCGGAAGATTCTTCGGAACACTGACTTCAGAAGATTTTAGCTTGATCGAAATCGGCCCATTGGAGGTTGGAGTAACGATAGCCGTGTAAGTGCTAGCAGATCCCGTTAAACTTGAAAGAGTTCCGTTCGTCACTTCAAAGTCAGAAAGCGACAATCCCTGAATGTCTTCCGAAAATTGAATTTGAATGGGAATGGCATTTTGATTGGTGTTAGTTCCCGCATTAGAAGAAATAGATACCGCAACAATGCCACCAAGAGTGGAACTTAACATGCTCACTTTAACATTAGCATCACTGCAAGCTGCAAGGGCCAGCAGTGCGAAAGCTGGTAAAGCCATTCGCCCCAGCCAACGTGCTAAATAAGTAGTGATTCCAATAAAAACCATTACTTATTTATCGGAATTTTGTTCGATCCCCCAGAGGGAAGTCGGGTCAAATTTGACTTCAGTATACATTTGTAATTCAGTGGAATGTCTCAGATTGAAACAAAAAACCCAGCCTTGGCTGGGTCCTATTTACTGCGACTTCGTCGTGAGTGCAGACCTATCGATTTTCAGTGATTAGAAAGTGCCACTTGTCGATAACTGGGATGATGATGAAAATCAGCATACTGACATTGAGCCACATGAAAAACGCCAACCAGCGCTCCGTACCTTTTGATTTATAGTAACGGTAAAGTTCCTGCATAACTTTGAATACGAATGGAAAAGTCAGAAGGATATAAAGCCAGCTTGCATGAACGAACAACGGCGCAGCCAATGCGACACCCACATATGCAAATGTCCAAAGAGCGATTTGTTCTAAAGTCTTTTCATTTCCGCGAGCCACTGGAAGAACTGGAATCCCTCCTGCGGCATAGTCATCTTTATAACGAATCGCCAACACCCAAAAGTGCGGCATCTGCCAGATGAACATGATCAGGAACAAGTAGATCGATTCAGAATTAAAGATATCAGGATTGGCTGCTGCATAACCAATTGTCACAGGCAATGCACCAGGTAGTGCCCCGGGAACAGCGCCATACGCCCATTTTTTTTTCAGATATAAAGTGTAGGGGCCGTTATAGAAAACGACGCAGATCAGGCCAACCCATCCTGCCACGGGTTGCACTGTGAACAACAATTGCAAACCGACAAACAAGAAAAAGAAAGACAAAATACCCGCCGCCGCTGGCTTTAAACGACCTGCAGGAATGGGACGGTTTTTTGTACGAGGCATAAGGGCATCAAGCTTCCAGTCTTGAACTTGGTTCAAGGCCAAAGAGCCCGAGCTCAGAAAGTAAATACCAAGAAGAGTTTCTAGGAAGATTTTCCAGTCGAAGGGGTTTTCACTCTGAAAACCAGTGGCATAGCCGGCCAATCCTGCCAATACAGAAAAGACGACTATGCCAAACTTAGTAAGATCCGCGTATGTCTTTAACACAGCGGTCTTAGAGCGGACTCACTTCTGCAACACGCGTAACGATATCGATAACGCTAAAGAACAGAAGAACTAGCAAGAAAAAGAAGCCAGACGCGAAGATCACGCGATTCATGTTGTTATCGTCCTTCAAGTGCATGAAGTACAACAAAACCAGAGTCGCCTTAACTGCCGCGATCAAAAATGCGATTGGAGACGCCAATACACCCAATACCTCGTGGAATTGGTGGGCTACTACCGTCAAGATAGTTAGACCAAACAAAGCCCCTGCAATCTTCAAGTACATTGAAGTTGGAGAGATATGTGGATGAAGAACGTTAGGATCGTGTTTGTGATTATTTGCTGCTGCCATTGTTAACCCACCAGATAAAGAAGAGGGAATAGGAAGATCCAGATCAAGTCGACGATGTGCCAGAAAATACCTACACCCTCAACTGGCAACCAGTATTGGGAGTGGAACTCACCGCGCATAGTTCTGATCAACAACCAAGCGATACAACCCATACCAATCAACACGTGAAGACCGTGCAGACCTGTCATGCAGAAATAGAAACCGAAGTACATACCAAGGTTCGCGTGCTCTGCACCCGTTTTTGCCATATCCAAGAAACGACCTGGATAGAAGCCCAAATGGAATTTATGTGTCCACTCGAAGTATTTGATCACCATGAAGATCGCACCACAAAGAATCGTCGTCGCCAAAGCAAGAGCCGCTTTCTTTGTTTCGTTACGTTGGATCAGCTGGATCGAGATCGCCATCGTGAAGGAGGAGAAGATAAGAACTAGAGTATTGATGAAACCTAGCTTCCAATCCAACTGTTTTGCGCCTTCAGCGAACATCTCTGGATAGATAACGTGGAAGATACCATAGCCAACCAAAAGGGCACCGAACATAAGGATCTCGGTCACCATGAACAACCAAATACCTTGCTTGCCGCTATCGTACTGTTGAGTCGCATCTTTAAAGTGATGCGACACGTGTGCTGCGTGTGGGTGTGCTACGTTATCTGTACTCATAAGGCCCCGCTGTTACTACTGGTTCAACATCGAAGTTAAATTGTGGAGGTGGAGAAGACGTCTGCCACTCAAGAGTTTTTGAACCCCATGGGTTTGCAGAAGCTTTCGGACCTTTCCTGATACCTTGTACGATCACATAAAGACCGATCAAGAAACCAGTTAGGATCAACCAAGAACCAACAGTAGAAATTTTGTTCAACTGTTCATAGTTCGGGATGTAGTCGAAATAACGACGTGGCATACCCATCGCACCCAAGATGAATTGAGGGAAGAAAGTCACGTTGAAACCGATAAAGATGAATACGAAAGACATGCGGGCCGCAGCTTCGTTAAACATTTTACCGAACATTTTTGGGAACCAGTAATAGAAGCCACCCATCAATGCCATCAATGTACCACCCACCATCACGTAGTGGAAATGGGCTACCACGAAGTATGTATCGTGGAAGTGAACGTCGATTGGAAGAGTCGCAAGCATGATACCCGTCACACCACCGATTGCGAACAGGAACAAGAAACCAAGAGCGAACAACATGGGAGAGTCGAAGCTCACAGAACCTTTATAAATTGTCGCTACCCAGTTGAACATCTTGATCGCTGTTGGAACCCCAACCAGCATCGTGATGAACGAGAACAAGATACCTGCCGTCGCTGATTGACCAGAAACGAACATGTGATGTCCCCAAACGAAGAACGATACCGCTGCGATACCTAGAGAAGAGTATGCAATCGCGGTGTAACCGAAGATTACTTTGCGAGAGAAGGTGGCGATCACTTCAGAGATCACACCCATTGCTGGAAGGATCATGATGTAAACCGCTGGATGCGAATAGAACCAGAAGAAATGTTGGAACAATACTGGGTCACCACCAAGTGCCGGATCGAAGATACCAACACC
Organism: Bdellovibrio sp. SKB1291214; assembly: GCF_002209355.2. Lineage (GTDB taxonomy): Bacteria > Bdellovibrionota > Bdellovibrionia > Bdellovibrionales > Bdellovibrionaceae > Bdellovibrio. The sequence continues at coordinate 1,417,319 of NZ_CP106855.1, forward strand.
AAAGATTTTCTCAGCAGCCAACAACATCAAAGTAATACCCAAAACTGGAGTCGCAAGCATTTGCAGAATCGCAGTTGAGTAAAGGGCCCAAACGAACAAAGGCATACGGTGCATTGTCATACCCGGTGCTCTAAGTTTGTGAACCGTTACGATGAAGTTTAGACCTGTCATGATGGAAGACATACCCATTACGAAGGCTGCGACCACCATTAGAACAGTCGCGGTACCAGTACGGATGGAGTACGGAGTATAGAACGTCCAACCAGTGTCGATTTTAGTTGTGAAGAAAGTCGCAACGGCCATCAAAGCACCGATCATGAATACGTACCAACTTGCCAAGTTGATCTTAGGGAAAGCAACGTCGGCTGCTCCCAAATGGATTGGCAAGAAGAAGTTACCAAGAATAGCTGGGATACCAGGAACGATAACCATGAAGACCATGATCGCGCCGTGATAAGTTAGGACCTGATTGTAAACGTCACCGTTTTTCAATACTTGTCCTGCACCCGCAACAACATTCGGAGCGAAAAGTTCCAAACGAAGAAGCAAGGCCATAACCCCGCCGACAAAGAAAAAGAACATAACAGCGATCATGTACATAAGACCGATACGTTTATGGTCAACCGTTGTTAACCATGACCAAAGGCCTTTTTCACAATTAATATAGTCTGCGCCGTGAGCTGATGATGAATGTGCACCCATAAGCTTCACTCCTTATTTCAAGCTCTTAACGTACTCGATAAGTGCGTTAAGCTCGTTTTCGTTAATCTGACCCTGGAACGTTGGCATAACGCCTTTAGGGAAACCTTTTACGATTTTTGCATTTGGTTGAAGGATAGATTCACGGATGTAGTTTTCATCCGCAGTAACTTTACCGCCGCCATCCAATTCAACTTCGTGACCGAATACTTGGAACAATGATGGACCAACTTTTGCGGCAGGATTGTCGACAGCGTGGCAAGATGCGCACGCTTTCAACGCGAAAAGTTTTTTACCACGTTCAGCAATTGGCAATTGGCCTTCTTCTTGGCCCTCTTCCATGTATTTGTCGAATTCAGCACGAGTCACAACACGTACTTTACCGATCATACCGGAGTGAGTAGTACCGCAGTACTCAGCACAGAATACGTGGAATTCGCCCATTTTTTCTGCGCGGAACCACAATGCTGTGTAACGACCCGGAACGGCGTCTTGCTTGATACGGAAAGATGGAATGAAGAAAGAGTGGATCACGTCTTGAGAAGTCAAAAGCAACTTCACATCAGTGTTCACTGGAACGACAAGTTCATTCACGGCTTTAAAACCGTTTTTGTACTCGATCTCCCATGCCCACTGTTTACCAAGGACGTTAATTTCAAGAGCATCTTTCGGCATAGTTCTCATGCCGTGATAGATGTACCAACCCCATGCGAACACCGCTAGGAAGATCACAAGTGGAATAAATGACCACAAGAACTCCAACACTGTGCTGTGAGAGATGTATGCTGTTTTGTCGTTTTCAGATTTACGTTTGTACTTAAGTACAAAATAAATCATCCCGCCGATAACCAGCACGCAGGCGATGAAACTTGTAATCAGCAAGAATCCGTAAAGATTGTCCACCTGCTTGGCAATCTCGGTTCCTTGCGTTGGCATGAAGGATTGGGCCTTCGCAATATTAAACCACATCATGTACCTTTATCTCCCCGCCACATTCTTCTTCGCTCTGCGGGAGCGAATATAAAGCGGCAATAACCATAAAACCATCACAAGAACCATCACTCCTCCGCCCAGCTTCATCACCGAAACTGCAGCAAGGGAGTACTTGCTCTTGTGTGGGTCGTATTTAAAACAATACAGCACTAGGCTATCTACGAACGATCCGATTTTTCCTTCGGTCGCTTCGTTCAACGCCAATTTAATATCCTGCTGATTAAACATAATCCCAGGAAGATAGCGTGAAACCGTGCCATCAGGAGAAACGACAACTGCTGCTGAAGCATGTGCCCACTCCTTTTGAGTTTCATCCCATCTGAACTTAAAACCAATAGACTCTGTCAAAGCTCTTACTTGCTGGTCGTTACCAGTCAAAAAGTGCCAACCGCCTTCAGATCCCGCGCGATCGTACATCTTCATGTACAACGCCTTTTTCGTAGCGGCGTCCTCAGGTGTTTCTTTCGAGTCAAAACTGATCGCGACAACTTTAAACTTGTCGCCCACAGTCCAATTTTTTTCCATCACTTTAAGTGCATCTGTCAGACCGTTAAGGTGAAAGTTGCACAAGCCCGGACATTTAAAATACACAGGCGAAAGAATGATGGGATGTTTTCCGTCAAAGTAATCGCGAAGTGCGACGTCCTTGCCCGTTTCATCCTTAAAAGTCATTCCCAAGTCGAGTTTGTGACCCAACTTTTCATCAATCCCAACACCCTGAAGTTCGCGAGCTTTATCGTTCGCAGCCATCCCTGCTTCAGGGCCATTGTAGGCAAAAGTCTTTGGTGCTGAAAACAAAACGAGAACGGTTCCAGTTAGAACCATTCCCATTGTTTTTGCTTTCAAAACAAAATGACTTTTCAACATTAAGTAACTTCCTAATTATTTTGCGGTTTTTGCAAACTCAGCAACTTTAGCAGGATCGTCTTTAGATTTGTTGTTCGTGATTGAATTGATGAAGTGAGTAACAGCCCAACGATCAGCAACTTTGAAGTGACCGAAAGCGGCCATTGATGAACCCGGAATACCATTAGTAACGACTTTAAAGTGATTGATGATACCATCACCCTGAGTCCATTTACCTTCAACCAAGTTACGTGGCTTAGGATTCAAAGCTGCACCCGCAGCACCGTCGCCCAGACCCTTTTCACCGTGGCACATAGCACAGTTTGTTTTGAAGAATTTCTGACCGTAAGCGATCATCTCAGGAGTTTCTACCCATGGTTCTTTCACAGTCGTGATATCGAACACAGGACCTGTTGCTGCAGCTGGTGCATTTGGATCTACAACGTTCTCTGCCAAATCCACACCTTTATTGATGACAACAAGGTAGAAGAAAAATGCGAAGACGAACACCATAGAAAACATGAATGCGAACAAACCACCGCGGTTATAATGATCTTTATTTTCAGACATAGGCTGGCACTCCGAAAGGGACGCAAAAAAGTTTTGTCACAGTATTGTAATATAATCTAAGTTAAGTACCGGAAAACCCTAGGGACCGCAACAAATTACACCCAGATGTCCAGCTGACATTGTTGCGCCGCAAAAGCTGTTTTCGCGGCACTGATACTCGCTCTCAATTTGCAAATTATAAAGTGATGCCACCATCAACACTTAGAACAGTTGCGTTGATGTAGGCAGCCTGCTCGCTTGCCAAAAACAGAACCGCGTTGGCGATGTCCGATGTTTCGCCAAGGCGCATCACTGGGATCTTAGCTGCCATAGCATCAATCGCTTCTTTGGGCATGGCTTTGGTCATCGCCGTATTAATAAAGCCCGGAGCAATCGCATTGGATGTGAACCCCTTCCGTCCCAACTCTTTACCCCACGTTTTAGTCATACCAATAACACCTGACTTAGCAGCCGCATAGTTTGTTTGACCAAAGTTACCGTAAAGACCCACCACTGAAGAAATATTAATGATGCGTTTGTTGTTCGAATTTGGATTGAATTTTTCCAGCAAAGTTTTTGTGACATTAAACAAACCCGTTAAGTTTGTATTAATCACGGCATCCCAATCATCTGCACCCATTTTGGCAAAAGATTTATCGCGCGTGATTCCGGCATTATTCACAAGGATATCCACAGCCCATGGCAAACCTGCTGCGGCTTTCGCAACAGAATCGCGATTGGTGATATCGACTTGAACGTACTGAACTTGGGAACCGAACTTAGAAAGCTCATCCCTGGCAGCTTCCAAGGCCTTTTCTGAATAATCCCACACGGATACATTTCCACCCGCAGCCAGAAAACTCTGAGAAATCTCTAGACCAATACCAGCAGCGCCACCCGTAACCACAGCATTTTTATTAATGAACTTAAAATTTATCATGCCCATGAGCCTACGCCCCACGACCCCACGAGGCAAGGAGGGACACAGGACCCGTCAAAGGTCGAGAACAAGAATGGAGTGTTCTTTGAACTGACTATTCAATGGTAAATTGGAGGATATGTACAAATTTTTAGTATTCACATTGTTGAGCTTTTTAGTAAGTGGATGTCAGCAGGGAGTAACTTTGGGCCCTGGGTCCGAGACGACGCTTGCAAGCGCTGCTCAAGAAGACTGCGGATTTGTACAAAACGTTTACGGCCAAAGAGTTTCTTGGAAAACAACTTTGCCAGTTCGCATGTTCATTTCTAAAAATGTTCCCCAAGAGTATGAATCTATTGTGCGCTCTGCTGCCCAGGTATGGGAAGACGCCGCCGGAATGACTTTGTTTAATATCGCTAATGAGGACGATATTTCTTACGATGGCAGCAAAGACGGTCGCAGCGGAATCTATTGGAATACAAATTGGACTAAATCACCCAATCTGCAAGCCGTAACCTCTCTGTATTGGAACAATAATAAAATGACGGAAGCTGACCTGACAGTAGATGCAAAATACTTCCGCTTTTATATCGAGCACCCGGAACTGACTTCAGATTTGCATTTGCACAGCTTGATGGTGCATGAATTCGGACACGTATTAGGATTAAAACATCGTTCCACTCTCTCGACTGTGATGTGGCCTGTATTGAACGCGGGAACGAAGCGTGATGTATTAACAGATGCAGACCGCAAAGCACTGAAATGCGAGTACTAAAATGAGTGAAGAAAAAAAGCCCGTTCAGATTAATAAACAACGCAGAGTCACTGTTATCCTGCTGTTGCTGGCATTTCCAGTCATCATCACTTACTTGAATAATCGCGCAACAAGCAGTCGCAAGATTGCTTCCACCGAACAGGAAGCTCAAATGGATACGGCAATGGCAAGTTCAGACTTGTCAGGGTCAAATCCCATAGCTTTTCAAAAAGCGTTTAAGTATCAACTCTTGAAAGATTCCAAAGTTACTGATTTTAGCGACGGCAAAAGACTTCACTTGGGCCATTTCTTTATGAAAGACCAAGACGGCACCAAGATCTCCGTCTGCCAACGCTATCCACATATTGAATTGAATTTTTCAGCCGATGGCGTTGCTGTTTCCGGTGATATTCCTCATACAGTGATTCAAGGTCATTGCACTGTCGCTGCAGATGGTCTGCACTTAGAAGGGATACTTGTAGATCTTCCTCCGGGCGACTACCAGTGGGTATGGACTGGAATAAAACTCTATAATAGCGACAAAACCGATTACCTAGAGGTAACCGGTTACGAAATCATTTCTGTCTTAGGAACTCCGCTAAGTTTTAGCGAATAGGTTCAAACGTAGGCAAGTAACGAACTTTATCTGTGCCCTTAGTTTGCGCTTCGTAAGCGTCATACGCCTTACGATTTTCAATCACTTCTTTTTTCGCCTGCTCATCAAGAGATTTATTGCGTTCTTCATTTCGTGCATCAACTGCTACCGCTGTTTGATCTGCTGGGGGCTGATATACTTCTCCGATGTAAATTGCGGTGTTATCAACGAACTGCACCTCTTTTTGAAAACGGATGCGTTTGTCATAGAACGTGTAATACCAGCGGTCTTTACCGGAAACACGTTGAGTTTGGTTGGGGCTTCCCATGAGATCAAGAACATCATCTTTTTCCATGCCCGGCTTGATAGACTCAAACTGCTTTAGCATAGAGGTCTGACAAGCTGATGTGAACAGCCCAATAACGACGATCGGAATCGACATCAGTCGGTACATGATTTCCCCCACCCTTTTAGAATAGCAGTTCTGGTTTAGGAGCGGAAGGACCCCGAAGCCCTTGTATCAGTTTGAAACACTATTTCTTAAGAATGACGGGTTCCGTAAGCTCAGGCTCTTTCTTTTTCTTTTTAGAGCCTTCTGCGTGCCCCGCGACCTCTGCTTCTTTACGCGCTTTCGCCTGGTCGGGAGTATCATATTGTGTGCGAACCTTTTTCATCGTGCGTTTTACTGACGAAGAAAGGCTCATCTGAGATTCCATATCATCTAGGGATTTTACTTCGATGCGCTCGTATTCTCGCTTTGTGGCCAAGCCCTTTTCCGGGTAACGATATTTCATTAAACCGCGAACTTGGTCATATTCTTCGACGTTCTTTTTCAGCTCTTTGTGAAGCGTCAGCATCTGCTTCACGATCTCATTAATTCTGGCAGGATCTTTCGTGTGAGCTTTTTCTTCGATAAGTTTTTCGATTTCCTCTTGGCCAGAGTGAACTTTGGCTTCAAGGGCTGCAACTTTTGCGGCGACTTTGTCATAGCTTTCTTCAGCAGATTTAACGGGCTTTTCCTCGGCGCCGCCTTCGCCCTCTTTCTTCTCTCCGCCTTCGGCTTTCTTTTCTTCACCACCGCCATGACCACCGCCTTCATTTGCGTAGGCAGCCATCGCAACTGACATCACTGTGATTAATATAAGAATGGATCTAAGAACCAGAGAGAACATCTTGCCTCCAAGAAACCTTAAATGGCAGATACTTAATTCGGTTGATGAAGACGGAAGCTTTAGCCGGGCTTAAGCCTGTAATCACCAATCTCCCCCCGCCAATGTGAGTTAAGAGTTCACTCACGTTCCAGCCAAATTTAGAGTCCGTCATGGCCTCTCTAAGCTGATGAACCAAATGACTGCTATCAATACCTTCCACGATCACGGCATAAGAAAAGTTACCGGAGTTCGTATTGGCATTGGCAAACTCAAGAACATCAGCGAAATTTGAATCGTCTGAGGTTTTTGGTTCCACAATAGGTTCAACGGGTTGGTTTAAGTTATCTGTGTAATCAAAGTTTTCAGAGGAATTCATCTCGTAAGCGGGCTCTGACTCGGACGCCGCTTCAGAAAGACCTTCAGAGTATTGCTCTGACAAAGGTGTTTCATTGAAGCCACCACCGGCTTGATCCACGTTGTATTCACCGAATGAATCAGCGCTTTCTTGTGGTTGATAGCCTTGCTCTTGTGTCGGCTCGATATATTGATCTGAGTTAGAAAAATCCGGAGCAGGAACTCCGTAATTTGTTTCGGTCGATGGTTGAGCAAAAGCGTTTTCGTTTTGCTCAACTGATCCAAAGCTGGCATCCGGTGCTTGTTCGACTTCGTGAGAAGCCATTTCCGGTTGGCCCTCGTAATTTACAAAGAAAACCGCCGCACAAAAGGGACACGTAAATAGAGTCCCTAAGTGCTTATCCAGAATCTCAACTGGTTGTTGGCAGTTCGGACATTGGGCCAATTACTTTTTCCCTTTGCCTGATTTTTCAATACGACGGCGCTCTTCACGATTCATCGGACGATCTTCAACAGGGCCGCTTTGGAACGTCATTTTACGTTTCTGAGGCTCTTCAGATCCACCAACTTCAGGCAATGAATGACCGATGTCAGCTTCTGACGGAGAAGAATAATCAAGCTCTTCCAAATCAGTTTCATCCGGGCGAAGGCTCTCTAGCATTTCTTCTTCAGATTGCTGAGGAACCAACTGAACTCGCATGATTTTTTCAATAGCGTCAGCTTTGATCGTGTTGTTCAAAGTCTCAAAAGCTGCAAAAGCTTCTTTTTTGTATTCGATCAAAGGATCTTTCTGAGCATATCCGCGCAGACCGATACCTTCTTTCAACTTATCGATAACGGCCAAGTGCATTTTCCAGTGATGGTCAATGGATTGAAGCAAAACCATTTTCTGAACTTGCTCAAAGAAAGGACCCATGGATTCTTTTTGGCGATCGTAAACGGCTTTAACACCGTTACGAACTTGCTCGATGATCATTTCAGAATTTACCGCTTTGCCGTCAAAATCGATTTTGAAACCGAAAGTTTGCGCCAACGAGTTATTCAAACCCTCAACGTTAAACTCTTCTTTTTTGCCGTCTTCTGGAACGTATGTATCAAGGATGTTTGAAACAACATCACCCAACATATCCAATACAGAACGCTCAACGTCTTTACCTTCAAGGAGGTTACGGCGCATTCCATAGATAGCGTTACGTTGGTTGTTCATCACTGTATCATAGTCCATCAAGTTCTTACGGATATCGAATTGGTGACCCTCGACTTTACGTTGAGCACCCTCAACTGCATTCGTCACCATTTTAGCTGTAATCGGCTCGTCCTCAGGGATGTTCAACATTTCCATGATTTTTTGGATGCGTTCACCGTTGAAGATTCTCATCAAATTATCTTCCAAAGAAAGATAGAAGCGAGATTCACCCGGGTCACCTTGACGACCCGAACGACCACGTAGCTGATTGTCGATACGACGCGATTCATGGCGTTCTGTACCGATGATGTACAAACCACCCAATTCACGAACTTGGTTACGTTCAGCTTCGACTTGGCCTTTAACTTTCGCCAAAGCCTCTTGGTACTCTGGGGAATCGTCGTTTCCAACAGCGGCTTTTGCCAACATCTCGGCGTTACCACCAAGCATGATGTCAGTACCACGACCCGCCATATTTGTGGCGATAGTTACTGAACCCTTACGACCTGCTTGCGCGATAATTTCAGCTTCGCGTTCGTGGTGTTTTGCATTTAGAACTTCGTGTTTAATACCTTCGTTACGAAGGAAGCGGCTCAAAGCCTCAGATTTCTCGATAGAGGCTGTCCCCACAAGGATCGGTTGACCTTTTGAAGAACGCTCTTTGATATCTGCAGTGATAGCTTTGTATTTTGCTTTTTCAGATTTATAAACCACATCCTCTTCGTCTAAACGACGGATGGGTTTATTTGTCGGGATCACGTTCACTTCAAGATTGTAGATTTTTTTGAACTCTACAGCTTCTGTGTCAGCAGTACCCGTCATGCCTGAAAGTTTATCGTACATGCGGAAATAGTTTTGGAACGTGATGGTCGCCAAAGTTTGGTTTTCAGATTTAACTTCAACACCTTCTTTAGCTTCGATTGCTTGGTGAAGACCGTCTGACCAACGACGACCTGGCATCAAACGGCCTGTAAACTCATCCACGATCACGATTTCGCCGTCTTTGATCATGTATTCAACATCAAGGCGGTACAAGTAATGAGCTTTCAAACCTTGGTAAACATGGTGAAGAAGTTCGATGTTTTGTGGATCGTAAAGATTGCCTACGCCCAACAACTCTTCAACTTTTGCGTTCCCTTCATCTGTCAAAGAAGCCGTTTTAGACTTTTCTTCCATGGTGAAGTGAACGTCACGTTTCAAATGCGGGATGATGGAGTTTACGATTTGGTATTTTTCGGTAGAAGCTTCCGCAGGACCCGAGATAATCAACGGCGTACGTGCTTCGTCAACTAAGATAGAGTCACACTCGTCCACAATCGCATAGTTGTGACCACGTTGAACGTAATCAGCAAGATCGAACTTCATATTGTCACGAAGATAATCGAAACCAAGTTCATTGTTCGTGCAGTAAGTGATATCGCAACCGTACATTTCTTTACGTTGTTGATCATTCAAACCGTGAACGATGATACCTGTTGTAAGACCCAGCCAGCCGTACAGACGACCCATGTGTTCAGAGTCACGACGAACCAAGTAGTCATTCACCGTAACAACGTGAACGCCTTTACCTGTAAGTGCATTCAGGTAAACGGGCAAAGTCGCCACGAGAGTTTTACCTTCACCCGTTCTCATCTCGGCGATTTTACCGCTATTAAGAACGATACCACCGATCAACTGAACGTCGTAATGGCGCATGCCTAAAACACGAACCGAAGCTTCACGGCAAACTGCAAATGCTTCTGGCAAGATGTCGTTAACTGTCTCGCCTTTTTTCAAACGCTCCTGGAACTCAGGAGTTTTTGCTTTTAGTTGTTCGTCCGTGAGTGCCTTCATTTGAGGTTCCAAGGCATTGATACGATCCACCATAGGTTGGATCTTTTTCATTTCACGATCGTGCTTAGTTCCGAATATTTTTGTAAGTATTTGCGTTACCATAGTGGCTAAGGATAGCTCGAAACAGATGTGAGCTGCAAGGCAAGGGGGGAATATATCGGCGCGTCATTAAGGCGAGATCACTCGGAAATTTGTAAACCAAGACTAAGGACCAACACAGTTGTAGGAGAGGGAAAATAAATCGAAAAAAAATGAAATGCCCTTACTTGCATTAAACCAATTTAATTACCATATTCCGCACGCGGATTCGCAACACGAAATACTTATGTGTATTTAATTTGTCTCACACCCTCATAGGCGGCGATCGCAACACTCGTTGCTAGATTCAAACTGCGTGAGCCCTCCCCGATCATCGGAATAGTCACAGTTTGCGATGGAAATTTCGCCAAAAGATCTGGATCCAAACCTTTTGTTTCCTTACCAAACACCAACCAATCACCTGCTTGGAATTTCGGCTCGAAATAAGTGCGTTTTGTTTTTGTTGTAAAGAACCAAGCGCGCGACGGGTCCTCGACCAGTTTCCACCAATCTTCGAACGTCGCATGGTGATGCCACGTCAGATGAGGCCAGTAATCCAGCCCCGCACGTTTTACATTGGTATTATTAATTTCAAAACCCATCTTGCCGACAATGTGCAATTCGCAATTAGTAGCCACACACGTGCGCCCGATATTACCTGTGTTTTGAGGAATTTCGGGCTCAATCAATACAATGCGGAAGATTTTCTTCGAATTATCCAAGATGTTTAAAAACCTCTTGGCCCAATTTTGAAAGGGCCAGTCTGCGACCTTTATCGACGATCAACTCAAGATTCATCAAATCACGATAAAGCGTCAAATCAATAGGTACGATCTCTCGACCTGTGGAACGTCCTAAGCGTTGAATATAAGTCGACTGTTTTTCAGTCAACTTAGATGTCAACAAAGGTTGCTCTTCGATGGATTTCTTCCAATCACCACCCTGAATAACAGTGGCGTTCACTGGAAGTTTTAAAGTGTTTAAAAAGTACGTCCATGCCTTCACTGGCTCAGAAGATCCTTCAATATACACATCGACTTCTTCTCTGGAGTAAAGACTCTTCTCTGGGTCCATTCTGTTAAAGCCGTAAAATTCATCAAGAAGACTGACAAGAAGTTCTGAAGCTTTCAGCTCTACAAGCTGCCCTGGAACCAAATCAGAGCCGCCTTTAACAAGCGCTGGATAGCCGACTTTTAAGCGATAAGCGGTTGCCTTAATTCTGGCAAAGCTTAATGATTCCACGAAGTTCTGAATCTTACCGTAATGAACCATGCCCTCAGTCAATGATCCATACACGAAAAAACGTGTTGCAGTCATAATCCCCCCGGTCTGACAACAATAGTGGTTTTCCGAATCCAAAAACGCTGCCTATAAAAGCGGCGTGGACGGGCTGTGTACCAAAAACAACTAGAGTGCTCAACCTAGAATTGGGTGGCGTTTCGCGTTATTGAAAAATTAAAATTATAAAATTGCTTGAGTCCTTTTTGCTTTCTTTAAACCCTTTGCTATTCTCTTTAGCGACAACTTCAGCACAAAAGTTAACAACGGGATCCATGAAAAAAATAGAGGCTATCATTAAACCCTTCAAGCTCGACGATGTGGTCGATGCTCTCTCCGAAGTCGGAATCGAAGGTATCACTGTCTCTGAAGTTCGTGGGTTTGGACGCCAAAAAGGGCGTACCGAAGTTTATAAAGGCGCTGAGTACGTTGTTGATTTTCTTCCCAAGATAAAACTGGAAGTCGTGTTGCCCGACGCTTTAATAGACAGTGCCGTCGAAGCAATCCGCAAAACCGCCCACACTGGAAAAATCGGTGATGGAAAAATCTTTGTATTACCAGTTGAATCCGCCCTAAGAATTCGTACGGGTGAAAAAAATGAGGAAGCACTTTAGCCATAGCAAACGCTACGGCTATTTTTTTATTTTGATTTTAGATTTTTGCAAGGGAGACGCAAAATGACTGCGAAGGAAGCTTTAAAATTCGCCCACGAAAAAGGTGCGAAAATGGTAGATCTAAAGTTCTGTGACATGATCGGGACTTGGCAACATTTAACAATTCCTCTTCACCAACTTGAAGAAGAATCATTCGAGAATGGTTTCGGCTTTGACGGAAGTTCTATCCGCGGCTGGAAAGGTATCGAAGAATCTGACATGATTATCAAGCCAGATGCAAAAACAGCAATGATGGATCCATTCATGGAAATGCCGACATTGTCTTTGATCTGTGATGTGTGTTTGCCAGAAACTTTGCAACCTTACGACCGTGACCCTCGTCAGATAGTTAAAAAAGCAATCGCCTATATGCAGTCAACAGGTATTGCCGATACAGCTTACTTCGGACCTGAAGCTGAGTTCTTTATTTTTGATGATGTCCGTTTCGAACAAACTTCAAACTCTGCATTCTATATGGTGGACAGCAATGAAGCCGTCTGGAATACGGGTCGTGACGAAGGCGGCGCAAACCTTGGTTACAAAATCCGCTCTAAGGAAGGTTATTTCCCTGCACTTCCGACAGATACTTTGCAAGACATCCGCTCTGAGATTTGCGCAGAGATGGAGCTTTGTGGAATGAAAGTTGAACGTCATCACCACGAAGTTGCTTCTGCGGGACAATGTGAAATCAACTTCCAATTCGATACCGCTTTGAACATGGGCGATAAAATGATGTGGTTCAAATACATCGTGAAGAACGTTTGTATGCGCCACGGAAAAACTGCCACGTTCATGCCAAAACCAATCTTTGGAGATAACGGTTCTGGCATGCATATCCACATGTCTTTGTGGAAAGATGGTAAAAATCTTTTTGCCGGTAACAAGTACGCTGGTTTGTCAGAAATGGCTCTACACTACATTGGTGGCGTGTTGAAACATGCTCCTGCTTTGTGCGGCATCATTAATCCGACAACAAACTCATATAAACGCTTGGTTCCAGGTTTCGAAGCCCCAACGAAATTAGCTTACAGCTTCAAAAACCGTTCTGCGGCTATGCGCATTCCAAATTCTGGTCCAAATCCAAAAGCAAAACGTATTGAGTTCCGTACACCAGATCCAACGGCTAACATTTACTTGGCAGAAGCAGCGATTTTGATGGCGGGCTTGGATGGTATCATCAATAAGATCAATCCAGGTGATCCACTAGATAAAGATATCTACGGATTGCCACCACAAGAGGCCGCTAAAATCCCATCTGTTCCGGGAACACTTGAAGAGTCCTTGGATAATTTGATGAAAAATTGCAGCTTCTTGAAAAAAGGCGATGTTTTCAGCGACGATTTGATTGAAACTTGGGTGCAGTACAAAATCGACAAAGAAGTTCGTCCAGTACAGCAAAGACCAGTTCCTTACGAGTTCCACTTGTACTACGATTGTTAATAGTTTTTTCCTGGAGATTAAATGGCATCAGATGACGTAAGAAATTATATGGGCTATTTGTGGTACCGCCAAGAAGATGGCGTGATCACAATTGGTATCAACGAAGACGGGCTTGAGGATTTTGAATCCATCAGTTCTGTCGACCTTCCTGCTGAACAAGAGGAAGTGGATACAGAAACTGTTATTGGTTCTATTGAAACAAGCGACGGTCCTTTGGACATTTACTCTCCAGTGGATGGAACAGTTATTGAGATCAACACTTCGGTGATCGACGATCCATCCCTGATCATGGAAGACCCTTACGAAGAGGGTTGGTTGGTACGCATCGAATCGAGCGACGATGTCGACGATGAGGATGAGGACGAAGAAGATGATGATGACGACGACGATGAAGACGATGATGATGAAGATTATGACGACGAGGACGAAGACTAGTTATTGGTCAAAAAAAAAGCCCTGGGGAACCAGGGCTTTTTTATTTTGAACTAAAGTGGATTCATGTTTTTATCGTACATCTTAGGGACCAGCGATTTAAGGTTCGCGAATGCGCTTTCAAGCTGTTTAAATCTTGGTGTTCCTACACAACCCTTTTCGGTCTGAGTTCTCGTTTCGCCTTTTTTAACTTTCAATAGGTAACTGTTTTTGGGACAAGATGCTGGTGAGGATTTCTCAAGCTTTGTAAGCGCTTTCATTGAAGCTTCGCCTTTTTTCCAGTTCTTTTGCTGAACCTCTTCTGCGTTTACGCGAATTTTATTTTGCTCGATATGTAAAGCTTCACGGTGATGCTTACCTTTCACATCATAATGGAAGTACACTGATGCCCGATAAAAAGGAGCTTCCTTTTTTGGTGCAGGTGTTTTCTTTTTTGGAGCAGCGGAAGCACCAAATGCTACGAACGTGATCAACATCAAAATGAACTTCTTCACAGCAGACCATCCTTTATCAATATATGAAGAATACTAACGCTTAATGAATTAGGCAACTTAACGGGTCCAGTTGGGGCATTTCTTGACTTAAGCTGGGACCTCGCGGATTTTGACCGTATGAATTTCCTGTTATACGCAATCTGTACTCTGATTTGGGGCTCCACGTGGCTCGTTATTACCTTTCAAGTGGACTCTGCCTCCCCGATTGCGTCTGTGTTTTGGAGATTTTCTTTAGGTGCATTGATTCTGTTGTCGTATTGCCTTCTGAGTAAAAAGAAACTTGCCTATGGCAAAGCTGACCATCTGAAATTTATGACGATGGGGTTATTCATGTTTTCGATCAACTACATGCTGGTGTATTGGTCGGAAACGATGGTGAGTTCTGGAATCGCAGCCATCTGCTTTACGGTGATAGTTCCGTACAATATGCTGGGAATGAGACTGTTTTTTAAAAAACCCATCACCTCCAAAGTCATATTCGGATCTCTATTGGGCGGTACGGGCATCTGCTTAATTTTTATAAATGAAGTATTGGGCCTTCATGTCGATAAAAAAACCGTGTTTGGCTTGGTCTTGGGTTTGATCGCGACACTTTTGGCATCAGCCGGAAACATGTTGTCTCAAAGGTCTTATCGCAAAGCAATTCCAGTCGTCGTCTCAAACACGTGGGGCATGCTTTACGGAAGTCTTTTTACTTTGATTGTGGGTTTGGTATTACAACATAGTTTCGCCGTCCCACTGACGACGAAATATCTAAGCTCCTTGATGTATTTATCGTTATTTGGCTCAGTGTTCGCGTTCGGTGCTTATCTATCGCTTGCTGGCAGAATCGGTGCTGAAAGAGCTGCTTACTCTGGCGTGGTCTCTCCAGTTATCGCTCTGACCCTTTCCAGTATGTACGAGAATTTCAAGTGGACACCTTATATCATTATGGGTGTGGCATTTTGCTTGCTTGGGAATATTCTGACGTTATATTCGCCAAAAATCAACAAAGCGCGGGCTTAAATTATCTAACCTGTTCTTTTGATGATGTGATAACCAAAACGCGTACGAATTGGTTGAGTCGTGGTTTGTCCCACCTTTAAAGCAAAAGCGCTCTCCTCGAAATCAGGGTCTAGCCTTCCTTCTAAAAAGGCTCCCAAGTTTCCACCGTCTGTTGCGGACGAGCATTTTGAAAACTTGCGCGCAAGTTCGGCAAAGTCTTTTCCTTCTTTGAGAGCACGCAAAATATCTTCTGCTTCGTATGAATGTTGAACAAGAATATGGCTCACTCGAATTTTCATGGTCCTTAGTATGCCACAGGCTTTCACCAATTTCACTGTTCATTTTTTCTCTGTCAGTTATGATTTTATCTCAATTCCTTTTTCAGGAGGTTCCCATGATCAAAGCAAAAGCGTATGCAGCGCCGTCTGCAAAAGCCCCACTCGCATCGTTTAATTTCGAACGCCGCGAACTTCGCGATAATGATGTTCATATTGAAATTCATTATTGCGGCGTTTGCCACTCTGACGTTCACCAAGTTCGCGATGAATGGGGTCGAGGTAATTTTCCAATGGTTCCAGGTCATGAAATCGTTGGTAAAGTCATCGCGGTGGGCTCTAAAGTTAAAAAATTCAAAGTCGGCGATCTTGCAGGCGTGGGTTGTATGGTTGATGCGTGCCTGGATTGTTCTTCTTGCAAAGACGGACTTGAGCAGTACTGCCAAAAAGGTTTCGTTGGAACTTACGCAAGCAAAGATAAAATCGACGGGACACCGACTTATGGTGGCTACTCCGATTCTATCGTCACTCGCGAAGAATTCTGCCTAAGCATTCCAAAAAACCTTAGCCTAGCCGCGACAGCTCCGCTTTTGTGCGCAGGGATCACAACGTACTCTCCTCTGCGCCACTGGAAAGTTGGCAAAGGTCAAAAGGTCGGCATCGTCGGCCTGGGCGGTCTGGGACACATGGGTGTCAAACTGGCAAATGCCATGGGCGCAAATGTCACTGTGTTCACGACATCAGCTTCCAAAGTTGAAGATGCAAAACGCTTAGGTGCGCACGAAGTGATTATCTCTAAAGATATGAGCCAAATGAAAGCGCACGCGGGATCATTTGATTTTATTTTAGATACGGTGTCGGCTCCCCACGACTATAACTTGTACCTCAGTTTACTTCGTCGTGATGGGAACAT
The DNA here is from genome assembly GCF_002209355.2 of Bdellovibrio sp. SKB1291214. GTDB lineage: Bacteria > Bdellovibrionota > Bdellovibrionia > Bdellovibrionales > Bdellovibrionaceae > Bdellovibrio. Next base: position 1,433,745 of record NZ_CP106855.1, read on the forward strand.
GGTTCTGGTCGGCCTTCCAGACACTCCCCCAACATTGGCTGCCGGAGCGTTAATCATGGGACGCCGTAAGCTTGGCGGTTCATTGATCGGTGGTATTCAGGAAACACAAGAAATGTTGGAGTTCTGCGCAAAACATAACATCGTATCTGATATTGAGATGATTCCGATTCAACAGATCAACGTGGCTTACGAACGCATGATCAAAAGCGATGTAAAATACCGCTTTGTGATCGACATGAAATCGCTTGCTTAGTCTTTAAGACCGCTTCAAGCTTTAGGAATGAAACACCTTCAAACCATGCTTGCAGCGGTCCTTTCATTAATGGCTCTTCCGTCCTTTGCAGTGGATTCCAGCTTTCGCTGCCATGGCCGCGCATATGAGCAAGGCTTCTTTTTCCGCTACTCGGTGGAACTTCACGACAAATCTGCCTCTCGCAGCAAACTTACGGTCCGCTCAGGATACGGCGATTCAACCGACTATGACTGGAGACAGATTCCGACACCTAACAATGGAAAATTTGCCGTCGATTCGCCCTTTAACGAATATAAAGCCTTCCTATCCCAAGAAGGGCGTATTTTCAGCCTGATATTGGTAGATCCCGTGACCAGCGTACCCGAGGAACACCCTCCCTATGACCGCTTTGTGTGCGTAACTGATCTATAAACTCCCACGTAAAATTGACAGGTCTGCCACTCTAGGCTGCCAAAACTGCTGAATATTTTGTAAATACCCCTCACACAATTTGAGGATTTTTGGAGGTATTTATGAAGGCATTTTTCATCGCAATCGCGCTAGTTCTTAGCTCGTCTTTCGCATCTGCGGGAGCTATGAAAGAAATCTCCATCATGACAACCGACAGCGTTCTTGAAACTCTTGGTTTTGACGAAAGCATCGTTTCTATCGAACAAAAATTTACGACAGTTGAAGGTTACGATCTTGCGATCATCACTATGGCTCGCGGTAACTATAAAGTGAAAGGCATCGTACCCACTTTCAAATGCGTAACCGTATTCCAAAAAAATTCTGATAACTGGTACGACATTGTTAAAACAGAGTGCGAAACTCTTAAGTAGGATTTATGAAACCCGTTAGTATTTTCTTTGTTCTTTTGGTTCTGGTAATCGCAAACGCTAACGCTGCTACTTGCGCAGACGTCGTAGCAACGACTCTTCCGACAAATTCTGAAGTTGTTAATCTTTTCCAATGCAACCCTGAACAAGCCGATGCAAAGCCAGTTTGTTTCGTTGTGGCTAAAGTAGCTGAAGGCCAATACCTATACCAAACTGTTGAAGACTCTGTTGTGATCAACTCTGCAACAACTAAAACAGTACAAATCGTAGGTCTTCACGCGAAATACAGCACGTCTGTTGGCGATAGCAAAATCACTTCAACGTTCTGGCCAAATGCAAGCCTACTGATCATGGATAGTTTTGCTCGCAAAAGTTTCTTTAGCGGATATCAGCTTCAGAAAAGCATCAGCTACACTTGCAAATAATTTTTGTATTGATATTTGATTAATAAAAAAAGGGAGCTTGTTAGCTCCCTTTTTTTATTTAGATGTTCTTTTCTGAACGAGTGAACTTTCTTAGGTGCTTCACTTCTTTGCCCTGCGATTTGATCACTTCAGGGTTACGCAAATAAATTGGCATCGAGTTCAAACCATGACGGTCATAAAACCGCACCAATGTTTCATTGCCTGTTTGATTCATCGCCGACACCGCAAGCTCCATATCAAAAATTGTACGCTGTGCAGTCATGATCAAAGCGCCGTTCTTGATGGTCCAAACGCCTTCGCCATTACCCAATCTATCGACTTGATAATAGAATTTGCCGTTATCAAACAGCACATAGCGCATCGGATATTTGCTGTCCGTCTGCATAACCTTTAGTTCTTCAATTTTACTTTCAGCCTGCGGCCAGTCAGCTGAGGGGTTTACGAATTGAGTATAAAAGTCGTCGCCTCTGGGATGGGAAATCATTGAACCTGCCGGCGAACAAGCCTGCAAAAGAACAGCTGAAACTACGACTAACAATGCTGATACAAGGTGTTTATTCATTCTTCTAGTTTATAAACTAGACCGCCAACGTCAACGCCATTTCAGCTGGGTCTGGGTGGTATCTCCTGACTTCACAAGCGGACTCCATATTACTTTGTGGAAACTGTTTTTAGGCAAGCTTCGCGTATCGATCTACACATCCACTCGCACTTCCCATGGAATAAAGGAGGGAGGTGGCTATGTTCGCTTCAGTGCGTACGTATCGTTTTAGCCCCGTATACATTCAGGAAATTAATAACAAGTTACAGGAAATGTTCATTCCTTTGTTGGAGCAAATGGAAGGTTTCGTTTCTTACGATTGGATAACGACACCCGATGGGCAGGGTGTGGGCGTCTGCATTTTTCGCGACGAAGAAGGCCTTAGAGAGTCCCTCCATCTGGCGGCAGAGTTTCGCAAAACCCATTTTAATCACGTCGGAATGACCACACCTGAGATCATCATCGGTAAAGTGGGCGCCCATGGAGCGGTTGAACCGCAAACGATACCCTCTCAGAGAGAAAATCTCGACGACCACCCGACGCATTAGCCGCTTACGCGCCGCGCTTTTGCCAATCCACTGGGAGTTTGATAGCTTCAAACTTCCTTCAGTGGGGGGCTAGCTTAGTTGGTTAAAGCACGGTGCTCATAACACTGGGATCGGGGGTTCAAGTCCCTCGCCCCCTACCACTTTTTCTTTTCTTGTTAACTGCAGATGTTTTTGGATTTTAAGTTGGATTGTCTTGGCTTTGTCGAGACGTTTTCCGACCGCCATTGAGGCGGACGGAAAAGTGTACTTGCTGGGACCGCCTTCGCGGTCGCAGGCGCGTACTTGCTCCCCAATAAAACGAGCCACTGGCTCGTTTTACCGCGGGCATAACCTCGCCCCCTACCTCGGCTTCGATGTTTGTTGGCTTGCATTTCGCCTTTGGCTCAATGCTCGCTATCGGGATCTTTTATTAATAGTTTTATTGGTAGGAAAAGCAGTTACCGTTATTGGCTCTGCACCAGTAGAAACTTGATCCGTTGGCTACGTAAGAACCTGTTCCATTGGTTTCGAACGCTAGATTCATGTTATTAGACGCACTCATTGCGCTCGCACCTGGCGTTGTACTTGCGCAACTCGAAACAGCGTATGCGCCCAAGGTATTGGTACCAAGGTATTGCGGTTACAGGGCGTTCAGCTTTTTTAATGTGTCCATGATCGACTGAATTTTGATACTGAAATCCGCATGGGCATCGATTCGCGTAAAGCTTGGATGACCGCCCCATACTATTTCTAAACGGCGCTGACTTTCCAAACTTTGTTCAAAATTATGAAAGCGTGATTGGTGAACTCCGCCAAAGAATTCTTTTTTTGGCATTTCTAAAAACAAGACGTGATCATACTTTGCAAGTTCTTCATCCACTTTCACGGGGAAATTTTTTAAATAGTCCTCTATCCCTGGCGGCCAAAACGCCGCACCATCAAGCTTTGCGCGATCTAATATCATATGCGTTGCCTTGGGATTCCTTCGAGTGCAAATAAGCTCTAAATTTTCCTGAACGGTCAAAATCGAATTTTGAAAGAATCTGACTTGTTCAAGGTCATCGTGGGCTGGCGCTGGAAAACCGCCCTTCAATAGTACTACCGCACTTTCAGGAACGAGGGCCAGATGAGGTAAATTCAATGCCTCGATAGCGGCCAGAGCTGAACTTTTTCCAGAGGAAGGAGCACCCGTTAACACGATTTTTTTAATTTTGTTCATTGAATGCTCCCTGTTCCTTTACAGACTAATCTGCAAGGGCTCTGGAAATTTAATAGGTGTCGATTTACGATTTTCGTCAACCGCCACCAGCGTAAAGACTCCGGTCATCGATTTTGTGCGCTTATCGCTGTACATGTCTTCACAATATGTGTCGACCGTCACTTCCAAACTCGTATTACCTATCTTACTGACATATGCATCAAGTTCAACAATCGTTCCTGCAGGAATCGGAATATTGAAATTCACGCGATCACTGCTGACCGTAACATAGCGCTGACGCGAAAAACGAGTGGCCGCAATAAATGCAATTTCATCCATCCAGTTTAGTGCAAGACCACCATAAAGTGTGTTGTAATGATTTGTCTCTCCAGGAAAGACAGTTTTAAAGACGCGCGTGCGCGATGAACTTTTTCGAAGTTCAAGATCCATGGTTCCTCCGCGGGATTGTGTGCACTCCGACTTTTTCAGAGTGATGTTATTCCTAACAGGGATCGGACTTCCTTTTGAAAGGTCACCGTTGCGGGACAGCGCCAGAATGGCTTTAAAGCTTCACTGGACTTCACCTGAATTAGGAAACGAAACGATATACAAAGGATGTAATTATGTCGCTAAAAAAGTATCAAGGAAGTTGCCACTGCCAAAAAGTTCGCTTCAGCGCGGAACTTGATTTCAGCCAAGGTACAGGACGTTGCAACTGTTCATTCTGCTTAAAGGTTCGAAATTGGAGTATTCAAAGCAAACCTAGCGCTTTCAAAATCCTGGCGGGTGAAGAAAGCCTTTCTGACTATTCCAAATCTGGAGTGGCCCATTTCAAAGTCGGTGACCCTATGGCTCCGTACACCAATCACCACATGTTCTGTAAAAACTGCGGAGTTCGCTTGTTCTCCATCGGAAACATTCCTGAAATCGGCGGAGACTACGTTTCGATTTCAGTCACGACACTTGATGACATCGATTTCAAAGAGGTGATGCAAACACCCATCAAATTGATGAGTGGCCGAGATAATGACTGGTTTCACGTGCCACAATTCACCGAACACCTTTAGTGTTTTTACCACCCATGTTTTTACCTTGCGGTCCCCAGCTCATGATGCGTGTTCATTATGAACACGATATTTTAAGCACCTACCTTAAAAACAATTTCCTATTGTCTGTGTAGACGTATCCTATGTTTAGGAGGCGGATTTGTCAGAGCACATTAGCGAGTACACGGACTATAGAGATTTCCTAAGATACAAATACAAGGAAGCAAAAGCTAAACGTGCCACGTTCTCACTTCAGCATTGCGCCACGCAATTAGAAGTTTCAAAAACTTTCGTAAAGTTCGTCTTCGACAAAAAAAGACATTTTACCTTTCCGACTTTGCCGTTGGTTTGGTCGCTGTTTAAACTAACTCCCCGAGAGCAAATGCAACTGACTTTTCTTTTCTGCTTTACAGTTTCAGAAGACCCTACATTGAAATCTCACTTTAAAAGCGTTCTGGACGGTATCGAAAGCAATACGATCGCTATTGAATAAGCGAAACTGAAAAAATCGTGTCTATAGCATAAAAAAAGGGCCCCTGTTTCCAGGCGCCCTTTTAGTTTTTAAAGCTGAAGTCAGCGCTCCGACGAGGTCGGAGCATTTTCAAGTTCTAGCTATCTACGAAAGCTTTCAACTTGTTGCTGCGAGAAGGATGACGAAGCTTACGAAGAGCTTTCGCCTCGATCTGACGGATACGCTCACGAGTTACGTTGAAGTCTTGACCTACTTCTTCCAAAGTGTGGTCGGCTTCTTCACCGATACCGAAACGCATACGAAGAACTTTTTCTTCTCTCGGAGTCAAAGTCGCAAGAACACGGCGAGTTTGTTCCGCCAAGTTCAAGTTAACAATCGCCTCTGCAGGGTTGATAACTTTTTTGTCCTCGATAAAGTCGCCCAAGTGCGAATCTTCCTCTTCACCCACTGGAGTTTCCAAAGAGATTGGTTCTTTTGCGATTTTAAGAACTTTACGAACTTTATCTACCGGCATGTCCATTTTATCTGCGATCTCTTCCGGAGTTGGCTCACGGCCAAGCTCTTGGATCAAGTAACGAGATGTACGAACAAGCTTATTGATAGTTTCAATCATGTGAACAGGGATACGGATCGTACGAGCCTGATCGGCAATAGCACGAGTGATCGCCTGACGGATCCACCAAGTCGCATATGTCGAGAATTTGTAACCACGACGATATTCGAACTTATCAACCGCTTTCATCAAACCGATGTTACCTTCTTGGATCAAATCCAAGAATTGAAGACCGCGGTTCGTGTATTTCTTAGCGATAGAGACAACTAGACGTAGATTCGCTTCAACCAATTCAGATTTCGCTGCATCGGCCTCACGCTCACCTTTCCAGATAGCTGTGTATGTTTCCTTAACCCATGTGTGATTCATCTCAGTTTCAGAGTCCAAACGTTTAATACGAACTTCTGCTTCTTGAGCTTGCAACACATATGAACGGAATTTTTGATAGTTAAGACCTGTATCACGAGTCATGCGTGTCAGCTCTTTTTCGTTGCTTTCAACGAGCTTCATGCGCTCCATCATAGACGCAACGTCTTTAGAGAACGTACGCTCAACACCGTCTTTGATACGACGACGAAGAGTACCGATACGGTTCACCAAGTTTTTGAACTTGATCACAACACGGTTGATCGTTTTACGGTTGAAGTTCACAGATTCGAACACAGCCATCAAAGTGTCATTCATCGCAACAAGTTCTTTCATTGCTGCCTGACGAGCTGGCGTGTTGGTTTCTTCTTTACGTAGAACTTCGAACTGTTTTGCAGCAGCTTTTTGGTATTCTGTAACTTTACCGATCAATTCGTGAATTTTATCGATGTATTCCTTTTCATCGTATTGAGTTTCTTCATCCTCAAGACCACGGAAGATCGATTTAACTTTGATACGGCCTTCATCAAGACGCTTACCAAGCTGAATGATCTCGTAGGTACCTAGAGGTGACAAAAGGATCGCACGAACGATTTCACGCTCCCCTTTTTCAATACGACGAGCAATCTCAACCTCACCCTCACGAGTCAGTAGAGATACGGAACCCATTTTACGCAAATACAAGCGAACTGGGTCATTACCCTTAACGTCTTCGCTTTCTGCTTTTTCTTCTTCATCTACTTCTTCGTCCTCAGAATCAGGGCTTTCTAGGAAGTTTCCTTCACCCTCTTCTTCTTTCGAAGTTTCAGACAAGTCTGAAATAACTACACCCGCGCCTTCAAGGCCGTGCATGAACTGGTCCAATGCAGCTGGGGCAATGATTTCAGGTGGAAGAAGGTCGTTGATCTCTTCGATCGTCAACGCACCCTTTTCCTTTGCAAGCTTCAGGAATTTCTGGATTTCTTCTTTAACCAGAGCTTCCTGTTCCTGCAAAGAAAGAACCTTTACGGGCTCTTTCTCTTGTTTGTTTGGTAGGTTTTGTTTCATCAATGACCCGCCTTTATCCTTTATTCAGAGATAGTCGATCTCTGTGTGCCTTCATAATCTGTTCCAACTTTTCTGAGGTTGGCTCGGACTTCAAAACATCCATAGCCAACTGCTTTGCTTGATCGCGCAAGAAATTGTCGCGCACGCGCTTAAAGCAATCGCGCAAATACTTTGCCTCTATCTCTTCATCAAACCCGGGGTCGCCTTCGTGCTTTGGCGCCTCTACAAATAATAATTCCGGATGATCTACATAGGAGACAAGGAGACTGGTCAATTTATCAAACTTATTTAAGTCTTGTCTATACACATCAGTTGCTTTTTCCAGGATCTTTTTCACTCCTGGGTGAGCAATACTCGCCAGCACATTTTCATTCACAAACTGCTCGAAACTGGCACGACTTTTGAGTACCAATCCTAATAGCAGAGCTTCCGCTTTTGAGGCGCCTTTGAGGGTGATTTTGCCACCTTCCACAGAGTCAGACGCTTGAGCCGCAGCAGTTTGGTTAGTTGCTTGAGCCTGTTGGTTTGGCTGCACCGTCCTAGAGAACGAGCTGCGATTCTGCGAATATACAGGGCCACTGCTTTGCAATCCTACAGCCTGACGGAGCCATGGCAGGGTCACACTCATCTTCTGAGCAGCCTCGGCCAAGTACAAATCACGCAAACGCTGGTCGGGAATAATCTCAAACATCGGCTTAAGCTTATCCGCCAATTTAACTTTTTCAGGAGCGTCACCACGGTAACCCTCCATCCAACGAGTCAAAATCAGAATGAAAAGATCTGGAGCACGGTCTAATTCGACCTTCAAAGCTTCCGCTCCGTATTTTTTGACGTAGTCATCAGGGTCCATGTTGTTTGGTAACGTCAGACCCTTTGGATACAAATCAGCTGCTAGCAAGATCGGAAGACTGCGCTCGGCTGCTTCCATCCCCGCGGAGTCGCCGTCAAACAGCGCCACCACATTGCGAGTCATACGCTTTAGCATCTTACCGTGCTCTGGAGTCAAAGCCGTTCCCATCGTAGCTACGGAGTTTCTAATGCCCGCTTGATAAAGGGACACCAGATCCATATAGCCCTCAACAATCAAGGCTTGGTCTTCAGAGCGAATATAGCGAGCCGTCTGCGACAACCCATAAAGCACACGGCCCTTAATAAAGACCGGCGTTTCGGGAGAGTTCAGGTATTTCGGTTCAGTTTCTTTTTTCTCTAAGTAACGTCCGCCGAACGCAATAGGCTCGCCCATTGCTGAGAAAATCGGGAACATCAAACGATCGCGGAAAAGGTCAAAGTAACCTGGTTTGCCGTTACGGGCTTTAACTAGGCGTGCTTCCTCGGCCAAGGCCATCGGCACTTGCTTGCTTTGCAAAACGCGCTCTAATCCGTCCCACTCAGCAACCGCATAACCAATACCGAAAGTGTCGATCACTTCCTGCGATAGACCCCGGCTAGCAATGTACTTCTTAACTGGGTGATCGTTCGGGACACGACGAAGTTGCTCTGAAAAATAATCAGCAGCGAGCTTATTTACTTTTAACAACGACTTCTTTTTATCTGCGGCTTGGTCACGTTGCGGGTCATGGGCCTCTGGAGCGGGAATCGGGATGCTGGCGCGGTTTGCAAGGTACTCGACAGCCTCAGGGAAACTCATGCCCTGATAATCGCGCAGGAATGAAAACAAGTTACCACTCTTATGACAACCAAAGCAGTGATAGACTTGCTTCACTTCTGAAACAGAGAACGACGCTGTTTTTTCAGCGTGATCTGGAAACGGACAACGACCCATAAGGCCACTGCCGCTCTGTTTTAGCTGTGTGTATTGGGAGATGATATCGACGAGGTTGTTCGCCTCTGACACTCTCTCAATAAAGTCTTGGGAAAAACGCATGTACCTTCCAAAGTTTCGTTCAGTTTTGACCATGTGGGACTCTCTGAACATGAGTCCCATCAGGCTTTAGGCAAGGTCCAATCAGGTAACAGTTCCCTTTTTGTATGGCAGTGCGCCCAAAGGGCTGCACAGCAGTACAAAAAGGGAACTGTTACCTCGGGGAGCTAGGCTAGCTTAGTTTTGATTACTTCGCTTACGATTTTGTTGTCGGCAGCGCCATTGGCACGAGCGATGACTTCCTTCATCACTGGGCCCATGTCTTTAACAGTTTTCGCGCCCGTAGCTGCGATAACCTCTGTCACAAGAGCTTCGATTTGCTCGCGACTCATTTGAGTCGGCAAATACACTTCCAAAACTTTCAATTCAGCAGATTCTTGGTCAACCAGGTCTTGGCGGCCAGCTTGTTGAAATTGATCGATGGATTCTTTACGTTGCTTAACTAGTTTTTTTACGACGTTCATCACTTCTTCCGGAGTGATTGGGTCTGGGCGCATATCGATTTCACGATTTTTAATCGCTGCTTGCAGGCCACGTAGTGCTGTCAGCTTAAGTGATTCTTTTGCGATCATTGCGGCTTTAACATCAGCCATGATTTTGTCTCTAAGTTCCATGAAAACTCCCTATGGTGATTATGACAAAAGGCGACTTTGTGGGTCGCCTCTTGCTTAGTAAGAAACTAATAATTCAGTGATGAACTATTCGCCCCAACCTTTACGAGATTTCTTAACCGCGCGCTTACGAGCAGCGATAGATTTCTTTTTAAGTCTTACTGAAGGCTTTTCGAAGTGTTCGCGTTTTTTAACTTCAGAAAGAATACCTGCTTTTTCGCAAGATTTCTTGAATTTACGGAACGCTGATTCAAAAGATTCACCATCTTTGATTTTAACCATTGCCACGACAATCACCTGCCTTCCCATGTGGACGAGAGAGAAATAAGAATGAGAGTGTATAACAAAGAGGCAACACAGGGGCAACCTCTCGAGGTCTTAACGCGATGAATTATAATCTTTCCCCAAAAGGTGCCGGCCGCTTTTTCGGTGGCATTTACTCCCAGAGCTGGATATCGTTCCGACCATGAAATCTATCTATTTAATATTATTAGGATTATTTCTAACGTCAGGGGCATCTGCCCATCTTTCACATTCACCAAAAATTTCGACCTGGGCGACATTTTTAGCTCCTGACTTTGTTATTGGCACTCCACCCGCTCTAAAAAACCAAGACTTTTCCCTCGTGGCACCAGCGGCAACAGAGGGTTGTAAAGAACGGATCAGCAAGATCACGTGTGCCCTTCCCAGTTTAGAATCTAACCATCCCTGCATCCCCGCCAGCGACAGAGCGACGGAAAACATTCAAAGTCTTTACGACGTTTTACCTAAGCCAATGCAGAAGATGTTTTGCTCAATTCCAAGAATCCTCATCGTTGAAAAAATGGAATCCCTGGCCATGGCCGGTATCAACGAAAACGGTAAGGCCTTTGTGGTCATCAGCAAAAGCTTAGTGGAGGATAATCTAGCACCAAACGCTGTCTTTACGTGGAAAGAACAAAAAGCATTCGGTGTTCAGATTCCCCGCTTCGAATCTTTGAAAGAAGGACCGCAAATTTGGAGCAAGTCACGTTCTCCACAGCAGACTTTGCAATACGTAATCACTCACGAATTTGCGCATTTGTTTGATTTCTTAAACAACGCAAATCGTTTTGTGTGCGCTCCTGGTAAAACATGCAATATGCATCCTAAAAATATGGAAGAAGCTCTTGAATATCAAAGAAACGTTATTCCCGAAATGGATTCGTGGAGTGCCTACAGCTGGAAAAACGGTCTTGAGCCAAATGATGCCAATAATTTTCCACTGTGGAGCAAATTGTGCTTTTATAATTGCAACGAAACTTTGAAGTTAGGCGATATGTTTGATTTCTATTTACAATTAGATCGCACAAACTTCGTAACTACCTATGCTGCCGTGAACCCCTATGAAGATTTCGCTGAAAGCGTCACATTTTATCTGATGGCGAATGCGGATTATGATCTGCAATATCGAATCTTCACCGGCAAAACATTCTTTTTTCAAGAATGGAAATGGTCAAACCTCGTTAAGAAGCACAATTGGATTGAGCTTTTCTTTGAGGGTGATCTAAAATATCCCCAATGAAGACGACTCACGACCAAGACATGAAATGGATGCGCAAAGCTTTACAGCTTGCGCATAAAGCAGGCCAGAACGGTGAAGTTCCTATTGGTGCCGTTCTTGTTTCCCCGACGGGAGATCTTCTTTCTAAGGCTGCGAACATTCGCGAAACTCTTCATACTCCCCTGGGCCATGCAGAACTTTTGTGTTTGCACAGAGCTGCTAAGAAACTGAAATCCTGGCGTTTGGAAGACTGCACATTGTATGTCACCCTTGAGCCCTGTGTGATGTGTGCGGGAGCTATTCAGCAAGCGCGGGTCGGCCGAGTGGTGTATGCCGCGAAGGATGCAAAAGGTGGTGCCGTTGAAAGCTTGTATCAAGTTTTGAGTGACTCGCGCTTGAATCATCAGGTGCAAGTCACAATGGGTGTTCTTGAAAAGGAATGTTCGGAATTGATTTCCGGATTTTTCCAGGGTCGCCGTGACGAGCAAAAATCCAAGAAGTCTGAAAAAGTTTATCGTCATCGCTCTTCGGCGGTGGTGGTTTATAAAAATAAAATTCTTGGGTTTCATGCAGAAGACCCCGTTTCCAAAAAAAAGTATTTCTTTTTACCGGGCGGAATGATTGATCCAGGGGAAACAGCAGCAATGACTGCCGTGCGCGAAACGTCTGAAGAAACTGACTACAAGATCAAGATTTTTTCAGAAACAGAATTCCGTCGCAAATACGACTTCAATTGGAATGGAAAAAATCAGCCCTGTGATACGGTGTTTTATCTCGGAACTCTAGATGAACCATGGCACGAAGTCCGCGCTGTCAAAGACGCTGACTATCACCGTGGAGTCGCTTGGATTGATTTAAAAGATATTGATAAGACGTTTTCATACGATAAAGATATTTTGTGGGCTGTTCAAAAGCTTACAAAGACTGCACGTAAAATGAAACTTTAGGAGAATTATGCTTAGTCTACTTGTTTCGGTCGCTCTTGCCGCCTCACCCACTGAAAGTCCGTCACCTGCGCCGACAATGACAGTTTCGCCAGAGGCACCGACGGCGATCACTCTTTCTCCACAAAAGAAAGATTTAAATCAAACGCAGGCCAGCAAATCGCTGATCGAAATTTCTGCGAAGTTAAATTCTATGCTGCCTGAGAATGAAAAGATCATCATTCCTTCAGCCGGAAGTCGTCAGTTTTTCTCGCAGCTAGCGGTGATGAAGAAATCCTCTAGCAACGCAAAAACAGCGAAAAGCTTTTTGAAGCTTTCGGATTTGTCGATTCAAGGTTGCAACGCCTATTCAGCAAGTGGTTTGACGATTGCGAACTGGAACGACGCTGATGAAGTTTTCAAAATCACCAACAAACAAGTTCGCAGCAGCGGCAACATGAAAGATGCGCAGGCTTTAGCGCGCGTGTCGTTAATGGTCGCCCAATGTAAAGGCCCTATTCTGTTAAATATGACGGGTGCTAAGTGGCTTCAAGAATCCATCGAAACTTTAAAAGCCATGAATCATCGCAAGCTTAAAAAAGACGACAAAATGCGTTTAAAGGCACTGAAAGAACAAGTTCTTACTTTCGACACTAAAGAGGCGTTGGAAAACAGCTTGCGCTATGAGGTTTTGATTTCGTCTGCTGAAGTTATGAAAACACTCAGCGAAGCTCCGCCAGCCCACTCGGAAACGCCGGAAGACGTTTTCAATAATCTGTTGTTGGTGGATAAAGATGGAAATCCTCGCCAAGTTAGTATTGAAAAAAGTGCTGAAATTACCATGAAGCTTTTGACCGCTGTACAATCCTCAAAAACTTATCAATTCAGTGAATACACCACAGAAATTGATAAGCAAATCAAAGAAGGCCGGGACGGCATCATCGAGGACCTGCAGTTAAAGGATCATGGATTTACAAGCTATGAAAAATTCCAAGATGAATCGTTTATGGATAATTTCTCTAAGAAATTAATCCAAGACGGAAGCCTGCTAAAACGAGTGAAGAAAAATATTGAAGAGCATCCCGAGATAAATACTCACCTCTTCCAACACTCTCTAGCCATTTACAAAGTTCCAACTGAGTCTTTCGAGAAATTTAACAAATCCATTCTTGAAGCCCAAAAAGAAGCAAAAAATCTGGTTAAATAAAAAAAGGCGGAAGTGATTCCGCCTTTTTGTTTATTAATCGCAATTCTGTTCACCTTTCCACAGTCTCTTGATGCAAACCGTGCCTTCCCGTCCCGGCTTCCCATCGACACCATCTGGTGCATCCCGAAAACAAGGGGCTGCCACTGATTCCTCTAAGGGGCTTCCGCTGGCAACTGACCCTCTTATACCCCTAGGTCCTGCCAAGCCCCCTTCGCTATTCACTCGCGGCAGGAATCCGCCACCAAATTCCGAATCAATTTGCAAAAACAAATCCCCCGTATTTCCGCCATCTCCGCCGTTTGTTCCCGCACATCCTGGATGTCTTCTAGGATCAGTGATTTGACCATTTTTTCCGTTTCCGCCCCGCTCTCCCCTTAAAAAGATATTGAGATTTCCGGTCGCAGCTTTGGCCGTAATGTTAATTGTACCACCCGAACGTCCCTGACCTTCCCAGGATGCTTGGGCATCTTTGGGAAAATTTTGAATCGTACCGTCCTCGGCGATGAGTTCTTCCACATCAATGATCAACGGAAAATCTAAGGTGTTAATGACGGCTTTTCTCTTAATTATCAGTCGACGCGCTTTAATAACTTCCGCTTTTTGCAAAGTCATTGGCTCATTCCAAATAACATCTTCAGAAATGGAGTAAGTTTTCATCGGGGCTTCAGCTTCTTCTTTATCTTTCACTTCGACGCAGCCAGAAAGAAAAATCGCACCAAGCAAAGAAAGAGTAGTAAAAATCTTTAACGGTTTCATTTGAGTAGGTCCTTTCGCATTCAGCTGGTGCAGCTGCAAAAAGGACCCGCCAATATTAGTATTTATAGATGATTTATACAGACGGCCAATCGGACGACTGGCCGGACACTATTTTGAAGCTGCATCATAGTAATGACAATATCTGCATTCTTGATCGATGCCGAAATCTGCTTTGAACGGATTGGCTCCGAAGAAGGGTCTTACACAATTTGGACATTTTTTTAGAAAAACAAAATAATACGGAATAAAAAAGCACAGAACCATCACCGACAAGCCGATATAAATTCTGTGTTGTTCTTCTATTATGGGGATCAGACGTGCTTCGAGTTCCCATAATACGGCTATCGACGGTAAGAACAAGAATGCCATCACACGAATATAAATTCTAAGAGCTGCACTTACTTTTGGAACTTTACCCATGATGGACAATCAACGCCTCCCGCTGATTATTCCATTTAACAATATCAAGCGGGGTACACACAGGGTAAACAGGTGAAGTCTCATTTTATCGTTATCTGCAAATAAGTATCTAAAAAACAGAAGTCACCGTTTGTTCGACAAAATAAAAAAGGCGGAAATGAATTCCGCCTTTTTCGTCTAAAATTTCGACTTTAAATTTAAGCTTCTAAGCGATAGCCCAATGAAGGAACTGCCACGATACGACCGCTGAATTTTGCGATTTTACGTTTTAGATAGTTGATTTGCGAGTCAACGTTACGAGAAGTAACATCGGAATCACCCCAGATTTCGCTTAAACATTTCTCGCGAGTTACTAGGTTGTTTTTATCAGCCACCAAAAGTTTCAAGATATCGAACTGTTTTGGCGTCACGCTGACTTCTTCGTTATCGATGAAGATTTGGCGAGATAGCAAATTCATGCGTAGGTTCCCCGCCGTCAACTCTGCAGTAACTTCAGGTTCTTTTTCAGCCAAACGAGCTTTGATTCTTAGGATAAGTTCTTTCACGTGGAAAGGCTTAGAGATGAAATCGTTAGCACCCGTTTCGAAAGCTTTAATTCTTTCGTCGATAGTTGCAGCACCTGATACGAAAATGATCGGTGTATTTTTGATCTCAGCGGCTTCGCGAACTTCGCGGCAAACATCCACACCCAACATACCGGGCATTTTATAATCAAGAAGGATTAGATCAGGTTTTTGCTCATTGATAAGCGCCATCGCAGCCGTGCTGTCTGATGTATATTTGCAATCATATGTGGAGCTGAGAATCTCAGCCAACAACTTGCAGCTTTCTTCATAGTCATCGACGATGACAATTTTCTTAGCGGCCAAGTTTACCCCTACGTTCAAGTTATTTTCGTACATCTGCATATAAACAGAATAACTTTATCGAACAAAAATACAAGTTACCATAAGTCTAGTATTACATGCCCTTAAAAGGAATGCCTTTGACCTGTAAAATTTTTTTGATCGCGTCTCGCTTATCACCTTGAATCTCTACCAATCCGAATTTTTCACCCATTGAGTGGGAGCCACCGACTCCGCACTTTGCTTTGAGTTCTTTGGATAAGCTTTTAAGATACTCTTCATTTCGAGGAAGGCCATCAAGTACTGTGACTGTCTTGCCACCGCGGCCATTTTTCTCGAGCCTAAAGATCACGGTGAACTTTTGGGACGCATCGTCTTCGGGGCGGCAAGTGCATTCACTCTTCAACTGCTTGCAGTTGGAACACACCACGTTATCCTTAGGATCGGTACTATAAACTAAACGAGTATTCTTCATCAAAACTAACCAGAGCTTTCTTCAGTAGAAGGGTTCGGCGTCGGCCCTTCAGCAGTTAGTTTATGCTGAGTGTACTCCTTTCCGTCAAATCTAAAAAGTTGCGGTGTCTCATCCATGATCGTTGCGATGTTCACGGGACGATTCCAAAGCTTATAAACGTTCTTCAAAGTTTCACTCATGAAGTCAGGTTGCATGTCGATGCCTTCATGAAGGTGATTCAACAATAGTTCACCTCTGTTTTCAAAGTTTGCATCTTCAATGCGGATGATTGGCTGCCCAAAGTTGGTCATATGGAACAACAACTGAGACTTAATCGCCTTAAAGTTGCTCTTATCAACTTCAAACTTTTGAGTCTTTTTATTGAACTTATAAACGAAGAGTTTGTTTCTAACGCAGAAATCTTCCGTCAAAAACTGATCGATGAAAGTCACGTCATTGCAAACTTTGCGAACTTCAAAAATCTTATCGCGACCCAACCCTAATTTCTTATCCCAGTGCTTGCGTTCCTTAACGTCATCGCACTCTTCAAACTCGCGACCGAATTGGCCCTTGTTCCAACGCTCTTCAATATCGCGGAACAACTCGATGCCGACTTTATATGGATTATATCCATTCGGAGCCATCGCCATCGTACCAGCATGGTGATCAGCAAAATCTATGATCTCGGAGTCATTTAAGATCTTCGTCGTCATCAATTTCGAATGCCAGTAAGAAGCCCACCCCTCATTCATAGTCTTTGTCATACCTTGAGGAGAGAAATAGTAAGCCTCATCACGAATAATGGTAAGGACATCCACCTGCCAGTCAGCCAGGGGCGCGTGATGAATAAAGAAATTTAAAACATCTTTTTCTGGTTCACGGGGAAAACGTTGCGCTTTTTCCTGCGCTTCTTGCTGAGCTTTTAGTTTCTGTTCTTCGACGAAAGCAGGCGGATTGATATAGTCGCGCATGTATTCGCGCTCCACCTTCAGCAAATAATTTTTTTCCTGTGGTGGCGGTTGTGACTTAGTCACAGACTTTTCCACATAGGGAGAGTAGCGATCAATCAGATTTTCCAGGCTTAAGCAAACGTCGATAAAGTTTTCTACGGTGTCTTGGCCATAACGATCCATATAACGACGAATTCTTGTCGCATGATTCGCCATCTGATCCATCATTTTACGGTTCGTTTTCGAGAACCAAATATTATTCTTAAAGAAATCACAGTGACCATACACGTGAGCCATCACGAGCTTTTGATCCATCATTGCATTACCTTCCATCAGGTATGCGTAACAAGGATCCGTATTGATCACCATTTCATAGATTTTGGAAAGACCGTACTCATAGCTTTTAGAAAGGTGTTCATACTCCATACCGAATTTCCAGTGTGGGTATCTGACGGGAAAACCGCCATAGGCAGCGAACTGAGAGATTTGGTCATAAGTGATCAATTCGAAAATCGTTTCGAAACAATCAAGGCCCGCATCTTTAGCGATCTGGCAAATACGCTTTCGTTCAGCTTCTAATTCGGGAGTTAAATTTGCCATGAATACTCCTATCGGCCTTTGCCGAGGAAATCTTTTATAGAGTCGAGAATCTTGTCTCTGCTTTCAATTTGGCTGAGAGTGATTCTTTCGTCCTCGCCGAATTCCTTTTGTAGGTCCTTTAGAAATTGACCACTGCCGTATTTACTTTCGACTTGGCCATAACCAAAGACATTACAATTTGGCAGGAAGAATTCCTGCAGCATCTTCACACAAAGACGCGTATCCTCGCCGCTCCAGTTATCTCCGTCGCTAAAGTGGAAAGGATAAATGTTCCATTCGTTCGTTGGATAATCAGCTTGAATGATTTCCTGACAAAGCTTGTAGGCGGAACTAATCAAAGTACCACCTGATTCGCTGGTTCTAAAGAAAGTGTCTTCATCAACTTCCTTAGCTGCGGCATCGTGGATAATGAAACGAGTCTCAAGACCCTTATAATGTTTCTTAAGCCATGTATTAATCCAGAAGCTTTCAAGTCTGACGATTTCCTTTTGCTCTTCACCCATCGAACCTGAAACGTCCATCATGTAAATGATGACCGCCTGGGTTTGTGGTTGATTCACCTTTTTAAAGGACTTGTATTTCATATCACGACGGATCGGCAGCACGAGCGGCTCTTCCGCGTTGTAAGTTCCAGAACCAATCTGACGTTTCAGTGCACTTTTATAAGAGGATTTAAAATGACGAAGTCCCTCAGGTCCCACCGGAGCAATACCTGTGAACTTCGTTTTTAAAGAATCGATATTCTTATGACCTTTAGGTTCAATGCGTGGCAATTGCAGCTTCTCGCCCAGGATTTCAGCGAGCTCTTCCATCGAAAGCTCCACTTCCACCATGTGCTCGCCAGGAGCCTCACCCGCTTGACCTTGCCCGCCTTCGCCTGGATCACCTACATCTTGCCCGGGTTGGCCTTCACCTTGACCGACACCACCGGATTGCTTGGGACCATAACGAAAATTAGGAATATCAATACGAGGAAGCGGGATTTTGACGAATTCGTCCTCCCGCTTACCAATCATTTCACCATTGGATACGTACTTGCGAAGGTCTTCTTTGACCCTTCCCTTGACGATATCCCTAAATCGGTTTTGATCTTCCCTTATTGCCATTGTTATCTACTTTTCACATCGCCTCGGGCGAAGATACTTGCCACGTAATGCAGAACATCCGTCGCAGAGATTTCATCGTATCCGAAGTCTTTAATAAGACGTGTTTTGACGATATCAATCTTTTCTTGCGTATCTTTATCAACAGCGTTGCTGACAAGAGTTGTAAGCTTGATCGAGTCTTTTTGATCTTCAAAAAGTTTTAGCTCAATCGCTTTGTGCAAGCGTTCGTTCATCTTAAAGTTAAATTTCTTACCTTCAAGAGCCAAAGCCCCGATGTAATTCATGATCTCACGACGGAAATCATCTTTACGTGACTCTGGGATTTCGATCTTATCTTCGATCGATCTCATCAAACGCTCATCCGGCTCTTCGTCATTCCCAGTGAACTGGTTACGAACGCGTTCCTTTTGAGTATAGGCTTTTACGTTATCAATATAGTTGGAGCACAATCTTGCCATCGCGCTTTCGTCAGCACTGATTGCACGTTGCACTTCAGCCTTAATGATCTCTTCATATTCTTGCATCACGACACCCAAAAGCTCTTTGTATTCAGCTTTTAGTTCTTCGTTTGAAAGAAGCGAGTGACTCTTAAGACCGGATTCCAATTCCTTAAAGACCATGAACGGATTCACAGAACCTTTATTGGATTGCTGAGCGTTCACTAGCGCATTGGAAAGTTTATCTTGGATATAACGAGCCGAAATACCTTCTAAACCTTCGCGCTGAGTTTCTTTACGAAGCTCGCGTACGTTGTCTTCCGTGTAATTCGGAAGCGTTTTACCATTATACAGTTTCAATTTTTGCAAACGAGTGAGGTTTGCTTTCTTCGGTTTTTCCAAGCGAGTGAGGATTGCCCACATCGCCGCCATCTCAACCGTGTGAGGAGCAATGGAAATACCGCGCACTTTTTGGGAGTTGAAATCACGTTTATAGATATTGATCTCATCTCTCCAACGAGTGATGTACGGAATATCGATTTTCACAGTACGGTCACGAAGGGCTTCCATGAATTCGTTGTCTTGCAAACGACGATATTCAGGTTCATTCGTATGCCCGATGATCACTTCATCGATATGTGTCTGAGCGAATTTTTTCGGTTTAACTCTGTGCTCTTGGGACGCACCCAAAAGATCATACAGAAAGGCAACATCAAGTTTTAGAACCTCGACGAATTCAATCATTCCGCGATTGGCAACGTTGAATTCCCCGTCAAAGTTAAACGCGCGTGGATCTGAATCAGAACCGTATTCTGCGATCTTACGATAATTGATATCACCTGTAAGCTCCGTGGAATCCTGATTCTTTTCATCTTTCGGTTGGAAAGTACCAATACCGATACGATCTGCTTCCGAAATAAATAAACGTTTTACACGAACGTGTTTTAGCACGCTCATCAAATCGCCATCGTAGTGCTCCATCAAATGTTTAAAGATAAAGCGAGATGGAGGAGAAAGCTCTCCATCCACGTGAACGCGGAAAGAACCTTCTTGGCCTTTATTGATTTGATCATACAGGGAGGAGCGCATTTCTTCAGGGATCAATAACAAAGGTTCTTCGTTCATTGGCGAGTGGAAGACTTTGACATCTTTCCCCAGCAAACCTTTAAGCTCATTTTTTTCATCAATCCATTCGAAAGTATACAAAGCACCTTGTGGTTGATGAGAGTAGCGTTCCAAACCTTTTTTAAGCATGCGACAAATTGTAGATTTCGCACTTCCCACCGGACCGTGCAAAAGGATCACACGTTTCTCTGTGCCGTAACCCAAAGAGGCGGACTTTAAGATATTCACCAATTTCATCAACTGCACATCTAGCCCGTAGACCGCATCTTTGCCGTTGTTGTACTGATCCGTAAAGAATTTGTATCTGACGACTTCTTTTTTGAAATCGAGATAAGTCTCAGTGCCCTCTTCAACGATCATGTCATACATGCGCTGATAAGCATTTCGAGTGATTTTTGGATTGGCTTTGACGAGATCCAAGTACTCAGAGAAAGTACCGCTCCAATGTTCTTTAGCATTGACGCTGGAGTTCTGCCAGTTGCTGATCAGCGAGTGAAGGTCAATCTTAGAGGACATAATACTCTCCCCGGTGATTTGTGACACACCTACTGACTAAGATTATGCCTCAATACTAGACGGTTAACGAGTTTTTTAATTTATTTGTATTGCCTTGAAACCATCGGGTTGTTTCAGAGTGAACGTCTCAGCTTTGAACTGGACCTCAGTCTGGGGCGGTTTAAACAGCCACTGCATCTCCAATTGCGGGGCCGTAATTACAACTTTCTTTTGTCCTTCAGGAGTACGATCTTTCCATTCAACTCGAATAGAACGCTGCCTATTTTCACACTTCGACAAAACCTTCAAATTGTCCTGCTCGCAGATCCATCCCGGGCCACGTACAGGCTCTTCAAATGCAATGTTCGCCAGATTCATTGGATGCAAACTCAAACCCATTATACGCTCGATAGACTTTTCAGAGTTCTTTCCATAATAGAATTCTTTTTTGGGATAGATGGCATAAGCAATTTCTTTGGGAGACATAACCAACGATGCGACGTTGAAGCCCATCATCGCCGTCACATCCAAACGCACTCTTTGGTTCTTAACCGCCATCAGATCTATAGATACAGTCTGTGTTTTGTTTTCTTTCATGTCGCGAATCATCGCTTTTGTATCCCACTCCGCTTGCTGAAGTGGACCTTCATGTACTTGCTTGCTTGCACAGGCTTTCAGAAAGATCACCGCAATTAAAAGAAAAAGACCCTGCATCAATGATATTAATTGTCGCCAAAGAATTTTCATTCCCTTAGCATATGGAAATGCAATCAGTTAAACAAGCATTCATCATGTTCCGCAGAAATTGGAAAGACAGCCTTCTCTTAGGGGTCCTTGCCACTGTGTTCACCTTCTTTTCTCAAGTGGTTCCCATGATCGGTGCATTGTTGATTGCTGTAGGACTTTTAATATTTCAAGAACTTGCGAATTTGCGATTGCAAAAAGGCCGCTGGGACCGTGATTTCACTCATTTGCAAAAAGACTGGGTGTCCTGGATAATCACCGCCGTGATTTTGATGCCTTCAGGAATTTTGATGGGCTCGGCATTTGGAGTCATCCATAGTCCTCAACCCCTGATTCAATCACTGCCTGCAGGTTTTGGATTGATGGCAATGGGAGTATTCTTTTACTTCATCCTGACTCACGGACTGAATCTGCAACTGGAAACTCATCAAGGAATCGCCAAAGCCTTAGACAGAACAGCCATTGCCTCTGTTAAAAATTTTGGCTCCTACTTTCCGGCAACTCTCGTCATTTCTACTGCACTCGTAATTGCCACCTACATGCGCGGCTATGGATTGATTCTGGCCTTACCTATTATGTTTTTTACTTGTTTCTATCTATATATAGAGATGAAAAACAAGAACGCCTTCGATAAGAAATAAAAAAAAGCCCACTTGTTGAAGTGGGCTTGCGCGAGTTTTCCAGGAATGCTCTCCGACCAAGGAGTTTATTTAGCAGTGTGCTCAGCTGATGTTGTGTTAACAGAAGCCGGCAATCTTGGAGAACCCATTTCTTGTTTTTCAATTGCAGTGATCTTAGCGCGAATTTCTTGAACTTTGCGTTTGTCAGTTTCAAGATCCGCAGCTTTGCGATACATTTTCTTAGCTTTATCAACCATTGATTGCTTGTAGTATGCATCACCCAAGTGCTCAGCAATAACGCTGACTGTACCTTGATATTTATGAGCGGCTTCCAAGAACTTGATTGATTCAACTGTCTTGTTTTGTTTGAACAAAATCCAACCCAAAGTATCCAGAACATAACCGTCTTGAGGTTCTAGTTGCATCGCACGACGAGCTAGCTTTTCAGCATCATCCAAGTTTTGACCCATCTCAGCCCACGTAAATGCCAAGTAATTCATCCCTTGTACGTGATTTGGATCTAGCTCCAACACTTTTTTCATTTCAGAGACAACAATGTCTTTGTTACCCATGCGATCGTTGATAGTACCGAAGTAAAATCTCAACTGAGCATTTTCTGGGAATTTTTCAAGACCTTGCTCTAAAACTTTAGCAGCAGCTTTGAAATCGTTCTTTTCATCCAGCAAAGAAGCATACATCGCGTACACTTGTGGCTGATCAGCACGATCCTTCAAACCTTTAGACACAAGCTCGATCGCTTCATCCAAACGATTCAAACCTTTTAGTAAGTAAGCTGCATGAACAACTGACTCACCATAATAAGTGCTAGATACTGGAATCTTTTTGAATTCACGTACCGCTTTTTCAGACTGGCGTGTTTCTTCGTAAACGGCTGCCAAGTAAAAACGGATCTTGTCTGAATCTGGTGCCTCTTTAAGAATTTGTTCTAACTTATCGATCGCTACGTCATAACGTTTTTGTTCGATCAAAATTAACGCCATTTTCATTTTGATGTTTAATGGCTCCTCAGAGTTTTGCTCTAGCACTTCCAATTGGTCGTATGCCAAATCATACTTACCTTGTTCGATGTAAGTTTGCGCAAGAACATCAGCGATTTTTGGATTTGGCGTATTTTCCTTTTGGAAAGCACGATACATTGCCATCGCTTTTTCTTCTTGTTTTTGTTTTGTGTAAAGCATACCCAAAGTCAAAACACCTTCAGCAAAGTCTGGCTTTAATTTTAAGGCCGTTTTGAAAGAAGCTTCAGCTTGTTTTTGGAATTTAGCTTCTGATTGCTCCATACGTACGCGGCCAATATAGTAATGAGCTAGATACGGCGTTGTGTATTCTGGATTTTTCAACAAAGACTCAAAATATTGTACGGCTTTATCGTATTGCTTTTGCTCAGAATACAAAGCACCAATGTAAAGCGGAGCTTCTGTATTCGCGGGAGAAAGCTTCATGACATATTGGTATTGATCCATCGCTTTTGGATAAAGCTTCATAGAAGAATACAAACCACCCAATAACAAGTGAGCATCGATGTTTTTCGGATCTTTCTTAGTGGCCTCTTCAGCTTGGGACAATGATTCGGAGATCATCCCAAGTTTTAGAAACTCAGCCGCCAGACGCATGTGCACTGTTGGAGAGTTTTGATCATAAACCAAAGTCATTTTGAATGACTCGATAGCTTTATTTGGATTGCCCTCTAAAGCATATGCCTCACCCATCGCGAAAAAATAATCCGCTTGTGTACGCATATACAAAGGATCAAGAGTGGCTTGGCCATCTTTCGAAGTAATTGGGGGAGGCGTCAGAGATGCCGGAGCACGATTATGATCATTGAAAGAGGCTTCGTAGTACGGCGCCTTTTCAGTTTCGTGTGACGTGAATGTCGCGCACGCTGTTAGCGAGAGAAAGAGCGCTGCGAAAATTCCGGTCCTAGTTTGAAGAAGCATTGGATCTCCTTGGTCACTAGGCTGTTCGGTGAGATATGTGAAAACCTTGACGAAGGCTCGCAATAACTTGACCCAAGTACAGGGCCAGAAATTCTAGTTTTGAGACATGCTCAAGACCACTCCCACATCGTCGCCACCAAAAACCGGCTGACCGGAAACTTTTTTGTCTTCGTTTTCCAAATCTTTGCTTTCAACTCTTGCATTCGGCCCTGAGGACCAAACAACGATGCGGATGTTCGAGTTTCTTTCGGCGTTTGGAAGTACGCGGTAGTGGTATGGCTGACCCCACGGGTCAGTTCCCATCGTTCCAGTCGAACGAAGGCTCTCGATCGAGTCTGCCGCAGGGCCGATTGAAGCGGGCAAACGGCCTCCAGAAGTGTCTTTCGGCGCCGCAGAAACCTTTGTCGCCTCGCGATAAATCTGTACAACTTGGTAACCTACCACCTCTGCTTTCTGCAGAGCGGCTTTGGTATCGGCGTCTTGGGCGGACTGGTTCCAGGGGGAGGCAATGATAGTTGCGGAGAAGCCCAGGAGACCTAGCAGAGTCAGAACCCCTGATGACTTAAACTCTTGATTTTTCTCATGTTTCATTAAATTACCACCCGCAACGTATTCGACCTTATTTACGTTTCGGTGGCTTAGGATAAAAACTTTAGACAAAGGTCTAAGAATTTGCGGAAAAAAACAAACAGGGGTTTGGACGGATCCAATTTCCCATTTCGAGGTGTTTTAACGCCTAGAGTCTTTTCTTTTGATTTGAGGACCGCTTGACAAGGCATGGCACCGGGGATAGGTTGCGCCCATCGACCGGGGGATGTGCTGAATACTTTAGCACTTATCTCATGGATATTTTGGGGAAAATTTCAAATTGGGAGGCACTTTTGATCAACCAAAACGAAACAATGACATCTAAGCCAAACTCTAAAGTTAAAATCATCAAGCGTTATCAGAATCGCAAACTTTATGACACACAACAAAGCTGCTACGTGACTTTGGACGATATCGCTAAAATGATTCGTACAAACGAAGAAGTAATGGTTATCGATAATAAATCAAAAAACGATATCACTGCTGCAACTTTGACTCAGATCATCTTTGAAGCTGAAAAGAAAGCATCTCAATACGCTCCTCTTTTCACACTTCGTGAAATCATCCAAAATGGCAACGGCAGCATCTCTGGCTACCTTGCGAAACTTGGTGCATTCCCTCAAGACTACATGACTAAACAACAAGTAAACACAGTTGTTGAAAATGCGTCTGCGGAAATGAAACAAAACTTGGAAAACCGTGTTGCTACTGCTGCAACTCGCTACAACACAGACACTACTGCTAAAGTAGCTGCTGAAAAAGCAACTGTTCTTCCAGGTCTTCAACAAGACGAAGAAACTCCGAATCTTCCGGGTTCTTCACTTGGTTTGAACAACTAATTCTGTCACCACAGAATGTTGATGAAGGGCTCAGCTTACGCTGGGCCTTTTTTTTGCCTATTTTCCAAAAAAATTCCCGCAAAACAGAACGCTTGGAAAATTTCTTTTACCAAGGCGCGATGAGGAAGGCGTACTACCTGTACGCCGACGAGGGAGCAACGCAGGAAAAAGGAATTTGCCAACGTTCCTACTTAAGGGAGCGCCAAACGATAAACTTCTTTTGTCCTGATTTAATTGTGACTGTCTGCCCTTTTAAAGATTCGCCCGTCGGAGTCCCCGACAAATCCAACCCTTCAAGGTTGAATTTGTATTCTCCCGGCTTCAAAGGAATTCGGATCAGCTGAATTGTTTGTGGAAGCATCGACCACTGACGCAAGTCTGCCTGATCAGCGATGTTCAAAGCCAAGAAAGTTAAATCACCCAGTAATTGATTTTTCTGGCGAACTTGATCAGCCAACACCGCCTTGGAGGCAAAGCCCGCAAGTCGTTTTGCGATCAGAATTCCATAATCTTCCTTCAAAGTTTTGATCGCGGCATCTTGTACATCATAAACTGGGTGGCTGACCATGGTTGGTCCACCATCAATCGTTAGACGTGCGATTTTTGTAGAGCTTGGAGTGGGATACATGGCGGGCAAGCGGTATTCATTTTTTGCTGGGAACTTTCTTGGCCCCCAACCTTGTTGGTAAATGATCACAAGTTCACCTAGGGACTTGTTGTACCAATCAGGATTTTCCTTAACTTCAGGAAATTTCTTTTTCCAATCTTGATAAGTATCCATTCGACGAGCGAGTTTTGCCGATCGAATTAAATCTTCCCCGATATGAGAGATCGAGGGATCGAGTTTGTAGGATTCATGATAAGCGATATAGGCGTCATCAAAATCGCGATTCGCTTCCCATGTCAGAGCAGACAAATATTTACTGAAGGGATTCAGTTCAAATTTCTGTTTTTCATCCTGACGGTATTTTTGATATTTTTCATTGATACGACGAGCTTCCACCAACGCATCGTCTAGCTTACCCTGCTCTAAAAAATTCATGGCAAGATAGGCATTGATAAAAATCTTTTCGAAAGTATCGCCTTTGTATTGAACCATTCCTTCGCTTAATGCCAACGATCCAGCGACTCGAGAAATGGATTGGTAATCGATCTGCTCGGAAAGCTTATCTGCGCTCAGAAATGTTTTATTACTTTCACCGATTTTTCCTGAAACTTGCAATGCGGTACCATAATCCAAAAGGTAAACCAATTGGTCGCCGTCATCTTTGTTTGCAAGAGGTTCAAGCACTTTAAGAGCCGCATCGTAATCACGAGCTGCCAAAGACGAACGGGCTTTATCCACCTTCGTCTGATAGGAGGCACAACCTGTCGTTAAGAGAAGAAAAAAAAGACCCACGAAGGCCATGAGTCTTTTTGGGGATTTAATCATTATAGACCGATAGATTTTTTCTTAAATACTTTACGGATTTGCTTTTGGTCAGACCAAGAAATCATGCTTGTTTTCAAATTCGTCAAATTCAATGTCAGTTTATAGTACACAGATTTGTCTTTGCCCACTTCTTGAACGATAGAATCCAAACGGCCGTTGATGATGAAGTCTGCACCAATTTGACCGCCCGGGCCTTTTTTAGTTTCAGCGCTAGTCATACCAGAATTTTGATAATTGTATTCATCAGCGATATCGCCACGTGCTTCTTTATCGATGAACGCGACTTTGCCGGATTTCATAAGTTCAACACGGATCATATCCATGATGCTTTGAGTGTCGATGTGCTCGCTTGTTTTGTTTTGCAAACCAGTGACGATCACCACAGGCATTTTTTTAGACTGAGTGATGGCAGGAGATTGTAGAGAGCTTGCCACTAGATCTTGAACAGCTTTTTGCATATCCGTTTCTGACCATTGATCGTTCAGCAGATTTTCTCTGTTAACGTCATCATACGAACCTTTAGTGAAAGCTTTCGGACCGCAGCTCGCAAGAGCCAACATAGAAACAGTCATTGCACCAATTAGCAAATTCTTGATCATAAATACCCCTTATTCCACCAAGTCTATGCCTATGAATTCCCAGGTGCAAGTCATGCCCGAGCGAGCCAAGACGGGCGTCCAATTTCCGTCCTGATTTGCGCAGTGATTCCTGACTCTAACTGCCTGTGCTTCTTGCAATGGTCTGGAAGAATGACAGAAATTACCAGTAGCGCTGCCGCATTTGAGTCCTTGAAATCACTCATCAATCCTTTTGCTGAAGAGCTGTGGGTCATTGCATTAAATCCCCAACTTCAAGTCATAGCGACGGAAATGATTTTTCGTGGGACTGCGGATCACTGCCCCACACATCCACGCGACATTTTCAGATTTCTGATAATTAAGAACGCCAGTTTTTTTATGATGGCACATAATCATCCCAGCGCCAGTGTACAGCCTTCGGAACAGGATTTAATAACCACACGTAAGATGCATACCTGTGGAAGGATCTTTCAGATCCCGCTGATCGATCACATCATATTTAGTGATGCCGATTATTATAGTATGGCAGACAATGGTTTTTTTAAGACATTAAAGAAATCGGCCCGACTGAATTACTGAACAGCATTTCCATTTGAATTGAAAATATCCATGCTGCCCGGTTGACGATTGATCGGCGTCACCGAACGCACGCGATAATTTTCATCAAGAATAACTTTGTAGCCACCTTTGGCAGCGTTCTCTACAAACTGACGAGCATACTCTTCTTTGTAAGCTTCAGAATATTGAGCGTCTTGTTGAGCGTTGAAAAGCTCTCTTTGAATAACATCGTGGGGATTATTGGAGGTGTTTTCTTTGCGCTCACCCCGCCCCAAAAGTTCCGCAACTTCTGCCGCTTTTGAATCATTTGACAGGTCCAAACCAGAATCTTGAGCATTGTAAGTAGCTTGGGCTTTTGTAGCATTAAAGTTAGAGTTCGCAGCATTTTCAAGTTCAATACGACGACGATCAAATTCCATTTTTTCGTTCGTTACCATCAAATGCTTGTTCACGGACTTCGTAAACTTATCAGTTTTGGCGATCCCTGAACCCTCTGATTTCCCAGAGCCATCGTTCCCCATAGACATCAATACAAGAATTCCTGCTCCTAAAAATAAAAGGATTGCTAGAAGCTTGTTGTTGTCATTCGAGGATTTCTCTTGAGCCATCGCTATTATTATCGGCTAAATGAGACATCTCTTGAAGGAATGCGACCAAAGCTTTAGTACCTTCGACCAAGGGATAAATGAATTCAGCTCTAATATACTGGACGTCAGCCCTGACACTGTCTGCAATTTTCAGTCTTTTGACTAAATTTTAACCACTTCTTAACCTGCCATCTGTCATATATCTGAGCTTCACGGCTATCCTGGCTCGGCACGGTTGGTGAACTAGTGTTCTATGACATTACACCAAATAACTTAACTTCTTTGAAAGGAAGTACTCCCGATGAAAACGATCGCAAAAATCACTGCTCTTATGGCTACTGTTGTTGTTGCAGCTCCAGCATTCGCAGCTACTCAAGCCACGTTGAAACTCACCGGCGCCGTACCAGCAGCTACTTATATCACTATCGCTTCAACAAACGTTGAAACAGGTGCTATCGAGCAAGCTTACACGATCGACTCTACTAAATTGACAACTGCGGGTACTAACCAAGTTGATAACATCGCTTACGTATTTGAAACTTCAAATCGTAAAGCTGGTTACACTGTAACAGCTTCTTCTGCTCACAATGGTAAACTGACTATGGATGATTCAAACGCATCTGATGCAGCTGCGATCAATTATTCTTTGTTGTACAATGGCCAAGAAAAATCATTGTCATCTTCTCAAACAGTGACTGACGTAAGCTCTTTGAGCCAAAAAACAACTGCGACTAAATCAGTTGGTTTGAAAATCACTGGTAACGCCAATGCTCTTGAAGGTACATACAAAGATACAGTTACTTTCACTATCACTGCTAAGTAATTTTGCGATCTCTTAGTCTTTGAAAAAAAAGCCCTTCAGCGTGAAGGGCTTTTTTTATTCTGCAGACTGTACCGTTAAGGTTATTATATCGCTGAAATTTCCAGCCTGGTCTTGGGTGTAATTTCCGATGGTCACAGTAGTCGGAAGAATTTTTCCGCTGGACGGGGAAGATCCTAACTCCCGTTTCACTTGCACGGGGCTGTTGGCAGAAGAGGCTAAATTCACACTCGTTCCCCCAATCGAAATCGAATACGGAATGTAAGACGTGGTCGTTTCGTGTTTCATTCGGCCGTTGTTTTGAGACGAAGCGTATAAGACATATCCTGCGTTGTATTTTACTATCACATCACAACTGCGCGCTGTACCCACCGCAAGCTCACCGAAATCTAAAGTCTCTGTTACGTCAGCAATGTTAAACGAACCACCAGACGGGACGACCGAAACGTCGGCTCGCTTTGGCGCATTCATATAAAAAGCTAGTTGCACCGATGAAACATACTGATAGCTAGATAAGGTTCCTCGGTATAAAGTGGCGGTGATCCATTCGGAATATGTGCCCTGTTGTCTCCAGGGAGAAGACATATCCACTGTCACCCAGTAGGGGACCGTAACCTGCGTGTCACTGCCGGCCTTGTCGGGCAAACTTCCATTCAGAACGTCGTTGTAGTCGTTAACCTGTGGGAAGTTTTTTAGGACCTGGGTATTGCCTGAATCCTTGTACATATTAAATGGCCAAGCATAAACCAACCCATACTTCAAAGACCTAGAAGCATAGTTAGCAGATAATCCGTAATCAAAGGTTATAAAGAAGCTGCAGCCCTTGACCCGCGTGTCTGCTTTGACGATTAAATTCGAAGTGATGTTGGGATTTATCGTCAGATCAAATGCCGTTTGCTGTGCTTGAAGCTGCATTTGTCGGCAATCGTCGTTATCAGCGTGTGCCATGGATGCTAATAATAAAATCCCGAGGGCAAGCTTTATCATCGCGCCTCCTTGGTGACGACAATGTCACCTACGTTCACAGAGTTACTTGGATCATCGGTAACCATGATTTCGAAACCTGATAGGTCTGGACGATCCGTCATGACTTTATATTTACCAGGAGCCAGACCTTCGATTACAAACTGACCGTTGCGGTTCGTAAAGAACGTATTGTCTACAAGCTGGCCTTGTTCATTGACTACATCCCCTGCAACCAGTGCTAGCGGTGATTGATCGTTCATGATCAAACGACCCTTCACCATGACTTTACGGTTCATCGTAGTCTCAATTAAGATACCGCTTTTATATGTCGGCATAGCACCATAGTACTCTTTATCCAATAGGTAGCCCGTTGGCAGAGAGGTCGAATCCAGATTAACCATATAGCGATAGTACGACGTGCGATCTTTTAAGACGGCGCTGCTGCGAGGTCCAAGCTGAGCTTCACCCTTTGTGCCCATGGGATTTATCAACATTTCGCTGCCCTTTGGAAAGTTGTCGGAGGCGATCAAGATGAATGAATCCGTGATGGGCTGAGAAAAAGCTCCCCGGTTTCCAACCCAAGCAAAGGCTGTAGAAATCCCGACCGTCGTAGTATTTATACTTTGTCCATTGGTAGAGGTCGAGAATTGATCCAAGCGATAGCTGGCAGGCTGAGTCAAGTATTCCGCGTACAGAGTGCCATTGGTACTGTCATTCAGACGTTGTATAGATGCTGAAGCCCTGACATCGTCATAGTTATAAAAATTATTACGATTTACCGTTGCCGTCGTGCTTTTCGTTAAGGTCTCATGATAGGCACTGACACTGTAACGTCCCGCCGGCTCAGACCAAAAATAGCTTATCAATCCGCGATCTTCTTGATGATCTGAAACTTCGCGCACTATAGAAAACTCGATACGGTTGGAAATATTAATCGGGTAACTTAAATTCGTCCGATAAAATCTGCGATCAGGTGACCCAGCAGGCACGGCTTCATAACTTCCACCGACACCCCAAATCCCGCCAAGTCCGAATGCTGTTGAAAGCTGCAGATCATAGCGTCTTAGAATATTTGCCTGTAGTACATCAATGGCGACAGGTTGCTGGAATTCAGGATCACGCACTTGAACTTCGGCAGCAGCGACAAAAGGAACGTTATAACCGTACATGCGATCTAAACTTCTGTATGTTAAACGATTTCCCCAACCACCTAAGCCATTCGCAGTCCCGTAGGCAGAATCCAAAGACAGCAAACCCCATTCAGCAATCTGAGTGTATTCAATTCCAGGCATGGTTTTATCTAGGTAGTTTTGAAAATTCACTCCCAATGTTATTTTGTCAGTCACGCCCCACCGATGGAATAAGGAAGAAAATATTCCCTCATTAGAATAGTTGCGATCGCCCTGCGACTGCCCCCACGGACTACCAAAGTTATAAGAGAATTCTTGGGTGCCTTCATTCAAGACTGAATTTTCAAACAACAGAGAAAAATCATAGGTCTCTTCCTGTCCCAAATCATCTCGTACTTTGATTCTGACATCACTTAGTCCAATTGCCGTTGGGAAATCACGCACATTGAACCTGCCGGGTCCCAAACGTTGTTGGCTTGTCAGAAGTCCATTCACATACACTTCAACAAGGGATGGCCTTTTTATTTCAATTTCGGTTCGACTGATGGGGCGAAGAGTTCGATACGGTTGAATAGAAAATTCGCGGCTGAAAGATAAACCACCCAAAGAGGGTGCCGCCTGAAACCCGCGTGAATACGTGGATAGATCGCCCAGCGTGTAGCGAATCATATTCGTTTCATCATCCGTTCTTATCCGCGTGTCTTGACGATTCCAAGAATAGTCAGCGTGCTCCTGATATTCAGTGCCCGCTTCTAAAACAAAGCCTTGAACATTTTCAACCAAATCAAAACGTCCCACCAAGGGCAGTTTTCCGCCTGCAATACTCTCACCATGCTGATACGGTTGGCTTGCACGGAAGTTCAAATAACCGCTATGAGCATCAGGTCGATAGTATCTGTTTTCATCCACCTCGATATAGGTAACACTGAGGTCTTTGGCTTTTCGATAATTTAACGGGATATTTAAAACCAATTCTAGATTGGCCTCATTCCAGACGGGCTTTAAACCGGCGGCATCCAAATTTGCCAAACTTAGAACGCCCTTAGGTTGAACAAGAGATTTGACGATTTTAAAATTTCCATCCTTAAGGGTTCTTTTTAGAGCGTCTAATAAAGGACCCGCCTCAACCATAAATTCTTTGTGGGAATCTCTGGGGAAAACCCATACCTGAACCATCTCACGGCTGTCCAAAATCACGGGTGCCATTAAGTAAGGTTTTGGCAAATCAGGGCGCACCCCTGCTGCAGAGGCTAGTGCCGAAACAAATAAGATAACTGCCGCCAGTAGCGATCTCAATCAGCGGACTCCGCAAACTCGATAGCGACTGTGGCGTCATGACCCTTAAGAGCTTTTGTCAGAGGAACTGCAACAGTCTTTTGTGTTTTCGCAAGAAAGTTCGTGCCTTCAATCCCTTGAGGTTTGGACACCTCTTCAACGACTTTTCCTTTTTCTGAAACTTTAAAAGATTTTACATAAACGATTTTGTGCGCATTTCCATCATTTGAAAGAGTCACAGAAATGTTTTTCGGGGATGTTACTTTCACCTCTTTGACCTTCACATCCGGGGTTGCATCCTTGGGGGTCACGTAAGCCGAGGCCACATATTGCAACATGAACGTAACATTGGCTCCGGTTTTCTTGGCAGCCTTTGCATTTGTTTCTTTCAACTCCACTGGAAGCTGAGTGGCAATAATTCTATAAGATTTTTCCTCTTTAGGAGATTTACCAGTAAAGGTAATTCGCACGTTTCTTTTTTCACGAGGAAGTAGCACGACTTGTTCTGGATAGATCGTGAAATCCGTGGTCTTTTCCCGCTTTTCCGTTCCTGATTTTTCATCGCGAGTCACCACTTCGACCTGAACAGGAATTTTGTCGTTGGAAGGGTTATCCAATGTCACAACTTGGGTCGCAAGTTTTCCCGAAGGCGCAAAGTTCACCACCATCGGATCTAAGCGGAAAGCGAATACTGGAAAGGAAAAAAGGACTGTGGAGATTGCTGCAAAGAACTTCATGTTTCCATGATAGTCTTAGCAATTTTACGGAGCAATAATAGTAACCGTCGAAGCAGGAAATCTGCTAACAGTCTGGACCTTAATGGATTGAGAGCCCTTGTTCACTGCCACGATTTTTTTGGTCACAGGGTCTTGCGTAACGGAGACGTTCGCACGCAATGGCACATAAGCCACCAATTGCAGTGAGGCACTCTCGTTAGCCATCGCTACCGAAGAGATCAGAATTGAGACAGTGATAAGGCTTTTGATAAAGGCCGACATAAGATAAGAATCGGCCAACCAGGACTAAAGCTTTAGGACGTTAGTTGTGTATTTTTCTCTTGTACGGGAGGGTATACCGGCAGAATCACGATAAACTCAGTCCCTACACCCACTTCAGACCTAACCTGGACCTCACCACCGTGATTTTGCACGATTCCATAAGAGATGCTCAAGCCCAATCCAGTTCCTTGTCCCACGCCTTTGGTCGTGAAAAAAGGATCAAAAATTTTATCAATGGTCTCAGCACTCATGCCTTTTCCACTGTCTTGAATTGAGATCTGCACCCACCCCGATTTGTTTTTGCTGTCTTTAGCTTTGTAGTCTTTTAAGGGCATTGTCGATATCCATACGTGTCCAGGACCATCGATCGCTTGCACGGCATTTGACAAAATGTTCATGAAGACTTGATTGATCTGACTAGCATAACAATGAATATGGGGTGTCGGCTCGTACTGACGATGAATTTCCACGCGCCCCTTGATCTCCCCTTGAAGAAGATTCAAAGTCGTATCCAAACTTTGATGTAAATCGATCTCTTGCAGTTTCGCTTCTTCTAAGCGAGAGAAATTACGCAGCCCTAGGACAATATCACGCGTACGGCGTGCGCCATCCTGACAAGATGAAATAAGCTTAGGCATGTCTTTCACGATGTAATCAAACTCGTACTCTTCCTTAAGATCAGGAAGTTTTGTGACGTCTTTCTCTGCGGTTTCGACAAGTTTGATGAGCTTATCGCCATAATCCCGTAGATAAGTCATATTCGAGTAAATAAAACCAATTGGATTATTTAACTCATGTGCAACACCAGCAACCAATTGACCAAGGCTTACCATCTTTGCAGAGTGAACTAATTTTGTTTGAGTGTCTTTCAGTTCGCGATTGGCAGATTCAAGCTCAGTGATTTTTTTCCTAAGATCAGAACGAGCCGTCCAAATCTTCTTACTCATCTCGTTGAAACTCTCTGTCAATAGACCAATCTCGGTGTCATTCTTAACCGGAATTGTGACAGCTTGTTCTTGAGACTCGAAAGATTGAAGAGCATCTACCAGATCATATAGCGGCTTTAGAACCCAACTTGATGTTACCAGAATCGTTAAAATCAATAACATCACAACAGCGCCTACCACCGTCATAAAAGCGATGTTGACGTTGCGAAGGACCGCCGCTGATTCACTTTTAGAAGCACCCAGTGCCATATAGAATTTTGAAATGCCCCAATCAATAGGATAAACCAAAAATCCATAAGGATTTCCACGCACATTTAAATCAAAGAAAAGATCTTTTTGAGGATGGAAATAATCTTTAAAGAAACCTTTTTTATAAAGATAGAAATCCGGATGGCTTGCTGCCACCATGTCACCGTTGTCTTTGAAAAGGATCAACTCTACTTTAAGTCGATTTTTAATTTTCGTGAGATAAGCCTGATTAACATCAATGACTTGCTCCATGTAACCGATCAATCGCCCCGCACCATTATTTACCTGGGTAATAACGATCAAATTCAATTTGCGAGCATCACTATATTCAGCAACACCGACCTCTTGCTTTTCCTTAACTTCAGCCATGTATTTCGCTGACAGAAAGACCGCGTCTTGTCCTGGCATAAAGCTGCGAACAACACCCTTGTCGTCTTTGAAGACCGATGCAAGCATACGGCCTTCTCGATTAAAGAACGTCAAACTAGAAGTGTCATCTGTTCTAATCCATGTGTTTGCAACGCTGCGAACTGTGGCACCGTCACCCATGGATAAGTGGTAAGTAAGACTTGGATCACGCAGATAACGTTCGCGACGTTGTTGCAAAGTCGTGCGGTAGTCATTCAGCATGATTTCTACTTCACGTGCATTTCCTGTCAAACGCTGAGTCAACTCATGGTCGATGGCCCGTTCGTATTTTTTCATCGAGTAAATCGTTACGAAGGCCAAGGGGACGACAGAAAATAAAAGAGACCATACGATTAAAATCGTACGTAGGGATCTCTTAGGTTTCCGTCTTAAGGTTTTCACTTTTTATCTTCATCCACTGTGATAATTAGACGGATAATTCCGTCAGGCATCATGCGGGGATGCTTTTCCTTGCTCAAATGAACTTTTCCGTAAGTGCCAAGGAATGTGTTGAGGTCTTGGTATTTCGCTTCAGGCAACGTAAAGTGATAATAAGTTGAAGTCGGAGATTTCTGCCAACCTAACTCCACTTCACCGGCTTTACGACCACCGAACTCTTTGATTTTTTCTGTAATCTTAGGCCCCACCACAGATAAGTTCGTCACCGCAATTTCACCACGGTATAAAAATCCACCCGATGCCACTGCATCAGATTCTTCATCTTTTTCAGCCACTTCGGTTTTTGCTGGTTTCGTGGCTGCAGCAGTCGCAGCCGCCACTGTTGCCGCTGGTGTCGGCGAAGGCACTGCAGGAGTCGCTGTTGGTGAAATCGCTGTGGCAGCGACTGTCGCCGCTGGCGTTGCTTTCACCTCAGCCGTCGGTAATGGTTTAGGAGTTTGAAGTGGCTTTTCAGTTTTAGGCTCTTCATCTTGGAACTGAGGTTTTTCTTCGACCTGGGCAACCTTTTCAGTTTTAGTAACTTCAGCAAGAACCACTTCTTTGGTGTTTCCGCTCATGCCGATTTGCAAAACTTTTTGCCATGGAGCAACCGTCAGCAATGTCACGATAACCGCAACAACCACGAGAGCTTCAAGCCCCCATTTCAGTCCCTGAGGCCAACGATCAAAATTTGATTTTTGCATTAGAACCGTCAGATAAGTCGACGGGGTATTAATCTGTTCAATGATCGGTTGAGAAACAATGGTGTTAGCCAATTGTTTTGCGTAAGCTTCGCCATTTTGGATTTTATTTAAATCTAATTGGGCATCACGGGAAAACTTTACGTGATCTTCCACCGCTGACTTTCTTTCATCATCGAGCATGCCCGACAAATAATCGTAAAGTAGCTCATGGCCAATAAAGGGAGACATCTCCCTTTTGCCTTTTTTAGATAGAGGAATCTTATCGCCCGGCTGTGCCATGCTTTAACTTACCCACACCTTGAGTCATTGTGCCTAGCTTTCTAAGGGCTCGGCCCAAACGATAGCGAATCGTGCCTTGAGTAATACCCAAGCCTTCAGAGATATCGTTATCTTCAACATTTAGAATTTTTGACCAAATAACGGTTAACAACTCGTCTTCAGAAGCTGTTTTTTGAAACTCGCGCCAGGGACCCAAATCAACACCCTCTGGGATCAGCCAGCCGGATTCTACAGAGGTGTTTGGACGGCCACGAGTCACTCGCACTTTGTATTTGTCCCAAGTGATCTTGGTTGCCGCGACAAGGGCAACAGGAGTGGAAAGTTCAGGATTACGGTGCTTTTTATCTCGACAAAGGGCTAGTGCCTGTGTCGAAGCCTCGATCGCCCTTCTGTCATCTAGTAAAGCAAAATAGAAAAACAAGGCGATCGATTGAATGTCGGCTTCGGTCATGCACTTCCTATAAGAGTAGAGTGACCCTTAGTTTAGTCGACTGTCAGCTGTCTGAGAAGATCCAATTGGTCTAGAACTTTACCTGAGCCCATAACTACACAGCTCAATGGATCTTCGGCGATAGAAACTGGCAACCCAGTACGCTCTCTTAGTAAAACGTCTAGGTTCGCAAGCAATGCACCACCACCAGTAAGAACGATACCGTTGTCTACGATATCAGAAGCAAGTTCTGGTGGAGTTTTTTCAAGCGCTGTACGAACAGCATCAACAACTTCAGACAATGGATCCATCAAAGCATCGTTAACTTGCGAGCTTGTGATCTCAATCGTTTTCGGAGCACCGGCAACTAGGTCGCGACCTTTAATCTCCATCGTTTTTTCTTCTTCGAATGGATAGGCGTTACCGATTTGGATTTTGATGTTCTCAGCAGTTCTTTCACCGATCAACAAGTTGAACTGACGGCGAACATAGTTCACGATCGCTTCGTCAAATTTGTCGCCAGCAACTTTGATTGATTTACAGTAAACGATACCACCCAATGAGATAACTGCGACACCCGTCGTA
Organism: Bdellovibrio sp. SKB1291214; assembly: GCF_002209355.2. Taxonomy (GTDB): domain Bacteria; phylum Bdellovibrionota; class Bdellovibrionia; order Bdellovibrionales; family Bdellovibrionaceae; genus Bdellovibrio. The sequence goes on from NZ_CP106855.1 coordinate 1,471,457, forward strand.
CCACCACCCATGTCGACAACCATGTTGCCTGATGGTTCTGTGATTGGAAGACCTGCGCCGATTGCTGCTGCCATTGGTTCTTCGATCAAATAAACTTCACGAGCACCCGCTGATTGAGCTGCTTCTTTAACCGCGCGTTTTTCCACCTGAGTGATTCCGTAAGGAACGCAGATGATGATACGTGGACGGATGAAAGATTTTTTCTCGCCCAAAGATTTACCAATGAAATATTTAAGCATGGATTGAGTGACTTCAAAGTCCGCGATAACACCGTCTTTGATCGGGCGAATCGCTACGATAGAACCAGGTGTTCTACCCAACATGTCCTTTGCTTCTTTACCGACAGCAAGAACACGGTTTTGCATTCCGCGATAGTTCTTCTGAACTGCTACAACTGATGGTTCATCAAGAATGATACCGCGACCCTTAACATAAACGAGAGTGTTGGCAGTGCCCAAATCGATGGCGATATCATTGGAAAAATAGTCTTGTACTTTGTCAAAAAAACTCATGCAGAATCTCTCTCAAGAAAATTTCATTGTGTCATTTCGACTACAAGTCTAGGGAGATTGAAAAGCAGAGTCAATACTGATATTTAGGCCGCAAGTCGAGTAATCCTGACGCGGCCCAGAATGAGGACCTGTTTATAAGTGCTTCTTCCACTCCAGCTCACGCCCCATATACTCCGAAAGTGCGTGCTTCTCTTCGTGAATACGCTTGTCCGTCCAGCTCAATTTCTCTTGGAAAACCTGCACGATTTCGTCGAGATGCTTTAAGCCGTGATTGCGATCCGCAAGGAACAAGTGCACTCGACGAGAAAAGAAGTCACGCAAGTTCAGACACATGGTGGAATCAATGGCTTGCGCCGCTTCGAGTTGCCAATAGGTGTACTTATAATCGTACTTCGTCAGAATCACCTCAGCTTCGCGACCGTATCTCTGCGCTAAGGCCGCGACATCTGCCACAGGGCGGCCGAATTCCTTGGCCCAAGCGTGAACCAAGACCTGTGCCTCGTGGAATGCGCTTTCTGTCGTGTATTCATTCAATGCCACTGCCGTATCTTTTTTCGCGAAACGACCGCGATCTTCCATAGGGAAACTGCGCAATGCATGGGAAACCGTTTGTTGGCACATCAAGCGGTAAGTCGTGTATTTACCTCCCGCGACGAAAGTAACACCGCGAGGATCATCAATAATCGTGTGCTCACGGCTGGTTTTTCCCTCTGTGGATGATCCATCGTTTACCAAGGGACGAACCCCTGCATAACTAGAGATCACGTCGTGCGCTGTCAAATTCGCACCTGGGAAATAGTGAGATGTGATATCCAACAAATATTTAACGTCTTCCGGAGTCACCGTCACATTTTCTGGGGATTCTTTAAAATCCGTGTCAGTTGTGCCAATGATGATCATATCATGACGAGGAATACCGAAAACAATGCGATCACCTTTTTCTGCACCCATCACCACCGCACTAGTTAGAGGCAGGCGATGTTGTGGCAAAGTTAAGTGAATGCCCTTTGTCGGACGAAGAATCTTTTTCCAATCTTTGAAAAGCTTGTCCCCTAATTGATCTGTCCAAGGCCCTACCGAGCTGATCACATGACGACCGCGAATCATAAATTTATCTTTGGAAATCTGATCCTCACAATGAACAGCCGAAATTTTTCCGTCAGCGCCGAACTGTGCGCCTGTTGCAGTGACATAATTCGCTGCAACCATTCCCATTTCATTTGCGGAGCGCAAAGTTTCAAAAACTAAGCGATCATCATCCATGTATCCATCAGAATAAACGTATGCGCCCAAAAGATCTTTTTCACGAAGATCCGTCATGCGCTCCATGGATTCTTTAGCATCCAAACGCTCGTGCATTTCTGGGGACTGAAACAAGGCTAAGATATCGTACAACCACATTCCCAGGCCCATCTTCAGCATGCCCACGCGGCTTTCCTTATATAGAGGGAGCATAAAGCGCAATGGATGCACTAAGTGCGGTGCCATTTCGAACAATTTATTTCTTTCGTTCAGGGCTTCATAAACCAGTTTGAAATCCATGTTTTCAAGATAGCGAATACCACCATGGACCATTTTGCTGGAGCGAGAAGACGTTCCAGAAGCAAAATCCCGAGATTCAACTAAGGCCACGCTCATCCCGCGCGCGCAAGCATCGCGCGCGACACCAGCCCCGTTGATCCCACCACCGATGATGATCAGATCGAACTCTTGAGATTTCATTTTGGACAAATTTTGAAGACGATTGACGTAGGAAAAATTCTTCATACACTCATCCTATTTCGTAGTTTTCACCGCGATTGTGCCCGGTGCCCAATTCGCTGGTTTGAAGCTTTGAATTGAATTAGGAACTCCATTATCCGACGGGAAATAAACTCTTTGCAGATGTTTTTCACGGCCTAGCTTGTAAGCCAGCTCGCAAAGTTCATCACGAGCCTGCAATGTTTCAGACTGCACGTGCTCGACCCACAAAGTTTGTGTTTGGCCATCCAGGAACAACAAAGGTTGAGCGATGAAGTATCCGATCAATGCTTTTGTATCCACATCTTCCGCCAGGAAACTCCAGCCCAATGGAATGTAGTGATTAAGGGCTTCAATGCGATGCTTAGAGTTCCAAACGGCCATCATTCTTTCCATCTCGTCGGGATATTGTTCCGTCATTTTTTTATTTTCGAGATCGAGAATATTTTGTAGATCGTCAATTTGGATAACGCGAAAGAACAGACTCATGGACCCAGCTCCCTTGTCATTTGAACGTATCTATTTCATACTAAGACCCGATGAAATACAAAGATTATTCCTCTGACGTTTGGGCCACGATTAACAACACACTTGACCAAGTTTCTCGACAACAGGACCAGCCGATCGCCGCATTCGATGCGGATGGGACTTTGTGGGATATCGATTTGGGCGAAACTTTCTTTCACTACCAAATCGACAGAAAACTTGTAGCGCTTCCTGCCTCACCGTTTGAGCATTATGAAAACATGAAGGCGCAAGATCCTCGCAAAGCTTACCTATGGCTTGCGCAAATTTGCCAGGGTAAATCCCTAGCGGAAGTTCAAGATTGGGCAAAAGCCGCAGTCAAAGCTGCGGCACCAATCCCTGTTTTTAACGAGCAGAAAAAATTAATCCAGCTTCTCTTGTCAAAAGGCGTAAAAGTTTACGTCATCACAGCATCTGTTAAATGGGCAGTCGAAGGTGGAGCTGATCTTGTCGGACTTAGCCATGACAATATCATCGGTGTGGAAACAGAAGTTCAGGACGGAATTATCACAGACAAACAAAAAGGCGTCATCACTTACCGCCAAGGCAAAGTCGAGGCTTTGCTCCAAAAAACCGGCGGTAAGCTTCCGTTCCTAGCGAGTGGAAACACAATGGGTGACTTTAATTTGCTTGAAAGCGCCACCCATCTGCGATTGGCGATAAGTGCGGCTTCCCGCGACGATAAGATCTTTAAAACTGAAAAAGAGCTAGCCGACCATGCTGACCAAAATGGATGGCTGCACCACAGGTTTATTTAAGATGTTAGATATATATATCGATGCAGATGGCTGTCCGGTTAAGGAAGAAACTTATAAAGTGGCTGAGCGCTATCAGCTAAAAGTTTTCGTCGTTGCTAATAAGTATTTAAATGTACCTCAAGATCTGCGCGTGCAAATGATTGTCGCCTCTTCTGATTTCGATGCTGCTGACGACTGGATCGTCGAGCACACGCAAAAAGGTGACATCGTAATTACCGCTGACATTTTACTAGCCGAACGATGCGTGAAAAAACAAGTTCGCGCGATTGGGACAAAAGGCATTGAATTCACAGAAGACAGCATTGGCTCTGCCGTCGCGACACGAGAACTCATGCAGAATCTTAGACACATGGGTGAAGTCCGAGGCGGTCCAGCACCGATGGATAAAAAAGATCGCTCTAAATTTCTAAGTACCCTCGATCAGGTAATCCAACAACTCAAGCGCTGCTAAATAAAAAGCCCCGGTTCATCACCAGGGCTTTTCAAACTTGTCGCATTCCCTCAAGGTATAAATTACCTTAGTTTTTCCCGACTACTTTTTCGATATCAGAAATTTCTTTTGGAACGGATGTCGTCATGTTCTCTACGCCATTTGAAGTGACGCGAACGTTGTCCTCGATACGAATACCGATACCGCGATATTTTTGAGGCGCAGACGTATCGTCAGCAGGGATATAAAGACCCGGTTCGATGGTGAAGCACATGTTCGCTTCGATAGGACGTGGCTCGCCTTTTTTAAAGTACAAACCAGCATCATGCACATCAAGACCCAACCAGTGACCGATACCGTGGGGATAGTATTTCTTTTGCGCCAAGGCTTGGATCAAATCGTCTTTGCGACCCGACAACAAACCAAGCTCAAGCATCGCATCCGTTAGCATCGAAGTACCCATATCGTGCAATTCTTTGAACACGATTCCTGGTTTTACGAAATCAACGATCGCCTTTTGAACCTTCAAAACAGCTTCGTACACGCGGCCTTGCTCATCAGTGAACTTACCGTTTACTGGATAAGTTCTTGTGATATCACCCGTGTAGTAGTTGTACTCGGCACCAGCATCAATCAACAACAGATCGCCATCTTTACAAACCTGGTCGTTAAAGTTGTAGTGAAGAGTTGTTGCTGCATTACCAGAAGCTACGATGAAACCGTAACCTTCACGAGCAGAGTCTCTCATGTAAAAGTTATGAGCCAACACACCTTGTACTTGGCGCTCAGTCACACCGGGGCGAGTAAAGCGCATCGCCGCCAAATGAGCTTGAGCAGAGATTTCGCAAGCCTCGCGAAGTTGAGTCAATTCGTACTCTGACTTCACTAAACGCATTTCACCGATCAAAGTGTCAGCGTCGTGCACAGAAAGCAAACCATAGCCTGTGCGACCACGCATTTGTTTTACTGTGTTCAGCACATGTTCCATCTTTTCATCGACTTCTTTGTTTTTGAACTGGCGATAGTAAATGGAATCAACAGCTGACAACAATTGCGGAGCTACTTTTTCAAACTCATCAATTGGATAGCATTTGTCGATTTTAAATTCTTGCTCACAGCCTTCAGGGCCGTAGCGGAATCCATCCCAAGTTTCTCGTTCGCGGTCACGACGACGCACGAACATTACACTCTCTGGAGTTTGACCAGGACGAACGATCAAGATCGATTCTGGTTCTTCCCAACCCGTTAGGTAGAACATGTTAGAGTCTTGGCGATACGGGAAATGCACGTCGTGATTGCGGATCAACTCGGGATGAGAAGCAACCACCAACGCAGAACCTGGGATTTGTTGACCCAGTTTCTTTCTTCTTTCAGCAAAAATGTTCATATCAAAAGTTGGTTTTCTCATTCCGGTCTCCTGAACTTAAAGTCCCCATTTACGTGTCAAAGTTTTCAATTGGCGATTTGCAGAGTCAGCGCCTTTGTTCATGATTTCACGACGCTTATCGAAGTCCATAATACCATAGTCACCTGTGTCCAAGGTAATAACAGTATCAACTCCTGCAAAAGGCTTATTATACAGACCTGCGATCTCACTCCATAATACGTTGTCAGTGGCAGCAGAATCCAAAGTGAACGGCTTGTTCCCGCCTGGAGCCTGAAGCACATTTACAAGAACGACGAAGTTTGCGCCTTTTTGGCGCAGATAACGGGCCAAGCCCGAAATTTCGCGGATGCCGGCTACGTTACCTTGGAAGGGTTTAAAGAACGGAGGATACGCCATACACATGGATAGCAATTGCTCCATGCCCCCGCGATTCATCATCAATGTTTGATTCTTTTTTAGATTGTAGGAAGGACATGCGAAGGGAATGCGGAAATCATCAGCCTTTTGATTTTTAAAAGCTGTGTTATAGAAATCCTTCATCACCGAAATATCGCCGTTCTTGTTAACATTTCCTAGCAAAGATTTTTTGATGATTTCTTCATCTTTAAGTTTAAACATTTGCCATTCAACGTCGTTGGCTTGTTCGCGATTCGCGTAAAGTGCTGCCATTGGAGAGGCGAACTCGACGCCACCGATCGCGTATACCGGAACTTTGGCACGAGTGATTTCGTGCAAGAAACCAATGTGTGCGTAAGTCTTAGCTCCACCTCCCCCTAAGATAAAAGCAATCTTAGGCATCGCCGGAATCACTGGAGTTGGAAGTGGTGCTGGTGGTGGTTCCTCAACTTGCATATCAGGTTGATATGGTGTTGAAGGTTCTTCAGCTTGACGAGGCGAAGAAGGATACGTGGTCGCCGTCTTTGATGGTGTCGAAGGTTTCGTACCGGTACGAATATCTTCACGGGTTTTCAAAGATTGACAGCCCGCCAAGAAAATCAAACTCATTAGTAGGCTAGTGTTTTTTCGCGAAAACAAAAAACTCATGATTGCCGTCCTTTCCCTCAATGGAAGAAGCAAAATAGTCCTTTACCTCAAAACCGCAATTTCTTAGACAGGTTTTGATTTTCTCTTCGACTTTCAAATACAACGAAGAGTCTTTGACAATACCACCCTTTGAGAGCCCGTCAACGCCGACCTCAAACTGTGGCTTTACAAGGCTTAACAACTGGCCCGATGGTTTCAAAAAACGCCCGAGTTCCGGCAAAATCATTTCAATCGATATAAAGGACACGTCCATTACGATCAAATCAAAGCCCTCTTTCGGAGTAGCCTCGACAACGGATGCCTCTTGCGAAAGGGCCCGGGCATTAATGCCTTCAATGACCTTCAATTTAGAATTATTCACAAGTGACGAGCTGACTTGGCCATGCCCCACATCCACACCCAACACGAATCGGGCACCGGATTGAAGGGCACAGTCTGTAAAGCCCCCCGTAGAAATCCCCACATCCAAAACATCAAAGTTCTGAATTTGAAGTCCCACATGTTTTAAGGCACCTTCTAGCTTAAGTCCTCCGCGAGAGACAAAGCGATTAGCTGGCCCTTGATCCACGGAAATATGATTTTCCATTTCGGCCGTCACGGCGATGTTGGATTTCTTAAGAATTTGCTTCTGGCCAATCTTATCAAGGAAAACTTGGCCCGCCTCAATCAGCTCTTGGGCATGTGTACGAGACTGGGCTAAACCCTTTTCAAACACATAAATATCCAAGCGTTTTTTATCAGCCATATTCCCCGATTTAATTCCTAATGTTTTCGTGAGATATTAAAACTTACCAAATACTCAAGCATCGCTGCATCCGCAGAAACCTTGTGTAATTCAGCCATCGTGTTCTTACTGATTTGTTCTAGATATTTTTTAGTTTCTTCAAGGCCAATAATGCCTGTGAAGCTGCGAACGTCTTGATCTTTTTCCCCGTGATCCAACACATCGTCGGCCACTTGAAAAGCAACACCTAACCCCTCGCCAAATTTCTTTAATGCTTCAATTTCTTGAACCTTAGCGCCCGCGATGATTGCCGCACCTTCAACCGCCACACGAATTAAAGCACCTGTTTTTAGCAAGTGGAGGTGAGTGAGTTCTTGCTGGGAAAGCTGTTTTTCCCCCGCGCGAAGGTCGATGGCTTGACCACCTACCATTCCGCGAATACCGGCTGCTTCAGACAAAAGCTGAACCAGGCGTCCCACCAAAAATCCGTTTTCAGAATAATTTTTTGCGATAATTAAAAAAGCTTCAGTTAAAAGAGCATCACCAGCAAGCAATGCAAAGTCTTCACCGAAAACTTTGTGATTCGTGGGTTTCCCACGGCGCATATCATCGTTATCCATGCACGGAAGATCATCATGGATTAAAGAGTATGTGTGAATCATCTCGACCGCGGCTGCAAAGGGTAGAACCTTTTCGGCAGAGGCACCTAACATCTCGGCAATAAGAACTGACAGAACAGGGCGAAAACGTTTTCCGCCGTTCGTGGCAGAATAAAGCATGGATTTACGAAGCTCAGCGATAGCAGGTCCTTGAGGCAACTCCATATCAGACAAATACTTCTCCACAAACCGATTCACAGTTTGCACCTTCAAGGCCATTTCTTGCTCAAGCTGAATCGCTAAATCCAAAACGACTACTCCTCTGGAGTGAAATCAGTTGTAACTGGTTTTCCGTCAGCACCGACAGACATCAAAAGTTTTACTTTTGTTTCCGCTTCAGAAAGACGCTGATGACATTCACGAGAAAGCTTAACGCCCTCTTCAAAAAGCTTTAAGGAATCTTCCAACGCCAAATCGCCTTTTTCCATTTTTTGAACGATCTCTTCAAGACGTCCCAGTTTCTTTTCGAAATCCATTATTCCTCCTTCACGCCACTAACAGTGGCCGTGAGTGAACCCTGTGCCAAACGAATATCAATGCTATCCCCGGCTTTAACTTGGTTTGCTGATTTAATAACTTTTGAATCTTTAGTTACGATTGAGTATCCCCGGTCCACGACTCTCAAAGGACTCATGCTATCTAGCATTGCCATCATACGATCCATGCGAGACTTTTTGCGCTCTAATGAAAACAGTAATGCTTTCTCTGAACGTTGTGCCAAGAATGTTAATTCCTTTTTACGGCGATCAATTAGGTTTTGTGGTGTACCCAATTTTTGGGTCATCAATTCTACACGGTGTTGCTTTTGACCGATCGAACGGTTCATCGCTAACTCTAGACGTGTCAGCAAATCATCATTGCGAAGTTCTAAATCTTGTAAGCGACGTTTGGGATCAACCAAGCGTTTAGAAAGGCCCAACGCTTTTTCACGCAAGAACTTCATCTTTCTATCGAAAGATAATTTCAACATACGTTCAAGCGATGTCACTTTATTCACTAGCTCCGCAGAACTTTTAGCAACTAGCTCTGCTGCCGCTGACGGAGTTGGCGCACGTAAGTCCGCCACAAAGTCTGCAATTGTAAAATCAATTTCGTGGCCAACAGCCGAAATGACAGGAATTGGACTGGCTGCGATCAAGCGAGCCAAGCCCTCGTCGTTAAAGCACCACATATCTTCAATAGAACCGCCGCCACGACCCACAATAACTGCGTCGACATCAGGCAGTGCTACCGCCTTTTTAAAGGCTTCACGCAACTGCGGAGCCGCAGCCTCGCCCTGAACGATTGTGGGGACGATTGTTACTTGAATAGACTTTGCACGACGAGAAAGCACGTTCAAAATATCGCGAATCGCAGCACCTGTTGGTGAAGTCACAATTGCGATATGTCTTGGAAAAGTTGGAATAGGTCTTTTTTTAGCAGAGTCGAACAAACCCTCAGCACGAAGTTTATGCTTAAGTTGCTCGAACGCCTTTTGCAAAGCACCCGCGCCCACCGGCTCCATCATATCAACCATCAACTGATAGTTGCCCCGAGGCTCGTACACGGTCACACGACCACGAACCATCACTTCCATACCGTCAGTCGGTTTGAACTTGAGGCGTGCGTTATTACCGCGGAACATAACCGCCGTGATCTGTGATTTTGAATCTTTAACACTGAAATAGAAATGTCCCGAAGTGTGAGCTTTGAAATTTGAAAGCTCCCCACGCACCCATACCATCCCCATTTGACCTTCGATCAACTGCTTGATTTGGACATTTAGTTGCTCAACAGAAAGCACCACGGGCTCATTGGATTTAACAGGCGCAGAAGCCGCATCCAACGTAAGTTGCGCGTAGTTTTCAGTCTTGCGAAGGGGCTGATTTGGAGAGTCGGACATGGGGTGGAAAGTTAATCCCAGCCCCCGGAGGAGTCAATACTCAGAGCGACGAGTACCAGACATTTTGCGCGGCCCAAAGACCGCCAACGAAGAAACACACCCAACCCAAATTTTTGTGCTTCATAAGGTTGTGAAACGCTTCACCCATGCGCTCTTCACCGATCTTTACTAAGGCCGGATTTTCCAGCACAAACACCATGAGGAGTCCATAGAAAAAAACCACGAAGGGAAAAATAAAATCCAATTTTTGAGGTGTCATATGCAATATATCGGAGGCTTACGGAAAAGTTAGAGTCCGGTTCGATTGACGAAACTATACTTCCTGCTAGAATAGTCTTCAGAGGTTCGACGACGTAAAGCTCATCGAAATTAAACCTTACAAGCATATTTTTGGGGACTGTCCCTGGCAATGGTGTGCAAGCTCAGCTCGTACTGAGAAGCCTAAAGTCGCTATCATGGTCACCCACCTTAGCTAAAACAGGTTTAGTTCAGAGTAGTCATCGGGCCTTTTTTTATTTCCCCAAAAGGTACAGCCTTACCTCCTCTTCTGTATTAAAACTCCGAGCTTTTCCCTCGAAGAAATCTCGTTTCGAGACACTACCAAAGAACGGTTTCCTGGCTCTGATTTAGGACATTGTTCGACAACTTATTTTCGTCCACCTATCCTGAAATAGTAGCGATTTAGAACGTTATTTGTTGGAGCAACAGCATGAGCAGATCATCCGCGACGTCCAAAGCCTCTAGAAAAAACCAAACAACCATTCCCCAGCGCGTGCGCAAAGCATTGGGAATCGCCAAGGGCGATACTCTTCTTTGGACCATCGAAGGCAATGAAGTCTCATTGAAGATCATCAATCGCGTAAATGTCGACTGGAACAAAACTTCAGAAATGTCATTACTAGAATGGACCCCAACAGAAGAAAAAGAAATCGAAGCCTAAAGGTAACAGTTCCCTTTTTTAGGATTAAGCTCGAATCATAAAAAAAGCCCACCTATAAAGTGGGCTTTTTGCTTTTAAGAACAGCTAATCCTAAAAAAGGGAACTGTTACCTAAAGAGGGATGACTTCGATTGTTGGGTTGAATTGGTCGCGGAGGATGCCTTCGATGGCCATCAATGTACCCGATGTGGCGCTTGGGCATGTTCCGCAGGCGCCTTGGTAAAATACGTAGAGTTTATTGTCTTCGTATTTTACGACATCCAAATCCCCACCGTCACCTTGAAGACCTGGTCGAACCGTGTCGTCCAAGATCTCTTCGATGCGTTGAACCTCCGGTGGAAGTCCCGCACGACGCATTTTCTTTTCATCCGCCTGGGTTACGTTGGGATTATGAATTGGCATGCGAGTTTGAATCACTGCGCATGCATTCTTTTGAATTTCCTCTGGATCAGAATCAAAGCTGTGGGTGATCGTGATCACGTTTTGGAACAAGTGAACCTGACGAACACCTTCCACTTGGAACAAGCTTGATGCCAAAGGGCTTTGCTCAGCTTCTTGGATAGAAGTGTAAGTTGCTTTACCTTCAGACAACACAGGGCGATCTAAAACGAATTTCCATGCGTTTGGATTTGGTGTTGCTTGAATTCTGATTAATACATCCTGCGTACTCATAATAATAACTCCCGGGCCTTCACCACGGCTTTAACTAAAGCATCAACATCTTGACGATTATTATACACTGAAAAAGAAGCGCGAACAGTTCCCGGAATGCCAAGTCTTGCCATCAGCGGCTGAGTGCAATGGTGACCGGCTCGAACTGCGACGCCCTCTTGATCTAAAATCTGACCTACGTCCGAGTGATGAGCACCTTTCAGATTAAATGAAATCGTAGGGCCTTTATCATTCGCCATTCCATAGATTTTCAAATCAGGAATTTCCAAAAGTTTTTCTGTGGCGTACTTCAATAGATCCATTTCGTAGGCATGAATCTTGTCGAATCCGATATTTTCTAGGAACTCAATAGCCGCGGCCGTACCGATTGCTCCCTCGACGTGAGGCGTACCCGCTTCAAATCGTGTTGGAACATCATTGTAAGTCGTTTTTTCTATCGTGACTTTGGAAATCATTGATCCGCCACCTTGATAAGGAGGCATTGAATCCAAAATGGCGCGCTTTCCGTAAACAACACCGAAACCAAATGGGCCAAATAACTTATGAGAGGAGAACACAAAGAAATCTACATCCAAAGCCTTAACATCGACTTTGAACTGAGACACAATTTGCGCGCCATCCACCAAAACTTTCGCCCCCACAGCGTGAGCAAGCTTTGTCATGCCCGCGACATCCGTATTTGTTCCAAGAACATTCGAACACGCAGTAAAGGCAACCATCTTGGTTTTGCTGGACAATTTATTTTTGAAATCATCCATGTCGATTTCGCCGTTATCTAAAATACCCGCAGCCACTACTTTGGCTCCGACTTTTTCTGCGATCATCTGCCAAGGGACGATATTTCCGTGATGTTCCATCTCGGTGATCAAAATTTCATCGCCCGCCTTAAGGTTCGTCAGACCCCAAGTGTTTGCCACGAAATTCACACCTTCTGTTGTACCACGAACAAAGATAATTTCCTCGAACTGTTCAGCGCCGATGAAATTAGCAATCTTATGGCGAGCCCCCTCAAACGCTTGAGTGGCAATATCCGCCAGATAATGAGCACCTCGATGAACATTGGAAACTTCATTGGTATAAAATTTCGTAATGCGATCGATGACGACTTTGGGTTTCAAAGTCGTCGCAGCACTATCTAAATAAGAAAGTCTTTTGCCATGCACAGTTTGAGTCAGCGCAGGAAACTCGTTTCGAATTTCAGCAAAAAGCTCATTCAAATTACTCATTGTACCTTCTTAGTTCAGATGCAAGCGCGCAAACGCTTCATCCAAATGCTTAGTTAACCATTTTTGAATGCCGTCATCTGAAATTTTATACAGAACTTCAGACAAGTACCCATAACTTAACATCGCAATCGCTTTATCTTTGGAAATCGCACGCGATAGCAAATAGAACAACTCTTCCTTGTTAAGCTGACCCACCGTTGAACCGTGGCCTGCTTTCACATCGTCAGCATGAACTTCGATAGAAGGCTTGCTGTCGGCTTCTGCTTTGTTACTTAAAAGCAGGTTGTTGTTCAATTGCGAAGAATCCGCTTTTTGCGCGTCTTTTCGAATCAAGATCTTACCAACAAAAGCAGAACGACCTGACCCATCTAAAATACCTTTATACAATTGGTGAGTCGTACATTCCCCAACTGCATGATCGATCAACGTCGTATTATCAACGTGTTGAGTTCCTTGAACCGCATAGATTCCCAGAACTTCGGATGTTGAACCTTTCTCTTTCAAAACTAAATCAAAGTTATGACGAGAAAGCTGCGCTCCTGTCGAGAAAGCCAAGCTTTCAAGGTTTGCATTTTTACCAAGATTGATTCTTGTGCGACCAATATTCACCGCGTTTAAGCTGTCCGCCTGAACACGCACGTAAATAACTTTGGCATTGTCACCCACTTGCAAATCAAAAACTGAATTCGCGAAATAAGCTGCACCCGCCATGCCGTAATGGCTTTCAAGGATACGAAGAGAGGACCTTGCACCCACTTCCAAACGAATGCGTGGATTTACCATCAAGGCAGATCCTGATTCATTGGACGTGAAGAACACGAAATTCACCGGTTTTTCCACAGACGTTTCTTTAGCCAAATGAACCATGTACGGAGTTTCCGCATAGGCACCGTTTACGGCATCAAACGTGTCATCGAATTGTTCTGGATATTCCGCAAGTTCACGCATCGTAAGACCGTGAGGCAAATCAGAAGACAAAGTTTTATTAAAAACACCGTTAAAGAAAACAAGATTCATGAATTCAGGGTTGATGGCCTTTTGAATCGCAACCATCGTATCGTGACTTGGAGCCACCGCATTCAGAGCACTTGGCAAGAACTGTGTGTCAGCCAAAACTTTAACACTCGTATAATGCCACTCTTCATCCTTGCGGGTTGGAAGACCCTTTTTCAAGGCATAGTCATAGCCAGCCTGACGGAAAGACGCCAAAGCGCCTTTCGCCGGGTGTGCTTGACTGAATTTTTCGTAAGTCGAAAGTAAATTCATCTGCCTATCCCTTAGTTGATCAACCAGTCGTAACCTTTTTCCTCAAGCTTCAACGCCAAGGAAGAGTCACCCGTCTCAACAATTTTTCCACCCAAAAGCACGTGTACAAAGTCAGGTTTGATATAATCAAGCAAACGTTGATAGTGAGTGACCAAGATGATCGCGTTGTCTTTGCGACGAAGCTTATTCACGCCATCTGAAACCACACGAAGAGCGTCGATATCAAGGCCCGAGTCTGTTTCATCAAGCAAAGCCAAACGAGGAGACAAAACTGCCATCTGAAGGATTTCGTTTTTCTTTTTCTCGCCGCCCGAAAAACCCGTGTTCACTGGACGATCCAAGTATTCAGGTTTCATGGAAACAAGTTTCAACTTTTGCACCAAGAATTCACGGAACTCACCCTCAGGCATTGGTTCAGAACCTTGATGTTGCAAAACAGAGTTAAAAGCTGTGTGCAAGAACGTGAAGTTAGATACTCCCGGAACTTCAATCGGATATTGGAATGCTAAGAAGATTCCTTCTTTAGCTCTCTCGTCTGGAGCAAGCTCCAACAAGTTCTGCATCATGAAGTTGATTTCGTATTTAACTTCGCCACCTGTGACTTCATAAGCTGGATGACCAGCTAAGACTTTAGACAAAGTCGACTTACCAGAACCGTTTGGTCCCATGATGGCGTGAACTTCGCCAGCTTTAACCGTCAGGTTTAGACCTTTAAGGATTTCTTTTTCTTCAACACGTGCATGGAGGTTTCTAATTTCTAACATGATACTATCCTACTGAATTCTCTAACTTCATTTCGATCAACTTGACGGCTTCCACTGCGAACTCCAAAGGAAGTTCTTTAAAGACTTCCTTACAGAAACCGTTCACCAACATTGAAATCGTCTTTTCCATATCCATACCGCGAGATTGCAAATAGAAGATTTGATCTTCACTGATACGTGAAGTGGTCGCTTCATGTTCAATCGTCGCCGTTTTATTTTTAACTTCGATATAAGGGAATGTACTCGCAGAGCACTTATCACCGACCAGCATGGAATCACACTGAGAATAGTTACGTGCGTTTTCCGCTGAAGGCATGATCTTTACTTGGCCACGATATGCATTCGAAGATTTATCAGTGGATATACCCTTTGAAATGATCGTCGATTTCGTGTTTTTACCAATGTGGATCATTTTTGTACCCGTATCTGCTTGCATTAGATCGTGGGTCAAAGCCACAGAATAGAATGCACCTTCGGAACCATCCCCTTGCAAAATGCAAGAAGGGTATTTCCAAGTGATGGCAGAACCAGATTCAACCTGAGTCCAAGAGATTTTAGAGTTCTTACCCGCAGCTTTACCACGTTTAGTAACGAAGTTATAAATGCCGCCCTTGCCTTCTTTATCGCCTGTGTACCAATTTTGAACCGTGGAGTATTTGATCTCCGCATTGTCCAAGGCAACGAGCTCAACCACGGCCGCGTGAAGTTGGTTTTCGTCACGTTGAGGAGCTGTACAACCCTCAAGGTAATTGACGTACCCACCTTCATCACAAACAAGCAAAGTTCTTTCGAACTGACCTGTGTCCTTAGCGTTGATACGGAAATAAGTCGAAAGATCGATCGGGCAACGCACACCCTTAGGGATGTAACAGAAAGATCCGTCTGTGAAGACAGCCGCATTCAATGCCGCATAGAAATTGTCTGTGTAGGGAACAACTGAGCCCAAGTATTTTTTTACTAGCTCTGGATGTTTCGCCACGGCTTCAGAAATCGAGCAAAAGATAACTCCCGCTTTTTCTAAAACTTCATTGTGTGTCGTTCCCACAGAAACGGAGTCAAAAACCACGTCAACCGCGATACCAGAGATACGCTTTTGCTCTGACAAAGGGATGCCCAATTTTTCGAAAGTCTTAACCAATTCAGGATCAAGATCTTCCATAGATTTAGGCTTATCAGCATCTGATTTTTTCTTAGGAGCAGAGTAGTAACGAATCGCTTGAAAATCGATGGGAGGATAAGAGACATGGGCCCAAGTCGGCTCTGTCAAAGTTAACCAGTGGCGATACGCCTTTAATCGATAATCCAGCATCCATTCAGGTTCATTTTTCTTACCAGAAATCAGTCTGATGATTTCTTCAGTCAAACCCAATGGGGCCTGATCGGTCTCAATATCTGTTGTGAAACCGTATTTGTATTCGTACGAATCAAGAGGGTTGTTCTTGTTGTTATCCATGAATCACCGTCTCAGAAGATTTTTTCGGCATCGCAGTTCTTTCAACTAAGAGATCTTTCAAACTGACGGATTTATAAAAGTCAGTGAGCTTATTATTTAAAGTCGTAACCGGAGAAACGATGTTGCACGTACCTTGAATTTCACAAGGAACTTCTTTGTGCAGGCATTTCACCAAAGCCGTCGGGCCTTCGATCACTTCGACCAAATCGTGGATCGAAACCTTCGCAAGATCTTTCGTGATCTGATATCCACCGTTAGCACCATACTCAGCCCGCAGAATCCCGCCTTTTTGTGCCATTTGTTGCATCACACGAGCAGTCGCATCAAAGGGAGTATGAAAAGAATCAGACACTTCTTTTGCAGAAGTTAACTCTCCCGGAATTTTCTGACTCATATATTTAAGAGCCATCAATGCGTATTCTAATTTTCGATTGATCTTGTTCATATTGGTACCTGACGATTACGTCCCTGTTATCTAATAGAAAGCTAATTGAAAAACAAGATGAAATACGCCTAATTTTAGCGTATTTAAGATTGTGACAGGAATCTTTCCTTTAGTTTTGAAAAAATGTGCTGATTTCGGCATCTTAGGGTGCTATACCAAAGCCCTTATGCGAGTACTATTAGCAACAATTGCGTCGTTAACGATGGTGGGTATCATTATCCTGGCAACCCGTATTTGGGGCTTGGGTCAGACCTTCCAAGAATATAAATCTCCCTACATGGACGGAAAAGCTCCATATGTGGCCGTAAAAACTCACACTTTGGCCAAAATGCAGGAAGCAATCGATGCACGCCCGGACGTTATCCTTTGGGCTGACGTTCGCGTTTCTAACAATCGCGTTCCGTTCATTCTGCCGCCAAGCCGTGACGTGGAATTCCTGAATGCAAAAATGGAAGAGCAAAAGGCGAATCCCACTGCGCAGATCATGACAAGCAGCAAATTAAGCGGGTTTTCTTTTGAACAGATCAATGAGTTCTATAAAAGTACTCCGGCATTAAAAGAACTGTACGAAAAATTCCCACACCAACGCTTCATTTTGAACGTTGTGGATAACGTAACAGATGTTGATTCTATCGTCGCAAACGCAGTCCAGGATTATAAATCAGAAAATCGCACTTTAATCCAAAGCGATGCCAACGTGATCACAAACGCAATCAAAAGTTTGCAACCTACTTGGCTTTACGGAACAACGAAACCGGATTTGATGCGCTTGATGAGCTTTGATTCTTTGTGGGTTTTGCCGTCCACCCAATTTAAGGGCGACGTTTTCGTAGCTCCATTTAAAATTGCGAAACGCCCTGCCTTTAATGACGCCGTCATTGAAGAAATGCGTCGTCGTAAAAAGAAGATTTTCTTGATCGTTGAAAATGAGGAAGAGTTCAAACGCGCCATGGAAATTAAAGCTGATGGTTTGATTGTGAATGATATCAAGCAAATCAACTCGTGGTTGCCAATAACTGCAGCAGAGCCGACGGCAACTCCAACCTCCACTAAGTAATCTCCCACGACGATGGTCCTGCGCCATAGGGACATCGTGGGTTGATCTCAGGACCTTTTACGCATAATGTGGAACATGGAGGTTCATCTATGTTTCCACTTTTAGTCCAGGCAGCTTCGGCCGCACCTTCTGTGTCAGTAAATACAAACTCTTGGGATGCAATTGCCCAAGCGAGTCCAGTCGTACAACTGACATTGGTTATTCTTATTGGTATGTCCGTGGTTTGTTGGGCGATCGGTTACACAAAATATAAAGCATTCAAAAATATGCGCACAGCTGATGATCTTTTCCTGAATAAATTCTGGAAAGTGAATTCCTTGGATTCTCTTTATGAAGATATCGATCAATATAAAGAGTCTTCAGTAGCTCGTGTATTTAAGGCGGCTTACCTAGAAATGAAAAAGATCTCTGAATCTCCCCTGCTTGCTCGCACCGAAAATGACAAACCTATTTTGTCTGGTATCGACAACTTGGAACGTATCATTAATAAGGCCACTGAAAATGAAATCTCTAAAATTGAATCTCGCCTGACTGTTTTGGCAACGACAGGTTCAACAGGTCCATTCATTGGTTTGTTTGGTACTGTTTGGGGGATCATGCAGTCTTTCCATAAAATCGGTCAGACAGGTTCTGCAAGTTTGGCGGTTGTCGCTCCGGGTATTTCTGAGGCCTTGATCTCCACGGCGATCGGTCTGGCGGCAGCGATTCCAGCAGTTATTTTATATAACAATTTTATCTCTCGTATTCGCAAACAAGAAATTACATTGAATAACTTCGGTGCGGACTTCCTGAACATCGTTAAACGTAACTTCTTTCAAGGAAACTAGATCATGGGAATGGGTGGCGGCGGCGGGAAAAAATCCCGCGCGACATTAAGCGAAATCAACGTAACGCCCCTGGTGGACGTGATGTTGGTTCTTCTGATCATGTTCATGGTGACGACACCTTTGATGCAACAGGGGATTGACGTTGATCTTCCAAAAACATCCGCTTCGGGTGTGGAAATGAATGAAGAACCCTTTGTATTGGTAATTGGTCACGATCAAAAAATGACGATTGCTAAGACTCGTATTCAAATGGCCGATCTCAAAACAAAGTTGAAAGCCATCTTTGAGAATAAAAAGAATAAGCAAATTTTCATCCAAGCAGATCGTAAAGTGGACTATGGCTTCGTCGCGGAAGCTATGGCAGAAATTCGTGCTGCAGGGATCTTTAACATCGGTTTAGTAACGGTACCAAAAGACAAGTGAGTGCATTGAAATCAGACAACCCTCAGGATGAAACACTTAAACGCGGACTGGTAGTCTCATTGGGATTCCACGTCGGTTTGGTTCTATTCTTTGTTGTGAAGACTGCGTTCTTCACACCTGAGTCTATTGATTTCACTCAAGCAGTCCGCGTGGATATGGTCGGTCTTCCTGATAAATTAGATCCTAATAATCTTCCGCCGAAACCAGAGGCGAAAGAAAATGCTAAGCCCGCTCCCAAACCAGAGCCTTCTCCGGTGGAAAAGGTTGCGGAAAAAAAACCAGAACCTAAATTTGAACCCAAGCCAGAAGTTAAACTTCCCACTAAGACGGCCAAAAAAGATGACGGCGTGAACTTAGAAAAAGTTAAATCCAAACAAAACGATGCTTTGGAAAAACTAAAAGCTATGGCCGCAATTGAAAAGTTAAAAGAAGAAGCTAAAAAACCAGCTCCAGCGGCTGGCACTGGCAAATCAAATGCGGGTGCGGCTCCGGTAAAAGGAAATCAACTTTCCCCCGGCACGGCTTTGACAGGTCTTTCTAAACTGCAGCATGACACTTATGGTGCGGATTTAGATCGTCACATCAAACAACATTGGGCAGTTCCCGAATGGTTGGCAAAACGTGATCTTAAAGCACAAGCTCGCGTTTTTATCGATTCACGCGGAAATATTATTGATCGTAAAATTGTAAAATCGAGCGGAAATCCAGACTACGATGCAGAGGTACTTTCAACCCTTGATAAATCATCGCCGTTCCCCGCTCCACCAGAAAAATTTGTATCACTTGTCAGTGTGGATGGGATTTTAATCGGCTTCCCAGAGTAAGGAGAGAACTATGATCCGACTTCTATGTGTGTTACTCGCTGCTGTTTCACTTTCTCAAGTGAGTCAGGCCCAAACGGCTACTCCAGATAGCGGCATTTATATTAAATTGGGCGACGCCCGTACCAAAAAAAGCATGATGGCTTTCCCGGCGCTGCAATATTTTGGGTCTCCGGGAACGGCTTCAAACTATCAAGCCACGGGTGCGGAGATTTATAACGTTATTAATAATGACTTGGCCGTCTCATCATATTTCCAATTTATTGATTCTAAAGCTTTCCTTGAAGATCCAAGCAAAGTTGGAATGACACCGGCTCCAGGAAATCCTGCTGGCTTCAAGTTTCAAAGTTGGTCTGCAATCGGCGCAGACTTTTTAATTCGCGCAGGCTTTTCAATCGCGGGCGGGGAAGTAACTCTGGAAACTTATGTGTACCATGTTGGTAAAGCAACTTTGGTCGCGGGCAAAAAATATAAAGGCCCTGTTTCAAGTGCTCGTCGTATTGCTCACACATTCGCAAATGACGTTTTGAAAGCTTTAACGGGAACAGAAGGCATGTTCTTGTCTCGGATGGTTGTGACGTCGGATAAAGCTGGTGGTCAAGCTCGTGAAGTCTATATCATGGACTGGGACAGTGCGAACTCTATGCAGGTGTCAAAACACTCGAGTGTGGCAATCTCTCCCGCATGGTCTCCAGATGGTTCTAAAGTAGCTTACACGTCTTACGTAAAACGTGTGGGATCTAAGTTCAGAAATGCTGACATGTTATTATTAGATCTTAAAAGCGGCAAACGTCAGTTGATTTCATACCGTCAGGGTATCAACTCAGGTGCTTCATTTTCTCCAGATGGAAAAACAATTTTCCTAACAATCTCTCAAGGCACAAGCCCTGATATTTATAAAATGTCTTATGACGGGGCTTTGATGGGTAAAGTGACAAATGGACCTGCCGGAGCGATGAATGTGGAACCAGCCGTGTGCCCTGGGGACTCAAACAAAGTAGCTTTTTCATCGGATCGCGCTGGTAAACCAATGATCTATACAATGGATGCAAATGGTGGAAATGTGAAACGTCTGACTTTTGCTGGCGTCTTCAACTCCTCCCCATCTTGGTCACCTGATTGCAAAAAAATCGCCTTCGCAGGTCAAAGCGATAATAACTTTGATATCTTTGTTATGAATGCTGACGGCTCTGACATGATCCGTTTAAGTTCTGCAAAGAAATCCAACGGCAAAATGTCTTCGAATGAAGATCCTTCATTCTCTCCAGATGGTCGCTTTGTTATGTACACAAGCAATCGTACGGGTAAGAACCAAGTCTTTATTTCGACTGTCGATGGCACTGAAGAACGCCGTGTAACTCAAGATAACCACAACTACTTCAAGCCGAAGTGGTCTGTAAACCTTGACTAACCCCCCTCTCGAATCTTCCTTAAGAATAAAACGCAACGGGATCTGGTCCCGTTGCGCATCTGCCGCAAAAAATAATTCCCAAGACTCTTTAAAAATATGCCATGACTGGAGTGCCGCAGCTGACGAGCTTTTAATTGAAGCTTTTAGCAACTGCTTTTCAGAAAGTGATGTCGCTTTATTTGCTCTGGGAAAATTGGGTTCTGAGGAGTTAAATTTAAGTTCCGACGTCGATATCTTAATCGTTGCTGAACATGAAAATGAAAAACACCTCAAAAGTCTTCGTTCATTGCAAAAGCTACTAAGTGAGCGCACTGCCGAGGGCTTTGTTTTTCGTGTGGATTTTGATTTACGCCCCGGCGGTCGTCATGGCCCGTTAATTCCTACCATCGAACACTTCCGCGATTACTATGGAAACTATGGGGAAACCTGGGAGCGCTTAGCTTTTGTTCGTCTGCGCGGGATTTGCGGCAATGCAGATATTATCAATCAAGTGCAGTCCTTCGCAAAAAAATTTTCATTTCGCAAACATCTGGATTTCACTTTATTTGATGACTTAAAACACTTACGTGGAAAAATTCAGAATCACTATCACACCCCGACAGCTGTCGATGCGGTTGACCTTAAGATGGGGATTGGTGGCATTAGGGATTTGGAACTTTTCACTCACGCACTGTTGGTAGTTCATGGTGGAAAAGATCACTCTCTGCAGCTGCGTGGAACGATAGAAGCTCTTGAAAAATTATCATCTAAAGATTTACTCCCTAAGGCTGAAGCTGATTTCCTTATCTCTCATTACCGCAATCTACGTGGTCTTGAAAATTACGTTCAGGCCTTAAATGACGAGCAAACCCATTTGCTTCATTTAAATGACCCTCACCCTGACTTTGTCCTGAGGGCTTTAAAAACTCTGCTTCAAGAAATGCAGCACTGCGATCAAATCGTGAAATCACTTTTGGGTGATGCGCCTAAAATCGTATCCCTCGAAAATGAACTTAGCACTTTGGGCTTACCTGAGGAAGATATCAAAGAGCTTTGGAATGAAATCATCGAGCAAGAAGTTTTATCCAGAAATAAGGGCCGTGATGAAGCAGCTCGAAAGGCTTTTTTACAAGAGTTCTTGCAAACTCTGAAAGTCCAAGGCGGCGACAGTCATAGGGCGTTGGGTTTTTTAAAAGATTTCATACGTAGCACTCGAGCAAAGGCTAGCTTTTTTACTTTGTTGCTTCGTGAAAATGAACTGATGAAAAAGCTTGCCTGGTTATTTGCTCACTCCCCTTATTTGTCGCGCATTTTATGCAGCCGGCCCGAGCTGCTGGATTCCTTTGTGTATAGAGCACAAAATAAACTTTCAGAGGATTTAGATATTTTATTAGAAGAACTTGCCGAGAAAAAACTTTTATCCGAACTGATTAATGGCAGCCAATATTTGGAAGATCGCGATCTGGAAACCTTGTTAAATAATTTAACGTTCACTGCAGATTCGATTGCATCGGCATTGATGACGGCACTTAAAAAAGATTACCCCTGTTCGGTTGAAATTTTGACTTTAGGAAAATGGGGCGGCCAAGAACTTGGTTTTAAATCAGATTTGGATTTTATTTTCGTGATCACAGGCGATGAATCCGATAACGACTTTAAATTCGCCAAGCGATTTATTTCTCGCATGACCGAGCCTCACCGTGGTGGAAGCATTTATTCCATTGATATGCGCTTACGTCCGTCGGGAAAAGCCGGGCCCATTGTGATCCCATTAATGGATTTACAAAACTATCTTACGAACGAAGCCGAGGTTTGGGAGCGACAAGCTTATTTGAAATCTCGATGGCTGAACTATTCAGGACCATCCCTAGTGCAAAATTATATACAAAAAGGATTGAGTGCGGAGCAACTCGTTGAACTCGACCGCATTCGCACGGAACTGATTAGCAAACATCCCGATATCAACTTGAAATATAGCGAAGGCGGAATGGTTGACATTGAACTTTCTATTCAGTCCGTTCTTTTAAAGGAGAAGCTTGCTCCGTCAAATTCCTCGACTACAAGTTTTTTGAGTATGAAGTCCCAACAACATCCTGATCTTGCAAAGAATTACCTCTATATGCGTCAAATCGAACAGATGCTGCAACTGATAGCGTCAGAATCAACGGCGGATGTGTCCTTAAATCACGAGTCCTTTCATGATCTTGCTGTGGCGTTTAATACTTCGCCGACGAAGCTTCTCGAAGATGTTTCCCAGCGTATCACTGAGAATGTTGGGATTTTGAAGGCGCTTGACCCTCGACGAACCCGTCACTAAATAATGAAGCTTAACTAATCAGGAGTATTCCGATGTCGAAGAATATCGATATAAAAAAGGTATTTTGGATTTACCTTTTTGCATTCTTACTTGCCGCTTTCAGTTTCCGTGCAGACGCAAAACCGACTGAAACGCCAGCTGAAACTTCCGCTGAAAAAACAACTGAAGTAAAAGCTGAAAAGAAAGCAAAAGCAGATTCCAAAAAATCTACGAAAGATACTGATACTAAGAAGGGAAAACCAATGTTCGCACTTTTCGAAACAACTAAAGGTAATTTCAAAGTAAAACTACTTACTGAAACAGCTCCTAAAACAGTTGAAAACTTTGCTGGTCTTGCTGAAGGCTCTAAAGAGTGGACTGATCCTAAAACTGGCGAAAAAGTTAAAAAGCCTTTCTATGATGGTTTGTCTTTTCACCGCGTTATTAAAGATTTCATGATCCAAGGTGGTTGCCCACTTGGAACTGGTACTGGTGGCCCAGGTTACCGTTTCGAAGACGAATTCCTTCCAGGTCAGCCTAAGCATTCTAAACCAGGCATGCTATCTATGGCGAACGCGGGTCCGAACACTAATGGTTCTCAATTCTTCGTTACTACTGTTGCAACTCCTTGGTTGGATGGTCGTCACGTAGTTTTCGGTGAAGTTGTTGAAGGTATGGATGTTGTTCATGCTATCGAAAACACAAAAGTAGGCCCAATGGATCGTCCCGTTGAGCCAATGATCATCAAGCACGTTAAAATCGAAAGAAAGTAGTTCTGCACTTCGTTCTCTCGAAGTCGTTTCACTGCTTAAATGATCAAATAAAAAACCCGCTTGATGAGAGCGGGTTTTTTTATGCCTTTTTCTAGTTCACCCCGGTGATTGGTAAAGCATCACCGTTCGTTATCCCAGTCGTCGAACTGCTACTTGTATTGTTATTGTAGTTACCGCGGTTATTACCCATGTTGGGTCCCCCACCCATTTGACGACCTTGTTGCGGAAAGCCTTGTTGTTGCTGAGGAGAAAATCCTCCGCCACCACTCGGTGGATCGAATTGACGCCCGCGATCTGGCCGATTCGGTCGGGCATTCTGAATCTCTCCACCCTCTTTGCGAAACCACGAACCGTCGTTGGCGCGACAAACATAACCCGTCGTCACCATCGGCGTATTGGATCTGCTATCCCAAATTTCACTGCGGTAAATACGACAGTAAAATCCATCAAAATAGCCTTCCCCCGTAAAAATCAGACGACCACGATGTTGGTTGCCTTGAAACGAGTAGGGGTTGTTATTGAATTGACCACTTAAGGCTTGGTTCCACATGCCTTGTGCCTGGCGATTGTCGTTGTCATCAAAGTTCTGCGCAATCGAGGCGCCTATCAAGCCACCAATAATCACGCCACTTAATGTTGCAACACCCATGTTTCCACGACCTGCGGCCTTCACTGCTTGAGTTTGCATAATCAAACTTAGCGTCAGTATAGATAAAGTAACCATAAAAAAGCGATTGTTCATAAAACCTCTCTTAATTTGCTTTCGTACAAGAGAGGAGCAAGCTGCAAGCCAGAAAAGCTCACAGTCCGTAGATGTGCGAGCTTGCTAAAAATAAATTGATTGTGGAAAGACTGTGCAAAAAGGAATTTCCGTCTAAAGAATCGCCTCGTGACAAAATGTGGAGCTCAGTTCGCTGTTCGAACTACTCCCGCGATCACTATTCTTTTTCAACTTGGGACATATCGATTTCTTTCGCGCGCTTTACAATTTGCTCCAGAATATCCTCGTTCACAGCACCCGGCTGCACAAAGATAATCGATTGCTCTTTGATAACAGCTAAAGTTGGGATTGATTGCACTTCAAAACTTCCGGCAATTTCTGGCTCTTCATCCGTATTAATTTTGATGAATTTTATGTCGGGATGCTTGTCCGCGACCGCTTCAAAGATCGGCGCAAAACGTTTACAAGGCCCACACCACACAGCCCAGAAGTCTACGATAACAGTCTGGTTTTCCTGAACTACTTGTTTGAAATTGTCTTTCGTAACTTCCAAAACTGCCATGGTTTTCTCCTTGACCTGGTTTACTTAGAGTTTGAAGGAGAACATAGAATGAGTCAGCATAAATGTAATTAACAATAAAGGGGTTCTCATGAAAATGATTCTTGGTGCTGTTCTTTTCTTGTTCTCTACACAAGTATTTGCGGCTGGCGATGCAGGCTGCGGTCTTGGTTCTGTCGTTATCTCTAAAAACTCAAAAGGTTTGCAACTTTTTGCGATGACAACGAACGGTACATTCTCATCTCAATTCTTTGGTATCACTTCTGGTACTTCTAATTGCTCTTCAAGCGGTATCGTTATGAATGACAAAGAAGTTCAGTACTTCGTTGAAGTAAATCAAAAAGAGCTTTCTCGTGAGATGGCTCAAGGTCACGGTCAACTTCTTGCGACTTTGGCTGATATGAAGGGTTGCAAAAATTCTGAAGCACAAGCAGCTTTCGGTTCATTCACTCAAGGTTCGTATGAAAACATCATTCCAGCTTCCAACACAACAGCAGCTGAAATGGTTTCTAACCTGAATAACCAACTTGCTGGTCAAAAGGATCTTCAAAGCCTTTGCCATGGTTCGTAGTTCTTTAGTTTTAATATTTCTTATGATGGCCCCACTTTTAACGTGGGGCTTTTCTTTGCAGGATATCTCATCCTTCAAACAGCAAGCACTTGCAAAAAATCTTGATCAATCCAGTGCTTGGTTAAAGCTTGGACATTATCGCAAATCTTTAAGCGGAAAATACAAGTCTCCCATTCGTGGTGAATTTTTCATCGATCAAAATGGTGCCAATGATCCTAAAGCAGAACTTCTGGCAACAATTGATGTGCTCTTTGATTCAAAGACCTCGATTTCTCAATGCAAATACCTGGCACGCACATCCTGGTTAAAAAACACTTTTGATATAGATTCCTCTCTGCTGGAAAAGTGCCCCGAACGAGCTGCGTGGAAAGATCGCTTAGGCGCTACAGAGGCCCATCTCATATTTGCAGCGTCTGATTTATCCAGCGCTCCTTCAAGCTTTGGTCATACTTTTCTACGTCTTCATAATCCCAAAAACACCGGACAGTTAGATTTACTGGATTATGGTATCAACTATGCTGCGAACACCGGAACTGAAGACGGTGCCCTTTATGCAATGAAGGGTCTTTTTGGATTTTATCCAGGAACCTATTCAATGCTCCCCTATCATCAAAAGATCCAAGAATACTCGAACCTTGAGGGACGAGATCTGTGGGAGTACAAACTTAATCTTTCCCCTGCGCAAGTTGAGTTCATGATTGATCATTTGATAGAGCTGGATAAAGCCTATGCGCCTTATTATTTTGTTGATGAAAACTGCTCTTCGCAAATGCTGGAATTAATCGAAGCCGCGTCTCCCAACCATAACTTGACGGATAAGTTTCATGACATGGTCATTCCTCTAGACACTTTAAAAGTTCTTAATTCCCAGGGCCTGCTGCTGGCAGGAAAACTAAGAACGTCCTTACAAACAGAATGGCGCACAAGATATGCGCAGCTAAACTTTGCTGAACGCGCAGCTCTGCATAGTGTGTTAACTACGAAATCCGATCAAAGCCATTCCTATAGAGCTCTTTCCAAGAAAGAAAAGGCCGAAACTTTAGAAGCTGCCTTAAGTTATTTATCGATTCAAGAATATCGAGAAGGCAAAGAATACAACGAAGACAAATACAAACTTTCAATCAGTCGCGCAAAACTGGGAGCGATCACAGATCCAGTTACAATCACCCCCCCAAAGTCCCCTTTATTAAGCCCATCGACTGCAGCATTCTATTTAGGTTACGGCAAAAACGATGAGGACGATTATTATCAATTTAAATACCGTCGTGGCTTCCATGACTTGCTATCGGATGACAGTGGTCTTGCTCCGTTTTCTCAGCTAAATTTTTTGACCTTTGATCTGCGCTACGCTCCTTCAGAGCAAAACTGGGATCTTTATCAATTTGTTTTCTTAAGCGCAGTTTCAACTTCACCATGGACTCAGCTTGAAAAACCTATTTCTTGGACGATGGAAGTTGGTACCGAACCAAAATTGAATCCTTATGTGAATGGTGGCGTTGGTGCGAGCTTCGATTTTCCGTTGATGAAGGCTACTCGTTGGTCGTTGTTTGCAGTTAGTGAAAACTCTTTTCTGACGAATATTCCGCAGCCGTTCTTGGGGGCGAAGTCCATGTTCATGATGAAGTGGTTGGATTCGTTTTGTACGTTGTTTCAAAACGAATACCTTTACTCAACAGTTCGTGGCGAGTTTCAATGGAATCATCTTTTTGCTGGCTCTTTATCAATTGGAACCACCGAACTAAGGCTTGAAGCAGAACGAAAAGATCGCATCGACCAGTGGGGCATTTCGGTCGTCCTGCCTACACCCTAGACACCTCCGTGACCTAAAGAGGCCTCGTCTCATTCTGAGTCACCCTACATCCTTTATATCGCTAATGACAGGCCCCTGACTTGCTTATCTCTTCAATAAGGCAAATAGCCTTTTGAGGAGAATCTATGTTTAAGGCCTCTTTAACATATAAAAGAACGATAAGCTTTGCGACCGCACTGGTGGTGAGCCTAGCTTCCATTTCTCCGGCCTTTGCCCAAACAGTGACTCAGTCTGAACAGAAAAGAGCAGCTCAAGACACCTCAATCATGAAGAGTGCTGGATATAACGTTAAAGTAGACTATCAGAATAAAATCACCCGCGTTTTTGATAAAACGACCAATATCCCAGTGATGGAAATTCCGTTCGCCGATGAAGCAAGCTTGCGTAAATATGATCCCAAAAATATTGAGCATCGTCTTTTAAGCGATATGGGTAAAGTTTGGAATGGTCAGAAGGCAGCGTTCACGCATTCTTTAACGAACCTTGCTCCAGAATCCATGATGTTCTTTATGTCCATGGGTTTGGTTATCGCGGGACAATTAGTTCTTGATTACTCTATGAATCCCGTCGCAATGGATCAACACGTGACACATTCATTTTCTCCAATGGGAATCATCGGTTTCCAGTTATTTATGTACTCTCAAGGTGCTGCATCAAATGTTCTTGCGATGTACATGAAAAATCCAAAGTATCATGCCTTCATTCCTTATTTGGGTATGACTGTGGGTGCAACAGTGCAAGGTCTTGCAACGCAAATTGCTTCCGATCCAAATGTTAAAGCGTGCGCGATGACTTGGATGGGTAAGAAAGTAACCGACAAAGACCTACAACGTGGAGTTGACAAAGACCCTTGTTCCAAAGCTTACGATTATCTGGTCATTCACAAAAAGATCTGGGAAATGGCTCCCAATATCACTTCAATGTTGATCTCTTCAGCCGTGGCTGCGGGTCTTGAAAAAGGTGGTACAGCCGCCCTTACCAGCAAAGTCGTAGCTGGAAATGTGTTGCGCTGGACGGGTGTCGACATCGTGACTTGGTTAGTTCCAGGAAGCATTCAAGTAAAAGGCCTTCGCATGTTCTTGACGAAGGGTTTGAAGCTTGCGGCATTCGTAGCGTTGGATCAACTATTCATGCGCTCTGTAACTTACGCTTGGAAAAACGTGTTTGATGGCCACGAGTTGTACTCCGTCACTGAGGAACTCGAAACTGCAATCAATACACAAAAAAAATCCAAGTGGACAAGCTCAGATGCTGAGCTTCAAGAAAAAGTAAAAACTTTCAAAGAAAAGCTATCGGCTTGGCGCATGGCAAATCTGGCTGATGTGTATGAAGCAAATCAAAATTGGCAAAGTGCTTTGTATCAATTGACTCAAGGTTACCGCGCAACTGAAAATTTCTATGGCGATTTCGTAAGCCAAGTTCGTCAAACGCGCTTTGAGGGCTCAAGCAACTTGGCTCGCATGGCTCCGTTAAATGGAGTGACTCCAGACGGAATGAAAAAGGGCGCAGACGATTCATATCATACAGACCCGAAATTTATTGAAACTCGCCAAGCTTACACAGTGACTGACGTAGCATCTGCCGCCACTGTACTGCTGAACTCTCCGGATTACAAAAGCTTGATGGCCCCAGAGAAAAAGAAGTTTGAATCCATCATTAACGCTTTAGGTGATAAGGATTTAAATAAAGTGGGTGCCGCACTTACAGAGCTTAATAGCGAAATGGCCCGATCTGCACAAAATATCACTGTATCAAGATACTATCAGGTATTGAACCAGCTACGCGCTATGCTGGGTAATCCTGAACCGATGATGCAACTGGGTCGCTCCTGGGCAACAACGTATGTTACAAGCCCCTCTTCATATGAAAAAGTAAAAGACACGAATTACTATCGTCGTGTTGGTTTGTTTGGCACTCCCAAAATTAGTGACTATATGATCATGCAAATGGTTTGTGGACCAGACATCGAAAAAGGTGATGCGTCTGTCAGAAGTTCTGCAGGCTACCCTGCCGTATTCTTACCACCAACGATTGCGAACTCTCAAGACGAGTTCTATGAATGTGAAGGCATCGCCGAAGGTGCAAAAGAAAACAGAATTTATGACTGGAAAGTTAAGTCTCAAGGCGGAAATTACAATGGATGGGTCGACTATCTTTTGGCGCAAACACGTCCTTCAATCATTGGCACTAAAGAAAGCTCAGGCTTTGAAACATGGTGGAAAAACAACTCGTATGCTCAAATGAAAACGGCCTTCGATAAGTTTGGCGTTGAATATGATAAGATCGTGGTCAAATTGGTTCGCGGACTTTATAAGCCTGGGAAAATCGCAATCAACGCAGGCCCGGCATACAATGGTACGATGAACTCTATTTTC
This sequence comes from Bdellovibrio sp. SKB1291214, assembly GCF_002209355.2. Classification (GTDB taxonomy): domain Bacteria; phylum Bdellovibrionota; class Bdellovibrionia; order Bdellovibrionales; family Bdellovibrionaceae; genus Bdellovibrio. The sequence continues at coordinate 1,501,506 of NZ_CP106855.1, forward strand.
CAAGAGGAAAGAGCATACCTTTCTATCCTGAATGAATTGATGGCCCCATCGGCGTCTTACAAAATGAATTTTGAGAATAATATGAATCAGGCTCCAACAAATCCTTTATTGAAAGAAGTGGAAGCTGAGTTTGCAAAGCTGAACGGCCTGTTAAAACAAATCAAAGTTGTGAGCATCGACGGCAGAGAAAGAATTCAGTCCTCTTTGCAGAACTCACAATTAGAAGAGCAAGCTAACAAAATCCAAGAAGTTTTGAATAAGCTTGCCATCACCTTAGGTGTCAACAGTGCTGCCCTCTCAAAAACTGCGGAAAAAGATCCTTTTGCAGCCCTTGAGGAAGAAGAAAGCGGAAAACCAACGGCGGCAGTTGCCACTCAAAAGTTCAAGCTATCCAAAAGCCAGAACAATCTAGCGGTCGCGGTTCTAGAGGCGCTGCAAGGATTAACGACTGAAATGAAAATGTACGGTTCCATCGCCAATGCTGTTAGCTGGGATAAGATTAATAACCTAGCTTCAGTGAATGAAGACATGAAAAAGTTCAACAACATGGTTCAAAAGCAGCTTTCGGAAATGCGTTCTATAGCGAACCCGACAAGATAATGTTTGTCTCAATTTGAGACGATGAGATGGTGATTATTTGCAGCTGCGCAAAAGGTCACCGCAAAAGAACTTAGACATCCGGCTTCGCCCATAAAGAAATTAAGGGCTCTTCAGCTGGTAAGGCTTTTGCTAAATAGATTGTGTACAGTTTTAAACGGTTTTTTTAAAAGAGGAGATTTCATGAAAAAGGCATTTATTATCGGTATGACTATCGCTTTCTCTGCAACTGCATTCGCAGCTCCAGGTAAAATGACAACGACAGAGCGTTTGGCTAAGTTTGATAAAACAAGTCAAGAGTACTTCCTGGATGCAAGCGGTAACTTGAAAAATGCGACAGGTAAAAATGCTGAGAAAAAATATCTTGAGCAATCCATCCGCGATCTTGCTCCGGGTAAAGAATCAAAGATCGTTGAAAACGCTTTGACTGACAAAGAAGTTCTTAAAAATCTAGTTTCTGTTGCAGCAGCAAAAAAGGCTGCCGATAAAATGGAAAACAGAGACGAAGCAAAACAAATCAGCGACGCCGCTGAGGGTTTATCGAGCATGATCTCTGAAATGCATTTGGCTAAGAAGGCGACTTCTCGTGAGCTTTCTAAGGATCAACAAGAACTTGCCGATGCTGCTTTTGATAAATCTATCAAATTGGGAACTCAAATCCTGACTCAATTCCAAGGCGCAGACCGCGCATCCTATGTTCGTGTCGTATCAGCATTCAAAGCGCGCGCAGGTAATGGTAAATTGCCTTCTGAGAACTTGGTTGATGCAGTTATGGAATCTCAAAAAGTCACTAAAGAAAAAGCTCTTGAGATCCTAAGGAAACTAAAAGAATGCGTTTAATCGCAACCACCTCTTGAAAACCCCAAAGCCGAGGCCTTATAACCTCGGCTTTTTTATTTTCAAGTTATGATGCGAACTTAGATACCAACCTTTTGGTTGTCTGTGACTATAAGAATTTCTATACGACGATTCATGGCTTTATGTTCTTCGGTGTCGTTGGGAACAATCGGCTTTTGATCTCCGTAAGAGATCGAGACGAAACGCTTGGGATTTAGCTTATGATATTTAACAAAGTAACGGACCACCGCTGAAGCACGATCTCCAGCTAGCTCCCAGTTACTAGGATACTGAGGATCTGCGATCGGGGTGTCATCCGTATGTCCTTCAATAATAATACGCTTGTCGTTTGCAGAAAGAATTTCTGCAACCTTATCCAAAGCGGGTAAAGAAGACAGGCGTAGCTTTGAAGATCCTGGCGTAAAGAAGCTAGAAGCAGTCAGGGATACACGAACACCGACGGAATCATGATAAATATCTTGAATGTCTTTCTTTTGATCGTCTTTGCTCATGGCTTTACCCAGAGCTCTTTCCACATAATCGGCCGCCTCTGCAGGTCCGCCTTTTTTAGGAAAGTTCCCAACCGGAATATCCAGTTCAGCAATCGCAGAGTCAATGGCGTTACCGTTTTGATCCGTGCCGCCCTTCCCCACCAAATGAAAGTTCAGCTTAATTGATTGTTCAAATTCTTTTTGTTTTGCTTCATTTGCCGATGAAGTAGCGTACATAACTACGAAGAACGCAAATAAAAGAGTGATAAAGTCTGCATACGAGACTAACCATCTTTCATGATTAACGTGTTCTTCGTGTTTTCTACGCTTTGCTTGCATGTGGCAGGTAAGACCTTAATTTTTGTTCAATGACGATGTGATTTGCGCCTTTGGCGATCATCAAGCCACCCTCAAGCACCATCATCTTTTCGCGGGTCAGATCTTCGACTTTTTTCTTAATCTTGTTACCAATTGGTAAAAACAGTAAGTTTGCAAAACTGACACCGTAGACCGTCGCCACAAACGCCACGGCGATACCGGCTCCAAGCTTACTGGTATCGGTCAAGTTCCCCATCACGTGAATCAAACCCAACACGGCACCAATGATTCCGACTGTTGGTGCAAAACCACCCGCATCGGCCCAAATTTTTGCCCCTGCAAGAAGCTCTTCTTCCTCTGTGTAAATTTGAGTTTCAAAAATATCGCGTATAACGGGTTCTTCGACTCCATCTACAACGTTGCGTAAAATATTTTGCAGTAATGGGTCAGTAATTTTGTTGATTCTTGGTTCTAAGGACAAAATAGATTCTTTTTTTGCAAGACGTGCATACTCTACGATGTCTTCAAGAGTGCGATGAGCTTTGCTTTCTTCATTTTTGAAAGCCTTTTTCGCAAGGTTTAATCCTGTTTTTAAAGCATGCTCTGAACTTGATACCATCACTGCTCCAGCAGTGCCGGCGACTACGATGATAAATGCTGTTAACTGCATCAGTGAACTCATATGGCCACCTTCAAAAAGGTTTCCAAAAATAATTCCACCAAAGCCAATAAATAGGCCTAATAATGTCGCAATGTCCATAAACACAATGATGCCATAGCGAGTTGTACGAGGCACTCTAGCCCTCGGAAGACCTAGACTTTCTGCGAGCAAAAAACTAAGTTAATATCCCTATCATGCTCGACTTTATTTTGAACCTCGATAAACGTCTTTTCATTCTGATCAATTCAGATTGGACAGCCCCATGGGCTGATATTTTTTTTCCATTTGTTACAGACCTTCATAAGAAGAATCCTGTAAAACTTTTGATGATCCCGCTGATCATTGGTCTTTTTATTTGGAGACGTGGATGGAAAAAGGGCTGCACCATTTTTGTGATGGCAGTTCTAAGTGTTTCTCTTTCCGATGCTGTTGGAAATTGGGCCTTTAAGAAAACTGTTCAACGTCCAAGGCCTGCTGACACCCAGGGGTTGCAGGTTACAGTGCGAGCTCCCTTTGGAGGATACAGTTTCGTTTCAAATCATGCGACAAACATGTTTAATTTTGCCACGTTTGTTTCTGTGATATTTCCCGCGATGGTTATTCCTATGTTCACACTAGCCACTGTGATCGGATACAGCCGCATTTATAACGGAGTGCATTTTCCTACGGATGTCGTCGCCGGTGCAATGTTAGGAATTATACTTGGAATTATGATGGCAAGATTCTGCCAAAGAGTCCTGGCACGTTTTGATGAAACTGACAACGAGGCTGAAGCAACATGAAAGTATTAGTTACTGGTGCAAACGGATTTTTAGGCAGCTGGCTTACTCGTGAACTTGTAAAAGAAGGACACGAAGTATTCGCGTTGGTTCGCAAGAACAGCGATCTGTCTGAACTAAAAGGCGTCAATTGCCAGTATCGTTACGGCGACGTTACAGACGTGGTTTCATTGCTTGAAACAGTCACAGATATCGATACGGTTTTCCATCTAGCGGGAGTGGTTGCTTATAAGGCTTCCGATCGGGCCTTGATGGAAAAAGTAAATGTTCAAGGAACCGCAAACGTGATTGAAGTTTGCAAGGAACGCAAGGTTCGTCGCTTGGTCCACCTATCTTCGGTTGTGGCTATCGGCGCAGGATATACACCCGACGAAGTACTCAACGAAAATTCGGAATTCAATATCCACGATTTAGATCTCGGTTATTTTGAAACAAAACATGCGGCGGAACTTTTGGTTAAAAAGGCCTGTGACAAAGGTGAAATCGATGCCGTTATTTTAAATCCCGCAACGATTTACGGTTTTGGCGATGCCAAAAAAGGCAGCCGCAAAATGATGTTAAAAGTAGCCCAAGGTAAACTTAAGTTTTACACTTCAGGTGGGGTCAATGTTGTGGCTGTCGAAGACGTCATCCAAGGAATCATCAGCGCGTGGAAAATCGGCAAAAAAGGTGAACGTTATATTCTGGCAGGCGAAAATATTCTGATCAAAGATTTATTCCGTATGATCGCCGAGGAAGCTGGAGTGACACCTCCGCATAGGCAACTCTCGGATAAACTATTACACATGGTTGGCACCGTTGGCGATTTTATGGAAAAGATGGGTTTTAAAGGACCTTTAAGCAAAGAAAACGCCCATACGGCCACAATGTATCACTGGTTTGATTCTTCCAAAGCACAGCGCGAATTGAACTTTCACCCAAGACCAGCAAGACAAGCTATTCACAACAGCATCCAATGGATTAAAGAACAAGGGATGATCAAATAGATGAAAGCCGCTGGATTATTTTTTGCCATTATCGTTGCTATTATGGTCACTGCTGCAGCTGTTGTCTGGTCATGGTTACCAACTGAAAAAGACATCAAAGGCTGTATCGTTACGACGATGTATAAAGTTGATCTGTGTCCCACATCCAAAAACTATGTTCCATTAAAACAGATCTCCCCCTACCTTCAAAAAACAATCATCATGACCGAAGATGGTAACTTCTATAAGCATCACGGGTTTGAGTGGGCAACTATCGAAAAGAACTTCCGTCAAGGATGGGAAACGGGTGTATACAAACGCGGCGGTTCCACCATCACTCAACAGCTTGCTAAGAATATGTTTTTAAGTGCCGACAGAACTTTCTTTCGCAAAGCTTTAGAAGCAATCATCACTGATCGCATAGAAAGAACGCTGACTAAGAAAGAAATCTTAGAAAAGTATTTAAACGTCGTAGAGTTCGGAAAAAATATCTATGGCATCAAAGCCGCCGCACAGTTTTATTTTAAAAAATCTCCCGCAGAACTCGATGTTGTGGAAAGTGCTTTTATGGCGATGGTTCTGCCAAGTCCGATTAAATACTCTCAATCCTATTATAAAAAAGAACTGACTGGATTTGCTCGTAAACGTATGAGCCAAATCGTTCAATATATGTATCAGTTTCACAACATTGACCAAGGCCAATACGAAGTCGCAATGGAACGAATTCAAAACTTCCTAAGCCCTGCGCCCCCACCGATGGATGAGGGTGGCTTTAGCTTGAGTAATGATGAAATTGAACGATTAGAACAAGAGATTCGCGAAGAAGGCACATCAGGAAGTTCGGAGCTTGATTTGCAACCGGAAGAACTTCCCAATTAGATAGATGTCACCAGACTATTTCAGAAGCTTGTTGCGGATTCGGTGAAACGATATGTTCATGCAAACCCAAGTCAGCACAAGCAAGATCAAGATATGGACGCCAATCCAGATCAGATTTCCTTCGTGCAAAATTCCGCGAACTGCGGCCACACCATGAGTCAGCGGGAACAGATACGCCAAATAGCGCATACCCGATGGCAATTGTTCTAATGGAAAATAAGTTCCACTGAGCAAACTCATAGGAACAATCAAACCCGACGTTGAATAAATAAAAGAGTCATAGTTTCTGGCGATCGAAGTAAAGATCATACCGATGCAAGAAAACAGCGCAGAAATCAGAAACAATATTGGAAGAGCTAACAAAATTTTATAAGAATCTATTAGGCCGAAAAACACGGCTACAATAGTCACCCCTAACACTCCAAAGAAACCTTTGGTCGCGGCCCACATAAGCTCGCCCGCAACGATTTCCTCTGGCCCCACACGAGTCAGCATTATAGTTGCGTATGCTTTTTGATGAGTAAGCTTAGTGTAGTTGCCGTAGGTGCTTTCAAAAAACGCTACTAACATAGCCGTCGTACAAAGAAGTGCTGGGAAGAAGAATTCGATATAAGACATTCCGCCCATATTATCGACAAATGAACCCAAACCAAAACCGATAGCGCCCAGGTAAATTACGGGCTCAAGAACAATCCAGAACAATGAAACCAGCATGGTCTTTTTGAAATATAAAAAGTTACGCTGCCATACTTTCAAAGCACCATCATTGAACTTAGGGACTGAGAAGACCTGCTTTAACTTCATTATTCATCCCTCAGTTGGTGTCCTGCCAATTTCAAGAACACATCGTTCAACGTTGGTTTACGAATAAAGATTTTATCACTAGCAATTAAATCTACGACCTTGCGGCCTTCTTGATTTTCTTTAACCAAAACAGAAACTGTATCTTTAATAACTTGATAAGCAAATCCTTCGGCACGCAGGCGACCCAAGTAATAATTCAAATCCACGGGGTTCGTATCAAATTCGACTACTTCCTTACCAATAAGATCACGGATCAGGTCCTTGGGCTTACCAATGGTTAGGATTTTTCCGCCGTCGATGATCGCAACCCGATCACACATCTGCTCGGCTTCTTCCATATAATGCGTAGTTAGCACCAAAGTGCTTTTTTCAGATTTTAAATGTTTAAAGAAGTCCCAGATCCAGATGCGCGCTTGTGGATCTAAGCCCGTTGTTGGCTCATCCAAGAAAATTACTTCAGGAGAGTTGATCAAACCACGCGCGATCGCCAGACGACGTTTCATACCACCGCTTAACGTTTCCACGGAACGGTCTTGGTATTCCTCAAGCTTCATCAAACGCAACAATGCCTGGGCACGCAAATCGGCCTCAGCAGGATTGATATTGTGGTAGCTAGCATAGACAGAGAGATTTTCAAGGACCGTAAAGTCAGGATCAAGACCGTCTTCCTGAGGAACGACGCCGATACGGGATTTAATTTCGCGAAAGTTCTTTTTAACGTTGAGCCCTAGTACATAGAGCTCCCCGCTTGTTACGAGGGCAGAGCAATACATCATTTTCATGGCTGTAGTTTTGCCTGCCCCGTTTGGACCTAATAGACCGAAACATTCGCCTTTGTAAATTTCCAGATTTATTCCATCGACTGCGACTTTATCGTCGTACTTTTTGGTTAAATCTTTAATTTCAATGGCGACGTTTGAGTTCATTATTCCTTCGCTGCTCTTGCACGTTTGTTTGGATCAGTTTCGCGGCAACGAAGACGGATGTTCTTCGGAGTCACTTCGATCAACTCAGAGTCTTTGATCCATTCCATCGCTTTTTCCAATGTCATAGGACGTACTGGAACTAGACGGATAGCTTCATCAGAACCCGAAGCACGTACGTTTGACAATTTCTTCTCACGAGTGATGTTTACTTCTAGATCATTGTCCTTAGCATGCTCGCCTACGATCATGCCTTCGTACACATCTTGACCGTGAGTTACGTACATAACACCACGCTCTTGAAGATTCCAGATCGCGAATGCAGTAGCTTGGCCTTTACGGTCAGAAATCATCGCACCATTCATACGGTGTTCGATTTCACCTTTGTATTGGTCCCAACCGTCAAATTGAGTATTCAAAAGACCCGTACCACGAGTATCCGTCAGGAACTCTGAACGGTAACCGATCAAACCACGTGAAGGAATACGGAATTCAAGACGAGTACGACCAGATCCTTTTTGAACCATGTTCGTCATTACGCCTTTACGTTTACCAAGCTTTTCAGTAACCGCACCAACGTAAGCGTCTTCGATATCGATAACCGCGATCTCCATCGGCTCCATTTTCACGCCGTTTTCTTCTTTAAAGACAACGGATGGTTTAGAAACTAGAAGCTCGAAGTTTTCACGGCGCATTTGCTCGATCAATACACCCAATTGCAACTCACCACGACCTACAACTTTGAACGCATCAGTGTTCTCAGTTTTTTCTACGCGGATTGCAACGTTGTACAACAATTCTCTTTCAAGACGCTCAAGGATCTTACGAGAAGTAACGTTCTTACCTTCCATACCTGCGAAAGGACCGTTATTTACCGAGAAGATCATACCTACTGTCGGCTCGTCTACGCGGATACGTGGAAGAGGACGTGGATCAGTAGCAGAAGTAATAGTATCACCGATAGTGAAGTCTTCCATACCTGCGATAACAACGATGTCACCGGCACCAACTTCTTGGGCTGGAACTTGCGAGTTCACTTTGTATTGGTACAAAGCAGATACTTTAACTTTTTTCTGACCATTTGCTTGAACGCAAACAACTTCGTCACCAACTTTGATTTGGCCTGCACGCATACGACCGATCGCCAAACGACCTACGTAATCATTGTAAGAGATATTAGAAACCATAACTTGCAATGGAGCGTTTTCGTCAATTTTTGGAGGTGGAACTAGATTTACGATAGCATCGTAAAGAACTTCTAGAGAGCCCGTGTTAACTGCTGGATCCAAAGTCGCCATACCTTCACGCGCGATTGCGTAAACAGTGTGGAAATCACATTGTTCTTCAGTTGCTTCAAGATCGATGAACAAATCGAAAAGTTCGTTGTGTACTTCTTGGATACGAGCGTCTGAACGATCGATCTTGTTGATACAAACGATAACTTTCAAGTTTTGCTCAAGAGCTTTTTTCAATACGAAACGTGTTTGTGGAAGTGGACCTTCAGAGGCGTCGCAAAGAAGGATACAACCATCAACCATGTTTAGGATACGTTCAACTTCACCACCGAAGTCACTATGTCCCGGAGTATCTACGATATTTACTTTGATGTCTTTGTAAACGAACGACGCATTTTTTGCTGCGATCGTGATACCACGCTCTTTTTCAAGATCCATGGAGTCCATCAAACGATCATCAACGTGCTCATTTTCACGGAATGTACCGGCTTGCTTAATCAAGTGGTCTACCAGAGTTGTTTTACCGTGGTCGACGTGCGCGATGATCGCGATATTTCTAATCTTCTTCGGATCTTGAATCATATTTAACCCTTCATTAAATTGAATCTTGTAAACTAAAACAAAACTTTAAATAAAACATTTCAGGATTTCGTCAAATCTCTCCTCTGCTAACGAATTTTAGCTAGGAGGTGTGTTGAAAAAATCCTTCCGAGAGCTGCGTTGGAAGGACATGGTTAATACCTGTCCTTGATGCAAGTTCCACAGCGAGCCTCGAAAACTTCTGCGACAGCCAACTCAATACACAACGAGCGAGGACTGTCCGAAGCAGCAAGGACAGGTATTAACCATGTCCTCCCATCAGGAAGTCCTCTTTGGACTGATCTTCTTGCTCAACATTACCTACGCCAGCGAAAAATTCGTTAGCAAGGTCCATGATCTCTTCATTGCTTTTGGATTGGAAAAGATTCTTCCTGAATTGTGCAGCACCAGGATACCCTGTCGAGAACCAAGCTGCAAACTTTCTCAACTGAATCCCTGTGATGTGTTCATCACAATGCGCAACGATTTCAGTTTTCAGGCTGTTAAACAAGCTCACATAATCACGTTTAACGTCTTTAATCGCTTCTCCGCGCCATAGGGACAAGGCGTCCATGAAAATAAACGGATTTTTAAGGCAGCCGCGACCAATCATAACACCGTCACAACCAGACTGTTCCAATCTTAAAACGGCCTGTTTAGGTGTGAGAATGTCTCCGTTACCCAGAATCGGCAACTTCGCATTGGCTTTAACTTCAGTGATAAAGTCCCAGTCAGCAAAACCAGTATAACCCTGATTCCGAGTACGGCCGTGAATTGCAACCCACTCCATGCCTTCGTTGTATGCGATATTACAGATTTCAGATGCGTTGCGAGTTGTTGAGTCCCAACCCGTACGGATTTTTATTGTCACTGGAATTTTCACAGCCGCTTTGACCGCCGACAAAACCTTTTGCATTTGCACCGGGTCTTTCAACATCGCTGACCCCGCGCCTTTTTTTACAACTTTTGGAACAGGGCAACCGAAATTTAAATCGATAAAATCGCAGCCGTCTGCTTCCGCAAATTGAGCAGCACGCGCTAAAATTTCCGGATCTTCGCCGAATAGTTGAATCCCAATAGGTCTTTGAACTTCGTCATAGCCCATTAATTTCAGTGTTTTTTCAGATTTGTATTCAATGCCAGAGGCACTCACAAGTTCAGTTACTACGACGCTGGCGTCGAGCTTTTTCATGAACGTGCGAAATGCGTGATCTGTGATCCCTGCCATAGGGGCAAGGACGAACGGATTTGTCTTAATGGCTTGAACTGGATTCATAAGGGATGCGGTATATCAAGGTTGCATCCAAAAAGGTACTGAAAACAACCCCTTAGACGGAATTTACATGTCAAAGAAACGGACTCTGCAGGCGCTCCAAAGTTGCAACTAAAACGTGTAATATCAGTTACTTAGCTTAAGCAAAAGATGATGTTTGTTTACTCGCTTATCCAAGTAATTCTTCCGTCTGTCTGACGTGGAGCCTTGGGAGGATTGTGATCCGGGTAACCAATCACGACACCGCAAAGAAGCTCCAGCTCCCCTCGCTGGTATTCCGCAAGTTTATCCACACCTAAAAACTTATCCACGTCCTCCTTGATTTCAAGGGGCGCACCCATTGTGCAACAACCTAATCCTTCTACCAAACACGCAAGATTCAAGTTTTCCACAGCCATGTACACGGAGCCGATGCTGGTGTGATAGCGCTCTTCGGAATCATTGTGCGAGTATGCGAAAACTAAAACCGGTGCATCACCTAAGGTATAGAAAAATCTTTCCGTAAATGTATACAAAGACGGCTTCAATCGTTGCTGAAGAATATCCTTAATTCCTGTCCACGATTTTTGAGAATACTGCATGTACTCGTCACGTTTTTTCCCCGTGACCACAAAAAAACGCCAGTTCTGACGATTTTTTCCTGAAGGAGCCTGCATCGCGGCTGCAAGCACGCGCTCTATGACCTCTTTAGGAACTGCTTCTGGTTTGAATTTTCGAATCGATTTGCGGGACTCAAGCAATTGATAGAAATCTTCTTTATTCATTAGGCCTCTACAAATTTTTTGTGCAGTCTTTGAATTGTTTCTGCACCTTGCTCTTCGCTGACTAAGAAGCAGAAATTATGCTTACTTGCACCCAAGCAAATCATACGCACGTTGATATCTGCAATCGTATCAAAGATATCTTTACCAAGGCCGGATGTGTGATTGATGTTGTTGCCGATCAAAGATACCAAACACAGATTTTCTTCCACCTGAACATCCGCGATTTCAGATAAATCCGAGATCAATTTTTTATTGAGCAATTCAGAATTATCAAGAGTTACACTGACTGAAATTTCTGAAGTCGTGATTGCATCAATACTGACTTTGTGGTCGTTAAAAATTTTAAAAATTTGAAATAAGAAACCATGAGCATGAAGCATTTCCGGAGTGGAAAGAGTCACCAAAATTTGTTTTTTTCTAAGAGCCATTGCGCGAATCAACGGGTGCTGATCGACCTCTTTGCGAACCCACGTACCTTTTGCTTCCGCATCAAAGCTTGATCCTACAAAGACGGGAATATTCTTTCTAATCGCTGGAAGAAGCGTTGCCGGATGTAAGATTTTTGCACCGAAAGTCGCTAGCTCTGAAGCTTCTTTGAAAGAAATTTCTGGGATCGGCTTTGCTTTCGGACACAAGCGAGGGTCCGTTGTCGCGATACCCGCAACGTCAGTCCAAATCTCTAGGATATCGGCAGCAATACCTTCTGCCAAAATCGCTGCTGAGTAGTCACTGCCACCACGACCCAACGTCGTCGTCATACCTTCCTCAGTGCTACCTATATAACCTTGGGTAACAATCACCGTTTTCATGTCGCGAATCTGTGGCAAATGGCGTTGGCAGTGAGTCGCAACTACAGCCGTCAACGGCTTGGCCTTTCCGAAGGCATCATCGGTTTTAAGAACTTCTCTTGCATCTAGTAACTGGGCCGTTTTCAAAGATCCATGATTCTTCAAAACAGTCGCCATGGCTTCAGTAAAAAGCACCGACGACATACGTTCACCCAAGCTCATCAATGCATCCATGGCTTTCACAGAACAATCTCTTAAAAGCTGAACACCTTTTGCCAACGAGTGCATTTCTTCGAAAAGGGATTCTAGTTTTTTATTGGAATCAACACTGGAATTGAGATCACTCGCAATTTTTCTGTGGCGCTCTTGCATTTTTACCAGCAAAGCTTCGCATTCGGACCAGTTGCCCTTTTCCGCTTTTGTTCCTAAGGCAATCAGGTCATTAGTTGTTCCAGACGTTGCGGAAACCACCACCATGCTGGAATTCTGCCTAAATGCGACTTCAGCACTGCGGAGCATGCACTCTGCATCTCCCATGGAGGTGCCACCGAATTTTGAAACAATAAGCTTTGCCATCAAATCCTCCCCAAGAAACAATCTCCAGCATCTTAAGTCTTTTCTTGTTTTTACTTCAATGACTTTATGGCAAACTTTTTCCTATGACTTCAAAAACAGATTCTACTTTCACTAAAAAAGAAATTCTTCTGATGGTTAGTTTGGCCATCGTTGCGATGATCGTGACCACAGTCGCAGTTATTCCAAACCTGCGTAACTCGGTGAAAGAGCTGTTTTCCTCTGACAGTCGAACGGTGATCGCCAAGGTCAGCGGCAGTTTGACGCCCGAAGGACCCAACGTCACTGTTCTAAAGATTCACAGCAAGAATTTCCTAGAGCTCGAAGTCTACAAGACTGATGCAGACGGTGGCGGCATGGCGATGATCGCAAAGATTCCATTGTCTGAAAATCGTGATGGGTATTTTTCTTTAAAAGGAAACTCGACGAATTTGGCTCTGACAGATTACGACGGTGATGGGACGTTAGAGATTGTGGCACCGACTTTCGATGATCAGATGGTGCCAAGATTAAATATCTTTAAGTATAATTCAACGACACATGGCTTTGATAAGATGAGCTCTCCAGAGGACAGCCCAACCAACTAATTAAGGGGTTGCCTTTTTTGTTCCAGTACCAGCGCCCGTTTCTTTTTGCCCCGCGGGCTTCGCCTTTAGATCTCTCCAAGACTTGCCTTCACGAGCCTTTGCGTTCAGCTGAAAACGTTTCACAGCTGCATTGTGTGCTTCATAATTTTCGGAAAACACATGGGTTCCGTCATTTTGACTCACAAAAAACAGATATCCCGTCACTTCAGGATTCATTGCTGCCAACAGCGCCTCACGCCCCGGATTTGCGATCGGTCCCGGCGGCAGACCAGAAATAACGTAAGTGTTATATCTTGTCGGAGCAGAAAGGTCTGCGCGAGTGATGTTGATTACAATTTTACCTAATGTCTCTGCTTTACCGTAAATAATCGTCGGGTCCGTTTGCAGCTTCATCCCTTTTTGAAGACGATTATGGAAAACAGAAGAAATTTTAGGACGTTCTTGAGGAGCGCCTGTTTCTTTTTCAACAATACTTGCAAGTGTTACGATCTGATGACGGCTCCAGCCTTTCAATTTAGACTGCGGCTGTATTTCATTATATACATACAAAAATCGTTTCACCATGGCGGTGATAAGCCCTTTTGTATCTGTGAACTTTGTTAACATGTAAGTTTCAGGGAATAAATAACCCTCAAGGCTTTCCTGCTTTTCGCCCAACAGAGTTTGGATCAATTGCGGATCACGTACCAAACGCATGAATTCCGCAGCAGTTCCAAAACCCTCTTTTTCATAAAGTTCGGAAATCTCGTAAATGCTAAGGCCTTCACTCACAGTAAAGGCACGAGCGATACTTTTTCCTGACGTAATGACATCCAAAACCTCACCGGGGTTCATGTTTGTGCGAAGCAAATACTCTCCAACTTTAACTTTCGAACGTTCATTCTTAAAACGAGCGTACATGGAAAAGAAGAATGCATTGCGAACCAGCCCTTTGTTTTCAAGATCTTTGGCAATGGTGTTAAAGGCCTTGCCCGGCACCACTTCGTAAACCACATCTTGTGCGATATTGCTTGGCGCAGTTGAAGCATACTGATAGCCCAAAAAGCCAACGCAAACGCCGACGGCAACGATCAAAGCTACGAAAGCACTAACAAGAACAACTGCTGTTTTTTTCATTACTTCATGTCCAAGTTCATGCCAGGAAGAATCTTGGTCGGATCAAATGGAGTTGGATCCTCAAGACTTGCCACTGGCACTGTGCAATATTGAATAGCATAGTGAGCAGATGCACGGTCATTTCCTGATTTACCCATACCACCAAACGGCAAACGAGAGCTTGCACCATTGGTTGTACGGTTCCAGTTTAACAAGCCAACGCGCGCTTTAAACAAAGCATCTTCATAAAGCTCTTTGTTCTTAGAGAACAGCGCCATCACCAAACCGTAACCCGTGGAGTTCACAATTTCCATCGCATGATTCCAATCGCCTGTTGTATAGATAGCAACGTTTGGACCAAAGATTTCAGATTTTTGATACACGGAGTTTGGATCAAACTTTTTCACCAAATGGATCGATGGAGTTACATAGTAACCTTTGTTTTTCAGATCCAGAGACTTACCACGCATCAAACTTTCGCAGTTTTCACGGTTCGCGATCTCTTGAAAGCGGATGTATTTTTCAACAGATGCCGACGTGATCAAAGGACCCATGAATGTATTTTCAGTCCAGTGACCAATCGAAAGTTTTTTAGCTGCTTGATAGAACTTCTCAGTAAATTCGTCAGCGATTTTTGGATGAACGATAATACGACTTGTGCAAGAGCAGCGCTGACCGGCCGTCATATAGGCACCCACAAGCGATTCGTAAACCGCTTTATCCATATCAGCGTCTTCCCAAACCACCGTCGCGTTCTTACCGCCCATTTCAAGTGCAAGAATTTTCCAATAATGATTTAAAGTCTCTTGTTTGATTTTCAAACCGACTTCGTATGATCCCGTAAATAAAACGCCGTCTACATGTTCGTTTGCAACCAGGCGACCACCGCCGGCCCCATCGCCCTGAACCATATTAAAGACGCCTGGAGGGAACTGCGCTTTTTCAAACATCTCTGCCATGAATTGGCCCACAGCAGGCGTTTGTTCGGAAGGCTTAAATACAACTGTGTTACCCACGATCAATGCAGGAATGATATGACCATTTGGCAAATGCGCCGGGAAATTGAAAGGACCCACAACTGCCATCACACCACGAGACCGGTGGCGAATCACACCCTCCACTTGCGGAAGGGCATTTGGAATTCTTTCGTCTGCAACAAGTTTAATCGACTGATTCAAAGTGATGTCGATTTTAGCTCCCAAGGCTTTTGCTTCAGTCATTGCTTCCCACGAAGGCTTACCCGTATCGCGAGAAATAATTTGTGCAAATTGCTCTGCGTGAGAATCAAACATTTCTTTTAAACGCATTAAATAGGTTCTTCTTTCGTCCATCGAAAGAGTCGCCCATTTCGGATACGCTTTTTTGGCAGCCACACAAGCTTCATCCATATGATCGTGCTTAAATGGCACCGTCATGATTAAATCATTCAGGTCAGCGGGGCTTAAGTTTTTAACTTCCCCGTCACCTTTTTGAACTTGAACGAAGCTACCATTGATAAAGTCACCTTTGTAATTGATAGGAAAAATAGTGGTGCTCATTTATTGTCTTCCTCTATTGTAGTGAAAAGGGGCTGCAAAAACTTGTTCTCCAACTTCAACGCCTAATATTTGGCGAGCTTTGGCAGGCAGAATAACTTCGCCATCACGGATATCCACTGAACACATGGTGGCTCGGAATTCTTCTCCCGTAGTGGCAATTAAATACTGTTCTTTAAAAGTACAATCCTTACCATCTGCTACCATCAGACGTTTACCCATTTTTATAGGCAAGATATCTGCAGTCTGCGCACCATAGTGAGGACCCCCATCAAACGGATCGACTTCATCAAGATAATTAAAGCCAATACTTTCTAGAAGATGTTGTGCGGGTTTTGTTGCTTCTCCCACGCGGCCTAAAACCAAGCGAGCTTTTGAATCAAGAAGAGCTAAGTAAATATCTTCTTGCGGGAAAAGACTTTCGATAAATTCTTTGTGTGACTGACTTAAAGCATCCGCCTCTTGATATGGCAGACCTGTAAATCTTCTACCCAAGGCCTCCCAGAACTCACTACGTCCTTCATCAGTGAGGGGTGGAGTTAACTCGCACAGAACACGCTCTTCAAACTTTTCAGGATAAAGTGCCATGTACAAGAAACGAGTTAAACTGATTTGCTTACCAAGTTTTTCAGGACGACGGCGATACGATCTGTCGACAAGAAGTCCTCCGATTTCAGTTGGACCGTCGAAATCCAGCTGGAAGCGCAATACTTGATGAATAAACCCAATTCCCAAATCTTGGGAAAAATGATCGCGTTTAATAATTTTAAAATAACTGTGCGGGACTTCCTCGTTGCCATGTTTGGCAAGAATCAAAGAACTTCCCACGATCTGTTTTTCTTCCAGATCTTCGACTACAAAAAGATATTCAGCTTTGGATTTATCCAGTTTGTCTGCAAAGGATTGTTCACTGCGATCAATCTTTTCGCTTAAAACTTTCTTATCTCCTGGCAAATTCAACAGATTGAACTGTTTTGCCAAATCAACCAACTGGTTTAAATCGTCGTGCCGAACAGGTCTTATTAGAAAACTCATAAGCAAAACCTTTCGATGACTTTCTTATAAAATTCGATGGCCTTATACAAATCCTCAATGGCCACATGTTCTTGAGGTGTGTGAACGTTTCCTTCTCTTTTTCCCGGACCAAAACATGCGCAATCGACACCGATACGAGAAAAAATGCTCGCCTCATTTGTTGAAGGCTGCGTCGTTGGCTCGGCATTCAAACCTAGGGAGCGCAATTCATCCAAACAACCTTTAATCAGGATCGAGTTCACTTCAGTGCGGAATGGTTTTTTATAGTCATTCACACTAAAGATCGCACCGTTTTGTTCACACAAGCTTCGCAGCTGCTCCATCCATTTCTCATAAACTTCATGCGTGATGATGGGCGGCAGTCTGCAGCTTCCGGATAATTGTACATCGTTTTCGTTCGTACGAATTAAACCGATATTCAATGTCGGAGTGCTTGGAAAGAACTCCTCATCCTTGTGTTTCAAAAATTCTTTCTCCAACTCTTGCAGGCCGCGATAAATATTTGCAAGCCTACCTGAGATTGGTTTCTTAACCGGAGACACCATATCGATTTCTAAAAACGCGTGGCTCGGAACTGTGTTAAAGTTAATACCACCGTCGATCTCCATGATGTTGACCGAATCTGGCAGCATCGTTAAATACTCCAGCATTTTTTTAATCGCACTTTCACCTAAGTGAGGCATCGAAGAATGTGCTGCCTTACCTTGGAATAACTTAGATTGCGTTGACGTACTTTCGCGTAAATTGTGTTCGTCACGATAGCGAATTTCTTCTTCAGAAAAAGGAATTCGAATTTCCACCGTGGCAAAACCTTTTGCGGCATTCACCAAACGCAGATCACTGGGCTCCCCGATTAACGCCATCTTCGCAGAAACCTTATTTTTGCGAATGAGCTTTAATGCCCCTTGCATTCCTGTTTCTTCGCCGAAAGTTCCCACCAATACCGGAGGCAAACGCCACGCGCGGTCTTTGAAAGCCGCTATCGCTTCAAGCTTACACAGAAAATCAAGTTTCACATCGGCCGTACCCAGCCCATAAATCTTGCCATCAATAATGTGGGCGTCATACGGGTTACTTCCCGTTTCAGTCCATAAAGCAAACGGCCCAGGGTCTGCGGTGTCCAAGTGTGTCTGAAACAAAAATTCAGCACTAGGACGCTCCGACGTCGGGCGCGCGATAATGTTTACTTGCTCCAGGTCACCAACAATTTCGATCTGTTCTTCAACGATCAAACCGCGCTGACGACAAAAAGCAGCCGCCCACCTTGCAATCTCTTTATTGCCATGAGCGGGAGCACTATCGATCGCAATCAACTGACGACAAGACTCGATGAAATCCAACTACACCCCTTCAAGAAGTGTTTTTTCAATCACTTGCAAGGCAATATCGATGTCTTGGTCCTGAATAATTGCCGGGATCAAGAAACGTGCGCGCACAGGATCTTTACCACAAGGGAATGCAATCACGCCGTTTGCATACAGTTTATTCAAGAAAGAATTTGCACTTTCTTTTTTACCGTCGTGCGGAGTGAACGCAACCATCAAGCCCATACCACCTGCATCCGTCGCAAGACCTTTGCAAGTTGTATCATTCATTTTATTAATACCATCGATGAAACGTTTATGAATTTGTTGAATGCGACCTGACGGCCCCAAGAAACCTTCAGAAAGCATATTCAACATCTCTACACCCGCAGCCAAACACGGGGAAGCACCCGAAAACGTACCAGCGATCAAACCTGGTTTTGGATTGTACTCTTCAGTGTACAGAGTCGCACCAACTTGTGCCGTTTTTGCGATTGTGCAGATGTCGATGTATTGACCTAGGCCCAATGTTTCAAAAGCAAAGTATTCGCCTGTGCGAGTGAATGTTTGAACTTCGTCAGCCCAAACAGCGATGTTTTTAGATTTACAGAACTCCAAAAGCGGCACAAAGAATTCACGAGGAGCCGCTTGGTATCCTCCCTCACCCAACATCGGTTCAAAACCGAATGCAGAAATATTGCCTTCGTGCTTTGCCACATGCTCTTTCATGGCAGCCAAAGCTTTTTCACCCGATTTTGGATCGCGTTTATCATAGAAAGGGACACGCAAAACTTCATGATATTCTGGCAGGCCTTGTTTATAAGCTGGGTTGTCAGTAACTTCAGCCATCATTGTTGAACGACCTGCGAACGCATCTTTAAATGACATCACAAAACGCGCTGGAGAATTTTTTTGACGAGAAAGTTTAATGGCATTTTCGTTCGCCATAGTTCCGCACGTTGCAATCCACGCGTATTTCAAACGAGAATTCTTAGAACCGATTTGCACAAGTTTTTCAGTGAATAGGCGATATTCGTTGTTTGGTTGCAAATTACCTTGGTTCAAAATATCAGCAAGGGAGCCGCGCACCGCCGCCGCCATCACGCGGGGATTCGAGTGACCCATTAAGTGAATACCAATACCATTGATCAAATCTAATTTGACGCTGCCATCTTCAAGCTCAACATAAACGCCGCGACCGGCACCTGAACCCATGTATTGATAGTGAAGAGGACGGCCACGCAATAATCCAGTTTGTTCAATTTTTTGTTTGCCAGAATCTTTGAATGCATCTTGAGGAGCACGGATGCCTTCAAGTGAAGAATTAATTTTTGTTACTTCTCCGACAAGTTCTTTGATCAAAGAATTTACTTTTTCGGATTGTTGAATCTGATGGCCTACAAGAGAGCTCATAATACCTTTCGCGGAGATATAAAATCCTTCATCTCCATGTTATTTGAAATGCCCGTCCAGTTTACTCTTCGCTCTGGACTAAGACAAGACACCCGGATAAACTTCGAGACTATGACAACGCGACTCATTGTGTTCTTTTTTACTCTTATTTTGCCCACTTTAGCTTGGACACAGGATGCAGATTTTGCTGCGCTCTTTAAGCAGGGAACTCAGCATTATGCTGCAAAAGAGTACGACAAATCACGTGACGCATTTGCCAAAGCTCTTGAGAAAGATCCTTATAACGCAACTACACTCACAAACTTGGCTTTAGCCCAGTTTCAATTGGGTAAAAAACCTCTCGCAATAGGCCTATTTCGAAAGGCTTTGAGCAGTGACCCCGAGTTAACGCAGGCAAAAGCTGGACTAAAGTTTGCGTTATCACAGATGGACATTAAAGAAATTCCTCATCAGATAGAAACATATGAAAGCGTGCGCGCAAACTTGCTGGCACCGGTCTCTGTTGTGGCCTATTTGATCACGACGGCTCTTTTACTTTTCGCTGCTGGCTGGATTTTGATTGGTTTTATGGGTCAACGTCGCCGGGCACTTGCAGAGGAAAAAGCTCTTCCAGGCATTCCAGTTATAGGTTCGATGCTGGCCGTGGGTTTTATAATTTCACTGACACTTCTGGGACTTAAAATTTTTGATCAATCCATCATTCGCGCCACCATCGTCGACGACAAAGTGGCCCTTCAATCCGCACCTGGGGAAAACCAAGTGGCTCTTTTAGAACTGTATGGTGGCATGGAAGTTATTGTTCAAAACGACAATAATGAATGGGTTCAAGTCACTTACCCGGGTTCAATCACAGGCTGGGTGAAAAAATCCGCTGTTCTTCGCACCAATTGACTCTGATAGCAGCGCGCCATAAGTACCTTCATTGACAGTGGGTTCTGGACCAAAATATGATATCGGCATGCTAAAAACGCTCCGAGTCATGACACTTATTTGCGCATCAGGATTATTAATTTCCGCATGCTCCACTATGGAACGAAATTCCGACACTCCAGACGGTGCTTTTGCTATCGCAGAAGAATTCGATAAGGGGGAGCGTTACGAGGAAGCGATTCGTCGTTACACGGAAGTTAAAAATAAATTCCCTTACAGCAATTTTGCGACGAAAGCAGAACTGGCGATCGCAGATGTTTACTACAAACAAGAATCATACGCTGAAGCACAAGTTGCGTATCAGATGTTTAAAGAGCTTCACCCCACGGCTCCGCAATCTGCTTACGTTCAATTCCGTTTGGGCATGAGTTACTTCAACCAGCTACCTTCAACGATTGATCGCGATTTAACTTTGGCAAATGATACCATTATCAATCTTACTGATTTGATTAAGAAATATCCGAACTCCGAGTACGTAACTGAAGCGAAAGAAAAACGTTCAGCGACAATCAAAATGTTGGCTGAAAAAGAAGACTACATCGGTAACTTCTATTTCATCCGCGAGATCTACGAAAGCGCTTTGAAACGCTATGAAGGTCTTTACACGAATTACAAAAACTTGGGCTTTGATGCTAGGGCTCTTTCTCGCATCGTGATTTCTGCAAAGAAAATCGGTGATGATCCAAAGGCTAATAAATACATCGCTATCCTTTCTAAGGAATTCCCAGGCAGCTCTGAATTAAAACAGGCTGAAAAGGAGATGAAGTGATTTCCTCTCTTCAAGACGATATGATCTCTGAAGCCCGTGGATACTTCATCAACGGGAACTACAAAATGGCCGAGCCGATTCTGAATCAAATGCTTCTGCAAAGCACTCGTAATCCCGAAGTTTACCAGATGCTTGCCACAATCGCTTATGACAAAGGCCAATTCAGTAAAGCCATCAAAACTTTCAAACGTGCTTTGGAAATCGATCCAACATACACGGATGCAAGTGTTGGTTTGTCGATCATTTTGAATGACCTTGGTAAGTACGATGAAGGGAAACAAGTTTTCCTGGATGCTCAAGCTCAACTTGATAAGAAGTCTGGGAAACAAGATCCATTCGTTGATGAAAAGCTCGCTTCTAAACACGAAGAGTTGGCAGACTTGTATTATCAGTACAAACGCTACAACGAAGCTTTAGAGCAACTGCTTAAAGCGCAAAAGCTGTCCAGCCGCAAGGCAGAGATCACTTTGCGAGTGGCAGAAGTTAACGTTCAGTTAAATCAAACCGACCGAGCGATCAAAGATCTTAAGTCTCTGATCCGCGAGTACCCGCACCTTATTCCAGCTCGCCTAAAGCTTGGGGCCATTTACTACAACTCGAACAATATTGCTGAAGCTACTGAACAATGGGAGAATATCCTCATTCGGGATCCACAACATCCTGAAGCTCTTCGTTATCTGAAGATGGCGCAAGCAGCAGGCATTACATCAATTGATTTGTAAAATCAGAGGCGCACATGGCACTTAAAGAACAGATGGTCCCTTTCCTTACTAAAGAAGAAATTGCTGAGTTGGTTGCTGATTTGGCAAAACAAATCGAGCACGATTACGAAGGGAAAGAGATCGTATTTATCTGCCCATTGCGTGGTTCGATGCACATCACTGCAGACTTAATGAGACAAGTGGATCTTCCTCAGCAAGTGGATTTCGTTTACGTTCAGGCAGTTGAGCGTGGTGGCGCGATCAAGATCGTTAAAGATATTTCTGTGAACATCGCCGGCAAACACGTATTGATCGTTGAAGAAATCATCGATACAGGTCGCACTTTGAGCTTCCTAAGAAGCCGCTTATTCGCATCCGCTCCGGCATCTTTGAAAATCATCACTCTGCTTGATAAGCCCGCTCGTCGCGAACTGCCAATCAAAGCAGACTATATTGGTAAAACTATTGATGACCGTTATGTAGTTGGCTACGGAATGGATTCAGAGGAAGTTGGAAGAAACTATCCTGATATCTATACGATGAAAAA
This sequence comes from Bdellovibrio sp. SKB1291214, assembly GCF_002209355.2. GTDB lineage: Bacteria > Bdellovibrionota > Bdellovibrionia > Bdellovibrionales > Bdellovibrionaceae > Bdellovibrio. Next base: position 1,523,888 of record NZ_CP106855.1, read on the forward strand.
CTAGTTTGTCTTAAATTAAGACACGACGACGTTTACGACGAAAAATACAACGACACAAAATACGTACAAATAAACCATCTGTTTTTGCATGGAAGGCTCCTAAAAACGAATTTAGGGGTCTTTAGGACCTAGGTCAACTTGTCCATAACTGATTTTTGAGGTCTTCGTGAGAACTGGACCTTAGCGCTCCTGTTAAAAAACCGACAAAATACCTCGGAGGACGAAATGTCTAAGCTTTCTCTGAAGGGTCGCTTTTTATTTATCACAGCATTGCTTACATTGATTTGCTTGCTGACCAATGTTTTTTCACTCTTTGAATTGAAGAGTCAGAATACTGTCACCTCTGAAATTGCTGAAACGTGGCTTCCGATCGTAGGAAAAACCGCCGATATCAACATCAATGTCGTTAACTATAGAAAACTAGAATTCAATTTGTTGGCGACTCAAAGCACAGACGAAAGAAAACTTGTGATGGATGAGATGGATTCCCTGATGGGTAACATCACCATTTATTCCAAAGTGCTGGATCCTCTTATAACGACCGACAATCTTCGCAAATTTTACGACGATTTTTTAAAGTCGTGGGAAAACTATCAAGCCGAAAGCGATAAATTTAAAGCGGCATTGGACAAAGAAGATACGGCGTTGGCAGAAAAAATTCTGCAGGATAGCTCTGCTAAATATTATGACGAAGCCTATAAGTCTCTGAAAGCCCTTACTGATGAGAGTTACATGGTGGGTATTAATAAATCTGAAGCAGCTGCAAAGCTATTCAAGATTACTTTCTATGCGATTATCGGCGTCACCACTTTCTTTGTCTTGTTGGGCTTAATCACAAGTATTTTAAACATTCGCAGCGTTCAAAATTCCTTACGTGGAGTTGCTGACGGCCTGGATTCAAGTGCACAGATTGTTGAAAGTCGCACGCAAGGTCTGGTGAAATCCAGCGACTCTATTTCAAGCAACACAACAAGCACAGCTGCTGCACTTGAAGAAATCGTGGCGACCATGGAAGACTTAAGTCAAACCGTGCGCAAGAATTCCGATAGCTCAAATCAAGCGGCTCAAATCTCCAAAGACGGGCAAGAAGCCGTTTCTCATGGCCAAAATAAAATTCATTCTTTGATCACTGTGATGTCAGAAATTTCTACGAATTCCAAAAAAATCACAGAAATCTTAGATATGATCGACGACATTGCTTTTCAAACTAATTTGTTAGCTCTCAATGCAGCAGTTGAAGCGGCCCGTGCTGGTGAACAAGGTAAAGGTTTTGCTGTTGTTGCTGACGCCGTTCGCGCCCTTGCACAAAAAAGTGCTGAAGCTGCAAAAGAAATTTCAGGACTGATCAACGAAGCTAACACCAAAAGCCAGATGGGTGTTGAGTTGGCAGCTGACAGTGAAAAATCCTTAAAAGCGATTGTTGAAAATACCAATCGCGTGTTCCAATTAATTCAAGAAGTAGCACAAGGTTCCCAAGAGCAATCTCACGGTATCGATCAAGTCAAAACAGCTTTGACATCAATCGATGAAAGTTTGCAAGGCGTCGCTGCATCCATGGGTAACGTCACAAGCGCCTCTGAAGATATGCAATCTCAAGCTCAGGAACTTGGCGTTATGATGTCTCAGCTTCACGTCTTGGTGGGCGAGAAAAACAAAACTACAACAGAAGAAATACAAAATAATACGGAAGACGCGTCGTCTTCCGCTGCTTAAACAGGAGAACTGCAATGATGAAGACAGCATTGATGACAACGGTTGCAACTTTGATGGTAGCTCAAGCCGCTTTTGCCGGTGATTGCGTTATTTCAGTAGATCGCAAAGCTTGTCCGGGTAAAGAAACTGAAGCGATGAAGCCTTATAACGGAAAAAATCCAACAGAAGAGACTAAAAAACTAGACTCTGCAGAAGCTTGCGAAAAATGGGCTGAGAAAACGTCTAAAATCGTTCGCAAAGGCACTCTGACGGAAAAGAAAGTTTCCGTCAAATTTGATGGCAAAGATTTAGGCAAGTCATTTTCTGACAAAGCTGAGTGTAAATAATCTCGACAGCCAATTCTTATTAAAAGGGAGGTCCTGTACCTCCCTTTTTCTCATTCTGATACAGGACTAATTTCCCACAAAGTGTATTGAAAACTCTCAAGACAATCCCCAAATGAGCCGATATGGAAGGTACAAGGGGGAACATCAATGAAGAAGTTTAAGAACTTTTCTAAAAAATTTTTGAAAAACGAACGCGGTCAAGGTGCGACAGAATACATCCTTTTGTTGGTTGTCGTGGTTGGTCTTGTGATGATTTTCAAAGATAAAATTCAAACTACGGTTAAAGACAAAATCAGCTCTCTTTCAAGCGATATCACAGGCGTTACTTCTCAATAGTTTGAGATATAGAGCGGAGCTTGCGTGACGATTGAATACGTCTTGCTGATGATTGCAATTCTCGGGATTGGGCTGAAAGCATTTATTTCAGCTCCCTCCGAAGCTTTTCGTGGATCAGGTCCACGATTGGCTGCACGCGTGGAAAAGCAATTGGATACAGGACAAGGCTTCAAGCCAAAGGGCTCTCGTAATGAATGGAGTGCTTTGAAATGAAGAAGTCACTCGTCGCTAACCGAAAAGGCCAATTCGTGATCGAAGCCGTTTTGCTGATGATCGTGATGCTTGGAATTTTTATGGCGAGCATGAGCCAGCTTCGTGAGTCGAAATTTTTGGCAAAGATGATTACCGGTCCATGGGACAAAGTTGCTGGAATGATGGAGAGTGGAGTTTGGCTGTCTGCTAAGGATGCTCGCCAAAAACACCCTAACCAGAAAGACCGCAGCATTTCCCTGAACCCAAATGAATAATAACCCTGAGGCCGCAATGAGAACATTATCGAGCCCTCACATGATCATAAATAATTCCCACGGTTTGATAACTGTGGATTTTATATTTTCATTGATCTTGTGCGCGGGTCTTTGCGCAGTAATGTTCGTCATGACCTTTACTTTATCGATGGCTGAAATTGCTCAGTACATCACTTTCGCCTCATCCCGCGCCTATGTTGCGGGTCACGTAGACCCAGATAAGCAAACCGAAATGGGTCGCAATAAGTTTTCAAATTTAATGTCAAACAATGTCCTTAGCCCTCTTTTCTCTACGTCAGGCACATCTTGGTTTACTTTATCAAACCTTGAGTTGCGTGGCGGTGGCGCTAGTGGCAAAGACTTTGCCGAAGACTATCCTTATGTTGATGACCGCATCCCGCAAACGGGAGCACGTCTAACATTCGGAGCGCGAGTGCTTGCTTTAAGAATCGCATTCTTGGGGCGCACCACTGAAGATGGCGAAGCTCCAACAGCAAAATTAACTGCATTTCTAATTCGCGAACCGACCCAACAGGAATGTTGGGATCTTCAGGTTAAAAAACGCTACGATGCGATTATGAACCTGGACAGTCGCTTTGCAATACTTGCAGATCGATATCGAAACAAATACGTACCCATGGAGGATAACGGATGTTGAAATCCAAAAAAAGCCTCCTAAACAATGAAGATGGCACTGCAATGATCGAGGTCCTCCCGGTCATTTTCGTCATTATTACGTTCCTGACTTTTTCATTGGGATTCTTTGGCGCGATTCACTCAGGAATTTTAAATTCAATCGCTGCCAGAAACTATGCCTTTGAAACATTTAGACATCGCTCGAACCTGGTTTACTTCCGTAGTAACGGAGACGTGTCCACTGCACAACTCGCATATAACGAGATGGGTTTGCGTATTCACGGTGTGAACTCCGAGGACTCTCCTAAATCAGGAGACCCTAAATGGTATTCTTCTACTCGTCCAATCAACATCATGATTTTGGCGAGCCAGAAGGAAGTTGATCAATCCGGCTCTAAGAGTGAGCACAATCAACAAGTTCCTTTTATAAAAGATGAAGAACGAAACGAACGAGTAGGCGTGAACCCCATTTGGATTAAATCACAATACGGGATTTGTCTGAATGCAGCTTGTGGAGCGTAGGAGAAGATATGGGATCAAACGACACTAGAAATTTATGGCTTTCAATTGCAGCGGGAATCTTCGCCACATTCTTGCTTTATAGCTATTCGCAAGAAAAGAAAGCTGAATACGACAAGCGATTTGGTTCTACAAAACGTGTCGTCGTTGCCAAAGAAGACATCGCTGAAATGCAAACTGTCTATGACACGATGGTTGAAACGAAAGATATGCCTGCTGATTTTATTCAGCCAGACACAGTTACGATTCCTGATGAGATCATCGGTAACGTAGCTGCCGTACCTATTCGTAAAGGCCAAATGATCGTAAAGAATAACCTTCTAACGCCAGGCCCTGACACAGGTATCGCCTTGCAAGTAGCACCCAGTAAGCGTGCAGTTGCGATTCCTGTTGATGAAATCCGTGGTGTCGCAAAGCTCATCCGTCCTGGTGACCGCGTGGATATCTATGCTGCTGTGGACTCGGGTAAAGGCGTGCAACAGCGTCGTGAGGTATTCACTTTGATGAGTGACGTTCCAGTTCTGGCAACGGGTTTAAGTGTTGTAAATAACATTCCTCGTATGTTTGAGCTTGATTCATCTGGTAAGAATCTAAATCAGATCGCTCTGACTGGTGATACAAAATATACGACGATCACAGTTGAAGCGACGCCGAAAGAGGCACAAGACTTATTCTATATTTTATCAACAGCGCCGGGAAATTTATTCTTTGCGCTTAGAAATCCAAGTGACCGTACAATTCCTGTAAGAGCACCTAGCTCGACATCAGATACAGTCCTTGGCAGACCGATGGTATCTTTGGATGCAGCTCCGGCAGTGCCAGCAGCGCCTCCAGTAGTATTACCACAGCAACAACAACGAATGATGCAACCAATGCAGCAACGAGCACCGCAACCGACGCAACAACGTAGGAACGGCTTTAAGACCTTGTAGTATTGAGTTCTTTGTTTTGGGGAATTGTTAGTTAAGGGGGAACCATGAAATATATGCTGCTTACACTGGGGCTTGTATTAAGTCTTTGTGGACATGTTGCGCATGCAGAAGACGATCTATCTGCAACTCCGTCATCGTCCAGCGAAGACAGCAGTGGCGCTTTCCGCTCGCGCAAATTCATCAACTTGACGTTGGGAATTGAGCAAGATGAAAAGCTCCCTCCTCTTCCAGATAACGTGGATTTCAAAGGTGACTTCCGCCGTGTCGTCACTGCCAACTATTCTAAAGACCTTAACGTGATTCGCTTCGTACCGAAATCAGAAGGTTTCGCGACGCTAACGATCCATGATAAACGCAATGGTAAAATCGTTGCGGAGTATCGTATTGACGTTAAGAAAAGCAAACTTGATAAGATCGTTCGTGAAATGCGATCTTTGTTGGGTGATATCGAAGGTATCAATATCAAGATCGTAAATGATAGAGTTGTAGTCGACGGTCAAATCCTACTCCCTAAGGATATGGCGCGTATCTATAACGTGGTATCTCAATTCGGTAACCAAGCTTCTTCAATTGTGACATTAAGCCCCCTTGCACAAAAGAAGATCGCAGAGTTCATCGCTCGTGATATCAACAATCCAGAAATCGAAGTTCGCGCCGTGAATGACAAAATCATCCTGCAAGGCTGGGCAAACAGCGCCGACGAATCTGCTCGTGCAGAGATCATTGCTAAAACATATCTGCCCGCTCGTATCGTGGATGCGGCCGCAGAAAAAGGCGTGATTGTTGAACGTAAGGCAGCAAATGATGGCGTTATCAACCTTATCCAAATTAAAGAATCGGCACCAAAGCCACCTCCAAAGATGATCCAACTTGTAGTTCACTACGTTGAATTGCAAAAAGACTACTCTAAGAACTTTAAGTTCCAGTTCACTCCAGAGTTGGGCGATAATTCGCAAATGACTTTCCAAACTGGAGGCGAAGCTGCTGGTGGTATCGTAAGTTCAATCACAGGAACAGTTTCAAACTTGCTCCCGAAATTGAACTGGGCAAAACAGCACGGTCAAGCACGCGTTCTTGAAAGTACAAGTATGATCGTTGAGGATGGTAAAAAAGGTGAAATCAAACAGATCACCAACCAACCCTATGCAGTTATCGGTCAGAATGGTACTCAAGGTACTGCTTTTGCCGAAGTCGGTATCGTGACGACGATTACGCCGGTTCTTATGGGTGAAAAGTCTGGTTCTGTACGCATGGACATGGCTTTTAAAGTGTCTTCTATGATCGGCAGTACTTCTGCGGGTGCTCCTATCACCAGCTCAAATGAAATGACAAGCTCGGTGGTAGTGCGTGACCGTCAAAGTGCGGCTGTGGGTGGTCTAATCCGCAACTCATCATCGACTGGATACAACCGTCCTTCTGGACAAAAAAATCCAATCATCAGCTTGTATGCTTCTAAAGACTTCGCAAAACAACAATCTCAGTTTGTGGTTTTCGTCACTCCAGTTGTTAAGACTTCAGCAAGTGCTGGATCTGAACAAATTAAGAAAAAATTCCGTCTGCGCGACTAACGTCGCGTAAACGGATTGATCATAGAAGCCGATATGTTAAGCGGAGGTCCGCATTGGCTATCAATCCGAATTGTAATCTCATCGCTGTAGTTGGTGGTAAAGGGGGCGTAGGTAAAAGCGTCTTCGCCGCTAACTTTGCTTGCGCATTGATGACCGAGCTACGTACTCAGGTTTTACTTGTCGACGCCGATTCAAAATCTGTGGGCGATCAAAATGTGATTATGGGTCTTAAACCTGTAAAAACTTTGAAAGAACTTTCCACGTTCACAGGCTCTCTAAATTCTCAACCAATGAACACGCTTGTGACAATGGCCCCATCTGGTTTGGGCTATGTCGGCGCCGTTCGTGGCCCTGAGGAACAATTAAATATCTCTCCTGATCTTCTTGGTAAGTTGATGGAGTTTTTCTCTCGAGCATTTAAGTTTGTGATCGTTGACGTGGGTAACGACCTGGGTCCCGCACAAATGGCGGTTCTTCAAGAAGCCACTGCCATCATGATCGTGACGACTCCTGAGGTTCTGGTTGTGACTCAAACACAAAGACTTGTGAATGAGCTTTTATCAGCCACATTCCCTAAAGACATGTTCCAACTTGTGGTGAATAAGGCTTCGCCAACGGGTTTATCTCCGCAAGCAATTTCTAATCAATTGCAGTTGCCATTTTTAGGAATCATTCCACAAGACGAAGCAACAACCAACATGGCTTTGCAAAAATACCAACCCTTCGTTATCAGTGCGCCTAAAACGCCACTGACGGCGTCGTACTATGACCTTTCACGTAAACTAACTGGTGGTATTTTACAGCGTCTAAAAACTTTGTCTCGTCCCAAACCAGCTCCGGCTTCTAACGAAGCCAGTGCTCCGATTCCGGGAGCCAATGGTATGGACCCTCGCACACTTTTAAAAATCCGTGTGCATAATGAATTGATCCGTACCGTTGATCTAAAAAAACTTCTAGTCGATACCGGCAAGGATGAGAATAAAGAAAAAGAAGTTCGCGAAAAAACCAAACGCGAAATCACTGTTATCGTCGACAAAGAAGCTCCAGACACTCCTCGTGAAGAACGCTCTAAAATCATCAAAGAGGTTTTAGAAGAGGCCTTGGGCTTGGGTCCTTTGGAGGATTTGCTAGCCGATCCAGCTGTGACAGAGATCATGGTTAACGGCTTTAAGAAAATCTTTGTGGAAAAATCCGGTAAAGTTGCATTAAGTCCTGTGACATTCACTTCGAATGATCATTTACGTCGTATTATCGAGCGTATCGTGACACCCCTGGGTCGTCAGATCAATGATTCGACACCGTACGTGGATGCCCGTTTGAAAGACGGTTCTCGTGTTAACGCAGTTATTGAACCACTTTCAATTGATGGACCTGCGCTGACAATTCGTAAGTTTAAAAAAGGCGGTATCACCGCTGAAAAGTATATTGAATACGGAAGTATCACTAAAAACATGATCGACTTCCTTCGTATCTGCGTCGAGAACGGCTTAAACGTTGTTATCTCAGGTGGTACGGGTTCAGGTAAAACATCCCTGTTAAATATGCTTTCTTCGTATATCCCTTCCAATGAACGCGTCATCACTGTCGAGGACGCGGCCGAGTTACAATTGCAACAGGAGCACGTGGTACGTCTTGAGACTCGCCCGGCTTCCATGGAAGGTACAAACGCGATTCATATCCGCGACCTTATTAAGAATGCCCTGCGTATGCGTCCTGATCGCATCATCGTGGGTGAGTGCCGTGACGGCGCTGCCTTAGATATGTTACAAGCCATGAACACAGGTCATGATGGTTCTATGACTACGACTCACGCCAACAGCGCGCGTGAGTGTATTGCTCGTCTAGAAACTCTTTCAATGATGGCTGGTATGGATCTTCCAGTTCGCGCGATCCGCGAACAAATTGCTGGAGCTGTGAACTTGATCGTTCAGATCTCTCGTCAATCCGATGGTAGCCGTAAAATCATGAGCATCACGGAAGTGGCTGGTATGCAAGGTGACGTGGTTACTTTGGCAGAGATCTTCCGCTTTAAAGAAACTGGTTACGATAAGAATCGCAAAATTCAAGGTGTCTTCCAAGCAACAGGTACCATCCCAAGCTTCATTCAAAAATTGAGTGATAAAGGCGTCGTGATTCCTCGTGAAATTTTCAGTAACGACCCAGCTGCTGCTGCGAAACCTGCAGCTCCATCACCCGCTCAAGGTGGTTTAATGCCTAAAATGCCAGGCGGAGTCGTTCCTCCTAAGAAGGTCGGGTAATCTATGAAGTTTCTAGCAAACGAATGGATTCTGATTCCTCTGTTTGGTATTTGCGTATTTACGTTTGTCATCCTTTGGGCTGATAAGTCCATTGCTTGGCTTCATAAACGCAGCTTAGGCCAACGTGAAGAAGTCATTCGAATCATGCGTTTGATGGGAATGGAAACTGACCAAAAGAAAATCACGATCTTAATTCTTTTGTTAAGCTTCGGTCTTGGTGCTTTGGTTTTTTTAGCGTTTTGGCCAAGTGTGATTGTCGGTGCGGTCTTTGGCTGCTCTATTACTATCGCAGGATGGCAGCTTCCTCTTTTGATTGTGCGTTTTCTGTATGAAAGACGTTGTACAGTTTTCGTAGATCAGATGGTTGACGGTATTACCATCATGGCAAACGGAATCAAAGCGGGTTCAAATCCGCAGGAATCCATGAAGCGTGTTGTAGAAATCATGGGAAATCCTATCAGCCAAGAGTTCTCTCAAGTGCTTTACCAAATGCAAGTTGGGGATAGCTTTGAAAGCGCATTGAATGACTTAGGAAATCGGATTCCCCGTCCAGACGTCCAGATGTTTGTGACCTCCATCAATATCTTAAAAGAAACTGGTGGTAACTTGGCGGAGACTTTCCAGACCATAGTCACGGTCATTCGAGAAAGACAAAAAGTTGAAAAGAAAATTCAAGCACTGACTGCACAAGGCATGATGCAAGGGATAATCGTTACTTTGGTTCCCTTCTTTTTGTTGGGTGTTTTTGCGGTAATTGATCCCACATTCATCAAGCCTATGTTTACAACCACCTTAGGTCTAGTGTTGCTGTTTGCCATGCTAGCTCTGCAAATTATCGGTGGTGTCCTCATCAAAAAACTTGTTACTATCAAAGTGTAGTCCGTCAGTTTCAGGGAAGAGGTAAACATAATGAAGAAGGCACTTATTGCAGTGGCTATTCTTTTCTCGGCACAGGCGCATGCTCTTGTCGACATGAAGAATGCCAACTATTCCAATACGTGGATCGATATGGACGTACCAGGTACCGGGTACGATCTAAAAATTATCAGAACTTACAATAGCCGTTCACTTTTTAACGGAATGTTTGGTTTCGGATGGTGTTCTGATTTCGAAACCAGCATGGAAGTTAATGGTGAAGGTAATATCAAAGTTAAAGAGTGCGGCGGCGGCATGGAGATCACATTCTCTCCTCGCGAAGTAACTCGTAAAGACGTTGATAACACGATTAATGCGATCATCGGTAAGATGAAAGCAGAAAAAAAGGTCGGCGTTACAGATTCGTACCTTACTTCTCTTAAATCTCAATTGCTTGAAGACGACAACGCACGTGCCGAATTCGCCAGAAAATATGGCATTAACGTCGCTGTTAAAGAAGGCACTAAGTTTTTTGCAAACGGTCGAGAAGTCGAGAACTTCACCTTTAATAAAACTTACTACACTCGTACGCTTCCAGATGGAAGTTCTCAGCGCTTTAGCCCCCAAGGAAAACTGACTCATATCTATGACAAGAACGGTAACTTCTTGAAATTTGAATATGATAAAGACCTTGTTGCTAAGATCGAAGACAACAATGGTCGTCGTTTGGCTTTCAAATACTACCAAAATAAAAAAGTAAAACAAATCACGGGTCCGAACGGTTTAAACGTAGATTATAAATTTGCGAACCTTGACGACTTGGCTTCCGTTAAGAATGCTTGGCAAAAAACTTATTCTTACGAATACGATGACCTGCACAATCTGACAAAGGCTTCTTGGCCCGATAAGACTTTTGTTGCAGTTAAGTATGATAAAAAGAACGACTGGGTCACTTCATTCACTGACCGTGATAAATGTACAGAGTCTTATAAATACGAATTCTCGCAAAGCGAGCCGCAAAACCACTATTGGTCTACGGTTAAAAAAGTTTGTGGCAAAGAAACTGTTGCGGATAATAAGTACGAGTTCTGGCACAAACAACGCGCTGACGGTCAAATGTTCCTTCAACGTGTAATGACGACGGTAAACGGCAACGTAACTGACATCAGCTATCACGAGCTTTTCGGTAAGCCGACAAGCATTCGCAGAAATGCGGAACGCATCTCTTACGAATACTATGCTGATGGTTTGGTAAAAGTTAAAGCGACACCGGCCACTCGTATGGCCTTTGAATATGATCCATCGATTAAGAAAGTAAGCCAAGTTTCCACGACGTTCTTTAACCAAAAAGGTCAAAAGGTAACGGCGAAAGCAACTCAGTTTAAATACGATGGCAAGGGCAACCTTAATTTCGCACAGAACTCTGATGGTCAAAAGATCTCTATGACCTATGATAATCGTGGAAGAATTGCCACGATCACTGATCAAGCGAAAAAAGTTGTTAAAATCGAGTACGAAGAACGCTATGGTAAGCCCGCGATCGTGACTCGTCCTGGTTTGGGCACTATTCAGGTTTCTTACAAAACTAATGGTGAAATCAACAAGGTAGATTCAAAAGAAGGTCCTTCGGTGGCAATGCAAGTGGCCTCCACATTCAATAACTTGCTCGACATTATCGCGCCTGCAACTGCAGAGCTATATCTCTAAGGAGAGATCGTTATGAAGAATATCTTGTTATTGGCAGTAATTGCACTGATCGGAACTGCGGCTCACGCACAAAGCGCACCGGGCGCTGCCAGCGATGCAAAGAACGACCAAGAGGCTCGCACTACTCAGTCTGAAACGACTGGCAGAGCGGTTGAAATCGGATGCCCTGGGGGCGGATGCCTTAAGCATTTGTCAGAGGCCGGAATCTTAGACAAAACCGCAGCTCAGCCTAGATCTGGTGGCAGTGGCAGCTCAGGCTCCGAAACTTCACAAGGACAAGGCGGCGCTCAATAAGCTGCTGTTAACTTCCTAAACAACGGAAGCGCGCAAAAAGGCTCTCTGCACAGAGGGCCTTTTTTATTTTGCGCCCCTAACCCATAAACCCTTGATATCACAAAGCTTCCATATCACTTCGAAACAGCCTTTCTGGCATACCCACTGCAATAGTTCCTTTTGAAGTTTTATTTCACTTCAAAGGAGAGTTTATATGAAAGCTATTAAAATCATGATGGTGGTTGCTATTGCGGCAACAGCTTCTATTTCTTCCGCAGGAACGCCGGGCTCTACAGCGTGCAACGCTCGCAAGAATGTCGGTATCCTTGATAATACATCTGCAGGTCATACAGCCGCTGCTAAAGCACCAGCTCCTTCTACCGCTGTTAAAGCCAACAAAGGTGCGAACTAATATATATGTTTAAATCCCTTTTGGAGTGAGTGGCCTGCCTCCCCCCTGGGTCGCTCGCTCTTCTTTTCTGGGATTTAGCTCTGTTCAGTCCCTTGTCAGTAGTGAGCGCAAAAAGGCGCCGTTTGGCACTCGTGTCTCATTGTGAGATTTGGATTTTGTAAGTAGTTGATTCTTCGAGACTGAATTCTCAGTCTGATTCATCTTCTTTGGCATGTTGGATGCATTAGAGGTAAGTATCCAACGCACAAAGGAGTTCACATGAAAGCAATCATCGCAGCAGCAGTAATCTTCGCAGTATCTTCTACATCTTTCGCAGCAACTGGTTCTTGCGGTTCACGCTCTTCTGGTTCTCTTTTCAAAAAAACAGCTGCAACAACTTCAAACATCGTTGCAACTACAAAACAAGTTACAGCTACAAAAGCAGTTCGCTAATTAACGAATAGCCTTTTCGTGAGAGCCTTCTTGGAAACCATCAACTGTACTTACTACGCCGTCTTTTACATGCACTGTTAAGTTCTTTAACGCCATGGCGCCACCTGCCGCAGCACTTTGAATATACTGAGACACTGTTGATCTCTGTAACCAACGAAATGAATACGATTCAATTGTCGTCCCACCGACTTTAACTTGAGCAAGCACAATTAAAACCATCGTGAAAGCCAATGTCTTTAATACAAATTTAAGTTCTTCCATGCGAAGATTCCCCCAGTTGCGATAACACTTTTGAAACGACCATTAGTAAATTGTCTTTAGTGAATGGCTTAGTGATGTACGCATCAAAGCCAGCCTCGTGCGCCTTTTCAATCATGGCGTCATTATCGATTGTCGAGCATCCAACAATTTTTATATCAGGATGAGATTCTTTGATCGCGCGAGCCGCTTCTAAACCATTGCGGTTGGGCATCACCATATCCAGAAAAACTAAATCGGGCAGAACAGAATCGACTAAACGAATTCCGTCATTTCCATTTTCTGCTTCGCCGACGCAAATATGGCCAGCGTTACTCATAATATTTTTTATAAGCTCGCGCAGAAAGGCCGCATCATCGATAACTGTAAAACGTATCTTCATGGCCTCAGTATAGAAGCCACGCAGCCTTTTGATGAGAGGATTTTAGTGGCCCCAACGATAGCCTAGGGAGAACAGGTATAAAGAATTTGTCACACCCACGTTTTTGGGTGTTGCGCCTGTACTTGGGTCTGGTTGCGTGGCTGCTCCATCCAACATATTGCGTTCAGCGGAAGCTTCAAGTCCCCACAACAACTGGCTTGATCGGGACAAACGCCATTCACCACCAAACTCAATACCTAAGCGAGAGTTTTCATCCACAGATCCAGAATTCACACCCGTGCTCGTTGTAGATTCGGAATGCTGTAACCGTGGGAACAAGCTGCCACCGATCACCCAGGCGTAATCAACGGATGATGGCAAGCGCGCCTTCAAACCAAGACCGAAACCTGATGTACTGAGGCGCATACGGTTTTCTGCGTCCGTCGGTGGATTCATTTTATTATCACTATACAAAAGCGAAAATTCTAACGAGTTAGATTTGCGAGAGTTTCCAAAATATCTACGGAAATTCAAACCCACGTCCAGAAACTCATAACGAGCGGGCACTCTGGATTTATCAGCATCCATAGCATCAAGATCAGCTGCCATTGAAAACATAAACTTACCACTGACACCAATAAGCGGCGTTAACCAGATATTGGCTTTGAAGCGAAGGGCATCGTAATAACTTTGATATTCACGAAATGAGTAATTTGCTTTCGACTCATTGTACACAGCGACCGGGGAAACTTCGATCTCCAAGCGATTATTACGGATGTCATCTGGATGAATTGTTTCAGCATAGTAGTCGTAAATTTTGTCAGCTTTGTTGGTGAACAAGGCCTCAGCCTGAGCTCCGATAGTTGGTTCTGCCGGTTCAGGTGTAACTGCAGGAGTTGTTGCAGCCGGTACCGCAGTCGTCGTTGATACCACTACTGCCGTAGCAGTTGTAGACGCACCAGGGGTCGGCGCCACCGCTGCTGACTCTGTTGCCTCGACCTTTTTTGGGGGAAGCTCGGTCGCTTGCGCGGGATTACGCTTTAGCTTTGTTTTCGCTGGTGCAACAGTCTCTTTGCGAACTTCATAACGTCCAGAAGAAAAACCCTCCAGACTAGACTGCGCGTAAGCAGTTGAAGTTAATAATGCGAAAGCGATCGTCACCAAAAATTGATTATGTATATTCATAAAAATTATTTCGGCAACGGTCCGAATTACTTGACCCAAAATTGACGACTTTTCATTCGACGTGCAGAATTAAAATATGAAAATAAAAATGCTCATCAGCACCGTTGTTTTTGCATTTACTCTTAAGACGTTTGCCCAGAATGCGTATGTCAGTCCAGTCGACCAAGACCTCGCAATTAAGTCGATCGTACTGGTTCCAACTACTGATAACTTAGGCGGCATTTATGCGAAACCTGTGGAAGAGCAGATTCGTGCTTTGCTTAATCAAGACAAACAGTGGTCGTTGGTGAATTATCCAAAGAATCTGGAAATCAAATCTGAACTGCTTGATGAAAATCCGACTGACGTACAAAAAGTTTTGCAAACAGCCAAATCAGATGCAGCCATCACTTCTAAAATTATTCGTGGCCCTCGTGGTATATCGATGACTATGACCTTGTTCGTGGGCCGCGAAGGATTTCCACTGATGCAAGAAACTTTAGTCGACTACAAAGGTTTTGATACAGCAGATATCAAAACTCAGGCCAGCATCATGTTCCAAAATCTGAAGAACAGAATGCCCTTCCGTGCGGTTATCATGAGCCGTCGAGGACAACAAGTCACTTTGAACTTGGGTAGTAACTACGGCTTAAAGCCTGACAGTCGTGTTTCGATCGTACAAATTATCAAGGTGAACCGTCATCCAAAACTTAAGATTCTTGTAAGCACAGAAAAAGAAGTTTTAGGACGTGTTAAACTTTTCAAAGTCGAACCTTATCTAAGCTTCGGTTACATCGAACTTGAAAAAGAACCAGGCGTTATAACCGTGGGCTCAAAGGTTATGCCTGATGAATTCGTTAAGTACGCTACACCAATCACCACTCCATCTGGAAAAGTCCTAACTGACATCACGACTCGTCCTGATAAAGACGTGGCCTTTGGTGACGACCCTAAAGAGTGGGCACCTGAGCCCGCTCCCCAATATGGAAAAATTGAAGTGTTGGCCGGTTTCTCGTCCTATTCTCAGAATGTAAAATTGAAAACCCCGACGGAACAGTCGATCTCAGGAAATGCAAATCTGGCTCCGAATCTTTTGATACGCGGTGAAATGTGGATAAATCCAGAATGGTATCTGGCATTAACACTTCGCCAATCTGTGTTTTCAATTAATAACACTTACTCATCGCCTGGTTCGTTAAACACTTCGATGTCACAGTATTCTGTTCAGGGTGGTTACAACTTCCTTTTATCGAATGATTTCTTTGGTCCAAAAATTCAACTAAGCGGTGGTTACCAAGATACGAATTTTAAAATTGACGACAGCACTCCTGTGGCTTTCACATCCAACAAATACGGTGGTTTGATGTTAAGCCTTGGAGGCTCTTTTCCTCTAGGACCCGAGGTTCCAATGGAGCTTGGCGGCCGATTTGATCTGTTCATGAATCCTAAAATGAGCGAAAGCCCGGGATCGGGTGCGGGCAATAAAAGCACAATCAATAGTTTCAGCTTTTACGGAACATATCGCTTAAGAACAAAGTTCGCGATCAAAGGGGAACTGCTCTTTGAAAACTTCCAGTCCGATTACAATGATGGCGGTGACAGAAGCACCGTCAGCCACAAAATGACAACCCTAATGGGCGGAATCCAGTATCTGTTCTAAATAGGTACCTGATGCCTGTTCCTTCAATCAACGCATAAAAAAAGCCTGAGTCGTTAAACTCAGGCTTTTTAATTTTTTGGGAAAGCTAACGTAAGCCTTAGGCTTACATCATGCCGCCCATACCACCCATGCCGCCCATATCGTGGCCGCCACCAGCTGGCATTGGAGAATCTTTCTTAGGTGCATCTGCGATCATAGTCTCAGTAGTAAGCATCAAAGAAGATACAGAAGCTGCGTTAGTTAGAGCGCAACGAACAACTTTAACTGGGTCGATAACACCGTCTTTAATTAGGTCAGTGTATTCGTCAGAGTATGCGTTGAAACCCCAAGAAGCAGATTTGTTTTGAAGGATACGATCCAAAACGATCGCGCCATCAAGACCCGCATTCGCAGAGATTTGACGAATTGGTTCTTCACAAGCACGTTTGATGATCATCGCGCCGAAACCTTCGTCTTCATTGAATTTAGATTTATCAACTTTTTGAGAAGCGCGAAGCAAAGCAGTACCACCACCAGCAACGATACCTTCTTCAACAGCTGCGCGAGTCGCGTTCAAAGCGTCTTCTACGCGGTGTTTTTTCTCTTTCATCTCAACTTCAGAAGGAGCACCAACGTGGATAACAGCTACGCCGCCAGCCAATTTAGCCAAACGCTCTTTCAATTTTTCTTTGTCATAGTCAGAAGAAGTTTCTTCGATTTGACCTTTGATTGCGTTTACGCGACCAGTGATGTCTGCTTTTTTGCCAGAACCATCGATGATTGTCGTGTTGTCTTTATCTACAACGATACGTTTCGCAACACCAAGATCAGCGATAGTAGCTTGCTCAAGTTTACGACCGATGTCTTCAGAGATAACTTTCGCGCCAGTTAGGATCGCGATGTCTTCAAGCATAGCTTTACGACGGTCACCGAAGCCAGGAGCTTTAACAGCACAGATGTGAAGAGTGCCGCGAAGTTTATTAACAACCAAAGTTGCCAATGCTTCACCGTCAACGTCTTCAGCGATGATCAACAATTGGCGACCTTGCTTAGCAACGCCCTCAAGAATAGAGATCATATCTTTCATGGAAGAGATTTTTTTGTCGTAAACAAGTACGTAAGCGTTCTCAAGAACTGCTTCCATTCTTTCAGCATTAGTTACGAAGTATGGAGACAAGTAACCACGGTCGAATTGCATACCTTCAACTACTGTAACTTCAGTCTTAGCAGTTTTAGATTCTTCGATAGTGATAACGCCTTCTTTACCAACTTTGTCCATAGCGTCTGACAACATTTGACCGATTTCTTTGTCATTGTTTGCAGAGATAGAACCAACTTGAGCAACTTCGTTTGAACCTTTAACTGGTTTCGCCATTGCTTTAAGTTCGTCGATGATGATTGCAACCGCTTTGTCGATACCACGTTTGATAGACATTGGGTTGTGACCTGCAGAAACCAGTTTTGCACCTTCGCGGTAGATTGCTTGAGCCAAAACAGTTGCAGTTGTTGTACCGTCACCAGCTTCGTCATTAGTTTTGGAAGCAACTTCCTTAACCATTTGCGCGCCCATGTTTTCGAATTTGTTTTCCAATTCGATTTCTTTAGCAACAGTTACACCGTCTTTAGTGATCATTGGAGAACCAAAAGATTTGTCGATAACTACGTTACGACCTTTAGGTCCCAAAGTTACTTTTACTGCATTCGCAAGAGTGTTTACACCTTTAAGGATGTGTCCGCGAGCGTCTTCTGAAAATACTAAAACTTTAGACATGATTATATACTCCGTATTTAATTTCTTCGATTAATTGAAAACACCAAGGATGTCTTCTTCACGCATCATCAAGTATTCTGCGCCTTCAAGTTTCAATTCAGTACCTGCGTATTTGCTGAAAAGAACTTTGTCGCCAACTTTAACTTCAAGAGGCAAGATTTTGCCATCTTCAGTTACACGACCTTTACCAGTCGCGATGATTTCACCTTTTTGTGGTTTTTCTTTTGCTGTATCAGGAATGAAAAGACCGCCAGCGGTTTTTTCCTCTTCCGCCATTCTGCGAACAAGAATTCTGTCGTGAAGTGGGCGAACGCCAATTTCGTTCTTAGCCATTATAATTCCTCCGGTTATTAGAACTTTTTCAGTTTAAAATAATTGATGGAGGTAATATGAACCTGCCCTCGAAAGAGTCAAGGTCAGGTGTTTCAAAATTTTTTGTGGGTTTTTGCGAAAGTCAGAAGCTTTCAAAGCTTAACGCGCTTGGCAATGCCAAACGGTCTTATAAATCAGGGGTTAAAAAGAGAGCTTAGCGACTGGCTTCCTTGGTCGTGTTCGTAGCACTTGCCGGAAGGTCTGACGCGGCTGCCCCAAATACGGAGTTCGCATAGGCATTCATAAGTTCAGCCACTTCCTCTGGAGACAACTTACCCGCCACTTCCTTGAACGCAGCTTTCTTATCTGGAACTTTAGTCAAATAGCCCGCGAAATAGTCGGTAACAGACAAGTCCTTAGCAACTTCCAGATCATATTGTTCTTCGCGCAGCTGTTTTTCCATTTTTTCGACCGAGAAGTCCTGAGAGGCTACGGCTTCCACCGTGTTTTTACTGCGAGGCAAATTTGGATCCATACCAGCAGCACGGCGACTCAATTTTTTGGTTTCGATTTGAGTTTTTAGATACGTCACTTTCAATTGAGCCGTGCCCACCATCTCTGATTTCCACTCGCGATAGCTTTTAAAACGGGGAGCCTGAGGTACGGGACCTGGCGCTTGAGTCGTTACCACAGTAGTGCGCACAAATTGTGTGATTGTTGTTTTCGATGAGGATGCCGCCTGCGCAGAAAAAGCTGTCGCAGTCATACAGAATACGGCCACCAAAGAGAGGTGTTTAATCGGGCTCATCGATCCTCCAAGTTCCAACAAACGTGATCAGGTTCCAGGAATACAATGTTTATGCCCAGCGTTAATATGAACTATAAGCAATATATGAGATTTGGTGGGGTTTCGGGGCCTATTTGTGTCAATATGAGCCGAATAAAGGCGTACAGAGGGGAACTTGGAAATGGCCCGAAACCTGGGTCGCTCCCACATGGCTGGAGGTAAATTGCCCCCGCACTGAACCGGTTACGACGCCATTGCGAATAGAGGTTAAAGAGATTTCCCCCTGATCTGCAATCAGGTTACCCCGTGTATTTCCGCTGGCAGTATAATCTGAAAAAATAATCGTCGGAATCAAAGAGAACGGATCCAAAGGATCAATCTTCCAATATCCCTGAGTGTTCAAAGCATACATGCGAACTTGCAGAATGGAGCCAACTGGCACTGAACACGGATTTTCGTATTTCTCATTCCACAAACGAATTTCTAAATAGTCTTTGCGATTGCGTTTGAAAATAACCGCGCGTCCTTGAACATAGTTCCATGCAAGTCCTTTGATCGAACCTCGCGCGTATTCGACAACTTCTGTTGTGTCGTCATTCTGATTATGGTTCGGCGATACAGGTGAAGTGCTTTCTTGATTCGCACAAGCGCCAAGTCCCACCACCAAAAAGCTTACCAGCCACTTGGCAAAACAGTTTGAAATATTCATGTATTGAGGAATGCTATCTAAAAGCATTTTGGGGTACAAGATGTATTATAAAATAAAGCCAACAGATTTGTGATGACTCACACTCAATGCAATTTTAAAAATTATAAGTGCTGAAATTTTTAACTCTACCAATTTTATTTTTCATCCTTGGAACTTCAACGGCAGAGGCAACTCCCCTTGGAACCATTCCCACTATTCAAGAAAACAATCTTCAGCTGACGTTTGATTTTCGTTCTGATTTGTGGACATCGCCGATGTCCTACAAAGATTCTCCAGTGAGGATTATGTTAGCTGACCTACGTTCGCCTTTATTTAAAACTGAAACTTGGAGTGCCTCCGCCGCCATTTATTCTGAAAGTTTGAATTTAGGCAGAGCCGATTTTCAACTGGGTCAAAAGCAAATTTTCATTGGCAACTCGCTTCGCCACGAGCTTGGCGGTATCGGAGTCAGAAAAAATTTTTCTGATGGTGCCTCGGCAAGTGCTTATGCGGCCTATGTTACGGCCAGTGATGTGCCCTGGGGCACTCCCCGAAATGACTACTTTTATGGCTCAGTAAATTATCGTACAGCTCTGGTCGATAATCATCAGTGGATATTTGCGATCGATCAAAACAACAACCGCGGAATTTATAACGGCACGCCTTTTCCATATTTTGGCGTGATCTATAACAAAGAGTCCAAATGGCTTGTGGCAGCCGGATTTCCTTTTGTCCATTTCATGTATAAAACTGAAAAAGAGTGGGAGCATGATTTTCGCCTGACCCCCTTTGGAATCAACTATTCCGCCGTAAAACCCGTTGATGCGAATGCTGTCTTTACTTTTAAAACCGCAGTGACAGTCCGCTCTTATCTTTACGATCAAAGAACCGAAGACGACGCCCGGTTGTATTATCAAGAAGTGATGATCGAAGGCGGAGTGAAAAGATATGTGTCAGCAGACACCGCTGTGACCTTCGCACTCGGCGGAGCCATCGACCGTAGGCTTTATGAATCAGAGAGAGTTTATCGACCTAGCTCTGCTCTGCAAGTCATTGATAATGACTATTACGGCAGGTTAGGTGTGGAGTTCCGTCTATGATGAAAAATATTTTTTATCTTTCTGCATTTGTTTTTCTAAGCTCCTGCGCCCCGTTCGTAGACTCTCCCTTTTCAGATCAACTATTAAGACCGGAAAGAAATCTGAACGCAGCCAACATGGCGAAGCTTGACGATTTCACCAGTGACGGCACTATTACCATGGCCATTTTCTCTGATCCCCATCAGAACTACAAACCGTTGGATCGCCTGGCTTTCAGTATGAATCAAAACGGCCCTTATGATTTCATTGCGGGTCTTGGAGATTACACGAATCAAGGCTACAACCTTGAATACGACCAATTCCTCGAAGCTTACTCTCGTATCAATGGAAATAAGATTCTGGCCATCGGAAATCATGATTCCATCGGCGCGGGTCCCGAGCTGTACAAAAAAGCTTTCGGCCCTTTGAATTTCTATATGGATAATGGAAACTATCGTTTCATTTTCTTTAACTCCGCAAATTTAGAGTCAGAAGAAAATTACGATCCTCAATGGTTGAAAGATACTGTTACTGAGGCTTCTGGTGCTGGTAAAAAAATTCTTATTTATACACATGCGCCTCTCAGAGATCCCGAACGATTCAAAGGAGACGACGCTGTCATTATGGACGACGTGATCAAAGATCCCAATGTTCAAGCCGTCTTCAATGGACATAATCATGTCTACCTACTGGGCACCGACAATGGAACGGTGATGTTACAATGTGGTCGAGTCGAAACTGACAAAGGTGGCTCTCACTGGTTGATTGTCAAAATTGATATTGGTACGAAACAGATTTGCATCAAACGCATGGATACATTGGAGGAAGATTGCACTCTTACTCTAAAATAATCCTATCGTTGCTAATCACTTTTTTTAGCGCAAATGCCTTGGCCGATAACTGGCGACTGACGCTAGAGCGTGCGGGTTTTATGGGTACCATGGCCCTTGGTGGAAGTTACGAATGGCTTCCTGAGCATGCCGTGAATTTTTCAGTCGGTGGATATCACATCGACAAAGAGATTTTTTACCAATCAAATCTGTCTTATCGGTATTCTCGGTGGAACACCGGTGTTCGTGGAAATCTGTGGCGACCGCTTCAGTTTGGCGTCTTTGCTTCATACGCTCTTAATCAAGATCGCTTTTTCTTAAAATCTCCAGACAAATATCCATCCCCAGGATATTACGACGAAACGGCGTTAAGATATGGTCTGGAGTTAGCTTCAACAATGACATTCATGCCAAGTCACTTTGCCATCGGATATCATCTGCGTATTTTCGATACCGGAATCATTGCGATGTTCAACAACGACAACAAAGATATCCAGTACTACATTTCCAGCGGTATTTCTTTACAGTATCTGTTCTAGGAAATAACAAAGGCGATGTTTCCATCGCCTTTGTTAGAAAATCTATGCTTAGGGTTTTGCCGCCGCTTGTTTCTGCAATTTCGCCTTTCCCATCTGTTCGACGATACCATCGATGATCTTTTGAACCACTTCTGATTCCTCGGGATAGCCGTGGAAAAATGGGTGATTGTTATACTCTCCACTCGCCAAAATATTTCCATTGCGATCATAGAAAGTTACTTCGACAGCCTTCAAGTACATCGTAACATCCCAGAACCAACTATCTGTGTATTTAACTAACAAATCCGTTTTTGGTACAGTCTGAGTCGGCAATCCATCAGACACTTTAAACCCACGGGCGATGAGGGCTCTGGCAACATGGTCATCCATGTCTTTTGAATTTCCACCCTGATTTATTACGTGCACTGTTTTAGCGTTATATGATGACAGGCTATCTGAAGCTTTCATCTGATACGTACCAGCACAACCCACTAAAGAAAAAACGAAGTACAAACCAAAAATGATATTTTTCATAAACATGATCATATTTGGTGAGTTCAGGTTGCACAATATCGCACCAGTGAAACTGTACTTCGATCGAGCGGTCCTAATTTGTAAGGGATTAGAAACTAAAAAACCACCTCATGGGTGGTTTTTTCTGATCTTCACTTCAGCTTTGCTAAAGTAAGAAAAAATGGCTCAGGAGGAGGGACTCGAACCCCCGACCCAGCGGTTAACAGCCGCTTGCTCTACCGACTGAGCTACTCCTGAACATCGGTGAAGGCTCAAACTATTAGTTTGGACCTTTCTTGTCAAACAGAAATCAGGGCTGAGCCAGGCGCTGAAGGACTTTTTCCAGCACGGTTGAGCTCATAGGCATGTCATCAACTCTAAAAAAAGGTGAGTTCGGGGCTTGTTCCAGGGTTTTTTTAGCCCCCTTGGCATCCGTTGCGATCAAACGAGGTAAAAACTGTGATTTTTGAACAGCTTCCGCAGAAATGGGTCCGATCAGAATTTCACAAACAGAACTTATATCTTGGGCACTTTCCAAAGTCTTTTGAACTTCACCCTTTCCAGAATAGATTTCGACCTTTTTCGTGTCGGCCAAACACCAATTTAAAGGGCGAGTATCTCCTCCCAAAAGCAACGCTAAGGCGCTGTCTTCCTTTTGGGAATCACGGGCAAATTCAGAGGAGCGCAACTGCTTCATTCCATAGATCACCAGCCCAAAAGAGCCGATCATGAACGCAATCTTAAGCCAAAATTTAAAACCCATAGGCCTTCCTCCGCATGAGAAAAACAGAGTAATGCCTTTTAGTTTCGTAAGGTATTGATTTTATGGAATTAAAGAGGAAAAAATGGTGCACTCGAGAGGATTCGAACCTCTGACCACTTGATTCGTAGTCAAGTACTCTATCCAGCTGAGCTACGAGTGCACTGTGAAAGAGACGTATGTTTAAGCCGCAGTAATCAAAAAATCAAGCATTCTTAAAGAAATTTGCAAAAAGCACCCCGTTATAACTGCCCCAATCCTTGCTTTGGCGCCCTGCCTATGGCAATTTCTATCTTCTAGTCGCTTATAACGACCGCGGGAAGGTGGGTGAGTGGCTGAAACCAAGCGTTTGCTAAACGCTCGTACACTCAAAAGGTGTACCGCGGGTTCAAATCCCGCCCTTCAGCTCAAAGATAACCACCGCGGAGTGTTCGTCTACTTTATGGCTCTCTCCGCCATTTTTATCGCCAAAACCTGCCTCGTGCAGGTTTTTGCGTTTTTGGGCTAAATTATGAATTCTGCACGGCTAACGCTAAGAAGATTCAATCTCAATGACTTCCATAATATGCGGGAGCTTGAGGCCGACCCGGAAGTCATTCGTTATTCTCCGCATCGATATCCTTTAAGCGATGAAAAAATCAAAGAGCGTCTTCAGCTTGTTATAGAGAATGAAAAGTCTCGTGAACCATTAGGAATTTGGGCTGCAGAGATAACAGATACCAAAGATTTTGTAGGTTGGTTTATGCTGCTGCAACGAGATCAACCTTACATTGAGTTAGGTTTTATGATTGTTCGTCGCCAGTGGGGTAAAGGCTTTACCACTGAGGCCGTTAAAAGACTTACCGAATACGCTTTAGATGAATTAAAACTGCCAGGTTTAAGTGCTATCACTGATGAAGATAATCACGCTTCCGCTAATGTTTTAGTTAAATCAGGCTTTAAATTGATTCGCCAATACACAGACTTCGACAAAGTATGGGGCAAAGAAATCAAAATTAATCAGTATGAGCTTAAACGTTAGTCGTTGCACATCCAAAGGTCCGATCAGAACCTCGTATTTACTCGCATTAATAAACCAAACTGAGATTATTTGTAGGCCATTTGCAGTGTCTCAATAAGAGAATTTGCGAATGAAGCGATTCAATTACAGATTGTTAAAGTAGTTTTACTTGAAGCCGATAGATAATATGGGAAACAGGTAGCTTCATGAATTCCCTCACCATAAACACCAAGAAACCTTGAGCGGAACTCAATACATGAAGACGAGAAAAACCATCCTCATTGTAGATAATAACTCAGGACTCGAGAATCTAGTTCGAGAACCCCTGGGTGAGCAATTCCGCAATTCTGATATTTCTCCAGTTGTTGTTCGAGCTAAAGATGGAGCCGAAGCTGCCATTAAAACTGAGAATCAAAAGTTCGACGTCGTTCTTATTGATACCGAAGTTCCACGCCTGATGGATGGTGGCTTCGTTTACGGTCTTCATACTTACAAAAATACTCAGGACGCGAACTTGATCGTGGTCACTCAACGTGAAAGTCATGATTTGCCTGATACTCTTCGTTCATCAGTGTTATTGAAAAAACCAGTCACCACCGAGGACCTGATTAAGGCGATGATGAAATGCCTTAATCAAAGTGAAGCGAGTGGTGCATCTGCTCCACCCTCTGCCGCGAAATATGCGGTTGATGTCCGAGTCATCAATGCAATTATCAAGGCGACTTTAAACGTATTTGCTCAATTTGGTGTTCAGAACATCAGTATGGGGAAAGCTGAAGCGAAATCTCCTCACGATGCTTTGTTGGGAGAGATCTCTTCCGTTGTAGAAATTAAATCGCAATCTTATCAAGGGTATCTGGCGATCTCTTTTGATAAAGCTTGTTACTTAGAAGTTGTTTCAACGATGTTGATGGAAGAACAGACCGAATTGAATTCTGAAAATCAGGATGCCGTCGGGGAGATCAACAATATCATTTTTGGTAATGCTAAATCGGAAATCACAAATTTTGGTGTGCAATTAACGGTGCCAAAAGTTTTGATGGGTGCAGGCAGCGTGATTGCTTGTGCTGCCGGCTCTGCTGGTATGTCCATTCCTTTTTCAACAACCAAAGGTCGTTTTTATCTGAAGGTTATCGCTGTTCCAGTTGCGAAATAATTTTATCGAAGAAGTTCGACGACCTTTGCTCTTAAGGTTACACGCAAAGCAAACATCGCTCTTACGATCGCTTCGACACTGATAAAGATAAATAACCAAAACCAGTCAAATGCGCGTGGATGTTGAGCCCAGAAATCCATTAAGTGAATTCCCATGGGGATAAACGCCAGGTGCATAAAATAAGAAACACCTAGGTGCTTGTTCCAAGCCATATTTGAAAACTGCTTGATCCCTTGGATTCTTTCAAGCGCTCCATTCACCATGGGTGTCAGACTTAAACGCATGAAAAACATAAACACGATGAAGTGCTTCCAAAACATTAATGGCTTTTGTTTAAATACGTAAGCTTCAAAACCTGGTCCCGCTGGAAAAGGACCATAATCGGGAGTGATCAGTAGGAATAAAATAATTAAAACAAACCAAACGGGCCACTCCCACTTTTTGATATCTTGTAAAAGATTTGGAAAATGCTGCGGCCATAATACGGCAGCAGAGTGAAACAAGATTGGCAAAGCCAACCACGGCATCAAATTCCAACCCGTAAACTGAATCGCCTCAGGAATATTCAGAATCGCACTGTACTGCTCATAAGGAATCGACAAGATCAAAACACTCACTGCAGCCAAAGGCCATCGAATAACAGGCTTTCTAGGAATCAACAACACAGTGATATATGAAAGCACTAAATAAGAATAAACATCCCAGTCCCATGACGTCGGATCCATCGGAGTGTCTGAAGTAGAGATCTGCAAGGCAGCGAGGCCGGCAATTAAAACAAAAAATCTCATTTTATGTTGAGACTTTTCTTTTAACCCGATCAAAAAAAAGCTCAACGCCACTATGAAAAGACCGCCGTATTTAAAGATGTCTCCGACCCAACCAGTCAGGTTGTGATAATTCGATATTTCTGGAGGCAAGGAAATCACATCTTGAAAAAAAGAATATTGCCAGACGTGAAAATACAGAATCGCCATCACTGTGGCGATTCTGAGGATATCAAAACCATAAATTCTAGATAAGGGCCTTAGAGTCATATTAATTCTCGATTGCATCAAACAACGTGCGATCCATTGTACAGAACGGCAAATTCTTATCACCAGCTCCCATATCTTCATAGTATCTTTGAACGTTGCGAGGCGCATCTAACCATGGATGTTCCGGAACATATTCAGGAACCTTACATTCGGCATAACACCACTTAGGACAGCTTGCATTGCCATTTTTTGAATTTGAACTGTTCGCGCAAGTATCCCAGTAAATCTTCGTATAGTTACAAGCAAAATTTATGGTATTTAAATCAGTCGCATCTGTCGTTCCGGTAGAGCATCCAGGTCCTGAACTACTGAATTGAGCTCCGAATATTGCCTTGGTGTTCGACGTAGGACAGCTTCCCCCAACCACATTTGGATTGGTTGAAATGCCACCGGTAGCATTAGTCACACTACACTGCTCATTATAATCCGTCCATTTCCACAGTTTCAGGTTCGTTGGATTCTGAGGTCCTTTATTAAACTGAACTTCAAGACAAGCGTCACTGCCTTGTTTAATTCCCGGCGCAGTCGAAGTAAACGCGATCTTTTTACCGACCTTCACTGGATAGCAACCCATTAGCGGATACAAAGTATTGTCTCCAGGAATCTCGCTACTTTCTTTAATCGCTTGGAATTTTCCAGCTACACATCTAACGGCCGCGTAACAGAATTGATTCGATCTAGTATCAAATGCGGAGTATAAGAGCTCATCACCAGGGGTGACCTTGGCATTCTGATCCATATTTATATCATAAGGTTTAGCACTGCCTTTTGGATTGAGCGTTTTGTATCCAAACTGCGGGATGATATTACCAATCTTACTATAAGGTGTATTATCAACATAGAAAGTAGTGCTCGGTATGCAGGAGTTCTTTTCAAGCTGCGAGACATCTAGTGAATCATCCAACACATCGGACCATCCTGGATTTGGTGGTCTGATGATGTTACACTTGCTTCCGCACTTACAACCATTGTTACTGTCATTGCATGACCGATACTTACCGCCCGAGGTGTCAGGAGCATAGTTTTTACCACCACCACTGGCACAACCCAAACCGCCGTTATAACAAATCATACCAACAGTAGCACCAGCAATAACCGCTGCACTAATCAATAGTGTTGCAGCAAATGCAGCGCCAGCAGAAACGATAACCAGAACTGCAAACAGCACCCAGCTGAACAAGCCCCCGAATAGACCCTTACCACCTTTACAAGGTTTGCAGTTACACGTGTAACAAGGAGGAGGTTTGAAATAAACATGCGGATTGATTTCCTTTATAGGCGGACGAAGATCCCCCCCAATACCCGCAGTCTGTGTCGATTTATCAATGATTTTATCCTGCGCCGGAACGTAACTTAAATTTCCCGCCAGATCTAGAGAGGCAACACCAAATTTAATCTCGCAACCCCACATGCGCGATTTATTTTTATCGCCGTTAATACCTTTATAAAGATATTTGTATTCAGTGTATGGCTGCTTAGCGCCAAGACCGGGAAATTTAAAATTTGTCGCAGTGTCTTGAATAACGGTAACTGTGTCAGGGCGAGAGTTACAGAACTGCATCTGCTCGCAAGGAACCCATCCGGTATAACGTGGGTCCCACGATTTATCAAAACTGGTTTCAGCACCACCGTTATACGAACCGGGACACCAGTTCGTCGGCGATTTTTTAAACCACTGATAGGATGTGTCCATACACATTGGTATCACGCCACCATCTTTTTGCAGATTGTACACGCGAAACGTGATCACTAGATCCATTGAATTTGTAGCTACTTGGGAGCACAGCGGTCTGTCGCGATTTTCTGGCCATTTTGGATTACTGCTATTATACGGCTGCAGATTCGTAAGAATTGTTTCAAACGGATGGCCAAGGCAGCTGTTTTTCCCCGAAGCAGGAGGGAAACATTCTGTGCCGGCTTTCATTCCGTTCACCATGCTAGGATTATCGACGATAACTCCGGGGTTGGCTGCAGACGTTTTCACATAGTTCACGTCATAGAAATAGTCGACGACATTTTGCTTATCTTCAGGAAGGGAATAATCTTTAGTACCTTCACAAGTTTCTGTCTGACCTTTGTCATTCGTATAGCTCGCCTTTAAAGTAACGCGGAAACCATCCTTATCGTCCATCCAGCTAGGAAATATCCCGATGATCTGTCTTGTCGTTGGCGAGTAACCAAATTGCGGTTCATACGTGACATTCGACCGTCCACCGTTACGAGGTCTTGGCCAGAATCTTCCGCAAGCCGTACTCTGATTTCCTGATGCAAGATCATAGCGATTGATTTTCATTGCTAGGTTCAGATCTTTGAGTCCGCCCGGAAGCAGTTTAGAGACGGCTTGTTTATCCAAATCTGATAACAACGAAGCAGTTCCAAATTTATTGCAGTAAACTGCTCCATCTTGCAAATTGAATTTCGTCGCTAAATATTCCATCGACCCCTTGATCAAAAGAGGCGTGTAAAGTGTAACTCCGTCAGCTGCGATGTTGACGTTCTTGGTGGAGTTACCGTCTGGAACCTTGACAACTTTTCCACCATTGACAGAGTACAGTTCGCTTTTAATGGGGAAATCAAAGGTCTTAATTCTTTCACCACGAAAAGCGGCATCAAAGTCTTTATAGGCTTCAGTAATAGTATCGGCCTCAGGGGGTAGAAATACACGTGACCCCATAGCAGCAGAGCCCGCCAAACCCTTACCGTTATTGGTGTAAACCAATTTATTAAATTTTGGTTGATAACTATCTAAACTAGAACCTAATGAGTTGATTCGAGAAAACGCAGTATCCAAAACTGCTTGGCAGCTCGCAGACGTCCTCATCTGCTTAATAGTTTTTCCTTGTTGGGTAAAGAAAGGCATTGCTAGAATAAAGACAGTGGCAAGAATCCCGATGGCAACCATCATTTCCAGAGCTGAAAAGCCTGAAACACATTTATGATTAATAGAGCTGTCTCTACGAAACATTTCAAATCCCCCACAGAAAGCCAATCTAGATGCTTTCATAATTCTAACAGTGAGGGAAATGGGCAACAAGGGTTTTCCCTCGTAGAACTGCTGCTTTCAGTCGTGATCGGGTCGGTTCTTATGTATGGTGTAGGTGCACTCATCAGCATGGCTTCGAATCAAAACGAGGCACTCAGCAATAGAATTCAATCTGAATCCGCTTTGAACGAAATCTCTTTTTATTTGAAATACTTTTCGTCACAGGGAATTAATGTCGAAGACAGAATCGACGAAAATCTAAATAGCACTAGCCTCACCGGTATAGCTGCAAACAGAGGATACGTTAGAACAAGCTATTCAGCTTTGAAAGATTTCTCTGCAACAGCATCTGCTGCTCCTATTGATACGGTTGCTATCTTTCTACGAGACACACTTTCCAGTCAATATTCAACTGTTCCAAGCATCGGTGATCGTTTTTTGCCTACGGGAATATACTTTCAAAGACCCACAGCTAAAACATTTGGTGTCTTATACATTGATCTCGGCCGCTCGTTGGCAGCGGGTAACGTCACCACATCTCCGTCACTTGATGATTTGTGGTATGGATCAATCGTTGATTTTCAGGTTGCCGAACCGGCTTACAGTAACTTTGAACAAAATAAGCCTTTAGAGCCCACCCTGTGGACTACTACCAGACGTCTTTCCGCCGTGACTTTCAAAATCACGGTTCGCGAGTACTTACCTCAGGAGAATAGCCGTAGGGACTATACATGGTGTCCCCCAAGTGCCATGACTCTTCCAGAGTGTGCGACGACAAGTCCGTACAAGGATGTCGAACGAATCGTGCGCGTGACCTTTAGAAACAATATTCTTGGGTTTTCTTCGACACAAATGGTGAAAACAACTGATCAACCAGTGGCCAGCCGTTATCAAAAGAAACAATTTTATTCTAGACCTTATGACTTAATTTATTTCTTAAAACCTAACTACCCTGTTGGGCAGCTAAAAAGAAATTAGGAGATAAATTATGGATCGCCGATTTATCAATTCAAACAAAGGTTTTGCTGGAGCAATGCTCGTCATTGCAGTAGCCGTTGTTGTTGGGGTAATCATTATTGGCGCAGTCACAAAAATGGGTACGCTTAATAAAACATATGATAAGTCGCGTGCATTTTTTGATTCTGAACTCGCCATTGAAACATTTGCTGTTTCTTTAAAAAACGCCTACGACAAAGCCAACTATCTTCAAGATACTCCTCCCCAGACAGGGGGCACTCCAGCCAATGATGATTATGGCTGTCCAGGAAAAATAGTGACTATAGGCTCTGGCTCTAAGCAAATTCGACTGTGCTGGGAATATGCTAAAGGGTTATGTTCAAAACGTTCTCTTAACGCCGGTGTGGATATTTGCATCGATGCAAGCAGTTTAAAAGTCAGCCAAATCAAAAATGATGAATGGATGGTCGCTGTCGAAACAACGACGAATAAAGAGGATCGGATACATAAATTCCAGGCGGCAACTTATGAACTTTTAAAAAAGCTATCCTTCCCGACGGCCGAAGCTGCCTTAGATTCCTTCATGCCTAGTATTCCTGCGGCAACCCCTATAAATACTTTTGCTATCAATACAGGATTTCCGAATAAGCCTGATGAGCTCACTTGTGAAACTGCCTCCTATCAGTGCTTGAAGGTTTCCTTTTGTGTGAAAAACGGCAGCACTTGCTCTAACGAAGAGCTAATTCGTCAGACTTATATATTTGCTGTTCCCGCAAAAACCACCCAAGGTTACTAAATGAAAGCCCCCGCTCGCTTTAACTTTGTTCTTGTGTTGATTTTTCTCACCGCATTTTGCAGTTATGCTTATGAGCTTGTTTTAGCCAATATTCTTTCTGTACTTTGGGGAAATGTTATTCTTCAATACACAGTCACCACCGGGATTTATATCGCGGCCATGGGCGCCGGTGCATATTCTAGCCCAACAAAAATCAATGCCAAGAAGTCATTTATTTGGATCGAAGTTTTGTTGGCGATTCTGGCAATTATTTCGCCTGTTCTATTTGTTTACGCAGACGTCTCTTTTAAATCTATTGCACCGCTGGTTTCGTATTCTCTAATCTCAGCTATTGGTTTTTTTTCAGGTATGGAGCTACCACTTCTTTTAAGAATTCTTGATGAAGAAAAAACTTCCACCACGGATAAAGACGAAAAAGCATTATTCGCCGATTATGCAGGAATGTTTTTAGCCGGTCTTTTATTCGCTTTTTTCTTAAACCGTCAATTCGGCTCTTTGCAGGTGAACTTATACCTAGCAATGGCAAATATCGCTTTAACTTTGATCTGTGGATTGACGTGGGGATATCGCGAGACATCTTTAAGGAAATTAGAATTTCCTGCGGTAGCAATACTTTTTATTCTTATCACTTGGTCTGTTATCACTCATTCACTAATTTACGAGGAGCAAATCACAAGATGGATCATCGTAAATTAAACTTCTTGTCGTTGGCGCTTTCCTTTTGTGGATTTGCTTACCAAAGCCTGATGGCAAAAACTTTTGCAGTTTTTATTCAAGAAGAAATCATTGGATTCTGTTTATCATCAGCTTTATTCATTTACGGTATTGGACTTGGAAGCAAGAAATCTTCCGATGCAAAAGATCCCTTGGTAGGGCTTTTAAAGATCGAATTGATATTGATGTTATTAGGTGCCGTAGCACCTATGATGGTTACTTATCTGTTTTTTATTCCCAGTCTAGAGCTTATCAACTTTGACGGAATTCAGCTTCCTCCGGGACCTTTGATGATGATCTTTGTTTTGATCACGGGGACAATTTCCATGTTGTTGGGATATTTGACCGGATTTGAAACGCCGCTATTATTCCGATTGCGGGAAGACAAAGAAAATCAAAAGCATCTAAATCACATTCTCGCATTTAGTTACTTCGGTGCACTGGTAGCATCCATTCTTGTTCCGCTAGTACTTATTCCAAAGCTTGAGATATATGGAACTGCTATTTTAATTGCCCTCCTTAGCGGATCGATCTGTGTCTACTTAACAACTCAGTCTCAACGATCAGCAACATACTTAAAACTAGTAGGGACGGGAATATTAATGGTGATGCTCTACGCATTCGTGCAAGAGCCATTGCAACAATTATCTTTGCGTATTCGTTACTACGGAAATTATCCAAAATCTGTAACAAACAAAAAGGATATCACAGAGTATTTTTCCGAAATAAAAAGGCAAATCAACGTCACCAGGCACTTAAGCACCTATCAAGCCATTGATATTGTGGATGGCCAAGACGAAGACGGTCCATTTTTCAGTCTTTGGTTAAACGGACAATTTCAATTCGACTCGCGCTATGAAAAGTCTTATCACGAGTCATTCTTGCGGGGCTCACTTCAGCTATCTGGACAAACACCAAAGAAAATTTTAATCTTAGGAGCGGGCGACGGGCTCTTATTGCGGGACATTTTAAAGACTCTACCATCTGATACCGAAATCACCATGGTTGAGCTTGACCCACTCATTCTAAAAATTGCTAAAGAAGATGCTAGATGGGCTTCCTTGAACGAAAGGTCCTTAGAAAATAGTCACGTGGAGCTTATCACTGATGATGCCTTTCATTTTCTTCGTCAAAGCAAAAGAACTTGGGATGCCATCTATCTGGATTTTCCTTATCCTTACAGCATCGAGCTTTCAAAATTATATAGCGTTGAATTCTATCGAATTATCAAGAATCGACTCAGTCCCGACGGATTTATCGTTTTTGATTTTCCGACAAATGAAAGCGCCGCCATTATCAATTCCACGCTTGCCGCAGTTCCATTCTCAAATGTCATTGCTTATGAAAAAGCAGAAAGCTTTGTGTATGCTTCGGATAAGAAAGCAAAATCATTCAAGGATGATTATAAAATTATCCAACTTCCGCCGGTTGATAAGCAGCTTGTAAATTCCTTGTTTAAGCCACAGCTACCAAGGATGTGGGAATGAAAAATCAAAGGTTCTATGCCCTTGATCTGCTGCGCACCTGCGCGATCATCGTGGTTTCGTTCTATCACATGTGGGAATCCTCATTTGGCGAAAATAAAATGATCTTTAAAGCGACCGAGTCTGTATTTGGTTTACTGACTCCTTTCTTTTTGGACTATTGGGGGTACTCAGGCTTAATACTTGCGCTGGTATCATTTTTCCTCATTGGATATTCAGCTACGAAATTCAACTGGCGTAGGTACCTTTTAGTTTTTATTGGTCTTGTTGGAATGATAATTCATGACCAAGCAGGTTTTGATGTGCAGACATGGAACTGGAATCTATACGCTTATCTGTTATTCAGTTTACTATTTGTTCAGATACTGCCGAAGAATCGCAATATCTTGTTTTCCGTATCACTGATCTGCCTCGTCAGTCTTTTGATTCCTATTGAGCAGTATCAAACTCTGAAACCGCATTTATCTTCGTCCCTCGCTCAGATTATGATAGGTGATCTGGATATCGATACCACCATCGGGTGGGGCTTATTGCCTTGGTTGGCAATTCCAACTTTAGGGTTTTGCATAGGCAGACTTCTAAGATCTATGCCGCAGGACTCGTGGGTATTTAAAGGCTTTAAATTTGAAATCCCTGCGCTGTTGACGTTGGCCACGATGTTGATCGTGGCATTTCCATTTAATCCCGACATTTCTATTTCAACAACGGGGTTCTATTACTATGTGTTTTCCGGATCCCTATGGTTTTTCTGGAGCCGCTTTTTGGTCGTCTTCATATGGATTCGTCTTGCGTGCAAGAACTCCGTGAATGAGTACCTATCCAAATTTAAATGGGTGCGATGGATTTCTGACCTGGCGTGGAATAAGTACTTTGGACTTTGTTATTTTATTCAGCTGCTTATAGTACCGTTGGCGGCGGAGTGGTCCCAAACCTTCAGAACACAGCCTTTATTAATGGACATAACGTGGCTAGGTATTTTGATCGGGACCGAACTGATCGCTCGATCCCTGGTCGTTCAGGCTAAATTAGCGAGCAACAAATTGGCTCGCGGAATTTAAAAGGTCTGTTAAGCGCTTAAGGCTTTCTTTACGCATTTTTTCTGCCAGTCTCATTTCTAAAACTTGAGCAGGTGCATCGTCACCGACGACGGCTTTCAGTGCCGATCTCATCGTCGTATCGCGCTCTAGAACGAATTGTTCATTCAGCACCGAAGTCGTTTCACCTGAAACAAGTAAAATAGTCAAAGCTGGTTGGCCATTGGCAGAGATCGAGGACAATGCCTTGGTATATCCTGCAAGCTTTAGCTGCTCTTTTGCTTCAGAATTCCATTCATTAAGCTCAGCGGCAGAGTGATCCTGAGGCTCAAAGAAAACATTCATGGAAAGAAGCGGTTTTTTTTCATAGACAGTTGCAAAATCAAGCATTGCTTTACGAGCATCTGCACACGAGTTCGCATCATCAAGAACAGACTTTAATTGTCCAAGCTCTTTCGTCAATGCAGCCATTTGTGATCCGTTAAGTTCCGTTGCTGACATTGAATCAATCTCTTCCGAATCTTCCTTCATCATCGAAATCAATTCTGCGACAGAACCTTCACGCTCTAAACGTAAATACTCTGCTTTTAGAGGGTGGACCACGCGGACCAAATCCATTTCATTCGAAATACATTGTTTAACTTGGGATAAATTCAGACCTGCAAAAGACGATTGAGCCGCAAGAAGGAGGGTTACAGTCAGCATGCCAGGAAGTGAGAACTTGATCATATTTAGGTCCTTGGTTCGTAAACGTTTGAATTCACGAACGTATGTTCAAGAAGCAGACCTCACTCTAATGAAACCTATTCGATTGGACCCCGATGGGGGTGTTAAATCTATAGACATCAGGCCCTAACGGGCACTCAGCCCGTCGTCAGCATCCCGCTGGCTACCCCGGTTACCGTTTCCCTTAATAACAGCAAATTCTTTTCTTTAAGGGCAATTAGCTGCAAAACATTCAATGGGTGGATAAGAGGGGAGCGTAAAGAAATGCTTTTTCCCAACCAAGGCCGATACCACAATAAGTTCTTTTGCCCCGTGATTTCACGAATTGCTTTTTTACATTCGTTGAATTCACGCAAAAAATCTTGATGATATTTTTCTTGTTCTGACTGAGGAAGTTTTGAATTGGCCAGATACAGAGCGAAAATATTTAGGTCCATTTTCTCAAGAGTAAATCCCACGGCTTTTATATAAGTACTAAAAACGGGAGATTCGATCATCGCCTTTTTATAAATGCCTTTTTCGGAACTCGTTAAGGACCTCCAGAAACTTCCGACCCCCCACCATGTTGGAAACAACGTTCTGGTTTGAGTCCAACATAGAACCCAGGGGATAGCTCGCAGACTTTTTAACTGAACCGGGCCCTGACGTTTCGCAGGACGTGATCCCATTCGCAAATCTTTGAGATAAGAATAGGGAGTTGCAGCTTCAATCATCTCTAAAAACTCAGGTTGCTGCAAAGTCTCTTGATATTTTGCTTTAGTGGCATGAGCCATTCTTTTCAAAGCTTTATCCGTCAACGCAGAGGATTTTTTTCTGGCTCCTCGTTTTTGAAGATCTCGTGCGCTCATGAATCTTTCGAGTTGCCTTTCGAGAATCGCAGGTGAGGTAAAGCTTCGATAAATCATTTCTCCCTGTACCGTGACCTTAACAGCTTCTAATGCCGACAGTGGCCACCAATCCGTTTGCTCCTGAACCGAACCACCACCGCGCTCAATACTTCCGCCCGAGCCATGAAAGAAGATCGGAGTAATCCCATGACGACTTATCACCTTTTCAATTTCACCAATCGCAGTTTTAATTAAATATCTAGAGGCAAAGGATCCATTCTCTTTTGATGAATCAGAGTACCCAAGCATCACCTCTAATTTTTTAGACCACTTTTTTAAGACAACCGATTTACGAGATGGATTTTTTAGGAATTCGGTAATGATAGCTTTTCCATTCTCCAGAGAATGGGCACTTTCAAACAAAGGCACCACGGGCAGACGATAATCCCCTAAGTATCTTTTAGTTAAAGCCATTCCCGCTTCGATATCTTTTACTGATTCACAATTACTAAGTACAAAACCTCTGACGTAAAATTTCGGATCATGCTCGGGTGAAATTCTTGAAAGTGCTTTCATCATTCTAGATATATTCATCAACCTAGATGGATTATCCACAGCCTCATGCACAAGTGTGCTATCCTCCCGCAGCTCCAAGGGAACAACCAATCCTGGGAATGATTTTAGAAAAGTTTGAATTCTAATTAGATCCGGTGAATCCACCCCAAAACATTTTCTTTGCTCTGTTGCTAAGGCAGCAATCGCCTGCTTCAAAAAATGCAGTTTATTTGAATCGCGACTTTGGATTTTGCTAAGAGAATGAAGGCTGTTATAAATTTTGGAGGTTTGCTTTTTTAGATTAAGCGCGCTTTTTTCATCAAAATGCTTGACGCGCATCAAAGGCTCTAAATCTTTTTGATACTCCTTAAAATTTTTCGCCAGCCAATTTACCAGAATACGCCGGGACATGTTCAAGCTTTGCAACATTGTCTTATCATCAACACCAGGATGTCCGTCCTTGTCTCCACCGACCCATGTTCTGATGTAGTATGGATGCTTTTTCAGTCTTTGTTTGATGAAAAGCTCGATGATGTCATCTTGTAACGAAAGATTATAGATATATTCTGCCTCATCCATAACTGAGGGCTTACGCTGTTTGGACATCGGGATATTCCAAGCCCACTTTAACAATATATTCAACTCTGCTTCATCAAGGTCCGATTCTTTTTCCAATCGGCGAATCAGCAAGTTTTGAATTTTTTTAAAATAATATAGGACATCGGGATTACGGGATTCTGTCGGGTGCGCTGTTAGAACTTGAATAATTCGACCGTAGGTATGGGTGGCAGATTCAATGTCACGGTCTTCAATTTTCAATCTATAAGTTCGATAGGCCGCCTCGCAGGAATTAATAATTTCAAGCATGAGCGCAAAGGCATGGGCAATTTGATACTGTTCTTTTTCAGATAAATTCGCGAGTTCGGCTTGAAGACTTTTAAGTCCCTCTATTTTTTGGCCCGCAGGTGATTTGATATAACGGCGAATTTTTTCGATACGCTTGAATCCCGATTTACCGGTTTCAAACTCAATCACCTTCCCCAATTCCGTTACTGACCAATCAACAAGTTTCGTAAGTTCCTGGGGAAGATTCTTTGTCATATGCCCTCTTAGTAGAGCTTGCTCAACTCCATGCCGTACTTGCCTGGAGCGAACTCACTCAGACGTTTTTTCCACAAGTCTTGATAGAACCTGTCCTTACAAGCGTAGCTCGCATAAGGGAAGATCGCAATACCTCCGCGTGGAGTAAACTCACCCACAACTTCGATATACTTAGGTTTCATTAGTTTTACTAAGTCGTCGCAAATTGTCTGAATACAATCTTCATGAAAATCTCCGTGATTACGGAAACTGAACAAATATAATTTCAAAGATTTTGATTCGACCATTTTTTTATCAGCGATGTAGTTGATAAATACTTTAGCAAAATCTGGCTGACCTGTTTTTGGACAAAGTGAAGTGAACTCTGTGCAGATAAAAGTCGTCCAAGCAATTTTACCCGGATTCTTATTATCAAAAGCTTCCAATACTTCAGGAGAATATGTTTGAGAATAAGTTGTTTGTGCTTCGCCTAGGGCGAAATTTTTCAGTTCTTTTGCGTCTCTGCCAGTCTTTTTCATAGGGGGGTTTTCTATCCCCCTATGGGCCGAAATTCAATCTTTCTTGAAAAAACTCTAGTGGTGGGGTCTTATCCACACTCCTAACAGGGTTATCCACACACGAGGCGACTTAATCCACGTTCGGAACGCCTACATACTTAGCCAACCAGTAAGCATAAAGGTAATCCACACCGGCGTTCTCAGAACCGCGGCCGTGGCTATCCTTGTAACCAAAGGCCGTGTCCTTCCAAACGAAGTTAGAGGTAAATGCCTGATGTTCGAATACAGGGTAGTTATAAAGACCCTGATAGAAGTATTCATTAGACGGTTGGGGGCTCTTTAATGACTTCCAGAACAGACGTGGAATCGGAGAAATACACCAATCCGGTCTTTGTGAATGATCGATCGAAACATCTAAGTTAGGGCGAGGGTACGGAATCTCCCTAATACCCCAAGCGGCATTATTCAAAGCCGACATGAACTTGATTTCGCTGCTTTCTTTTCGGAAATTATCCCCACGTGTTCCTTGAGAATATGCAAAGCCAAAAGCTACCATCGTCAGTAAATGACGTTGAGCCGGACTGTATGTCACCCAAGAATCCATTAAACGTTCGCGCAGACGATCGCGAATTTTTGTTTCACCCAATCGCTGAGCAATCATAATATCGGTAATATCACCCACGAGGCCAAGGTTCACGCCACTCCAATCAGCACTTCCATGCCAATAGAATGTCGTATCCATACTATAGCTCGATGGTTTCCAACGAAGTTTCGTGTAAGCATTTTGATACTTATCTCTTAGTTTTTCATCTTTGTTGATAAGAGCTGCCAAACCCAAGCTTGGAGCCTGGTTTTGTGACTTCTCATCATAGATTCTTAATTTTAGCAGACGACGAGACTTGTCACGAAGGTGAGACCAAATCTCCTGATCATTTTCGGGAATCACCATGCTTGCCCACATCATCGAATGAGTCAGACCTTTAAACATGTCGTTGTTACCGCCTTCAAGCCACAACATGTTTGAATAAATACCTTTACCTTGATGCCACTTGTTTGGAATCGGCTCGCCCGGACGATATGGCATAAGCGTACGCGCAAACTCTGCTGGGTCCTCGGTGATATCCATCAAAATAAACATCGCTCTTAAAGATTTTCTAACATTCGCAAGGGCTTCCGGATCTTTGGTATTCATGTAGCGCATCGCCTGCGAGCCAATGTACATTCCTGTCCACAATGCAGAGTCACCATCATAACGATACGCGATCAATTTACCGTTCGCATCCACGTCAGCTTTAGAAACCATACCGATTTCATTAATGTGGTGAGTGACTGTATTCTTATCATAGCTCGCGGCTTTTTCTTTCAAAGTCGGAGAGTACGCGTTCCTTTTTACTGATGCCTCTGTGATGCTGATATTGTCTGTGATTTTATTGACGACCCTGATGATATCTTTATTTGCTTGATAAAAGTTGTAGTCCGTTGGGTCAAAAACGATGAACGGGCGCTCTTCTTTAAATTCTTTTCGATTCTTAAATGATTGAACGTAGGGATCTTTGCCGTAGCCGATATCTCTTTTGAAGATATTGATAACTTTTTGAACAGCCCAAGGAACATCCGGCCCACGAGCATCAACGTTTGTTCGCAGGTTTATCCACAACGGCTTTGCTTCTAAATTACGACGAGTCGTGATCCACTCTGTATAATTGGAAAATTTTTTATCCGAAAACTGAGAGGCAAGTCCCTTATCAGTCGCAATAAAGCGAGTTACAACGGTAATTGGATTTGTGAAATCAGATGAGTTTCTTTGATCCGTGCCAAGCTTCGTAATGAAATCCCCTTGGCGCAAATCATAACTCATCACCAACGTGTCACCAGCGGCGACGGCTTTTCCAGTCCAAACCTCTTGAACTTTCAGACCATCGTAAAAATAATTAATGTAAGTGACGATGCGTATAGCATCATAGGTGCCATCACTAGATTTTCTTAACTCAAGCTCGCCATTATAAGGCCCACGAGTAGAACTAGTTCCTTGTAAAAACCAAATCCCCTCCATAGCCCCCGAAGACTGAAGCGACGCAATGTCTCGCGGAATCTGTTTTTCTTGAGTAGCGCAAGAAGTGAAAAGCGTGAGCGACAAAAATAAAAAGAGGAATGAAAAGTACTTCATCCCTCTATTCTCTCCAATTCGCAAACTAGATTGGAGTCCTGATTCTTGCCTAGACTCGACTTATGGCTTAGGCGAAAGCCAGCTCATGGAAGCGTTACTAATTTTTACTGAGCCTAAAAGAGGCTCCGACTCAAGCCAACCATCACTATTAGCTTTTTGCCATGAGGCTCCATAGCTATTGATCACCTTAAGAACCGTTCTGCATTTAGAAGGATCTTTCTTTGAACAGATTTTTCTGTATCCTGCCACAACAACCGCGTGAGTTTTTGGAGGGTTTTTTGGATCCTTACTATCGCAATCAGCAACACATATATCTTCGAGAAGTACAGGCTGTTTTTTTTGCAACACTTTCTTTATTTCATCTAACAGTTGAGCCGACGTAACACCCGCCGGATCGGACGGAAAAGATTCAACGTCTGTCTTGCCATAACCAGTAAATGGAATAGCCGATTTACTACATTCTTCAGGATATAGAAGAGCATTCAGGGCGCCGGCATAAGTATCCCTTTGAAAGGCCTGAAGCACCCTCACAGAGTCGTTTTTCAGTTTAGGATCAACTTTTTGATCTTCTTCGATCTTTAAATTCTTACTTACCGTTTCCTTCGCTGACTCATAATACTTGGATGCACACTCGTCACATTTATCCGCAATGGCCTTACGATAATTGTCGTAGTCACTCTTCAAGCTTTCCCATAGAGCGGCCTGAGCCCCTTTTACTTCCGTGTTCGAAAGAACGGGATTTTTAGACAGTACTCTATCTAAAGAGGAACACTGTTCCGTTGGAAGTTTGATTACTCTTTGAGTCGCAACATTCAAAATGGTATTACCATTTGCTCTTAAGCTCTCAACATCCAATTTACTATAGTTCTTATCAATCTGCTTAAGCTTGCCGGCATCTGCGTCAGAACTGTAACGTGCTATTCCCAAAGAGGAGATTCTTTTGGATTCAGGAGCAGATTTACAATCTTCAATTTTGCCAAGTTTACACATTTCATAATTGATCACCGTCGCCGCAGCCGAGGCATAGCAAATACCCAGAGAGTCTTGACTTGTAACGGGCGGCGTGAATTTTTTCTCGATCTCTGCATTCTCCTTGGCCGATTTTAAATCCTCTAACTTAACTGGCACGGCCCATTCATGTAGCTTCATGGCAGTTTGGGCTTCGCTATAAAAAGGAGTCATTATTAGAAGGGTCAGAAACAAAGTTCTCATGCTTCAATCGTCTTAAATTTATTGATTCGTTGATACATACATCTCAAAATTCAAGACCAAAGTGGGGCC
The DNA here is from genome assembly GCF_002209355.2 of Bdellovibrio sp. SKB1291214. Lineage (GTDB taxonomy): Bacteria > Bdellovibrionota > Bdellovibrionia > Bdellovibrionales > Bdellovibrionaceae > Bdellovibrio. The sequence goes on from NZ_CP106855.1 coordinate 1,565,314, forward strand.
TATCCGTCTAAACTATCCCTAATTTTTCGCCGATTAAGCTAATTGATGCGAACCACGTATTCAATAGCTTTAATGGCTCTAATTCTAACTTATAGTATCTCGAGTGCAGCTGCCCTTGATGGCGTGATTTTGAATCCACGACACACTTCCGTTACTCAAAGAATTCTTAGCTATAAAAGTTACGATGATATCCGCATTGATAAAGATCTCGACGGATCAATCGACGAATGGTTTCTTAAAAAGGCCGATATTCAAATTCATTTAATATATAAAATGAAAGCTCTTCAGGCGCTAGAAATCACTAAGTTCATAGGAAACCGTGTTTTAATCAAGAAGTTTGAAAGCATAAACGGAAAGCTTCTTCTTACAAGTCGCGAGGATAGACCAATGCAGATTATGCATGGAACTCCCGACGAAGAAATCTGCGACGAAAAAGGGTTAAGCTCCTCTTTGCAAAGCAAGGTATCCTCTTTGAATCAGGATATCGCCGCTATCATCGCACGACCAGAGGTAAACTCAGCGCCCAAGAGCTGCAACATAAATAAGTATCCAGTTTTTGCTGAGAACCTGGGACTTATGGGAGATCTTCTCAGTTCTAACACGGGTAAAATAGCTAGCTGTCTTGAGAAAGTGAAGAAAGTTAATGATATTGACCTGAACCTAGTTTCAGCGAAATTCAAATTGACTGTCGAAAAAATTTCCAACGGGGATTCAAAAGATATCTACTCTTGTCAATTGACCGACCAAAACAATGTCGCTGGGGAAGCTACAGAGGACGGAAGGATTAAATTCCTTATTCCATCAGAAAAACAGGATCCAGTAATCGAACCGGAAGCCATGGTCTCTTTGTTCCTACACGAAATCCTTCACACATCGGGAATAAAGTCTGATCAAACAAACAATTTTATCCTAAAACTATGCCTAAGCGAGGACTGGGATAAGATGGGGGCAAATAATATTGCAGTCATAACAAATCAGGCAGTGCAAAAAAGTGTTGATGATTATGCTTCCCAAGAAAGTGCGAATACAAAGTCCACAAAATCTGGAAGGGCCATCAGCGCGTCAAAAAAAACAAAAAGAGAGATTGCGAGTGCCACCGAGAGTTTGGGTGCAGACGTCGATATGAAATCCGAAATAGCTAATGCCGAATCAGTTGTTCCGTCTGCTGAAAAGCTTACCGTCGCAAAAATCGACAAGTCCCCTGCTGGGAAAGAGCAAGCACTTCGCGATAGCGTACAAGAAAGTGCACCTGTATTTAGAATGGCCAACCAAGTAATGGGCGCTTCAAATACTCCGGCGTTGGCGGATACATCCTCAGGGTCGTCTTCCTCAGAAGTGGGCGGCAGCTCATCATCAAGAGGTCGTTATCAATCACGATACGGAAGGTATCAGTCAGACTCGTCATCGGGTGGCGGCGTTGGCAAAGACGAATTCATCGCCGAAGAAATTGATCTGACTAAAAATCAAAATGGTCGAAACGAAAGATCTGGTTCAAACACCCGATCCTTACAACGATCGTACCAAGTTGAAACACCATCTACCGCATCATCACAATCCGAAAATTCGAACTCCCGTGGACCGGCCTCTGTATCTAATGAAATTGGAGGAGCCGGCAGCAGACGAGGCGGCGCAGTTGATGGTGGTGGCAATGTAGCGGTCGGCGGATCCACAGGCTCCGCATCACTAAGTATGGATACAAGTTCTGTCGGTGGTGGTGGCGGAGGATCTGCTTCATCGAGAAATACTCAAAAGGGTCGTTCTGCAAACACGGCCAGCCGAGGTCCGGCATCCACGGGTAACAAGGGATCTCCCGCCGAACGCCGTGAATTGATGAGCTCGCTGGTGGATAGTGATTACACGCTAACTAGGCGTAAACTCAAGGATCCTGGCTTTCAAACGAAACTTTCTGACAATCAAATTACTGTCATTGATGTGAACGGAAACCGCTGGGGAGCAAGCCGAGGTGCCCTCATATATTTAGATGATGGCAGCCGCTTCATCCGTCAGCGCTAGACCATACCGTTCCCTCACATTTGTTCCAAAAAAAGAAATCTCGAGAAAACAAGCACTTAAGTTGTTTCCTTAATGACCCGATAAACAAATTGTAGTCGGTATCTTCAAGGAGAGAACTTTTGTTGTCTAAAGTGAAACGCAACAAATCAATGGTGCTTTTAATCGTCGCAAGCTTTTGGGTTTGCTACGTGGGCATCACTGCGACTCAATTTTATTTCAACGTTGCTGAGATGACCGAGCAAGTGATTGAAACAAAACACGCACAAATGACTTTTGTTGAGGACAGTCAAATCTCCGCTCTCGTCTCTGACAACTCTGATTTAGTAAAAGCAAATTTAGATAAAGCCCGCGAGCTGAATTTGATCCACTTCTATATCCTACAAAAAGGAAGTGATGTTGTTAGCTTTCACAACAACAATGGCGACGTTGAAAGCATTAACGCCGACTATAAAGTCTTTAATCAAATTCTAGCCACAAAGAATATCGCTTTCCGCACCATCAAGATCATGGATTATCGCCTGACCGTGGGAGTCTTCCAAAACAAAGCCCGCATCATCATGCAAACAGCATGGGACTACAAAGGTATGATCCTGCGTGACCTTGTTTCAGTGACGACGTTCCTGTCATTAATTGTATGGTTGTTCCTTAAAGACATCATTGATCTAACTAAAATTCTGTCTTCTAGAGACCGCGAAAAAATGGGCAAGATCCGCTCTCTTTCTAAAGAAGGCGCAACACTTCTCCACGCGGCGCAAACGTACGAGGCAACACAAAGAACTTTAGCCTACGAAAACAAAGTTTACACCGAGACTTTAACTCCCGCGATTATGCATGAACTTAAATCTGGCAGAAAAGCTCCGTACGCATTCCAAACTTCGATGGTACGTGTCGATCTGAATGGCTACACACAGATCTTCTTGGATAAAAAAGATGAATATGTAAGCGACATGATGAATCAGTACTTCATCCGCTCTCGCGAAATCATCGAACGCTATGATGGTCTTATTTACCAATACGTGGGGGATGAAATCGTATTCCACGTTAAAGAGTGCCAAGGCGTTAACTCTCAAGCAATGTCTCTGGCATGCTTGCGTGCCATTTTTGAAATCGCCCAAGACATCGAAGATCATTTGCCATCGGGTGCTGATCACTACTTTAAAGTAAAGGGCTCTTTCGTCATCGGTAAGATTCGTTTTGTGCCGCAAGATTCAGGCTATGGACTTTCAGGTTTACCATTGATCGAATCCGCACGTCTTTTGAGCCAAGTAGATGACAAAGCTAACAGCTCGATTACTTTCTATAGCGAAGCGACTCCGTCAGTAAGTGATCTTTGCACGATCGCCGAAACGAAAAGCACAATGCTTAAGGGTTTCTCAACTCCTGCGACATTGTGCAAAGTTACTGAGTTCTCTTCAATAGATCGTCTTTTGGGGCGCCATCAGCTTGAGAAGCTTACATACTATCGCAGTGACAGCGATTTAATCAGCATCTATCGCTTCCTTGAAAAAGCACTGCAAGAAAAAGACGAAATCAGTTTCTTCCGCGTTTTCTCTGTTCTTAAAACTTTTAAAATAAATCAAACTAGCCTACAACAAGTGGCGGGTTTTGAAAAGCTTGTGGAAACAGCTTACAAATTAAATAAGCAGAAAGACCTCTCTGACAAAGTCTTAGCGTCTGTTGTATCGCTTGCTTCGAATTTAGTTCCACATGCTTTCGTGGAAAGCTCTTTGTTGGCCATCTTAGAAAAATGTCTAGAACACAAAGACCCACGCACCCAAGCCAATACGATTATCGTATTGGGTGATCTTGCGAGAGACGTTAGCTTTCTTCGCCAGTATATCTACGCAAGCCATAATCGCGTATCCGCGGATGCTTTGCTAGTAACTGGCAGACAAAATTTTGATAATGAATTGGCTAAAAAACTGCATGAATTCTTGGAATCAAAAAATCCACTCTTCCGTGCAAGCGGCAGCTTTGTGGTAAAAAATCTGGCTGAGCACTATAAGTCTGCAGATCCCGTGTTCTATGAAACGAACACGGATCTTAAAAAACTTCTCAAGAAAGCTGCTTAGGCAGCTTTCTTTTTTAGTCTAGAAGAAATCATTGGCCAGATAACTGGGATCAACGAAACCCCAATCACACCAAAAATCACGATGTGGAAGTTTCTTTTTACGATCGGTAAATTTCCAAAGAAATGTCCTGCGAGAATAAAGATAAAGACCCAAAGGATCGCACCTATCACATTATAGGAAATGAACTTTTTATATTTCATACTTCCGATACCAGCCACGAACGGAGCAAAAGTTCTTACGATGGGCGCAAAGCGGGCCGCCACGATTGTGAAAGCTCCCCATTTTTCATAAAAATTTTGAGTGTCGATCAGGTACTGTTTCTTAAAAAAGCGACTGTCGATTTCAAAGACCTTCGGTCCTAGGTACTTCCCAATATGATAGTTAACCGTGTCTCCCAAAATCCCAGCAATCGTCAAAGAACTTAAAAGAATCCATAGGTTCAAGCCACCCTCAACCGTCGTGAGAGCACCTAAAGCAAATAGCAACGAATCACCTGGCAAGAAGGGCGTAACGACCAATCCCGTTTCACAGAAAATGACTAGGAACATGATCACATAGATCCACGGCCCGAAGTAAGCCATCCATTGAACAAGGTGCTGATCAAGATGCAAAATAATATCTATAAGATGTGCCATTGAGGTTTCCTTTATAAATTCCCAGCGAGCATAACAAACCCATTGACGGTCCCCAAAGAAAATCTATGCTTTTAGTAAGAGGGGACAACTCAATGAAACAACTGATTATTATCCTTACTGCACTGTGGTCATTAGCTTCCTACGCGGCTCCGTCTATTCCCGAACTTCCCGAAGACGCTTGCGATAGTTTGAAATGCACAAAAGTTATGAAATCGATACTATCTGGCTTCAACAACACTCCTCATGCTGTAAGCCTTGAGCCCGCAGTCTACAGCGGTGGTTGCTATCACTTGGGTGATTTGAATCCAGATCATGAACACTTTGCTGCGTTAATGATTGATCAACTTGAAGACGGGACGACTTATTTCTCTTCAAACTTTGCATACTTCTATCCACAGAATCCCTATGCAAATTGGGACCTAACGAAAGGTCGCCAAGAGGCCACTGATTATGCCAGAAAGAACGCTCGTATCAAAGAGGGCAGCAATGCCTCAAGAGTCGAGATGCTGACATCTGAAGGTGCGCCCGCAGTTGTCTATTACATGCGCCAAGATCCACAGACCAAAACGATCTATTACATCACATATGGTGGCTTTGGTCCGCAAAGTACAAAGATCTTCTGTACGATGAATAAGAACCCGTAGTTTGTTGATATTTAAAATTAAATAGGCCTAGAAATAAAAAAAGCGATCACTAAGGATCGCTTTTTCGTTTTTTGCGTCTGCATTCAGCTAGGCTGACCAGCAAACAGATGGCGGAGAGTGAGGGATTCGAACCCTCGAGCCCCGCGAAGGGCTGCCAGTTTTCAAGACTGGTGTATTCAACCACTCTACCAACTCTCCGTCGACCGTTCTATGGGTTTTGACGTGAGTTATCAAGCGGTTGTTGTAATGACGCACAGCATATTTAGAGCCACCCCAGGAAGTGTGGCCCTAAGAACACTATTTAATCTCTGTTTTTCCACCCATATAGTTCTGAAGAGCCTTCGGAACCGCGATGGAGCCGTCTTCGCGTTGATAGTTCTCAAGAATCGCCACCAAAGTACGTCCTACCGCCAAGGCAGAACCGTTCAATGTGTGTACGAACTGAGGCTTCCCACCAGCTGAACGGAAACGGATATTCGCACGGCGAGCTTGGAAGTCCTCAAAGTTCGAGCACGAGCTGATCTCACGGAAAGCATTTTGACCAGGAAGCCATACCTCAAGGTCATGAGTTTTCGCAGATCCAAAGCCCATATCGCCCGTACACAAAAGCATGCGGCGGAATGGAAGCTCAAGGTCGATCAAAACTTGCTCTGCATGAGACGTCAAAGCCTCGTGAATTTCGTAAGACTTATCTGGATGACAGAACGTCATCAACTCAACCTTGTCGAACTGATGCTGACGAATCAAACCCTTCGTATCACGACCGGCACTGCCTGCTTCAGAACGGAAGCAAGGGGAGTAAGCACAGAAGCTTTGCGGAAGATCCTTTTCATCCAAGATTTCGTTATTATAGTAGTTCGTCACAGGAACTTCAGCCGTAGGAATCAAATAAAGATCAGAGCCTTCCAAATGAAAAACGTCTTCTTTAAATTTCGGGAAGTTACCAGTACCTGTCAGACTGTTTGAATTCACCATGAATGGTGGAATCATTTCAGTATAACCATGACGAGTAGAGTGCAAATCCATCATGAATTGAATCAATGAACGCTCAAGCTGAGCCGCCGCGCCCTTCAAGAAAGCAAAGCGAGTGCCCGTAGTTTTACCGGCACGTTCGAAATCGATGATGTTTAACTTTTCACCAAGTTCCCAGTGCTCTTTAGCTTGGAAAGAAAACTTTGGAGCTTCACCCCAAGTTTTAAGAATTTTATTTTCTTTCTCTGAGCTCCCCACCGGAACAGACGAGTGAGGTTTGTTTGGCATCACAAGAGCCAAATTAGTAACCTGCAAATCAGCTTCAGCAGCTTTTGCTTCAAGATCTTTTACGGAACCTTTAAGAGTATCAACTTCCGCCAAAAGCGATGAAGCGTCTTTGCCTTCGCGTTTTAGTTTACCAATCTCACCACTCAATTTGTTTTGATTGGCTTTTGCAGTCTCCGCTTGAGCGATCATTTCCTTACGCTTTTTATTAAGCTCCATGATCTGATCAAGAATTTCAGGTGTACCACCGCGATTGATCAATGCTTGCTTATAATCATCGTAATAAGAAGCGCCGTTTTCAGCTTTTTTCTCTAGAAGTTTAATATCGATCATTGTTCAGAAGTCCTCGGTTAAGGTGCGACCAGTATATACATTCTTAAAAGCATCCCGACAAGGACGACGATCAAATCAAAAATTAAGATTTGGGCAAAACTCCATTGAGAGAGGAGTTTCATGATAACTGCAACAACTACAACCGTCGCAAAAATCAGAGCGAAAGTTCCGTAACCGATCAATTCCTGACCGATCAACGCCAACGTCCCACCCACAAGAAGACCTGTGATCAAACGCAGTGTGATGTGCATGATCGTCATCGCCGTAGATTTTGCGCCTTCTTGAACATTGTTTGAAAAACTACTTAGCTTATCGCCGATTCCCATGGTGGCAGCCTCCGTTGACGTCCTAGTTGCCCATTCTGTTTAACTTGTTTTCTATTTCAGCACGATCCGGAGCATTTGGGGAGAGTCCTAGATATTTATTGTAGGACTGTGCTGCAGAGCGAATATCACCCTTGATCTCATAGATCGCCCCTTGCTCCCGGTAAATCTCAGCATACCCGCTTTCACGAGCCGCCGCCAAAGCAAGCATGTCTTCTGCCACTTCAATCGAAGCCGACTGACGATAGCACTGCGCAGCCTTTACATAAATATCAGCCCCTTGCGGACGCAGCTTCATGGCTTGAGAGTACTCCCCAGCACATTCTGTAAACTGTTTTTTAGCGGCATAAACTTCCGCTGCCAAAATGTATGGCTCAGCCAAGTTTGGATTTAGTTTCTTTTCTTGTTTTGCAGCATCGACCGCCGTGTTCAGATCACCAGAAGCAAATGCCGCTTTACCAATATAGTACCAAGTACGAGGGTAGTTCGGGTTCAAACGCTGTACACGCTTAAATTGGTTGATCGCTTCATCATAGCGGGCTGTTTCTAAATACAATTTACCTGCCTGAAATAAAGCTTCCCCATCGGTTGGATCAAGAACTGCTGCTTGCAAAAATGCTTTTAGGGACCTGTCATTTAATCCTAAGGCCTTATAGCTTTCTCCGAGACCCAACCAACCTTTTTTATTTTTTTGATCAGCTTCGACAACTTTTTCATAGATGTCTTTTGCCTGTGACCAGCGGTCTTCAGATTTCATGACCTCTGCCAAAGCGACCCGGTAATCAAGCGTATACGAAAAGCGCTTAATAAGTTCATTCAGGTAAGTCACACCGGCATCAACACCGTTGGTAGAGGCGAGCATTTTTGCATATGTGATTTGCGCATCTGGATTTGTGCCGTCAATTTCAACGGCCTTTGTCGCATAGCGAACGGAATCTTTTCCGGCTGCTTCTTTTCTTTCAATTTCTTTTTTATTCAACGGCATGATGGACAAAGCCAAGGCCCCATTTGCTTTTGCAAGCAAGATGTACGTGTCAATATCACCATCGTAGGCTTTAAGAGCACGCATCCCGTAATTCACAGCTCCAGCCATGTTATTTTTTCGGAATTCCAATAAAGCAAGTCCCCGCAAAACTTCATAGTTGTTCGGAGAAATCCGAATCGCACTGGTCAAAACTGTGGTTGCTCGAATAAAATCAAATCGCTGAGACAAATAATCAGCTTGAGTAACATAGGCAGAAATTAATTTTGGTTCGGCCTTGATAGCTTTATTGAGCATTTCGATGGCTTCGAAACTTTGATTCAGCTGCCATAGAGCTTTAGCGGCTTTCAGTGCTGCTGTCCCATTTTTAGGATCTGCCTCAAACGCAGCCTTAAACTCCGCCTGTGCAGACAAATAATCACCTTGGCGCACATACTGATCACCAATGAATAACAATTCATTATTTTGAGCTTTGCCTCCGCCGACTTTATCCGAACCACCCAAACGCAATACCAACTGGCGAAGGTCGCCATTGTTCGGATTTAAAGCAAACGCTTTCTGTGCCGAATCCAGGGCTTTTTTCTTTTCATTTCTCTCGACATAAATTTCTGCAAGAACTTGCAAGCCGGAGGATTCGGTCAAAGGAGGAACCAGGCTTTTTGATTCCATCGCCGCATTCAAGAATCCGAATGCAGAATCTGCTTTTTTAAATCCACGGTATTCCGTAATACCCATTAAAATTTTAGCTTCGCGATGTCTTGGATTTCGGGTCAACACTGTTCTAAAGATCTGCGATGCCTCGTTGTACTTACCCAACGACATATACAACTTTCCGAGCAGAACTTGCGGATGCAGCCACTTTTCCCATAGCTGAGATGCTTTTTCAAAATAAGGAACTGCATTGTTGTAGTCTTTTTCCAGTTCTAACATTTCTGCTTTATAGGCGTATAAAATTGGAATCAAAGAAAATGGTTCAGACGATTCAAGGGTCGCTTCGATGTTTCCGCGGGCTTCGCGATAACGACCCATCGTTAATAGTTTCACGGCCTCACACACTCGACCAAACGGGCTTACCACATTAATTGCGCGGGTACCCTGGGTTACAGCTGCAATCGTTTTTTGATCCTGAGCATCCTGTTTAGCAAATGGCCAAAGCTCTCTGTAAACCACACACAAAAGACCGCGCACTTCTAAATTCGAAGAAGATCCTTCGACGATGGAAACCAATTTGTTTTGCGCATCCAAGTACGACTCAAATGTGTCTTGCTCCATCGCAAACAAGGCTTCATTCATTTTCTTTTTAACATCGCCGTCACTCATTGGCGCAGAGTTTGGTCCCGGTGCTAACAAATGAATTTTGTCTCCGCGCGCAGGTCCTGTGTCCCACAAAAGCCAAATTCCCAACAATACAATCACAGCTAGTCCCACCAAGGGCACCTTCAAAGTCTTTACCAGCTGGTCTTTTTCCATCGTGCGCAGATTCGATAAATCGATAACTTTCGAATTGCCGCCCGTTTTGATCGTCGCAGTATTTGATGTTACAGAGCCCGGTATCGAGGCAGGCGTCACATGGGCAGGGGAATCATAAATATCAACTTTACGGCCCGCAAGTGGATCGACCTTGATGTTCGCCAAACTTTCACGCGATGGAGCATTTGGAATTGTTGAATTCGTTCCGCCAGATGAAGTCGGCGGTTTCATGATCACCGTTTCCGCCTCCATCTTTTGAACTTTTTTAGGATCGACGTCGACAACACCTTCAAGTGCTTCTAATAATTTGTCATAGAACGCAGGCTCTTTCGAAATCTGCGACCACTGACCATCCGGAAGTTTCGAAATCATTTCAGAGCCCGAAAAGACGCCCTCACCAATCATGCGAAGAATGGCTTCAGTAGAGTACGGGCCTTTAACTTGCCCACTGCGTGTTCGAACTACCCAAGTGACTTGAATGCGAGACATAGATGCCTAATAATACTGGGATTTTTGCCAAACAACCAAGTCTCACCGAATCCCACGTCTCACTCTGTGCTTTGGTCGGGAAACTGGTTCCAAAGTTGAACTGCAAACCCATATTGGAATTACCTCTAGTTCCGATTTGAGTGCGAGTCCCCCGTAAGGCCGCGCTCAGTTCAAACTGATTTGAATTGAGGAATGTCTCAAATTGGCACAGACCTTGCTCTAGGGAAAAGTGTCTTTGATTATTTGGGAGAAAAACTCTGTGATTAAGAATGCTTTGATTGCCGTATACATCTTACTAGTCCTTGCGATTTCCGCAGTGGCTCGTGCAGGTGTACTACCAAATCAAGCAACTCAAGGTGACGAAGTCATCGGTTCAGAATCTTCCAGCTATAATTACGAGACTCGTGTAGGTGAAGTTGCAGTTTTGGCTGACGGAACTTTTGTTTTAGTTCTTGATGCACAAAACACAATCCTTCTTCAATCGAACTTCGACCTTACACCTTTTGTTGGTTCTAAAGTTATGATTAGCGGTATCGAACAAGAGCATCAGCTTGCTCCCGCTTATGGAAATCACTCCGTGGATCCCCTCCCTGGAATGGTTTCTGGGAATAAGACGATTGTATTCGTAGTGTTCGGTATCTCTGAGGTTTCTCAGTAATCGTAAAGGTCTCAGCCCCAATCCCCTCCGTGGGCTGAGATCATTTTTTTTAAGTCCTAACAGGGTCAGCATAAATCCCCTCCTTGCTGGCCCTTTTTTTTGCCTTTTTTCTGCAACTAGAGCCGCTAGTTCGAAGATTCATCGAAATCAATTTGTTCTACCCGGCGCTGCCGTCGGCACGTCATCGTGACTCATCGGCGCCGGCTTTGCCGGTTCGCGCCATCGTGGCGCCAACGGAGGCCTCTCTTCGGAGGTACATCCCGCTTTCCACTCGAAGAATTTTGCTTGGTTTGTTGAGACATGTTCAAACAAACGGTCAGATGGGGAGATTTATTAGATCGGGGGAGTCCGAAAAAATGCGCTTCTGGGATTTTTTGATATCTGATTTTCTGTTTCATGAACTAGAGTTATGTCGCATCCAGTAACCGGAGCGGGTGTGAAAGATTGGGTTTGCTTCCTCGACAATCGCGGGAGCAGTCGAAAATAAAAAAGGCAGGATTGTTGATCCTGCCTTTTTGTTTGCGAATTTTGGTTTTGAACTATTCTTGGCGGCGGATTTTTGCGCCCAGAGAGGACAGTTTGTCTTCTAGTTTTTCGTAGCCTCGGTCTAAGTGGTAGATGCGGCTTACTACTGTTTCGCCGGATGCTACTAGGCCTGCCAGCACCAACGAGGCAGAGGCACGCAAGTCAGTTGCCATTACGGGGGCGCCAGTTAGTTTGCCTGGGTTGCCGCGGATAACTGCTACTCTTGTTTTTGGAGTGATGTCTGCACCCAATCGGCACAGTTCAGTTACGTGCATGAAGCGGTTTTCAAAAACTGTTTCCGTGATCACGCTTGTGCCGTTCGCAACCGTCATCAAAGCCATGAATTGAGCTTGAAGGTCTGTTGGGAAAAGTGGGTGAGGGGCTGTCGTGATGTCGACTGCTTCCCATTTGTCTGTTGGATACACAGTCATTGAATCTTTTGTTGTTTCGATTTTAAAACCTGCTTCGCGCATTTTCAAAATCAATGCTTCCAAGTGAGCTGGAACACACTTAGTAACTGTCACTTGGCCTTTAGTGATCGCGCCTGCGATCAACAAAGTACCTGCCTCAATACGATCTGGCATGATCGCATGTTTTGCTGGAGTTAGTTTTTCAACCCCTTCGATACGAATAACTGAAGTCCCGTGACCTGTGATCTTTGCACCCATTTTGTTTAAGTACTCTGCAAGGTCTACGATCTCTGGTTCTTTCGCTGCGTTTTCCAGGATAGTAACGCCTTTTGCAAGAGTCGCTGCCATCATCACGTTTTCTGTGCCACCCACAGTGACAGTCTCAAACAAGAATGTTGATCCTTGAAGTTTCGGAGCACCGGCGTGAACGTAACCTTCTTTTTGAGTGATCGTTGCTCCCAAAGCTTTGAAACCGTCTAAATGCAAATCGATAGGACGAGAACCAATTGCACAACCGCCTGGTTGAGAAACTACAGCTTCACCGTATTTGGCAAGCATCGGGCCCATGCACAAAAAGCTTGCACGCATTTTACGAACTAGATCGTAAGATGCTTCGAAAGATTTAGGTTTTGATACGTTAACGTGAAATTCATCACCGACCCATTTCGTTTCGCAACCAAGGCTGTTTAACAATTCAGAAGTCGATTCGATGTCTTTAAGTTTCGGCATGTTTGTGAATACGTGATTGCCCTCAGCCAACAACGTAGAAAACAAAATTGGAAGAGCAGCATTCTTAGCACCGCTTGCTGCAACTGTACCTTTAAGAGGGCCGTTGCCCATCACCACCATTTTATCCATGCTTAACTCCTGCGATCACTCGATCATGTCCTGAAAGATCTTTCAGAACGCGCACGTTTTTAAAAATATTTAAATCAGAATAAAAACTCTGCATAGCAGAGCCTTGGCTCATGCCCATTTCCATCATCATCACGGACTCTGATGATAGGTACGAAGCATACGCCTTAGACCACGATTTCAAAAGTGCTAATCCATTATCCTCTGCGAAAAGTGCAGTTGATGGTTCGAACTTTCTTACGGACTCCTGAACTGCAGAATCATCATTCGCAATGTAGGGAGGATTAGAGACTAATATGTCTATCGTGTTCTGTCCCATGAAGTTCCTGCAAGATGCCATTACAAGATCGACATTGGCTGCATCAGCATTAACGAATTGAACACGTTCGGCTACGCCCAAGCTGGCAGCGTTACGTTTAGCAACCTCGATAGCCTCCGCTGACAAATCAACGGATACAAGCTTTGCGTTTGGCAGCTCTTTTAAAATGCTAAGACCCAAACAACCGGTGCCGGTTCCTAGATCCACAATGCTATAGGCTTTGTCTTTGTCTTCTGCCCACTCAAGAACCTCTTCAACGATCTGTTCTGTTTCCGGGCGAGGAATTAGAGTCGCAGGGCTAACTTCAAAGCGGGATTTATAGAAATCGCGGTAACCTAAGATGTAAGCCACCGGCTCCCCTTGGCCACGACGACGAACCAACTCACGCAAACCCGAAAGTTCAGCTTCAGACAAGGGCTGATCGAACTTAAGGTAAAGCTGAATGCGCTCAAGCTTTAAGCTATGAGCGAACAACAGCTCCGCATCCAGACGAGGCGTATCTAGTTTTTTATCTTTGAAAAATGCGGTGGTCTTATCGAGTACTTCTTTGAGTTTCATTCAACCTAAGCAGAGGTTTGTTTTTTAAGAGCCTCTGCTTGGAAGTTAGCAACGAGTGGGTCGATCAGCAACCCAAAAGATCCGCTCATGACTTGGTCCAGCTGATGGATCGTAAGACCGATACGGTGATCAGTGATACGAGTCTGAGGGAAGTTGTAGGTACGGATACGCTCCGAACGATCGCCAGTACCGATTTGGTCCAAACGAACATCAGAAGCTTCTTTACGCGCTTTTTCGTCTTCGATTTGTTGAAGTTTTGCGTAAAGGATTTGGAAAGCACGCTCACGGTTCGCCGATTGGGATTTACCCTCTTGGCACTTCACATCAAGACCGGTCGGCAAATGCACAACACGGACTGCTGACTCAGTTCTATTGACGGACTGACCGCCCGAACCTTGAGAACGCATGGTTTCGATGCGCACGTCAGACATAGGGATGTTCACTTCTTTGATCTCGACCTCAGGGATAACGGCCACAGTTACCGTGGACGTATGGATACGACCCGCAGCCTCTGTAGCTGGAACACGCTGAACGCGATGTACGCCAGATTCAAATTTCAACTTGCTGAATACAGAATCACCCGTAACGGAAGCGATGATCTCTTTAGCTCCCCCGACGTTACCCTCGGAGAAAGAAATGACTTCAACCTTCCAACCTTGAGATGAAGCATAGTGAGTGTAGCCACGGAACATTTCCTCGGCGAACAAAGAGGCTTCGTCACCACCCGCGCCCGCACGAATCTCCAAGATGATATTCTTGTCGTCGTTTGGATCTTTCGGAATCAGTGCGATTTTCAACTGTTCTTCAAGCTCTGGAAGTGCCGCTTCAAGCTCTTTAACTTCTTCACGGATCAACTCGCGCATTTCTGGGTCTTGTTCGGCCGTCAAAAGTTCTTTGCTGGCTTTAAGATTCGCCGTCTTTTTCTTGTAGTCGCGGAAAGGGACAACAATCTTTTCCAAGTTCCCTAGCTCTTTCATTAGAGCGCGGTATTGAGTTTGGTTTGAAGCAATGTCGGGACGCTGAAGTGACATATTCACTTCTTCGTAACGTGATTCAACTTCTTCCAATTTCGAGAACATGGGGATTGCTCCTAAGTCAGTTGCAAGATCGAGTTGGTATTCAGAAATGAAAATGCGGTTCGAGTAAGGAACCGCATTTCACATAAGAGAGTCCTCCTGACGGAGGTCTGCAATTTACTTTTTGCCGTAACGTTTCTTGAAACGATCGATACGACCTTCAGTATCCATTACACGCTGTTTACCAGTGAAGAATGGGTGAGATGCTGAAGAGATCTCAACTTTAACTAGTGGATATTCTTTACCGTCTTCCCATTTAACCATTTCGTTAGATGAAAGAGTAGACGTTCCCAAGAACATGAAGTCGCAAGAAATATCTTTAAAAACGACAGTGTTCACTTTTGGATGAAGGTTTTGTTTCATGACCTGATTCCTTTTAAATAATTTAACCTGTGGGTCTTAAGCTGTAAGGATGTAACACAGGGGTTACCCGCTGTCGAGCATTAATCGCTGCTTTTTTTGGCAACAGTAGGACCTCAATTTAACACAGATAGTTCGTATAATACCTCATAATATCAATAATTTACTTTAATAATGCCTTATCCACAGTCTATTCCACAAAAGCCGGATCAGCCTCCTAAAACCAGACCCCTGCGCACGTTGAGCCTTTCACTATTGAAACTTGAGATTTACTGCGTGCTCACAGATATTCCCGCTTCGAAAAGAGGAATTTATGAAACTTTTGTGGCCGATTTTTGCAATCCTGATGGCAACCCAAGCAGCTCATGCAGAGAAAATTTATTGTTATTTTACGGAACCCTTCATCAACCTAACCTACGACTCTGATACGAACTTGGTGGTTCATAGCTCCCCAGGAAATGACGACAAAGTGGGAGAGGCAGAAGTTGTCTTTAATAAGAACGGCTCAATTTTGATTACTGTCGTCGGAATCAATAACTCATTACTGATCGACACAACTAAGCCAGGCAGCGATGGCATGTCAGATTTTATTTATCCATTCGAAGCAGTTGTGAATGGAACTTTGTATGGTGGCTGTGAAACTGATCACATCAAAAAGAAGTTAAGCACACTTCATGGGTTGTGCGCTCAGTAAACTTTTGCATCGAATTTTATTAAGAGCGACAGGGGAGCAGAATGCTCCCTTTTTTGTTTCCCTGACAAAGTAAAAAAATCCCTCTAAAATTCCCCGTTTTGAAATTTCAACTTTGCGTGGCTGAGTTTCCAGATTTTCTGTTTAAGCCATGGCATAAATGCGTTGTTTGAAAAAACGGAGGATTCATGAAATTAACAAAATACGCTTTGGGAGCAGCTTTGATGTCAATGACACTTGTTTCCTGCGGAGACAGTGGTGGCAGCGGCAACTCAACAGCCACGACTGCATATTCTATTCAAAACGGTCAGTGTTATAACGGCAACTCTCAAGTGGTAGATTATAACTACTGCACCAGCCTTTCAAATTACTACCAAGTGAATTCTTATTGCTACAATCCAACTGGCGCGCGCGTGGACGATAGCTATTGCCGCAACAACGGATATTTGAATCTTCAACCAAGACAATGCAACGACGGCAAGTTTTTTATGCCTCGCCAAGGTCGCATGCACGAAGTAAATTGCAGAAACAGAAACTGTCGCGACAATTTGATGTTCGATGATCGTGGCAGACCCATTCACTGCCGCTAATTAAACCAATATCAGCAAAAGAAAAAGGGAGTCTAACGACTCCCTTTCCATATCTTCAATTTTTAGAATTGTCGTTTTTCGCTAAACCTTAGCTTGGTCCCGACATTGCCTTTAAGAAGTCTAAATTAGATTTCGTGTTACCCACTTTATCCAACAAGAAATCCATTGCGTCGACAACGTTCATTGGCGCCAATACTTTTCTTAGGATCCACAGACGGTTTAGGTCTGCTTTATCAATCAACAGGTCTTCTTTACGAGTACCTGATTTATTGATGTCCATACAAGGGAAGATACGTTTTTCCATAAGCTTACGATCCAAATGGATCTCGGCATTACCAGTACCTTTAAATTCCTCGAAGATAACCTCATCCATACGAGAACCAGTATCGATCAATGCTGTTGCGATGATCGTCAATGATCCACCCTCTTCGATGTTACGAGCAGCACCGAAGAAACGTTTTGGTTTATGAAGGGCGTTGGAATCCACACCACCCGACAAGATTTTTCCTGATGGAGGAACAACCGTGTTGTAAGCACGAGCCAAACGCGTGATGGAATCTAGCAAGATTACAACGTCATGTTTATGTTCAACCAAACGTTTTGCTTTTTCGATAACCATCTCTGCTACTTGAACGTGACGAGTTGGTGGTTCATCGAAAGTAGACGATACAACTTCACCTTTTACAGTACGTTGCATGTCAGTCACCTCTTCCGGACGTTCATCGATCAATAGAACGATCAACTTCACTTCAGGATGATTTGCAGTAATCGCGTTTGCGATTTGTTGCATAAGAACTGTTTTACCGGTTCTTGGAGGTGCCACGATCAAGGCACGTTGACCTTTACCAAGTGGAGCCATCAAGTCCACAACGCGAGTCGTGTAATCGCCTGGGTTGTGTTCAAGTTTCAAACGCTGATTTGGATAAAGCGGCGTCAAGTTGTCGAATAGGATTTTGTCTTTACCTTTTTCAGTTGTCTCGAAATTTAGAGAATCAACTTTCAAAAGTGCGAAGTAACGCTCGCCCTCTTTAGGGGGACGAACTGTCCCTGTAACTGTGTCACCCGTTCTCAAGCCGAAACGACGGATTTGAGAAGGAGAAACGTAGATATCATCCGGACCTGGTAGGTAGTTGTAATCCGGAGAACGCAAGAAACCGTAGCCATCTGGCAAGATTTCAAGGACGCCAGAACCGTAAATGTCCTGACCAAGTTTTGCAGCACGTTTCAAAATTTCGAAAATCATGTCCTGACGGCGAAGACCGGCAGCGTTCTCAATTTTAAGTTTTGTTGCAAGCTCAGTAAGCTGAGTGATGTTTTTGGATTTCAAATCCTTAGATGACAACCAAGATTTCTCTTCGTCTGTCAGCTGGATGTCTGCCAAATCAACGTCTGGTTGGTGAGATACGTTTTGATCATCGCCAGCAGGTTGGTGGTCTTCGTTTCTTCCACGGTGGAAGTCGCGGCGTGGGCCGTTATTGTGGCGTGGGCCGCGGTCGTTTCTGTCGTTCCGATCATTTCTGTCGTTGCGATCTCCACGGTCGTTTCTGTCACCGCGATCGCGGTTGTCTCTATTATTAGGTCGGAATTCACGACGGTGTTGATTTTGTTGAGGGCGGTCTTGTCGTTGTTGCTGCTGTTGAGGTGCTGGCTCAGAAGAACCGGCTGCGGAGGCTTCAGCGGACGCTGGTGCAGCAGGGGCTTGTGCAGGTTCTGCAGCAACAGGTGCGGCAGTAACCTCTGGAGCAGACTCTACCGGAGCTGCTTCTGCAGTCTTCGTAGTGCGTGTACGTTTCTTAACGACTTCAACGCCTTGTGAATCTTTTGGTTCGGACAAACAAATTCTCCTTGTGGGATTTATAATAAACAGAAAAAAGAGAGAGATCTTTATAGAAGTAGGGTCCGACTGGACCTGTTACTGTGTGCTTGCCCCCACTGTCCTTGATTGGGGGATGCCTTGTCAACGGGAAAACGACCCCTCCCGGCGGCCAGCCGGTACGGCTCGCTTTTCGGAGTCATTAAATGACCGGGTTCAAGAATGTTTCAGAGTTTGACCAAAGCTTTGTCATTTCAATGAGTTAGTCTCATTTTGAGACGCCGTGGTTTCCCCACTGTTACCATAATAATAGCATATTTTTGTGGAGGACTCTTAATTTTTCAGGGGGAAATCCGATGAGTTAAGAAGCTACTTTAAGCAAAATCAAGGAGTTAACCGTGGAGGACACTGCAAAGGTTCCGGCACCAAGAACCCCTCTAAACCTAGAGGTTTCTTTCAAGCGTAACTATGCGCGTGAGGAAACTACAGGCACGCTTAAGAATATCAGCATCTCAGGAGCCTTCTTAGAGTTTACGGGCGGTCAGGTACGCGCCAACGAGAAATTGCATTTGATGTTTGTCGTTGCCGGACGCGAGCGCAAGGTCGCGGCTCATGTAATTTGGGCAAACTCAAGTGGATGCGGCGTGAAGTTCATGCCCGTGAACAACAGAGACGTTCAGATCGTTGATGATCTGATTTATTTCGTTGAGAACGGTCGTGAAGAAAATAGATCCGTGATGGATTCGATCTTCAAAAAAGTCGGATAGATCACGAATTTACGTAGTTCGTTTTAACAAATTAAAAAGCCCACTGCTAAAGTGGGCTTTTTCTTTTTAATCAGTTTTCGATTTCATTCTCGAATATCGATTAAGTTCCTACGTGAGTGTTGTCCATAGACTGTTGCTCAAGCTCACGTTGTCTGCGTTTCTTTCTCATGACGATCAAGATTGCCAAACCTGCCGCTGCCAAACCAACTACACCCAAAGCCATAGTTGTATCGTTGTCCATTCCACCAGCTGCAGCACCTGCATCTTCGTGGTGTGGAGGATTCATCGCCGGCATTGGAGGCGGCGGTGGTGGCGGAGCCATTTGCGCTTGATCCATTGGTGGAGGTGGCGGCGGAGCCATTTGTTGGTCTGGCGCTGGAGGAGCTTGCTGAGCCATATCTGGCATCGGTGGAGGAGGAATATCAGCAGCTGCTTGTTGCGGAGGAACGTCCATTGCTGGAGGAGCATCCGGCATCGGCGGAGCTTCACCCATTGGTGGAGCTTGTTGAGCAGCCGCGACCTCTTGATGTTGAGCTACTGGAGCTGCAGCAGCCACTTGGCCACCTTTCCAGTATTGCAATTGCGTACCTTCAGGAATATCTGTTTTAGATTCGATAGAGTTTGAAGCCCAAACTTCTTTCCAAGCATCTTTATAACCAAGAAGTTCTTTTGAAACAGAGCGGATGTTGTCGCCTGCTTTAGCAGTGTAAACTTCAGGTTGAATGCCATTATCTTCATAGTAAGTGATCATACGACCAGAATCGTCAGGGCGGTGAGGTGAGTTGTAATAAACTTTATCACCTGGTTTCACGCTGCCACGATTTGCGATCGTAGGATTGCCTTTTTTAATCTCTTTAACTTTTTTAGCATCACCATAGATCATTGTGCTGATGCTTTTCAATGTGTCGCCTGGGCGAGCGAAGTAAACCGTGTTGTACCACGTTTTACCAACCTGCCACGGTGAAGTCGCAACTTTTTGCAAAGATACTGCTGGCTTCTTTGGAGCTGCTTCAGCGCTTTGATCAACATAAGTTGTTGAAGCAGTGCTTGACGGCTCTGACATTGAAGATGAACCCACATCCGAAGTTGGTTCTGGGACAGATGAAGATGCAGTGTCCATTGGAGCTGGTGCATCTGGTTGTGGTGCAAATGGATCTGCAGGAAGTTCCGCTACCGTTGGCTCAGCCGGAGGAGCATCTGCAGGCGCATCCGTAGGTGCTGGAGCTGCTGCCATATCCGTATTAGTTTCGCCAAGTGCGTCTTCTGGAAGTTGGTCAGAGGATGCCGGAGCACCTTCAGTACCTGCTTGAAGAGCTTCTTCGCCTTCAAGTTTTTCCAAGTCAGCTGAATCAAAGTCAGAAGTGACTTCGTCTCCAGATTTAGTATCTTTGCTGAAAAGGCTGCAGGCGCTAAGGTTTGCAACCAATCCGAAACACGCTAGTAGTACAACGAGTTTTTTCATCATTTTTCGTCCTTGAGTGATGCTACGAAACATACTGTTTCATCAACCGTTAATATCAATCTAAAGCCAAGTATAGAAGGCTGGCAATCATTTAACCTTACACTAGACTATGG
Organism: Bdellovibrio sp. SKB1291214; assembly: GCF_002209355.2. Lineage (GTDB taxonomy): Bacteria > Bdellovibrionota > Bdellovibrionia > Bdellovibrionales > Bdellovibrionaceae > Bdellovibrio. The sequence goes on from NZ_CP106855.1 coordinate 1,585,729, forward strand.
ATTGATTTTCAATTTTGTACCAAGCTTAATTTTGTTTTTGTCAAACCAGCCCTTATTCATCTCTAGAGCGTATTTTGCGGGTTGTGCGCTAGCATAATTGGGAAGGGCCGTGTCTGCTAGACCTTTGCCAGATTTCATTTCCTGAATATCAATAAGTTTTCCGTCCTTATTAAAATAGGCAATCGACAAATCGATCAACGTATCTTTCATCCAAAAGAAACGCGTTTGTTCGTTAGGGAAAACAAATAACATTCCCTCGTCTTCCCCGAGATGAGTACGCATCATCAGACCTTGTTCCTGTTGCTTACTTGTCGTTGCGACCTCAACAGTTAAAGTTTTGTTGCCCAGTTTAATTGTTTTTTTCGGAAAATTTTCAGCCGCGCCAGATACTAACGCAAAACTAAGAATGATCCCCAGAACGAAGCATCTCAAGAGCGACGCCATACCTAACCCCTTTAGTAGAAACAACTATGCCAGCCATTCCTAATGATTTAACTGTATTTAATAAGATGGAAGCCCCTGCAAAAATAATATCGGCGCGACCACCCAGTTGGTACCTGCTTCGCTTTTCCTCGACTGAAGTTTGGGCGAATGTTTGAACCCAATGATCTAGACGTTCTTTGCTAAGAAAGTAGTTATCCACTTTCTTTTCATCAAACCCACCGACTTCGATCGCAACTATAGAAGTGGGAGTTCCCGCGACCGCAAGAATCTGATCCAGCTTGTTTTGCCGAATTTTTGGTAAGATCGTTTGTAACTGCTCATTTATATAGTCATTAAGCTTATTTTGCTCAGCTAGGGGAACGGGTTGTTGTGTAACAAATCTTTCTGTTAAGCGAACTCCGCCCATATTTAAGCTTTCGCCGAAAAGAATTTTTTCACCGTGACCGACGATAAACTCTGTCGAACCACCACCCACATCAATGACCAAATTTGTTTTCGTGGGGTCAATCACGCCACCCGACGCGCCTTGATAACTGATCCGAGCCTCGTCTTCACCCGGGATAACTTCAATAGGAATTCCCAATTCTTTGCCGATATCGAAAAGGGCTTGGCCATTTTTAGCATCACGAGCCGCCGAAGTAGCCATCGCCAAAATTTTATCAACATTGTGTTTGTCGATTTCTTTTTTAAATTCTGTCAGGCATTTTTTTGCGCGGACCAAGGCTTCAGGATGAAGTTCTCCCGTTTTATCGACGTCTTGACCCAGTCGAACCACTTCGACCAAGTCTTTGTGCACTTTGGTAATTCCACTCTTGTCACCTTCGGCAATTAAGCATAGAAAAGTATTTGTTCCTAAATCCAGCGCCGCGATTTTCATACTATTTTAACTTCTCCTGCAGGATTTTATTAACAATATCAGGGCTGGCTTGTCCCTTCGAAGCTTTCATCACAGCACCGACAAAGAATCCAAACAAATTCTTTTTCTTACCTGACTTATGGTCGTCTACCGCTTGGGCGTTTGCAGTAAGGACCTCGTCGATTATTTTTTCAATAGCTGCCGTGTCAGTTATTTGCACTAAGCCTTTTTCTTTAACGATATCTTCAGGATCTTTTCCGGAGTTCCACATTTCTTGAAAAACTGCTTTTGCAATTTTTCCGGAAATTGTTCCGGAATCAATCATCCCAATCATTTTACCAAGCTGTGTCGGTGTAATTGGTGAGTTTTCAATTTGCACGTTTGCCGTATTAAGTTCGCGCATCAACTCTGACATGATCCAATTTGAAGATGCCTTATAATTTTTCGAAACCCTTGCTGTCTCTTCGTAATAATCGGCAATGGACTTTTCAGTCGTTAGAACTTGCGAGTCATATTCCGGGAGTCCGTGTTCTTGTTGAAATCTTTGGGCGCGGGCTATCGGCAGCTCGGGAAGTTCCTTGCGCAATTTTTCAATCCATTCATCAGTTACGATCAGCGGCAACAAATCAGGATCTGGAAAATACCTGTAATCCTGAGCGTCTTCTTTAGATCGCATCGCGAAGGTGCGATTTTTATCAGGATCCCACAGTCTGGTTTCTTGAAGGATTTTTCCCCCGCGCTCAATTTCATCGATCTGTCTTTCGATTTCGTATTCGATAGCTTTTTCAACGAAGCGGAATGAATTTACGTTTTTAATTTCAACTTTAGTGCCAAGTTCTTTGGAGCCTTCCTTACGAACCGACACGTTGCAATCACAGCGCATGGAGCCTTCTTCTAAATTCCCGTCGCAGACATCAAGATAACGTACAATTTGACGAATCGTACGACCATATTCTGCAGCCTCCGACGGCGATCTTAAATCGGGGCCTGTTACAACCTCTAACAAAGGAATCCCTGCGCGATTTAAGTTAATCAACGTATAGGAACCACTATGATTCGATTTTCCGGCGTCTTCTTCTAAATGCGCTCGCGAGATAGTCACAGTTTTATCCACACCATTTACTTTGAAAGTAATCTGACCATTTTCACAAAGGGGCTTTTCGAATTGAGAAATTTGATAACCCTTAGGCATATCGGGATAAAAATAATTTTTTCTGGCGAATACGGATTTTCTGCGAATATTGCACCCTAATGCCAAGCCCGTTTTTATTCCAAACTCAATGGCTTTTTTATTTACCACCGGCAAAGTTCCCGGCATGCCTGCGCTGACTGGAGATACATTTTCATTGTCAGCTGCCTCAAATGTCGTTGCATCTGCACAAAATATTTTACTATTCGTGCGGAGTTGAACGTGAATTTCGATACCAATGACGGGCTCATAACCTCTATATGACATGGGGCTTTTGACCTTTCATTAAGGACGAAGCCTCTAGCGCAGCCGCGACATTTAGCATCCTCTGTTCATCAAAATGATTGGCTGTTACTTGAATGCCTATAGGAAGACCTGACTTAGATAAACTATAGGGAACACTCATTCCCGGCAATCCCGCAAGATTCGTCGACGTCGTAAATATATCATTCATGTACATTGCTAAAGGATCAGAAATCAGTTCGCCGATTTTGAAAGCAGGTGCCGTCGTAACCGGGGACAAAATCACATCGCATTTTTTAAATGCTGCCAGATATTGCTCAGTCAACAGTCGCCGAACCTGACCGGCTTTATTGTAGTAAGCATCATAGTACCCACTTGATAAACAGTAAGTTCCCAACATGATTCTGCGCTTTACTTCAGAGCCAAAGCCCTCGCCACGGGTTTTCCCATAGAAATCCTCAAGCTCCACACCAGAGAGGCTTGCAAATTCCGCTCGGTAGCCATAGCGAATTCCATCGTAACGAGCAAGATTTGATGAAGCTTCACTGGTCGCGATAAGGTAATAAATAGGAACCGCAAACTCGGTCATTGAAACTGATACTTCAACAATTTCAGCACCTAGGGTTTTGAGAGCTTCCAATGAATCGTTAAAAGTTTTTTCTGTGTCTGCATCAAGTCCACCTTTTAGGTACTCCTTGATGACCCCAACTTTGAATCCCTTAACATCCTGGGATAGATTCTTTGACCACTGCGGAACAGTCTTTTGAGATGACGTGGAATCCATTGGGTCATGTCCCGAAATGACTTCAAGTGTGAGGGCTGCATCCTTGACTGTACTGACCATCGGGCCCGCCTGATCTAGTGAAGATGCAAACGCAATGATGCCATAACGACTCACACGACCGTAAGTCGGCTTAACACCGACGATTCCACAAAAACTTGCTGGCTGACGAATAGAACCACCAGTATCAGTACCAATAGTACCAACTACTAAGCGAGCGGCTTGGGCTGCAGCGGACCCCCCTGAAGAACCCCCGGGCACGCGAGAGGTATCCCAAGGATTTTTCACCGAGCCATGATAAGAAGTTTCATTCGATGACCCCATGGCAAATTCGTCTTGATTTAACTTACCCATAATGGTCGCGCCGTTTTTCTTTAAACGCGCAACAACTGTCGCATCATATGGCGGAACGAAATTGCTAAGAATCTTAGAGCCCGCAGTCGTTGTCAGATTTTTTGTACAAAGCATTTCTTTAATGCCAAATGGAACGCCCGCAAGCAACCCCACATCTTCGCCCTTAGCGATTCTGTCGTCTAAAGCTTCTGCCTGTTTTAATGAATCAGGATTTATGGACGTGAACGAATTCAATTGTTTATCTAGTGAACCAATTCTTTTTTGAAAATGATCTGCCACTTCCTTAGCGCTGATCTTTTTAGTTTTTACAGCTTCAGAGATGTCACTGATAGAGGCGAAAGTTAACTCCACAAAAATTCTCCTAAACCACTGGTGGAACTTTGAATAAGTTGCCTGCACGTTCAGGGGCATTCGCAACCATGTCTTGGGGTTTGTATTCTTGAACGACCTGGTCCTCGCGCCAATAAGCTTCGATTTCTGTGGGCGTAATCATAGGTTCAATTCCCGTGGTGTCGATGTTTTCTATTTTATTGAAATTTTGAAGAATCTTTTCCATCTGCTGACTGAACTCGTTCGCTTCGGCTTCGGTGATTTGCAGACGTGCAAGCTTGGCGATATGTTCGATCGTTTTCTTATCAATCACGACGATCTCCTTTTGGAGCTATTCCAGCAGAGAGAATATGCAAGAATCCCGTGTCAGTCACCAGTGAAACGATGAACTCTGGACCATGATTTACTGGCGAGCCGCGACAACCGGATGCAAACAGATGCTTCAACATAGAGGCTCTGCTAAAGTTCCCAACATGTCTAAGAAACGTCACGAAGAGCTTAAGAAAATTATCGCTGAACATGATCACAACTACTATGTTATGGATCGTCCTTCGATCACTGATTACGAGTACGATCAGCTATTCGATGAACTTCTGAAAATTGAAAAGGCGGAAAAGGGCTTGGATTTGTCAGATTCCCCAAGTCAACGTGTGGGCGGCAAGGTCTTAGACAGTTTTTCTAAAGTTCCCCACCGTATTCCTATGTTGTCGCTAGCAAATAGTTATTCACCTGAAGATATTTTTGAATTTGATGAACGTATCAAGAAATTTTTGAGTTCTGACAAAGATGTTGAGTACTTCTGCGAGCTGAAATTTGATGGTCTTTCCATGGAAATCATCTATGAAAACGGGCAGCTGGTGCGTGCACTGACCCGCGGAGATGGAACTGTTGGCGAAGATGTCACTGAAAACATCAAAACCATTAAAAGCATTCCACTAAAGCTCAAAAAGGCTCCAGAGATCCTTGAGGTTCGTGGTGAGGTTTTAATTTTTAAAAAGGACTTTGCTGAGCTTAACGAGTCACAACAGGAAAGCGGTCAACCGACATTTGCCAACCCAAGGAATGCTGCTGCGGGATCCATGCGACAGCTTGATTCAAAAATCGCAGCTGCTAGACCTTTAAAATTTTTCGGTTATGCGTTGGGAATGGTTGAGGGTAAAGAATTCAGTTCCCAAGAAGGCATTCAACAGTATTTTGCAGAGCAAGGAATTCCCACCGCCATCAAATCTAATCCAGATCTGGTTCGTTTGTGTAAAGGTCCCGATGCGGTGGTTGAATACTATCACCACATTGAAAAAATACGTTCATCCCTGCCATTTGATATCGATGGCGTCGTGATTAAAGTGAATTCTATAAGACAGCAAGATGATTTGGGTTTGGTGGCAAGAAGTCCGCGATGGGCAACGGCCGCTAAGTTCAAACCAGAGCAAGCAACCACAGTGATTGAAAATATCGCGATTCAAGTGGGTCGCACAGGGGCGCTTACGCCAGTTGCGATCATGAAGCCCGTGAAAGTTGGCGGCGTAACAGTTACTAATTCTACACTTCATAACCAAGATGAAATTGATCGCAAAGATGTACGCATCGGCGACACCGTAATCATTCAGCGTGCGGGTGATGTAATCCCTGAAGTGGTCGCAGTAGTCTTAGAAAAACGTCCTAAGAACAGCAAGCCGTTCATGATTCCAAATGAATGTCCTGCCTGTGGATCTCCAGCTCATAAAGTAGAGGGAGAAGTAGTAACCCGTTGTACGAATCCTTTATGTATCGCAATGGTAAAAGAGTCCTTAAAGCACTTCGTTGGTCGTCGTGCCATGAATCTTGATAAGATCGGTGATCGCCTTATTGAAACTTTGGTTGATAATAAGATGCTGACGTCTTTTTCCGATTTTTATCGTCTGACCAAGGAGGATATTTTATCGCTGGAACGCCAAGGCGATAAATCAGCGGAGAATATCATCAAGAGTATTGAGAACAGTAAAAAGCCTACTCTTGCACGTTTCATCTTTGCACTGGGGATTCGTTTTGTTGGCGAACAAACAGCAAAGCTATTGGCCGATCACTTTGTAAATATCGAAAGCTTTTTAAAAGCTCCAGAGGAGGAACTTTTACAAGTTCCAGAGATTGGACCCAAGGTTGCAACTTCAATCCGGGAATGGACTTCCAATAAAAAATTAGTCAAAGAAGTTCATGAAATGTTGAAGCTTGGTGTGGAAATCACAAATCCTGTTCGCGCCACCGAAGGCGCATTGTCAGGAATGAGTTTTCTAATCACTGGTACATTGCCGGTGAAGCGAGATGATGCCAAAGACGTTATTGAAAAAAACGGTGGTAAAATCTTAAGTTCGGTTTCTTCGAAGCTTAGCTATCTGGTTGTTGGCGATGATCCAGGTTCAAAAGTCGACAAGGCACAAACATTAGGTGTGAAAATCATCTCTTGGGAAGACCTTCAAAAGATGCTCTAACCAAAAATAAAAACCCACAGTTTTCACCGTGGGTTTTCCTTTATCGATTCTAATTTATAAAATTAGATATGGTCGATAACGATATCGCGAGCCATAACTGTTTTACGGCCGTCTGCTTTTGCAGACTCTACGCCTTTAAGGCAAAGTTGCTCGATAGCTTTGCTGAGAACGTCGATAGTTTCAGCAGAAGTATTCATGCCACCTTTTTCTTTGATAAGTTTTTTCACTTTGCTAGTTACAACAAGTACTTCTGCCATGATGACTCTCCATCCTTAGTTAAAAATTGAACAGTAAAAGGTTTGCATAAGGGACCTATAATTGACAATGGGAAATCTTTTTTGCGGCGCAATAATGCTAAGCGCTTAAGCGCCGCGGTTAGATCCCAACATTACTTCGGAGGTTCCGTCCACAAACTTACAGAGTTCTGCTTGGCGAGAATTATGTTCACCTGGAGAAATCCACACGAAAGTTTTCTGATCCAGGGGTTTTGTGCACTCAACATCCAAGAATGCTGGTGACCAGCATCCACTGTTCAGATGTTCCACTGAACCTATGATTTCATGTCTGGTGTGATGAGTATGCCCGTACACAATACGTTTAACTTTGGTGATCGCGCTAGACATTGCAAGAACCCGATCATCCGGCTCCTTATAGCTGGAAACCAAAGATGTGACCGATTTGCTGTAAAACAAAAAGAAAGGCAGCAGCATAAAAAGTGGAATAAACGCCCAAAAGAAAGAAATCTCGTACACCGACCGAACAAACACCATCAACTCAAAGATCAAAAAGAACGCGATGAAAACAATAAAGGCGCGATCAAGCCACAACTCGCGGGCCAATAACATTGGCTCACTGGCTGCCGGTGCGACAAAAAGTTCCTTTAGCTCTCGAACCATGCGTGGTTCTGCATTGGCTTTTTCAGCAATAACTTGGATTCGGTCCTCAATTTTTAAGGGGTTACGAATCGGTGCTGACAGGCGGTCAAAGAAGGAATGAATTAACGTGGCAACAGAACCCCAGAACCAAGTGAATACCAATCCTGGTTGAGCGCGCCATATGTACTTAAAGAAAAACAAAATGTATTCCTTTAAAGTCATAATGTAATTGCTGTCCACGTGAGGATTAAAAAATCCCATTCCGTTTGAAATATAGCGACAAGCCAAGTTGCCGAATGGAAGCTTTAAAGCGATGTAATTATAACCACGGACAAAGGGATTTACCGGGTCTTCACACATGCAATACGGATCATACTGATTACCGTGCTCGATCAGAGTGTCCTGATTGCTGATGTAAAACCATTCGACAAAGCGGACTTCTTCACGTTTATCATCCGGTAAGTTTAGATGCTTCATGATTTCGTCTTGTACTTCAAGAAAGTGTAATTCGAGATCATGATTACCGATAACAAAGACCGCACGATTCCCGCGAACGATAAAGTCACGTAAAGATCTTACGAATGGCATATGATCGCGCAGAATCACTTCGATCTTGTGACGAGAACGCTCCGCGCGTGGGTAAAGGCCGCGATGCTTTTCAAGCCAGCTTACACGGAAGACAGGTTCTTCCGGCATGTTCAACACGCTGTCGAAATCAAAGATGTCGCCGTTCAAAACTAGTTCAACGGGGTTTCCTTGAGCGCGCTCCTCGATATGTCTCAGAAATGTTTCAAAAACATCATCATAGAAAAACTGACGAGTCTTAAACTTTTTCCATAGAGGGAAGCGCAAATTAACCGGCTCTGCCTCAGTTAGATGCAGGTCGCTTATGATCGCTGTATATTGCGCTGATTTAAAATCAGACTTTGGATGCGCAAAAAAAGAAGTGGGCAAAACTCCCTCCTAATACTACTATCTGCCAGATGAACCAATTTATCAAGAACCTGAAGACACCAATCGCTATTGTTGGAATGGGAAAAAGCGGTGACTCCGCTAAACGCTTGCTTATCGCATGCGGGGTAAGCGCTGATAAGATTTTAACTTTCGATGGAAAATTAGAATCCGCAAACTTCAGGGATTCAAATAAACTCATGTCTGAGGGAAAACCCCAGACTCTGGTCGTCTCTCCAGGTGTACCACTGTCTTCGGCTTGGATCAAAGAAGCCAAAAGCCACGGCGTCTTTATCACAAGTGAAATTAGTTTGGCGTGTTCATGCCTAAGTACTGAAAAGTTAATTGGCGTCACTGGTTCAGTCGGAAAAAGTACAACAGTATCCTTGCTTCAAGCCGGTCTAGAAGCTTTTTCTAAAACGGGTTTTGTCGGTGGCAACCTTGGAATTCCATTTGCAACTTACGCCGCTGATGTCCTCGAAAAAAAACGTCCCGTTGCCGACTGGGTGGTGCTGGAACTTTCCAGCTACCAACTTGAAAACTGCGAGGGACTGAAGCTTGATTATTCAGCGATCACATATTTCACATCGAATCATCTGGAGCGTTACGACAGTATCGAGCACTACTACCAGACCAAGTGGAATATCTTGGGGATAACTAAGAACAAGATGCTGGTTAATTCCGAGGGCGGTGATTTGGTTGAGTACTCTAAAGCGAAACAAAATGCGCAAGTAAAAGTGATTTCTAAAAAAGATTCTGATCTTCAATCCTATCAGCTTGAAAAGGCACAACTGATTGGACAACACAACCAAGACAACATGGCTCTGGCGACGGCACTGACAATTGAAGCAGGATGGCCTGCCATTGCCATCGAAGGCATGAAGAATTTTAAAGGGCTTAGTCATCGCTTAGAAAATCTTGGCGAGGTAAAAGGCGTGCGTTTTATCAACGACAGCAAAGCAACTGCCTTAGACAGTGTGATGATCGCAGCAACAGCCGCAGCAGACACTCTGAGCGCGGGTGGAGTTTTATACTTACTTTTGGGTGGCAGAGACAAGAATCTGCCTTGGGAACAGCTTGCTTCTTTAAAGGATATGAAAAACACCGTGTTTGTTTTCTTTGGCGAGTGTCGCGAGGTGGCGCAAACTAAATCTGCTCTTCAAGGTAATAGCTACGCTCGCTTAGAAGAAGCGATTGGATATATCTTTGGAAAAGTAAAGGCCGCTGACACAGTCTTATTAAGTCCCGGTGGAACAAGCCTTGATGAATTTAAATCATTTGAAGACCGTGGAGATTTCTTTAAAAGAAAAGTCTCAGAGTTTTCTACTCTCTAAAATTTAGAACTGACAACGAGTTCGGGTCCACAGGAACTACTCGTGAATACACTTTGCGGGTGCGGCTGCCAGTAACTACAACTTCGTGTGTGTCTTGAGGAACGTTATACAGGATAAATCCGCCCCCCGCAGCACCTTTGCGGTTTTGCAAAACGCGTCCTTGCATATCAAAATACACAATGTCTTGCGGATTAAAGTTATCGTAAGCCGCCAAGAAAACTTCAAAATCCTCATCAGGTACGAAACCAACGATAAATCCCGTCGATGGTGTATCGTTGATTCTTAGGAAAGTTTTGATCGCACGCAACCACTCCCAACGAACCAACGGGACGTGTACGAATTCATCATTATCATTGTAAACGTAACGGGCAGGGATGTAATCCGTCCCTTCAGGGTGAACTCTCATTAAACCAAAGCGATTTAAGTGCGGCAGACTAATAGTTGCGCTGCCCGCTTCAACCTGAAGTTCTTCTGCCAAAGATTGCATCGTAACATCTGACTTTACTGGTTCGCCATTGAAAGCATCAAAAATTCTTAAAGGAACTGATTCTGTTTTCATTGTTGCTTCAAGATCTCCCTGAGCAACCGCGCCTTCTTCCGTCACAACGTTCACATATCCAAAAATGGAGTTTGACCTTGTTGCCAACAAGGAATGGAATCCCGTTGGTACGTGAACAAACGCATACATTCCGTTGTCGCTTGTTTTAGTTAGTTTTGGATCGGGCATCATGAACTGATTAAAATATATCGGTTTCAGATCTGGAGCCGTCTCAACCATCACGTCTATACCCGCTACGGTTTTTCCATCGAGCATGACTTTACCCCAGATCAACGAAGGCGCTTCGTCAAAAGATTCATTTCTGTCTTGAGCAATGATGTCTAGCAATGCTTTAACCATCGATTCCGGATACAATGTTGAACGTGACTCTTTACCTGAGACGATAAGGTTGGTCGTTTCTAAGTGCTTTGGAGCGGCCGCCCTCATCACAGTTGAGGAACCTCGGGTGACATTTTCCATCGAGGCGATGCCTTCTTTGTTAACCTTGACGTCACTGACACCTTTAACAAACGTCACGCGCGTCTGAGCAGGGGCCGTATCATTCGCATTTGAGTTATAAGCGCTTAGCACGGCGACAGAATAATCGGGGTGAGGCTCAACTTTGATTTTAGGACCTGTTAGATAGTTTTGCGTGCCACCAATAATACGGTTCAGACGGAAACTTCCTTCTCCCAAAGTTTTACCATCTTTATTTACCAAACGGGCAACAACCGTTCCTGTGGTTTGTTCAACATCGATGTTGTAGGTGCCTTTGACCAAGTCAACGCGACCTAGTTCTTTTAACACGCCTTCGTCGTTTCGACGAACTTCAATGTGATGTTCGTTTGTAATAGCTAAGCCGCCAGTAATTTCAATCGGACCTACAATACGGCGAACACCAGTGGCTGCATTTTTATCTTGAGCTTCGCCCGTGCTCGAATTATTTCCAGTGAACGAGTATCCCGCGTCTGCAGAGGCCGCAGAATACCCTGATACATTTTCATCAGAAGCTGTTGACCGTTGGACAGCAGGACGTGCGACTGTCTCTCCGCGAGTTCCATTGACGAATACTGCTTTACCCGCATTCGCCTGTAAAACTTCACCACGAGAATTGATCACACCATTTTTTTCAAGTGTATCTGCCGCCATTTCGCCCCAAGAGGAACCTTTCCAATCTTGGTTTAAAACCTCGTTACGAACCTGCGCTTCTTGCAGGCGATTTTTTTGCGCGTTCGTGAGTTGAGACATCCAGGAATCATCAGAACTATAACCCACTCCCATAGGACCTGTATCACTGCTAGTTGCAGTGGCAACATTTTGAACTTGTTTTTGAATGGTCATTTCAGCGAGAACGACCTGCTTCGCGAAAAGTGCCGGGGACTTTTTTTCGACCCCCAGTGCGACAGGAGCGATCGATTGAAAGTGCTGCCATTCACTAAAATTCGATGTTGGACGGATTGTTTCTTCGAATGCCACGTGCGGAGGAGAACTTTTCTGCGCGCGGATTGTAAGGCCTTCATATATAGGAATGTACTTCAAGCCACCTGTATGGCTTGACCATGCAAAGCATCCCGCTAGCATTGCAAACGGTAGTAACCGTTTAAGTTGCATTCCTTGCAACGTACTCCCCTTGGTTGAGTAATCAACCCCTGGCATTACCAGAGTAGATTGCCAAATTGGCTATTCTTTTATGGTATTTAGAAGCTGCGGAAGTCGTCAATCACGTTACGAGAGTCCCGACTTTGGTTAAGAGCTTTTTTCAGCTTGTCCGCTAGCACAGCGGATTTGTGGTCGTCGTGATCAACAAGCTCCCACGTTCCATCTGAATCGCGGGCTTCAATGATGACATCCACTGAGATGTCATAGGGGCGACGATCACCCAGTACAATAAGGTGACTGTAATATCTTTCCTTAGCCATATCCATACTTTGGATAGGGTTGCCTTTGCGATCATAGTACTTGGAAAAGAGTTCGCGACCATTTTCGCTGACGTCGCGAACTTCCCCAACGACTGACACAATTACCTTACGCGTTTCGCTGATGTTTAATGGTGTATCACGCAACATCACGCCGGTTGTTTGGCAACCAGCAAGCACGACTGAAACGAATAAGGCGATCAGCAGATTTGATTTCATTATTTCTTTTGGACCTTGTTCCAGTCATCCATGAACAACTTAATACCTTTGTCCGTAAGTGGATGATGAGTCATACCTTGCATAACTTTGAATGGAATAGTCGCGATATCGGCTCCCATTTCCGCTGCAAATTGTAGATGCATTGGAGAACGAACGCTTGCTACCAAAACTTCCGTAGCAAAATCATAGTTTTGGTAAATTTGGATAACCTGATTAACCATCGACATACCGTCAGTTCCAATATCGTCCAAACGACCTACGAACGGAGATACCATGGATGCGCCAGCTTTAGCTGCAAGCAAAGCTTGAAGTGGAGAAAACACCAACGTGACGTTAGTCTTGATGCCCTCAGCAGTGAATTTCTTAACGGCGATCATGCCATCTTCGGTCATTGGAACCTTAACCACAACGTTGTCAGCCAATTTTGCAAGCTCGCGACCTTCACGAACCATTTCCTCGTGCTGAAGGCTGATAACTTCAGCTGAAACTGGACCCGAGATTTCTTTGCAGATTTCTTTGATCACTGTGTGAAAATCACGACCGGATTTTGCGATCAATGATGGATTCGTAGTTACGCCATCCACCCAACCACGTAGGTTAGCTTGCTTAATTTCTTCAATATCCGCTGTATCAATGAAAAACTTCATGGAATCTCCCCATTTAAGGTCTAATAATCGCCCCTAAATTTGTACGTTGGCGGGGATCAAAAATCAATAAGGCTTTTACCTTGCTTATAGAACTCCGCATCCCTCACAGTGCGAGCGGATTTTGAAATTTCACTGAGGGTTTTTTGATAAATTGGATGCTCATATTGACCCCAGGCTTCTGCGGCACAGCGAATAATAAGAGGGTCGGTATGCATTTGCGGATAGGGTAGCGTCAGGCGAGGTGACATTAGAATCATATCATCATAAGCCAAAAGGATCATCTCCACCTGACTTCTCTGCACAAGTCCCGAAGACCCTTCGTCACACAAAGACAAAACTAAATGCAGGTGCTGCTCAACGCTCATCATAGTTTCAAAACGAATTACAAACTCAATGCGAGCACTCAAATCATTGCGAGCGTCGCTAGTGTAGCGTTTGTATATAGAAGAAACATTTATGATGTCTCCACATTCAGAAACTTTCTCTAAAAGTTGGCGAGCTTTTTGTTCACCACCCATTAAATCTAAAGTCACAGAAATCAGAGAGTTATGAAGGGAACTAGACATTTCTATTTCCCAAACAAAACGTCGCGAATTTGATAAAGCCCTGGTTTTTTCTGTTTGGACAACCACTCAGCTGCGCGAACGGCACCTTTGGCAAACACCGAGCGATTCAATGCGGAATGTTCAAAAGTAATAACTTCTTCATCACTCATGGCATGAACCTTATGGATACCAAAAATACCTCCACCACGAATTGCTAGTGGCTCTGGACATTTTTTGCCGACAGCTTTCTCTAGATTTTCTTGCAAGGTGATTGCGGTACCAGATGGCTTGTCTTTTTTGCGAATATGATGGAACTCTTCGATTTGATAATCAAAATTTGCGATTGAAGAAAATACTTTCAGTGCCTCGTTCAAAACCGCGACACCCATACTCATATTTGAAGCCCACAAAACCGGAATTTCTTTGCTGGATTTTTCTAACAAAGTTTTTTCTTTTTTTGAAAACCCCGTTGTGCCGCAAACAACAGGCGTCTTGTGGCGAACAGCGATCTTTAGAACTTCTGGCAGTGCTTCTGGGGATGAAAAATCAATCCAGACATCCACTTTTTCTGCCATCTTGTGATCAACCTTTTTGTCGCGCCCTAAAGCGTAAAAAACATCAAGGTTCGCGCTTGCATTGATGACTTCGATGATCTCACGACCCATGCGGCCGTTACCACCAACCAATCCTACTTTCAGCTTCTTCACGCAAGCACTCCCATTTTTTTCATTTCCATCTTTAACTTTTCAGTATTTTCTGGACTCAACTCCACCAGCGGTAAACGCATTTCTGCGGATTCAATAAGACCCATCAACTGAACTGCTTTTTTTACGGGAATTGGATTTGCTTCCACAAACAACAAATCAATCAAGGGCATATGTTTTTGAATATCCGTTTTTGCCTTGTCTAGGTGACCATCTCGCACCCATTTTTTCCACTGAACCATCTGCTTAGGAATTACGTGGGAAGCAACTGAAATAACACCGTGACCACCGCAGTTTAAGAAATCCACGTAAGTACCATCATCACCAGAGAGCATCACGAAGTCTTTGCCGCAGGCTTTGATAATTTGTTCTGCGGCGTCGATTTTCCCAGATGCCTCTTTGATGCCGACAACTCCAGATACCTTTGCAAGATCGGCGACAGTTTCTGTTGCAAGAGAAGTAATGGTTCTGCCGGGAACGTTATATAATATCGTGGGGATTTTTACGGATTCAGCAACAGCTTTAAAGTGAGCATAAAGTCCCCGTTGCGGAGGTTTATTATAGTATGGAACCACAACAAGGATTGCATCAGCCCCTAAAGCTTCCGCCTTTTTTGAATCGTCAATTGTTTTAGCGGTATCGTTGGAACCCGTGCCCATGATCAATGGGACCGAAGCACCAACAACTTTACGAACGTGTTTAAAAAGCTCTTGTTTCTCAGTATCTGTTAACGTCGGACTTTCCGCCGTGGTTCCATTGATCACGAAACCATCAACACCATTTTCTAATTGATGTTTTAAAAGCTTATCCACGGAAGAGTAATCAATTTTTCCATTTTTAAACGGAGTTAATAATGCCGTAATGGTGCCTTTAAAATTCTTCATGTCACGACCTCAAGATTGTATTGGAAGTCGCCAACAAAAACCGCATCGCCGACAAGCAAGGGTTTTAGATCATTCTCAAAGAAGTGGACTTCCATCACTCCCCCGGGCATTTGAACTTCAATTTCATTTAAATGATTCTCAAGCGAGCTTACCAACGCCGAAGCAACAGCTCCCGTGCCGCAGGCCAAAGTATAATCTTCAACTCCACGTTCGAAAGTCACCGCTTTAATTTTTCCGACATGGTCTTCAGCGTAAAATGTAACATTTGCGCCCGCTGGTTTAAGATCGACATGCGATCTCATTTCTCGTGCAAGATCTTTAAGGTTTACTGAATCCACAAAGGCGTGAATTTTTTGAACAAGGTGAGGAACACCTGTATTCACCAGAACAAATTTTTCCTTGGAACTTGATTTCGTTTCAAGCTCGATTGGGTTTTGAACCACGCGCGCTTCCGGCATTTTTACGCGAATTTTTCCGTTCCCTAAAATCTGTGCGGTGACCAAGCCCGCACCTGTTTTAAAACGAATGTTTGCGTGAGTTTTATCGCCAATATGCTCATAGCAATATCTGGCAGCACAGCGGGCCGCATTGCCACACATCTCAGCCGTTGAACCGTCGGAGTTATAAAAATCCCAATTAAAATCAAAACCTTCGGTGCCATCTTCAATGACAATGAATCCATCGGTTGCAATTCCAAGAACACGGTCGCAGATAAGCTGTGCAATTTCTGGTCGTGATTTACCCAGGGTCTTTTCCACATCCTTCCAGTTAGCAACACCACGCCCGTCAATGAATGCAAAGGTATTTCCTGCACCCGACATTTTCGTGATTTTTACTGGAAGTAGGGGAGTCATTACTCGCCCCCAGAGGAATTTTGAGATTCTTCGTCTTGAATTAGTGGTCGTGTTTTTTGTTTAGACTTACGAGTCGTATCCGAATACGTCGGCTCCCCTCGTCCCAATGGTGGAGGCGTGAGTGGCGGAAGTGGTGCTCCCTTTACGCCACAGCCGGCAATAAATACGCCGGCTAAAAATAGCAGTGTGGATTTAGTCAGAGTTTCCATTCATCCCCTTTGTTTCACCTTCGACCTCAGCGGTGTGGCGGCAAAGCATGGGATCTATCATATACTGTCTATACTGGCTCGCTGAAATGTTTTTGCATGTCATCACATATTTCTGAGCCTGTTCGACATTGCTCTTTTTCAATGCTTGAGAGATCTTCCAGCTCCAATAGTGAGCTTCGGGATATTTAGCGTCCAATTTAGTCAAATTCTGAGAAATTTCTGAAGCCTTTGTCAAATTCTTCAACTTCAGTTGGTGCTCGATCGTTAAGACCATCCAATATTTTTGATAAGGTGACTTTTTAGCATCAACAGCTTCGGGGTTTTTCGCAAATTCAACCCACTGTCCTGCGCAGCTCTGGGCTTGAGCATTTGCAAGCTTCACTTCATCGTCAAAGGGGATCAGTTTTAAAGACTTCACCAGGTTTTCTTGCGCATTTGAACAATCACCTTTGGCTATCTGTAACCGCGCCATTTCTGTCCCGATTGTCTGATTGTCTGGTTCAATTCTTTGAGCTTCAGATAGTTTTGAGACTGCTTGGTTAATATCTGTTTTCTTAAGCGAAAGAGTTGTTTCATAAAGCTGTTGTGCTTTGTCGCTAAAAAAAACATGGGCCACATCTACTGCCGCTTTTTTTAATTCCACCTGCGCATTTGGACGAGATTCACGCGCGATCGCTGCACTTAGGATGTTCAAAGCTTGTTGACGATCCTTTTGCAAACTAAGGTTGTATGCTTTTTCAATAATGTCTTTATAGGTCTCGGCTTTGGACTGAGAAAAGGCAGGGGCTGGTAATAAAAAAGCCGCTCCTAGAGCGGCTTTTAAGAAGATGGACTTCATGAACTACTTTTTAGAGAAAGAAGTCAATTCAACAGTTACTTTACCAAATTGACTTGGAGCAACTTGTTTCAACAAACCAGACATTGGAATCAATTGTGGGTTGATCCACGCGTTGATTTCAGAATTATCTTTTTTGTCTTTTAGGATTGCGTGAACGCATTCGAATGTACCAGCTGGAACAGTGATTTTGTCTTCTTTGATATCAACAACTTCAACGTCTTGCTTAGGTACTTCTTGTTCTTTACCGTTCACGATCATTTTTTTAACCGCGCCAGTGTTTGGATCGATAAGAGTTTCTACGTTTTGTTTACCAGCGAAACCAAGGTCCATATCTTGGATCATCCAGATACCGTCTGCTTCAACAGACTTAACAGACATCACCATTTTACCTTTGATGAATCCGCCCATATCTAGGTTGTAGTTAGCAGTGTCGCCAACTTTCCAGTCCAAACCCAACGTTTGAGCTTGTTCAGCGATTGCAGGCAATTGAGCCTGAACTACCACGTCAGCTACAGATGGTGTTGCGAATGCAGAAACCGAGAAAGTTAGTGCAAGAGTAGCAATAATTGCTTTGATCATAAAAAATCCTCCTTGATGGTTTTGTTGCTATCTATTGCAGCACGACCAAAGGAGGACTAGCAAGCTTCTATTAAGTTTCTCGATAAGAAGTAACGAGGACTTGACGCGGCTTGCTGCCATTGGCTGGTCCCACCACGCCTTCTTTTTCGAACACTTCAATCATCCGCGCAGCACGTGGATAACCTAAACGAAATTTACGTTGAATCAATGAAGCTGATATTTCCTTCTGCCCAGAGGCCCAAGACAGGATTTCATCATAACGTTCATCATATTCTTCCTCGCCGAATCCACCACCGTCATCGCCACCAGATTCAGCCCCGTCGCCAGCGAATCCATCAAGTGCTTTCATTGCGAGTGGGTCATACTCTGGTTCACCTTGCGATGCCCAATGTTTTACGACATTAGCAATCTCAGCATCCTTCAGATAAGGACCGTGGTGTCGCGTTGGTTTACCAATTCCTGGAGCTTGGAATAACATGTCACCATTCGGAAGCAAACGTTCCGCACCAGAATCATCGATAATAATTCTGGAATCCATTTTCGAAGCCACCTTCAAAGCAACACGACCCGGAATATTGGTTTTAATCAAACCAGTCACGACGTCTTTACGCGGAGACTGAGTTGCTAAGATCAAATGGATTCCGCAGGCACGAGCTTTTTGTGTCAGACGCTGAATCGGTTCTTCGATATTTTGTTTTTCAGTGATCATCAAGTCAGCCAACTCATCAACTACGATCACCACGTATGGAAGTGGTTGGTAGTAGTATTGATCCAGTTTTGCTTTGCCTTCCTCGAGCTCTTGATTGATTTTTTCATGCTGCTCAATTTCGTCTTTAGAAAGACCGCCAGTCTTTTCATTGAACGCTTCAATCTTACCAACACCGAACTTTGATAAAGATTTATAACGTTTTTCCATTTCACGAACCGCCCACTTCAAAGCGGTTGCCGCTTTCTTGGGTTCAGTTACGTGAGGAATTGCCAAATGCGGAACTGTCGCAAACGGAGCCAAGTCGACCATTTTGGGATCGATCAAAACCAAGCGCAAAGTTTTAGGGGAGTGGCGGAATAGCAAACCGGTGATGATAGAACCCACAAACACCGACTTACCAGAACCCGTCGTACCCGCGATCAACAAGTGAGGCATCTTGCGCAGATCAACCACTTTTGGTTCGCCATCAACTGTGCGACCCACAGCCATCGGCAGTGCTAAATCCTCGCTCCAGAATGAATCTTCGGCGATCAAATCTTTGTAATAAACTGTTTCACGCTTTAAGTTTGCTGTTTCGATACCAACAACATCAGTGCCCGGGATGTGACCAACCACACGCACGGATTCCGAAGATAGTGCTAAGGATAGGTCGTCTTCGAGCTCTGAAATTTTGGAAATTTTAACGTCAGCGTTTGGTTTAAATTCATACATTGTAACCAGTGGACCCGGTTTCGCATCTTGGATGGCACCTTCCACAGAGAAGTTTTTAAGCTTTTCAACCAACGCGTCGGCTTTTCTTTGGATCTCTGCCTTATCAATTTTAATACGAGAAACCGGTGGATCTTCAAGAAGCGCAAGCTTCGGCATTTCCCAGTTTTCAATGCGGCGAGGTGGTTTCGCCTTCATCACGACTTTGCGTTTTTGCGCCATACGAAGTGCAGGAGTTTCTTCCTCCTCCTCTTCGTCCTCTTCAGCCTCTGCAAAAAGCTCTTCGTCTTCCTCTTCGTCCTCTTCCTCTTGTTCAGCAGCATCAAGGAGCATTTTCAGATCCTTGTCGTCTTCTTCCTCTTCGTCTTTGCCTACGAATTTCTTATCTGAAAGAGGGAAAGCTTTTTTAGGCTCGTCTTTTTTCTTTTCTTTTTTAGGGGCTGTTTTTTTCTCATTTGCAAACGCTCCACCAAAGATGCCAGCAAACTTTTCGCCCACCTTTTTTTTCTTAAGCATTGCCATGAAATCTTGTGGAACCTCTGCCAGCTCTTGCAAAGTTTTTTCCGAGTAGAACACCACCAGGACAGCCATGAACGTCCACAAAATCACTTGCACGCCCGCGTAGGCGAAAGCACGCATCAATGCAGATGAAACCCCCATGCCCAACATACCGCCCAGTGCGATCTGATTTTGGAACAAACGAGTCGTCGGCATATAGATCGAAAGAAGAGCCGCCACATCCACTATCAACAACAGAGCCCACACAAAGCGAATGTTCTTAATATTCAAAGATTCGCCTCTGAAAGCAGCCAATGCCATGCGGCCCAGACTTGCCACGATTACCCATGCCGCCAAGCCAAACAGTTGATAAAGGGCGTCGGCTAAAAAACTACCCACAATTCCGCAGTAATTTAGGGCTTTTAGTCCTTGCCCGATAGAGTTAAGGGATGGGTCCTGAGGATTGTAGCTTACCAAAGCAAGCGTGATAAAAAGACCTAGGCCCAAAAAACAGATTGCAGTGACGTCTTGACGGAACTTTTTGAGGAATTGGTTCATTTAAAAAATTTACGAAATTTCGCCGACTTAGTCATGCTCAGGCAACGCAACCTTGACTTAGGCCTTGGGGGAGGTACAAGTACAGACCGTCCCGCACCGAGTGGCGCAGGGCCTCCAAGACAAAGAGCCAGTAACAATGCTTAAAATAAATGAGATTTTTTATAGTATCCAAGGTGAAACAACTTACGTAGGCGCTCCTACGGTGTTTGTGCGCACCACTGCATGCAACTTAAGATGCACGTATTGCGATACCAAATATTCTTATTATGAAGGCGACATGCGCACGATGGAAGCGATTCATCAAGAGATCGATTCGCACAAAGCTCCGCATGTTTGTGTTACGGGTGGTGAACCGTTGTTGCAAAAAGAGGTTCACACTTTGATGAAAGAACTTTGCGACAAAGGCTACAAAGTTTCTTTGGAAACTTCTGGTTCAAAATCAATTCAAACAGTTGATCCGCGCGTGAAAGTTATTTTGGATGTGAAAACTCCAGATAGTGGTGCAGCAAATTCTTTCTTGATGGACAACATCGGATTTTCCACTGCTAGCACGGAATTCAAATTTGTGATCTGTTCTGAAGAAGACTTCATTTGGTCTGAAAATTTCTGTCGTCAACACAAATTGTTCGAAAAATTTGTGGTTTTATACAGCCCATCATACGGCCAAGTGTCTGAACGCTGGTTGGCAGAAAAAATATTGCAGCAAAATTCATCTGCAAGGTTGCAATTGCAACTGCATAAGTATATTTGGTCTCCCGAAACACGCGGAGTATAGTTTACTCCAAAACCCAAGCATTGATGTAATTCCGGGAGTTCCATGACGCCGAACCTTAACAGTTCAGATAATCTTTTTGTCGCTAATCTTCAGTCTGTAAGCTTGGAAAAGCTTGTTAAAAGCAAACTCGAAGTTCTTTTTGCTCAACAAAAAGAAGCACAAGTTGAATTGAACGGTTTGTACAATGTTGTAATCGAGCAAGTTGAAAAGCCACTTCTGGAGCTTGCACTTCGTGCGTACAACGGTAATCAAGTTAAGACAGCTCAGATGCTTGGCATCAATCGCAACACTCTTAAGAAGAAAATTGATAACTACAAAATTCGTGTTAAAAAATTGAACTAATTCGTTCATAATTTACACCAGCGAGCCATCCAGAACCACCATCACGCGCAGTCTCGCAATTTTTATTTTCCCCATTTTTTGGGGTTTTGTTAAAATAGGTTTGATATCAAAAAGTGACAGCCACAAGGCGCAAGGCGAAGGCCCTACTGAAGGTGGGTCTACGACGAAGCAACGAAGGGGATGGCAGTTTTTCAAATCAAACCGGTGTCTCACATGAGGGGTTGTTGTGAGTACTCGTATTCCACCACAAAATCTAGAGGCCGAGCAGTCCATTCTGGGCGGTATCATGCTTGATCGAGAAGCTCTCGACCAAGTTGGTGACGTTCTCTTTGCAGAGGACTTCTATAAGCCGGCACATCAAAAGATTTATGCTGCCATTAAAGATCTTCACAGCAAAAATCAGCCAATCGATATCATCACTGTTACCAACGTGCTTCAGGCCGAAGGTTCCATGGATATGGTGGGCGGCCCTGAGTATTTGATTGGTTTGCTTGATAAAACTATTTCCTCCGCAAACATTGCTTCGCACGCAAAAATCGTTCGCGAAAAAAGTTTGCTTCGTAAATTGATCACGGCCAACAGCAAGTTGATCGAACGCGCTTATGATCAAGATTTCGCTGACGTTGAATCCTTCATGGACCAAGCGGAATCAGAAATCTTCAAACTGACAGAGACGAAACAGCAAACGGGTCTTGTGGGCTCTATGGAAATCGTTAAGGCTTCCATCCAAAAGATCGAGGAGCTTTACAAACGTAAAGCTGATGTTACGGGTCTTCCAACTGGCTTCTCAGAGCTAGATAAAATGACTTCGGGTCTTCACCCAGGCGAGATGACGATCATCGCCGCTCGTCCGTCGATGGGTAAAACAGCGTTCTCTTTGAACGTTGCTCAACACATTGCTCTTCGCGCGAAAAAAGTAATCGCCTATTTCTCTCTGGAGATGGGTAAAGAAGCCATGATGATGCGTATGTTGTCCTCTGAAGCACGCGTTAACATGAATGAGATCCGTAACGGTAAAATCCAAGACTCTGCATGGCCTAAGCTGATTAATGCAGCCAGCGCCCTTTCAGAAGCCGGAATCTTTATCGATGATACTCCAGGGATGTCACCATTTGAGATCCGTTCTCGTGCTCGTCGTTTAAAGGCTGAACACGGTATTGATTGCATCATGATCGACTACTTGCAGTTGATGAGTATGAAACAAAAATTTTCTTCGCGTGAGCAAGAGGTTGCCGAAATCTCTAAGAGCTTAAAGTCGATTGCCAAGGAACTTCAGGTTCCTATCATCGCTCTAGCCCAGCTGAATCGTGGGGTGGAAGGTCGTGCGGACCGCAGACCTATGCTTTCTGACCTCCGTGAATCGGGATCGATCGAACAAGATGCCGACGTTATTATGATGCTTTACCGTGATGACTACTACGACAAGGAAGATCCGGAAAAAGCGGGTCATGCGGAAGTTATCGTCGGTAAACAGCGTAACGGTGCCACTGGTACAGTTAAACTTCGTTTCGACGCAAAACACTCCCGCTTCCGTGATGCTGAGCCCAGCGAGTCGGGTGGACACATTAATCCACTTCCTCCGCCGCAAGCTCCGCCTCCGATGCCAGGTGGCAGACCGAAAAACTTTGCTCCTGGCGCTCCAGCCTAGGATAATAGAGGCCACTTATGTGGCCTTTTTCACGTTATCACCGCAGCGGCAGAGTACAGTCCTATAAACCCGTTATATTAATCACGGGTTGTTCTCACGGTATTGGATTGGAATTAGTAAAACTTCTTTACAACGAGCACCCGGAATATCGCATCGTCGCGACAGCACGAGAAAAAAGTCTTCACAAGCTTCACGATCTTTTTTTAGAAAATGATCGATTCATGATTTACAGACTGGATGTCACTCAAGAAGAAGAGCGCAAAGAACTTATCAATCACGTCAATAAAACGTGGGGTGGTGTGGATATCTTGGTGAATAACGCCGGTATCTCGTATCGTTCCGTGATTGAACACATGACAGCCAAAGATGAGCAGCTGCAAATGGAAACAAATTATCTGGGCCCCATGGGTCTGATTCGCAGAGTGATCCCTTATATGCGCGAAACGGGCAGAGGCAAAATCATCAACGTGTCTTCAGTTGCAGGAATGCTAGCAATGCCAACGATGTCTTCGTACTCCGCTTCAAAATATGCGCTTGAAGGCGCCAGTGAAGCGTTATGGTATGAGATGAGGCCGTTTGGAGTCCAAGTATCCTTGATCCAACCGGGCTTCGTGAACAGCAGCTCTTTCATGAACGTCTATCATTCAGAATTATCCGATCCTGCACACAACTGGAGCGGGCCTTACTGCGATTTCTATCAGAACATGACACCCTTCGTGGCAAAGATGATGCGCATGTCGCGATCCTCAGCACCCAAAATTGCCAAGCTCATTGTGAAAACAATCAAAACAGAAAATCCATCCCTGTGGATTCCTGCAACGCTAGATGCAACCGTGTTTTATTATATTCGCCGATTGCTTCCGCGCAGAATTTTGCTGCCGGTGTTGTATTCCCTATTACCAAACGCCAAACACTGGGGCAAAAAACACACGAACCGCCGTTAGCTATTGGACCACGCCGAGTGAGTTAAATTTCTGAATGCGTGAGTTCCCCTGGTCCACAACATAAACATATCCTTTGGGATCACAGAAAATTCCCCACGCAGAAGATAACTTTCCTGGAGTAAATCCAGAGCCGCCCCAGGATATTCCTGTCAGTGTACCTGCTGAGGAATATTCTGTAACAACGTTGTTCATGGCGTTGGATGTTAGGATGTTACCTGCTGGCGTGATCGTCATACCAAAAACTCCACCGGAAGAACCGAACTCGGTCACCATGGTATCATTAGCAAGATTTACTTTAATAATGGTTCCTCTACTCATATCAGAGACGAGCAGGTGCCCTAGGTTGTCCAGGGCAAGTGCCCCCGGCATAGATATAGTGGCAGTACTTGTGTTGGTATCTATGCCCGTATAATCCCGCACCCAATGTCCATCTCTATCAAACTTTTGAACTATTCCATTTGAAGCATCACCGACATAAACAGTCCCATCTCCCGCCACAGCCATGGCATAGGCATTGGTAATTAGAACGTTGTCGGATCCGTCCCATTCCGTCAGAAAATTTCCGTTCTTATCAAACTTTTCCACTCGCACTCTTGTGCCTTGGTTTAAATCTAAGACATAGATATTTCCGTCATCATCCACGCCCACATTAAATGGAGTCGTGAATTGTCCACTTCCAGTTCCTGGAGAGCCAAAATTCATTATCCAGTTGCCTTGGGCATCGAACTTAGCAATTCGTTTATTGCCCGAATCTACCACCACAATAAATTCGTTTTTATAGGCAGCACCCGCAGTCGGAGTTTTTAATTTACCATCACCACTGCCGCCTGTTTCAGTTTTGCTAATGAAAGTTCCATCTGTAGCAAATCGTTTGATACTACCAGACGTGCCAAGAGAAATATCTGAAACCATCAGATAGCCCGACTTATCGAAGTTCAAGGTTACTGGCTGAATAATTTGATTATCTGCAGAACCTGGCGAGCTAATGTCAGAGACATAGGATTCAGTGTTTAAATTAAATTTTTGAATTCTTGGCGTAACCTGTTCGGCCAAAAATAATTCATTACCTTTGATAGCCATAGAAAGGAGTGTTTGAGGAAACTGACCATTGCCTGTTCCCGAAGAACCAAACTCGGAAAGTTTGTTTCCAAGTCTATCGAATTTTTCAATTCTTCCCCACTCGGAATCAGCAACGTAAACGTTGTCGCTTGAGTCTATCGCCACGGCACGCATACGATGAAAACACGCATCACAAGGCAGAGTGTGGGTCATATCGAACGTGCCCCATTTTCTTTGGAACACCCCTGAAGAATTGTAGACCCGCACTTCGCCCACTGTCGCACCATCAGAAACCAACACGTAGATTTCATCTTGGCTGTCGATTGCAAAGGCTGCTAAACCGGGGAATTCATAGTCGTTGGATGAGCCAGAACTGCCCCATTTCAAAACAAAAGCACCGCTTGAATCAAATTTTTGAATGCGATCATTTCCAGCATCCAGGACAAATAGGTTGTCTTGTGAATCAACTAGCAGCCTTGTGACATTGGAAACTTGCCCATCACCTGTACCTGATTGAGCGACGAATGCGATTGATGCCAATGACGAGTTCAATTTCGTAATTGAACCACCCATTGTCGCATCAGCATTATAAACATTTCCGTTAGAATCTGTGGCGGTTGCGATTGAACCACCGAAATAGGCCTTTTGTTCCCCCAGGGGAAATAATCCGTCAGTTGACGGCAGCTCTGTCGTGCGACTTTTCCCAAGGACATTGATATCGAGCGAACAAGCACTCAGCGACAGCAGGGCGATGATAAGCAATCCAAAATGTACGAACATATCGAGTGGCTCCTAAAATACTTATCGGAGTCAAAGGAAACAGAGTTTAGGATTTCCGTGAGAAAGTCTCAAAAATGAGCGAGGTCTGTATCGATTTGACTGGACCAAAATCCATATATTCGATTTTAGATTGAGTTAAATTTAACCCCTTGATCAAGTGGAGGGGTCGATTAGACATAGGCGCATGGATCGCGCCTAGACCGAGCATGGAGGCCGCAATGGACAAGGGACTTGCCCAAGTCGTAGTGGAAGGTACAGGACTTCCCACAGACCCTGTAGCGAAAGAGCTGCAAAAGTTGATGTCTGCTCATGGCACCAACGCCGAAGAGCTTACAATGGATCAGCTAAGATCTATCATGGTGGACTATCTGAACGAGGTCTTCCTAGAGCTAGCAAACGAAGAAGAAATCAAATCGGCATAAAAAAAGGCCCCGGTTTCCCGAGGCCTTCCAATTATTTTTCTAAGTATGAATTCTTAGTTCGCTGCCAAAGCTTCAGTTTGTGGAGCTTCTTCTTTAGTCGTCGTGTTCAATTGCTTAATAGCTTTTGAAACGAAATTCCATTCAGCGTGAACTTTTGTGTAGATTGCGTAGTTAGAGCAATCGTCGATACCATCTTTACCAGTACCGCGGCTTGTAACACCCCAAAGGTATTCAGTACCGTTTACGTTGATGAACGCTGGACCACCAGAATCACCGTGGCAAGCACCTTTACCTTGAGATTGATCCAAAGCAACTTCAGTTTCACCGTACGGTTGGATCACTGATACATCCGTTTTCTTCAAGATGTTTTCGTTTTCTTGAGTCAAGATGTAGCAAGTTTTCTTATCGTATGTGCAACCGATTTGGCCACTAGCGATAGCAGCATCAAGATCAGGATATTTTGCTGGATCAACTTGTTCTTTTTTAACGTTCGTCAAACCGTAACCAGCCAAAGTAACATTCGCACCGTTTTTAAGGATTGTTTCGTCAGTAAGAACATTTGCGATTTGGTAGTCAGCAGGAATTTTGCTTGCAAGCTTAAGAACCGCTAGGTCGTAGTTATCTGCGCCTTGATCACGGTCAGTAAGCTCTACGCCGTCACCATTCGGGTTACCAGATTTTTTAAGCTTTTCAATTGTTTCGCGAAGACGCTTGTCGCCTTCACCGTATTGAGGGTGAACAACAACGCCGGAAACAGCAACGATTTGAGATTTTTGCATTTTGTTCAGGTCCGTTGCGAAGACAACGTACATTGCAGCTTTTTTGTATTCAGCACCTGGTACACAGTGAGCTGCCGTCAAGATTGTGTTTTCACTGACGATAGAGCCCGTGCAAAGGAACTGACCTTGCTGCCCATCTTGCGTAAGAACGTTAACTACGATTGATACAGTCGACTTTCTGATGATGTCGTTTTGATCAACAGCCACACCACCAATAATGCCAGAGGAATTACCAGAAGCAGTTACAGAAGCGGATTGCTTATTAGGAGTACAAGCTGCGATCGTCGCCAGCGCACCCAATGACAAAGCTAACTTAAGAGACTTGATTGTTTTCATGGAAAACCCCTCCAATGGCGCTCTTTAAACACCCAATTTGGAACCAGGGCAATATAAAAAATTCGATGATATCTATAAGATTACGTTATGGTAAAAGTGACAGAGTCTGAAATAAAAAAGAGGCCCCGATTCCGAGGCCTCTTTCATAATTGTGCGTACTATAGGGTAAATTATGCGCGCTCAACTGCGATTTGGATCTTAGCTTCCAAACCTTCAGTGTAACGTACAACCGCTTTGTGTTGACCCAATACTTTGATTGGCTCTTCCAAGTGGATGTCGCGGCGGTCGATAGAGTGACCCATTTTTTGAAGCTCTTTAGAGATGTCTGTAGTTGTTACAGTACCGAAAAGCTTATCAGAGTCAGCACCAGCTTGAAGCTTGAACGTAACAGTTGTGCCGTTGATTTTGTTCAAGATTTCTTGGCGTTCTGCCAATGCTTTTTTCTTTTTAGTTTCAGCAACGCGTTTCAAGTGTTCATATTCTTTTACGCGTTTTTCTGTAGCTTCAGCAGCCAATTTGCGTGGGAACAAGAAGTTTCTTGCGAAACCTTCAGAAACGTTCACCAATTCACCAACACGGCCTACATCTTTAACGTCTTTTTGAAGAATAACTTTCATGTGATCTCCATAACTACTTCGACAACGTCGAAGTGTATTTTAGTATTAGCTAGCTTTAGGAGCCGTCATCTTACGAATACGACTTCTGAAATCCAGCCAGTAATCGATCAAACCAACGATACTTAAAATAAGCACCAACTGGCCGACCAAGATTATGTACACCAAAACTCGAGTGACCGTACCGGCACGAATCGAATTTAGGAATACCTCCAACACTGCTAACCCCTGAAAGAAATAGAGAACGAGTGCTACGTTCACAATATTTACTGCGAGGATCGCAATGGCCTTACCGCCAAAACTCACCATTGTTAGAAGGAAGGCTGTCATCGCTACCCAAATGAAAACATCAGGCACACGATATTCTAACAACTTGAGCTGAGAGGCAATTTTCTCGCGGGGCAAATTGAGCCACGAAAAAACCCTTCTCTCAAATATTAATCCCACACCAAGTGCTAAAATCAGAGTGATAGCAATGGCTGATGGAATTTGCTGCATCAAAACTGAAGCGTCCAATTTAACTGCGGGATTCATTTTTTGAACCTGCTCAGTAAACTGTTCGACCAGCTTTTGAACTTCAGCGTACGTGTTAATCCCGTTTACTTTGAATGCTCCATACAGAGAGATGCTTGCAGCACCTGTCCCAAGCAGCACGCTTAGAATACCGGATAGCCACCACCCAAGTCCTTTTTGCTCAAGTTCATTGTAAGCCCCTAAAGTCATCCAAACGGAGCCAATAAACATCGCTAAAGGTTGAGCGTTGAGGAGCCACGCAGCCCCTGTTACTAACAGTCCAAGAATCCAAAAGGCCCATGGACCGTAAGCCTGACGGAGCACACGAAGAAGGGGAGCGCCAAATACCACTGTCATCATCGACAACAAAATCGAGAGAGATGAAACTGTGATGAATTTCTGTGGAGACGCGGACTTCTTCATGGCTTACGCCCTTTATAAATTACTCGCCACGCTCAGCGCGGTCTGCTTTAGCAGCAGCAAACGCAGCTTTGCGAGCTTGGATCTTAGCTTCGCGCTCTTTTTCACGAGCAGCAGATTCAGAAAGACCTTTTTTGAAGCCTTCCATGAACTTAGCCAAAGAAACACGCTCATCAAGACGAGTGTGCATGAAGCGAAGTACTTTGTCGTTGATACGCATAGTACGTTCCAACTCAGCGATAGCTTGTGTGTCAGCTTCGAATGTAGAGTGGAAGTATGTCGCTTTTTTCAACTTGCCGATTGGAGTCGCCAAGTTACGTTTGCCCCAAGTTTCCAAAGAGTTGATAGAACCTTTGAAAGACTCGATAGTTGCTTTGTTCTTCTTGAAAAGATCTTTTTGATCTTCAAGAGTTGCATCTGGGTGCATAAGAACAACAACCTCGTAAGGTGCAGTGTTTTTTTCCATGTATAATCCTTTCGGTTAAAGCCCCCACCATACAGGGGTGGGAACAAGGATGACTTTTAAAATGTTTAACGGGTTTAGCACGCCTTAAGTTTGAGCACAAGGAATAGTCCTTTGATTCGTCTGAATCCAGTCCTATCATACCTAAATGGTCACTTTTATTGAGGTTCTGAACGGTGTAAATGAGGGATCCCGACATCAACTGACGGACGGGATGACTATGGGCAGAGCCAATGCCGACATCATAGTTAAAGACCCGAAGGTTTCCAGCAAGCATGCCCAGGTCGCATTAGATGGCAAGGGGCAGCTGGTTTTATTGGATTTGGATTCTTCGAATGGGTTGTACATATCAGGTCGCCGTGTAAAGAAAGTCGCCTTAATTCCAGGGGTTATCTTTGAGATCGGTCGTACCCAGTTTCAGGTTTTATCCGTTGAAGAGGAAAAGGCGAGCAGTTTCGAACGTCTTCTGACCTGGCGCAACATTGTCAGCACCACAATCTCTCAGCTGCAAATACAAAACTCAGAACCGCCGGTTGAACTGCAAAGATTCTCTCCCGCGCTTCGATTGACCTTTATTCGTGGAATTCAGGCAGATGAGGAAATTATTTTAGGGTACGGCCCAAGAACCGCGGGTGCAGACTCGCTGGATATCGAATTGCTGGATGTGGACGCGCCCCGAGACGCGTTTCAATTAATTGCTGGCCCCGGCCAGGTGCAGTTAAAAGTTTTGGCTACAGGCCGGGTCAGTCTTAATAATAAAAAGGTGTCTGCCGAAATGCTTCAGGATGGTGATATGATTTCCATCGGAAGCACTCAAATCAAAGTCACATACTTGTAGGAATTAGAAGGTCTCATGGAAACGACGCCAAAAAGCATCGGTACATTTGAAAGCTATGATGGCACTTCCATCTATTACGAAACTCACGGACAAGGTGAGCCGTTAGTTTTAATTTACGGAATCGCATGTCCAATCAATCACTGGCACTATCAAATCGAATATTTTTCGCGCAATTATCAAGTGATTGCTTTTGATTTACGCGGTCACCACAAAAGCACTCCGATTGCGGACATGAGTCAGCTGACCTTAGAAGCTCTTTGCAAAGACATCGCAGGCTTGCTTGAGCACTTAAATATTAAAAGCGCTCACTTCGCGGGTCACAGTTTTGGCGCTCCCATTTTATTGAATCTATATTCAATGCATCCGGAAATTATTCGCTCGATGACTTTTATTAACGGATTTGCTCGCAATCCTATTAAGGGGATGTTTGGCTTAGAAGTTATTGAACCTTTTTTCTATTTCGTGAAAGGGCAGTACGAAAATCAGCCTGACTTGTGGAATACTCTGTGGAAAGTGGCGATTGATAATCCTTTGGCGATGTACGCTGCCGCTTTAGCGGGGGGATTTAATTTACGGGTCACTCATTTCAAAGACATTGAAGTGTATTGCCGGGGCGTTGCCCGTATGAACCTTAAGGTATTTATTGCCTTTTTTGAAGAGCTAATGAAATTTGATGGCGAGCCGATCTTAGAAAAAATCGAAGTTCCGGTGCTTGTTATCTCTGGAGAAAAAGACGCCGTCACTCCGATTCGATTTCAGTATCATTTAAAAGAAAAAATTAAAAACTCGGAGTTCGTTTTGGTGCCATATGGCTCTCACTGTACTCAATTAGACTTCCCAGATTATACAAATCTTAAAATCGAAAAGTTTTTACAGCAGGGTGTGCGCGAAGACTAAATGTCTTCGCGACGGATCCTGCGAAACTTGATCAAGGCTCCACCAATTAATGCTGCTGCGATAACCAAATGGATAACGTGGTCCCTGGATCCTAATTCCAGTTTGTCGGGCGAAATCATCCACAAAGAATCGTCTCGAACCAAGTGTCCCACGTTCGGCATTCCGGGTGTACCTACGATAAATCCTAATACGCCAAGAACTGCATAAAAGGATCCGAAAATGAGCGAACACTTCTTAGCTCGCTGTTCATTTTTAAATCCAAACCACGCCAAAAGAATGCCACTAATAAGATGAATCAGATTGTGAGAGTGTGAAAGGTGCATGCCCAACAAGTTATCGACAACGAAACCAATAAAACCGACAACAACAAGAGCGGTACCAACGAACACGCTAGTCTCTTGCGCGTATGTTTTACGTTCCAAAACTCCTTGAAGCTGGCCTTTTTTTATGGTCTCGCTTTGAATATCGAATTCTTCTCTAAGTTTTCCTCGAAGAGTTGTCGGTGCATCCTTTTTATAGCGGGGATTCGATCTATTGCGCTCCAATTCGGGTTGCATAAAACCTCCAGATATTTGCATTATCCGAACTCTATAAGCGAAAGGGCAGTGCGGCAGCATTCGACTGATTAAAAACAAAAAGCCACCTCGATAGACGAGATGGCTTTTGCCGTTTCAAAGATTTGTTTCCAGACTAACGGAAAGCAATTTTTGTGATGTCGAAACCGTAACGGTTTACTGAATCATCTGAAGTGAAAACGATTTTTGCAGAGTCACCTTCAATGATGCTTGAGAAAGTATCATCAGCCTTACCAGAGATCGTTTGAACCAGTTTTCCAGTTGAATCGTAGATTTCAACTTTGTCGTAATCGCGTTCAGTGTCGAATTTCGCAAAATAGATTGCGATTTGTTTTGCACCTGGAGCGCGCACTTCAAATGTTTGATTTGATTTGCTTGCATACGGATGAGCTGTAGATGCGCTAGCTGGAACTGTTTGCCAATTAACGGGATCATTCACATCTGGAGGAGCAATCGTGTTTGTCAAAGCTGCATAAGCATTAGCAACACCCATCGTGCGAACTTTACCGCGCAAGCCCGGGATTGGTACTGCAGTTGCCATGATACGTTCTTTGATTTGTTGACCTGTTAATCCTGGCTCGTTAGCCGCCAATAGGCCTGCGATACCAGAAACATGAGGAGTCGCCATTGAGGTACCAGACCAAGAATCGTAACCACCATTTTTAATGGAAGAGTAGATGTTTACGCCAGGAGCACCCACGTGAACTTTAGATTTACCGTAGTTCGAGAATGAAGCCAAGCGGCCACTATCATCGATCGCTGCGACAGAAAGTACGTTTGGAATATCGTACGTCGCTGGATAAGTTGGGTTTGCGTCGTTATCGTTGGATTCATTTCCCGCTGCTGCCACGAAAAGCACGCCTGCATCGTTAGCTCTTTGAATTGCTTGCTTCAAAGTTTCAGAGTAGCCACCGCCACCCCAAGAGTTAGAAAGGATTTTCGCACCCATTTTAACCGCATAGTCGATACCTTTAAGAGCACCCTCAAGAGAACCAGAACCGTCAGCAGACAAGAATTTTACACCCATCAAGCGAACATTCCAGTTAACACCCACGATACCTTTACCATCATCACCTTTAGCACCGATAGTACCAGAACAATGAGAACCGTGGCCATGGTCATCAATTGGATTCCCAGTTGGCTTTTCAGCTTTAACAAAGTTTGCGCCGTAAATATCGTCAACGATACCGTTATTGTCATCGTCTACGCCCGGTTGACCATTAAGCTCAGCCTCATTGGTCCACAAATTGTCTTTAAGGTCTGGATGATTATAGTCAATACCAGTATCTGGGAGTTTTGTTGATGCGATAGATATAGTTTGGCTCAACGATGTCTACTAATGGATTTTGAGAGAGCGTTTTTACTACGCTGTCAGCTAGTTCGAACATGGGTCTTTTAATAACCACAATGTTCATGCTTGGAATTGTTTCTTTAACGTAGGCACCTAGTTGTTGACTCAAAACCTGTGTCGATTGAATCGCGTATTGATTTTTCAATTGAACGATATATTCACCAGGCACAGCTTCAGGTTTAGCAGCGAAAGCGCTAGCAGAAACGAACAAACCGAGCACGGCTCTTCCAATAAGCCCTCTCATAATCCCTCCTTCAAAGGTGATTTTGTCAGAGGAAAGTCTCGGCAAAAATTGCCTAGCAGTCCTCCAGTTCCAAAATGGTACCAATCTGAAAGTCAGGATTTTATTTGTTTTTGGAGTCGGGGAAAAACCTAGACCATAGACTAGCGTCTAGCCAGTCTTAGGTCGTGTTGGGCGCGTTGACTTCTCGTCTGCGAATCCAAAGCTCATTTGCTCTGGAAACTTAAACTGAACAATTTTTTCCGGATGTTGAGCCATTTCGCGATTCTCCGAAGGAGTCGTGACGTTTACCCCTTCAGACACTTTGATTAAATGCTTGATTAAAGCTTCTTTCACACTGTCTGGTGCATTTTTGTTGAAGCCTAGTTCTGCCATAAGTTGATCAATCTTCTTCATAAGCCCAATCCTTGGTCTAGTTTTCGGAAGTTTGATGTTCGAGCTTGAGGGAAAAATCACAGATGGAGGTCTAGGATGCGTCTCTGTTGGGAATGACCGATGATGCGGAATTTAAAGGTTAAAAGAATATATAAAAAAAGGGGTTCATATGACTGAACCCCTTTGAATCACTTAATTTTTTATGAACTGCAGCTTGTTAGCTTAGCCTGCGCCGCCGTCTTTATGCTTCGGTCTCTGAGTTAAAACAGCCCCTAAGAACTGACGATTCATTCGAGAGATATTGGTAAGTTGGATTTCTTTAGGACAAGCCGCCTCACAAGCACCCGTCGTTGTGCACGCACCGAAGCCTTCAGAATCCATTGCAGCAACCATACGCAAAGCACGTTCGTCTTTTTCCACTGCGCCTTGAGGAAGCAAAGCCAAGTGAGAAATTTTTGCTGAAGTGAAAAGCGCTGCAGAAGCGTTTTTACAAGCTGCTACACATGCCCCGCAGCCGATACAAGTTGCAGAACTCATTGCTTCGTCGGCATCTGCTTTAGGAATCAAGATCGCATTCGCGTCCTGTGGATTTCCCGTATTTTGAGAGATATATCCACCAGAAGAGATAATGCGGTCTAATGCAGAACGATCAACCATCAAGTCTTTAATAACTGGGAACGAATTTGCTCTGAACGGCTCAATAGTTAAAGTTTCACCGTCGTTATAATTACGCATGTGAAGTTGGCAAACCGTTGTTGCTTTCAACTTACCGTGTGCTTCACCGTCGATTACGAAACCACAAGTACCACAAATACCTTCGCGGCAGTCATGGTCGAATGCGATTGGTTCTTCGCCTTTGGCAACGATCTCTTCGTTCACAGCATCTAGCATCTCTAGAAAAGAGGCGTGCTCAGAAACATTCTTAGCTTGGTATTCAACGAAGGAGCCCTGATCTTTAGACCCTTTTTGTCTCCATACTTTCAACGTCAGATTGATATGTTTTCCACTCATATTAAGCCTCTTATTTATAGCTACGAGTTGCTAGGTGAACGTTTTCAAAAGTCAGCTCTTCTTTGTGGCGCACAGATGTTTTCATGTTACCTGTGTATTCCCACGCAGCTACGTGACAGAAATTAGCGTCGTCACGTTTTGCTTCACCGTTATCTTGGTGTTCTTCACGGAAGTGACCGCCGCATGATTCCTCACGCTCCAAAGCGTCACGACACATCAACTCACCAAGCTCCAAGAAGTCAGCGACACGGCCGGCTTTTTCAAGCTCCACGTTTAAGTAGTTTGGATCGCCAGGGATACGTACGTTTTGCCAGAACTCTTCACGTACTCTTGGAATCTCTTCAAGTGCTTTTTTCAAGCCGGCAGCATTACGACCCATACCGCAGTTTTCCCACATAATGTTACCTAGCTCTTTATGGAAGCTATCAACCGTGCGGTTACCTTTGATATTTACTAGTGTGCTGATCTCTTTTTTAACGCCCTCGACCGCCGCTTTGAACGCATCGTCGTTTGTCGTTACTTTATTAAGTTTCGTCCCGCCCAAATAGTTACCGATTGAGTATGGAACTACAAAGTAACCATCTGCCAAACCTTGCATCAATGCAGATGCACCCAAACGATTCGCACCGTGGTCAGAGAAGTTTGCTTCACCAGCGACGAAACATCCAGGGATGGTTGATTGAAGGTTATAGTCAACCCACAAGCCGCCCATCGTATAGTGTGGAGCAGGGTAGATCATCATTGGACGTTTATAAGGATTTTCGCCCGTGATCTTATCGTACATTTCAAACAAGTTACCATAGCGCTCAGCGATTTTCTCTTCGCCCAGGCGCTTGATAGAATCAGCAAAATCCAGGTAAACAGCTTTACCAGATTCATTGACACCACGGCCTTCGTCACAAGCGTATTTCGCCTGACGAGAAGCTACGTCACGAGGAGCCAAGTTACCGAATGAAGGGTATACACGCTCCAAGTAGTAGTCGCGTTCATTTTCAGGGATATCGTTTGGATGACGTTTATCACCAACTGCTTTTGGAACCCATACACGACCGTCGTTACGAAGAGATTCAGACATCAACGTCAATTTTGACTGATTTTCACCATGAACAGGAATGCAGGTAGGGTGAATTTGTGTATAGCAAGGATTTGCAAAGTAAGCGCCACGTTTGTGAGCTTTCCAAGCTGCCGTTACTGCGCAGTTCATCGCATTCGTAGAAAGGAAGAACACGTTTGAGTAACCACCGGATGCAATGATAACTGCATCAGCTTCGTGGGCCTCGATCTCACCTGTCAGCAAGTTACGAACGATGATGCCACGTGCTTTTCCATCGATAACAACAAGATCAAGCATTTCACGACGATAGCGAAGCTCAACAGTCCCAGCGTCAACTTGTCTCATCATTTGCGAGTACGCACCCAACAAAAGCTGCTGACCCGTTTGACCGCGGGCATAGAATGTACGGGAAACTTGCGCACCACCGAAAGAACGATTTGCTAAAGTGCCGCCGTATTCACGAGCGAAAGGAACACCTTGAGAAACCATTTGGTCGATGATGTTTGCAGACACTTCAGCCAAACGATAAACGTTGGCTTCACGAGCACGGAAATCTCCGCCCTTAACTGTGTCATAGAAAAGACGGTAAGTAGAGTCACCATCGTTTTGATAGTTTTTAGCGGCGTTGATACCACCTTGAGCGGCCACAGAGTGGGCACGGCGAGGGGATTCATGCACACAGAATGCTTTTACTTTGTAACCAAGCTCACCCAAAGAAGCAGCTGCAGAAGCACCAGCAAGACCAGTACCCACAACGATCACTGAATGTTTTCTTTTATTAGCAGGGTTTACAAGTTTGTTTTCAAACTTGGCTTTTTCCCATTTGTCTTCAAT
This sequence comes from Bdellovibrio sp. SKB1291214, assembly GCF_002209355.2. GTDB lineage: Bacteria > Bdellovibrionota > Bdellovibrionia > Bdellovibrionales > Bdellovibrionaceae > Bdellovibrio. Next base: position 1,622,228 of record NZ_CP106855.1, read on the forward strand.
CGCACCACTTGGAATTTTGCTATCTAAAATGTTAGCCATGACGTGCTCCTTAGCGCATGAGGAAAAGGTAAAGAGGTTGAGAGATGAAACCAAGAGCCACGACAATGCCGTAACCAATGCTTAGCTTCGTCCAAAGATTGCGGTAAGTCCCTTCCATTAAACCCAGTGATTGGAACGTAGATCCCACACCATGTTTCAAGTGGAAACCCAAAAGAATTAATGCAACGACATACCAAGCTACATAGCCCGGCTGTTGGAATACTTCTTCCATCAATTTTGCAAGGTCACGCATTGGCACACCATCAACATTCGTTTCATAGTGCTGACCGTATTTGAAGGTGATCAAGTGAAGAATAACGAAAACCAAGATCAAAGATCCTTGGATTGCCATTGTTCTTGAAGCCAAAGTCACGCGCTTTGCACCTTTAGCTGCAACTGCGTATTTTTGACCTTTTGCTTCGCGATTGTTTATTGTAAGTGAAATCGCCATGTAAACGTGTGTGATCAAAGCCAACACTAAAACAAGTTCAGCGATATAGATTAGCTTGCCGCTTGTGATTGCGTGTCCATAGGCATTGTAAGCGTCGTGGCTTACGAAAATGAGCATGTTACCGGCCATATGAGTCAGCACGAAGCCCGCCCAAATAAGACCAGTGATTCCCATTACGTATTTTTTCCCGACAGTTGTTCCGAGAAATGAAAACATGGTTAGAAACCCCTTGTGATATAGCTTTATATTCTCATTAAGTTTTTAATTAACTTACTCCTCGGGGGTTTGATTTGTCCATGACCCCTGTCATGTTTCGCAACATGTTAGACTTTGAGGATTTAGTTTTGCCTCTGAAATCATCTGCGATAGAACTGGTCCTCTAAAAACGGGGTAAAAATATGAAGATTTTCGTGTGCATCAAACAGGTGCCAGACACTGAAACTAAAATTAAAATCTCTCCCGACCAAACCGGTATCGATACGGCGGGGATTAAATGGGTCATGAACCCTTACGACGAATACGCTGTCGAGGAAGCAAACAAGCTTCGCGATGCCAATCCAGGCTCTCAAGTGTGGGTTTTGAGTGCGGGTCCTAAAGCACGTGTCGTAGAATCTTTGCGTACGGCGCTTGCCATGGGTGCTGACGAAGCCATCGTTATTAACGGCGAAGGTCTAGATAACTTCTCAACTGCAAAAGCCCTTGCCGAAGTGATTAAAGCCGAAGGCGGAATGAAAATCATTTTCACCGGCAAGCTTGCAATCGACGACAATGCATCTTCCGTTAGCCAAATGATGGCTGAATTCTTGAACATTCCTCACACAACTGTGGTTTCTAAGTTTGCCTTCAATGGCGAAAACGTAACTGTTGAGCGTGACGTTGAGGGTGGTGCGAAAGAAGTTGTGCAAATGATGACACCAGCAGTGGTTGGCGCCAACAAAGGCTTAAACATGCCTCGTTACGCTTCTTTGCCGGGTATTATGAAGGCGAAAAAGAAAGTGATCAAAGAAATCGAATTCGCTTCTTTGAACATTCCTGCGACTGACATCAAAGTAAAATACTCTGGTATGACTCTTCCGGCGGAAAAACCAGCAGTTAAAATGCTTTCTGGCGACTCTTCTGCACAAGCAGCAGAGCTAGTTAAACTTCTTCGCGACGAAGCGAAGGTTCTGTAGGAGTTGGCAATGGGAAAAGTATTAGTATTTGCTGAACAAACAAACGGTAAACTTAAACGCAGCTCCATCGAGCTTTTGCAAGCAGCCGCGAAATCTGGCAACACAGTTGTTGCTGTGACTTTCGGCTCTCACGCTGGTGATGTAACTGCAGCTATCGGTCACAACGGTGCTTCCGAAGTTCACGTAGTCAAAGATGCTTCTTTGGATTCTTACAATCCAGAATCATACACTGCAAACATGGTTGCGATCGTAAACAAAGTTCAACCTTCGATCATCTTGTCTTCAGCTTCTTCAACAGGTAAGGATTTGTTCCCACGTGTTGCTGCTCGCTTGAACACGGGTGTTGCTTCTGATTGCACTCAGTTGACTATTAACGGTGACAACGTAACTGCAGTTAAACCAATGTACTCGGGTAAAGCATTTGCGACAGTTAACTTTGAAAATAGCCCGATCAAAATCGTATTGATGCGTGCAAATCAACTTCCAGTTGAAGCTGCTGACACATCAAAAACAGCAAACGTTGTTGAAAACACAAACTCTGCAACGGATTTGAAAACTTTGATCAAAGAAATCGTTAAGGGGGCTTCTGAAAAACTAGATTTGACTGAAGCAAACATTATCGTTTCTGGTGGCCGTGGTTTGAAAGAAGCTGCAAACTTTAAAGTCTTGAATGATCTTGCTGACGTATTGGGTGCCACAGTCGGTGCAACTCGTGCGGTAGTGGATGCTGGTTGGGTAGGACACGGTATGCAAGTGGGTCAAACTGGTAAAACAGTGGCTCCTTCTTTGTACATCGCTGTGGGTATTTCCGGCGCAATTCAACATTTGGCAGGTATGGGTTCATCTAAAGTTATCGTTGCAATCAACAGCGATGCGAACGCTCCTATCTTCCAAAAAGCCACTTACGGTATCGTAGGTGACGCTCTTGAAATCGTTCCGAAATTGACTGAAGAGTTCAAAAAGGCTCTTCACCACTAATCGTGTTTAGGAAATACATACTTCCTATTATCGTTTTTGTATTTTACCGAACCCTCTCATGGACATGGAGGGTTCGGCTCTTTGAGCCCGAGTCACTCAAGCAATCTCTGCAAAATAAAAATCCAGTTGTTCTTGCTCACTGGCACGGTGATGAGCTCGCACTTCTTTCAATCGTTAAACGCTATCGGATCGCCACAATTGCATCGCAATCCAAAGACGGAGAATTGATGGCAACTGTGCTGAAGTGGATGGGTGCAAAAACCAGCCGCGGATCATCTTCGCGGGGAAGTGTGCAAGCCCTAAAAGGTCTTTTGCGTTTAGTAAAAGACGGGGGAAATTGCAGCTTTGCAGTTGATGGTCCTAAAGGTCCGTTACACAAAGTGAAGCCAGGTGTGTTCGAACTATCGCGCATGGTTCATGGGCCGATTTATGCGGCGGGTGTGCATGTGGACCGCGCAATTTATTTCCCCAAATCATGGAATAAAACTTTCCTGCCAAAACCGTTCGCTAAAGTAACAATTGTGTGGAGTGAGAGTCTTCCTCCAGTCACAAAGGATCAGGATCCTAGAAACCCAGACCTTGCTCTAGAGTTGGAGTCCGTTTTGCACCGTACTCGTCAGCAAGCTGTTAATTTCATTGCGGATAATAATACCTAGTGCTAGCGTTTTAACATAGTTTGCATTCAACTTTTTAAAGGGACTTTTAAAGTATGAAATTAGTTATCAGCATCTTGATGCTCATCGCGGCACCGGCGTTCGCGCAAAAATCTTCTGAAGTGTTGGCTCAGGTGGGTAAAAGAACGATTACGCTTGATGAATTCAATAAGAAATTCAACGACATCAAATCAAAAACAACAAATCCTCCAACAAAAGAATTGTTCCTAGAGGACATGGTTCGCTATGAAGTCGGACTTCAAGAGGCTGAAAAGCGCAATTTGGAAAAAGACCCAATCGTTCAGGAGCAACTTCGCCAAGCTATGTACAAAGCCCTTCTTGAAAAAGAGCTGGGTCCCCAAGTTCAAAAAATCACAATTTCTGACAAAGATATGAAGGAATGGTACGCAAACAATCCTGAAATCCGCACTAGCAACATTTTGATTGAGTTTAAACAAGGTGCTACTGCCGCTCAAATCAGCGAAGCTAGAAAACGCGCTGAAGAAATTCTTTCTGAAGTTAAGAAGTCAAAACGTCCGTTTGAGGAACTTGTTAAGCTGTACTCTGACGATGCGATTTCTAAGCAAGCTGGTGGTGACATCGGCTGGCAATCTCGTGTTACAATCGTTCCTGCATACTATGAGGCGGCAGCTTCCATGAAGGTCGGTGAAGTAAAGGGGCTCATCGAATCTCCATATGGCTTCCACATCATTAAAGTGACTGGCCGTCGCAGCTTTGAAAACGCAGACAAGCGCCAAATCAGAGCCGCCGTTTACGACGAAAAAAGAAAAGTTATCTTTAATAACTACTTTGAGAAGTTGAAAAAATCATACTCTATCAAAGAAAATAAAAACCTTATCAAATAAGGAACTAAACAGATGAAATTCCTAAAGAGCCCCGCCAAAACGGGGCTTTTTATTTTAACAAGCATGTTGTTGGCGGGATGTCCTTCCAAATATCAAAAACTTTCTAAACAGCCCGTTGAGAAGGTGAATGAGCACGTATTGACAGCGAAAGAGTTCGCAAATCAACTGGCTCGAAAACTTAAGAACTTTGATGCTCTGGCAGCCAAGGACCCCAACAACGTTCAAAGAATTAAAGAAGAAATTCTTCGCGATTTTTTGGTGAAGAGTCTGACGCTGGATTGGGCGCGAGCTCAAAGTATTGTAGTGGCTGAAAACACTCTGGATAAAGAAGTGGATAAGTTGCGAGCCAACTATCCCGACGACCTTTCTTTCCGCCGCGCTCTTGCACAAGAAAATCTTTCTTTCGCTGAATGGCGGGAAGAACTTCGCTTTAGCTTGATCGAACGTGAGGTATTTAAAAAAATTAACGAGAAAGCTAAGCCAATCTCTGAAGACGAAATTAAACGCTATTACGATGACCATAAGGACATGTTTAAACGTAAGGAGCGCATTTATATTCGTCAGATCGTCGTCGATGAGGAAGCCAAGGCTGACGCAATCAAGACCGATTTAAAAACCAAAGATTTTGCAGAGCTTGCCAAGAAATTCTCGATCACCCCGGAAGCAAAACAGGGTGGAGTAATTGGTTGGATCGAAAAAGGGACTGTCGATTATTTCGATAAGCTCTTCGTAAACTCTGTCGGGACGCAAATGATCAAAAGTCCCTTCGGCATCCATCTGATTCGTGTGGAAAAAAAGGCTCCAGCTTCTACTTTAGGGCTCGAAGAGGTACGTCCACAGATTACGCGCGCGCTTAAAGCTCAACGCGAGCAGGCAGAATACGTGGCGTGGCTTGATGCTCAGCTCAGAAGTAGTAAAGTCCTAAAGGACTACGAGTTGATGAATTCCATCAGCGTAGATACCCGAGGGAATAATGATTAGTTTGCTTGTTTCTTTATTTTTAGCAGTGCCGGTAAAAGCGGAAGTGGTTGAAAAAACCTTGGCCGTTGTAAACAACGAAATCATCTTAGAATCTGATCTTAAGGAATTGCAGAACAGAATTTCCAAACCGGGAATGATCGATGATGCTTTGTTGGATGGTAAATCAGCGGACTCTCTAAAAAAAGATCGCAAAGCGCAAATGGATTACTTGATCAACGAAAAGATCATTTCATCTGAGATCAAGCGTTTGAATTTATCAGTCACAAATGATCGTGTGGAAAACGAATTCAAAGACATGGCAAAAAGAAATAACGTTGCTGAGTCTGAGTTAATTAGCGTTCTTAAAGGTCAAGGCATCAATATTGCTGAATACAAAACCTTCCTAAAAGAAAAAATCGAAAAGCAAAACTTGATGGATACAGAGATCATTTCAAAACTTCGTATTTCGGACGAAGACGCCTTGAATGAATACTTGAAATCAAACCCAAACAATAAACCTGCGATCGATGAATTCTCTGTTTCTCATATTTTCTTTAACCCGAAAAAGGGCGGATCTGAAGCGGCCTATAAACGTGCGGAAACTGCTCTTTCAAAGCTTCGCTCTGGCGAAAATTTTGAGAACCTGGCTCAACAATTCAGTGAAGATCCTAACTTCTCTGCGGGTGGTGCGTTGGGTAGCTTTAAATCCGGTGAGTTCTTACCGGAGATCGAAGAAGCAATCGGCAACTTAAAGGTTGGAGAGACAACTGGAATTGTGAAATCTCGCTTAGGATTTCACATCGTTAAACTTACGACTAAAAAACTTACGCCAGATCCAAAGTTTGAAAAGCAAAAAGACAGAATCAAAGCGCAGCTTATGGAAGCAAGCTTTAAACGTCAGCTCCGCCTGTGGTTGCAAAACAAACGCGACGATTCCTTTGTAAGAATCAATGAGTAACAAACGAATTGCACTCACCACGGGCGATGATGATGGGATTGGCTTTGAAGTAACTGCCAAAGCCCTTCATAAGCTTGGCCCGCAAAAGGGAGTGCAATTTTTCTTGTGGAGGAACGACAATGCCTCTGCAAAGTATCTGAAGCTAATCGATCAAAAGTTTAAACGTATCGTCGTCGACGACCTCGAGGAAGCCCTTAAGGTTGAAGGCAATTACTTGGTTGATATTTGCTCTGATCAATCACCTGCTCATTGGGTGGAAGCCACTGCTAAAGCTTGTATGAAAAAGCAGTTAGACGGCATGGCAACAGCTCCACTCTCCAAAACTTTGATCAAAGACGCTGGTTTGAAAGATCTTGGTCACACCGATATTTTAAAACGTCTTTCGAAAACAAAAACCGTCCATATGGGATTCGCCGGTAGCGAATTTAACGTGGTTTTAGCGACGGGACACCTTGCGATTTCCCAGGTCTCGAAGCACATTAGCTTTAGCACTATTGCCGAGGCTCTGTTGAATGCAGATCTTTTGCGCAAATCTTTGCCTACCTCTAAACGTTCAAAGCCTATTGGTGTTTTAGGTTTAAACCCTCACTCGGGTGAACAGGGGATGATTGGTGGCGAAGAGTTAATGGTGTTTCCAAACCTTGCTGCCTTTGCTAAAGAAAAGAAAATTCCTTACGAGGGACCCCTTGTTCCGGATGCTGCTTTCTTTAAAGAAAACTGGAAAAAATATTCCGTTTACTTATGTCTTTATCATGACCAAGGTTTAATTCCATTTAAGATGATACACGGACAAGATAGCGGGGTTCACATCAGCCTCGGAATTCCGTTCGTTCGCACGAGTGTCGATCACGGAACGGCCAAAGATATTTTTGGTAAAAATAAAGCCAATCCCAACTCTATGATTGATGCTATTCGCTGGTCTATTAATTTGACTCGACAGCAAGCCTAGTTAGGATTAATTCTAATTGTTTCCAATACCTAGTTGAAGTGAGGTTTCTATGTATCAACCGGTAATTTTCAGAGAATACGACATTCGCGGCGTTTATAACGGTCAGTTTGACGACAATTTCGCTTATCTTTTGGCGCGCGCTTTCGTTGTTCACATGAAGAACGTTAAAAATATTTCTAATCCAACACTGACTATCGGCCACGATGCTCGTGTAAGCTCTCCAGCGATCGTTAAGAGCATGGAAAAAGGTTTTGTCGATTCAGGTGCTAAGGTTATTCACTTGGGCCTTGTAACGAGCCCTGTGTGTTATTTCTCGACATTCACCATGAAAGTGGACGGCGCAGTTCAAGTCACTGGTTCACACAATCCTCCAGAGTTCAATGGTTTCAAAATCTCCTTGGGTAAAACGACAATCTTTGGCGAGGAAATTCAGGAACTTCGTAAGATCATCGAAAAAGGTGAATACATCGATGGCAAAGGTTCTGTGGAATCTTTCGATATCCGCCCAAGCTACTACGAGCACTACAAAAAAGAGTTTGGCCAAATGAAAAACGTTAAAGTCGTTTTGGATTGTGGTAATGGCGCTGGTGGTTCAGTGGTTCGCGGTCTATACGAAGCCTGCGGCTTGACTCCGACAATTTTGTTCGAAGAACCAGATGGTGCATTCCCGAATCACCATCCAGATCCAACGGTTGAAAAAAATCTGGTAGCTCTGGCTGCCCAGGTTAAAAAAGAAGGTGCCGTCTGTGGTATCGGCTTTGACGGTGATGCAGATCGTATCGGTGTTGTTGATCACACGGGTCGCATGGTTTACGGTGACGAACTGATGACTATCGTATCCCGCGCCATTCTTGAAACTAACAAGGGTGCTAAAATCGTGGGTGATGTGAAGTGTTCGGATCGCTTGTATCACGACATCGCAAAACACGGTGGACAACCTATCATGTGGAAAACAGGTCACTCTTTGATTAAAGAAAAAATCAAAGTTGAAAAAGCACCATTCGGCGGAGAGATGTCTGGTCACATCTTCTTTGCAGATCGCAACTTTGGTTACGACGATGCTCCATATGCAGGTCTTCGCTTGGTAGAAATCCTGGCAAAAACAGGAAAAAATATTCCTGAATTACTTGCAGGACTTCCGCCCGCATTTAACACGCCGGAAATTCGCATCGACACGACTGAAGAGAAAAAAGTTTTGATCGTCGAAAAAATGAAAGAAGCTTTCAAGGGCGGCCCGGATGCTGACTACAAAGTAGACTTAACTGACGGCATCCGCTTAAGCTTCGAAGACGGTTGGGCATTATGCCGCTCTTCAAACACACAACCAGTCTTGGTTGTACGTTATGAAGCGACAACAGCCGAAGGCATGAAACGCATCCAAGACCGCGTGGAAGCCGTGGTAAATAAGTACCTATAAAAGGTACGGCCTTACTTTGTCCTTCAACTGCGGACGTCCGCACACCCGCAGCGGGTGTAGAAATTACGAAAATTAAATCGAGGGCTGGTGGAAACACCGGCCTTTTTTTATTTTCGATAAAGAAAGTAAGGCCGTACTTTTGAGCATTTTCGTATTGTTCTATGTAGATTTTTAGGCGGCAGGGTAGGGCGCATTCGCTGGAGATACAGTGGACAAAGTGTGTCCGTACCAAATTACCAAATAAAAAAGGCCGGGATAAACCCAGCCTTTTTAAAATCATTTCTGATCTTTTTAGTTCTACAGCCTGAGCTGCGACCAACTACTCCGACAGAGTCGGAGTGTAAGCAAACTAAGAAAGTTTCAAAGCGATGATCAACGCGTAGATAACTAGAGACTCGATAAGAGCTAGACCCAAGATCATTGGGATCAAAAGCTTACCAGAAGCCGCTGGGTTACGAGCGATACCATCAAGTGCTGTAGCAGCAGTTTTACCTTGAGCCATAGCGCCACCGAATACCGCTACTGCGATAGTCAATGCAGCTGCCAAAGCAACCAAGCCTTTGTCAGAAGTTGTAGTAGTAGCTGTTGCTACTGCTTCTTGTGCGAATGCTGGAGCTGCTGCGAACATTGCTACTAGAGCAACCATCAATTTTTTCATGTGTGTCTCCTTTAGAGAACGGTTAAATATTTGCCTTTTAGTGGTCGTGTGCAATCGCGAATGCTACGTAAACCATTGAAAGCAAAGTAAATACAAAAGCCTGAACAAAGCATACGAACAATCCCATTACATAGAATGGAATTGGTACACCAATTGGTACTAGATCCAAGAATACAGATAGTACCGTGTGGTCACCCATCATTACGTTCGCAAGACGAAGACCTAATGAGAATGGACGAACCAAGTGGGAAACGATTTCGATAACAAACATCAATGGAGCCAAGAAAAGAACCGGACCCATGAAGTGTTTAAGATAAGCGATTGGACCGTTTTCTTTCACACCTTGGAAGTTATAGAATAAGAACATCAAGATACCGAAACCGAATGTCGTATTGATGTTTTCAGTCGCAGGAGTCATGCCTGGGATCATACCAACCAAGTTGTTGAATACGATAAAGAAGAATACTGAAGTAAAGAACGGAACATAGTGTTTGCCGTGTTCACCGATAACCATGTCGGCAAGTCCCGACATCATTTCAGTGAGCATCTCCATGATTCCACGAAGAGAGAATTTATCTGCAGGAAGAACTGCAACGTCACCTTTACCCAAAGATGCACGAGCCATTAAACCGATACCGATAGTCGCCACAGTAACGATCGCAAGAGTCGCGATGTGATAATACTCAACGCCAACTGCAGGGATAAGCTGTGTCCAGTTAAACGGGTGGTGTTCTGCCGCCATTTTCTAATTCCTCTCTCAAAGCTTCACTGATCGCATAATAGATTGCAGAAACAATAAAGCTAGCAACACCGAGTGCAAACGCAATTGATGAAAACCAATCGAGTTTCACAAGAGTGTAGATAATGATGCCTAAAATCGCGTACTTAAATACAATGAGGGAGATGCCTAGGGCAACCAGTTTTTTCCGAAAGACGAGCCCGAACCCCAGGCCCATCATGGAAAAGCTAATTAATATAGTTAGGGAGCCCCAAAGATAAGAGTTTGCTTGATTAGGTGCAGCAAAAAACAGGGCGGCGAGGTAGCCAACGGCCGCAACTAGAAGCTGAGAAATCAAAACTCTTTTCATTTATGGTTTCTTATTCGCGTTTTCTTTTTCTTCTTGGGCATCCATGCGCTTTAAAAGCCAAATCACACGGACGAGCCAGCCCACCAAGGCCGCCAAACTCAAACCAACAAAGGCCATGCCTTTAGTTTGATACTTACTATCCAGAAGTTCACCCAAGTAGAAACACCCGATGATCAACCCGACAAGTTCGAAGCCTATGGATGCAAAAATTATATACTTTCTCATTACTTCCTAAAGCCTTTCGCACCAGGCGCATTTTTCATGCGCTCTTGAAGACGTTTAATACGAAGTTCGATGTATTCTGGGGGACTGTATTTATCGCGATAACCCTCAAGCACCTTGATCGCTTCTTTGAAGTTATCATTTTCCTCGTAACAAACGGCCAGTGTTAATCCGACGTTTTCTTGAACAGAGCGCTGAGGATATTTTTCGATAAGACCTTTAAAAATATCGATCGCTTTCACATACTCTTTTTTTGCAACCAGGATATTTCCTTTCAACATCAAAGCTTGAAAGCGAACATTGTCATCGGATTTTAAGCGAAGCATGGAATCAATCTCTGATTCCGCCTGAAAGAAATTGTTCATGTAGTAATGTGCGCGCGCCACACTCATTTGGTACTGGGAGGCCTCTAAATCTGTATGAGGCATCTGTTGAAGCTTGCTAAACTCAACAATCGAGGCCTGATAATTTTGAAGATTATTAAAATAAATCTCCGCAATTTGCTTTTGCGAAGTCAGGCGCTCCTTCTCGTCACTCGAATGAAGCACGATGAATCGATGGTATCCAATTGTGCGCTCATAGTCTTTCAATTCGAAGAAAGCAACGCGAGCAGCTTCTCGAGCAGCATCAAGGGGATACTCTGATTTATTATTTCTTAAGATGACTCGGTCAAAATAATCCAGGGCAACTTTGTAGTTACCCTGGGATACATTTTTTTCCGCGGTTTTATAATCCCCCTGTTCCTGACTGGAACAAGCGGCGAGGAGTAGGAATATTACAGCCAGTACTCCTCTGATCATACTAGTGAGTCACACCTTCAGGTGCAGTTGGAGCAGATGCTGTTTCGTCAGAGTGATCATCCTCTACCACCGCCAAACCAGTTACCGTCTCTTCTTTTTCGTCGATGTTAATCAAACGAACACCTTGTGTATTGCGGCCAAGAACTGAGATGTCCGTCATTTTCATGCGGATAACTTGTCCTTTGTCCGTCGAAAGAATCAATTCGTGTTTTTCAGAAACCTTTTTCGTACCAACAACGTTACCAACTTTGTCAGTCGTTTTCTGAGTGATGATACCAACACCACCACGAGATTGAACGCGGTATTCGCCCACTTCAGAACGTTTACCGTAACCTTTCGAAGTCACCATTAAGATCGTGTCTGGAGTGTTCTTTTCAAGAACTTCCATCGCAACAACAACGTCATCTTTAGCTAATGTGATAGCTTTCACGCCGCGAGCTGTACGACCCATTCCACGCACGTCGTTTTCGTTGAAGCGAATCGACATACCTTCTTTAGTCGCGATGAAGATGTCTGATTGACCATCAGAAATTTTCACGTCGATGATCGCATCATCAAGATCCGTTGTAAGGGCGATAACACCCGCAGTTCTTGGGTTCGCGAAAGAATCCATAGAGGTTTTCTTAATCACACCTTTTTCAGTTAGCATGACTGCAAATTTATTTTCATCAAACTCATTCACCGGCAAGATCGCGCGAACGCTTTCACCTGAAGCAAGTTGGACCACGTTTGCTAATGACTTCCCTTTCGAAGTACGGCTGCCAAGCGGAAGTTTATGAACCTTCACCCAGTACACTTTACCTTTGTCAGTGAAGACAAGAAGCATCGTTTTAGTCGAAGCAGAGAATAGATCTGTTACGTAGTCTTCCTCTTTTGTTTCCATGCCTTTCAAGCCTTTACCACCGCGTTTTTGAACACGGTATTCGGCCGTTGGCATACGCTTAATAAGTCCTGTGTTTGTGACAGTCACAACCATGTCTTCGTCAGCGATCAAATCTTCATCTTCGATATCGTCTAGGCTGCCTTGCAGTTGAGTACGGCGAGGATCAGCATAACGTTTTTTCATATCTTCAAGCTCACCAACGATGATCTTGTAGATTTCACGAACGTCAGCCAAAACGAACTTCAACCAGTCGATTTGTTTTTGTAACTCTGCAAGTTCTTCGATGATTTTATCACGCTCTAAACCTGTCAAACGTTGCAAACGCATTTCCAGGATTGCAATGGCCTGGCGTTCAGAAAATTCGAATTTAGACATCAAGGCTTCACGAGCGGCGTGAGCTTCCTTAGAAGCACGGATCGTCTTGATAACTTCTTCGATATGATCAAGGGCTTTTTTCAAACCTTCCAAGATGTGCGCGCGCTCTTGGGCTTTCTTAAGTTCGAAGATACAACGTTTCGTAACAACGTCACGACGGTGATCAACGAACGCCTCAAGCATGCCTTTAAGGTCAAAAGTAACAGGTTGGTTTTTCGCATCAAGCGCAAGCATGATGATACCAACAGAAACTTGCATCTGAGTGAATTTGTACAGGCGATTCAAGATAACGGAAGCGTTTTCGCCACGTTTTAGATTGATCACGATACGCATACCTTCACGAGAAGATTCATCGCGGATATCAGAGATACCTTCGATGGCTTTATCACGAACTAGGTCCGCGATGCTTTCGATCAGTTTTGCTTTATTAACTTGGTACGGAATTTCTGTGATGATGATATCTTCACGGTCTTTGTTCGGAGTAATTTCCGCAACAGCTTTAAGTGAAATGATACCGCGGCCTTTTTTATAAGCCTGCAAGATACCTTCACGACCGGCGATCACACCTGCAGAAGGGAAGTCAGGTCCCTTGATGTGAACCATCAAGTCTTCAAGTTGACACTGAGGATTGTTGATCAAATGGATTGTACCATCAATCACTTCACCCAAGTTGTGTGGCGGAATATTTGTCGCCATACCAACCGCGATACCCGAAGAACCATTCACCAAAAGATTTGGGAATTTCGCTGGCAACACCAACGGGATTTGCAAAGAGTCATCATAGTTCGGACCAAAAGAAACAGTTTCTTTTTCCAAATCATTTAGAAGCTCTTCAGCCATCGGTGTCATACGGATTTCCGTATAACGCATGGCTGCTGCGCTGTCGCCGTCGATAGAACCAAAGTTACCCTGACCATCTTCAAGCGGGTAGCGAAGAGAGAAATCCTGGGCCATACGAACCATTGTTTCGTAAACAGCCGAGTCACCATGCGGATGGTATTTACCGATAACGTCACCCACCACACGGGCAGATTTCAAATACGGTCTGTTATGACGGTTGTTCATTTCACTTTGTGCGAAAAGAACGCGACGATGTACGGGTTTCAAACCATCGCGTACGTCTGGAAGTGCACGCCCCACGATGACTGACATCGAATATTGAAGGTATGCTCCGCGCATTTCCTTACTGATATCGACAACCGTGACGCCTTTTTCTTGATTACTATTTTCCATATTCTATCACCAATACCTAAAAATTAAACGTCAAGGCTACGAGCAAGTAGAGCGTTTTCGTGGATAAAGTTACGACGTGGCTCGACCATCTCACCCATCAAGATTGAGAACGTTTCATCAGCCGCTACAGCGTCTTCGATTGAAACTCTCAAAAGAGTTCTGTTTTCCTTGTTCAGTGTCGTTTCCCACAACTGCTCAGGATTCATCTCTCCCAATCCTTTGTATCGTTGGATGTAGATTCCTTTTTTCGTAGATTCCATCACGTGTTCATAGAACTCATTGTAGCTTTCGAATTGAATTTCGTTTTCGCCCTCAATGATTGTCAGTGGCAATGTACTGATGCCTTGGATTTCACCCCAGATTTTACGAAGCTCGATCATTTCTGAAGAGCGCAGACTATCCAGGCTGAACTTTGTTGTCATGCGATCAGCATAACGAACTGTGTAGATATCAGCGTAAGGTTTTCCGGTGGCTTCATCTGGTTTAACTTCTGCCTTGAATTCTGTGATACCCAATTTTGGATCCGCATTCACCCAGGCAGTCATGTCAGCTAGAACTGATTTCAACTTACCTTCATCACCCAATGTTTTTTCAAGGTCAGCAACTTTGCTGAGCATGAAATACAAAACATCTTTGTCGTATTTCTTAGAAGAAACTCGGATCAAGCTGTTCAGTTTTTGGATGTTTAGGATCAACTGACGAAGATCCGCTTCGGGCAAGTTTTCTTTGCCTTTGATTTTGAAGTTATTAAGACCTGAGCTCAAAAGATACTCAGTCAACGCAGCTTCATTTTTCAAGTATGTTTCTTCTTTACCTTTTTTCGCGCGGTACAAAGGTGGTTGTGCGATATACACATAACCACGCTCAAGAACCAATGGCATTTGACGATAGAAGAACGTCAAAAGAAGAGTCATGATGTGGGATCCGTCGACGTCGGCATCGGTCATGATAATAATTTTGTGATAACGGATTTTATCCACGTTCACATTGTCTTTACCGATACCAGTTCCTAGTGCCGAGATAATGACTTTAATCTCTTCAGAGGAAATAATTTTATCAAAGCGCGCTTTTTCTACGTTTAGGATTTTACCTTTCAAAGGCAAAATCGCTTGCGTACGACGATCACGACCTTGTTTCGCGGAACCTCCCGCGGAGTCCCCTTCCACCAGGTAGAGTTCGCAAAGAGCTGGATCACGTTCTTGGCAGTCCGCCATTTTACCTGGCAGTGAACCACCATCCAACGCTGTCTTACGACGAGTCAGATCGCGAGCTTTACGAGCCGCCTCACGAGCACGTGCTGATTCCACACACTTCATGATGACGTTTTTCGAAACAGAAGGATTGCGATCCATCCAGTCAGCAAGTTTTTCATTCACCAAAGACTCGACGATACCTTTAACTTCGGCATTACCAAGTTTAGTTTTTGTTTGTCCTTCGAATTGCGGCTCGCGAACTTTAACAGAAATAACTGCTGCCAAACCTTCACGGATGTCTTCACCCTCAAGATTTGTTTTAAGATCTTTCAAAAGATTTTTTTCAGTGGCATACGCGTTGGTTGTACGAGTAAGTGCCGCACGGAAACCAACAAGGTGAGTACCACCTTCATGTGTGTTGATATTATTGCAATATGTGAAAATAGATTCTGAGTAAGAATCATTCCACTGCATGGCGATCTCAACTTCGACTTCGTCTTTTTCGCCTTTGAAATAAACCACTTCGTTATGAAGAGATTTTTTAGATTGATTCATGTACTTCACGAATTCCGCGACGCCTTCAGCGTATTGGAAATCTTGTTTCTTACCTGTGCGTTCGTCAGACAAAGAAATGTGAAGACCCGCATTTAGAAACGCAAGTTCACGGAAACGATTTGCAAGAGTCGCGAAATCGTAAGTCAAAGTTTCATCTTTGAAAATATCGCGATCTGGTTTGAAAGTTGTTTTCGTTCCCGTTTTTGTTGTCTCTTCGCCTTTTTCAATCGGCGCAAGGATTTTACCACGTTCGTAGTTCTGTCTCCAGAAGTGTCCTTCACGTTGAACTTCAACACTCACACGAGTGGAAAGGGCATTCACAACGGAAGCACCCACGCCATGCAGACCACCGGAAACTTTATAGCCACCGCCGTCGAATTTACCACCGGCGTGAAGTACGGTCATAACTAGTTCAAGTGCTGATTTACCAGTTTGTTTTTGAGTCGCAACAGGAATACCACGACCGTCATCTTCAACAGTGATGGACTCGTCCGCGTTGATAGAAACTTTGATTGTTTTGCAATATCCCGCAAGATGTTCGTCTACCGAGTTATCCACAATCTCATACACAAGGTGATGATAACCTTTAAACTGTGTATCACCGATATACATTCCGGGACGTTTACGAACCGCTTCGAGACCTTCAAGAACCTGAATTGAATCGGCTGAATAGGAAGCTGGTTGCTGTTGTTCTTCTGTAGACACTGAAACCCCTCATTGCTTTGCATACCACTCGACGCTGTCGAGTAAGTCGCGTTCATACATT
The DNA here is from genome assembly GCF_002209355.2 of Bdellovibrio sp. SKB1291214. Classification (GTDB taxonomy): domain Bacteria; phylum Bdellovibrionota; class Bdellovibrionia; order Bdellovibrionales; family Bdellovibrionaceae; genus Bdellovibrio. The sequence continues at coordinate 1,638,444 of NZ_CP106855.1, forward strand.
CATCGCAGTTTTAAAAACTGAAACGACTAATCAAGAATTTGGCCATCCTTGATGCGCACAACGGAAAGCTGATCGAGGCTGAAAGAGTCGGGCAATGTGAAGTCTGTGGTCGTAACAAAAATTTGAGTGTTGATCTCGTGTAAGAACGTAATCAGCGCATCTCTTTTGGTTTTATCGAGCTCAGATAAGACATCGTCTAACATCAGCACAGGATAGGTTCCGTGAGCCTTCCTATGATACACAATTTGAGCCATTTTGAAAGAAAGAATGATCGCTCTTTGCTGCCCTTGGCTACAAAAAAATCTCGAGTCTTTTCCACCATATAGGAACACGATGTCGTGCTTGTGCGGCCCCACCAAACTGGTTCCAGATGAGAGCTCCGCATCATGCAATTCTCCAAGACGTTTTTCGAGAGCCATTTGGACTTGTTCACGAGTGAAACTCACAGCATTCTCGTCGGAAACCAAGTATTCCACCGAGATATCCACAGCAGAATTGCCAGAAATGTATTGCATGGCATTATTAAACTCTTTCGCTAAACCAGCGAGAGCTGTAATGCGTGCGTGAGTTAAATCCGTCGCTAAACGCACAAATTGGGGGTGTAGGGACTCGAGAAGGTTCTGAGTAAGGCCACGATCAGCCTCACCCTCAACAAAGTTCTTAAGCATCTTGTTGCGAGTTTTCAGGGCTTTACGGTAATCGGCGATCAAATCCGTGTTTTTACGATCAAAGGTCACTAGTAAATCATCGACCAGTTCGCGGCGGTGATCGGCACCTTCTTTGATCGCTGCCAAACTCTCGGGACTAAACACAACACTCGCGAAAATTTTGCGAACATCCGCGGAGGTCACACGTTTTTCATTTAACGTTAAAACCTTGCGACTTTTGGTTAATCCCAATTTCAATTTGTAGTGAAGATCTTTTTGAGTAATCAAAGCTTGAATAAGCGATTCTTGATTATTCGAATTTATCATTGTGGAGTTGTCAGAGTAGCGGAATGAGTCGCCTTGAGAAATCATGTACATCGCTTCAAGGAGATTTGTTTTCCCCTGACCGTTGTCTCCGACAAAGACATTCACGCGAGGGGAAAACTTTAACACTACGTCTCGGTAGTTACGAAAATTAACAAGACGTAGACGTTCAAAAATCATTAGATTCTCATAGGCATAACAACGCAAGTGTAAGAAGCGTCGTTATGAGGTCTCATCAAACCAGGTGACAAGTGATCGTTCAATTCGAAATCGATCTTGTCATGATTCATGCTCGTCAAAATATCAGTGATGTATTTAGCGTTGAAACCAATTTTGATATCGCCACCAGCGTATTCAACTTCGATTTCTTCTTTCGCGTCACCCAGCTCTGGATTGTTCGAAGAAATTTCCATACGACCGTTAGAAAGATTCAACAACACTGCTTTAGATTTTTGATTCGCCAAAAGAGAAACGCGTTTTAGTGAAGTAAGGAAAGCTTCCTTGTTGATCATCACTTTTTGAGTCAGCTTTTGTGGAATAAACTGTTGATAATTCGGGTACTTTCCTTCGATCAAACGAATCATCAAGATAGTTGATGAATGTTTCAATACGAATTGGGAGCCTTCCACAGCTATTTCCACAGAGCCATCGATACCTTCAAGAATTTTTTTAATTTCGTGAAGACCTTTACGTGGAATGATCACACCTTGAGTTGCGGAAACTTTTACATCTGAAGAAGTTTTGCTAACCAAGCTCATACGGTGACCATCAGTCGCAACCATTTTGAAACCGGCTTGTGGATTCAATTCAAAAAATACACCGTTCAAGTGGTAACGAGTTTCATCGTTTGATACTGAGTAAATAGTTTTATCAATCATCTCTTTCAAAACTTGTGCATCAATTTTGATGAAAGCTTGAGAGTTGTAAGTAGGGAAGATCGGATATTCTTCAGCAGAGATACCAACGATCTTGGATGTGTATTTCCCTTGTTTGATCTCTAACCAGTTATTTTCTTTTTTGATTAAAGTGATTGGACCTTCAGAAAGTTCTTTAGCAATTTCGAAAAGACTTTTTGCTGATACAGCAACTTTACCTGGTTGATGAACTTGCGCTTTGATTTGGTCTGTTAGGCTTACTTCCAAATCTGTGGCGAATACTTTCAACAAGTTTTGATCTGCTTCAAGAAGTACATTGATGAGAATGGGCATTGTGTTGCGCTTCTCTACGATGTTTTGTGTTTTACCGATAAGGCTTAACAGATCTCTTTTATCAATTTCGATCTTCATAACTAATTCCTCTTAAAACACCCTTCTTATTATCTATTACTATTAATATAAATAACTAGTAGTAGTAGTAGGGGCGTGGAAAACCTAACAAATCCTGTAAGTGCGTGTAAACACTAAAAAACAGTTGTGGATAAAGCCTCTGCACAACTTAACGTGAAAGTTGCGAATTTTGGGGGTAACTCAGATCCACATTTCTTCCCCCAGATCCTTCCACAACTCTTTCCACAGTCCACATTCACACTCCTGTGATATTGTGGATTCGTTGTTCTAAATCCTCGATATCTTTCGCGATATCTTGATCCGTTGCCTGTAGAGATTTCACTCGATCCAGTGCGTTCATCACAGTGGTGTGATCTTTTCCGCCGAAAGCTTTACCGATATCCACCAAAGATTTATCCAAAAACTTCTTAATCAAATACATCGAGATTTGACGTGGAACGACAATTGGCTTGGCGCGTGTAGAGGATTTTAGGTCCAAAACACGTACTTTAAAGTGATCAGCAGTCATCTTCATAATCTCTTCAACAGAGATAGTAGATTGAGTTTCGTGGTGAGAAAGGATGCGCTTCACAAGCTCACCATCAATCGGCAAACCTTGAAGCTCAGAGAACATTTTAACCTTCTTAAGGTTACCTTCTAGCTCTCTGATAGAGCGTTTAGAGATGCGTGCGATATGATGAACAACATCTTCAGGTAAACGCATGTTAAACTTTTCAGCTTTATATCTAAGGATAGCGATACGAGTTTCCAAATCCGGCATTGTGATATCTGCGATCAAACCCCGTTCAAGACGGGTGCGACTGCGATCTTCAAGTCCGTGGATATCCTTGGGCATACGATCACTTGCAAGAATAACCTGCTTACGCGTGTCGATGAAGCTATTCACTGTGTGGAAAAACTCCTCTTGAACAGCCTCACCACGCGCGATGAATTGCACGTCGTCGACCAATAGGATGTCTGAATTCTCGCGGTATTTTTGGCGGAACTTATCCATTTCATGGCGGCGAATCGCAGAGATACACTCATTCATAAAGCGCTCAGCTGATAAGTATGTAATTCTAAGATGCGGGAATTGCTCGCGAATATGGTTTCCTGCCGCATGTAATAGATGCGTTTTACCCATCCCAACCGGTCCATATATATAGAGAGGGTTGTAATCGTCAGCACCCGGGTTTCTGGCTACGTTGAAACAAGCCGCATGTGCAAATTCGGAGTTTTTACCCACGACGAAGGTCGAAAAAGTAAGATCAACGTTTAAAGTGTCGCTGGACCTAGGTTGAGTAGTCTGAGTAGCCTGAGCACGAGAAAGCTGGGCCTGAAGAACTTCCGATCCTTGATTGTGGATAGGAGTCTCCTCCACAGTGGTCATAGTTTCTATGTGAGTATTCACTTTGGCGCCCGTAACATTAAACTCAACTTCGAATGGACGCTGATAAGTATCTGAAATTTCAGTATAAATCTTATCCTGAAGGTTTTCGATCACGAAGTACTGGTGAAGGGCGTTGGGTACTCCGAGTATCAATTTGGGACGCTCAAAAGAGCCTCCAGTACTGATATACTCGATAGGGTCAAGCCACGTATCTAATAACTTATTGTTATCATTACGACTTTTCATTTTTGTTTTAATTAATGTCCAGAACGAAGCGTTTAACTCCATAGACCTTCCCCTCAAAATGCAGAGTAGCCTTAACAAGGGGAGCTGAAGTTTTCAACAGTTGACCTTGATTACGCAATGTGATTAATTAGTGCCCCACGTATCTAGTTGATTACAGCTTTGTGGAATCGTATATGTAGCCGCCGATCTTAAAGTTGGCGTATTTGACGTCTATTAGCGTCGTAAATTTCTCGGTAGAGAGTAGTTCAGGAGAACATATGAAACGTACATACCAACCATCAAACAAACGTCGTAAAACATCTCACGGTTTCCGCGCAAGAATGGCTACTAAAGCTGGTCAAGACGTTCTTAACCGCCGTCGCGCTAAAGGTAGAAAACGTTTGACGGTTTCTACAGGTGGAAAATAGTTCTCCGCTAGGAATTAAGCGCAGCTCTGAGTTTCTCTTTCTTAAACAATCTGGCAAAAGAAACTGGCCTACTAAATGGTTACTTCTGAATTATCAGAAGAACAATGTGGGTCAGTTGCGTTTTGGCGTAACCGCAAGTCGAAAAGTCGGGCCTGCAGTTGTGCGAAATAAGCTTAAGCGTTGGAGTCGAGAATACTTTCGAGCATTGCTTAAAACGGATAACTCCCTTGAAGCCGACATTAATATCATCTTCAAACCCATGGATTCCACTTTCTATAAAGGCCTCCCACACGAGGAATTTGTCAAAGCTATGGACCGCGGGATTGGCTCACTTCGAAAAAATCTTTAAAGCACTGCTTTGGTTTTTCGTCGCTGCTTATAGATCTATTGGAACTACTCATTTGGGTGGTTCCTGTCGCTTCGAACCTAGTTGTTCGGCCTATGCTCTAGAAGCTATCCAAAAACACAAATCGCATACAGCAGTTTGGTTAATCACAAAACGAATTTGTAAATGTCGACCGGGTGGTCCTTGCGGATATGATCCGGTCCCAGATTCAGGGGGAATTCTCCATGGCTCAGCAACAAAACAATAATAATCCCGGCTTTTTCGATCCTAAGACCTTGATCGCCGTAGCCGCTGTCGCGATAGTTTATTTTGGTTGGCAGACGTATCTCGGTAAAAAGTATCCTGACTATAACAAACCAAAACCTGCACAAACTCAGACTGCGGATACGGCAGCAACTCCTGGTGCAACGACAGCTACCACTTCTTCTTCAGGTAGCACTATTGAATCAAAATCTGAAACAGTTGCACCGATTCAAGAACAAGCCTTCTCTTTTTCTAACGACAAAGTTTCCTTTAAAATCACGAATCACGGGATGGGTCTTCATAACTACACTGTGAATAACTACGATGATAAAAAAGGTGAGAAAATCAAACTTGGCGGTACAGATAACGACGGTTTGTATTCTATGCGTATGGCTGGTGCGGATAAAGCACTTGTTTTCAACCTTACTGAAAAAGCACCTGGTTCTTATGTAGGTGTTGCTCAAGTGGGCGAAATGACGGTGACTCGTGAAATGAACTTCGATGCTGAGAAGTCTTCTTTCACAAACACGATTTCTATTACAAAGCCTTCGGATGAAATCAAAAAGGGTTTCTCAATTTTAATTCCTGAAGCGATTCATGAAAAAGGCTCTCAGTCATTCTTTATGCCTTCTTATGATCACCAAGATTTCTTTGTAAGTCATGCTGATGACAAACACGAAACTGTCAACTTTAGTAACTCTAAAGAGAATGTTTCTAAAGACTTCACGAATACTCAATTGATCTCTGTAAGCTCACAATATTTTGCAGCAGCTTTGATGGATAAGTCCGAGATCATGCCGGAAGTTAAAGTTACTTCAAACGTGGAAAAGAAAACAGCTTTGGCAGAATTGGTTTACAAACCAGTTCAGTTGAAAGACTCAATGAAGTTTGAATCATTGTTTTATGCTGGTCCTAAATCAATCGACGCTTTGAAAGCGGTTGATCCGGAGCTTGCTCATATCATCGATTTCGGTTTCTTTGGTTTCATCGCTCGTCCATTGTTGTACGTGATGAAAGCTTTCCATTCTATGGTTGGCAACTGGGGTTTCGCGATCATCCTTCTGACTTTGGCGGTCCGTTTTGTTGTTCTTCCTTTCAACATCATGTCTGCGAAATCAATGAAGGCGATGCAAAAGGTTCAACCAATTATCGCAGGTCTTCGCGAGAAATATAAAGACGATGCGATGAGATTGAATACGGAGATGATGGCTGTGATGAAACAGCACGGTGCAAACCCCATGTCAGGTTGCTTGCCGATGCTTCTTCAGATTCCAATCTTCTTTGCCTTGTACCGCGTGATTGGTTCGTCGATTGAGCTTTACAATTCTCCGTTCATCCTTTGGATCACGGATTTGTCAGCTCATGATAAGTTCTATGTATTGCCAGTTTCTATGGCGATCTTTATGTACATCCAGCAAAAGATCACTCCATCAACGATGGATCCTACACAAGCTAAAATTATGCAGTTTATGCCATTGGTTTTCTCGATCTTCATGTTGCAGCTACCAGCAGGTCTGACTCTTTATATGGTTGTCAGCACGTTGTTCGGTATCATCCAACAGTATTTGATCATGAGAGATCCAACTGCCACACCGGCTGTTAAAGCGGTTAAGGCGAAATAGTTACTTAGATTTTTTATTTTTACCTGGGAGGTAAAATGGGTTTTTTTAGTAAGCTTTTCGGGGGAAAAAGCAAGAGTGCAAACAGCGAAGTTGAATCTTTGGTGCAAGCAACTCTAGAGGGTATCATCGAAAAAGCTCAGTTCGATCTTTCTTTTGAAATCACTTCTTCAAAAGAAGATGACGGTGGAGCTGTTCTTTCAGTTCAATTCTCCGGTGGGGACGAGGAATTGTTGAAAGATAAAAAAGGACAGATGTTGGATGCTTTCCAATTGTTCTTGAAACGCGTGGTTCAACACAATTTCCCTGAAGATAAAACAAACATCACAGTTGATTGCGGTGGATACCGTGATGAAACTGAAAGCGCACTTATCGAGCGCGCTGAAAACTTGAAAGCAATCTGCATCGAGCAGGGTAAGTCTGTGTACTACAGAGCTCTTCCGCCGAAAGATCGCAAAGTCGTTCACCAGTACTTGGCTAAAGATCCTCGTATCAAAAGCCGTTCTCTAGGTGATGGTTTGTACAAAAAAATCAAAATTTATCCAGCTAAAGGTGGCAATTCAGCGCAAAACAACAACGCTGAAGAAGCTCACCACGAGTAATAGTAAGTAGGGTCGTATGATTCGCGGAGATCGTGACAAGGATACAATATGCGCGGTCTCCACTCCTCACGGGGTGGGCGGTATTTCCGTCATTAGAATTAGCGGCCCTCGTACTTTTGAAATCGTATCCCAACTTTGCAAATTCTTGCCTGCACATCCTGAGTCTCATAAGGTCTATTTCGGAAATCTGAAAGACGGCACGAGGGAGATTGACGAAGTTCTGGTAACTTACTTCCAAAATGGTCGTTCCTTCACAGGTGAAGAAGTGATCGAGATTTCCTGCCACGGAAGTCCTTTAATCTGCCAAAATATCTTGAATTCTTTGGTGCAACTGGGTGCTCGTCCTGCGGATCGCGGCGAATTCACATATCGCGCATTCATGAATGGCAAATTGGATTTGGTTCAAGCGGAATCAGTTTTGGCCTTGATCGAATCCCAGTCTCAGCAAGCTGCTAAATTAGCTCTTCGCCAATTAAAAGGTCAGCTTTCAAATAAGCTTGAAGAAGTTGAAGACGATATGACTTGGATTTTGGCTCACGCTGAAGCCAGCATTGATTTTTCTACGGAAGGTATCGATGTCGTCGATAATTCTGTGGTTCAAGTTCGTCTGAAAAAAATCGAAGCGACTTTGAAGGACCTTGTTGGAACTTTCAAAGTGGGACGCCTTTTAAAGGATGGTTTCCGCGTGGTTCTAACGGGACTTCCAAACGTTGGTAAATCAAGTCTCTTAAATCTTTTCCTTGAAGACGAACGCGCAATCGTAACTGATATTCCTGGTACGACTCGTGATGTGATTCATGGGGATACTTCTTACGACGGTGTTAAGTTCACTTTCGTGGATACGGCAGGCCTTCGTGATGAAGCGACGGACTTGGTGGAGCGTATCGGTATTCAAAAAAGCTATGAAGCTCAAAATGAATCCGATGTGGTCTTCTTTGTTTTTGATATCGAAAAGGGTATGGGTGCTGAAGAGGCACAGATTTTAGAGTCCTTAGACCCTCAAAAAACATTCATTTTAGCTAATAAAATCGATCGAATTGGTGGGTCTAAACCCTTAGATTTGGTCGAAAAAGCCATCAAAAACAGTAAATTTTTCCAGAAAATAGCGGATCCCCAGGCTTTCTTCACAAGAAGGGTGTTCTTTGTCAGTGCTCTTGATAAAAAGGTGCGTTCGAGTGTCCTTCAAGAGCTTGTCCAAGAGTTCGCGGATTTGCAGGTGGAAAATACCGTTCTTATTTCCAATGCCCGTCACTATGAAAACTTGGTTCGTGCTTTAGAGAATACTCAAAGGTCACAAACCTTGGTGGATCAGGGGATGGGTTCTGAATTCTTGGCTTTGGAGCTTAAAGAATCTCTCATCGCGATTCACGAAACTTTAGGTAAGCGGTTCGATGATCAAATCATGGATCGAGTATTTAAAGAGTTTTGTATCGGGAAGTAGCATATGACTAATAAAAAATTTGATGTGATCGTAGTTGGTGCGGGACATGCTGGTATCGAGGCATGTTTGGCGTCTGCTCGTTTAGGTCTGCAAACTTTGATGGTCACTACTAATGTTGATCGCATCGGGTACATGAGCTGCAATCCTTCTATCGGTGGACTTGCAAAAGGCCATATGGTTCGTGAACTTGATGTGCTTGGCGGCCAAATGGGCATCGCTGCCGACGAAACAACAATTCAATATAAGCGTCTTAACTCCTCGAAAGGTCCCGCAGTTCGCGGAACTCGTGTTCAAAACGACAAGCATTTGTATGCGGCTTTTCAAAAAAATGCTCTTTTCACGCAACCAAATTTGCAAGTGCTTCAGGGCGAAGTAAAACGCCTGATTTTGGATAAAGACATCGCCATGGGCGTGGTTCTTGATGATGGTTCTGAGATTTTTGCGAAAGCGACAATCATCACAACGGGAACTTTCATGAACGGAGTTATGCATACGGGTCTGCGCCAAGAGGCGGGTGGACGCGTGGGTGATAAACCTTCGATCGGTTTGTCTGATCAATTGGCACAATTCGGTTTTGAAGTTAAGCGTTTGAAAACGGGTACTCCAGCTCGCTTGCTTAAAGATTCTATTGATTGGGCGAAAACAGTTCCTCATACCGGCGATGAAAAGATTTATCCGTTCAGCTTTAAATCTTCGACTCAGCTAAAGCTTCCACAAATTCTTTGCTACCTAACTCGTACGACAGAAGAAACTCACGATATTATTCGTGCGAATCTTGATAAGTCGCCGATGTATTGTGGGTTGATCGAAGGTATCGGTCCTCGTTACTGTCCATCGATCGAAGATAAAGTGACTCGTTTCCATGAAAGAGGCAGCCACCAAACATTCCTTGAACCAGAAGGTCTTTCTACAGATCTGATTTACTTGCAGGGTATTTCCACAAGTTTGCCAGAAGAAGTTCAGGATCAATTTTTAAAAACAATCCCGGGGCTTGAGAACGTAAAAGTCGCTCGCTACGGATATGCGGTTGAGTATGACTATATTGAACCGACACAAATCTGGCATCGCTTGGAAACAAGAACGATTCGCCAATTATTTTTGGCAGGACAAATCAACGGAACTTCTGGTTATGAAGAAGCTGCCGCACAAGGTTTCATCGCTGGCGTGAATGCCGCGAACAGCATTTTAGGTCGCGATGAATTTATCTTAGGTCGCGATGAAGCCTACATGGGCGTCTTGGTTGATGACCTTGTGACAAAGGGAACTCGTGAACCCTATCGCATGTTCACTTCTCGCGCCGAACACAGATTGGTTTTGAGAGAAGACAATACTATCGATAGGTTGGCGCATTGGGCCCAAAAGTTGGGTATTGTGTCCGAGCAGTCTTTGGAGATGGTTGCCGTTCTTCGTGAAAAACGTAAAGCACTACACGATAGAATGCGTGAAACTAAGGTTTACAACACCAAAGAGACACAAGAAATTCTTGCTACTATTCCAACATCAGCTATGACAAAGTCTTTAACTATCGAGGAGTTGCTGCGTCGCCCTGAGCTTACTAGTTCACACCTTGAACTCCTGAATTTTGAATTGGATTCTGATCCTAATGTGGTTGAACCAGTTGAAATTGAAGTGAAGTACTCTGGATACGTTCGTCGTCAGATGGACTTAATCGAACAATCAAAAAGACTCGAAGAATTGGTGCTTCCGGATTCAATTTCGTACTCAGAAATCCGCGGGCTCTCTAATGAGGAGAAGGACAAGCTGCAACGCGTTAGACCCCGTACCTTAGGTCAAGCACAGCGTATTAGTGGTGTGAATCCATCTGCGATTCAAGCTATAATGATTCATCTAAAAGGTCACAAAAAGATCAAGGAGATGAATCTGGATGAGCAACATTGACGGCGGCTCTGAAGCTCCACCGCAAATATTTTGGCGGATCGACGAATGGTTCCCCGATTTAAGTCCTGAGGTCAGAACAAGACTTAAGGCCTATCATGACGAGCTATTGAAATTTAATCGTACATTAAGCCTGATTTCTGCAAAGTCTGTTTTCGTAGCGGATGCACTCCATTTTGCAGACTCTATTAATGCGACCAAAGCGATTGTTAAGGCAAACCCCGGAATGGACAAGGTTTATGACTTTGGCAGCGGAAACGGTTTCCCCGGGATCGTCTTCGGTATTATGAATCCTAGCATTCAAGTTGTATTAGTCGACACGGACGTTAAGAAGTGTGAGTTCTTAAGTCATGCAGTTAATGCTTTAAATCTTAAGAATATTTCAGTTGAAAACAAAAACATCGAGGCATTGCCGGCCGATTCTGTAAAGTGGGCTATTTGTCGTGGCTTTGGAAATATCTCAAAGGCGATTTTAATGGCTCGAAAAACCGTCGTAAAAGGTGGATCCATGTATCACCTAAAGGGCGAAGAGTGGGGGATTGAAGTGGGAGAAATCCCAACACAGCTTTGTTCCATCTGGGCGCCATCATTGGTGGGGGAATATAAGCTTCCCGTTGGCGCTGTTAAATACGGTGTTGTTCGTACAGAAAAGATCTCATAAGTGCTGATTTTATGAAGAAATGAAGATGTTCCACGTGGAACATCTTCTAATGACCGCCGCCTTCGGCTTTTTCTCCGCCACCGTGCCCTTCGGCACCACCTTCACCGCCTCCAGCTTTTCCGATTCCAGTATCAAATGAAACTCCCGCATCTTTCATGCGTTGTTTGACGTCCCATGATCTTTTGGCGTTTCTAAGCTTTTCCTCGGCTAGATAGGAGGAGTATTCCTTAGGATCGGGCCATTCTTCCTTCTTGGCGTATGCCTTTTTGTATGACGATTGAGCGGTTTTTAATCTTTGTTCCACTTTGAGCTTTAAATATTCTAATTCTTGCTCCAGTCGAGTGATATTCGCCTGAGATTCATAAAGTCTCTTTTGTGCGTATTTGATTTGCCCTGTTTGGGGAACAACTGCTTCCATGTCCTTCTGAAAGCCCTCAAGTTTCTTTTTTTCAGCTTCTAGTGCAGCGGTTGCGGCGCCAACCTTTGTTTGAAGGTCAGAATAAATAGGATCTTTAAGCTCGGGATTTGGATCCGGCTTACTGCAGGCTGCGAACGTAAAAATAATGAGTATTGCGGCGATTATTCTCATAAATAGAGTTGTTCCACGTGGAACATCGGCAAAAACGCAGAAAAACCTAAGGCGAGGCGCGAAAAACTAGTCTTTATTCTTGCACACACATGTAAAAAGTACGAACTTTGAGTTATCAGGAGGGCGAGATGGCTAAAACTATCTGTATAGCTAACCAAAAGGGCGGAGTAGGCAAAACGACGACGTCTGTGAATCTTTCTTCAGCGTTGGCTACTCTAGGCAAGCGCGTATTGTTGATCGATATGGATCCGCAGGGGAACGCTTCAAGCGGTTTGGGTATCAAACGCTACGATACGCAAGATGCTAACTCATACCATGTACTCATCGGTGAAAAAACGCTGACGGAGGCTACTCACCCGACTTCAAATCCCAACTTAAAAATATGCACTGCTAATCCAGATCTAGTGGGCGCTGAAATTGAGCTTGTAGACATGCCGCATCGTGAGTACCGCTTGAAGCAGGCAGTATCCATCGTGGCTGATCAATACGATTTCGTCATCGTTGATTGTCCACCGTCTTTGGGTTTGATTACTCTGAATGCTCTGAACTCTGCAGATAGCTTTCTTGTGCCTCTTCAATGTGAATACTATGCATTGGAAGGTTTGAGTCAGTTGCTGAACACGGCGGGACTTATTAAGAAGAGCTTGAATCCTTCACTGCATATTGAAGGTATTGTTCTTACGATGTTTGATGTGCGCAATAACTTGAGCCATCAGGTTGTAACACAAATCAAAGAACACTTTGGTGACAAAGTATTTAACGCAATTATTCCAAGAAACGTGCGACTCAGCGAAGCGCCGAGCCATGGTCAATCCATCCTTGAGTACGACAGCAAATCAATCGGTTCCGTTCGCTATCTAGAATTGGCCCACGAAGTGATCGCAAGATCTCTTCCAAAGCCAGCTGAAGCGAGCCAGGTTGCAAACACGAATGCCTTAGAAGGGGAAGTAAATGTCTGATACTGCTGTAGAATCCTCGAACAAGAAAAGAGGCTTGGGTCGCGGCCTAGGTTCTCTTTTGGGTGGACCTGCTAATAACGATTTAATGAATGCGCCTGCGGCATCAGCCCCTCCCGTAAAAGCTGCGCCAGCAAATTCAACAACCACTTCACCTGCAGCAACTGCTGCTGGTGCTCCTTCCGTAAATGTTGCTGCAACTGTTGCCCCTCCCGTGGATCCAGAAAGCAAAATTTGGAAGGTGGCTATTGATAAGTTGTCTCCGGGCAAATATCAGCCACGTACAACGTTTGAAAAAGAACCGCTTCAAGAGCTGGCTCAATCTATTAAAGAGAACGGAATTCTTCAGCCAATCGTAGCTCGCAGAACCACTTCGGGGAAACTTGAAATCGTGGCGGGTGAGCGCCGCTGGAGAGCTTCGCAGCTTGCTGGGTTACATGAAGTCCCAGTGATTCTGAAATCTTACGATGACAAACAAGCACTTGAGTTAGCTATCGTTGAGAATATTCAACGTGAAGATTTGAACCCTATTGAAGAAGCAGAAGGCTATTCTCGTCTGATCACAGAGTTTAAATTATCTCAGCAACAAGTCGCTGAAAAAGTAGGTCGTGACCGCGCGACGGTAGCGAATGCTGTTCGTTTGTTGGCACTTCCAAATGAAGTTAAAGACATGATTTCCGCAAATGATCTTTCTGTAGGTCATGCAAAAGTACTTCTTTCTTTGCCAGAGCCTAAAAAACAAATCGAAATGGCGAAAAAGGTCGTGAATGACAAAATCGCAGTTCGTAAATTGGAAAAAATGGTTCAAGCTATCGTTAAGGGAACAGCTGATGAATTGGAAGTTCCAACTTTCGATTCGAATGTGACTCAACGGTTGATCAATGGATTAAGTGATGAGCTTCAGAAGATCATGGGCACGAAGGTGAACATTGATTATTCCGGCGCCAAAGGTAAAATCAGCATTCACTTCTATTCCGATGATGAATTAACTAATTTAGTAGATAGGCTTAAAGAAGGATGGCAGTAAGTATCCCACAAACTTTCCAAGAAGATGTACTTTCAGGTCATGTGACGGCAATCCTTGATCAGGGGACACATTTCGAAGGAAAGCTCAGCTTTGAAGGAACCGTACAAATTGGCGGTGATTTTAAAGGGGAAATCTTTACTAAAGATACCATCGTTATCAATGAGGGCGCCACAGTGGCCGCCCAAGTTGAAGCCGATACAATCATTATCAGCGGCCGAGTAGAGGGAAATCTCTTCGCTCGCCGCCGAGTTATTATGCACCCGCCCGCAATTTTTAAAGGCACCGTGACATCACCAAGTTTACGCATCGATGAGGGCGTTGTATTTGAGGGTGCGTCCTATATGCCTAAGTCTTAGGCAGCATAATCTCATTAGCGGAGCCTAATTTCTCATTAGGAATATGTCCTTGACCGTTTCTGGTATGAAATGCTACTCCCGAGGTTCAAAAAAACAATAGGGATTTCAACAAAATGGATATTTTTGGACAATTAGGCATCAACACAACTGCCGGCATCCAATTCGTGTTCTTCGCGATTGCTTTGTTATTCTTAACAAAATTCGTTTTCACTCCATACGCCCATGCTCTTGAAGAGCGTCAAAATAAAACTAAGGGTGGTGAAGATTTAGCAGCAGAGTACCAAGCTAAGTCTGTGGAACTTCAATCAGAATACGAATCGAAAATTCGTGCTTTGAACCTTGAAATCAAAAACATCGTTGATGCTTCCAAGTCAGAGGCAAATAAACAATACGAAACAGCAGTTGCTAAGTCTCGCTCTGAGGCTGAACAACTTGTTTCTTCCAATAGAACAAAAATCGTTGCGGCAGTAGAGACAGCTTCAAAAGAATTGAAGTCTCAAACTCAAGCTGTTGCTCTTGCAATCACATCCAAATTGTTGGGCAAATAAGAGAGAAGAATATAATGAAAGTTCTTGTAAACCTTCTTATCATCCTGGCGCCTGCGATCGTTTTTGCTTCTGCAGCTGAACACGGTGGAGATCACCACGCTGTTGAAGTACCAAAAGCAGTTATCTATCAGGCGATCAACGTTATCATCCTAGTAATCGGTTTGATCTACTTCACTAAAGATGCAGTTGTATCTTTCTTCGGTGGCAGAAAAGCAGCTTACCTAGAGGCAGCTCAAAAATCTGCATTCGCTCGCGAACAAGCAGAGCGTGAATTCGTAGATATTAAAAACAAACTTGCAAACCTGGACAGCACTCGCCAAGAGCAATTGGCAAAAGCACAGGCTCACGCAAATGATTTGAAAAACCAAATCATCGAAGAAGCCAACCAAGTTTCTAAACGTATCAAAGACGAAGCAGAATTGACTGCTAAACTTGAAACTCAACGCGCTCAAAAAGAGTTGCGCCATCAGTTGCTAAACGACTCTGTTGAGGCTGCTCGCATCGTATTGACTAAAGATATCGGTGCTAATGACCAACAGAAATTGCAAAACGAATTCATCAATCACATCGAGGTTAGTCGATGAAAATTAACGAAGTTTCTAGAAGATACGCGAAAGCCCTTCTTGCAGTAGCTAAGCAAAAAAATGCTCACGCTAAAGTATTTGCTGATTTGCAAGCAGTCGCAGACGCGTTCCAAAAAGATGCGGCTATCTCTGCATACTTTGAAAATCCAATGATCACTGCTGCTCAAAAAACTGCTGCTGTTAAAGCTGCACTTGAGGGCAAAGGAACATCTGAAGAAGTGTTGAACACAATCGTGTTGATGGCTGAGAAAGGCCGCATCCAACATCTTCCAGAGGTTGCATTGGCATTCCGTGATTACACTGACATTGAGGAAGGTGTGACTCGTGGAACTGTTCGTTCAGCACAACCGTTGTCTGCTGACGCACAAAAAGAGCTTGAGTCTAAAGTGAGCAAAACGCTTGGTAAAAAAATCGTTCTTACTTATCAACAAGATCCGAAACTTTTGGGTGGCGCTGTAGCCCAAGTAGGCGGTTGGACTTTTGACGACAGCATCGAAACACATCTTAAAAAATTAAATGAAGAATTAAACAGGAGAGCCAACTAACAATGGAAACACAAATCCGTGCTGACGAGATCAGTCGCGTTCTCAAAGAGCAAATCAATCAATACAACAAAAAGATTGAAGTAAGTGAAACAGGTAGCGTTCTTTCAGTAGGGGACGGGGTTGCTCGTATCTACGGTCTTGAAAACGCAATGGCTGGTGAACTAGTAGAGTTCCCGGGCGAAGTATTCGGTATGGTATTGAACCTTGAAGAAGGTCACGTTGGTGCCGTATTGTTCGGTGAAGATCGTCACATCAAAGAAGGCGACACTGTTAAAAGAACTAAAAAAATCGTTTCTGTTCCAGTTGGTGAAGCACTTCTAGGTCGCGTTGTAGACGCTCTAGGAAACGCAATCGATGGCCGTGGCGCTATCAACACACCTCACTCTCGTATCGTTGAAACTAAGGCTCCTGGTATCGTTTACCGTCACCCAGTTGAAGAACCTCTTCAAACTGGTATCAAAGCTATCGACGCCTTGGTACCAATCGGTCGTGGTCAACGTGAGTTGATCATCGGTGACCGTCAAACTGGTAAAACGACTATCGCGGTTGACACTATCATCAACCAAAAAGGTCAAAACGTTCAGTGCTTCTACGTAGCTATCGGTCAAAAACAATCGACTGTTGCTCTTGTGGTTGAAAAATTGCGTGCAGCTGGTGCTCTTGAGTACACGACTGTTATCGCGGCAAATGCATCTGACCCAGCTCCGCTACAATATTTGGCTGCTTACTCTGGTACAGCAATGGCTGAATACTTCCGTGATACTGGCAGACATGCTTTGATCGTTTACGATGACTTGACGAAACAAGCTCAAGCTTACCGTCAATTGTCTCTTCTTCTTCGTCGTCCTCCAGGACGTGAAGCTTACCCAGGCGACGTGTTCTATTGCCATAGCCGTCTTCTTGAGCGTGCTTCTAAATTGTCTGCAGATAAAGGCGGCGGTTCTTTGACTGCATTGCCAATCATCGAGACACAAGCGGGCGATATCTCTGCATACATCCCGACAAACGTTATCTCTATCACTGACGGTCAGATCTTCCTTGAATCAGATCTATTCTACAAAGGTGTGCGTCCAGCTATCTCTGTGGGTAAATCAGTTTCTCGCGTAGGTGGTGCGGCACAGATTAAGGCGATGAAACAAGTTGCGGGTTCTTTGAAACTTGAACTTGCTCAATTCCGCTCTATGGAAGCATTCGCGGCGTTCGCATCTGACTTGGATAAAGCGTCTCAACAACAGTTGGCGCGTGGTCGTCGTTTGATCGAAGTATTGAAACAACCACAATACTCTCCAGTAAAAGTTGAAGAACAAATCATCATGATCTTCGCTGCTGGTAATGCGTTTGTTGACCAATACCCAGAGGCAGACGTTAAGAGATACGAAAAAGAAGTTGTTGAGTTCTTGAAAAACAAGCACTCAGACATCATCAAAACTATCTCTGAGAAGAAAGCTATCTCAGACGACACGAAAAAAGCGTTGTTGTCAGCTCTTGAAGAGTTCAAAGCTATCTTCCAACCTTCTAACAAGTAATTTGGTGCTTAAATGGCAAGCTTGAAGGATATCCGGGCTCAGATTGAGTCCACTAAAAACACCCAGCAGATCACGAAAGCTATGAAGCTCGTGTCTGCTGCAAAGTTGAGAAAGGCGCAGAATAACATCGTTAATATGCGTCCTTATGCTCTGACTTTGCGTAAGGTGATTGCGGATATCGCTGTGACTAATAAAGTTACGCACCCGTTGATGGAGAAGAAAGAACAAGTAAAGAATGTTTTGCTTGTTGTTATCACTTCTGATCGCGGTCTTTGCGGCGCTTTCAACAGCAATATCAACAAATTCACTGAGGCGTACTATAACAATAATAAAGCCAATCTTGAAAAGATTGATTTCCTTTTCGTCGGTCGTCGTGGTCATGACTACTTCGCAAGACGTGGAATTAAGCCGGTTGATTACATCACGAAGCTTGATAAGGACATCTCTTACGAGTTGGCTTCTAAAGTTGCGAATCGCGTGATGAATGACTACCTTGAAGGCGCTTACGATGAAGTTCGTATCGTGCACAACGAGTTCCAATCTGCGATTTCTCAAGTTGTTGTTGCTGAAACTCTTTTGCCAATTGATCTTGGCTTGACGACTTTCAACACAGAAGCTGAGGCTGCATCGAACTTTGCTGTCGACATGATCTTCGAACCGGCTCCGGAGCAAATCATTAAAGAGTTGCTTGAAAAGCATTTCGACCTTCAGGTTTACAGATGTATGTCTGAGTCTGTTGCGGGTGAACATGGTGCTCGTATGAGCGCGATGGAAAACGCAACAAACAATGCGAAAGAGATGATCAACAAACTCACTCTGACGTACAACAAATTGAGACAAGAAAAAATCACTACAGAATTGATCGAAATCGTATCGGGCGCGGAAGCGCTTAAAGGATAGGGAGCTGAATAATGGCATTCGGTAAAGTAAAACAAGTTATGGGTCCCGTTGTGGACGTAGAATTCGAAGGCGGAGAACTTCCTCCAATCAATTCTGCCCTTCGTGTATCAAATAAATTTATCTCTGATAAAGAATTCAACCTAGTTCTAGAAGTTGCTCAGCATTTGGGTGACGGTGTTGTTAGAACTATCTCTATGGACCAAACTGAAGGTTTGGTACGTGGTGAAAAAGTTAAAGCATTGGGCACTCAAATCACAGCGCCAGTAGGTCGCGAAGCTTTGGGTCGTATCATCAACGTAGTTGGTGAGCCAATCGACGAAATGGGTCCAGTAAACGCAAAAGAACAATGGGGTATCCACAGAACGGCTCCTAAGTTCGAAGACCAAGCAACTTCAGCAGCGATGTTGATGACTGGTATCAAAGTCGTAGACTTGCTAGCACCTTACGCTAAGGGCGGTAAGATCGGTTTGTTCGGTGGTGCGGGCGTGGGTAAAACAGTTCTTATCCAAGAACTTATCCGTAACATCGCTACTGAGCACGGTGGTTTCTCTGTATTCGCCGGTGTAGGTGAGCGTACTCGTGAAGGTAATGACTTGTGGCAAGAGATGAAACAGTCTGGCGTATTGGCTAAGACTTCTCTAGTTTTCGGTCAAATGAATGAACCTCCTGGTGCACGTGCTCGTGTTGCTTTGACTGGTTTGACTGTTGCTGAATACTTCCGTGACGTTGAAAACCAAGACGTTCTTTTCTTCGTTGATAATATCTTCCGCTTTACTCAAGCGGGTGCTGAAGTATCTGCGTTGTTGGGTCGTATCCCTTCAGCGGTAGGTTACCAACCGACGTTGGCAACTGAGATGGGTACTCTTCAAGAGCGTATCACTTCTACTAAAAAAGGTTCGATCACTTCAGTTCAAGCGGTATACGTACCTGCCGATGACTATACGGATCCAGCTCCAGCAACTACATTTACTCACTTGGATGCGACGACGAATCTTGACCGTGATATCGCAGCTATGGCGATCTTCCCAGCGGTTCACCCATTGACGTCTACATCACGTCTTTTGGATCCAGCTGTTATCGGTGAAGAGCACTACAAATGCGCTCGTGACGTTCAAGCGTTGTTGCAACGTAACCGTGAGCTTCAAGATATCATCGCTATCTTGGGTATGGACGAATTGTCTGAAGCGGATAAATTGGTTGTTTCTCGTTCTCGTAAAATCCAACGTTTCTTGTCTCAGCCGTTCTTCGTTGCTGAGCAGTTCACAGGTTTGCCTGGTCGTTATGTTGACATCAAAGACACAGTTCGTGGCTTCCGCGAAATCCTTGATGGTAAACACGATGCTCTTCCAGAACAAGCGTTCTACCTTGTTGGTACTATCGAAGACGTTATCGAAAAAGCTAAGAAGTTGCAGGCGTAATCCGAAAGGATTTCGTCTTCATGAAGCGGCCTGAGGGGTCGCTTTAAGAAAAGGTGATTTATGTTTAAACTGACAATCGTGACTCCAGAGCGTCGTCTTTTAGTAAACCAAGAGGTTGAAGAAGTAACTGTGCCTGGTTTTAAAGGAGAACTTAATATTCTTCCTGGTCACGCGCCTCTGATCACTACGCTAGGAATTGGTGTGATGAAATGGAGACTTAAGGGTCAAGAAAAGCAAAACCAAGCTGTTATCAGCTGGGGTTATTGCCAAGTATCCCCTGAAGGCGTGAATGTTCTTGCGAACATCGCTGACTTGCCAGAAGAAATCGATCTTGTTGCAACTAAAGAGTACCTTGCTAAATCTGAGAAACACGTCCTTGACGAAGTTATCACAGACGCAGATTGGACTGAGTTCCAAAAAGAGTGGACTCGCGCAAGAGCGAAAATCGAAGTTGCTGAAAACTCAGCAGCTAAGAAGTAGTAGTTAGGAATAAATTCGCTTATCGCGAATTTAAACCAAAATAGATCGAATGTTCAGAAGGCTCAGGTTCACACTTGAGCCTTTTTTATTTCCAACACTCGTGCGATACTCCGCCAATGACCCGAGAATTTCGCAAAGATATCCGGGGCAGAGGCGCCAGCAGTAATATTCCGAATCGTTTCGATTCTCTCCATTTCGAAGCCGAGCCACAGGATTTTGACAATTATCTTGAAGAGGAAAAACCTCGTTTGCAGACGCAAGTTCTGAAGGATTCGTCGCGCGCGGTTTTGACTAAGAACGATAGTCCAGACATCGGATTCACGTATTCTGTAAATCCTTATCGTGGATGTGAGCATGGGTGTATCTATTGCTATGCTCGTCCAACGCACGAGTATTTAGGGATGTCTGCAGGATTAGATTTCGAATCAAAGATCATGGTGAAGGAAAACGCACCTGAATTGCTTGAAGAAGCTTTGATGAAAAAGTCCTGGGAACCACAAGTTATTGTCATGAGTGGTGTCACCGACTGTTATCAGCCGTTAGAGCGCGAATACAAACTGACTCGTGGTTGCTTGGAAGTTTTAAATAAATTTAAAAACCCCGGAGCAATCATTACGAAGAATCATCTGGTCACTCGAGATATCGATATTCTGCAAGAAATGGCTCAGTACAAAGGGATTGTTGTCACAATTTCGATCACATCACTAGATACAGAGTTGATTGCATCCTTGGAACCCCGCACATCCAGACCTGCGGCGCGTTTGCGAGCGATTGAGGAATTGGCAAAAGCGGGAATTCCTGTTGGAGTGAATGTGGCTCCAATGATTCTTGGTCTTACGGATCACGAGATGCCTGCGATACTAAAGGCTGCAGCAGATGCTGGAGCGACATCTGCTGGATACACGATGCTTCGACTTCCGCATGCCGTGGCTCCATTATTCGAAGAGTGGTTGGACGTTCATCGCCCTTTGAGAAAAAACAAAGTGATCGAGGCTGTTAAGGATGTTCGCGATGGAAAGATGTACAAATCTGACTTTGGAAATCGAATGACGGGCACAGGTCCTAGAGCAGAACAAC
Organism: Bdellovibrio sp. SKB1291214; assembly: GCF_002209355.2. GTDB lineage: Bacteria > Bdellovibrionota > Bdellovibrionia > Bdellovibrionales > Bdellovibrionaceae > Bdellovibrio. Next base: position 1,659,537 of record NZ_CP106855.1, read on the forward strand.
TGGCGCAAGTTTTTGAAGTGTACTCGCGAAAGTATAAACTAAATGCGAAGAACTGGAGTTTATCTGCGGCCCATTTTAAAAGACCGCCGACAGCGGCAGAGATCGCGGCACAAGCACAATTGAGTTTTGATTTAGAGTAATATTAACAAGAGAGATCATGGCTAAAAGGAACTTACGCAAAATTCAAATAGATCTGCGCCAGTTCGCTTTGCCCTGTCCTCGCGTGGGTAGTATCGAAGCGCACTCGGGTTATGGCCAAACTCCAAAGCTTGGGCAAGAGATTCACCAAAACATTCAACGCAAAAGAATTCGTGAAGTTCCGGGTTATGTGGCCGAGAAAAAACTTTCAATTGAATTTGAGCGCGAACAGTATCTGTTCGTCATTTCAGGGCGTGCCGACGGTGTCATCGAGGGATCTCAGTTTCAAGTTGAAGAAATTAAATCCGCGTTTGATGTTGAGGGGCTAGAACATAAGCTGACTGTTGATGATAACCATCCCTATGTGTGGCAGCTTCGTACCTACGGATACATTCTCTATAAACAAACGGGTGAAGTTCCAGATTTAAAGATGCTTTTGGTTTCCTCGCGAAACTTTAAGCAAAGTGAGATTTATTTTGAGCTGGATATTGAAGCGTATGAGGCCTGGTTAGCGCTCCGTTTGGCGGAGTTAGTTGAAGAAACCAAGATTCGTGAAAAGCTTTTCAAAAAAAGAGTGGTATCTTCCGAGGAGCTACAGTTTCCGTTTAGCTCTCCGCGCCCAGGCCAAGTTGAGCTGATAGAAAACATTCAAGTCGGATTCGTCGAAGAAAAATCAATGGTCATTCAGGCACCCACGGGGCTTGGTAAAACCATTGGGGTATTATATCCATCCTTGAAGGATTCTTTGGCGCGTGGACAAAAGGTAATCTATGTAACGCCTAAGAACTCTCAGCACCAAGTTGCTGAGGAGGCGGTCGAAAGACTGCAGGATCAAGGTGCTTCAATCAGACCCCTGACAATCACGGCAAAAAGTAAAATGTGCTTTAAGGCTGAACCTTTATGCAATCCCCAGTATTGTGAGTTTGCGAAGGACTATTATAAGAAGATCGCGGAAAATGATCTGATAAACAAAGTGTCGAAACTTCGTTCATTAAGTCAAAAAAAGTTGCAAGAGCTAGGTGAACAATACCAAGTGTGCCCGTTTGAACTTTCCCTTGAGGCGATTGAGCGGGCAGACGTGGTGATAGCTGACTATAACTATGTTTTCTCTACCAGAAGCCTTTTAGGACGTTTAGAGCTGCCCCTAATGGAGCCGAACCAAAAAGCAAACTTGGTGATCGATGAAGCCCATAATTTGCCCGCGAGGGCGCAAGATTATTTCTCGCCAGCGATTTCAACACGCGATTTACAAAACATCATTCCTTCTCTGGGAAAAATAAACATCCGTTTTCAAAAACGTGCACAGTTGTTATGTGAAGAAGCAATCGAGCTTATTGAGTCCTATCATGGCGAATCCAGAACCATTCAAATCAATTTTGAACCTGTGTTTGAGCTTGAGTCGCGCATGCGAGAATTCTTGTCAGAATACTTAGAAGCAGATATCGAAATTCAAACCCAAGATGGCGTTTTAAAGCTGGTCAATCTATGGAGCGACTTTGCACAAGCTTCCGAGTTGCAAGGACCTGAGTTCTTTCAAACATACCAAAAAAACAGACTCTATGGAGAGATCAATCAGACTCTGAAACTTACGTGCTGTGACGCTTCGGTTCACCTAAATGAAGTTTATAAGTCATTCAAAAATGTGGTGGCATTCTCTGCGACACTAAAGCCATTTAGTTATTCGATGAAACTTTTGGGCTTTTATGAGTTGACGACAAAGTGCCTTGAGTTCGTTTCACCGTTTCCGAAAGAGCATAGAAAAATTCTTTTAATTCCACAGATTTCAACGAAATATAAGGATCGTCCTGCGAATGCTCCTAAAATTGCTCAGGCAATGGAGAGGATCATGGCGGTAAAACCAGGCAATTACATTGCTTTATTCCCGAGCTTTGAATTCATGAAAGATGTTGAAGGATATCTGAGAGACAGTACCTATCAGCGTTTAGTGCAACAACGTGAAATGAAAGCGGATCGGGTGGATGACTTTCTTTCATTTATGAAGAGTGCAGACAAGCCAACACTGCTGTTGGCTGTTCAAGGTGGAATTTTCTCGGAGGGAGTGGACTTTCCGGGTGATATGTTAATTGGTGCCTTTGTTATTGGACCGGCGCTACCGAATTTTGATTTCGAGCGCGAGCAAATTCGTGAGTATTATGAGCGCTCCTATGATAAAGCCCAGGCATTTAATTATACTTACGTTTACCCCGCTATGGCGAAAACAATTCAGTCTGCGGGGCGAGTCATTCGTTCTGAGAATGACAAGGGCATTATCGTCTTGATGGACTCCCGATTTTTAGAGACAACATACGCCGAAACTATGCCCCAGGGTTGGTTTCAGCAGGGTGCGCAGGAGTTGGTTTCAGGGAAAATTATTTCTGACGTGACTGACTTTTGGAATAGTATCCAGGCACCCATGGAAAGCGAAGTCGAAGCGTGAAGCTAACAGAAATGCCATTATTCTTTTTTGATCTACAGACCACAGGGGCGAAGCCTGAAAGTGGTGCTGCTATTCTGGAGATGGCATGGACTTCATCCACAGGATGCACAGAAGCAAGTTTAATTAAACTTCCGAATGAAGAAAAAATTCCATATCGCATACAAATGATCACGGGAATTTTTAATGACGACATGATTGCTGCAAATGCAGCAGACGCTGTTTTCCGATCTCTCGAGGAAAAATTCGCGAATCACCGCTGTGTGATTCATTTTGCGCAATTTGAAAAACCCTTTCTGGCACACCAATACTCGCAGTGGCAAAAAGAGTTTCCTTTTGAAATCCTTTGCACGCATGAAATCGCAAAGAGACTTTTCCCGAATCTACCCACGCGTGGTATTAAGGGTCTGGCCGGATACTTCGGTTATCCTTCGCAGGATTTAAAACGGGCTGCTCAACAGACAGCGGCGACAAAGGCCATCTGGGAAGGCTTAATAGCCGAACTATTTAAACAGGGAATAGAGACCTGGGATCAGCTTCAAGAGTGGCTGCAAGTTACACCTAAAGCTAAAAAAACGAAATACGAATACCCCCTTGAAAAAGAAAAACGCCTTAAATTGCCAGATCAACCAGGTGTTTATCGTATGATTAGTAAATGGGATGAGATCCTCTATGTGGGTAAGGCGACATCGTTAAAAGACCGTGTGAACAGTTATTTCCGTGGGCAAAAGAATCGTGACTCACGCAAGCTAGAGATGCTGACTCAGGTTTATGATCTTCGAGTTACGGTGTGTGGCAGTCCTTTAGAGGCGGCATTGCTTGAAACAGACGAGATAAAAAAGTGGGACCCAAGATATAACATTTCTTTAAAAGCCGGACACCGCAGCGTCGTTTTTTTCAATCACGAGATGACCGATATCGATTACGAACAGAGTGCAGAGTTTCCTTTAGGACCGTTCTCAAGCAGTTTGGTATTCGATTCCATTCGCAATTTACGTGAATGTTTGGTGGCGGGTAAATTTCATGATAATATTTTTTACGAGCCCATCGACGCCTCTTTAGTCGAAGAAGGTTTTAAAGTTTTCTGTGAAAGAAATGAACTTGTCGCTGAGACCTTTAAATCTGTTCGAAATATGCTGGCATTGGGATTATGGTGGAATCGCCAATACGACCTTTTGGATGAGGAAGCGTCCGAGGGCGGAGACGAAGTGGAAGAAGCCAATGATGACGTCACCGCTACAGATATTGCTGACAAAATCGAACGACACATCATGCGTGCGGGCCGTACATACTTACGGGCTAAAGAACTCACCAAAATTTTAAATGCTGATATTTCTTATTTGCCTGCAGACGCAGACATTGAAAACCGTTACCAGCTTAAAGTTCGTGGTGGAAATATCAACAACGAAGCTGATGAGAAACGAATTCCAAAGGTATCACTTTGGAAGGGGCTTACAATTGATACTTACGATCGCATGAGTGTTCTGTTGATGGAACTTGGAAAAGTGCGCACACAAGACGGGCACGTAGAAATTCAATTCCGTTAGGATTACTCTGTGAAAGCAAAGTTTTCGGAATTTGAACCCAGTATTTCTAGAAAGTGTTCGGCGACCTTTTTACCAGAGTCTTTGTGGTTAAAGTAAAGTTGTAAAAGTTTTCGATAGCCGGCTTCCTTAGGCACTAATCCGGGCGATCCCAAATTCACAACCACGGCACTTTTTTTAATATCGGCTGGAAGCATTGTTAAAAGTCGGGCCGTTTTAGGTCCCGTGACAGCCATCAGTACAATTTCACAGCGAGAGTTCTTTTTAAAAACCGTAACATCTGTCACTCGAGAATTGCTGAAAAGAACTTTCGTTAAGACGTGTTCTTGAGAAGCACCTTTAAAGCTTTCTAAAAATTCTTTGGAGGGTGAAAGCGCGCAGACTGTGCCGTTGGCATTTGCGGGAGTTCGCACATTTGCCCGGGCCTCTGGTAAAGATTTAGCAATCAAGTTTGTTTTAATATTCTCTGTAAGGACCTTGTCCTCAAGCTCTACGTAATCGTCAGAGCTTAAAGTTCCGCCTGCCATCACCATGGAAGGAAGATTTGGATCGCGGCGATAAATATTTGCAAAGGCTTTCGTGACGAGGATGCGGTGTAGTTTTTGATTCAGGGAATCTATGGTGAAATGACCAGTTTCTACGGCTTTTCTAACGGTCTTCATGGCACGTTCCTGATCGGCCATCGACCAAGTCATCATGACTATATCCGCTCCCGCTTGCAAAGCCTTTAAAGCGGCAAGATCGGTGCGCAATACTTCTTTTGATCCCTTCATCTGCAAATCGTCAGTAACTACCAGGCCTTTATATTTCAAATCATTGCGCAATAGATCTGTGGATATCTTTGAGGAAAAACTCGCAGGGACTTTCTTAGGATCAAGAGATGGATAGATGGAATGAGAAAGCATGACGGCAACGTTGGTACCAAGTGACGAATAGCCCTCAAAGGGGACGAGATCTTTCTTTTTAAGATCACTTTCTGAGGCGATGTTATTTACAATTGTGCTGTGAGGATCGGCTTTGATGTTACCCGTGCCAGGAAAGTGTTTCGCTGTAGGAATTACTTTAGATCGCAACAATCCTTTGGCGTAAGCGGTTCCAATTTCTTTGACTAAATTTGGATCAGAGCCAAAGGATCGAACACCAATGAAACTTGTAGAGTAGGGATCTGCAATATCCAGTACTGGTGCAAGATTCATGTTGAATCCCACTTCGCGCAAAAACAAACCAGTTTGATAACCCATTTCTTCAGAAAGTTCGGCAGACTGGGTTTGCCCGATGGCTAAGGCATTTGGCGGACTTGGTTGAATGGGCAACCTGGATACGGCGCCGCCTTCTTGGTCAATAGCTATCAAAGGAGGAAGCTTTGTTGCTTGATAAGAAATTTTATAAAGATCTTCGTTTAACTTTTTAACTTGCTCCAGCGATTGAATATTTCGTTTAAACAGAAGAAAAGATCCCGGTTTATATGTTTGAATAAACTTTTCGAGTTCTTTGTTAGACTTTGTGTATGGAAATCCTACGATAAATAACTGACCGACTTTTTCATTGAGAGACATTTGGGAGATTTTGATGTCGATGACTTCATCGAGAGATTTGCCCTGGGCTAGAACAAGGGCGGGAAATGCAAAAGACAAGAGAGTAATGCTCAAAATTCTTAGAATTTCCCTGATATAATTGTTCATATAGATCTTAGAATATCATTCGTGAAGTGCGGGAATAGACAAGATTTGAGTAACAGCATGAAATTGCACCTTAGTCCTATAATCCATCTAAATGCACTGGTGTCACTGGTGCTGTTGATCATGACATCTGTGTCTATGGCTGCCACACCGTCTTTGGAGATAGAAGGAAACCCAGAAGAGCAGGGTCTGGTCGAGACTTACTATGATCCCCAATCGCTTGTGGAACTTCATGTACGTCAGGACAATCTTGCGGATTATAAAACCCGACGGGAAACTCACGGCGTGTACTTTGGGATCAATTATGAAAACTATATCCCTGTTAGTTTTGTTTCAGCCAACGACGGAAAGACATACAATGAGCTTTTCAATGGAGATTCGATCTCTATCTTGAGTTTGCTTATAGATTATAAATTTAATTTCGTTCTGGGATCCATCGCATTGGGTGGATCGGCGGGGATGGGTAGCATTTCTGATAATCGCAGCGGTGATACGCGTACTTTGGAAGTTACAAAATACATGGGGACCCTAAAATACACGATAGATAATTTAATGAAGGAACCCTATGTGGCTCCTTATGTTGGATTCTCGATGTATCAAATGGAACTTAACGATAAATCAACAACAAGCTCTATCAGTGAATCAACCCCGACAAGCTATGCTTACACATTGGGACTATTGCTTCAGTTAGACTGGCTTGATAATGATACGGCAAAATCTGCGACCTTCAATTATGGCTTAGAAAATACGTTTCTGGATGTGTTCATGAGTCAGTATTTATCATCTGGCGGTGATGCCGATGCCAACATGGAGACCGATCCAATTTGGGGTGTCGGTCTTCGCATGGAATTTTAAATCATATTTAAAAGCTTTTCCATTTCCTGATGGACAGCGGACCACGAAATAGTTGCCATCTTGATGTTAAGGCGATTATCTGGCGTGATGGAATACTTTTTGGATTCCTTCATCGCCAGCTGAATTACACGTGCGGGCTCAAGCTTGGTTTTTTCTGTGAACACCAATGAGATTGAAGTAACACCTGCACTGATATCGCGAACACCTAATTCTTTACATTGACGTCGAATTAACATCAAACCCATCAAATTGACTGTTTGGTCAGGAATTGGACCGAACTGATCGCGCAACTCCTCCTCGATCCGATCAAGATCATCGCTCGAAGTAATTTCTGCGAGTGCTTTATAGTAACCCAAACGAATGCGGATATCTTTAATGTAAGCATCAGGAATAAGTGCTGGGATCTTAAGATTGATTTCTGGATCCAGATCCATATCCTCGACTTTTTCGCCCTTAGCTTCCGCCAAGGCCTCGTTTAATAGATCCATGTACAATTCATAGCCGACAGAATTGACGTGGCCTGACTGCTCCTCGCCCAAAATATTTCCTGAACCCCGAAGCTCTAAGTCATATTGAGCAATCTTAATACCACTACCTAGAGCTGTATTTTCTTGAATGATCTTTAAGCGCTCTTGCTGTTCTTTATCGAGCTTGCGATTCTTTGGCATCATCAAATAGCAGTAAGCGCGCGTTTTTGAGCGACCTACGCGACCCCGCAGCTGATACAGCTGTGATAAACCAAACATATGAGCGGAATCAATGAACATTGTATTTGCCCGTGGAACGTCCATTCCGGACTCCACGATCGCAGTACAAATTAATACATCAATTTCGTGATGAAAAAACGACAACATCGCTTTTTCAAGTTCGTGCTCTTCCATTTGCCCGTGTGCAACTTTAATACGTGCCTCGGGAACAATGCTGCGGATTTCATCTGCAAGTCCATAGATAGATTCGATACGATTGTGAATGAAGTAAACCTGACCACCGCGAGAAATTTCAGCGGTGATGGCTTTGCGAATAGTTTCTTGATCAAATTTGGTCACGAAAGTACGTGTGGGCAGTCTATCGACAGGCGCCGTGTTGATTAAACTTAAATCGCGAATACCAACCAAAGCCATATTCAGCGTTCTTGGTATTGGTGTTGCCGACAAGGTCAGGGTGTCGACGCTGTTTTTAAGCTTTTTCATCTTTTCTTTGTGAGTGACGCCGAACTTTTGCTCTTCATCGATAATCAAAAGACCTAGATCCTTGAATCCTATCGAACTTCCTAAAAGTTTATGTGTGCCGACGATGATATCGACTTTCCCATCTTTAATATCTTGAACCGTTTTCTTGCTTTCCGACGGAGTGACAAAACGATTCAACACTCGAATGTCAACGGGCCAACCCTCAAAACGCTTTTTGAATGTTTCAAAGTGCTGGAAGGTTAAGACCGTGGTTGGTGCAAGAATCGCAACCTGGCGACGAGCTTGAACAGCAAAAAATGCTGCGCGCATCGCGACCTCAGTTTTTCCAAAACCGACATCTCCACAAACCAGTCGATCCATTGGCTTCGTTGATTTTAAATCAGATAAGATATCGCCAATAGCCCGCAACTGATCATTGGTTTCCTCGTAGGGGAAGCCATTTTCGAAAAGTTGAATTTCGTTTTCACGGAACTCAAATGGAGGTCGGTACATCTCCGCACGTTTTGCATACAAAGCCAAAAGATCTGCAGCGATATCGCGAACATGAGATTTAACTTTAGCTTTCGTTTTTTCCCAAGCGGTTCCACCGAGTTTATCAAGGACCGTGGTTGCACCAGCACCAGAAAATTTTTGGAGCTGGCCAATGCGGTAGACGGGCAGATAAAGTTTGTCCTTGTCTTTAAATCCGACCTGGATGAACTCGGATTCAACCCCGCCGATGGCCATTATTTTTAATCCGTCGTAGACACCAATGCCGTGTTTAACGTGAACGACGAGGTCGCCGGGCTTCAAATCTCCAAAGGCTAAACGCTTGGCCTGTTTTTGAAAATCTTGCGCTGCTGAAGACTCCCGGCTGCGCATTTTTTTGCCAAAGAAATCTTCATCACGCAGAAATATCACGCGCTCTTCATCAAAGCGCAAGCTGTCTGGCAGATAGCGACTGACTATGTGAATGAGGTGTTTATCGCTTTCTTGTTCTTGGAGCCATGAATCCCACTTGTATTCATCCTGGCCACAGCGAACTGCTTTTAGTTCGAGTTTTTCAAAGATCAAAGACAGACGATCAATATGTGATTGATTCTTGGTGCTGACGAAAATTCTGTAGCCGTCGTCTCTCCACTTATGAAGCTTGTTGGTTGCAGCTTGTAACCACAACTCAGACCCTACGGGATTTGTGCTGGATAAATTTGAAAAGTCTTGAGTCAATGAAGTGCGATATTCAACATGCGAGTCCGCAGACCCCTCATCATTTGCATCATCTAAGTATTCTAATGTTGAAAAATAAATTTGGCGGCTGTTCTGAGGATAAGCAATCTGCTCAAAGCCTTGGAACAGTAAATCCATCTCGGGGCGAATCACGTGGGACTCGCTAGTATTGTAATCAGCTTTTAGTTCCGCCATGAAGTCATCGGCGTTACGTGAGATTTCAACAGGATCTAAGAACCAAACATTCACGGCACCTGGAAAGTGATCGATTGGGCTTGCAGGCTCGCCATAAAAATAGGGTAGTAAAAATTCAATACCCGGAAACGAATTTTTAAGAACCAAAGAGCGAAGCATTTCGTCAGCCTCGGCTTTGTCGACGGGGCGACCATCGATGTGCGCACGAACTCTTTGTAAAAGTCTTTCGTGAGTTTCATCACGGAACAAAACTTCACGAGCAGGAGTTAAAAGAAAGGATTTGATTTCATCGGCGCTGCGCTGATCATCCACATTAAAGTGCCGAAGAGTTTCGATTTGATCACCAAACAAATCCAGGCGAACTGGCATGTCTTCAGTGGGTGGGAAGATATCAACGATTCCTCCCCTCAAAGCATATTGTCCCTTGTCCTCAACCATCGGCGCAGAAACGTATCCAAGGGAATTCAAATATTCGGCAATGTCTTCTGGCAACTCCTCGCCAGCTGACAAAGTTCGCGAGGTTTCTTTTAGAATTTTGACTGGAATTGTTTTCTGAATCAGCGCGTCAGGTGAGGCAATGAATATTTCGCCAGCCTTTGCACCCTGTGCTTTTGCAAGAAAACGCACGCGATCAGCAGCTGATCTCGTGTTTGGATAAAGACCGGAATAAGCAGAAACATCAAACGCCGGCAAAATCGTGCTCTGACGAAGTGGGTCAAAGAACATCAAAAGCTGCTGAAGTTTCAATGCTTCTTGCTGACTGCCAACTACAACTACGTGCGGCAAGCCGTTGATTTTTTTAGAGTATGTTTGTGACAAAAAGAAAGCAAGCGCGAGCGGAGAGGAAGCTCCACTCACTTGAATTTTACCGCGGGTTGTTTCGAAGGCGCGATCTAGTATCGATTCGAGCCTTGTATGAGTCATTTCGGCTTTCATTTTGTGCGCTCATGTTGCCATGGTTATCGCCTTGTTTCCATTCATATTTCTTGGATTTCAGAGGCACCACATATATAACTAATTGAAATCCAAATAATAACGACAACTTTGGAGGGTTTGTGGCACTCGGTGGAATCATTTTCATCGTAATTTTTATTGCGCTATTTGGCAGTTTTCTGGTCTGGCTTTCAATTAAGACAGGTGGAAAAGTCCATTATCATCCGGTTAAGTACGAGCCCTACGAGTGTGGTCTCCCTTCGCTAGATAAAAAAGATACGAAAGTTTCTGTGAAGTTTTATCTCACAGCAATTCTCTTCATTCTTTTCGATATCGAAATCATCTTTATGTACCCATGGGCGACGTCCTTCCGTGATTTCATCGCTTCTGGCCAGGGTGCATTTGTATTCGGATCAATGATCTTCTTCTTGGCCGTCTTCATTTTCGGTTTGTTCTGGGAAGTTAAATCAAAAGCATTGGAATGGGATTAATCAATGGGAATGGGTAAAGATTCATTCGAAATTATCGTCAACGGGCTTAAGCTCGTTGTTATCTTTTTGATGATGGTTCAACTCGTGCCGATCCTTGTATGGGTTGAGCGTCGTGGTTCTGCTTTCATTCAAAACCGTCTTGGTCCAAATCGTGTCGGTCCTTTGGGATTGATGCAGTTATTGGCCGATGCCGTGAAGTTCTTGACGAAAGAAGCTTTCGTTCCTTCAACAGCAAAACCATTGTTGTACTATGCAGCTCCGGTATTTGCGTTGATTCCGGGTGCGGTTGCGTTTTCGGCGATTCCAATGTCGACACCAATCTCGGTAGGGACATTCGAATTGTTCGGTCAAACGTGGGGTCCATACACATTCTTGGTTCAAGGTTATGATATCGGTGTTGGTATCGTATTCATCTTGGGTGTTTCTTCTCTAGCGGCCTACACGATGTTGATGGCGGGTTGGGGTTCAGGAAATAAGTACTCTTTGATGGGTGCGCTTCGCGCTTCTGCACAAACGATTTCTTACGAGTTGGCCCTGGGCCTTTCTATCGTAGGAGTAATCATGATGTACGGAACTTTCCACTTGAGCGATATGACTTTGGCGCAACAAGGTCACTTGCACTTCCAGTTCATGGGTTACACGATTTCTTCTCAGTGGCTTCCAAACTGGGGTATTTTCTATCAACCATTGGGCGCCTTGTTGTTCTTCACTTCAACATTCGCAGAATCTAACCGTCTTCCATTTGACTTGGCAGAGGGTGAGTCAGAGCTAGTTGCTGGTTTCCACACCGAGTACGGTGGTTTCAAATTCAACATGTTCTTTATCGGTGAGTACGGCCACATGATGATCGCTTCTGGTTTAATGGCGATCTTCTTCTTTGGTGGTTATGGAATTCCTTGGGTAACTGTTGAACAGATTCGTGAATGGGCCATGACTGTGACTTCAAATGCAAACTGGGCATCAGCTTTGGTTGCGTTAATTCACTTCCTGGTTTTCAACGTGAAATTCTTCTTGTTCTTGTGGTTATTCATCTGGGTTCGCTGGACATTGCCTCGTTTCCGCTACGATCAATTGATGGATCTTGGTTGGAAAACGATGCTTCCATGGGCTTTGGCTAACACGATCATCACGGCTTTCGTGATTTACGTAGCATCTTTGTAAGGAGCTAAAAGTGACAGCAGACGCTTTTCTTTTTTGGTTTTTAGCGATCGTAACGTTGGGCTCGGGCCTGATGGTAATCCTTTTGAAAAATCCGATCTATTCGGCATTAAGCCTTGCTATGACAATGGTGGGGATGTCCGCTCTATTCGTGACATTGAACGCTTACTTTATCGCGGGTGTTCAGTTGATCGTATACGCCGGCGCCGTAATGGTTCTTTTCACGATGGTCATCATGCTTTTCGACCTGAAACAAGACATCTCCGCGTTCACGCGCGGTAAGTTTTCAGGCATTTTGAAGATCATGTCGGTAGGTCTTTTGGCAGGAATGGTTATTGCGTCTATCGCGATGACAGTCAGCCAACTTCCGGCGAAAACGACAGACAATCCAGTTCTGGTTGGGACAGGCATGGAGACGACAAAAGCTCTGGGCCAGATCTTGTTCACGAAATATATTTTTGGTTTTGAAGCTCTTGGCGTTCTTCTTTTGGTGATCGCTGTGGGCGCAGTTGCTCTTTCTCGTAGTAAAGGTGGAACACATGAGCATTGATTTCATCAATAACATCGGACTTACTCACTACCTTGTCCTAGCAGCGATTCTTTTCGTTATGGGTATGACGGGAGTCCTTCTTCGTCGTAACGTGATCGTTCTATTGATGTCTATCGAGTTGATGTTGAACTCTGTGAACTTAACGTTCATCGCATTCAGCAAATACTTGGGTCATCTTGAGGGTCACATCATGGTGTTTTTCGTAATGACAATTGCAGCGGCGGAAGCAGCTGTGGGTCTTGCGTTGGCCGTATCGATCTTTAAACGCTTTAACGAAGTGAACATTCGCTTCTTCGAGCACTTGAAAGGATAGGCCTGATGAACCACTCAGTATTAATGGCCATTGTTATCCTAAGTCCGTTGGTGGGTTTTCTAATCAACGGTTTCCGTTATAAAAAACACTCCGCAAATGTGGCGGGCGTGATTGCGACTCTTGCGGTTGCGATCTCTTTCATCTCTGCGATTCTTTTGGTAACTGACCTTGTTGGTATGGCTGCTGAATCTCGTCGTATCGCTGTTTCGTTCTTTGAATGGATGGCGGTCGATAAATTTAAAGTGAACGCGGGCTTTGTAGTCGATCAAATCAGCGCGATCATGATCCTTGTGATCACGGGTGTTGGTACTTTGATCCACTTGTTCTCGATCGGGTACATGCACCACGATAAGGGTGCTGCAAAATACTTCGCATACTTGAATCTGTTCATCTTTAACATGTTGTTGCTAGTTTTAGGTGACAGCTTGCTTGTGATGTTCGTTGGTTGGGAAGGTGTGGGTCTTTGCTCGTACTTGCTAATCGGTTTCTGGTTCACAGATGCAGACAAAGCTGCAGCAGGTATGAAAGCCTTTATCACAAACCGTGTTGGTGATGCCGCTTTCTTGCTTGGTATGTTCATCTTGTTCATGACTTTTGGAACTTTGAACTTCCACGAATTAAATGCTCTGGCTCCAACGACGGCGGAAGCTTCTTGGATGGGTGCTGTGACTTTGGGTACTTTGTTCTTGTTCATCGGTGCCACGGGTAAATCTGCACAAATTCCATTGTACGTTTGGCTTCCAGACGCGATGGCCGGTCCAACTCCAGTATCAGCGTTGATCCATGCGGCGACGATGGTAACTGCCGGTGTTTACATGATCGTCCGTTTGAATCCGTTGTTCATCATGGCCCCAAACACAATGATGGTGATTGCGATTATCGGTGCAGCAACTGCGGTTCTTGCAGCAACTATCGGTATGACTCAATGGGATATTAAGAAAGTACTAGCGTACTCGACTGTATCTCAACTTGGTTACATGTTCCTGGCTTGTGGTGTGGGTGCTTTCGGCGCAGCAATGTTCCACTTAATGACTCACGCATTCTTTAAAGCTTTGATGTTCTTGGGCTCTGGTTCGGTGATCCATGCCATGCACGAGGAACAAGACATACGGAAGATGGGTGGACTTAAAAAGTACCTTCCGATCACGCATGCGACGTTCTTCTTGGGTTGGTTGGCGATTATCGGTATGCCACCATTTGCGGGTTTCTTCTCTAAAGATGAAATCTTGGCTTATGCATTCTTCTCACCAATGGGGTCTCCGATCTTGTGGGCAGCGGGTGCTTTGGGTGCAACTTTGACAGCGTTCTATATGACTCGTTTGATGGCTCTGACTTTCTGGGGCAAATCACGCGTTCCTTCGCATGTTCATCCGCATGAATCTCCGGCTTTGATGACGATCCCATTGATCGTTCTTGCAGTGTTGTCTGTGATCGGTGGTTGGATTGGTATCCCTCACGTTATCGGCGAGCATTTGGGTCACATCCCTAATGTTTGGGAGCACTGGTTGGATCCTTTGATTACTAAAATCCCGAACTTGGGCCACTTTGAAGCTTCCACTGAATGGATGTTGATGGGTTGCTCTGTAGGTTTGGCGATCATCTCTGCGACAGTTGCTTATCAGTTCTATGTGAAGTCTCCAGAGACTCCTAAGAAAATCGCTGAAAGCATCAAGCCAGTTTATAACTTGGTTTATAACAAATATTTCGTTGATGAAGCGTACTTCGGCGGAATCATTAATCCTTTGGTAAACGTAAGTAAGTCCATTTGGTACTATGTTGATGTGAATTTCATCGACAAGTGCACATACTGGGCAGGGGATTTGGTTCGCGGAATGGGCTCTTTGGGCCGCTCTCTTCAGACCGGAAATATGCAGCAGTACGCGATGTACATCGGTATCGGTGTCGTCGTTGTCCTTTCATACGTGATCATGGGGTAAGATATGATCCTGAGTACAATTGTTTTTCTACCTCTATTGTTTGCTTTGATCATCGCAGTTTGGCCAAATGCTAAGACTCTTCGTCCTTTGGCATTGGGCTTTGCGATCATCGAATTCATCGTTTCTTTGGCCATGCTTCAACAATTCGATACGGCAACAGCGAACCTGCAAATGGTTGAGCGCTATATGTGGATCGAACGTTTTGGGATCAGTTACTTCTTTGGTATCGACGGTATCTCGTTGTGGTTGGTTCTTCTGACGACGTTCTTGACTCCGATCATTATCCTGGCGAGTTGGACTTCGATCAGCGAAAGAATCAAAGGTTTCCACGTTTGCATGTTCATCTTGCAAACAGCGATGCTTGGTACGTTCTTGGCGATGGATGCGATTTTCTTCTATGTATTCTGGGAATTGGCACTTATTCCGATGTATTTCATGGTCGGTATCTGGGGTGGTTCACGCAGAATTTACGCAACAGTTAAGTTGTTCATTTATACATTCGCCGGCTCAGTGATGATGCTTGTTGCGATGATTTATATGATGTACCTAACTCAAGAAACGACAGGTCAAATGAGCGCAAGCTTGCTTGATTTCTATAAATTGAAAATCCCATTTGTGGGTGGAACTTTCTTTAGCCTTCAAACTTTGTTGTTCTTTGCGTTTGCTTTGGCATTCGCGATCAAAGTTCCGGCATTTCCAGTTCATACTTGGTTACCCGATGCCCACGTTGAAGCCCCAACTCCTGGCTCAGTTATTCTTGCCGGTGTTATGCTGAAGATGGGTACTTACGGTTTCATGCGCTGGGTGATTCCTTTGTTCCCAGAGGCTTCTGAATACTGGGCTTGGTTGTTCATGCTTATCGGTACTGTGGGTATCATCTACGGCGCCTTGGTAGCGATGATCCAACCTGACGTTAAGAAACTTGTCGCGTACTCTTCCGTTTCTCACATGGGTTATATCTTACTGGGTCTGTTTGCATTTAATGCTTACGGTATGACAGGTGGCTTGTATCAGATGTTGAATCACGGTGTTTCTACAGGGGCACTCTTCATCTTGATCGGTATGATCTATGAAAGAACGCATTCTCGTGAAATTTCTAAGTACGGTGGCTTAGCTGGTGTTCTTCCGTTGTTCACAATCTTCTTCTTTATCATCACGCTTTCTTCGATTGCGGTTCCGATGACGAACGGGTTCGTGGGCGAATTCTTTATCCTAATGGGTACCTTCCAAGCTCAACCTGTATTTGCATACTTTGCAGTTACGGGTGTTGTACTTGGTGCGGTTTACATGCTGTGGATGTTTAAACGTGTGTTCTTTGGTGAGCAAGGTGAGTTGGTTAAAGACGAACATCACCCACTTCATGATTTGAACCTTCGCGAGATCGTAGTGATGTTACCTCTGGTTTTGATGGTGTTCTGGATGGGCTTGTTCCCGAATAATTTCCTGAGCTATTCAAAAGCAAGTATCGATCACTTGGTACAACACAAAAATAGTTACAATTTGACTATCAATGAACCTGGTGCGACTGCGACGGCAACAACGGCAGCTCCAACGGCTGCGGAAACGACGACAGCTGAAGCACAAGGAGATAAATAATGAATATGAATATTGGTCTTAGCGACATTCTTCTTGTTTCACCAATGATCGCGTTGTTCCTAGCCAGCCTTGTGCCGATCACGGCCAAAGTTTTGCGTGGCAACCGCGAGCAAAATCCGATCATCACTCTTTGCCAAGCTTTAATTGGTATCGTGATCGCTGTTGGTCTATTAGTCGTTTTCGGGGGCGCGGGTAAAACTGCGTTTAATAACGGCTTGATCTTTGACGGCGTGACTCAGTGGATGGGCGTGATTGCTTTGTTCTCTGCTGGAGCGGCTATGATCATGATGTACGAAAATCCATCAACGACTGGCAAACAATTCTCGGAATTGATATTCCTGGCGATGTCTTCTGCAGTTGGTATGTTGATCCTAGTATCTGCAGTCGACCTTTTGATGGTATTTATCGGTCTCGAAATGATGTCTTTGGCATTGTATCTGATGATCGCGATGAGCCACGAAGAAAAACTTTCCAAGGAAGCTGCACTTAAATACTTCATCCTGGGTTCATTTGCTTCGGCATTGTTCCTTTACGGTGTGGCATTTGTTTTTGGAACAACTGGAAATACAAACATCTTGGCATTCATGGAAAACGCCGCTGAATTGATTCAATCAAGCCGCCTATTCATGTTTGGTATCACGTTTGTTATCTTGGGTTTCTGCTTCAAGGTTTCAATTGCTCCATTCCATGCTTGGACTCCAGACGTGTACCAAGGAGCTCCGACTCCGCACTCTGCCTTCATGGCAACAGCTGTTAAGACAGTTTCTTTTGCAGCATTTTTGCGCGTGATTGCGACTCGTTCACTTGTTGGTTCTGAGCACTTGTTCGACATCCTTCAGTGGTTGGCAGTGATCACAATGATCATTGGTAATACGGCAGCGATCCTTCAAAACAACTTGAAACGCATGCTTGCATACTCTTCAATTGCACATTCTGGTTACCTTCTTGTAGGGGTCATCACAGCGGGTGTGAGCGACGACGCTGCATTTGGTGCTTCTGGTGTGATCTTTTATTTGTTGAGCTACGGATTGATGACTTTGGGTGCTTTCGCTATCGCAAGCATGCTTGAGAAATCAGAAAACCATATCATCAACATCGATGATCTAGCAGGATTCGCGAAACAAAGACCGATGATGGCTCTTTGCTTGACGGTGTTCTTGCTTTCATTGACGGGTATCCCACCAACTTTGGGATTCTTCGGTAAGTTTTATCTGTTCAATGCAGCCATCGGTGAAGGTCTTTTGTGGTTGGCAGTTTGGGGTATGATTAGCTCCGTAATTTCCGTTTACTACTACTTGCGCCCTATCGTTGTTATGTACATGAGAGACGGCAACGCAGACGTAGCGGAGCATTCTTTGAATGCAACGACAGTAACTGTTGTGGTTATGGCATTGGCAATCATGTGCATGGGCTTTATGTCAGGCCCATTGTTCGCCGCCGTAGAAAAAAGCCTTCTGTAAAAGGTACGTGTAAAAGGTACGTGTAAAAGGTACGTGTAAAAGGTACGTGTAAAAGGTCGCGCCAGAGGTAAAGACACACTTTGTCCATCTGACGAAGGACTTACGATAACTAGGTATTTTTAAAACCCCGGCGATAAACCGGGGTTTTTCTTTTGAAAGGTAAGTAATTACATCTTCAGGTAAGGCCGTAGCCCAAAAAGGTAGGGACTTACCTGAAATCGAACTGGCGAAGGGTGTTGATTCCCGATTTAAACCCGATGCGCACGATGCGGGCCAAGATCTCTGGATTCAAGCTAAAGTGATCCACAAAGAACATTTCGTAGTTCTGAGGACGCGGAGAAATATAGATGTAATCAACTTCGGGGCGATGATGAACGCGTTCGCGAATGATTTCCAAAAGCTTTTCGCGCTGTTCTTCAGGCAATTTAATCTGCTTTAAGTATCCATCAACAGCATTATAGATCGTTTTAATATCGTTTTGTGCTTGGATATGCTTTGCAATCTTTTGCTGAATCACTTGATACAGAGCTTGATTTAAAATCAATGGTATCCCGTACTTATGAAGCGATCCCATTTCTTCTGTATAGTGATAGGGCTGCGTGGAATAAGAAGAAATGACTAGATCCGCACCGTGATCAGCGGCTACGTGAGTTGAAAGGGTGTCTCTGATTTCCCCATCGTAAAAGAACAACTCTTTATTATCTTCGGGCCGTTTGATTCCATAGGGAGCATACACGGGCGGCAACGATGTCGACGCGGCAACCGCCGTACTGATCGGTGCATAGTTTATGTACATGTGATTTGAAGTTTTATAAGACTCGGGAAAGTTACCAAAGATAGCTTTGCGAGTGTGGTTAAGCTGGGTACCGATCACAAACAGATCTACCCCCAAGCGAGCAAAGTCATTATCCAGCAAAACCTCTTTACGCAAATAACTTTCAATCCCACCGGTCGAAAACAAACCATTCAGTTTAAGACCGTTTTTGATCAAGGACTCTACTCCGCCTTTAACAATGGTTTTATCCAGTAAAGTTCGAGGTATGAATTTCAAAAGTCCGCTAGAGTTTAAGTTAAAGATATTTCGGTAAGAGATTGGTTTGAGATATCTAAGATCAGATTTCTCAAAGGTTGGTGTCGTTCCCGAGCCTACTTGAAAAGCGTTGATCAAAGATTCGATTGGATATCCAGCTCCTAAGATTGAAGCAACAAAAGCACCCGCACTGGACCCGACGTAACAACGGATGGTCATCGGATCGTTTTCATCGAAATTCTGACGCACCATCTCTTTGGTTCCGCCAGCGAACTTGAAACCTTTTTCTTGAAGAGCTAGGCAAACACCAATGTGGAAAGCCGCCGCTTTGATGCCGCCTCCACTTAAAACTAAAGCTATCTTCTTCTTATCTTTTATACGCATAAACTTGCTTAAGTATCTGATCTCACGTCGTGGAGGGCAACACTGGTCAGACGTTGGTCCAGCTTAAAAGCGTGACTAGTCGCTGAATAGCCAGATCAAGGTCCTGTTTTTTGTTGAATTTGAGTAAGTAGTCACACTATCTTTGACAGACTGAAGTCCTGTGATAGGGTTGATTACGCAAGCTGAGTAGGCGACCACCATTTCCGAAAAGCTAGCTACTTGCACTTTGGCGCCAGCCGGGGTGAGTAAAAGGGGATCGAATGAACGTTGAGATGAATGGTTCTTGGCTACCGCTAATGGACTACTCCACTAAATACAGAATTAGTGTGAGTACTCTCCGCCGAAGAATCAAAGCTGACGACATTCGATTCCGATTTGAAGACGGCAAGTACTTCATCATGGATGAACCGATGGGTACCCATCAAAGAGTACATCGCCCCTCCCAAGAAAGCGAAGACCTTGCTTTGGTGGGTGCTCATCAAGGAATGATGAAAGAAGGAACGGAAATGGCTTCTTCAAAGGACGAAGTGAAGGCTCAGGACCTTGCTGAAAAGACGGTTAAAGTAAATAAGGATGAGCCGATCCTTACAGCTGCAAATAAGCTTTTGAATGAATTAAAAAAAGCTTACACGCAGATCCTTCAGGAAAAGGAAGAGCAAATCTTCCAGTTGAAGGATGAAGTTACGGACCTCAAAACTTTGGTTCGAGTTTTGGAATCCGAAAACGACCGCCTGAAGGGTTTTAAACAATAAGCCCCTCCCTTTAAATGTTATCTTACAGAAACCCCGGTTGATGATGTCACCCGGGGTTTTTTGCTTTTATCGTTGATGGACATGGAACAATCCCAAAACTTCAATATTCCAGCATCTACCCTGAAAGTGACGGCTCAAGCAGGTCGGCCGATGCTGGGTGATTTCATTCAGATCAATCTGTTCTCCGAGGGTGATTACGAACCCCTTCTGACGTTCACTTTGCAAAAACTAGCGGAAGTGGAAAGCATCTTGAATCTGGATGATCCTCAATCCGAAATTTGCCGAGTGCTGACGGTGGAGGGCGATGATTCCTTCGAAATGAGCAAACCTGTCGCTGAAGTTTTAGAAAAAGCTTTGGATATCAGTGCTTTATCAGATGGATTTTTTGAACCGTTTCGCGAAGACTCGCGCAATTTAGACCTTCGAAGTCTGATTCGTGGGTATATGATCGATCAAGCTGTGAAAAATATCTTAAGTAAAGAACAATCACTGATGGGGATGGTTCACTTGGCGGAGGGAATTCGCTTCTTTAACTGTCCTAAAAAATCAATTCACGTGCGCATGCATAGTTCTGACGTCGAAAAAGAACTGGGTCTGTTTAAAGATGCTATCTCCACGACCGAATCGCGAGGCAGCTTATTCGATAGCGAATCCTCAACTTTGTATATTCATCCATTAAGAGCCGGCTTAAGTGGTCGCCACACAGTTTCGGTCATTGCAGATAACTGTATGAGCGCTAATGTTCTTACAAAAATCGGGATGTATGCTCCAAAAAAGGTCATCCAATCTTGTGTTGCCGAAATGGATGCACAGATCATTGTTTTTGGAGAATCAGGCGAGATCGAAGAAATCTTTGAAGACGCTAAGGCATATAGCTTTGATCAAGGGCACATTTCTTATTCGTCTTATGACGATAGCAATAGGGACTAGTAAGATTGTTGTCAGACCAAATCCCAAGACGTTGATTTCTTGCTTCATCAACGGACGCAAGATAACGACCCTTTGAGTATTTGGTAGAATCATAGGCCCAACCATTTTGAACGATCATCAAATTAACATTCTTATCGCCGATGAAAACAGTACAAGTAACACGATCAAAAGACTTTCCATCGCACTCTAGATTTACTTGTTTTCCTCGAACGACGGATTCAGTGAAATCACGCGCTTGCTTGCCATACTTTTGCGAAAGCTCAGGGCAATCGATCCCCGCAAAGCGAACCTTGGCTATTTTATTTCCAACCTTCACACGACAAGTATCGCCATCATGACATTTCTCAACCACGCCGGATAGAAATTGAGTTTTATTTTGTTTTCTTTTTTTTGCCTCTGCTGAAAAAACAGAAAAAGAAAGCGCCACTGCCAAAATCAAAGAAGTAAATCTCATAAAGGTGCCTGCCTACTTGCGCGTTGTTTGTTGCATCACCGCGTTGGATGTTTGGGAAATAGGATAGATTTGATTGGGGAGTTTTGCAATCCGAGGTCCGGAAAAAAGAAAAACGGACTGATTTCTCAGTCCGTTCTATACATCGTCATTAGGGAGGGGCGATGCTTTTTGTTACTCTAGTGCTTAAGCTGCTAGAGATTTAGTTTTCTTAGCTTCTTTCTTAACGCCGTTCTTTTTAGCATCTGTAGCAGCATTTTTATCGAACGCTACTGCGAACACTTCATCAAGATTTTCGGCGAAGATAAAGTTAATCTTGTCTTTGAATACTTTTGGAATATCAGCCAAGTCTTTTTTACAAGCCATTGGGATGATGATATTCGTAATACCAAGGTTCAAAGCTGCAAGACACTTCTCTCTGATACCACCGACAGGAAGCACGCGACCTTGTAGTGTCACTTCACCAGTCATTGCCAAGTCATGGCGAACTGGAGTGCCTGTCATCAAACTTACAAGCGCAGTTGTAAGAGTGATACCTGCAGAAGGACCGTCTTTAGGGATCGCACCTGCTGGCAAATGGATATGGATATCGTACTTTTCAAAGAAGTCCTCTGGAATATTGAGTTCTTCCATGTGAGCTCGAGCATAAGACATTGCTGCGTGAGCAGATTCTTTCATCACATCGCCAAGTTGGCCTGTAAGTGAAAGATGTCCTTTACCTTTCATTTTCAAAGCTTCAACAGTCAACACTTCACCACCAGCTTGTGTCCATGCAAGACCTTGCACAACACCTACTTGAGAGTCAGCGATCTTGTCGTCGCGTTGGAAGCGTGGAGGACCAAGAAGCTCTGGAACTGTCGTAGCGTTTACTTCTACGAATTTCGCTTCTTCCATTACCACCATCTTCGCAACTTTACGGCAAACTGAACCTACTTCGCGCTCAAGGTTACGAAGACCTGCTTCGCGAGTGTAGCCAGCGATAAGGTATTTGATACCTTCATCAGTGAAACTGATGTTCTCTGGAGTGATACCATTTGCTTCGATTTGTCTTCTGATCAAATGCTTTTTAGTGATCAAAAGTTTATCGTTCTCTGTGTAACCAGGGATGTTCAAGATTTCCATACGGTCACGCAATGCTGGTGGGATATTCTCCAACACGTTAGCAGTAGCGATGAACAACACGTTTGAAAGGTCGAAATCCACATTCAAATAGTTATCACGGAAAGTCGCATTTTGTTCTGGATCCAAAACCTCAAGCATTGCTGCTGAAGGGTCACCGCGGAAATCAGAACCCAATTTATCAACTTCATCTAGTACGATAACTGGATTGTTTGTTTTCGCTTGGCGAAGAGCTTGGATAATTTTACCTGGCATCGCACCAACATAAGTACGGCGGTGACCACGGATTTCCGCTTCGTCCTTCACGCCGCCCAAAGCGATACGGAAGTATTCACGGCCCATCGCGCGAGCGATAGATTTACCAAGAGATGTTTTACCTACACCTGGAGGACCACCAAAGCACAAGATAGGTCCTTTAAGGTCTGGCTTCAATTTTCTAACAGCCAAGAATTCCATGATACGATCTTTAGCTTTTTCAAGCTCATAGTGATCTTCATCAAGAATTTCTTTAGAGCGTTTAAGATCGATATGATCTTCAGATTTTTTGCTCCAAGGAAGATCCGCCATCCAGTCTAGGTATGTACGAACCATTGTTGCTTCAGATGCATCTGGATGCATGCGCTCCAAACGGCCCAATTGTTTCATTGCTTCAGCTTCAACATGCGGAGGCATGCCAGCGTTAGTCAACTTGTCGCGAAGTTCATCCATCTCTTCAGATTTAGAATCTTGTTCGCCAAGCTCGTTCTTTATAGCCTTCATTTGCTCGCGCAAGAAGTATTCACGTTGAGATTTGTTAGCGTCCTCTTTTGCATTTGGACGATTCTTCTGTTGAGTTTGCATAACTTCAAGCTCAGCAGCCAAAATCTCAGTAACGATTTTAAGTCTTTCAGTTGAATCATGAGTCTCAAGAACTTTTTGAGCGTCCTGAACTTTGATACCTAGGTTTGATGCGATCAAGTCAGCAATACGACCTGGATCAGTGACATCGTCTAGTACCAACAAGATGTCTGGAGAAAGAGGGCGACCCAAAGCGATGATGCGCTCGATGTGCTCTTTCGCAGTTCTGATCAAACCTTCGTTTTCTACAACAGATTTTTGATTTGGGATTTCTTCGATTTTTTCAACCGCAACTTCGAAAGAAGGATTTGTCTTAGAGTAGTTTTTTACACGACCCTTAGCTACACCTTGAATCAAGATTTTTACGCGACCATCAGAAAGTTTACGCATTCTCATGATCATCGCGATTGTACCTACTGTGTAGATAGAATCTGGAGTTGGATTTTCTTCGGAGATATCTTTTTGTGATGCAAGGAAGATAAGGCGATTTTTAGCTAAAGCTTCCTCAACAGAACGGATTGAAGAATCGCGACCTACAAACAATGGAATGATCATGTAGGGGAAAACAACGATGTCTCTCACAGGTAGCATTGGAAGTGTCTGTGGGATTTCTAGAACTTTATCGTCAAAACTCATACCGCTCCTCCGCGTTGATGCGGGAAATGTTTCATGTATGAGACTTTTCGGAGCGAGGTAGGAAATGCTTGAATGGACTTGATTAGAAAACTGAAAAATTGGACTGACATCCGTGTCAGTGGAACCTCATCCAGTGAGTTTATCCACAATTACTGGAAAAGATTTGCCTGGCTTTCTTGTTCTTCCATGCATTCAATACATAGGGCTGTGAAGGGTCTAGCCTGAAGTCTGCGAGCGCCAATTAGCTCTCCGCATGCTTCACACTGGCCGTAAGTCCCATCAGAGATTTTCCCCAATGCTCTTTCGATTGCATAGAGTGCCGTGCGATCTCTTTCCTGCAAGTGGATAGAGATGTTGTTTGCAACATCTTGTGAAGCAACTTCTGCTTCATCACCAGCGCCACTGATGCTGGATTGTTCTGCAATGAACTCGTGTGACTTATTTAGGATCGAGCCTTTTTGAATTAGCAGCGAATCCTTTAAGTTTTCTAAATCTGTAGCACTTAGTTCGGTTGCGTTCATCTCACCCCCCGATATGATGATCATTCCCGAAAATTCTTGCTCGTTATTACGGGGGATCGGTGGAGTGTAAAGCAAAAAGCAGTGCGTGACGAATTAGTAAGCACTGCTTTATTGCGCCGCTGTGAGAGTGAAAAGTGTCGAGACAGAAAGTGATACAGAAACAGAAAGTGAAACAGATTTTTTAACGCGCAAACTTTCTGCTTACTGCCTCGCGCATTTCTGCACCCTCGATAGAAAGTCTTGTCCAAGGAATTGCAAGCAATCTATCTGCTTCAATCGGCTCTTCCGTTTCTTCGCAAAGGCCGTAAGTCCCGCTCTCTATGCGGGAGAGGGCCATCTCGATCTCGAGCAGTTGATTTCTCATGCGCTCTTGCGACACCAGAAAAGTATGTTCCTCGATATGCGCGACCGAGATATCTCCTTCGTCCCCGGTCTTTTCCGAATGGGTAAACTCCAACTGGGCTGTTCTGAAACGATTCAGAATGTCTTGTTTTGTAAGGATAAGTTTTCTACGGCACTCAGTAACAATGTTTTCTGTGATCGGATTTTTCATAACAGCCCCCTTCTTTGGACTAAGCGGTCTAGTTTGCCGCTTTGTGTTCCTTAGACGGGAAGGTTGAGGGGGCCGGTTAAAAAAAGTGTATTAAATATTCTTATGTGAGCTATTGGCGAATACGCATAGGTGCAATTTCACCTTTTTCCACGGTCAAAGAGACTACAGGGCGCTCGATCTCGCGCTCAGAGCTCATTGTGAGCGTGCCAAGGGATCCTGGGAACTTCTTAAGACCAATCAGCTTGGCTGTTAATGCTTCGCGCGTGTCGGCCCCTGAGGCCACTAATTGACGTAAGATTAAGCCAGCGTCATACGCTTGGATTTCAATCAGGGATGGAGCTTCGCCGTAGAGGTTTTTATACTCCGTGATAAAACGGGATTGATCTTGAGTCATAGGAGCGATTGAATCCACGAACATTAAGTTGTTTGAAAAGTTACCGGCACGTTTTGCAATGCCCGGGGTATTCCATAAATTTGTTCCCATTAACTTTACGCCACGAACATCATTGAATGCGAGCATCGCAGCAATTTGGCCCATTGCTTTAGCGCTATCCGGAATAAAGATCGCGTCGAAATCGGTGATCGGCGGGAGAACATTTTCTGTATTATCTTTGCGGGCAGAACGTTTTTTGTCGGAGTGTTTCAACTCTTTCAAACGCAGATTGAACTCATCCTGACGACCTTCTCCGTAGTATGTGCCAACTAAGCGTTGAACCACCAAGCGAAAGTCAGTTTCTTTGGTTGAATAAGTTTGGATTGCCGTAATCTGCCCACCACGAGCCAAAACTTCATCCCAGAAGATATTCGTGAATTCGACACCATACTGATCATTTGGATATAATACTGCAAATTTCTTCATGCCCATGTCGTCCATCGCTGTTCTTACCAGCTGACGGACTTGCATTTCGCTTGTCAGAGAGTTTCTAAAAACTGTAGGGCCAATTTCGGTTAAGCCAGAACGTTGTGATAAAGCGATACTAGGAACACCCAGCTCATCAGATTTTGCAGCGACTGCAGGAGCGGTCTTACTTAGCAAACTTCCAACAACCGCAATAACATTGTCTTCTTTTACTAATCTTTCTACACCACGACGAGCAGAGTCTGGATTGCCTTCGCTGTCCATGACCGCCAATTTAAATCCCGATCCGGGAACATGAAGCCCTAAGCCCATTTCAAGGCCGCGAAGCGCGCGTTGTCCTACGGGTGCATTCTTTCCACTGAGTGGAAGAACCACACCGACAGTTTTAGATTGAACGTTTTTAGCAGCATCCAGTTGCGACAAGATGTCTTTAGCGCGAATTGCCAGATCACTCTCTGGCAAATAGTCGATCACGCCTGCGTAATATTTTTTTGCTTTGGAAATATCACGCTCTTCAAGGGCTTTATCAGCAAGGCGAGCCATAGCATGTCCACGCAGAAAACCGTAGTCTGAGTTATCAGCAACTTCCTCAAGCTGTTTTTCATTTAGACGATTTTCTACATCTTCAATAGCGCGCAAGCGATACACATCTTGCTCTTGTTTTGTGGGAGCTTGAACGGATTGCGCGACCAGGCCCTTAAGTACAGTCAAAGGATCTTGAGCCACCGGCGCGGTAGGAACTTGAGTGATGGCGGACGGGGGAGCTGTCTGGGGTGGCTTTGCAGCTAACCCTGACATTCCCTTACCCTTTTTGCCGTTGTTTTTAGTGACAGGAGCTGGCTTGATCTCCGTTTTTTTCGTCGTTGTTGTAGTACAAGAAGCGATTACAAATGCGGAGAAAATCAAAGCGAGCTTAGATGTCATTTTCTATTCCTCATCAAGTGAGACACTTTTTCGTGGAAGGACTTCACCATCGGTGTTGCGTCCCCGGACTTGGCTAATTCTTCAATCAATTCTTTTTGGCGGTTAGAAAGAGTTGGAGGAGTGTCCACCAATATTCTAACCATCATATCACCAGAGCCAAAACCACCAATTTTTGGAAAGCCCTTTCCTTTCAAACGAAACGTTTGTCCAGAATGAGTTCCAGGTGGGATGCGAATCATCGCTTTGCCCGTCAAAGTTGGAACTTCGATACTTGTTCCTAGGATAGCATCAGTGTAGGTGATAGGTAAATCCAGCGTGACATCGTTTTCAGCACGCTTAAATAAAGGATGCTCCTGGAGGGCGATAATCACATAAAGGTCTCCAGCAGAACCACCGGCCCCTGCATCACCTTCTCCAGAAAGTTTAAGTCGTTGGCCCTCTTTTACTCCAGCGGGGACATTGACAGAAAGTTTTGCGGATTCCTCTTTATTTCCACGCTGGCGCATGAAGCTGATTACTTTTTCAGTGCCAACCGCGGCTTCTTCGTAAGAAACATTTAATGTATAACGTAAATCTGTACCCTTTTGAGGTCGGCGAGTGCGTGCACCAGCGCCGGCACCAGGACCGCCGCGAGCGCCACCAAAGATGTCGCCAAAGACGTCACCGAAAATATCTTGGAAAGGATCTCCACCAGCACCAGCGCCGCCAGTGTTGCCTCCAAAGCCGCCGCCGAAACCACCAAAGCCGCCGGCACCACCGAAGGGACCGCCAGCTCCGCCGCCACCACCAAAACCAGGGCCGGCGTGACCGAATTGATCATACATCTCGCGTTTTTTAGTATCGCTGAGAACTTCGTATGCTTCGCTCAGTTCCTTGAATTTCTCCTCGGCCTTTTTGTCACCCGGATTTTTATCGGGATGATACTGCATCGCAAGCTTGCGGAATGATTTTTTAATTTCATCCCCAGTAGCTGTACGCGAAACATTTAAAAGCGAGTAGTAGTCCTTCTTAGACAATCAACGCCTCTTATTCTGGTTTTTTCGCAACAACCACTTGGCCTGTGCGAATCACCTTGTCGTGCAATTTGTATGGTTTTTTAAATACGCGCGCCACGTGCCCAGGAGCCACTTTTTCTGTAGCCTCACTGCTTAATGCTTCATGGATATTTGGATCAAATGGGGCACCCTCAGACGGAATTTCAATCACAGAATGTTTCGCCAAAAGGTTGCGAAGTTCGGAGGCTGTCATCTCGATGCCTTGTTTGTAAGTCCCCAGATTCTCTGCGGTTACGTTCACTGCTAAAGCACGATCAAAGTTATCTACGATATCCAAAAGGTCACGGATGAATCTTTCGCCACCGTATTTCATCAACTCGGAACGCTCTTTGATCGCGTTGCGTTTATAGTTTTCAAATTCCGCGCGCAGGTACAAGAAATCGTTTTTATACTTCTCTGCTTGATCTTGAAGCTTTTGAATTTCAGAAGAGACATCGAAATTTTCAGATGCCGCTGGATTGGAATTTTGAGAGTTGTTTTCTTCTGACATGAAAGTTCCTTTCGCAATACTTAAGATTGTGTATTCATTAGATATTGTCAATTAGGGTGGGAGCAGATTTTTGGAACCTAGACATCTTCTTTGAGGAAGGTAAGTTCCTGGAAAACCTTGTTACTAATAACTAGGCCGTCTCGTGTTAATTTCCAATGCTCTTGGTCAGATTGAACCCAACCATTGCCCACGAGTTTATTCATAATGCTGGAAATTTGATGATAGACCGCAACAGGGAATTTCTCTTGCAGTTCTCGTTCACTGAGGCCACGCATTAAACGCATGGAAGTATGACAAAAGTCCGTGAGGGCTTGATGCATTTCTAGTTGTTCCACTTGCGCGTCGGGTAAATGAAGGGATGGCGACGTGAACTCTTTTCCTTCGAACTCAAGAATCTGCTTTTTGTATTCACCAATAGAGTTCAAATTCCAATATCGAGTACCCCATTTAGATTCTTTGGAATACGAATGAGAACTTAATCCCAAGCTCCAATAAGGTTGATCGATCCAATAAAGCATATTGTGTCGTGATTCATATCCCGGGATTGCAAAGTTGGAAATTTCGTACTGTTGAAACCCATGTCCAGTGAGCTCGTTGGCAATGAAATCGAACATATCGACTTGCTCGTCATCTAAAGCACGGCCTTTAGAAAGGGGATGGCCTTCGGGAACTGTTAAACAATAGGGGCTGATATGTTTTGCCCCTTGTTCCACGGCGATGCGAACATCATTTTGTAGGCCTTCCAGAGTTTGAGAGGGCAATGCGAACAAAATGTCGAAGCTGAAATTTAAGTTGTGAGCTCGCAAAAGGTCCAGAGTTTCCAGCGTCTGTTTTGCTGAGTGTTCGCGATGCACCATTTTTAACAAACGATCATCGAAAGTTTGAGCTCCCACACTGAAGCGATTTACTCCGTGGTCGATGTACATTTTCAATTTTTCTTTGTCGACTGTCGCCGGATTAATCTCGATCGTGATTTCGGTCTCGGGTCCAGTTGTATAGCCATATCTACCCAGCTCTTTGATAACAGCTACAATAAGATGAGCAGGGATCAAACTTGGTGTTCCGCCACCAAAGTAAAGTGTGTCTAACTTTTGAGGCTGATAGTAGCGATGCTTTTGGCGAATCTCTTCAAATAGCAATTGGACGTACTGATCCGGAGGCAAAATCTTACTTTGCTCGTAAGTCGCGAAGTCACAATAAGTGCAGCGCTGAATACAGTAAGGAATGTGAACGTAAACGCCAAAAGCCATGGGAGTTATCTAGAGTATGTCTAAGAAATTTCAACTAAAAAACGGCCTAAAAGTTCTTTTATTAGAGAGTCATAAGTCACCCGTGGTCTCAGTTCAAATGTGGGTGAAAACAGGCTCTGCCGACGAAAAAAAGGGCGAAGAGGGGATTTCTCACTTTATTGAGCACTTGGTATTTAAAGGAACTCGTAAATACAAAGTGGGGGAGATTGCTTCCACGGTAGAGGGTTCCGGTGGGGAGTTAAACGCCTATACGTCGTTCGATCAAACTGTATTTTACGTTACCATTTCCAAGCAGTTTACTGACGTAGCTATGGATGTAATCAGTGAAATGATGGGTTATCCAACCTTTGATCCACAAGAAATCGACAACGAGCGCGAAGTGGTGATCGAGGAAATTAAACGCGGTCAAGATAGCCCAGGTCGCAGATCCAGCCAGCTTTTATTTTCAAATATCTTCCGTAAGCATGCTTACGGAATTCCAGTAATTGGATACGACAAGGTTATTAATAAAGTTAGTGCCAAAAAAATTCGCGAATACTATCAAAGTCGTTATGTGCCTTCGAACATGTTCCTGGTCATCGCTGGAGATTTTGAATCGAAAGAGATGAAACAAAAAGTTGAAAAAATGTTCGGAGGATTTGCTCCGTATAAACTGCGCAAATCAAAACATGTTAAAGAGCCTGCACAGAAGAATATTCGTATCAAAGTTGAGCAAGCTAAATTTGAAACAACCACTGGTTACTTGAGCTGGAGAATTCCTAACGTTAAACATAAAGATATTGCTGCTCTGGAAGTATTGGCCTCTATCTTGGGCCAGGGGGATTCATCGCGTTTGATGCAGACCCTGCGCATTCGTGAACCGCTGACAAACTCCGTGGGAGCTTTTAGCTATTCAATGCCTGATGATGGGTTATTTGCTATATCGTTTAATCTTGAACAAGAAAACTTAGATAAAGCGTTAAATGCGATGATTCCGGTTCTGACCAAGATTATCCAAGAACCTCCAAGTGTCATGGAGATGCAAAAAGCGATTACGAATTTTGCAAGCCACGAAGTTTATTCGATGGAGACTGTGGATAACATTGCGAGAAAAGCCGGAGGGGATCAGTTCTATTACGACGATCATGATCACTACCGCAAATATATGAAACAAGTTTACTCTTTAAAGCCGGAAGATATTCAAAAGGCAGCAAAGAAGTACTTTAAATCAGATGCATTCAGCCTGTCGCTTATGACCAATATGGATAAGACACTGGCTGATAAATCGATGAAACTTTTTGCGAAAAACTTGAAGAAAGCGTTAGCGACAGTTAAGCCTGCTAAAGAAAAGCCACCTAAGTTTGTTCCTAAGAAATTCTCGATTAACACCGAGGCAGTTAAACACACTCCAGAAACTCAAAGAATCACTTTGAAATCAGGGGCAACACTTTTGGTGCGCGAACAAAAAGATACCCCTTACGTTTCCATGAAGGCGGCGTTTTTAGGTGGAGCGCGCATGGAAGATGGTACAACAAATGGTTTGACGGAACTTTTCTCAAGAAACTGGTTGTCTGGATCTGAAAAATTCACCGAGGACGAAATCAACCATCGGGTGGATGAATTAGCCGCTGGTATAGGTGCCTTCGGCGGCAGAAACTCTGTGGGTATGTCGATGGACTACCTTTCTCCTTTTGAAGATAAGATGCTTGAAATTTACACGGACTCTTTATTACATCCAAAGTTTCCAGTCGATATTTTGGAGCGTGAAAAAGTCGTTCAAAAAAATCAGGTAAAATCTCGTAACGACAATCCAGCCCAGATTTGCGTGATGAATTTCATGAAAGAAGTTTTCAAGAACCATCCTTATTCACGTGATCTTTTAGGGGATGACAAATCAATTTCCGCAATTACACAAAACTCTCTGCTAAAATATTATAATAATGTTGCACACGCAAAAAACTTAACAGTATGTGTGGTCGGAGACGTCGATACTAAAAAATGGGTAAACACTTTCGAAGAGGTCACAGCGGAACTGCCCTCAGGCAAAAAGATTGAAAACCATTTTCCAATCACCAAGGTGAAGGAGTCACGACACATCTTTCACGAACTTAAGAAAGAGCAAAGTCATATCATCGTCGGCTACCAAGGCCTGACGCTGGCAAGCCCAGAGCGCTACACTCTTGAGATCATTCAATCTATTCTAAGTGGTCAGGGGGGACGTTTGTTCTTAGAGCTTCGGGACAAAAACTCCTTAGCCTATTCCGTATCGCCTATGCACATGGAAGGCATCGAAGGCGGATACTTTGGTGGATATATCGGATGCTCGCCGGAGAAAGCTCAAAAATCTATTCAGATGCTTCAAGCGGAGTTTAAGAAATTAGCCGATGTAAAAGTTGGCGAAGAAGAATTAACTCGTGCACAACGATACTTAATCGGTCGTCATGATATCGAATTGCAACGTAAAGGTACGATTTGTAATGCGATCTTATTCGATGATATTTATGGTCTTGATTACCGTGAAAGTTTGGATGTAGCTGATAAGTATTTTGCGATCACACCAGAAGATATTCAAAATCTGGCTCAGAAGATCTTTGCGCAACCAGAGATTATTTCTCTGGTTGGGCCGAATGATATTTAAATCGAGAAGGTAATGGAACTCGCGGTCTATTATAGATCGCGGGCTACCGGTTCGCTTAAAGAAACCTCGCTGGAAGCAGTTTTCGCCTTAGGAGCTTTGCGCTTCTTACCTAAAGTCGCTTGAGCAACGATACCTTTTAGAAGGTCGCGAGAGTCATCATCTAACATCAAAGTAAAGCCGGATGGAACTTGCGCGTTGATCTTAACGGCCTTTTTCAAATCTGGATTAAACATCACAAAGTTATCTTCTGAAAGTTTACTTTTGCGCAAAAGATCTTTGGCGTTGATGCTTCGGGAAAGCTTCACGGTGTGGAGATTTAACTTCTCTGAATAGTTCAAATCTTTAAAGGCCTCTTCATGATATTTTTCTGCATAAAGAGCCGCTAGGAATTCAGAATAGAAATTTGAAGAAGCAAAATCGAAAGACTTAGTTCGGTATTTAGAAATGATTTCGCCTAAATCATGAGATTTTGCTTTCGCCATACCTTTGCGCATGCCTGGGGGACCATGGTTCCATGCTGTGATCGCTAAAG
This sequence comes from Bdellovibrio sp. SKB1291214, assembly GCF_002209355.2. Lineage (GTDB taxonomy): Bacteria > Bdellovibrionota > Bdellovibrionia > Bdellovibrionales > Bdellovibrionaceae > Bdellovibrio. The sequence goes on from NZ_CP106855.1 coordinate 1,692,156, forward strand.
GCCACGAACGTTTTAAAATCATATGATTTTCTTTAAGCAATTGGGCAGCCGCCACAGTTGCCTTAAATGGCGAATGTCTTTCATCGATATTGTCATTCACAACCATGAATTTGCGACCTGTGCCGCCCATGAATTGCCAAATACCTGAGGCACCCACTTTGGATTTCGCATGTTTGTTAAAGCTGCTTTCCACGAATGGAATACGAGTTAGCTCAACCGGAAGACCATAGTTTTCAAAAATTTCTTCCATTGCCGGAAGGTACTTTGGACTGACTTCAAGACCTTCTTGGAAGAAGTTTCTTTGTCCAGTTTGCACGCGTACATTTTGTAAAGCCATTTTCGCTTTTGTTTTAACCTCGCCATCCAGATGGGAAAGGGCTTCCATCGCGCGAGTTTCATCTTCGTTCAAATTATCGTAGCTTTTCTTTTTAGCTAGAGACTTCAATGCGTTCTTGGTTTTTGCGACTTGTTGTTTTACCAAAGCGTCGGCTTTTAGATTTCTCATCCAACGATGTTTTGGCGTGTCTGATTCAATAATGCTAGTCACATCAACAACTTCAAAAATGATCCAAGGATAAACTGAATGGTGGATGACACGTTTATTGGAGTTATGAAGGGTATATACGTCAAACCAAAATCCTACGCGCTCACGTAGGTTTTCTGGGATATGGAACTCTTCAGAGATGATATTTTCATAGTCATTAAGGATTTCCTCGCGGTTTTCTACCACACCGGATTCAGGAATTGGTCCGTTGTCTTCGTCAATAGCAACAAACTGAGGAATATCTAAATTAATCGCTGATTCATCCGCATCGACCTCCGCGTCTTCATCATTATTAGCGAAGATCATTGGTTTTTCAGGATTTTTTGGCGTCGCCGGAATCGAAGATTCCCCTGCAAATATTGAATCCGTATCGATAAGATGAACTGAATTATAAAGAGCAACGACTCCCGCAAGAACAACCATGGTCGCAACACTGCCGGCCGTCAGTTTCTTCTTTTTAGTATCTAGTTTGGTAATCATATTAACTTTGATCATTAAAACCTGCTCTTTCAGTCAATTAGTAAGAGCAAGCCTGGTGCCGCCGTTAAAACCCGTGGAAACCCAATAGGTGCGGTGGAACCGTATAGAAGTTATACACTTTGCGCAGAAAGGGCAGCCGTTCCATTTTGATACACTGGACCGTGTGCTTCGCTAGACGTGGAAATGTTTAGGTAGACTCGCCTGGATACTCGAGAGAAAATAAACGAAAATCTTTAACTTGCGGTGGGCGGATATTATAAAACGTTTTCAAAACCTCCTTCGCTCTGTGCGCCACCAAAAGGTCAACAAAGTATTGGCGGGAGCCGTCGTCGTCTTGTGCATACCTACATTTGCATACTTTTGGGATATCGTTTGGGATCGAACTAACAGGGTTGAAATCATTCGTGCCGTTGATTTGTTTGAAGAACCAAATCCTTCGCCGTCGGCGACGCCTATTGGGATATTGGTGCCGCGTGAAAAACTAAAAGTTCTTAGAGTGCAATTTGGTGATGTGCATATGAGTGTCAAAATTCAGCGCAAGAATGGTGATGTAGGATGGATTGTATATAACCAAGAATCTGCAGAGATGAACGACTATTAGTCTCTAAATGATACATTGGGGTCTGTTTTCGACCAACGTCCTGATTTACAATAAACAATTAACCGAATCATTCCGATATGTTGTTAGACTATAGAGAGAATAACAACGAGTCCAGGAATGAAAGACAAACCAAACTCGCAATCAGTAGAACTTTTTGTAAGCCCTGAAGGCTATTTTCAGGAGCTAGTATCCAAAGGACTTTACGATCGTAAAGTTCAAACTTATCCTCTTGTCGAAACGTACCTCGTAAATCTTTTAAAGCAGTATCTAGATGCCAACGCACTTTTTGAAGCTGAAGCGACTCTGGCTGAAATGTATCTGCATGCTCACCAGGCCGAACAGTCCGTCAAAATGGAAAAGTTTAAAAAGCTGGGCGATCGCGCACTTTATATCAGTGGCTTTTTCGGAGACTCTCTAAGTCGCAAAGCAGTTGATGTGGATTACTACGCCAACATTGGTGGAGCGGCCTACACGCACTTGGCTCATGCGACACGTGAGGATGGCCTCGCAAAGGTTTATAAAACGTTCTCAGCGCGCTTCATTGAGTTCGTTGATGTGCTGACTTACATTAGCCAACACTCCTTCGTGAAGTCAGATGAAAGTATTCTTAGACTCTATGACCGGTACCAGAAGACGGGTTCAGAGCTTGCTCGGGAAAAGCTCGTGGAAATGGGGGTTCTGACCCTGCCTCAGGACCAAGTAAAGCTTGGCAAACAGGGGTGATTCCTCTAATCTGCGACCATGTTCGGTTTAGGCATGTCAGAAATCATTTTCCTAGCTATCCTGGCACTGATCGTGATCGGTCCCAAGGAACTTCCAGAAGTGGCGCGCACTCTTGGCCGCTTTCTTAACGAACTTAAAAGAACAACAGGTGATTTTACCGAAGACTTGAAAAAACAAGCGCGCGTAGATCACATTGATTTGTTCGAGACGCCTAGAAAAGGTCCGCGGAGCGCTCCTCCAGCAAATCCCTCTGTATCGAATGATGAAGAAGGTGATTGGAGTTCGCCAGATCACGTACCTCACGGTGGTGCGCCAACAATGCACGATTCAGCACATAAGCGTGAACCCGTTCAAATGGATCTTCCTGAACAAAAGAGCACTGATGACGGTGGCGATAACAAAGGGAACAAGGCCTAATGAGAACTGAAGACTTAGACCAAAAATCCCAGTCATTATACGAGCATCTTGGTGAACTTCGTTTCCGTTTAGTTCGTATGGTTTGGATTCTGCTTATTGCAACGGGGATCTGCTATCATTTTAGCGAACCAGTTTTTGATTTCATTCGAGCACCGATCGCACCTTATCTTCCTGGTGGCGGTTTGATTTACACCGGTCCTCTGGATAAATTCATGGCTCATATCAAGATCGCATTTGTCTGCGGTATTATCGTGTCGTGTCCGTTGTGGCTTTACCAAGTGTGGAAGTTTGTAGCTCCTGGTCTTTATCAGAACGAACGAAAATATTCTATGGGCTTCATCATCGCCGGATCGGGATTATTCGTTTCTGGAGCCGCTTTCTCCTACTACGTAGTTTTGCCAATGGCATTTCATTTCCTGATGAACTATGGCGGCACAACAGATAAAGCGATGATTTCCATTGAGCAGTATTTGGGTTTTTTCACGCAAATGTGTTTGATGTTTGGTGTCTCTTTTGAGCTTCCCTTGATCATTTCGATTCTTGGAATGATGGGTTTAGTGAGCCAAAAGTTTTTAAAAGATAAAAGACGTTATGCGATCATGACTTTAGCGGTAGCGGCAGCCATCATCACTCCACCAGATTTAATGAGTATGGTGATGATGCTGATTCCGATGGTTCTTCTGTATGAGATCGGTGTGATCATGGTGGGTATTTTTGAACGTAAGCGCGAAACGGAAATCCGACAAAACCAAAGAGAGTAGCGATTTACACGCTGGCAACAGTCAGCAGCTCTTCAATTTAAAAAATAAAAAAGGGAAGCTTTGAACAAGCTTCCCTTTTTTTCTAAACATTCTAAGAAACAATTAAGGCTCTTCGAATTTGATCAGCACAGCGCCTGATTCGACGGAATCACCCTGTTTGATTTTGATCTCTTTGATTTTTACATCACGAGTAGCGCGCATTTCGTTTTCCATTTTCATCGCCTCCATGATCAAAAGTGGCTTATTCGCCTTCACGATATCGCCTTCTTTTGCAAAGATTTCGATGATTTTACCTGGCATGCCGGCCTTCAACTCCATATCGCCGCCAAAGCCGCCGCCTTTCTTCAAAGATTCATGCAAAAGCATTTCATCATTGAAGATTTTGATCGAACGGAACGAGTTACGCGTAAACACTGTGTATTCAGTGTCTGAACCCACAACGTCTATCAAGTAAGACTTACCTTGGAAAAGGAAACTGATGTATTCCTCAGCGTGTTTAAAGTCATTTTTGGAAATGTCATGGTGAACCCACTCTTTGCCCTCTTGTTGCAAAGAAATCTTCCAAGCGTGACGACCTTCCGTCACGTCTACTTTGTATTTGATTCCTCTAAGTTCTGCTTCGAAATACATGTTAAGTCCTCAACTGAAGTTTACGACCAACGCTTCTCCAAGTGGAGCGAACGTTAAGCTGACGGATATCCTTCGATTTACGATCGTTATAGGCTTCAATAGCCGCCGCGATCAAGAACACTGGATCATCAACTTGTTTGAACATCACAGGTTCGATAACTTCGAAGTTTTTCTCGATAAATTGTGTCGTGTAAGTACCGTCACGGAAAGTCGGGTGGTCCAAAATCGTTTTATGCAGAACGATGTTTGTTTTGATACCCGTCAATACGAACTCAGACAAAGCACGTTGCATACGATCGATCGCTTCATTACGAGTGTCACCCCAAGTAATAACCTTAGAGATCATAGGATCGTAATAGATCGGAACGTTGTAACCAGGGTAGGCGTAAGAATCCACACGCATGAACGGGCCTTGAGGGTGACGGCAAGCGCGGATAACACCTGGATTCGGTTTGTAAGTAACAGGATCTTCTGCGCAGATTCTGGCTTCGATAGCGTGGCCTTTTTGCTTGATGTCTTCTTGCTTAAAGCTCAAAGGCTTACCAGCAGCAACGTTGATTTGCTCACGAACCAAGTCAACACCAGTCACGATTTCCGTGATCGGATGTTCAACTTGCAAACGTGTATTCATTTCCATGAAATAGAATTCTTTAGTCGTGTTGTCGAAGATATATTCTATAGTACCCGCGCCAACGTAATTGATCTGCTTCGCCGCGCGAACAGATGCTTCACCCATGCGCAAGCGCACTTCATGCGGGACAGAAGGAGACGGAGACTCTTCGATGATCTTTTGGTTACGACGTTGAACAGAGCACTCACGTTCAAACAAGTGAACGTGGTTACCGTGTTTGTCGCCAAATACTTGGATCTCGATGTGTTTCGGATCATTGATGAACTTTTCGATGTATACAGTCGGATTTGCGAAATAGTTCTGACCCTCAGAGCGGCAAGCGCGGAAAGCACTTTCAAACTCATCCATCTTACGAACGATACGCATCCCTTTACCACCACCACCGGCGGTGGCTTTGATAATAACTGGAAGACCGATTTTTTCTGCAACTTTCAAAGCATCTTCAACAGTATCAACGCCACCGTCAGAACCCGGAACAGTTGGAACGCCAGATTTTTTCATCAAAGCTTTGGCCGAGATTTTATCTCCCATAGATTCGATGTTAGCGACTGTTGGTCCGATGAAAGTGATTCCTGCTTCTTCACACGCTTTTGCAAACGTCGTATTTTCAGACAAAAAGCCGTAACCTGGATGGACTGCGTCTGCTCCAGATTGCTTAGCTACTTCTAAGATTCTTCTGTAATTCAAATAGCTTTCTTTCGATGGTGACGGCCCAATGTGATAAGCCTCATCCGCCAAGAAAACGTGCAAACTATCACGATCGGCATCGGAGAAAACCGCAACGGATGCGATACCAAGCTCGCGGCAAGCGCGAGTGATACGAATTGCGATTTCCCCACGATTAGCGATCAGGATTTTTTTAAACAATGCCATGTTCGCTCCTACAAAGGGATATTGCCGTGCTTTTTAGCCGGAGTGATATCGCGTTTATTTTTAAGCATTTCCAAAGAGTCGATGATGCGTTTACGAGTCAACGCTGGATCGATCACTTCGTCAGTATAACCCAACTCTGCAGATACATATGGATTTGAGAACTTTTGTTCATACTGAGCAGTCAGACGTGCTTTTTCAGCAACTGGATCGCTTGCTTTATTGATCTCCTCGCGACTGATGATGCTTACTGCACCTTCAGCCCCCATCACTGCGATTTCTGCAGAAGGGTAAGCCAAGTTCACGTCAGATCTCAAAAGTTTAGAGCCCATTACAATGTAGGCACCACCGTATGCTTTACGAGTGATCACAGTGATTTTAGGAACTGTGGCTTCAGCGTATGCATACAACAATTTAGCACCGTGAGTGATGATACCATTCCACTCTTGATCTTTACCCGGCAAGAAGCCTGGAACGTCAACGAATGAAACAACTGGAATGTTGAAAGCATCACAGAAACGGATGAAGCGAGCTGCTTTACGAGAAGCCTCGATGTTCAAGCAACCAGCCAAGATGTTTGGTTGATTTGCGACGATACCAACAGGGCGACCATTAAATCGGGCGAAACCCACGATCACATTTTGTGCGAAGTGTTTGTGAACTTCAAGGAAGTAACCTTCGTCCACGCACTCAGTGATGATTCCAAGCATGTCGTAAGGTTTCTTAGGATTGTCTGGGATCAAATTCATGATCGCTTCAGTCAAGCGGTCAGGGCGATCCGTGTTCGGCAATGCCGGGGCATCATCCAAGTTATTTGATGGAAGGAAGTTCATCAATTCACGGATTAGCAACAAGCAGTGCTTGTCATCTTCAGCTGCAAAGTGAGCGACACCAGATTTCGCAGAGTGAGTTGTAGCTCCGCCCAGGTCTTCTTTAGTTACATCTTCATGAGTCACAGTCTTGATAACATCAGGACCAGTTACGAACATATATGAAGTGTTCTTAACCATGAATACAAAGTCAGTGATAGACGGGGAGTAAACTGCGCCACCCGCGCATGGCCCCATGATTGCCGTGATTTGTGGAACCAAACCAGAGGCCATCGTGTTGCGAGTAAAGATATCAGCGTAACCACCCAGAGATTCGATACCTTCTTGAATACGCGCGCCACCCGAGTCATTCAAAGAAATAAAAGGAGCACCGTTCTTAATTGAAAGGTCCATCACTTTGCAGATTTTGTTTGCTTGAGTGCGTGACATAGATCCACCGATAACAGTGAAATCTTGTGAAGAGACATAAACCAATTTGCCGTTGATGCGACCGTAACCAGTTACTACGCCGTCGCCAGGAACAACATTTTTGTCCATGCCGAAGTTTGTGCAACGATGAGTAACGAAACGATCCATCTCAACAAAGCTACCTGGATCCAAAAGAACATCTAAACGCTCGCGTGCAGAAAGTCTGCCGCCTTGTTTGTGTTTCGCAACACGAGCAGCACCGCCACCCGCCATCGCGGCTTCATTTCTTTTTTCTAGATCGGCAAGCTTCGCTTGAATGCCTGTAGATACTTCGCTCATAAATTCCTTCTTTAACGTTTGAAAAAACGGAAGGCATATTTCTATCAATGAGCATTTGAGTAATCATCTTAAAACGACAGACGCAGAGCATGTTTTTCTGCTCTGCGTTCAGTAGGTATCTTGTTGAATTTATGGGACTAACTGTCCAAGTACTTGAAGTGCCTTTTGAATATTGATTCGGCCTCGAGTTTTTACTTTAAACTCGTGTCCTGAAGTAACGTCAACCGATTGTTCGATAGCTGCTTTGATTTGCTGTGCCGTCGCGTTTGGCTTTGCACTCCATAAAAGTGCGGCAGCGCCCGACACGAATGGAGCAGCCATGCTTGTCCCATCCATATAAGTCGAGGAGTTACCTGGAATCGTACTCAAAATGTGTTCTCCAGGCGCGGCGACGTGGACAAGGTTGAAGCCACTATTTGACCAAGAGGTCATAAAGTCACTCACACTAGAGGCAGCTACTGTGATTTGATTTGAAAGATTAAAAGAGGCTGGAAACTCTGGATACACATCGATGTCACGCGCATCGTTACCAGCGGCGACAACAACAAGGATTCCTTTTGCTTCTAAGTTAATGAAAGCACTACGTAAGGATGAAACACAAGGTGCTCCACCCCAACTTGCATTGATGATCTTAGCACCGCGACTAGCAGCATACTGAAGAGCTAACACGGCATCGCCCAAAGACCCACCACCATCATTGGCAATAAATTGTGCTGGAATAATTTGCGCACGGGGAGCAAGACCCGCCACCGGACCATAACTTGAATCAGCAGCAATGATGCCGGCTACGTGAGAACCATGCGGACTTGGAGATGACGTAGAAGCTGGGACCGAAACAAAGCTTGCGCCATAATAGTCATCTATCACGCCGTTGTTATCATCATCGATTCCGTTGTTTCGAATCTCGCCCGTATTGATGGCAATGCGGCCCGCAAGCTGAGGATGCGTGACATCCACATACGCATCAACGACAGCAACCTTAACTCCTTGACCATAAAAGCCTTGGGAATATGCAGAGCTCGCTTTGATCATGCTCTGGCCCCATGTATCACTCACTGAAGAGCTCGCGTATTCTTTCACCGCTTCCGTTTGGATGCGACGATCGAATTCAACACGACGAATTTTTTCCAATTGTGGTGCGATAAATTCTTTTTTGAAAGATTCCGCATCAGTGCCGGATTCGACAGTGAAACTGTCATCTTCCCATTGAACGATAAATTTATTTTTGATCGCTTGTCCCATGCACGCTGCAGAATCAAGCGCAGTGCTATCGGAAAAAACGGTATCGGCAGATTTTTTGCTACAAGCTGTGAATACTAAGACGCAAGCAACCGCCGAGAGTATTTTCTGAACATCCATGTTCACTCCCTGTGCGGGCCCAAAGGTCCCATTAATGAGACTTCATGCTAACCCACACAGGTTAATAGATCGGAAAAATTCGTCCCATTTTGAGGCTAGTTTATCCTTAAGCCCATAAACAAAAGACCAAGGCGCTAGACCTTGGTCTTTTTGTTAACCGCAGAGGCATATTGCTGCTCCGCGATTTCCGTCATTGGGTGAAATTAATAGCCTTGCCAGTCTTCGATTTGATCTCGCGGTGCGGAGTTTTCTGTTCCTTCAGTATCTTCGTCCTTAATATTCAAGCGGAAGGAATAAATCGGTTGAGCCCAAATATCTCGACAGGAAATGACGTAATCATAAAAGGAATTTGCCACATAACCTGGAACGGAGTTCGAAACCCTGCCAGCCGCACTTAGGGTGTTAGATGTAGCCCTGTTGTTGCCGGCGCTTTTACTGTTCGCCGAGGGAATCGTTATGCTAAAGCTTCCCGTCGACCCACTCAAGACAATGTACTGACCTCCGGTTTTTGGATAGTCGCTATAAAGCATAGGGCCAGCTCCGCCCCAGCACGCAGGGTTCGCGCGCGGCGCAGTCGCGCATTTAACTTTGTCTGACTCTCCAGGAGGAATATAATCATCAGAATTTGATTTTTGATAACCATAAACGCTAAAGCTGACTATTGCACAAGTGGCTGGCAGCTTCGATCCTAAGGTGATGATCAAGTCACTATAATATAGTTTGCCCTCAGGTATTAAGATGTCACATTCTTCTCTTGGACCTTCCGGGCTGTCAACAGACGTCAGAGCTTTACAGTGACCGTGTGTACTCAATGCGCCGGACTCATTTCCTTCCCATCGTGTCTGAACCCCAACAAAAAGCGCGGTATCCTTCGGAGCCTCATCAAAGTTCACATCTTTAATTGCAGGTGTCGTAGAAGACGAACCAGTCTCTTTCTTAGGAGGTTCCCCACAAGAAATGATAGTTGAAGAAACAGTCGGCAACATGATTGAAAATAAAATAAACTTTTTCATGTTTCTTCGTTCGGCAGACAAATAATCAAACTTTAATTGATTTGTACAAATTCACTAAAAATTGTTTATTTTCAGTCGAGAAATCTGAACTCTTGGATATGGAGTCACACCTAAGGCTGTTTATATAAACAGCCCCAAGTCTAGATATTTGTGATGAATTCTTTAAGGAACGATGTGAATTGAATCTCTACGCGTTTCGCTGTTTCAGTTACTTCATCGTGAGATAATTTTTGCGAAGACATACCAGCTGCTAAATTTGTGATGCAGCTAAGTGCAGAAACGCGCAGACCCAAATGATTTGCAGCGATGGTTTCAGGAACAGTACTCATTCCGACGGCCTTGCCACCGATCAATTTCAAGTAACGAACTTCAGCAGGAGTTTCATACGTAGGACCACTCACACCACAGTAAATACCTTTGTGATAGCGAGTTCCTTGTTTTTGCAGAACTTGCTCCATGATTGTGATTAAGCGTTTGTCGTAAGCTTCAGTCATGTCTGGGAAGCGAGGGCCAAGTTCCTTAATGTTCGGTCCCATCAAAGGATTCGTGCCCATCAAATTGATGTGATCTTCGATGATCATAAAATCACCTGCTTGCATGCTTTCACCAAAGCCGCCAGCGGAGTTAGTCAAAATCAAAGTCTCAATTCCAAGCATTGCAAGGGTTCTAGTTGGGAACACAACACTTTCCATGCTGTGACCTTCATAGTAGTGATTGCGCCCCTGCAAAATCACGATTGATTGACCGTTGATTTTTCCGAAAATCAAATTACCAGAGTGACCTTCAACTGTGGGAGGGGAGAAGTGCGGGATATCTTTATAGGGAATTGTTGTTTCAACTTCCACATCCTTAACAAAGGCACCCAAACCTGAACCTAGAACGACACCGATCTTCGGTTTCGCCGAAGTTTTAGTACGGATGAAGCTGATCGATTCTTGTAGATTATTGAGTACCAAGTTGTTCTCCTAATGTCCTCGAGCTTTAGCTCAAAACTTTCAGTATCAAACTAGGCTTTGATACCTTTTGCAAGGAAATATTAATCGCTGATTTTAGCATCGGCACTGCAGACGCAAGCAAATCTTGATCATCCCCGTGCAGAGTAAATAACGTGTCGCCCGATTTCACTTCATCACCGACTTTCGCGTGAAATTCAATCCCCGCGGTGGGAGCAATGATATCAGTCGTTTGCGCGCGACCAGCTTTGATTAAAATTCCGGCAACACCGATCGCTTCCGTATGGAAACCTTGTATAAAGCCTGATTTTTCAGAGGTGATTTTCATGCTGTATTTCGGTTTTGGAACATTGCGAAGATCACCACCGTGAATTTTGCAAAGCTCCTCAAATTTCGCTAGCGCTTTCCCAGAAGTCAAAGTTTCCAAGGCGATTTGATAAGACTCTTCTTCAGTCTTACCGATACCAGCAAGCAACAGCATGTGGGCAGAAAGTCGCAGACTTAATTCACGAGTATCCTCATACAAATCGTAGCCCTGAGGGCCGATAAATTTTTCGTTCTTCATGATCGCAACGCACTCGTCAACCTCTAAAGAGTTTCCGGCATAGCGACCCAATGGTTGATCCATATTCGTAAGCAGGGAAGTGACCTTTTTGCCGTAACCCTTAGCGATATTCATCAAATTCACAGCAAGCTCTTCAGCCAATGCAGGAGTCTTCATGAATGCGCCAGACCCATACTTCACATCTAGCACTAAACCATCAATGCCCTCGGCCAACTTCTTAGACATAATCGAGGCACAAATCAAAGGAAGGCTTTCAACCGTCGCCGTTACATCGCGAAGTGCATAGATTTTTTTATCCGCAGGGCAGATCTCTTTAGTTTGTCCGATGAAACAGATATTATTCTTACGAACAAGTTCAATAAATTCAGGCAAAGGTTTTTGAGTATTAAAGCCAGGAATAGCTTCTAACTTATCTAAAGTACCACCGGTATGACCCAAGCCGCGGCCTGAAATCATCGGAACTGGAGCGCCGGCAGCAGCAACGATCGGCCCTAAGATCAAGCTGGTCTTATCTCCCACGCCACCTGTGGAATGCTTATCAACTTTGAATCCCTTTACTGAAGAGAAGTCGACAACTTCACCAGAATGAAGCATGGCTTTTGTCAGACCTAAAGTTTCTTCTTTAGTCATACCTTTGAAAAAAATCGCCATCAACAGAGCAGACATTTGATAATCAGGAATAGAGCCCCGAGCATATCCAAGAATAAATTCTTCGATTTCATCAGACGTTAATTCGCCACCATTACGTTTCTTTTTAATAATTTCAGCAGGAAGGAAAGACATTAGTAGCCTCCTTGAGATTGTTGACCTTGAATAAGAGCGACACCCGAGCTAGTTCCCAAACGAGTTGCACCCGCAGCAATAAGTGCGACAGCTTGTTCTGCACTTTTCACACCGCCGGATGCTTTTACTTCCAACTTGTCGCCGACGACAGATTTCATAAGTTTTACATCTTCGACTGTGGCGCCTCCGCCAGCAAAGCCCGTGCTTGTTTTAACAAAGTGAGCGCCAGCCTCTAATGCAGCCTTACATGCCAAAGTTTTTTCTTCATCATTAATCAATGATGTCTCAATGATAACTTTAACTTTCGCTCCACCCGCCGCTTGAACAACAGCCCTAATGTCATCACGAACATAGTCCACGCGACGATCTTTAAGTGCACCAATCTGCACGACCATATCAATCTCTTGCGCTCCATTTGCAATTGCAGTGCGAGTTTCAAAGGCTTTGCTAACAGTGTCCATGGCACCCAAAGGGAAACCAACAACACAGCAAACTTTAACGTCAGAGTCCCGCAACAGTTCCGCACATTGCTTCACATAGGAAGTATTCACGCAAACACTAAAGAACTTGTGCTCGATGGCTTCTTTACAAAGCTTTTCAATTTGCGCGGCCTGCGCTTCGGGTTTCAAAAGAGTGTGATCGATAAATTTATTTAGTTGCAAGCTAGTACCTCGACTTCAGATTCAAAAGAAAAAGGTACCTTACAATAAACTCAAGGGCAATCTATGAAAAAAGAAGAGCCCTTGGATTTGCCAAGGGCTCGTTGTGTGTATGAATGTATATGCCGAAAATATTAGCCAGTTTTTGCTTTTGTTCCGCCAGCCATCGTTTGTATTGCAGTGTCGGCGCTGGATTGACCCAGGAATGTCTTAGCATCGGCAGCAGACACTTTTCCTTTGCGAACCAAGTCTTCGATGTATTTCTCAAACAAGATCATACCTTGACTTGAACCTGTTTGCATCGCAGATGCCACCTGATGGAATTTACCTTCACGAATCAAATTCGAAATGGCTTTTGTATTACGCATGATTTCGTAAGCAGCGACACGACCTTGACCATCCGCACGCGAGAACAGAGTTTGCGCGACAACTCCGCGCAAAGATTCTGCAAGCATGGTTCTGATCTGAGCTTGTTGTCCCGCAGGAAACACGTCGATGATACGGTCAATAGTTTTCGCAGCACTGTTGGTATGTAGAGTACCAAACACGATGTGACCTGTTTCCGCAGCAGTTAACGCCAAACCGATCGTTTCCAAGTCACGCAACTCACCCACCAGCAAGATATCCGGGTCTTCACGGAGTGCAGCTTTTAGTGCATTTGCGAAAGTTTTAGTATGGCTACCAACTTCACGTTGATTTACCAATGATTTAATATTGGGATGCACGAACTCGATCGGATCTTCCACCGTGATAATGTGAGCTTCACGAGTTAGATTGATTTGATGGATCATTGCCGCAAGAGTTGTGGATTTACCAGAACCCGTGGGACCCGTAACCAAAATCAAACCACGGTCACAATCAATCATATCTAATACCGCTGGAGGAACTCCAAGTTCTTGCGCGGTTTTAATTTTTTCAGGAATGATACGCATAACTGCGCCAAGGCCCTTACGCTGCATGAACACGTTGCAACGGAAACGCCCAACACCTGGAAGAGTATAGGCAAAATCCAGCTCCCACTTTTCAACGAAGGCCTTTTTTTGTTTCTCGGACAGTATTTCGAAGATCAGACCTTGAACGTCTTGATTAGAAAGTTCGCGGTAATTCAACGGAACCATGTTACCGTGCAGGCGCAGATAGGGTGCGGCACCGCTCGTTACGTGCAAGTCGGAAGCGCCTTGCTCAACCATGAGTTTAAACAGTTCATCAATCGTTGCCATTCTATTCTCCCTAAATGGTCTAATTCAGTGATCTTTTCGGTAAGTTGTGCTCTAATGTTTAAATATTAATTGCTCTCACGATTGTTTCTGGACTATTGAAGAGAGATTGTCCCGTACGTTGCCTCAGGAGGAACCCCGTGTCCGCAGAAATTCTCATCAATGTTAGACCTCAAGAAACACGAGTTGCCTATGTCGAGGGCGGAATTTTATCTGATTTAAAAATCGAACGTAAAACCTCACCCACTTTGGTCGGGTCCATTCATCGCGGAACCGTGATCCGCGTGCTTCCGGGAATGCAGGCAGCTTTCGTAGACATTGGTCTGGAGAAGGCAGCCTTCTTATACGTGGGTGATATTCGCGAAGACGTCGATGATAACTTCCTATCAAGTGTTGATCGAGAAGAGCCACTTGAAGAGGGTGACGACGATAAACCTCATTCCCATCATGTGAAAACACCAATCCAAGATTTAGTGAAAGAAGGCCAAAGTATTTTGGTTCAAGTTTCCAAAGATCCATTGGGAACTAAGGGTGCGCGATTAACGACGCACTTGTCATTGCCAGGTCGATTCGTAGTGTTTCTGCCAACGGTGCGCCATCTGGGAATTTCTCGTCGTATCGAAGACGAGGCAGAACGCGAAAGACTTCGCCAGCTTGTTCAAAAAATCAATCCATCAGGTGGAGTCATCGTCCGCACTGCGGGTGATGGCGCCTCTGAAGAAATGCTGAAAGCCGACATCGAATACCTAGATCGTTTGAGTAAAGAAATTTTCAAAAACTACGAGAAAAAGAAAACTCCCGGGGCCCTACATACAGAGCTGGATGTAGAGCTTCGTGCCCTTCGCGATATGATGAGTGAAGAAGTCACTAGCGTGTGGGTTGATGATATCGAGATTCATAAAAAAGTTGTGAAATTCGTTTCCCAATTCATGCCTAAGTACAAACAAAACATCGTGCTTTATGAAGAGAAAAAACCTCTTTTCGATTTATACGATATTGATATCGAAATCTCTCGGTCCATGGAAAGAAAGATCTGGTTGAAATCCGGCGGTTACATTGTTATCGACGAAGCAGAAGCTTTAGTCGTGATCGACGTTAATACGGGTAAATTCGTTGGCAAAAAAGACCTCGAAGACACGATTCTTAAAACCAATTTGGAAGCCGTTCGCGAAACTGCACATCAACTTCGTATTCGTAATTGCGGTGGTATTATCATCATCGATTTTATCGATATGGAAAAAGAATCCCATCGTGAAAAAGTGATGGAGGCCTTGGCAGAAGACTTGGGTAAAGACCGCGCGCGCACGAACATCGTTTCAATGTCTCAATTGGGTTTAGTTGAAATGACTCGTAAACGCATTCGTCCAAGCTTGATCAAGACATTGTGTGAACCTTGTTCATACTGTGACGGCAAGGGTTACATCAAACGTAAATCCACAGTGGCAAACGAAATTTTCCGCGAGCTTGAGCGTGATGCCGATATGCTCATCAATAAAAAGACTAACGTTGTTATCCACTGTCATGGTGACGTGACAGATTGGATTTATGAGGTCGAGGGCGAAAGTTTAGAAAATATTGAAAAGAAACTCGGTCGTTCGGTGGCATTCAAAATCGAACCAAATTACCACTTAGAACAATACGAGATATTCTTCGTCTAATTTTGAAACGCACCGTCCTTAAAAAGGTCGGTGTTTTTCTTTGTAAGCCGTTCATTTTACACTCTAATTGTCCGACCAGAGTACTATGAAACTGATAGTGCTCGTGATGACATTCTTACTTCTTCCGCTCCTTACTTGGGGGGAGATGTGCAGCTCAGTTTCAAATACTCCTTATGACGGAATTAAAGCCCTTTCACAAAATTACTGCGAACAACTTAAGAACTCTAAAGAGTGTAAAGATTTGTATTCACAAATTCGTGCAAATGGGGAAAACCCTGAGGATAAAGCCTTAAAGTGTTCCGATGCGAGCGGTGTCTCCCGAGCTTTTGAAAATTCATGGAGCTATACCTCAGGCTGTGTCATTGGCGGTTGGAATTTCGTAAAAGACACCTTTGTTGGAGTTGGCACTGCCATTGCTGACGGAGCAGAAAGTCTCGGAAAATTTGCAGAGGATGTTGAAGCTGAGCATGCTGCAAATTTGGCTTGCGATAATGATCCCAACGGCAGAAGTCAGCTGTTTGATCAATACAACCAAAACGTTCCAAAACTTTTGCAAGTCGCTAAACCTTCGGCCGCAGCTCTAGCAAAAACAAGTTGCGGCGGAATAAAGGCCACGCTTAAGCAACAACAAACACTTAAAGCCGATGAGCTCAGCTTAAATTTAAATAGAAAAGTTCTTTTGCAAAAAGCAAATTTCAGCAGCGAAGAAAAAGAGTTCCTTGATTGGGGGCAAAAGCGCCTGCCAGATTCACAACTGAACTTGCTGCAAGCGGCGAAAGCAAAACTTAAGGAAGTGGGAGTAAAGCTAGATTGCTACAACTCTCAACAAGCAGCAGCCATGGTCTGTGAAGCCATCGCAGATGTTGGAACATTAGCAGCTGGTCCCACCGCATGGGCAGTAAAAGCAACCAGACTTCAAAACATCGCAAAGATTGCCGGTGTATCGCTTGATGCTCAGAAGGCAGCGTCAGCATCTCGGGCGGTGGCAACAGCGGCCGACCTAGAAAAAGCAGCCAAGCTTTCGAATGTGGAAAGAATAGCTGCAGCAGAGAAATCCTTGGGGCGTGCTTTAACTGCGGCAGAAAAGAAAGCCTTGATCGATGCTCACGAGGTAGCAGCTCAAACAGGACGTGGCTACGGAACTTACTCTGCCACAGATTTGAAAAACAAAGCCGACATATTAAAGACAGCCGGTTTTAGCGAAACGGAACGGAACTTGTTAATGAGGCAGGGACTTGCTGGGTCGGTTTCAAATGGGTCATCAGCGCGAACATTTTCAAACACCATGCGTCTTCAGGGGGAGAAGCTCCTTAGCAGTGGCAAAACTGCCGAAGCAAAACAGAGCTTCCGATCCGCCGCCGACTCCTTTGAGGTGGTTGCCAATGATGTAAAATTTGCAAAGTCAGATCGTGATTATTGGGTGGCAGCAAAAATAAACGCCAACGCCGAAAGATACGACAAAGCCGCCGACTATTTCATCAAAAGCTACAGCAAAGAAACCGGCAGTTCCAAGTCAGAGGCCATTTTCGAAGCTCTCAACCGTGAAAAGCAAGAACTACGGGTTATTTCAGCAAAGAACCCAAGCAGTGTTGGAGCACAAACCACCTACCAAACTCACCGCAAACTCATCGAAGCCGTGGTGAATAACCCTCAGCTCCGCTTAAGCGACGCACTAAGAGCGGAACTCCTGAAACCGTAATTTATAATTAAGCTGCTGATTATACGCGGCTTTTATGGAACGGCTTGATTCTGAAAAAAGCTGTCTTTTTTATTGCCAAGAGTCACCGACATCGATAATCTCTTCTTCTTCCTGAAAAGCTGAAAAAAATAGCATGTAATAGTTGACAAAGCCTAGTGCGAAGTGGCATTTACGACTGGCTTAATTCGGGTAGCTGGAGGTTCTAATGTACGCGATTATTCGTACTGGTGGTAAGCAATATAAAGTTCAAGCTGGTGATGTTGTTCAAGTTGATAAACTTGATCAAAAACTAGGTGCAGAGTTTGATATCAACGATATCTTGATGGTTGGTGGTGAGTCCACTCATGTTGGTCAACCTCTTGTTAAAGGTGCAAAAGTAACTGTTGTTGTTAC
The DNA here is from genome assembly GCF_002209355.2 of Bdellovibrio sp. SKB1291214. GTDB lineage: Bacteria > Bdellovibrionota > Bdellovibrionia > Bdellovibrionales > Bdellovibrionaceae > Bdellovibrio. The sequence goes on from NZ_CP106855.1 coordinate 1,709,689, forward strand.
TAAGCAAGCTAAGACTAGAAAAGAAATCGTTTTCAAAAAGAAACGTCGTCAAGGTTACAGAAAATTCGCAACTCACAAACAAGAGTTCACTGAACTTTTCGTGAAAGCAATTTCTCTTGATGGTAAATCAACAAAAGCTGACGCTACACCAAATGTAGTAGACGTTGCTGCGAAACGCACTGAAGCTGCTGAAGCTCGCGTTGCTGCTCGCAAAGAACGTGCATCTACAAAAGGTAAAGGCGAAGAAGTAGTTAAAAAAGCTGCTAAAAAAACTGTAGCGAAAAAGAAAGTTGCTAAAAAAGCAGTTAAAAAGACTGCAAAAAAAGCAACCGCTAAGAAAAAAACAGCTAAAAAAGCTTCTAAAAAAGCGTAATTTAAAAGATTTTAAGCGAGGTTAGTCATGGCAAGTAAGAAGGCCGGTGGTAGTACAAAGAATGGTCGTGATTCACAGAGTAAACGCTTAGGCGTTAAACGTTTCGGTGGCGAGAAAGTTCTTTCTGGAACAATTATCGTTCGTCAACGTGGCACAAAATTCCACGTTGGTAACAACGTAAAAATCGGTCGTGACCACACGATCTATTCTGTAATCGAAGGTCTTGTTAAATTTGAGCGTTTTGCAAAAGATCGCTTCAAAGTTAGTGTTTATCCTAAAGCTGTCTAGTTCCGACTAGATCCGCAGCTTCGATAAGCACCAAGAGATTTTACAAATACATAAAAAGGAGCCTCTCTGGGCTCCTTTTTTGTTGTATATCTCTCCTCAAAGTATTGGTGCTCTTATGAAATTCATTGATGAAGTTAGAATCACATTAGCCTCTGGCCGTGGCGGTCCGGGTTGCGTTAGTTTCCGTAGAGAATCGGGTGCTCCTCGTGGTGGACCAGATGGCGGTGACGGTGGCAAGGGCGGCGATGTTATTATCAAGACTTCGCGACATATCAACTCCCTGTTCGAAATCAGACAAAACAAAAGATACGCAGCTCAAAATGGTGAGATGGGTTTCGGCCGTCAAAAACATGGTGCGGACGGTGAAAACCTAGTTCTAGTTGTGCCTCAAGGTACAATTCTTAGAAACCTAGAGGGTGAAATCGTTGTTGATATGACTGGCATCGATGAGCACGTGCTTTTGCGTGGTGGACGTGGTGGTAAAGGTAATGAGTTTTTCAAAACTTCCATTAACCAAGCGCCAACACATGCGCAACCTGGTGAAGACAACGAAGAGTTGGAAGTTAAGCTTGAGCTTAAATTGATCGCTGACGTGGGTATCATCGGCTTCCCAAATGCGGGTAAATCGACGTTGATCTCTCGTATCTCGGCAGCGAAACCAAAAATCGCCGACTATCCTTTTACAACTTTGACGCCAAACTTGGGTGTGGTTAAAGCGGGTGACTATAGCTCATTCGTGGTTGCCGATATTCCCGGTTTGGTTAAGGGCGCGCACGAAGGTGTGGGGCTTGGTATTCAGTTCTTGAAACACGTTGAACGTACACGCGTATTCATTCACTTGGTGGATGCATCGGGTTTGTCGGGCCGTGATCCACTTCAAGATTTTGAAGATCTTAACTATGAACTTAAAATGTATGATGAGAGCAATCAGGACAAAGAGGGTTTCTTCCCTTTGCAGACGCGTCCTCAATTTGTCGTGCTCAACAAAATTGATACTCTCAGCACAGATCAACTTGAAAAACTAAAATTGAAATTCAAAAAAGCGACAGGCTCTAGTCCCTTGGCTATTTCTGCAGTCACGGGGAAAAACATCACAGAACTTGTTACAGAGTTGGGTCGCCAGATTTTGAAGGATGAAGAATAATGAAAATTGGTATCTTTGGCGGAAGCTTTAATCCTCCACACATGGGTCACATCAACGCCATTCAAACAGTGGCGAAAAAAATGGGCTTGAACAAAGTCCACGTGATTCCAGCAGCACAAAACCCTCTAAAAACTCCAGTTGAGGGACCTACGTCTGAACAACGTTTGGAACTTACGCAAAAAGCATTCGCGCAATACGGCGAAACTTATTTCGTCGACGACCAAGAGCTTAAGCGTGGTGGTATGAGCTATACGATCGACACGGTCATGAACCTTCGTAAGACATACGAGGCTTCTGATTTGTTCTTGATCGTGGGCGCAGATAAATTCGAAGAGCTTTCTCAATGGAAAGACTATTCCAAAATTTTGGCAGAGACGAACCTAGTTGTGACAACTCGTCCTGGTTACGACATGCCAGAATCTATGGATGAGATGCCTGGTTACTTGAAACCTTTAGTTGCGGATTTCGATTTCAACTTTATCGAGCTGACAACTGGGCGTAGTATTCAGTTCATCACTTTGCGTGATATCGAAGTTTCTTCCAGCGAAGTTCGTAAATGGCTTCGTTCGGGTAAACCTGTCGAGCAGTACTTGCCACTTGCTGTTGAAACTTACATTAAAGAGCACAAGCTTTACAGAAACCTTGGTGACCGTATCGGTGACTACACTAAGTTCACTGAATTCTGCGCGAATGTTCTGTTCGCGAACAAGGGAATCAATGTTCTTGGTTACGATCTAACTAAGATCACAGCTCCAAGTGAGTACGCTTTGATTGCTTCTGGTACTTCTACTCGTCACGCAACTGCTATGGCAGAAAATATCGTGATTGCAGTGAAAGAAGAATTCAACGTTCATCCACAATCCGTTGAGGGTGTTGATGAAGGTCGTTGGGTTCTAGTTGATTACGGTACTTTGATCATTCACGTGTTCTATGACTTTGTACGCCTTGAGTACGGTCTAGAAAACTTGTGGAGACAAGGCACTGTATTGCCTCTTAAAGATCCTTACGTTGGAAAACAGCAGTAATGAAATTCGTATTGTACAACCTCGCGACAGCCAAGGAAGCCTGGGCCGACGAGGTGAGCGAGTTGTACAAAAAGAAGATCTCCTTCTTTATTCCCTTCGATATTCAAACTTTGAAAGCCAAAAAGTCAGCTCGTGAAGACGCTGACTTTAAACGCAACGAAGAGTCTGAACTCATTCTTAAAAATATAAACTCTGATGATTACGTTGTTTTGTTCGACGAACGTGGATCAGTGTTTGATTCGATCCAATTTTCAAAAAAAATAGAAAACATCTTGGGAAGCTCTAAAAAGCGCGCCATTTTTATTATTGGCGGCGCGTTTGGTGTAAATGAAGATGTACGCAAACGCGCTGATTTAAAGGTCGCTCTGTCACCCATGGTGATGAATCACTTGATGGCCCAAGCAATGAGCATGGAGCAAATCTATAGAGCCTTCACCATCATAAAAAAGATCCCATATCACAACGGGTAACAGTTCCCTTTTTTAGGATTTGTTCACGCCGGCGATTGGTACAGTTTTATTTTAGAATTATTCAATCCTAAAAAAGGGAACTGTTACCTAAAGCCAGGGGGGTTGGTTGCCGAGTTCTTTTTCTGGGTTTCGGCCTAAATCAAGGAGTCTGTTCCATTCTTCCGGAAGGAACGCGCGTTGTTCTTGTTCAGCCATATCTTCGTCGATTTTAGGGGGCTTTACGCATGTACTATCTGGATCGAAAGCATCTTTAGAGCAGATCGCAAATTTAATTCCTGTGGAGTCTCCGCCAATGGCCTTATTCCAGCTGTTCAATGTCATCGGTTCATGGGGATTCAAGGCAGGATCCAAAACGTACGCCGTGTTACCTACGCGGTAGGTGACAGCCACATGGTACCACCACTCAACCCAACCATTCGGGGCATTATTAGTCGAGGCGTGAAGTTCGCCAAAAGCAAAAACCTTTTTAGGGGTCACTGCATTTTTTAGGATCAGATTTTCAGCGGCGAGTTCCGCGCGAGCATAACAGCCGTCATCAGGGTATAACCAAGTAAGACGACGTTGGCTCATACCATCTTTCAGAAAATAGGAATCGCGGATAAATTTAAATTGGGAAACAAGCAGCTCATAACTTTCAACTGCAGGAATATCGGCAAGTTTAAGCTGACTCAACGGGCGGGCCAGTGATTCCGGCCCAGATCCAGTAAGTTCTGTGGCATTCTGTTCAGAGAAAAGTACGGCACCGTGACTGCGCGTTTTTGCTTGATGGTAAGTCTCATGGGACAGGCGTTGTGCAGATAAACCGGCAAACGCATTTATCGCAATGAAGCTTAAGGCCGTAAATATAATTGCTGAACTTTTCATATAATTCCCCACCCATTTTCGGTTCTAGGATGGTGAGGAATCCTTGTCAAATGAAAGGCTGCCAGTTGGTGATGTAATTGCTCTGTGAACGCCCCATGGAAAGCATATCAGATCTTATTCGTCGCTATATTCATCCCTGTTTGCATTGCGGATCATTTTTTAAGTCTACCGGACTTCTATGTGAGCCTTGCAGAGGGAGAATTCTTCAATATCTAGAGACAAAACTCGTCACTCGTACGCTAGCAATCTTTGAAGCCCATGCCTTATTTAGATGGAATCCTGGAGTCAGTGATCTTTTGTCAGTGCAGCTGGTAGGACTCAAGGGCTCACACCCTCGGGCTGATTGGGCTTATTGGGCAGATCATTTTTTACGACGCCGTATTCACGACGGACTTCCCTTACGAAGAATCATCATTATCCCAGCACCATCAAAATCCCGTTCAAAGGATCACGCGTATCAGTGGGCCGAAGCTTTGGCCACTGCCGTTGGGGGAGAGGTCTATCCTTGTCTTAGAAAGATAAAGGCCCAGAACCAAAGGGGAGCGGGACGGGAAAAGCGGGTTGAGGTTGAGTTAGAACTCGATGAAAATTCTTCATTGGTGTCTGATTATTGGTCAGAAGCACTTTGGATCTTTGCGGATGATATCGTTACCACGGGCTCCACAGCGCTTGCGGCGTTTAAAGCTCTTGGAAGTCCCCCTCATTTTGAAACCTGGGCCCTTGCCCATAGGACGCTTACTTGCAGGGACTGACTCAATCTGTTATAACGCCCGAATGTTTAAACAAATCAGTGCCTTAATTTTATCGCTTGGACTTTCAGCAAACGTATTTGCAGCCGACAAAATCAACGCCAATCTCAAAAAAGTTTCACAGAAATATCGTGCAGCTAAAGTCGTTGAGATGAACATCGAAAAAACTGTTAAGAGTGATCTAACCGGAAAACTTGATAAATTCACAGGCACTGTTGCAATCGCCAATGAAAAATTCCGTATCGACACTAAAACCCCTGATGAAGCTTTGCTTTTGTTTGACGGTACAACGCTTTGGAACGTTCAATATCCACCGAAAGAATTTGGCGGACCTGCACAAGTTGCTAAAGGTAAACCAGACAAGAAAACTCGTGCTTTGATGTTAGCAGCGACTTTGTTGGGTGGAGACATTCAAAAAACCTTCAAGGTTACTAACGAAAAAAAAGATGGCGACATTGTGACCCTGTCGGTTGCTTCGAAGGACGATCTTCCAGTTAAGAACATTCAAATGGTTCTTGATATGAAAAAACAAGAGATCAAAGAAATCTCGTACACAGATGAAATTCCGAACTTTGTGACGATGAAATTCTCTGACGTGAAATTAAAAGACAGCATTAAAAAGAATCTATTTAAGTACGAAATCCCTAAAGATGCGCAGGTAACAAACCTATGAAACAAGAAACAACTCAAAACAATAAAGTACACTTTATCAGCCTAGGCTGCCCTAAGAATCTTGTCGATTCTGAGATTATGGCCGGTACGCTTATGAAGGATGGTTTCCAGGTTGTGGGCGAGGCGGACGAAGCCGACACAGTTATCGTGAACACATGCGGTTTTATCGAAGATTCTAAAAAAGAATCTATCCAACGTATCTTGGATATGAGCGATCTTAAACAACAAGGTAAAGTTAAAAAAGTAGTGGTCGCTGGTTGCCTTACTCAGCGCTATAAAGACGACCTTGTTGAAGGGTTGCCGGAAGCTGACTTGTTTGTCGGTTCTGGTGAGTTCCAAAACATTGCTAAGATCTTGAAAAATTCTGATGCTGGAGAAAAGAAAAAAACCTTCTTTAACTTGCCAACATATTTGCAAGAGGAAGCAACTCCACGTGTGAACTCTCAACCAGGTCACCGAGCGTATTTGAAAATCTCTGAAGGTTGCATGAAGCGTTGTGCTTTCTGCGCGATCCCTTTGATCCGCGGTAACTTGCAGTCTCGTTCTATCGACGCCATCGTGGCCGAAGCTAAATTGCTGGTTGCTGGTGGAGTTAAAGAACTTATCATTATCAGTCATGACTTTACTGACTATGGCTGGGATATCCGTCGTAAGGATCCAACTCGCAAAGAAAGCCCTGTGGAGCTATTGAAAGCGCTTGAGCACGTCGAAGGTTTACAGTGGATCCGCTTGATGTATTTGTATCCAGATGGCATCACGCAAGAAATGGTTCAAGTGATTAAGAACAGCAAAAAAATTGTTCGTTACTTTGATATGCCACTTCAGCACGTAAACGATGCGGTTTTGAAAAGCATGAACCGCAAAATGACTCGTGATGAAATCGAAACGGCTTTGATGAATATCCGCGAGCATTTGCCAGAAGCAGTGATTCGTACGCAATTCATCGTGGGTTTCCCAGGTGAAACTGAGGAGCAATTTGAAGAGCTATTGAACTTTGTAGCTGAACAACAGTTCGACCGTGTGGGTTGTTTCAAATACTCTCCTGAAGAAAATACTCCGGGTGGTCGTATGGATAACCAAATTGACGATGAAACTAAAGATTATCGTCATGATGCATTGATGGAAGTTCAACAAAACATTTCTCGCAATAAACATCGTGATTTCGTCGGTAAAACTATCGATGTCATCGTCGAAGGTTTCTCTGAAGAAACTGACTTGTTATTGCAGGGGCGTTTCTGGGGCCAAGCTCCGGACATCGACGGTGTTGTTTTGATTAACGACGGTGAAGCCAAAGTTGGCGACATGGTAAAAGTCCACGTAACTGATTCCATGGAATATGATCTAATTGGCGAGATCGTCACTGAGAACTAGATCAGAGAAATAAAAAGGCTCCCCAAAAGGAGCCTTTTTTATTTGGACTGATACGGTTTGATCTTTAAAAAGTACAATTTTCAGACGCACTTTCAAATTTCCCAACCCATTCAGTGACTCGAGAATTTCTTAAGATTGTCGTCGCTTTTCTGAAGGCTACAGCATTTTTCTTATCAAACTTACAGGCGTTCTTATAGGCGATTAAAGAAACATCGTATTTCTTATTATCAAAGGATGACGTCGCTAAACCCAGCCAGGAGCGCGCAGACTTCGGGTCAGCCTCGGTGCCTGTCTTGAAGTATCTCATCGCCTCTATGGAGCTTTTATCCTCTTCTAGAAGGTTTCCGTAAGTGTACTGGGCGAATTCTGATTTGGGAAAATCGTCAGCGGCTTTCTTAAGAGTGGCTTTCGCTTTATCGTCGTCTCCCATACCCTTCATGCTGAGACCTAAATTGACATATGCACTAGCACGCTTCGGATCTTTTTGAATAACTTCGCGACAAGTCGTCACACCCGCTTCGAAAGTTCCGTCATTCGTGTTGACCTCACAAAGCTTTTCCAAATATTCGGGACGCTTGCCAATATTGTCGATCATATCCTGAGCTAAAATGCGCATTTCATAATAGTTTGGCGGCTGACGCGTTTCGTACATCTTCATCAAAGCATTGTAAGGCGGTTCATACTTTGGATTTGCCTCAATCGCTGACTTATAGCTTTCAAGAGCTTCTTTGGGTTTTTTTTGTAATACGTAGGCGTTTCCAAGCAGAGAGTACGCTTCGAAATCTTTGTCGTTTTTCCCTATTAGATTATTAAGCGCACGAATCATGTCGCCTGTTTCATTGCGCGCTTCATGAGCGCGCGCCAGTAATAAAATGGCAGGGCGATCGATTTTATCGATCTGTTTCCACAGCAAAAGGGTTACCTTTTCGTAGTCCTTTTGGTTGTAAAACTCCTGCGCCAACTGCACGACGAGCTTGGTGTTTTTGGGGTCTTTTTTTATTTCAGTTTTAAGCTGTTCGACTTTGTCCTGACCGGAGGTCGGGGTGCCTGTTCCGGCAACGGTCGATAGTGAGACAAAAGGCAAGATGATTACCACGAGCATGTGTTTGAAATTCAGTCTGCTTTTCATATGTTGTATTATGACTTAAATGCCCATGCGAGTGAAGAGAACTAAATATTCAGCTAGACTAAAAAATAATCACGGTCAGGCTGTGATTGAATACACGTTGATGTTGGTCATCGCGGTATCGCTTATTTTGATGCTGATCACTCAAATCTTTAAGCCCCTTCAAGCTTTTGTTCAGTCATTCACTGGTACCTATATGGAATGCCTTTTGGAAAAAGGTGAATTGCCAAACTTAGGCACTTCTAATCCGGATGATGAGTGTAAATTTAGCTTTCAAAGTGTTGCTGGAAGCACCAATAATTCATCGAAATCATCGAGTGGTGGCAGCAGTTCAAGTTCTGATTCCTCTAACAGCAACAGTTCTAAAAGCTCAACCTCTTCGTCTTCATCATCTTCGTCATCTTCAAGCAGTAGTTACGCGGGATCTAACTCGCGTGCTGGAGGTAGTAATTATATCTCCAACTCTCGCTCACCACGCAAAGGCGTCGATAGTGCTGCTCAAAGTGGAAAAGTTGTAGAAATTGCCTTGGAAGGCGGCGGTGCGGGTTCTTTCTTTGCTTCAAAAAATGGGAATTCATACGAAGTTGTCGGCCGTCGCGTGGCCTCTGTGCCTTTGACGGGATTTACCGATTCAGAGCGTAAGAAATTAGAGAAACGTGGCGATGCTGGAACAAAATCTAAGATGCTGGCTGGAGAAGGTTTGAATCCACCGCCGAAGAAAATCGCAGTCAAAGCACCTGAAAATAAATCAATTGTTCTTAGTGAGGATAAGCCTGTTACCTTTGGAAATTTTATACGTTGGTTATTTATCGGCGCGTTGATTATCGCATTGGTGATCTTCCTTGGTGGTCAGGCGTTACAATTTTCCAAGAGCTCTGAAAAATAGTCTGCATCGCGTTTAGAAAAATTCCACACAAAATCTTAAGTTGTCTGTCACCTATCGGAAAGGCTTGATACATCCGTTTGTTTCGAGCATACAAGGCACTCGCTGTTTTCGAGGGGGACTCTGTTGGAAAATGTGATTGAGATCAATCGCAAAAAATTCTTCACAATTAGTGAAGCACGTCAGTTGTTGCCGATAATTTATCGCTTAACTGAAGAGGCCAGCCGCGAAGTGAAACTGCACGTCAACAGGATCGAAGCGTATTCTGATAAAAACCATCCCTCTGTTACTATTATCGAAGAGCAGATTAATGGCATAATCGATCGCTGGCAGGCCAAGGTTGAAAAACTGGGTGCAGAGCCTAAAGGACTATGGATGGCGGACTTTGACAGTGGTGAGGGCTATTTCTGTTGGAAATACCCTGAAACTCAGGTCGGTCATTTCCATGGTTATCAGGATGGCTTCTCAGGTCGAAAACCTGTCGACAACTAAAAACCCGACTTGAAACTGGAATGCGAGAGCGTATATTGAGCCCATGAGAATAGCTCTGGCGCAAATCAATCCGACTCTTGCAGACTTCAAATCAAATAAAGAAAAAATTCTAAATTACGTCCATCAAGCGCAACAAAAGAAATGCGATATGGTGGTGTTTCCTGAATGTTCACTTTTTGGTTACCATCCATTTGACCTTCTTGAGCGTGAACAAATCGTTAAAAAGCAAGAAGCCGAAATGCGCGATCTATTAAAAAAGATTCCGAAAGGTATCGCAGTTATTTTCGGAGTGATCACACGCAATCCTGAAAAAAAGGGACGTCCGTATTTTAATTCCGCGGTGTTTGCAGTTAAAGGTCAGAAGCCTCGCTTTTTCCATAAGCAACTGTTACCGACCGGCGACGTTTTCGATGAAGCTCGCTTTATCGAACCAGGTGATTTTTCTAAAAATTACTTCACGTGGAAGGGTAAGAAGTTTTTTCTTACGATCTGTGAAGATATTTGGGCATGGGCTGATGAAAAAGGCCGTTCCCCCTATAAAGTGAATCCGCTTGCTAAGGTTAAGAAGCAGAAGATCGACATGGTTGTGAATCTAAGTGCTTCTCCGTACTTCGTTAATAAAATGAAGCAACGCGAATATGTGACTCGTAAAACGGCGGAGTATTTTAATGCTCCAATCCTTTACGCCAACATGGTGGGTGCACAAGACGAAATTATTTTTGATGGCGCAAGCTTTGTACTGGATAAAAAAGGTAAAAAGCTTATGACATGTCAGTCTTTTGAAGAAGACTTGAACGTTATCGATCTCGACACCAAAGTAGTCTGGCAAAAAAGCGCAAAGATCGGAAACCTGGAAGAGCTGCGCCGAGCCTTAGTATTAGGCATTAGAGATTTCTGCGCAAAAACGGGAATGAAGAAAGTTCACTTGGGTTCAAGTGGTGGTATTGACTCTGCTGTGGCTGCAGCGTTGGCAGTCGATGCAATGGGTCCTGCGAATGTGACGACGTTGGCGTTGCCTGGTCCCTACAATGCATCCATGAGTTTAACATTAGCCGAGAAACTAGCTAAGAATTTGGGTGTGGAATTTAAAGTTGTAGAGATTGCTCCCATGTATGACCAAGTTGTTAAATCATTGGCTAAGGGAATCGATCTGCAGGGATTCAGCGTCGCGAATGAAAATCTTCAGGCCCGTCTGCGTGGTTTAACTTTGATGGCGTTTTCAAACCAGAATAACAGCATGCTTCTGACGACGGGTAATAAGAGTGAATATGCTTCGGGGTATTCGACGTTGTACGGAGACATGTGTGGTGGTTTGGCGCCGTTGGGAGATCTGACAAAGCACCAAGTGTATGCCCTGGCAGAGTATTACAACAAAGAAGATGAAATTATCCCGAGCGATATCATCACTCGTCCACCTTCTGCGGAACTTCGTCCAAATCAAAAAGATCAGGATTCACTCCCTCCATATGATGCCTTGGATAAATCAGTCGTTTCGTTGATTGAGCAATTTAAAGAGCCAAAAACTGAATCGGATCAATGGTTGCTTCCGATTTTGATGAGAACGGAGTTTAAACGTTGGCAAGCTGCTCCGATTTTGAAGGTGTCACCGCATGCTTTCGGTCGTGGTCGTCGTTATCCGATAGCTCACAAGGCGTAAAAAAAAGGCCGTGTCACCACGGCCTTTTTTTAAATCGAAATTTCAGAAAAAACTAAACGCCAAAGAAATCCATCTGTTTGGGTTGGCGCACGATTTGTGGGAAACGCAACTCAGGTTTACCCGTCAATGCTACCAAGTTCGCGATTTGCGGAGCTTGGCCACCGATAGAAATTCTTTTTAGCATAGCTGTGAACATGTGCCCCAGATAAGTGGCGTCTTCTTCAGCTCTGTGGAAATCGGTTGTGGGAATTTTTAGATGTTGAACCAAAGTTCCCAATTTGTAGTTCGGAAGACCAGGGAACACCTTACGAGCGATTGGCAAAGAGTCCAATACGATGCCGCGAGGAGCTTTTGATTCATGTCTTTTCACGTCGGCAGTCAGGAATTGAGCATCGAAAGGTGCATTGTGCGCAACCATAATATCGTCGCCGCAGAAATCCGCCAATGAATCCAACAATGTGTCGATTGTTGGTTTACCCTTTACCATTTCGTCGAAAATTCCATTCACTTTTGAAGCGCCTGGTGGAATAGGACGAAGAGGGTCAACAAGAGTCGCAAATACGGCCTCTGGCTCACCATTGATGAAGCGCACGGCTCCAATTTCGATAATTTGGTCAACGCCAGGTACAGTTCCAGTTGTTTCAAAGTCAAAAGCTACAAATCTCATGGCATAATTGATACAAAATGGCTGAGGCCCTTTCAACTAGAGAGTGCCCGTTTAAGGGAGAATTCCGCCGTGAAGCCTAAGTCTGGAAAATATATAACCTTTTTGCCGGACGGCATTGATGCCTTGGTGAGTCAAAGGGACCAGAGTGTGCTGGAAGTCGCGATTCGCGAGGGTTTAGCTCTAGATCACACGTGCGGAGGCTTTGGAACATGCGGAACCTGTCGCATATTTGTTCGAGAAGGCCTCGAGAAACTGCCTCCAAGAAATGAAATTGAAGCGGAAATCGCACAAGACCGCGGTTTTCAAAATTTCGAAAGATTAGCCTGCCAAACAGAACCCTTCGAGGGACTTGTGATCGAAAGACCTATTAAGGTCGAACGTAAAACGGATTAGTGTAAATCCAGGTAAACCATTTTTTTGCATCGGGAATTGGTAACATTGCGATTACGCGAACTTGTACTCGATAAACGCCGGCCTCGTCCACGGGGAATGAGACTTCCGGTTGATTGACTCGGGCGACGGGTTCTCCGTTTTTGAAAACAATAATCTCAAAAAATTCTTTAGGCATCGTTGGAAGTTTCACTTTTAAAGTCATGCCCTTTTTTAACTTCACTTCAGAGCCCATCATATAAGATTGCTTATCGTCATCAATTGTTGCGACGAAGCCTTTGGGATCGCCCAAGATATCCATCGCCATATAGAAGTTCCCTTGCTTTAAGGCATTGAATATTTTGGCGCGATCGCCGTTAAAACTTCCTGTGAGTTCAGATTTTAGAACAACGTGATTGCTCATGATTTCAAACGAGCGTTTGTAGCTTGGAAAACGGATAAAGTAATTTGCCAAAGGAATAGCCCGAGCGGAGGCTTCAGCGCCGGCATAAACAACGATTTTTCTTTGTGTAGACAATTTATCTAATAAAGAAATTTCGTCAGTTGGTTCGGAATACAGACGTAAGAACGAAAGACGGGGATTGAAGGGATAAATCAACAAGCTCCAGATTGTCGAAAGTTTCGAATCATACCAAGCGCGGTTCGAAAGACTTTTAAGATTCCATAATTCAAAACCATCAAGGCCCGACGGAATTTCACCATTCCATGAAAAACCAGCCTTATACGGATGAGCTAGGATTGTCAGGGAGTCCTTATTTGCACCTGTTTTTTGGGACAACAAATCAGCCAGCGTAACTTGTGCCTCGCCCAAACTATTCCCGATACTTTCTTGGGACAAAGAATAGTAAATCAATCTTGAATCCAAATAGCTGTACTTGCCGGCAGACATCACCATCAGGTTGCCGTGGTAGGATTCAAAACTCGTGGGCATATTGAAAAGATTCAAGTCTGTGAACATCAGAAAATCTAAGTTTGCAAGCTTAGCAGATGTAATTACGAAACTTGGTGTCGCCGAACCCGCAGACAGATCTGTGTGTACGTTCAGCACACCTTTATAATCATAGTAGTTTGAAGAATGAGCTGCCGAAAGCTGTCTTGGAACAATAGCGGTGTCGAACTGATTCAGATAGAATCCGTAAAGAAAATAAGCCACTAATAAAAACGAAAATGCGACAAGTGATTTCATGGGCGTGTGATTTCCAAAACAACAAAGTCAGGAGCAATTTTTTTCACTTCCTGAAGAGTCCATTGTTGTTCGGAAACCCAAGCCGGTAAACCATTGCCTTCATGCTTCACCAAATAAAACTTATTTCCCGCAGGTTTTGCTTCGGGAAGAGTGTCAAAAAAGTCGAAACGGCTGATATCTTTGAGTTTATATACGGGTGATTTGCTGAAATACCAAAGTGACGATGACATTTGGTAAGAATCTGCGTACAGAGGTCTGTAATCCCTCGTCTCTTCGGCAAGATTTTGAAGAATGAAAGGTTCACCAATTTTCGGGTTCATGTCGCGAATTTGTGGAACAAAAAGCGCAATTAGTACGGCGACGATCAATACGCCATAAAAGCCCACATAATACTTCTTCCACTTAGTCATTGCCGGATGCATGGCTGCCAACATTAAAACACCAGGATAAGCAACGATCGGCCAATTGGCTTCGACCAAGGCTTTGAATGATGTTCCAAAGAAAAACAATAAGGGCACCCACGCAAAATAGATTAAATAGCGCAGTTGAGTGATCGGCTTTGCTTTGGCAGCAGCCCATAGCACCCATGGAAAAATAATTATGATTTGTGCGAGGACATAGGAAATAGTCCATTCCGGGTTATAGGATGGACGCTCGAAGCCGTGTTCAATTTGAAATCTGAATGACGCGAAATCATTCTGATAATTCCAAAAAATAACAGGGAGACAAAAAATCAAACCAGCAGCCAGGGTTGCAGGAACATGTCGCCAGTTAATTAAGTTCCATTTTTTTTCAATAAGGACATACGCCACAAGGCATGGAACAAATAAGACGATGTGGTATTTCGCACAAAAGCCTAAACCCAACGCGATACCTAAGAGAGCATAACTTTTAAGGTCTTTTCTTTCCAACACCAAATCGAAACAGTACAAGCTAAAGATCCAAAAAAAGATCACCGGTAAATCCGGAGTAACGATAAGTGAGCCAAATCCTAACAGTGGTGAAAATAGAACTAAGTATACCCAAGTCCGCACTTGTTCTAGGTTTATATATTTCTTTAAAAGCTGAATGCCAAACCAGATGGCGGCATGACCTAAAATAACTGCGGGCCAACGAACAGCGTGCATCAGGGGCTCAAGAAAATGCCCTATATAAAACAGCCACGCAACCATAGGTGGATGGTCGAAATAACTTAATTGTAAACGATGAGACCAAACCCAGTAGTAGGCTTCGTCGGCACTGAGAGGAATCAGTGCCGCCAAAATAAGTTTCACGAAAAGGCTGATAAGCCAAAGTCGCTTGAGGTCTTTCAAGACTAGTAACTCAGTTTAATTGGCTTACCCAAGTCGCCCGGGATGCCCAATTCTTTTCCATTCAAGATCAAGTTAACTGCACCACCGTTTGAGAAGTTAATCTTCAAACCGCTTTTGCTTTTGAATGTATGAACCTGTTCCGCAGAAAGTTTAATTTTCTGTGGTTTTCCGTTTGGCGAAGAATATTCGATTTCCACAGTATCCAAAGCTTCCACGATCAGCTCAACTGGTTTTGGCTTTTCATCTTTCGGTGTTGGAGATGCCGAAGGAGAAGGAGAAGCTGTTGCCGTAGATGACGCTGTTACCGATGGAGAAACAGACGGCGTCGGTGATGGCGACGGAGTGTGAGTTGCAGAGGGGCTCGGAGAAGCTTTTGCAGTCTCAGTCGCAGAAGGTGTTGGAGCCGGGGTCGATTTTGTGATCGGCTCCGGCTTAGCAGAGTCAGATTTCGTGATTGATTCCAGAGGAGAATTTGAAGGTGTCGGGCTTTGAGAAGTCATTGGCTCTGTCAAAGTTGGCGCTTCACCGTCAACCGCCGTCGCACCTTCCATTGTTTGTGCAACTTGAGAAGATGGAACTTCAGCTTCTTTAGAATACTTATCGATCATCTTTTTAGTGAAAATAATTAGTCCGGCTAGCACACACAAAAGAACGATGGCCACGATAGTTTTCGTGTTGTTCTTTTTATTCAGCGGAGAATAGTCGTTAGGTGTTGTTTGCGCAGGAGCTGCTTTCCGAATAGGAGTCACCGTAGCTTCTGAGGGCTCTGAAGGTTCCGGTTTAGAATCAATAACCATGTCTCGTTCAGGAGTTGTCGAGGGGCGAATGTAAGGTTGTGGACGAGTGCTGCCCATTTCTTCGTAAAAAGATTCTAGAATCTTATCAGCATCCAGACGGAGTAAGGTCGCGTAACTTTTTACAAAGCCGCGCAAGAAAGTTTTTGCGGGTAGTTGGCTTTCGTCGCCTTCTTCGATGGCTTTCAAAACTTTGCTGCTGATCTTAAGTGACAGGGCCACTTCATTCAGAGAGAGGCCTTTTTCTTCACGTGCTGCCTTGAGTATCTCACCTGTTTTCTTCATTATTGAGCCTTTCGAATCAGATCCAGCATGCCCTTGGCTTTTTCACGGTATTTGCCTTCAGGATAGTAGCGAATGATTTCTTCAAAACGAGCGATGGCTTTGGACTTTTCTCCCAGACGGTAATACGCAAGGGCTGAGTAATAGTGTGGCTCATCGACGAGGGCCTTTTGACACATGCCAATTGCACGATCTAAAGCCTCAGATGCTTGGGAGTATTTTTTTTCTTCGAACAAAGCTCGACCATAGTATGAGTTGGCCCAGCAATCATCGGATTTGACTTTCAAAACCTTCAAAAAAGCGTCCTGAGCAGCGGCATATTTTTTTTGATTGAATTTGGAAAGGCCAAGGTTTGTGAAAGCCTTGTCCACTCCGCTATAAGTCAGATCATCCAAAACCATCGTCAGCTCTTTGTCGGCTTCAGCGTATTTGCCCTCTTCGATCAGGGTTCGCGCTAAGTTATTGCGAGCATCAGAGTATTTCGCATCCATGGTAACAGCTTTGCGGAACTGTTTTTCTGCAAGGTCATAGCGTTCGCGCATAAACAGCGCTTGGCCCATGGCATTTGCTACCGCGGGATTTGTGGGATCTAACTCTTGTGCTTTTTGAAGGGCTACAATGGCATTCGGATAGTTGGCCTCTTCGATAAGGGCGTTGCCCATTCGAAGATACAACTCAGATTTTTCTTTGTCCTTTTTCCAACTTGCACATCCCACCATAGTGAGAGCACAGGCAGCGATAATCCATTTACGCATGTCTAAAAAGGTATCATTAGAGGGCTAAGAGTCAACCCTGAGCTCAGCAATAGTCTCTACGTGGTCTGTCTGCGGGAACATCTCGAAGGTTTGCACTCTCTCGAGGCGGAAATTTTTGCCGAGCTTTTGAGCCCATGCGAAAAACCATTTCAGATCTCGAGCTAAAGAAACCGGATGGCAACTGATGTAAATGATCTTTTGGGGACCGGCAGCCGCTAAAGAGCGCATAATATACTCGCTTGCGCCTGCTCGGGGAGGGTCTAGGACGACAAGGTCCTGAGATTGAATATTTGCTCTGCGCATGTAGCTTTCCACGTCAGACATGAAATAGCGCAGGCGTTTATCTTTGTTCAAACCTCGACCACGTTCCACCAGTTTGGGATTTAGTTCCACGGCGGTGACATCCGCATTTTTATACTTCTGCATTAACGGAAACGTGAAATTTCCCGAACCGGCGTACAGATCAAAAACTTGTGGATACTCGACATCGCCGGCCCAATTTAATGTCGTTTCTAACAAATGTGGATTTTGAAAACGGTTTACTTGGGAAAAACCGATACCGTCGTCATCGTCAGTGATTAAACCATAGCGAACTTCTTCGTTTTCAGAAATATACATTTCAAGACGCAAAAGCTCTCGAGACTTTTTATCCGCGGCCCATTGTCTGACTTCTGGAAATTTTTTCGTCAGAACTTCCTCAGTGATTGGACAATCGTCAATTTCGACAATTTCATGGGAGTTTCTTGCGAAAAATCCGAAGCGGCCGTTGTGAAACTTTGGTTGAATACGATTGCGATAACGGAATGTACGTGGGCTCGCTTGCAGTGGCAAATAGTCGAAATTTAATTCAGGATTGAATTTTTTGATGGTTTCGAAAACCAACGACTCTTTTTGTTTTTGTTGTTCAGGCTCAATGATTTGTTGCCAGTTACACCCACCGCAAATATTTGCGACAGGACATGGCGGAGTTCTGCGTGAAGGACCTGGTTTTAAAATATCAACGATACGTGCTTCGGCAAAATTCTTTTTAGCCGTGGTAACTTCAACTATAAGCTCATCGCCAGGTGCCGCAAGAGGCACAAAAATAACAAGGCCATCGTGACGGGCGATGCCCGCTCCACCGATGGCCATTTTCTCGATCTTAACTTGGATACGAGAATTTACGATCACAAACTACGCGTTGCAGATTTCGTGTTTTTCGAAGAACAATGCAAGTTCGCGAGCAGCAGATTCAACAGAATCAGAACCGTGAACCGCGTTTTCACCTACGTTGTCGCCGAATTTAGAACGGATAGTTCCTGGGTTAGCTTTTTTAGGATCAGTTGCGCCCATGATTTCACGGTTTTTCAAAACTGCGCCTTCACCTTGCAAGCACATCAACATAACTGGACCAGAAGTCATGAAAGAAACTAGTTCGCCGAAGAATGGACGAGCTTTGTGTTCAGCGTAGAATTCGCCAGCTTTATCAGCAGACAACACAACGATTTTAGCAGCAGCGATTTTCAAACCGTTTGCTTCGAACATGCTTACGATGTCACCGATAGCATTTTTTTTCATAGCGTTTGGTTTGATGATTGAGAATGTTTGTTCGATAGCCATTAGGTATCTCCTTGTTATTTACAAATTGTGTAAGTGATTTCAAAAAATTCTGGTGTTTTATGGAATTGAGTTACGCAGTTCCATTCGCGAACTTGCGAAGTGATCAGGTTGCGGATCTCAACAACTGTTTGAATAGCAGTTCCGTCTGAATCATCAGCTTGTGCGAAGCCCTGACCCTTAACTATATGGCGATAGTCAGGATTTAATAGATCCAAAGTTTGTTCGACATCGTCCATTGCCATAATAGCAACTTCTTTGATGGCGCCTGCATGAGCCGTCGACGATGCCAAAAGCAAAGCCATGACAAAAAGCTTCTTCACAGTGGTCTCCCTTTTTTAAGGCCCTCTTGTTAGCCTTTCGAGGACCCCACTGTCAAGCTTTCCGTCCTAGTTTCGCAAGTTTACGTACTCCTCTAAGGCATTGATAATATGGTACAAAGAGCTGGATTTAGAGAAATTTCCAGAAAAAGTATCCTGAGCTGAAAGCTGGTCGTACCACATTCCCTTTTTAGGCGTTCCAAAGAACTTGAACAGGGTATCCATCGCGTCATCAGCTCCCTTATGGTAAGGCGCCTGCTCAGATGGGGGAACTTCCTTACCTAAGCGAACTGCTGCTTTAATACGCTCACCCTGTGGCCAGAAACGGGAGGAAATAGTTTTAGGCGTGAAATCACTCCACATTTCGTCGAATGCGATTTTACGAACAGGATCGGTGCCGTGCTTTTCGGCGGACAGGAAAAGGTGATGGCGGATAGCCTTGGTGTCTTTGCCAGTCAAATCTTGATAGAGCGAAAACAACCACGACCACTCATATTGGTGACCAGGCTCGTACATGAAACGGCCGTTTTCCCGAACGTGGTTCCAGTTTTCATCAAAAATCTCACCCAGAACACCTGTTTGCTTGTCGATGAATTTATTTAAGGCCAGCTCGCACAGCTCTTGTCCCAATTTCCACCACTCAGGATCTTTATCGATTTGCATCCAGGCGATAGCAGATTCAAACATGTGCATGTGCGGATTTGATTTATAGGAAACATTTCCTTTTTCATCCAATTCTGTAAAACCACCGGCTTTCACACTGCGCTCACGATAAAGATATTTAATCAAATCCTTTGCGCGAGTTTTATATTCTGGCTTTGGATCCAATTGATATGCTTGAGCCAAACCAAACAAAGCAAAGGCTTGCGTGTAAAGATCTGGATTCATACTTTTTGGGGTGCCGTCGACATTCACAGAATAAATGAAAGCGCCAGAGGGCTGCTGGAACTTGTCGATCATGTACCTAACGCCCTGGTTAACTGCGAATGTCGCAATGTCTTTTGAAACAACATTCATACGAAGACCCGTTAAGAACGAATAAATTTGGCGAGATTGTACCATCGCTCGGCGAGGCATATCCATAGGCTCGCCTTCAAACGTCAGATTTTCCTCAAAGCCACCGTTTTTGCGATCAATACCTTTGCCGCTCCAAAGTGGAAAGACGTCGTTAGACAGCCAGTTTTTAGAAAACTCAATGCGTTGAGAAGGAGTCATATTTGCTCTCGGTTCTTCTGAAAGTGTTAATATCAGAAGAATTATTTCCCGGGACCAAATCGTCAAGTGTGATTAGAGTTTGTTGCTGATGTGTGACGTTTTTAAAAAGGTTTCGCCGCGGCACTGTCCATTGGCGCAGCTGTTAAAGTTGACGCACCCACCTTGTGTTTGTACCCGGTAAATATCGTCTTCCAAGATATCATCTTCGCCACGACTTAGGATCCCGACAAGCTGTCCTTTCTTGTCAAATAGGGGCGATCCCGAACTACCTGAAAAAGTATCCACAGCTACTTTGAAAAATGAACTGTCTGGTGATGAATCAAGAACTTTTCCAATGTCTTGTTTTAGCGGTAATCCCAAGGGGTATGACATGCTTAAAACGAAATCTTGATCATTAAGATCAAAACTAGAAGCCGCTTTCACGGGAGTAACTCTCGCAACTTCACGATCTAATTCAACGATTGCGTAATCTAATTTTCGGTCCAACTGAGCAACGTTCTTGCAACTATATATCGCAAGATTCTGTACGCCATTGAAGGCGCCAAACACAAAGTGGGAACTTTGGCAGCGAGTGGATTCTTGCATGCAATGAGCTGCAGTCAGCACCTTATTTGGAGCAATCAAAACGCCAGAGCAAAATCCGATTAGTTTTTGATCTTGAAATCGCTCATCCTGGCATAGCGGGTACATTTCACCTAAAGATGGAAAGCTCTTTTTATTTCCGTCAAAGATCATCGCTGTGGCTTGGCCCACAATGTAGGTGCGATCCGAAGTAGTTACTTCTTGGCGGGAATCCCCGTCATACAGGACACCTTCACGTTCTGCAGATGTGATTAGGCCCGAGCCCTTTGGTGTGCACGCACAAAGAATAAATAAAACGATAAGTCCAAGAATTCTCATGATTCGCGATATTATCAAAAGAGCGGATTTTGTAGGGAAATATAGCGAAAATAGAAAATTCTACCTGGGGAAGCTGTCCAGATTTTGGTCAGTAACTTAGAATGATCTAATGACGAAATAAGGAATCAACACATAAAGGGTGATGTCTCGTACGAGGTAATAACTGATGATGACGGCAAACATCTTCCAGCCGTATTTCTTGCGAAGGCCCTTAAAGCCACCGTCTTTATAGGTCTGTTTAACATCCTTAAATACCGTCATGTAAAAAGGATATATCACGGTATGAGGTGCCTCAATGTCTAATGACGTTTTACATAGGCAATTTCCGCCTTAAACCAGACCCCATTTTCATTCAGTTATTAATTGGAAAACGGTCTTGCCTCTGAAACCCACTAGGGATAAACGGTTCACAAATTTTAGGAGTATCCATGAAAGCATTGGTATTGGCAGTTTTGCTTCAAGTTCCATTTTTTGCAATGGCATCTTTCACCCAATTGACGTGTTCAACAATCACTCAAGATGCAACAGTTCGCGTGCAACTTGCTCGTGCAGTGGATCCTCAACATCCATGGGTTGGGTTCAGTACTATTGGTGCAAACTTGTCTGTGCAAATGAAAGGCGCCTACAACAAATATGAAACTTCAATCAGTCTGACACCCATTTCTGGTTCAGATGATTTAAACATGCGCGGAGATGCTACTCAAGGCGGCGTGTACTTGCAGCTTTACCCACAAATCGTAAACGGTCAGGCCACTGGCAAATACACGGGGCAGTTGTTTATCAATGATCTAGATAAACGCGAATACTTTGATTTCAGAAGCGAAGCCCACGAACCAGGATTGGTTTGTCACTAATACTCAACTAGTGAGCACCCTTACGAGAATCGGCTGTGGATGAGTGCACAGCCTTCTTTTCAGGTGCATCTGACAATTCAGATTCTATCATTTTGCAGGCGTTGTAATCCTTCATCAAGGTTTGCAAAGAGCTTGGAGTGCTTTTAACGACCGTAGGAATTGCGCCATTAGCAACAGACAGTGCTTTTGCACCTTCATCTAAAAGCTCATCTGCCCCCGCGCGGCTATAATTAATTTTACTTGAAAGATCAGCACATTCTTTCATTTTCTTTACATCAAAATCAAATCCGCCAGCTTCGACTTTTCCAATAAGTTCTTTACACATTCCCGCTGTTTGACCATCGCAAGATGTAAATTTCGTTGATTTTAGAAATTTACACTGAGCCTGTCCTAAGACTTTTCCCTGATCGTCGAGCTTCGTGTATTGCATATACAACTCGTTGTTCTGACGATAAATTCTGCTGACATATTCGTTTTTTTTGTAAACTATTTTGTAATAGCTGGATCCCACCGACTTATCATAAATTTGCGTGCCGCCAGATTTAGAAACCGCACGAAACCCGTCGATACCAAGTTCTTGAGCTGATTTGCCAAAGCCGTAAAGGGCAACGGGATCAGACGCCCGAGCGCCGGATGTAAATATAATGCCGATAAAAAGAATTTTACTTAACATAACTAGCATTCCTTGTTGCTTCAATCATGCGAGCTTTAGGGACCCACGCGTAGCCACCTTCAGATTCAAATTCATCTGAGGCTGCGGGTTTCCAGTCTTTTCCATATGAGTTTTTAAGCAAGTATTCACATTGACCTGTTTTTTTATTCATGCGTCGACCCACCAAAAGGCTCGAGTGATAGGCCAATCCTGAAGGTGTGTACGGATGCGTAAAGAAATGACCGTTGTAACCGATCTCAACTGGTCTTGATTCATTGAGGTGCTGATCAAGTTCTTTTCCAAATTTTTTTGCATCGAAATTATTAAAAAATGACATTTCCATGCCTTCAGCACTCACGCGATGTTTGCAGCTTTTTCTAACAAGTTTGTTGAAGTAGGTGGAC
Organism: Bdellovibrio sp. SKB1291214; assembly: GCF_002209355.2. Classification (GTDB taxonomy): domain Bacteria; phylum Bdellovibrionota; class Bdellovibrionia; order Bdellovibrionales; family Bdellovibrionaceae; genus Bdellovibrio. The sequence goes on from NZ_CP106855.1 coordinate 1,732,131, forward strand.
TTGCTTGCACGTTCTAATACTTGACCAATTTGTTCTTTGGTTAGATTCGGAAAAGCTTTTGCCGCGAGCTTATTTAAATCTTCCTGAGAGATCTTGCCACTGATCACATCTTTGCCCATTTTATCAAGGACAGCTAATGGTACATTGGTTTCGATACCGTTGAAGCCTTCGCTGGGAAGTTCGCTTTCAAGGCAAAATCCTTTTGATTTCGATGCGCGAAATGCAGCCGTTGTAAATCCTTGGTTAGTGATAAAGTCTTGATTCGCACCCAGCATACGATAGATGTCGTGGTATCCATTATCAGAATAACCAAATGCAACGGCGGCCGCGGAAATATCTTTACCCGTTTTCCATGACACCAAGTTTGCGACGGTGAACGCATAACACCAGCCATCCATGCCTTGATTGCGAACGGGTCCGGTTTTGTCCCGCAGATCGACAGCTGTGCAGGTTTTTGATTCCTCTGCATAGGATTGCTCGGCCTGTCTTTTAACGTCGTCGATGTATTTCTGCGTCTTATCAGGGTTTAAATCTTTTCCCGTCGCCATGTACTTTTTGAAAGCTTCAAGTTTTGCGTCGATTTTTCCAGACGTTGCGTAAAGTGAAAGAATAAATTTCTGACGAGTGATTTCATCGCGGCGGTTGTTTGCTAAGGCATCTTTGTAAATAGAATCGGGAACCCCGATTTTTCTAAGATCGAATTTACACTCATCAACAATCTTAATTGCTGCATTCACTTTGGGTGTCATGTCCACAAACTCGGATTGATCCCCGAAAATTTCTGTGTTTAGAGCACGCAAAGAGTCAGCGGCCTTGTCGCAGTTAGCTGGTTCCGCTAAGGCTACAGAATTAATGAAGAAAGCAAAGATGATGAGCAGTTTATGCATGTGTTACTTGTCGGAATTTCTGTAAGCAAAACTGAAGGCTTACGCGATGCTTTTGGGCCGAAACTTGTTTACACCGTAAAATCAGGACCATAATCTAGCCTCATGAAGTTAAATCTGATTCTTTCCATAGCATTACATGCATTTGTTGGTGGAGCCGTTGTCTTTTTCGCGTCCCCGGATTTGAGAAAATCAACGGAGGTGATTCAGTTTGAGATTCAGGATGCGCCAAAATCAAAGCTAGAATTTGCTGGTTCGGGTAATGGTGGACATCGTGGTAAGTCCATCGCGATCAAGCCGAAAGGCTCAAATTTGAATCTTTTCGGCAAAGGATATGTCGCTGATTCCAAAGTTAAAGTTCAGAATGAAATTGCGGGTCCATCGACAGATTATCGCGATCACGCAATGTATATTGGTGATGCAGAATCATTTATTTCTGATGGCAATCAATGGACTTACTTTGAGCAAGTCTTCAAAAAAGTGGATGAGCAACTGATATTTGATTCCTTGTTGGCACAGTACAATCACTTCGGAAATGTGTACGTAGAATTTGAAGTGGATGCTCAGGGACGTTTTGTTGAGCGTGGTTTGAAAGTTACAGCAGAAGATGCAATTCTGAAGGTGCACGCATTAAGAGCATTGATAAAAGGCCTTAGTGAATCATTTGATAAAGCAAAATGGAACCCGACTGGGAAAAGTCAAATTTTTCAGGCGAATTTCAAATTTGTCCAGAATTCCTACTCTGAAAACCGCAGAAAACAATCCGCTTTTGCAAAACCAGTTTTAGCCTTCAACAGATCAACACCAGAAAAGCCAATTCCAACGAATCTGACAGACCAATTGCTGACCGGTGGTGTTCATTATGATCTTTTTTCGGTGACAGAGCGCTGGCAGAAGTACAACAAACGTAAAAAGCTGCGTGAACAAGAATTCGATCCGTTTGCGGCTTACAAAGCAGATCCTCTTTACAAACTTTAGACATAAAAAACCCACGATTCATCACCGTGGGTTTTAATTTTTAAAACGATTTCGCTTTAAGAACTACTTCTTAAGCATGGATTGCATTGTCGTTCCCATGTCAGCAGGAGAGCGAGAGATTTTGCAACCAGCAGCCTCTAGAGCCGCGAATTTAGCTTCAGCAGTACCCTTACCACCACTGATGATGGCACCAGCGTGACCCATACGTTTACCAGCAGGAGCCGCAGCACCAGCGATGAACGCAGTCACAGGTTTTTTGAAGTGATTTTTGATGTATTCGGCAGCTTCTTCCTCTGCAGAACCACCGATTTCACCGATCATGATTACGCCGTCAGTATCTGGATCTTCATTGAACAATTTCAAAACGTCGATGAAGTTTGTGCCATTCACTGGGTCACCACCGATACCTACGCAAGTCGATTGACCGATACCAAGTGCAGTCAATTGACCAACAGCTTCGTAAGTCAATGTGCCGGAACGTGAAAGAACGCCGATACGACCTGGTTTGTGGATGTGGCCTGGCATAATACCGATTTTGCATTCGCCTGGAGTGATAACACCTGGGCAGTTTGGACCAACCAAACGAGTGCGTTTACCCTTCATGTATTCTTTTACTTTAACCATATCAAGTACTGGGATGCCCTCAGTGATACAGATCACAAGATCCAAATCAGCATCAACAGCTTCCATGATAGAGTCCGCAGCAAATGGAGGAGGTACGAAGATCACAGAAGCGTTGCAACCAGTTGCAGCTTTAGCTTCTTTTACAGTGTTGAACACTGGAAGACCAATGTGAGTTGTGCCACCTTTACCTGGAGTCACGCCACCAACCATTTTAGTTCCGTATGCCAATGCTTGCTCAGAGTGGAATGTACCTTGAGCACCAGTGAAACCTTGGCAGATTACTTTTGTGTTTTTGTTAATAAGAATTGCCATGTTCGCTTATCCTTTAATCGCAGCAACGATTTTCTTAGCTGCATCAGTCAAATTGTCCGCTGGAGTGATGTTCAAGCCAGACTCTTTCAACATTTTTTTACCAAGTTCCACGTTTGTACCTTCAAGACGTACAACCAATGGAACTTTAAGACCCAACTCTTTAGAAGCAGCGATTACGCCCTCAGCGATGATGTCACATTTCATGATACCACCGAAGATGTTAACCAAGATGCCTTTAACGTTTTTGTCTTTAAGGATGATTTTGAACGCTTCAGTTACTTTCTCTTTGTTAGCGCCGCCGCCAACATCCAAGAAGTTTGCAGGTTCAGCACCATGCAATTTGATGATATCCAAAGTCGCCATCGCAAGTCCCGCACCATTCACCAAGCAACCGATGTTACCATCAAGTTTGATGAACGCTAGATCGAACTTAGAGGCTTCAATTTCAGAAGGTTCTTCTTCGTTAAGATCGCGCATTTCAACGATATCTGGATGTCTGAACAAAGAGTTTGAATCGAAGTTCATTTTAGCGTCTAGGCAAAGAACATCGCCCTCTTTAGTTACAACTAGAGGATTGATTTCAGCGATAGAGCAGTCAGTTGCGATGAAAGCGTTGTACAAACCAGAGAAGAACTTAACAGCTTTGTTAACGATCTCTGGAGACATTCCAATTTCAAAAGCCAATTGACGAGCTTGGAAAGGCATCAAACCAACAGTTGGATCGATGTCTACTTTTTTAATCGCGTTTGGATTGTGTTCAGCAACTTCCTCGATATCCATACCGCCTTCAGAAGAAGCCATTATTGCAGCTCTTCCAGTCGCGCGGTCGATCAAACATGCTACGTAATATTCTTTAGCGATGTTGCAACCTTGTTCGATGAAAACTTTTTGAACAACTTTGCCTTCAGGACCTGTTTGATGAGTCACCAAAGTCATGCCGATCATTTTTTTAGTGTAGTCTGCAACTTCATCCAAAGACTTAGCAACTTTAACACCACCGCCTTTACCGCGGCCACCAGCGTGGATTTGAGCTTTTACAACCCAAACTGATCCACCGATTTCTTTAGCAGCAGCAACTGCTTCTTCTGGAGAGTGAGCAAGCTTACCTTTAAGCGTCGCTACTCCGAATTTTCTCAAGACTTCTTTAGCCTGATACTCATGAATATTCATTATTATAACTCCGATTGGGAAATGAATAGAAATTTAAAACTTGCGTTTGATGACTCATTCAATATCAAATCATAGACAGAAACAAGGATTACCGCTGGGCGCAGGACTGATGGAAGGGTAGAGATAATGACAAGTGCACTCCGTCTTGAAAACGTGACTGTGGCTTTTGACTCACACGTCGTGTTGCGCTCCGTAAATCTGGATATAAAGTCCGGCGAAGCTTTTGTTATCGTGGGCCCCAGTGGGCAAGGTAAAACGACTCTACTTAAAACTCTTTCAGGCCTTGTAACCCCTCAAGATGGCAAAGTTTTTGTTGAACAAAACGCCTGGCTAACGCTGAGCAATAAAGAGCGCTTGCCGCAGCTTAAAAAGATGGGGATTTTGTTTCAAAAAAATGCCCTGTTTGATTCCCTGACCTCCCTTGAAAATATCTGTTTTCCTTTGCGTGAGACATCAACCCTGACGGAGTGGGAAATAACAAAAAAAGCGGAAAGTTTTTTAGATGCCGTGGGCATTCCCCATGCACGTGATTTATATCCTGATGAAATCAGTGGAGGCATGCAAAAACGCCTAGGAATCGCTCGGGCATTGGCTCTTGATCCTAAGATCATTTTCTATGATGACCCGACTGCGGGTTTAGATCCGATAACTTCAAAAAAAATTATCTCTCTGATTAAGACTTTGCAGCAGCAAAATAATTCCACAGTAGTCGCGGTGACGAATGATATGAATCGTGCTTATCAAATGGCTGACAGAATTGCGATGGTGGTGGATCAAGAAGTCATCGTCACGGGGACGCCTCAAGAAACAGAAAGCCATTCTGATCCACGCGTGCGCCAGTTTGTACGCGGTCTTCTGCAAGGGCCTTTGACGGCGCTTGACCCTGTGTAAGTAAAGCACCTAAGATTTGTTGGTGATTGAGTTCAAAAAGATCATTAAAAGATTTGGTGACCGCACAGTTCTTAACGGACTATCCGCTGTCATTCGCGAGGGCGAGATCGTTTTCATTCTGGGAACATCAGGAACTGGCAAATCTGTTTTACTGAAAAATCTTGTTGGATTGTTAACTCCGGATGAAGGTGAAATTTGGATCGACGGGCAAGAAGTTTCCAAATTTTCAGAGGAAGAATATCTTCCAATCCGAAAAAAATGCGGCATGGTTTTTCAGCACCCCGCTTTGTTTGATTCTCTGACGATTTTTGAGAACGTCGCTTTTGGCTTACGCAGACACTATGATTATTCCGAAGAAGTGATCCGCGAAAAGGTTGTGAAGTCGTTGCGCCTCGTGCATTTAAAAGATGTCGAAGAAAAACTTCCAGCGCAAATTTCATACGGTATGCAAAAACGTGTCAGTCTTGCTCGCACGATTGCACTTGATCCAAAAATTTTGCTTTTTGACGAGCCCACAACAGGACTTGATCCGGTAACGACGACCGCCGTGAATCAATTAATTTTAGATTTATCGCGCACGCTGAAAACTACATCCATCGTCGTCAGCCATGATATGAATTGTGCTCTATCGATCGCAGACCGTATTATCGTTTTAGATAAAGGTCAGATTGTTGCAATGGGAACGCCGGCAGAGTTAAAAACTTCGCAAGTTCCCCTGGTTCAAGACTTTCTGGCTGAGGTTCTGGCATGATGTCTTTAATTATTCATGTCCTAGATGAAATCGGCGGCACTCTTTTGTTTCTAAAAAAGATACTGCATACCGTTTTTGTCAAAAAGCTAAAAACACACGAAATATTTGTGCAAATTTGGAAGGTTTCTACGGAATCCTTTCCGACGACCGCTATGGCAGGATTTTTCGTGGGTGCGATCATGGCGGTTCAGTTCGCAATGCCCATCCGTGAATTTGGAGCTTTGGGATTTTTAGGCGGACTTGCTACCAGCGCGACGTTTCGCGAAGTGGGTCCCATGTTGATCGCCTTTATGCTTAGTGGAAAAGTCGGGGCCTATACGTCAGCGGAACTTGGAACGATGAAAGTCACAGAGCAAATCGATGCCGTTCGATGTCTGGGGGCGGATCCGATTCAAGAAATTATCGTTCCTCGTTTTATAGGTATCGTGATTTCGAGTATCTTTCTGTTAGCCGCAGGTCTAATGATGTCCGTATTTGGCGGGATGGCCTTGTCGCAAGCGTTTGCGGGAGTCACTCCTGAAGAATATATTCGTCATATTCCCACAATCGTTCATCCGTTGTCGATACTCAGTGGAATGATAAAAAGTATGGTTTTCGCAGTAGTTCTTGCGACCATTTGCACCTATAAGGGATACACGACAACAGGTGGAGCGAAGGGTGTGGGGCGCGCTGTTGTGGCGACGGCGGTGACCACAATGATTTGTATTGTCGTTATGGATTGGTTCACCAGTTTCCTGGGCGATGTCATTCTTCAGTTGGTAAGGGGATACCGCTCATGATGTCATTGCTAGCAGATACATTCTGGGGAACTTTTACTGGACCTTTCCGTCGTAAAGAATTTTTTCAGCAGCTTTATTTCGTAGCCAATCGCAGTCTATTTATCATTGTTTTCTGTGTTTGTTTTGCTGCAATAGTCACCATTCTAGAATCCTCATTTCACATGAAGATGGTGATTCAAAACGACGCCATGGTTCCAGGTTTTGCTTCTGTATTAATTCTGCGCGAACTTGCTGCGATTGTGACGGCACTTTTACTATGTTCTCGAGTGGGTGCAGGATACGCCTCGGAAGTGGGAACGATGCAAATCACAGAACAAATTGATGCTTTGAAAATGTTGGGCATCGATCCGGTTAACTATCTTGTGATTCCTAGATTTTTTGCCTGCGTTATAGGTGGAATCTTATTAACCATTGTGTCCAACATGACATGTTTGTTCGCAGCGATGATGATCAGTCAGTTTTATTTAGGATATACGCCAGGAATGTTTATCAGCTCCATGCACAGATTCGTGCAGTTCAAGGATGTATTGTTTGCGATAATCAAAGGTGCTTGTTTCGGCGGAGTCATACCCCTCGTGGCATGTTATTTTGGCTTTAATTGCCAACAAGGTGCAGAGGGCGTGGGTAAAGCAACCACAAATACGGTGGTCGTGGCTTCGATCGCAATTATTGTTATCGATTTTATTTTGTCTTATACTTTCAGCTATCTTTATTGAACTTTTTCAGGAGCGTTTATGAAAGTTGAAACCAAGGTCGGTTTGTTAGCTTTAGTAAGTCTGATCATGATTGCAGTTTTTGCGTACGCGATGGGCTTTATCGCTCCTTTTTCTAATACAAAAGAACTTAACGTGATGTTCAACTTTGCTGGTGGAATCGAAGAGGGTTCTCCAGTGCGTGTTATGGGCATTAAAGTTGGAAAAGTTAAATCCATAACTTTTGATCCTGATTATAAAATGGCAAATGGCGAAGAAGTTAAACTACGTTTGACAATCACTGTGGATAAAAAGGCCTGGACCAGTGTCCGTAAAGACTCCAAGTTCTTTATCAACCTTGCGGGTGTCATTGGGGAAAAGTTTTTGGAAATCTCCACAGGTTCAAGTGCTGCCGGGGAATTTTCTAATGGGGATTATGTTCGCGGCGAAGATCCTCCACGAATTGATCAATTGTTGTCTCAAGGTTATGGCCTTGCTGGCAAAGTGATTGAAATGTTGGAAAAAAATGAAGGATCAGTAACGAACGTTATCAAACAGCTAGATTCTTTGACGACCAACTTCAACAAAACGTTGGTTCTGTTAGACAAGACGACAAAAAATCGTGAGGTCGCTAGATTACTTGATAATGCGGTTAAAATCAGCGATGACATGGCATATTTTACGACGAACCTTCGATCTAAAAAGGCTGAAGACACCTATGATTTGGTTCATAAACTTCTTTTCCGTCTGGAACCGCTTGATGGCCCTGCTATCAAAACGTTTCTTCAAGAAGAAGGTGTCAGAGCCCGCATCTTTTAGGTCTTAAACCAAAAGGAGGCTTTTTATGTTTTCACGTTCAGCAGCTGTAGTGGCCCTCGTGATGTTGGCAACAGCGGCTTCTCATGCAGAAATCTCCACGTCTAATCTCAGTGCAGAATCCTCATCAATATCTTCTAAAGCCATCAGCATCGAACAAGATTATTCCGATTCGATGCGCGTAGAACGCTTGGGAATGACGTATTCCTCAACATTAAATATGCGCGAATCCCGCAAAGTGGGCGTAGGTATGTCAGTGGGTGGGGCATTAGGCCTTGTCGGTATCGCGGGAGAGTTTAATTTTGAAGATGAAAATGGAGTTGTGGCCGGGTTTGGCACAGGTCCAGGATATAATTCGATTCAATTCGCATGGAAGCATGCTTTTGAAGGAGATTATATCGCACCTTATTACACGGCGGGATATTCTCGCTGGTATAATTCGATGGGAAATTCCGGATCGTGGAAAGAATCGAGCATTCTGGACCGTGTTTTGACCGATGATGAAAAGAAGTCGGGCAGATTTGGAACTGACTTTTTGAACGCTTCTTTGGGTCTTCAATACAATCAACTGTCCGGAGATTTCGCAGGGGTTTCTTGCTTTGCGGAAGTGGTTGCGATGTATGAAGTAAAGCGTTCGCAATTAATTCCATCGGGAACAGTTGGCGCTCTTTACTATTTCTAAAGATTTAAATGGAAAATTAATAAAAAAGGCTCGCGGTAAGCGGGCCTTTTCTTTTTTGAAAGCCGCTCTGGCAAAGGCTTTCAGGCATAAAAAAACCCCAGAGTTTCCTCTGGGGTTCAGTGTACTAAATTAGTACAGCGTCTAACTACTTAGAAGCTTTTTTAGTAGCTTTTTTAGCTACTTTTTTTGTAGCTTTTTTAGCTACTTTTTTAGTAGTTTTCTTTGCTGCTTTTTTAGTAGCTTTTTTTGCTGCTTTCTTTGCCATGTGCTCCTCCTAGGATGCAAACGTTGTTGTTGTTACTTACTTGTAAAAAACCTTACTTAACCTAAGTCTTCCCAAATCGACCACCGCCGTCAACAAAAAAATTGCTTGCATATTTTTTGCGATCATCAAGAAGCCATGGAGGCATCACTTGATCACTTTTTTTATGCTTTCGATGATCGGACAAGCGCTCATTCAACGTTCACTTGCCAACATCGCGCGGGAATTTGCAATCTCTCAACGAAGTTTACGATCTTTGATGATCTTGAACTTCTTTGCGATCACTTTTATCGCCGCGATTACTCAATCAACGGTATCGCTCTGGCTTTTCTTCGGCATTCTTTTAATAAGTTTAAAGTTTTTTCCTGAAATTTTCCGCATTTTTCTTATTCAGCGACTTCAACATGCCGTGATCCCCATGCTTGATAACCTTATTTTAGGAATTCAGGCGGGAAAATCTTTTCGACAAAGCCTACATATGGCAATCGAAAGTCAAAGTGGTTGGCAACGTAATCAGCTTCGCGAAATTTATAATTCCGTCGTCACTTCAGAAAATAAGATCGCCGTGAAATCCGCACGCATCAAGGATTTGCGGGAGGAGTTGGTGGAGATAGATCGATCGCAAACACGCACGCTTGATCAGGCAAAAGCGCTTCGTCGGCAGTACAAAGTAGAAGAAAATTTTCGACGTAGGTCCGGACAAGTGACCCAACAAATTAAGATGCAGGCGATAATTGTCACCGCCCTTTATAGCGCGCTTTTGGCATTTGTATTTGCGCAATTTGGCTTTGTGAACCACCGATTTTTAATTCTTGGATCGCTTTTTATGTTCGTTTTGGGTCTGTTTATTATTTTTAGTGTGGGTCGGAGGATGAAGTGGAAGGTGTAGCACCGCCGTTATCGCTAATACTTTGTGTGAAACGTGGTTTGGAAAAGGGACAACCCGCCAAATTCGGAGTTCTTCATTATTTAAAAAGGTATCAAGGCGAATTTCCGGAGCAGGTCAGCCGCTGGTTAGCGCTCCTGCAGCAAGGAAAAGACACTCATGGCCTCATTAAAGAGATTTCATCCCCACACCGCCAGGTGATTTTGCAGCTTCTGGAGCGCGGATTAAGAGGTGAGGCTATATATAATGTGCTAATTAATTTGGAAGAAGAGGTCATTGAGGCCTGCCAAGAGGAGATGAGTACAAAGCTCACGAAACTTCCTTTTATACTATTAATTCCGCTGCTTCTATTTCAATTCCCTGCGTTCTTATTGCTCCTTTTTGGACCCTTGCTGCAAAATTTTTTTCACTCTTTGGGAGGGGGGTGATAGAGTGGCCCAGTTGGGGGAATTCCATGGCAGATATCGAGACAAAGCAGAAAACTGTATCTCTTGAAAAGTTGGTCGACGAGTTGATGAAAGCACAACCGAACAACAATCTTGTGAAACAGCTGACTTCAGAGCTCGGCATGGACTATTCCGCGGATCCAATGACTCAAATGAATACAGTTTTGCAGTCCATGAACACAGTCTTACTTCGCCCCAACAGAAGAAGAGACTTAGAAAGCTAGTCGATCATGTCACAAATCTATAATTCGATCCTTGAAACTATCGGTAACACGCCGATGGTGGAACTTCATAAGGTAACAAAAGGTTCTAAACACAAATTCTTCGCGAAAGTGGAGTATTTCAACCCAGGTGGCAGCATCAAGGATCGCGTTGCAGTAGCAATGATCGAAGAGGCTGAAAAGCGTGGCGATTTGAAGCCAGGTGGCACGATTGTTGAGGCAACATCGGGAAATACAGGTGTTGGTCTGGCTTTGGCAGCGGCAGTTAAGGGATATAAATGTATCTTCGTGATGCCAGAAAAGATGTCTGAAGAAAAAAGATCCATTTTAAAAGCTTACGGCGCTCAAGTGGTAATTACACCGATGGTGGAGCCTGAGCACCCACTGAGCCACTATACCGTATCAAAAAAGATCGCTGAAAGTATTCCAGGCGGATTCTTGGCGAATCAATTCTTTAATAACGACAATCCTACCCGTCACTATCAAACAACAGGGCCTGAAATCTGGAAGCAGACAGATGGCAAAGTGGACGTTTTGGTTGGCGGCGCTGGAACGGGCGGAACACTGTCAGGTTGTGCCAAGTATCTTAAAGAGCAAAACAAAGGCGTGAAAGTTATTTGCGCGGACCCTATTGGTTCTATCCTTTACGATTTGTTCTATCATAAGAAAATTGTTGATCCTCCTGGTTCGTATAAGGTGGAAGGTATCGGAGAGGACATGCTTCCAGGCAACGTTCATTTAGATATCTATGATGGGTTTGTTCGTGTCGGTGACCCAGAAGCTTTCGCAATGACTCGTCGTTTGGTGTCTGAAGAAGGTCTTTTAGTTGGACCATCTAGTGCAACGGCCTTAGTCGCAGCGATGAAATACGCTGAAACTTTGGAAAAACCCTCCAATATCGTTGTGGTTTTCCCTGACAGCGGTCGTCAGTATTTAAGTAAAGCATTTAATGACAAGTGGATGGTGGAAAACGGTTTCTTGAATGAAAAAGAGACTCACACAGTATTTAATCGTGTTGTTTCTGCTGAAGAAGCCCTAAAAAATCTAAATAAGTAATAGGTGCCTGATGAAAAATACAGATTCTAAACTTGGTTTTGCAACTCGCGCGATTCATGCCGGTCAAACCCCTGATCCGACCACTGGAGCAATCATGACTCCGGTTTATATGACCTCGACTTATGTACAATCTTCTCCAGGGGTTCATAAGGGGTGGGAGTATTCTCGTACTCACAATCCCACTCGTCGTGCCTATGAAAATTGCATGGCCAGTCTTGAAAGTGGTAAATACGGTTTTGCTTTTGCTTCAGGTTGCGCAGCCACCACTGTGATTTTGCATCTTATCAAAGGTGGCGACCATGTGATCGCAATGGACGATATGTACGGCGGCACGTTCCGTTTGTTTGATAAAGTTCTGAAACATGACGGGATGGAATTTTCTTTCGTAGATTTGACGAAAGTGGAAAATTTCGAAAAGGCGATCAAGCCAAATACGAAGATGGTATGGTTGGAAACTCCAACGAATCCTACATTGAAATTGGTGGATATCAAAAAAATCTGTGCAATCGCGAAAGCCAAAGGTATTTTAGTTGCAGTTGATAACACATTCATGAGCCCTTACTTCCAACGTCCCTTAGAATTAGGCGCGGATATCGTTGTTCACTCGGCGACAAAGTATATTGGTGGTCACAGTGACGTGGTTGGTGGTGTTGCAGTTACTTCAAGAGAAGACATTGCTGAGCGCATGGCTTTCTTGAGTAATTCGATGGGCCCTATTCAGGGACCTTTTGATTCGTTCATGTGCTTAAGAAGTCTGAAAACTTTACCTTTGCGTATGAAGGCTCACCAAGAAAATGCGATGGCTATCGCTCGCTTCCTGGAAGGGCATCCGAAGGTTGATAAAGTGATCTATCCAGGTCTTGAAAGCCACCCACAACATGCTTTGGCGAAAGAGCAAATGCATGGTTACGGTGGAATGATCACGTTCTATATTAAAGGTGGTATCGAAGCTGCCCGTAAGTTCTTGGAAAGCGTGGAAATCTTCGCGTTAGCGGAGAGCTTGGGTGGGGTTGAAAGTTTGATCGAACACCCGGCCATTATGACGCACGCCTCCGTACCAGCTGAAAACCGCAAGGCTCTAGGCATCGATGATAGCTTGATCCGACTATCTGTAGGCATTGAAGACCTTAATGATCTGATGGCAGACCTAAAATCTGCGTTCGCGAAAGTCTAATTGTTGACAGGCAAGGGGAGACAAAGTTAAACCAATGTCTCTTTGAACAAAAGAACGGCTTGGTAGCTCAGTTGGTAGAGCAGAGGACTGAAAATCCTTGTGTCGGCGGTTCAATTCCGTCTCAAGCCACCATTTAAAAAAACCCGCACTTGGCGGGTTTTTTTATGCCCAAAAACTGAAAAGGGCCTCTTTCGAGACCCTTTTAGAACTATTTCTTTTCTAGTAAAGCTCTTAACATCCAAGCTGTTTTTTCATGAACTTGAAGTCTTTGAGTTAAAAGATCAGCAGTTGGCTCATCGCTTGCTTTCTCTACGACTGCGAACAAACCGCGAGCCGTGCGAGCAACAGTTTCTTGGCCCAACACCAACGTCTCGATCATTTTTGTCGCGCTCAATTTTTCCCCGGGAACTTCTTTGATAGAAGAAAGTTTAGAGAACTCAGCGTAAGTACCTGGCGCATAATGACCCAATGCTCGGATACGTTCTGCGATCAAATCAACAGCAAGTGCAAGTTCGTTGTACTGAGTTTCAAACATCAGATGCAATGTTTGGAACATTGGACCTTCCACGTTCCAATGAAAATTATGTGTTTGAAGATAAAGCGTGTAAGTGTCTGCAAGAAGAGTCGATAGACCTTTTGCGATGTCTTTTCTGTCTTTATCATTGATACCGATGTTGATTTTCATAAAGCCTCCTATAGCGCCACTTATATTAGACTAAGAAGTCTTTGCTTTGAAACAAATTCCGGTATCGGACCAGGGCACCAACAAAACATTAACGTTTTCTAATACTATTTTTTAGAAACGAATTTGTTGTCGGCGATATAGAAACGCAAGGGCCATGCGGCAGCCTCCCCCGCGTAATCCACTCCGACTCGCGGTTTAGCGACGATCTGTTTAGCAGAGACTTTGAAACCGTCGTCCGTCAGATATAGCGATGATGTTTTTTTCCACAAAGAAACCCCATCGTGTTCCCTAGTGATATTGAAGTAGCGACACAATTTTCCAGGACCATTTGAAACTAAATCAGCCTTCGTGATTTTTTCTTTCTCTGGAAGTGGCTCTACCGCACGTATAAGTACCGCTTCCGGATGTTCTTCCGTACGAGTAACTATATTCAGACAATTGTACATTCCATAGATCAAATAGACGTAACTATGTCCCCCAGATAAATACATAGATTTCACGCGTGGTGTTTGTCTGCCCCCGAACGTGTGGCAGGCGGCGTCTTTGATGCCTAGATAAGCCTCGACCTCCACAATTCGAGCGATTTGTTCAATCTTTCCTGTTTTTATGTGTAGGGTTTTACCCAGTAGCGATTTTGCAACTGTCTGTGTATCCCCAAAATAGAAATCTTGAGGAATCAAACTCATGGAGTACGCACCACAAAACTGATTTGTCGGCCGGCGTTTTCTTTATCGCGACGGTGAGAATGAAAAAAGGAATCTTTCACGGTGTCGATATAAAGTGTCGATACCTTTTCCATGGAAATACCTTGTGACTCGAGTTGAGCTTTAACCACAAGACTCAGATCCACCTTGCTTTTTTCTGGGGATAAGTCTGTGTAAAACATCTTTTTCTCTTCACTGGACATTCCCAAAAGACTTGCCAAAATTTGATCGCGTACATCGTGACCAACTTCGAAACTATCTTGCTGAATGTGTGGGCCAATTGCCACTTCCAATTCCTCAGGAGAAATCCCGCGGCCGATAAGTTGTTGGATAGTATTTATTAAAATTCGATTCGCAACGCCACGCCAGCCAGCATGAACTCCGGCAACGGTGCCGGTTCTAGGGTGATAGAATAAAGCAGGAACACAATCAGCGGTAATTACACACAAAGCAAGATTCGGAGTTGTGGAGATATGTCCATCCGCATTGATTTGATAGTCTTTAGAGCTGTCTTTGGATTCAACTACGATATCTGTGTGAGTTTGCTTCACGCGCACGAAATCGAATTGGGGATAAGCGGATTTCAAATTTTGCAATTGCGATTCTTTGCCACCAAAAAAATAAGTAACTTGTGGATTTTTGATTTCATAACCCAGTGGAGTCTTATCAATGTTCATAACAGCCCCCACTTATGAATCAGCGCCCGAATATCGTCGGGCCATTCCTGTTTAAAGAACATACGCTCTTGAGTCCGTGGATGCGTAAAACCTAGTTCCGCAGCATGCAAAAGAAATCTTGGTAAGGCACGCAGATCTTCTTGAATTTGTCGCTGCTCAACGGACTTAATTTTTCTATCGGCGCCATATAGAGTGTCGCCCGCAATAGGAAGCCCATTTTCCGAAAGGTGTACTCGAATTTGATGTGTTCTGCCTGTCTCAAGTTTTAACTTCATATAACTAAGACCGCTTTTTCGATTCAACACTTCATAATGAGTCACCGCCCATTTTCCTACAGCTGGCGGATCTTCTTGATCTTGTAGGGGGCGGCGATCATCACCAATCACAGAAGCGTATTTTTTACGATCCACTGGATGACGAGCTAAAAAACTTTTGATGGTCCCGTTCAGGTTTCTGGAAGTTCCAATCGAGACCGCATAATAAATGCGATGGGTGCTACGTTCTTTGAACTGCGCTGTTAAAGATTCATGAGCTTTGTCATTCTTTGCTACGACGATCACTCCGCTTGTTTCCTTATCCAAGCGGTGAACAATTCCGGGACGCTCCTCACCAAATTTCATGGAGAGATTATCCGTGTGAGAAATAAGGGCGTTTACCAATGTATCGTGAGCATGGCCTGCGGCAGGGTGGACAACAAGTCCTGCAGGTTTGTTGATCACGATCACATCAGAATCTTCAAATAGTACATCTAGTTTTAGATCGTAAGATTGAAGTTCTGTGGGAACAGGGGCTGGAATTGTTACTTCTAAAGAGTCGCCCTCTTTAATAGGTAAAGAAGCTTTCGCGATTTTCCCATTTACTTTAACCATCGAGGTTTCGATGAGATGGGAAGCGCGCGAGCGAGTCTCAATTTCAGGAAGCAAAGTTAGTGCTTTATCCAGACGCAACCCAGCCATCTCAGAAGAGGCGTTTATCTGAATTATTTGAACGGAATTTTTTGAATTGGATTTATTTTCCAAGCGCTTTTTTGAAAGTCTTCATATAGGAGTCGGCGACAACCTTGTCGTTAACACCCAAAGCTCTTGCAATTTGCACCACGTATCCGCGAACAAACACAATTGCCGGAAGATTATCTGGTTCAGTTTTTTCAATCGCTTTGACGTACCACGCATTGATCTTCGTGATTTCGCTCATGCGCTCAACTGTGATGCCTTTATACTCGCGAACTTTTTTGATGAATTCGCCAGTCCAATTCTCTTGTGCCTTGATTTCAGCTTCCATCGCTTCATCTTTGGTGTAAGAGTTTGCTGGTTTTTTCTCGACAGGTTTTGCAGTTTCAGTTGGAGCGACCTTTTTGCTAGCCTCCACGATGGACGCATACGTCAGGTCGTTTAAGGAGGCCATTCCGCTTAATAGTCTTTGGTCATAAATATTACGTAGGATCTTGTTACCAAGAACTTGATAAGCTTCCTCGATTAAAACCAAAAACTCACGAGCTTCATGTTCTGAGAAGATAGTGTAAATTGCTGGATTTTCGCCTGAGTAGGTATTGCGCGCGCGCTCATAGGCTGCGGTCACTTCGTGTTGAGGTGAGCTCGCAGGTAGTTCAAGAATTTCGTAGTAATTATAACGAGTCGTCGCTTCCATGCACCTATTATACTACGGCGCGAAGTTCCTCGGGATCAATAAGTTGTTTGCACGTGGTCAAAAATTGTCCTGCAAGCCCTGTGAAGGGTTGTGCGAACAGCACGTGTTCACGGCCTTTTACGGACTGCCACACCGCATTGTCAAAGTCTATGGACGCCGCGAAATCAATACTAAGGTCGTAGTACTTATTGCAAACGCTTTTCATCCCGTATCCGAGTTCAGAATGATTTTGGTAACGGCAACTGTTAACGATCAAACGAACTGGTTTCGCAGTCATGCTTTCGAAGAAATCGTAGTGCAAGCCAGTTTGTTCTTTCAGAAATGAACGGAAAGAAAAGGGTTTACCCAGAGTTCTTTGGCGATGGCTGCGCAAAGTTGAAATCATGTTGCCGTAAGCATCTGGTGTGGAATCTTGCTTGAGCGTATGGCAGACGAATGCTTCGATAAAGCGATACGTTTTTTCGATGCTTGTTGGTTCTGGAGAAGTTACTAAAAATTTCTCATCAGCGGCTTTGAAAAGTTCCAGGTGCGGTTCCAATGCTCCTGCACCCAAATCAACAATCACATAATCAGCGCGAAGAGCGTGAAGTTGGGGAATCAACAGTTGAATTTGCTCCATCGTAAAGTCGATGGGGGACCAAGAATCCCAAAAGCCTTGTACATAAGATAAATTTGAATACTGAGTTGGGATCACAAGCTCTTGTAGGGATTTTACGCCTTCAAAGTAGTGTCTGATGTTCATGTGAGAAGGATTAACACCTAAAACAGTGTGTACGTTTGCGCCACTTAAATCCAAATCTACGATGACGACTGTGTGACCCAATTTAGAAAGAGTGATCCCCAGACTTGAAGAGACGAATGTTTTGCCAACGCCACCTTTGCCAGATGCGGTCACCCAAATCTTTGCAGCAGATTTTTCATTGGAAAAAGTTTTGAAATTCAACGGTTCAACATTGTCGTTTTCGAAGTCGCGTTCCATGGACTGTCCTATTTCAACGGGGTGATCAAAATCCCTTTTTTTGTCTCTTCGGCTTCAGATGCGCGAATATAAAGAGGAATAAACGATTTCCAGTCTAAAGTTTGACCACGTTGCGCATGCTTTTCAGCCATCAAACCAAGAGTTCGCGCGTGAGGTTCATCCGAAAAATTCGAGTCGCGATGCATTTTGCTTTTCAAATTTTCAGGAAAGTATTCGTGGTATGTCTCCCAGCCATCACCAACAACCGTTACGTCCATGTCGATATGTTGTGACAATTCGCGAACTGGAATCGCGGCGGGACCTTTCAAGTAAATGGGTTCATCTCCTGAACAGTCGAAAAGGCCTAGATAGACCATGTTCTTGTAAGCATTCATGATTGCTAAAACGGGCCGCTTTGATTCCCGAGCTTGTTCTGCTAACAAAGTTAGTGAATCGATCGTTACCATGGGCTTATTAAAGCTATACGCGTAGGTCTTGCCAGCATTAGCAGCTACACGAATACCTGTAAAACTCCCGGGACCCTGGCCAACCGCAAAGACATCAATGTCTTCCAATTTAAGTCCGGCCGCTTTTAAGGTGTTTTCAACGAAAGGCGAGATAATTTCCGTATGGGATTTTTGTCGCTGAGAAGATTCCTCAGCGACGACTTTTCCATCTTGTATCACAGCGACCCCGCCAAGCAGGGTGCTGGTTTCCATGGCTAAGACTTTCATAGACCGAACAGGCGAGTAAAGTCATTGAACAGGGCAAATACCATTAAGCTCATCAGTAAGGCCATGCCGACCTGCTGAGCGATTTCCATCTTACGAAGACTTAGTGGGGCGCCTTTAACAACCTCGATCACATAGAATACCAAGTGACCGCCATCCAGTACAGGAATCGGCAAAAGATTCAGGATGAACAGGTTCACAGAAATGATGGCCATCATTTGCAAGAACGGGGTGATACCCATTTTATAAGTTTCACCCGCAGCCTGCCCGATAGAAATCACGCCGCCAATATTCTTAGGAGAAATTTTTGCTTCGAACAGACGGACAAAGCTCATCACAGTCATCACTGTGAAGTCCCAAGTTTTTTCTGTGCCGCGAACAACAGCTTCGAATGGATTCGTTGTACGCACGACGATTGTTTCAGGGAATGCTAGATTTGCAACCGGGGCGATACCAATTGTGTAACGTTTTTCTTCGCCACCTGCCGCAGTCATTTGCGTCGTCATTTTAGGTGTAATTTTCAAATCAACGTTTTGACCTTCACGCATAACTTTGATGTCGACTGGATTCTTACCATCGAAGGATTTGATGTTTGCGATCACATCATCCCACTTAACCAAAGTAACGTTATTGATGGATACCAAACGATCCCCATCTTTTAAACCCGCTGCTTGCGCCGGAGAGTTTTCCATAACTTTACCCAAGTAAAGTTCAGAAGACTCAAGGCCCAACGCTGCCAAGTTAAAGGACTTCATGCTTTCAAGAGGAGCCATTGTCAAAGTGATAGCTTTATCTTCTTTATCACCTTCACGTTTACCCATTACTTCAAGAGTAAGTGGTTCTTTGGAATTTAATTTCGCCAAAGTTGAATCCAGATCTCTCCAATAACCAACCTTAGTTCCATTAATTGCAGTGATTGAATCACCAGTACGCAAACCTAGTGCGTATAGTGGTGAGTTTCCAATCACACCAACAGTTGTTCCAGATGACATTGCCGTCATGCCTTCAACGTTAGCTATGAAATTATAAGAACTTAAAATATTTGGATTGGGTTCTGCTTTAGCAAGGACTGCGACCTTAGACGTCGTTTCGCTGCCTTGGTGTTGAACTACAACATCCAAGTGAAGATCTTGTTCTTGTTTTAGGCTCAATAGCTTTTGGATTTCTTCCCAAGTATTGATCTTTTTTTCGTTGATGGAAATGATGCGATCGCCAGAACGAAATCCTGCCTCATAAGCTGCAGATTTCGGATTGATGTCACCAAGGACTGGAAGTTTTGCATCTTCACCAATCATTGCAACTGCCATCATAACGACAATCGCAAAGAAAAAATTCATCAAAGGCCCAGCAAGTACAACGGCGATACGTTGCCACACAGTTTTGTGTGTGAAGGAAACTTTTTTGTCTTCTTCAGAAATGCTGTCGCCAGGTTGCTCGCCAAACATCTTTACGTATCCACCAAGAGGGACGATGGACAGTGCGTATGTTGTGTCACCTTTTTTATATTTTAGGATTTTTTTGCCAAAGCCCAAGCTGAACACTTCAACTCTAACGCCACACCAGCGCGCCACTAAAAAGTGACCAAGCTCATGAACGAAAATTAAAATACCTAGTAGGACTACGAAAGGAACACCAAAAGACACGATTTTATTAGCGAAGCCAAAGATCATTTCCATCCGAATATTCTAATTGGATGCGGCTCGCCGGAGCTACTAAATTACATACTTTATGTCGGGGTGCTCGACTTTCTTCTTATGACAAAAGATGAGATAGGATCACAACACCGAGCAAAATAACAGGACTTGCGAATAGGACGCCATCAATTCGATCTAACACACCACCGTGGCCGGGCATAATCTTACCAGAGTCCTTAACCTCCGCTACGCGTTTAAGTAGGGATTCGAAGAAGTCTCCGAACTGAGCGACATATCCTGAGACAGCTGCCAGTCCCACAATGAAATAGCCTGAATAACCAGTTAAAAGAAACTTCCAACAGATGGTGCCCGCCACTACGGAGCCCAAAATTCCACCCAAGGATCCTTCCCAAGTTTTCTTAGGAGAAACGGTCGGCATGACTTTGTGTTTTCCAAATAGAACACCAAAGCAGTACGCCATCGTGTCGCCAGCAAAAACAACAGCCAGCAAATAGATAAACCAGAAAAGGCCAAAATCTTGATCAAGAAGTCGGAACGCAAATGACGGTAAAAGGCCCACGTACATCAAACCCAACGCTGAATGCGCTTGGAATTTAGTCATACGCTGCAAATCACCTGACTTGTGAAGTTTAAGTAAGCTGATTATCGTAAGCGCAATTAAAGACATCGCATAAACAATTGCGCCTAAATTCAAAGCCATTGTGGAAACTAAAAATACGAGAAATGATAATACGAAAAAAGAGGACTTTAGCAGCTTGGAAGTTTCTGATTTAAACAGAATTCCTAACAGCTCCCACGCACTTAATGCTACTGCAACAGCGATGATAATTTTTAATCCAGTGATCTGCAGGAAATAATAAAGTGCAAAAATAATTGCCAATGCCACGAGGGCAGAGGCGGCTCTAATTAGAAAGCTTTTCCAAGTTGTCATTTGTAGAGACCTTGCCATAACGGCGTTGTCTCACGGAAAAAGCAGAAAGGGCTTCCTCTAGATGAGCTTCTGTGAAGTTAGGCCACAGAGTTTCCGTGAAGTAGAATTCCGAATAAGCGGCCTGCCATAACAAGAAATTTGAAAGTCGTTGTTCGCCGCTTGTTCTAACGATCAAATCAGGATCTGGAGTCGGATACGTGCTTAACGAAGTGCTAATCAAAGCCTCATCGATATCGTCAGGTTTAATTTCACCTTTAACAATTCTGTTCGCGATATCACGAACCGCCAAAGTCATTTCCTGACGAGAGCCATAGCTCAATGCAAAGACAAGATTTAAGCCTGTGCATTTAGATGTAGCTTCGCGAGCTTGTTGAATTGCTTTGTAAACATCAGCAGGAACTTTCGATAGATCGCCGATCACAGAAAAACGGATGTTTTCTTTAACCAGATTGCTTGTTTCCTTGCTTAGATAACGGCGCAGAATTTTCATCAAAAATGAAACTTCTGCTTGCGGACGGAACCAGTTTTCAGTCGAGAAAGCATATAGAGTAAGGTTTTTGATACCTTTGCGAGAACAAGAAGTAATGATCTTCTTTGCGACACGAGTACCTTTGATGTGACCAAAAGTACGTGGCTTTCGTTTGAGCTGAGCCCAACGACCGTTACCATCCATAATGATTGCAATATGCTTAGGTAGAGTCACCGGGCTCCCAAAACCTAGATAGTCAAAATTGACTTTTCTTTTTCTTCAGCGATTTGATCTACTTTTTTGATCATATCATCTGTCACTTTTTGAATGTCAGTTTCACCTTTTTTAGCTTCGTCTTCGCTTAGAGGTGCTTTTTTGTCAGCTTTCATTTTTTTGATAGCTTCATTGGCATCACGGCGAGCCATACGAACAGCCACGCGCGCTTCTTCAGCGATTTTCTTAACTTGCTTAGCAAGGTCTTTACGACGTTCTTCAGTTAAATCAGGAACTTTCAAACGAATCACTTTACCATCGTTCATCGGAGCCATGCCCAATTCAGATTTGATGATCGCTTGTTCGATGTCTTTAAGGATAGATACTTCCCAAGGCGCGATAAGGAAAGATTTAGCATCTGGAGTAGATACTGAAGCGACTTGTGATAGTGGAGAAGGATTGCCGTAATAGTTTACGCGGATGCTATCAAGCATAGAAACTTGAGCACGGCCTGTACGGATTTTTTTAAGCTCTTCACCTAAAGCATTAATGGATTTATCCATTTGTGCTTGGGCATTCTTTTTAATTTCAGCGATTGCCATGTTGAGGTCCCCTTAGTTGCGCTCTAGTGAACTAGAGTGCCGATGTTTTCACCTTGAACAGCTTTAAGGATATTACCTGGAACTGAAAGGTCAAAAGTAATAATAGGAAGTTTGTTATCCATGCACATTGAAATCGCTGTTGAGTCCATAACTTGCAAACCGCGATTTAGTACATCGATATAGCTGATTTTATCGAATTTCTTCGCATCAGCATGTTTCACAGGGTCTTTATCGTAGATACCGTCAACCTTAGTCGCTTTCATGATTACTTCGGCGTCGATTTCCATCGCGCGAAGAGAAGCGGCTGTATCTGTTGTGAAGTAAGGGTTACCAGTACCAGCACCGAAGATCACCAGGCGGTTTTTCTCCAAATGGCGAATAGCTCTGCGGCGGATATAAGGCTCTGCGATTTCGGCCATTTCAATAGCCGTTTGTACACGAGTCGGAACACCAGCTTTTTCAAGAGCATCTTGAAGAGCCAGGGCATTGATACAAGTTGCAAGCATACCCATGTAGTCAGCACTTGCGCGATCCATGCCTTCAGCGGATGCGGCAACACCCCGATAGATGTTACCGCCGCCAATTACGAGACCAATTTGAACGCCCGCTTTGTAAGCTTCTGCTACGTCGTTTGCAATCTGTGTGATTGTCGCAGTGTTAATACCAGTCCCTTGCTTTCCAGCAAGAGCCTCGCCACTTAACTTAAGCAAAATACGCTTATAAACAGGCGCTTTCAAATTAGTGTCCTTTCATTTGAGCTGCAACTTCAGCTGCAAAGTCGTTGGATTTCTTTTCGATACCAGCGCCTAATTCGAAACGAACGAAACGTTTAACAGTAACGTCAGCGCCAATTTCTTTACCAACATTTTTCGCCAACTCAGAAATTTTCAAGTCTGGGTTTTTAACGAAAGCTTGGTCCATCAAGCAGTTTTCAGCTAAGAATTTACGGATTTGACCTTCAACGATTTTTTCAATCATTTCTGGTTTTTTGCCTGATTCAAGGTTTTTAGCAGTTAGGATTTCTTTCTCTTTAGAAACAACATCCGCTGGGATTTGTTCAGAAGAGATCGCCATTGGGTTCATCGCAGCGATGTGCAATGCA
This sequence comes from Bdellovibrio sp. SKB1291214, assembly GCF_002209355.2. Lineage (GTDB taxonomy): Bacteria > Bdellovibrionota > Bdellovibrionia > Bdellovibrionales > Bdellovibrionaceae > Bdellovibrio. The sequence continues at coordinate 1,755,129 of NZ_CP106855.1, forward strand.
ACGTCTTGAGCGAAAGTTTTCAATGCAGGATTAGTTACAGCTTCTGGTTTAGAAGCAGCAACTTCAATCATAACACCGATTTTGCCTTCACCGTGAACGTACGTGTGAACCAAAGTGTTTGCAGAGGAAGTGTACTTTTCTTGACGACGAAGAACGATTTTTTCGCCGATAGTCGCAGTCGCTTCTGTGAAAAGGTCACCCAATTTCTTAGAAGTATCTTTAGAGAATGGTTGAGACAAAACATCAGCAGTAAGTTCAGTTTTGAACATGTGCTCTGCTACGTCAGCAGCCAAAGCTTTGAAACCGTCGTTACGAGCAACGAAGTCAGTTTCAGAGTTGATTTCCATAACAAGACCTGTGTTACCATTAAGTTGTGCGAATACCGCACCCTCAGCAGCAATACGATCAGCTTTTTTAGCTGCAGCGCCAAGACCTTTAACGCGCAACCATTCAACAGCAGCGTTGAAATCGCCAGCAGTCGCTTCAAGCGCCTTTTTGCAATCCATCATACCTGCGTTAGTTTTTTCTCTTAGCTCTTTAACAAGAGTAGCGGAAATAGACATTAGGAAGACTCCTTATAATAAGAACAGTAATAAAGATCTTTATCAAAATTTCCCCAGTGAAACCGGGGAGAGATGTCCCGCTGTTGCTTTAAGCGAAGCGGGACAAAGGAAAGGGTGGTCAAGCCACCCTTTCTTCAGCGAACTGACAGAAATTACTCTGCAGATTCGTCTTTGTTTTCAAGCTCAGCTTGGATTTCAACTTCTTCTGCTGTACCAGCAGCAACAAGTTTACGACCTTTGTTGGCTTTAACAACTGCAGGGCCTGCAGCTTTCTTAGGAGCTTCTTTAGCGCCAGCTTTTGCAGGAGCGCGACGTTTTGGAGCTGCGTCGTCACCTTTAGCTTCTTTAGCAACGTCAGATTGTTTGTCTGTCATTGTGCGGATTTTTTGTTCCCAAGTTTTAGAACCTTCGATGTAAGCGTCTGCAACTAGGTTAGCGAACAATTTGATAGAACGGATCGCATCGTCATTTCCTGGAATTGGGAAGTCGATAGACTCTGGATCAGAGTTTGTATCAGCGATACCAACAACAGTCATACCCAAGCGTTTAGCTTCAGCAACTGCGATGTGTTCTTTAGGAAGGTCTACTACGAACATTACAGAAGGCATTTCTTTCATGTCGCGAATACCGTTCAAGAACTCAGACAAACGAAGGTATTCTTTTTCGATTTTTGCGCGTTCTTTTTTAGTAAGGTAGTTGAATTCGCCTTTTTCTTTCATAGCATCAACTTTGCGAAGACGATCGATAGAAGATTTGATCGTTTCGAAGTTAGTCATCATGCCGCCCAACCAACGTTTAGTAACGTAGTATTGACCGCATTTTGCTGCTGCTTCTTGAACTGGCTCGATAGCTTGTTTTTTAGTACCAACGAAGATCATGCGACCACCGTTAGCAGCGATTTCTTTTACGTATTCAGCAGCTTTATTAGCGCGAACAACAGTCTTTTGAAGGTCGATAATGTGAATACCGCCTCTTGCTGTGTATACGTAAGGTTTCATTTTTGGGTTCCAACGCTGTGTTTGGTGTCCGAAGTGAACTCCAGCGTCTAGCATTTCTTTCATGGTAACTTGTGCCATGGTAGTACGTCCTTTCTGGTTATATCCTCCTCTTGTGCAGAGCCAGCTTTTTTTGATTCGCCGGAAGACCCCTTTTTCAGTACTCGGGGACCAGTTAGTGCTCAAGAGTGTGTTATTGTTGGACTCACGGGATATCATAGCGTGGCACAGAAGAGCAAGGATCTTTTGCTCAGTCTGGGAGCATGTTTTTTCGAATGGAAAGCGCCAAAAAGAAACGCCGCAACATTTCTGCGGCGGCGTTATTAAAGACCTAATTATTTCAACAACTTACATTGTTGCTTCGGAAAATTCTTCGGCCGGGGCTTCAGAAACTGCAGCCTCCTCAACTTTGAATCCCAATGAAGCGACTATCATTTCCGCCTGTAAAAGAGCTCCCACAAGGTTCTTTTGCTCGCTCAGAGGAGCGGAAGCCACCCATAGGTTTTCAAGGTTCGGGATCGTTTTGTTTGCACTTAGTTTCAAATCACCATTTCCGGCGATGTACGGGGAAACGAAGATTCTTTCAAGCTTCACATCGTCCAATGCTTCAGGGTAAGCGCGTTTGATTTGGCGTTTGATCTTTTTCAAGGTCATACCGACAACTTCGCTATCATCTGTCACTTCAGTTTCGATGAAAGTAATCCATTGAGAAGCTTGGATCATGTTTCCATCGACTTCCACTGCTGGCATAAAACGACCTGCGCACGGCCCGATTTCGTCTTGAGTTGTACCATTCAAGACGTGCATTGCTGTGGACTCTGTCACGGCTTTGCTGTGGCAGATATCCAAGCACAATGCTGTCCAGTAGCTGTTTTTGCCAAGTTTAGCGCGAGCACGTTGAGAAATCGCATCTTCTGGAAGAAGCAGCGATAAATCACGAACAGCTCCTGCAAAAATAAAGTTTTGAGCGTGAACAGTTTTAGAGCCATTGACTGTCACCGAAGTGATACGCTCGCCCTCTTGCTGGAACTTGGTCACATAGGAACGAGGCATGAACTCGCCCGTGAATTTTTCCAACAACATTTGAGTCCACTGGAAAGGTTGTAACTGAAGGTCGATGCGTTTGCTGGAAGTAAAATAGGAAAGCTCTTCCCAAAATGCTGGTGGATTTTCGCCAAATCCCAAGAAAGTTTTAAAATTACCGGAGTCGTAAGTGACAGGTGCCTCGTCTGAAACATCTGCGATAACTTTTTGACCCAATAGATTTTCCAGAAATCCCAGAGCTTTCTCAGACAAAACGGAATCGGGAACAAAACGAATACCGTTGTTGATAGGGCCTGTTGGAAAATTGATTTGTCTGTTGGCGCCGAACGCGTGGTCCAAGCCGTCCAACAAAACAACATTCTTAGTTTCGCGGCTAAGAGCAGCTGCGACGCTAAGACCTGTTAAACCACTACCGATAATTGCATAATCATAAATATGAGCCATGCAAATACAATCCCCCACAAGTCGGACTCTTTGCAAGAAGGAAGGCTGTGAATTTTTAGCTAACGCATTTAATCAATGTGCGCAAGACGGCTCTGACAGCGGGTTTGAGCCAAGAGTGCTTATCGAGTAAGCAAGCAATTGCAGGGGAGGTCTTATAGTAGAAGTAAACGAATTTTCTTCCAAAATAGGATTCCTTCAACACATCATCACGGAAGATCCGCAATGTTTGAACTTCGAAGGCCTGAGGACCAAACGCTGAGGTTGCGATAAAACAGCGTGGTCTTTCTTTGTCAGCCAACTTTAAAAAGTTCTTAACGACATTTGGATTCTTGGCCGAGCGAACAAAGGATTCTGCTTTTTTAATGATGTCTGGATAAATGGGCGTGAATTGGATAAACATCGCCAGTTGCTTGGCTGAATTTTGCATTCGCTCATGGTACTTGTCGTGAGTATCATAGATACGCATCAAATCCCAATAGACCGAAGCAACTACCGTGAGCTCCGTATGGCGAGCACTTTCTTTGAAGGCTTCCGGGCGAAGTTTTTCGCCTTTCTTAACTTCAAAAACAATGTCCAAAATCTTTAGGTATTTTTCATAGGCGATGGCAGCTTCAGCGTACATCTTTTGCCCCATGGAATTGCGGGCTTGTTTGATCAGCTGAACGCGGCTTTTCCAAAGTGCCAAACGATGTTGTTCGCGCGCACGTTCTTGTGCCATTAAGACGCCACCACTGCTAGTCGCTGCAGTTCTGCGTAAATCAGAAATACAACCTGCGCACACTTCTGGTGGCAAGCTTGCCTCTCCCGCCTGTGCTAATTTAGCACTGAGCTCTGGCTCAATCGGGTGAAGTTCTGTTACTTGAATTCCGCAGCGCGGGCATTGAATCATGGCTATCCTTGCCTAAATTAAACCGCTTCCGGCGAAGCCGAACGCATATACCTAGTTTAAATCCCAGAAGTGACTTAAAGCAAATTCATTGGATCGATGTCGATGACAATTTTTACTCCGGCAGGAACCCATTCTTGGTCCCCTAACAGCTGCCTAGAGAATGGATTCGTCAATGAGCCTTGTGACGATTTTACGAGGAGATGATATCTAAACTGTCCTCGCAACTTTGCGAGGGCGGCCTCGGCTGGACCTAAAACTTCGATGCCTTTATATTTCTCAATCTGAGCCTTTAGGCTATGTGCTCGTCTAGCTAAAAGTCGAGCGGTCTCTTCGACGGCACCTAATTTTGTACCTTGGATTCGAAAACTTACAAGCTTGCCACAGGGTGGATAGTTGAGGGCAGCGCGCACGTTAAGTTCATGGGTCGCAAAACCTTCGAAGTCATGGGACTTTGCAAAGGTTAAACTGTCGTGCTCTGTATTAAAGGTTTGAATGATCACCAGGCCCGGGCTTTCACCTTCTTTAACGTGACGACCACTTCGGCCGCTCATCTGCGTAATCAGTTGAAAGCTTCGTTCGGTGGCGCGGAAGTCGGGAAGATTGAAACCGACATCAGCAAGAACTAACCCGACCAATTTTAATTTTGGAAAATCTAATCCCTTGGCGATCATCTGCGTACCCACCAGAATGTCAATTTCGCCAGTTTCCATTCGCGCAATCAGGTCTTCCAGATCCGCGCGATTTTGAATTTCATCGCGGTCTGCACGTGCAATCACCTTGCCTGGGAAAAGTCTTGCCAGATCAGTTTCTAAGAGCTCAGTCCCGAGGCCGATAGCTTCGAGTTCGCCTTCTTTGCAATCAGGACATTTCTTTTTCATTTGCTCATGGTAGTCACAGTAATGGCATACCAAGTGAGAGCCAGCGTGTAAGGTCAAAGAGATATCGCAATTAGGACATTCGCGGGTGTGGCCGCAAGCAGGGCACACCACCATTTGCGCAATCCCACGACGGTTCAGAAAGAGAGCGCTTTGATCGCCGCGCTCGATTGTTTCGCGCATCCGTTCGAACAATTGAGGACTCATCCAATAAGGAAGATGCGAATACTTTTCGATCATTAGTTTTTGATGGTCGTCGTCAGCTTTTAATTTTCTAAGATCGATGATTTCAACATCAGGAAGGGCCCGCCCCGCTACGCGGTTTTTCAAGGGGTGAAGATGATATCTGCCCTCTTGTGCGTTTTTCCACGTTTCCAAACTTGGAGTCGCGGAACCCAATACCACAGGGCAGTTCATGATTTTACCCATCATGACGGCTGCATCCCGCCCGTTGTATTTCAATTTTTCATCTTGTTTGTAAGAGGGCTCATGCTCTTCGTCGACAATGATGATTCCCAAATCTGGAACGGGACAAAACAATGCCGATCTTGCGCCGATCAATATGGATTTACGTCCTTCGACAACATCCCACCATTGATTGGTGCGCTCACGATCTGTGAGTTGTGAATGAAGGGCCGCGATTTTATCCCCAAAGCGACGGGCGAAACGTTGAATCAACTGAGGTGTCAAAGATATCTCTGGCACTAGTACCATCCCACGTTTTCCCTCTTTTAAAGCTTTATCAAGTAAGCGCAGATAGACTTCTGTTTTACCTGATCCTGTTACGCCAAAAAGTAAATGCGTGGAAAATCCTTGGTGTTGAGCAATACCTTCAAATGATGATTTTTGTTCAGGTGTCAGTTCAGGAATTTTATCCGCATCCAGCTGAGGAATAACGGGTGCACGCTTACTTGCCCGTTGTTTGTCCGTCTTTTTTAACGGAGGAAAGGCAGACTGCACGACTTGTCCCACTGGATGAAGATAATAGCTTGCAAGCCATTCAAGCCATTTTACAAATGGATCTGGAAAGGGAGAGTATTCATCGTCAATCGAATCAATGGGCTTAACTTGAAATTCGGGAGTTTCCATCGCAGGCCCCAGAACAAGGCCTTTCGTTTTACGTTTTCCAAGGGGTACATTGACTAACTGGCCGCGAGTTAAGGGCTCTGGCGAGCTGTATGTCAAAGCCTCTGGAAGGGGAGCATCAACTGCAATCTTCCAGAGAGAAGGCACACTCATCTAAACCTCGAGTAAAATTCCATCACGGCATCTTTAGCGGAAAGTTTTTCCAAACCATCAAGCTTGGTATTGATATCCAAAGAATTCGGTTGGAACTGAGAAACCGCTGTTGCGGGTCTTGCCGAAGCGCTAATCAAACGAATCGTCGCTGTATTGTTGCCCCAACGAATGGTGCGCGTGCGAGGGTAATACAAGCCTTTTGCAAACTGGTTATAATTATCCGCGGTCATTTCTACTTGGCTTGGCAGTCGAATTTTACGAATGACGAATTGATCTTGTTCAATCCACAAGCCTGGATTGCTGTTTTTATCATCTTCTGGAGTTGGCTGGCCGAAAGCGTAGTTCACCACACCACCTGTGCGAGAGTAGCGTACCCAGCCTTCTGGTTCATACTTAACATCGTCGCCTTTTTTCACCGTCATACGTTTTGAATACGCACCATGAGGGATGATTTTCAAATTTGCCAACGTGGCTGCGAAGTTTTCAGAGCTTCTGAAGTTTAGGTATTTTTCCAGAAAGTCTTCTGGCGTTTTTTCGTTTTTCTTAGAACCGTTTACAATGGTCCAGCGTTGGCCCCCAGCATACAGAAACTGCATGCGGAAATTTCCTTGAAGTTCTTTGGTGCCAGTAACTGTCAGGCGCATCGTGCGGTCGTTATCGATCAACCAAGTTTCACGAAGATGGATCGTGTCGTCGCCATTTGCAAACTGCACTTCTTGTTCTATAGCGTAAATACCGCTGCCGGCATTATCAGAAGTTTTCTGCAAAATAGTTTTTGTGGGAAGAATAAATGCAGAGGCCAATACCGGACTCAAGACTCCAACAAAAGTTGCGACTAAAAACTTTTTCATACAGCCCCTTAATTGAATAACCAGTTACTATAATTTCTTAGCCAAATCTAAAATATAGGCTTTCAGTTCTGAACCTAATTCTGGATTTTTTAAAGCAAGCTCAATGTTCGCTTGCAGATAGCCTAGCTTATCACCAGCATCGTAGCGATCGGCACTAAAAGTCATCGCATAAAGACCTTTTTGTTCGCACAAAACTTTCATACTGTCGGTCAATTGAATCTCTCCGTTCAAAGACGGCTTCGCATTCAACAAAAGATCCATGATTGCATTGTCAAAGACGTAACGACCCGGCAGTGCCCAGCGACTTGTGGTTTCAGTGGGTTTTGGTTTTTCCACCAATGAAGTCACTTTGTAAAAGCCAGGAGTTTTTTCTTCGACTTCAGCAATACCGTATTTGGAGACGTCCTTATCACTGACTTTCATGATCGAGATCGTTGAAGTTTTAGTTTCTTCAAATGATCTGACGAGTTGAGAAGTCACGTTAGCTTCCCCGTTTGCTTCCATCGTAATCTCGTCACCCAAAAGAACGGCGAAAGGTTCTTTTCCAACGATCGGAAGACCACACGCGACTGCGTGTCCCAGGCCAAATGCATGTTTCTGGCGAATACTGATAATGTTAGCTGAGTCGCGAGCTTTATAAACTCGTTCCAGAAGTTTTGATTTTCCGTCTTTTTCAAGCTTGTCTTCTAGTTCGTAAGACATATCAAAAAAATCTTCGATCGCATGTTTTTGCCGACCTGCGATTAAAACAATATCTTCGATACCAGCTTTGATCGCCTCTTCAACCACGTACAGAATGATTGGAGCGTCGACAATCGTAAGCATTTCCTTGGGAACTGTCTTCGTTGCGGGAAGAAATCTTGTACCTAGACCTGCGGCTGGAATTATGGCTTTTTTTACTTTAGACATCCTCTTAAACTCGCAAACGTTTCATTCTAAGACAAGCTATAATCAACTGTGCTGAAAACGGGCTCCAAATCTGTTTTTTATCAATGAAGTTCCAAGCCTCATGGTATCGTTAAAGAACGGGGGAAATGTCCATGAAAATGCCAAACAAGCAAACAACGGTGAAAGTTGCCGGGGTCATCGCTGCCTCGTTGGCTCTTGTTGTTTCTTTTCAGAACTGCGGCAAAGCAGGTTTCGATTCATCCCTTGATAGCGTGTCAGATTATTCGAGCTTGGACGCGGCGCTCACTTCAAAATATGGCTCGCAGATGGCTGCGAAAATTACAGACATACCTTTCGCCTTTGATGGGGGATTCGACCAAATCGCGTATAACTCGTGCGCTGAATCTGGAACCCTTCCATCAAGTTCTGCATATTATTCTATTCGTGCAGGTGCTTATCAAACTGGGGGAATAACGATTCCTTCGAGCTTCTATTCATACATCGACGCAAATTTTTCTCCAATTTATCCTGCGACGTCAGTTACCAAAGCTCAGTATGCAGAATATTTAGGGGACTCGCCTGCGAACTTAAATGCGATGCCTGTGATGGCCATACGTGATCGTTCCAATTTGGCGAGTGTGTATTCATCTAGTGGTTCTTTGACTTTGAATACAGACGTAATTGCGATGGCTGACGTTTTATCGTCAACATACATCATGGATACTTTGCTAAGTAATCGTGGTTCGAACGTGCGCTATTTCCCGTTCTCGACGAATTCGCGCACTCTTGAAGCCAACATGAAATTTAATTCCGATCAAAGCATGTCACAAAGTCTTCGCGATATTTTGCAAGTGCAGGGTCAGATGACGATGTCTTATTTGAATGACTCTGTAAATATTGGTTCGGTGATGTCAGCGAGTACGACGAATAAAGCCGTTGGTTATGGTCGCGGTTATCGTTTTTCATTTGGGCAACCAGTCGGGGTGGCAAATGGATTTACTCCGTTAAATGTTTTGCAGACTTTGCAAGAAGTTGATTTGAGTACAGGTAACGTTATTCAAAATTGGAACTGTAACCGTATTTATAAAATTTATTTAAATCGTGATGCTGCATCTTGTGCTCCTCATACCGAGGCACAAATCGCTGCGAGCGCTTCACTTCGTCAAGAAATTGAAATCGTTCGTCGTCAGTTCCGCGCCGACCAATGGGACGTCAATGTGACTCAAGGTTGCTTGGTTCCTAAGGCTACTGTCCCAAGTTGTTATACAGAAAACACCGTGAATGGCGTTGCGCAAGGTGTGGAGTACAGTGCGGGAGCATCTTGTTACAACCCGTTGATTGGCAATGTATCAGCGAGCTATCCGAATTTGATTATTCCGACGAAACGTTGCGCAAACTACGCAACGATCTGTACTAAATTCTAATTTTTCGCCACTTGCGAAGCTAGCATCTGATGCATGTTTTGCGGATAAGATTTAATATATTTCAAAGGGTCGACCATTCGGCCCTTTATTTTTATGGCGAAGTGCAAGTGAGCTCTTGTGCAATAACCAGTGCAGCCAACCTCGGCAATTTTATCACCCGTATTTACAACCAAACCTTCACGAATGCGACGATCGATTTTATATAAATGATTGTAAGAAGTTTCGATGGAATTGGAGTGGCGAAGAACGATATAGTTTCCAGCCGCGTGATTGTTGCCATAACGAACGACGACACCCTTTCTGGCTGCAAGTACGGAATCCCCGATCGGCAATTCAAAGTCCACACCTAGATGCGGAACACGTCTTCTGGTAATGGGATGCAAGCGATTCGGTTGGAAAGTGCTGGCGATCTTGATGTAATTAACGGGAGAGTAAAACGCGCGCTTATCTTGCAGGTCCTGATCATTAAAGAACACTCCGCCACCTTTAGAGCGGACAAACTTTTTGTGAACTTCCTCGCCATTAATCTCTAGGGAAGTCTGCAGAATCTCTCCGTATTTAACGAACAACCCGTCCTCGTACTTCTTTTCCACGGTGAACCAGAATGGAGCCCCTCTGCGCAGATTTTTTGGCGATCTGATATCAAATGCATAGGCATCCATAAAACGAGTTGCAACCCAGTTGCTGTTAATTTTTGGCAGAATCGAACCTAAAATCGAGCCATGAACTTTGCCATCAATACGCAGATAGGTTGTTTTAAATTTAGGATTGTATGATCCAGCTTGGATCGCGCCATTTTTTTTAAGAATGCGAAATGCTTCGGACGTTTGAGAATCAAAAACTTTCAGTTCAACTTCGTTTTTATCTCTGCGAACTAAATAACGAGTGTCCAGTGTCAGAAACAAACGACGCAGGCCAAGATCTGATCCCAATACTTTTTCGCGTTCGCGAGCAGAGAACCCTTGTTGGCGCAAAATACTGATTAGGTTATCGCCGGATCTAATTTGTTTGGCAGTAAAGTTGTTGGCGCCAGCATGAACTGATTGATAGGATGTGAGCACTAAAACGATAGTGCACATTATACGTGCGAGGTGTAGATTCATGCTCCGTCCTTTGAGCTTAGTAAAAAAACTTTCTGTTTTTCTCCTGCTTTATGTTAGCTCGAACCAAGCAGTGGCCCAAGTTTATAATTCCTCTGTCTCTGTGGCGACGGGCGGAACTGGACGTGCGGCTGTAGAGCCGGGCGACGCTAGTTTCTTGAATCCTGCCACCATGGCACATCTAGGGGGCCGTTTTCTTTACACTTCGTTTGCGGAAAAAGATTTCGCGGCTTTTTTGAGTGATAACACAAAAGAAAGCACGATGCCGGCAGCTGCTTCATATGTTCAAAGGACGATTCAGACAAAAACCGTTGGCGAGATGAAAGAAAACGATATCGGTATTACTTTGGCTGATTTCTTTTACCAAAAATGGGCCATGGGTTTAACGGGCCACTATCTGACCCAAGATGTGAACTCGGCCACCTATCATACTGTGAACGCAGATTTGGGTTTCCTATACACGCCAAATTCCGCAGTGGGCCTAGGCTTAGTGGGGTATAACCTGTTTGGAGAAAACCAAAACGTACCTAAAGAGGTCCGTGGGAAAACCAAGGTAGGGGCTGGATTCAACTATTTATATAAGAGCGCAGCCCGGTTCCGCCTGGATGCTGATTCCGAGGGATACATTGGTTTGGGCCTTGAAACCTTCTTAAATCGCTTTATAGTCATCCGTTTTGGCTTTTCAGACGATTTGGACGAGTCTCAACCACGAGCGGCGATCGGGGTGGGTTTTAGCGGTCCTAGGTTCCGCCTGAACTACGCTTATTACGGGAATACACAAAATTCATCAGATTATAGGCATTCGATTGACTTGGTTATTCCGTTTTGATAGTTAACTCGTTCTGTCTAGCCTATCCCGGCTTTGACGGGTATAGCGCACTTCGGCAAGTCCGGAGTTTTTAATTAAATATTCCGGGGGTAAACCGTGGCTTCTAAAACAAAAAAGACTGAATACATTCGCGAAAAGAAAAAAACTACTAGCGGTAAAAAACGTAAAGCAGCTATCCGTACTAACGGTACGACTAAATCTGCTAAAACTCTTTTCAAAGACTAATTAGCCTCAGTCTATGAAAACTAAAAAGCCTTTGGGATAACCAAAGGCTTTTTGCGTTTGTGCAGTTTGCTACTAGAAACTAGTAGCCTCCACCTTGCAGTTGCCCGACTGAAGTTCTTAGACGGCCTTTTACTTCTTGAACGCCACCTTTCAAATCCCAACTAAATGGCATTTCAACCCATCCTTCTTGTCCGGGATAAAATCTCCACTTTTTCAACGCTGCCAAAGTTTTAGCATCCAAGTTTCTGTGACCGGTGGATTGCTTCATTTTGAAGTTCACTGGAATACCGTCTTTGGTGATATACGCCTCGAAGCTGACTTTACCCTGATCACCGCGAAGACGCTCGTCTTCATTATATTGAGGACGTGGGTTGCCAGGCATTTGTTTTAATTGATCAAGGCTTCTGACCCCTGTTGCAGCACCCGCAACCTCAGTTCCATTTTTATCGGCGCCGTTGTTACCGGCACCAGCACCTTTTTTTTCACCATTGCCGGAACCGTCGCCGCCAAGTCCGTTTCCACCTTTACCGGAGGCTGCTTCATTAGCCGCAGCAAGGGCCGCAGCTTCCTTTTGAGCTTTTTCGCGAGCGGCAGCGGCAGCAGCAGCACGCTCTGCAGCTACAGCTGCGGCGATAGCTTTCGCGTTTTTATTGCGAAGATTTTTTTGTGACTCTGCCAGGGCTGCAGCATCTGCTTGATTTTGATCTTCCAGGGACTTTAAAGAACTTTCTTGATCAGCTGCCAAAGCGTCGGCCATCGCGTTTAACTGAGAATGTTCAGCGGCCAATTTGTTGGAATGTTTGTTATCAATTTCATCAAAGTCTTGATTAAAATCTTCGCCCAATTTCGCCTGAGATTTTTGATTCGCGATTTCACCTTCATCCAACTCAGGGGAATTAATATCATCAATGGTCATGGGCACAGCCGCAAAATTAGTTTTCGCAGGGGCGGACTGAACCGCTTTATGTACAGCTTTTGCAGCCGGCTTTGGAGGAGCTGGCTTTGTTGGAGGTGGAAGAACCACCTTTTGCGCAATCGGTTCTGACTTTTCAATGGCTGGTGCCGCCACAACTGCAGGTTCCTCTGCAGTCGCAGCTGCCTCCACCGGCGCTTCAGTAGGAGCGGTCGGAGCTTCGACGGTTTTAGTTGGCAATTCTTTGGCGATATTCTTAACGGGGGCTTTTTCTAAAATCGGAGAGGGTTCGCCACCCATAGTGGGTTCGACGTCAGCACCTTTTGTGACTTGATGTACCTTTGCCGGTTCCTCTAAATCAATGGTGATTGTCTCGGTTTTAATTTCGTTGACGAGTGGAACACTCATGATTGCGACCGCAACGGCTGCTGCAATATGCAGGGCTGCTGACATGGTCATAAAGCGAGGTGATTTATTTGCTTGGGGTGGACGAGCCGGGGGAATTTCTAAGTCAGGAAGAAAATCGAGTTTTGACGTATTATACGCAAACAAATCGAGCTGATTCTCGCTATTCAATTGTTCGTTATTGTTATCAATACTCATAAAAACTCCTCTACCAACTAGAGGAGCAGTATCAATTCCTAGGCCAGCTTCCAGGGCCGCCTGCTTAAGATGAGCGCTTGGACCCGGGTATTTTTTACATGACTGTTACTCTGGCAGTAAGCCGTCAGGCGTAACTCCACTGTTGATCGCAGAAGCGATCTTCAAATGTTCCGCGTGGCCGACGATTTTAATTACTTCATCCATGGCCAATGGTTCTGGATTTGGAATCTTCAATTTTTTAAGCTCAAGAATTCTTTTGTGTGTGTTTTCAAGTTGGGCTTGATCCAATGTACCTTGCGCAACAGCTCCTAAGATTGCTTCCACCGCTTGCGGAGGAACATCGAACTCGTTGCAATACAAAAGCAAATCGCAACCTGCTTGGAGTGCTCTGACGGGAATTTCTTCTAAGCCATAATGCGCTGACATTGCCTTCATCCCCAAGTCATCTGTGATCACAAGGCCGCGATAGCGAAGTTCTTCTTTGATCATTTTCTTTACAAAGATTTCTGACAATGTGACAGGCCAATCTGGATCGATTTTTGGGAACTTAATATGTGACGTCATGACCATGTCGACGCGCGACTTGAAAGCTTTCTTAAAGGGAATCAATTCGCAGCTTTCAAGGCGTTCGCGATCAAGATTTTCAACAGGCAAATCCAAATGGCTATCAACGATAGTGTTTCCGTGCCCCGGGAAATGTTTAGCGCAAGTGATAACTTCAGCTTTGATGTAACCACGGACAAGTGCAGATGCGTGTTTTGCAACGGATTCTGGATCAGCGCTGATAGAGCGATCGCCAATCACTGTGTTCGCATTATTAGTAAATACGTCGACCGATGGTGCGAAATCTAAATTAATTCCGACAGCCTTTAATTCCTGACCCATTCGATTTGCAAAGTGGAAGGACACGGTTGGAGCATCTAAATCTCCCAACTTGCGAAGCGCGGGCCAAACAGTGAATGGTGGCTTTAAACGATGGACTCGGCCACCTTCCATATCGATGCCTATGAACAGGGGAGCTTTATCAGCTTGTTTGTGGCGAAGTGATTGAATTTCAGCGCATAGATCGTGAACTTGTTTTGGGTCCGCGACGTTTCTGCCAAACAGGCAGATACCACCGATGTTATTATCAACGATGAATTTTTTTTCGTCGGCCGTTAGGGAATGACCTTGAATGCCGATGAACATGTGTTGTCCGATAATTTGCTTAATACTCATATTATTGACCCGGCTCAGTTTCTGGTTGTGTTGCAGGAGATGGTGCTGTCACTGGTGCATTGATGGTTGTTGTTGGCAAATTAGCGGGTTTCGCTTTTTTACCTTGAGCAACTACGTTTTGGTTTCCAGTAGGTACTCCGCCAAAAAGTGTTTTTAATAATGTCGTGCTGTAGGATTGGCCATTTGTTGCTTCAGCAGCACTTGAAACAAGTTCGGTTGAGATTCCAGTACCGAGGGCATTTGTGGCAATTACTTCACCACGCTCATTGACGTAACTTAAAAACTTCGCGTCTTTAAAGGTGTTCAAAATTTTAAATACTTTAAAGTCATTATAGGATTGTTCTTTGCCGACCAGAGCTTGGCCCTTAGAGATGCTGGCATCCTCTTCAGCAATGGCTTGAAATTCGTACTTGGTTTCAGAACGCAGGCCTTCTTTACTTTTCAACATCAGATAAACCAAAAACGTCGACAGGAAAGTGCCTTTGGGAATTTTCTTATCAATTTTTTGTGATTTTCCATTGATGCTGACTAGTGCTGACATGTTCCCAGCTTTAAATTTAGCATCGATTGTCTTAGTTTCTTTTCCCGCAAGGGACGTGTATTCGTAGGAAATGGGTGCCAATTCTGAATCAGCAACCGCCTTTAAGCTTTCTGTCGTTTCTGTCGGACCCTTACCTGTTTTTACGAAATAGGTAGAGATGAACTGCTTTTTTTTATCATCGAATTCATAGCGATTGATCACGTAACCGATGTGCGTGTCACCAGAATTAACTTTCGAGTATCCCTCAAACAAGACTGCAGAGTTGGAAACAAGCGGAGCAGTTAGTATTGTGATGCCAATAAAGGCTGATAAGTAATTACGGACCATCGTCGAGTTTCCCCTTAGTCATCATGGCTAAAAGTCTGTCATCTCACTATAGAACAAGTCAAAGTTTTCAAGGTCGAGTTATTGCCTCTGTGCACACGATACGAGACAATGTTTTTTAACCACATGATAAAACTTCAAGGCGCCCTTATTCAAAAACTGAAAAACCGCAAAGGTCAGGTCGCCTTATTCGTCGCTCTTATATTCCAAATATTGTTTATATTCTTTGCCATGGTCATCAACGTGGGACTATTGGTGCATCACAAAATTAATTTACAGAATTCTGTCGACATGGCGGCATATTACGGCGCCATGAAACAGGCAGAAAACATGAATGCGATCGCACATATTAATTATCAAGTTCGGCAAAGTTGGAAGTTATTGGCTTGGAGATATCGCGCGATCGGAACGGCGGGAGACTTTGACGAGCATCCAGTGCATAAAGAAGGCAATAGGCAGTTAGGCATTCGTCCTGGCAGCGCTGATACCGATGATATCAATATGCAGAAGCGTGACTTCTATGAAGCCCCATCTTTTTGTGCGACGTACGTTCCGTTCAAGCCGATGCCAGACGGAGAAAATACCTGCAAGAGTTTGAGTCAGTACAGTGGCATCCGACTTTTTGAAAAGCCAGCAGTCATCGCGGGACAAAGTCCATTCAATGCGGCGATTTCTAAAGCGACTGAAACCCTTCGTTATAGCGCGATTCAACGTTGTAAGTATTTTGGTGCGTATAACTACAAGCTTTTGGCTCAGTATGTAGTTGCTTATAATATCGATCAAGGTGATCGGATGCTGTTGATCGCGGCGCTTTCTCGTTCGATGAGCCAAAGCACAGAGGACTTTTACGATATTGATGGTGACAGTGTGAAAACTGGCATTACAAAGACGCTGCAAAATAATTTAACCACGGCTAACAAAGACTCTTTAAGTTTAAAGGTGTACAACTCCCTCGGCGCAGAGGGTTGTAACAATCCATCAACCGACGAGATGCCTGCCAAATGGCTTGTTCCCATTCGCATCGCTCCGGCCTTCAACTATATTGATACAGATTGTGCCCGTTCAGATGCGAACACGATCAAACCTGTAGGCCGCGAACTTTCTTCTGATTCAAAAGACTGGCCGATGGAAGTCGTAAATAATCCAAATCATGAGCTCGCAAGAGATATTCGTGAGCTTGCTCAATTCGTGGGGATGCGCGATAAAATCGATCATCCTTACAACTATTCCTTAGGTGTTGAAAAGAATCCTTGGTGTATGGCGTATGTTGGAGTAAGCGCTTCCACAAGACCTAATATACCCTTCTCTCCATTCGGAACGGTGGAACTAAAAGCCAGAGCGTTCTTTAAGCCTTTCGGTGGCAGAATGGGGCCATGGTATGAATCTCAATGGCCAAGTGGCTCTGATAAATCTTCTGGTGGCGGAAAAATGGATGCAAACGTTCCGCCACGAATCGCAGATACCAACAGTATTGGCGAGCCTCGTGATCCTACGCGTGCTGCGAATTACAGTCGTTTTGTCGGTGACATGTACGGAATGAAAAGCCGAAATGTGCTTTATCAATTTGGTCGGGGCATTTACAAATTGGATCCTTCGTGGAGCTTGGGAAGATCTAACAGTGAAATTGATACGAGCGATAAAGCTCCTAACTTTATGCACTGGAATCAATTGCCATTTGATTTTGCAAAAAAAGGTTCTGGAAACGGCGATATGCTGGCATGGAGTGAGGAAACCAAGAAACCATCACGCTTCAGAAACCTTGAGCTTTTAGCAATTTTGCCAGATCAATTTGATATGGCATACTATTCCATCGAACCAGATTTTTATCATAACTATTATACCAGAATTAAATCTCGATTTATTCCCAAAGTAATTCCTGGTTTTGATAAGGAAGTCAGACCTGATATTGGCTACCACAAGGACTATAATCAGAATGGCGAGAACTTGAATGAGTTCAGCGTTAAAGATCAATATAAGGTTTTGAAAAATCCTGAAATTAGAGAGCTATCGATCGATCTTGATCAGAAGCTAACGTATCTTTCTAAAGACTGGAAAAACGTACTAACGGGCTGGGCAGATAACGGCTTGCTGGACTATTCTTTGAATACCGGCAAATTAGGCAAATGCAGTATCGAGCCTAAGTACAACGGCGAAACTCCTGCTCCAGCAACTTCGGGCAATTGTATTGTCGGGGGGAGCACGGGTTATTCTGTGAAAATGATTTCCTCGGATTATCTGAATACTGAGCTGCAATTGGGCGGAGATAACTCGGGCAAAGCTAAAATCAAAAACTTGCCACCCTCAGACTTCTAATTTCACTCGAAAAATCTCATCTTGAGACACTTAAGATTCTCTTACTTTTGTCCGAAAAGAGACAGGTAGGGGAATAGCATGTTTATGACGAATCGGAACAAAATCAGTTCTATTATTGCTGCAATTTTTCTTTTTAGCTCTCTGAGCCCCGCGCAAAACACGGTGCCAGCAAGTTCCGCTAAAAAAGCAAACAGCACAAGCTCCTCAAGTACTCCTAGTACGACCACGGTCAGTGATACAACTAAGGCACAAGATGTAAACGAAGCTGAAGCTGGTGGGCTAGAAGCCGTAAAAGCCCAAATGGAATCGAACTATAGAGAGATGGAACGCCTTGCTGGCTCGGTTATCAACGACCAAGCTAACTTTGGTAAAATTGCGGGGGCTTACCAAAAGTATAAAGGAAGTTGGGACACATGTGTAACCAGTCAGAAAGTTGCTGCTTATGCGTGTTTGTCGAATTTGAGCACGAAAATTCAAGACGGCGTTGCCGCAGTTAACGTGTTAGCGGCAGCGGCAAGTGCTTCATCGGTTAATGATGCTTGCAGTACTTTTGGAAAAGCGATGGGTGTCGCACAAGCCGCCCTAACGGCCTACACAGCCGTGTGTGGGGCAGCGAAGGGTCACTGCGGTTGGTATTGTTCTTCAGTTAAAGAAGCAGCGGAAACTTTGCAAACAGCTGCTGCAAATTCAGTTAAAACTTCCACTTGTGTTCATGCTGGATGTACAGAGCTTCCTCGATACAAAGAATTAGCCGGGACTTTAGGGCGCTTGGCAGATAAAGAACTTCAAAGCACAAACATCAAAGCTATCGCTGGCAAATCAGAAGTTTGTACAGCCAAATACGCCTCCCTATTGGCGTCAGCAGCGGCAGGTATTTACGGCGTTGTGAACGCTCTAAAACAGGGTGAAAGTTGTGATGAAGCTTCGAGCGCTGATAGTTCTACAGCAACAACGACGACTGCAGAAACATGTGCTATCGAAGCGAACGCAAGTCTGCCAGAGTGTATTTGTTTAAAAAATCCAATGTTAGAGGGTTGCGGATCTGTCGCAGCAAAATCATCAATGAGTTCTACAGGCAGTGGCTTGTCGGCATTGTCAGCAACAGGCAGTTCTACGGGGACTGATGGTTTGACGGCGGCTGATTTGGCGACAGGCAGTACACCATCCACAGCAACACGCGACCCTTCCAGTTCTTCTGGAAGTGCGGGTGTGGGCGCTCCAACGGGCGGTGGCGCAAGTTTGGGTGGTGGCAGTGGTTTTGGAAGTGGCGCTGGTTCTGGTGAAGAAAAATCAGGTGCGAAGGCACTTGATACCAATATCCTAGCAGGCTCCGGTGGCGGAGGCGGCGGTGGTGGAGGTTTCTGGGGTGGCGGAGGCGGCGACTCTGGTGATAAATCTGGATTGCGCAGCTATCTTCCAGGCGGTGCAAAAGACCCTCTAAAAATGGGCGGTCAACAAAACACTTCTAAAGAAGTGACCGGTCAAGGTGGTAAGTCTAACTGGGAAAAAGTTCGCGAACGCTATCAGGACAATAAATCTTCCTTGCTGAATAACTAGGGGCGAACGATGAAGAAACTTAGATTATTTGTGGCTGCAGTTACCAGTTCAAGCATTGCACTTTCACCCGTGGTGGGTCTTGCAGCTTCCGGCTCGGGCGTTGATGGCAATACATCTACGGGAAGTACGTCGACAGCTCCCGCGGTGAATACTTCTGGTAATAATGCAGGTTCAGCAAATAGCACCGGTACTGCGTTGAACGCATTGACCAGTGCTTCGGAATTTGCGGTGGCAGCGCAAAACTGGTCAAGATGTCCCGAGGATGGAAGTGCGTGCGCAATTGCAGCGATTTTTACGGCCTATGGAATTTTGTCTTTAAAGCAAGCAAAAGAGAATGCCAACAAAGCATCGCAAGCTTATAACACGGCTTCTGACTCTAATGCGTATGGTACTGGAAGTTATGACAGCACAGGCACATCGTCGTCAGGTTCTGGGACCGGCACGGACTACGCAGCTGTTGGTTCGAATTATATAAAGCAGGCAGAGGCTGGTTTGGCGAGCTTGAAAGCGGCTGGAGTTGTAAATAGCTCTGCCACTAAAATTACTTCACCCGATGGTACAAGCTACAAAACAAGTGACATGACTTCGGCGGCTTCAATGGCAGCGGCAGGTCTTCCACAAGGGGCTATTGATGCTGCTCAATCTACCTCTGATAAAATTGCTCAAAAGGCGATGGATAAACTTAAGATTGGTGCTCTTACAAAGGTGAGTGGTTACGAAGAGGGAAGCTCTGGTGGAGGCGGTTCTCGCTCTCCAGGCAGTGATGGCAGTAGTTCCGGTGCGTATCCTGGATATGCAGGTGCTGGTAGTGGAGCGCGCACGAGTTTGCTTGATAAAGATCCTTCGAAATTAGTTTCGGGGATGAGTAAAAACTATAACGGCGAGCCCATTGGTGTTGCCGCTGATAGTATTTTCTTGATGATGTCTCGTCGCTATAAGGTGAAAGAGAGCCAAGATTCATTTTTTGGTGCGTCTGATATCGATCTAAAGAAATAGCTTAAAGAAAAAGAGTGTTGCTGGCGATTGTACCGTCGGCAACATGCACGCCATCCCCAATAATCACATTTTCCAAAGAACAGTTCTTGCCGATTTCGGTACCAGGTCCTGCGCAAACAAAGCCTGAAAATTTTGATTCGTTGTTAATGATCGCTTCGGATGAAAAATGCAAACAGGCATCGTTGAATTTTTGAGTTACGATCCTAGAGGATGCGAACTGGTTAAATGTCTTTTGAAGAGCACGCTTTGCCGGAGAATCATCATTCATCATAACTTTTATACAGTGCTCAGACGCCTCGATCAGGTCCGCAGGGTTACCTGTTTCAAACCAAGTACATTCAAAAGGATATACGGCTGCTTTCTCGCCCTTGTTTAGTCCAGCCATGACGCCGTCATACAGGATATTTGAAACGCCGTCTTTCGGGAGGTAATCAAAAATTCTTTCCGATAAAATTTGGACTCCGATAAAATGCCATGCTTTATCACAGTCCTCGATCTTAGTTTTCCCAAATCCCTTTATGTTGCCATTTGAGTCCGTCCAAACACCACCGAACTTGGTGCCTACTTCATGATGATCCATCACCATCAAAGTAGCCAAAGCGCCTGAGGAACGATGTTGGGCAATGGCTTTCGTAAGAACTTCAGAATCCACCGGCAGAATCACTTCATCTGCATTCATCATGATAAAGTCGCCGCCATCTTTGAAGTACTTGCGCGCGCGGCTTAACCCGCCACCACTTCCAAGAATCTCACCCACCTCATCAGAGAAGTGGAGCTCTTTAGCACCGTGATTGATTCTGTGGAAAAGACTGTGGATTTTTTCTGGCAAATGGTAAGTGTTTACAACGAGTTTTTCGATTCCTACTTCTTGCAAGAAACTTAAGGAGTGAGCTGCCAGCGGCACAGTCAAAAATGGGATTGCGGGCTTTGGCAGTTGATTCGTGTAAGGGCGCAGGCGCGTGCCCTCACCAGCAGCAAGAAGCATTACATTCATAAAGAGTCGTACTTTCTTTCAAGAGCACCCGAATCGATAAGGATGTCGGCAAATACTTTGTATTCAGGAAACTCATTGATCGCCTTCATCACGCGACGAAGAGTTCCGGAAAGATATTTTAAATAACGACGGTCTTCACGTTGATGGAAAAAGCTTGCAAAGCTTCCGCAGGCTTTGAAACACCGCTGAACGGATTGGAGTTCGTACATACGATCGAAATGCTCTCTTGAGAAGTCCTTAGGTAGGAATTCTTTTGATTGCTCAAGGTAATAATTGATCAACTTATTAGCCATTTCATCACTCATATCGACATAGGAATCACGCATTAGGCTGACCAGATCGTATTGAATGGGCCCCAAGCGTGCATCTTGAAAATCGATCACAT
Source organism: Bdellovibrio sp. SKB1291214 (assembly GCF_002209355.2). Classification (GTDB taxonomy): domain Bacteria; phylum Bdellovibrionota; class Bdellovibrionia; order Bdellovibrionales; family Bdellovibrionaceae; genus Bdellovibrio. Next base: position 1,776,339 of record NZ_CP106855.1, read on the forward strand.
GGACTTTATCAAGTTTGATCATCACATTGCGAGAATGGTAATCACGATGAGCGATGCGCTTTGGCTCGGCATCTAGTCTTGAGCAGACATCCAAAAAGATATCTGAAATTTCTTTGTTTGTTTTGTCGTTGAACGGAAATTTCAAAACGCCGGCCAGCAAGTTGTCTTTGCCGTAGTTCATTTCCCAAAGGAATTTCTCCGTATCAAATTTCATTTTGAATGCCGAGCAGTTAGGGTCGTGATCCAAAGTGGCTTTGTGATGAATCTTGACGATCTCATCGACGGTCATTTTGTACCATTCCAAGGATGATTCGTGACTTTGGCTTTCCCAAAATTTTCTTTCAAGCATCAAGTCGCCAAGGTCTTCTTGTAAAATCAAACCTTCAGCTGGAGACATCGCTACGATCTTAGGAACGTTGACGCCATTTTTAGCAAAGTGATTCAGAACGCTTAAAAGAGGATAGTTATTAGGATCAAAGGGTTCCCAACGCATTAGCACCCATGACTGATTGTCATGTACCACGCGGTAATAGCGACGGTTCGAAGCATCTCCAGCAAGGGAGAAGACTTTGAACGCGTCTGTGGACAATGAGCGGCTTAAAAAAGAATTTAGAAATTCATCATGAGTGACCATGAGAAAAATTCTCACAGACACTTCATGTAAATTCAAGAATTTATGTCGTAGCGGGGTCCTTCATAAAGAACAGCTCCAGGACCTCTTTAAGGCCTTGGGTCGTAAGAGGAGCACGATCTACTTCGAAGCAGTTCACGGAGGCTTCATCCAGCAGATTCGAAGATAAGCTATCCACCTTCGCAAGAGACTCAAGATTCATTGAAGAACTTGTGATGATAAGCGGTTCGTCTGGCGAGTGTTCTTCGCCTAAATATTCCAGCAAAAGCTCTTGCTCAGCGGCGTTCAAAGACTCGATGTTTTCAATGAAGATTGTCATTTCACCCATTTTAGCAATGTCAAAGCTGGAATGAAGCTGACCCTTAATATCGTTAAATGGAACAAATGCCCATCGGCCAGTTAACTCGTGTAATTGCAGTGCTACTTTTTTATTCGTCGTCGAAGTTTGACCCTCGAGATGAATCAAGTGTGAGAGCAGCTCTTTGGATAGACCTTTGGCTAGGTCCGCAGAAGTCTCTTCTAAAATTTCATCAATGCTTGGTAAAGGTTCATCGCCAAATACATGAAGATTTTCGGTTTCAAAATTGGCTTTGCTGATCTCGACTAAGTTAGATTCTTTTTGCTCGAGATGCCATTTGTAAAGAGCAGGCTCCAAAACCATGCGGATCAGCTGAGTTACGCCCTGACGTTTTTCTGAAGTTAGATCTTCCGCCCCCGGAACGATAGCGGTTCCTAACAAAGAACCATTTACTTTGATAGGTACGTGGAAGTCTTTACCACGCAAGTAAGTATCTTCATGCAATTGCATGTCAGACAAATCCATCAATTGACGGATTAGCAAGTCCTTACCATATCGAGTTTCCACAAGATGCTTAAGACGAGATACAAATGAAGAATCCAAAGTCGAACTGTACATTACAAACACCCCTTAACGAGACTCTAATATACAAGAGACGTACCAAGTCCGAAGGGCAAGGGGAATACCTTGGGAAAACAATTATTTAGATGGGATATAAGCTAAGAAAAAGGGCCTTGAAGTTCACCTTCAAAGCCCTCTAATTTTAGTTCAAATAGGTAATTAATTTAGGGTGCTGCCCGAATTAGGCGCGAGCGATTTTACGCTTATCCAAGCCGTATTTTTCGACTTTCATGATAAGACCGGCGCGGCTGATACCCAACTCTTTAGCAAGTTTAGATTTGTTCCAACCAGTACGGCGAAGGCCCTCACGGATCATTTCGCGTTCCAGATCTTCCAAAGCATCCTTTAACTTACCTTGCAAACGAGAACCTTGAACTTTGTTTTTCTCGCCAGCTTCCAAAATTTTAGGGGAAAGTAATTCACCCATCAATTTTGACTCTTCACCGGAAAGAACACATAGTCTTTCGATTTCATTTTGCAATTCACGAACGTTACCTGGCCATGGATAGTCGTACAATTTTTCAAGAGCACGTTTCGTCAATTGGTGTTTAACACCGCCTTGAGCTTCATGGATTTTGTTCAAGAAGAAATCAGTCAAGAACGGGATGTCTTCTTTACGTTCACGAAGTGGTGGAACGCGGATGTTGATAACATTCAAACGGTAGTACAAGTCTTCGCGGAATGTACCTTGTTCAACCATCTCCTTAAGGTTTCTGTTCGTCGCCGCAACGATACGAACATCGACTTTTCTCATTTCAGTCGCACCCACTGGAGTGAAAGTACCTTCTTGCAATACGCGAAGAAGCTTAACTTGCATTTGTGGAGAAGTATCACCGATCTCATCCAGGAAGAATGTCCCTTTGTCTGCCATTTCGAAAAGACCTTTTTTGTCTTTCAATGCGCCAGTAAATGAACCCTTCACGTGACCGAATAATTCTGATTCCAACAAGTTGTCATTGAATGCAGAACAGTTTTGGATAACAAACGGTTTGTCTTTACGGTGAGAGTTATAGTGAATTGATTTCGCAATCAGTTCTTTACCCGTACCGTTTTCACCTTGAACTAGAACTGTGGAATCTGCACCTTTGATTTTATCAAGCAAGGCGTACAAAGATTGCATTGGCTTAGATTTACCGATCATGTTGTCGTATTTAAATCTGTTTCCAAGTTCTTTATTCAATTCTTTGATGCGATCTTCACGCGAAGAAATCTCAAGGTGAAGAGTCACGATCTCTTGAGCAACCAGTTCACAAACTTCAGTGAAGTGAGTGCGTTCATGGTCATCCAAGAATTTCAATTTGCCCAAGCATTTTTCAATTACTTCGCCAGACATACCAAAAGCTGCAAGGCGCTCACGGATTTCAGTCATACGAGAAGTGAAGTTAGCTTCACGGAAAAAGCCCATCGCCACAACGGTACCAACGCAATCATTTTCGATCATGATTGGAAATACACCAACGTCAAAACCAACCATATCCCATTTGCGAAGGGAGAAGCGGTTTTGAGAAGTACGAAGATCATCAAGTGATTTAGTAACAAGCTCAGCTATGCTAGCTTGGCCAGCTTCTTTATTAACCAACGCAGCGATAGCTGGATTGTTAAAACCTGCTTTGCCGGAGTCATAGCCTCTTAGTGTCCCGCGCTCATCAGTGAATACAACGTCAATATTCCACCAAGCGCTAAGGATATGTTTGAGTTTTTTAATAACATGTATATGTTCAAACTCATCCCAATTAATCATTTCAAACTCCCTTTCAATTTCTGTAACTTTCAAACTGTCGATATTTTTATCGTCAAGAAACTAGACGGACTTGAGGGTTGTGTCGAAATATCATTCAATCCCCGTCATTGGTCGAGTCTGTCTGAAACGTCTTTCCTGATTGAAAAGTGAAAAACTTCGTAATTTCAGATGTTTAATTGCTGACTCAAATTGAAACGAAAATGTGATGTGCTATCGTGAATGGATATGAAATGTCTAATTCTTATCATCCCTCTTGTTCTGATTTCCCCATTCACTTTTGCAAATTCGGATAAATGTCAGCCACTCGATGTGCAAGCGTTGAATATCAAAATTTTTGCCACTCGATGCTTTTCGACTAGTTTCTATTCAGAATCTTTGAAAAAGAATGTTGGGTACAACGTGATCGTTCCTCCTGGATATGTGCATGACGGAAGCATGAAATATCCATACGCGATCTTTCTGCATGGACGTGGGGGAGATAAGGATTCCTTGAACTACTCGGGGGGAATTGAAGCCTATGATCAAGTGGTGCGCAATGGTGGCCGAACGTTTTTGATCTTTTCTCCGAGTGGACAGAGTCACTACTGGATGAATGGTGCGATTTCTAAAGTTATGATGGCCGACATGGTGACGAAGGATCTGTTGAAACAAATTGAATCACAGTATCCCGTCATTAAAGACGAGCCTTGCGATCGCGCTTTGTTTGGGATTTCTATGGGTGGCAACGGAGTCGTGCGATTGGCTTTAAGTAATCCGAAATTGGTGTGCTCGGTGTTTGCTATGAGTCCTGTCTTCCGAACACCTAATGAAATCTGGACACCCGGTAGCAACAGTAAAGAGCCAAAGGAAGATTACTATTCCTATGGTGTTGGTAAAGACTTTGAAGAGCGCAGTGCCCGACATATCTGCCAAAAGTTAAAAAAACCAGGCAGCGATAAATGTTTACCGGTGAAAAACTTCGAGCTCGAGATTGGCTCAACGGATGCGTTTCTGAAAAGCACGCCAGATACAAAAATCTTTATCGAAGAGCTGGCTAAGGCTCATCCAGAGTTTAAGATTGGTATTAAAGATTGTGATCAGAAAGAAGTGTGCGAAAAACATAAAGACTGTAATTCGCACGCAGGCACATACTGGAATTGTCGTATGCCCTATGTGATGAAGTGGTTGTCAGAACACTTTAAGTAGTTGGCCCTGCAGATAAACGGCAGGGTAAGCGTTCTAGCTATGCTGTAGGTTATGAAAGTTGTGGTACTCGCCTTTAAGTGACAGAAGGCTTGCATGAGTTCCAATTTCTACGATTTCACCAGCTCTCATAACGACGATTTTATCAGCTTTTTGAATCGTGGATAGACGATGAGCAATAACCAGCGCCGTACGACCTTCCATCAAATGATCAAGACCTTTTTGAACTTCGATCTCGCTGGCAGTATCTAGAGCACTTGTCGCTTCATCCAGGATTAATACAGGCGCATCTTTAAACATGGCGCGCGCGATACTGATCCGCTGTTTTTCACCACCCGAAAGCAAATTTCCACGATCGCCCACACGACTTTGATAACCTTTTGGCGTCTTCATAATAAAGTCGTGAGCATTAGCAAGCTTTGCCATTTTTTGGATGTCTGCTCGGTCACGATTGTAATCGCCTGCCCAAATGTTCTTTTCAATCGAATCACTGAATAAGAACACATCTTGAGTTACTAGAGCTACATTGCGACGAAGTTCTTTTAATCCCAAGTCTTTGATATTAACGTCATCAATTAAGATTTCGCCTGAAGTAGAATCAAAGAATCTCTCCAAAAGATTTACGATAGTTGATTTACCGCTGCCGCTCGAGCCCACCAGGGCCACGACTTCCCCACGTTTGATTTCCAGGTTTACGTTTTTCAGAATCAGATCTTTTCCATAACTGAAGCTTACATTTTTATAGGTGATCTTTTTCCAGTCCTTAGGAAAAGGAACGGGATTTGCTACCTCAGGGACTTCCGATGGATTGTCGATTATTTCAAAAATACGACGAACAGAAATTACAACCTCTTGAATGCGAATGTAAGCTTCTTGGATTTTTTTAATCGGCGCATTCACCATCAGCAAAGAGGCGATGAACCCAATAAAGTTACCAGCTGTACCGCGACCGGCTGCGATTTCATAGCTATTGTACAATAGGATTAAAGGCACAAGGGCTGTCGCAATGAATTCAGTTGCGGGACCTGCAGCTTCCTGGCGTTTGAAAACAATTTTGCGAATTTTTAAAAAGATGCTGGTTTCATCTTCCAGACGTTTTGCCATGTCCTTTTCAAGGTTAAAAGATTGTATGACACGAACGCCATCCAAACTTTCCTTGATGGTTGAGGTCATGTGCTCCAACGTTTCGCGCTCTTGAGGGATGTACTTGCGCATACTGCGAGCAACTGATTTTAAGATCATTCCAATGAGTGGTGTGACGATTAAAACTGCAAGAGTAAGTTTCCAATCGATAACTACCAGGTTCACAATCAGGCCAATCAAAAGAAGCGGGTATAAAAAGATATCGGCAACAACGCGCAAGCCATCTTGAATGGTTTTAATATCATTCAAAATGCGACTGATAAGACCACCAGATCCGGTCGCATAAGTGTTATGAAAAGATAAATTCAACTTCATGAACTTGTACTGAAGTTTTTCACGAATTCTGGAGACAACAGCCTCAGCGATATAGTTCATATTGTACAAGTGATAATACCGAGCCACTGATTGAATCAAGCCAAGCCCGATAACAAAAGGCACTTGTCTTTTTAATTCCTCTTGGTTGTTAGCAGAAAGAGCGTCGAATAAAACTTTAGATAAGAAAGCGATTCGAGCCGTCGCAAGGGCATTCAAAATCCCTGTTACAGCAACAACCGTGAAACGCTTTTTGTGGGGTTTGATTTCTGCAAGTAACTTTTTAATCTCAGGTAGCATTCTACTTCCGTCTCGCGGGTATTATGCATTCCCGTCGATATAGCGTTTTAAATATTGGCCCGTCAGACTTTTCTTGGCCTTCATGATGTCATCTGGAGACCCGTGAGCAACAATATTACCGCCTTTTTTACCCGCTTCAGGGCCGAGGTCAATAATATAATCAGAGCCGCGAATCACGTCCAAATTATGCTCTACAACAACGACGCTGCCACCTGTTTCTATGAGCTTATTAAGGACTTTCATCAGCAAGTCTACCTCGCGGAAGTGAAGCCCCGTCGTGGGTTCGTCCAAAATATACAGGGTAGCCTTTTGTTGGACCTGAGATAGCTCTTTTGCGATCTTTAAACGCTGGGATTCACCACCACTCAGGGAGTTCGCAGGCTGTCCTAATTGCAGGTAATCTAAGCCCACTTCCTTAAGAACGGATAAAGGTTTACGAATGTTAGGATTAGCGACAAAGAAATTCATCGCTTCATTAACAGTCATCGCCAGAATCTCGGAAACATTTTTTCCTTTGTACTGAACTTCGAGGATTTCATTGCGATATTTTTTACCGTCGCAAACGTCACATGGAATAACGACGTTATCCATGAACATCATGTCGATTTCCTCGTAGCCAGTTCCCTTACAAGCAGGGCAACGGCCACCATCTACGTTCAAGCTGAACGTACCTGGAGTGTATCCACGAGCTTGAGCTTCGGGAGTCGTAGCCATAATTGTACGGATCGCATCAAAAGCCTTAAGGTAAGTAATTGGAGAACTGCGCGCAGACTTACCAATTGGTGATTGGTCAATCAATAGCACATTCTTGATATGATCAACCCCATCAAGGCCCGTGTACTCTTGGGCTGGAAGATATTCCAGGTCCAATGCCCGAGCTAAAGCAGGGTACAAAGTTTTAGAAATCAGAGTCGACTTACCAGAACCACCCACGCCCGTTACTGTTACCAGACGGTTTAATGGAATTGTGACGTCAAGATCTTTAAGGTTGTGGCCTTTGGCTCCCTTAAGCTCGATTTTGACTTTATAAGTATCGATATCCACGGGACGAATCGTACGAAGATTTGCCGAGTGCTTATTGTCTTTCAAATAAGGAACTGTATTGGATTTATCGTACTTGTAAAATTCTTTAGTGGGGCCGGAGTAAACGACTTCTCCACCAAGATATCCAGAGCCAGGGCCCATTTCGATGATGTTTTCGCTGGCTTTGATCACGTCGTGATCGTGCTCTACAATAACTAAGGTATTACCTAACTCTTTTAAGTCCTTAAGGATGGAAATCAAACGATCATTGTCACGAGGATGCAAGCCAACAGTGGGTTCATCCAAAACGTAAAGTGCTTGTGATAAACCCATGCCCAATTGATTTGCTAAAATCAAACGCTGGTATTCGCCACCCGAAAGAGTTCTGGTTTCACGACTTAAAGAAAGATAATGAACACCAACGCGAATCAAAAACTCAAGGCGTGCGCGAATTTGCTTTAATACTTCGCCAGCCACTTCCACCTGATGCGGGGATAGTTCGATCTTTTTAAAGAACTCACACAGATCCTCGATTACCATGGTTGAGAGGGTGTTGATATTCGCACTGCCAACCAAAACGTGATTTGCTTCCTCACGCAGACGTGCGCCCTTACATTCAGGGCACAAGAACGGACTGCGGAAGCGAGCAATGAACACGCGAACGTGCATTTTGTATTTGATTTGATCTAGGTATTCAAACAATCCACGAACACCAAAGAAATCGTCATTTCCATTCCAAATCACATCTCTTTGTGGTTTTGGCAGATCCTGCCATGGGGTGTGAATGTCTATTTTAGCTTTTTTGCAGTAGGCAAGAAGCTGCTTTTTTTCATGTGCAGCACTTGGCATCCAGAACGGGCTTAAAGCGCCCTGCGCTAAACTCATGGCAGGGTTTGGAATTACTTTGGCTTCATCAATGTCCAAAATATTGCCAAAACCTTTACAAGTCGGGCACGCACCAATTGGCGAGTTAAAACTGAAAAGTCGAGACGTTAAAGGCGGAGGAGTGTAACCGCAGATAGGGCAAGAGGACTCCTCGCTCACTTGCAGGCGTTGCCCCTCTGTTGTGAGGATAGTAGCTTTGCGCGATATCAAATTAGAATTGTATTTGATACTCGCCTCATAAGCCTGAGTCATGGAGTCTGCAATACGGCCACGCTCATCTTGATTGAAGCTCATACGATCAATGATCAAATAGAAAGTCTCTTTAGGAAGACCTTTTTTGATTGCTGCTGGATCGCCGATTTCAACAACCGTTCCCATTTCTTCGGTGGTTAAACCTGAAGGAACGACCGGTATGCTGATAACTTCTTCGACCGTTTTCTTTACAGCGCCCTTTGTTTTGGTTTTTTTAACTGTCGCTTTTTTTGTCGCAACGGGCTTTACCGAGGGTTGAACTTTTGGAATATAAATACGCAAGTAACCGTCTTGCAAAAGCAAAGAGTGAAGTTTCTTGGCTTGAGCCACTCGCCCATTTTCAGAGATTTCAACCAGGATGTAACCACGTTTTCCCGCGAACTCTTTGATGACCTTGTCCGTTGCTTCGGTCACGCTTTCTTTTTCTGTGGGACAATGATGGGTCGGGCAGTATGACTTACCAATCTTTTCGAAAAGCAAACGTAGGTAATCGATGACTTCTGTGGTTGTGCCTACAGTTGAGCGTGAACTTTTAACGGTGTTTTTTTGTTCAATTGAAATTGCCGGTGGAATATTGCTGATGCCTTCGATGTCAGGCTTAGGAGCTTTATTCAGGAACTGGCGAGCATAATTTGACATGCTCTCGATGAAACGGCGTTGGCCTTCGGCAAATAAAGTCTCAAACGCCAGAGAAGATTTCCCTGAACCACTCGGGCCGCAGATCACAGTCATTTTACCAACTGGGATCTTGACCTCGATGTTCTTAAGATTGTTCTGTTTCACACCCCAGAGGTGGATATCTTTCACTCAGATAAATCCTGTTTGTAAAAGTCTGTTGCTTCTTCTTGCTTACTTGAAGCAGCAGTGGGTTCAGTACCTTCAACGAAAGCCTGGCGCAAAATATTCTTAGTCGAAGCATTTGCAAGCTTGCCAGTTTCGGCATCGATGTTCGCAAACACAATACCATCTGGTACTGGGAAAGTCACTTGAGGAAGTCCTTCGTGGGCAGCTTTCATGTAATCTACCCAGATTGGCAATGCGGAGCGGCCACCCACCTCGCCTTTGCCTAGACTTTTTTCTTTGTCAAATCCCACCCACACACCAGTTGCGATCTGCGGAGTGTATCCGATGAACCACGCGTCATAGTAATTGTTCGTTGTACCTGTTTTACCAGCTACTTCACGACCCAAAGAACGTGCACGGGCTCCCGTACCGTTTTTATCTTCAACCACTCCGCGAAGAAGGGAAGTCATCACAAAAGCCGTCGTCGGTTTGATCAACTGATCGGGATCTTGAAAGAATAAATTTTCTGCCAAAGCAGCTTTTTTAGGATCTTTCTTTTTGAACTCCTCTAGTTTCGCGGGTTCAGATGCCAGCTGCAGATAATCTTTACGACGGTTTTCAAAGTCATCTTCATAAGTCTTCATCTCTTTTGCGAAACGTGTATCCAAAGAAATATTTTCTAAAATCGTTTGGCCGTCTGCATCCGTCACTTTGTGAATCAATTGCGGGCGAGTGCGCTTTCCAAGACGCCCAAGCTCCGAAAACGCTTTTGTCATTTCATATAAAGTGACGCTCGAGGAACCCAGAACCAACGTAAAGTCAGGATTCAGAGGACTGAAAAGGCCTAAGCGGCGAGAGTATTCGATAGCCCATGGTACACCCACGTCTTCAATAACTTTTACTGCTGGAATATTAAGTGACTGAGACAATGCGTTTCTTACGATAATGTCTCCGCCAAAACTTTTCGAGTGATTTGCGGGCTTCCATGCTTTGGATTCTTTGCCCTCTGCTTGTTGGCCTTCCTCATCACCAGTAGCCCCTTCGTATACAAGCGGCGCATCCATGATTGGAGTTGCAGGTGTATAGCCTTTATCTAAAGCCGACGCATATACGATGGACTTAAATGATGAACCCGTTTGACGAGGGGCTTGAATAGCGCGATTAAATTCAGATTTCGCAAAGTTAGTTCCACCAACCATGGCAAGAACATCTTGAGAGTCTTGATCGATCGATAGCAAAGCACCTTCAACTAATGGCTCTTGATCCAACTCAAGGTCCACGTATTTGTTGAAATCAGGAAGCTTTAATGGAGGAGCACCCTTTTTCGGAGTCATTGTTCTTGAAGGAGAGAATTTATCAGCGACGATTTTAACGTGAATCACGTCGCCTTTCTTCAAAGCGTCGGACGGTTTTTTGATAGTATTTAGATCATAACGTTTATCAACATCTGGTTTACGTGCCCAAGTCATTGTTTCAAAATCAATAAGCCCTTGAGAATCGGCGATTCGAACGTAAACCAATCCAGCAGCGTCATCGATATCTTGAACGACACCCTGAACAGTGTCTTTGATCTTAATATAAGTTGGAACAAGAGGGTGTTCTTTAGCAGCCTTTTCGTCAATTTTGGGTACGATATCTGAGAACTTGCCATCGGGCTGAATAATACGTTCAGGAGTCGATTCGCCAATAAGCTTTTTACGTTCTTCTTTTAGGAAGTTTTCAATATCTGCTTCGGAAGAAATTGTTTTTGTCGGCCCACGGAAGCCTTGGCGCTTATCTAAACTTTTAAGTCCCACCATTACAGAGTCTTGGGCAGCAAGTTGTTTTTGCAGATCAAGGCTTGTATAAATGCGAAGACCTTTGTTCAAAACCATATCGTCGCCTAGTTGAGCAACAAGCATCTGACGAACAGTTTCTAAAAAGAAGGGAGCATACTCTTCATAGTTTTCCCGCACGAAAACTTTCACTGGCTCCTGAATGGCTTTTTCAGATTGTTCTCGAGTGATGAAGCCCACATCAGCCATACGACGAAGAACGTATGTTTGTCGTTCTTTCGCACGTAAAGGATTACGAACAGGGCTATACGCACTTGGAGCTTGTGGCAAACCTGCAAGAATTGCCATTTCTGGTAGAGTTAATTTAGAAACCGGTTTGCGATAGTAAGTTTGAGCAGCTTGTTCAACTCCGTACGCACCTTCACCGAAATAAATTTGATTCAAGTAAAGGAAAAGGATGTCCTCTTTCTTAAGATTTTTTTCCATCTCCATTGCAAGCATGATGTCGCGCAATTTGCGCGTCAGAGTTTTTTCTGAAGACAACATCAAGGTCTTAGCAACCTGCTGAGTGATCGTCGAACCACCTTGTACAGAACGTCCGGCTCTTAAGTTTGCAAGGGCTGCACGGAAAATGGCTTGGGGATTAATGCCCTTATGTTGGAAGAACTGGTCGTCTTCCGCCGCCAGAAATGCATTCACAAGATCTTTAGGAATTTTGTCGTAAGGAACCAATGTGCGTTTTTGGTTTAAAAACTCGCCGATTTTTTTTCCATTGCGATCATACACCTGACTTACAAGTTGTGGTTTGTAATCTTGAACAGTGATGATTTGCGGAAGAGTTGCTTTAACAGATTGATAAGCAAGTACGGCTCCGACAACACCAAGAATTCCAAGAGCGACGATTGCCAAGATGATTTTTTTTAACACTGTAAGGGGCTCCTTTAACGAAGCCCCATTCTATCAGTCAGAAAGGTGAGGGTCTAGGGATACTAGCCCGAAGGCGAGGCGAAAATTAGTTTGTGCCTCGAGAACTGCTCGAGCCAGATTTTCTTGAAGAAATTTGGCAACTGTAGTCGGAAGTTTTCAATGCATCCGCACGTGCCTGAATGTCCTCAAGAGTTTCCTGTGCATCAGCTAACTCTCCACTGATTTGAGAAGCCGTTGTTGTCGCACCTGACGGAGGAGCGACTCCAAGTGAAGAAATCTGAGTATTCAAACGATTGATCTTTTCAGTATAGGTCGTTGTTTTCGTCGCAATAGTTTGGAGTTTTTGTTCCAACTTTTGTTTAGCAGCGGTCATCTTGTTCTGAATGTTCTGCATTGTTTTTGTAAGATTCGTTTCTGCTTCACTTTGTTCTGTAGTTGCTTCGTTAGTGATTTCTGTTAACTGAGTTTGAGCAGCGTCTAAAGAATCTTGGGTCTGTGCCATTGACTCTGTCGTATCTTGGATCTGCTTGCGGATCGTATCTTCCTCTTGTTTTTTAGTTTCCAGAAGCGCCTGGCGTTTCTGATCATAAACAGTCATGCAGTCATTCCAAGTATTGATTAAGTCTTCTTTCAGGCGTTTTGCTTTTGCGATCATGGTACCTGAAGCAAGACCGTTCAATGCTCCATCTTTTTGGGCTTGTGCTTTTTGGTCTTGCACTGCTTTCAAACAGGCTCTTTTTGCGGAAGCTTCCGTCAAGGCAACCAAATTTAAAGCTTTATCGCGTTGAGAACTAATTAACTTACCTTGCAGGTCTAGCAATGTGCTGGATTGGCTGCGAAGATCGTCCTTCACTTTGTTTTGAACTTCTTGGAAGTCTGAAGTCGCTTTACGTTTTTTTTCTGAGATCTCGCGTTTCTTGTCTTGCAGATCTTGTTGAGCTTTATCTAAATCTTCCTGAAGATCGGCAATCTCTTTGTTGAAGTCCTCTTGCACCTGCGCTTTTTCATCGGAAAGCGCAGCAAGATCCTCTTCAGTTTTGTCCAAATCATCAGTGTATTTATCTTTTTTATTGAAATAGTCCTGGAAAGAATATTGAGGACATCCATTTGAGGCTGAGGATTGTCCCATAGCACCCAAAGCAGTGCCCAAAGAGCTGTTTGAGCCACCAAGTGCCGTCGCAGCTGTGGAATATAAATTCAAAGATCCCGTGCCACCAGCATCGCTACTGCAGGAATCGACTTTGTCTTCGCAGCCGGAACCCACGCCCGCATCGCGACACAGCTTGCTGATGTCTTTCTTAGCATCGGTATATTCTTTTTGTAGAGACTGACAGAGAGATGCTGACGAAGTTCCCGTATTCCAAGGGTTCGCATACCCATAAGGATTTTGTGTGGTGGGAGTCACTGATTCAGTCGTAGTTTGGCTTGAGCCAGAAGTTATTGCCAGGGATGGCGAAAGCGGAGCGAACACAAGAGAGACAGTGGTGATAAAAAGATGAACAGATGTCTTCTTAGTCTGCTTTGATTTGGAATACATGTGCTTTCCCCCTAATGCTGATAATCAGTGCAATACCAGTACCAATTATCGTCACTTTTAGGGGGAAAGTTGAACGTCTCATTTCGAGATACTAGACGTTCATCGAGGGCGATTTTCCAGATAACGCCGATGATGTTTGCAAACTTCCACACGCAGAACATTTGCGAGCTGCGAGGGGAATCGTCGTTAAACATTCGGGGCAAGGTTTGGTCGAAGCGGTTGCTTCTTCTTTTTTCTTAAAGTGGTTGGCGGCTTTCACAATCATAAAAATAGCAAATGCAACAATCACAAAATCAATCACAGCATTTAGAAAGATACCGTAGTTTAAAGTCGGCGCGCCGGCTGCTTTGGCAGCGGCAAGAGTTGCATATGTTTGGCCATTCAATGCGATGTAATGATTTGAAAAGTCGATCTTTCCCATGCCCAAGCTTAGAACAGGCATCAACATGTCGCTTACAAAGGAACCAACAATTTTAGTGAAGGCGGCACCAATAATGATACCGACGGCAAGATCCAAAACATTGCCTCTCATTAAAAACGTCTTAAACTCTTTCCACATAGAAATTCCTTTCTAGAATTTTGCAACAAGGTTCAAAGTTGTCGTTGTCGTGTCGTACTCGCCAGTTGGTGCAGGTGCATTTTGATATTGTAGCAAGTAAGCTAGTTTCAATGAGAAGATGGAATTTAACATAACATTGATAGATGCCTCTGTATTCACTTGATAGCCATCCGGGTTTGTCATGTTAGGTAAGTACTCTGCCCAGTATTTGAATGAAAATTGTTTGTCGATCGCAGTATTGATTTCTGTGTAAAGACGTACCAATTGATCGTATGAACTTCCAATCCCTACGTTTTGAGTTTTGGAATAACGATAGCCCGCCTCTGCAGTCCAGTTAAATTTGTCACCTTTGGTTAACCAGTACTTCAAACCGACGTCTGTGGAATCACGTTGGATGTATCCTGCGTACACATCGCTTTCAATCTTTTGACTGGCGAACACTCCAAAATAGTCGTTTAATTCCCGGTCATAACGAGCACCTGCATTCCAATTGCGCACACTTTCAACATCGTTCGCTTCCGTGCGAATATACTGACCCGAAAGAGTGTAAATGTTCTTTTCCTGCTGATAAGAAGCTTTGCCTTTGGCCGCGTAATTTTCTGAATTTGAATTGCCAGTTACCATGATGGCACCTGCTTCGGCCTCACCTGCAAATGGTGGAGGAGCATTGATGGGCGCGGGTGCAGGAACTTGTGCATTTGCAACCACTGACCAATATAAAACTACAGGAACAAATAGAATCGAAACGAACTTCATATAATGACCTCCTATGACATAAGCCAAGATTATTAAGCGGAGTCTTGCCTGAAGAGTCAAATCATCACGCATATAAAAACTTGATGAGATCAGAATGATTTTTTGTTAAATTGAAGTTCGAGGTTTGTAGAAATGCAAAAAGGTTTTAATTCAGATATCACGGTACGCGGACAGAAATATCATGTTCAAACAGAGGACTGGGGAATGGCGAATCCATTTTTGGTAAGCCGTATTTTTTGTAATGGCGCCGTTTTGAAAACTATTAAAACTCCGCATGACCGTGTTCTGCAAACTGGGTCTTCTCAACACGCAGAAGCCATCAAACAAGCCCTTCATCGCCAACACTCAACAATCATTGATACATTGATGTCGGGCGGAATGCCTTAAACTGAAAAACCTCGACCTCGGGCGAGTATGAATCAGTCTCTATCTTTCATAAGATAGAGAAATGATTGAATTCTCCCACGTATATAAGACTTATCCCGGTCCGGTGCATGCTCTTAAAAATGTCGATTTGAAAATCGACAAAGGTGAATTTGTATTTTTAACGGGTCCTAGTGGAGCAGGTAAAACTACGCTCTTCAAAATGATTTCTGCCTATGATTTAGCCACATCAGGTGAAGTCAATGTTGCCGGTTATGATTTGGGTGAAATTCGTAACGGTCAGATTCCATTCTTTCGCAGAAAAATTGGGGTCATTTTTCAGGATTTTAAACTGCTTAAAGATCGTACTTTGTATGAAAACATTGCGCTGCCACTGCAGATCCGTGGTGATAAAACCCCTGCGATTCAACGAAAAGTCTATGAAGTGTTAGAACAGGTAGGCTTAGCACACAAACATGATCAGTACCCCGATTTCGTTTCAGGCGGAGAGCAGCAAAGAACTGCGATTGCTCGAGCTATCGTTCATCAACCAGGTGTTTTAATCGCCGATGAACCGACAGGAAACCTAGATCCCAAATTGAGTGAAGAAATCATGGATTTGTTGGAAAGAGTTTGTTCTCAAGGAACCACAGTTTTTGTCGCAACACATGACCACGAGATGGTTAAACGCCGTCATAAAAGAACCTTAGAACTTAAAGAGGGCATGATTGTGGGAGACACTAAATAATGCCTCCACAAAAGAACTTTGCTCTAAAATTTTCAACTTTGATTGTAGTGACTGCGTGTTTCGTCGTGATGGCAACATCGTTACTTATCTCAAAAAACTTTAGAAACATACTGACCCATTGGGGCGAAGACGTTCAACTGACAGTTTATCTGTCGTCAGATATTTCTGCCCAAGGCCGTGATGAGCTTGAAAAGTTCTTTAAAGGTCATAAAGATATCGGAACTTTTAATCTGATTACTCAGGATAAAGCCTTGAATGATTTCAGAGCTCAGTTGGCAAGCTATGCTCCGGATATCAGTCAGGACGAAGAGCTTTTAAAAATGATTCCATCCAGTTATCAGGTAAAACTTAAAACGGATATTGCCACGGATGCTCAAAGCCAAGTTTTGCAATCCATTGCAGCTGATCTGAAAGGTCGCTCGGGAATTGACGATGTTAGTTTCGGTCAAGACTGGGTGGAAAAGTATGGAGCGTTTGTTTCGGCAATCAACCTGGCTTTAAATCTTGTGGGATTGATCGTGCTTTGTGCATCCTTGTTTGTGATGTCCAACGCGATTCGTGCCTCTGTGCAAGTTCATCGCGATGAAATAGTCGTGATGGAAATGATCGGAGCCACGGCCGCGATGATCAGAAAACCTTTTCTTAAGGAAGGGGCTTTTTTGGGTTTCGCGGCGTCGACATTAGCCATCGGCATTTCTTTTGGAATGTATGTTGTGGGTAAAAGTATCGTCAATACTCGTCTGAGCTTTTTAAGACTTAATGAACAAATGAGTTTTATCTCTCCATGGACTGTCGCCGCTATCGTTATTGGTGGCACTTTATTGGGGGCGTTGGGTTCTTACCTGTGTGTTCGCCGAATCAACGATGGCTATGCAGCTGCGCAAAGGGTTTAGCACTTGAAATGGTCAATGGCCCTTGGGGCTTTTACTTTAATGTTTAATTTTTCTGCGGCACAGGCGGCAACTCCTGATGCAACACCTGCAGAACAAGTCCAAGCATTGACCAAAGACCTTGAGGTTGCGAAACAAAAAGTAGCGCGCGCTGAAGTAAAGCAGCGCCAAGTTCTTTCGGGGCTGTACGAAATTAACAAAAAAATTAAGAAAACAGTCACTGAGCGGGGCTCTTTAGCCCAACAACGAGAATTGCTTGAAGTGAATATTAAAAATCTGACTGACAAAGTGGATGAGCTTGAAGGGAAAGCGAAAGCTCAGCGTGCACAATTGGCAGAACGTTTAAAAGCTATCTATAAATTGGGTGGTCAACCTCTGGCAAGGTTCATACTGAATGCCGACAGTTCTGTCTCCTTGGACCGAAATTTAAAGATTTTAGGTATCGTTGCTCAACGTGATTTGGAGTTGATTAAAGGGTACAGGCACGACGTCCAGGACCTTCAATATAAAAGAAAAGCCTTGGCTCAACGCTTGGAAAATATGAAAGCGGTCGAGCAAGGTATCACGCTTCAAGAAAAGAAACTTATAGCGGAACAAAACCTTAAGAATAAACTTTTGAATGGCATTCGCAAAAGCAAGATGTTTGCCGAAAATAAAATCAATGATTTGAAACAAAAGTCAGCTGATTACAACGTGGAAGACGCCGGTGTGTTTGATACCCTTTTCAAAGCGTCTTTTTTGGATTCAAAAGGTGAGCTTCCAAGACCTCTTGCTGGAGTCGTAACGCAAAAATTTGGACTTATGAAAGGTAAGGATCACCCTTACACTCTTACCAGCAAGGGCATTTTTATTTCTGCAGCAAAGGGAAGTCCTGTAAAAACAGTTTTCGACGGAAAAGTCGCTTATGTTGGTGAACTTCCTGGATTCGGTAATACAGTTATTGTCGATCACGGTGATCACTATTACTCTGTCTATTCCCACGCGAGTGAAATTAAAGTAATTGCCGGAGATGAAGTAACTCAATCTCAGGTTGTTGCGATGGCTGGGGATGCTTCCGCAGATAATCCTGCCGGCTTGTATTTTGAAATTAGACATTTTTCTGAACCATACGACCCGCAACAGTGGATGAAAGGACTCTAACCACATGCAATCTATCAAACGCTACTGGAAAACGTACATTCTCGGGGGCATTTTGCTTCTGGTCCTTTTCGTCATGGCTGAAACGGGTTTCCAAGTCCGTGCATTCGCTCAAGAACGCTATTCAGAACTTCAAAACTTCAGTAAAGTTTTGAACCTGATTCAGCAATACTATGTTGAAGAGGCGGACACTAAAAAATTAGTTTACGGTGCGATCAAAGGGATGTTGCGTGAACTCGATCCTCACACGAATTTCATGCCACCAGAAATCTTCAAAGATTTTGAAACTGAAACAAGTGGTGAGTTCGGCGGTCTTGGTATCGAGATCTCAAATCAGAATGGTATTCTGACAATCATTTCCCCGATCGAAGATGCTCCAGCTTGGGTAGCGGGTATCAAAGCCGGTGATAAAGTTATCGCGATCGATGGTAACAGCACTAAGGGTATGAGTTTGGTTGAAGCTTCACAATTCATGCGCGGTAAAAAAGGCACTAAAATCGTTTTGCGTGTTGTTCGTGAGAACGAAGAAAAGCCTCGTGATATTGCAATCACTCGTGGTGTTGTAAAAATCAAATCAGTTAAATACACAGATATGGGCGATGGTTTTGCGTACATCCGTATCACAAGCTTTATCGAAAACACGGGTAAAGATCTTGAAACTGCAATTGCGAATCACATGAAAGCTAATAAAGGCCAAATCAATGGTTTGCTAATGGATTTGCGCAGAAATCCAGGTGGTTTATTGGATCAAGCGGTGAAAGTCAGCGACATGTTCCTGAAAGAGGGCGTGATTGTAAGTACAATTGGTCGCAACAAAGCTGAAAAAGAAGTGGCGATGGCTACTAAAAAAGGCAAATATCAAAATGTTCCCGTTGTGATCTTGGTGAATGAATATACTGCCAGCGCCAGCGAGATCGTCTCCGGTGCTCTTCAAGATAACAAGCGCGCCTTGATCGTAGGTCAACGTACGTTCGGTAAAGGTTCGGTTCAATCCGTTATCAAACTAGGCGATGGCTCTGGTTTGAAACTGACCGTCGCTCGCTACTACACTCCAAGTGGTGTTTCCATCCAAGCGGAAGGTATTCACCCTGACGTTGAAATTGAAGACATCGATCCAGAGGTTTTTGCGAAGTCCATGTCTAAGCAAACCCAGTCCACTCGTGAAGGCGATATCGCTGGTCACTTGAAGGGCGATAAAGAAAAAGCGGCCGAAAAGCTTGATGTCAAAAAGGGAGCTGAAGAGGGCGCACTTGCTTGGTGGAAAGACGTGGGGTCGAAAAAAGACGAAAAGCTATCGCCTCGCGACAATATCTTGAAGAAAGATTACCAAGCATATCAAGCATTTAGCTATCTTAAGGCGTGGAACACCATGAAGGGTTTGACGCGCTAGTTATTGATTCCAAAAAATAGGGGCCTTACTCTACTGCAACTTTAGCAGGCGGAGGGGCCTATTGTTTAAGAATATACTCACATTATTATGCGCAAGCGTAGCGGGAATCTGTGTGGCACATGCCGCAGATTCTGTGGGTTTTTCCTCAGGCACCCAGTTCAAAGCAACTCCCATTGAAGGCCAAGTCGTAGTTACATGCGAAGGATTTAATGGCGGGGGAGCAGCCACTTTCACATGTCGTGATGTCGTTTTAGATCCTGTTTCCTATGATTACTTTGTGGGCCCACGTGACGCTCGCGCCGTTCGCTATGAACTTCGCAACGTTCGTGAAGACGGTTCCGTGCGTTCAAAAGACGACGATTACGACGGCTCCCGCGGACGCAGCGGTTCTGCCATCAACTTGTGGATTTCAACTCTGTTTCAAAAGCCGTTATTGGCAGCCGGAAAAAATAAAATCAGCTACGCCATCTACGGCCAAAACAACCGCGAACCTTTAAGTGAAGGCGAAGTAACGATCAACGTCGCTCGCAGCACATCTCGCACGTGTCCAACAACTCACTACAACTCAGCCGACGTAAACGACTGCAACAGCCAGTACTCTGTTTGTCAACGCTACTTCCAACAATTCAACAACTGTAGATAACAAATAACTGCCGCTAATGCCGCTAAAAGGTACGGACACACTTTGTCCATACGTCCTTTTGCTTATCACCATGATTAGTACTGAAAACTAAAGAATGCTTTAGGGTAAGCGCTATTTCTTTTATCATTTTTCTCTCGGGGAGAATTGTTATGAGAAAAGTATTTCTGCTTTCGCTACTTGTTTTATCTGCGTGTGCTTCTCAACCACCTAAGACTGAAGAGGCTTCGCAACCGGTTCCCTCGAAAGGATTCGATGCAGAGCTGACCAAGTTCGATTATCCATTTCCGGTTTCATTCTATTCATTCCGTGCGCAAAACCAAGATTTGAAAATGGCTTACATGGATGTGGCGCCTGATAAGGGTTCTGACAAAGTGATCGTGCTTTTGCACGGTAAAAACTTTTCGGGTTACTATTTCGAAGACATGGCCAAGATTCTTGTTGGAAAAGGTTATCGCGTGATCATGATTGATCAAATTGGTTTCGGTAAATCGACGAAGCCCGCCCTCTTTCAATACTCACTTCACGGGTTGGCGTCCTACGCAAAAATGCTCTTGGATAATTTGAAAATCACTAAGTTCCAATTGGTGGGGCACTCAATGGGAGGCATGCTGGCCGCTCGATACGCATTGATGTATCCTGAAAACGTCACAAAGCTTTTCATGATTGATCCGTTGGGCCTTGAGGATTGGAAAACTTTGACGACTTATAAAAGCGTTGATCAGCTTTACGATCAGGAGCTTTCAAACAATATAGATAAAGTTAAAAAGTATCAGCTTGAGTACTATTACGACGGCAAATGGAAACCAGAATACGACAAGTACTTGGTGCCTGCCCAAGGTTGGTTCGAAGGCCCAGACAGTCAGCGTTTAGCCTTCACATCGGCTCTGACATCCGAGGCGATCTTTACTCAGCCTGTGTACTATGAATTCAAGAATCTAAAAATGCCAACGGTGCTTGTGATCGGAACCAAAGACAAAACAGCTATTGGTAAGGCCTGGGCCCCTGAAGAGAACAAAATGAAAATGGGCAACTACCCTAAGATGGCCAAAGACGTCATCAGCAAAATCAAAAAAGGAAAGCTGATTCAACTCGAAGGAATGGGTCACACCCCGTTCATCGAAAACCCAGAAAAATTCTGGAAAGCCCTCACTCCACACCTCTAAAGGTACGGACACACTTTGTCCAAAGAGCCGCCGGCCTGGCAAAGGTGGACGGCTACGTCCTTCTCAATCGTTCTGCAATTTTGAATTCTGTTCTTTTAAGGGCTCTATTGATCGCAAGATATCTTTCGGCTTCGAAGCTCATATTCAACCAGTCGAATCGATTCTCTGGCATCTCCGCGAACCATTCGTTCTCCTTTAGGAGAGCGATGCTTTTAGCTGTGAAGGTGGAGTAAGGATATTCCTCCGCCTTACTGCAGATGCCAGCCGTAATTGGATTTCTGATCACATATTTATAAATCAAAGAGAATTGCTGGGGATCTCGAATGAGTGAGCCTTTGTAAGGACCGCCGAAAACATGATTAATTCTTTGCGCCCGAGAGTTGATTATTTTGCTGGTCGTCTTTTGAAAGTAGTTCATCGCCTCGCCCAAATTCGCATTATCAGAGCATTGGCAAATCAGGTGATAGTGATTGTTCATCAAAACGAATGCATAAACACCAAGGCCATATTTATAAGTGGTGTCTTTAAGAGTATGACTAAAAATATCCCAACAGGTCGAGATGGGAAGATAAAACCAATCCTTATTATTTGATCTAGCCATCACGTGATAGGGGTGTTCGTTCGTATAGAGTATTTTCTTTCTCGCCATGATGGATTGTGCTGCGAGAGTTACGCCAGGAAGGTATTGAGTAAAACAGCGAGCTTGGACAAAGTGTGTCCGTACCACGAAAAAAGGCCCCCTTGCGGGAGCCTTTTGAATGGACAAAGTGTGTCCGTACCTAGTTTTGTTCGTCTTTGAATGTGCCGGCTGGAACTTCTTTTACTTTGATTGTTTTGTTCAAGAAGTTGATCACTTTTTCTTCAGTGATTTGGTAGCTCAAGCGGCTTGCTTGGTCAGGACGGCCATAGAATTCTTTGATACGAGAAACTTCGATACCAGTTTGTTTTGCGTATTCTTCGAATTTCGCATCAACGTCTTCTTTTTTCGCGAATAGATCATGTTTTTTCGCAATAGCATCAACCAAGAAAGATGATTGGATCATCTCAGTCGCTGTTGCTGTGAAATCTGCATCCCATTTTTGAACGTAAGAACCGAAGTCAGCTTCGCCCATGCCTTGATCAGCCATGCGCTTTTTGAAGTCTTCAACCAATGAAGCTTTTTGCTCTTTCAACAAAGAAGGAGGAACTTCAACTGGATTTTCTTTAACCAAAGTTTTCAAAGTGCGGTTTTTGAAGCCGTCTTCGATACGTTTTTTATCATTTGCTTCAAGGTCTTCTTGGATTGTTTTTTTCAAATCAGCCAAAGACTCAGGTCCACCCAAAGTTTTGATGAACTCATCGTTCAACTCAGGCAATACTTTTGCTTTGATTTCTTTCAAAGTAACTTTGAATTCAACTGCTTTACCAGCAAGCTCTGCAGAGTGGTATGGATCTGGGAATTTCAAAGACAAAGTTTTAGTTTCGCCTTTTTTCATTCCTACAACGCCTTCTTCGAAACCTTCGATGAATTGTTTTGCGCCTAATTCAAGGTTGTGATCAGTGCCAGCGCCGTTTTCAAGTGGCTTACCATCAACGAAACCTTCGAAATCAAGAACTGCAGTGTCACCGTTTTTAGCAGTGCGATCTTCAGTTACAGTTTCGAAAGTTGCGCGAGATGAACGGATGTTGTTCAACACATCGTCAACTTTTTTAGCGTCGAAAGTGAAAGCTTCTTTTTCAACTTCCAAACCTTCGTATTTTTTCAAGTTGATCTCTGGGCGCACGTCAAATGCTGCAGAGAAAGAGAAGTCTTTGTTTTCAGATGGATCAGCGAATTCGAACTCAGGGTAGCTGATTGGTTCCAATTTGTGCTCTTCCAAAGCTTGCGCGTAGTGTTTTTGAACTAGGTCTTGAACTACGTCTTGCTTAACACGGTCGCCGTACATTGATTTGATTGTGTTCAAAGGAGCTTTACCTTTACGGAAGCCTTTGATTTCTACGTCTTTTTGGATGCTTGTGAACACTCTGTTGAAAGATTGAGCTACAACTGCAGCTGGGATTTCGATGTTCATCTTTCTTGAAAGGTTAGAAACCTTTTCTACATTTGATTTCATGCGATTACTCCTACATGTTAAAAACCGTCGGATAGTAGGGTATGCCCTCTCTGAAGGCACCTTATAATGCCATGCGTAATGCCTATATTTACAAGCTCAGAGACACTTTAAGCATCTATGAAGCAAGAGATTCATTTTGTGACTGGAAAAGGTGGAGTTGGTAAGTCAGTAGTGGCTGCCGCACTCGCATTGAAACTAAGCCGACAGGGGAAAAAGGTCCTTTTGGTGGAGCTGGGTGATCAAAGCTTCTTTAAGGATTTCTTTGAATTACCCGAGGTCGGGTTTAAACCTCAGGAAATCAAATCGAACCTTTCGCTCGCATTATGGACGGGGGAGAGTGCCCTTCGTGAATACGCGCAGTACCTGATCAAGGTGGAAAGCCTCGCAAAATTATTCTTTGATAACGCTGTGATGAAGGCCTTCATCAACATAGCTCCGGGATTGCCAGAGCTTGCGATGCTAGGAAAAATTACTTCTGGCCCGCGTAAGTATGGTCCGCCCGTCAACTTTGATTGCTTAGTGATCGACGCCTTTGCAACGGGGCATTTTAAAGCATTGATCGAAGCCCCGCGAGGAATGGCCCAAGCAGTTCAAATCGGGCCGATGGGCGAACAAAGTCGCTCGATCGTTCGCGTGCTTAAAGATTCTGAGATTTCAAGATATCACATCGTCTCGTTGCCCGAGGAACTTCCACTGAAAGAGTCCATGGAGTTAGCCGACATTCTGAATAAGGAACTCGAGGTCGAACCCCAACTGGTGATGAACAAAGTTTTGGAAGTAAATGTTCCGCGCGAATCTTTGCAAAAAGCCGAATCAGCAACGACTTCAGATTTGGGATTATTTGCTCAATATCTCGAGCAACAACTGGATCGTCAGGCTCAGATGATGGATCAAGCAAAAACAAGATTTAAAAATGTCGCTAAGATTCCCTTATTTTTTGAAACGGAACCTTGGAAGCTTGTTGAAAAAGCTGTGGAGAAACTTCCATGAGCCGCGATCTTTTGAAAGACACTAAAGTTTTAGTTTGCGTGGGCAGCGGTGGCGTGGGGAAAACCACAGTGGCAGCCTCTGTTGGAGTTCTTGCCGCTAAAGAGGGACGGAAAGTCTTAGTTTTAACCATCGATCCCGCTAAGCGTTTAGCGCAGACCCTAGGGATTGAAGGCACAAACGACATCACGAAAGTTCCCGGCCAGAATTTCAAAGGCGAATTATGGGCGTCAGTCATCGATCACAAAAGAACTTTTGATGATTTTGTCGAAAGAGCAGCGCAAAAATCTGAAGCTGTTCGTAAGATTTTTGATAACAGCCTTTACAAGCAGCTTTCGACCAATTTAAGTGGCTCTCAGGAATTTACATCCCTTGAAAAGCTGTATTCTGTGTACGAATCGGGTAAATTTGATCTGATTATTTTAGATACTCCCCCGACGAAGCACGCTTTGGATTTTCTGAAAGCCCCGCAAAAACTTTCTGCACTTTTTAGTGAAGGCGTAGCGAAGTGGTTCCGCGATCCCGAAGGGAAAAAAACAGGTTTCTTTGGGCATTTGATTCAAGCGGGTACTCGTCAAGTTTTGAAAGTTTTAGAAACGCTGACGGGATCTCAGTTCATTCGTGAGCTAGGCGACTTCTTTATGAATATCGAACAGTGGCAGGGGAAACTTTTGCAGCGAACAACTGAAGTTCAGCGTATGATGGTAGCACCCACCACTAAGTTCTTTTTAGTAACTAGCTTTGATCAGGCTAAACTCAAAGAAGCCGAGTATTTTTCCCGTGAAATTCGTAAAGGTGGGTACAACCTTGACACTGTTATTTTGAATCGAGTTTTCCCGCACTGGCTAGACCTCCGTGTAGGTTATGAAGGTGGGACCGCAGAGCAGGGCTTAGCGGACTTGTACATGCAAATGAAGACCTATTACAATCACAGGGATGCGATCTATCGTCTTTTCGAAAAGAAGATGTCGCGCGAAGCTCGAGTTCTGCGCATCCCTGATTTGGTCAAAGATGTTTCAGATCTCTCCGGGCTTGAAGAAATTAGCGCCCTCATTACTGAGGAGGAGAAATCCACATGAAAAGAGTGATCAGCCTGTTTGTCTTTTTGTCTCTGGCGGGTTGTAGTTCTTTTCAAATGGGTCGCAGCGAAGAAGCTAACTTGCAGGATCAACGTCTGCTAGAAGAGCGTGATCTGCACGCAGCCCAGGATACATTAGCTTCAGGAAACTTTACCCAGGCACAAAAACAATATAAGGCCTTTCAAGATACTTACCCACGCTCCACCTTCCTTCAGGCTTCCCGCATCGGCGAAGCTCAGACTTTGGAGGGGCAAGGAAAGTGGGTTGAGGCCGCGGCTATATACCGTGACATCATTCTAAAAACTAGAAATCTACAGCCGGACATTGCGGCTATGGCCTTATATCGCATGTCGTTTTGTGATGAAGCTTTAGGCGACGACCAAAAAACTGTAGCAGATCTTTTAGAAGCTCATAGCTTGCGCAGTGCTTTGCCACTGACGACTGCATATGCAGAGATTCCCGCGCGACTTGCTTCGGCCTATAGCCGGATAGGCCGCGAGAAGGAAGCCGTTCAGTATTTGAATGATGCTGAAAAAGGTATTGCTAAAATCCGTGCGGAATCCGATCCAGCTAAACTTGATAAAGACTGGTTAGCCAAAACTTATTATCAAATGGGCAGTGTGACGACGAATCAGCTGTCCCCTGAAAGTTTTGACGCGTTTGTAGCGTCGCAAAAGTATGTTCAAATCTACCTGATTAAAACGATGGAGCTCAATGATCCCCGCTGGTCTTCTAAGGCCCTCAAACAACTTCAAGGCACTTACAATGAACTTTACCTGCAGGTTGAAGCAGTTAAGCAAAATCGCAGTCAACAAGCCCACTTAGGTGGTTCGTTGGTTGATTTAATTGATAGAGCTGAATTATATAAGCCTGTATCTGGACAAACTCCCAACAGTTACCAGATTGAATTTTTCACTTTAACGAACGATGTGCGTTTAAAAACAGAGAGACTTCTGTATCAGGGCCATGAGTCCATGGGTCTGACGGAGGAGTCTAAGAAACTTAACAGCATTAAAAGATCAGGCCGCACTAAAGCGGATGCGTTCTTGCCGGAAGAGCAAAAGTCTTCTATAAAAACGCTCCCTCAAAAAGTGAATCCTGGTGTTGATCCGAATTTGTAGTTGAGATTTTAAGGAGAATTAATGGCGAAGCTCACCCTTCACAAACAAACACTCGCCAACATGACCGAGATTTGTGCTTGGTTCACTGCCAAGGCGAATGAATTTCAACATCCAATCTATTCCAGTTACGACATCCGTGACTCTGGTTATAAGATTTCAAACGTTGATGCAAATATCTTTCCCGCAGGTTTTAACAACATCTGTCCGACAGACAAAGAAACGTCTGTTGGTTTAATGAATAAATACATCGTAAATCATTACGGGGAGAAGATTAAAAAGATTCTTCTGGTGACAGAAGAGCATACGAATAACGCTTTCTATTGGGAGAACGTATACACGATCAAATCTTTGATCGAAGCATCCAGCATCGAGGTGCGTGTTGCAATTCCGCGTGAACTTGAACAGCCTTTGCAAATAACGAGTTCTGCAGGTAACGAAATCACTCTTCACTCAGCACTTATGAATAGTGAATTGATGAAGGAATACAAACCAGATCTTATCATCAGCAACAATGACTTTTCTGAAGCTTACGAAGAGTGGGCAAAAACAGTGACAGAGTTTCCAATGAACCCGCCCCGCGAATTGGGCTGGTATCAACGCAAGAAAAGCACTTACTTTAAATACTATAACAAGCTTGTCGAAGAATTCAGCGCAATTGCTAAGATCGATCCCTTCTTGATGACTGTTGAAACAGAACTTTTTGAACATTTTGATATCGGGGATGAAAATAGTCGTGCGGCCCTGGCTGAAAAAGTTGATGGGATGCTGGCGCGTTTAAAAACCGAATATCAAAAGCGAGGCATTAATCAAGAGCCCTTCGTATTCGTAAAAAACAATGCGGGTACTTACGGTCTAGCGGTTATTCGTGTTGGCTCGGGTGCTGAAGTTAAAGAGTGGTCGTATAAATCACGTAAAAAAATGAAAGCTGCCAAAGGTGGCCGTGACGTTGAGGAAGTGATTATTCAAGAGGGTATTCCGTCTGTTGTGGAAGCCGATGGTGCAAGTGCTGAGCCTGTTATTTACATGATTGGCTCTGACTTAGCAGGTGGATTCCTACGTACTCACGCTGAAAAAAGCTCGACGGAAAGTCTGAACAGTCCCGGTGCTGTTTACAAGCGTCTTTGTGTTTCGGATTTAGCGATCAATACGCCAGGATGTCCGCAGGAAAATGTGTATGGTTGGACTGCTAAACTGGGTCTTTTGGCTATCGCTCATGAAGCCCGCGAACTGGGTGCAAAATTCAAAGGCTACACTTAAATAAACATCAGTTTTCGTCCCCTGTTAGCTTTTTAGACAGGGGAGGTTCCACCAACTCCAAATAGTTTCACCTGAGTCGGGAACAGGGTTTGCTTTGAAGGGACTTCGATCATTTAACGATAGGAGCCTTCGTGAAAATCTCCACTCAAATTTGCATGTCCCTTGTGGGTTTATTGATTTCGTCAGTTGCGTCTGCGGGAACTACTTCAGGCTCCATCGGCGTAACATTGACTATTATTGATGTAGCTCAATCGACTGCAGAAGGTTTCTCTGCCAATGCCGCTGATTATACGGGTGGGCGCTATGTGACGGCATTAACGACAGCAAGTGATGGCGAAACTGTAGGTATTTATTTGAACGGCCAACAAGTCGCTTCTGCAGTTTCAAACAAGGGTGTTATCAATTTTGCCTTGAACGTGAAAGATGCAAGCCAAGTTGATGTTAAGCTAAAATCAAAAGGTCGCGAAGTCGATGTGATTCAAGCTGCTTACCGTGCTCGTCCAAATGCACCTGCTCCACAAATGAGTCTAGACCCACAGCTTCGCCACATGCAGGTCCCAGTTAAGAATTCAGACGGCTCTACGTCATATAAAACAGTTCCCGTCCAAAGCGTTATCATTTCTTACTAGACGATAGACCGGACTGCTCACAGAATTTGCAAAGCCCCGAGCACCCCGTGCTATTCTGCATATAAGAGGAATTATTATATGCAAAAATTTGTGGGAGTCTTTGGGCTTTTATTCGTCTGCTTTGGTGCGGGCTATTCAATCGTTCACTATAACACAAGCGTGACTTCTATAGATCGTGATCCTGCCGCAGTAAGATCAAACTTTGATTTCTCTAATTTGTCTGGTGAAAGACTGCAAGAAGCTGTGAAGCAACGCTTAGTCACTGGTTTTGAAGTTAAGAAAACTCCTGATGCGTCTGGATTTACCCTAGGTCACTTTGTTTTTGTGGATCAGTACGGTCAAAAAAAATTAGCCTGCCAAGAATTTTCTAAAATCAGCTTGGTGTTCGAGGCCGAAGGTGTTTCTGTCTCAGGCGAAAAGCCGTCGATGGAGCTTGAAGGAACGTGTGAGTATTCCAAAGACATGGCGAAGATCAACCCGTTATGGTTACCAGTGGCTAAAATCTTGGGTGAAAAACCGGCTGACGGTGAATTTCAATTCAACGAGGGCTCCGGTGTCGTAGTTCGCTTTGCAAATTTACCCGACCACTGGCCTACAACTTGGTTGCTGAAAACTGTTAAAATGAAAACATTGAACAATCCTGATTTAGTTATTCAAAGTAATGAAGTTGCTAAATACTTGGGTCATCCCGTTGTTCTGACTTTCTAAAGTTCTTTCTCCGGTATAAATACCGACATGACAGATGCCTTCGCTCTTTGCCACCAGCTTGTGTCTGGATCAATAGCGAAGGTATTTTTTTTGCCATCGTCATAAGTGGTCCAGACCAGATCTCCTTGTTCATTTAGGCTCAGTTGAAACGCAACTTCGGGCAGATTTTTTGCAAATCCGTTCCAAAAATTTTCGGCAAGCTCTGGGCAGTCAACGATCACTCCCATTTCAGAGTTTAAATAAGCTGATCGGGGATCTAAGTTCATGGAGCCGACATACATAAAGCGTTTATCGAACACCAATGTTTTGCCATGAAGACCCGCATGGGATCCGCTGGAGCCGAGGTTTCTTTTAGGTTTAAAAAAGCCTTTGTGTGATTTCGGCCTTAGCTCATACAGCGCAACTCCAATTTCTAAAAGGTCTTTGCGATAACCTTTGTAACCAGCAAACACACTACTGACATCACTTGAAGCAAGAGAGTTAGTAAGAACCGTGACCTTAATGCCTTTGTCGATTTTGTCTTTTAGAAAGCTCACACCCCGGTCGCCAGGAACAAAGTAAGGGGAAATCATCATGATATCTTCCCTGGCATTATTCATGTATGGGCGAATTTGCGAGTGCAGATTGTCGACTTGCTCTTTTTCTTGCTCTTTAAATTTTGCAGGGGGATCATAAACGACATGACCGACTCCCCAATATAATTTCACATTGCCATGGGAAAAATCCTTGATCAGTTGATCGTTTTTCAATCCCTTAGCGTAAGAAGTCTCCGTAGCTTTTTGATTTCCAATTTTTAAGAGGCTCCGAAAGTTCTGATAATCCTGTTCCGTTGGTTTAAGTTGAGCAGTCAGTGTTTCGATCGGATAGGAAATGTCACTGTTCCAATAGGTATCAAATTCTTGGGACAGCCCAGACAGCACAGGGCCGATAGTCCATAAATCCATGTCACCGAAATTGATGTCGTTACTGGCCCAAAAGTATTCGTCTCCAATGTTGCGGCCCCCGATAATTGCGACTTCACTGTCTGCGATTAGGACTTTGTTGTGCATGCGTCGGTCGACCTCGCTTAAGCGAGTGATTTCAAAAATACGGAAGCTTCTGTTAGCAAAAGGGTTCACCATTCTGATTTGCACGTTTGGATGCATCGCCATGGTACGCAGTCCTTTTTCGTATTGGCCCAGATTTAAATCATCCAACAGAATGCGCACGCGAACTCCGCGGTCCGCCGCTTTTAAAACCTCTTCAGTTAAAATGCTTCCGGTCAGATCGTTGTTCCAGATGTAGTACTGCATATCGATAGATCGGGCAGCCGCTCGAACAGAGGCAATGCGCGCGATGAATGCATCTTCTCCCGATATCAAAGGATGAAAAGCGGATTTTTCGGCATGTCCTTTAAGTTTTTCACGCACGACTTGGGATAACTTCGTGGAAGGATCAGGAGCTAAAGTTGAACTCGGAGTTCGATGTACATTCTTGGGAAGTGTCGCACACGAATTCAGCGTGGAAACTGCGAAAAAAATGATGAACAACCGACAAACCATTCCCATCCTTCAATTATCGTTTTGAACAGAGCAGGGTAGATAGGCCTGTTGGCAAAAAACAAAAGGCCCTGGATTGCTCCAAGGCCTTTAAAATTATAACTGAGTTTAAAAAACTAAACGTATTGTTTTGCAACTTCAACGAATGTACGGATCATCGCGCCTGAAGCACCTTTTTTGGGAGCGTACGGCAAACGATTTCCTACTGCCCAACCAGTACCCGCGATATCGAAGTGAGCCCAAGGGATGTCTTCGCCAACGAACTGCTCAAGGAATGCCGCTGCAGTTGCAGAACCAGCACCTTTACCAGAAGAGATGTTAGAAAGATCGGCGTAAACGCCTTTCATGTCTTTCACGTGGAAGTCAGTCAAAGGCATGTTCCAAACCCATTCACCTGATTGAACTGCTGCTTTTTCGATTTTAGTTTTCAAAGCAGTATTGCGAGTGAAGTAACCAGTGTGAGTGTTGCCCAAAGCAACAACCATAGCACCCGTTAAAGTCGCGGCGTCACAGATAACTTGAGGTTCAAGTTCAGTTGCATATGACAAAGCATCTGCAAGGATCAAACGACCTTCAGCATCCGTGTTGTTCACTTCGAACGTTTTACCGTTACGAGCTGTGTGAACGTCACCTGGCTTAGTAGCAGAACCGTTGATCAAGTTTTCAGTGGAAGCCACCAAACCAACTGCATTTACTTTCAATTTCAATTGAGCGATTGCAAGCAAAGTACCGATTACGTTTGCACCACCGCACATGTCGTATTTCATTTCTTCCATACCTGCGCCTGGCTTAATAGAGATACCACCGCAGTCGAATGTTAGCCCTTTACCAACGAAGCAAACTGGCTTTTTAGAAGCAGCTGCACCTTTGTATTCCATGATGATGAAACGTGGCTCTTGATCAGAGCCCGCAGCAACACCAAGAAGACCGCCCATTCTTTCCTTTTTGATACGTGCTTTATCCCAAACTGTTACTTTCAAGTTTGCGATACCTTTAGCAGCAGCCACTGCAGAGTCAGCAAGGATTGTCGGAGTCATCAAGTTACCTGGCATGTCACCAAGGCGACGAGAGAAGTTAACGACGTTACCCAATACAGCGCCTTCGTTGAAAGCGGCTTTAACAGCTTTATCAGCTGCCAATTTAGTAACAACGTGAACATTCAACTCTTCTTCAGCTTTTTTAGTTTTAGTCGTAGATTTTAACTCGTCGAATACGTATGAAGTAAGAACCAAACCTTCCGCAACTGCTTTTGCAAAGTCAGCAGCGTCTTTTTTACCAGCAGTTATGCCGTCAAAGTGCAAAGCAGCTTCTTTAACGTTCAAAGATTTGATTGCTTCAAGAGCAGAAGCCACAGACTGACGTACAGATTCATGAGTGATTTCGTTTTCCTTACCTAGACCGACAACGATGAGATGACGGTAGCCGGAGATATTGAATTCACGGAATGTGATCGCTTCTTGATGTTTCCCAGTAATTGTCTTTTCAGAGATAGAATCAACAAGTTGCTTGTTCAGCTCAATATGAGTCACTTTCGCTGGCTTGTCCTTTTGTGAGGACGCCTTCGAAAACACGACCAAAGCCGGGCAACTCAAAGTATCAATATCTTTGTTCAGTAAGTTAAAAGCCATAGTAAACCTCTTAAAATGATTGTGTAATTTGGGCTTGGTTAGATGTAACATAGCACTCCTAGGGGTCAAAGGCTTTTTCATAAAGTCTTGCTGGAGTATTCCGATAGGTAGCACAGCATAAGACTTCAGCTTCTTCGGCACGCCCGAAGGGTACAGACAACTATTAGGAGACACCAGTGGCACTAATTCCTTACGTCATCGAACAGACTTCCAAAGGCGAAAGATCTTACGACATCTATTCCCGCCTGCTTAAAGACCGCATTATTATTCTTGGTTCGCCAGTGACGGATGAAGTAGCTAACGCTCTTATCGCTCAGTTCCTTTTCCTAGAGTCTGATAACCCTGAAAAGGACATCCATTTGTACATCAACTCTCCAGGGGGCAGCGTGTCTGCTGGCTTGGCGATTTACGACATGATGCAGTTCGTGAAGTGCGACGTGGCGACATATTGCATGGGTATGGCAGCTTCCATGGGTTCTTTGCTTTTGACTGCGGGAACTAAAGGCAAACGTTACAGCCTACCAAACACTCGTATCATGATCCATCAACCGCTTCTTTCTGGTGGTGGTTTGTCTGGTCAAGTAACAGACATCGAAATTCATGCTAAAGAGCTTTTGAAAACTAAAGAAAAACTGACTCGTATTTATGAAACTCACACGGGCCGCGAGTACCAATTCTTAAAAGATCAAATGGAAAGGGACAATTTCATGGACCCTTACCAAGCGAAAGAGTTCGGTTTGCTCGATCACGTTGTAGAATCTCGTAAGATGAAAAAAGGGTAACCAGAGATGACGACTAAAGATACAAACGGCACATTAAGATGTAGTTTCTGCGGCAAAGGCCAAAAAGAAGTTAAAAAACTTATTGCTGGTCCTGGCGTTTATATCTGCGATGAATGTATTGACCTATGTAACGACATCATCGACGAGGAAAAAGAGAAAGAGACGGCAGTTAAGGGTACGTTCAAAGTCCCTAAACCAGCTGATATCAAAACTTACCTTGATGATTACGTGATCGGCCAAACTCAAGCTAAGAAAACTTTGGCTGTTGCGGTTCACAATCACTATAAACGTGTGAACGCGATGTCGGGCGGTAAAAAATCTGCTGACGTTGAAATGCAAAAATCCAACATCCTTTTGATCGGTCCAACTGGTTCCGGTAAAACTTTGTTGGCGCAAACAATCGCTAAAATCCTTAACGTTCCATTCGCAATGGCGGATGCAACGACATTGACTGAAGCAGGTTACGTAGGTGAAGACGTTGAAAACGTAGTTCTAAACCTTCTTCAATCTTCAGACTATGACGTAGAAAAAGCTCAAAAAGGCGTTATCTACGTGGACGAGATCGATAAGATTTCTCGTAAGTCTGAAAACCCATCCATCACTCGTGACGTATCGGGTGAGGGTGTGCAACAAGCACTTCTAAAAATCCTAGAAGGTACTGTTGCAAATTTACCTCCGAAAGGTGGTCGTAAACATCCACAACAGGAATTCATCCAAGTGGATACTACGAACATTCTGTTCATCGTGGGTGGTGCATTCGTTGGTTTGGATAAAATCATCGAAAACAGAACAACAAATAAAACTTTGGGTATCGCGGCTGAAATCCGCACTGCTAAAGAGTCAGCTCAAGCTGATCTATTGGCGAAAGTTGAACCAGACGATTTGTCCAAGTTCGGTTTGATCCCAGAGTTTATCGGTCGTTTGCCAGCGATCGCTGTTCTTGGTCAATTGGACGAAGAAGCATTGATGGATATCTTGGTTCGCCCTAAAAACGCGATTACTAAGCAATACCAAAAATTGTTCTCGTTCGAGGGTGTTGAGTTGAAGTTCACTGATAAAGCTTTGCGTGCGGTTGCACAAATGGCTTTGAAACGTAAAACAGGTGCCCGCGGTCTGCGTGGTGTGCTTGAGACGGCGATGCTCGACATTATGTACGACATCCCATCTAAAAATAACGTGAAAGAAGTGATCATCGATGAAAACGTGATCAACGATGGCGGCCAGCCAATGTTGGTTTACAAAACTGAAGAGGAAATGAAAGCTGAAGCTGAGGCAGAAGCTAAGAAAAGTTCCGCTTAGCACTCTCTCCGATTCGTCGGAGTAGAATCTGAAAGCAAATAAAAACTAAAAACCCAGAGATCACTCTCTGGGTTTTTTCTTTTTTACGAATTATGGAAGTTTGATGACGTAGGCTTTTAATTTCGCCCCGCCTGGCACCATCGAGGACGTAGCCGTTACGTTGACACCCTTTGGAAGATCTTCGACCTGAGTGTTCTTATAATCGATATTAAAGTCGATTTTTTTGGAACGATCGTTAGGGCAAGTGAAGACACCTTTAAAATAACGTCCACCGGTCATAAGTTTGCCAGCTTCGTTGTAGTACAGGCTGTTAGTCACTACGAAGGAACCTTGGCAAGTGGGATCCACGTCGCCGTTTTTATAGTAACGAGTGATTTCGAATTCGCGATTATTGATAACGTTGAATTTCATGTAGGCCTTTTGGAACATGTAGGAAGCCTCAACGTTATAGCGACCAATAATGTTGTCTGACGTGATTGGCGTTGCGAAAGCTGGAACGCTTCCGGCTAAAAGCAATAGCACTGACAATACGATTTTTTTCATTTGGATCCCCTCCGTGAAATATTAAGTCTCGTAATTTCCTTTTACGAAACTTGTTCCCCCAGGATCAAAGTTAAAAGCATTTTACGTAGGATTACAAAGAAAGATTGAGATCTGTCTTAAGAGCTTCGCCAAGTGTGTGAAAATCAACAGGTTTACTTAGGAAGCGTTGCGCCCCAAGTTGTTCAGCACGACTGCGAAATTCAGACGATTCATAGGCGCTAACGACATAGAAAAGCAGTTCGGGATGCATTTTGCGGACTTCTTGCAAAAGCTCAAAGCCATCCATTTCCGGCATATTGATATCAGACATGATTAAATCAACTTTTGGAGCATCGGCAATGCGAAGATAGTTTAGGCAGTCGATTGCATTCAGAAATGAAACAAGCTTCACGCCACCAAGTGCCGCAAAAAACTTTTTAAATTTCAATTTATAAAGCAGATGCGTATCTGCCTCATCATCAACAACCACTATATGAATCATGGATGAAGTCTTTCGTGCACCATCGGTAAAGCCATTACGAATTCAGTCCACTGACCAAACTCACTTGTGTACTTTAATGTGCCACCGTGCTTTTGCGCAATGTTAAATGCGACAGTCAGCCCAAGACCAGCCCCTTCTCCAGGTGCCTTCGTTGTCAAGAAAGGATCAAATACTTTTTCGCCTAAGATTGAAGGTATTCCGATTCCATTATCACGGATGGAAATTTCCACGTTGTCGCCACGAACAGCAGTGGAAATTGTTAATTCAGGGTCAAAATTTTTCTCTGTTAAAACTTTTTTCTCAAGAGCGTGGATCGAGTTGTCAATGATGTTTGACAGGGCTCTCATCAGAGATGCTGAGTAAGTTTGCGCTTGAACAGAGTCTGCCAAGCGATAATTCACTTTAGGCGGAATATACGCAGAACCTAGCGCGCGATTTGCGATAGTTTGTTGGTAAGCTTTCTTAACAACTTCGTTCACGTCCGTAGGCTCAAGAATATCACTGTCATAACCAGACAAGATTTGCATGGAGCGTACGATCTGATCGATACGTTGAGAGTGTTTCAGTATAACGCGACTGATCTCTCGCAGTTCTTCGCCGTCCTCGGACTCGCTTAAAAGTTCAGAAAAGTTTAAGACGAAGTTTAATGGGTTACGAATTTCGTGGGCTACGGAGGCTGTTAAGCTCCCTAGAGATGCCAACTTCTCTTGAGCCACTAATGTTGCTTGCATACGCTTGATCTGCAGCATGGCTTTTTCCAGGCTTTGATTTTTCGTCGTTAGCTCGCGCGTACGATTCATCACCTTGTGTTCTAGGGCCTGATTGAGTTGTTCAAGTTGCTGGTTGGCCTCTAAAAGCTCTTGCTTAAATTTGTTGATGGAATCAACCAGGATATCCAGCTCGTCTTTCACTTCACTGTGTGGACGATCTAATTTCAATTCCCCACGAGTGCGCTCATCCGATGTCAGATGTTCAACAATGCGTTTGATGTGTACGACAACAATGCGGTTAAAGATAAAATACAAACAGAAGACAACAATCATTGTCTTGGCAGCTTGGCGGATGAAAATCCAAATGGCTTCGTGGAAGTATTTTTCGCGCAGATTTCTTACGTCTAACTCGACGTCCAAAGTACCAAGGACTTCGTTGGTATTTTTATGCAAAATCTCGAAGCTCCGGTGAGATTCTTCGGCAGGATCGGTGACGCCGGTTTCATAGATCGTTTTGTTGTCGGCAACAAGTTTTAGATAGCTCACACCCTGCAAGCGACTTAAACCATCAAGCTGGATTTCCAAGAGGCGCGTGTCGTAAGACCACAAATGCTCTGCCATGGAATCTAGATACGAGTTTTTGATGATGGAGAAGTTGTTCTGCAACTTGTCGAAATCTTTTTGATAATCCAAAATAAGCTGACCCGCCGTTAAAACTAACGTCGCAAAGGAACTGACCGCCCAAGTCGCTATAAGCAACTTGAGGCTCAGTGAATTGGTATGAGCCCATTTGGATTGTTCGCGTGTCACACAGCACTTATCGATCAAGTCGACAAAAAAGGGGATTAAAATCTGCTTCGGGGGTATTACAATTCAGAAAGAATCTCAATTTCACGCGGTTTTCAGATAGATTTTCGCATCAAAATTTAGGCCACAAATGCTCAAAAAATAAGCAGGCATATGACATTCAGAAAACTGACAGGGGCCAGACTATTTTTTTAGCTCACATATTTACTTCCCAGCAATCGTTACCATCGTTAAAATAAGTGAAGGATTCGCTAAGGTTTTAACGGATTAATTAACCTGAATGAAGATCCTCTTGTTCTAATAGTGCAAGAAGCTCGTTAACCCAAGGGAGGGAGAGGATATGAGCGAGGGAAAAGTAACACAACTACCGCTTTTGCCCCTAAGAGACTTGATCATATTTCCACATATGATGATGCCTCTGTTTGTAGGTCGCGAAAAGAGCATCAACGCTCTAGAAGAGGCGATGAGCAAACAAACCGACATCGTATTGGCGGCGCAAAAGGACGCTAAAACGAACAATCCCGAACCTAAGGACATCTTTGCGATCGGCACTGTTGGTACGATCATTCAGTTGCTTCGTCTGCCAGACGGAACTGTGAAGGTTTTGGTTGAAGGTAAACGTCGCGTAAAGATTAAGAATTTCGTAAACAACGATAACTTTTTCATGGTGGCTGTTGAGTCTCTAGACGAAGACGGAACGAACGTTGTCGAAGCACAGGCGTTGGTGCGCTCTGTGAAAACAACTTTCGAAACATACGTGAAATTGAACAAACGCATTCCACCTGAAATCTTGATGAGAGTTTCTACTATCGAGAACCCAGGTGAATTGGCTGACATTATCGTTGCTCAATTGAACTTGAAACTTGAAGACAAGCAAGCCGTGCTTGAGATCATCGATGCAAGCAAACGCTTGGAGCATTTGTTGAACTTGATGACGGGCGAGATCGAAATCCTAGAAGTGGAGAAAAAGATCCGCACTCGCGTGAAAAAGCAAATGGAGCGCTCTCAGAAAGAGTACTATTTGAATGAGCAAATGCAGGCCATTCAAAAAGAACTTGGCGAGAAAGACGATTACCAAGCTGAGCTTCAAGATCTAGAGATCAAATGTAAAAACAAAAAAATGTCTCAAGAAGCTAAAGACAAAGTGATGAAAGAGATCAAGAAATTGAAGCTTATGTCACCGATGTCAGCTGAGGCGACTGTGGTTCGTAACTACATCGACTGGATCTTGTCGCTTCCATGGCAAGATTACTCCGAAGAGAAACATGACATCAAAAATGCTCAGCGCATTTTGGATGACGAGCACTTCGGACTTGAGAAGGTTAAAGACCGCATCCTTGAGTATCTAGCAGTTCTTTCAATTTCGAAAGATATGAAAGGCCCTATCTTGTGCCTTGCAGGTCCTCCGGGCGTAGGTAAAACGTCTTTGGCGAAATCAATCGCTGAATCTTTGAATCGTTCTTTCGCACGTATCTCTTTGGGAGGCGTGAGAGACGAAGCTGAGATTCGCGGTCACAGAAAAACTTATGTTGGTGCGATGCCAGGTAAAATCATCCAAGCTTTGCGCAAGGTTGATAAAGGGAATCCACTAGTTCTTCTGGATGAAATCGACAAAATGGCGAATGACTTTAGAGGTGACCCTTCAGCTGCAATGCTTGAGGTTTTGGACCCAGAGCAAAACTCGACGTTCCAAGATCACTATCTTGAAGTTGAATACGATCTTTCAAAAGTAATGTTCATCGCGACGGCGAACAGCCTTCATACAATCCCACGTCCATTGTTGGATCGTATGGAAATCATCCAGCTTGAAGGTTATATCGAGCAGGAGAAATTCCACATCGCGAAAAACTACCTGGTTCCAAAACAATTGGAAAACCATGGTTTGAAAGATCACAAAGTGACGGTTAAAGATGAAGCTATCCGCGACATCATCCGTTTCTATACTCGTGAAGCCGGCGTCCGTAACCTTGAAAGACAAGTAGCGAACGTTTGCCGTAAAGTCGCAAAAGATATCGTGATGAGCGAAACTTTGAGTGATTTTAAATCTGAAGGCACTGCTAAGAAAGCTGCTGGTAAAACAGCTGCTGCTAAAAAAGGTGCTAAAGGGGCTAAGACTTCGACGAAAGCTGAAACTGGTAAAAATGCAGGTTACGTTGTGACTTCGCAAAAACTAGTCGAGTTGTTGGGACCTCATAAATTCAAATTCGGTCAAATCGAGGCTGAAAATGAAATCGGTCTTACAAACGGTATGGCTTGGACAGAAGTGGGCGGTGACTTGTTGGCTGTTGAAGTAAGTGTGGTACCTGGTAAAGGTAAATTCACAGTTACTGGTCAACTTGGAGACGTGATGAAAGAATCTTGTGCGGCAGCGATGAGCTACGTTCGTTCAAGAGGTCCTTTATTCGGTTTGGATAAAGAATACTTTGCGAATATCGACGTACACATCCATTTGCCAGAAGGCGCAGTTCCTAAAGACGGTCCTTCAGCAGGTATCGCATTGACGACTTCAATCGTGTCAGCAATCACGAAAATCCCAGTTAAGCGCACAGTGGCAATGACGGGTGAGGTTTCCCTTCGTGGTCGTGTGATGGCAATCGGTGGTTTGAAAGAGAAAACTCTGGCAGCTCACCGCGGTGGCATCAAGATGATCATCTGTCCTAAAGAGAACGAAAAAGATCTTAAGGACATCCCGAAGGAAGTGATGAAGGACTTGAAAGTCATCCTTGTGGACCATGTGGATCAAGTGTTGATCAACGCTTTGGATATCAAAAATCCAAAAGAGATCTTCAAAATCCAAAAGGAACGCGAGTTTGGTATCAAGGCTCAATACACAGGGCAACAGAACGTCGCACACCACTAGGCTGGACGAACATCGAAAATAAACTTCAAAGGGCTGGTCGCAAGACGAGCCCTTTGTTTTTTTTAGGCCGAACTACCGTATTACTTTGGCGGGAATAATATTTAGTTATTCACACCGGAGTATCTTATGAAAATACTTTTGCCTCTTATGGCGCCGCTTTTGTTCTTCTTTGTGGCATTCGCCGCTCAGAAACCCGAAACCGTTGTTTCTCAAAATCCCCAGGCGCAAGCAGCCTACGAAGAAATCCGTGCGACTTTTGGAACGATTCCAACTTTTATGAAAGAGTTTCCGCAAGAAGGAATTTCGGGTGCTTGGCAAGAATTTCGCGATATTCAATTAAATCCCACGACGGCCTTAACTCCGAAAACAAAAGAACTTATTGGTCTCGCGGTCGCCGCACAAATACCGTGCACTTACTGTGTTTATTTTCATAAAAGAGCCGCAAAATTTAACGGTGCCACCGATCAAGAACTAAATTATGCGCTAGCCATCGCCGCAGATACACGTAAATGGGCGACATTCTGGGAAGGTTCTCCGATTCCATTTCCAAAGTTTAAGATGGACGTGGATAAAATGATTTCAAGTTTTAAAAACAAAAAGCCAGGCGCCGTGACAGAACACCAGTCAGAGCCGCTGATCGGTGATGCAAATGGTGCTTACAAAGATATGCAAAACATGTTGGGAGTAACGCCGGCCTTCGTGAAACCATACGCAGCGAAAGGAATTGCAGGCGCTTGGAATGAGCACAAAATGTTAAGCATGAATCCAAAATCTCCCTTAGCACCTGCAACCATAGACTTAATCAGTTTGGCCGTCTCGGCCCAGACACCATGTCAGTACTGTGTATATATTTATTCGGAATTCGCAAAGCTTCACCAAGCCACCGAAGAGCAGATGCGCGAGACAGTCGCCATGGCGGGTTTGACTCGTCACTGGAGTACATTTCTAAATGGCATGCAGCAACCGCAAAAGGAGTTCGAGCGGGAAGTTGATCAGATTTTTAACCGTATGGAAGAAAAAAAGAATCAAATGAATAAACAAATTTCCTCGAAATAAAAGCAAATCGAGCATTGCCGATTGAAATTTCTGTGGGCTATGATGGGCACCGATGAACTCGAGTGCCCTTTTACTTTTATCATCAGCTTTTCTTCACGCCAGTTGGAACGCGATCGCGAAAACCACCAAGGATAAGGAAGCTTTCCTTTTTGTTGCAATGACGGTCAGCAATTTGATCATTGCGGTTTCGCTTATATTCTTTACTGATCAGTTTGCTGCAGGAACTCCGCTTAAGTGGGCGATTCTCTCAGGAATTTCCGAGGGGGCTTATTTTGTGACACTGGCATGGTCATTAAAGCAAAGTCAGTTGGGTAAGGCTTACTCGATCATGCGTGGTGGGGCGATGATCTTTGTGTGGATCATCTCTACTACATTTATGGGTGAAACAGCTTCTCCTTTGCAGACCTTAGGAGCTGTTTTGGTTTTAGGAGGAATCGTCGTCCTCAGTTTTCCAAGCCTTGGCGAAAAGAAAAGTGAAAAGACGGGATGGTTCACCAAAGTACCATGGGCATGGGTTTGCGCATTCTTCATTGGCGGATACCATTTAAGTTATCATCAAGCACTTCATCATGGAGCTGAGCCGAAAAGCTTATTCGCTGTGGCCATGGTCATATCTTGGCCGTTTCTGTGGTTTGCAATCACCGGAGAAAGAGTGAATCGAGTGAAACAGGTCGTGCGTCGTGAAAGCATTAAGGCCATCGCAGCTGGAACCGCCGCCAATATGTCCTTTGTGATATTCTTATATGGATTGAAAGTATCAGTCCCGGGATTTGCGATTTCGTTAAGAAACGCTTCGATCTTTTTTGCCGTGCTATTTTCGTTTTTATTGAAGGAATCTCTGACAAGAGTTCAGATAGCTGGTGCTCTGGTCGTGGGAGCAGGGGCTGTGCTTCTAAGTCTTTAGATGCACACCCCATGGTCGCCTCAAGTCAAAAACTTAGAGTGATGCTGAATATGGTTTTCGATGAATGTCGCAATAAAGTAATAGCTGTGATCATAATCGCCTCTGTATTTTACTTCGACTTTTTGCCCCACTTCTAAACAAGCTTTCTCAAAATGCGG
Source organism: Bdellovibrio sp. SKB1291214 (assembly GCF_002209355.2). Classification (GTDB taxonomy): domain Bacteria; phylum Bdellovibrionota; class Bdellovibrionia; order Bdellovibrionales; family Bdellovibrionaceae; genus Bdellovibrio. Next base: position 1,818,038 of record NZ_CP106855.1, read on the forward strand.
TGTTAGTAGCTGTCCTTTTTCATAAAATTCATCTGCTAATCCTTGGTCAATCAAAATGCTGTTGCCGTGGGCTCCGCTGCGAACGATTTCGGTCGCGTCGTATTGATTCCACAATGATTTGTCTTCACCTAAATAACCTGTAAAAGCTTTTTGCCCCCACGCACAGTTCATGGGATTTACAATGGGTGCAAAGGCAGAAATCGACTGAAACTTCTGACTTTCACGCAGACCAATGATTAAAGCCCCGTGACCACCCATGGAGTGTCCCATGATAGAGATTTTGTTTTTCGGAACTTGGAACTGAGTCTGAATCAATAGGTGTAATTCTTCGCTGATGTAAGTGAACATGCGATAGTGATCGCGATAGCCTTCAGTCAAAGCATCTAAATAAAAACTCGCACCAGATCCAAAATCGTAGGAGTCGTGCTCGCCCGGCAGTTGCAAACCACGTGGCGACGTATCAGGACAGATCACCATCAACTGGTGTTCTGCCAGATATTTTTGCGCCCCTGCCTTTGTAATAAAGTTTTCGTCTGTACAAGTCAGTCCCGACAACCAAATCACACAACCCTTGACCAAGCCTTGCGGGATAAAAGTGGAAAACTTCATTTTGGTTTTCGTCGAGCTTGAATCGTGCTCCCAAAATTGAGTTTTACCTTCGAATGTCTTGTGCGACTTAAGAAGTTTTACTTCCATGGTCTCTCCTACATTTTAATAACAGAGCGAATGCTTTTACCTTCATGCATATAATCAAAGGCTTTGTTGATATCTTCAAGCGGCATTTCAAATGTCACCATATCGTCGATATTGATTTCACCTGACATATACTGGTCGACGTATTTAGGAAGCTCTGTACGACCTTTCACTCCACCGAAAGCAGAACCTTTCCATACACGACCGGTCACCAATTGGAATGGGCGAGTCGAGATCTCCTGTCCAGCACCCGCAACGCCGATGATGATCGATTGACCCCAACCGCGGTGAGCACACTCAAGGGCCGCGCGCATAAGTGCTGTGCTGCCTACACATTCAAAAGAGTAATCAACTCCCCATTCAGTCATTTCAACGATGACTTGTTGGATTGGCTTTTCAAAGTTCTTTGGATTAACGAAATCAGTGGCACCAAATTTTTCAGCCATGTCGCGTTTTGCATCGTTGATATCGATGGCGATGATACGAGATGCACCTGCCATTTTAGCACCTTGGATAACTGACAGTCCGATTCCACCCAAACCAAACACAGCAACAGTTGCGCCTTTTTCCACTTTGGCCGTATTCAGAACGGCACCGATACCCGTGGTCACACCACAACCAAGCAAACACACCTTTTCTAAGGGAGCTGCGGGATTTACTTTTGCTAACGCGATTTCAGGAACCACTGTATATTCAGCGAATGTCGAACAACCCATATAGTGATGGATCATTTTGCCATCTTTCGAGAAACGTGACGTTCCATCTGGCATCAAACCTTTACCTTGAGTCGCACGAATGCGAACGCACAGATTTGTTTTACCAGACAAACAGAATTTACATTCGCGGCACTCGGGTGTGTAAAGGGGAATCACATGATCGCCTTTTTTCAAAGTCGTAACACCCTCGCCAACAGCTTCAACAATACCGCCACCTTCGTGACCCAAAACAACTGGGAATAAACCTTCAGGATCAGCACCAGACAGTGTGAACGCGTCTGTGTGACAAACGCCAGTGGCGACAACTTTAACCAGAACTTCGCCCTTTTTCGGTGCTTCAAGATCGATTTCCTCGATGGTTAGTGGGGCTCCGGCTTTCCATGCAACTGCTGCTTTGATTTTCATTCAGTCTCCTTAGACGTGCAAAAATAGATGAAGGAATTATATGGAGATACCGCGTCCTCGACTAGGCAACCAAAGGAACAATACTGTTTCTGTATGGAAACAATAAAGTCCCTGCAGGGAATCATTTCGTTTGTCAAAGTCGCTGAAGTCGGAAGCTTCTCCAAGGCGGCAGAGCAGTTAAACGTTTCCAAATCTCACATTAGTAAAAACATTCGCCAACTTGAATCGGACTTGGGAATTGCACTTTTCGTTCGCTCGACTCGCAAAGTGCAGCTTACCCACTTGGGTGAACGCTTTTTAGAGACCTGCCGGGAATCTTTAAAGAATTTAGATTCGGCCAAGCAAGAAATCTTAGACCTGTCAGAAACTCCGCGCGGAACTTTGCGTGTGACGCTTGCAGGGATTTTCGGTGAAGACTATATCGCACCCATCGTGATCGAAATGGCGAAAAAGTATCCAGAACTTAAAGTTGAATTAAACTTCTCGACACGCATTGTGGATTTGATCGAGGAAAAGTTCGATGTCGCGATTCGTATCGGGCATTTAGAAAACTCGTCTTTGATGGCACAAAAAATCGCATCCCGCTTTGAATACGTGGTTTGCTCAAAAGGTTATCTGGCTCACTCGCCGGATTTGAAAGACCCACGGGACTTGATTAATCACAATTGCATCGGCGAGCGAAGTTCGTGGAGTTTTAAAAAACGCGGTAAAACTTTTCAGGTTCCTGTCGCTGGCAATTTTAAAAGTAACAATCCCCGCGTCTTACAAAAGGCTGCCCTGGCGGGTTTGGGGATCGCTAGGCTGCCGGGTTCCTATGCTTTTGAGGAAATCAGAAAAGGCCGTTTGGTATCGGTTCTTGAAAATTTCAACGAAGGCAAAAAGGACATTTGGGCTGTCACACCGATACGGCATAAGCAAAACATCAATGTAAAAACGTTTATCCAAGAGGTTAAGAAGCATCTCGCGGACGACTATGGACACGTTTTATTCTAAATAATTCCCACATGTTGCGCCGAGCAATCACTCCAAGTAGGCGTTTGGTCATTACATTACTGAAATCAATTCTCAGTATGCTTAAAATTTCAGCAACAGCCCGCATCCTTCGTTGACGATATCCTGACAATCTGACAAAACCTGTCCTCCTTTAAAAAAACTTGGAGTTTTAATTTCTTATGAGTCAATTCGATCGCGCCTATGAGCTCGGCAAGCTGTATTGCGATCGTGGAGAGTTCGGTCCCGCAACGGACCATCTTCGCGAAGCTGCCGAAGGCTATTTCGCTGAAAAGAACTTTTCTCTTTATCTCAAGTGCCAAAACTTGTTGTTGCGTATTTTTGCCGAACGCGAACAAACAGAAGAAATCAACAAAGCTAAGGAAAAACTCCAAGACTTAGTTTTGAACGAGGGCTTCGAACTTAATTCTAAAACTTACTACTATCTTGCTGTCTGTGCGTCTTACAAAGGTCAAAACGATGTGGCCCTTGATTACGTTCAAAAAGCGCTCGCAATCGCGCTTGCTTCAGACAACAAAGAAGACATCTGCAACGCCATCTTCGGTCTTGCGATGGTTTACTCTTCTCCAGGCATGGCTCGTTATGCTGATGCTTTGAAAGAGATCTATAACCTTGAAGTATTCTTCCAGGTTTACAATCTTCCTGATCTTAAAATTTCATCATTGATTTTGAACGGTAACATCCTCGCACAAATGAAAAAGTACGAGGAGGCTGTGACTGTGTTGTGGAAAGCCTACGATGCTCTGAAAGAGACTCGTAACGTGGTTTCCGCAGCGTACTTGATGATCCAATTGGGTGACGTCTATTTCGAAATGGGCGATAAGGATTTGGCTCGCGTTTACTTGGCGCTGGCTCAAAAATCTATCGATTCCGAGAACCATGTTCGTTTGGCAAAAATCGCCCAGTTCTACGCTGCTAAAATCGGCGCGGATTCTCAACACAGCTACGATCTTGTTTTCGACGAAGTAAACCATGCGGTTACTGAGCGTAAGTTGGGTCGTATCGACTTTAAAAATCAGTTTATTCTTTTGGATCTTTTGCGCCTGTTCGTTCAGAACCAAGGCACGATCTATTCGAAAGAATTCCTGGTCGAGAATGTTTGGAAGCAGCCATATGATCCTGCGATCCACGACAATAAGATTTACGTGACGATCAAACGTCTGCGTAAGTTGATCGAACCAGATTATGAAAAACCGAAATACATTTTTAGAGCCAAAAACGGCTATTACATGAATAAAGCTGCTCGAGTCCATTTCGAGCACTAGTAGGGGTACTTCATGTTACGTCATATTTTATTAGCAGCTCTGTTGATTTTCTCCAGCGTGGGTCATGCGCATGTGCTTTCTTCTGAACAAGAAGGCAACATCATGCCAACTGGAGACAACCGTCCTGTTCCATGGCCTTGGTCACAAGCGCAGCCTTTCCCTTGGGATGATATCTCAGGTTTGTGGAAAGTTGAGCAGGATGACTACGTGTCTTACTTCGCATTCAAAGTTGTGAAGCAAGCAAGCGGCGGTCGCCAACTTCTAGTGCGTCAAATCGATGGTGAAACTCGTCGAGTCCTTGCAACTGGTGTCGGTTTCGAAAGAGATCAAATTATCCTAGCGCAGATGACAAGCTGTGGGGGTACGACGTACCGTTTGAAGCTGACTTCGTTTAAACGTGAAGATTCTCCGCAACCTCCGGTTATGGGTAATCTCTACACGGGATCTGTGATGGTTCTATCTATTGGTGATCTGGGTGCCAGAACTACTAGTGATATGGTCCACTTACAGCTGACTAAGGTTTCTTCCCGCTTTAAATTTACGCAGGAAACTTGCCTTAGCCACTAGGGTTGAATAGTAGGGGGCGATAGCCTTCTACAAAAATTTAAAAAAATTAAAAAAGATATTGCAAAGTCAGAAGGACGCAGATAAACATAGGTCCTTCTTACCGATAGGGAGTTAGCTCAGTTGGTAGAGCGCCACCCTTACAAGGTGGATGTCGCAGGTTCGAATCCTGTACTCCCTACCAATCTTCTAAAGATTGGTTCCTATCGAAAAATAACCACCCTCGAGGTGGTTTTTTTATGCCCAAAATCTGCAGCAAAAGATCTCAACAATTGACTGCCCCCCAAAATAGTTGCCTGATTACATTCGAGAAAAAATCGATGGAGATTTAATGGCAATTCAAGAGCTTAATCAGGAACAGCTTCATTCAATGACACTCGAACAAAAAGACGAGTGGTGGTTAAAGAACGTCTATAAAGGCGACATGCCTCAGTTAACAATCCGTTCAGCGCTAACGGGTATTATCTTGGGCGGAATTTTAAGTCTGACGAATTTGTATATTGGTATTAAGACGGGTTGGACTCTTGGGGTTGGTATCTCGTCAGTGATTTTATCCTATGCCTTCTTTAAAATCATGGACCGTATGAAGATGGGTTCGCACATGACGATCCTTGAAAACAATGCGATGCAATCGATTGCTACAAGTGCTGGTTACATGACGGCTCCCTTGATGGCTTCCATGCCTGCATACATGATGGTGACGGGCCAAGTGGTACCCATGTACCAAACAATTTGGTGGATCATCGTTCTTGCGCTTTTAGGTGTGTTGTTCGCGTTTCCATTGAAAAAACGTTTTATCAATGATGAACAGATGCCTTTCCCAGAGGGTTATGCTTCAGGTGTTGTTTTAGATAGCTTGCACTCGGAAGAGGGCGGTGATGGCGTCTTTAAAGCAAAACTTTTGATGGGCGGTATGGGTCTGTCAGCACTGATTGAATTCCTGCGTGCCGAGCCCATTTTGACGGCACTTAAACTAAAGTTCTTGGCACTTCCTCAGTACTGGGATGATTTCATTTATAAATTCGCAACTCCGCGTTTGTTCAACACTCCATTAAAAGATCTGACTATTCAGTGGGACACATCGATTGTGATGTTGGGCACGGGTGGTTTAATGAGCATGAAGACCTCAATGTCTTTGCTGATCGGTGCAATGCTGAACTATTTCTTGTGCGCTCCGATTCTGATTCAAGCGGGAGTCATCCCAGAAGCCAAATTTAAAGCGATCGCGATGTGGGCGCTTTGGGGCGGAGCTTCGATGATGACCACGTCTTCGTTGTTCTCTTTTTTCTCAAAACCAAAAATGTTGAAGGAAGCTTTCACGAAAAGCTTTTCTAAAAATACGATTCAAAAGCATGATGTTTTGCAAAAGATCGAGCTTCCAATGTGGATCTTTGCAGTCGGTATTCCATTGGTGGGTGCTATTGTTGTGTATTTGGGTCACGTTTGGTTTGGTATTCACTACTGGTTGGGTATCTTAGCAATTCCGTTGGTATTCGTGTTTACTTTAATTGCGGTGACATCAACGGGGTTGACTGCAATCACTCCGGGTGGTGCATTGGGTAAATTGACTCAAATCACTTACGGAGTTTTGGCTCCAGGTAACGTCACAACAAACTTAATGACTGCAGGTATTACATCTGAAGTTTCACTAAATGCTTCAAACTTGTTGATGGATATCAAACCAGGTTACATGTTGGGTGGTAAGCCTCGTCACCAAGCCATCGGTCACGTACTTGGTATTTTCGCAGGCGCCTTTGTTGCGGTTCCAGTTTTCTATTCTTTGTTTCATGGTGATGTTTCCACATTCACTTCAGATGCAATGCCACTTCCGGGTGCTGCGATCTGGAAAGGTGTGGCAGAGGCTTTGACAAAAGGTCTTGGTAATTTGCATCCAACAGCTCAAGCCGCTGCAGCGATCGGCGCGGTTTTGGGTATCGTGATCGAAATTTTAAATAAAAAAACTCGCGGCAGATTCCCATTATCGGGTGTTGGTTTGGGCTTGGGCTTTGTCCTTCGCTTCACGGACGCATGGTCGATGGCTTTGGGAACATTGTTGTTCTGGATCGCTCGCAAGAAATTTAAAAATGAAAAAGGTCTTGGCTATCGCGCCTTCGTTCAAAATCAAGAAACGATGGCAGCAGGGATTATCGCCGGTGGATCGATCATCGGGATCGTTTTGATCTTGTTGGAAAACGCACTCGTATAGATTGCTTGCACACCGACAAACTAAAAACCGCCCTCGTGGCGGTTTTTTTATGCCTAAAACTCAACTTAAAGCCCCTGGCTAAAATTCCCTTTTAGAGAGGAGATTTGCCCCTCTCGCGCCATTTAAAGGCTATAACGCAGCTTGCAAATCAAGCAGTCAATACTCAAAACCTCCCTCTACGGTTAAATGTCATTAACTTATTGTCTGCGAAGTATGGTGAGTTGTTCCATTTATAGGAAATCTAATGATTTCCATCGCCGCCTAAGTTATCTGACTCCATCGAGTGAACTTTATCGCAAGTTCCAGAACGTTTTTAAGGAGTCGTCATGAAACTATTGTTGGCAGCGCTTTTGGCGTCCACATTCTCTTTCGCAGCCTATGCTCAATCTTTTCCTCAAGATCAAGAGCAACCACTTAAACTTTCAAAACGTGAAGCAGCGGAAAAACGTTTGATGGTTGAAGATGCTTACGAAGCTCCAGCTGGTCAGCTTTTCAATGAAGATGCTTACCTGGCTGGTCAAACAGACTATAACGATTATACGAACATCATCGTGATCAATAAGAAAGCTCGCGGTGAGGGTGCGCAAACTCTTCGTCTGTATACGAACCGTCGCTTGGTTTTGACGACTAAAGTTTCAACAGGAACTGAAGAAGTTGAATACATCGGAAAATTCAAAGGTGTTATCAACGGTATCTTCAAAGGTTCACGTCAGTCACACTGGAGACACACAACTCGTGGTTTCTATTCTGTGAAACGCGTTTATGACTATAACTACCGTTCTGGCGAGTCCAAATTCCAAATGCCATTCGCAATGTTCTTTAACGATGCTCGTGGTTTGGCCGTTCACCAAGTACCTCCGGATATCTCTGGTGGCGAGGCGAACGGTGTTGCTGCCTTGGGGCAACGTGCTTCCAGCGGCTGTGTGCGTGTTAAATCTGGTCACATCAACATCATCCACGATGCGGTTGTAAGTGCTGATAAAGGCCGTATGCCAGTCATCGACACTAAAACAGGTCGCCAAATGCAAGACCAATACGGTAAACCTCAATTCAAAGAAGGCTACCGTTCTTTAGTGATCGTGGAAGAGAAGTAATCACGACTTGACCCTATCTCTTAAGAGAAATACAAAGGCTGAACCTGCGGGTTTGGCCTTTTGTTTGTCTGCACTCCGGCTTTGCCGGAGTAGGCCCGCCGCCTTTCGGAGCATTTATGACATTGAACGAACTAGTAAAAGTCCCTGATGAACAACGTGAACACCAATGGGAAATTGATTTCTTCATGGCGATCACATCTAGCAACGTAAAGATGATGATGGATGCTCCTCAACAGGGACCGGATGGTTGGCCTTACATGCTTGTCGAGACCTCTGAAAATGCGACGGAGCCTGCCAATAAAATCATGCAATGGGCAGCCATCAAAGGCGTGGGGTTAGCGGTTAATCCCGGCAAAAACTATCCTGACTATGTTTTCACATACGGCATGCTTTGGCATTTTAAAGAAACTGGTTTGTTCTATAGAACTGCTGATGACACGATTGTCGGCACTGCAGAATTTGAAAAAGGCCAAGGCTTGCATGCTGGCGATGCCTCACCTCAATACTTGCCTGCATACGTTCGCCAAATCATCAAAGAATTCTTCCGCGATCAGGCGGTTATGCGCCCACGCATTTTAGTGATGAGCCAAGACCGCAAAAACTATGATCTGGCATTCTCTCTTGAGTCATTAGGAAATCCGCCCCAAACAGAACATCAGGGCATCGCGGAGGCGCTAAGCTGGTTCTTGCCACCTCATTACTCCATCGTGTTGGTTTCTGAAATGGGTCTTCCTAAATTCTTTGATCTTTAAGCTAGTCTAAGGACGAGCCCCTTATACTCGTCCTTACAATTAATCCTTCCTCGTTTACTATATTCAAGAGGGATTAATCATGTTCAGTCAGCTTGGCGCTATAGCAATTTTTCTAAGTGCATCCAGCGCTATCGCGACCAGTAATATCACGCCACCGGCAGAGATTAATTATTCCGTTTATTCCAAAGAATATCCCAGTGAAAAACTAAATGGTCCCGTGAACAAGTCTCACAGCGTTCATCAAGTGATGTCTCCCGGAGAGCGTGATGCCATTTTTGAAAAAGCGGGGCTGACAAAGTTTTTCAAGAATAAGAATCACTATGATCGCGATATGTTTGTTTTGCGTGCGCAAAACGGCAGTCTGAAAGATTTAGCAAAAAAGTATCCAGAGGCTCCCAAAAAGCAATTGGCGAAATTTCAAAAGCTTCTTCAGGGACGGCGTTGATGAAAAAGATATTAATCATCCTTGTGGGACTCTTCGTTTTAAGTTCACTGGAAGCTCAAGCCGATATTCTTTTTTTAGATCTGAATGGAAATCCTAAGGAAATTGAAGCCGCGAAGGCAGCAGCCTCGAAGCGGGGTGAACAAGTTATCGTTATACCTGAAGTAACTAAAGAGCTAGCGACAAAGCAGGCGGAACTTTTGGCAAAGACACAAAAGGCCAATGAAGACTATCTTCGCAAAGGTTGTTCCAGCGGAAATGCGAATTCGGCTGCATGCTCGGGCGTCAGTAAAGCGCTGAACGATGCCATGGCCAATGAGAATGAGTTCCGTCAAAAAAATCAGCTTAATCCGGAAACTTTAGACAAAGCGCTGAGAGGTCTCAAGAGCCAAGGCGTGAACCTTTCTTCGTTGGTCGTTTCTGGGCATGACGGAAACGGACATTTTGGTGGAACTTTTGGTGATCTTACCGATAAAAATTTGGCAGAGGCTTTTCAGAAAAATGCGCCGCTTGGGGATAGCATTCGCTCTCTGGCGCTGTGGGGTTGTTACACCGCGAATTTAAGCAGTCTTAGTCTGTATTGGAAAAAAGCATTTCCGCAGGTCGAGGTTGTCGTTGGTTTTGATAAAAAAGGCCCATTGGGAAACAGTCCGGCGAACTGGGCACTACTTAAAGATTTTCTTTCCAAAGAAAAAGATCTGGCCCAAATCAAAGATCAAAACGAACTTCAAAAGGCTTTTAAGAAGCTCGAAGGAGTTCGCATCACCGATGCCGCAATCTGTGTTGGAAATAACTTTTCGAATAAATTTGCGACGATGGATGTCGCAAATATTCAATCAATGTGTGAAGGCGCATTTCTGAAAGATGCCAAAATCTATACGTGCTATCTGAATGCAGAAAAAGGATGCGAAAATCCCCCTGCCAATACATCTAGCAGTGATCTTAGACGTTTCTATGAACAGCTTCAGGATTATGCTCATTGCAAAGAAGTCTTGCCTCCGGAGCAACAAGTTGGAATGCCTTCGGCAGACACGATGATTCGCCTCATCCATTTTGCGGATGTTAAAAAGAATTTCGTGCAGAATTTTTCTCAGCAAATTGGGGAGTATAACAAGCTCTTGGATAAAGTCGGGGCTCCGAAAAACCTGCAGTGGGGAGACATCTTAAAAATGTCCCGGGCAGAGATTTTGGAAAAACTAAAAGCCACAGATACTTACTTTGATAACAAAGGCACTGGTGACTCCGCTTTGAATCCCGAGTTTATGGCTCTTAAAAACTTTGTACGATTGGGAGTACAGCCGATTCTTGGTGATTTAAACGTACCATTCACGTGGGTTGAAAAGGGTGCGGGGCCCGGCGAAGGCATGAAGAATGGTATGGCCACGGCGTCCGAGGCAAATGTGATCCGTCTTCGTAAGGATTATGAAAATGAGCGTGCCAGTCGTCTGATGAATCAGAAAATTGATGAAGTTCTTAAAACCAATAGTGCTACTAAATCACAGATGGATGCGATCACAATTAGAGAACAAGAAATACAAAAGCAAATGGAAGCGGGTGTAAATTTCCGAGATATCATGGGGCCTGCGCAAAAGATTGATGAAGATAAGCTTAAGCTTCGTCAGAATAACTGGCAGGCCATCTCTGGAGAGCTAGAACAGTATAAGCGACAGCTTAAATCATCTGAGTATGCAAGCGCCGAGGGGCAAAAGATCTTTAACTCAAGGCTTGATGAGTTGATGGCCTCCTATAATAAGACAAAATAAAAAAGGGAATCCACTTGGATTCCCTTTTTAGTCTCATGTGTAAGAAAGATATTTATTCAACTTCTTCAAGTTCGCCTGGAGCTGGTAGCAGATCCATCAGACATTCGCGCCAGTATTCTGGAGCATCTTCGCTATAATCAACAGCGATATGGAAACCTTTTTTGCCCAGCAGTTTTGTTCTTTTAATAACGCCGGAAATTTCCAAATTCATTTCATCTAGATGCATGAAGATTCTATCGCCAATCAAAACATCCAGGGTCAAATTTTTTCTAAGTGCTGTGGGAATTAGATCTTCTCTTTTAACTAAAAGAAGCAAACCTGAGGAAGAAGCTTCCACGATTTCGCAGTTCTTTGCGATCTTCGCGAAATCATCTAATGAAGTCATATACGATACATGAATCGGAGAGACTTCTTTACGGGGAGCTATCCGTTTATTCGTTGCTGCGTTTCCCATTATTACCTACCTTGCTCTGATGGAACCTACACATGAGCTCCTGCGATAAGTGCAGGATATTAAACTCTTCGGCAAGACCGGACCAAAGTTAAAGGTTCACGCAGTAAAAACCAAAACTAAATTTCTCTTGGTGGAAACAGACGCCCGCTCCCGCAGACGGGGCTTGGTATTCAGAGTATTCTTGCAGAGAGAACGTCTCATAGTGGGACGTGATTTTTTGCCAATCCCCTACAGAAAATTCAGAAAGCACCGACGGCTGGCTGAAGGGGCGAAGCGCTTTAAAACAAGCCTCTTTAGCCGTCCATAAGCTTGCAGCACTTGGGGCTGCCTCGTACTCGCCCGGCCTCGCCACTCGCTTGGCGATAGGCTCTGAAACGCGGTGAGTGTTCTCGACATCAACGCCGACCGCATGGCTTGAGATCACCAAAATTCCCATACCTTGAGTGTGGGCAATACTGGATTGCAGGGGAGTGCTTGAATTTAAAATAATTTGATCACGATGAGCATGAATCAGTTTTCTATGATCATTGTTGTTACTGCCCCATTCTGTATATGCATATACTTGCAAGTCGGGGCAGTTCAGATGTTTCCGCAAAGACTCTAACTTGTGATTATCGATGATCAACATGTCAGAGTCCTCATTCAGAAATTAAAGAGCGAACTCTTTCGGCCAAGTCACTGCTTTACCGCTGGTGATATCCATCATGCGATCCAAGGAAACTTTTGCTTCTAAGCGCAATGATTCTGGCAGATTCATTTGCGGCTCTAAGGTTTCTAGGGCGCGTTTAATTTTTTCTAAATTATTCATCTTCATGTAGGGGCAGTCGTTGCACTGACAACCCTCATCCACTACAGGTGCTTGGATGAAAGTGGCATCAGGACGGCGCTTTTGCATTTGATGGAATATCCCAGTCTCTGTGGCAACAATAAATTTCTTGTGCGGATTTGAAGATACAGAATCCAACAAGTGCTGAGTCGATCCAATCACGTTCGCATAAGCCAAAACAGAATCGTCACATTCAGGGTGTGCCAAGATTAAAGCATCTGGATGTTCTTTGATCAAAGCAGCCAAGCGGTTCGCATTGAACAGCACGTGCACTTCGCAGGAGCCATTCCAGAATTCCATTTCGCGGCCCAATTTTTTAGACAACCAACGACCCAAGTGTTGATCCGGGCCGAACAAGATTTTGCGATCTTTAGGAATAGCGTTAACGATTTGCTGAGCATTGGAAGAAGTTATGATCACATCGGAGATGGATTTAACTTCGGCAGAGGAGTTGATGTAAGTCACCGCGATACCATCGCGATGTTGTTGGCGCCACGCCAAGTACTTATCGTAAGGGGCACCTTTAACCAGCGAGCATGATGCTTCAAGTTCTGGAACCAAAACCGTTTTCGTGGGATTCATGATCTTAACTGATTCAGCCATGAACACGACACCTGCAAGCAGGATCACTTGCTCTTTTACTTCCTGGCCTTTTTTAGCCAAAAAGAAACTGTCGCCGACATAATCAGCCACGTCTTGAATGTCGCCATCTTCGTAGTAGTGAGCCAGAACGACAGCGTTCTTCTCTTTTTTCAGTCTTTGGATTTCCGCAGCAACATCATAGCTCATAATTACAACCTCACGTCATTACTCGCGCTTTGAACGTTAATTATACGCTCAATAGGTGCGACATCCTATAGCACAGCCAACCTTAGGTCGTAAGAGGAAAATGAAAGCGAAATGAACTTGGTTTTGAAGAGAAAAAAGTCAGGAATCGCTCTGGTTTACAGAGTCGTTCCGCCTTTAAGAACGTTGATAATCGATTTAGAAGCCGTTTTTAACGACTCAAACACGCCACGGCCTTCAGAAGCACAACCTTCGATTTCAGGGGCATTGTAAGGGTTTAAAGCGCTTCTCATCTCAGCCAAAGACGCTACATTGGGAAGGTCGCGCTTATTGTACTGCATGATCAATGGGATTTCTTTGATGTCGTAACCTTGTTGTTCAAGGTTCGTCTCAAGATTGCGCAAAGATTCCAAGTTTTCGTCCATACGCTCGATCTGAGAGTCTGCAACGAAAATAACGCCGTCCAAACCTTTAAGGATCAGCTTGCGGGAAGCATCGTAAACAACTTGGCCCGGGACTGTGTAAAGGTGGAAACGAGTTTTGAAACCACGGATTTCCCCCACGTTCAGTGGAAGGAAGTCAAAAAACAGGGTGCGCTCAATGTCCGTATTCAATGCCACGAGCTTGGATTTTTGATCCTCAGCCGTTTTTTGATAAACCCACTGAATATTTGTCGTTTTACCGCCCAATGAAGGACCGTAGTACACGACTTTGCAGTGAATCTCTTTGGCATTGTAGTTAATAAAGGACATTACAGCTCCACTCTATTTTGCAGGGCACGACCCATAGTTCTATCATCTATGAAATCGATGTCGCTGCCAATAGGAACTCCATGGGCAATGCGAGAAAGTTTCAATCCTTTACCCTGCAACTGTTTAGCAAGGTACAAAATCGTCGTATCGCCTTCAAGATCTGCGTCCAATGCAAGGATGATTTCCTTGATCACGGGGCCGTCACCGCGCAAACCTGCGTCCACTCGGTCGATCAATTCATGGATTTTGAGTTCTTTAGGTCCGATACCTTCCAGTGGAGAGATCGCACCATGCAAAACATGGTAACGGCCACGGAAAGCACCCGAAGATTCAATGCGCATGATATCTGAAGGTTCTTCCACCACACAAAGAGCATCATCAGCACGGTGAACATCTTGGCAATAACGGCAAAGATCTGCATCCGTAAAGTTGAAGCAACGAGGGCAGTCGTGAACTTCCGCGCGCACACGAAGAAGTGCTTCACTCAAACGCTCGGGGAATTCATTCTCTGATTTAAGAATGAAATAGGCCAAACGTTGAGCAGTCTTGGGCCCGATACCGGGCAGACGGCTCATTTCGTGGACTAATTTTTCAAGAGCGGTGATGTGAAGCAAGGGTTTCTCCGATTATTTAACTAGAACATCCCTGGGATGTTCATGCCGCCAGTGATCTTTTCCATTTCTTTGGAAGAAGTATCACGAGCTTTTTTAACTGCTTCGTTAGTTGCAGATACGATCATGTCTTGAAGCATTTCAACATCGCCGTCTTTCATAACGTCAGCGCTGATTTTCAAAGAAGTGATCATGTGATCGCCGTTCACTTTAACAGTAACTGCGCCGCCGCCAGTGCTTGCTTCGTATTCAGCTTTAGCAAGTTCTTCTTGGGCTTTTTTCATTTTCATTTGCATTTGATTGGCTTGCTTCATCAAAGCTGCCATTCCGCCGCCAAGGCCTTTCATAGAATCCCCTTACTTTTTAGGCGCGTTGTCGCGCTTTAGTTCTACGATGGATTTGATTTTGCCCTGGAATGCATCCTGAGCAGCTTTCACCATCGGGTTTTCGGCAATCTTGTTGCGGATCTCATCTTCAGCCAGCTGCACTTTCTTTTGCTGCAGAGCCTGAGCGGATTCGCCGACCTGATCACCCTTCATTAATACTTCAAAAGAATACCCAGCACCCCAGTACGAATCAATAAATCCTTGCACCTTTTTACGCACAGAAGTGTCAGCCATTTGGTCCTTTAGGAAGACCAATTTTGTCGGAACACCCAACGTTAAAAGTTTGCCCTCTTCCTTAACGAACAGAAGGTTTTCGATCTTTGCCGCAAACAAGGCGTCGTCTTGGCGCACTAACTCCACAAAATGGACCCAACGTTCTGTCGCATTTGCACCTGTCGCCATTTTTGGGGCTTCAGGTACTACCTCTGCAACGGTGGCAGGTGTCGGTGCGGGAGTCGCGGGTTTTGTTTCCGTAGTTTTTTTAGTGGGGCCGTCAAAGGCTGCCTTCATTTTTTCTAAACCTGATGGAACTTCAGGTACAGATTGAGATTCCTTCAGTCGCTCATGACCATGAACGGGAAGAGCTACTGGCGGAACATAGGGCCTGGTACCACCTGCGCTGTTAGAGGCTTGAGGACCATTTGCCAAAAGAGTCTTTAGGTCAGCAAGCTTCGGCGCAGACGCCATGCGAAGCAAGATCACTTCAAGCACAATACGAGGATCTTGCGCACGAGGAATATCGCTGCCGCCTTTTAATGCCATGTCGAAGAGCATGTGGATGTCTTCTTCAGACAAACGTTGCGACAAATCGTTCAACGCTTGCAGTTCCGTGTCTGGCATTTCCAGAATTTGGGCGGCTTGAGTTTCAGAGACTTTAACCAACAGAAGGTTGCGGATCATTTCCAACAAATCTTGAGAGAATAAATGCGGTTCGAAACCCGCTGTGGAAATTTTCTCGATCACTTTCAGAATATTTTGAGAGCTGCGTTCCACCAAAGCCGTCAGTGTTTCAAACAACAAGGCGCGATCCGTAAGACCCAAAATCTCCACCACGTTTTGACGAGTTAGGGGACCATTCGCAAAGGTAATTACTTGGTCCAACAAACTTTGTGAATCACGCATGGAACCATCACCCTGACGAGCGATAACCCATAGAGCTTCCTCTTCCGCAGGTACGCCTTCTTGATCACAGATCAGCTTTAAGCGTTCAGTGATTTGGCGTGTGGTGATTCTGCGGAAATCAAAACGTTGGCAACGGGACAAAATCGTCTGTGGGATTTTGTGAACTTCGGTTGTTGCCATGATAAAGATCACGTGACCTGGCGGCTCTTCCAAAGTTTTTAGAAGGGCGTTGAAGGCACTTGTCGAAAGCATGTGAACTTCGTCGATGATATAAATTTTGTATTTACCGCTTGTAGGCATGAATGCCACGGTTTCGCGAAGCTCACGGATGGAATCCACACCGTTGTTTGAAGCTCCGTCGATTTCCATAACATCAACGCTAGAACCCGTAGCAATTTCACGGCAAGAATCACACGTGTTGCACGGAACAAAATTCACCGCATTCGGGCAACGCAAAGCCTTTGCTAAGATACGAGCTGATGAAGTTTTACCAGTACCACGAGGACCTGTGAAAAGCAGTGCGTGAGGAAGACGGTTGTTCTTAAGCGCGTTCGCCAGAGTTTGGGTAATATGATTCTGTCCGACAACGTCAGTGAAAGATTGGGGACGCCATTTGCGCGCAATCACCTGATAAGACAAAACATTCTCCGAACTGCTTAAAACAAAAAAGTGGCCGAGCACCCCATATCACATAGTTCCTCGAGTGCCGTTGCTTCCTTCCGGACCTAGCGGAGTTCGTCAAGGGGGCTATTGTATGGGACCCGGCCATGGGCAGGTGTATCCTACTGGGGGTTGGGTTTCATTCGATAACTCGTCGTACCACAGAGGAAATTTTCGAAGGGGAAGGGCTCGCAATCGACCCGGGCTTCCTGCCCTTGCCGCTTCCCCTGCGGGGAGGGTCTTCCAGACCCCGCGGAGGTCGCTTTCGAGCCCTTCCCCTTCGAAAATTCCCTCTGTGGAAGAGTGCTTTCGCTTTAAACGATTCAGTTGGATTTGGGCCCATGGGAGATGTTGGACTTTGACTGGTTGCGTTGTGTGGGGTGTGGGTGCAGGGGTGTTAAGACTTCTTTGTTTATTGGGGAGTGGTAGGATTCTTTTTAATTCGGAGGTCTTTTCTATGAAAGTCGTTCTTGGTTTGTTTGTTACTTTGTTGGTTTCGATTTCTTTTGCTCAGTCTATCGGTGTGAAAGACATTCCGGCTGATGGGGATACTACTATTTCTGTTAAGAAGGGGAACTCTGCTGATAATAAGTATGAGGTTACTTCGGGTGAGGATGATGTTGAGGGCGAGGAAGCGAACTTGATTAAAGAGGCTCGTGCCTCCTGGAAGAAGGCTTGTGCTGATTGGAAGAAAGAGTTGAAGGAGCTTAACAAAGATAACCAAGTTCTTTCGATGAACTGTGGCAAGATGGTTTGCTCTACGGAAGGTGTCGAAAGCACATGCCGCTCAAAAGCCACCTACAAACTTAAGATTCAAGTTAAATAAAGGTACGAATAAAGGTACGGACTTACTTTGTCCAAGTATTAGAAATTAAGTCCCTACCTAGTTCGGTAAGGACTTAATTTTTAGATTTTAACCAGATTGAATTCTCAATCTGGTTTTTTATTTTTCGGTCTGAAGATATCCCAGAAGCTGGATTTTCCATTTGTGGGAGTTATGACTGGTGCTGGTGGCAGTTCATTGCTGTCGTTTTGAAATTCGTTGATGTATTCCTCAGCAGGGCCGTCGGGTGTGTGATTTTGATGAGGCCTAGAATCGCGTTTTGCTGCTTTGATAATTTGTTGAGGAATATCTCTTTTGATTTCCTGTCTGTGCTCGGAATTTTTCATCGGAGTCTCCTTTTATTAAGTGCGATATTTTGCATCGAACATTTGCGTTCCTCTTTTTTTCAAAGAGTTTTCGGCGATAGCCATACTGACTCCCCAAACTACGTGAGCGCCAATAATCATGGCTTTACGCTGCGGGGTTTGTTTCCGATCTTTAGGTTCAAGATTAAGGGCGGGAATAATACCAAAGTAACTTGCTGCCCATACACCTAATCCGAAAAGTCCACCTTTGACTACGGGGTTACCAGGAACCTTTGAAGCCAGAAGGGCATAAGCGACGCCAAAGACGGCGCCATACCCATAATGCGCCACCATCGAAGCCTCTTGTCGTCCTTCAGAGTTTAATTTTTGGGTGAGATTCATTTTGTTCATCACCGTGGTTGCGACCTGAGCTTGGGGCAGTGGTTTCACGCGGTCGCGCAGTGTGAGATTTTTGAAGGCCTCGAACAGTGAATAAGTCATCGTACTGGTTGCCATCGTGCTGGCCCAAAAGCCTCGAAATAAGACGTTCATACAAACCTCCCTTTCATTAGTATTTTACTCTCATAATCTAGCGTGAAAACCCATCAATGGGATTTGTTGTTTGATTACAGTCATTACTGTTACGTTCGTCGTGGGATGTCATTTGGGAGGGGGTACAAAAATGCAACAATGATTTGCGTATCAGTCCTCTGTCGCGACAATGTCTTTTCGTCGATAGTTAAGGAGTAGCAAATAACTTAAGTCTCTAGGAGGACACTATGACTACAGCAAAATTCCAAATCGACCCATCCCATTCTTCTGCAAACTTTTCTATCAAACACATGATGATCGCTAAAGTACATGGTGGCTTCGAAAAAATCAGCGGGACCCTTTCATTGGATTCTTCAGACATCACTAAATCTGTGATCGAAGCATCGATTGAAGCGGCAAGTATTAATACTCGCGAAGCACAGCGTGATGCCCATTTAAAAAGTGCCGACTTCTTTGATGTGGAGAAATATCCAACGATCACTTTTAAATCTTCTAAAGTGGAACGCGCAGGCGATGAAGAACTGAAAGTCACTGGCGCTTTGACGATTCACGGAGTGACGAAAGAAGTCGTACTTGAAGTTGAAGGCCCATCAGCAGAACACACAGACCCATGGGGCAATACTAAAATTGCAATTTCTGCGAAAACTAAAATCAAACGTAAAGATTTTGGTTTGAACTGGAATGCGGCTCTTGAGGCGGGTGGTGTACTCGTTGGTGACGATGTTGCAATCACTCTAGATATTCAGTTTGCTAAAGAAAAATAACTGATTGAAGCCGATTCAACGTCGGAGAAAATCTAAAGATATTTCGCAGCGACTTGCTATTAAAGTAAGTCGCTTTTTTTATAGGTCTTCCGGACTGAACCAAAGCTCCTTGCGATCAAATGGCACCGAGGAGGGCAAATATGGATTTGGTATTTTTATAAGAGCTCTGTTTTTCAGATCCAGTTCCCTGATCACTTTCGAATAGTGCTTATCAAATATCTTGCGATAAGAACCGCTTTTAATCATGAATCTTAAACCTTCTTCCACTCGACGGGCCATCAGGCGGCCATCCGATGAATCGTGGAACCAAAAATAAGTCGGCAGGGGATAATAGAGCAGAACGTGGTCATCTATCACCAAGTTGGGGTAGCGTTTTTTGAACTGGCGATATTCTTCAAGGACCTCAACGACGCCACGGGGAAATATTTGAAATTTTCCAGCGCTTAAAGATTTAAATAAATCGTCGTACTTCTCTTCCGTGATAACGCTAAATCCAGAGTTTTTTAAAATTGGAATATCGCCCCAGCCTGCGCCTTGGCCCACCTGAAGAGTGACAAGTTTTTCTAATGAGTCTACTTTAGTAAGTAGTGCCTGATTTTTTCTGTCAATCAACAGCACTCGATAGCCGATCAGGTTGCGATCAATCGGAATTTTTACCGCATTTAATTCTGTTTCAAAAACCTTATTGGTTTCGCGAATCATGACGGTAAGTTTTGGACTTCCCTTTTTCATCTCCGCCAGTTGCTGATCTTCGGTAAGAATTTCAGAGGGCGTCAGAGAATATGGCCCAAATTTTTTAGTTGTCAGATCGAGTGCGGATTTTAAGACTTCCCAATGATATTTATAACGAAAATCATGATCAGACTCAGGCGCATGATAAACAAATCGCATAACGGCAAGGCTGTTATGACCCAACGTTAAAATGCCTATAAGTGTTAAGACTTTGATTAAATTCATACGCTTTACCCTTGAGTTCAACTGAAATACTGTGTCCTATTTTGTAAAGGGCGTAAAACAAAAAATAATATACGCGTGAAGGAGCCGACGTTGAAACAAATGAAATATATCGCGGACGTTTGATTGATCACATTCAGTTAGTCGTTAAAGATCTAGAGTCCTCTAAAAAATTCTACTTACCGATCTTTGAAACATTACAAATTCCCGTCGGTGGACAAGGGCCCGACTTTTTTTGGGTGGATGAGCTCTTTGTATCTACGAAGGAAAGCAAAGCAGCGACAGGTTCGTTAACGGGACGTGTACATTTGGCATTTCAAGCTAAGGATCGTGCTATGGTTGATAAGTTCTATGAGGTAGCAATGAAATCCGGTGGAAAAGACAACGGTAAACCCGGCGAGCGCCCCTACCACCCAGGGTATTATGGAGCCTTCGTGATCGATCCTGATGGGAATAACATCGAAGCCGTATTCCATGGCCCTGCAAAAAAATCCAGCGAAGCAATCAAGATCACCTTCTAGGTAAAAAAGGTGCCAGGTCCTGTTCCTGTATGCAACGCGGTACTAAAAAAGGGAACTGTTACCTAAAAAAAAGCCCCGGGTTTCCCCAGGGCTTTTTTTATTTCAATTCTTTCGATCGAAATGAACTTACATTGATAGAGCTTTTTTCAAGTTCTCATCAAGTTTGTTCAAGAACGGCTCTGTGTTCATGTATTTATCTGCAGGAACTTTATCGCCATAGATACAAACCGCAAGGTCTTTAGTCATGAAGCCAGCTTCAACAGTTTCAACGCAAACTTTTTCCAAAGTTTGAGCGAACTTAACTAGTTCAGGATTAGAATCCAAGTTTCCGCGGTGCTCAAGACCACGAGTCCAAGCAAAGATAGAAGCGATTGGATTTGTAGACGTTGGTTTACCTTGTTGATGTTGACGGTAGTGACGAGTCACTGTTCCGTGGGCAGCTTCTGCTTCCATTGTTTTACCATCTGGAGTTACAAGAACTGAAGTCATCAAGCCCAGGGAACCGAAACCTTGAGCCACTGTGTCTGACTGAACGTCACCATCGTAGTTCTTACAAGCCCATACGAAGTTACCATTCCATTTCAACGCGGATGCAACCATGTCATCGATCAAACGGTGTTCGTAAGTGATGCCAGCAGCTTCAAATTTAGCTTTGAATTCTTTTTGATAGATTTCTTCGAAGATATCTTTGAAGCGACCATCGTACTTTTTCAAAATTGTGTTTTTTGTTGAAAGGTACAAAGGCCATTTCTTTTGAAGAGCCATGTTGAAGCAAGAGTGTGCGAAACCTTTGATGGATTCGTCAGTGTTGTACATAGTCAAAGCAACACCATCACCTTTAAAGTTGTAAACTTCATGAGTGATTGTTTCGCCACCGTTTTCAGGTTGGAAAGTAACAGTCAATTTACCTTTACCTTTAGTTACGAAATCTGTTGCACGGTATTGATCACCGAATGCGTGACGGCCGATACAGATTGGTGCTGTCCAGTTAGGAACCAAACGAGGAACGTTTTTACAAATGATTGGTTCACGGAAAACTGTACCGTCCAAGATGTTACGGATTGTACCGTTTGGTGATTTCCACATTTGTTTCAAGTTGAATTCTTTAACGCGTGCTTCGTCTGGAGTGATCGTCGCGCATTTGATACCAACGTTGTACTTTTTGATCGCTTCAGCTGAATCAACAGTTACTTGGTCGTTAGTAGCATCACGATGTTCCATGCCCAAATCGAAGTACTTGATGTCGATGTCTAGGTAAGGAAGGATCAATTTTTCTTTGATAAATTTCCAGATAATACGAGTCATTTCGTCGCCGTCGAGTTCAACAACGGGATTCGCAACTTTGATTTTTTTCATGAGTTGTCCTTGTGGGGGTTAATAAGCCCTAGAAATATAGAACAGGGGCCGACCCCGTGACAAAGAATAGAGTGAGTTATGCTTTGCAGCAGGTATCTATAAGGGCGGGCAGGGGCCATAGACGCGCTGGGCGGCAGTTTGGGGAAAATGAAAAAAGCCCCAGAAATTCTTCGGGGGCTTTCGACGTGATGAAAACTAATTGTTTAAAACTAATTGGCCGAGCCGGGAAGCAGCGTGATCGATGCCTTTGTCGTTTGGTCCACAATCACGAGGCAGTTTCCTTGAAAGCGCCAAGTGAAATCCGAAGGTTCGATTTTAGATTGGCAGACCAGTTTATAACCTTCTCTTTGAATCGGATTTTCATTCAATGCGCTATCCAGGAAACTCATGGTGTTAACACCCGAAGTATAGCGAGACGTCGCCGTCGCTCGAACCGTCACTCCATCAAAGTTACAGTCATTCGTTAAACGAAGATAGTCACGAGAGAACGTATAGGTTTTAGTGAATTTAGTGTTACCAATACCTTGTTGGTAAAACCAAGTACCAACCACGGAAGTTCCGTAGTTACCAGTTCCGCAGGAGCTATAGTCAGTTTCGTTAATAACTTTGCCAGGAGTTTTGCCGTCATCAAGGCTGTCTTCAACCGGTTTACAAGCTGTCAACGCCAGACCTAAAATCAATATAGTGATAAGTAATTTCATCGATGCCGTCCTTGGTTTAGAGTTACTTTCTCTGAAAGGATTCCCGACCTAAGGACGACCCGTCAACTCAAATCATGAAGGATTGATGGACCACGCAATTTTCTCGAGCGCTTCGACTTCTTCAGCCCAATATCTGAATGTGTTGAACTCTGGAAATAGCCTTGGAAAACTTGGGTCCTCCCAGCGCTTTGCAATCCATCCTGCATAGGAAATGATGCGCAGGCCACGAAGCATTGGAATCCATGACCATTGATGATCTGGAAATTCGCGAAGCTCTTCATAACCCGAGATGATTAAATCTTTTTCTTCACCGAAAGTTTCCTGATCACCTGACAAAAGCATCCAGAAATCCTGCACAACGGGACCGTTCACGAAATCGTCAAAATCGACCAAAAAAAACTGAGAGCCGTTATTTAGCAAATTGCCCTTGTGACAGTCTCCATGGATACGAATGAATTCGGAGGAATCAAAGTTATCATCGATCGCATACAAGATGTCTTCGGCCGCAACGTTATAACGATTGCGCAACTCTGGAGTAATCCAGTCTTGCAAATGATCCAATGTGTCCCATCCGCCGTAATAACTGGTATCTAACGTTGGACGATGCGCAGCCTTCTTGCGTGCACCGACATTATGAACCTGCGCCATCAAACGACCGACTTTGCGATAGTCGTCGCCCAAAAATTCTTGTGGCATTCGCCCTAAAACTTTTGGAAAAAAGGAAACATACATTCCATCTACTTCTGCGACGGTGGAATCATGTCCCTGGAAAAGTGGTGCGACAGCTGGGATTCCTTCGTTACGCAGGGATAAAAGAAACTCATGCTCTTCTAAGATCGCTTCTTTACTCCAGCGATGGGGGCGATAGAATTTCGCAATCACATTCTTGCTTTGTGAGTTTGGCTCAACTGGTTCCTCAAGCTTGATGTCAAAAACGCGATTTTCATAGGAATTCAGCTGAGCAAATTCTCCTGTCGGGTAAAATCCCGCATTTTCCGCAGCTTGCAGAACTTTATCGGGATCCAAATTATAAAACGAAGAATTTTTGTCCATGGATTTAGATTGCCACTTTTTATTGCTTAAGTCATTCTTCTTCCACTATGAGTGGATCGGTCGAGTTATTTGATTTTGCAAATTGGGCGGTGGAGTTACACCGAAAGCCATTTCGCAGGTCTTTGTCGATTTACCTCTATCCCAATCGTCCCATTAAAGTGGTGGCTAACAAGGTCACTTCACAAAAAACGGTTTTAGATTTTTTGACCACCAAGCGTGAATGGATTGAAAAGAACTTTATCAAGTTCGACGCCATGGCCGAGCTTTATCCTAAAAAAACCATTCAAGCCGGTGAAAAGTTTCCGTTTCTAGGTAAAGACCGCGAATTGAAAGTGGTAATTACTCTGGGAATAAAATCTTTTGTATCACTCAGTGATGACAATATCTTTTTGCATATTCCTAAAGCGCAATGGGATGCAAACACGTCTCTTGAACATCATCCAAAAGCTTTGGCGGAATTCAGACTGTTTTACAAGCGTGAGGCGATTAAATTTATATCTCAAAAAGTGCAGCATTGGGCTGAAGTAATGAAGCTGTACCCTTCACAGTTAAAGTTTCGGGAACAGAAAACCCGCTGGGGCAGTTGCTCTTCCAGAAAGGTGATCAATTTAAATTGGCGCCTGATTGTATTCAGTGAAGAGATCATAGATTACGTGATCATTCATGAGCTATCGCATTTGCGACACATGGATCACTCCGCCAAGTTTTGGGGAGTGGTTGAGCAATATGTTCCGGATTATGCAAGGATTGTGAAGACATTAAAGTCTTCACAAAACACGACGGATTTTTTATCAGAGCGAAATTAGACCAAAGCGTTCTTGCTTTTTCTCATCCATTTTAAAGCGATCAAAGTGCCGCAGTAACCGACACACGCCCCAAAGATCACGTCACTCGTGAAATGATCTTGAATGGCTACTCGTGTACCGCAAGCTGTGATTGCGATTAAAATCCAGAACCAGGCAAAGCGTGGCATTGCGATCGTGAACATAAAAGCGACCACCGCCATCACTTGCGAATGCCCTGATGAAAATGAATGCCAGTGCCAATGATGAGTAAAGGGATCGAAGGTAAAGGGATCACAAACGGGAGATTTGTGGGGACGCTGACGACCCACTAAAAATTTGATGGTGTGAGTGATCGCCCCAGACACCAGTAATGCCACTAAAAAGTTGAGTCCCCAGCGGCGAAGGTAATCTAATCCCTTCGCATATTTTTTTAACGAATGGATACGGGGAGTGATGTAAGCACATACAAACCAAGTGCCCACGGACAGAATAAAGTAATGCTGTGAAAGCCCAATATTCGTTACTTCACGTCCAATAATACGAAGCATTTCCGCAGTACCACCCTCGTGGGAAAAGTACATCGACACATTTTGATCAAAGAAATAAGCAACCACAGCCGCAACCAAAAGGCAGATTCCAGACACCGTCAGCAGGTGGTGTCGAAATTGCCTCGAATCATCTAAAAGGGAGCTTATTTTATAAACAGGCATGTAATTCCTTCTCAAACCCATCATAGGGTACCTCTGTATTCCAATACAAGCTTGATGAGCAGTGACAAAACTTGGCCTGAGCCTTGCTATTGCTGGTGCTATCAAAACTCGTGACTGAAAAAACTTGGAGGTTTTCAATGTTGCAAAGACATTCTTTGATTACTGCGGCTTTGATCGCAACACTAGGTCTTACTGCGTGCAGCAAAGACAAAACAGCGGGTCCTCAAGGACAACCGCAAGAGCCAGCAGCTACTGGTGAGGTGATGAGTGATACACCAAACCCGGCTGAAGGCACAAATGTGAATCCGTCTTCCCCATCTTCATCTGACTATGAAATCAAAAACGGTGTCATCATCGGTAAAAAAGGTGGCGGCGTTGCCAACGGTCCTTATGTTGACAACAATCCGGCAAATATCGAAAGCTCGAAATATGGTAAGCGCTTAACAGGTGCTCGTTCTAACGAAGGTCTTCTTTATACTTCGTCTGCATCTGATGACACGTTGGATGTATTGCGTGGGTTGAAACGTGACCAATTCGGTCTTTCAGCGTCAGTAACAGATGCAAAACTTAAATTCGACAGTATCTCTGGCCAATCCGTCATTACTTTAAGTGTTCAAGAAAACGGCTTCCCAAGAATTTATAACTTGGTTGGCGATTCTTCGATGGATAACGAAAATCAAATCGTAAGACTGCGCGCAGCTCGCGGTGGGAACGGTACGAACACGACGGGTTCAATGCCAATCAATGGTACTCTTCAATGTTTGGATTTGGACGGCGGCTGCCAAACGACTTTGGTAAAAGTTGATCTTGGATTCTCTGGTTCTGCAAGCCACATTGATATCGTTTTCCGTCAATCCGTTGCTGATCTTCATTTCGTTCTTCCAGAGCACGGTTCTGGAAATCCAGAATATGATGTGATGGAAGAGTTAGCTTTGAATACATATAAGTATAAACAAGGTGATAACCGCGTTAAGACTTCTTATATGCATTCATGGGAAGTTGCTAACGGTCGCGCTGGTTTCTCTGTTGTTCTTAGAACTTACACGAATGAACTGCTTGCTTACTCTGGTCCACTTGTTTCTCCAGAATCCGGCAATACAACGAACATCGTATTGAAACCTTTAAAGAAAGATCCTACTCAGGATGATGACGGCATCAGCAACGGTGGTAAATTAGGTTTGCAAAACATGATCGGTGAAGCGCGTCTGACTGCGAACAACGGTTTGGGTCAATTGCGTATCGTGTTTAAAATGAGAAAATTAGCTCGTCACAAACAAGACGTATTTGCGATTGTTTTCATGAGACGTTCAAAACCGGTTATCGATTTGAATGACAGCCAAGAACAAACGCCTCCTCCAACTGTTGGTACAATTGGTGGAGACGATGATGGCGGCGGCTATGGCGATGGTGGCGACGATTTGCCATCTGTTGAATAAACCCAAAATACAAATATAGGTTCACCCTTTATTTGCCAGGGCCACAGACTCCAAGCTGTGGCCCTTTTTTTTTGCCATTCTGCTTCCAGTCTCTTAGTGACACCAATTATTTTGGTATATCGCTTGCTTTATCAGTCCCTCGCAGATTCTAATTGTCCAAAAGGGGGACTAAATGGCTCTACAACAGCACGTTTTATTCTTGGCAGTTTCATTGACGATGATGGTTGGTCCACAAGTCGTTGAAGCGCAACAAAGACAACATCAAGGTCCACGCTCAAGCGGTGGTAGTGACCGTCCACTTCCTCTTCCAGATGAAGATCTTCCGATTCCAGGGCAACCGGATCGCCCTCAGCAACCGCATCAACCTCCGCAACAACAGCCAGCGCCTCGTCCAAACCCGCGCCCAAATCCGAAACCAGCGCCGCGCCCGCATCCAGGTAAACCACCGGCGACAACTCCTGTGGGACCGGGTTATCCAGGTAATCCGCCAGGTCAACCTTATCCAGGCAATGGCAACAACGGTGGCTATGGAACAGAACAAAAAGTTATCTATGTTCAACGTCGCGTGATCAATGAGCGTTTCAATTTGTTTGCTTTGACAGGTGTCGATCAACGTTACCAAGATTGCGTTGTTGAATCTGTTGGTGTGAACGTGATGGGTTCTGATATCCGCACGCAAATCGGTTTGATCATCAATGGTCAAGTTGATCAGTGGGTGAACTCTCCACAACGTTTCGTCAACTTTGTTCCAAGATATCAAGCTGTGATTGGTTCTGCAGTTCGCTTGATGGAAGTTGAAGTTCGCGGCATGTCTGACATTCAATCCATCACGATGAATATTCGTTGCCAAGGTAACGGCGGCGGTGGAGTTGAACAACCCGGACAAGGTTTCCCTGTTAATTTGGGTATCGCTCGTCGCATGATGGGTAATGATCGTTTGGATTTAGCTCCCTACTTTAACTGGCAACAATATCGTGGTTATCGCTTAGTGGCGGTGCAATTTGAAGCAGCTTCGTTGGTAAACGTGTCCTTCCTTGATTTTGCTATCAACGGAGTGTTCACAACTCAACGTGTGCAAGTGGGTCCTTGGAATCAGACATACACAATCAATCCACAAAACGTTGTGATTGGGCAGGGTGCTGAAAGATTTGAATTCTTTAGCCAAGGCCAACTTGATATTCGTAATGTGACGTTGTGGCTGGAAAAATGTGATGACGGACAACACGGTCAACCAATTCCTCCGCCAAGACCGCCGCGGCCACGTTAATTAATCAATAAATTTGTTCTGTATCAGGGGGTTATCCACAAAAGGATAGCCCCTTTTTTGTGCCGCGCGAAAACATGCAGCAAGATCGGCTGAATTCCGTTGTTTTGAAGCTCCAACTGCGTTCAACTATTTAGGCACTAAGGAGCGATTTCTATGCAACACAATCAACCTGAGTTCGGCAAAGGCAAAGAAATTTCAAACACTTCGCTGGTTCCGCCAGTTTTGTCTGATTACATGAGCTACCGCGAATACCTAGCGGACTATTATCAGTACAAACGCAAAGCTTCGAAAGGATCTTTGCGCCAATATAACTACGCAGTTTTTTCTGCGGCAGCGAATATCAAATCGCCAAACTATTTGAAAATGATCATCGAAGGAAAGCGAAATCTTTCTGAGGACATGATCGGTAAGTTTGGTAAGGCCTTAGGCTTTAATAAAGAACAAACTGAAGAATTCCGTTTGCTTGTGAACTTCACTCAAGCAACTGATCCTGCAGATCGTAATATCTTCCTTAAAAAAATGTCAGAGCACCGTGTAGGTGTGAAACTTAAAACGGGCGAGATCGATCGTAAATCCTTCGAAAAAGTTCCGAACTGGGTTGCATGGATCGTTTATGCGATGGTGGATCAAGAGGGAGTATCTTTTGATACAGCTTCTTTGAAAGCCCTACTGCGCGGTAAAGCTTCTGAAGATGAAATCGAAAACTCATTGCAGACGTTGATTGCCTCGGGTGATCTTCGTCGCGATGAAAAAACGGGCGAAATCAAAAAAGCTCGCTCATTGACTGAATCTCCTGAAGACATTCCGGTGGCGTTGGTTCGTAAGCTTCAATCTCAATTGATGTACTTGGGTCTTGAGTCTATTTACCAAGATCAACCGACAGAGCGCGAATTCGGTACGCTTACGATGTCTTTGACGAAAGCAGAATTTGAAGAGATCAAATTCAAACTTCGTCAGATGAGAAAAGGTTTGAACAAAGACAACTCTATCGCTCGTATGAAATCAAAAGGCGAAAGAGTGTACCAACTGAACATCCAACTTTTCCCTGTGACGAATGCAGTGGCGGGTGTGGAAGCATCTCACCAACACTCCCATGTCGTAACAAGTGGTCTTGAGATGAACATCGCTGAATCTATTATAGAAGCGGCAGCTCCTTCAGCAGAGGCGGTAGCTAAAGCCGAAGCAGTTCTTGCTCAAGCGGCAGAGGTCGCGGTGGCTCAGCCGGTTGCAATGGCTCCAGTGACTTCGAAGGCACAACCGCAAGTTGCTCCGACGGCTCCGGCTTCTAAGTCTGACGCGAACAAAGCACCTACGAATGTTAGTTCTTTGGCGTCGGCAGCGGCATCAGCGGCAGAACTTTTCCGCTAAATTTTGATTCAAAAATCGAGTTTGAAAAAGGGGCGAAAAGCCCCTTTTTTACGTCCAATTTTGGGTGTCATTTGCCATGTTTCCAGGCAACTTTTAAAATCCGAATCGATTTCACGAAAATTTAAGAATCTTAAATTTCTAACCTTAAATTCACTAAAATTTCAGCATGTCTGTGGATAAGTCTGTGGAATAGCCCTATAAATGGTGGATATCTGGACCTTTTACCAGGAGATTTGTCATGCTTACGTTAGCATAGTGTTAATACCATGTAACATAAAATGCTGAAAACACATGCAATGACGTGGTGAATTGCCTGTTGTTTTTAATTATTCAAAACAACAAGATGTCCGATCGTTTTGAGGAACTTTGGGTCATCGAAATTCATCAACTTTGAATTCGGAAATCTGTGTTACAATGAACGAGTCATGTTTTCACAAACGGGGGGCGTACTGGCTTCGACGTGGGTGCTGAAACATAAGGAGCATACCGGGGCGGATGAGGACCTCGATAAAAACGTCCATTTTGTAATTGGCAACGATTACGCACTTGCAGCTTAATTAATCTGCACGATCAACCTTGTGGTGGTTCCGCACTTGGATTGATCGTCATTTAGGGACCTCGGAGTGTTGGGTTTTCTCCAGCAGACACTCTTAAATTTACTGGGGGAGAGGTCTTAGGGATTTTGTCTGTGGAAGCCCGAGGACCAATCTAAAACACTGACTAAGTATGTAGCGCCTTATCGCGGATCACTTGCGGACGCGGGTTCAATTCCCGCCGCCTCCACCATTTAAAACTAAAAGACCACCCTTATGGGTGGTTTTTTAGTTTTAAACGCTGCCGTCGTGGAAATTTCAACTCTCAGGTGCGCAAGCGACGGGGTTCGCAAAAATACCAGGAAGGTATTTTTGAGGTGACGAAGTCAGGGCGCAGCCCCGAGGGCCACGACGGCCCGAGCCCATTCCCGCCGCCTTCATGAATTAAAATTTCTTGGCATATCTAATAGTGCAGATATGAAGCCTAGTTCTCTTCAAGCCATTCTGTAAAATTGCTAATTGTTTCTTTGCTTACACCATCTGCGAGGTAGTTAGTAATGTCGGACAGTTTTCTTTCGCGAAGTGACCTTCTCCAGGCTTCGTCAGCTTCGTGCATGACCTTAGCGATATCACAGAGCTTAGTGAACTTCCGATCAGACTTAGCAAGGCACGGATTGTTTCTACGTATTTCATTGCACTTGAAAGTTTTCGTTTTTCCTTCAACCGCTTCTACGACATCCAGAAAAGAAATTTCGGCCGGAGCTTTTGCGAGGCTGTATCCACCATACGGCCCGGTCGTCGTCTTTACGAGACCGGCCTGAGACAGCATTTGTAAGCATTTTGAAAGATATTCTTTAGGTACGCCATGAAAATCAGCAAGGGCTTTCGAGTTGAGAAGCTTCCCTTTTGGTGCGCTCGCCAAAATCATTACGCAGTGTAGTGCCCACTCAACTTGATTGCCTAAAATCATGAAAGATTCGCCTTTCCTAATCCCAGTGCCTGATCTCTTGCGCCGGGAACAGATTTAAATGTGGCTGCGAATCGATTGAACAAGTTGATGAAAGCGATCTGCATATTCAGATCAACGATCTCTTGTTCGCTGAAGTGCTGCTTCATTTTTTGGAACAGTTCTTCGGGGACTGGCCCCTGATTGATGAGCGTGACTGCTTTGGTCCATTCAAATGCAGCTTTTTCTTTTTCAGAAAACAGCGGCGACTCTTCCCATATGGGTACATGGTAGATTCTCAATTCGCGTTCTCCTGCGATTTTAGCCTCCTTGCAATGGATGTCGACGCAAAACGCGCAGCCGTTAATTTGTGACGCGTAGATCTGAACAAGACGCAGGATAGTGGGGTCGACTGAGCTTTTCTTGCAGTACTGATCTACGGCAAGTAGGTGGTGAAAAGCGGGCATCGCGAGCGAAAAGTAATCGAGACGTTGCATAGATAACTCCTTTATTTCGAGATCATGAATACTGCGATCTATCTCGGATAATTATTGTCCGAGATAGAATTTTAATCAAGGTGCCAGTTTTATAGCGCGTTGAAGGCGTTTAAATATTTGAAATATATGATTTTTATTATATCAGAAAGAGACGGCAGATATCTAAAGGGCGATCTTTGCAACAGGCTGGGGTTCGACTAAGGAAACTCCAATTTAAACTAAAAGACCACCCATAAAGGTGGTCTTTCAGTTTTAAATGCTGGTGTCGCTAAAATTTTTAACTTTCAAGTTAGCACGCGACGGGTGTTCGGAAAGATATCAAGATGGTCAGAGCCCCAATCCCGCACCGTCTCCGCGATCTTATGTTTGATAGTTAGTACCCAGTCTGATCAACCGAGAACGCGTTGATGAAAGCATTGTTAACTCTTCCCTGGAAGCCGATGTTGAGGTTCGTAGTTTTAGGGATGACGTGCACGTAGCGACGTAGCACCGTGTTTTTTCCTCCAAGCGCAATCGGATCGAATTTTGGAAGTACTGGCACCGAGATGGTGGACGAACCATTCGGGAAGTTCATAGAAACATCAAATACACGGTCACCCTTAGCGCTGAAGGCCGTTGAGTTTTCCGCAAAGAACAGACCGACGCGGTAAACTGTGGCGCTTACCACTGGTACTTTATAGCTAAAATTCCAGCCGTAGCGTGAGTCGGTATAGAGCGCCTGTAGCGAGGTACCTTCTGTGCTTACGTTTCCGTAGTCATACGCAGCCCCACCCACGAAATATTTGTCGGGCGTGAAGTTAGACGTATTGGTTTTATCCATTTGGCCGGAATTGATCGCATAATTTGGCGCGCCCGCGACTTTCTTAATGGCTAGGCGATCAGGGATTCCGAATTGTTTAAGGATGCGAGCACGTGAAAGAGCCCATGGAATAGTTCTAGAGAAACCGTGGCCTTGTCCTTCGTAAAGCACAAGTTCGGCATCAACCTTTCTGTTCCAAAGAGTGTTTGCAAGGCTCGTCGAGTGAATCGGATCGACCTGCGTGTCGTGTGTGCCGTGAATAATATAGAAGGCTGCCGAATTCTGATCGACGTGAGTCTTTAACGACGCGTCTTTAAAAATCGACATAGTTTTATCGTTGCGCGGCTGACCGATCCAGTCCACAGCACAATCAGTTCCAGTAGTTTGGGTTAGGGTGAAATCCGTGCGACCAAACCAATCCACTACGAGTTGAACTCGGCCCGAGTATTTATCGACATTGCCTTTTCTATCCTCAGCCGGTTCAACACCCAAGATTCCAGCCAGGTAGGATCCCGCAGACTCGCCGTGAGTGACGATCTTGTTTGGATCAACCTGAAAGCGCGCCGAATTTTTTCGAATGAATCGCAACGCCTGTTTAACGTCGGTGACTCCCGCTGGGTACTTCGCAACTGGCGTCAATCGATAGCCGATACTGAAAACTGTGAACCCTTCATCAGCAAGGCCCTTCACAACGCCGTTGATGCTGGCTTTGCTGCCGCTATTGTAGCAACCACCGTGAAAGAAAAGCAGCGCCGGGCGCAGAGCGGTTCCGGGATTAGAGGGACGATAGACATCCATTTTAAGGCTTGTTCCATTAATATAGTCATATTCGACATCTGTCTCGGCGACATAGGCGTGCGCTGCCATTGACGTAAACAGACCGCCCATCATTACGCTCAGTGGAAGGAGAAGCTGCGAACGCAACTTCAACTGGAACGACTTC
The DNA here is from genome assembly GCF_002209355.2 of Bdellovibrio sp. SKB1291214. Taxonomy (GTDB): domain Bacteria; phylum Bdellovibrionota; class Bdellovibrionia; order Bdellovibrionales; family Bdellovibrionaceae; genus Bdellovibrio. Next base: position 1,850,859 of record NZ_CP106855.1, read on the forward strand.
TTCATCATACTGACCCCCGTACAATCTGTTGGGCGACGTCTCAATTCGAAACGAATCTCAGTCACTCGACTTAGTTAGACATTGCAAACAACTCGCCAGGAATACTGGTCGCAGATTTCAGCTGAGAGCGATCTTATCTAGGGGAGTGCAGAACATTTGTTCAAGTTGGGAGTTAGGCGTGGGGGTAAGCATCGGTTTCGAATTCGAATTATGGAAATTCGTCTACAATGCGCTAGTTCGTTGAACTTGTCGCCACGCTGACAATGACTCCACGTTTTTCCGCAGATATTCGGAGGCTTTTGCAAATAGACGGACAGTATCTGAATAGAGGATAACTTATTTTTTGAGGGTAGTTTAGGAGTCAGTCACTATATTGGAATTATTTGCGTGATTTTTGATTTGCATCAAATTTTTCGCGCGAATTTTTCACTGTGCTCCAGTTTTTTAAAGCCCAGGCAGTGAGTTGCTGCATGGGTTCTAAAAGGCTTAATCCCAGCTTAGTAAGTTCGTATTCGACTCGAGGCGGGATTTCGGGAAAGACTTCACGATGAACGATACCGTCGCGCTCAAGACTTCTTAGTGTTGAGGTTAACATCGTTTGGGAAATTCCTTCGATGCCACGTTTAAGATCGGAAAACCGCGCACGATTCTCTGGCTGTCGCGAAAGTACTACTACGATTAAAATTGTCCACTTGTCAGCGATGCGGCTGATAAAATCTCGAGTCGCTTCGGCGCGCTCACTTTTACAGGACTCAAACTCGGGAAGCTTTTCCGTTTTTCTTAATGATTTCATAAAGTACGCTCCACCTTACTAAAGCAGAATATTCTGCCATCTTCTTTTTTAATTTCTACAGCATTATCATTATCAGTACAGATTTCATACTAACAATGGATTTCGTATCTTCAACGACATTTCATCAACCGACTGAAAGTGAGACATTATGCAGAACATTCTTTTTATTCAATCAAGCCCCCGTGGTTCGGCCTCGATCAGCAGTAAAATTGGCCGTGGCATCGTCGATCAACTTATAAAACAAGATCCGAAATTGACCGTGATACATCGTGATTTAGCCAATACTCCCGCGCCGCATTTGTTGCAGCCCGAACAAATTGCTCCCTTTTTTACTCCTGCTGAAAATCATTCCGCAACCGACAAAGAATTAATTAGATATTCCAACGAGGCCATTCAAGAACTTATGAAAGCCGATATCATAGTGATCGCGACAGGAATGTATAGCTTTACGGTTTCGTCAGTCTTAAAGAGCTGGTTTGATCAAGTATCACGAGCTAAAATTACTTTTCAATACACTCCACAAGGCCCAGAAGGTCTGGTGAAAGGTAAAAAAGTCTATTTAGCATTAGCCTCTGGGGGAGTTTATTCAGAAGGCCCCGCTAAACCCATGGATTTTGTTTTACCGTATCTTATTTCGGTTCTGGGATTTTTAGGAATGACAGATGTGACTGTGGTGCGTGTGGAAGGCGCTGGCATTGCAGGATTTCAAGAGGACACGGCAATTAAGAACGCATTGAATTCGACAGATTTTAAAATTTGATCAATTATGAATGATAAAAAATAGCGGAACCTCATCAGTTCCGCTATTTTTTATTTGATGGTTAGTAGCCAGTTTGAGTAACCGAGAACGCACTAATAAAGGCGTTTCCAATTTTTCCCTGGAAGTCGATATTGAGATTCGGAGTTTTGCTGATCACGTGCACGTAGCGACGGATCGCTGTGTTTGGTCCCGCAATCGCGTAAGCATCAAAGTTTGGAAGTACCGGCACCGAAACGGTGGACGTACCGTTCGGGAAGCTCATCGAAACATCAAACTGTCTCATTCCCTTCGCAGTCACCGCAGGTGAGTTTTCTGCAAAGTACAGACTGATGCGATAGACGCCATTGACCACCGGTAATTTGTAGCTGAATTTCCCACCGTAGCGCGAGTCGCTGTAAAGAGCTGGCGTCTCTGTGCCCTCTGTCTTCACGTTTCCGTAGTCAAACATCGTTCCACCAACAAAGTTTTTGTCGGGCGTGAAGTAAGACGTATTAGGTAGATCCGGTTGGCCAGCATTGACGAAGTACGACGGTGCGCCCGCAGCTTTCGTGACTGCTCTGCGATTCGTAATTCCGAATTGTTTAAGGATTCGAGTGCGTGAAAGATTCCACGGAATACCTCGGGACCCGAAGCCGTGACCTTGCCCTTCGTAAAGCACGAGATCAGCCTCGCGACCTTTACTCCAAAGAGTGTTTATAAGGCTTGTCGAGTGAATGGGATTGACCTGAGGGTCATGTGTACCATGAATGATGAAAAACGCAGCCGACTTCGAGTCGACGTGAGTCATTAACGACGCGTTTTTATAAATCGACAAAGTTTTTGAGTTGCGCGGCTGGCCGATCCAACCTTGAGCGCAATCGGTTCCAGTAGATTGTGTGAGGGTGAAGTCGGCGCGACCAAACCAGTCCACTACAAGTTGGACTCGGTTCGAGTATTTGTCGACGGCACCTTTACGATCCTCTGCCGCTTGAAGTCCCAGCATTGAAGCAAGGTGGCCGCCGGCCGATTCGCCGTGAGTGACGATCTTATTCGGATCGATTTGAAAGCGTGAAGAATTCTTGCGAATAAAGCGCAATGCCTGTTTCACGTCGGTGAGCCCCGCGGGGTATAAAGCAACTTGTGCCAATCTGTAGTCGAGACTGAAAACAGTGAACCCATCATCAGCGAGTTCCTTCACATCATTGTTGATCTGGGATTTGCTGCCGCTATTATAGCAACCGCCGTGAATGAAGATCAGCGCCGGGCGCAGAGCGGTGCCGGGGTTAGACGGACGATAGACGTCCATCTTAAGGCTTGTTCCATTGATGTAATCGTATTCGACGTCTTTCTCGGCGACGTAGGCCTGTGCTGCCATTGATGTCACCAATCCGCCCATCAACACGCTCAGTTTTAGGAAAAGCTTCGAACGCATACCGACCCCCATCAAATCTGTTAGCAATGTCTCACTTCGGATCGCCTCCGTTATTCGACATTTTCAGAAAGTGCAAACAACTGGCCACGGATGAGAGCTGTAGGTTGCAGCTCAGATCGAACTTATGAAAGAGCGTGCCGAACATTTGTTCAAGTCGTGAGTTGGTCCCGTGGTAAGCACCGGTTTCCAATTCGATTTATCGAATTCGTCTGAAGTTCGATAATTCGTTAAACTTCTCGCCACACCAAGATGAGATGACTCCACCTTTTTCCTCAGATATTCGGAAGCTTTTGTAAGTGGTCCCGACAATAGCAGCTTCTGGCTAAGCACCACCTAAGAATCGCGGAAGGGTGCTATCTATATGGTCCGACGTGGAAGCATATTTGGAAAATAAAACCAGGCTTGGCAGAAATAGAGCTTTGTCATCCAAGCTGGAAGCGCTGACTATAAAATTATTTTCATGACCACTCGTTAAACTAAACACTTGTGTTCCGCAAAGAGGGCAAAAGTTTTTTGTCGTGACGTTGCCACTATCGGCGCGATAGCTCCAGCTTGAAAAACTTCCTATGATCTTAGTTTTGTCTTTTGCGAGCAACACATATGAACCATGTCCGGTCGTTGAAAACTTCTGACAATGTAAGCATTGGCAATGGAATGCAATGAGTGGTTTCATGGTGCATTCATACCTTAAGGCCTCGCAAAGGCAGCCGCCAGTGATAGGAGTATCTAATGTTATGTTAGCAGTTTTAACACTTACGCAATAAATTCCCGAATAGCCCGAATGGTTTCCTGCGGGGCACTGATTTGAGGATAATGCCCGCCAACGTTTAAAACGACCAATTTGCTATCTTTAAACTGCTGCTTTAAATAGTCGCAAACCCACGACGAAGACACGGGATCATTCGTGCATTGGATAATCAAAGTGGGCTTAGTGTACTTCTTCACATCTCCACGATGATCCGACATAAAAACAGTACGCCCAAATTGCGGCGTCATTTTCGCGTCTTGCGTCTGAAACATTTGAACTAACTCGGCACCAAGTTCGGGACGATTCGGCGTTCCCATAAACATCGGGGCCATCTGCGCAGCCCAACTCGCATAATCACTAGACATTGCTGCCAGGATGCCTTCAACTCCCGGACGGTCAAACCCTCCCTTGTAATCGCCCTCATTCAAATAACAAGCGGATGGACCGATCATAACAAGTTTAGAAAAAGCATTGGGACGCTCGATAGAAGCAAGCATCCCAATCATGCTGCTGGCAGAGTGACCAACGAATATCGTATCTGTAAGTTTAAGTTCATCAATGATTTGCACAAGGTCTTGAGCATAGCCTTGATAGCTAGAGTATTTTGCATTGTCGTAAAACTTAGCATCCTGGCTCTTGTTCCCGATATGATCAAAACGAATAACTCGGAAATCTTTTTCAAAGGCTGGAGCAACTCGATCCCAAACGGATTGATCGCAAGCGAAACCATGAGCAAAGATAATTGTTTTTGTTCCGTTGCCAGTGATTTTAACACGATTGCGTTCAGTCAAAGTCATGATCACTCCAAAGCTAAGTTTTCATACTTTAAGTCCACAATGAAATCTAAAAGAAGGCGAGATAATTTGCAGAATTGTTAGAATCCAATTCTTTGGTCGTTTGTTAATTATCGAGGTAAGAAAGGGGAGTTTTGAAGACTTGCCCGAGCGAATGCAGGCAAGTCAGAATATCTTGATAAATTTCTTAAAAGAGGTGAGCTAGAAAACCGCGTAAACGTTTAAGTTATAGCTGATGTTTTCGTATGAAAAAGCTCTTGAGTCTGCGCTCAACATGGAGCCGCCACCATTTTCCAAATTCGTGTCGCTGATCAATGCAGGATTTATATAGAAAGCACCGTAATACAAATTCAAACCGATTTCGTGGGACCCAAGATTCCCCATATCTGGCTCCCAGTTGCCTCGTTGAGCTTGGCTGGATTTTTCAGAAATCGTATAAGCATAGTAAGGATTTACCTTATCATTCATTGTATAAATGAATATCGGAGCCGCTTTTAACTGGTAGTATTCGGCATCTGCTCCAACCGCTGTATTTGGATTCCCAGCGCTGTTGAATAGGACACGCGACGAGACCAAGCCTGCCATTGTGAACTTAGGATTGATCATCCACTCAAAATAATTGTCTAAACGAAGGCGTCCCATTTCATGGTTTTCTTGAGCAACAACATCTGTGGGCGCGTAGTATCTCAAATCAACAAGGCCAAAGCTTGAATTCATCCAACCCTTTGGTCTTAAAGCTCCACGCAAAATTGTTTCGGCCATTGCCACAGAAGAATCGCGATGAAGTTTTGAATCGCGCGCTCCCAAATGCTCACGGCTTGATGTGTATTGAAACTGTTGACGCAGTTCCAGCTCCCAAGCTTTTGTCGGAGCATAGCGAGCCCCAACAAAGTTGTAAGAGATAATCGCACCAGCTTCTGTGCCGCGATTATCGCCTTCGTAGTTAAAATTTTCTGAACCGATAGTCAGGTGCCATGGATTTTCTTTAGATGGCGCCTGTGTCGTAATGCTGGCTTCCGCAACAGGCGCTGATGAAGATTGGCCTGGGTTTACCGCTTTAAGTGTTGAGGTTGACGTGTCGTCGGCAAATGCCTGCGCACAAAGCAAAGTCGCAATCGTGATAAGTACTGTCTTCATTCATCCCCCCGGAAATGCACAGATGTGAAGATCATTTCAATAAGTACTTAACCCGTCAAAACAATAAACCGACGCGGGCGTGAAAATTTCGAAATACTAGCGAGGAGCGACTGAGAAGCGGGAACTCATCTCTTTCAGGTTTAGTTCGTCCAAAATCCAATTCAAGCGATCGGCCGCACGTTGGCGTGGACCTTCTTTTTTGGTCGCAATAATTAGTTCATTTTTCATGGAGTGTTCGAAACCTACAAGTTCAGTCACAGTTACTTGGTAACCGTGAGCTTCCAGACGTAAAGCGCGCAAAACATTGGTAAGGTGGCTGCCAAACTCACGCGTATGAATCGGGTGGCGCCAGATTTCTGTTAAAGGACTTGCTAGTTGCTTTGCTTTATTTTGACGAAGAACCTTTGCCATTTCGGCTTGGCAGCAAGGAACCAAAACAATGTGCTTTGCTTTTTTCTTTAGAGCAAAATCAATCGCATCATCCGTCGCGGTATCGCAAGCATGCAGAGCTGTCACTAAACCAATTTTTTCAGGAAGAAGTTTGGATTCAGTCGCCTCGACCACCAACAAAGGTAAGAACGACATATTCGGAAAGCCAAGTTTACCTTGAAGTTCAACGGACTTCTTCACCAACTCATCACGCGTTTCGATTCCATAAACATGCCCGTTTCCAGAGAAGCTCTTGAAGAAAAGATCGTAAATGATGAACCCTAAATAAGATTTGCCAGCGCCGTGATCAACCAAGCTTACATCGTCACCCGATGCTTGAAGGTCTTTCAGCAAAGGTTCGATGAAGTTATACAGGTGATAAACTTGCTTAAGCTTACGGCGGCTGTCTTGATTGATTTTTCCATCACGAGTCAGGATGTGAAGCTCTTTAAGGAGTTCGATCGACTGACCGTCACGCATTTCTTCTAGGGGCTTTTTCATGCCCCGTTTCTAGCTGATTTTGCCCTGAAAGTACATAAGGCTTTGGCCGGCCCCCACTCGTTGCAAAAATGCCAAGAATTCCCAGCTATTTTTGAGCAGGTGGCAGGTTCGGAGTGGCCGTTTTTCTGCCAACATCCAGCTTTAAAATCTCGTCAGGACGCTCGCTCATCAGGGCAGCCAGCCAGTGAAGCCAAGGGAAACCCGATTCTTCAAAGATGATTTTAATTGAAGCAGTAATGGGAATGCCCAATAGGATGCCCACAGGTCCCCAAAGCTCTCCCCAAACAATAATGGCAAGGGTCGATACGACAGCATTAAGATCGACCTTAGATCCTAAGATGTGTGGCGTGATAAAGTTCGCGATAATAAAGTGGATCAGGATACACAATCCAAAAAGCAGCAGAATTGTGGGGAGAGGTCCATTTTGCGAAGCTGTATCCAATACCGGAAGCAATCCAGCCAAGGCAGCTCCTAAGAATGGAACTAAGTTAAATACACTGGAAAGTGCCGCCATTGTTAACGGTGACTTGATTGAAAATATATAAAATAAAAGAGTAAACAGCGGAAAACTAAGTGCTGCCAAAAACAAATTACCCAAGAAAAAAGCTCGGTTGGCTATGATCAACTTCTGCCACATTCTTTGAGCGCGTGCAGGATCAGTAAACGCCATAGGAATGATGCGAGCGAAAGATGGACGAGACAGCATCAAAAACAGAGTCAAAATAGGAACTAAAACCGTATAGGTGAGGACGGTGACAGCACTGCCTAATCCGTGGATCAGAGTTGTTCCCATCTCACCACCTAAAATAGACCCTTCGATCACTTCGACCTTTTGAACTTTAGGTCCCACCGTTGGAGCACTTGGCGAAACGTCTTTGGTGATGCTGCTGAAAGTTTCTAGAAGGTGCTTAATGTTTTCATTGAGTGAGTTGTAAAACTGAATCAAGGCGCGTTTTGACTCTTGCAGCTCTGCCAAAATCCCGGCTGAAAAATATCCCAAGACGGATATAAGCAAAACAAAAGCGATAACCGAACTTAAGATAAGCAAGATAGCAGCTAAAGAAGGATGCACTTTGCGATTTTTTAGCCAATCAAACATCGGATCTAAAAGCGCGAATAATAAGACCGAAGAGATGATCCACAGAAAAACGCTGGGTGCCGCATGAACTAAAGTACCCAGTGATAATATTGCTAGGATCCAGATTGGAAGAATTAGATATTTGGTTGCGCTGTTTTCAGTCATGACCAATTCTTGGCCGTAACTGAAAAACTCACAAGCAATTTCGAAAAACGTGATGTGTAGAGTAAATTACAAATATCCTAGATGAACCAATAGCATATGGGTACCGATCGCAATCAAAGCAACTCCGCCACCGGCTTCAGCATATTTGCCGACTTTGACGCCAAGATAGTGGCCGGCCATCATGCCGATCGTCACCATCATGGTGGTCGCCGCGCCAATAGAAAGCGCCGCCGTCCAAATGTTTACATTCATGAAAGCCATCGATACGCCAACCGCTGCGGCATCGATGCTTGTGCCGACGGCTGTAAGGATCAGAATGCCAATTCGACCCAGTTTGGATGAAGATTTGATTTCGGATTCATCGGATTCTTCTTCATCGTCTTGTTGAAGGCTTTCATAAATCATTTTTCCACCGACGATGGCAAGAATCACAAAACAAACCCAGTGATCGATAGATTCAATAAAGCTGCTTGCAGTGGAACCGGCAAGCCATCCTAAAAGTGGTGTGATCGCTTCAACAGCACCGAACAGCAGGCCCACTTTCAAAGCTTCTTTGATGCTTGGGTGTTTCATGCTAACGCCCTTGCTGATGGAAACCGCAAACGCATCCGCAGACATACTGAACGACATAATGAGAATTGATAATGGAGTCATGAAGACACGCCTTTTTGCCAGATGACTAATACAAACGGACGGACCTCTGGCATGGGTTCATCAAGTTTGTATTGGTCTTGCCAAGCGTGTTTAGCGCCGATTCAGCCATATGCACAAGGCACAAGTATGTTGACTGAGTCCCTTTAGGTGGAGGCTACTCCCCAATAGATATTTTTAATGAAAGTATAGTGAGAGTGAAAATCTGTCAAGTCAGGCAGAAAGAATTCACGGGAACAGCATATCAAACTGGTACTTTCTTTGATAGAGTGGGTTTTTAAAGCTTAGCTTTTAAAGGATTACTCATGGAAGTTCCATTTTCTGCAGCCGCGGATCGCAACAAAGAACCAATTTTGGAAGTGCTTAAAAAAGTCCTTCGTCCCGAGGACAAGCGTCTTCTTGAGGTGGGTGCGGGAACCGGGCAGCACGCGGTTTTCCTGGCTCCTCATTTTCCTAAGATGGAATGGACTCCGACAGAGGTGAGTGAAAACCTGCCGATGCTTCGTGAGCATATCAAACAAGCGGCGATCCCCAATATCAAACTTCCATTCCGTATGAAAATTGGCGAAGACGATTTTCCGATTCGCACCTTCGACACTATTTTAACAATCAATACTTTCCACATCATGAGCTGGAAAGAATGTAAAACCTTTATCAAGTTGATTGCCGGCCGTTTAGAAGAGGGTGGCAAAGTGATGATCTATGGCCCTTTCAACTATAACGGTAAATTCACGACTGCCAGTAACGAAGAGTTTGATAAGACTTTGCGAGAGCAAAATCCTTCAAGTGGCCTTCGCAATTTCGAGGATGTCTTAGCTGCGATGTTTAAGAATGGTTTTGAGCTGTTAAAAGATTATGAAATGCCTTCGAATAATCGCATGTTAGTATTCCGAAGACTTAAATTCATTAGCAAACGATAGATCTCAGAAAGCAAACGATACGCTGGTAAAATGGATGTTCGTTTGCTATACTCAGTCAATAATGATTTCAGCATCTCATCTTTCTTATTTTAACTTTAAAGCTTTACCGCTCCAATTAGGGATGGTTTTGAAGTTTATTTCTTTGAACCGCAGGGATTACCTCTGTGGTGCTTTTGCTTTCGCTTTCTAGATTTCAACTCAATTTAAAAACTGAATATTAACAAAAGGAGTGCCCTATGCAGCAGCTTCCCTCATTAGTTATCTCGCAAGAGGACTATACAAAAATCTCTACCTTGCTATCAGTGTCTAAGGCGCCGATTGCAGAACAGCTTGAAGAAGAGCTTGATCGTGCAGAGTTGGTTCCCTCTGACGAACTTCCCCAAGATACCGTATCGATGAATTCCCAAGTGACGTTTGTGGATCTGGATACTGGCAAAGAACAGTCAGTTATTTTAGCTTACCCAAACGATGCTAATATCGAGCAGAACAAAGTTTCGATCCTGGCTCCAGTTGGTGCGGCCTTAATTGGTTTGCGTGTAGGACAAATGATTGATTGGCCTATTGCTGATGGTAAGGTCCGCAGAATCAAAGTGGTCTCGGTTTATAGAGGTGGATAAAAAAGAGGGAGTAATTCTCCCTCTTTTTCGTTAAGCTATTTCTTCGAACCCAAAGTTTGGAGAAGACATGATGAAGTACGTTTTGTCGTTTTTTGTTCTTGTTCTTGCAGCCTGCGCCCACACATCTAAAGTTTCTGACGAAACTAAATCCGTAAAGCTTCAACCAGATCAAAGTGGTTATTTGAAAGTTAACGGTACAGATATTTATTACGAAATGCATGGTACTGGCGAACCCTTGGTTCTTTTGCATGGAGGCGGGTCTGATATTCACGTCAGTTTTGGGAAGGGTATTGTTGCTTTGTCGAAACATTTTCGCGTCATTGCCTTTGATGAGCAGGGGCATGGAAAATCTCCAGTATCGGATCGACCTTTTGGTTTTGAAAACACGGCGAAAGATATCGCTGAAGCTTTAAAACAGCTTCACATTGAAAAAGCGAAGTTCATCGGATTTAGTAACGGCGCCACGACAGGAATGTACATTGGCATTCTTTATCCGGATCTGATGAGCAAAATGGTTTTAGGTTCAGGGCTGTACAGTCGTAAGGGTGCTCCACCGCAATTCTGGGAAATGATGAAGGGTGCGACCATCAATTCCATGCCTCAAGAATTGAAAGACGCTTATGTGAAGGTTTCACCTCGTCCCCAAGATCTGCAAAAGATGTTCGAATATGATTCAAATCGTATGCGCACCTTTAAAGACATCCCGGAAAAATCCATTCGCGCCGTTAAAGTTCCTGTCTTGATTATGCAAACGGATCAAGATGTCGCGACATTAGAACATGGAGTTTACGTGACTAGACTGCTTCCGCAAGGGCGGTTCGCAGTTTTGCCTGGACCTCACGATAATTTTATCGGGAGCGTATCGAAAGATTCTCCTGCCATGGCACAAGCAAGTTTAAATATCATGATCGATTTCTTAAAATAATTTAAAATGAATTTTAGTGGAGGTTTCGTGTCGCTTCAGGATCAAAATCACGTCAACGACATTGTAACAGTTAAGCAAGTATATGCGGGAATTAACCGCAATGAAACTGATGCGTTACTGAAATTCTTTGCTCCCGATATTGTTAGAGTAGAGCCTGAAGGCTTTCCTTCGTCTGGAATATATCGCGGGCTTGATCAGATGAAAGTGCACCTAGCACAAGGAAGAAGCACTTGGGCTGAAGGCAGTTGCGAACCTGAGCAAAAGTCGTCAATGATAAGGTCGTTGTTTTTGTTCATGTGCGAGTCAGACTGAAGGATAAGACTGAGTGGATCGATGCGCGATTGGGTGACGTTTTTCAATTTAAAAATGGAAAAATCACGGAAATGCGATCTTTCCTGAATAGCGAAGATGCAATGAGATGGGCTGAAGAAAATAATTTTTTGAGGAGATTTTGTCATGTCTAAAATGTACGTAAGTGTATGGTCCGATGATAAAGCCACCGAGATGGCAAAGTTTTATAAATCAGTTTTTAAAGACGCTAAAATTGGCAAGTCCGCTTATTGGGGAAGTAACCCCATGGGAGTTAAAGAGGGTTCTGTTCTGACGACTCACATTACTTTAATGGGTCAAAAGATCATGCTGTTAAATGGTTTCACGAAAATGCCATTTAATGAATCTATCTCCTTCGTTGTTCCATGTAAAACTCAGCGCGAAATCGACTACTACTGGAAAAAACTTTCTAGCGGCGGTGGTAAAGAAGTAGAGTGCGGCTGGGTTGTTGATAAATATGGGGTGCGCTGGCAGGTGACTCCCGCTGAATTCGATAAGTGGAATACCAGTAAAAACAAAAAGAAAAAAGAAGCCGTCATGCATGCAATGTGGAAGATGAAAAAGCTTGATATTAAAAAGCTAAGAGACGCTTACGAAAAATCTTAAATAAGGTTTTGGTATGGAAGACGCATCAGCCATTTTTAGAAAAAAAAGTGTTAACTTATTGCGAGCAGCAATGGCTGCTCGTGAAACGGAAGCCGTTGGCGCTATTCGTGCTATTATGACAGCGGTGGATAATGCAGGAGCAGTTCCCAAAGAGGAGATCGCAGATTTAGATCCCACGGTATCAGAAGTTCCACGTAAACCGGTGACCATCGAAATGATCGAGGAAATTATTAAATCCGAAATGATCATGCGGCGACATGCTAAATCCGAATATGAACGCTTGGGAAATCTTGGTGAAGCAGAGAAAATCCGCCTTAGCCTTATCACTCTCGAAGACCTTTTAAAGTTTCTAGTTTAGTTGCTCTTTTGCTAAGGTGGCCGTATCCTTGAAATATGTCAGACATATTTTATGTGGTTCTTCTTATTCTTGGGGCCTTGCTGATTTACTTTCGTCCGTTAGCGCGCGCGACGAATGTGTCTATCTACTGGGAAATAGCCGTCGGCTCCCTGGCCATTGTGGCATTTTCAATCCACATGCTTAATACCTATGTTGTTCAAAAAGAAATTGAAGAGGGGCTTTCAAAACAGCCCTGCGGCAGTTCTAGTCCTCAAGGAGTTTGCTATAACTTAGATCGTACGGTCTGCGAGTCCGCATGGAATAGTGTTGATCAAGGATGTAAGGATGAGGCCGCTCCCGTTTTGAAAGAGCGACCTGGTGCTTTGATTGGTCCGATTGTAAATCGTTGTAAAGCACGCCGAATGGATAAGGTCCTACGTTATAATAGAATCAAGGCCGACACAGCTTTGTGCCGTGCTTACTTTGACTATATCGATAATCCGAATTAGCTATTTCGTTATATTCTTTAAGCACAGAGGAAATTCGAGCTAAACCGTTCTTAAATAGACTCAAGAATTTCATCTGTGCCTCCTAACGAAGTCCGCCAGAGCCTTGGATGCGTTCGCCTGTGACCCAAGCAGAATCATCAGAGGCCAAGAACAAAGCAATTTTTGCGATGTCTTGTGGTTGGCCGATACGTCCCAGTGGGGTTTGTGCGACGATGTTTTTCTCCATATCACTGCCGATCATACCAAGAGTTCTAGAGCCTTCCGTCTCAACACCGCCCGGAGCGATATTATTGACGCGAATTTTTCTGCCAGCCAATTCTCTGGCTAAGCCAATCGTCATAGTGTCGACCGCACCCTTTGTTGCAGCATAAATTGCAGTTCCTGGCATCGGGCTTGTGCTAACAACAGAACTGACATTAATGATGCTTCCGCCGTCTTTGGTGAAGTGCTTAATGGCTTCGCGAGTGGAAAGTAGGATTCCCAAAACATTCGTATTGAATTGACGGTGGAATTCTTCTTCAGTGACCTCTTCGATGGTTGTAAATTTATAAATGCCAGCGTTATTCACTAAGATGTCCAGTTTCCCAAAGGCCTTCTTGGTTTCGTCAAAAATTCTTTTGACGTCGTCAGCATTGGCAACGCTACCTTGTACGGCGATAGCTTTGCCATCATTGGCGACGATTTCTTTAACGACTCTTTCGGCGTCTTCTTTACTTGAGGAATAGTTAACAACCACTGCCGCACCATTTGCAGCGTATTCTTTAGCGATAGCCGCACCAATTCCTTTAGAGGCTCCTGTAACGACTGCCACTTTCCCGTTTAGCTTTTTCACTTCGATCTCCATTGATTATCCGGTTGCCCGGGGTTTCGTATTATTCGACACTTAGATAAATATCGAAATGAAAATTTCTTTGTCAATGTGACACTTAGATAATTGTCTAAGTATTAAAAAACTTGAATAATTACAATTAGATAGAAGGGTGGGTCGCCTGAATTTATGCAGGTATGGACATATGTCGCATCCATTTAGGTCTACAAATCGGAGACCGAGGATTTCAAAATCAGATTTTTGAGAGCTTATCTAGATAGGCGTGCAAAACATCGCGCTGAACTGAAAGGCGCATGAATTTACCTTCGCGTGTGATTGTAACTAAACCGGCGGTCTCTAGTTCTTTAATATGATGAGACAGAGTCGCGGCACTGATGTCATGCTCTTCTTGAAGAGCACTGCAGGCCATTGCTTTATCATTTTTGCAGGAACCGATTTGCTTCAAAATAAGATAACGACGAGGCTCTGCTAAAGCCTTCCCGATCTGTTCAAACTGTTTATCTGTTAATCGCACCGATTTCGTCGTCATGAACTAGATCATACAATAAATCGCAAAATCTGTCCAGCCAGTGCTTTCCCGAGGATTAGTCGTGTAAACCCAAGCCCTTCAAAATTTTAGGAACGCATTTTTCGACTCGCGCAATTCGTGTGGCTTCTTGTTTTGCAGAAGCGATATGCATTGTATAAAGTCTTTGGCGTCCTGGTGTGAGTTTTTCAAAAGCGATTTTAAGTTTTTTATTCTTGTTTAAAGCAGCTTGAAGTTCTTCCGGCATTGTTAACTTTTTAGGTGCAGATTTGACAACTTTTGCTCCCGAGTCATTTACCTTGATAGCTTGTTTGATCAAGGCCTTCATATCAGCTCGTACCTTTTTAACATCACTTAAAGAATGAAACTCCAGTCTTTTCACAATCTGAGAGTTGTCGCCAGGAGATTTCAGAATTTTTTTAGGGTCTTTTAAAAGCACACCATTGAAAAACATCAAAGCACACATGTTTTTGAAAGTCTGAATCATGATCAGGTTCTTGCCATTTCGAGTGTAACAAGGAAATCGCCATTTGAAATCTTCTTGAAGATCGCATTCAAGGCAAACCTCTCTCATCAATTTAGCTTCGTTGGGCCAAACTTTTTCAGATTTTATAAACGCGTCGACTTTGCTTTTAGTTTTAGGCATGTTTTACCCGTCAAATTTAAATTGTTTTAAGCTCTAATACATCTTTCCGGCATTTATCTGTCCTGACAATCGGATACCGTAAACCAAGCTTCTACAAGAGCAAAACTGGATGTCTTTCGCGGGGTGGAGGTAAATTAATAGTAGGCAGTAGGGTTTGGCATTGCGGTTAGCATAAAGGCTTTTGCCAAATCGATTTTTAGTTGCGCCAGTTTTTCATTTGCATCTTTTTGATCGTACGCGCGTAAGATTGCGGATGGATGCCATGAAATAACGATACTTTCGGCTAAGGAATTATTAGTAATTACTTTATCACGGACTTCGTTGATTTTTACCAATTTTCCTAGAATAGAAGTCGCGGCCGTCGCACCCAAAGCAATAATTACTTTTGGCTTAATAGCAGCGATCTCGGCTTCAAGCCAAGGCTTACAGGCGTGCATATCAGAGCCACTTGGCTTTTTATGAATACGGGCTTTGCCATCCTCGGACGGGGACCATTTGAAATGTTTTACGGCATTCGTAATGTAGACCGAGTCTCTCGGAATTCCCAATTCGATTAAAGCTTCTGACAGAATTTTTCCAGCGGGTCCGATAAAGGCATGACCGATTAAATCTTCTTCGTTGCCGGGTTGCTCCCCGACAATCATCAGTTTTGCTTTAGGATTTCCCTCGCCAAAAACTGTTTGGGTGGCGTACTCTGCCCAAGGACAGATTTTACACTTCTTTGCTAAGTCCTTAATTCCATTTAACGATAAATTTGCGGGAACATCTGCGCGTACTTTCGGAGCTTGTGCCATTTTCTGTAAGCGTTCCGGGGCTTCGCGAATCAACTCGTGAATTAAAGCAGTCTCGGGCATACTTGACCAGTATTTCGGTGACATCTCTTGCTTCATCATCTTGATATTGAGGCGAGCCGGATTAAAGATCGACTTATAATAAGTTTTCCACACCTCATCGAACTCATCCTGATGATTGAACTCGTGCTCGGGCATTCCCTCTGCAAATGTCAGCTCTTTCAAATTCCAATGAGCGGAGGCATCTGGGGAAAAGATGGACCATGGTTTATCACCAAAGCGTCGGACAAAAAATGGAGTTCCTAGTTCCATGATCAGATGCTCAGTCTTGTGCCAAGCTATGTAGCCCTCTTGTCCATCAATTTCGATTTTCTTAAATCGCACAAAGGCGTGCATTTTATGAATATCTTTACGGACAGATTTAACTAAATCCATTGCTTTCTTTACATCGCTATCTGTGATGATGTTCAGTAAATGACTTGTTTCGTGATTCAGTCGATAGACTAAGCGATAAAGCAAATCCCACCGGTCCGGCTCGCGAGCCGCCGCAATCAAAGGACCAATTTCTAAAAACTCTTTAGGAATGACAGGCTTTTCTAAGGGTTTTCGTTCAAGAACAGAAAATAAAAATTGAGGACTGTCATTCCAAACAGCTTCGGCAGGAGACACGCCATCAATCAATTGCTTGCGAGCTTTCTCTCGCCACTGATTCCAGTTCATAGGTCACCGGAAACCGCAGAAAGCTTTACGTCAAAAAGTGATAGCTGTTTGTCCTCAGGTTTAATGCGCTCTTTAAGATCATTAGCATCAACTAAGTAAACGTCAGGATTATGATCTTGGGTGATGATGAAATATTTTGCGCGCTTCAAAGGAATGCGAAGTTTGCCGATATCAAGCAAAGTAATTCGGCGGAAAGGACGCATCTGTAAAATACGTTCAACGTTCTTTACACCGAATCCCGGGACTCGCAAAAGCTCCTCTCGACTGGCTGTATTTACATTCACCGGAAAAGCATGGCGATTGCGAAGAGCCCAAGCAGTCTTTGGATCAATGTCCAACGGTAAGTTTGGAGCATCAGTGCTTGTTAGTTCTTTGGCATCGAACTTATAAAAGCGCACCAGCCAGTCTGCTTGATACAATCGGTTTTCCCGCACTAGGGAAGGTTCGCCTCGCGGTAAAAAAGCATCTGCATGAGGAATCGGACTATAAGCCGAGTAATAAACTCTACGTAGAGAATACTTTTTATAGAGATCTTGGGATTGATGCAGAATCACAGAGTCGGTGCTTTCAGTCGCACCCACGATCATTTGGGTTGTTTGACCTGCGGGAGCAAAGCGGGGAGCCTTGAAAAACTTTTTTTGATCTTCCTTCGCCTCCTCGACCCGAGTGGCGATTTGATCCATGGAAGTGGTCGCTTCCTTAATTGTTTTTGCGGGAGCCAATGCATTTAAATCTTCTTGGACAGGCATTTCGATATTTGCACTGACACGATCTGCCCACAGGCCGGCTTTGAGAATCAACTCTTGCGATGACCCTGCGACAACTTTTAAGTGAATATAACCTTGAAATTTGTGTTCAATACGCAGGGACTTAGCGACTTGAATCAGCAGCTCCATGGTTTCATCGGAACTGTTGATAATGCCGGAACTTAAAAACAGTCCTTCAATATAATTTCTGCGATAAAACTCTAACGTGAGTTGAACGATTTCTTCAGGCGTGAAGCGTGCGCGTTTTACATCGCTGGAAACGCGATTTACACAATACTTGCAATCAAAGATGCAAAAATTGGTCATCAGAATTTTAAGAAGGCTGATGCAACGACCATCCGGTGCGTAGCTGTGGCAAATTCCCATGCCCTCCACATTCCCCATCCCGCCGTTTTCACGTTTACGTTGTGAACCGCTTGAGGAGCAAGAGGCATCGTATTTCGCAGCGTCTGCGAGGATAGCGAGTTTTGACTTGAGAACATCCCATTTGATTGTCATTAACTTACATATAATTTACATATATATGTAAGTCAATGTACCTCGGCGGGAATTACTGAAAAACGAGACTTACTTAAAAATCGGTTACCAAATCAAACCAATATTAGCGTACCAGGTTTTTAGCGTGTTTTTGTTTTCCTCTGTGTCTTGATAAATATCGCGGTAGGCAACTCCATAAGTCAGGGTGCGCTTAGTAAATTCGTTGGAGAATTTCAAGCCCGCGTAATAGCCACCACCTGATTTCAAATCAAGTCCATCATGATTTGTCGCCATACTGATCACGCCATCCGTGATCAATGCCATTTTAAATTTTCCTGTATTTACAAAATTCCATCTAGCGCCCAACTGAATTTGCGGGATGAAGATTGATTTGACTTCCGCACCCCCAACAGTCGGTTCAACAAACGGAGTTTGCTCATAGTTCACTAGGGCAGCCAAAGTTGTGACCGGAGTCATTTCGTATTCAACACCTAAAGTGTATTTCGCAAGCCATTGAGCTTCGCCTTCGATCTCTCCGACATTTTCGTCAGGATGGATATCCATTTTTTCAACGGCGGCACCAATCAGAAACTCTGTTTTTTCAGATAAGTGATAAGCGACCTCAAGCTCGACACCGTAATCGATATCAGAATGTAATGTGATATCAGAAGATCCATCGTTCGCTTTTTCTTGCAAAGAAAATTTAGAAGCAGCCAGTGATGTCTTAAAGCTCCAATTGCTATGACCGTGAGTTTTTTCTTCTTTAGGTTTTGGCTGTTCAACTGGAACTTGATATGCGGGTTCCGGTTCGGCCGCAGGTGCTTCTGTTTTAGCCGCATGCGGATCCACAGAGGTCGGCGTTGGGAGGGAAGCCTCCTCCGCAGGTTTCGGTGTGCTTACCGCTGCAGTTGCGGCAGCGGCATTCACGGCAGCTGCCGCAACTGGTGTAGAAGCTTCTTCGTGAGCCGGCTCTTCCTTAGCCATTTCTTTTTCTTGATGTTTTTCTGAAGCGGCTTGGATGCCTGCAACAGTTTCCATGCGGTTTAGTTTCGTATAGTTCTTAATTAGAATAGCATCAGCTTCTTCTGCGGAAATCGTTGGAGATTTTTTGATTACCAACTGCTGACCTTGTTGCAAAGTATAGGGTTCTTTTAAAGAGTTCCAGTCAGCAATGGCTTTCCACTGTTTTTCATTTCCATAAAGATCACGGCTAACCATGTATAGATGAGGAGCACGGCCGGTCACTGTATAAGTCGTTTTACCATCAATAGTGCTGATTTCACGATTGTAGCTTGAAGGAGTTTTTCCACTCACAGTTTTCTTAACCGGCTTGGCAGGAGCTTCGTCATGAGTTGCTTTATGTTCAACTTGTGCCGTCTTTTGTGGCTTTGCTGCGTTTTCTTGCTTTAGCTGAACTTTGAAGTCTTCAGCATGTGCTTGAGCAAAAGCAGCGGTGTTAAAACAAGAAACAACAAGAGCTAACGAACTGATGTAAATAGTGTTTTTCATGAATTCTATTCTTACGAATTATCCGCAGAAAGTGGAGAACGTTGTGCGAGGGCCTGGGCTGAAGTACTGAGTTCTAACAAACAACAGCGTATTTAATTTTTTGTAAGTCAACAGAGCATTCAGAACAATGCTTTCCCAACAATGCGACAAAGATATCGTATTAGCTCAACAAGAAATCATATTGGAATTTTTGAACTTATCTATCAGGAGCACAGCTATGTCTGAACCACGAAGTGAGAGTGAAAATCCCGCTATAAAAGCCCCCGAAGCGAAGACAGGTCGTAGACCTCATAATAATCGTGACTGGTGGCCGAACCAATTAGATCTGTCTGTTCTGCACCAGCATTCGCCACATTCGAACCCGATGGAAGGCACCTATAAATACTCTGAAGAGTTTAAAAAATTGGATGTTGAGGCTTTAAAGCGCGACATCTTTGATATCATGACAAAATCACAGGATTGGTGGCCTGCGGATTATGGTCATTACGGTCCTCTTTTTATTCGCATGAGTTGGCATGCGGCCGGTACTTATCGTGTAGAGGATGGTCGAGGCGGTGGGGGTGATGGAGCTCAAAGATTTGCTCCACTTAACAGTTGGCCGGACAACGCCAACTTAGATAAAGCTCGCAGGTTGTTGTGGCCCATCAAACAAAAATATGGTCGAAAAGTTTCGTGGGCAGATCTGTTGGTTTTTGCTGGCAACTGCGCCTTAGAATCCATGGGTTTTAAAACTTTTGGATTTGGCTTTGGCCGAGAAGATGTGTGGGAACCCGTCGAGGTTTTCTGGGGACCTGAAGACACATGGCTTGGTGATGAACGCTATAGTGGGGATCGTAATTTGGCTAACCCCTTAGGGGCCGTTCAGATGGGTTTGATCTATGTGAATCCTGAAGGACCCAACGGAAAACCTGATCCAAAAGCTGCGTCTAAAGATATCCGCGAAACTTTTGCGCGTATGGCAATGAATGACGAAGAAACTGTTGCGTTGATTGCTGGGGGACATACTTTCGGAAAAACCCACGGCGCCGGAGATCCTAAAAAAGTTGGACCAGAACCCGAGGGCTGCCCCATGCATGGACAAGGACTAGGGTGGAAAAACTCTTTTAAAACTGGCAAAGGGGGAGATGCGATCACCAGTGGTCTTGAGGGTGCATGGACGAGTACTCCCACGAAATGGTCCAACGGATTTTTCGAAAACCTTCATAAATTTGAATGGGAACTATCTAAAAGCCCCGCCGGTGCCCATCAATGGAAGCCGGTGAATAAAGAGGCGCAGAATACCGTCCCTGATGCCCATGATCCAACCAAGAAGCACGCGCCAACAATGCTGACGACCGATATAGCATTGAAGGCAGATCCTGAATACGCCAAGATTTCAAAACGTTTCCACGAAAACCATCAAGAGTTTGCAGACGCCTTTGCAAAGGCTTGGTACAAACTCCTACATCGTGACATGGGGCCCGCCTCAAGATTCTGGGGACCGTGGGTGCCAGAACAACAGCTATGGCAAGATCCCATTCCTAAAGCTGATTATAAAATGATCGATGATCAAGACATCAAATCTCTGAAAGAAACATTACTTGCGTCTGGGATTGGTAATTCAAGACTTATTTCGACTGCATGGTCTGCGGCTGCTTCTTTCCGAGGAACAGATCGTCGCGGGGGAGCAAACGGTGGGCGCCTTCGCTTGGCTCCACAAAAAGATTGGGAAGTAAACGAACCTAAAGAGCTTTCCAAAACTTTGCAGACATTGGAAAAAATAAAAAATGAATTTGATAAATCAGGCTCAGGAAAAAAAGTTTCCATGGCAGATTTAATTGTACTTGGCGGTTGTGCAGCGATCGAGGATGCAGCAAAGAAAGCAGGTCATAACATCACTGTTCCATTTAATCCGGGTCGCACGGATTCTTCGCAGGAGCAAACGGATGCTCACGCTTTTGCCGTACTTGAACCTAAAGCTGATGGGTTCAGAAACTACATGGGTAAACGCGCTACGCTAACACCTGAAACTCATATGTTGGATCGCGCGAATTTACTAAAGCTTACTGCGCCAGAGATGACAGTCTTGATGGGTGGCCTTCGGGTTTTAGATATTAATCATGAAAATTCCAAACATGGTGTGTTCACCGACAGAGTAGGCATGCTCACAAACGATTTCTTTACGAATCTTTTGGACATGAGTACCGAGTGGGATGAGCCGAAAAAGGGAATTTATGAAGGGAAGGATCGCAGGACCGGAAAAGTGAAATGGACTGCGACAAATGTGGATCTGGTGTTTGGTTACCATTCCCAGCTGCGTGCTATTGCCGAAGTTTATGCGTCCGATGATGCTAAAGAAAAGTTTGTTAAAGACTTTGTAGCAGCATGGAACAAGGTGATGAATCTTGACCGCTATGATCTAAAGCATTAGTTCAAAGATGTGGGGGATGTACGTCCCCCCGCAAAAATTTTTGAAAAGAGTCTTTTCGTGGCGCAATTTAAAAAAAATCAAAAAGTACAATGGAACTATCTTGGTAGAGCCGTGCATGGAACTGTCGAAGACGTATTTCATGAGTCCGTAACGAAAACTATTAAAGGTAAAAAAATCACTCGCCATGGGTCTGAAGAAAAGCCCGCATATCTAGTAAAATCGGAAGCCGGTAACATCGCTTTGAAATTGGAATCTGAACTGGTAAAGCAGGCGAAATCGAGCACAAAATCACCGCGTATGTTTAGCGAAAAATAATTCGCATTGTTTCCAAATTCCTAGATGGAGTCGGCCCTATCATAGCTGAAATCTACGTTTGAAGAAAAATTCAAATGGCCCCTAACGCGTAAACTATTTAGACAATTGGAAATCGCGGTTCCCTAACTCTGTAAAATGTCAGTTCTTTCTTGAATCAAAACCGGTGGAATCTGTCGTTTATTCACACTTTTTGATGAGTGCAGTTTAATAGAACCCCTCTTGAAACAAAGTCTTAGCTTCATATAATATGACCAGCACCTAAAGGAGCTACGATGAAAACGGCCTCTCTGCTAATCACAGTATTAATGCTATTCGCAGCTCCGACAGTGATGGCTAAATCCTGGAATTTTGATTGTGGTAATAGGCAACTTGATATCACGCCTAACAACCAAACTTATCCTTTGCAGGCCGATTATAAAAATGCAAGCGCAACAATGAAGCTTGTCGGCGATAAAGACTTCGAACGCGATAACGAAGGATTCTTAGTAGATATCTTTCGCTTGATTGATCCTACAAACTATAACTTTCAAGTTATTCTGCAATACACTGAAACCATCGGCACAAAAGTTTGGGCCCAACAAATAGACGCCCAAACAAACCAATCCGAAGACTTTCAGTGCACGCTTAAATCTTTTAAAAAATAATAGCTACATGCCTACTTAACGTCAGTTCTTTTAGAACCGCACAAAGGGCGCAATGATTCGCGCTCTTCTTTGGTTAGAACATAAGGTTCCTTTGTTGGAATACCTTCTGAATCAAAGAACGGAGATGGCGAGCCCGCTCCGGTAAATTTGGCAGTAAGAATAAATTTTAGAACTCTGAACATAAAGCCTGGAGATACAGTTTTTCTTGAATCAGCAGGCAATGTTCCTTTGCCGAACTGCGCTTGCATGTGCTCCGTAATGGGACCGAATTCTTCTTGAACTTTTTGCGATGAATTCTTTTTGGTGAAAATACGTTCTGCCATCCCGATGTAAGGCATTTTCGCGGACGTCATACCATTTCCGATGGGAGTTTTGCAGCAGTCTGCATACCAACGGTACATTCCGCTTTTATAAAGTCGAAGATTCTTCATCTGCTCCCAGCCGTCCGTGAATTTCAAGTGAGAAGGCATAACGGGAATGATGTCCGTTCCTCCATTGGCATCCAAGGTATCAGCGCGTTTAAGATAGTGAGCATAGGCTTGGCAATCATCACACAGGCAAACGGCTCTGAACCCTTTAAGTCTTTTAGATTCAACAGTACCCTTTACTTTTCCACAGTCACATTCAAATGCCATTAGCATATTCCCACCTCGATTAAGAAATGATCACGCAATGCCGAGATAAATGGAATTAAATTTTTAAATTCAAGACAGAGAGTCGGAAAAGAAAAATCCCCGCTTTAGGCGGGGATTTAAAGGAACTAGTTATTTTTAGAGTAGTTGTCTTTGACAACATTTTCAGTGGCTTCTTTTCCTATTGGAGAAAAACCGTTGTCGCCTTTACCTTTTTTCGAAGGATCAACTGCGATATCCCAGAAATTGATACCTTGGAACCATGGCCATTGTGGTTGCCAGAAAGATTCAAACACGGCTTGGAATGCAGCTGCTTGATCTTGAATGTTTACAGTTCCCGAGCCCGCATATGCAAAGGGATCAATGAAACCTTTTTCCACAGAGCGGAAACCAATTTCTTTAATGATAGCTTTCTTGTGGTGATCCAAAGTCATTTCGATCTGTGTAAGACCTGTATCCAATTGAGTTGCATAAGAGTCCGAGCGAAGTTTCAAAGTACTTACAAGGTCACCGTAGTTGCCTGGCAATGCTTGGCCGTTTGAGGCTAATGAACGATAGATATCCAAACCAACCGCATCAAGTTCTTTCCAGAAAGTGGAAAGGTCTTGCCAGATTTTTTGTTCTTCTGGATTTGGACGATCCGCAAGATCAACCAAACGGTAGCGCCATCTTTCGAATTCACCACCAGACGCTGTCAACGGACCGTTGTTAACGCTGTCGTCAGTGAAGTTTACGTCGTACATCAAACGCGCGTTAGGTAGTTTGGCGCGAACATAACGAAGAAGTTCCAACCAGCGACCTGGGAAGCCGTATGGATACTCTTTCCATTGGTCCTCAATACCGACAGTCATAGAGTAAAGCTCTGCACCGATCGTGAACTCGTCGACTTTAGCAAGCTTTGCCGTTGTTAGGTAAACATCTAAGTAAACGCGGAATGATTCAAACCAACGATTTGGATCTTTAGGTTGGATATTTCCATGCCACCAAGTTTTGTAAGTGCCATCAGTTTGTTTTTCAACGTAAGGAAATTCGCCATTTGGACCTACCACGAAAAAGATAGGGCGGATACCCACGGTCATTCCTTGAGACTGAATGTACTTAATAAGCTTAGCCATGCGCATAGCTTCTTTAGAACGCTCAGCCGGAGCCGTTACGGGAATGATTTCTGAAGAGTAAGGGCCCCTCATTGTTGCGCGAAGATTCAAGATGATGTGGTTTGATCCAAGGCGTTTTGCCTCGTCCACTGCTTGCTGAGCCAAAGTTTTCGGCTGGCCCGCGGCTGCAGCATCATAAAGGAAACCTTCAGATTCCGTCAGGTTGAAACCTGCAACGTATTTGCCAGCAGCAATTGAATTTGCTGCGAACATCAATACGAATGCGAAAATTAAATTAAAAATTTTCATGTTCTATCCTATTTGCTGACGCGTTTAAGTTTAGACATTGTTTTAGCTTGGCCTTGGCCGCCCACTACGATGTAAGCATCCAAACCATAAGCCGTTACGTTTGCACGGATTTGAACCCATGAAGAACCGATGTTACGACCGGAAGTCATAATGATAACGCCATCAGTGCCTTTGCTGCCGATATTAAGATCAACAGTCAAAACTTTTGAATCGATGCGACCTAAAGTGTAGCCGTTGAATGCGGTAACGATAACGCGACCCCAGAATATGAAAGTAATTGATCGCAAAATCAAAGGCGGTAAGGGCCATAAAATCGCGCCGGTCAAAGAGGAACAAGTGGAAACAACTGATAACGTTGTGGATTTGATGCCGCTATTGCAAAAAAGTTTGGCGGCTCGAAAAACCGCCGCCAAAAAGAAAACTGCTTCGAAATCGCGAACTAAGTCAGCCTAGATAGGTTCTGCTCCCATCTCAGGAAGTATCACCCCGCTGACGTAGCTAGAGTCTGCTTCTGACGCCAGAAATACATACGCAGGGGCAATTTCCTCGGGTTGCGCGGCGCGACCAATGGGTTGTTGCTCACCGAATTTTTTAATTTTCTTGGTCTGAGTTCCTTCGTCAGAAGGATTTAGTGGAGTCCAAACGGGCCCCGGTGCAACCGCGTTGACCCGGATTCCCTTTTTAACCAACATCTGTGCAAGCGACTTCGTAAAGGTATTGATTGCTCCCTTGGTCGACGAGTAATCCAACAGCTGCTCTGGAGCACGTGTGGAAGTTTCGGAGCTTGTCGCGATGATGCAAGATCCTGGCTTCATGTGGGGGACCGCTGCTTTCGCCAAATGGAAGTAAGCGTAAACATTGGTTTTGAAAGTTCGATCAAACTCTGCCGTCGTAATTTCGGAAATGTCGTCTTTACGCATTTGGTGAGCGGCATTGCTAACTAAGATATCGATGCCACCCAGTTTTTTGACGGTTTCTGCGACAGCTTTTTTACAGAATGCTTCCTTCGTCAAATCACCTGATAACAGGACACAAGTGCCTCCCATTTCTTGGATATCACTTTGGGTTTGTTCCGCATCGACTCGTTCCTCGGGAAGGTAGGTGATGAGCACAGAAGCGCCTTCACGTGCATACAGTAAGGCCACGGCACGACCAATACCTGAATCCCCACCTGTTATCAACGCGCGTTTGCCGATTAATTTGCCAGCGGCTTTGTATTGAGGAGCGTGATACTTGGGCTTAATGTTCATCTTTTTTTCAAGCCCTGGGGACTTTTGCTTATGTTCTTTAAAGGGTGGATGCGGTTTTCTTTTGCTGTGAATACTCGTCATGATGGACTCCTTTGTTAGAAAATAAATGGAAGGCTAACTTGAGCAAAGGATTTGCGATGAAGTTGACAAGGTCCATTTTCTCGCAAAGCTTTGATATGCGAAGCCGTGGCATAGCCTGCATTATGTTCCCAGCCATAGGCTGGATATTGTTCTGCCAAGACTGCCATCAATTCATCGCGCGTGACTTTGGAAATGATTGAAGCGGCAGAAATGGGGGGATAGTGCAGGTCTCCTTTCACGACAGTTGTTTGTAAATATTCTTTCGGCAAAGTGGGTATTCGAATACGGCCATCCACTAGAACATGCCCCTTGCTCAATTGCAGGCCCATGATGGCACGTTTCATAGCCAGTGTTGAAGCATAGACGATATTTAACATAGCAATTTCTTCGACGGTGGCTAAACCTATGGCGACACGATGCTCAGCACAGATTTCCTTAAACACTTCAATTCTCTGCTTACGGGATAGAAGCTTTGAATCCCTTAGAAATTCGGGAAGTCGTTCGTGTTTTAGAACGACCGCAGCAGCAAAGACCGGTCCGGCAAGGCTGCCACGACCGACCTCATCAACTCCAATCACCGGTTTGGGACGAAATTTATGCCACTCTTTCATGCATGTGCTTGTGCACGAGTCGAACTTTTTTTCGTCGTGGTTTTTTCTAAAAGCGGAATACGCTGTTTGAGTTTTCCATAACCTTGCCACGGATCACTGCGGCGCCGTTGCAGATGCGCCAATGCTTTTTTCAAATCATAGAAATTTCCACTAGGAATTTTTTTAAGATCATTCCAGGTAATTGGCATGGCAACTGCGCTGACTTCACGCGCACGAAGCGAGTAAGGAGCCACAGCTGTTGCGCCTTGGGAGTTTCTTAAGTAATCGACAAAGATTCGGCCTTCACGAATTTTCTTAGACATCTTAGAAACATAAAGATCAGGGTCTTGCTGCTCCATCTGCAATGCTAAAGCATGAGTGAAACTGTTGATCTGATCAAAAGTATACTGCGGCGAGATCGGTACATGCACATGAACGCCTTTTCCGCCGCTCAGTTTCACAAAGCTTTTTAAACTTAATCCCTCCAGCAGTTTTCTAAGTGTGAATGCGGAATCCACGACAGCTTTCCAGCTGACACCCGGACCTGGATCGAAATCCATAACGAATTGGTCAGGTACATCAGTTTGGGGATGACGAGAGTTGGAGCAATGGATTTCAAATGCATTCATTTGAACCAAAGCAGCAAGCCCCGCATCGTCATGAATGCTCATGTAAGTTCCATAACCGCCATGTTCCTTCAATTTTACCGGTGTCATCGATTCGGGAATTTTCGCCTGATGCTTTTGGAAAAAACATTGTTTCCCGGTTCCGTTGGGACAGCGAACCAGAGAAAGGGGACGGTCCGTGACAAGAGGTATGATGTGTTTAGCAATTTTAGAATAGAAAGTTGCAACGTCTTTCTTGGTGATTTTCTCTTTAGGAAAAAGGATTTTCTCAGGACTGGAAATGCTCCAATCCTCTTTCGATGAAGGTAACATAGCTGGAGTTTCCTTTTTTATTTGTTTTGTTGGTTTGTCTTCGCGCAATCCATGAAATACCGGCACCCTCAGAATTTCTTCGTGAGTCCAGTTGGCAAAGGTGATCTCGGCACTGTATTTGGGTTTTAACCAATGGATGTCTTTTCCACGGGGCGACTTTAGGTCGAAAGGTGACGTCTTGATTTCCAATGGCTTTAAAGTTTTAAAGACGTCTCTTAATGATTGCTGAGTGAAGCCTGTTCCCACCTTGCCCACATATTGAAGTTTGTCATTTTTGTAGATTCCTAAAAGCAATGCCCCAAAGTGATCCCGGCTGCCCTTGCTGTCCGTGTATCCAGCGATGACAAACTCCTGTTGGGAGCTGCATTTAATTTTCAACCAGTTAGAATTTCTTTCGGAGCGATAGGGACTTTCCCTTTTTTTAGAGATAATACCTTCGAGTCCATGTTTTTTTGCCAAGGCAAGCAGGCTTTTGCCGGTGCCTTCGAATTCACCGCTATAACGAATTTGCGGAACTGATTTTTTGATCAGCTTTTGAAGTTCGTCTTTCCTTTGCTCTAAAGTCAGTGATCTTAGATCTTTACCGGCAATCGCTAATAAATCGAACGCATAAAAGAACATGTTTCGGGTGTTATTAGCTTTTAAGGCATTTTGTAAAAGTTGAAAGTCGCTCCGTCCTTGCTCATCCAGAATAACGATTTCCCCATCTAGTACTGCACCCTCTAAGTTCAGCTTGGTAAGCCCTTGCGCGATACTGGGAAATTTGTCAGTCCAATTCTGTCCGGAACGAGTGTAAAGAGCGACATCTTCTCCGTAAACATGCGCTTGAACACGGTAGCCGTCGAACTTTAACTCATGAAGCCACTCGGGTCCTTCCGGTGGTTCGTCGACTAACAGTGCTAGCTCGGGCGTGATGAAGGGAAGGCGTTGGATCTTTTTTGATTTTGTCGGGATTTTTTTTTTAACCGCCGTGGATTTTGCAGCCGCTTTCGGGCGAGTTGATTTTTTCGGTGCGACCAGTTCAATATCCGGGACAGCTTCAGCGTAAGCGTCATCTTTTTTCATCAGCAGCCATTGATTTTGACGGCCTTGACCGCGAGTGCGAACCAGATGAAAGACGCCCTTTAGTTTTTTTCCCTTGAGGTTAAAGACCAGATGCCCTTTTTTAAAACCTCTGCCAGCGTCTTCCAGAGGTTCCCAAGTGCCCTTGTCCCAAATGTAAACTTCGCCGCCGCCATATTGATCTTCGGGGATTGTGCCATGGAAACTGCCATAGGAAAGGGGATGATCTTCTGTTTCCACCGCAAGACGCTTGGTGTGCGGATCCATACTTGGGCCTTTTGGCACAGCCCAACTTTTAAGGACACCCTCCCATTCTAAACGGAAGTCCCAATGAAGATGGCTGGCGTGATGCTCTTGTACGACAAAAGAAAGAGCTCCCTTTTTTGATTTCTTCTGAATTCCTTTGGGTTCTTTCGTGATAGAAAAGTCCCGCATCTTGTTATACTTGGTTAAAGGCATCACGGCCTCCTAGGTGTTAATACATTGATGGTGTTTGACGGCTGCGTGGTGATTCTACGGAATCATCATAGGGAATATCTGCGGATGTTTCTTGATCCCAACTTCGTTGATGTGTTTTATTTGTTTCCTTGGATGTTTTTGCAGGGGATTTTTGCGTGGATCGACTTTTTTTATTCGTTTTTTGAGCCATGATTCTTCCTCCTTTGAAGTTTCTATTTTCCTTCTGTTTGATGTCCTCGTAAACGTCCTATGTCATTGATCAATAAAGCGGCCTGTCTTGACTTGAGTCCTTTGTCGCCGTGATGATTTTGCTTATGAAAGTGTTTTCAAGTATTAAGCAGGCTGAAGAATATATCGTTTCGAAATTTGGCAACGAATTGCGTTTTGCCATTCCACTGGGGTTGGGTAAACCAAATCAGCTTGTAAATGCTCTTTATGACCGCGTTAAAAATCAGAAGAACTTAAAGCTGACATTTTTCACGGCGCTTTCTTTGGATATTCCCCAACCAAAAACAGAATTAGAAGCGCGCTTTACGGGACCTTTTTTTTCAAAACATTTTGGAGATAATTATCCTCGTTTGCACTACGTCGAAGATCTTCAGAATAACCAAGTACCGGAAAATATTTCTTTGCACGAATTTTATTTCCAAGCCGGTACAACATTGGGGAATCTGCACGCGCAAAGTAATTATATCAGTTTGAATTATACGCACGTGGCGCAAAGTATTTTGGAAATGAATCTGGATGGTGTGATCCAGCTGATCGCAAAATCGCCGGATGGACGCTACAGCCTTAGTTGTAATCCCGATTTAACCTTAGATGTTGTGGAGCTTTATAGGACCCACGGCAAGCCTTTCACAGTCCTTGGCGTGGTTCATCCCGAGTTGCCATTTTTAGGCGGAGACGCCGAGGTCAGTCCTGATTTTTTTGAGGGAATTGTAGAATCCTCTGAAATTCAGCACAAATTATTTGCGACACCTAAAAACTCCATTGATGAAGTGGAGCATATGATTGGCCTGCATGCCAGTCGTATGATACGCGATGACGGGACGTTGCAGATTGGTATTGGCTCCCTTTCAGATGCTTTGACTGCATCTACAGTCTGCCGTCACCAGCAGAACGACACCTATAAATCACTTTTGGCAGAGCTTGATAAAAAGTTCGTTCTGCCAAGCTCTAAGGACATTCATTCAGAAATCTTCGACAAAGGTTTGTATGGAACCAGCGAGATGATTATGGATGGCTTTATGCATTTACGACAGGCCGGTATTCTGAAACGATCCATAAGGGATCATGAAGAAAATGCGCTTCGTTACTTGCATGGTGCATTCTTTTTGGGATCTAAGTCGTTTTATGAATGGCTTAGAAACCTTTCAGAAATAGATTTTGCGGGGCTTTCTATGACCCGAGTTTCTAAGGTCAATGATTTGTATGATGCCCATGAATTGGCCCTTAGAAAACAACGCAAGAATGCTCGATTCTTTAATACCTGTATGCAAATGAGTCTGCTAGGTGGTGCAGCCTCCGAAACTTTGGGCAATGGGAACGTGGTAAGCGGCGTGGGTGGTCAATATAACTTCGTTGCGATGTCTCACGAGTTACCGGATTCCTACTCTGTCCTGATGATGAAAAGTACTCGAGAAAAAGCAGGGAAAAGGGAATCAAATATTGCCTGGAACCCTTCTCAATTAACGATCTCTCGACATCTTCGTGACGTGGTGATCACGGAGTACGGAATTGCATTTCTAAAAGGGCAAAGTGATTCCGAATGTATTAAGCGTCTTTTAATGATTTGTGATGCCGAATTCCAGGAAGAATTGCTAGAGATCGCCAGAAAGAACAAAAAGATCGATCCTCATTGGCAAATTCCAAAGATCGCGCGGTCAAACACTCCTGCCAAGATTGCAGAATTTGCTCGCACAGCGAAAGCTCACGGCCAATTTAAAGTATTTCCATTCGGCAGTGATTTCTCTCCCGTCGAAGAAAGGTTGCAAGCGGCCTTGTTAAATTTAAAAGAGAAGCCTCGAAGACAATTGATTAAAACCTTGGTGAGTGGAATCACAGGAAACGCGTTGGATTATAAAGAGGAACTGGAGCGGATGAAATTATTCAAGCCCCAGTCTTTGAAAGAGATCCTTTATCAGCGAGTTCTGCTGGGCTCACTTAAGGAGCTTGCTCTTCAGAATCGTCTTCAATAGTTCCCGAATCTAAAGTTCCAGCGCTGCGAGAAGAAGATTGTGAGTTCCCTTGCTTCCAAGAGTTCTCTGATTCTACGGCATTCATTGTTGTCTGAGTTCCGCAACGAGCGATGATATCATCTAAACGCTGTTCTGTTTCTTCGTGAGTGAGGCCTGTTTTCAAGGAAACCAGGTCGGTCAAAGCGTTGAAGTCGTGTTCAATGCGCTCAAGGTCAGCCTCGTTCAGTTTAGTCCATTTCTTACGAACTTCCTGAGTAACTTGCCCCCAATTGCTTTCATTTAAACCGTGTTGTGTAAGTTCCTTTGCCATACCATCCTCCTCTTTGAGAAAAATGAAAATGGGCGGATGTGATCCGCCCATTTTTTTTAGTTACGACGACGGGCGATCAAGCCCGCTACAAATCCTACGGCACAAGCGCCTAGGACTGTGGCAATTGGATGGTCTTTGATGAAGTCTTCAGACGTATCCATTGCATCTTGAGCTTTGTGTTTGATCGTTTCATAACGATCGCCCCACGTGCTCTCTAGTTCAGATTTCGCTTCGTTGACTTTGCTTTTCAACTCGGACTTTGCTTCGCCGTACAACTGTTTGCCAGTGTCTGCTGCTTGTTTGCCAGTTGATTTAATATCATTCATAAATTCTCTTGAAGTTTCAGCCATTGCACCCTCCTTGGTAATATGATGAGGCCTTGTTGCTATGATTATCACTTTTTTAGCCAAGAGCTAGGAAAGCTTCGCTTTTTTGTTATGGTTCATAAACTCGACCTACAAAGAGTCCCGTGTTATTTGGCGCGCCATCGACGTTCTATGGATACCCTATTCAAGCACAGGATTCCATTTATCTAGGTCTTTGGGAGCTTCAGAGACTAACGCGAAAGTGGTTCCTGCTTTGGCTTTCTCGCCGGCATTTGTCGGTGTAGCGAACTCAATACCTCCGCGTAAAAGCGCATCCACAGAATTCATTTTTACGAAAGAATCAAACAGTCCCAGCTTTGCTTGAAATCCTGCTTTACGCCAGAAAACAGTGTTAGTGCGCACGAGCCGCGCGTATTCCCAGGGCACTCGAATTTGCACACTGATTGTTTGGGCCGTTTTCGAAAGGGTCACTTTCGTGACGGTACCGACGCTCATCCCACGATAAAATAAAGTATCGCCATCACTGACGGAATCTAAGCTCCTCGTTTCCAGTTTAAAGAGGGCAGTGTCTTCTAGAGGGTTTTTTAAATCTGTTCCCACGCGGCCGGTGAAGTTTTTGGTTTTATCGCCCTTGCCAGGCACAGCCGAGATATAACTGCCTTCCACCAAGGTATCCAGTCCGCGAATTTCTTCGAAACTGATACGAGGGCTTTCCAGCCAATATTTAGTTCCCTCATTTGCAAAGTCAGATGCATGCTTTTCCAGACGAGCGTGCACTTCGACATTCTTTTTGTCGTCGGCAATTCTTAGGCTGGTAACGACTCCGACTTTAACTCCGCGAAAGCGAATTTCTGTCTTGTCAGGTCGAATGCGTGAGCCTTCGTCAAAAGTGATAATGATCTCGGGGCCTCTCTGCTCAAAATATTCATAAAGAAGATACCCGGCAATTCCAGCTGCGAACAGAGGAAATATCCAAATAAACCACGTAGCTTTAAAGTTTTTCATCTTGGGAGTTTTTCCATATTGTTGAAGGATCAAAGTAAGCTGAAGACAGCATTGTAAAAATCACGACCAGCGCAAACATCCATGCACCAGCGCCTGGTTCCGCATGAGCCCAAGGACCCATTTTCATAATCGCAACCAAAACCGCAAGCAGGAATATATCCAGCATCGACCAGCGACCAATAGCTTCGACAAAATTATAAAGACGAGTCTTAAATCTCTCTTGGCCAGAAGTATTCGCGGTGAGCCCTAAGTAAAATAAGATGATTAGCTTGACGACGGGAACGACAATGCTTGCAAGGAAAACAACCATGGCAATTCCCCAAGCACCGCCTTCACTGAGGGTCACAATGCCTCCCCAGATAGTGGCGGTGTTTTTATTGCCATACACTTCAAGAGTCATGAAAGGAAGCATGTTGGCGGGAAGATACAAAATCAGGGCCGTCAACGAACAGGCAAGGCTGACATGCGCGGACGCATTTTTTGCAACTTGATTGATGGTTCCACATTTTTCGCAAACGACAAAACGAGCAGTCCCCTCGTCACCAAGGGGAGCTCCGCAAATCTTACAATGATCTTGTGATACCGAACTCATTCTTTCAATCTCGCATTAATGTAACTGGTCGGTCTGTGGAGGAATCTCATTATTTTTCTCCGCGGCTTCATCACCTAAGGTTGTTAGGAATGAAGGGCTAATAAAGGATTCGGCATTTTTGCCATCCAATGTTGTACGGGAATCCTCTGTCGGATTTGGCAGCAGCAAGTTTGCCACGGAGCCAATATCGGCATAGATTCCTGGAAAATGCGTATTGAATATAGCAGCCACTCGCGACATCAGTGTCACTGAAATTTCAGCTTGACCAGTTTTTGTCGCAGAGACGATGCGTCTGGCAGCTTTCTCGGCATTGATCGTGATCAAGGGGGCCGATGCCATCAGTGAAAACCATGCATGTTCTTTTTTGAATTGCCCTTTCACTTTGGCATTGCGAGCAGAACCTGTTCGCATAAGTCCTGGGCACACTGTGGTAACATAGATTCCCTGTTTCATGAGTGCGAGACGCAGACTTTGTGAGTATCCTCGTAAGGCGTATTTGCCGGTGCAATAGGCCGCGTGATGGGGAACCGGAACCATTCCACCGATTGACGAAATATTCACGATGCGAGCGCCCGCTTTCAAATGCGGAAGGCAAGCTCTGTTGACGTAAAACGGAGCCCAAAAGTGAATATCCAATGAATCTTCAAAATCTTTTTTGGAAGCATTCTCGAAAGGTGCTGTCGAAATGATGCCAGCGTTGTTGACGACGACATCAATCTGTCCAAATGTTTTCATAATATCGCCGATGGCTTGATCGACCTGGTGGGGCTTCGTGCAGTCGCATTCAAGAACTAAGACTTCAGCGGTCGGAACTGCTAATTCGATTATTTTTTTAGCCCGAGCCAGTTCTTCCGTGTCTCGTGCCAAAAGGGCGACCGATGCACCTTGCTGAGCAAATTCCTTACCTAAGAGCAGACCCAGCCCTCGGGAGCCACCAGAGATAACTACCACTGAGTTTTTCAGAGAACGATATCGAAGTTGATCACGAATCAGGGAGTAAGTGATTCCGCCCAGGAGGCCAAGTCCAACGCGCTTGAAGAGTGATCGGGTGAGTGAATTCATAGAAACCTCTCTTCCTTTGACTGATTTCAGTCTAAGGGAAGGATAAGGTGATCCGCAGATCCAGTGCAAGAATGCAAAACCCCCGCTTCAAAAGAAGCAGGGGTTCATTGTTGTTTAACAGTTTATAGTTTTTTAGAATTAAATCTTATTAAGCAAATTGCCCAATAAAGAGCCAACTATCGTAGTTACTACAGAGGCCGTCGGTGAGGTCGCACCCGCTACTTTAATACCTGCAAGGAGGCTCGACAAGAGTGTCTGTTTCAAAGTTGAAGAGCTAGCGCCACCCAACAAAGAACTTAAGCCCGAGTTTGAGCCAGAAGTGAATGCAGTAATAAGACTTTGCAATGTTGTTGATGCATTATTGGACGAGCCCAATTTAGAGATCAACTGATTCAATCCGGGCAATGAACCTGAGCCTAAGCTGCTAAGGATTGTTTGCAATGCCGAAGACGTATTGCCCAAGTTTCCAAGACCCAGTACAGAACCTTTAGCAAGGCTTTCTACAACAGTCGCAAGAGAACTGACATCAAAGTCTTTACCACTCAATTTACCAAGAAGAGCTTGGATGATCGTATTTGCGGCCGTGGCTTGGCTGCTGGAGCCAACCCCTGCAAGTTTAAGATTCGAGAACAATGCAGATGTTACTTTTTGAATAAGTTCTGTAGAAACTTCGTCCTCAGACAGGTTTACCAAAGAATTCAAAGTACTATCGCCGATCAAAGCAAGGATGTTTGATTTGCTGACAAGGTCGGCAATATTCAAAGTCCCAACACCTGTTGTTGCACCTTGAATAAGGACAGGAATGATCGCTGACAAGTTATTACTCTTGCCAAGGTTTGCCGTTTCTAACGCTGCTTGCGCGCTGGCTACGATCGCGGCAATTTGTGTGGATGACAATTTACCAGCAGATTGAGCTTTCAATTGTGTGCTTAATTCGCTCACCATCGTTTGGGATGCCATCTTAGGTTCAGATGTCTCAATACTTTGAGATGAAGAAGTGTCGGTAGAGGAACGTTCTGCAGATTGGAAGTTGCTGCCACAGCCGATCAAGCTAGTTGTCACTGTCAGTGCAAGCAACGAAGTTATTAGTTTCATGTTTCCTCCGGTTTAGTTAATTCCTGAACCAGAATAGTTGGTCTTGCTAAAAATAAAAATGGGGGGAGCCCCCACAAAAAGGTCCTGTAAAAAGCCGCGACGAAAACCAAAATTGTTTTTGTAAACTTCGTTCACAGAAATCAAGAACTGATGAGGGAACTGTTTTTTATTTTTCCAATTTGTTTCTACATTGGCAGTTTTTGCCCGGGGGAACTGAGGATTGAGGTCAAAAATAAATTCTCAAAACAAAACGACGAGGTCGTGCACATACGGTAATATGACAGGCGAAACTGAGTTGAATGCATATCTGCCTCGTCTTTTCGAAAAAAAAGGCACTGAGTTTCCTCAGTGCCTTAGAGTGATATGAATTTTTCTAAATCTTATTTATCGCAAAGTTCAAGGCGTTTGTTTTCTACAGAGTACGGACGCTCTTTACGGTAGTCCGACGGGTCGTAAGAATACTGCGTATAAGAGTCATCAAGTTGAACCTCTTGAACCTCCGTTTTCACACATGTTGGACGAGAGGAATCGTTGCGGTTCCATTGAACACAAACTTCTTTTTTAACATTCAAAGGAGCAGTCAAAGTCATTGCTGGGACCTTCACCGATTTGCGACCCACGCACACTTTAATAGGCATACCCGTGCGGCTGTAGTCGGTTTTGACAGTTTCACAGCTCTCAGACTCACTTGGTGGAACGTGGACCTGAAGGGCGTTATTTTGCTCATCCACGCACAAGCGGTCGCGAGTGATAGCGCCTTTTTCAGGGATATACGGGTTGGCAGAGCGATTATAAATGATCTCAGTCGCAGCGGAGGCGAATACCGGCGCCATAAGC
Organism: Bdellovibrio sp. SKB1291214; assembly: GCF_002209355.2. GTDB lineage: Bacteria > Bdellovibrionota > Bdellovibrionia > Bdellovibrionales > Bdellovibrionaceae > Bdellovibrio. Next base: position 1,887,044 of record NZ_CP106855.1, read on the forward strand.
AATATAGATAAGATCAGCTTCATCGAATGCCTCCTTAAAGAGGTAAGAAGAGGTAGGGTTATGGGCGATAGTTTTCCCATAAAAGGGGTGACCAAACAAGAGACGGTCCCGGAAAACCTTTCACAAGGTTTGTGAAAGCCCTCCAAAAATGGGGAAGTCCTCGATTTTTAAGGTATATATAAGCCCCATATGACAAAGGCTGAAATCCTTAAGTACAAAGACTATAGGCAGTTTCTGGCAGACTATAATGCCTGGAAGAGCCAAAATAAAGTCGGTTGGAGTTTGACGGTGTGGACCCGTCAGCTGGGGCTCTCTCATCCCTCTGCTTTGTCGATGATCTTAAACCGCAAACGTCATATTGGTGACAAGCTTGCAGAGTCCATCTCTGAATATTTCGCTTTCGACGCTCAAGAAAAAGAACATTTTGCCAACTTGGTAAAGTACGAGAAATCCATCGATAGCAGTCATCTGCGAATCATGGTTTTGAATCAAATCCAGGGTGAAAAGAACAGCGCCATTGCACGCTTTGTTTTGAATGAGGGTCATAAGCTTCAGAGATTCGATACCCGTGAAGACTTAGCTAAAGCTTTATCACCCATCCTAGGGATGACTTCAGAGGACCTGACGGCCTTGGAGGCCAGAACTCCTGATAAACCAGATCCAAAGGCTATGCATTTGGAAGTGGTGAAAATTCTAGAGCGATCCTACGACATCGTTCCTAAAGAACAACGCCAATATTCAGCGACCTTCCTACGTATGAAGTCGGAGCGTATGCAGGAAGCTATCCTGAAGCTTCGCGCTTTCCAAAAAGAGTTCATTGCTGAGTATGATTGTGAAGATGCCGATGCGCTGGTGTGCTTTCAAAATTCTTTATTCAATATGATCAATGCGGCTGACGGCGACGCGGAAGCTGAAGAGGCTTGTCGCGATCCTCAGCTTCCGCATAATAAAAAGAAAAACAAAACCTAACTGTTAAGTCCCACCGCATTCGTCGCCCCAAGCTGCGACCATAGAGCACGTGGGATTCACGTCCGTGCCACCAGTTCCGTTTTTATTAATCGTACATTTCATCTCTTTGGCAGTCTCGTGAACGTGCCCCGTCGTTCCGTCTGGCATCACACCCATTTCTGACATGGCATCAAACAGCGATTTCGCCGTGATCGGTCCCACACCGGTTGGGGGAGTGCATGAATATGCCGGCATCAAATCTGGCAGCACGCCGCGATTTGTTTGTACGCAGTGGAGTTCGTCAATCGTCCAGGTGGTGTCGTCTCCGTTAAAGGTCTTTTTGGCGATGCTAGAGTTTTTTAAAAGGTAACCAAGGGTTACGGCCTGGTCGCCCTTGAATTCTCTTTTACTCATGTCTCCGCAGGCGGCGGAAGCGAACTGAGAAAACGCGAATACGCTAACCACTGTAAGAACAGTTTGTTTAAACATTAAAAGCTCCTTTGGTTACAAAATTAGTAGCACCGAAAATTTCGCTCACTTAGTCCAGTGCATAGAAAACATATTTGGTGTTCAACGGCGAAGATGCTCCAATGTAGTATATGAGGTCACAGTTTTTACTTTCCCTGATTCTGTTGTCGTTACCGTTTGTAAGCCGGGCCGAAGTTGAAGTTCCTGTTAAGAAGCAGGTCTGCTCTGGCGGGGGTACCTATCCTGTTCATTTATCTTTTGATGATGGACCCAAACTTCCAGAGACCGCACAAATATTAGATATTCTAAAAAAGAATCACATCAAAGCGACTTTCTTGATTTCTACCAGTCGTTTAAGTTCCCTTTTAAAGAGGCCTCCCAACGAAAACACGAAAAAGTTGTTGGACTTAATTGAACGAATGAAAAAGGAAGGCCATACGATTGGCTCTCACTCTTTCGATCATATTGAGCATGCGAATCTAAAAGAAAATTCTGAAGCTTCTATCCAGGAGAATTTGCGTAAGTCATTTATGATCATGGATAAGTTGAATTTGCCGAAGCCCGTTCCTTTTCGCTTTCCCTATGGAAGTGGCTGGTTTCAAGAGCAAGACTCCACAAATCAAAATATGGCAGACAAGGTCATGCGCCAAGTGAAGAGTGCAGGGTATCGTCCATTTCACTGGGATATCGATACCTGGGATTGGAGTAAAATTAAACGCAAGGCCTTGCCTGACTCCGTTCTTGAGCAAATTTGCCTCCACAAGGGGGGAATTGTGCTAGCTCACGACATTCATAAGTGGACCGCGGAAAACTTGCCGGCAATTATTGAATCCATTCATAACTCTGGACACAAGTTTGTCAGCGAGTCGGAAATTATTAAATACTCTCAGACGCAAGCGCCAGAACCTTTACTGTCTTTGGCCGATCAGGTGGGTAGCATTCGTTCTTGTCATAAACGTCTTGGAATCCTTGATCAAGTGGGACCAGTCTGCGACACTGGTACCTCTAATAAAACAACTCATGGCCAAGGTGGAGTCCAATAATGAAACTTTTTTTGCAAACTCTGGTAACGTTCTTTATCGGTTTTCAAGCGCAAGCTGCCGTTCTTCAAGCAGCATCTAACCTTCAGAATAACAAGGTCATCGTTTTGGTCGAGGACCCCACTCGCCGTGTGTTTATGGAAGTGGATGCGAAAACAGGTCGTAAGGAAGCTTTGGGTTTTCCAAATGATCTTGTGTCGGAGGACATTATGGCAGTGATCTCATTGCCAGATTATGTGGTTGTCGTGTCTCAATGGACATCAGGTGACGGCAAAAAGCCCCGCGTGCACGAGTACGTAAGAAGTTCTAAAATTTGGATGGCGGCGGGCGAGTTGGGCTGTTTGTCTTTTGATCAAATCGAAATTGAAAAAACGGAGTTGCGTGTCCAATGTGCTGACGCCGACAACAACAAAACAGTTAAGATGGCATTGGATTTCACGTCGAAGGCGATGATTAAAATGAAACTTCCGCTTGAACAAGACAAGCAAGGTGCTGCAAGCTTTGCTCTTGCAGGCGGATCTAAATTCAAATGGGATTCTTTGGAGCTAAGTCTGGGTAAGAAAAAAAAGGTTTTCACTTCTAAAGATCTGTCGTTGTCGTCAGATGCTAAAACCTTTAAGACGATCAAAAAAACTGAAACTTACGGACCTAAAGAATAGGGTAGCGATCCTTTCAGTGGAAATAAAAAAAGCCATCCAACCGGATGGCTTTTTTTTGCTCAAAGTTTGTTCCGAAGTTTAAAAGAACTTGTAACCGTTATTGAGGGCGATGTTCTTATCCGAAAAAAAGACTCGGCGCCAGACGGGGATTTGTTCTATATCTTCGGGGAAGTACAGAACTTTTGTTTCAGTGTCTCCCACATAATTGGTTCCCGTTAAATTGCGAGACTTCATTCTGAAGTCGTAGGGCGCTAAAACTTTGTCATAACGAGAGGCAAAAAGACCTCTTTGGTTATCGACCGCAAACTTACTGTCGGCGCTGTACGTAGCAAGAAGGCCTTTATCGAATGGATAGATAAAGTACATGTATCCCCAGCCCTCTTTTAAAATCTCGCGGTTGATTTCAACGTTATTGTATATGACGCGTCCTAGGATTCGATTGTGTTTATCATGCCCATTGTCGTCGTAAACAACTGTGACGTGACTTCCAGGGGGCACCAGGCCGGCGACAAAGTCACGGGCTACATCTGCCACTTCACCTTGCGTATTGCCGAAATAATCAACTTCCGGAGTGTCTACCCCTAAGAAACGTACTTTATAGCGGTCACTGCCAGACTGAATTGTCAGTGTGTCGCCATCGTGAACATTTATGACGGTTCCTTGCAGGGAATAGGCAAGAGCCAGTGCAGGAAAAAATAAAAGGATCGACAGGGTCAGGCGGATTAATTTCATAACAGTCTTTGTATCAATTCCCACCGGGGGAGCCTATCGGTACTCCACCCTTGGAAAAAATTGCGTGACTGTCAAATAGTTAGTCTTGGATATCTAGATAAGTGGTTTTATCAAGGAACGGGAAGACAGGAACAGAGTCAAATACAGAATCATAAGTGAACTTAAATGTATTCAAACTCATGATAGCGATCTCTGCGATAACTGATCCTGACACATTACCTTGGTAACGGCTGTGAATCTGTGGTGCATTAAGAATAATTCTTTCGTATTCCACACTGCGACCTTCAGAACGGCAAACCGCATCGTACAGAGGACCGTTTTTAGCTTCGATCAAAGCTGCTTCTGCCACCACCGAATCGCCAAAGGCTTTTGGGTTCGTGGAGGCTCTGACAAAGTTCCCAGGAACTGTCCAGAACGTCGAGTAACGGTTCACGATGGAATTCACACCGTAGCTTGCTGGGCTTACTGCATAGTTATCTGTTGTGTTGCAATAGCTGCCATTCTTTTTTACGTTACCAAGGCCCATGCTGATGGACTTGCTGCTTGTAATTTGCAAATTACGATTCGCATCGCTGTTGCTATATTTTATAGGGCCGTACATGAATACAGAACCCACGACATAAATGCGGCACCCTGTGCGAGATTTAATAGTTACGTTATCTAGTAACAACGGACCGCGAACGGCTACGTCACCTTCGCAGGCAAGTTCACCACTGTTTTGGAAAAATGTCCCTTGATCCAACAGGCCCGATAAAGCCACGGAGTCTGAGCCATCTTTATAATATTTAACTCTTTCAGATGCAGCCATCTGGAAGGCTGCGGTGATATTCGCATCCGTTGGAGCACCGATGTACACGCTTTTCTTTTCTTGAACTGCAGCGCCAACAGTTGAAGAATAAGTCGAAGCTAGGAGTTGATTTTTAATATATTGACCTAAAGTTGAAACGTTCGTCGCCGCAGCGATAGCTGCTGGCAGTGTCGCTTTCGGCACTATCACAGATTTATCAGCGGGCATCGCAATCGTATTGAAGCTGTTGCCGTGATCGCCATAAACCGCACCACTTGTCCAAGTCATGGGGCTTGGAGAACCTTGACCCATGAAGTAGCTGGATTGATAACCAAAGTCTGTCACGATATTAGACGCGACTTGTGCGTGACATTGGATACAACCCATACCACGAACAGCCAATGCTGGTTTGAATGTCTGGAAAGCATTCCCCACACTCACTTTAACGGTAAACTGAATCGCCACGCTGTCTTTATCAGTGACGACAACAATCACATTGTCATTTCCGCGGAAACCATAGTTCGGAGTGTATTTAAATTTATAGGTGGCTTTATCTGTGACTTCGAATTTTCCGTTTAAGGCAGCACCCGAATTGGCCGCGATAAATGAAATTTTATCAGCAACGGGTGCTCGAGACGAGTCCGCCTGAAAATCAATGGCGGTATTCATCTTAGTTTCTAAGAGCATATCCGGAATAACTTTGGCTTCAGCATTACCACCACTTTGGCTGGCGATTTCTACGCCGCTAAAATGAGCTTGAGGCGCACAGTTTTGAAAGGCTGTCACCAGAGTTGCAGTCACGATGGCTAAACCAAGAAGTCTCATTTTCATACAGTCATCCCCCGAAACATGTGAAATCCGACCGATTCAATTAGTTGTCATTTGCAATATTGTTACCAGCTTAAAACGAATACCCTCTCGACGGCGTTTAGTTTATTCGACAGTGTCTGTCAGGTAGTCATTTCTAGATCTATGGCCAGGCCCTTCCAGTCTTTTTCAGGCCTTATTATTTTTTAGAACAAGTACAAGATGGTGGCTAAAAATTCGAGCCACTAAAATGCGTGCGGATAACTGGCGTATTTGCAAAGAGGTGATCCCGGGCAATCCCAATCCAACACCTGCAGAATGTAAAGCGGCTCATGCACAACTTATCAACGATTTGATCGATCAGTGTATGGCTTTAGTAAATATCGGCCATAACCCACATAACGTCGGTTTATTCATTGATCCGTTGACTGTTGAGGTGTCCTGCCTGAAAGGCGTTGATACTTCATTGAAATAGATCGGGGCAGCCAATTACTGACCGGGGATAGATACAACTTCCATGCGAACCTGGTCAGTGCCTTTTTTTATAAAGCCTAACTGTTTCGCGGCGGCTTCCGAAACATCCAAAATGCGACCCTTCGTAAAAGGTCCACGATCATTTATTCGAACCACGACAGAGCGACCCGAAGACAAGCTTGTCACGCGAACCTGCGAACCCATAGGAAGGGTTTTGTGAGCTGCGGTCAGTTTATTTAAATCAAAGATTTCTCCACTGGCAGTGCGGTTGCCTTGATGGCTTTCTCCATACCAGGAAGCCTGACCCTTCTTAACACTGCCAACATGAAGCGCTGTCGCACAGCTTGGAAGAGCTATGCTCAGAACTAATAGCAATGTGATCAAGGGTACGTTGAAGCGCATACCTTCTCCTCGGCATTTTCGGCTTTCTACTTGATTTTCCCTCTGATATGCAAGGTCCACAGTATGTATCTTGCTGCTGGACCATAGGATAAAGACCCCAAGTGTTGTCTATAAGCACCAATCGTGTTCGGAAAGCTACAGTGCTTGTGCCCTGCAACGCATCGCCCTTGATTGCACAAATCAAAATCTTATCGGAAAATCATTAATGAATCGTATTTAACTTAACCTTGAATGAGAGAGCCTTTATGAGCATTCAACAAGTTCCATTTATTACTTTGAACCGTTTCGAACCTGGTTTCCGCGATGAGTTTTTGGCGGGAGTTGCCAACCTTTTTGATAAGACTCAATTTGTTGGTGGACCTATCGTCGGCGAGATGGAAGCAAATCTTGCTGCTTACACTAAATCTAAACATGCTATCGGTTGCGCAAACGGAACTGATGCCATTCAAATCGCACTTCGCGCTGTGGGTGTTGAAAAGAACGATAAAGTTCTAGTTCCAGATATGACTTTCTGGGCAACTTTCGAAGCTGTTGTGAACGTGGGTGCAAACCCTGTGACTGTGGATGTGAATAAAGAATACTGCCATTGGGATCTTGCGACTTTCAAAAAAGCAGTGGAGCAATTCAAACCAAAAGCAGCTATCATGGTTCACCTTTATGGTTGGGTGACTCCTGAGACTTTGGAAATCAGAAAATTCGCAAAAGACAACGGCGTTGTTTTGATCGAAGACGGTGCTCAATGTTTCGGTACAGAAATTTCTGGCCAATCTGTTTTGGGTACGGCTGAAATTTCTACGACAAGCTTTTACCCAGCAAAAGTTTTGGGTGCTTCTGGTGACGCTGGCGCGATTTTCACAGCAAACGATACATATGCTAAAAATTGCCGTACATTGATTAATCACGGTCGTACAGATCACTACTCTCACGGGATGATCGGTTGGAATTCTCGTATCGGTGCTTACGAGTCATTATTCTTGAACATGTCTTTGAAACACATCGATGCTCGTATCAAGTCTCGTATGAACGCAGTTAAGTTTTACGAAGAATCTTTGAAAGGCTTGCCACTAAAACCAGTTCGCGCGGCTTCGACTGTGACTGAAAACGGTTACTGTGCGGTTGCGATGATTGAGCCAAAACTTCGTCCCGCTTTGATTGAGAACTTGAAAAAAGCAAACGTAGGTTACGGCACAATTTATCCAGGTGCGATGAGCATGCAGTCTGGCGCTCAAAGCCACTTGGCAGGTAAGATTGACAATGGAAACGCTCACTACATCTCTCAAGCTGTATTGAACCTTCCATGCTTCGCATACATCACGCCAGAAGAACTTCAATACGTTGTCGACGTCGTTAAAAAGAGCTTCTAGTATTCATTCTAAATTCAGAGCCCTGTCATCAGTGGATGTCGGGGTTACAAAAGAAAAAGCCGGGTTTGATGATCTGTACCCCAAAAACTGGAGAAGGAAATAAAAGACCTTTTCCCGTATTTGGGGTATTTTCTTTTAAAGGAAGAGATCATGGCAATTTTGAGCGATTCAGCAAGGAAGAAGCTGGAGGATAATCCCAATGTACTTAAGGTTACCGCCAAGAATGTGACTTACACTGCGGCATTTAAGATTAAAGCGGTGAAGCAGTTTCTTGATGGTGAATCTTACGAGTCTATTTTTTCTAAAGCTGGTGTGGATTTAGCCCAGTTTGAAAGTAACTATGCACGAAAATCTGTCGATCGTTGGCACAGAATTTTTAAAGAGTCTGGCGAACAAGGGCTCAAGGCTGAACGGCGGGGCTCCGGAGCCAAGGGCCGACCTAAAGGAAAGAAATTCAAGTCTCTAGAGGCTGAAATCGCGTATTTAAGAGCGGAGAATGATTTCCTAAAAAAGCTGAACGCCTTGGAAGCAGCCTACTTAAAAAAGAAAAATTCTCGTTAGTTTCCAAGGCAAATTTAATTCGACCAGAATTATCTATTGAAGATCTTTGTCTGCAAGCAAATGTAAGCGTCAGTGGTTATTATTATTGGAAAAAGCACTCTGCTGTTCAGAGAAATAATGTAGACGAAGATTTAATCCAAAGCATTTTTCATTGTCGCAGAGGTAAAGCCGGTGCTCGTACTATTAAAATGCTACTGCAGCGGCACTTTTGGATGATTCTAAACTTAAAAAAAGTGCGACGGGTTATGAAAAAGTATGAGCTGAAAGCGGTGATTCGTAGAAGAAATAAATACAGCTTTCCAGCAGCCACAAAAGAGCATAAGTCTTGCTCCAATTACTTGAATAGAAAATTTAGTCCTGCAAAAAGTGACATGGTTTACTCGACGGATATCACCTATTTAAACTATGGGGCTGGTAAAGCTTATCTTTCAGCAGTTAAAGATCTTGGAACTCGCGAAATTGTTCATTACCAAGTATCAAAATCACCGAACCTTTTGTTGGTGATGGAGGGCTTAAATAATTTACTGAAAGGGTTACCTGAATCTAAGCTTAAGAAACTGACTATCCACTCGGATCAAGGATTTCATTATACATCCAGCCCATATAGGAATTTGCTCAAGAATTACGGCGTGAGGCAGTCGATGTCCCGGAAAGGAAATTGTTTGGACAACGCTCCGATTGAAAGCTTTTTTGGTCACATGAAAGACGAGTTGGAACTTCAAAGTTGCAAAACGTATACGGAGTTGGTAACTGAGGTCGATAGCTTTATAAACTATTATAATAACGAACGCCCACATTGGGGATTAAAAGGAAAAACCCCGGCAGAGTGCCGAGGTTTTTCGTAAAGAGCCTTTTTATTTATCTATACAGTTTTAAGGGTACAGATCATTGATCCCGGCTTTTTTTTTAAATCTGAATCGGAAACCGATTAATTGCAGTTTGCGATTGTTTTAGTTTTCACAGATCGTGGGCGTTCGTGGCGATAGTCAGACATTTCGTAGACCGACTGTGTGTATTCCAATGGATACTTTTTAATTTGTTCCACAGATTTCACACAGCGTGGGCGAGTAGAGTCATCGCGATTCCATTTAATACAAACCTCTTGAACATAGTCCCGAGAAGCAGTGATGTACTTCGCCGGATAGGAAACCCTTTTAGGCTTCACACAAATCTTTTTAGGATATTTGGAGTCAGAGTGGTCCCAGCGATATGATTCACAGACGGTCTCCTTATGAGCTGGAACGAAAACTCTGAAGGCGTTTGCTTCAGCCATATAACAAAGGGCGTCCTTTGTGAAAGTACCTTGTTTCGGAACATAAGGGTTGATCGTGCGGTTCAAAACAGTTTCCCCATAATAAGCAGAAGCCAAGCCAGGGGCCAAAAGCATAAGAGCAATAATAAATTTCATAAGATCCTCCGAAGGAAAAAAGGTGCCAGGTCCCGTTTACATATGCAGCGCCTACGTAAACAGGACCTGGCACCTTTTAGGAGAACTGGCTTTGAAAAGCATCAAAATCTTTTAAGTAGCGGTGGGTTATCGACCTCTTACGATGCTTAAGAAATCGTTAATATATGCGCTGCGTATCTGATCTTTCCGTTGTGACTTCGGGGGCTTATGGATAGGCTTTTGGGCCTAGGGGGGGACACATGAATCTTATTATTTCTTTACTAGCTGTAATGACAGTCGCTTCAACGGCGCACGCTTTACCGCTTCCAAACTCGCACCAATTGGTATCTTTGCCTGCGAACTTTACGGCTCAATACAACTTCGAAGGGATTGTTGGATTGGACAACTGTTCAGGATCTGTGATCCGTTTGGAAAACTCGCGTGATACTGATAATGCATTGGTTCTGACGAATGGTCACTGCTTGGAAACAGGTTTTCCTAAACCAGGGACTTATGTTTATGGAAAGCCGAGCCGCCGTTCTTTCCGCTTGTTTAACGCAAGTATGGAAGTCGTAGGTCGCTTGACTGCAACTACGATCGTTTACTCGACAATGACTAAAACTGATATGACGATTTACAAATTGTCTGAGACGTATGCTGATATCAAATCTAAATACGGTGTAAACGCGTTGACACTTTCTTCGCAACGTCCAACAGAAAAAACTCAGATTGAAGTGATCTCCGGTTACTGGAAACGTGGTTACTCTTGCGAAATTGAAGCCTTTATTCCTCACTTGGAAGAAGCTGGTTTCACTTGGGATGATTCCATCCGCTACTCTCGCCCTGGTTGCCAAGTGATTGGCGGAACTTCAGGTTCTCCAATCATTCAGAAAGACACTCGCACAGTGATCGGTGTTAACAACACGGGTAGTGACTCTGGTGAGATGTGCACAATGAACAATCCGTGTGAAATTGATAAAAACGGCAAGAAAACTGCCTATCGCGGTTATTCGTATGGTGAACAAACATACTGGGTGTATTCTTGTTTAAACCAATACAATGAGATCGATGTAAACGTTCCTGGTTGCCAGCTTCACCACTAAGGGTCTTGGGGCTCAAGGCTCATCAACTGGCGTACTTAAAGTACGCCTCGTTGAACCTCTAATATCCATTTAGCTTGCGGTATTTTCCTGCTTCTGCGGGCGCAGGTCTTCAACTTTTACGTTATTTTTTCGCGGAGCACGTTTGTGCTCCGTTTTTTTTGCGGGACGATCAAACTCGTCTTCTCCGCGCAAGCGACTCATCGTCATCTCATCAAGCTCTTTAATAAATTCGTAGTATTTCAAAACCGTTTCTTTGATGTTCGTTAGAAATCGCATGGACAGCCGTTCTCCCGATGTGATGTTGAATCACAGTGTAGAATAGCAGGGGATATCTTTGGGGATTTTAATGTTCAACTGGTCCTTTCGAGAGGATTATTAGAGTTTATTCTTATTCAGATGCAGCTAAGCGAGCATTGTTTGAATCTTAACCGGCGCGGGCGCAGGAGCAGGAGACTGTATCGACCAATGATTCGCTGGACCAACTAATTTAGTTCGGATCGAATGTTTCAGGAAAGTTGAAATCGTCGCAAACACTTTCATAATAAAATTCAGCGAGGAACGGAATGCCGGAAACAATTTTGCAAGTGTGCTTATCAACATCATGGGGTGGTCAGGAGATGGTGGCGCTAGAAACTGCGCAACTCCTTCAACAAAAAAATATTAAGTGTACGACCGTGACGGTTTCAGGAAGCCCCTTAATGCAAAGACTGGTTCATAGCCATTGCGCGGTCTTGGAATGCAATTCTGGCACTTTTCGCACGCTTTCATCCATCATCCAAATCCGGCGTTTTTTAAAAACCCAAAAATTTTCTACGATCCTTGTTCAACAGTTACGGGATCTTTTTTGGATTCGCCTGGCATCGTTGGGTTACAAGCAAAACAAAATAATTGGCATCTCTCACACGTTCTTGGGCGTGTTTAAAAAAGACCTTTATCACCGGTGGATTTATGGTCGAGTGCAGGAGATCATTGCCTTAACGGAAACCCACCGCGCAAATCTAATCGATCATTTGGCGATTGAGTCGGAAAAGATCGTAGTGATCCCGAACTCTGTAAGTACAGAGAAGTTCAGTCCCCGTCACAAAAACGCCTTATTAAGAAAAGAATTTGGATGTGATGAGCGTACAGTCTTGATCGGATTAATAGGTCGACTGGATAAGGCTAAAGGGCAAGGCCTGTTAATTAAGGCAGCGGCTTTGTTGAAAAATAATATTTCAAACTTCAAAATTGTTCTGGTCGGGGAAGAAACTCTGAACGAGCAAGGTAACTTAGGTGAATTAAAGAATCTTTGCTCTGAACTGAACTTACAAGAGGAAGTCATATTTACGGGCTTTCGCACGGATATTCCACAAATCGCGGCATCGCTGGATATTTTAGTGATGAGTTCTGATGCTGAAACTTTTGGACGAGTGATAATCGAAGGCATGGCCTCTGAAGTTGCCGTCATTGGCTCTAAAGCAGGCGGGGTGGTGGATATCATCGATGATGGGAAGACGGGTCTTTTGTTCGAACCTGGTAACGCTGCAGCGCTTGCAAATAAGTTGCTAGTTCTTTCCCAAAATCTGGGACTTCGTAAAGAACTGGCTCACAATGGTCGCCTGAAAGTTTTGAATCAGTACGACCAAGGAAAAGTGAACGAACAACTGCTCAATCAATTAATTGCTTAACAAACTTTCGAAGTGGTTGATTTTGGCTTTAACCACTTCGATGGATTTTTGCCAGAATGCAGGCTGAGTAATGTCTTCACCTAGATGTTTCATGATCAGATCCTCCGCTGTCATGCGCCCTGTATCGCGTAAGATCGCTTTATACTTTGGCATGAACTCCGCGCCAAGCTCCTTCCGGCGGGCATAGATGCTTAACGAGAACAAATATCCAAATGTGTATGGGAAATTGTAAAAGCTTAGCCCTGCAATATGGAAATGAAGCTTATGGGCCCAGAATAGCTCATCAGCTTTGTCTGTGCAGTCGCCATACCATTCCGTCCAAACATCAGTCATAAGTTTGCGAAGTTCGCTTGCACTGAGTGTGCGCTCTTTACGAGCTTCATAGAATTTGCGCTCGAATTCATAGCGAACGGGGATATTGATTAAAAACGCCATGGCACCTTCCAGGTCACCCCAAGCATTTTCAATTTTTTCTTCCCGAGTTTTTGCGTGGGTCATCAGGGCATCGCCCAAAACAGTTTCAGCGAAAACACTGGCCGTTTCCGCCAATGTCATCGGGTATTCCATTTCTCCTAACGTCATGTCACGCATGACCCAGGAATGATAACCGTGACCCAGCTCGTGCGCCAAAGTCCCGATGTCACTGTTAGAGCCCATGTATGTCATGTATACGCGCGGCTCGCGTTTGCTTAAAAAACCTGTGCAATAAGCGCCAGTGCGTTTGTTCGGCAAAACCCGACCTTCGATCCACTTCTTGTCCACCATCATTTGCACGAAGTCGGCCATTTCCGGCGATACATTGGCAAATGAATCTTTCACGATTTGAGCACCTTTCTCAAAAGGCACTGCATCTTGAGACGCACCGATAGGACTTGGCGCCAAAAGATCCCAAAGTTCCAATTTATCTTTCTTCATGACCTTAGCCATTAAGTGGCCCGCCTTTTGAATGTCTTTGGCGTTGTTACGACAAGCCATGATCATCGCATCCAAAGTTTTTTGAGTGATGCGGTTGTCAGATAGTGGATTATTCATAAATGACATGGGTTTTGTGTGGGACCGCTTTTGTGCATCCTCAATACGCCATCCAGCAAGGGCGTTTACAATTGCAGCCGCTGTGTGCTGATGCTCACTCCAAGCTTCTTGAATTCCCAGCCACGCTACTTTACGGTCTAACTCATTTGCAGTCTTGGTTAAGGCCGAAGCCTTTGCAAGCCCAACAATCTCCGTGCGATCTGGATAATTAAGTTGAACGCGCAAGTTGCCGCTTAGTTCGTCATAAAGGTTGCCCCAAGCTGTGTGACCGGGAACTTCCAGACTGCGTGCCAAGGTTTCCTCGGCCTCAGACAAAGTGTGTGCGGCTTTCTTGCGTTGCTCTTCGTACATGAAACGATATGTTTTGATATGATCATGAGACAGAATTTTATTAAAAATCGAGTCGTCACAACGTTGGATCATCAAATTAACAGGGACCATCGCCTGGGAAAGCTTGGAAAAGAAAATCTGAATTTCTGATTCTTTGGTTTTCGCTTCGTTGTTTGCAGAATCAACAGATAAAGAACAGCTTAAATATGTGGACATCGTCGCGGCAGTGATAACGCAGTCTTCGTATGCCAATAAAATATTTTGAATTTCTGTGACCGTTTTGTCAGTTGGTTTTGCAAGATCGCCTTTTAGGTGAGCGATGCTTTTTTGCAACGACTCAAGTTTTCCCGTAATCAAAGTCCAATCGTTTTGGAATTCATGGGAGGAAATGGAAGGGTAAATTGATTCGATATTCCATGTAGGACCGTTCATTAGCTATTCTCTTTCATCATGAGACTGACATAGGTTTTAACCATTTGTTCAAAGGCCTCAAAGTTCAAAACGTTCAATAGATTTTTGCCAGCTGTTTGTTGGCCATGCCATAACCCCAAGCGGTTGGCGATATACAAAGACATCTTCTGACCGTCACTAACGTTATGGTCATCATCGTTATCCGAATCAAAATCCAGATAGGCAGACAATCTGGCGCGCATCAAGAACTGACCTCCCCCAGATGTCACGATGTTATAGGGCCCATAGGCCGCGCGGGAGGGACGATATATCTGCGCGATATAAGGAAACCGTTGATCTGGCGCACCTTGCTCTGAATAAAAGGAAGTCGCGGCTTTTTCTTGAAATTTAAATTCTATAATATAGCGATCTTGATTTTTTTGAATGAGGTACCAAAATCGTGGGAGTCCCTGGCTGCCGCCACTTAGTTTCGTTTTATAGCCAGTGTCTAGAATAAGATAACCTGCCAGTGCCGCTTCAAAAGCCGCACGTGATTTTTGAAATAATTCCTGAATGTCAGGGCCCGCTTGAGCAATTGGCGTTAATTTCGCTTTTGCCGAAAAACGATTTTGCTCGGTCATTTTACTTAAGTACTTGTTCTGTCTTTTATGGTAATCGGTGTCCGAGTGCGACAGCGCTGAAAGCAAAATTTCTGGTTCATTCATACGTTGGCCTTGAAGACCTTGAATGTAGGCATCAAAAATATTTTGCAGAGAAACATGAAACGGCGATACTTGATTGCCAGCTGCATAGCGAATCAAATCACCAGCCAGCGGCGCATTCGGTCCACCATCATCGATATCTATCAATGCGAATTCGCGGCCGCCACTGGACATCTGAACGTCTCCGAAGTTCAAAATATGCGGATCGCCCACTACCACGCCTGCAGGTGCCAAGATCGGAGAGCTCTGGGCCTTTAACCAATTCCAATAGTGAGGAGCGTTTGCGCGAAAGGCATTAAACAGTCCCTCTTCGTGATGCCAATCAGCTTTCATTGCAGAGGAATAGGTTTCGACAGCGGAGGCGGAACCTACGCAAAATACGCACAGTGCAAAATTCAGAAATAGTGATTTCATGCAGGGTACAAACTAGCAAAGCCCTTCCCTGAAGGCAAGAGACCCCATTGTTAAGAGTCTGTTGGTATTTGGCACGTTACAGGAAGTTCAATTGAAGGGCCCAGGGGCCTTCGCAATAGTGATAGAGCTCAATAAAAAAGGAGAACAGCATGAGGCATCAGATTTTGATTCTGGGGTTGGCTTTGTATTCCTGTATGGCCAACGCAGCGGCGGGCGATTTAGAAGCTTATAACACGAAAGATTTTTTGAAAAAGATACTCCCCACAGGGTGCCAACCTAAGGGAGCAAAAGTTGCTCCGGGGGGACACTACCTTTACTTGGCTGAGATGTGCGGCAAAATCGAAGCGGGAACAGGGAAAAGAGTGCCCACAGCATCGATATACGACATCGAAAAAATGAATTTAGTAAAGACATTGGTCACTCCAGTTGGCATTCGAAAAGGTATTTTGGCCAACACCGAAGTCGATTTTTCAGTCAATGGGCGTTGGGCGCTGATTGCGCGGGCGGAAGGAAATTCCGAATCGGAGATTTATAAAAATCAGGGTTTGATTACAGTCGTAAATACCAAGACTCAGAAAATCACCAAGTACATTCCCACTTATGGGCAAGGAGCTAAGATCATCGCGGCACGGCCGGCTTTGACTCGAATTAGAAATCCACAACAGATTGTCTATGTTGCCAATTATTTTTCCGATGATATCAGTGTTCTTGATATCACAAATCTCCAGGATGATGGAAAACTGAAGGGCGATGCTCATTTTGTTAAAAAGATTGCCTTAGAAAGTCATTTCAAACCTCCAGTGAATCACGGTTATCAAATTGCACCCCGGGGTATGGCATTCAGTCCCGACGGTCTGTATGCATTGGTCTTAAGTACCGAGACGGGAAGTCTGTTCGTTATTGATGCTGTTAACCATACGCAGGTGGCAGAACTTGCCCCAATTACTAGAGAACTTGCCGGGCGTGATCTTAATTTACGTCATATAGTGATAACGAAAGATGGGCAGCTGGCTTACCTAAGTCATATGCGCGGCAACGCTGTATCAAGAATTGATTTACGTGCCTTGATTAAAAGCGTAGAGGCCTTGCCCGAAAAAGGCCCCAATGTGGTTTTGAAAGCGTCACTGTGGCAAGAACTTCTTGTCCCGTTTCATACTGTGCAGGGTCCGCAGAACTTCCTAGTGTTAGAGGACTATCCTAAAGATCATCCCAACTTTCCAAATAAAAAGTGGCCCCTGGCTCATCCTAACACCATTGTGCTGGATCCAATCGACAATCGTTACCTTTATGTTTCGTCCCGAACAACAACGGTCGAAGGCGATACATCTGTTGATGCCCGTGTCGTGGGGAAAATCGATATAGTGGACACGAGCAACGGCGCCACCGTGATGACGTTGGTGGGTGGCACGCAGCCCACGGCACTTGATGTTTCTCCGGATGGTAGTACCTTGATTTCGAGTGCCTTAATTAGTGCGAAGTTATTCTTTTATGACATCGCAAAACTAAAAGCTGTCTACGAAAAGTAATAAAAAAGGCTCCCGCATTGGGAGTCTTATAACTGGATTATTTGTAGTCGTTATAACCTTTATCGCCCGGTGTGTAGAAAGTGTTTGGATCTGGTGGCGTAAGGGGTTTGCCCTCTTTCAATTTCTGTAACAAATCCGGATTGGAGATGTAAGGTCGGCCAATTGCGACCAAGTCACCTTTCTTATCTTTCAAATCTTGTTGTGCCCTTGCTTCATCATAACCCCCTGACGTGATGTACAGTCCTTTGAAGTTTTGACGAATCAGTTGTTTGATTTCAGGATTTACTGGTGGTGCACCCATTGCACTGTGATCGACAACGTGGATGTAAACCAACCCCAAATCAGAAAGTTTTTGTGAAAGTGTTGAGTAGAATTCATTGATACCTTCAAAAGCTCCCGTATCGTTAAAGACTCCGTAAGGGGAGACACGAATTCCCAAGCGATCACCACCAATTTTTTCAACAGTGCCTTTAGCGATCTCTAAAACAAAGCGCATGCGATTTTCCGGAGAGCCGCCGTACATGTCTGAGCGTTTATTAGCATTTGGATTAAGGAACTGTTCGATCAAGTATCCGTTAGCACCGTGAAGCTCAACGCCATCAAATCCAGCTTGAATCGCGAGCTCTGCACTTGTGATATATTCTTGGATCGTGGACTTAATTTCATCGAGCGTCATTTCATTCGGCGTAGGATAAGGTTGCTGTTGTGCCGTATCGGTCCAAATTTTTCCGGACAGGGCAATGGGTGAAGGCGCTAAGATTTTCGCACCCTTGGGCAAGTTGTCTGGATGAGACGCGCGGCCCGTATGCATCAATTGTACAAAGATATGCCCACCCTTAGCGTGAACAGCATCAGTGACTTTCTTCCAACTTGCGACTTGCTCTTGGTTGAAGAGTCCCGGAATGCGTGCATAACCCAAACCATTCGGTGAAGGGGAGATCCCCTCTGTGATGATCAATCCTGCCGTGGCGCGATCTGCATAATACTTAGCAATCATATCGTTTGCCAGGTTTCCAACAGCACGCGAGCGAGTCATTGGTGCCATGACCAGACGATTAGATAATTGAATACGGCCCATTTGCACGGGTTCAAAAAGTGGACGAGACATGTCTGTTCCTTTCACGTGAATTCTATAAGTAACAATACTGAGCACGTTTTCGGAAAAGACAAGATGATATTTAGCTAGGTCCCAGAAGCACTAGGGAGTGTTTTTCTCGTTGCACTCGAGATTTTCAGTGGGAGCTGTGGGCTTCAAATGTTCGATATGGATAGATTGAATTCCCCCCGCTGTCGCAAACTGTTTTGTAACCAAAACCCGATAAGCTACGTCTTTAAATTCAAGATTTTCAGACGTCGAGGTCAGGTAAGCTCGTACTGGCTTTTTGGAAAGGATCGTATTATCAACGGCCACCAACCACGTCGTCGCTTGCATTTGACGACCGTCTTTTAAGGTACAAAATACGAAGTTGCCATCGGCATCCGTCGACAAATCGTCGGGATTCACGTCAGTCTCGCCAGGGGCGGCGAAACTGAAAGAGGTTCCAAGAATCAACAGACTGGCAATTAGCAACTTCATGCGTTCACTCCAGGTAAGAGTTAGTACTTATTATTCTTTATAAGATACTTTGAACACTTTTGCTAAAACATTATTAATGTCATTGATCGGCAGCACCTCGCCTAAATGCGAGGCTTAATATGAACAGCATTTTGTCCATCATTTTTAACCTGGAACTCTATGGGGCTAATCATAATGCGTCTGCGGCAGTCATTTCGTTTCGAACAGGCTTGATGATCTAACCTGTGGTAAACATAAAAAAACTGGCCCTGCTCTTTTTCAACGACTGAGCCATGACCATAGGAATACCGATCATCGGGGATCAGATATCTTCCAACCACTCTTTTAGGATTATTCAGTGAAAGTTCTTCCACTGAAGGAGCAGCGATCCAAAACACGTGATAGCTTTTGGAATCCCAGATTCCACCACTGGCTAAAAGATAAACCCAATTTCCATTTCTGAAGATGCTGGCTCCTTCAGCCACGCCTTGCAAATAGCCGTTCATTAAGAACGGTTTTCCAGATCGGCCTGTAGTAAACGATAAATTTTTATCGCACCCTTTGCACGATTTTGCCAAACCCGTATAAAGATTTGAATCGTGAGGATTAACAGCAAAGATTTTTTTTGTTTCGCTATCGCAAGATAAAGCACCCAAATTTTGGGTGTCCATCTGTACGATACTTAAGTGCTCACCATAATTTTTTTCTTCCCAGGCATTAGGAATTGAGTTTGCATACCAGGAATACGCTAACCAGTTTTTACCTTGATCGCTGAACACTGTAGAGTCTAATCGCAAAATAGCGTCACAGTCGCCGCCTTGGCAACTATTGAAAGCTGTATCTGGTGAAGCCGGGCTTCGTCCTGGTCTCGGAGTTAAAGCAGTGGACATGCAGCTTTTATCCGCCTTCAAAGATTGCGGCTCTCCAAAATGTCCATTCATTCCATTGTCTGAAACAGAAATATATATTCCGCTATCTTGGTTGTAATCGGGACAGCGTCCTTGCGGAGGTGCTTCTTTCGTACGAACAGCAGTAAACGTTAAATATGTTTTTCCCGTTGAATCATGGTGAAATTCTGGGGCCCAGATATGGCAATAGTAGTACTCTCCAAATTTCAGAGCATTGCCTACCATTTTTATATCTGACGATGCAAAAACATGGCGTTGGAATTTCCAGTTTTTTAAATCATTAGAAACAAAGACGGGAATATTCCCAGAGTCCGTGGTGTAAGAAAGATAAAAGCGGTCGTCTTTTTTGAAGACACTTGGATCAGGGCTGTCTAAAACAGTGGCACCATTGATTTTCAAATCCAACAGAACAGAATCATTTTTTTTACCGTAAGCAGATTTAGATACAGACAGAAAGGATAATAAAATGGCAGTCACTGCCCAAACAGATCTCATAGTCAAATCACCCTCCAGGTGAATGACATTATGAATTGTTAATGATCGTTTGTGTGATAACAGCGAGAAAAAATTTCTATATCAAATCATTTGTCGAGGCGACCACGGGCAACGGCATTCCTGAAGACGAAGGTTCTTTTGATTTTCTTCTTAAAACTCGTCCATCATCCGTATTTACGACTTCAAAAATCTGTGAATGAAATTCAGCTAGACTCAAGCGGTGGCCGACACTGACTAGGGTGGAGGTGCGAAGTTCATTGTTGAATATTGACATGACATTTTTCTGATTGTTCTCGTCCAGCGCAGAGGTGGCTTCATCCAGAAAAATCCATTGAGGCCGGTGTATTAAAAGTCGAGCAAATGCCAATCTTTGCTGTTGTCCCAAACTCATTAATTTATCCCAGCGAATGTTCTGATCTGCCAAGGGCTGAAACTCGCTAAGATTCACGCGCTCTAAAGCGGCAAGAATCTTTTTTTTGTCGATTTGGGCGGAGGAGAGGGGATAGGCCACGGCATCCAATAGTGTGCCCAGGGGGACATAAGGTTTTTGTGGCAAAAACATGGTACTCGTGGGAGGTGGAATAGAAATCTTTCCTGTCCCCCAAGGCCAGATACCTGCAAGGACTCGCAGGATAGTGCTTTTACCCGCCCCCGAATCACCGGTTAACAGAATGCGATCGCCTAAAAGAATGTGCATGGAGGCGTTATCCACGATACTTTTTCCGTCGGCAGAAGTTATGCATGTGCTTTCCATAGAATAGTGGGTTCGGTGAGTGAGAACTTCAACCTGAGGGATGTCAGTACGGACGCTGTCAATGGTGGTGAGCTCTTCCTCGAAATGGCTCACGCGGTTCAAAACCGATTTCCAGTCTGCTATGCGCGAATAGTTTTCAACGAACCATCGGAGCGATTGCTGAACATGGTTGAAAGCTCCGACAGCCATCATAAGGCCTCCGAAATCCAGCCTTCCTTGAAGATAGGCGGGAAGGGCCACCAGTACTGGCAAAATCACGACCATCCAACCATGACCACAAGCAATCCAAGTTAGCCTTGCTTGGGCAAAGGAGAGTCGTCGCATAATATTCAGAGTTAAATTTAACTGATCATCTAGGATTTTTCGTTCATCTTTTTCACCGCCATAAAAAGCGATCCCTTCGGCGTTGTCGCTGACGCGCACCAAGGCATAACGTAAGTTAGCTTCGCGGGTATAGCGTTCTTCGTTGAGTTTGATCAAAGGACGTCCTACTCGGGTTGCTAAAAAAGATCCTAGCAAAGCATATATTACTGCAAACCAAACCATGTATCCTGGAATGGAAACAGTCATATTTCCCAGATTGAAAATCACTCCTTGTGACATCGACCAAAGCACGCCGACAAAAGTTAACAAAAAAAGCGAGGCCCTAAAGGCGCCTAATGCCAAATCTCCGGTCAGTTCACTGAAATGTTTGACGTCTTCTTGAATTCGTTGATCGGGATTAAGGCTTTCTTTAGAAACTATATTTAAGCGATATGCGCGGCCCGGTTTGATCCATTCATCAATAAGATGGGACGATAACCATTTTCTGAAACGGATCTTGAATTGTTCTAACAGCCAGTTTTGGGTAACGATAAAACTGAGCAGAATCACCATTATAATAACGAAAATTGCGGATTGAGTACCCACTTGGGGAATATCTTTTTTCTCTATAGCGCGAAAGAATTCTCCTTGCCAAGTATTCATTCGCATTTCGCCAAGGACATTCAAGACAAGGACGAACAGAACCGCACCCACTATCAGCCCGATAGGTTTGATATCCTTGGAATTCCACAGCTGTCGAAAAATATTTTTTCCACTATCCTGTTGCATGGGGTTCTCCAAGATGTGGTTCGCGTTTCAGTTCCCCGAGCTTGACTAATTCCGTGAACAAACCATTTCGGTTGCACAGCTCTTGGAAGTTTCCCGATTCAATGATGCGACCATTTTTGAAAACTAGAATTAAGTCCGCTTCAATGACTGTAGATAGTCGGTGGGCAATGACAAAAGTTGTTTTATTCTGCGCTCTTAGATTTTCGATAGCATGCTGGATCTTTTTTTCTGTCTGGTAGTCAAGGGCGCTCGTGGCCTCATCGAAAATCAGAATGGGTGCATTCTTTAAAATAGCTCGCGCGATTGCCAGTCTTTGCCGTTCTCCTCCGGAAAGGGCAGACCCACGCTCTCCGATGACGAATTCATAACCACCCGGTTTGCTCATTATGAAATCATGGGCATCGGCTTGGATAGCCGCTTGGTGAACTTCCTCATCTGTGGCCGTGGGACGACCGATGCGAATATTTTCCGCGACCGAACGGTTGA
Source organism: Bdellovibrio sp. SKB1291214 (assembly GCF_002209355.2). GTDB lineage: Bacteria > Bdellovibrionota > Bdellovibrionia > Bdellovibrionales > Bdellovibrionaceae > Bdellovibrio. The sequence continues at coordinate 1,909,147 of NZ_CP106855.1, forward strand.
AAAGTCCGGCGTCCTGAAAGACAGTCGCAATCGAATGACGGAGGCTTGTGAGGGTGAAATGACGAATATCTTCGCCATCTATGGTAATATTGCCCGTATTTGGATCGAACAAGCGCTGAAGCAACGCAAGTGTCGTCGTTTTACCAGAGCCGGAAGGACCGACTAAGGCAACAGTTTGGCCGGAGCCCGCCGTAAAGTTGATATCAAAAACACCTTGGGTTGAGTTCTTGTAGTTGTAGGTAACGGATTGAAAACGGACCTCTCCCTTTTGTGGCTCGATGGCTTTTGCATTGGGATGTTCTTGAGCTCCGTCAGGTTGATCCAAGAGTTGGAAAAAAGTTTGCAGAGACGGCGCTTGTGAGATGGTTCGAGAAAGGAAAGAAGAAATCTGTTCAAGTTTCGCAATCAAAAGACCAGAAAAGCTGGTGAAAGCTACGACTTGTCCCACAGTCATTTCATTTTTTTGGACCAAATAGGAGCCGAGGATCAATATACTTACCATCGTAAGCGTCGAGGAAACACGCGTGATGACCGCTAATATACCCCACCAAGTTAGAATGGGATATTGCTCATTTAAGAGTTGTGCGGTGATTGTTTGCATTGATTTTATTTCATCCCAAAGTCGCGCATAGCTTTGCACGACAGTGACATTCCCTAAGACATCTCCGATACGGGCGAACAGATTTTGGTGGTAAGTTTCAACTTGTGCTTGTCGAGAGTGGGTCTTTTTAACTATCAGGAAATTTGCGACGGCGTAAATCAGTGCCAGCACAAAGAGCAACGCTGCCATTCGGCGATCTAAAGTAATAGCCATCGGAATTAATAAAATTATACCAATTAAGGATGAAGCGTGTTCCCGCATGAATGAAAGCCAAAGATGAAATAGCTGATCGGTTCCTGAGAGAATGCTTCGTACCATTCGCCCAGAGCCTTGTTCCGAATGATAACTGACGGGGAGGCCGATCACCCTTTCGAAAACGAGGTCAAGGGTACCCAATCTTTGTCGATGAGCCAGGCGATCACTAAGAACTGCTAGGAAAACACTCGTTAAGATATTGATGATTCCTAATAGTCCCCAAAATGCGAGAATTGAAAAAACATTTTCGTTGCGGGTTAATGAGTCAATAACTCGGCCGAAAAGCACGGGCTCTGCAACTTGAACAAAGCCCACGAATACACTTGCGCTCAGCAAAGCCAGCGTCATGCCACGCTCTTCATGCCATAGTATGCTTAGAGATCGTAGGTATGTTTGAAAAACTGGCAAAGGACCCTTTCCAGCGGCTTTTTAGATGGGAATTTCCAGATTCATACTTAAATCATTCTTCCACCAAGCGCCGCTCTCAACATCTAGGATATTTGCGTTAATACTGAAGAACCAACGAGAAGGTGTGCGATAGCGAAGATACAATTCTGTGGTTGTTTCTTTACCAGGAGGATGGTCTTTTTCCTGATGAAACCCATGACTTAGTCGAGTTTCTAAATTCCAGTGGGTTAAGAAATCTTTTTGAGCGATCATCCTTAATCCATATGTCGCAAATTGCTCTGGGCACCAATAGCCTTTTAATCGCTGATGAAACCCCATTGTGTTTCCGCCAACTCCCAATTTTAAAATAAAAGGGACGGAATGAATTTCTCTTAAGATTAATCCATCATAAATTCTTTGAGAATTGGAGTCAGCAAAATGGACTTGTCTGGCGTTTAAGCGAAACTGCCAGTTTGCAAATTCAAAAGTGTCAATCTCCAGGAAAAGACTTTTTAACTCCATGATCTGAGATTGGTCGCCTTGATCCAGCCAACCCATAAAGGAAAAGTCATTGTTATATTCAGCGCGAAGATGGGTGTGAAAGCTAAGAGTGTAATCGACTTTAAATTTCCAGAGGGGGAGGACTCTCTCCGTCAGATACACTTTGTGTTGGAATTCTTCCAATTGTAATTGGCCAGTACCAAGTATCGTTGTTAATAAAATGTTTTGATGAGGTCTTAGGTCGCTGAATCCCATGACTCTCGATCCACGATATTTTAGCCAAGTCGAATCACCCCATAATTTACTATAATCCACGCCCATTATTTGGATTAGTTTATTGGATACGTAGGCGACTCCGACGCGGTCTTCGCGATGCTCGATATGGTTTCCATCGGTAATTTGCAAAGTCGTGAATCGGGCGACGGTCGCCGCAGCTGAATCACTTATTTGTTCTGGTAATAGCTCCGACAGCCTAGCGTTTTCGGTGCTGCTTCGAATTTCCTCGACATTTTGTGCAAAGGAGAAACTACTGAAGCCCAGAATAAATGCGTTTACCGTTAATAGAAAGAAACCCAAAGACTTAATAGAATGGCTCCTAATGTTCTTCAAAAGTCCTATTATCAGAACGCCGTGAAGCTTTTTAACAAGTACACATGTTGGCTTTTGCTGACTTGCAGTTGGAAAGTGGAGGGCCTGAAATGACAAAACCCCTGAACGGGGTTTTGAAAATGGTGATTCCGGTACGACTCGAACGTACGACCCTCTCCTTAGAAGGGAGATGCTCTATCCAGCTGAGCTACGGAACCACTTGCGATCTAATATCGCTGAAGGGGCACAAACTAGCAAATTGATTCCGATTTTCCAAGCCCCTGACCGCACTTTTTACTCTTTGACGCGATAAGTCTATGGGCTCTGGGAGCAAATTTACGTCTTCAAACTTATTTAAACGTTCCTGAGAATTCGAAACAGCGCTTCATCGAGAGTGCGTTCGAGTCGCACCGGGATCACCCATTTTGGGTAGCTTCAACTTGCGAGATAATCTTTTTTAAGTTTAGTAATTGTTGTGACTTCTCAACGTTCCTTGAAGACATCTCAATATTCCTTGAGAAGTTGCGTTTCATTATCGCGCGGATCTGGAAAGTTTCTCTCTGAATAAAACAGTTATGTAGAGCGTTCTCATGTTACCAAATAATTGTTTGGTTGTAACAAATGCTGCGAAAAACTTCGCCGATAAGTTGCATGTTGATTAGGAGAAAACTTTTATGAAAAAGAAGCTGAACGTAATTCTGATGAAAACCGCCCTGACAGCGGCAACCCTCGGGATGCTGTTTATGAACAGCGCTTGTAGTAAGGGCGGAACGAGTGCCTCCAGCACTTTGGATCCGCGCTTTAGTAAAGAAGGTTCTGCGCAATTCGTCGATGACCCGAATAATACAACGTTTGAGGTGGATCCAAACGCGATTTCCTCTCAAGCATCAGCATTATCGATTTCACTCGCGTTATCGATCCTGCCTCCAGCAACGACAAGCACTGATGGCGTTCAATTATATGCTGCAGACTTGAAATCCTATGGCGGTAAAGTGATCACGGGTTACAACGTTCCAGGGGCTGTGGATAAGGGCTGGTTAGACTATGTTGACGTAACAACAATTGCGGCTCCGCTTTTACTGGGCTCGCAGTACTTAACTGATACCGAGGTGAATGGTCTGGCTATGCACAGCAGTGGCAAGTTCGCCCTTGTTGGTGCAAAAGAAAATATTGGTTCAAAATTGATGACCGGAACATTTGGTCTGTTAGGTTTTTCTTTGAATTCAACTCAAACAGATATTCCAAGTTACGCAGGTACTGGGGTTGCGTTCGATGGGACGGCTGCGAACATAGGAACAACATCAGGCAGTGCGGGTGGTTTAGCGTTGTTGAATAGTACGACTTTGGCAAACCCAATTACGGCGACTGCATCAGATGCTCGTAATATCGCCTTTAGTTCGGCAACAGGCAAGTACTATGTGGTGACGGGTCAGCCAGGAGCTGTCACGTCTTACGATACAAGTGGTAACGTGCTCGCGACGAGAGCTCTTGGTGGTGCAACTATTGCTAACTCCAAATCGACAGTTGTCGCGAGTGGATCCGGTGAATTTCTTCTGGTAACAACAGGGGATGGTGGTTTCCACGTTGTATGTGCTGCTGATATGCAAATTGCGGCTTCTCAAGCGGCTTACCAATATGCGAACTATGCGTCTTTGGGACTTCCAGATCCTACGCAAACAGTAACGAATGCAGCGGTCTTCGGTCCTGGTATGATTTTCACGGCTTCGGGTGCTGCAGGTATTCGTGTCTATAGCTTCTTGAAATCTTCCGTTGGAGCGACGACTGCTTGTCAAAAAGTGGCAGTGGCTTACATGGGTTATTTCGGCTTCAGCACTCCTGTGTCAGCGAATAACTTATATTACCAAAACGTCCTTTCCACAGGCTTAACATATACAGGTACTTTGTATGTGGCAGCAGGTTTGGGCGGATTTAAGGCTGTGACGGTAACGGCAACAGCTAATGCCTTAAACGATATTATTGATTTCTAAAACCCATAAACGAACGTTTTGTGAAGAACCGAGGGCCAAGAGGGCGCTCGGTTTTTTTTGTTATGTAATGTGACGTTTTTGCAGACTTGCGCAAAGTGCGACGCCGGCCAAGATCACATACCATAATGACAATATCCAAAGGGCTAAGATCGGAATGGCAGCGAAAGAGCCATAGATTTTATTATAATTAAAAACCCCTGCAGTCAGGTAGGAAAAGCCCTTGTGAACACCAAACATACCCACAGCGGCCAACAGGGAGCTTACAAAGGCGGAACGCCAGTGCACGGGCAAATCTGGTACTAACTTATAAATTAAGAATAAACTTGCAAGCAGAACCGTTGCGTTCATCGCGCCACTCGGCAGTACTTTTCGAACGACTTGGAATTGATCTAAAGTATTAAAGCCCACGTAAATTGCCAGGAATACAGGAATCAACAGAATCAGCACCCATTGATAAATCAAACGCTTGTAAAATGGGCGCGTGTTTTTTTGATTCCAAACTCGGTGAATTCCAACTTCCATATCGTGAAGCAGGCGCAAAGAGGTGATGAACAGAAATACTGCACCCGTTGTACCAACCTTACCTGCATTGATGTTTTTCAAAAAGATGCGCAGATATTTTGTTAAGTCGCTGCCCGCAGCTTCACGAAGATTCATCAACAGAAAAAATTCAACTTTTGGATAAAGGGCTTCAAAGCCACCGATGGATTGAAAAGTCGCTGTTACAACAGCAAGGAATGGCACCATTCCCACAATCGTGGAAAACGAAAGGGAGCTTGCAACCAGTGCCAACTCACCATCCTGCATCTGCTGGACAGTGTCCCTGATCACACCCCAAAAATTTTTAAAATTCGATTTAATTTTTCCAACCATAGCCGTTCCTGATTTCACCATAGCGGCTAATTCGAAAAAAGTGCATTAAAAAAGGGATGCCGGTCGGGCATCCCTTCAGAAATTAGTTTGTTAACCGTCGTAGTTTTATTTGCTAGCGACGCGGCTTTTTGAACCCTTTTTCTTTTTCTCTGCTTTACAAAATGCGACGTCGGCTTTTTTAGCTTTCTTGCCAGCCTTAGCAACCTTTTTGCAGTCCACTTTTGGTTTCTTAGCTGCAGCTTGAGCTTTCTTTTCAGCTTTGCAGTAAGCTACGTCTGTTTTCTTAGCTTTCTTGCCAGCTTTAGCGACTTTTTTGCAATCGACTTTGGGTTTCTTAGCGACTTCTTTTTTACCTTTGGATTTTTTCTCTATCGCAGCCTTCTTGCTCTTTTTAGCAGGGGCATCTGCATAAGAGTTCGTATTATAGATTGGTGGCGCTTCAACGTGTCCGTAAGACTGACGCATTTCTTCGTTAATAACTTTCGGCGGAAGGTTTTCGTTTACACCTGAAATATTATTAGCCGGGCTTTGTGTTTGTGCGGCAAGCTCACTGGCTGCCTCAGCAACAGCGGGGTCCGAGTGATTAGAAAGCTCGGCACCATTACCGGCAGCGGCTTGAGCCGGTTGGCCTTCGGCGGAGGGAGCAGGGGCTACGCGCTCTGCAGAGTCCTCGTCAGGTAGATCTAATGGATCTGGTGGCTTGGGTTGCTCCTGCGTTTGTGGAGTTTCTTCGGAAGAGCCAAACATCGATTTGATCGACGCGCATGAAATCATCAAGGAGCTGAGTGCTGCTAGAACGAGTACATTTCTCATTGTTGTCCCTCTTGTAAATGTCTGAATATCATCAGCATAACAAGCCTATCGGCGGGAGTTTTGATAAACAAAATGGCATTCTCAAAATAGAGCGTTTCCAAATGGGGCGGTGAGCGGCCCCATGGAAAAAGAGAAAAAAAGTTCGTCAATTACAGCCAGAATCTTTTTTGAACCGAGAAATCGTGGCCATTTCTTTCTATTAAAGCAGCATCACAATAAGGATCATGCTCAAAGAAAAGGAACCATTTCCCATCAGCAGCTTCGCCTAAATGTTTGGTTTTTTCTTCCATCAGAACCAGTGGCTGGAGGTCATAACCCATTAACCACGGGATTTTAACGTGAGTACTGGTGGGAACCATATCCGCACAATACATCAACGTATTTTGTCCATCGGTGACTTTAATAATTTGTTGAGATTGAGTGTGGCCGTTCGAGATTACGCAGGAAATCCCGGGGATGAAGTTTTCAGTGGGACCATCCAATAACTTTAAAACACCTGCATCTATCAAGGGTTGAAAATTAGCGGCGTAATAGCTGGCCTTTTCACGCAAGTTCGGATGGGTGGCGACCTCGAGGTTTCCTTTTTGCGCCCAGTAAGTCGCATTGGGAAATGTTGGAACCAGTTTTCCACCTTGCTCCGTCACACCACCGCCGGCATGGTCAAAGTGGAAGTGAGTGATAATGACGTGGTGAATGTCTTCAGCTTTTAAACCGTGAGAGTTCAATGATTTCATCAAAGACGGACCGGCCTGATCCATGCCATACATTTCAGCAAATTTGTTGCCTAACTTATCACCGTATTTAGCGACGAAGTCAGCGCCATTTCCCGTATCAATCAAAACGTTGCAACCAGGGGATTTTAATAATAATCCGCGAGCTTCCATTTGAATGCGATTTTTATCATCTGTGGGATTGGTTTTTTCCCATAAAACTTTAGGAACTGTTCCAAACATCGCGCCACCATCCAGGCCGAACAAACCGGTTGGAACAGAGCAAACATCATAAGGGCCGATTTTTAAACTTCGTTTCTCGACTTCAAACTTGTTCTGAGGGATTGCTAATGTCATCGGCGTTCTCCTTCGTTTCGATTCCAGCTTCCACGGGGAAAGCCTCAGGATGAAAACTCATCACCCAGCTCTTGTAAGCAGCATACACCTCTTCAATAGGCCCCGGTGGATGTACGGGACCAACGTGTAAAACCAAACGGCCCGGCTTTGCAAAGAACTGACCCTTAGGCCAAAGATCCGAGTTTCCTTCTAGGTAAGTGAACAGAATCGGGGTTTGAGTTTTCTCGGAAAAGATAGAAACACCCCGTTTAAACATCTGCACCTTACCTGTTTGCGAGCGAGTGCCCTCAGGAAAAATGATCAACCACATGCGTGGCAGCTCAGTTAGCAGTTTTAAAATCAGATTAACCGCTTCACCCTTACGGTCTTTACGATCAATAGGAATTGCGCCCAAGCAGTGTTGTGAAAAAAACATGAACAGGGGATTTGAAAAGAAATAGTCCTTTGCCGCAGCAATATATACCGTCAACCAGTAAATACGCGGAATCGAGGCTGTCAAAGAAACCGCATCCAAGTGACTGGCGTGATTGCTGATAATGATAAGCTTAGGGTGTTTTTCGTAAACTGTTTTGAAAGGCACACCTGTGACTTTCAAACGGATGTAAAACTTAAAGATGATATTTTTTAAAATCAGTGACCACAAAAAACGCATGCACACACTGAAAAAATCAATGTGGCGAGTGAATAGTGGCAGATGTTTTAAATATCCAGGCAGCTTGGTCCACTGCTCATTTTCGTAATCCCAATCCTTCATAGCAGAACCGTCATCACGTAGTAATAAATGGGAGCGACGAAGATCAAGCGGTCCACACGATGAAGGAAGTCACCACGGCCTATAATGAAAGGACCGACAGTTTTCATGCCCGCATCACGACGTACCACTGTCATCACCAAGTCACCTAAAAAACCGCCTAACGACGCAATCAATCCCGAAGCCAACCAGTATTTATCAGACCCATCCGGAAGCAAGAAGCGCATGCTGCCCGCAAGGAAAAGTGTCAAAAGAATTGAAACGGCGGTACTGCCCACAGTACGACGAGCGTTTATAGATGGAAAAAGTCTCCAGCCACCGATATAACGACCCACCGCCAAGTTTGTGTTATCACAGAACTCAGTCAAGATGATCAAATACATTAATTGGTAAATTCCATTTGGGAATTTCATGATTAACCCCAAGTGCATGAAAGACCATCCCAAAAAAATGAACGCCAGTAATGTCAAAGACATGTACTGAATCATGCGCTTGTAAGAGTTTCGGATCAGTGGAACTAAGCAGGAAACGCCTAATACGATCATAGGCATCACGTTATAGATATCTTCGCGATCAAAATAAATACACGCTGCCAAACCGATGATTCCCGCATAGCAAATTAAAACGAAATTGCTTCGGTGGAACATACCCATGATTTGGAAAAAGATCTTAGCACCCAAGATTGCAAGGCACGTCAAACAGATCAAGGGCCATGGTGTCGGTAGCCCCATGACAATGAACATAATGGGCGCTGCCACCAACCAGCTTTTGATGCTGGCCCATGACTGCACAAAGTAATAGTTCTTGTTACGGAAGAAAAAGACGATGGCACCGGAGCCAAAGATGATTGAAAGAACAATCAAGACTGTTTGGCGATAGATATGGGATTCCCATGCAGCAGGTATATTCAGTGTGATGGGAAGTTGAAAATCCATGATCTATTCCTCTTGGATGTTATAATCGCTGATCTTTTTATAAAGATTCGATCTTGAAATCTGCAAAAGCTGTGAAGCCTCTTCAATATTTTTCGTTTGTTTCATTGCCGTGCGTATCACATGGGCCTCGAACTCATCAACCAAAGTATTTAAGCCCTTTGCAAAATCAATCACTGTATAGGAAGGTGCTTTAGCCGGAGTCGCCGCCGGAGTTAACCACTTGTTCACATCTTCTGCACGAATAAAGGGCAACGGGGACGTTAAGCTCAATTGTTCACAAACACGCTTGAGCTCGCGCACATTTCCGGGCCAGTTGTATGTTTTTAAAGCAGCTAAGCCATCTTCTGTAAACTGTTTGTTACGACGAGGTCTTTCCATGGCTAAGAAATGTTGGGCCAGCTCATCAATGTCTTCCAGACGATTTCGCAAAGGAGGCAATTGAATTTTCTGCGAAGCCAAGCGGTACAAAAGGTCTTCGCGAAACTCCCCAGCTGCGACCATTTTATCCAAGGGTTTATTTGAAGCAACAATGACACGAGCTTTCACCGTGACAGGTTCTTTCGCGCCCACTTTGCGAACTTCACCGCTTTCTAAAAAGCGCAGAAGCTTTGCTTGTTGAGTTAAGGGCAACGCTTCGATTTCATCTAAAAACAAATCGCCACCGTTGGCGGCTTCAGCCAAGCCTATTTTATTTTGATCCGCTCCCGTGAAGGCCCCTTTGACGTGACCAAACATTTCTGATTCAAAAAGGTTGTCAGGGATGCTTGCGATGTTGACGGCGATGAAGGGTCTTTCACCCTCCTGCTCGTGCAAAAGTTTGGCAACCACTTCTTTACCACAACCGGTTTCACCTTCGATTAAAACGGGTTTCGTTTCGCCACGCAGATCTGCCAGGCGTTTTTTAATCGCTTGGGATTCTTTGGATTGTCCCACCCAGCGAATAGAGTTGCGGTCGGCACTTGGATCGACGGTTCGCAAATCCCATAGCGCTTCAATTTTTTCAAGCACCATCGTGATTTCTTCAGGCATCAGTGGTTTTGCTAGAAAACGTTGGGCCCCAGCCTTAAGGCAAGACTCCATGAGCTCGCGACTCAAATCACCTGACATCGCAACGACTTCAAGTTGCGGATTGTGTTTCATAAGTTTTTCGATGATCTGAGGACCGACTGCCGCTTTGTTGGGCTCGAGGTGCATGTCGACGAAGGCAGCATTGTAAAAGCGCTCGAACTGAACAGCCTCCAGCTTTTGTGCAGAAAAAACTTTCCAGTGTGAGGGCAGACTCATCTTCAATGATTGGTGGATGAGGTTGTCGTCATCGACAATGAGTAGGGAAAATGCTCGAGTTTTTGCCATAGAGTATAGGATGGCTCGGCGAAGGTCCTTTGACCACCCTTGATGCCTATGGTCAGTAGTGACGACCGCCACGTTTTGGCTCTAAACTACGTACTTGGAGGCCGCATGAGTGAGCTTAAGATTCTTCTGACTGAAAATATCCACACCGTCGCCAAAGAGAGACTTTCTGATGAAGGTTTCAAAGTGGATTTAATTACTCATGCGCCTACAGAAGAAGAGTTCTTAAAAATTCTTCCAAACTACAATGTTTTGGGCATTCGCTCGAAATCAGAAATCACTCAAAAAATTTTAGAGGCTAATAAGCATCTGCTGACCATCGGCTGTTTTTGTATTGGCACAAACCAAGTCGATTTAAAGAACGCCCGCAAATGGGGCGTTCCGGTTTTCAATGCACCTCACTCCAACACGCGCTCGGTTGCGGAGCTGGTCATTGCAGAAATGATTTCCTTATCTCGTCAACTGGGAGATCGCAATACTCAGGCGCACTTGGGTGGCTGGGTGAAATCAGCGGAAGGCGCGCATGAAGTGCGCGGAAAAACTTTGGGAATCGTGGGTTACGGTCACATCGGCAGTCAGGTGAGTGTCTTGGCCGAGGCAATGGGCCTTCGCGTGATATTTTATGACATCGTTAAAAAACTTCCCCTAGGAAATGCCGTTGGTAAAGCAACCTTGGGTGAATTGCTGGCAGAGTCTGACTTTGTCACCTTGCATGTTCCTGAAACTCCTGAGACCAAGGACATGATCACGAAAGTGGAGCTTGCGTGGATGAAAAAAGGTGCGCACTTGATCAACGCCAGCCGCGGAACTGTGGTGGTCATCGAAGATCTCGTGGCAGCATTGAAAGAAAAGCATATCGCAGGTTGCGCCATTGACGTGTTTCCTGAAGAACCCGCGTCCAACAAGGTTAAATTTACCTCTCCATTGCAGGGGCTACCGAACGTCATCCTAACTCCCCATATCGGGGGCAGTACGGAAGAGGCCCAATATGCGATCGGCCTGGAGGTTGCGGAAAGTTTCCGACGGTATTTGCGCATTGGTTCCTCGTCGGGTGCCGTGAACTTCCCAAATGTTGATTTGCCCGTTAAGCAGGGGACATCTCGGTTGTTGAACGTCCATCGTAATGAGCCCGGAGTATTGGGAGAGATCAATGGTATCATTTCGAAAGCCGGTGCGAATATCGAAGGTCAGTACCTTTCAACAGACCCAGAAATCGGTTACCTGGTCATGGATGTGCATTCGGCTCAGGTTCAGGCTTTGGCGGATCAGATCGGCAAGTTGGATCGTTCGATCCGCACGCGTGTTGTTTATTAACGCGTTGTCGTTACATCTGTAACATTTTTGCAAGCTGGGTTGTTCCCAACAGCAGCCCGTGGTACATCCGGAACCTCGAAAAATTAAGTGGGGGTTCCCGTGAAATCATTGTTGATCGCATTGTCTATTTTTACAGCAGTACCGGCGTTGGCTTTTCAAGTGGAGCCTTATGGAGGCAATGATGAACCAATGGGTGATTCTTGGTGTGTAAGAAACCAAGTGATGATGGCAATTGATGGTGAAATTGTTCCCGGTGAAGACTGCGGCACTTTGACTTGTGTCCCTTCAAGACGCTGGGAAGGCTACCGTTACCGTAATTCAGCCGTTTGCATGGCTATCAATGCAGCGGGTGCGCAAGGCACAAACAACTAAAAGAGAATCGAGAAAGGCTCCGTATCCCGGGGCCTTTTTAGTTTTTGTCATTATGAAACCATAGAGCAGAAACTCAGAGCTGAGTTTACTTCTATTCTGGTAAAAATTCTGTAAAATTTCCTGCCTCAAACCGAGAACCCGGATTCAGTGGACCTCATGAAAAGCCGATAAATATCTCATACTTTTTGGGGTCGTATCGGTGAATTTATCTGTCTGGTTCCGTTCAACTATCGCTATATTGGCGGGCGTCCTTACAGCCTGTACCATGGATGTGAGCTTAGTATCCTTAGGGTCGTCTGATGCTCTCGGCCCGGAGGCTATCGCCATTGACGGAACCTTGACCGTTTCGGGTCTTAAAGTAACTGATAATTCCACTCCCAATCTGACGCTTTCCTCTTCATCCATCACGCCGACACAGATGAAAATCACTAACAATGCGAACTGCAGTGGCGGCACCTGGGTTGCCTATGCCTCGACGGTCACTGGCTATGCTTTGACGGCTTCGGATGGAACCAAGGACGTGTCCGCCCAGTTTAAAGATGCATCAGGTGCAATCACTTCCTGTGTTAGTACGACAGTGTTGTTGGATACTTCGGCGCCGACAAGTCCCTCACTGACGGTGGTGGCAGATTATACAGACGGCAGCTCTGTCAATTTCGTGAAGAGCTCATCTCCCACTTTTAATTTAAGCGCCGTGGATGCGACTTTATATGAGATGCAGATTTCAAACTCCGCAACCTGTGCTTCAGGTTCTTATGAACCTTTCGCGGCTGCTAAAGTTTGGGCTTTGACGGCGAGTGATGGTTTAAAAGACGTCTCTGTAAAATATCAGGATCGTTTCTCCCACGAATCTACTTGCGTAAATATCAGTGTGGTATTGGACTCCACGGCCAGCGCCACGCCCGTGATTGCGCAGGCAGAGGGTGCAGAGGGAGCGGGTTCCAATTCTTTCTCTCCCAAAGTTTTCGTAAAAAATATCAGTGCGAATGAAGTAGCTGATGCGACCCACAGTGGATTTTTAGATTATCAGGCCCGGATAGTGCGGGTCAGTGATTCGGCCGAAATTCAAGCGTGGCAGTCTGTGGGTGCGGGACCTTTACTGCAATTAACCGGTCTGACATTGGTGGATGGGACCCCTTACCGCATGGAGGTTCGCTCGCGTGATAAAGCGGGCAATACATCCTCCTCTGCATCAGTCACGTGGACCAGCTCCCTAGTTCCTTTCTATGTCAAGTCGTTGGAAAACGCGACGCCATCCACAGAGTTTACCAGTGACTCGTTCACCTTGGCAGGTGGCACAGGTGCCGTGACGGTGGCTGTCACGAATGGAGCAAAAGTGTGTATTTCCCCATGTGCAAATTGGGCAGCAGCGGGTGCCTCGGTATCCGCTACAGTGGGGGATACGTTGTCATTAAAAGCTTTTTCCCCGGCTTCGGGAACTTTGACTTCGACGATCACAGCGGGGGCTTACACGACGACTTGGAAGATTTCGACGAGCCTTTTGTGTCCCTCGAATTACGTCTTAGTTCCCGGTGAAAATGGAACTTTGCAAGGCGAATTCTGTTTGGCAAAATTTGAGATGAAGATTTATGGAAATTCTGACGGGTATCAAACTTATAGCGCAGCCTATGTGGCGGAATCCCGTGCAGACGGCACCCCGTGGCGTTTGTTGAATGTGGATCAAATGATTTCCGAGTGTCAGGCCTTGGGTTCTGGTTATGACCTGATCAACAACACGCAGTGGAATACAGTCGCTCGTAACATTTCATCTTTGGGTTCAAATTGGAGCAGCGGTACCGTTGGCACAGGACAAGTCAATCAGGGGAACCGCTCCAGCACGAATCAATTGGAAGCATCCACAGATGACTCCGAGGCTTGTGTAAACCTACCGGGCTTTACATATCCGGCGGCGGCAAGTTCTTGCTCCGATTCAGTCTGGCATAATTTCCGTCGTACTCACCAGCTAAGTAACGGTTCCGTGCTTTGGGATTTCTCGGGGGGCTCGTGGGAAGGCGTGAAGGACACCTATGCGGATAGTTATACCGGCACGAATGATTTCTTGTCGGCGATGATCGACGGAAGTTTTTTTAAAATGCTTTTAGGAGCTCAAGGAAAAACTTGTGCAGATCCTTCTAACACAACGGAACGTTGTGGCTTCGGTTATGCATACCTAAGCAATGCTCGTCCCGCCAGTGCGATTTTCAGAGGTGGCAGTGCTAGTAACGGTCGCGAGGCCGGCATCTTTGCCATCGACTTTGACTACAGTCGCACCTTTAGTGATGGGGCCCATGGCTTCCGTTGTGTGGCGCCACTTACAAACTAGCATGTCTTTTTACAGACTGATTCCCTTCGGTCCCACGTTTAGAATGTGCATATGATGGCAAAATTAATTCCTTTTATCGTGCTGGCCATGCTTTGGGGCATGTTCAAGTATGCCTTTGCGGCAACAGAAAAATGCACCCGTCGCTTTGAAGTGGGCTTGGCAAATTACGTTCCGACGTATTATCGCGAAGATGGTCAGGTGAAAGGAATCGGGCATGAGTTCGCCCAGGAGTTAGCTCGCCGCACCGGTTGTACTTTTATAGAAACGGTGTATGCGAGGCCTTCTGCGATTTCTCAAATGAAGTTGGGACGGTTAGATCTTTTTTTCTTTACGGCTTCGCTTTTTGAGTTTGAGGGGTCCGCAAATTTCGTTCCGATATTAGAAGCCAAAAGAGCATTGAAGGTTCTATCTTCGATTGAAAGTAAGCATCCCAACATTGATGATTTTATCAAAGATAAATCGATAAAATTCGGAGTGATGATTGGCTCGCAATCCAGTTTTACCAAAGAAGAATATGACCTGCTTATTTCAGAGGAAAGGACCATTGGCGTTCCCGATCCTGATGGACTTTTTCGAATGCTTAAAGCGAAACGAGTTCAAGCGGTGATGTTTCCCAGCATGAGTACGAAATACTATGTCCAAGTGAATGGTTTAGAAAAACTGACGAAATCGATCGATGATCCGGATAAAAAATCTGTGGTGGGTTATGTCTACTCAAATCGACGCATGTCTAAAAGCGATGTATCGAAAATAGAAGAAGCTGTGAAAGACATGAAAGCCGATGGCACTCTTAATAAGCTCCTAACTATTCCTAATCATCCTCGAACCGGGGATGCAAAATCGAAATAAAATCATTCTGTGGACAATATTCCGATCCCGTTTTTCCATTCTCGACGTCACTGTTTTAGAATGACTTCACTGAGGTCAACAATGCTCCGTGGTAAATAACTGAATTTTAATGTCGAGAATCAGAGAGTTACCAATAAAACTTTGATAAGGTCTCCACCGTGGGACCACTCAAAGCATTCTTATCTTTGTTTTTATTAATCGCGAGCCTTGGAGCTGAGGCTAAAAGCCTTTCTGTACATGTATTCTATTGGAGCAACCGAATCGAAGCCCAAGTTGCTATGAGACGCGGGTTTGAAGAAGAAATTAAAAAATACAACGAGTCAGCCAAGCAGATTATTCAACTGATTCCCCATGTGGCGGGGGAAGGACATCTGGGAGTCATGAATCAGATTCATCA
The DNA here is from genome assembly GCF_002209355.2 of Bdellovibrio sp. SKB1291214. Taxonomy (GTDB): domain Bacteria; phylum Bdellovibrionota; class Bdellovibrionia; order Bdellovibrionales; family Bdellovibrionaceae; genus Bdellovibrio. Next base: position 1,924,511 of record NZ_CP106855.1, read on the forward strand.
GATGGAAAATGCAATTGATCTGAATCCCGATGCGCTGATCGTTCAGCCTGCAGATATTTCCACCGTCAGTCGCGCGACTCAAGATGCAGCTTTAAAAAAAATCCCTGTTTTCACCTTTGACCAGTTCGTGCTTAACGGAAAAGTGGCATCTTACGTCGCCAGTGATAATTATCAAGCCGGGTGGAACAACGGAATTTATGTGGAAAGTCTTTTCCCCAAAAATCACGAAATCAAAATCGTGATTTTTGAATACACCCGTGTTTCGGCGGTGATTAACCGCATTGATGGATTTTTTGATGCTCTTCGCAGTCGCAAAAGAAAATTCGTTGTTTTAAAGCGGTACGAAGCGATTGATCCCTTGGCTGCTGGTGATGCTGTGAACAGCATGATGAAAGAGTTTCCTAAAAAACGCAGCATTGATTTAATTTTTAGTGTGAATGACGGTGGTGGAAATACTGTCGTTGAGAAGCTATGGAACAAAGGTCGTCGTGAAGTCATTCATGCTTCTATTGATGGTGACCCCGTGGCTGTTACGAATATCAAAGAGCGTCGTCTGACGGTGATCGATTCGGCCCAATACTGCGCCGAAATGGGCCGTGAAATTGCGCGACAGTTGATTGCCCATTTCTCTGGAACTCCGGTGACACCTAAAGTTTTGATTCCTACATTCCCCGTGACTAGGGAAACGGTTTCGGAATTTAAGGGGTGGTTGGCGCTGCCAGCACCTCCGCCAAAAAGTTTTCCAGATCCCCGAGCCTCAGGATCTCAACAAATTCAAGGCGATTACGGTGGTGCCACAGTTCGCATCGGAATGGCAGCTCATTGCCCTTACCTGTGTGATCGTGGAGCGGATGTGTGGAGTGGCTACGTTTTTGATATTTTGAAAGACATGGCCCAGAAAAATAATTTCAAACTGAAGATCGTTAATACTAAAAATGACGAGCTTGCCAAAGCCTTAAAGGCCAAAAAGATCGATTTTGCGGTGATGCCCAGCTATTTGGTTCGCTACCAGCCCGGCTATCAAATCGCACGTTCCAAATTGGGCGTAAGTTACACAGGGGCCCTTTTCACTCCAGGTATTAAGATGCGAGTGGTGGATAAAAACTCTTTGGAGAATCTGCGCGTGGCATTTGCAAATCTGGGACAGGAAAATGATTTTAGCTTAGACCCAGAAGAGTTCAAAAAATCCATCAAACTTGAAGGCGTAGATGTCGCGGAAAAAGTAATTAAAGTCATCGGAGAGCGTCGCGTGGACGTGGCGCTAGGTGATTACAACGTCATTCGTTATACTCAACAGCGCAGACAGTTGCTGAGCTTGGAGTTGCAAGCGACGTCTCTGACTGGATTTAATACGTTAAGTTTGGTAGCCGCCGAAAGCCCGCCGGCGTTTGCGGATCATCCGCTTCGTTTGCAGGTGTGGTTGGCTCAAGCAAGAAAATCAGATCAGCTTCAGAAAATACTGACGAAATATAATCTTAAAGACTGGTCTGACTTTGAGTACTAGATCAGTGCAGCTTAAATGACTTTTCCAGGATTCATGATGTTATCGGGATCGAATACTTTTTTGATCCCCTTCATCAGTTCAATTTCAGCGCTAGAGCGTGTGTAGTTTAGGAAAGACTTCTTGGTCAAACCGACCCCGTGCTCGGCACTGATGGAACCCTGATACTTTTTAACCGCATCAAAAACCATCACATCGACTTTGCGACATTCTTGAACGAATTCTTCTTTGCTCATTCCTTGCGGACGCAAGATATTTATGTGCAAGTTCCCATCGCCGATATGACCGAACCACACAACTTCCCAATCAGGGTAAGCACTGGCTAAAACTTTTTCTAGGTCTGCCATGAACGGTGGAACTTTAGAGATCGCCACGGAGATGTCATTTTTGTACGGAGAATATTTTGCCAATGATTCAGAGATGTCTTCGCGATATCTCCAAAACGTCGTCGCCTGTGTATCTGATTGAGAGATCACGCCATCAATAACCCAGCCGTCTTCAGCACAATGGCCGAAAACTTCTAAAGCTTTTTCCTCGTCGTTTTCAGATCGGATTTCCACTTCCGCCAAAACATAAAATGAGGCGGAGGTTTCAAGGGGTGCCGGCAATCCCGTGTTTTCTAGAACTTTAGCCAAAGCTTTGTCCGAGAACATTTCAAACGCCACCAAAGACGTTTGAGTTTTAAATTTGCCAAATATTTTCATCACGGCTTCAAGGCCGCTGACTGCCATCACCAAAACTTTCATGGGTGGCGGCGCCGGCGCCAAACGAATCGTCGCCTCGGTGATAAAACCCAATGTTCCTTCAGCACCGATGAACAAATGACGAAGGTCATAACCAGTCGCATTTTTTACCAGGCCATTATTCAGTTCTAAAATTTCGCCAGTTCCAGTCACAACTTTCAGACCAGCCACCCAGTCACGTGTCAGACCATAGCGAACCACTTTAATACCGCCTGCGTTGGTCGAAATATTTCCACCCATTTGTGATGAACCCGTCGCCGCGAAATCCACTGGATAAAATAAATTATTGGAGTGAGCAAACTCTTGCAGAGTTTCCGTGACAACCCCTGCTTGAATCACCACTGTTTGATCAACAGCACTAAAATCTTTGATCTTGTTCATTTGATCAAAAGAAACAACAACTTCACCTTGGGTTGCGACCGCTGCGCCCGATAAGCCTGTGCGACCCCCTGATGGTACCAATGCGATTTTATTTTTGCGTGCCCATTTAACAAGGGCAGCAACTTCTTCAGTTGTGTGAGGAAAAACGATGGCGGATGCCTTGATATCGAAATAGGTCGTCCAATCCTTGCCCCAGTATTTTAAACTTTCCTCGTCGGTTTTGATTTGGTCTTTTTTTAGAAAGCTATCAAGTTCGAGGAGGGCTGCTGATGACATGCTGTAATCCTATTCCTGGTCGTGAACGGGTCGGTAAAAATCTTTCAGAGTTCTTATTCTAAAGAATGCGTAGATAGGACACAAGCCCCAAGCCGCAGTGAACAAACCGTAAATACCGATGTAAGTCCAGAACGGACCACCGGCGATAGCGTAGGCCGTCAAGCCTACGCCCATCAAAAACCTTAAGATGCGGTCCCAAAGGGCAACATTGCATCTCATGGTTTGCTTACTTTACTAGCTCTTGCAATTCACCAGATTGGTACATTTCCATCATGATGTCAGAACCGCCAACAAGTTGGTGATTTACATACAATTGAGGAATTGTCGGCCAGTTGCCGTATTCTTTAATGCCCGCACGAATTTCTTCGTCCTCAAGAACGTTTACATCGTGAAATTGAACACCAAGATCTTGAAGGATCGCGCAAGCACGTGCAGAGAAACCGCACATTGGAAATTGTTGAGTGCCTTTCATGAAAAGCACTACTTTGTTACCTTTAACGATACCGTCGATTTTTTGTAGAGTTGGAGACATAAAATTTCCTCTTTGAATAATTATCTTAAACGATTTTTGTTTTGATGGAGAGTGCGTGCACTTCACCAGTTTTCAATTCTGGTCCAAAGCAAGCCATCACTTGTTGGTGTTGTTGAATACGTGTGAGGCCCGCGAATTTCGAGCTTTCCACGTAAACTTCCCAGTGATCTTGAGTGCCAGTTAAATCGAACACTTCAATCTTACACTGAGGGTAATTTTCTTCGAGACGTTTTTGCATTTGTTCTTGAGTCATAGGGAGGGAACGTACCAGAGGCCCACTCCCAAGTCCAGTGGGCGCTTGCAGGATTGGCTATCTCTTCGTTGCTCGTTGTCGGCGTACGGGGAGTACGCCTTCCGCCTCGCGCCTTGATATAGCCAATCCTGCTGCTCGCAAGTGGGTTGGGGATTTGGAACTCGGGGTGATTGGCGTGGCGGTGGGTCTTGTTTGACTTGATGCGGCGGTGTAGGATGCTGGGCTATGTTTGGACATTCTCAGCGGCTTGTTAAGATTTTGGGTCTCATTCTAGTTACGATGGTTTTTTATACCTTGGCTCGGGTGGAGTTTTTGCTTTGGAATTGGAATTTATTTCATTCTAAATCGGTCTCGGATTTGCTCTGGTCATTTTTTGTGGGGATGCGTTTTGACCTTTCGGCGGCTTTTTGTGGAGCAGCTCCTGCCTTGTTGTTGGCACTTATTCCGTGGCCGAAATCTTGGAATCCGCTTTGGGAAAAGGTTACTTGGGGCCTCTATTGTTTAATCAATGTGCCTTTTTTAATTCTGAATTTGGTTGATACAGAATTCATCAATTTTGTCGGTCGCCGTTTTACTTACGATACGATTTTTATTTTGAATGAAGCGCAAGGCAAGATGCTGAACTTTATTGGCAGCTATTGGTTGCTGTTTTTGATCAATACTTTGATCGTTACGACCTTTATGATTTTGGCCTGGAAGATTTTGCGTCGCCCCGGGAATATTCATTGGGTCAGCAGCGGAAAAGCGTGGGTGGCCCATAGTTTGGTTTGCTTCTTGGTATTGGCATTCGCAGTGCTCGGTATTCGCGGCGGTTTTCAACGTAAGCCCATTAATTTTGTGAACGCGAATGTGTTCACGGCGCCTTTGTTGAACAACTTGGTCTTGAATTCGACATTCACATTTATCAAAAGCTATGGCCGTAACGAGATCAAACACGAAAAGTATTTCGCGAACAAAGAGGATATGTTGCGTCTGTTGAACGGTTCTTTGAGGGAATCCGTTTTAAAAGATCGTCCTGCGAAACCACAAAACATCGTGATTGTGATGTTGGAAAGTTTTGGATCTGAGTATTTGGGACCTGTGGATGGAGTTTCTCGCACTCCTTTCTTGGATTCATTGATGAAAAAATCCCTGACGTTTGAGCACGCCTACGCTAATGGTCGTCGTTCGATCGAAGGTGTTGCCGCGATCATGGCCGGTATTCCTGCTTTGATGAGTGAGCCTTTTATTTCTTCGCACTTTACTGCTAATTATTTTTTGGGTTTAGGAACTTTACTGGCCGAAAAAAAATATTCCACAAGTTTCTTTCATGGGGGACACAACGGGACGATGTATTTTGATTCCTTCATGCAAAGTGCAGGAGTTGAAAAGTATTTCGGGGCCACTCAATACGCCAACTCCGCGGATGATGACGGTGTGTGGGGAATTTGGGATGAACCGTTCTTACAATGGATGCTGACTCAAGTGAATAAACTTCCTCAGCCATTCATGACCTCGGTCTTTACCTTGAGTTCTCACCAGCCCTTTAAAGTTCCGGCTAAGTATCAGGATCAATTCAAAGAGGGATCCATTCCTATTTTGAAAACGATTTCATACACGGATATGGCACTCGAGAAATTCTTTGCTGAAGCAGCCAAGCAACCTTGGTACAATGACACTTTGTTCATCGTAACAGCGGATCATACGTCATTGCATTATCGCCCTGAATTTACGAATGAGGTGGGGGATTACAAGGTTCCTTTGTTCTTCTTTCATCCGACGTTTAAGTTTCCAAAAGTGGACGAGCAGATGGTGGTTCAGCAAATCGATATTCTGCCAACGATTTTGGATTTCCTAAATATCCGTCAAAAGGAAGAAAACTATCTAGGCAGTTCGATCTTTATGAAGGGCGACAAAGTCGCTGTCACCTTCAACGATGGTATCTATCAGTTGATGGCCAAGGACTACCGCATCCGCTGGGCTTTGGGGCAAAGTGAGCCACAGATGTTCGCAATCGATGATCGTGATGGAAAAAAACCGTTGTCAGAGCCTGCGGCCCGGAAAGAAGAATTGATTCTAAAACTAAAAGCTAACATCCAGTACTTCAACGAAGGCATGTGGGACAATAAGCTGTATTACCCATCGTTATAAAAAGGTACCAGGTAGGAAAAAAAGGTGCCGTGGCACCTTTTACTAAGCAGCTTTTTTCTTATAGACCGTTCGTTGCATTTCAACGATGGCGCTGGTGATGGCAAATTCGCTGGCGTTGGCCAAGTGATTGAACTCTAAACCGATAACCATGTCGTCGCCTTGCACACGCAAATTCTTAACGAAGCCTTGTACCGGAATTGGATCACGATCACCTAAAAAGATGACGGCTTCCACGCGGTCATCCAAACGCATTGTTGGCATGTCAGCAGTGGAAAGAACGGCACAACCTTCTGTTGAAAGGTCGATCAGACGCAAATTCGTATTGAAACTTGCTTGGTTTAAAGTCGCGATCATACAGTCCGCTTGAAAGCCGGTGGGCAGGGTGTAACGGAAGTTTTTACGTCTTTGTAAGTGAAAGACATCTTTGATCGTCAGGTTTACGCCGCCTTCAAACGGAATGCCTGTCGCTTCAAACATATACTTTTCATTATTCACGCGGAAATAACATGTCAGAACTTTACTAAAAGAAAATTTAAAGTTTCCGCCATCTGTGATGATGCACTGGATTTGGCCGGCATTATTCATCGATACGGCGTTGACGTGTTCGCTTTCGTCTTCGGAACCTTTAACAAGAATAGCTCCTTCGATGGCAGTCAACTGCTCGAACAAGTATTTCTTTTGTTGGCCGTCGTTGACGGCTTTGAATACAACAACTGGTCCCATCACTAAGCCGCGCTGACCAGTTTATGGCCGCACTCTCCACAGAATTTAGCTCCGGCAACAACCTCAGATTTACACTGAGGGCACTCAGGGCCGTTTGATTTCTTCTTAGGTTTTTCTTCTTTTTCGTTCAAATCTACGTATCCGCGTTCATTCCATTTATCGATCTCACGAAGCATTTTCCAGCTTTGCAGCATCGAACGGAATTCTTTGATTTCGAATTGCAATAATACGCCGGCACCCACTGTACGGCGCTTCATAAAGATCCCTTTACCTTCCAGGCGAGTGAAGTGATCGTTATTTAAAGCAAAGCCTAACTCGTTGGTGCAGTAATCAGAAAATTTAGCAAATTCGACGCTGGTCACGCCGAAACGGTCCACATCCGGTGAATCACCAGTGACTTTCAAAAGACCATCCAGCAGGTTTAAACATACTTCATCCACGCGAAGAAGTTCCGACTTACCAGCACCTTTAAAGTAGTAATATTGGAAGAATTCAAAGAACGCTTCCACCAGGCCTAAATCCAAGAAATGAACTTTCTGGATTTCGTCAGCTCCTTCTGGATTGTCTGCAGGTTTGCCCATTTCATACAAAGCCAGTTTTTGCTTCACCAGGATATTGATCACTTGCTCAACACGCTTTGGACTTTCACCAAATACACGTTGCGCGTATTGTTTCATCATCGTCCATTCAACAACGATACGGCCTTTTAAAACCTCTTTATCGCCCTTGTGGTTGGCAGTATGAAAGACGGCACCAAATGCTTTCGCAACTTGGTCTTCAGGACATGGGGAAGAATCTTTTTCAAGCTTAGCAGAACGAACTTCGTTCACACCCATACGCAAACGTTCTGCCAGTGATTTGATGATCACTTTCAACATTTGCGGAGCGCCTTCGTACATCTGCTTTAATGTATCAACTGGGATTTCTAAAACCTTTGTTTCAGCAGTTGCGATCGCAGCTGTAGGATGAGTTTGTGCACCTAAAATCACTTGGTCACCCAGGAAGTGTGATGGCCCCAATTGAAAGAACTCAACGTTCTTTTTTCCGCGGATTAAGCACTGTGAAGCGCCTCCGGATTGGATCAGATAAACAGAGGTGATTTTATCTCCATCTTTAAAGATGACTTCGCCTTTTTTAAAGCTTTTCACTGACATAGCTCACTCCTCTAGGACATTTTCTCAGTAAGTGTTATCGGCTTAAGCACCGCCAACATTGAGGAGCCTAAGGAGTGACTATGGTCTAGTTTCGAGTTGGATTTTGATCTCTTCACTAACACCAAGTCGACCCATTCTGAGCCAGTGGAAAATTTGCGAATGTCGTTGAGGTTTCGGTGGTCAAAGGATCGTCGTTAATAACGGGTACGACTTGATTCGCGGGGCTGGTTGGGAAAAAAGCAGGGGCAGAATACACAAAGCAGCGGTCAGTCTCATTCAGTTCCTCCAGGGGGCAGGATTCAAAAGGCCCTCAGTTCTGTCCAGATCAGAAAAATTATAGGATCTATAAGTAAATGCCGGGGTGGGATTGCTGTTGGCGCGGGTTTCCGCTATAAAAAGGCCATGGATTATTTCTTCAGCGCAGCCCCTGAGGCTCACCAGAAAAAGGAAAAAGCGAAAGCTCGCGAGCTTCGTCAAAGCCAATGGTGGAGACAGGAACTTGGCAAAGGTCTTTGTTATCACTGCGGGGAAAAGTTTAAAGCAGCCGAATTGACGATGGATCATTTAATTCCCATCGCCCGCGGAGGCAAATCCACTAAGAATAATTGCGTTCCCTCTTGTAAGGAGTGCAATAACAAAAAGGGCTATAAAACCCGTGCAGAAATGGCTATGGATGAGCTAAAAAACAGCTCTCCGTCTACCGAAATCTCCCCTGAAATAGGCGTGTCTGAAACCCCTGAATCCGAAGACTAAATTTTCCCTGTCTTAGCGCCGCGACCGTGATCGCGAATCAGTGTCATAGCACCCGCAAAATCATCGCCTTTCCAGAGGGGAATCAGCCATTCTATTTCAGAAATGCATACCAGATTTTCCAAGCTGGCTTTTTCCTGAATAGCCTGAATTCCGAGGCCGGGAGCCATGCGAATAGGGGGTTTTTGCCCCCAAAATTCCATGACTTTTTCCGTGGTTTTTTGGTGGTCTTTAGGAGCTCTTTCATACAGGTGATACCATTTTCTGCAGGCCAGATCTTCAAAGGTATAAGTGGTGTTTTCTAAAATACTGAAGGAACGAAAGATTTGGATATGATTTATCCCGTACATTTCGATGAAATGGTCGGGCTCGATCAGGGATAAATCATCCTGTTTCACCGTCAGACCCAGGATTTCTAAAGCGGCTTTCACCATATGAGCATTGTCTGTCAGGGAGCCATCTTGCTTATGCACACGGGAACAGATCTCGCTATACAATCGAATGTTATCAACCACTGCTTGTTGTTCGTCATTTGAAAGCAAAGAAAAATAGGGCAGTAGGGGATCAGCATAGGCCCTAAATACAATGCCTTCCTCTTCCAGAAGATCAGTTAATGCCTGTGCGTAATAGCGAAACAGAGCCTGCAATGTCATGGATTTATTATGGCTTCACAAACTGCGGAATGGTATCTGGATTCCAATTAATTACAATAGTGAGAACCGCCTCGATAGAATCACCTTTAAAGATGGGGATGAGATACTTTGTTTCGACAATGTAGATAAGCTTTTCTAAGGTGTCTTTTTCAACAATACGCATGGGACCATGATCCGCGAGCATAATTGTTGGATTTGTTTGCAGGAAAAATTCAGTAGCCAGTTGGACGATCTTTGCTTGTGCCTCTGCCGGGCGTTCATAAAGGTGGAACCATTGACGGCAGCAGAGGTCTTCGAAGGTATAGCTGCTCATTTCAAAGATGTTTAAAGAGCGGAATAAATGCATGCCATTTTTGTTGTAGATCTCGATCAGGTGATCATCGTTCATCAACATCAAATCTTCAGAACGGGCGTTTAAACCTGTTACATGCAGGAAGGTTTCAATGGCTAGGCGGTTATCACTCAGCGCGCCGTGATTTTCTTTTACTTTAACGCAGGCAAGTACATACATCTTCACGCGCGCCAAAACATCTTGTTGCTCGTCGGGGGTCAGGCGACAGAAATGGATAAGATTTGGATTGGCGTAAGGACGAAGGAATATACCTTCACCCTCGAGCAAATCGGTGAATGATTCCGCAAGCTTTTTGAAAGTCGCCTGCGGGGATTCGAAATAGTTCATAATGCCTGCATTCTAAAACGTACAAGATGGCTTTACTAAACAAACTTTTTACTAGTCGCCATGTATTCAAACAAGGGTTATTACAAATGTTAGGCTCGCATTCGAAAGCTATGTCGCGATGTGTTGAGTCTTTGGTCTTGATTTGTCCACTCGCGTTGAGACTAAGCTATCAAAGTCATTGTATTAAAATTCGTTAACATCGTTATAAGGACTAAGCGACTGTGAGCAAAATTACTAAAAGTAGTACAGCTGAATATTTTGCTAAAAACCTCCAACAAGTCGGGTTCTCTTCTCCTTTAAAAGCCGTTCTAACGACTTTAAAAGAAGCAGTAGATAACTCGTTGGATGCTTGTGAATCTTCCGGCATTTTGCCTGATTTGTTAGTAGAAATTTCGAAAGTTGGAGCTGGTTCAACTAAAAATACTGATTTAATTCGCATCGTTGTCGAAGACAACGGTCCCGGAATCGAGGGCGAGGATCTTGCCAAAGTTTACGGGGAATATCTTGCCTCTTCTAAGTTCGGTCGCGGTCAATGTTCTCGTGGTCAACAAGGTATCGGTATCTCCGCCGCTACGACTTGGGCGCAGATGACGAATGCTCGTGGTGTGAGCGTTGTTTCTAAAACAAAGAAAATGCGTAAAGCGATTTCGGCGCAAGTCGATGTCGATATCAAATCCAATACGGGCGTTGTTAAGAACAAAGAGTCTATGGATTGGGATCGCGAACACGGAACACGCGTTGAATTCATCCTTGATGGACGTATTCAGTTGAACGGTGATGGCGGTATTTTGACTTATATCGAGGGCACAATCCTTGTGAACCCTCATATGACAATCACATACAAATTGAACGACGCTGACTTCGTTACTGTGACTCGTGTAAGCACTGAAGTTCCTAAGGTTCCAGAGGCTTCTTTACCGCATCCGCATACGTTTAAACTGGGTGAATTTATCACTCATGCCACGTTGTTCGGTAAAACGACATTGTCTAAGTTTTTGAAGACCGGTTTCTCTCGTATTTCAGATCAATCTATTTCTGATTTCGTAAAAAAAGGTCTTCCAAAAAACCTTCTTGAAAAGCCTCTGACATCTTTGTCTGAAGAGGACTTTAAAAAGGTATTCCAGGCAGTTCAAAACACAGACTTGATGGCACCTTCGACGAAGTCCGTTTTGACGGTAGGGGAAGAAGCTCTTTCTAAATCGATCACTCGTTTAGGTGAGATCGACTTTTTCGCTGTTGTGACTCGTAAACCGACTATTTGTGACTTTAAACCTGTGGTTGTCGAAGTTGCATTGGCGCGTTTCAAGGACCGCAATCAACAAAACGATTCTCCGGTAACACTTCTTCGTTTCGCCAACCGTGTACCACTTCAGTTCGACAAGTCGGGCTGTGCGATCACTTGGGCGATCGAATCCGTAAACTGGAAAACATATGGCTTGGGGCAGCCTAAAGACTCTTTGCCACTAGGTCCTTATATCTTTGCGATTTCTATCGTTTCTCCGTTCATCAAATTTAAAAATGCCTCGAAAGAAACTATCGATGCATCGGAAGAGTTGGTGGCAGAGATTCGCTTGGCATTGATCCAAGCAGGTCAAAAACTTTCTCGTCACATCAAAAAAGAAGTGAAAGAAGCTGACCTTGAAAGAAAATTGGCACACATCGAGCAATTCGGTCCGATCCTTGTAGAAGGCTTGGCAAGAATTATCAATGCACCCGAATCTCGTAAGAAAAGGGCTGAAGAAGGTTTGAAAAAACTATTGGGCCGTGATTCTGAAGAGGCGATGGCAGACCTTGAAGCAGCTGAATCTAAACTTTTGGCGCAAAAACAGCGTGAAAAGAAAAAAGGTATCGATCATGGAGATGAAGAAGAAGTCGACGTGATTTCTTCTGAAGACTTGGTTGATGAAGCTTCGGAGCCTCAAGGCACTAAAAAAACTACGACGAAAAAAGCAGTCGGCACTCAAAAAGCCACAGCTACGACTAAGAAAACGACTGGGAAAAAAGCGTAATGGCAAAATTACTTAGCGTTCGCGAACTAAAAATTGATATTCCTAAAGAGGCTCGCATCTTGGCTGACAAGATGTTGAAAGATCTTGAGTCTTCTAAGCGTCCTGTATTGGAAGCGGTTAAGACTTCATTGGACAACTCTTTGTACAACTCTAAAGTGGGTTACTTAACTCCGGGTGATAAAGTTGTTCGTACGGAACTAAATGTTTCGTCGGTACAAAAACTAGCTCGTGTGGTTTTCGTTCTTGAAATTCTTTTGAACAACTTGGAAATCGGCTCTGTAAATACCAAGCGTGAGCTTTATTACATGTGCAAAGGTTTGATCAAAGGGAACTCTCGCTTGAAACCCTTGGATTTCGATGATCAATCTGAGTCAGATTCTATCATCGACTTTATCGGTGACATGCTTGAGGTCTACCGTGAGGAATTGAACTGTTTCGCCAATGATCGTGGTGGACAAACATATTCTCAACAATTGATCGTGACTGAAACTTTGAACGATGGTGATAAAGCCGTTGTTGATCTTTCGACTCTGGGTACGTCTCCGTTCCAGCCTAAAAATAAACCACAAGCTTTGAAATTGAAGGCGAAAAAGAAAATCGATTTCTGCTTGATCGTAGAATCTGAAGGTACGGCGAATACGCTGGTATCAATGGGTTTCACGAAACGTAACAACTGTATCGTGATGGGTGCTCAAGGGGTTCCATCGAACGGTGTGCGTGGTTGGTCAAAATTGATTCAGGACGAACTAGATGTTCCGATGTATTTCTTCGGAGATCTCGATGCGTACACAATGCAAAATATCTTCCGTACATTGAAAGCGGGTTCTGCGGCATCTTTGATCCGTAACTCTAACTTCTCTGCACCGAATGTTAGATTCTTGGGTGTATTGCCTGAAGACGTTAAAAAGTACGATCTTCCTCACTATAAAGTGAAAGAATCCGATCCGGCTGAAGCACGTGCTTTGAAAAAAGCCAAAGATGCTTTGGAAAACGATCCGTTCTTCTTAGATAAAAAGAACAAAAACCTGGCGGACATCCTGCGCTGGTTGATCAAAGAAAAGATTCGTTGTGAGCAACAATCTTACTTCTCGGTAGATCCCAAAGATCCTATCAAGACAGAAAAATTGATCTTGGAAAAAATCAAACGCGGTTCTTACGTTTAGACATCGTAATCTTTGAAGCCGCTGTGGAGCCTTTACCTGGCTCCTTAGCTCAAACAGTCCTCGCTCTGTTAATTGAGCGGGGATTTTGTTTTTCAGGGGTTCGATGTTTTTCATTGTGCATTAACTTGCTCTTTTTTGCTGCGGAACTCGCACGGAGCCAGGTAAAGTCTCCCCATCGGCTTCAAAGACGAAGCCCATCCTTCATGGAGATGGAAGATGTTTCGTGCTGTTATTGCGACTCTACTTTTAAGCTCACAAATTGCCTGCGCACATTTCTTAGCGGATTCGTCTTACAAAACTCCACCGGTGCCGTATGAAGGTACCGAGTTGGATTTTTATTCTACAAAAAATCCCTATGGCGAGTTTTCTAATTTCGCGAACTATCCGATTTTTGTCGATAACGAGTGGTGGCCGACAAGCGAGCACTACTATCAAGCACACAAATACCAAACACCTGAACTCATAAAATGGGTGCAAGACGCACCGAATGCAATGGAGGCCGCTAATCGTGGTCGCGATGCGAATGTTCCAAAACGTGCTGATTGGGATGACGTAAAAGACGGCTTCATGGAAAAAGCTGTGGTTGATAAATTCACTCGTCACGAGAAATTGAAAACTTTGCTGTTATCAACGGGCAGTGCGCGCATTTTCGAACACACTAAGAATGATTGCTACTGGGCTGATTGCGGTGATCGCACGGGTAAAAATAAATTGGGTCTGTTGCTTGAAAAAGTTCGCGAGTCTTTGCGCGCTCAATAGTGTGTTGGAGTTTTTATGAAAAAGTATTTCATCGTTGGATTGTTTTTGGTTTTAGCTGGTTGCGCCTCTAAAGAACAAAAAGAAGTTAAAAATAATTTGGAATATCTAAACGGCAAAACTTACGGTGTTGATCCGGGTGGTGTAAAGGATGCTCGCACGGGCAGTGTCTATGATTTAACGGGTATTCCTGTAACTGGAACTAAAAATCAAACGACACGCATTCGTGGAACTTTGATGCAAGGAGAAGGCATCACGGCGACGCCACTTAAATACACAAAAGTTAGACTGCTTGATGACGATGGTGTGACAGTGGGCGAAGCGACTTCTGATATTCAAGGTAAATTTATTTTGTCGGGAATTTTCTTTAATGGTCATTACACAGTGGATGTGGCCTCTTCAAAATTCAGTGGTGCTACTCGTGTGTATGTGAACAGTTATGATCAAGAGATCACGGTTCACGTAAAGCCCGCTCAGTAATCAGTGACGCGTCATTGCTACCAAAAGTAAAGCCTTGCCTTAAGATGGTCCTATGAAGATGGTGAAATTACTTTTATTGAGTTTGGTTGTTGCAGGGATCTATGCAGGCTGTGCCCATGACGAGGAAAGCAAACCCAAAGATCTGGCCTCTGATCATTTTGAAGTTTCCGCCCAAGGCGGCGACGACAAATTGATTCAGGCGGGGACAGTGAGTGGTGCACCAACCGTAGAAGTCGTCAACATCTCGGGCACTTTAAAAGTGAAAGGCGTTCATCAAAAATATATGAGCGGCTTGGCTGTTCAGTTGATCGATCGTGATGCGACGATCTTTGCGCGTGCTCGCACAAACTCTGCTGGTGGTTTTCAATTGGTGGGGCAAATCCCATTTGGTTTCTACATGATCAGAGTTGTGGACAAAAAATTTCGCGGGCAATTGCCGGTGCATTACAACGGTCTTGAGCTGCGCGATTTGACGGTGCCAGTTCAAGCTGTGATTCGGTAATGATCAAAGCCTGTATCTCGTAAATGGCAATGAGTGCTTTGCTTATGTTCAAGTACAACCAAGCTCTGTAGGCTTCATCCAAAAAGAACCCTATTGTTGAGCAAACTCAATCCATCTAAAAATTAGATAAAAACATTCCAATCATTCTAATTTACGCAATGCGTTGCTTTGTCTATAAACGCCTTCAACGGAGACGTTATGGAATCTTGGCAAAGTAATGAAAAACTTGCCCGGACCCAGAACGTTACTCTGTTGGAACTTTGGACAGGCCAGATACTCAAGTAAGCGGATCTTTTTAGCAACCGAATGAAGTGACCAAATCTTAGTCAGAGCTCCATGTGCACCTGGGGTCGTTGCCGACCTAACGAGACCGGGGTTTATTTCCCGATTTTATTTTGAAGAAGTTAGATTTCTAAAAATTAAACAACTCATAAGGAGTTACTTTATGAAAACTCAAATCGCGCTCTTCTCTGTCGTGTCTATTTTACTCACGAACCAAGCGATGGCTTGGGCGCCAAGATATTACTCATCCGAGTGCAAAGCTAAATCAGTGGTCGCTCGCATTGCTGTTATGTGCGCAGAGGCTGATGGTTGCAGCACTCAACTTTTATCTTTGAAAGTCAAAGGTAAGAAACAAGATCTTAATAAGTTCACTGTTTCTACGGACACAGTCGATGCTGTTACTTATCACCCAGCGGGATTGATTCTGGCTGTGAATAAGGAATCTAGTTCTTCTTTGGCACTTATTTTCAAAGGTGATGATCTATCTTCTGCAAACGGGACGGTAGTAATTAAAGCGCACAAGGAATTTGAAGGTATGCATCCGTCTTCTGAAATCACGAGCTTCACGGAAGAGTTCACTTGCGAACAAGGTCCATTGACTGAAAACGACTTGAAGCAACTTTAATCATTTTAAATTGAATCCCACGAATACTCTAATAATTAAAAAGGAAAATTTATGAAAAACATTATCGCAGCCCTTACAATTACGATCGCCTCTTCAATCACTATGGCGCAGACACAAAGCGAAGGCCACCAGGCTTTTTGCGTTGTTAAATCTTCTACTGGCAATGCCAATGTGATCATCGATTTGCATCAAGACTATCGCTACTGGATCGGAAGCAAAGAATTTGAAGCAGCCGGAGTCAGCGGTTCTATTGAAATCATGACTTGGTCTGGAGCCCGTGAACAAGTTGCACAAAATACTTTCGCGATCGATGGAGTTACATTGCAGAATGCAGGTATGAAAGCCTCTGTATCGACGGGCAATGTTTCTTATTCAATTGATTGCCGCTTGAAATAATGGATTTACCTATGACGTTTTCAAAACATTTATTTCTGACGATTGTTTTTTTTGGACAAGCGACGTTCGCATCCTCACAATATGTACCTTCGTTGATGAGGGATTTGCCAACAGGGACTACAATAACGATCAATCAGGACATTTACTTCGAACCTGGAGAAAATGAATTCGTATGGAAGTATTTTTCAAATCAAGGTGTGAACACTCAATCAGTCCGATGTGAAATTCGACTTCGTCCTGATGCGGACACCTCCCAAGGTCTTTTGCTGAAAGCACCAATTGTCATGAGCATTAAAGAAAATTCGGCCATCCGAACACTCGTGGTTGGCAATAAAAAAAGCATTGAGAGCATGCTATGTATTCATGTGGATTTGAATGGGGGCGACTATTTTGAATACGCGATGAGTGTGAGCAATCTGAAATTCATGCTTAAAAGAATTAATGGCAGCTTGTCCGTCCCAGCCTCACCGCAAGAGTAATTTCAAAAAAGGTACAGTTCAAAACTGTGCCTTTTTATTTCGCGATTAGCGGCGTGCTGATGGAGGGATTTCTCCCGGCGCATATTTGATGCCTTTAAAATTATGGCACGAATATACATAGAAGGTGCGCGCATGGATTCCATGACGGAAGGTCATAAGCTTATCACGGCTGCAGGATTCGAACGTTGCATAATTTGGAATGTCTGCATCGTATTTTTCAGTTGTTACAACCAAAGCGTCTTGGCCTTCCAGATTTTTCATTTCTTCCACTGTCTGCATCACTGTGTAGTGAGACGTTGTGGAATTCAGCATATATATCTTTTCAGTATTTTTTACGCCCCAAATGGTTTGCGCTGTCGTTTCGTAACGAAGAGCTCCCAAGAACGGACGGTGACCAGTCTCTGCGTGGATTTCGCGTTGACGGCGCAGCAGGAATTTTCCCAGTTCTTCCCAACCAGTAAATTCATTCGAAAAATCGTAAGTCGTTTTCCATTCTGCATTTGGTGCCACCGCTTTGAAAACCTTGGGCACCCATGGATATGCAAAAGGAGTATAAGCAATAAATGCCAATGGAACAAAGAATGCCAGGATCCCATACGTATAGGCCTTGCTGCGCGATTTTACGATTTGTTTCTGACCCCATCTAAGACCTTGAGACCATAGGAAGCCCGCACCCATCAAAAGCAATGTGTAAGCGGCACCCGGCCAGTGCGGTTTGTAGTCCGCAAAGAAAGGTTGCACATAAAAAATGGCGATTGCTGGTACCGTTAGGCAAAATAAAAATCTCCAACGAGCTTCCACGCGTTTCACGATTGAGTTGATGAACGCCAACACGATTAACACATACAAGAAGGGCGTGCAGAACAAAAGTTGAGCAGCGAACCAGCCACCCCAGCGACCTGGGTTAAAAGATTCACCACTGTGACGATCATGGAACTGATAACGGAAACCCGGCCAATCGTGCATGTGGTTCCACCAAAAGATTGGGGTGCACAAAATAGTCGCGATCAAGAATCCTACCCACGGCCATGGAGTTAACAAATCTTTGCGTCGATTCGGAGTCATCAGCAAATACAAACCAAAACCCGGCGCTAACAATGCGACAATAAACTTGGAGTTTAATCCCAAGCCCATGATCACACCCAACCACAACCACGTTTTTTGGGTGGACCAACGTGCAGAGTCTTCGCGCACTCCCTGCCAGAAGACATAAGATGCTGCCACCCACGCCAACGCAAACGGTGGCTCTGGTGAAGCAACGTAACCGCCAACCCCCCAGAAGGGAGACCATAACATCACAAAGCCGACAAAGATCGCAGACCAGTCATCAAAAAGATCGCGTGTTAATTTGTACAATAAAACGATCGTCGCCGTGAAGCACACGAAGCCTGGAAGCCGCACTCCTAGCTGATTATCACCGAACAGGGAGGTCGTAATCGCTTCAAGCCACGCAATCATAGCAGGGTGATCAAAGTAAGAAAGTTGGAGGTCTTTTGCCCAAGACCAGTGATAAGCCTCGTCGTCGATAAGGCCGATATTCAGACTAAAGAACGCTCTAAAAAATAACGTCGCGATGAAAAGAATAAGGACTTTTTGTTGGGTCGTGCTTTTCTTCCAATAGTCAGCAATCACGGGGTACTCCAGGTTTTACGGAAGTCTTTTTTGTTAAACATCTGTCGTAGCCCTAAGGCAGAGGTCATGGCAATAATTCCCCTCGATGAAGCTGCGTGTAAAGTGCTATCGTAATGGCATGCGATTGCGAATGATTCTAATGCTTTTTAATGTGGGGTTTCTTGTGGGCTGCGCAGGAACTTTTAAGTACTACGATGCAAACCTTCCTCATCATGGGAAGACAGGCTTCTTAAATAATTATGACAACTCTCCCAAGCCGAGCGTTCTGAAATGGTATTGGCAGCGTTGGACCACGAGCTTTCCAGAAGACGATCCCGCCGGTGCCCCGACAATTCCAGTGGACTTGCAGGCTTTGCAAAATCCGGAGGGGTTGATGTTAACCTGGTTGGGGCATTCCGCGATGCTGGTGCAGATGGACGGAATGAATGTCCTAACGGATCCAGCATTATCGGATCGCGTGTCTCCCGTTAGTTTTGCGGGACCAAAACGTTATGGAAAATTGCCGCTGCAGATTGAGCAGTTGCCTGCGCTTGATGTGGTTATTATATCCCACGGCCATTATGACCATTTGGATTTACCGTCGCTTAAAAAAATCTATGACCAGAATGGCGGGCGCACCCAGTTTCTGGTGCCCTTAGGCAACAAAGTACTTTTGGAAAGCGAAGGCATAAAAAATGTGCGGGAATTCGATTGGTGGCAAGGGACTCAGGTGGGGGCTTTAAATTTCACCTTTACCCCGGCCCAGCATTGGACCGCTCGCTCCCTTTTCGATCGGAATTTGACGCTGTGGGGAGGATGGATGGTGAAGGGCTCTCACCAGGTGTTTTTTGCAGGGGATACGGGTTATTCTAAGGATTTTCAGGACATCTATCAGCGGCTAGGTGCGGTGGATGTTGCTCTTATTCCAATTGGTGCCTATTCTCCACGCTGGTTCATGCAATTGCAGCACATTGATGCTGGGGAGGCTGTGCAAATTCATAAAGATTTGCATGCAAAGCTGTCCCTACCGGTTCACTGGGGAACTTTTAAACTCAGTGACGAGCCAATGAATGAACCACCCGAAAAATTGCGCGAGGCTTTGCAAAAGGCGAATCTTCCGCTGTCAGTTTTTCCGGTGATGAAACGTGGCGAAACGAGGATAGTGAAATGAGTCAGTTCAGAGTTGAAAACGATCTTTTGGGCGATAAGCAAGTTCCTGCTGATGCTTACTATGGCATTCACACGCTGCGCGCGATCGAAAATTTTGAAATCTCTGGCATGACTGTCGGTCAGGACGAATTGTTTGTGCGAGCCTTGGCTTTGGTTAAAAAAGCAACAGCCCTGGCAAATGGAGAGCTTGGTACAATTCCTAAAGACGTTTCCCAAACGATCGTCGAAGCCTGCGATGTCATTTTGAAAGATCCTAAAAAATGGGGTCCCCAATTTCCCTCCGATATTTTTCAAGGCGGAGCCGGGACTTCGGTCAATATGAATGCCAATGAAGTGATTGCTAATATCGCTTTGGAACTTCGTGGTCTGAAAAAAGGCGATTACAAAACCGTTCATCCTAACGATCATGTGAATAAGTGCCAATCAACGAATGACGCTTATCCGACAGCCTTTCGTGTGGCCTTGTACGAACACATCAACCATGCGGTGAAAGCGGTCGATGTTTTATCAGAGGCTTTCGACAGAAAGGGCAAAGAGTTTGCCCACGTTTTAAAAATGGGTCGTACTCAATTGCAGGACGCGGTTCCTATGTCTTTGGGGCAGGAGTTCAATGCTTTTGCAACGCTCTTGAAAGAAGACAGCCGCCTTTTAAAGACTGTTCAGAAATTGATTTTAGAAGTGAACTTGGGCGCAACCGCTATCGGAACGGGTGTCAATGCCCCAGCGGGTTACTCGGCATTAGCCGTCAAAAAACTGGCTGAGGTCACAGGTTATCCCTTTGTGATTTCTGAAGACCTGATCGAGGCAACAAGTGACTGCGGTGCTTATGTGATTATCTCTGCAGCCTTGAAACGCACAGCTGTGAAGCTTTCCAAAATCTGTAATGACTTGCGTTTGTTAAGCTCAGGCCCTCGTGCCGGTTTAAAAGAAATCAACTTGCCAGAGTTGCAGGCGGGTTCTTCAATCATGCCAGCCAAAGTAAATCCAGTTATTCCAGAAGTAGTAAACCAAGTGGCTTTCAAAGTGATCGGCAATGATTTGACTGTCACCTTGGCGGCTGAAGCAGGGCAGTTACAACTGAATGTTATGGAGCCTGTTATCGCCTCAAGTCTGTTTGAATCCATTCAATTGATGACTCAAGCTTGTTACACGCTGAAAAATAAATGCGTCGACGGCATCTCTGCGAATGCAGATCGCTGCCGCGAAAACGTTTTGAATTCCATCGGCATCGTGACTTACTTGGATCCTATCATCGGTCACGAAGAGGGCGACATCATCGGAAAAATTTGTGCTCAAACCGGCAGAAACGTCGCTGAAGTGGCACTTGAACGTGGTGTGGTGACTTTAGAACAACTTAACGAAATCTTCTCGACAGAAAATTTATTAAACCCAAAATACATGGGCAAAAAGCACTAAGCCAAACGTAACACCAAAAACACAGATGAGAAAAAATAAAAGGCCCATCCTAGGCCAGTAATTTAAATCTTAAATTACTGATGAGAGTGGGCCAATGTGTCTTTTCCCTGTGACGTAATATTAGTTACGTTTTTTGCGAGCTTGGTTGCGGTGTTCTTCGTGCCAAGATTTTCTGTGATTTTGATGATGTTCTTGGTTTTTGTCAGACTTAGGCAAGTTCTGCAAAGCGGCCTTTAATTGTGAATGTAACGGCATCAGTGTTGCGCCATTCAACAACAATCCACGGTATTGCTTGCCGAAAGTGTCAGCTGCAGGATTCTCTTCAAACAACAGGCGCTCTATTTCTGCGCGGGCAGTTTCACCGTGCTGTTCAGAAATCATCTCAAGCTCTGTCATGATATCAATGTCGGCCATCAATGAAGTCAGCTCGCGCAGCCATTTGTAGCGTTCCGCAGTGATCAAAACATTGAACCATTCGTTCGGTTGAGATTCGTAACCCACCTCATGGTCAAACTGCTCTTTAAGGGCAGTTAAAACTTCTTTTTGCAAAGCCCAAAGAGCTTGGCGAACTTGCATAGCATTGGAGTGGTGGTGTGATTTTGTCATGTGTGGACTCTACCGTATTGCAGAGGCCATGTCACATCGACGCCTAGTTTTTCGGCAGCGTGTAACGGCCAATAAGGGTCATGTAACGAACTCCGGGCGATTAAAATCAAATCAGCTTTCCCAGATTGCAAGATTTCTTCAGCTTGGAGGGCTTCGGTGATCTTACCGACGGCACCGGTTAGAATTTCTGCTTCCTTGCGAACTCCTTCAGCAAAGGGAACTTGGTATCCGGGACCTACAGGAATTTTCGCTTTGGGCACATTGCCGCCACTTGAACAATCGACAAGGTCAACGCCCCGTTTTTTAAGTTCTTTCGCGAATGAAATGCTTTGTTCTAAATCCCAACCTCCATTGTCCAGCCAATCTGTGGCAGAGATACGAACAAAAAGCGGAAGCTCCGCGGGCCATGCTTTGCGAACCTCGGCTGCGACCTCTAAAGGAAAGCGCATGCGATTTTCTAAACTGCCGCCATATTGATCTGTGCGCTGATTTGAAATTGGCGACAAAAACTCATGCATCAAATATCCATGGGCCATGTGCAATTCAATCACTTGAAAGCCTGCTTTTTCAGCAAGGCGGGTGGAGTGAACATAGTCCGTCACTAACTGCTTAATTTCTGGGATTGTAAGCTCCCGCGGGGTGGGCCAACCTTCCGCAAAGGGTAAGGGGCTTGGACCGACGGTTTCCCAAGCGCCCTGATCCATGCCCAAAGGTTTGCCGCCTTTCCAGGCAAGATCCGTCGAGGATTTGCGACCGGCATGGGCCAGTTGTATTCCCGCCACAGTTCCATTGCGTTTGATAAACTCGGTGATGGGTTGGAAGTTGCGAAGCTGTTCTTCATTCCAAAGTCCCAGGCAGCCTGGAGAAATACGTCCATCAGCGCGAACTCCGGTGGCTTCGACGACGACCAGGCCAGCACCTCCCACGGCCCGGGACCCTAAGTGAACCAGATGCCAATTGTTAGGGACGCCATCCGTTGCCGAATACATGCACATGGGAGCTATGGCGATGCGGTTTTTAAGCTCGATTGAACGAAGCTTTAAAGGACTAAAGACGATTGAACGAAGCTTTAAAGGACTAAAGAGTCGAGTTTGGTTCATTTATACCTCTATGGAGTGGCGGCCAGGTGATCAACTTAGCTTCCCTTTTTTTCCAAAATCAGACAATGGACTTGGCAAAACAGACCACCTCTTTTAAATCGATTGGGACTTGGCGAGGGCGGTGTTCTTTGGTTAGAATTTAACAATTGTTACTTAACAATTGGATTCTGGAGGAAGAATGAAGCTAAGTAAAAATGTATTTTCAGTTTTGGCAGTTGCTTTGATGGTAATGACACTTTCAATGCCTTTCGCAGCGGAAGCGAAAAAGAAAAGCAGCAAAAAATCCAAAACTCACCACTCGCAAGTTTCTAAAAAGAAGAAGAGTGGCAAAGGTTCAAAGAAAGCTAAGAAGAAAAAGCACGCAGACGTTGATTCTTCTACAGCAGCGGCATCAGCTCCTGCAGCTCCGGCACCAGCAGCATCTGCTGACTTGAACGTAGAACCACCTCCTTCAATGTAATTTAATAAATCACTCAAAGTCCTCCGACGAGGACTTTGAATTTGAAGAGTAAGTAATTTGAAAGCAGCATTGATTAAATTCAGACGAGTTCTTTTTAAAGCGATGCTGCTTTTCTTTGTCACAAGTATCGGTTTTGTTCTGCTATATCGATTTGTTCCCGTCTATATCACACCCTTGATGGTGATCCGTTCCGCTCAGTCCATTTTTTCCGATAAATTTGTAGGTATCAATCATGACTGGGTTCCTTTGGAGGAGATCTCTCCATCCATGCAAAAGGCCGTACTAAAAGCTGAAGACTATCGTTTTTTTGATCATAGCGGTTTTGATTTCGATGCCATCGAAAAGGCGATTAAATACAATAAGACTCATAAACGCAGTCGTGGTGCGAGTACGATTTCTCAACAAACTGCTAAGAACGTTTTCCTGTGGCCGACTCGGGATTGGGTTCGCAAAGGTTTGGAAGCTTACTTCACAGTGTTGATCGAGTTCACTTGGCCTAAAGAGCGCATCATGGAAGTTTATCTGAACGTGATCGAGATGGGCCCCGGCGTCTACGGTGTGGAAGCAGCTTCGCAAAAGTATTTTAAGAAGAAGGCAAAAAATATTTCTGCTTCTCAAGCCAGTTTGATTGCAGCTGTGTTGCCGAATCCTCGTCGCCTGCGCATTGATCGTCCTTCAAATTATGTTGTCCGTCGACAACAACGAATTCTTTATCGCGTGAGTCCACCATTTCCGCGCGAAGAACGCGCTTCTTTTTTAGACTTTCTTGATTTCAAATTCGATAGCGATGAATCTCAAGATTAACGATTCAGTAATTTCACTCGTTGCGTAAATTGATTTCTAATTATTAATATCTGCGATTTTTTCTTCACAGGTTTCTGCATTTCTTCGCAATTTCTCGAATGAAAAACATAAAATTTCTGTTCTCATGACTGACCTCAGGGATCAAACACGGCGAGTTCGGCCAGTGTTCATTACAAAAATATTTATATCCACTCCATGACCTCAGCGATACGAATTTATTCCAACACACAACTGCATCTTCAGGATTTTACAGGTACGTCGGCTCACACCTGAAGGTGCTTAAAAGATTTTATGGAGAAAATTTTATGAACTTGAAACGCGTATTAATCGTGTTGGCTACTCTTTTGCTTAGCTATGCTTCCCATGCAAATGAATTCGACGAGGGTTCTGGTGAGTTCGACGCTCTTGCAAGACCGGGCTACAGCGAAGCAGACATTCAAAAGAAAATCGAAAATGAAATGGCAATCGCTTGTTCAGGAAACCTGTGCAAAGTGGTTGGTCAAGACAACCAGGGTTCTGGTTGGACCGTTCAGTTTCAAGTCGGCTATGGCGATAATAACAATAATGGCAATGGCGATACGATCTATATCGGCGGCAACAATAACAACAATGGTGATGATGGATATGCCAGTGTCACGGTCACTTACAGAAATTTCAAATGCCACTCCAACCTTTTAGTGACCCCTGCCGTGTACCGCTTCGTAAATACCTACCTTTACAACATGGTGAATTCTGATGGCTCTGTGAAAAGGAATTTCTCTCCTGCAGATCAAACAGTCATTTTGTTCTACACGACAATGTTGAACAAGGTGAGTGCATGCGGCATGGGCGGCGGCGGCGGATTGAACTAGGAGTGGGCGGATATGAAGCTATCATTGGGTATATTGATGTTAATCCTAGGCACCTTTGGTGCCGTGGCGCAGGCGCAGGCCTCTGTGCCGACATCGGGAACGACTCTTCAATTAAATAATTTAAGAATCGCTAATAGAGCTCAATGTGCGGTGGATTCCGAGATGCCAACCGATACCGCTTTCATCGTAGTTGATGGGTATAATGCGGGAAAACTTTCGTACTCTTTGGCTAAGAACATCGGCGCCGATGGGGCGCAAATGAGTTCGCAAGGGATGCAGGATTTCCGCATTGCTGTCTCGGTACTGACAAAAAATATCGCGAATAAATTATTTACGGGTGCACTGCCGATGCTCCCGTTAAATTTGAAAACATCCAAGCTTCATCAATATAATGCCTTGGCTGCGAAATGTGACAAAAAAACTTACTGTCCAGAACTGAATACTTACCTTGCGAAAATCTGGGATAACTCCGAGGGCGCCGGAATTCCTTGGACGAAAATTGATAATTTCACCGGTTCCCAATTTCTGAAGTCTAAAAAGGCAGATCGTGTGGGCTGCTTTTACGTAAAAAAATTCTCGGGTCTTCAGGGAAATCTGCATACGACAGAATTGGACGTCGCATCCTTACAGGATATGGCCCAGTCCTATTTAAATCATGATAAGAATATCACGGCTTGCGAAGATCGTGATGTCTCTCTCGATTCCAGAAACTCCATGATTCAACTCAATTTAAAGTTGGACGGGGTGGGCGATTTCAATGCCTATGGTTTTGATTTCTGGAACAGTGTTAAAATCTATCTTTCCTTTGCGTGGAGATATTCAAACATTCCCTCGCAAGTCAGTCCCCATATGGGAGAGCTGTTTAAATCCGTGGCGCTCGAGGAATCCATCATGTTGGTTCCGAATGGCTGTAAAAGTATCGAAAAACCGGCTTGCGATTCAGAAACTCTATCTTTGAATTCTCTGCGAGAATTAGCGAAGCCAGGTCAGAATCCTGCGGATTCCTTTAAAGAAAATCCAGATGGACCAGAAAAAGGCACAGTTAATAATGGCGCGCGTTCGGTGAACGACGATTTCTTGGGGACTCGTGGCTATCAAGAGGCTTCTGATTGGGTGGAAAATTTCCGTAAGAACTATGTGGAAAACCGTGGCTCCATGAAGAATCGTCTGCAAAGTTCGATTCAATTTTTGAATGTCTTGTCTGGCGCGATGACCGCGGAGGAACTTAATGAATTCGTAAAACCAATGGCCTTTGCCGGCCATTATTCGAATACCCACCGTGACGAGCTTTACTACATGTGCACAGAGGCTCGCCTGGCCGGTGACAGACGCTTGGATTTCATGCGTTCAGGAATTGACCGTATAAAACAACTTAGCGTCATGCAAAAGGCTTTTGAAGGGTCTCCTAAATCTTTGGATCAAATGGAAGAATATTTCGATCGATCCGCTGCGGGTTTGGTCAGCTTTTGCGATACTTTAGAAAAGCAAAAAATTTGGAATGTTGATGGCTATGTTGTCAATCGCGAAGGCTTCAATCGCTGGGCAAAAGAAATCCTAAACATCCCGCGCAATAAGGAAGCGACAGGAGTCGAATTCCAACCGATGACTTTCGGGGCGCCCCTTTTGGTGTGGGATAAAAGTAAGCCTACAACGCCGTCTAATATCATTTGTTTGACGGGAATGGATTGTGCTCGCAAATTGACCAAGGCCATGGTGGACCTGTATGCAGTATCCAAGTATGCAGATGCATTTTTACCTGTTTCTTCAACAGTCTCTTCGCCAGATATTTTCAATCCCTATGCGGATCTGAAGGCCTGCAAGATTTACGATCCCTGGTTTCAAACACGTCGCGCGAACAAGCGCCTGTTTGCGGATTTAACAAGTACTGTGTTGTTTGGTTGGAATGCGCTGCCGATGTACATCGATGTGGATTTCACAGCTCCGAAGGTCACAAGCCTTAATGAGATGATTGAAAATGGCACAGTTAAGTTTGATCCGGCGATTCAAAAATCAAAAATGCAGTATGCGATGCTAGCTGATTTCGGTCCTCTGGTCGGCGCGCCCTGTGCGGTGTCGATTGCGCCAAACAGTGCTAAGGCTTTTAACTTTTATGCATTTAACGGCATCACGCTGAATTAT
This sequence comes from Bdellovibrio sp. SKB1291214, assembly GCF_002209355.2. GTDB lineage: Bacteria > Bdellovibrionota > Bdellovibrionia > Bdellovibrionales > Bdellovibrionaceae > Bdellovibrio. Next base: position 1,951,135 of record NZ_CP106855.1, read on the forward strand.
TGCAAAGCCCGTTCTGATGGCACGGCAATAGGCGGTAACAACGGCTCTGTGGAAAATAAAACGCCAGATGCTCGATCATATTGCGGCGGTTGTTCCTTGAATTTCGTGGGTGTGACTTCTGGAGCCGCGATGATGACAGCAAATGCGCTGCCTATCAACCCCATCAAGCTTGGAATATATTTCTTTCGTTCCATCCAACGTTTTGTCCAAGCAAAAAAGGACAAAGTGAATATTCCGATTTCTGCTGACGTGAATTTACAGAAAGTGGCAGAGACTTATCAAAAGCACGGCGGATCTATTCCAGAACACTGCGTGGAGCAGCTGGGGGCGGGCGTGGGCTGCTATCAAAGTATTTGTGTGGCAAAGGCAGCAGACGCCTTTGAAAAATACACAGGTAAAAAGGTTCTCGACATCGAGACCGCAAGCACAACTTCGTCTTCGATTACCAAATCCGTCGTTATCAAATCTGCATTTTGCGATGGCGATGTTCAGATGAAATTCAACTGCTCAGACGATGGCAAAAGATTTTCGACCTTTGAACGTTTTGGTGGACTGTATGGTCGCACCAAAGCATGCCGTGATGCCATCGGGCAGAATTTCTGGGGGCGCTAGTGAAGAATATATTACTGGGACTTGTCTTATCTTTCAGTTCGCTCAACGCCGGGGCTTTTACGGTTGAATCCACCTACGACCAGATATTAACGGGGCAGTATGTGAAAACCACCAAGGTTTCTTGCCAGGAAACCACGGCAAACTATTGCACTCAGATTTGCAACAACCCTGTGCAATGTGTAAGGCGAGAACCGTACTGCAGAAACTGTGCGGGAACCTCCTCGCCATTGCTGCGCCAACTCTTCACCGAACTCTCCCGATTGTATGCGATTCAAGCCCCAATGCTGGAGTTAAGTCCTCTGATCCATTTCTTGGCCCATCAGAATTACGTACTGCTGGATTTGAACAGCGTATTTAATTACTACACGCCCGTGGGTGGAGAACTCTTTTTGAATGAGCTTCGAAGTTTTTGCGCAGATCAAGCAGATACTGCTCTTTTAGTGGTGAAGCTGGATGAGGTTCATCAACCGGCATCCCTGAACTATGTTTTGTGCAAAAACCCCATGGGCCAGACGGCAGCATTTGAAGTTGCACCCCGCACGCCAGGTATTCAACAGCAATTGAAAACAGAAATATTTTTTAACTTAAACTGAGGAATTCAGTTTATTAAAACTCCCTTAACCGGGAAAAGGAGAACAACATGAAGCGTTTTGTAAAAGGTTTGGCTGCGACAGCCGTTACCTTCATGGCGATCCAAGCGAACGCCGTGCAAGTTACTTATACATTCAGAGTGAACAGCTCTGGTCCAAGCATTTATCCGTGTAATGCGGGTCTATTAACAGAGAATCCATATCAAGGTGACAAAGCAATTTGCTACACTGCGGATACTCACGAAGTTTGTGATCCTGATTGCGTCGGAGTTGATTGCCAAGGTAAAGACAATGGTAAACCAGGCCCTGAGTTGCCAGGTCCGGGTAATCCACATCCGCACTCTGCTGCGATGGAACTATTTACGGGCGGTCATCACGGTCCTCCGGGCGGTGGCGGTCACCAACCTCCAAGAAAAAATGTTTGCGAATGTACGACAGAATACGGTCGTAAAAACGGCAACTACCTTCATGCGACTTACACTCCATGGGGTGAAAACAACGATCCACACAAAGATGTGATCTCTGGCCAAGGCAATCAATTTGCTAAGCTTTTCAATGACGAAGTAACGCCATATAAAAACGTATTGCAAACTTTGGCATTCAATCTTGGTAGCGAATTGTATACAGCGAAATACTTCGTTGATATCTGCTACCGTGGCTCACAAATTGACTACGGCACAATCAATACTGGCTGGAACATTCTTGCTGAAACGGCGGTAACAGACTTTGGTTTCGCACCACAAGGCCAAGGTTACAGCAAACTTTCAGATCTTGAGATGAAAGCCTATGTGATCTGTACAAATCAAAACAAGACTTGTGAACACGGCAATTGCAACGAATACGATACAGCTATCGATGGCGCGCAAGTGGCTCAATTCAACAACGCGTTCTTGGATTATTTGGGTCAAGGTAAATTCCATTACTCTGACAAATCTAACTGGCAACCAGCTAAAGGTTCTTTCACTCAGTTGATCGACAACAAAAATGAAGACCTTGGTAACCACGCAGCAGCTAAATTCTGTAAAGTTCGTTACGTGTATTCTGAAACGAATGGTTTGGATAAACACAAAGCAAAACACAGAAAATGGCAAAAACACGGCGCTAATATCTGCACTCACACGAAAATTGAGATGGCATCTATGGGCGAATGTTCTAACTGTGGCGGCGGCCACCACCACTAATTCGAGAGTTTAAGCATTTCCGCTAAAGGCGGAGTGCAGAGAAGAGGAGACTGCGATGTCTGAAATTAAACTGAAGAGATTCTGGTCTCTTCTTCTTGGGTTGTTCTTCACTCTATCGGGCGCGGCGGCGTCCGCAGCCTGCGTGGTGGACAATGATGATCGAATTCAACTTAATGTTTCCCCCGAGACTAAGTCTTGGGGGGACTACAATGGGAATAAACTTATCACGGCCTCTAAGGTTTATAAGTGTGAGCAAGATGCGGGACGCTATCTGATGCTGTCGATGGGCGCCACTCAGTGGAGCGCATCCACAGATGTCAAAGACACCTATTTATTTGATACCTATGAGCCCGAGACATGCTCTTTAAAAAACTCGAAGGCTTTTGCGTCTTATACACCGGAGCGCACTAAAGCCAACTTCAGTCGCCAGTACAAATTTATCAGAAGCTGTTTCGATCTTCGCGTGGTTGATATGGGCGGTGCCCAAATCATTGCTAAGGAAAACCAACAGTACTGCAAAGTGGAAAGAACCTCTGACGGCGCTGTCATTCTTCGCGGTGATATGTGTTTTCTAAAAATTCGTGCGCAAAGTAATTTTGCCGTGCAGCCGATTTTCAACAATAAATGTGCAGACCCTGATTACTTGCGTTCGATCGGCGTTCAAGCTCAGGACATTTATGCCAACCTGAATATCCTAACAACAGGGGATGATTCCGGTTACAGCGAGGACGTCGACAACATCGGCAGCCGCGCGTTGCATATTAATATCACTCCCAATTCTAAAGTCCTTAATCTGTCCGAAGATTTTGGCGCCAGTGTCCCAAGATTTCCAACCAGCTACAACATCAACGCTGATTGGGGGGACTTGAAAATCCATACGGATTTTGAAAATAAAACTGAAATTGATCTTTCGTTTTTTGTCTCTAATATGGCCTCAGAAAAATGTGTTGCAGGGGAATGCTCGAGCTCTTCAAATTTTACCCAACCTTTTGTGGGGCAGGTGGAGCTTTTTAAACTTTCAAGTGGCCGTCCTCCCAAGCTTGTGGAGGAGTGGTGGGATGGTGGACTGGTTCCTCCAAACTGGCAGGGCTTTGTCAAAGGGATTCAATACCGTGTACCTGATACCGTCGTCGATGCTGGAGGACGGTACCGAATGGTTGCAACCTTCCAAGATCCCACAGATGACTATGCGATTTATTTGAACGGTCTTCGTCAAATGTTGCTGCGCATGTATGATGTCGAAGGCGCTACAGTAGGGGTCGATACCTTGCCTGCGTTAGCGACTTTAAATACATTAGGTGTGATTCCGGGATTTAACGGAACCCGTGTGTTGAATCAGAATAACCAAAGTGTGGATTTGTCTCAGACATTAAAGGGGCTAGAGGAGATTATTTCCTCCACAGTCTGGCCGCCTTACTATAGTGCGATTTGCGATCACGACAAATGCACAAAAATTAAAAACAGAAAATTCCATCAACGTCTGGTTTTGGAGTTTGTTGTAGGACGCCCCGAAGTTGGTGAGGATGAAGTGAAAATTCAAGACATCCATATGCAAAAAATCTCTCCGATCTTTGACAACTATCCGATGCAGAAAGCTGACTTCGTGAGCTTGCAATGTGGGGGATAAATCCTATGAAGTGGATTTTTATAGCTTTCGTTCTGTTAATGGCTTTGGCTTCTCAGGCAGAAGTTGCCATACAAACGGCCGTAGATACGACAACCGCCGAGGAGTTATATCTATGCAACGCAGGCCTTCGTCACCCGACTTTACAAAACGAACAAGAGTGCTTGGACCTGTCTTCGGGAGAGGTTTGTTCCCCCCATGAGAATGACCCTAAAAAGCCCGCTTGCGTTTGCCGTGCTAAATCTAATTACGGTGATCAGATCATCGGCTGGAATCAGGATGGGGAGTACGCTAACATTATTGGAACAAACGATTGGATGAGCTTGTTCTCAACACCCAATTCGTTTGCCAATAAATTGTCACGTTTGGATATTTCGTTAGGCAGTGAAAACCTGGGGGCTGAGTACTCGGTTCGTTTTTGTTACTTGGGACCCCAGGAAGTTTTGAAAACGGAAGGCACGACCACCAAAGATCTGACAGAAGGAAAATACCAAGTTGAAGTTTCTTTGGCGGGTGCGAATTACAACAAAGCCTTGGATAAAGTCTATTTTTCTTATCAATGTGATTACCGTTACCGTGGGAACCAATCGGGTCCTCGCAGATCGAATGATCACGGACCTTCTAAAGGTATCGTCGAAAACGACGACAGCGCAAACTACACGATCTTTGGTGATTCCCCGGGGGCACGTCCAGGAACTGTTAATTTTCTTCGCAGAGCTTTATCCTTAAACTCAACCTCTTCGCAAGTTCCGCGGTTTTGTGTCTTTGAGTTCAAATTCAAAGAGCTGGCAGGTAAAAACCTGGGCAGAAATATTAATGCGACCCAGGCCAACTTCACGGGCAAGCTTCGCATATGCAAGCAAGGCACTTGTCCTTCTGGCCTTTAGTTTGCAACTTGTCCGAGTTTGAGCGTTTCCTATCTAATCCTTGACCGAATTATTGTTGGGAACAATGATTTGATCATGAAGATGACCGAAGAGATTTATCAAATGCTCGTGGCTTCCCCTGAAGAGGCCAATAAAATGGCGATGCTACACTTGCAGTCCGCCCATAGCCAAGAGGAAAAAGATTCCATCAATTGGGCCCGAGCCTTTGCTTTGGTCGAAATGAAGGAATATGCCGAGGCCCTTGAAATCTGGCAGGACATTTTCAATCGTACCCAGGATCATAAAGCTCTTCACCAGGTCGGCTATGTGCACCGAGCCTCTGGAAATTTGCCGATGGCAGTAAATATATTTAGCCAAGAATTCTCTCTGATTTCCCAAGATGATAAACAGTCCTTAGCTGTGAATCTTTACGAGCAATCATACAGCCATATTCTTTTAGGATACATGCGCAAAGCTCACGAGATGTTCACTCGCTATGAAGAACTGAACATGAGCGAATTTGATCTGATTGAAAGAGGCTGCTTTTTCCGTTTAAAAGGTGATCTTCATAAGACAACGGACGTTGTCGTTGCGAAAACAGCCTACGAGGAAAGCCTCAAGTTTTTTACTCAAGCCAATGACGAAACAGCCGCGCAGGAAGTTAAGCAAAGACTGGCTGTTTTAAGCTAAATCGTTAAAAGTCCCCGGTGCAACTCAAATTGCACCACTTTGGTGCAAAAACACTTGCCGTCTTCACTATTCCTTCGCTAAATCATCGTCATGAACGATTTTAGAACTTATCTTCAACATGAATTCGCGAAAAGGGTCGGTAAGAACCCTTCTTATTCCCTGAGAGCATTTGCGACTCAGTTGAAGATCAATCACGCGACTTTATCCAGCATCCTATCTGGTAAGCGCAGTTTGACGGACAAAACGGCGACGAAGCTTGCAGTGGCATTAAATCTGTCACCAAGCCAGATAAATGAAATGATTGGGAATGGCCCAACAGAAAGCAGTAAAGCTGAAAATGCCTATCACGTCCTTCAAGAAGATACTTTTGCATCCATGTCCGAGTGGTATTTCGATGCGATCCTAGAGCTAACATTGATTCCCAGATTTAAAATGGAGCCTTCGGTGATCGCGGCCTCTTTGGGGATTTCTACGGTTCAGGCTAAGATGGCTTTGGAAACTTTGGTGCGATTGAACCTGATTTCAAAAATGAAGAACGGCAGATATCGACTGATGCATCCCAACAGCGATAATTGCTTGGATGCCGAATATACCAGTGCTGCGAACAGAAAGTATCAGCTTTCTATTTTAAACAAATCTACTCAGGCATTGGAAAATATAGATCGTAGGCACCGAGATCATACGTCGATGACTCTTGCGGTCGATTCTAAGGATTTGCCGAAAGTGAAAGAGATCATCCAAAAGTTTCGCCGCGAAATAGACGCATTCACACATCGCAAAGAAGCTAAGTTGAATTCTGTATATCAACTCCAAGTTTCCTTTTTTCCTTTAAGCAAATTAGAAAAATAAAGAGGCACCGTGAAATACCCAGCGAAATATATATTTATTCTATTGTTAACATTGAATTTATCGGCCGCGATCGCTGCAGATGAATCTAAGATAGAGACTTTTCCACAGGGGCAAGATCGTGGCGGCTCGCCAGTTGAAAACCTCAAAGGAACTGTAAAAGGCGCTCCTTTGAACGTAAACCCAGACAAGCTTTTGCCGTTTTATTCACTGTTCAAAACCAAAGGGAAAACCAAATTTACCTGTGAAGCTTCCGTGGACATGGATATCAACGTCCAGTCGAAAAATGTAGGTAAGGCCGTTAAATTCGTTTTTGAGTGTAAAGATGATGCGAATTCGTGCACGATTCGAGCTAATTTTAAAGAATTGGATCCTAAAACAACGAGGCTGGCGAAAGGCTTAAAAAAGACGTTGGAGATGTCCATAAACGCTGGCGTTGACATGTACACCAGCGTGAATCGCGTGACACACTTCGAGAAAGCGACAAAAACAAAGGACGGCTGGGAAATTGATTATTCTGCGAAGGTAGGAAAGCTCGTCGTCAATTCTCAAATGACTGAAATGCTTTCCGTTAAGAAAGGCTGGATGACAAAACTTTCGATCATTGATGGATATCTATTTGTCACAAATCTTAAGGACATTCGAGATTCAGCTGTATTGGATGTTAGCACAGAGTACGCAAAAAATGGCGACACTTATTTCCCATCGCGTATCAAATCACAAGCGACCTTGGATAAAAACCATCTCGATTACGATATCATAATCGAGAAATGCAAAGCGGAATAACTTAGGAGAAAAAGATGAAAACAGCAGTCCTACTTTTTTTGTTACCCTTATCAAGTTTCGCTAGCGACAAATGTCCGCTGAATGCTGAAATTTCAGCCTATCAAAAGGAAACAAAGATTATGAGTGAACGAAACGTTCAGGCGTTCACCGAGAAATTCACGAAGCTTTGCGAAATCGCTGATAAAGCCTACACATGCAAAGTGGACAGACTGAAGGCCGACGAGATCGAAGCACTAAAGAAAACTTCTCTGGGAAGTTGTGATTTTAGAACTTGGCTCCCGGACCGTGGATGGTACGCAACGTTTCAATTTATTCAGAAATAATTCGAACTGCACCGCAGAACCGCTGGGTTTTGCGGTGAGTAAAATTTCTAGTATTTAACCGAGAATCCCACCAAGTAGTCGATATCGGTTTGCTTTACACCTTCTGGCAGGCCGCTGTCGTTCACTAAGTTAAAATCGATATCTAGACTCAATGATTTGGTCATACGCACGTCAAGTCCCGTCATTAAGCGCAGTCGGTAATTGGCGATATCATTGAATTTTGGCTGATAGTAAATGACTGTTGAGCTTGTGACAGTTTCGTTTAATCGCGCCACATGAGAGATATACAAGTTGCCACGCACACCTTCAGCGTCTTCATCTTGTCCTTCGAAGTCTTCGACTTCGTAAAAGGCACCCACTCCGGCATATAAGCGGTTTCCTTCTCCGTGATAAATTCTAAAGCGCAGATTCCCACCGGCATAGTTTTGAGAATTCAATTTTTTAAATTCGTCAAAGGCACTTTGCGCGAAAGCTTCGTAAGCTAAAGGCTCTTGATAATTCCAAGTATGACGAATGTGGCCACTCCCCAAATTAGTGTCTTTTACGTTAGCACTCGTTCCGTATTGGTAGCTCGCCGTGTACAGCCATTCGTTCACATCCAAACGGTAAACACCCATGGTGGATGCCTGGGACGTAAATTTATCGGTATTACCTTGTTGTCCAGCAACTTGAAGGGTGGTTTGGCCCAGGTAGCCTTTGCCATCTATCTGGCGCAAAGATTCGATGTTGATGAAGGCAAAGGCAGGGATGCTGACTAAAGAGAACAAAAGAGTGGAGAATAGTTTAAGCATAAAAGAATCCTTTCTTTCATTTTCAAACTAACTTGATTAGAAAAATTTGTCCCCATATGCCGCAGCATAAAAAAAATCCCGCCTTGTGAGCGGGATTTTCAAACTTAAAGTGTAATTTTTAGTTATTTTTTTTGTGCTTTGGCAGCCATGTCGATCATGATTTTATCGCAGGCTTCTAGATCAGCTTCAGTGATTTCGTAAACTTCTTTGCCCTCTAGGTATTTCAACAAAGCTTCCATCACATCTTTTGGAAGAAATGAAAGAACGTTTCCTGATTGGTACTCGCGCTCTTTTTCATCATAAAGTCCCAAGAACGTTTCGTCGCGGAACCAGCTTTGCTTATTGGCCTTTTGGATTGTCGCTAGTTCGTCGTCAGATGGATCACGTTGCAAGAACTCAAAGAAGAAACCAGATGGCTTCGCACCTGGCAAGTACCACTCACCAGAGAATACTTGGATTAAGTTTTCGTGATCGTCTTTCAAAATGGGCGTCACAAACTGAACCCCGCGCTCAACCATGTGTTTATGGAAAGCGATCAAATCTGGAGTGCGTAGAGCCACGTGCTGAAGATGTGCCGTGTTTTCATGACCGTCCAACATTTGACGAACATGCGATGGCTGGTCTTTTGGTTCAGACGGCTGAACCAATGCAAAGATCGTGTTCAATGGATCGCCTGCTTTCGGCTCCCATGTACCCACGCGAGTTGCATAAGTCATCGAAACATCTTTAGCGCCGTCATTACCTTTGCGCTTTTTTTCATACAAAAGGTCATCAGGAGTTGTTCCGAAAATATTGCGGAAAACCACGTAAGAAAGTTTGTAAAGATTTGGGTGGAACAGCATCGTCATGTGATCCACAGCAAAGTTCATAAATGCTGGTTTTTGCTTCATTAAAATCTCCTGAAATAGTGCCAAAAATGAAGCCCGATACTAAAAATCCTTATACCTGTGGTCAAGAGCTTTCGTCTCCACCGCCGCTGGAACGCTGTAGAAAGGCCTGATCCGGGGCAACGTGTTGTTTTTTAAGAGGTCTTTGCTTAATGCGAACTATTTCTTAATTGGTCGGAGTAGAATAGAAACAGACGACTTTTTGATCTGAATGCGGGGTCATTTATGAGATCTCTGAGTAGGGCTTCTAAGATGATATTTTTGGCGTTGGTTTTGGTGACAGGGGCAGCAGCGATGGATTTTGATCATTATAAAAAACCGAGCGACATGGATTTAAAGAAAAAACTTTCTGCGATTCAATTTGAAGTCACACAAAAAGATGGAACAGAAGTGCCCTTCCAGAATGAATACTGGGACAATCACGCCGAAGGCATTTATGTGGATGTTGTCTCCGGCGAACCATTATTCAGTTCCAAAGATAAATTTGATTCTAAAACGGGTTGGCCAAGTTTTACAAAACCGCTTCATCCCAAAGCGATTAAAACCAAAGAGGACAAAAATATTTTTTTGGGAAATCGCACCGAAGTTCGCAGTACTCACGCGAATTTTCATCTAGGTCATGTATTTGACGACGGACCTGCACCAACGGGCTTACGTTACTGCATGAACTCGGCGTCGTTGCGATTTATACCCGTAAGCCAACTTGAAAAAGAAGGCTACGGGGAATATCTAAAATTATTTAAGCAGTGATATTAGTGCGAGCGTTTGGTTTTTTTCTTAAGACCGTGCGATGCCAAGTATTCATCGGTCTTGGCTTCGACTTCCTCTAAGCCGCCCGGCGTGTTTTTAAAGGAAGACCCCAATTCGCCGCGGGGGCTGTCTTGGGAACTGCGATCAGGGATTCCACGCAACGAAGAATCTAAGGCCTCCGCAGCCATGTTCATTTGATCTAAAACATCGATTTCGCCGCGAATAAAATCCGGCGGCAGATCTTCCAATGTATCAAAGGATCGGTCGGTGTTTTTCATCGCACGTTTTAAATTCTTAACATCGACCTTCGAAGTTTCATCTTTATCGACTAAGATTTCGTTTTCATCGACATGGTTATTGGTCGCTTCACCTTGGTGAAGTCCGGTGAATGAGGGGTTCGCATTGGGAGTAGCCATAATGACCTCCGTCGGCTGGCACTCCGATCAAGTCGGAGACGTGTTTACGCCCTCATTATATACTGACTTCGACAAAGTCGAAGTTGTGATTAAACATCCCGAGCTAACTGAGAAATATCTAGGTTTGCTTCCCAATCCACGGTCAAACCGATTAGAGGGCGCTCTTGCATGACAGAACTGCCTTTAAGCACATCCGAGAAGTAAATTGATTCCTCCTGGATGATAGTGATCAGTTGGCTGTAATAAAGAGGCGCCAGCTCGTGTCCACAATCATGGCAGACGAATACTCCTTGGTCATGCTTGCTATGTACAGTTCCGCAGTGGTGGCAGCGACGAAAGTGTCTATTGTTTTCCATTTACGTACCTCATTAGTCAGTAGGTCTAGGATAAGGCGACTGGACTGGACCCACAAGGCGTCGTCTCAATAAAACCGTTAATCTTTTGAACAACTGTTCCATTCATGAGAATCCAAAGTGATTTCACGGAGTCTAGTTCAGGCCTGAGACACTACACTTATCAGAGTGAGACACCGACAAGAAACCTATGAAATCCGTGTCTTTATTTAAAACCCTGGTCTCCCGTTTTGGTGTGGAGCTCTGCCTGCTTGTGCTGGTAGTGGTGGGTTATTCCATGTTCCAAGAACATCATTCTTTGCAAAAAGCATTGCTGCCTACAGAGTCAGTCAATTCGTTGCAGAATATGTCGGGGATACTGGCGGATGTGGACCGAGCCAAGAAAGAATATATCCAAGACAGCACGCCGGAAAAACTTCAGGTTTTCAATAATCAAGTTAACAAAATTAATGATGAATTGACCAAGCTTTACAAATCCGTCAATGGCCGTCATGACTTGCAAATGCAAGTGTACCAACTGAATCAAAACCTGCATAAACAGTTCGAAACAGCAACGATGGAGATCAAGCAGAAGCACTCTGCGCGAAAGCCCTCCAATGTTGAAGACTTTAATCAAAAAAGCATCTTAGAGATGTTGCAGTCGCACCGCAAGGCACAGCAAGATTTCATCCAAGTCGGTGATTATAATTTCCTAAGAAGTGAACTGCTTTTCGCGATCATGGCGCTTTTTGGCGTGGTGATTTTATTAAGTCGTTATTGGCAGTACAATGACTTGCGAGAGCAACGCGAAATTGCCATGGGCTTACAAACTCGTTCGTTACTGTTAGATACTATCCTGGGCAGTATGAGCGAAGGTATGATCGTGGTGAACAACCGTGGCCACTTTATGCAATATAACGCCGCTGCGCAAAGAATCGTGGGCACCAAAGTGAAAGAGGTCGGTACCGAGACGGGTGCGAAAGAACTTGGTTTCCATGATGAAAATCAAAAGCTCTATGCCGCTAAAGATCTTCCCTTCCATCGAGCTCTGTATGGCGTTGAAGTGGATGATTTGGAAATCTTCGTTCAAAATGAGACTCATCCTGAAGGAATCTTTATTCTTTTAAGCAGTCGCTCCATCAAGGATATAGACGGTGGTATTTCTGGCGCGTTGGTTGTATTCCGCGATATCAGTCGACGTAAATTAGTTGAACTTGAGTGGGCCAAAGCCCGCGAAGCTGCTGTCGAAGCGTCCTTAAAGAAATCAGATTTCCTGGCAGCGATGAGCCACGAAATTCGCACTCCTATGAATGGTGTGATCGGAATGAGTACACTTTTAGCCGATACTAATTTGCAGCCTGAGCAGAAAGAATACGTTGGCACCATCAAACGTTCAGCAGAATCGTTGCTCATGTTGATCAATGATATCTTGGATTATTCAAAAATTGAGGCAGGCAAAATTGAATTGGATCCTCAGCCTTTTGATCTAGGCTTCTTAGTTCGTGACGTTGTTGAGATGTTCCGTCCTGCTGTGAATGAAAAGAATGTTGAGTTAGAATTCAGCATGTCGCAGAAATCCAATCTGTACTTTAAAGGTGATCAGGGCCGCATTCGTCAGATTCTGGTGAATCTGATGGGAAATGCCGTGAAATTTACCAGCGCTGGTACAGTAGGTCTGGAAGTCTCCATACTGGATTCTGCCTCAGGACCTTCATTCTTGAAATTCCAAATTCGTGATACGGGGATGGGACTTCGTGAAGATGAACGTAAAGCATTATTCCAAAAATACTTCCAAGCCTCCGGTGGTAAAAAGTTCGGAGGAACTGGATTGGGTCTTTCGATCTGTAAGCAATTGGTCGACATGATGCAAGGACAAATGGGTGTTGAAAGCACCTTTGGTATTGGTTCCACCTTCTGGTTTTCATTGCAGCTTCCGGTGTGCAGTGCTGAGGAGATCCCAAAATCGAATACTGAAAACAGTTTCACAGCTTTGTTCAGTGGACACGTGCTAGTCGCTGAAGATCAGGTCGTCAATCAGCGTGTGGCGCAAAGTTATTTGCAAAAAATGGGATTGGACGTGGATATCGCTCCGAACGGTCGTATTGCTGTGGAAATGGCTCGCAGTGGAAAATACGATTTGATCTTTATGGACTGTCAGATGCCGGTGATGAATGGCTTTGATGCAACGAAACGCATTCGAGAAGAAGAGCGAACCAGAAATTCCACACGTCGCACACCGATTGTGGCGCTGACCGCGGAAGGTACTATTGCTGATAAAGCTCCTTATATGGCCGCAGGCATGGACGATTATTTGTCTAAGCCCATTGAACTTCCCCGTTTAGTTGAAACTCTTCAGAAATATGTGAAAGTCGGGGAGGCGGCCGTGCTGGATTTAGCTGCTCTACAAAAGCTGGCGAAATACGCTTCGAAAGACAGCAATCTTGTTGCGGCCCTTGTGGAAGAGTTTGAAAAGTCCGCTCCCGATCTGATTGTGGCGATGAGAACACCAGATTTCAGTGAAGCAGCCCATGCTTTGAAGTCCACAGCTGCAACTCTTGGAGCAAAAAATTTGGCAGAACTTTGCCAAAAACTTGAAGACGAAGCAAATCCAGAGCACATTAACAAATGGGTTGTGCAGATCGAGAACGAATATGTTCGCAGTTTGCATGATCTAAAAAACTACATCAGCGAAAAAGGGGCTGCCTAAGGAAAGGTATTTATGGCCAATATACTTATCGTAGATGATCAAAAAAGTATTCTGATGACTCTTGAGGCGCTACTTAGCTCCGATGGACACGCCGTGGTTCAAGCAACCAATGCGATCGATGCGGTCCACCACCTGACTCAAGAAAAATTCGACCTTGTAATCACAGATGCTATCATGCCAGGCGGCAGTGATGGATACGCCCTGACTCGCACAATTCGAAAACAACCTCAATTGTTAAAACTTCCGGTGGTGTTGCTCACTGGAAAACGCGAAAAGAGTGATGTGGAAAAGGGCCTCGAAGCCGGCGTGAATGACTATATCATTAAACCGATTGATCCCGATATGCTTCTTGCTAAAGTCCGTACAATTCTAACAACGAATGGTGAGCAAGGAGCGACGTTCATCGAAGCTCCCGTTGCCATCAAGGCAGATTGGGAAATTAAAACGGAAATCGTATCGGTTTCTGAAATGGGTTTTACTCTTCACTCATCGGTCGCTATGCCACTTGGGAAAATTTTAAGAATTAAAAGTTCCATATTTGATGATATTGGAATTGATCCGGTCGCTCTTCGTATCGATTCCTGCGAAGATTTAAATCCCATCGAAAACGCCTATAAGATTCACGGGCATTTCGTTGGTATCGCAGAAAAAGAGCTGACGCCACTGCGCTTGTATATCCGTCAAAAACAAAGCAAGGCTAGCTAGTAAGACAAATTTTTTGGCTTTTTAATTAGTGCGGGGCTATCGACCTCATATGTTGTCGATAGCCCCGGCTTGTTCTTACCTAAAAGTTTTTAGAAAGACTTACTGGCAGAATGGAAGCGACTTAACCATTGATTTGATGGAAGTCAGCTTGTTGTATTTGCCACCCGGTTTAAGAACTGACCAGTACACGCCTGATTTGATCGCGATCGTGTTGTAGTTCTTGATCTGCTTAGCCATGATACCCACACCGCAGTGAAGATTGATGTAAGGATCCAAAATAGTTTTCTTTGAACTTGTTGAGCTTAGAGATTTATCTTTTGCCCAATCAAATTTACACCATTTGTTCCACTGAGTGTCTTGGTAAGACAACTGCAACAAGCCTTCGGAGTATACTGGCTTTTTAGTTACGTTGTCCGTACCCATTGTTGTTTCATGCATGCGAGAAAGCGGGTTGTAAGCACTTTCGTATCGAGCCATCGCCACAAACAATTGCGCCCAGACGTTCGCTTTTTGGTTTGTGTTCAAGCTTGAATACTTAGGACAGAATTGACCCATATCACTTGCACCTTTAAGAAGGCTGCTCCACTCGCCAGTGATCAAAGTTTGTAGGTACTTAGACCATGCTTTTCTCTCTGGATGAGCCGTTGTATCCCAAGAAAGTGGCGCCATCACATAGGAGCCATCACCTGGAGTTGGAGACGGTGAAGGAACTGGAGATGGTTCTGGTGATGGAGTCGGAGTCGGCGTTGGTTGCGTCGGCTCAGTCGGCTTTGGGAGACCCGTGCCACCTTTATCAAGTACCGCATAAATCAAAGATCCACCTTTAAGGGCATTGATCACTTGAGTACGGATGCTCATGTCAACAGCAGGACAACCCCATGAACGACCTTGAATCACAGACTTTTCTTGAACATATGAAGCACCATGAATCACGATAGCGCGAGCACGAGCGTTCGAGTTTGTTGAAGAAAGACCATCTAGGCGCAAAGACAAACCGTGGCTGCCGGAATATGTTTCAGCAGTGCGGTAGTATCCTAGCGAAGATTTGTTCGAACCTGAAGTGTTCGAAAAAGATGTCGCGTAGCCGTCGTGGTTCGGGTCTGAGTTTTTACCGTGAGCCACGTGGATAGGCCAAACGTCACCGGAATTCATATCGATGATATAAAAACGTGGCGTTTTCGAGCTTTGAGAGAAGTTGATAACTGAAATGTAGTTTTGGTTTTTGAACGATGATTTATTTTGTTCAAAATAGATCAAAGCCTTAACCAAGGATTCAGTCGGTACAATCTTCTTAGGGTCCAGATAGTTATACTTCAACAAGATGGTTTCACGATCATAATCAGAGATCGTTACCACATCAGATGCCATAGTTCTTAGCATGGGTTCTGCTGGTGTTTGTACAGTCTCCTCGAAACCTGGATCATCGGGAAGAGCTGGTTCAGTTTGGGCTTGAGCGTTTGCTGCAATACCCAGGGTTAATAAAGTGGCTGCGAAAAAAAGCGTGGCTCTAGAACGTACAGAAGAATTAGTTTGCTGCTTAACAAGCATCTAGTTTCCTCCTGTGCGGAATTACACAATCATGTGCGCTAACAAAGACTAGCCGAGAAAATTACGTCACGGAAAAATACATTACGGATGAAGAAAAAATAGGACCAACATCCACCACAGACGTGGAATCCGCTCACATAGCCCCGTTCGGAGGGCTTGTGTGTTTATGACTGTGGTCTGTATTTAGAGAGTTGAATGGTTCTAATCTGAGGAAATGAAGAATTTATTATTGCTATCGATTTTATTTATTTGCGGATGTGGGGCAGGCAATCCTGTTTTAGATGCGATGGTAGGAGGCATGTCCGTCACCAAGGTGGAAAGCTACTTCAACCTGGACGAGAAGCAGGAAAAGGAATTCGAAAAGAACGTCGAACATGATTTGAAACGCCTTAAGCAAGAACAGCTGCAGGAATTTTCCAAGTCACTCAGACAATTTGACGAGCGTATTCCCAAAGAAAAATCTGACTCAATCATTTTGTCAGAGGCTTTTGATTTGTTGGAGAAGGAATACACTCGTTCGTCAGGATATTTTAAAAATGCAGCCGTTAAGCTGACAAACACTTTACGTGATGAACAGTTTGACTACTTTGAGAATCGTGTAAAAAAAGAAATCGCAGAATCCCGGGCGCAATCAGTTCAATCTAAAAACTCAGAGCTTAAGGAAAGATATCGCAAACAAATTCTTTTTTGGGTCGGTAAGATGGATGTCCATCAGGAACAAGCTTTAGATCAGTTCATAAGAAAGGGGCAGTTCCCATGGAAAGAACGATTGGATAATCGTGAAAGCATTTTGAATTCCTTCATGGCTAAGCGCAGAGACTCGGCAAAGCTTCGTGCGATGGCTGCACAATTTATGACGGATTATGACTCCTTAAGAACGCCTGAGTATGCCCAAGCTATTCAAAATTACGAGACAAAATTTAAAGGCTTTCTAAATAAGTTTTGGAGCTCGTTAAGTTCCGAACAAAAGCAGCAAATGCAGATCAGTCTTAATAAACAAGCACTTGAAATAGATCGATTTGCTGCGATTTCCGTGACTGATAAATAGACCTAGTTCCAGGGCCAGGGTTGCATGTGTTCCTGTGATCTTTACAATGAAGATCGGAGGAAATTAATGAAACTACTTTTACTGGCAGCCCTGGTTGCTTTGACAGCTTGTTCGACGACACCGACGGCGCCGACTCCCTCTAAGACTCCGCCTATGGCTACGGAAATTGGAACCGAAAGTTCCCGCATTGATTACGTTGCCGTTCAACGTGCATTGAATCTTGAGCGTCCTGTTGAAACACTGGGTGTGGATGAAAAGAATTTCAACTCTTGTGAAATGGGTTATGGATATTCTCCCAACCAAGATTGCCGTACAATTTACATGACCGTGGTGAACGTGCGGTTGTTGTGTCGTGATTCCGAAGGAACAATTTCAACTGTTCTTACGGAAGCAGACGTGACGCCGATTGCTTCGCAAAATATTCGGTGGACACTTAAAAATGTTCAAGGGCAGTTCAGAACAGATGGTTTAGGATACGGCCAAATCGTGGCTGTGTCGCCTAGGTCCCAAAAAAGGGAACGCCTGAAGCTGGCCTTGGGTAACGAGTTTTTGTATATGCGGGCAAACGAAATAACGAAGGTCATCACCCCTCGTCCATGGTGTTCCATGTGACGCATCGTGCCGAAATGCATAAAAACGCACTTTTTGAACTATTTTTCGGTTTAGTGCTTCGATTTTCGCGAAATATGGTTTAGCTATTATGAGAATAACAGGTTCCCTTTGAGTTCGAGGCAATTAAGCCATCTCCTCAACGTGGGCTCCGAACGCCATTTTAGGAGGTATTAAAATGGGTAAAAAAATCTACGTAGGAAATCTTTCTTACCAACTAGACGAACAAACTCTTGCAGACGCTTTCGCTGAATTCGGTAACGTTGAATCAGCACGCATCGTAACTGACCGTGAAACAGGTCGCAGCAAAGGTTTCGCATTCGTAGAAATGTCTACTGATGATGAAGCTGCTACTGCAATCTCTAAATTGAACGGTGCAGAACTTGCTGGTCGCGCAATGAACGTTTCTGAAGCAAAACCAATGGCTCCTCGTGAGAACCGTGGTGGCGGCTTCGGCGGTGGTCGTGGCGGCGGTCGTGGTGGTTTCGGCGGTGGTAACCGCGGTCCTAGATAGTTTCTAGCACCCACCAGACTTAAACTAAGTCTTCAAACCCCTGGTCTCACGATCAGGGGTTTTTTTATGTCCAAAATCAAGAACCTCTCCCTTGAGTTCGAACACTCAAAGTTTCAACCTAAATAGGACAGTCAAATCTGTCGAATGAGGTGCTTATGATGGATATCGAACCGGAGATTCGCAAAGAAAATAAACGTATTCGTGAACAACGATTCGCAGAGGACGATGGTCCCGAAGAAACCGAAGGGATGACTGAGCGTCCCCACCGAACTCACGAGTTGGAGACAAGTCCACTCAAAGTTTTTTCAGGCGTCGTTGCGATTTGTCTGACGGGGGCCTTATTAGTCGGCGCCATTATCTGGATCTTCTTCGTATAAGATAAAGCAATTTGCGAATGCCGCGGAGTGGGCGTATGTATAGTTCTCTATGCAATCGTCCTCTGCGCTTTCTGACTTCAAAAAACTTATCTCTGCAAGATTTCTTTTTACCCTAGCCGTGCAAATGCAGGCGGTCGTTGTTGGGTGGAGAATTTACGAACTCACACAAGATCCTCTCTCATTAGGTTTGATGGGCCTGGCCGAAGCGATTCCTGCTTTGGGGTTGGCACTGTATGCAGGTTATGTCGTTGACCGATCTCGTCCTTTAAAAGTTTATCGCTGGGTTTTAGAAGGCAGTTTGATTTCTTCGGGAATTTTACTGGTGGCAGCTTATTACGGCGGTCGTTGGACAGATCACTGGCAAATTGTTGCCTTGTACCTTTCCTCCGTATTTGCAGGAGCTGCTCGCGCGTTTTCGCAGCCATCAATGTATGCCATTTTACCTAAGATGACGAAGCGTGAAGGCTTATCTAAGGCTTTGGCATGGATGAGTACCGCAATGCAAACGGCTCGAGTTACGGGGCCTGCATTGGGCGGTTTGATTTTTGGATTTATGGGGCTTGAAGTTTCGTATGCAGTGATATTTGTTTTGTTAGTGGGGGCCCTCGGTTCCACTTACGCGATTCGTATGAACATCGAAGCTCCAGCCAGCGTGGGTGAAGAACGCGAAATGGTTGAGGAGTTGAAGTCGGGCGTAAAGTTTGTTTTTGGCCATCCGATTTTGTTACCGGCATTGTCGCTGGATATGATTTCTGTTTTGTTTGGCGGAGTGACGGCCTTGCTACCTATTTATGCCAAAGAAATTTTAGCCGTCGGCCCGCGAGGTCTTGGAATCTTGCGGGCAGCCCCAGCGATTGGTGCAACCGTTATGGGCTTTATTCTGACTCGAATTGAAATTCGTAAGAATGCAGGAAAATATTTGCTATCGGCTGTTTTTGGTTTTGGTTTAAGTATTTTGGTATTTGCTCTTAGCAAAGATTTCTATTTGTCAGTCCTAGCACTGGGGCTTAGTGGAATTTTTGACAGTGTGAGTGTGGTAGTTCGAAGCACTGCTGTTCAGTTGGCATCACCCGATCATATGCGCGGTCGTATATCCTCTGTGAACTCCATGTTCATTGGTTCGTCGAATGAGGTCGGCGAGTTCGAGTCCGGGGTTGCAGCAAAATTCCTTGGTACGGTCCCCGCAGCGTGCTTCGGCGCGGTGATGTGCTTGCTGACTGTAAGTATTATCGCGTGGAAGTCGCCGACACTGCGTAATATGGACATGGACAAAGTGACGCCGTAAAACGCATCCTTTGTCATGTGACGGCAACATAGGGTTGCACTTTTCACATTCATATTTTCATCTGTGACAATTCGGTTCATACTCCCTTCGACCAATCACCCTTAGTGGGAGTGAGGATTTCAAGTATGGACGATTTACTTGCCGCACGCTCGACGATGGCTTTTTCGTTGGGATTTCATATTATTTTTGCCGCTATCGGAATGGTGATGCCATTCATGATGGCTATGGCTCATTTTCTGTACTTAAAGAAAAATCGACAAGAGGATCTTGAGCTGACTAAACTGTGGATGAAAGGCGTTGCCATTTTATTCGCTGTGGGTGCGGTTTCTGGGACTGTATTGTCGTTTGAGTTAGGATTGTTGTGGCCTGGCTTTATGAAGCATGCAGGGCCCATAATAGGGATGCCCTTTTCTTGGGAAGGAACGGCTTTCTTTCTGGAAGCGATTGCCATCGGATTATTTCTGTATGGTTGGAATCGTATGAACAAGTGGGTTCACTGGTTTGCGGGATTTGTCGTGGGTCTTTCCGGATTTGCTTCGGGGATCTTTGTCGTGGCCGCCAACAGTTGGATGAATACACCTGCCGGTTTTGATTGGGTGAATGGACAAGCGGTAAATATCGATCCCGTAGCGGCTATGTTTAATAAAGCCTGGTTGCATCAGACGATGCATATGCAGGTTGCTGCAATTCAAGCCGTGGGTTTTGCCGTTGCGGGCTTACATGCGTTGTTGTTACTAAAAGGATCGCATTCGGCTTTGCATGCACGCGCTTTGAAAATCGCAATGGTTTTTGCAACCGTGGCTTCGCTTATTCAACCTATGGTGGGACATTTCGCAGCACAAAAAGTGGCAGAATACCAACCGGTCAAGTTAGCAGCGATGGAAGCGCACTTTAAAACAGAAGCTCGTGCTCCCATTATCTTGGGTGGAATTCCCGATGTCGAAACTGGTGAAGTTCACGGTGCGATTAAAATTCCTGGAGTTCTTAGTTTCTTAGCATTTAATGATTTCAATGCGACAGTAAAGGGACTGCATGACTTCCCCCGGGAAGAGTGGCCTCCCGTTTTAATTGTGCATATTGCATTTCAAATCATGGTGGGCTTAGGCTCTTTGATGATAGTCTTGGGCTTGGTTTATATCTTCCTGGCGCGTCGTGGCGGTTTGCCAAAATGGTTTTTAAAAGTGTTGGTGGTATCAACACCCCTAGGATTTATCGCCATCGAAGCTGGTTGGGTGGTGACCGAAGTGGGACGTCAGCCGTGGATCGTGTACGGGATCATGAAAACCAAAGATGCCGTGACTCCCATGCCGGGAGTGCAGTTTCATTTCTATTTGTTCGTTGCTCTGTATCTGTTTCTTTCTTTTGTCACGGCGTGGTTGTTCCGTCGCCAGGTGCAGGTGGCTGAAAATAACATGCACAAGGGAGCGGTGAAATGATCGAGATACTTTTGTTTTTCATTGCAGCTTCGGTGCTCTTGTACGTCGTCTTAGGTGGCGCGGATTATGGTGCAGGTATTTTAGAGTTGGTACCTATTCCTTATCTGCAGAACAAGCAGCGCCATGTGGTCAATGAAGCGATGGGACCTGTGTGGGAAGCAAATCACATGTGGCTGATTTTGGTCGTCGTGATTTTGTTCGTTGGCTTTCCGGGAATTTTCAACATCGTGATGATACACTTGCACATTCCGGTGGTCGCGCTTTTGGTAGGGATTGTCGCACGAGGAACTGCTTTTACATTTCGCCATTATGATGCGATTCACGAGCCAAAGTCCCAGAATGTGTACTCGTTGATATTTAGTCTTTCAAGTTTGTGGACGACATTTTGGTTAGGAGTTCTGGCCGGTAGTTTATTTCAGGGGCGTATCGATCCCACAGCTAAAGATTTTGTTAATGCTTACGTGGCGCCTTGGACAGGATTTGTTCCATTCACGATGGGCATCTTTACCATCTGCATTTGCACGTTTTTGGCTTCGGTTTATTTAGTGGGTGAAACTCAAGACTCTGAACTTAAAAAATATTTTTGGAGACGTGGATTCGCATACAATATTGCAGTCATTATCACGGGGGGATTGGTTTTTCTTGCGGCCTATTTGGAAGACAGCGCATTTTTGAAAGAATTTTTAAATCATCCTTTGTCGATAGCTTGTGTCGTGGCCGCGACTTTGTTGTTCTTTTTATTGTGGCAATTGTTAAAAAGAAATCAGCCATTGCTGGTAAGACTTACAGCAGCGGCGCAAGTGTCACTTATCATTTTGGGGTGGTATTTCGCGATGGCTCCTGCGGCCTTAAGTACTCCTCAGGGACCTGTGTCATTTTACGATGCTGCAGCTCCAGCGGCAGCCCTCAGACAGCTGACCTACGCTCTGTGCGTGGGCAGCGTTCTGATTTTTCCAAGCCTGTTTTATTTGCTGAAAGTTTTTAAGCTCTCAAGCAAAAGTTTGCAGAGCGACTCCGCAAAGAACGATGGCAAATAAGAACACGAGCTTCATGGATGCCTCCTTCTAACTGCCCCCAGACTACGCTGTTGGTTTTTGCAGGCAAATAGGTTTATGATGTTTGATAGCATGACATCATATCGCGCAACATACATGAGAGGTGGCACAAGCCGTGCCTTGATTTTCCACGAAAAAGATCTACCTGCAGATCGAAAATCCTGGGATGCGCTTTTTTTACGCGCTTTGGGAAGCCCAGATCATTATGGACGACAGCTTGATGGGATGGGTGGGGGAATTTCTTCCTTAAGCAAAGTAGCTATTGTGCGCCCGTCCACGCATCCTCACGCGGATATCGATTACACATTTGCACAAGTCTCTGTGACCGAATCCAAAGTTGATTACAAAGGGAATTGCGGAAATATCAGTTCGGCAATTGGGCCTTATGCTGTTTTGCAAAGATTGTGTTCGGTCAAAGGTGAGGAGGCTTGTATTCGCATCTTTAACACCAACACGCAAAAAATTATTCACTCGCACTTTCCGGTGAAAAATGGAATGCCGGAATTTGCCGGCAAATTTGAAATACCTGGAGTCTCTGGGACGGGAGCACCTATTCGTTTGGAATTTCAGGAACCCGGCGGAGCTTCCACTGGAAAGCTTTTACCAACGGGCAAAGTTTGCGAAACTTTGACTGTGGAGGGCGTCGGTTCTATTGAGGTCTCTATGGTGGATGCGGCAAATGCTTGTGTGTTCATTCGTGCACGTGACGTGGGCATGACCGGTAAAGAAATGCCGATAGAGCTAGAAACAGCCAAAGATCTGTTGATAAAATTGGATCTGATTCGACGGCACGCTTCAGTTGCTATGGGAATAGCCAAGGATTTAGAAGATGCGAAAAACTATATTGCCATTCCCTACATCGGTATTGTCAGTGATTCCCCGGGGAGCGCTATGGATTTTGAAATGCGCGTGATTGCAAGTGGTCAGCCCCATAAAGCTTTGCCGTTGACGGTTTCATTGTGCTCGTCGGTAACAGCAAAACTTCCCGGCAGTATTATTCACGAGGCCGTTCAAGGTAAAAAACTTTCGGAAGTACGCATTGGAATGCCTTCAGGAATCTTAACTTTGGATGCTCAGGTGGAAAATAAAAACGGCCACTGGATTGCTCACAGTGGCAGTTTTTATAGAACCGCTAGGCCCCTTTTTGTCGGGGACGTCTTTACTTAGTTTTCTTTACAGGAAGTGCTTCGGCAGCGGCTAGGATGGCAGCTGCCACTTCCGCTGGTTTGGATATCATCGGTACGTGACTAGTTGGTAAACTGATCGTCGTTGCATTCATTCGTTTCGCAAAATCCCGTTGAGCATCGGGCTGAATCATAAAATCATTTTCTGCGACAATATAAGTTGTCGGCTTTGCCTTCCACGCGGCCGTCGTAAGTTTTGAAGTAAAGATCCCCGCAAACGTCGGACCTTGAGTCGCAAACATAATACTTTTTTGCTCCTCGCTGACGTCTTGGGCAAAGAATTCTTTCATGCCTTTTTCAGTCAAGATCGCAAAACCAAACTGATCCACAGATAGTTCACCAAAACCCGGCGGCACAGGATAATTTGATACGGCGTCTTGTACGGATTGATTTTCTTCAGGTGCAAAGGCCGCCACATATACTAAACCACCTACGTTGGGATGAGTTCCTACTTCAGTGATAACGGCACCACCATAGGAATGACCGACTAATAAAACCTGTTCCGTTTGATTTGTTAGAGTCCGAGTTGTCGAAGCCACATCATCGGCCATGGCGGTCAGGGGATTTTGCACGGCAATGACTTTGTGACCTGCAGCTTGTAGGGTAGGAATGATTTTTTCCCAAGTGGAACCATCGGCGAAAGCCCCGTGGACCAGAACGATGGTTTTTGCTGAAGCAGAGAAAGCACATATCATGATCGCAAGGGTTGTCACCCACTTGAACAGTTTCATCTTAGTCTCCTAAAGTTTTGACGGAGGAAATTCCATCGAAGTTTAAGTGAAACACTGGATGGTTTGCTGTTGAAGGCGAGTGACTAAGAAACAAAATCTCGCTTAAAGGCCCAGGTGTTCCCCGTACCCAAGTTCTGCCCAGTAATCAGCGGGCGGTGAATGACCGAAGTCGATGCTGCCTAATTGTTTGATGTTTTTAACCCCATATTTGACAGGTGTGATAAGACGCAAAGGATATCCGTTTTCAAGCAGCAGTGTACGCCCATTCATTTCATAGCAAAGGAGGGTCTGCGAATGCATCAGACTTCGCATATCCATCGACACGTAATACCCCCCATTTATGGTTGCAAGTAAAGCAAAGGCATATTTGGAGATTTCATCTTTTTCAGAAAGGTGCTTGGCAAAATCTGAAAACTTCACTCCACGGGCTGTGACATTTTCACTCCAGCCTTCGATGCATTTAAATTCAAAGCTTTCAGTGACTGCAGGCAGGGCTTTAATTTCATCTAAACTCATGAATAAGGGAGATGCCAGTCCTGGAGAATTGATTTGCAATTTCCAGTCCGCGGGTACTGAGGCATTCATGCCGACATAACCATTCACTCGCACTCGTCCTGTAGCGGGTGGAGTTTCAGGGGCCCTGGCATTATTGCGAAATACAGAATTCCAAAACTGATCTGTCAATCGATTGACAGATCGAAGTGGCCAGGGCAGTTCCATGTCCACCTCGCTGGCATCGATCGCCCGGATGCCTGCAAAACCTGCAGCAGACAGGACTGCCCATGTTAACAGTTTGCGGCGATTCATCTTTTTGAATTCGCGTTCATCAATTTGACGGCGAGGAAGATTATCACTCATTCGTCATCCTTTCTGTTCACTTGCTCCCAGCCAGTGACCATGGCTCGAAAATTATTCCATCCCGCGCGTATGACTTGAACGACATGAACGATAAAAAACAGGACAAAGATCACCGCAATTACAAAATGAATAAGGCGGGCCCATTGATATCCGCCAAGGATGAAGGTCAGCTCTTTCAGTTGGATGGGTTTATAGATCGCAAAACCACTGAGTACGGCAACTGCTGCCAAAGTAATCACCAAATGGTAAGCAATTCGTTGGGGCTGGTGGTATGTCCTGTACCGCCAATGCCCCGAATAAATGGAATAGGAAACATAGAGAACACCGTTAATTACGAACAGAATTCCAAAGGCGAAATGCCAGCTCATCCCGCGCGCCAGTTGATAACCCATTCCCAGCCGGTCCAGCCAACTTCCAGGAATAAAATAAGCCGGGTACGCCCAGTAAATTAAAAATCCCGACCACACCATAATTGCAATAACCGGAAAATTCACCCAATGGTTCCATCTTGTTATGAGGAGATGTTTTTTTTGAATCTCGGTTTTCATTTAAACAACGTATTCAAATCTTCGTCACTTTGGCAAATTACGAATCGGTCTAGTTGTTTCATATTAAGACAAGTCCGACTGGCTCCAAGACAGTCCTTGCAGATATTATTTTTTAAAAGTACTCAAACTGGGCCACTGAAAATCGGGTAAAAATCCGATAAGGTATTATGCGCAAATTAGTTCTCGCTTCATTCTTATTTCTATCTGCCTGTGCTTCTAAATCTCGCTTGCCGTCTGCAACAACTGAGGCCGTGCAAACTCCGCCTCCAGCGGGTGCACTGACTTTGGATCAAGCCTTAGCACAAGGTGAGGATGCTACTGTTGAATATCTGAAATCTCAGGTAAAGGCTGATGCCTATGCAAGTCTGAGTTCAAGAGACCCTGCTGCTGATATGGCGCAGTCTGTAAGAGCAGAGCGCACTAAAAACGACAACCCTGACAAAAAGCAACAATCTGCTTTCCTAAGAAAGTTCCGTGGCTGGAGTACTAAAAAACGTGTTGGTCATGGTGAAGAGCTTGTTGCGGATTTTAATTGCGATAAAGCCCTTGAAAGCCAGGCCTTGGGTTATTCTTTGGAATTGGATTTTCCAGAGCAAGAAGCCCGTGATGTTTCCAGACAGCTTCATGAAAAGGTTTTGAACTGCGATAACATTTCTAAGAATGAAAGCGTTTTCCGGTTGGCGGTATTCGCCATTCAACAAAATGAGTGTCCTCGTGCCGTAGAATATCTTGATAAATACCCAGCTCCACCAGAGCGCGGGATGCGTGATCGTCAAGCATATCTAAAAAGTTTTTGTTCTGTGACCGCTGAAAATGTGCAATCAAACCCTCTAGGTGGTTATGGCATTTTAGTCAGCACATTCCAGTCTCCAGCGACGCCATCCAACTGGTATTTGGGCACGGCAAGTGGTGATCCTGAATGGGACCGTTTGTTGGCGTCAATGATCAAAGCAACTGAGGAAGGTCATCCCGAGACTGTTCAGTACTTGGCTGGAAAAATGAATTTAGAAAAGTTCCGTACTTTGCCTCAATCCTTCCAAACGTCCATGTTGGTTTTGATGAGCGCGAATGGTGCTGATCTATCAGTGTTCCAAGCTCTTCACAAGTATTTGGCAGATCATCCGGATTCTTTAACGGCATCTGTTGCGAACCTTCTTTTCCCGATTCGCTATTGGAAAGAAATCGTGGAAAATAGTAAGAGTGCAGACCCTATTCTTGTAAAAGCTTTGATTCGTCAAGAGAGCGCATTTAATAAAGCAGCTCGCAGCCGTGCAAGGGCCTCCGGTTTGATGCAATTGATTTATCCAACAGCAAAGCATTTTGGCGTTAAGAAACCTGCTCAATTATTAAGTCCTGAAGTGAACATTCACGCAGGCTCGGAGTTCTTGGCCCAGTTGATTCAAGATTTCGGCTCTGTGGAGTTGGCTCTGGCTGCTTACAACGCAGGTCCTGCAATGGTTCGTCAATGGCAGAAACGTTATCCTACAGAGAATATCGATTTGTTTGTCGAGATGATTCCTTATACAGAAACACGCGAATACGTTAGACTTGTTAAACGTAACTATAAGATCTATCAGTCTATCCTCGTTAAGCCTCAAATTCTTGGTTCTAATTCCCACTAATATAGAGTGTTACAGTTTGTCCTATTATCGAAGCAGGTCCTCGTACCTGCTTCGCTTGCGTTTGGGATATATCCCATACTCAGCGACACGGCATCCTATCTCACCGTAGTCAGCTTGGCCGGGTTCGCGCATCTAACGCCGACAAAGATCGCTGCGTAGGCAAAGCCCCCAAACACAACCTAATCAGAAAAAAGTTTGTTTCGGTTTGAGTAAACTTGATTCTATTTTTGTGATAATCAGAATATTATTTATGTTTGGTTGGCTATGGTTTTCTTTTTTCTCTATCATATACACACGGACATGTTTTGACGGTTTGTATCGCCACTGCAAAAGTTTTCATGGTGTTCATGGATTTTGGGATGAACATGATTTATTTGTGAGTAAATTCGCAAGTAAGAAAGTTCAAATTTCTCTGATCTAAATCAATTTAAATTGTTGGGACCGTTGTGAGTCGCCAACATTATAATACCGATATCTTAGAACAAAAGTTAAACGCTCGCTTTTTTTTGCCGAATAGAAGGCATCACTAATTATAAGGAGACCAAATGTCCACCGCCCGTATTCTTGATGCTTCAAATTCGCAACTTGATGAATTGGGTCAACTCAAAGAAGAGGTTAAAGCTCTTCACCGAGTGCAAGCTGTGATTGAATTCAATCTGGATGGCTCCATCCTGACGGCAAATGAAAATTTTCTGAAAACAGTTGGTTACTCTTTGGATGAAGTTCAAGGTAAGCATCATTCGATGTTCTGTGATCCTGAATATGCGCGCGGAATTGAGTACAGAAATTTGTGGCAGACGCTTGCTAAAGGCGAATATGTTGAAGGAGAGTTTAAACGCTTTTCGAAAGATGGTAAGGAACTGTGGATTCATGGTTCCTACAATCCAGTTTTCAATGTCGAAGGAAAAGCCTATAAGGTTATTAAATTTGCAGTGGATATCACAGTTCATAAAATTCGCCACGCAGATTACGAAAGTCGTTTGAATGCAATTGATCGCGTTCAGGCCGTGATCCAATTTAATCTTGATGGAACGATCTTAAAGGCGAATGAAAACTTCCTTAAAACGATCGGTTACTCTTTAAGTGAAATCGAAGGTAAGCATCACAGCATGTTCTGCGATGCCGCGTTCACGACATCTCCTGAGTATAAAGAATTCTGGGCAAAGCTTTCTAAAGGCGAATTTTTCGCGGGTGATTTTAGACGTGTTGGTAAAGGTGGCAAAGAGATTTGGATCAACGCCTCCTACAACCCGATCTTTGATGCTAGTGGCAAGGTTTATAAAGTCGTGAAGTTTGCAACGGATATTACCGCAGCTCGCATGAAAAGTGCCGAGGACGAAGGTAAGATTGCAGCCATCAGCAAGGCTCAGGCTGTTATCGAATTCAATTTAGATGGTACAATCCTAACGGCAAATGAAAACTTCCTTAAAACTTTGGGTTACAGCTTGTCTGAGATCCAAGGTAAACATCACCGTATGTTCTGCGATAGTGATTACACTCGCACAACAGAGTACGACCAGTTCTGGTCAAAATTGAACCGTGGCGAATTCGATTCGGGTCGCTATATGCGCAAAGGTGCTGGTGGTCGTACAGTGTGGATTCAAGCGACTTATAATCCGATTATGGATGCCAGTGGCAAACCCTACAAAGTGGTTAAGTTTGCATCCGATATCACAGAGCAGTACATGCTAGAACAATCTATCAAGGTCAAAGCCGAAGAAGACCAAAAGAAAGTCGATCAGCTTTTGACCGTGGTTAGCCGCGCCGCTGCTGGTGATTTGACAACTGAAATTTCTGTTGAGGGAACGGATGCTTTAGGGCAGTTGGCTGAAGGCATCTCTGCGATGATGCGCGACCTGCGTGGTGTGATCAGCAAAGTCGTAAATTCTGCAAATACATTTGGAACTTCATCGAAATCGATTGCCGATCAATCTAATAGCGTTGCCGGCGGTGCCCACAGCTTGGGTGCAACTGTTGAGGAAATGAATGCTTCTATCGAAGAATTCACAGCATCTATCAACTCGATCGCTGATAATACGAAAAAAGCCAACGAGCTTGCAAAAGTCACTCACACGGAAGCAGAAACGGGCAGTCAGTCGATCAAAAAGTCCATCGAAGCTATGGAGTTGATCAATAAGTCGTCTGAAGATATCAGCGAGATCATTAAAGTGATCAGCGAAATCGCAAGTCAAACGAACTTACTGGCGTTCAATGCCGCAATCGAAGCAGCACGTGCTGGTGAGCACGGTCTTGGATTCTCGGTTGTTGCCGATGAAGTTCGTAAGCTTGCAGAACGATCATCTCAAGCGACGAAGGAAATTTCTAAACTTATTAATGAATCTGTCAAACGTGTAGAGCAGGGCAGTACGATTTCTAAACAAGCCGGCGAGGCCTTTAATAAGATCCTTTCTGGTATCGAGAAAACGACTCAATCAATTGCTGAAGTGAATGTGGCTGCTGAAGAACAATCTGAAGCCTCCAAAGGTATCAGCACTGCGATTCAATACATTGCTAATGAAGCGATGAAATCGGCTCAGTCCTCAGAAAACATTGCCACAGAGACTAAATCTCTGGTGAATAATGCTGAAGACTTGAATAAAACGGTTGCGAGATTCGTGGTTTAATATGTCGATGGAGCCGGATCGTAAACTGGATGGGGCGTCTTTACAGCGCCTTATCGCATTGGTGAAAAAGCACACGGGCATTACGATGGAGGAGCGCAAACGAGAGCTTCTATCCTCGCGTATTCGTCCACGTATGAAAGAATTAAATCTTTCAACTCCGGATATGGACTATTTGGATACTCATAAACATGAGATTCAAAAGTTCGTGAACGTCATTACGACGAATGAAACTATTTTCTTTCGTACTCCCATCATTTGGGAGTATTTTAGCCAGGAATTTTTAAAGTCGTGGCAGAAAAAAAATACTGACCAAACATTGCGAATTTGGTCTTCGGCCTCTTCAACGGGCGAGGAATCTGCAAGTATCGGCATGATGTGTGAGGAATTCAAACGTGCTTGTCCGACATTTAAGTATCGTATTTACGCTTCTGACATCGATACGGATGTTTTAGAAGGTGCGCGCAAGGGCATGTATAAAGAGCGCAGTATTAATGATATCCGCGCGCGAATGCCAGAACTCTATACTCGTTACTTTAAAAATCACAACACAGCTGAACCCCAATTATGTGATGCGATTTTAAGTAATATGGAATTTTTTGTACATAATCTCCACTCTCGTGGGGCGCATTTAACATTCTTTGATATCGTGTTTTGTCGTAATGTTCTGATTTATTTTAATGACCAAGATCAGGAGCTTGTACTGCGTAATATGTACGCAAGTTTGAAACCCGATGGGGTTCTGATCATCGGTGAATCTGAATCATTGGCCCGATTAAAAACGTCTTTTGAATACACCAAGCCCCTGATTTACAAGAGAGCTGCTTAATGAGTGCTGCGAGTGGAAAGAAAGTTTTAAATAAGTTACAGATGTTTGCTTCCTTTAAATTAGGGGATTCTGAAATTGCAATTTCAGTTTCGACTCTTCAGGAAGTGGTCAATGTACCGGATAAAATCAGTTCTATTCCATTGGCACCCAATTATCTTATGGGTATTTTCAATTTGCGGGGTATGGTGATCCCTGTTGTTGATGTAGGAATTCTGCTAAACATCCCCCGCAGTGGCGCAGCGGCGGGCAAGATTGCAGTCGTGATCACAGAGGGTGTGCGCATAGGACTTTATTTTGATGCAACCTCAGAAATCTTAAACGTACCTCATGATTTCGTTTGTCAGTTTAATGACAATCCCGAAGGTGTGAAGTCGGTTATCAAATCCGTGCTAAAACTGGATAATGGCAATCGTTTGGTCGAGGTGATTGAGCCGGCGTCTTTGCTTAAAATCGAAAACCTTTCAAGCCTTCTGACAAGCTCACAAGACACTCAAGAAGAAGCTAAAAAAAAGAAATTCACGCGTCGCCAGTGCATTACTTTTCATTCAGGAGCTCGTGAATTCGGTCTTAATCTTTCGGCCATTCGAGAAATCATTCGTGTGCCCGAGATCAAACGAAGCTCTTTGCAAGTCAGTAACTGCCTAGGGGTAGTGAGCTTGCGGGGAGTGGTCATTCCGGTTTTGGATTTTAAAAAATTCCTGCAAGTTGGCGAGGACCAGGTCACTGACCCCGAAGACCGCCGTATTATCATTATGAAAGTCCAAGAATTCTATGTGGGCTTCTTAGTTGATTCGGTTGATAGCATTCGCACGTACTTCGAAGAGGACTTGCTGCCGATTCCTATGTTTAAACAAGAAAAGGCCAACATGATGCGTGGAATGCTTTCCACGTCCGCAACGAACAACGTTTTGTTATTAGCCGAAGATCAGCTTTTGACCGAAGACGAAGTGAACGAGTTCACGCGCGGTCACAGTGCACTATATGCGAAAGGCGAAAAGACGTTAGAAAAAGACTCTGGTGGCGAACGCCATCCTTATATTTCCTTTAAGCTTGAGTACATGCTTTCAACAAGACTGTCATCTGTGCACGAAATCGCTAACATCACCGAGGACATGGTTAAGCCTCCAGGTTATCCAGATTTTGTGGTGGGAGTGCAACACATGCGCGGCGAAGTTGTGACTCTGGTAGATTTACGCATGTACTATGGTATGAAAGTGACCGGGGACTATTCTAACTCACGAATCCTGATTGTGAAGGGAGCCCAAGGTAAGATTGGTTTGTTGGTGGACTCGGTTGAATCGATTGATACTGTGGATGAGTCAAAAAAGATTCAGATCCCAAGTCTCTTCGCTCGCGATGCCATTACCGCATTACGCGGCGATATCGGGCAGATCATCGAGATGCCTGACCTGACCGGCAAGAAGAAAATCTTCATGGTTTTGGACATGCCGGAGGTTCTTAAAAAACTTCTTAATCCCAACGGAACTGCGGCTTGATAACTCGAAAACAGCTCCCTTTTCCCTCTGAAAATAAGCTTTTTTATGACAAAACTTTTGGGACCTAATAGCAATTTACTAATGGGTCCATCGTAAATAATTGGCGAAGCTTAGTTGCCTTAGTAAATGACATTTGTTAAACCAAGGGCATTCCAGATGGAGTGTTCCTATGTCTTCAGTAGCGACGCCGCAATCGGCTCAAACGTATCGTTCTCTTTCCAGTAAACTTGTTCCTGCGATTGTTAAAGAAAAAATCCAGCAGAGTCCTTTAGGCAAAATAAATCTGACTCCCAAGCAGCAAAAAATGGCGAAATGGGGCGGGATTGCAGCTCTGATTCTTATCTCTATTGCTAGCTACAATATCTTTTTCTTTGAGAGCACCGATGATGCTTTCGTGAAAGCTCACTTGCACACCGTAAGCCCTCGAATCATCGGAACCGTGGTTGAGGTTTTAGTGCAAGACAATCAGCATGTGAAAAAAGGCGACGTGTTGGTGCGCCTTGATAAACGTGATTACGAAGTTCAAGTGAAAGCAGCGCAGGCCCGCTACGGAAAATCTCATCGTGACTTGGGCCGCTTTACAGGCTTTGAGCATTTGGGCCCTTCAGAGCGTCCTGTTTTTGACCAATACCAAGCAGATGCGTTGGTTTCAGAGGCTGAACTTCAAAAAGCTCAACTACAACTTGAATACACGACAATTGTTGCACCGGAAGATGGCAAGGTCGGAAAAAGAAATGTCGAGACAGGTGAGTTGGTGCAGCCGGGACAACCCTTACTTGCGTTGGTAGAAGAGGAACCATGGATTGAAGCGAACTTTAAAGAAAACCAAGTTCGTCATTTTAAGCCGGGCCAAAAAGTTGAAATCAAAGTCGATGCGATTACCGGCAAGTCTTTCGAAGGTCACTTAGAAAGTATCGCTCCGGGTTCAGGTTCTACGTTTTCCTTACTTCCCCCTGATAATGCGACTGGTAACTTTACTAAAATCGTCCAACGTATTCCTGTGAAAATTGTATTTAATAAAGAAGATTTGAAAGGCTACGAAGATAAGCTGATTTCCGGCATGTCCACAGAAGTCTCCGTTAGAATTCACTAATGTCTGCCGACGTCGCTCATGGTTCAAGCGCTGAACCCAAGATGACATTCAAAGCCTGGCTTGCCGTATTCGGTGCGGTGCTGGGCGCTTTCATGGCGATCCTCGATATTCAAATCACCAATGCCTCGATCCGCGATATCACTGGTGGGTTGGGCGCAACTTTAGAGGAAGGCTCTTGGATTTCGACTTCTTACTTAGTTGCCGAAATCGTAATCATCCCGATCAGTGGTTGGTTGACTCGAGTGTTCTCGCTGCGCACATATCTTACGTGGACGTCTGTGCTGTTTTTGATTTTTTCAGTGGCCTGCGGTCTTGCGTGGAATTTAGAATCCATGATCGTTTTCCGTGCACTTCAAGGTGCAACGGGCGGTGCCCTGATTCCCCTGGCGTTTCAAGTTATTTTAAGAATGCCTCCATCCAAACGTAACATCGGTATGGCGATGTTCGCGATCACGGCGACTTTTGCTCCAGCGATCGGTCCGACAGTGGGAGGGTATCTCACGCAAATGTTCCATTGGTCCGTCGTGTTTTACATGAATTTGATCCCTGGGATCTTTTTGATGATTGCCATTTACTTTGGTATCGACAAAGCTCCCAAGCAATTGGAACTTTTAAAACAAGTAGATCGTTGGGGTATCCTGACGATGGCCATTGGTTTGTCTTCCCTGACGATTTTTTTGGAAGAGGGCGAGCGTAAAGACTGGTTTAATTCCACCACGATTATCTGGTTAGGTATTTTCGCTGTCGTTTTCTTAGTGGCGTTTTTGATAATCGAGCTTAGGATTAAAAATCCATTTATTAATTTGCGCCTCTTGCTGCAAAAAAACTTTGGGTTTGGTTGTCTGGTTAATTTTGTAGTGGGTCTTGCCATGTATGGGGCTCTTTACCTCTTGCCTTTGTATCTGGCGACAATTCAAGGTTACAACTCGGTGGATATCGGGCGCACGATGATGTGGGCGGGGATTCCACAGCTTTTGATTTTACCATTCGTCCCTAAAATCTTGGCCCGCGTTGATGCCAGATGGTTGGCTTTTATCGGTATTAATATTTTCGGCATCAGCTGCTTGATGAACAGCCATATGACGGCCGACGTGGGATATGATCAATTAATGTGGTCACAGATCGTGCGCGCCATGGGGCAACCATTATTGATGATTCCACTTTCGACTATTACTACCGGTCTGGTGGCGGCTCAAGATGTGGGATCTGCTTCGGGACTTTTCAATATGCTTCGCAACCTGGGCGGCTCTGTGGGAATTGCGCTATTGGGTACGATGATGAGTCATCGCGAAAAATTTCACTCTGCGATGCTTACTGAAGGCGTCAGCCTTTTTCATAAAAACACGCAACAACGTATTTCCGATCTCGAGCATTTATTCATGAGTGGCGGAGCCGATGTCGTGACTGCTCATCAAAAAGCAATTGCGTATCTTGATATGTTAGTTCGCAAACAAGCCAACCTGCTTAGCTTCAATGACTGCTTTAAGACAGTTGCAATAGCTTTGATCGCAAGCTCAGTTTTGATTCTTCTTTGCGATAAAGTGAAGGGCGGCGGTGGCGGTGAAGCTCACTAAGGCCTTTTAACAATGAGCTTTAGATTTTTAACAACGTTACTGGTTCTAAATTAGGCATCCTGAAACGTCGAAAGTATCCTAGGCATAAATTCATAATTTATCGCTTTGGGAGCAATGTCATGAGTCGCGTATCGTGCGTTTTGTTAACGTCTAAAAATTCATCTCGTTTAAGTGTGCTTCAAACCGCACTAGAGGTTCTCAATATTCCCTTTGAGGAAATGATCACAGTCGTGGGGAACCATAACGAATCCCTCGCTTATGATCTGCGTGATTTACCCTTGAAAGTCGTCCTCAATCTGGATCTTGTGGCAGATATTCATACGCTGATCCGCACGGGGCTCTCTCCTTTAAGAAAATACTATGATGGCGTTTTTGTCTGCTTTGCAGATCATCCTGATTTAGACGTGAATGTGATGATCGAAATGATCAAACAGTTCGATCTGCATGAGGGGAAAAAGATTGTCCACTTAAAGCTTCATGAATGTGGCAAAGATCCCATCTTGGTGCCTCGGGAGTTTATTCCAGAAATTCTGCAGCATGAAGATGGCGATTTCGATTGCTCTTATCTGATGCAGCAATATCCGGCCCGTCTTGCGGCTTTGGAAATGCCTCGTCTGAAACCGTTGCCAGAAATTCAGGCAGCGGATGACTTCTCGATGATTATGGTAGCACAACATGGGTAATAGTTCTTTTGAAAATGACACTTTCGGTTTTGTTCCGGCAACTCGCGAAGAAATTCTGCAAGTTGAGATACCGGCGAAATATGCAGCGACGGCCCGGGTCTTAGCTGCATCTTACGGTTGGAGTTTGCATGTCAGTGAAACCCTGGAGGACGATGATATTCAGTTTGCCGATGTTCTTATTCAAATGGCTGACGAGGTTTCCAGAAAACGACATACTCGTTTGCAGAGCTTGCGCGAATCTAAAGAGATCGGCGTACCGTGGGTGGAGCAACCGTTGCTTAAAACAAAACGCTGCCTCTTGATGGGCCGAACGCCGGTGACTGAGAGTCTAGAGCGACACTTAATGCTTTTAAATTTCAGCAGTCGTATCGAAGAGGACTATGACCGTCTTGCATTTTCCTCCCATGACATTGTCATTGTCTCTGGGACCTCGCCCCGTGATCTGGATTTAGTGGCAAATGCTCTTTTTGCTCGCTGTTCTCACGTGGCAATGGTTTGTGATCAAGAGAAAGCCTTAAAGGTTATAAAACATTTAAATCGCTCTTCTGAAAAAATAGGCTATCAGCCATTGTATGTGCCTGCAGGGATGGATATTCGTGCCACTAATCCGGATGAGATCGCTTTAAGCATTGTTGTCGAATTGCTGTTCCGGGGAACTCTTTAAATCAAAACAGCACAAATCACTTAAAAGAAGAATTTATGAAAGTTCATTTTTTGTCTTTTTGTCTTTTGGCGGGGATAGCATGCGCACCGTTTGCCGTTGCATTTGCCGCTGATAGTTCTCAAGAGGTATATGATTCTCTTCATCGAACAGGGCCGAACCGACTCGAGGGCAAAGACGCTGTTGAGATTCAAGCCGAAGTGGTGAAAGTGAATAAGAAAACCCGTGAAGTGACTTTTAAAACCGAGAGTGGTGATAACGTGACGGTGAAAGCTGGCGATGAGATTCGCAATTTCAACCAGATCAAAAAGGGTGACACATTGAATGTTCGCTATATGGAATCTTTGATTTTAGAACTGAAAAGAAAAAATAAAGAACCAAACGGTATTGTTTCCAGCACTGATATTGTGCGGGCGGCTCCAGGGCAAAAACCGAGCGGAATGGTGGTGGATCATTTCTCGGCGATTGGGACTATTACTAAAGTTGATAAAGAATCCCAATCCGTCACGGTGAAAGGACCGCGTCGGACAGTGACCCTCCACGTGAAGGATCAAAGTATTTTAGACGAGCTTAAAAAGGGTGACCAGATCGAGGCAAAATACACGGAAGCTTTGGCTGTTTCATTTGAGAATATTAAACGTTAGATTTTCTTTACACAAAAGAACCGCCAGTGGATCGACTGGCGGTTTTATATATTCAAAATCACCGAGGGATTATCTGCCTAAAGTCCCTGAAGGATTTGGCGTCCCTGGAGATACTGGAACCCCACTGCCTGGAATTTGATTTGTGTTGGGCATATTATTTGAGCCCGGAGAAGAGTTTGTATTCCAGTTACTATTGCTTGGATTTGAGTCGCTGTTTTGCGAGTCACGCATGGTATTCGAAGGCGGGTTTGGCGCATTCGCAGTTCCGGTCATGGGATTTGTTGACATAGAACTGGGTGGCACAGTGTTCGGAGATACAGTGTTGGGCGATCCTGTGTTTGGTGTGGCTGTATTGGGATTAGCCATTTGCTGCTGTTGTTGAGTTCGATAGGGATCATTCGCATTGTATTGAGCCCAGGCACCGTTGGCGATCACTGACATTGCAAAAATAAGTGAAAGTGTTTTCATAATTATCTCCTTAATAACGAAGGTCCCGCCTTTGGGGCGAGACCTTTTATTTAGAAATTAGTGATTTGGATTCTGTGTCGTACCTGTTCCCGCGCTAGTGCTGGAGCTGGTGCTTTGACTAGCGCTTCCGCGCTTTCCCGCAGAACCGCCTTTCGCAGACGCACTTTGCTCAGAAGAATCCGATTCTTTATCTGTTTGAGAAGACCAATCATGAGTTGATTCTCTTTGAACGCGGATATTGTTTGTGACGTCTTTTACCGAAGAAACACGTTCCGCCAAATCTTCAGCCATGTGTTTCATACGACGTTCACTTACTGAACCGGATAAAGTGACTTCACCATTTTTTACTTCGACTTCGATGTCATTAGCATCGATTTCGGAATGGCGAGTGAGCATATCACAAACGTCTTCTTTAATACGGTCGTCAGAGCGAGTGTAAGATTTAGGACCGCGACCCTCAAAGGACGTACCACGTGACGATTCAGTGCGACCATAGCTGCGGGAGTTAGCACCAGAGCCATAGTTGCTTTCTTGGAAGCGGTCCCCGCGGCCTGAGTAAGATTGTGAACCACTGTAATCGCGGTCTGAATAGTTTTGGCTGCTATAATCGCCGCGCGAGCTGCCATAGCTTGGTGACGAATCGGATTCTCTGTCTTCGTTGAAGCGAGAACTTTCATAGTTGCGACCATAACCGCCACTCGAGCTACTACCACGTCCTGTGTTGCTGCTGAAATAACCGCCATTTCTTCCGTAGCGATCCTGGTCCATATGCTCCTCACGGTCGCGCATATTGAAATCACGGCTTGTGTTGCGACCGGAATCATAGTCACTTGTCGCTTGCCAGTTATTGGCATAACGATCTTCATTCATCTGACCATAGCGTTCGGAACCATAACGGTTGTCGTTTCTGTTTCCACGACCTTGCGAGCGATGTGTACCGCCTTCATAATCCCAATCACGACGCGGGCTAGAAGTTGAACCGCCTTCCATGTTATAGTCACGAGCGTTTTCGTCTTCGTTATAACTAGAAAAGTTGCTATTGCGATTGCCATCGCCGCGGCCCCATGAAGATTCATTTCGGGAAGAATAAGAACCTTGGGATGAATAGGGACGACGATTTTCATTTCTGTTGGATCTGTTTTGCATAAATACTCCTTTTAGTTGGAGTAAATACGATCCTCCTGAAGAATCAGGCTGCCAATCTAGATTCCACAAAAACAGGCATTAATCAAACCGATGTGAAGAAATCGCAAATGCTATCTGGCAGTAATGCTGCGTATCCAAGGCTGGCGTAATTTTCCTCTACCAATATCAAGACGGATTTTGCTACGTAGCTGTAATTGTTCGTAATGCTCGTTCGAAACCTGAATGTCTAATGGAAGTTCAAAATCTTTGTTAGGAACGTCAGGAGCAAGTTGCAGATGGTAAGTGATGTAGTGATTGCCGCGTCGGCGACGATGCATTTGGGTATAATGACCCTCTATGGTGGCATCGATATAGTACGGATAAGAGCGATCTAGGTTGATGTTTATATCCGAGAAAATAGCAATGCCACCCGTGGGTAAACACAAAGCCAAAACTAAAATACTTTCTACTATAATCCTGTGACCCCGAGAGGAACCTTTGAATAAAAATAAAATCAAACTCACTAAACAGATAGATAATATCCCAGTACATAGCAACGCTGTTTTGGCCATGGCATTGGCGTCCAAATAAATATCTTCATGAAGATTGATCCACTGAAGAAAACTAACCAACGTGTATCCAGCAAGACCCCAGATGAACGATTCGGTGATGACTGCTTTGATAAAAAAGGGGTCAAAGTCGCGAGGCTGATTCTTCAATTCTTCAAGGGATCTTGTGAGTGTGGCAAAAACTTTGGCACTTTCAATATCGCTGCGTGTATCTCCAGGAAAGTGCGCGCGGATAAAATTGCCATCACAACTGATGTGCTTACAGCCACTATTAAATAGCTCCATAACCCATTGACGAGTTTCACGGTCTTGTTGAATTTTCCGCATGAATGAAGTGCTATCGCAAGCGATATAGACCAAGTTATCAAAGGGTAAATCCTGTGTTTGAATTTCCTCTGCGAGTCCCCAGCTTTTGAAAAAACGGTCCCAGCGGGATTCCCTTGTCAGTTTAAACACGGTCGGGCATTTAAATTCGCGGTTCCAAGTCGTATTTAGGATGGTTCCGTTTTTGCTGCTCACCACAACGGAAAAGACTTCAATACCTTCGTGCGTAATCGTATTTTCTGTGCCCAATCGGACACGAAAACTTCTGCCACTATAGCGAATTGCAAAAGCTATTGAACTAAAAAGAATTTTTAGAATCAGCCACATCAATAAATTGTATGCTGTTTCCTCAGAAGTACGAACTAAATAATTGTCTTTTAAAACATTCGTCCGCAGTCGTTCAGGTCTGAGGCGTCTTCTTTTATAATCACTTTTGTAGGAAAGGGGTGCTTTATGCGCTGGAAGATTTTACTAGTTTTGGGAGCGATTCTTTTTGGGGCGTGCACTCATAAAAATGTGGCAAGTTCTTTATCAGGAGATGACCTAATAATTCTTAAAGGAGCTCGTCTGATAGATGGTCTCGGAGCGCCAGCTCGAGACAACGTCAATATCATCCTTCGTCATGATCGCATCCTTGCAATTCAAGATGCAATGGAGCCGGTGCCTGAAAAGGCTAAAGTGCTAGAACTTCAGGGTAAAACCATCATACCTGCATTGATGTCCTCACATGTGCACTTGGGTATGACAAATGGAGTGGAGGCTGGCTCCCGCCAAGTCACCGAGGAAAACGACTTACGTCAGCTCTATAAATTCTCAAAATATGGCGTAGCGGGTGTTTTGTCGTTGGGAACAGATTTGGATTTTATTTATAAAATTCGCGAAAACAGTCAAAGAGTCGACAGTACTTTGCCCTTGGTTTTGACAGCGGGAAGGGGATTTGGCGTTCCCGGTGGAGCACCACCCGCGACCATGGGAATCGATCAAGTCTACCGCCCTAAAAACGCGGCAGAAGCAAAAAAGCAAGTGGCAGAGCTTGCATCTAAAAAACCCAACGTAATTAAAATCTGGGTGGACGACTTTGATCACTCCATGAAAAAGAAAATGGAGCCCGAAATTTATCGCGCGATTATTCAGGAAGCCCATGCACATAAGATTCCGGTCGCAGCCCACGTTTATTATTTAGCTGACGCTAAATTATTGGCCCAGGAGGGGGTCGATATATTTGCCCACAGTGTGCGTGATCAGGCCGTTGATATGGAGCTGATCTCATTAATGAAGCTTCATAATACAGCATATATTCCGACGCTGGCTTTAGATGATGCTTTTTTCGTCTATGCCGAAAAGCCCTCGTGGATGCGTGAAAGTTTCTTCCAAGGTGCTTTGGACCCAGGTGTGGAGCAATGGCTTCAAAAAAGTTACAAACCAAAGTCTTCGTCGCGCGATGATTTAAAGATGGCGCAACAAAATGCTATGGCCCTGTTTAAATCAGGAATTGTGATTGGTCTGGGAACAGATTCGGGAGCCAATCAAATGCGCATTCAAGGTTTTGCCGAACACAGAGAGCTGCAATTGCTTGTCGAGGCGGGCTTCACTCCCTTAGAAGCCATTCGTATCGGGACCGTTAATAACGCGAATATCATGGGCATTGCCAAAGACTATGCGGGGATTGCACCCAATATGAAAGCGAATCTTTTGGTGCTGGATGCAGACCCTTCGGAAGACATCACGAACACTCAAAAGATTCACTCGGTCATAATAAACGGAAAACTTATCGAAAGACGTTAAGGCAGAAGGTAATTGCTGCCGCATTGATAAAATCAATGAAGCAAGATCCCACCAAAGGCACGACTAAAAAAGCCTTTGGTGCTGGCCCGTACTTCTGATTCAGTGAATACATATTGGCCATCGCGTTGGCTGTTGTGCCCATCATAAACCCTGTGTATCCAGCCGCCATCACGGCGCCTTCGTAGTCTTTGCCACCTACCCAAAACACGGGTCCAATGGCTGTCACGACAACCAATAGCGTCTGTACAAACAGGAAAGCTAAGATTGGTAATGCAGCATTTTTTAGCTCTTCCAGTCTTAAGCTCATGATGGCCATCGCAATGAACAGGGTGAGTGCCACTGTGCCGATCTCTTCAATCCAGTCAAATTTGATTTTAAAAAGCGAAGTATTGTCTTCAATATTTCTAAAGATCGCAGCCACGATCATGGAACCAATATACATTGGCAAAGTAATTCCTAACGAATTAATCCAGCCGCTCAGCGCTGTCCCAAGACCCATTATTAAACACAACGCTAAAATATGTAAAAGAAGGTCACGTCCGATAAATGATTTCAACCAATTGGACTCATCCACATGCACGTGACCGCGATAGTTGTGATCTTTCAAAGTCTTTTTGTGAATTAAATAAGTCGCGAGGGGAGCACCAGCTAGGCCGCCCAATAAGATCCCACCCATGGCGGTTGTCAGACCGATGATGGATGCGTTCTCTACACCCACTGTTTCAAAGGAAGGTGCAAAAGCCAAAGCTGTTCCTGGTCCGCCAGTCAGAGCGACGGGACCTGTCAATACTCCCATCAAAGGATGTAAATCCATCAATTTCGCTAAACCAATCCCCGCAATAATTTGTACGATAAGCCCGGCAATGGCTAACAAAAGAAAATAGATAACTGCGCGTCCACCTTGCTTCAACAATTTATAAGAGGCAGCATAGCCCACCGAGGCAAAGAACGCGATCATCAACGTCGGTTCGAAAGCTTTATCAAACTCGAACACCATCAAGTCTTGAGCTTTTAAAAACGAGATCACCACGGCAACTAACAACCCACCCATTACTGGCGAAGGAAGGTTGTATTTATCAATGAAATGAAACTTGCTTTTAAGATAGCGTCCAAAATAAACAACAAGTGCGGCAATAGCGACGGTTTGAATAGATGTAAAACTCATATAGAAAGGCTAATCTCTGGATGAGACCCTGTCCAGCACCCTGATGCGCATCAGCTTGTTTATTGATAGAATTGATCATAAGGTTTTTTTCCATGAAAAGAGTTCGAAGCCTGTATATCTGTGCTCTGGTGTTTTCCTTGCTGCTGGTGGCGGTAGGGAACTTCCTATCTTTTCATTCAGATATAGCCCATTCCGATGGCTCTGAAATTTCCCATCAAGTGAATTCACCAGATAATCATGAAAGCGAACATCCCGACGCGGACCCTTGTGATTCTGGATATTGTCACTTAGGCCACTGTGCTAAGTTGGTCTTTACAGTTGCGTTCGTTCCCAATATTCAACTTGAAAATCAAAGCACCTACTTTCCCAAGATCCAAGCGATGACAGAGCTGGTATTGGATGGACCGTATCAGCCGCCCAAGCTTGTTTAAAGCTATCGACGTCTAACTAAAAAAATAAATCTATTTGAAAAGTAAGGGACTGTTATGTCTTTGCTACACCTATGCATGCTCGCTTGTTTCGCCCTGGCGGTGAGAGAAGCCCAAGCGGAAGTTCGTTGTGAAAAAGTTAATAATTATAAAGATGTGGTCGAGTGCGCAGAAAAGCACTCGCCCGAAGTACAAAAAGCGGAAAGCACATGGGCCGAAAAGTCGGCCCGAGTGGAATCCGCAACCCAGCTCACAAATCCAGATTTGTCATTACAATCTGTATCCGGATCATTGGATTCAGAGCGCAAGACAGAAACCGATGTGGCTCTAACATTCCCGATAGAACTGGGAGGAAAACGTTCTGCGCGAAAACAGCTGGCCAGTGTCGAGGCAGCACGTGCTCAGTCGGACATTTACCGTGCGAAATCAGAAGTTCGCAGGGAAGTTTATTTGAAGCTTTTACGTCTCAGACACATTCAACAAGAAATCGAATTAGTAGACGAATCCATCGAAACTTTTACGAAACTTGTGAAGCAGTACGAGGGACGCCCGGCCCGGTCTCCTGAACAGGATGTATCTCTTACGGTATTTAAGATTGCTAAGAGTGAGTATGGTTTTAAGCGCTCTGAATATGAACAGGAACT
Source organism: Bdellovibrio sp. SKB1291214 (assembly GCF_002209355.2). Taxonomy (GTDB): domain Bacteria; phylum Bdellovibrionota; class Bdellovibrionia; order Bdellovibrionales; family Bdellovibrionaceae; genus Bdellovibrio. The sequence continues at coordinate 1,994,165 of NZ_CP106855.1, forward strand.
GGCTGCTGTGGAGATGTATTTCCAGGTGACGACCGGTCTGAATTTAGACTCTTTGAAAAAGGTATCCATGCCAGAGATAAAATCCTGGCCGGTCTCGGCTTCTCCAAATGGAGACTTAAAAAAATCACCGCTGGCAGCAGCCTATGAATTTGACGTTCAATCGGCGCGAGGTGCATGGGACGGGGAAAAAGCAGATTCTTGGCCGACAGTGAATATCGGTCCGTCCGCAAAATTCACGAATGAATCTGGAAGGGAGCTGCAACAATGGGGTTTTAACCTCAGCATGCCGATCCCCTTATTTAATGCCAACGGGGCGGGGCGGGCCGCGGCGCAAGCGTCTGTGCAATCTTCCGAAAGAAAACAAGAGTTGGCATTAAAGCAATTGGAAGCTGACCGAAAGTTATTCAGCAATCTTTATAACAAGGCCGTTCTATCTTTAAAGGACTCTCCCAGCAGCACTTCCCTTGAGGGAAAACACAAGAAAATTGAAAGCTTGTTTTTTAAAGGCTTAGTTCCCAGTTCTTTGGTAATCGAATCCCACCGTTCTTTGGTGGAGTTTGAAAAAACACGGAACAGCCACGAGCTTAAAGCTTTAAATTCGCTTTTTAATATTCAGATGATTGCTGGTGAAACCATCGGGGTAAGCTTATGAAGCTTTTTAAATTATTGATACTTTTGCTTGCTGTTATCTTTTCTATGCCCCCTATGAACTTAAAAGCGATGGCATCGCAGTCCCACCTTCACTCGGATCAGAAAGAAAACCACGGTGATCACGGTGATGAGGGCTTCAAACTGTCTGCGGAAGCGGTTAAAAATTTTGGGATAACAACTCTGCGTCTTGTGAAGTCTGGTCCGTGGACTGTTCCGACTTCGGCCGTATTGTATTCTGCCGAGGAAGTGAACTTGTATCGCCTCAGAAACGGTTTTTTTAAAAGAATAGATTTTACCACGGAAAAGCGAAGTCCCGCGGAGCTTCTCGTTCGTTCCAAGGATTTGAAAGATCATGACGAAGTCGTCGTTCAAGGGGTGGGCTTTCTAAGGACGGCCGAGCTTATGGCAACCGGTGGTGCTCCTGAAGGACACAGCCATTAAGGAATATTTATGATCAATAAGATAATTCATTTTTCTGTGTACAACCGTTCTATCGTGTTACTGTTTACTTTGATCCTTGGGTTCGCAGGAGTCCAAGCGTTTCAAAGTCTACCGATTGATGCGGTACCCGATATCACCAACAATCAAGTGCAAATTAATACGACCATCGATGGTCTTGCGCCCGAGGAAATTGAACGCTCGATTACTTTTCCCATCGAATCATCGATGCGCGGTCTTGCGGGTGTTTTAGAAGTTCGTTCGATCACACGCTTTGGCCTATCACAAGTGACAGTGGTGTTTAGGGATTCGGTCGAGATCTATCGCGCGCGCCAAATGGTTTCTGAACGTCTGCAGGGTGTTCTGCCAGACATTCCCAAAGGGGCAGAGGCAAAGCTGGGCCCTATATCGACTGGATTGGGAGAGATCTTCCAATACACTCTGGATTTTAAAAAAGCTGCAGCCAATTCTGATGAACGCTTAAAGCAGATGATGGAAATTAAATCCATCCAAGACTGGTTTGTAAAACCCCGTTTACTGACTGTCGAAGGAATTGCAGAAATCAATACCACGGGTGGATTTGAAAAACAGTTCCACGTACAACCTAATATTCAAAAGATGGCCTCTTATGGAATCCATTTCGAAGAAATTGTTCAGGCGTTGGAAAAGGTGAACCGAAATGTGGGTGGAGGATATATCGCCCAAACAGCTGAGCAGTTTTTGGTACAAGGTGTGGGCCTATTTAAGTCGGCCCGGGATATCGAACAAGTCTCTGTAAAGCAGCTTGATTCCTTTCGAGTGGTACGGATCGGCGACATCGCCAAAGTTAAACTTGGTAAAGAGCTAAGAACTGGAGCCGCCACGCATAACGGTCAGGAAACTTTGCTGGGAACAGCCATGATGTTGCTCGGGGAAAATAGTCGGACCGTGGCAACACGAGTTAAGGACAAGGTCGACGAAATTTCTAAGACATTGCCCGACGATATTGAAATGAAAGTGGTTTATAACCGCTCGGATTTGGTGAATGCGACCTTGGGAACTGTCGAGCATAATCTTTTGATGGGGGCCACACTGGTTATTATCGTGTTGTTCTTATTGATTGGAAATATCAGAGCGGCGGTTATCACGGCCATCACAATTCCATTATCGTTACTAGCCACATTTCTTGTTATGAAGCCATTGGGTATTTCAGGTAACTTGATGAGCCTAGGTGCCCTTGATTTTGGTATTATCGTGGATGGGACCGTGATCCTCATCGATAACTGTGTCCGTTATGTTCAAAATCAACGCAAACTATTAGGTCGTAAGCTGACCCAGCAGGAAATCCAAAAGGCGGTTTATGAGGCGGCGGTCGAAGTGCGTGTCGCAGCGGGCTTTGGGGAACTGATCGTGATTGTCGTATTCCTTCCGATCTTTGCCTTAACTGGGATCGAGGGAAAAATGTTTGCTCCCATGGCAGCGACTTTTGCAATCGCAGTGGCATCCGCACTGATTTTGTCATTCACGACGGCTCCGGCATTGGCTTCTCTAATTCTGCAGGGTGATGCTGCTGAAAAAGAGCCAAAATTCATGCAGTGGCTTCGCAATGCTTATCAACCTGTCTTCGAGTTTACTTTTAAGCATCGTAAAGCCACCATTGCATCGTCTGTGATGGCCGTGGTGTTTGGTGCGATATTGTTTATGACCCGAGGCGCGGAGTTTTTACCCCAACTCAGTGAAGGCTCTTTTGCCTTTCATATGATTCGTCCCGTGAATTTAAGTCTAGATCAGTCGATTGCTTTTCAACTTAAAGCAGACAATATCGTAAAAGCCTTTCCTGAGGTGAAGGATGTTTTTTCGCGTATCGGAACAAGCGAGGTTGCAACCGATCCCATGGGCGTTAATATCTCTGACACTTATATCATGTTGAAAGATCGCTCCGAATGGCCGAAATCAAATAAAGGTCAACGTCACACCTACGAATCCTTGGTAAATGCATTGGTCGAAAATCTTGAAAAAGAATTGCCAGGACAAAACTATCTGGCATCACAACCCATCCAAATGCGTTTTAATGAATTGTTAGAAGGAACCCGCGCTGATGTGTCGGTAAAAGTTTTTGGTCCTGATTTGCAAAAAAATATGAATATTGCAAAACAGATTCAAGGCATCGTTACTGAAATTTCTGGAGCAGGAGACGTCGAAGTCGATTTAGCAGGCACAAGCCCCGTATTAAAAATCGAACCTATCGAGAACCAAATCAGGCGATATGGAGCAAACACCTCTGATGTTTTAAATACGATTTCTATAGCGCTGGGTGGGCAAGAAAGTGGATATCTTTTCGAAAACGAAAGAAAATTTCCGATCGTCGTTCGCCTGGATGATAAAGATCGCTCTGACTTAAACACTGTCAGAAATTTGCCGGTTGGATTAGGCGGTAACACCACAACACCCCTTTCGAATTTAGCCACGGCGAAATTTTCCGAAACCTTTGGGTCCATCAGTCGCGAGGATTCGAATCGGCGATCTGCTGTTTTAATCAACCTGCGCGGTCGCGATACCGAAAGTTTTGTGAATGAAGCCCAAAAAACGGTCGAAGAAAAAATTAAGCTGCCTCAAGGTTATTACTTGCAGTGGGGGGGGAATTTTAAAAATCTTCAGGAAGCACGCAATAGATTATTGGTTCTAACACCGATTGCTTTGGTATTGGTGCTCTTAATGATCTATGCGGCCTTTAGAAGTGTGGGACAAACAGCCCTGATATTCTGCTGCATTCCGTTTGCTTTAGTCGGTGGCGTGATTGGTTTGATCGCAAACGGCCTGCCTTTCAGTATTTCAGCTGGCGTGGGTTTTATCGCGTTGTCAGGTATTGCAGTCCTAAATGGGGTGGTTTTGGTCAATTACTTTAATCATCTCAAACAACAGGGAAAAACGGGAAAAGACTTGGTTTTGACGGGGACTTTAATTCGCCTAAGACCCGTCTTAATGACGGCCTTGGTTGCAATATTTGGCTTTTTGCCAATGATGTTATCGACGGGGATCGGTGCTGAAGTTCAAAGACCTTTGGCTTCGGTCGTCATTGGAGGGATTGTCTCGTCAACAATTTTGACCCTGATTGTGTTGCCAAGTCTGTATTCAATCTTTGAGAACAAGTTCTCTGGCAGAGTCGCACACTAACACAAAAAAGGGAGCAGTCCGAAAAGCTGCTCCCTTTTTTAATTACCAAAGTTTTGATTCAATCGAAAGGTACGCGAAAACGCCAGTGACGTGCTCATCAGCGGAAGGGCCAGCCCCCAGTATCGCTGCAATACCCGGAACGATTTCAGTTTCTTTGCCAGCTTGAAAAGATGTTCTAAAGCCTGGAACCACATAGTAAGTTGAACCATTGAGCTTCATTCCAGCGTCATCAATTGTGTCCATGCTGTTGAAAACGAATTCACACAAGAAGTTTAATTTTTCATTGATATCGTATACGACACTTGTGCCAAAGTTGTAGCCGAACAGGTTCGCTGTATCGTCGTTACTATTTTTTGCGCTTGGAACATACGTGAAGCCTGCGTTCCAGTGATTCGTCCACTTTTCATTTACGATAATTGAAACAGAGTGGTTGAATTGAAAACCCGGAGTTCCCATGCCAAAACCTTTTTTATAATCTCCTGTTGGCGTGATCAATGAAAAGCGCGGAGCCATCGCGATATGGTCGTTGTTGATCAGTTGATAGCGATAATTCAAAAGAATATCACCTAAGCCCGTTTCGTCAGTGGCCCCGAATTTTGCAACCGGAATAACATACGAAAATTGGTGTGTTTCATTTCCCATTGGCAGTTCATTGGTGAAAGTATAGTTCCAGTCATCAGCGGGGCCAGTGTATTGAAAACCGTTGATAAACTGAACCACTCCAGCCTCTTGGTTATAGGCTTCTTCCATTAAAAAAGAGTTGTCCTTGATTTTTGCCTGGGACGTTGCCGAGATTAAAAGTACTGCAGTGGCTAAAAGTCTTTTTAGATTCACGAAAAATCTCCCTGTTTTTTGTAGTCCTAATAATTTTGGGGAGAACTATTTCACGAGTCAAGCTGCTGATTTGCACAAAAAAAGCCCGGTCGACGCCGGGCTTTTCATTTTAGACTTCAGATTTATCTTCACCAAAGATCTTATGGTATTTCGCCATAAACCAAACAGAGAAGCGATGGACGTATAAGTGAAGCGCCGGGATCACATAAAGCGTCAACAAAGTGGAGCTGATGGTACCACCGATGACGACGATACCAAGGCTGGTACGTGATTTAGAAGCCTCATTCAAACCGATTGCAACCGGAATCATACCTGCAATCAACGCCAAAGAAGTCATGATGATCGGACGAAGACGGGTGAAGCCCGCGTGCACTAAAGCATCAGTCGGAGTTTTACCTTCTTTTTGTTGTTCCATTGTGGAGTCGATCAACAAGATCGAGTTCTTCGTCGCTAGACCCATCAACATCACGCAACCGATCATCGAGAACAAGTCAAAGCTTGAACGCGTAATGAATAGGCTGAGGAATGCTCCGCAGGCAGCAAGTGGAATCACGGCCATGATCGTCACTGGAGTGATGAAAGAGCCGTAGAGACTGGCAAGAACCAAGTAAATGAACATCACACCCAGGCCCATAGACACCAAGATGTTTTGCATAAGTTCAGCGAAACGTTCCGCCTCACCGACGAAGCTGAATGTCACACCTGGAGGTGGTTTCAATTCACCTTTGGTCAAAGCCGTAATTTCTGCCATCGCACCACCGATACCTTTACCACCTGGAGTGATGTCGGCAGAAAGCTGGATGTAACGATTGCGGTTTTCGCGCAAGATTTGTGAAGGACCTTGAGATTCTTTGATTTCCGCCACGTTTGAAAGTGGAACCAGGCGGCCATTCAAGTTTGGAACTTTGAAATGAGTGTACTCTTTACGAAGATCACGTTGATCTGGCTGCAAACGCACACGCACATCATAACTCACACCATTTTCACGATAGATCGCCGGAGTAAGACCTTCGATCAAAGTACGAAGCTCATTACCAATGCTTGTCAAAGTCACACCGGACATTCTTGCGATGTCAGGCTTCATTTTAACTTGGAATTCAGGCTTACCCACACGGAAGGAAGTATCCGGCTGGGACAAGCTTGGATTTGCTTTTAATTTTTCCAATACTTTATTCGAGTATTCGATCAACGCGTTCATATCTTGGCCAACGATGTTCAAGTTGAACTGACGGCTGTTTTGTTGGCCAGGATTGTCTGTCACGATAATGTTATACTTCGTAAGCAAGTCCTTGTACTCCGTACGAAGAACATCCTTCATTTGCGTCGTGTTTTTCTTACGCTGCTTAGAAGGCACCAAGCGGATGTACAGATTTCCTTTATGCGCTTCTGAGTTCGATGAACCGATTTGAGTCAGAACGTCTTCGATTTCGGGATATTTTTTAAGGCGGCCTTCAAGCTCTGTCGCCACAGCATCTGTACCGTCTAAGCTCGCCCCTGGAGGCAGTTCAAACATCACAAAGAACTCACCATTGTCTTGAGGTGGTAAGAACGTGAATGGAACTTGGCCCGCAATAAAGATCGAGAAGATAAAGATACCAATTGAAGAAGCGATTGTTTTCAATGGGTGAGCCAGGGCCCACTTCAATGAAGACACATATTTTTCTTCCAAACGAGACTGGAAACGGTCAAAGGCTTTCAATGCTTTCTTGTTCCAGATACCGAATTTCGAAGTCGGCTCGGCGTGAGAATGCTCACCCGCCACATAGGCAGATAAAGCAGGGGCCACGAACAAACCGTCAAACAAAGATACGATCATCGCAAAACAGATCGTTAAACCAAACTGTTTAAAGAACTGACCAACGATACCTTCCAAGTTACCAATCGGACCAAATACGGCAAGGATCGTCAATGTAGTCGCAATTACGGCCAAGGTTACTTCTTCAGTACCCACAACAGCGGCTTTTTTAGGGGACATGCCGGCTTCCAATTTACGGAAAATATTTTCCCGCACAACGATGGCGTCATCCACCAAAAGACCCACAACCAAAGACATCGCAAGCAAGGACATGATGTTGATCGAGAATCCAAAGATCCCCATCACGATACACGCACCCAGCAGGGAGTTCGGCAGGGCAAAGCCCGTAATCAAAGTTGACTTCATGGAACCCAAGAAGAAGTAAACCACGATGATTGTTAAAATCACACCGAACAAGATGGATTCGTAAACGTCATAAACGTTATCACGGATTTTCTTAGAAGTATCTTGAGTGATCTTCATCGAAGCTTGAATCCCTTGATCTTTCAGCTGTTGATTGATCTTAGTGACTTTTGCACGAATATCATCAGCAACTTTCACGGAGTTCGCACCGGATTGGCGGTACACGGCAAAGTTCACAGATTTCTTGCCATTCAAACGAGTGCGAGTTGTCTCGTCTTGAAGGGTGTCCTTAATCTGACCTAACGTCGCGATAGAGACCGGGTGATACACATCCGCCAGGCGCAGAACTGTGTTGCCGATTTCATTGATGGATTGATACTGAGCAATTGTACGGAAGGAATATTGAGTTTTGCCTTCGTCGATTTTACCAGCAGGAACGTTACGACCACCAGAAATCAAAGCGCTGTTGATGCTTGTGGCAGAAACGTCTGCCGCATTCAATTTGTTGTAATCGAGGCTTACGTGGATTTCACGTTTGCGACCACCCAGGATTTCAACCTGACCCACTTGTTGAACTTGTTCGAACTGTGGAGAGATGACCTCTTTAGCCAAGTCGTAAAGTTTACCGTCCTCCATATCCGAAAGTAGAGTGATGTACATGATGGGAGCGTCTGAAGGGGAGACCTTACGAATAACGGGTTGATCGATATCATCAGGAAGCTCACGCAAAACGTTTTGAACTTTGGCGCGGACTTCTTGTTCTGCAAAGTTCAGGTTTGTTTTCAAGGAAAACTCAACCATCACCACAGAAACCGAGTCCATGTTTTGCGAAGAAACTTTTTGCACACCTGAGATGGTGGCAAGTTCATCTTCCAATACTTTGGAAACTTCTGTTTCAATTTCTTGAGGACCGGCACCACCGTAAGTTGTTTGTACAACAACCGTCGGGAAGGTGACGTCTGGAAACAAATCAATAGGGAGGGCCTTTAAGGACATCACACCCAAAGTCAGCATTAGAATAACAATTGATAAGATAAAGACAGGTTGGCGAACCGAAAGTTTAGCTGGTGACATAGTGGGCGGAAATTATCAGACCGCCCATAAAAGACAACAAAATCTAAATTTATATTACGAAGTACTTGGTGCTTACTTATTGAGATTCTTGAGCTTTTGCTTAGTATTGATCCGCAAACGCTCTAACAATCCATCTATTAGCGCTTTTGACAAAGGCCTTGGCGAACTTTATCCGGAGTGAAGTTATAGATCATAACGCCACCGTCTTTAAGTAATCCCGATTTTAATTGGTCTAAGTACAAGGGACGACCACCCATTTCATCGGCATAGCCAAGTTTAGCTGATTCAAATGTACCCTGAACACCTAAGCAGCCGGCAGTATAAGTGTAAGGATTCCATCCGTGAAGCAGAACACCACGGCCGGTAATGTCCTTATTGCCTGGTTCAAGTCCAAGTAATTCGATTCCGTCTTTGATATTCCCATTGCGAGGAGGGTCATATCGGCGAGTCACAATGGCTCCGTTTGGAGTTTTTTGAGAACCCCCTCCGGCCCCAAAACCACCCACTCCGCGGGAAACAGGGATGGGATTTTTATCCAAAACCTGAGCGACCTGACCTTGGGAGTTAAAGAAATACATTTTCCCCGTCATCCCACCATCTGCAAAGTCATTGAAAATGAAAGTATCGGCAGTCACTTTACCTGCCGCTTTATTTTTCTTGAAAGAGTCCAGCGCCATTTGCAGACCGCATTTGAAAGTTGGATTATTTTTCACGGATTCTGGAAGGTCCGTGCAGGCGTTTTGTTGTCCAGAGAGGGTGCGATTTGTATTCGTTACCAAAGCTGTCGACGCAGCCGCAGCAGAAGTTTTTGGATCTGAGATATCTGCGGGTTGAGTCACAAGGGATTTAGGTTTATCTCCCAACCCAAAAAGATTCAAAAACCAATCAAAGAAATTAAATTTACTCGATTGATAGACAGGCGTATCATATTGCAGAGTGCAAGTTCCCGCCGTTACGCAATTTTGATCTGCAGAATTTAAAGAAGATTTATTAAGAACTAGATCACCACTCGATGCCAATCCCTTGAGGGTCGTAGCGTCTGGTGACGAATCAGTATTCTTAATAGATTGAACTTCATACAAAGAGTCATTGGAAATTGTTTTAAAGCCGGACTCGGTTGTGGAGTCAGTCTGATTCGGATTAAAAAACGTACTCTTAGTTCCCACTGATTTGACAGAGATTTGGGAGCCTTTAGAAATAGCCCCCAAAGGTTGAACCGCACGGTAAGTGGTTTGCGCAAAAGCTTGTGCATTCAACAAAATAAGGAATGTGAAAATGATGGATTTCATAGGCTTTTCTTCCTTTATCTCTCAATCATCTTTCGGTTTATTCAGAGTGTTCCTTTAGAAACTAAGGTTTAAGCTGGACTTACGTATGAATCCAAAACAGGACCTGGATGAGGGGCCCTTAAAACAACAAGAGCTTAGCCGGTTGTGGCTAAGCTCTTTAGAATTGATAATTTACGGGGCATTTGAATGCTATTGCAAGTCCAAGACATCTTGGATTTTTCCAAGAAGTTCTTTGCGTCGAGCAGGTTTTGTTAAAACGCCATCACAACCTGCATCCATGCACTTTTGACCTTCTTCCTTCATAGCGTGGGCGGTCAGCGCGATAATAGGTTTTGTGAATCCTGCGGCACGAATACGGCGGACAGTTTCGTAACCATCCATGATCGGCATTTGAATATCCATTAAAATCAAATCAGGATCTTCATCTTCCATCATTTCGATGGCCTCCATACCGTTCGCAGCCTGCAAAATTTCAGAGTGCGTGTTGCGCATGTAGCGGTCGATTAATAAGCGATTGTCACTAACGTCATCGACCACAAGGATTCTGGCTCCTTTAAGATCGACATCTTTACTTAATGCTTCCGCACGTTGTTCGATCGTTGCGGTCGTGCCTTGGGCTTTTTCCAAAAGCAATGACACCTCAAAGAATGAACCCTCCCCAGGAACCGAAGAGATTAACTTCAAATCGCCCCCCATAGAGCGTGCAAGTTCGCGAGAGATTACAAGTCCCAGGCCGGTGCCACCGAAACGTTTGCGAGTGGAGACGTCCGCTTGACTGAAAGGCTGGAACAATTTTTTAGCTTCTTCTTCAGAAATCCCGATACCCGTATCGCGGATTTCAAAAATCACGCGGTCATGATGATTTCTATCCGGTTGAACTGAGCAATGAACTTTCACAGAGCCTTGGGCTGTGAACTTGATGGCATTTCCAATCAAATTCAAAAGAACCTGCTTAATGCGTTCGACGTCAGAGTTATAATAGAGTCCCGAGCGATGGTTCGATTCGATCTCCAATGCAATCCCTTTGTCCGTTGCTCTGTGGCTCATTGTCGAGGACAGATCTTTTAACAGATCATCAAAGTTGAAAGCGGACTTCATAAAATGCAATTGATTCGCTTCGATTTTTGAAAGATCCAAAATATCGTCGATCAAACGCAGGAGTAATTCACCATTTCTGCGAATAGCAGCAAGGGAATCTTGCTTTTCTTCTTCGCCCAGATCCTCTTGCACGAGGACGTCAGAAAAACCTAAAACGGAAGCCAGGGGAGTGCGGATTTCATGGGACATGTTTGCTAAGAACTGACTTTTTGAAAGATTAGCCTGTTCTGCACGTTTACGCAGGAACTCAACCTCGTCCATTTTCGCTTTCAAAAGTTTGTTCTGACGATCCAAAGAGATGAATGTTTGAACTTTGGAACGCACGATATAGGGATCCAATGGTTTAAACATCAAATCCACGGCGCCACTTTCATAACCTTTGAAAATGATGTTTTGGTCTTGCTGTTGAGCCGTTACGAAAATGATTGGCAAGTGGCGAGTCTTTTGAATACCACGAATGAATTGAGCCAGCTCAAAGCCGCTCATCTCTGGCATTTGCACATCTAAAAGGGCTAACGCGAAATCATGATCAAGCAACAGAGACAGAGCCTGCTCTGGCTTATTCGCTGTGATCAATTCAATGTCGTCAGCCTTGATCAACTCGCTCAGTGCAAAGATATTATCGGGATTGTCATCCACTATAAGAATCTTCGTTTTGTCCACAAATCCCCTTCACTTTGAATTCTGCCCTTTGGCACTTACTTCCAAAGCTCGTATGTTGAATATTTAACAACCAACTTTAGTTTGTTATCTAGCATTTTATTGTTACTAAAATGCAATCTAATCATCCCCTATGAGTGGCGTGCTGGAGGCGCGCCTTCTGATAGATTTTGTTTTCCTTATCGAGTTCATTAAACGCTTCCGCGCAAGCGGAGAATCGAATGGACTCTTTGCTTCCCAATCCCAGGAAAGCACGGGGTGCGAGCGAATCAAGAAACAGTTTGAAGACTCTCTCTTGAAGCTCGCGTGTAAAATAGATCAAAACGTTCCGACATAAAATCAAGTGAGCCTCTACGAAGCCCTCGCCCGTGGCCAGGTTGTGTTCTGAAAACACAACCCGTTCACGCAGTTCGGGAATCATCCGTGCACGATTATAGTTCACGGTGTAGTAGTCTGAAGGCGATTTCAATCCGCCAGACTCCACGTAGTTCTTAGTGAACACGCGGATACTTTCCAAATCATAGACACCGTCCCGAGCTTTTTTAAGAGCAATGGGATTGATGTCCGTTGCATAGATCGTGCTTCTTTCAAGCAAGCCCTCTTCATGCAACAAAATTTGCAAACTATAAACTTCCTCTCCCGTGCTGCAGCCTGCGATCCAAATATTTAAATTCGGATAGGTGCTCAGCACAGGCACTACATGAGTACGCAGTGCTTTAAAGAAGCTGGGATCACGAAACATCTCACTGGTATTAACCGTGAAAAGCGGCATGATCTTTTTAAAAAACTCTTCATCATTCAGAAGGCGAGCCAAAAGGTCTGCCTCTGTCGGGATATTGTATTTACCTAACATGACCTCAATACGTCGGGTCACAGACGCTTCTGTGTATTTTCTGAAGTCAAAACCATACTTCAAAAAAATACCTTCCAGCAGCAAGTGACGTTGGACGTTTTCAACCGTCATTTTAGAAAACATCCCTTTCACGCAACCAAACTCTCAAGACAGAAAACAAGTTCCCAATATTGATAGGTTTGGAGAGGTAATCATTCGCTCCGGCTGAGAGGGCTTTTTCATGATCGCCCTTCATCGCTTTAGCAGTTAAGGCGATGATCGGAGTCTCTGTATGATCTTGCAGGCTACGGATGCGCTCCATCGACTCAAAACCATCCATACGTGGCATCATCAAGTCCATCAAGATAGCGTCGTAAGTACAGTCTTTTTGAGCCATCTCTAACGCTTCCTGACCGTCACGAGCGGCATCGACTTTAAAGCCTTTGCTTTCCAGAACGTGAGTCAGGGCAAAGATGTTTCTCATGTCATCGTCCACAATCAAAAGCTTACGTCCATCGAAGTGATCGTTTTCACCTTGAAGGCCTGATAGCATTTGTTGTTGCTGCATCGGCAAGGTATCGGATACTCGGTGCAAGAAAAGACTGACTTCATCCAAAAGTCTTTCTGGAGAACGGGCACCCTTCAGAATAATACTTTCCGAGTATTTGCGCAGATATTCTTCTTCGCGCTTGCTGACCTGTTTCGCTGTATAGACGATCACCGGTGGAATCGGGTGATCCAGCTTGTGCAGTTTTTCAAGGAAGTCATTTCCTGTCATATCCGGCAATGAAAGGTCCAAGACCAGGCAATCGAATGTTTTTGATAAAACTTCTTTTAAAGCCTCTTCTCCGGTTTCCACTGAAGTTAATTCAACATCCGGTCCCTGAAGAAGTGCGGCGATGGCTTCACGTTGAACTTTGTTGTCTTCGACAATCAAAAGTTTTTTCGTGGATTCCGCAGCGATGTTTTTAAGTTGTTCAACGGCGCTATGGATTTGATCCATAGTCACGGGTTTTCCAAGGTAACCCATGGCACCCATACGCAACGTTTGCTGAGGATAATCCAGCGCTGAAATCATATGAACAGGGACGTGGCGAAGCTGTGGAATCTTTTTCAATGTTTCCAAAACTCCAAACCCACTGACACCTGGAAGTTTGATGTCCAGCATGATGGCTGTCGGAGTGAAGCGCTCTAGCAATTGCAGTGCGGTCTCACCAGAAGTCACTTGAATAGGCATAAACTCGTGATCGCGAGCGGCTTGAGCAACTAGCCCACTGAATCTTTCATCATCTTCAACGATTAACAATGTGCGCTTGTCACCGTGAATAGTTTTAAGAATATTCTCGACTTCGTCTGCTGCTGGGGGACGGACTTCTTGTTGGAAGCCTGTGCCTTTAGAGATATTGATGTCGATACTCGATTTTGCCGCAGGAACAATTTCGCTTGGTAAAACGATCGGCAGACGGATTGTAAATTCACTGCCTTTGCCCTCTTCAGAGTGCACAACAATGTGGCCACCCAAAAGCTCTGCCAATTCTTTAGAGATGGTTAAACCCAATCCAGTTCCGCCGTATTTGCGACTGATTTGGTTATTACCCTGTTCAAATGCTTCAAAGATTGTCGCACGCTGCTCGGGATTAATACCAATACCGGTGTCCTTCACAGAGATGTCAATCATGCCATTTTTGAAGTTATGGCCTTTGATTTCCACGGAACCAGTTTCCGTGAATTTCACAGCATTCGACATAAAGTTACGCAGGATTTGACCAAGACGTTGTCCATCTGTTTCCAAAATAAGATCTTCGGCATCGCGGTCTAGACTTACACGAATATCCAAACCTTTTTTCTCGGCTTGAGGTTTGAACGTCGATAGCAACTGTTCTGTCATGCTCTTTAATGAAAAGCGTTCAGAACGAATCACTAGTTTACGAGCTTCGATTTTAGAGAGATCCAAAATATCGTTGATCAAATTTAGCAAGTCATTGCCGGCATCGTAAATTGTGCCCGCAAAGTTTTTCTGTTGTTCTGAAAGATTGCCCTCTTTGTTTTCACGCAGGAGGGTAGACAGAATCAGCAAGCTATTCAATGGCGTACGAAGTTCGTGGGACATCTTTGCCAAGAAATCTGATTTGTACTGATTGATTTTTTCAAGCTCGTTATTACGAGTGTTCACAACGTCTTGCTGCTTTTCTAGCATGCGAGCTTGTTCTTCCAGGTCCTCGTTTGCGGAACGCAGCTCTTCTTGTTGTGTTTGCAACTCTTGAGCTTGCAACTGAGTCGTATCTAAAAGATTTTCCAAGTGTCCACGGCTTTCAGAAGAGGCAAGTCCCGTAGCAACGAGTTCAGAACATTGTTCTAAGAAATTGAGCTGATGCTCGGTAAGTTTATCAAAAAGCGCTAATTCCATAACGCCCACGGGCTTACCTAAACTTATTAGGGGTACAAGTACCAGTGTCGTTGGTTGAGATTTTCCTAAGCTTGAACCGATCCAGAAGTAGTTTTCTGGAAGGTTGTTGATCTCGACAATTTCTGTTTTGTTGTATGCTTCACCCACCAGACCAACATTCAAAGGAACTTGCGTAAGGGGAGCGGTGAGCAGTGTATCCGTGACACGAGCATAGTGTGCACAGCTTTCCAAGCTGTCGCCGCGGTGAACGTACATCGTAGCTGCAGGGATATGAAGCTCATCACTGATGAAAGATAACAATTTTTTAGACAACGTGGCCGCATCAAAGTCTTGAGCAACAAGCTGTGATAGTTGGGCGATACGATTTTTCAAAGCAAGTTCACGTTCGCGGGCTTGAGCTTCAATGTTCAAAATGACTTGGCGACGACGGATAATATAGTAAGCAATCGCAGCCAGGATGACATTGAGCAAACCTGAGCCAATTAATGACATCAATACGTAAATTTGGGATTTTTCCGCATCGTCTCGGCGCATGTCCAATAGACGGCGCTCTTCGGTGCGCATTTGCACCACGACGCCGCGGGCCTGATCCATCAGAACTTTACCTTCGTTCAATGTACCTTTGCGGCTTAAGGGACCTGCGACTTGGAATTTTTCAATATTTTCTTCTAAGACCTCAAAGCGAGATTTCAGAATTGTTTGCAAGGATTTTAGATGTCCCAGCTGAGTTGAATTATCTTTCACAAGTTCTTGCAGGCGCGCAATGGCTGCGTTGGAAGACGAGATGCCTGCATAGTAAGGTTCAAGATATTCTTTGTTACCCGTTAACAGATATCCGCGCATGCCCGTTTCAGCATCTTTGGCGTAAGAAATCACGCTTTCAATTTCGATGACTACTTGGTTGGAATGAAGAACTCGTTCAGCATCAGCTTTTTGATTGCGGAATGCTGTGTACAAAAATAGGGAATTCAAAACCATCACTGCGATGACGGACAAGAACACCGAATTCAAACCAGTTACGCTACGATTCGTGAATGTTTTCATACAGGCTTTGTAGCTAACTCAACTGTAATCAACAACCCTCTGCCGTGGGTTTCCACGAATAACTTCTTCAATAACGCGACGTGATATAGAGTTGTAAAAGAGTCTTTACATCATTATACGAAACCGAGTTTACTTTTGAAGAAATCGCAACATCGGACCTGTCAGATAGGCAAGATTTTCAAGGATCTTAAGAGCTTGCGCGACGTGGGGTGTATCCAAAAACATCGCGCAATGACTCCAAGAAATCCTAGTAATTGTAGCACCAGCCACTCAGGTTGACGTTGATGTCCGATCTGCCGACCAGATCAAAACGCAGGGAACCACTCCATGATCCCACTTTTTTAGGAGCAAATTTGACTGTTGCTCGACAAGACTGCCCCGGCCACAAAACTCCGCCGCAGTTTTCTGTGTGGCTAAAATATTTTCCCCAGGTATCAATATCATTTATATAAAAGGGATAGTTGCCATCATTTCGCAAACGGAACCGTGCAGACTCACTCTTATTTTTCTTAACCCAACCGAAGTTGTAGTTATAGGTTTCAAGCACGGTAACCGAGTCCTCAGTAATTGAAACTACGGCCTCTTCCGAATTTTCAAAAGCATCCATTTCTTGTGCAAAAACGGGAACAGTTAGAAATAGAGATGCCGCTAATAACAAATGCGCTTTCACGGGAACCTCCTTTTTTCTTAATCATGATCAGGGGATTCTTAGGGAGCAAAATGTAATTTCACGAACTCGACGAGACGTCGTCATAACGTGAAAATAAAAAAAGCCGCTGACAGGTCATCAGCGGCTTTGGGCCAGAACATTTTAAATTCTGAATCTGAGAAAACTACTATTGAATTTTGCCAGTAACTTGGAAGTGCAAGCCAACAGTTGTTGCATCAGCGCCACATTGAGCAGCAGCATCTGTTGCGGGAACGTAGATAGCTGCGCGACCGTGAAGATATTTGTAGTTGTTCAATTTCAATGAAGCATCAAGGAATGCTTTACCGTTAGCGCATGCAGAAGTGCCTTCTACTGCGTAAGCACGTGAATCAACAAGCGCCGCTGTTTTAGCTGCGTTGTCAGCGAATACTAGAGCAGAGTACTTACAAACAGAACCTTCTTCAGAGAAAGTACCTTTGATCAATAGATTATCCAAAGAGTAGTCTGTTGTAGCAGTTTGCAATTGAACGTTCCAAGCTGCGAAGTCTGCAGGAATAGTTTGTGTTTGAGTGTTGCCATCATCACAAACATACGCTGTGAATTTAGACATCCAACGCTCACCTGGAAGAGTAAGGTCTTCGTTTGGCGCTGCGAAAGCTGAAGAAAGAGACAAAGTAGCTAGTAAAACTAGAACTGATTTCATGTGATATCCTCCATTTGGATTTATTAATCGTGAAGCTGTTCTAAAACTTCAAATGGAGACGGGTCAAGCAGACCACGCAAATTCACCTTTTGGTTTTCATTTAACATTTACAAAAGTTAATTAAGGACACGAACTGCAGTGACGTGCATCAGCTCGCATGCACCAGCACCTGTGTCGTCACGAGACAGAGAACTTTTCCATTCGCCACCATCTTTTCCGCTGACCATGACAAGACTGCCTTGTAGTTCTATTAAATTTCCTTCACGCAAACCGAGTACGACATCTTTTATCACTTTGTTTGCAGGGATGATGTGAACGTTGGCACTGTGGTGCATGATTTCATTTTCAGGGATCGGAGGGTTTCTCCACCTGACATGATAATAGCGCAAGGACTGTCCGATACTAAGTTCGTTCAAAACTTTCGAGTCAGACATCGGCCCCCAACCCAACGCAAGATCGATCGGTGAGACTGCAGCACCTGGATCCAGCCAGTACCTGTTTGTGGAAAGCACTCGCGCGCGAATCTTATACCGGGCTAATGGCTCAACCACACCTGTGTCAATTTTGATGGGCTTACGTTCGTTTTCTGAAAGTTCAGTTTGCTCTGGGGCTTCAGGAATTAAAACTCCATCAGGAACCGAAATGGGGCGACCTTTCCAATATAAAAGGGCTGCCAACGTAATGGCACCGAGTGTGAATGTCTTCCGGTTCAGTTGAAGCATTTCTTATTCTCGAATGAAAAGGTGAGCTAAGCAAGTCTTTGTGCTGGATGCGACTTGGGAGTGGTCTAATGGACCAGGATGAGATATTGTTGAGGAATGAATTTGAATACGGCTCTTGTCATTGTCGATGTCCAAGCAAATATGTTTGCACCCGAAAACTGTATACATGGTGCAGATGAGCTTTTGGAAAACCTTCAAAAGCTTTTGTACTTATCGCGTGCATCGAACACACAAGTGATCTTCATTCAAAATAATGGGAAACCTGGTGATCCAGATGAAGAACGGACGGAGGGCTGGTTGATCCATCCTGAACTTTCCATCGAAAATGGCGATCTGATTGTTCAAAAGAAACTGGCAGATCCCTTTACGGAAACAGAACTTCATAGTGTGCTTAAGAAAAAAGGCATTCAAAAGTTGATCATCGCGGGCTTGCAATCAGAGTTCTGTATTGAGGCCACCTGCCGTAAGGCTGCCGATCTTGGTTATGGAGTAACCCTGGTGAGTGATACACACAGCACCTATGCGTCCAATGGTGAAACGGCCGAGCAAATCAAAGATCGTGTGAATAAATCCTTAAAAGACATCGTTACGTTGTGGCGTGTTTCGGATCTGGAACTTTAGTATTCAAAATCGATCAAGGTTTTAAAGTACCCCGGAACACGAGCTTTAAAGCTGATTCGTTTCTTGGTGTGCGGATGATTGATCTCAAGCTCCGCAGAATGCAAATACAAATTTTTAAACGGTGAAGTGGGGCGACCATATTTGGTATCTCCCACGATCGCGTGACCTTGTTCAGATAAATGCACGCGAATCTGATTCTTTTTACCCGTCAGTAAATTGATTTTTAAAAGACTAAACTTATCTGTTTCTTTTAAAACTGTGTATTCAGTGATCGCAAGCTTGCCTTTATCGGCATCTTGACTTGAGTGAACTACATAGTCTTCATCCTCACTTAAATAGCTCTGGATTGTGCCGGACTTTTTATCCAGTTTCCCATGGACGATGGCATAGTACGTTTTATTAAAAGACTTCCAATTATCTTTCAGCCAATTCATGACTTCTTCAGTTTTCGCAAAAACTAAAACACCTGAAGTCGCTTGGTCTAAGCGGTGAACAACATAAACCATTTTGTTCGAGCGGGGATTGCCCTTGCGGACCCACTGATTTAACAGACCGTGAACAGTATTTTCCCGCTCCCATTTTGCTGCCACCGTTAAAATCCCAGGGGACTTGTTGCCGACGATAATATCCATATCGTCGTGCAAGATTTCAAAACCTTTGGGCTGGTATTTTTTAGGGATTTTATTAGAAGATGACATGGCTCCTTGGTAGCAGGTCTTACCCCAAGGAGCAAACTTTCCCTTTAAGGAACAAGGAAAACCAGTCTATTCGTGGGCAAAGTCAGAGATCACGCGAAATTTTTCCCAATCGCGGAGTTGAGTGGCGTCAGAATGGATCACGTCAGTAATGCGACCTCCTCCTCCGACAGCAGTTAGAAAATTTCCAGTTTTAGTTTGAATGCCATATTCAATAATGGGTTGTCCTGAGTTTGAGTCAATCAAAGTGAACTTTTCCCACGAACCGATTTTGGTTGCATCCGTGTGAATCACGTCGGTCACACGTCCACCACCACCTACGCCTGTCACATAATTTCCGGTATAGGTTTGGATGGCGCAAGTGATGGGGACATTACCTGCAAGGGCCTGAGACGTCATAGTAAGTAAAGTCAGCTGTTTTTATCTGAAACTTGTTGGCGATAAGACTCAAAGGAATTCACAGGACATGCGCTCTGGCAGGGGAGTTCCGTGCTTGCCAGCAGCGCTCTGTAACGGATCAAAGTGTCAGTTTTGTACCTACATACATTTCAACATCATCTTTGTCTGGATCTGTTTCATGAATATAACGAAGACCCCAGCTTAAAGGTAAAAAGCGGAAGAATTTCGAATCCAAGATCACCTCCGCGCCGGAACTCTTTAAGTTGTAATCAACATTCAGCGCTGTGTATTTCGTATTATCCACAAAGAGATTTGCGTAAACACGATTTACATAAATCCAAAGACCGGCATTCCAGTCAGGATATGCAATCGGGAACATGTAGTTTGCACTGACCTTAGCAAAGCGGTCTGACGTTTTATACTCAAAACCTCGAGAGTAAACATACCCTGTCGGATTTATAATTGGAGCCGGGAACAGGTAACGGTTCATGCCTTCCGCATTTTCTTGGCCGCTGAATGAAAGCAAGATGCTATTGTTTTTAAAAATACCAGGCGTCGTAAAATCGATGTGGCCATAAGTGCGATAAGAACCAGCTGCTGACTCGTCACCCATGGCATCGGCGTCTTCATACGTCGCGGAAACAGCAACACTCCAAGGGGAAAGAATCGAGCGGTGGTAAGCTTCCTTTGCATAAGCAAATTGGAAACTGACAGTTTGATCAACATACTGAGAAGTTCCAGCCCCCGGAACGCCCACTTCGTCGATGCGGTAAGTTTCAGTGCGAAGGATTTTTGCCGAGTACTGTAAGGCTGCCAGACCAGAGTACATGTGATGTTTAAACATATAAGGCAAAAGAATGCCCACTCCGTAAGAACCCTCTCTCCAAGTGAGTTCTTGCTCGGGATTTGTGTTCATCACATCGGTGCTGCGGTTTCTGATGTCACCCAAAAGGCTGATTACGGGCCAATAGCGTTTGAAATCAATTTCTAATGCCGTGTAAGGAACGTTTTCTTCGCCATCGGTCCCTGCGGCGATGGTCGCTCCAAAGTCACGAAGGTAATTATCGGTTGAAACCGAAGCACTCACACCGCGTCCCAACAGGAAGCTCCAGCTATGCGGAGTAAAGGCGCGGGCATCAAAGCCGCTATAGTCGTCTTCTTTATATTCACCAGAGTTTTTAGTGTAGTAACTTCCTTGGTCAGAAATTTTGACTGGTGGGAACTTATTAAAGGCATCACTTGGCGAGTCGCTTAAGTATTTAAAGTCGGCCAGCTCGGTTTTAGCCAAAGGTTTACAATCCTTTAGTGAAGCCTTTTGAATACGGTTTCCGTAGGGGAATTGCTCGGAGTAATAAATATCAGAGCCGCCAAATGTTGGCGCATAAGCCGCCATTTTGCTTTGGGTACACTGAACCAATTCTTGGGAGTGGGTGTTTAGCTTCATGATCTCAACGGCACCTTTGTATTCTGCTTCAAACAGAATTTCGCCTTGGCCGTTAGCATGAAGGGAGAACAAGTTATTACGAGATGCCGGCAATAACGTTGTGATTTTGTCAGAACCAAAGTTTGCAATGATCAATGAGCGATAACCAGAGTTATCAAGCGCGAAAGCTGCAACCTTATCCTTATCAAAAGCCACCGCCTCGACCAGATTCAATCCTGGCAATTTTAAATTGCGCAAGCGTTTACCAGATAGATCGAACTCAACGAGCTGCCAAGTTTGATCTTGCATATATTCAGCAGCGATCACAGTTTTTCCATCGGGGCTGAAGTGCGGATTATAAACGCGTAAATCTGAAGTGATATATTTGTGGGAGCCTTTTTTTAAATCCACCAGGACTAAGTCAGAATACCCTTCAAAGCCAAAACGAGGATGAGGAAGGAGGTCCGCATAAATAGCGTGCTCGTTGGAATAATCCAGACGCCCCAAATCTCCAGCATAAGGGACTTCTGCTACTTTTTCTGTTTCAGTACCCGAAGTCTTATAGAGAGCCGGCAAAGTATTTAGATCGTAGCGGACGAAGTAAATATCATTTCCGATTTGTTTTGGATCTGTGGAAACAGAGAACTCCGTTTTCTGCAGACCTGGGAACTGATCCTTTGCCCAAGCCTTACGAAGTTCGTCGAATGACTCATAATAGAATTTTCTAAACGATGTGCCGCCGGAAAGTTCTTTGAATGCGTTTTCAAATCTCCACGGATGTGGACCGCGGCTATTTTGTTCATTTATTTTATTCCAGAAATCATCACCGTATTTTTGAGCAGCACGGGAAATTAAGATGTAACCATAAACATACTGATTCACTAAGCTGTCTTGATAAGTACCACTGATAAATTGATCGTAGGTCGGGGTGGCGCGACCCATGAGCAATGCTTTTAAGCGCGCCATAAAGCGCGGTGATCTGCCGCGACCCGCATCGGTGAATTTAGTTTCAGCCCAAACCGCATCGCCTTCCTTCATCCAGGATTTGTTCACTAGGGCGTCGGCCAAGGCAATACCCATGTCCCCCAGGAAAAAGTTAAACCACTTTACCGAATTATCGCTGAAGGCATCATATTGCTGAACGTGACGGTATTCGTGGATCGAAAGCGTCTGGTACCATTCAGTTCCCCCTACGATCGGGGAGTATACTTGCGAACCGTACCATTCGGTGCGACGCGGGCCTACAGTCACAAACCCGTTCGGCTGAGCCATTTTGTCACGGATGATCAATGTTACTTTTTTAGGATGTTTAATTCCGTAAGTAAGACCAACAACCTCAGAATAATGTTCGATCAAATTCGCCACATACACGGCGCGATTTTTAAAAGTCTCGGGATAAATGACTTTTACAAATTTGTTTTCGATGGTCTTCCACTGGGTGGAGGAGGGGCTTTGATCGATGATCGATACCTGCGCTTGCGCCACGATCGACGTCATTAATAGAGCTAACACTAAGCTGAAAATCCGCATTTTTTCCTCTAAGAATATTATTACTTTAGGAGACCGATTCACTATATTTTGTTGGTCTTAAACGGCAATGAAAAAGCCCCAAAGCTGCGAGGTGTAAAGGTATTAGACGATTTGGATTCGCCTTTGTAAAAAGGGATGACCACAGATTTGACGAACACGAGATTCGGTGAAAAATCCATGACCCCCGGTTATATTCCGGGTCATAAAAAATGGAGGCATTATGAAGCGTTTCGTAGCCATGTCTTTGGCAGTTCTGTCGTTCAACTCTGCATTCGCCCAGTCAGAAGGCGAAGTCTCTAAGCTTGGCCCCGTACCCTCCAACGAAGAATTGATCCAAATGCAAGAGCTGCAAACCCAGTCCTTCAAAAACCCATTAACAGACGCTCTTACGTGGGGAAGTTGCACCTATGCGATTCGTGTTCCCGATAAGGTGACTCGTGGTACGATCGCTTTAACATTTGATGATGGTCCAAATCCACAAACGACACCGATTATTTTAGATGTCCTTAAAAAACATGACGCTAAAGCGGTCTTCTTTGTTTTAGGTGGCAAGATCGCGGGGAATGAAAATTTGATCCGTCGTATTCTTAAAGAAGGTCACCATATTGCCAATCACTCTTACAACCATCCTAACTTTCACACTTTGTCGGACGTGAATGCTAAAAATCAGATTTATCAAACAGATAAATTGCTAAGACAGTTCACAACACCTAAGTTTTTGCGTTACCCCTATGGAAATTCAACGTGCGCAGCGAATGAGTATGCGGAGTCCATTGGTTATAATATCGTAGGTTGGAATATCGATACGTGTGATTGGGCGTTCGCTAACACCGGAACGGTTTCTGAGAAATCTAATAAAACTTGCCAAGCTCCAGCAAGTCTTCGTTCTGACTATGCAGGCTATGTGAATCACGTTGTCAGCCAAACCAATGGTGGCGTTTTATTAATGCACGATATTCATATGAACACGGCAAAAAGCTTGGATCGTTTGATGACGAAACTTGAACAACAAGGCTATCGATTCGTTGATCTAGCTGATAAAAATATCTTTCCACATCTAAACGCGAACTGATCGCAAAAGGGAGTACGAAAGTGCTCCCTTTTTTTATGGTTTCAGCGGAGTGACTAAGATACGACGCTTATAAGCGTCTTGCATCAATAAGCCCAGTGGGGTGACTTTCAGATAGAAAGCCTTACCGCGATTTCCGGGTTTAGTGCCTGGCAGATCCAATCCCGTGACAGGAATGCTTTCGAAAGTTTTCGTGGTGTCATTGGCGGCGTAGACTTCAGTGACACCGGTATTCACATCGTTCGCTAAGAAATAGTTCCAACCTGTGGCATTGTCATGAACTGCATCAATCCACGTTTTTCCGGTTGGATAATTCGTGAATGTTGTCAGATCATGAACTAGATATGCTTTCGGAGATGACGAACTTGATTTAGCCGTGATTTGCACGACACGGTTCTCGTCATAGACTAATAATTCACCAGAGCTGTCCTCTTGCATACCGTAGATTCTTGAAAATCCAACGCCTAGTGCTGTCGCACCGTCCGTGAAAGATGTGGAAGAAGGGGTACCCGATTTACCTGCAATTGCAACAATCGAATCTGTTCCTGCGGGCGTCGTTGCTTTATAGATAGCAAGATTAGAGGTAAAAGTATTGTTTGAGTAACTTGCGAAATACATGCTGTTATCCGCCATGAAGGTTGCCGTTGAACCCCAGTCCCATAATGCGATCGTATTATAATCAAAAGGAGTGCCCAATGTCGGTGCCGTGCCAGATGTACCGGTATGAAGTCCTACGTAGGTGCTGAGGTCGGCATTTGCTCCGTCAGGCCACGCGGCAGGGGATAAAGCCTGTCCCTCCCATTTATAACCCGAAGTACTTCCAGTATTCATCAGTATGCGTGATCCCGTTGGATCGACTAACAGTGCACCATAAGAATTCAATACAGTATTGATGACGCTTGGATAAGCTGTATCTATCTGTGAAATAAAGGGACTTCCCGGGGTTGTCGTCGTATCGATTTTCATGCGACGCAGGTGCCGTAAACCGCGAGTATATAGATAATTATTTACAGGGTCATAAGCCAGGCCCGAAATAGATGTGAAGCCGACCAATGAGACATCGGTGCCGTTACCATAGGTCAGGAATGGTGTACCGCCGATTTTATTTGCAGTGAAACCAGAATTGTATTTTATCTCGAACAACTCATTTGTTTCTCTTGATACGACATATACCGAGCTATTAGATGAGCCCATGATCCCTTGAAATTCAGTGATTTTGAATGATGATAGCGAGACGCTTGAACCACCATAATTTCCTGTTGCTGTATCCACAAAACTGACCACGTTACCACTGCGAGCATTCAACATACAGAAGTACTTACTTGTATCATTGCCGACATACATCACTCGTGAACAAAGATTCGAAACACTTGCTGAAGTGCTGGAAACCAACCATTTCGATGTCGTCGTATCGTACGTCATCTCGAAGCGGTTGGAAGACGTCGTACCAGTACGGTGGTAAATATAAACTTTCGTGCGGTCAGGCATAGGTGCGATCCAGCCATTGTAATCACCGCTCTGACATGGCAAAGGAATGGTATCGCCAGCAGCTCCCACACTTGGCGTGGAATTGGTGCAATCAGTTCCGGAACCTATGATCAATTTTGGCGTGCTCGAAATTGTGTTCAAGTCTAATTCGTAGTAAGCTTTAGGTCTAATGAGACCTGAGTGATAAGACGGGAAGTAATAATAGCCAGATTTCAAATATGCATCATATGAAGGATTTGAGATCTGTGTTCTCTCGTCTCCGTTAAGTTGCGAAACAACCCGGTTCCAAACGATACTCTTATCACTGATTTTAATTCGTGTGATCGTCGAGCACGGTGGAGAGACAATTGTCATTTCACCATTTGTGATATCAATAATTCGCGGAATGGTAAATTGCGCAACCGTTGCGGTAGGGCAGCCTGCGACACTCATACTTCCTAACCATTCACTGGCGATACCTGTTTGACGGTCGATTTTCATGATGGCGTGACGAAGCTTAGAACCAGAGTACATATTTGAATTTGAATCAGCAAAGATCCCATTCCAAGAAGACATATCCACAGCGCTCAAATGCACGCCATATTCAAGGTTACCCGGATCGCCGGCTAAGATTTGCCAAGTCGAGTTTTGAATCGCGGAAAGAGCCGTCGTAATGATACCGCCCTCTGTTTTACAAGCGACCAACACACGTATTGGGGTGGTTGATGAAATTGTCTGGCCCGTTGAAGTTGTCGCTGGAATAGTCCAATTGTAAGTGCCAGACGCAGCCAACGACACCATCGTGCTGTCAACAATCGTATGATAAGACCGACCATCGTCAATCGTGTATTGGATACTTGAAATGGGTGGACTTGCCAAATTGATGCTCACATCAGAACTTGTACAGTTCCAAGTGATGGGCATGACATTGCCAGGAACATAGGTTCCTGAACCTGATGGCGACGTGACCTTAATCACCGGAGGCGTGCCCAGTTCGAGCTTCAGAGTATAGGATTTGGTCAACGACATGATGCCGGCATTATTTTTTATCTGAGCATAGACAGTATGGTTACCAGGGGATGAGCTTAAAGCATAACTCATACCCGAGGCAGAAAAAGGAATCCAACCCACACCGTTATCAGTATTAACATCAAAGTCAGTTTCAGAAAAACGCATGTACGAAGTGACCGATGTCGATGCCGTTACACTTAAGGCGGCATTGACAGAGGAAATACCGACGATGGTTGCACCGTCTGCCAAAGTGAATGTGTCGATCACGGGACGTTCAGACTCTACGATCAAATCTTTCGTGATAGTTCTTTGATTTGTCGCCGAGTCTGTTGTTACCACACGCAGTCTGGCATTTTTTGTCGTAGCAGGTGTCGTCCAAGTGTAAGTGTAAGTTTGATTTGACACGCTATTCGCGGGCAAGGCTTGAGTACTTAGAGTCGACCACGTGACCCCTGCATCCTCGCTATATTGCAGAACTGTGTTTTGTGAGGTGGATGTATGAATATCCGTCACTCTCCAGGAAACGGTTGTCGCTGTGCTCACCCGAACATCTGTGGTTGGTGCAACCCATGTCACGGTCGGCGGAGTGACATCTAAAATAACACTTAAGCTTCCAGAAGTTGCAGAAACATTGTTCGCAGTGTCTTTTGCCCACACATAAATCGTGTGAGTCGTTTCACCCGTGATCGTGTGAGTGTAAGTCGTTGCTGTGTTGCACGCGACCCACGAAGTATTTCCTGCAGCGGGTGCCCCCGCACTTTCAGTGAACAGTATGTATGATGTGTCGGTACAATTAGGAACCGTGAATGTCACTTGTGTGTTGTTAGTAATCGCCGCAGATGTCAGCGTCGGGGACGGAGCATTAGGTGGGGTATTATCGTATACAAACGGCAATCCTGTAGTAGCATTCGAGTTACCGGCATTGTCTTCGGCATAAAGTCTCATGTAACCGGATGCTGTCGGCGTGTATCCCGTGTAAGGAGATGTAGCCGCCGTTAAAGTGGCAACATCCGTGTAAGTAATATCATCTGCAGAGTATTGAAGTTTTACTAACGCTATTCCTGCTAAGGAGTCAGTAGCTGAGAAAGTCAGGCTCATCGCTGTTGATCCTGCGATGACTGTAGGTACTCCCGTCAGGCTTAACGTGGGTGCTGTCGTATCATATTTTACAGTGACCGATGTCGGCGTCGCCGAGATATTGCCAGCAGAATCTTTTGACCAAAGATAAATGGTTTTTATCCCGTCAGACATAGACATGGCATAGTTTTCTGACTGGGTTGTATTCGTTGAGCAAGTTCGATTGAAATCGGAGGCCGCAACACCCGCAGAAGTTGCGCTTTCAGAAATGGCGAAAGTCGAGAACGTATCACAGTTCACTAAAGAGGCGCCCGTGTCGATAGCAAGTGCCGCAGTGATAGAATTTGTAACAGCATTTGATGTCAAACTCAGGGCAGGTGCGATGGCTGGAAAAGTATTTTGAACAGTAACAGTGTACGCCTTATCTAAAACTGCAAGTGACGTATCGATGTTTCCAGAGCCATCGTTGGTACCGATTTTTAGACCGACGATATTTGCGCCCTGAGAATTTTTTGTCGGAGTAAACGTATAAGTCGCATTCGTACCCACGTGTGTTCCATTTAAAGTCCACTCATAAGCTGCGCTATAGCTTCCATACCAGTGAGCAGCTGTCACCGTGTGAGTTGCAGAACTCATCTCTGGATAGGAGGCAGGTGACGTCAAATTTGCGATATAAGGTGGCACCATCGATACTAAGTCAGAAATATCAGTCAAGCCCAAACCCGCGACAACTTGAGCACGTTGAGTCGCGCCACTTCCAGCAACCAAGGCGTCGTAAACTTCGCTCATCGATTCTGAGGTGCTCGCACCCGGCGCTGCCTCGATACTTGCGATCAATGCATCGATTTGACCTGCACCTAAGTCTGGAAGTTTTCTAATGCCGCCCAGCTGAACATATGGAGCTAATCCTACGATGCTTGTCGTATACGACACCGTTTGATTGGTCATACCAGTCACAGGACGAGTCAGCTGTTTACCGCAAGCTTCGACTTTCAAAAAAAGATTTGAAGATGGCGCCGTCTTGAAAAAGTTTGTAAATTTGAATGAGTAATCAGATTCAAGCGAAGTACTTGCCCAAGGAGTTTCATCAACGGAACCATCGGGATTCAACTGATGGACCGTGACGATCTTAGTGCCAGCAGCACACGCAGCCGACGAAGTGATTCCGGGCATTTGTACTTTACCACTTAGAACATCGCCGTGTTCGGACCAGATACTTAAATCGATACTGCAAGCAGTTTGAAACAATAGGGAACCGATACCCAGAAAACGAATGATCTGAGCAAGTCTTGTTTTGAGATTAAGACTGCAATTACCGGTTACGTGCATAGGTAACTATTCGGCAAATATGAATATTCGCTGAATAACGTGGAGTGGGATTCATCAAAAAATATTGATGTATGACCCCAAATCACATTCTGGAGTGGGTTTCGGAGGGATACTCATTTAGGATTTCGAAGCAAAATGTCTCTGGAAAATCTCATTTACCAGAGACATTTCTCATATTCCTGTTTACAGGTTGAGCGATCGTTCAGAAGGTGAATCGGTATCCCCTTGTGCATCAAGCTCACCTTGAAGTTGCAGGTATTGCATTCCTAAATCCACACGTTCTTCGAGTGGAATGTCGTGCTTAAATTCGGGAAGCATTTCTTCTTCTTCCTCTTCGATATGATGTTCAACCAGCTCCGCCAGGACCTTTACTTTTGCCATGAACATATCGCGATCGGTGGTGCGTTTTAATTCTTCGCACAACTGATCCGCCAGAGCGTGTTCCACATCGCCCTCAAGGCCCTCGACGGTATGATCTTCCTCTTTCATTTTTATATACAAGGTTTGTTCCTCAGGTTTGGCGTGAGCGATCAAAGCTGGTGCAAATTTTTCGAATGCGGCTTTTTTCACTCGAAAATCAGCGTCGTCACTTTTCATAATCTCGATGAGCTGTTTTAAAAGGATGTGGTCATTTAGGATCAGTTGGACGATGTCTTCCGGGTTCGATTGAATTTTGCGTACTGCCATCTTGGCCTCCTTATCAATTGTTCAACAGACATCCTTTATTCTCAGTCAAAAAAGGAGCCGGTGTGTTTTAAAAATCTTCCCTCTAGGAAAATACAAATTTTTCGCTCAAACCATCGGCTGGGTTTTGCTATGTATTCGCACACCGGTCCTTCTCCTGAAAAAAAGTTCACTTATAGTCACAGTCAGATAAGGGAGGTGCCTCATGGCTACCAATAAATCGAATCAAAAAAGTTCGAAAACTAAACAAAGTGCTCAAGGTCGTACTGGTTCCAGTAAATCTCAAAGTGGCAGAAGCGGTTCTTCTGGATCTTCTTCTCGCTCGTCATCAAGAAATCAATCTTCGTCAATGGAAGATGATGAATAGGTTTAAGCGAAAAGGGGCATCGCAATTCGGCGCCCCTTTTACTTTAGTAAGGAGGATTTGTGAGAACAAGAAATATTATATTAGCGGCAGCGGGCGCAGTTGCTGTGGGATACGTGATCAACAGAATCCTGCAATCTCGACGCGATACACCCGTTTTTACAGATGAACAAAAAGACGATAAAGAAGTCGACACGTATATTGACGACTCGTTCCCCGCAAGCGATCCTCCGTCTTGGTCACCGGGCGGAAGTTTCCACTAATTGTTTTTTTCAGCGTGCCAATAGCCTGTCGCCTTAATCCACTCTTCGCGTCCGCCGCGTATCGTGATTAGTAAGTCTTTGATTTGCATGGCACAGGATTTTTCTAAGGCAACCCACGCAAAGTAATCGCCACTAAACACTGGAAGACTTGAAACCTTGTGTTTCAGTTCTTCCACTTGTCCTGCAGGTCTACCATTGCGATAAATCCAGTGAATTTCCACTTTGCCGTTGTGTTCAAGGTCTATTTTTTGTGACGCATCTTCAGTTTCAATCACAACGATCGATAGAGAATCTTTGGGAAGTTCCTTTAGGCGACGAGCAAAAGAGGGAATCGCAGATTCATCGCCAATCATCAAATACCAATCGAAGTTGTAAGGTACAACGCGAGACCCGCGCGGGCCTCCGATTGTCAGAGTCTGTCCTATTTGTGCGTTTTGCGCCCACTGCGATCCGGGGCCGTCTCCGTGCAAGACAAATTCAATATCGAGCTCGCGGGCAGAGTTATCATAGCGAACTGGAGTATAATCCCGCATGATTGGTTTGCGCCCACCTTCGGGTGTTGTGGGGCCATTCGGACCCATCACTGGCATTACAGGTTTGTCTTCGCCAGGATAGGGAAAGAAAGCTTTAATATGGTCATCAGGTGAAAGCGATATAAAATCGCTCAGCTCGTCACCAGTAAATGTAATTCGTTTAATACGCGAAGTAACTTGCTCCATACTTTTAATTGTAAGAATGCGAGTCTTCACCTGATGCATAACGGTTTTAATTTCTCTGTCTTTTGGCTCCATAGTTTCTCCATCCCCAACTTAAGAAAGAGATAACTATTTCACAAGTTGAACCGTCAAAAGACAGACAACAGAAACCGAAATGAAAAATATTGCTGGGGCTAATTAAGTTTCTTAATTAGGTTTCTTACGCGAGCACAGATATTCCGCGTTGGGCTCATCTTTGCGACAGGTATTTTCAACTTCATCCCAACAGCCGCGTTTTTCTATGCAGCGATCCTTGGCCAGAAAATCTTTCATGAAGAAGATAAAGCCAACTGCGCACAACAATATTAATACAACTATGATGTCGTTAGATCGTCTCTTTTTGATACATCAACTCCTGGAAAAAACGTACAATGAGAGCAATGTACCTATCTTATCGGCTAGGTCATAAATAAGTTGATGCTCTCTGGAGCAGATTCAGTATTAATTTGTTCCCGTTTTTATGAAACTTATTTTTTCCAACAGTTGTTAAAGAGCGAACAATCCAGGATTGCTAAAACATCCAACATCGGATGAATATCTATTCTGCCTTCCCTGTAAGTTTTGAAAGAGTGGTCAAGATATCTCCAACATGATGGGACGCCTGAGAGATTCGTTCAGACATCTCAGAAACCACTTGTGCAACCTTGGCATTTTCCTGGGATGTCTGATCGATTCTTCCAAATGCCAGACTGATTTGTTGAATGGACGAGGATTGCTGATGAGAGGATTTGGATATCTCGGCATTGATGCTAGAAACTTTTTTCACAGATTCCAAAACCTCGCCCATGAACTGCTCGCTTTCTTTTGCAATCCGCGAGCCTTCGATAATCTGTGAGCGATTTTCCTCGATCATGGAGGCAATGTCTCGGGCAGAACCGGCACTTCTTTGCGAAAGCTCACGGACGGCATCCGCGACGACGGCAAAGCCTTTGCCAAGTTCTCCAGCACGAGCCGCTTCGACGGATGCATTCAATGCCAATAGATTTGTTTGAAAAGCAATATCATCGATCGCTTGAATGATGTCTCCCATTTTTGCAGCGGAGGCTTCAAGGTTTTGCATCGACTGAATCAAGTGACGGGTGGCTTCAGAACTTTTAATGGAAGCCTGCAACGTCTTTTCTGAAACTTCGGCAGCACTGATCGCAGCATCGGACGTGACTTTGAAGGCATTCGTGATGTCTTCCAAAGAGGCGGCGGTTTCCTCTAAGGACGCCGCGGATTCCGTAGCACCGGAAGCTAATTTTGTACTGGTTTCCGTTAAGGCTTTGCTGGATTCATCCAACTCGCCACCGGTTTGTTGAACGCCCCGGGCGATTTCTGAAATGCGTGTCCCTAATTTTCTTATAATCACGGCGCCCAGTACAATACAAAGAAGCGCGCCTAGGACCGCGGTGATTAAGTTGATCGTTCTTAAGTTTGATCCCGAGTTATGAACCGTACCTGCATCCCGTTCAATTAAGTCTCCCAGTTTTTCCATTTCCGCTTCTAAAATCTTAAAGGCTTTTTCAAAGTCAGGAGTTTCGAGATTGCAGCATCAAATCCTTCGGTATTTGCCAGCATCACGATCGTTTCTGATTGTTCGATGTAGGATTGCATAGCAGGCATCACACCTGACAAAGCTGATTTGGTTTCCGTTTGCAGATCGAGGGCGCTCAGTTTTCCAATATAGTTTTTAAAGTTAGCAGACATTTCTTTAACTTCGGTCTGAGATTCCTCAAGACCCGCTTTGTCGCCGGTTTTTGCAGATAACAAAGCTCCCCGTGCCACGGCACGAAGACCATCATGCATCATATCTGCCAACGTCATGTAACGAACTGCTGGCAGCTGTGTCATAGCGACGTTATCGAAGTTTTTCATAAGAGTTGAGGAGTTTAAGAATGATAAAAACCTCACGGAAACCAGGACGACAATAAATCCTAAAACCAAAGCCACATCTGTCGTTTCAGAGTCATGACTCCTCCGCTGACTAATTTATGCTTAATTTATTTTGAGGGGGCAAATAGCTGATCGACCAGTCCAGCGACAGTGCCAGTCCACATTTCGCCACTCCCGGTTCCGCACCACAAGGAAAGGCACTGAGGCGACTCTGCAGCCGCGGACGCATTCCTAAGATCGCGGGTGAATTTATTTTGCGCCGGGAATGGAAGAATCGCCGACGGATTGTCGTCCATGCTTTGCATAAAGGGATTTATAATTCCTCGAGCCAGACGTCCTGAAAAAGCGCGGGTTGTTTTTGTCTTTCGGTCGGGCTGCAAAACGGCGTTTTTGTAAGCGGGGTTTGTGCCAGCTTCTTCGGTCGCCAGAAAGGCAGTTCCCATTTGAACAGCAGTGGCTCCGTTACTTAAGGCAAGTTTGATGTCGGTGGAATTCATAATTCCGCCGGCGGCAACCAGGGGTGTTTTGATTTTTTTATGACATTCAATAAGTAAAGGTAACATCGGAATTTCAGGATCTTGCTCAACTGGGCTAAAAAGTCCGCGATGTCCACCAGCCTCGATTCCTTGAAGCGTGATGGCATCGACGTCGTTTTCTTTCAATTCCAAAGCTTCGTCTAAACTTGTTGCCGTACCAATGAGTTTTATTCCCTCTGACTTCGCAGCCCGGGTGTATTCTTTCGGCAGCACTCCAAAGACAAAGCTAAAAAATTCGGGTTTAAGTTTAAGAACCATTTCAAATTGCTGATCAAAGTCTTCTTCGTAAGGTGGGGTGAGTACCGGAACTGGCAGACCAAAACTTTGCCGAAACGGGGCCATCGCCGTTGTTGCATTTTGCGCTTGAACTTCCGTCACCACAGGTTGGGGGTGTGGAATAAAAAGATTTATGGCGATTGGTTTTGCGGTGAGCGAGCGAACTTTTTCGGTTATTTCTTTGATAGCAGAGGGACTTGAATACGCGGCGCCGATCGATCCTAAAGCGCCGGCGTTTGAGGCGGCCGCAATAAGCTCGGCGCTGGAAGGGCCTCCAGCCATCGGAGCCACAATCAGTGGCCTTTCAAATAAACCAAACATAAGCACCTCAATTAAAAATTGAAGCACTTATGTTTTAGCTTGTCACTAATAGTGGCGCATATTGCGGTAATCTCTATCCATATCTCTATCCTCTTCAAATCGCATGTTTCGATGCGCATCCCGAGGTTCCCGATTTTCATCCCGTGAAAATCTATAGTTTCGGTCCTCATGATGACGACTTCTGTCGTCAAACTGTTGACGATAATCGTAACCATAGTCTTCATCTATATATTGGGTTCGGGGAGAATAGTTTGAGTCGTAATCTCGTTGTTGAGTGCGATAACTTCCTCGGTCTTCTGCATAATGTGATGAGCGTTCGTTTCGTTGCGGTTGTTGTTGTTGTTGTCTGTAGTTTTGGTTTTGGTTTTGACTTTCATTCTGACGAGAGAACCCATGACTGAAACCATAGCGACCTTGATTATAGTCACTGTATCCCTGGTCGTAACCTTGGCCATAACTATGACCATAATTTTGCATTCGATGTTGTCTTCGAGTGTTCATACCGTGCTCCTTTCCGTGAGGTTCGGTGACAATCGACAAGCAGTAGAAATCTTGGCAGCCTTATAATCTCTCTTAACCCGAAAAATGAAAGACCAGAGAAGGCAGAGTTTTAATGCAAAGCTGGAAGAGTTTTGTTTTATTGGCCACATAATTAGGACTTCCGTAAGCGAGTTTAGTTGTAGTTCATCAACATGGCTCCCTTTCTGATTCGAGAAAGCTCATTATAAACGAGAGATTTTTTATTAACCAAAGGAGGGACGCTTATGGCAGAAAAAGAAAAATTTGAGAAAAAACTAGCGGTGGTGACAGGCGCATCCAGCGGCATCGGTTATTACTTAGCCCATGAATTTGCTAAGAATGGATATGACTTGGTTATCGTTGCAGAGGATGCGGGGATTCACACTGCTGCGGATGCCTTCAGAGAACATGGAAATTTAGTCCACGTCGTTCAAGCGGACCTGACGGAGCCACAAGGGATTGAAGCAACTTATCAAAAAATTCTCTCCATCAACTGTCCCGTTGAGTCCATCGCTTTAAACGCCGGTATCGGTGTTGGTGGTGCGACCTTTGATAAGACGTCATTAAATCAAGAAATCAAAATGTTAAAACTCAATGTGATTTCAACGGTCCATCTGGCGAAATTAGTTCTCAGAGACATGCTTGCCAAAGGCCACGGACGAATTCTATTCACATCGTCGGTCGCAGCTATTATGCCGGGTCCTTACGAAGCCGTGTATTCCGGTACTAAAGCGTTTATCCAATTTTTTGCGGAAGCTCTGCGCGCAGAAAATATCGATAAGGGAATTACCGTGACAGCCTTGCTGCCAGGTCCGACGGAAACAAACTTTTTCGCCCGCGCGGGAATGGAAGATACAAAAGTAGGGCAATCCAAAAAAGATGACGCACAAGAAGTGGCGGAAATGGGCTTTAAAGCCTTGATGGAAGGTAAAGACATGGTTGTCGCCGGATCATTCATGAACAAGGTTCAAACAACTATGGCTAAGATGATGCCGCAATCGATTGCTGCGAAGATGCATGGAAATATGTCCAAACCGAATTCGCCTGATAAAAGATAAGTAAAAAGCACTGTCCTTAAAAAAAAGACGAGGTACCTTAAAAAAGGACCTCGTCTTTTATTTAGTGTTTAGTAGTACGTTTAGAAGCCGTTTTTTTCTTAGCACCCGAAGTCGTACTGGCTTTTTTACCTTTGGCACCGCCGGTTTTTTTGTTCACCGTAGCCCAGCCAATTCTTGCGGCTGCTTTGGCTGTTTTACCCTGTTTCTTTTCGCTGTCTTCAATATGTTCAGCCATTCTTTTTTGTTTTGGCGAATAGCTCTCTTTCGATCCTCTAGGCATAAATACCTCCTGGTAACTTTATTTGAAATCCAGTTTCAGTTTTTATCCATAGCGCTGTGCGGTCCTGTGTAAACTATCAAAACCACTCAAGTTGCCGATCATGTCCGAAAATGGCCACTTATTCTTAAACGAGTATGCTATGGTAGCTCCATGAAGCGAGACGATATTTATTATGAAGCGATGAAAGCCAGGGACCCTCGGTTCGATGGCAAATTCTTTGTGGGAGTGAAAACCACAGGAATCTATTGTCGCCCCATATGTCCTGCTAAGCCCAAACGTGAGAATATTGAATTCTTCCCAAACTCCCACCAAGCAGAAGCCGCAGGTTACAGACCTTGTCTGCGCTGCCGTCCTGAAAGCGCCCCTCAATCGCCCGCATGGATTGGAAAGTCAGCGACAGTTCAGCGCGCCATGAAGGTTTTAAATTCTCAATACACGTTAGATTTCGATGAAGACCGTTTTGCCGAAAAATTTGGTATAACAGCCCGACACCTGCGCCGTCTGTTCGTCGAGGAAATTGGGAAAACGCCCAAACAGTTAGCATTTGAAAATCGTTTAAACTTAGCCCGCAAGCTGATAGTTGAAACGAATCTAACAATAGCTGACGCCGCCTTCGCAGCGGGCTTTAGTTCAGTTCGCCGTTTCAATGATGCTTTTAAAAACCGTTTTAAAAAAGCACCTCGTGATATTCGTAAAGCTCAGGTTTCCAAAAGCGAAGGCTTAAAAATTGCTTTGCCCTATCGGCCTCCTTTGGATTTCGACGGTCTGATGCAGTCCTATCGCAATCATAGTGTCGGAAAACTCGAGTGGTTCACAGGGGATTCAATGACCCGAGTGGTGTCTTCTGGCAAGGACGTGGGTTACGTCACGATCAGTAATGACAGGGAGCGGTCGTCCTTGATAGTTGAAATTGATTTTCCAGATACGACTCAAATTCAAGCGATCATCCATCGCGTGCGAGGAATGTTTGATCTGGATTCTGATCCGGTCATCATCGCAAACTCTTTGGAAACCGATAAAGATATCAAAAAAATGTTGAAGCTTCATCCGGGGATTCGCTTGCCATCAGGATGGGATCCCTTTGAACTAGCAATTGGAGCAATCCTTGGCCAACTTGTCAGTGTCGAATTTGGAAAACAACTCTTGCATGGTCTGATCGAGATTGCGGGCACGGATTCGGGCCTTGAACGGCAAGGGCATAGGATTAAGCTATTTCCGACGCCAGAACAGATTTTAAATGCAGACCTGACGAATTTAAAAACCACAGGAATTCGCAAACAAACTCTGAAAGAGTTTTCCAAAGCCATTCTTGAGGGCCGAGTCTCCCTGGAAGCGACTCAGGACGTTGATCAGTTTTTAAAAGCCATCCTTGCAATTAAGGGTATCGGACCGTGGACGGCTCACTATATCGCTTTAAAATCATTGCGAAGCACGGATACCTTTCCCGCGAGTGACTTGATTTTAAACAGAGCTCTTGCGCATCATCCCCCAGAGGTTATAGAAAAAATGCGCCCCTGGCGAGGTTACGTGGCAGCCCTTTTTTGGCGAAGCTATTCTGATAACCTCAGTAAGAAAAAGAAAAGGAAGTCCCCATGATAATTGTTCAAAGAAAGTTTCAAACAAAAGTGGGACCTCTTTTTTTAGTGGCTTCAGAAATGGGACTCCGGGGCCTGCTATGGAAAGAGCAGAAGGACGTTCCCTATATCGTGGGAACTGCCGCGATGGAAAATATTTTGGATCAAACACAAGTTCAGGTCAGCGAATATTTAAAAGGGGAGCGCAAGACTTTCTCCATATCTCTGGACGTTGAGGGAACAGAATTCCAAAAGCGCGTCTGGGCGGAACTTGCTAAAATCCCTTACGGAAAGACGCAATCTTATAAGGATATCGCCACGGCACTAAAAGACGCAAACGCCTGTCGCGCCGTCGGAACTGCCAATGGCAGAAATCCGGTGAGTATCATCGTTCCTTGTCATCGTGTGATTGCGGCCAGCGGAAAGTTAGCCGGTTATGCGGGTGGGATTGAGGTAAAAAAGATGCTTTTGGAAATAGAAGGTCTTTAAGTAGTCGTGCAGATGTGACTCTACTTTAATATGACTCCAAAAGGTGGGGGTGGGGCCCAAAGACCTTGCCACTCGCATTCAATTCTTTCATCATATTTGCATGAATCAAAAAACGAATGGCGATGCGATCGAAATCTTTCTCGAGGGACCAATCAGCGAGAAAACAGAACTATTTGATGTGAAAGTTCAGAATTTTAAACATATCAAATTGAACATGGCCAAGGTGACTTTTATCAATTCCATTGGTGTGAAAAATTGGATTTCATGGACAGTTCGTTTTTCACTTGGCACCAAACTTATAATGGAAGAGTGCCCTTACGTTATCGTTAATCAAGTTAATATCGTTCACGGTTTTGTTCCAAAGGGAACAATCATCACTTCTTTTTATGCGCCCTTCTTGTGTGAGTCCTGCGCTCATGAATTGACGATGAAACTAGAAAACGATGTTCACTATAAATATGCTGCGAACCAACTTCCTCATGAAGTGCATTTGCCGGAACTGGTTTGCACAAAGTGCGGCAGTCCCATGGAGCCTGATTTCATGGTAGATAAGATTTTCGGTTTCCTAAAAGAAAAAGCCTAAGAAACATTAAAGAAGATATTTTTGTAAAACACCTTGTATAGGTTGTTTCTGCAAGGGCGTAAAGCCTTTGTCCGTGGCAGAGGTGTCTTCATCAACCAAGACTTGCCACATTCCAAAACCCGTCATCCATGGCCATTGAGGTGCCCAGTACGCTTTTAAGAAAGCCTCCCAAGCCGCAGCTTGATGCAAAAGATTAAGCTTTCCTTTGTTACTTTCATAAGCAGCTGGTTCTAAGAAACAATTCTCTGTACTGCTGTAACCCACTTCTTGAATAAAGGCCGGCTTTTCAGATCCCAAAGCCAGGGCAATTTCAGTAAGAACCGTATCAAGCTGTGAAGCATGGGATTGCGGGCGAGACTCCAATTGACGAACCAGTGTTACATAATCGCTCGAGAATTTTTCATTTTGACTGGCAAGTGCGCGGTAATAATCAAACCCGATAACGTCCAAAGAGTTCCAAAGTGCCTGCAGGTCTTGTTGATGTTTTTGATTTACAGGCTTGGTGAAAGTTTCGGTCATATAGAACTTCCACTGTTCAATTTCGCCACCAACGATTTTTTGCCCACCGATTTCCACATATTGATCCGTGTAGTTGATGCCGTAAGTGATCTTAGTGCGACTGCCTAAAATCTCGCGAGCTTTACCAATCATCTCCACCCATTTTGCGGGGAAGCCTAAACGCCATGAAGGTTCACGGTCACCTAACCCTGACGTCATCGAATTCATCTCGGCACCGATGGAATACATTTCTGCTTCTGCTTTGGCGGCAAGTTTTAAATATCGCTCGTGGTATTTAAAGTAACTCGCAAACCAAGCATTAGGATTTTTTGGTTTGATATTGCCATGCCACCAATAGATTTTTTTATTTTCCACGTAAGGGAATTCACCTTTGGGTCCCACCACCAATAAAATCGGGCGGAAAGACACTGTCAGTCCCAGCGACTTTGCGTAGGCGACAGTTTGTAAAACCAATTTTTCTTCCATCGCCTGTTCATTAACGGGAACAGCGGGGCGGATATCAGAGCTGACTCCCGTGATCATATGCGCGCGGAAATTCAAAATGACAGAAGTA
This sequence comes from Bdellovibrio sp. SKB1291214, assembly GCF_002209355.2. GTDB lineage: Bacteria > Bdellovibrionota > Bdellovibrionia > Bdellovibrionales > Bdellovibrionaceae > Bdellovibrio. The sequence continues at coordinate 2,033,147 of NZ_CP106855.1, forward strand.
AATCCCAAGTCCTTGGCAGATTGTAAAATGCGACGAACGCGTTCACCTTGGGGTGAGGAATCAACAGTGAATCCCCAAGATTGATAAGTCATCAAATGAAGGGCGGCCGTAGGTTTTGCCTGAGCCCAACCATATGCAGACAGGAAAACGGTGATAAACACCATTAATACTGAACGCAACATCGCGGGGATAACAAACTTCATAACAATGAAGTAATAGAGCACTCCCACCGGGTCAATTTAAGCTCCGTTACTCACCGCAGAACCTTTGCAGTTCTGCACAACGTCAACGTTGCCAGTACTTTTTCAACATCGCTTTGCGAGGGCCTTCTAAGCGTTGGCGATCCTCTTCACTCAGCCAGCGATCCACACCATGACGGATGCTTGTCAGTAACTCCGGACTTTGCTGGATAAGGGTATTCACTTCAGCGACAATATTCTTACCCCAATCATCACGAGGACAGGCAACGACGACATTCACAAAGTTGTTATTGTCGGTTAAGGGGAGGTAAATCACCTTGTCCTTGGATTTTAACAGTTCATTGTAATAAACAGCTTCGAAGGGGTATCCCAAAGTGTAATCGATGCGATCACTGTGCAACATCTGATGCACTTTCAAGCTGGTACTAATGGTGATAATTTTATTATTTTTCTTATAATGATTTTTCTCAAGGACGGGGTCGATGCCCTCGCCGTAAAGTCGTCCTACTCCTAATTTCCAATGGGCTTTTTTGTCTAAAAATTTTTGCAAAGAATAGGGCTCGAGTTGTTGAACTTCCTTAAGCTTACTTTGCTTCATTAAAATCCCATTGGCAGGAATAACAAACACGGGCTTCGAAAAATAAAACAGTTTGTGCCATTCAGGAGTATCGAGCCATCCGGCATTGCATGCATGAGTTTTCTTTTCAGCTTCTATCAGGACTCGATGAACGGTACTTTCTATCGAGACATGCTGAAATTTGGAAAGCTTTTCGGTAACCAGCTTCTGAGTGATGTCCAATACCCCAGTACCTTGAAAGGGACCCGACATGACAAAAATCGGGGGATCATCCCATCTCATCCAAGTAATCGTGTTTGCGTCTTTGGCTTGAGCTCCGACCTGGGTGGTTAAGATTTGGAAAAGGGCGATAACTAAAAAAGACCATTTCATACTAGTTGATTTCCCAGTATTGGAAAGAATTGTCCACTTACAACAGAGTCACTGAGGACAAGGGTAAAGTCTAATAAAACCTGTCAAAATAAATTATTTGAAGTTTATCGTAGGGCTGCCGAAAGAATGGATATGAAAAATATAAACCTGTTCTTATGTATATTCGTGCTAATGGGCTGTACCAAAGAAGACCTTTTTCCTTCGACAAGTTTAGAGGGTGGGACTTGGATAACAGGTTGTTCGTATTCTGGCACCTCATCGATTTATGGGATTAATACTGCAAGGTTTGCTGGGGGAAGCTTCTATCAAAGTGCTACGGCTTACGGGGCAGGATGCACAAGCGGTATCGCAAAAATGGAAATCACGGGCACGTATTCGATTGGCAGTAAGCTTGCCACATCAGGCTCGGTTGAATTGGATTTAAAAGTTGCGACCTTAACTCTAACGCCTTTGAATTCAACTCTAGTGAGCAATTATAACAACCTCACTTATTGTGGTTATTCTGACTGGGCCATTGGGGTGGCGAAAGATGTCGCAGGTCGAACTTGTGATGGATCGACCCAAGCTGCTGTCGGCGAAATGATTTACGATATTTATAACATCAACCAGTACAGTATTCCGGAATTCAACATTGTTCAGGGAAATTTGAGCTTTGGCTATAACCATAGCTCTCATGACGGAAAGACGCCTGCAAAGCGCCCAGAAGCGACAAACGGCAACTTTAGCTATTCTCGAAACTAAAGTCCTAAAGCGCGTTTGAATACTTAATATCCCGTGACAACGACTCCAAGAATCGGGAGAGAATAACTAGGCGAGGACTGTTTAGTGAAATTCTTATTTGGGGCTTTAGCCATGTTGTTTATCGTTGGGTGTGGTTCTAAAAAGCCCAGCGATCGTTATATTATCAATTCCATCAAAAACGCCGAATTAGACAACTCAAAATCAATCTCTCGAAATGAGTTTAAAATGTACTTCCAAGGCCGTTATTCCCAGATCGATGCGGGGGATATGGGACGTTTGCCAGCTAAAAAGCTTTGTCCCGCGATCTTCGCACCGAAGATATGCGAAGGCGCCGACACGAATAAGGACGGACTCATCACAATAGACGAGCTTTTTGCCCGGTTGGATAAGGAATTCGACCGAGTGAACGTGGATAAGAAGCCTGACCTGTCCTACAAGGAATTCCATCAGGCATTGTTGCCATAATTACTCACTGTCAGCTGCTTTTGGGGCCCTAAATAACAACTTCTTGCGCTTTTACTCAAACTTTCTTAAGAATGCGCCAGACGCTGAAGCATATCTTGCTTGCACGTCGCCTCCATCGGAGTCGTTTAAAAGAAAGTAGTTTATGCCCTTCGTTTCATTCTTATTAGTTACTGTTTTCGCTTTTAATGTCTTTGCCGCTGATATCCCTGATTTTTTAAAAAATCCATTTGCTGCGACAATCACCTCAACTCTTGTGATGCCTGAAAGCAATTCTTCCTTCGTCAGAAGTTCTGTGACGATTTTGCCTTCTCGTAAATCAACTCCCCTGATGGAGCGCGTGGCAAATTTCAACTATAACTATCGTTTGCGTTCTGATAACACGGCTCCTCTAGTTTTCATCATCCCAGGAACGGGTGGTACGGCGGAATCGGCGGCAGCTTTAGTCCTGGCAGAACAGCTGTTTAAAACAGGCTATCATGTTGTAACGGTGGATAATCCGTTTTCATGGAAGTTTTCCGTAGCAGGCAGCAAAACGGGGCTTCCTGGTTATACTCCGCGCGATGCTGCTGATCTGTATAAGGCCTTTGCAAAAGTTTCCAAAGAGCTTCGTGTAAATAACGGCATCACGCCTCGTAGCTATTCACTTGTCGGTTACTCATTGGGTGGACTGCAAAGTTTGTTCGTAAAAAAACAAGACGACCAAGCTCGTTTGTTTAACTTTAAAAAGGTGTTGGTGATCAATCCTCCTGCGAATTTGCTTTATGCCGTTCAAAAATTGGATCGCTTAGCATCTTTGGAGCAATCACTTTCTTTTAATCAAAAGCAAAACATCTCTTTCAAAGTGACTCGCGTGACGGACTTGGTAACGGGTGGCAAAATCAATCTTAAAAATCCCCTTGAGATTGATCGCGTATTTAAAGAGGAAGCTTTCAGCAATCTTGAAATGCAATATCTGATTGGCAGCGAGTTCCGCAACAGCTTAGGTGATTTGGTTTTCGCCTCTCAACAAGTGAAAGATCTTGGTATCTTAAAAAGCCCGGCCACTAAGTACAAACGCAATGCTCGCAACGCCGAGGCGGCTGCCGTCAGCTTTGCTCGTTACTTGAATGAGTTCCTGCTTCCAAGTGTGAGACAAAGTGAAGGTGCTTCTTACTCTGTTCAACAAATGAATCATGATGCCAGCATTTTCCAATTCGCTGATTATATCCGCGATAACGAAAGCTTGTACTTTATCGACAGCGCTGATGATTTGTTTTCTAAGTCGGAAGACATCGCCTGGATGAAGTCTCAATTCGGTTCTCGCGGTTTGGTTTTGCCGATCGGTGGTCATTGCGGATTCTTTCAGTTGCCAGCATTCCAACAGCGTTTGAATCAGATTTTCAAATTCTAAAAATTGAAGTCATTCCTGAAGTCTAGGTGAATATCTCATTCTGAGATGTTCACCTAATAGACATCGTCATTCGTGCAGTGAAACACCTTTAAGTGACTGTAATCGAAGAGTTTTTCCCTTTAAAATCATAAGTTTCGTTTAAAAACCAATACAATCGCCTCCGCTCAGAGTGGATATGATTCGTTCCACCAGGCACGGCCCTTGCTTTTACTATTCATTACGTGGGGGGCCATGTGAGAAAACTGGTACTTATTGTTTCAGCCTTGCTGATGATTGTGGGATTTCAGAACTGTGCTGAACAAAGTTACAACTTTGCTCAGCAAGACGCCAATAACAGTGCAGGGGTTACTCCTGAGACTGAATCTAAATCACAAAGCTTTGCTTCGTCGTCGACTGCGAAATCTATTGATATGGTATGGGTTATCGATAACTCCGTATCCATGGTTCAAAACGTGAATCGCGTGAAAGCAAACTTTAAAGCTTTCGTTGAAGCTCTTGATAGCAAAATTGATATCCGTGTGGCTTTGATTTCACAGGCTGACGCTGTCAGCATCAATACTAATATCAGACTTGCTGACTTTACTTCGTCCGGTCACCAAGTGAATTTCATGGTGCACAGTTATAATCCAATGCTTTTAGCAGCGATTTCAACATGCCCATCGAATCCATCAGGTGATGCCTTGTGTGTGGCTGCAAAATCTAACAGCAAGTACAATGGTGCCTATGGTTCATTGAATTCTTTCTTTAGAAAAGACTCTCAAAAAGTGTTCGTGTTCGTAACTGACGACGACTCTTCCGCATTCAACGGCAATACGTCCATTCAGTTCGCGAACTCTTCAGTGACGAACGGCTATGATAATATTAAAAAATCATCCTTGATCGAAAATGAAGACTATATCACTCCTGCGACATTCCAGGGTCGCATGGCTAAGGCCTTTGGTAGCGCGACGGCCGTTAAGTCTTTTGGTTTCACTGCTTACGATAAAAACACAAGTCCATGTCTTGCTCGCCCAAGCACTCAATACCAATCCTTGATCAAAACGTTGGGTGGTGCGAATTTCAATATCTGTAACACAGACTGGAGTTCTTCATTCGCGACTCTTAAATCTCGTGTTGTGGATTTCGCGAAAAATACTTACCAAGTTAATGACAGCACTTTCTTGGGTATCGAGTACGTAGAATTGAATGGTATGAAATTGACTAAGGACAAGGATTACACAGTTAGTGGTAACACTGTGACTCTGGATTCTTCTCTTCTAGAAAAAGTTGGGAACTATTCTGTTATCATTCACTATGTGGGTGGTATCGTAAAATAGTCTGACGGAATTAAAATTCAAACAAAGAAAAACCGGAAGCTTGTTGGCTTCCGGTTTTTTATTTTTGAAACACCGTTTGAAACTACAAATGTGTCCTAGAATCTTTCGATTGCGAATACACCGCGGCAACCTTTGTCTACCCAAATGTGACTGCCAGCAAGACCGAAGTTTCTGTTTTGCTCGCAACGAGTGTTGGAACGTTGTTTTGCAAGGTAAAAGTTACGGATGCCGTATGGATCAACATAGCAAGTATTGTAGCGGTTTCCTTGGGATTCACACGTCACGTATTCAATACGAGGAGCACCGTGTCCTGGGCCACCGTGACCGGGGCCACCTGGGTTACCATGTCCCGGATTTCCTGGGTAGCCGGGGCGATTTGGGCCGTTGTTACCACCACGACGATCATCGTCACGGCGATCATCGCGACGTCCATCATCTCTGCGATCATCAAATCCTGGGCGACGGGGAGCAGCGATTTCTTCGCTTTCAGAGTAATCCAATTCATAAGCGTGGGAAATTTGCGCGAAAGCACAGAGAGCAATTACAGATAGAATCATTCTTTTCATTGAGTTGTCCTTTGTTAGTGGTGTCTTTCTGACGAATTCGTCGTTGCTAAAATCCTTTAAGCGAAGACCGTACCAACGAGTCCGGGGCCAGAAGGAACCATTTAGTTTGTCAGGCAAAAGAAATCAGAACTATACTTAGGTGGCATGAGCATCTTTAAAAATTTATTTGCGATGATGGTTTTATTGGGAGCGATATTGTTCGCTTTCTTTTTCAAATTGAATCTGCCGTTCTCTGGGAATCAAAAAATAGAAAGCTTTGAATATGGCAAACGCACCAAAGAGGAATCCTTGCTAGCTTTTAAATGCTTTGGCTTCACCAACAAGTGCGAACTTGAAAAAATTGGTCTGACCCTGGTGATGTCTTTTGATGGCGCCAGAATTAAAAAACCAAATCCTAATTTCTTAAATATCAGCGGGTGGGGAGATCGCGACGGCTGGAGTATGATCATGCACTACTTCGGTCATCGCGAACTGGCTGTCATTGACCGCCAAGGAAAAGAAATCGCAAAATTCCGCCAGCTTCTTTGGAACACCAGTGGATATTCTGATTTCAGCCAAACCATCGCCTTTGATTTAGCCGCTAAAAAACTTTACGTCTCCAACAGCAATATCGGCTTTCACTCGGCTTTAGAAAAAGCCTACGTCGTTCCTTTTTGATCTTCGTAAAGCGTGATCAGCTCGGAAATTCTGACATAAAACATAGGATTTTAGCGTATTCTTTGTGGCAGCATGGTTTCGAGGTGCCAAATGAAAGTAGTTACAATCACGCCCAATCCTGCTCTCGATATAAACGGCGTTGTTGACGCCATGAAGCCTGACGAAAAAGCTTATGTTCATGATGAACAAAGAGCACCCGGGGGTAATGCTATTAATGTCGCTCGAATTTTAAATCGATTTCAAGTGCCGGTAGTGGCATCGGGATTCCTGGGTGGCGCAACCGGAGATGAAGTCTTGAATTTGCTGAAACTTGAAAAAATCCCCGTTGATTTTACCAGGGTTAAGCAGTCCACCAGAATCAACGTCACGGTTTCGAATAGACAGAATCATCGGCAAACTCGCTTGAGCTTTGCCGGGCCGCAAATTTCCTCAGCTGAAAAAGAGAAGTTGATCAGAATTTTTAAATCCTACCGAAGCGCTAAAATCCTGGTTGTCGGAGGGTCATTGCCCCCGGGTTATAAAGTATCGGATTTGAAAAAGCTCATTACAACCGCCCAGAAAAGAAATGTCAGAGTGGTGGTCGATTGCCCTGGAACAACCTTTACCGATCTAAAGGTAAAAAATATTCTTTTGATCAAACCCAATCTTGAAGAATTTCAGCAGATGACTGGCACCAAGGTGAAAACTATTAAGGCGGTCCAAGCAAAAGCCCAAGCTTTGCTAAAAAATTGTGAATATGTTTGTGTGTCTTCGGTCGAAGGAGGAGCCTTGCTAGTCACGAAAGCAGCAAGTTTTTTTGGAAAGATTCCTGCCGTAAAAATCCGCTCTACAGTGGGTGCAGGAGATTCGATGGTTGCTTGCATGGTCGCGCAGTTAGCTCAGGGAAATTCCTCTGCAGAAGAGATTCTTCGTTGGGGGCTTGCAGCTTCAGCTGCCACATTAATTGAACCGGGAACTCGTTTAGGGCAGGCCTCGATAATTAGAGGTCTTTATGAAAAAACAAAAGTTCGCGCCCTTTAGCCAACCTTTCGTTTGTGAATATACATGGAGCGTTATCTTTCATCCTTGGGACTTGCTCGTAATTTAAAGCTCTACCAGCATATTCTCTAGAGGAGAATTTATGTCTGATTTTTGGGATGAGTTTGCAGGGAAACTTAAAGGCGCCTATGAGGAAGCAGAAAAGAAACGCAAATCTGATTTTGCGATGATTAAAAATCTTCCCGGTGTGATTGCGTATATCAAGGATCTTGAAGGCGAAGAACTGCTTTTGCTTTTAGATCAAGCTCGTAAAATTAAAAAACGAAAAAATCCCAAGTTTCCTGAGATCAACGGTGACTTTTATAACACCTATGATCTTTTATCCGAAGATGAAAAGGCGGTGATCACTAAGGTTCGCAGCTTCATGCAATCCGAAGTAGCGCCCATAGTTGATGAATACTGGATGAAGGGGGAATTCCCTTTTCAAATCATTGAAAAATTTAAAACTCTGAATATCTGTGGTCTGACTTACGATAAATCTTTCGGTGGCCAGCAAAAATCAAACTTACTTGAGGGAATGATCGGACAAGAAATTGCGAGAGTCGATGTCTCCACATGCACGTTCTTTGGTGTTCACAGTGGTTTAGCGATGAATTCCATTTACATGTGCGGCTCTGACGAACAGAAACGTCAGTTCCTGCCAGCCATGATTAAGATGGAAAAGATAGGAGCTTTCGCACTCACAGAACCTGAAGTGGGATCTGCGGCGTCCATGGGTTTAAAAACAACCTGCAAGCGCAGTGGCGATCACTGGACGATCCGTGGTGAAAAGAAATGGATCGGGAACGCCACGTTTGCAGATCACATCATTGTGTGGGCTAAGGATGTTGACGACAATCAAGTGAAAGGTTTTATCGTTGACCGTAATACCCCAGGTCTTGAAACAGAAAAAATTGAAGACAAGATGGCTTTAAGAATAGTTCAAAATGCGGTCATTCGTCTGAAAGATGTTAAAGTTCCCGAAGAGCGTCGTTTGCAAAATGCCAATTCTTTTAAAGACACCGCAAAAGTTTTGAAAGCAACTCGTGCAGGCGTGGCATGGCAGGCTGTGGGTTGCGCAAGGGGAGCCTATGAATACACTTTAAAGTATACAATGGATCGTCGTCAGTTCGGCCGTCCTATCTCAGGTTTCCAAATGACCCAAGATTTGCTCTCCCAAATGTTATCTCAATTAACAGCGATGCAGACTATGGTATCACGTTTAAGTCAGTTGCAGGATGAGGGACGCTTGGCTGATGAGCAAGCCTCCCTCGCTAAAGTATTCTGTACTGTGGGCTGTCGAACGATTACCAGTATGTCTCGAGAGCTTATGGGAGCGAACGGGATTTTGATTTCCAATAAGGTTGCGCGGTTCCTGGGTGACGCTGAAGCGTTGTACTCTTACGAGGGAACAAAGCAGATCAACAGCTTAGTCGTGGGTCGTGCCATCACTGGGCAAAGTGCATTCACTTGATTTCTTGAAAGCCCCGCTAGTCGGGGCTTTCCTCTAGTTGCCCCTAAACTTTCATCCTTAATTCTTACAGCTGTTTATAAAACCAACCTCTAGATCTAGTGGCGATTGCCACTATTTTTCCAAAATTACACGTTCGCAAGGCACCCTTCTGTTGTTGCACAAATCATCCGCAACACTGTGAGGGTCAATGACTAAAAAATTCGTATTAAGCCTAATGATGATCTCCACCGTTGGTCTTGTTTCCGTTTCTTGTTCTAGAGCCGAAGGTGATCCTGAGTTTACTGAACAGTCTTTCAACTCAAACGGAGACTCGCAAACTTCCACTGCAGATTCTAACGACACGGTCCAATCTGATTCCGAAGACATTGTCGAACATATTCATGAAGAGTTCGGGACGATTAACACCGACATTCAAGCATTGGGTTGTGTGAAAGCTTCCACCAAACAAGAAAATTCCGTCAACTTGGGACTTGATAAGAAAGATGAGTTCTTAGCGAAGTGCGCAGCACAAACTAATAATTCGGCATGGTGCTCTCAATTGGTGCGCCCGAACCCAAGCAGCTATAACACCTTTTCTTGCACTTATGGTTCGGATCAAGAACATGTTTTAGTTCATCCCGATGAATCCACTTGGAAATATCCAATCGAAGCAGTGAAGGTGATTAAAGACCTTCAAGCCAAAGGCATTTCTGTAGCGATGATCTATAACTGGTGGAGACCAGAGCCGTACAACAAAAATGTAGGTGGCGCAGCAGGCAGACATCCCTTCGGTACTTCTGTTGATGTTCGCTTTTCCAGTAATTCGCAAGCAAACATAGCTTTTAAAGAGCTTTGCAAAATGCGCAAAAACGGTCGTATCCGCGCGATCGGTCACTATGGCAGCTCATCCCTTCACATCGGCGTGGGCGATAAGACGGCAAACACGTGGGGCAAATACTGTAACTAACGATAAAAAAGGGCGCCCCGTAGGCGCCTTTTTTATTTGAAATTAATTTCCTTCAAGTTTTTTTTCAGCATCATCCAGTTGCTTTTGACGTTCCTGGGAAGCTTTGTCCAAATCTCTTTTTACATCCTTCGGTGCATTGGCATAGTTCTGCAAAGTTTTATCAAAAGTTGGAGCAGGTTTTTTTACAGGCTTCGCATTCTGGTTATCCTCCGCAAACGAGTTAAATCCCAACAATATAATCGCTGTCGCAAGAATAGTTTTCACGTCTGAACCTCCTGGTGTTTTAAAAGATGTTAAGGGTTGATTCTATCATTGGGTATCAATAAGATGCCCGCATGGAACATCTTCCGGCTTTCTTGACCTTGGTAATCGTTATCTCTGTAGCTCGTTTTTTTGGAATGATTTTCCGTAAGCTCGGGCAGCCTTCGGTCATGGGAGAGGTCCTAGGTGGTATCGTGCTGGGCCCTTCCGTCATCGGTTATTTTTTTCCCGGGTTCACAGAAACGGTTTTTCATCCTGAGTCCATGGTTTTTCTAAAGCATGTCGCAGAAATCGGTATTACCTTTTATCTGTTTGTGATGGGACTTGAGATTGACCTTCCAAGACTTCGTCATTCTGCCAAGTCGGCAGTCCTTATTTCTCAGGTAAGTATCTTGTTCCCATTTGCATTGGGCCTTTTATTGGCATGGCAGATTTTTGACCAGTATGCACCGGCAGGAATTGGTCACTTAGAATTTTCATTGTTCATTGGCGTATCACTTTCAATTACAGCTTTTCCAGTTCTTGCTCGAATCCTGGCAGACTCCAGATTTCATAAAACTTCGCTGGGGGATTTGGCCTTAACATGTGCCGCGATTGATGACATCACGGCGTGGTGTCTGGTTGCGGTTGTAACAGGATTGTTAAAATCCTCGATGGGTGGGGCAGGGCTCACAATTGTTCTAACAGCAGCCTATGTTTTGGTGATGTTATTCGTGGTGCGCCCCCTGATCGGAAAGATCATCCCGCGCATCGAAAAATCGGCGGAGCGTTTACCTCAAGCCGCTTTAGCAATCGTGGTGCTGGGAGCTTTAGGTTCTGCGACAATTACGCATCTTATAGGAATTCATGCTTTCTTTGGGGCCTTCCTGTTTGGAGCCGTTATTCCTCACAACAGTTTGATTGCAAAAGATGTTACAGATCGACTGCAGGATTTTGTGGCGATTTTATTTTTACCCGCATTTTTTGCACTAACGGGGGTGAAAACTCAAGTGGGATTACTTGCGAGCGGTGAACATTGGGTGCTTTGCTTAATAATTATTTCCCTTGCGATCCTCGGTAAATTCGGTGGTGCTTTTGCCGCCGCAAAAATTTCTGGAAACTCCACGAAAGATTCAACGATACTGGGACTTTTGATGAATACCCGCGGTCTGGTTGAGTTGATTGTTTTAAATATCGGTCTTTCCGTTGGAGTTTTGACACCGACCCTGTTTACAATGTTGGTGATTATGGCTCTCGTGACAACATTTATGACAGGTCCATTGCTTAAGTGGGTGGACTCAAAGCCTACTGTGGGATCTTCTTTTTAACGGCTTTCATTATTTTTTGTTTGGATGTGTGGGATGTTGCGATCTCTGAAAACCCACCTTCTTTTTGTGCTTTTTTAATTTTGTCTTTGCGATAACGGGACAGCTTTCCGGATTCTTTTTTTGCTTCTGATTTCGATTGTGCAGTTGCCATACGATCTCCTTTAAATAGAATACCTTAAAGTCCCACATTTTTTATCGAACCGTAAACGCCGTGAGTAAGTTTATGTTAAAACAAATTCGTCCCTATCAGTTTATGTAGTATTATTAATTGCTGATGGAAAATGAACTTAAGAACCTTTATTGGATCGAAGACCTTTTGTTGCCAGGTTATGACTGTGCACCAAAGCATGGCGGTATGGCCTATTACGTCGACATGAAGCTTGTAATGATTTTGGTGGAGCGTAAAGGTCTTTACGAACACAAAGGGGTTTCTTATCCATTTGAGCTTTGGAATGGAGCCATTTTTCCCGTTGAGAAAAAGGCTCAGAACGCGTTTTTTCTTAAGTACCTGTTTTTAGAAAATCATCCCGCGAACAAAGACTGGCTGTATATTCCCGCAGAGTCCGAGGACTTTGAAGACCAAGTAAAGCAGATGATTCGTGAGGTAAATAAACCAAATCCTTTATTAGGCCTTACCGTAAAATTCGACGGTCCCAAAGTCGACGGGGCTAGGGCACCCGCGAAAAAGAAGGCCGCCAAAAAGGTTCGCGCCACCAAAAAGAGCGAAAACGCCTATTTTCTTTCTATAGCTAAAAAGAAATGAGGATAGCTTGATTCAGTTGGGTATTTTGGTGCCTAACAACTCTTTCAAGAAGAGTTGAAGAGTCAAGCCAAGGTCCAAGAATGAGAAGCGTCACAGAAATCTCGCAGATTCCATGAGAAATAGCATACACTTAACGGAATGGTAAAATTCCCCAAAATTTTAAAACGGACAACCTGCTTCTTGCTCACTCTGGGCTTGGCTTTGCCGTGTTTTGCGGAAAATAAATCAGAATACAACGCCGTAGACAGCATCGATGGTTGGGATAATTTTAAAAGTGCTGCGACAACCGATGGTAAGTATTTTCTAATCGGTGGTGCTGCCTTAACGGGTGCGTTGCTTTTGACTCGCGATAATTTCAGCGATCAGTTTCAAGCCGACCTTGCGAAAAATAAACCACTGGGTTCGACATCAAATTTTGGTGATTTGATGGGTAAGCAAATTCCCAATTTTATTTATGCAGGTGCCATGGCCACGACGGGATTTTTCAATAACGACAGCGACGCCATCAGAAACGCCTCAGGCATGATGTACGCGACGGTGTATGCGGGCCTGACCACGACTGTTTTAAAAAAGATGGTCAAAGAGGAGCGCCCCAATAAATCGGAAGTCCACGATTCTTTTCCCTCGGCTCATACTGCTTCAGCCTTTGCATTTGCTTCTTATGTTGGTTGCCGCCATTCATTGCCTTGGGGCATCGCTGCCTATTCGTTAGCGACTTTTGTGGGTGTCAGCCGCATGAATGATAATGCTCATTATCTGCACGACGTGGTAGCGGGCGCTGCAATTGGTGGAGCATTTGGGCTTGGAACCTGCCAAGCAGAGAACAAACGCATCGAGGCTATCACAAAAGCTAAATCAGACGTTCAGTCTTCGTGGTATGTCGTACCCAGCGACGGCGGTCTTGTTGGTGGAATCGGAATCAGTTACTAATACTGCTGATTAGCAATTCAAAAAATGTTTATATCTCTCTGATTACTCCTTGTATGAATACAACATGCACAAAGTTGCCTGGGAACATTATTTGGCTTTTCCTATATGCAGGAAACTCAGGATGTAAGCGATGCCAATTAGTCCTCAACAACAATTTTGCGCTCTGATCTTAGATGATCAGATTGATAGCACTATGGTTTTAAAGACCATGATGGAGCATCGGGGCTTCAAGTGCTATCACGCTTTAACAGCCGAGGAAGCGACCAAACGGATCGAAGAAGTCTTACCACACCTTTTGATCGTCGATGTGACCTTAGGCCCTGAATCAAGCGGCGTTGACTGGTTGATTGAGGTTCGCAAAGGGCCCTTTAAATTTATTCCGGCAGTGATGCTAACGGGATCTGGAGACCAAGAGACAGTTAAAAATTCTATGCAGCTTGGTATCTTGGATTATGTTATCAAACCCGCTAATGCTTCGATCATGGATAAAAAGATCACCTCATGGCTTTCACGCCTTAAAGACAGCATTTATAACCTGGAAGCGGAGGAAGCTCCATTAGATATCGAAGCCTCTTTCGATATGCAAATTTTGGCGATCAGTGAAACTGGATTATGTGTATCGGGTGTGATCTCAAATTCCGAACCCCTGTCGTTCAATAAAGTCTCTAGTCCCTTTTTTGAAGGGATCGATGTCGCGCAACCTCAAAGAATTACTTTTCTAAATTATGAAAAAAGCCCGTCGTCATCGGGCGGCAGTCAAAATCCGATTCGAAACTTCTGCCAAGTCAGTGGTTGGACAGAACCCGATTTTAAGCGCATTCGACTTTGGATTCGCAGTAATCATCTCGGGAGGAACTTTTGAGCTCCGGAAAATCTTTGGTTATTATTGTTGAAGATGCTCCTGATCAAGTGCAATTGCTTTCGGGATATTTGCGAGCACAAAGCCAAGACACTGATATTTTAAGTGCGCCGACGGTTAAGCAAGCCATTGAGCTGATTTCTAAAACCCAACCCAAAATGGTGATCCTGGATTTGGTATTGGAAGACGGCTCGGGTGAAGAAGTTTTAAAATATGTCAAAGAAACGCAGCCCCAAGTTCCAGTGCTGATCGTGACCGGTGACCGCAGCGAAGAAACTCTTGCAAGACTCTTTGATGCTGGAGCTCATGACTACATCACAAAGCCTGTCGATGATCTGATCTTTCGTTCCAAGGCAAGATCGCTTTTAAGTTCCCGATACATCTCTCCCTTAAATTTTTTAGGACGACGTGATGGATTAGGAATGCTTCAAGTGCGTGCAGACTTAAAAGTTATTAAGCTCAATGAAACAGAAGCCGTCTTTATTTCTTCCTTTCACCTAGCACCAGGCGGATTGTTCTTTGTGACTTTCAAGCAAGCCACGTTTCAAGTGCGGGTTCGTAACTATTCCCCGGTGCCAGGTAAAGGAACGTTTCGTATTGAATGCCAAGTCGTTCCTAAAAGCATGACCAACCCCGTGGATCTGCGCAGAGCCATCTATACGAGTAAGCTCAAATGAAATCAGACATCATTGATAAAGTAGTGTGGGAGGGCCTTCGTGAGTTTGAAAAAAACGAAGAGATGCCTGGATTTTTCTTAAACCTACTTGGAGCCACGTTAACAGCTTCAAGAACTCAAATGGATGGTTTACTGAAGGCCATCGACGACAGTGAAGCAAAACGCGTTCATTATTATGCACATACATTGAAATCGAGTTGCGCCTCTTTAGGTGCCCTGAATCTTGCAAAAACGCTGGGAGAAATTGAAGCAGCAGCTTTACAAAAACCGGCTGTGATTCGCCAAGATCTTATTCCCTCGGTTCGCAGTGTGTTTGATCAATTCCTGCAAGAAATCCAAAACGAGTACAACAGGCTATCCCTTTAGCTCATGTTGTTCATCAGTCTGGTTTAGAATCACAATCGTCTTGATGACTTTTTAACCAAGCGTCTTAATCCGCTGGTTGTTGGGGAATTCCTTAATTAAGTTTTTTAATAAGGAGAACAAATAACCCCGAGCGATCAAGGAGGATTGTATGGGAATTGCGTTCATACGCGCAATGATAGTTTCACTGATAATGACCTGGTGTATTTCATCGTGGGCTTTTTTTATGCCCGAAGCTCCTCACGGAGCGCCCCTCGAAGGCCCCCCTCAGACAGAAAGTGATGATCCACGTCCACCGGGCTGGTCTGCATGGGATTCTATCGGTGGAGTAGGAACATCTGATCCGGCCAGTTGCTCTCGCAACAATTTTCGCACTGAAGTTTTCGTTCGCGGAACTGACAATGCTTTATGGCACCGTCGTTGGAATGGAAATAACTGGGAAGCATGGCAATCGCTGGGAGGAATTTTAACTTCAGCTCCGTCGGCTGCATGTTGGGGAGCAAATCGCATTGATGTCTTCGTGCGCGGGACTGATAACGCCTTGTGGGTACGCAGTTATCGTTCAGGCACGTGGTTACCATGGTACACGCTAGGTGGTTATTTAACTTCGGGGCCAGGCTCTGCCAGCAGATCCAGCAATCGCTTAGACGTGTTTGTTGCTGGCGGCGATAGTGCCTTGTGGAAAAGATCGTTCGCAGCAGGGAGTTGGGGAGCCTGGGAATCTCTAGGGGGAGTCCTGACTTCCGATCCATCGGCAGTTTCTTGGGGATCAAATCGTCTTGATGTGTTTGCGCGTGGAACTGACAATGCCCTCTGGCATAAATGGTTATCGGGGGGAACGTGGTCTGCGTGGGAATCTTTGGGAGGAGCGCTGACTTCTTCGCCAGGTTCGTCTTCCTGGGGTTCAGGCCAACTGGATGTTTTTGTTCGAGGCACTGACAACACTCTTTACTATCGTCGTTACTTCGGCGGCTCTTGGAACGCCTGGAGTTCACTAGGGGGAGTTTTGTCTTCCGGTCCATCCGCAACGTCATCAGGTAACAAAAGAACCTTGGTGTTCGTCAAGGGAACCGACAACGCCATTTGGTATCGCACGTATAAGGAATAGTTTTTGATCCAAGCGAATGCGCGTTTAGCGCGTATTCGCTTTTTTTTCCTCAGCGGATCTGTCTTGCTTATTGAGCAAAAATTTGTGTCGGACTTGATAGGTGGACTTGAGCTGTGACGGCGCATAGGCTTCTAGTAAAATGCCGTTATGCTTGGTTTGTAGAATACGTTTTTGCTCGCTGATGGCTGGGTAAATACCGGTTTTCTTTTTCTTCCAATCTAACCAAGCGTGAATCAACAAGATTTGAAAGGCAGGGCCAATAAAGATATTACGGCGGATCCCATCCACAGCATGAACTTTCGCATAGGGGACTGATCGACATATTTCATACATAAATGAACTTAAATTTATACTTTGCGTGAAATTGCAGGTTGATGTTTTGATGTGGGACGTTTAGGGACTCCATCGTCAACGGATTGGACAGCTAAGAACTCTTTGCAAATTACTGGGAACGTAAGGAATGTCCTTGGGAGATGGGATATATTTGCCGCTCTAAATACGTCTTATAAGGTGTTTTATGAAACTTAACTTGCTATCCGCGATTCTTGTTTTGGGTATCAGTTCTTCAGCACTCGCTAAATCGGGTGCTGAGCAATTCGTTTCTAATTACGCAAAACTGCCAAAGTCTTACGATGCTGTTCAGTTCGAGGGGAAAGCTCTCAGCGGTTTTCAGGGCAGATGCGTGCTAGCGATTACTGCAGGTTATATGAATGACGGAATGAAGTATTTGTCTTTGATGAATGATGTTGGCGAAACAATGTTCGTAAGTATCGATTCAAAGAAAGCTTACCCAGGTAACGTCATTAAAATCTCACAACGTGACGAAGAAGTTGACGAGTTCAATCATCACTATCCAATCGTTTACTCTTTGAAATTGGAAGTAGACGATGGCGGTAAACCGTTGCGCGCCAAGGGTAAAATCGATCGTCGATTCCCTTACCGCGACACGAATATCTCGTGCTCATTCAACTAACCGCGATTACTCGAATTGTTGCTGTCCCGATGAGTTGAATTTTTGAACGTTCTTACCGACGGCATCGGCAACATACACGTTACCCTCAATATCGCCAGTTATCCCAAACGGCAGCTTTAGAATTAATCCATAAGACATGCCTGATTGTCCATAGCGACCCACGGGTGTCCCGGCGTTATCGAATTTTACGAGCTCTTTCGTTGGAGCGTAATCTGTTACGTAAAGATGTCCATCGCCATCTTGCCACATGCCAAAAGACGAAGTGATGCTTCCCGGAGCTCCTGAGGTATCATACTGTTGCGCGTGCATGTTACCGGCATTGTTTAAACGGATAAGCCCCGAATCAAAAACGACGATGTTAGAGCCGTCCGGACTTACAGAAATCACCGTAGGCGCAGTTAAAAGGCCCGTTGCTAAGTCTCCTCCAATTTGGGAGCCATCAGTAGAAACCTTTTTAATAGTCACGTTACTACCATTTTTATCCACGATATAAAGAACATCATTTTCGTCGATAGCGATCGAAAGCGGGTTAGTAACTAGAGTCGATGCGAAGTTTGGTATTTCTACGCCATCATGGTTGTACTTTTTTAATGTGAAGACCTGGGTGTCTGTTGTCAGCAGTGTATATATAGACCCTTTTGAATCGACGACTATTGAAAGGGGAATCTTTCCACCCGTATTAATAGTCATGGTGATATTGGCATTAGCGTCTGATCTTACAATGTCACCGGTCATCTGACCGACCAACATTTTACCATTGCCCTCAAGTGCAATGCTTGTTGGAAATGCGAACGTTGGCGAGCCCGCTTTCACAACGGAAACGAAGGTGCTATCGGGTTTAATTTCGATGATGGCCTGCTGATTGTTGATAAAAAGATTCCCGTTGCTTCCAAAATGTAAATCCAAGGGGGAGTTCAAAGGGTCTGATGTGCTTGCGCCATTGTACGTCCATACATGTGTATTGCTAGGGCTGATTTTATGTATCTTGCTCGATATTCCGTCTACAACATAAAGGTTTGCACCGGAATCGACGGCGATTTTTCCGGCCAATTCAAAGTTGCTGCCCACACCCGAGGTCACGCCGTCAAAAGTGGATGTATAGGAACCTGCGGAAGTAAACTTCTGAACCCGTCCGTTACTTTCGCGAATATATATATTGCGAGAACCATCGACAGCGATTCCAAGAATCATATTGTCAATTTCGCCATTGTTGGTACCTTGACTTCCGAAAGTCGAGATAAAGCTGCCAGTAGTCGTATCAAACCTTTGCACACGACAGTTGTAAACATCAGCAACAAGGAAAGTTCCATTTGAATCAATAATAATATCCCCGGGAGTATTGAATTCCCCATTGCCGGTACCTGTGGCGTTACCCACTGTAAATATAAGTTGCCCCAAGGAGTTGTATTTCACGACTTTTTGAATATCCGTTGGGCTTGTTGAAGACAATGAGACATAAAGATTGTTTTGGGAATCCAGGGCAATTTGCTTGATATGAGTTGCTGCCGTGCTGGGAATAAGACATTTTTTAAAAGTACCGTCTGATTTAACATAGGCAATCGGGCAGTCATCATTAAAAGCTGTTGCGATGACATATGTGCCGTCAGAAGTAATGGCAAAAGAGCTTGACGCCAAGTTAAGCACGTCGAACTTTGCTACCCCTAATGGAAAGATCCCTTTAGCGACGTTCGTTCCCACAGAGAGTGATTGTGATTGTTTCTTACCTAAAACCGAAACGTCTAGGCTGCAGGCAGTTAGACATAGCAAAACAGATGATACTAATGTGAGTTTCAAAAACGATCCCATGATAAACCCTCAATGTTACCTATGGTGTACTCATCGGAATTCATGGGTCAGAGCTTTCGTGTTTTCATAAAGAACAGAACTACTTAGCGCCCCTTTCTCTTATTGAGAAGGCTACATTATGGACCCGCAATAAAGTTTGTCTTTTCTTGCGATAATGCGAGTTCCTATCGCGCGACCTAGACCTTTGGCTTGAAATTACTCTTCCAAATCGCTTGTGCTTCATTATACGCGAAAGCCGGCCTAAAGTACTGGCATCGAAGAGGTGTTTTATGGGATCAATCGTAGCATTCATTAATCAAAAAGGCGGCGTCGCTAAAACTACGACAGCAATCAATGTTGCTGCACAATGGGCTCACAACGGCAAAAAAGTTTTGCTGGTGGATTTGGACCCGCAATCTTCTGCAACTCGTTCTATCTTTGGTGACATGGATTTTGAAAACACGATTTACGATGTTTTGACGGGCGAGTTGAATGCTCAAGACGCTGTTGTGAAATCAGAAACTTTCGGCTTCGACGTAATCCCATCCGAGATCATGCTTTCCGGAATCGAAATCATTTTAGCTTCAAAATTCGGTCGCGAGAGCATTTTGAAACGTGGCCTTGCAGAGATCAAAGATGACTATGACATCATCGTGATTGATTGTTCTCCATCATTGGGTCTTTTGACCGTGAATGCCCTGATCGCTTCTAAAGACATCGTGATTCCGATTTGCCCAGAGTATTTCTCGTTAAAAGGTATCGAGTTGATCCTTGAGACTTTGAAAAATATCCACCAAGGCTTGGGTCATAAAATTGACGTGCGCGGAATTATCATTTCTAAATACCGCAATCGTAAGATCGTGGAAAAAGTTATCAACGACCTTCGCACGAACTACACAATTCCTGTGTTTAACAACTACATCCCAGATTCGATCGTAGTTGAAGAAGCGCATCACAATCATAAGCCGATGCTTCAATACTCCCCAAGAAATCCTGCCGGTCAGGCGCTTGCTAATCTTGCTGTGGAAATGTGGGCGTAGGCAGTCTTAATCCCTTATTCGTAGACTCAACAAAACCCATTGGTGATAAAGTCGTCACCAATGTGGAATTGTTGTCCGTTGTTTTACACGACGGTGATTCGGTATTTTTTGAAGTCAGCGACGAATACGGCTTTCAGCAACGCTTCGCTTTAAAAGCTGTTGAAACTAAAAAGTCAGTGAAATACACAGCCGAAGTTTGGTTGAAATACCAGCACGAGATCCAATACCGATTCGTGATGGTGAACGCCGGTGAGGAAGTCTATGCTTCAGCAACTCAAACGGCTCGCGCGGGTCATATCATCTCTGACAAGTGGGCTCCGACATTTAAGCCTGACACGGTTCGCGAGAAAAAAGCGAAGCGTCCTCAACAACCACGGGGCGAGGCCGCTGCCGCAGCCGTTCGCGAAGCTAAAGCTCAGCGCGAAGCAAAGTTTAAGCCTTTGGGACAACCTAATATGTTGTCCCAGATAAAGTCATTAATAGACGACTTGCTTTAATAGCTGAGGCTTTTTAAGCCTCATTGTTTTTTGCACCATTGACGATGCTTTGAAGATTTAACACCATCGCTTGCAACATAGCTGCTTGGGCAGACATCTCTTCGGCGGAAGCAGCGATCTCTTCTGCTGAAGCGGCATTTTGTTGTGTTGATGCATCCAAGTTCTGCATGGCCTTACTGATTTGAGTAATGCCGGTAGCTTGTTCTTCACTGGCAAGTGCAATTTCATCATTGATTGTGGCTGACTTTTCGATGGATAGAACAAGATCCGACAAAGCAACTGCCATATCGCTGGCAAGTTTGCTTCCTATCTGAGTTTTGTCTGCGCTGTCACGAATCAACTCCGAAATATCCTTGGCGGCAGTGGCACTTTTTTGTGCCAAGTTTCTGACGGCATCTGCCACGACGGCAAAACCTTTACCGTGATCTCCAGCTCTGGCGGCCTCTACGGCTGCATTCAGTGCCAGCAAATTGATTTGGAAAGAAATGTCGTCAATTACGCCGATGATGTCCTCAACCTTTTTGGCGCTGTTAGAAATTTCATTCATGGATTCGATCAAGCGTTTCATTCCCTCATTGCCTGACGCTGCACTTGTAGAACCTGTTTTAGCTAGCTGAGCGGCATTTCGTGCATTCTTGGCATTGTTGTTGACGACGCTGGTTAGTTCCTCAAGTGCTGCCACGGTTTCTTCAAGTGAACTTGCTGATTCAGTCGTGCCTGATGAAACTTGCTGACTTGCTGACGATAGCTGTGTGCTCGCGGAAGCAGTTTGTGCGCTCGCTCCACTTAGTTCAGAAGCCACATTGATAAGCGAACTAGAAATTCTTTTAGCTAGGAAAAGGCCTATGCCGACACTTAAAACTAATGATACCCCCATTCCAGTCCACGTAATATTTGAGAGCTTGGAAAACAAAGATGCTGCATCTTTGTTAGTATTGTCTGCAAGTTCTACGTTGAGGTTTACAAGGTCAGATAAAAGATCGTCGACTATTTTGAATGAGGCCGAAAGTTCGCTGTTAATAAGCTTTTCAGCATCTGCTTTGTTGCCATTCTGAATACTATGAATCACCGCTAAAGCTACTTTTTCATACACAGGCCATGCCGCATCGAATTTTTTTAGAAGGTCCACTTCTCGGTCGGTTAGGAATGTTTTGCGATACTTATCCAACAGGGCATTTATTTTTGTTTTGTATACTTCAATGGCTTTGACAGACTCATCGATTTCTTTTGAATCTCTACTTAAAACCAAATCGTAAAGCTCTCTGTTGTGATAGATCGCATTCATGTTGGCATTGCTCAAATCCGTCATCGGTATCAAGTTATTGTCATTCATGTTTTGGATAGAGGTGAATAATTGTTTACCCGCGTACAGCCCTATTGCGCCCATTGCGACAACGAAAATAGAGATAAAGATAAAACTTAAAATTAATTTGGTAGATAAGCGCAGACCGTTTAGCATGATTTCCCTCTTAAAATTCGAATGAAATCTTCGGGAGGAAAACCCAGTTTCTGAAGGTAAGTTTCAGGAAAATATGATGTGTTCAAGAATTCTTGGATTTTCGCAACTGATTGTGATTGAAACTATTCAATGCTCGGGTGAAGAATTCTTGCAAAGTTAGTATAATATTTTCTCAGCTTTTAATTGCTGAACTGGGTAAAGACGCCAGGAAGTTTGCTTCTTCTAAGGGCATTTGTTCCGTTAAAATTTATGAGTGGATCATCAGAATGTTCTATGATGTAGCGGCTTGAGCCTGTTCCAGTCGGTTACAAATTGTTAATCCAGAAATAGATTCACCGCTCTATTTTTTGATGAAAAATGAAATCCGGAACTTCATGTATCGTATTTTTCACGGCATTTAATACCCAAAATTCCTGCCTAAATAATGAACTTTTACGAGTGAAAAAGGTCTCCAAAAAACACTTCACAAAATTTCAAAGATTCTCAAAAAACTGATGCTCGGAAATCTGGAGTCACAACGGAAAACGGCGGATGACGAAAATAATGCGTCCACAGTTTTGTCGCGTGTTGTCTTAGTTCCGCATCGACAACGAGAAATACAAACGAGTAGCTTGGCTATGTAAAGAAACAAAGAAGGTAGGAATATTTCATGATGGAAACTAAGTCAGCACTTCCAATTTTTATTAAAAAGCATGAGCAACATGTTTTGAACTCTTGGACAGAAGAGCAAGTTTCAAAAATCGGTAGCAAAATTTCAGTCAGTGAGCTGAAAAGACAATGTTCAGATTTTATGGGCCTGATGACTGAAGCTTTGCAAACTGGGACATACGAAAACCTTAAAGGTAACCAGTGGGAAAATGTGAAAAGAATGCTGTCGGAGATCTCTCGTTCAAGAAGTCTTCAAGGCTTCTCGCCCAGTGAAACAGCAATATTTATTTTCTCTTTGAAAAAGCCACTTTTCAATATGTTGAAAATGGAGCTTGAAGCACAGCCGTTAGAACTTGCCAATGAAATGTGGAACATCACCACGTTGTTGGACCAGCTGGGACTATTTACCACTGAGGCATATCAAAAGACTCGAGAAGAAGTTATCGTTCGCCAGCAAGAGGAAATGCTAGAGCTATCTACCCCGGTGGTAAAACTTTGGGATGGTATTCTTGCATTGCCGATGATTGGAACTTTGGATAGCAGTCGCACACAGGTTGTTATGGAAAGTCTTCTTCAGCGTATCATGGAAACTGAAAGCGAAATTGCGATCATTGATATCACAGGCGTTCCAACGGTTGATACATTAGTGGCCCAGCATCTGATGAAAACTGTCACTGCCGCTCGCTTGATGGGTGCTGAATGTATCATTAGCGGTATCCGACCACAGATTGCGGCAACGATTGTTCATTTGGGCGTCGATTTGGGCGCAATCACAACGAAAGCAACTTTGGCTGATGCATTTTTGGTAGCTTTGTCTCGTACGAACCGTTTTGTAACCAAAGGAACAAAAGCAAAAAATACTTCTGCGACTTCGTTCAATTCTGGTGTTGAGGCAAGGGCTTAAACATGGAGCGTATTCCAATCATTAAACTTGGTAGTTTTTTATTAGTGAGTATCCAAGTTGATATGCACGATAAACTTGCGATGACTTTGCAAGATGATTTGACGAATAAAATCGTTAGCACGAATGCTAAAGCCGTACTGATCGATATTTCTTCTCTAGACATTGTGGATTCATTCATCGGCAGAATGCTTGCGGGAATCGCCAATATGGCTCGTATCTTAGATGCCGAAACCGTTGTGGTGGGCATGCAGCCAGCCGTGGCTATTACTCTTGTAGAGTTGGGCATGGAGCTAAATGGAATTAAAACTGCACTAAATGTGGATAGAGGCATGGCATTGCTAAGAAAAACTCTAAAGCTTTCTGATGATGAAGATTTAGTAAATCAAGATCACGAAAGCGAATGGGCTGAAAAGCATGCAAATATTGAAGCATGAGGTTTATCCCATCAAGACTCCGAGTGACATTGTAATTATTCGGAAAGAGGTCAGATCTTGGTCAGCCAGCATTGGTTTGAATCTTATTGATCAAACTAAAGTTGTCACTGCCGCCAGCGAGCTTGCCCGAAATACGTTGGATTATGGCGGTGGTGGCGAATTGCAACTATCCTCCGTGATGAATGTAGATCGGAAGTCAGGAATCCGTCTGGTATTTGCGGATCAGGGACCGGGAATCGCCGACTTAAAACTTGCCCTTACTGATGGATACACAACTGGTGGAGGTTTGGGATTAGGTCTCTCAGGCTCACGCAGATTAGTTAATGAATTTGATATTGAGTCAGAACCGGGAAAAGGCACTCGTGTTACAGCAGTTAAGTGGAAGTAATTTAAAACGTCATAGCCATAATTTTTCAATGACAGATCCTTCTCAAGTGGGGGAGGTTCGTCGTTTCGTTCAGAAACTATCGAAAGACTTTGATTTCAACGAAGTTGAAGTAGGCCGTCTTTCTATAATCGTGAATGAGCTGGGCAATAATCTTGTCAAGTATGCTCCGGGCGGGCGGCTTTTAGTTCGCGCGTTTGACAATCAAGATCTTAAGCAAGTGGAAATATTATCAATTGATACGGGGCCAGGGATGGACGTAGACGTGGTAATGACTGATGGTTACACCACGGGACAAACTCCTGGTACGGGGCTTGGTTCAGTCAAACGACAAGCGGATTATTTTGATTTGTACTCGACGACAAAGGGCACCGTCATTGTCGCCGGTATTTTTAAAGATAGTTCCAAGAGTTCTTTTAATTTTGGAGTCGTCAACCTACCGGTAGCTAGCGAGTCCGTCTGTGGAGATGATTATTATTTAAATATGGATAAGGATTCTGTAACAGCCCTTGTGGTCGATGGACTCGGTCATGGAATTCTTGCTAGCCAGGCTGCCAACGAGGCCACCGCTTTATTTTCGGAAATTCAGAATGAACCTCTCGATTTTATCTTAAACCGAATTCATGGAAAATTGAAGTCCACCCGAGGGGGCGCTGTTTTTCTTCTTCGATGGAGTGAAGCTGGAGTGGTGACTTTTACCGGAGTGGGCAATATTCGCACCGTCATTCAAAAGCCTATCGAAAACAAGACTTTGATTTCGCAAAATGGCACGGCTGGAGTTCAGATCCGTACGCCAAAAGTTTTATCAGAAAAATGGGATGGAGAAGGTCTCTTGATTCTTCATACCGACGGAATTAATAACCGCTGGGACTTCTCGGCCCATCCGGGTTTGATTTATCGACACCCTGCTGTGATAGCAGGGATTATCTCTCGTGATTTCTGTCGTGGGACCGATGATGCAACTGTAGTTGTAATAGGAAGAAATAAATGAATTTAAAAAAGCCAGGTCTTCCATTACTAACGATTCAAATCAAATATGAACCCGACATTGTAACAGCACGTAGAAAAACCAGGGATTTGGCAGAAGCTTTAGGTTTTGATTCCCAGGATCAGGCGCGGATCGGTACTGCCGTATCTGAGTTAGCCCGCAATGTTTTTCAGTATGCGCAAAAAGGAACCGTAGAGTTTTTTTTCAATACCCAGATTCCTCAGGCTTTATTAATAAAAGTTTCTGATCGAGGACCGGGCA
The DNA here is from genome assembly GCF_002209355.2 of Bdellovibrio sp. SKB1291214. Lineage (GTDB taxonomy): Bacteria > Bdellovibrionota > Bdellovibrionia > Bdellovibrionales > Bdellovibrionaceae > Bdellovibrio. The sequence goes on from NZ_CP106855.1 coordinate 2,058,509, forward strand.
TTGCGAATCTCCATGATATTTTGGGGGGAGTTTATATTTCTCCAAGTGGAATGGGTGTTGGTCTCATTGGTTCAAAAAAATTAATGGATATTTTTGAACTTGAAACATCCAATGCGGGTACAGAAGTTTTAGTTGGTAAAACTCTAAGTGCAAAGTCAAAAAATATTTCAAATGACGTTTTAGTGAAAATCGTCGAATCCATGGCGACGAAGAAAGCTGATGATGCTTTTGAAGAGATTCAGCTTCAAAATCGTGAATTGTTGGCAGCGCTTGACGAATTGACCGCTAAAAAGAATGAGCTTTCTGAGTTAAACGCAGAACTTGAAGAGACTAATAAAGGTGTCTTAGCATTGTATGCAGAACTCGATGAAAAGGCCGAATCACTTCAGCATGCGAACGAAGTGAAGACGAGCTTTTTGTCCAATATGACTCATGAGTTCCGTACACCTTTAAGTTCTATCATCAGCCTCACGCGTCTTCTTATTGATCGAGTCGATGGGGATTTGACTCCTGAACAAGAGCGACAAGTAAATTACATCAGAAAATCCGGCGAGTCTCTTTTAGAGCTCGTGAATGATCTGCTTGATCTTGCAAAAGTTGAAGCCGGCAAAGTCAGCGTGAATGCCGCAAGTTTTGATGTCGAAGAACTTATGGGAAGTCTACGCGGTATGTTTAGACCTATCATTGGAGACCGTGAGAGTATCGAATTTACAGTTGACTGGGACGAGAACATTCCTGAGTTGAATACGGATCAACCCAAGGTCGCTCAAATTTTGCGTAATCTAATTTCTAATGCCGTGAAGTTTACGGAAAAAGGTCGAATTCAGGTTAATGCGAAACAAGTGAATTCGGAAAATGTCCTTTTCACTGTGGCAGATAGTGGAATTGGAATCAGCGATGAGCATCATCGTTTGATCTTTGAAGACTATAGTCAGATAGATTCTAAAGTACAAAAAAAGCACAAAGGAACGGGTCTTGGGCTTCCGCTTTCAAGAAAGCTTGCCCGAATGTTGGGTGGGGATTTATGGGTGGAAAGTAAAATTGGATCGGGATCCATCTTCCACGTTTTACTACCTATAAAATATGAAGGAAATAAAGAAGCCATTCTTATTCCGAAAAATAATTCTCCTATGCCGACTGAAATAACAGAGAGCAATTCGAAATTTAAGGTTTTGTTGATCGATGATGACGAGCCTTCTCGATATATTCTTCGGGGTTTGATTAGTTCTCAGCTATCCGCTGATTTTATCGAAGTACAAACGGGCGAAGAAGGTTTGGTGAAAATTAAAACTTTAAAACCTGATGTGGTATTTCTGGATTTAAATATGCCGGGACTAAGTGGTTTTGATGTCCTTGATAAGGTACAAAGCGATCCCAATCTTAAGGATACCCCCATCATAATAAATACGGCTAAAAAGCTTTCTGAATACGAAATTGCTAGGCTTGAGCATGCCTCCGCAATTTTATCTAAAGAACGAACAGATCATCAGCGTGCGCTTCAGGAAATGAAATCGGCTTTGGTAAAAGTCGGATTTGATTATCAATAGGACGGTTTATGGATAAATCTACGAAAAAAATTCTGGTTGTCGATGATACGGACGGTAATCGCTATGCGCTTGCCAGGAACCTAAAGACGGAAGGTTACTCTGTCGTGGAAGCCGTCAGTGGGTACGAAGCCTTGCGGTTAATTGAATCGGAAATGCCCGACTTAGTGACACTTGATATTCATCTACCCGACATTAACGGGTTTGAAGTCTGCCGACGTATTAAATTAAATCCGATGACTTCGCATATTCCGGTGCTGCAGGTTTCTGCAAGTTACGTAACTTCTAAAGCTCGTATTATGGGTCTTGAAGGTGGTGCAGATAATTACTTAACTCATCCTATCGAGCCTCCTGTATTGCATGCGACGGTGCTTGCGTTGCTTAGAACTCGACAGTTGATGGATGATCTTAGATCTGCACAGATTGCGCAGGCCGAGTCCTTGTCTGCGGCTAAACTTGCGAATCAAGCGAAAAGTCGTTTTCTGTCGAATATGAGTCATGAAATTCGCACACCATTGGGAGTCATTCAAGGTTTCGCCGATCTCGCTCTGGAGCCGGGTATTAGTGAAGAAGAACGTCAGTCGTATCTTCATACTATTAAGAAAAATGCCATCAGTCTTACAAGTCTTATTGGTGAGATTTTGGATTTGGCGAAGGTTGAAGCCGGTAAGATGGAAATCGAAACAATACGATTCTCATTAACTCAGACTTTGAATGAAGTTGTTGAGAGCTTCAATTTGAGAGCTAATGAAAAAGGTCTTACGCTGAAACTTCATACCGCAGAACATACACCTGAATTTATTAACAGTGATCCGACGAAATTCAGACAGATCTTAGTAAATCTAGTCGGTAACGCCTTAAAGTTTACCGAAAAAGGCTTGGTTGAAATCAATGTAGGTTTGACTAAGAATCGAAATTACCTGGGACATCACGTTCTTGAAGTTAAAGTTAAAGACTCTGGAATTGGACTATCTAAAGAGCAGCAAGGGAAACTCTTTGAGGCCTTTGTTCAGGCGGACAGCTCTACGACCAGAAAATTCGGTGGGACAGGGTTGGGCTTAAATTTATCAAAAAAATTGGCTCAATCATTGGGCGGTGATCTTTACCTTTACGAAAGCAGCGAAGGCTTGGGAAGCACGTTCGGTATGGTCATTGATATTGGTTTGATTAAGCCTGAGGACTACTTACGACCCAAGACATCAAGTGAAGGCGTTAAAATCGAAAACAGCATGTTTAGTGGGATGCGCGTTTTATTAGTAGAGGATATCGAAGATAATCAGCTTCTTTTTTCGAACTACTTAAGAAACCTAAAAGCCAGCGTTGACGTTGCGGGTGACGGCATGATTGCACTGAGTTGCGCTGAAAAGAATCAATACGATGTCATTTTGATGGATATTCAAATGCCGAACCTTGATGGCTATCAGACTTTGAAAGCTCTTCGTGAAAGAGGCGATAACACTCCGGCAATTGCCTTGACAGCCAATGCTCTTAAGGAAGAACGGGAAATCGCCCTGAATTTGGGTTTTGTGAATTACCTGACGAAACCATTAAGTGCGAAGACCTTGGTGGCTGCACTTAAAGAAATTCAACTTCAACTCTAGTTGGATACAAAAAAAGCCTCTCTTCCGAGAGGCTTTTTGCTTTTATTCAGCTTCGAATTGCTGAACTGGGTAAAGACCCAGGAAGTTTGCTTCCTCAGTCGACATATCGAATTCTGGGTACAAGCCTTTAGACATTGTACAAACTACGTCTACGTTAGCGTTACCCTCAGAAGTGTTCGCGTACAAAGTTCCTTCGTAAGATCTTGAAGAACGATCAAACTTAGCCTCTAAGCGACCAGAAGCATCGGGGCTTGTTGCAGTTGCGCGGATGTATTGGCCCTCTTGAACATCACTTGAAGTAACCTGCATTGCGATTTGCTTAGTTGATCCACCACTTACTGTGATCAAGATGTCGCCAACGATTTGGTTGCCCGACGTTGTTGCATCAGCTTTGAAGTTATACCAGTAGTAAGAACCTTCGCAGTGAACTTGCGCAGCGTGCGCCAAACCACCGGCTAATAGAATTGCACCTGTCAAAAATAGACTTTTCATATGAACCCCTCCGTAAGTCATAAGTAAGGGTTACCCGACTAGAGTAAAAGGTCAAAGAAAGGTCATGACTCTGTGCAGAGGAGGAATCGTTACCCTTCGAGTCCTTTAATGATCGGGCAGTCGGGGCGGTTGTCGCCGTGGCAATTCTTAGCGAGCATTTGAAGGGTATTTAACATTTCCTGCATTTCTTTTATTTTTTTCTCGAGCGCTTCTATCTGATCAAAAGCCAAAGCTTTAACATCACGGCTTGCGCGGGATTTGTTTCGCCATAGGCTGACAAGCTTTTTGATTTCTTTCATTGAAAATCCGAGGCTTCGGGCACGCTTAATGAATCGTAAAAACTGCACATCGTTTTCAGTATAGGAACGGTATCCAGAATCTGTACGCGCGGCTTTTGGGATGATCCCAATGGATTCGTAATGACGAATAAGCTTAGCGTTGACGCCTGACAGTTTTGCTAAATCACCGATATTCATTTGCCACCTCTATAGTATCTTAAACCTTCCCATCGTTGGAAGGTCAAGGAAGTGTATCAAAATTACCTATTGACCTTCCAACGATGGGAAGGTGCAGACTGGTCTTAGTTCAAAGGAACTGGAGGATTTATGAGCCATCAAGAATATAATGTACAAGGAATGACCTGCAATAAGTGCACGGAGAAGATCTCTGCGGAACTTAGTAAGGATCCTCGTATTCACGATCTGAAAGTAACTTTGAATCCTCCGCGAATCCAATTTGATTCGTCTGAGGAGACAACTGCTGCGCAGATCAATACTGCTCTCGCTCCGCTTAAAAAATATTCCGTGATCGATGGTGGAAAAGAAAATGCCGTGAAAGAAGAGCCCTTTGCTCTTTCTAAGTATCTGCCTTTGTTTTTGCTATTCGGATTAAGTGCCGGGGTCCCGGCATTGAACGCCGTCATCAATCAGGCCGGGTGGGGTCATTGGATGCCTCAATTTATGGGGGTATCATTAATTGCTTTATCTTATTTTAAGTTATCAGATTTAAGTAAGTTCACTGAAGCATTTGCTACTTATGATCCCATTGCTATGAAATTTAATGCGTATGGATTTATTTATCCTTTCTTTGAACTGGTAGCGGGGATTGGTTTTATTCTTGGGCTCTTCATCAACCCTTTGTCCGTGCTGGTGATCGCAATTTTATTGCCGACAACTTTTGGAGTCATTAAAGCTTTGCGAGAAAAACGCCAGTTCCAATGTGCGTGTTTGGGAACTGCGTTCAACTTGCCGCTCACAAAGGTCACTATCGTTGAAAATATACTGATGATCGCGATGGCGTTGATGATGCTTTTTTAGTTTCAGTTTGAGACGCATGAGATTTAAAATGGTCTATTGTTTAACGATGAAAATTCCGAATAATTGTCATGCAGTACCATTTAGTAGGTTTTATAATTTTGGCTATCGTGCTGGTCGCGATCATTATCTTTCGAAGCTTCACTGATGATTCGAAAGCGCAAGACGAGTTAGATCGCTTTTTAAGTGAACCAAAATCTCCACGCCAAGTCGCCAGATTGTATGAACGTTACGTGGGGCATCTTTTTGAAAAACAAGGTTATGATGTAGCCTATCTGGGGGCCCTTAAAGGGCATGCTGATATGGGCCGGGACATTATCGTTACTAAGCCCGATGAAATTTTGGTGATCCATACAAAATGTTGGGCCAAACGCCGAGTCGTTCACGACAACGACATCTATCATTTATTCGGAAAGATGTCGCATCTAAAGCTGACTTCAGAAGATCCCAACCGCAAAACAAGAGCGGTGATGTATTCAACTTCACAGTATTCAAGTTTGGCAAAACAAGCTGCAAGTGTTTTGGGTGTGGAAATCAGAACTGAGAAACTAAATCTTTCCTATCCGATGATCAAATGCAGTATCTCGCCAATTGGGGAGAAGGTTTACTACCTTCCCTTCGATGCCGTCTATGACCGAGTCAAGGTAAGCCGCCGCGACGAGTACTTCGTACGCACTGTTCATGAGGCGGTGAAAAAAGGTTTTAAGCGGGCCGGATAAACTAAGATTAAGCCGCAAAAATAAAAAAGCCCTGCCTGAAAAGGACAGGGCTTTTTACTTTATCTATCTCGATTTAAGAGATCCGCCCAAATTTCCAAGAACTCCCAACTGTCCTAAAAGTTGTGTCGCAGCTGTGTAACAGTGGAATGAAACAACTTTGCCATCTTTGATTTTAAAAACGTCGAAACATGGCGTGCTCATTTTCTTATTCGTTGCTGGCAAATCTCCCATCGGGAAACCCAGGGCACCTTTTTGGGTACCATTTAGTGATAGTTCAACAAAAACCGTGTCGCCCACTGTCCACATGCTGTAAAGCTCGCGGTGCATATCGGGGAAAGCCTTGGCATAGATGTCGACGACTTTGCCAGTCTCTTTGCCATAATAGTTAATCCCTGCAGAAACATCCCAGAAGTGACCGTCCTCAGCGAACAGGTCGGCGAAGGCTTTAGCGTCTTGTTTTTCAGCGATGGCATAAAGCTCACGGATGAATTCTTCATTTTTTGAATGACCACCGACAACTTCTTGACGGTTTGCAAGGCCAGGGGAAGCGAATGGATTTACGGATTCGATTTGGTTGTACATATAATTCTCCTTTTAAATTTACTTAAATTCTTAAACTTGAGTCATGCCGCCATCGACGACGAGTTCGATGCCTGTGACATAGCTGCTGTCATCGGACGCTAGGAATAAAACGGCTTTGGCGATTTCATCTGTGGAGCCTGGTCTGCCTAATGGGATTTGTGCAGAGGCTTGTGTTGCGAATTGATCGATTTGTTCTGGAGTAAGGCCAAGCTCTGTTTGATAACCTTCAGTTGGTACTAATCCTGGCACAATTGTGTTCACGCGAATTTTACGATCTTTCAAATCGTTGGACCAACCACGAGCTAATGAGCGGATAGCAGCTTTCGTTGCAGCGTAAATCCCGTCTGTATTTTCAAAAAAGATCTCCTGACCAGCATGGTGAGTTCCTGGAGGATATAAATGTGCAATTAAATGTGCACTTTTAAGTTCATTTTTGAAGGTAAAGGATCTTTGGCCTGTCATTGTCGTTAAAAGGTTAATTTCTTCGATAACCTGAATTGAGGAGCGGTGATCACTTTTTGTGCCAGGATAGTAGAGAATTTGTTTTACGGATTTTGAAAGAGAATCATGACTCTTGTTGAGTATTGCAAAGTGAGGACCGATTCCAAACAGCGGTCTCTCTTGACAACTCTTGCTGAGAAGTTTGAGGAAATGTTCATCACGAAGAGCATATCCAACAAAGATTACGGTGGTGTATTCTTTCGGCTCGGCTCCTCCCACGAATGCGCATCACGCGCATTCGTCCCGAAGCCGGGGCCGTTCGCTCGTCAGGCCATCCGGGCCTGCCGCATTTGATCGAACGCTCCCCCGGAGCATTCGACCAAACGACGCTCTCTCTTCTTCGAGTCCTGCTACCCCGCAGACGCACAAATGCCTTGCGGAGATTTAGCTGGCTTAGATTGTTTTGTTTTTTTTAGGAAAAGTGGATGTCCAACCCCATCAATAAGCAGGAATTGGCCGCCCCTTGATATTATTAAGTTTTTTCGAAAAGGTAACCCCATAATTTCCGATGAAATTGCGGTTTTGTACTGCCAGGGCATGTCAATCACCGACATATCTGCTCGTACTGGGATTAAGAGACATACTGTTTGGAAGACGCTTAAACGGCTTAAGAAAGAATCCAGCTCTGAAGTTTCAGTTCCTTATGACAGATGGCGTAAAGGTAAGAAGCGCACAGGGGCTCGACCACCATTTGGGTTTTGTATTTTGGAAGGGGAGCTTGTCCGTGACCCAAAAGAGTACCCAACACTTCTTTTGATTTTCAGTCTTTGGACCAAGGGGACATCAGTTACTTCCATCGTCAATCTGCTTGGGGAAAAGGGACTGCGATCGCGTACGGGTAAACAGTGGAGTTATCGAGTTGTTCAATCGATAACCGAAAGAATCGAATCAAAGGAATTGGTCATGATGCAAAGTAAGCTTTGGTTCTCAGATGAATATTTAAAGGGAATTAGTACAAATAGTAGAAATAAGCCATTCAAAAAAGAATGATAAGGAAGGTTAACATGAATCTAACAAATCTCGTTTCTTGGTGTATTGGAATCATTTTGGGCTGGTCAGCAGTAAGCAACATTGATTTAATTCAACAGTCCATATTGCGTGCTCAGGCAAAGTTAATTTATGAATCGCGCACGGCCACATGGGGTTCTCCTAAATTTCTAGTTCAACATAAGGAACAACGGGAAACTGGAAACGTCGGAGCAAAATAGTAAATGCAGGCATCTAGCGCATGAAAAATAATCATTACATTTCGAAATTTCTGACACAACGCTGGCGCAGCCCAGGGTTGCCTTTGTGGCATTATGATTTTAAGAAAAAACATTTCTCCGATAAACATTCTGTCGACAGACTCTTCGCAAGAAGAAATCTGTGGTCAGATCAAATTGAAGATTTTTTGCGAGACAATACCGAAAATTTCTCACCGACGTTTCTCGCTGGTCTCGAAGCGGGTGCCCAACCCGCGTGGGATGAGTACAAAGCGCTTTTTTTATTGATTCTTTTTCAGGCTGCTAGAGTAAGTCATGCACAGACTGGGCATTCAAATCTCTCTGCCCTAAGTATTTTTTCTTCTAAAAAGCTGGAGGCGCTCGCTCTGGCTGCTAAGCAGACAAGAGAGTTAATTGGATTCAGACTGCCAAATGATTTGAGATTCTTTTTTCCGGAAACAGGAATCTTTCCGTTTCCGGTTGATTGTGGCGGCTATTTTGAATGGATATTTGCACTCCCTATAAGTGGAACATTTTGTCTTGGATTGGTACCCCAGTCTGTAGATCTAAATCTTTTGCGGGCCAAAATTAGCTATTCTCATCTTGCGGCTTGGTCGGTGGGCACCTCCAAGTTTTGCAGTAAAATTGTTATCCATCCAGATCTCTATTCATATAAAAATAGCCTACAAGAATTGGAATCTAAAATTGTTGAATGTCGGAGCTTTACTGACGCTCAAAGTGAGTTAATAAACCAAGTTCATTCTTTAATCGGCCTTGGTCTGTCTATTTGATTTTATATAAATCATTAATAAAGAGATACCATGACCGCAAAGTTTGTTGATATCTACACATTAAGTCACCGGACAGCTTGTATCAGTTTGTATTTCTCCTGTTTTATCCTCTTTTTTAAGACGGAGTAGCTTGTTTGAGCTATTAATTCTGAATGGAGGTTAAAATGACTCAAAGAATTCTATTAGCGGGAATATTTATATTATTCGCTTTCCATTCACGTGCAGAAACTGGTTCGCGCAGTATTGAGCCATATCACGCCCGACCTTATAGTGTGCAATTTATAGATGAAATGAGCGCACACCATGAGGGTGGGGTAGAAATGGCAGAGATGGCAATATCAAAGGCTTATCACTCTAAGTTAAAAGAAATGGCAAAGATGATGAAGCAAGCCCAGCAAGAAGAATTAGCGAAGATGGCTGATTGGCGAGTGCGCTGGTATTCATCAAGTCCTAGTTATACCTATATGGGTGCCGAAATGGATATGTCCAAACTTGAGAAGCTTAGTGGACCAGAATTTGATATAGCTTTTTTAGATACAATGATTATGCATCACCCTGGAGCTATTTTTCTAGGAAGAGAAGCTGCAGGAAGATCTGAAAAGTCTGAGATTCGTGCATTTGGGAAGAAAATATCAAATGCCCAACAAAAAGAATTAAATGAGATGCGCAAAATGAGAGACAATTGGACAAAGCAATAGGCATCATTAGGCCATATTCAATGGCCTAATGACTTCAATTTAGTGGTGAGAGTGTTCGCTTTTATTTTCTGTTTGGTTCTCGAACTTCAGAGGAAGTTTATAAACAGCATCGTTACCCACCGCTTTTTCGCGAACTGCTTTGATCACAATCTCACTGTCTTGCGAATATTTTTTAGTCGGAACACAATGAAAGTGATCTTGCATTACGGTGCAATTAAAAGGAATTTGTACCTTTTTAGCGCGCGCAAAAACTTTGGCACTAGAATCTTTTGTTGTAGAATTCTGAAAATTCATATCTAAAAGATAAACATGTGCACTCTGATCTTTGTCTAAAACTAGTTCTGTATGAAAAGCTCCTGGCATTTCAATCTTGCCGCCGTGAGGACCAGGCTTGTCTCCACCATGTGCGCTTGCTAACGTAGGAGCCAGGGTGAGCGTCAGAATTAAGTGTCGAATAAAGTTCATTGATTTCTCCTTTTTAGATAAGTTCAGTTATTTTCGCATTTACTATTGTGATATCTCGTTCCAGCTCGATCATCCTGCGCTTTGCTTCGAATAAAGATACCGTGGCAGTTTGAAGATCCGGCGAGTTTTTGATTCCGCGCTTATATTCTGACAGTGTCATTTCGTAATACTTTTGGGCAAACATGAGTCTTTGTTGCTGATGTATTTTAAGCTTTGCTAGACTTTCTCTAGTAGTTAACAGGTTTCGTAAATCTTTTTCTATTTCGAGACGGGTGTTCTTTTTGTCAAACTGTTGAGTTGAAACTCCATAGTTTGTTGCTTGATGACGATAATAGCTTGAAAAGCCAGAAAAAAGATTCCAACTCAAAAGCAATGCGAACCTGGATTCTGTACCATTCAATGGATCTGAATACTCTGGAGTTATTCTGCCATAGCTAGCTTCGAGATCTAAGAACGGTAAAAACTCAGATCGTTGCTGAGTTACCTTCGCATGAGATATCTCTTCAAGTTGATCTTGTTTTTTAAGAGATGGATTGTTTTGAAGCGCCGTTTCAATATTTATTTCAATACTATTTATATCAAATGATTCTCGATCTGAAACTGAACTTTCAGAGATATTTAATCCTGTAAGTGTACTAAGCTCTTTGTTAAGTCGTTCTATTTCAGCTTTGATGGATTCGCGTTCATTCAAAATATTATTTTCTTCTAGATCAATCTCAATACTGTCGACGTTTGAAGTAAGTCCTGCATTGATTTTCTTCTGTGCCATCTGTCGTTGTTTATTTAAAAAATCAGATTTTTCATCAAGAATAGACAGGTTTTTTTTATTGGCAAGAAGACTATAGTAAGTTTCGCGTAACTGACGACGAAGGGCGCGGGTTTTTACATCTAGGTCTAATTGTGCAATTTGGAACTCGCTATTAGAGATTGTCCTCAATGAGGAGTCTTCTCCTCCACGGTATAGATTCCATCGACCGCTCACGTAGCCTAGATATCCTTCGCTAGGTTCTTGAATGGTTTTATTTTCAGCGTATCCACCATTTAAGGAAATTTGCGGAAGAAAATTTCCAAATTGAGATTGTGCCGTCGCTTTTTGCGCCTTCACCGTTGCTTCAAGCGAACGAATTTGCGGATTGGAAGATAGCATTTGGGCTTCAAGGGAAGCCAAAGTTGATCCTTCATTAGCAAATGCAGAAATAAAGACCAAAATGAATTGTGTAAAGATTAAAAGCGACGTCACCCTCATAGATTACTTCTCCAAAAGAAATTTAAAACTGTCGGTTTTGCCCGAGTGCTGTGCCTTGATATCAAGGTCAGCGCGATAGGCACCCTTAAGATCTACTTTGGTTGCAAATGCTTTACCGTCATTGGTGAACGTCAAAGCCTGAGGTTTTCCTTTTGGCGTTTTTGCAGTTCCAGTTAACTTTACATCTGCAATTTTCAAATCTTCTCCAGAATGCGCTAACGGAAAGAATTGAATCGAGTCTCCGGAAACCAGCATTTCCATATTAATTTCTTTGCCAGCTTTGACGATTCCACCATGTTGGGCTTTAATTTGGCCCGGGATTTCGTCATGGCCTTCGTGCGCGATTGAATTAACACCGAAAAATAAAATGCTAGATAGCGCGATCGTTAAAAACTGTTTGTTCATTTTAAGTCTCCTTTGATTCAAATATACTTACTTCATCCGTTGTCTTTAGGTATTTAAAAGCTGATTTCTTTCCAAAGTGATAAAAAACGGTCGGTGTGACAAACATATCTAGCAATGTGCTGCTAATCAAACCACCGACTATAACGACAGCGACGGGATGAAGAATTTCTTTTCCCGGTTCGCCTTTCGAAAGTACTAATGGAAGTAGGCCAAGAATGGCAGTGAGAGCGGTCATCAATACAGGAACCAGTCTTTCAAGTGAACCACGAATTACCATTTCCTTGGTAAAACCTTCTCCTTCATGCTTCATAAGGTGAAGGTAGTGAGAGATCATCATTATGCCATTTCTAGAGGCGATTCCGCAAAGAGTTACAAATGCGACCAAGCTGGCAATGCTGATCGTTCCATCGGTTATTAAAATAGCTACCACGCCACCAATAAATGCCATTGGAATGTTCAACATAACTTGAAAAGAGATAAAACTACTCTTGAAGTGAGCGTACAGAATGACGAAAACTGAAATGACGGACAGGAAGCCTAAGAGAATCATTAATCGGGATGCTTGTTGTTGGCTTTCAAATTGTCCACCGTAATTAATGAAGTAGCCAGATGGGACTTCAACTTTATCTTTAATTTTAGATTGAATGTCAGCCATAACGCTTTCCAGATCCCGACCTGACGAATTAGCTTGGACGACGATACGCCGTTGAGCATTTTCTCTGTTAATAATATTTGGACCTGAAGTTTCATAGACGTCCGCTATCATTTCGACGCGAACTTTTGTTCCATCTGGAAGTGTTTTAAGAGGGGTTCGTTTAATAAGATCCAAGTTAGATCGAGATTTTTCATCAAATCTCATAAACGCATCTACAGTCTTTTGCCCCTCGAGAATTTGACCAACCACTTCTCCCTGAAGAGCTTTTTCTAAAAGCTGTGCTAAATCTCCTACAGAAACACCAAACTTAGAGGCTTCATCTCTCAAAAGTTGAACCTTGACCTGAGGAATTAAAACCTGCTGTTCGATTTGTAAATCGACTAACCCTGGCACGTCTTTTAAAGACTGTTGAACTTCGCTGGCCTTTGCGCGAAGTGTGGAAAGATCTGGTCCAAAGATTTTTATAGCGATTTGCGCCCGGACGCCCGATAAAAGGTGATCTAGTCGATGAGATATAGGCTGCCCAACATTAACCGCAACGCCTTGAAGTTCAGATAAATTTCTACGAATTTCGGTAAGCACTTGATTTCTGGGGCGTCCCTCTTCCTTAAAGTCGACATCAATTTCAGAGTAGTGAACGCCCTCTGCGTGCTCATCTTGCTCGGCGCGCCCAGTTCTACGTGACACAGAAGTTACTTCCGGACTTTTCATGATTAATTCTTCTGCTTTTTTGCCAAGACGATCTGATTCCTCAAGAGAAATTCCCGGAGTAGCAACTACTGTTATAGTCGCCGTGCCTTCATTGAAATGAGGTAGGAAGTCTCTGCCAATGAATGTGGTTAGAAAAACTGCGCAAATAAACAAGGCAGTTGTTACGCCTAAAATAATTTTTGGGTGTGCTAAGGATCTGTTAAGAATCTGAGTGTCCCATTGCTTAAGCTTTCGAACTAAAGCGCCGTCCTTGTGTTCTAAGAGTTCGCCTTTTGATAATAGGTATGAACACAGAACTGGCGTCACAGTGAGAGAAATGATCATCGAAGCCAGAAGTGAAATAATATATGAAATCCCGAGAGGCGCGAAAAGCCGACCTTCGATTCCTCCCATGCTGAAAAGTGGAACGAAAACTAAACAGACAATAAGAGTTGCAATTACAATTGAATTTCTGACTTCACTAGATGCTTCGAAAATAACTTTGAGCGTATTCTTTGGTTTTGCGAGCAACTTATTTTCGCGAAGTCTGCGGTATACATTTTCGACGTCAACGATAGCGTCATCAACGAGCTCGCCAATTGCGACGGCGAGTCCCCCAAGTGTCATGGTGTTGACGGAAAGTCCGAATATTTTAAAAACGATAGCTGTTAAAACAAATGAAAGAGGAATCGCCGTCATAGTTATAGCCGTCGTTCGCAAATTCATCAGAAATAATAAAAGCACAATCAGAACGAGAATGACGCCGTCACGAAGAGCCTCTTTAACGTTATGGATCGAGTTTTCGATAAAGCGAGATTGTTTAAAGAGGTCGGGCTCAATTTTGACTCCTTTGGGTAGGCCTATCGAGAGTTCCTTTAATGCTTTATCTATATCTTTCGTTAAATCAATTGTGCTTGCGCCAGGTTGTTTTTGAATGGTCATGATAACTGAAGCCTTGCCATTTACACTGGCATCTCCTCGTTTGACCTGCGGCCCTTCTTGAACTTCCGCAATATCTTTTACTCGGACGGGTCTGCCTAGGTGCATGCCCACAAAAGAATTTTGAATGTCATCTAGACTGCGAACTGCCCCAAGGTTTCTAATCAAATACTCCTGAGGGCCAATATTTATGAAGCCGCCGGTGGAATTAATACTAAGATCTGAAAGATTGTGTTCGATATCATCTAGGGCTAACTGAAATTTTTGAATTTTTTCGGCTGAGATAAGAATTTGAAATTGTCTCACGCCTCCGCCAATTGCGATTACCTGCGTAACTCCTGGGATACTCATGAGGCGAGGGCGCAATGTCCAATCTGCGATCGTTCTCAACTCAAGTGGACTGACGGTGCCATCTGGAGAACTAAGACCAATAAGCTGTATTTCTCCCATGATCGAGGCGATCGGTCCCATAATAGGTGTCGCATTTTTTGGAAGCTTTTCTTTAGCTAGAGCTATTTTCTCTTGGACCATTTGTCTATTGCGGTAGATATCTGTTCCCCAGTCAAACTCGATATAAATAACACTTAATCCGACTGCAGAACTGGAGCGAACTCGCTGTACCCCGGGAAGACCATTCAGTGCGGTTTCAAGGGGAAACGTCACCAAAGTTTCAACCTCTTCGGGGGCAAGGCCAGGGGCCTCGGTCATGATATTTACTGTGGGTCTATTTAAATCTGGGAAAACATCCACCGGAAGAGTTATTAGAGCCCATACTCCGTACACCAAAACTAATGCCGTGAAAGCAATAACAAGCAGTCTATGAGTCAGGGCATATTTTATGACTTTATCGAGCATAAGTCCTCTTTTCGAATATACTAGGAGGGGGTATAGTCAATTGTGACAAGGAAAAAAAATATTGTTCTTCATATTTTCTCCTTGCAAGACCCCTTGCTAATTATACCCCCATGGGGTAAGTATGATATGAAATTTAGAGGTATAAATTGAAAAAAGCAAACAACAAATCTCTTCATCCTGATCATGGTGTTCACAAGAAACGTTTAAATCGAGTCCGTGGACAAATAGATGGTATCGAAAAGATGATTGATGAAAGACGCTATTGTCCTGATATTTTAATCCAACTGCGGGCTGCCGCTAAGGCTCTGGAATCCATCGAGGCGGAAATTATGCAAAAGCATATTCATGGTTGTGTGAAGACCGCAATTAAATCTCGTGATGAAAATGCCGTAACAGAAAAAATTGATGAAATAATGATGCTCGTTAAGAGATAGGTTTTTTATGTCGTTAAAATCCGAGAAAGAAATAGAGCTTCAACTTATTGGGATGTCCTGCGTTAACTGCGCCGCAAAGATTGAAAAAACGTTAAATGGTTTTGAACAAGTTAATGCATCAGTGAATTTTGCGACTTCCAAGGCCGTGGTTTCATTTCCTTCAGATCAGTGGAGCGCTCATTTACTTGTTGAGAAGATTCAAGAGCTGGGATTTCAGGCTTTTGAAATCGATGAAGACGCACAGACCGGGGATATCAAAAATATAGTACAGAAAGAAAAGGAACGCGAACAAAGACTTTTCTTTGCAGCGCTAATTCTTACGAGCCCTTTTATTCTCGAGATGTTCTATATGTTAGGTGGGAATGGTCATCAGGAGCTAATACCAAGATGGGTACAACTGATTTTGGCGACTCCCGTGCAATTTTGGATCGGGTGGCGATTTTATCGTGGATCCTACTATGCTCTTCGTTCCAAAAGTTCAAACATGGATGTCTTAATTGCTTTGGGTACAACCATGGCTTATGTCCTTAGTGTTCTGGTAACGGTAATGAACTGGCATCACCAGCATGTATATTTCGAAGCAAGTACCATGGTTATTACACTTGTTCTTGCTGGAAAATACCTGGAGTCAAAGGCAAAGAAAAAAACATCAGATGCCCTTGAGGGCCTTGTTCGTCTTCAGCCAAAAACCGCTATCGTCGAAAGAAGCGGTAAGTTTGAAGAGATTGAAGTTAAGGATGTTATTGTTGGGGATACTGTCATTGTTAAAAACGCCGAAGCAATTCCTATTGACGGTGTTGTTGTTGGTGGAAGTTCATCAGTTGATGAGTCTATGCTAACAGGCGAAAGTATTCCCGTTGCTAAACATGTCGGTGACAAAGTTTTTGCAGCGACGCTCAATCACAGCGGTTCTTTGCGAGTGAAGGCCACTGGTGTTGGCACGCGAACCCAGCTAGCCCAAATTATTAAAATTGTATCGATTGCGCAGGGTTCTAAAGCGCCTATTCAGCGGCTCGCTGATAAAATATCAGCCATCTTCGTTCCAACAGTAGTGACTGTCAGTTTATTTACTTTCTTTTTAACGTGGATGATTTCTGGTGATCTGGCGTCGGCATTCATAGCAGCCGTATCAGTCCTCGTAATCGCCTGTCCGTGTGCATTGGGTTTAGCTACTCCAACTGCAGTCGTTGTGGGAGTGGGAAAGGCAGCCCATGCTGGGGTACTATTTCGTGACGCTAAAGCACTTGAGGTAGCTGAAAAGATAGATGTCTTGGTCCTTGATAAAACCGGAACTATTACAGAAGGCAAGCCGACAGTAAGCGACGTCAAGATAGGTAATATGGTGACATTGGAGAATGCATTGCAGATCGCGATGAGTCTTGAGGAAGGTTCCTCTCACCCATTAGCTCGAGCTATTGTAGACGAAGGAAATAAGAATCATATTTATCCTGTGCCAGTTGATTTTTTTGAATCTGTAGTTGGACAAGGAGTGCAGGGTAAGATTGGGACTGAGGTTTACAAGCTTGGAAAACCGGAATGGATTGCCGATAGTGTCCATCTTGACAAAAGTATTTTGCATTCAATGGAAGCAAGCGGACAAACGGTTGTGGTCCTGGCATCATCTCAAGAAGTTATCGCCTACTTTGCTATTGCAGATAAGGTTCGTGAAAGCTCAAAAGTTGCTATTCAGCAAATTCTTTCACAAGGCATTCGTGTTGTAATGCTGACGGGCGATAATGAAGGTACGGCAAAAGCAATTGCGAAGGAAGTCGGTATAGCTGAGTTTAAACATAGCGTGAAGCCATCGGATAAAGCTAACTTCGTAGTCGCATTGAAAAGGAAGAAGCTGACTGTGGCCATGGTCGGGGATGGAGTGAACGATGCGCCCGCTCTTGCAATGGCAGACGTCAGTTTCTCTATGTCGTCGGGGACAGACATAGCAATCGAAGCGGCAGATGTGACTTTGATGAAGAACGATTTAACATCAGTGTTTGCCGCAATCTCATTGTCAAAATTTACCTTAAGAAAGATTAGGCAAAATCTTTTCTTTGCTTTTGTTTACAATGTTTTTGGAATTCCTTTAGCTGCACTGGGAATGTTGAACCCCATTATTGCCGGAGGAGCTATGGCATTGAGTTCCGTATCTGTTTTAACAAATTCTTTAATGTTAAAGCGCGTTCGATTAACGGCGAATGCAGAGTAGTGTTGTGGATGTTGAAAAGATAATTTTAGTATGTAGTTCCTGCGGCAAAGAAGCAGATGCTGGGAACACTTCAAAAAAATTGCAGGGTAGAATCAAAAACTTTGCAAAGGAAAATAACGAGCAATGTTTGGTGCTTTTGACAAGTTGTCTCGGAGTTTGTCCTGATCAGGGTATTACCATTGCGTATACCTCGAAAAGTGGCCGAGGAGTAACTCTAGAAGTTATTCCAGATGAGTCGAGCGGGGAATCGGTTATTAGAAAAATATGAAATGAGGTTGAAAATGAAGAACGGCGACTCTCACAATCATCACCAACACCATCATCACCAAGGGCCGATACTTAATGATATGCCTTCCATTGCAGATGTCACTTCATCGAAGGCTAACATCACTTATACATGCCCAATGCATCCCCAAATCAGGCAGAATAAGCCTGGTAATTGTCCAATCTGCGGGATGAGTCTTGAACCTTTAGAACCTGCACTTGAAGAAGGCGAAGATCATGAACTTTCAGACATGAATCGCCGATTCAAGGTTTCTCTAATCTTTACGATACCTCTGGTTTTACTTGCTATGGCTGAAATGATTCTGCCATTCAAGATACATGATCTATCCGGTGCTATTTCATTAAATTACTTTCAATTAATTTTGGCCACTCCAGTAGTTCTATGGTCTGGATATCCGTTATTTCAGCGAGGCTGGATTTCTCTCAAAACGTTGCAACTCAATATGTTTACTCTCATTGCATTAGGGACAGCGGTTGCCTATGTATACAGTTTAGTTGCGACACTATTGCCAGCGCTATTCCCTGAAGTTATGAAGAATCAGCATACTGGAGAAGTTGGCGTTTATTTCGAGGCAGCTGCTGCTATCATCACGCTGGTACTATTAGGACAGGTTCTTGAACTGAGAGCTAGGAAGCAAACATCAGGAGCGATTAAAGCTCTATTAGGGCTTGCTCCGAAAATGGCTTTGCGAATTCGTGATGATAAAGAAGAATTCGTCGAATTGTCTCGAATCGTAATCGAGGATTTACTCAAGGTTAAGCCTGGAGAAAAAGTTCCAGTCGATGGCGTGGTTGTGCAAGGGCAAAGTTCCATTGATGAATCCATGATTACTGGTGAACCGATTCCTGTGGAAAAAGAAATGGGTTCTAAAGTAACAGGGGGAACACTCAATGGCACTGGTACTTTTGTTATGAAGGCTGAAAAGGTTGGATCAGAAACACTACTTTCGCAAATTGTGAAGATGGTTTCAGAGGCTCAGCGAAGTCGAGCACCGATCCAGAAAGTTGCTGACATAGCTTCGAGCTATTTTGTTCCCGCTGTGGTTGTAATAGCAATCATCGCATATCTTGTTTGGTATTTTGTTGGACCGGAACCAAGAATGACTTATGCCCTGGTCAATGCCATTGCTGTCTTAATTATAGCTTGTCCCTGCGCTCTTGGATTGGCTACGCCAATGTCTATCATGGTGGGAGTCGGCCGGGGTGCGCAGAATGGTATTCTTATTAAAGATGCAGAAGCGCTAGAGATTTTCTCGAAGATTAATACTTTAGTTGTGGATAAGACCGGAACACTCACGGAAGGAAAGCCAACGTTATCGAAAGTTATTTCTACCGCGAACCTTTCTGAAAATGAAGTTTTGAAAATCGCAGCTGCTCTCGAGCGCTCCAGTGAGCACCCCCTTGCACAAGCCATTACAAAGGGTGCTCAAGAGAGACAAATCAATCTTAATATCGAAGTTAAAGAGTTCATCTCCACAACCGGCAAGGGAATCTCGGGAAATTTAGAGGGGAAAAAGTATTCAGTCGGTAACATTAAATGGGCTTCAGAATTAGGTTTCGATTTGAGTAAGTACAATGATGATGTTGAGAAGCTTAGAAAAGATGGTCACACAGTCATGGTACTTATGTCGGCAACGGAAGTTTTGGGCTTTATTGCTGTTGTGGATCAAATCAAAGTGACAACTTCAGAAGCAGTTCGAACACTTCAAGATAATGGTATCGAAGTGATTATGCTTACCGGCGACAATAAAGTGACTGCTATGGCTGTAGCCGAAAAAGTTGGAATAAAAAATGTTATTTCTGACGTACTGCCAGATCAAAAAAGAAGTATTGTTCAAGATCTACAGAAACAGGGTCGCATTGTTGGCATGGCTGGAGACGGCGTAAACGATGCTCCAGGATTAGCTCAAGCCCATGTTGGTATAGCAATGGGGCATGGTACTGACGTGGCCATTGAAAGTGCCGGCGTTACTTTAATTAAAGGAGATTTGATGGGCATCGTAAAGGCCCGAAATCTTAGCTCCGCTACGATGAAAAATATTCGCGAGAATTTATTTTTTGCCTTTATTTATAACTTTGCGGGTGTTCCGATTGCAGCCGGAGTTTTGTATCCATCTCTAGGAATTCTATTAAGTCCTATGTTCGCGAGCGCTGCAATGGCATTAAGTTCTGTATCTGTCATTGGAAACGCTCTTAGATTAAAGCGAACTTCGATCTGACAAAAAAAAGAGGGTGGAACTTCACCCTCTTTTTTCCTACTTCAATACCGAAATTGAAAGTGGAATGGTTTTTAACTCACCTTTATCAATGAGCTGAATCCATACTCTGTAATCACCGTCTGTTGGAAATGTTGCATGTAGCATTCCAGTATTTGGAGCGCTTCCTTCCATAGGGTGAACATGCGTTAGCTCATCGCCGTCAGGGGATACAGCGATAACGTGAGCAAAAGCACCTAAGTAAGGCGTAATTTCAGGAGCTTGACCATCTTCTCTAGTAATTTGGAAGTTAAGCATAGCCTGCCACGGTATCTTTATTCGAAGCAAAGCGTAAGTAAGAAAGATTTTTGATGTATTCCTTAAAGAAGGGACTATAGGGAAAACGCTTCCGATCATTGATGCTCTGGGAATACTTCCGCGCTCTAATAACCCTGAGGAAACTGGGATAAGATCCGGTCGATGGAATTACACAGCTGTTCGCGATATTCTTGTAAACCCAGCGTATGTTGGTCTGAAGGAAGTAAATAAAAAGAACAAGGGCAAAGATCCTGAGATGTTAAAGCCTTGGCAGCAATATCAAGTGGTAAAAGCTTCTTGGCCTGAAATTATCGAAAAGAAAGTTTTTGATCAAGTTCAAGAGATTCTAGAGGAGAATGCAAAGTTTGAACGTAGAAAGTTGGAAGAGGCCGAAAGACGTGTCTTCCTGTTATCTGGAATTCTCCGCTGTGGAAAGTGCGGACGGCCTCTTAATGGACAGTCGGCACATGGAGAAAAGGAAGTTCATAGATATTATGCTCATTCTTATAAAAGAGGGAGTTCAAATGCGTGTTCATTTAAAAGAGTAAGGGCTGATGAAATCGAGGATGTTGTGATTAGCTATCTTACAAATGTCATTTCCCGAGCTGGATATATGAACGGTATAGAAGCGAACCTAAGATCAATCGCGAATGAAACTCCCGAAAATGTTGCGGATCAGATTGCAAAGGTCAAAAGTGCACTCGCTGAGGTGCAGGCTGAAATCAAGGCGACATTTAAATTACAACTTAAAGCTTCCCCAGGTACCGAGGCGGCTCAGTTGGCGGTTGAACATCTAGAAGTTCTCGGTAAGAAAAAGAAACAGTTGAACTCTGTATTAGGTAGCCTCAGTGAGCAAGAAGAGACCGTGATTGATACTAAAGGAATATTAAGAGCGATCCAAAACCGCGTTGCCGAGTTCAAAAAGGGCTTTCCTAAAGCAAACGCGTTTCTGAAGAGACGTCTACTACGAAAAGTTCTCAAAGAACTTGTTCTAACAGATCAAGGCCTCGAAACGGCCTTTAATGTCGATCTCACTAATCCGAATCAGGTTATGGATGATTCAATGTCTTACGAACATGGAAAGCTTCTTCAATTTAAAAATAAAAGAGTAATGGCTGATATCGAAAACAGACCACCAGAAATGCCCCTTCGGGCTACTGGGTCTGATTTTACTCCGTCGTTTGAATTATTGCTTAATGATGGAAATGGATGGGGTAGCAGGACTCGAACCTGCGAATGACAGAATCAAAATCTGTTGACTTACCAACTTGTCGATACCCCAACAAGATGAACGGTTGAACCGCTAAACTACGGATTTTGCGTGAGGATTGCAATCGGTGACGCGCTGCGAATCTGGCAATAGCTTAAGAATTCCGTCATTGAAACTCAAATCAACCAATAAAAAAGCCCGCTAGTGCAGGATTTGCTGCAAGAGCGGGCAAAACTGTCCTTGGGGTTTTGAAGCCGCCTCCTATATCAAGCCTCCACAAATGGCTCGATACTTGGCGTGAGCAGGGAACTCTACTCTAGCAGGGCCGGAGTGAAACAAAACCAAACCTTCGTGGCTGCTAGTAATCGTCGCTGCCGCCGTAATCGCTACCTGGCGCCTTCTGGCGTTTCAGGTTCACTAGGGTTTCGCCCATGGACTTTAATTCGTTTTCGTATGCTTCAAAGACCTTGTCCTCGATCATTGCGCGCGTCTCTTGATTCAAGGGATGCGCGATATCGCGGAACTGGCCGTCTTTTCTTTTTTTGGAGGGCATCGCGACGAACAGGCCGCTGGTGCCTTGGATGACTTTCAGATCGCGAACTACGAAACAACCATCAAGCGTGATGGAGACGTAGGCCTTCAAGCGATCCTCATTGACCGGGAAAACTTTCACTTCGGTGACTTTCATAGAGTCCCTTTCTAGGTGCTGATCTTGTTGCTACCAATGGAGCCATACTATGGTCCGATCTCTATTTCGGACGATGCTTTATTTTTCTAAAGACCTAGGTCGAGGAAAGTTCAGAAATCATAGGTTCAACTAAATTTTGTCCCAAACCGAGACAGATCACCACTTACAAGTTTTTGAGTGTTGAGGACAAACGTGGAGTCGGGAGAGGCAACCGGCAAGAAATTCAGATGACTTGCGGTAACGTGACAAGTGTTTGGGCCTATGGGAAACCCTTCGATCTTATTTAACTCATTCTTTGGTTTAGAGGACTTTATGAAAATGCTTTTGGCTTTTATGTTCGTTTCGGTTTCAGCCTTATCTTCTGTGTCACTTGCTTCCGATTCTGGCGAGTGGAATTACACAGGCTCTTGCATGCAAACAACGACTAACGATGGTTCTTTGCCGAACACCATCTCCATTTATGAGCATCAAAACGGATCAGAAAAAATCTTGTTAAAGTTTTACATCGGAAATGATCTGCGCACTGTGTTTGCGACACTAACAAGTCGTGATGCTGTGAATACACTTCAGTACGATGACGTTCGCTTGTTTGAGGACGGCGCCGTTAAAGGTGGTCGCATCGGTATTAAATTCCGTGTGAACCAAACAGTGTTCATTTCAGGCGGGGGCTTGTGGTGGTCTTACTTTGACGGGTCCAAAGCTTCTTACATCTGTTCTCGAAATTAACAATCTCGTGCAGAAATGCATGAGTTAGATTCTTAAGATATCCCTCCCGAAGTTGTACTCTGATACAAAAAATAAGGGAGGGCATATGCCCGCTAAAACCGTTCTTCTGTGTGACGACGTCTTTGCAGAGAAGAAAGAGGCCAAGCAACGTTCTCATCTTTTGCAAAAAGTGGCGCAAGACTTTGCCCGACTTTTGAAATGTAATTTACGCACAATCACTGTGCTGGATATCCCCAAAAAAATCGTTAGCTCCAAAAATAAGAAAGAAGACAGTGTCGAAACGATCTATGGTCGTCCTGTTGACGTGATTTTGAAAGAATCTAAAGATCCAGGGGTTGAGATGCTGATCTTAGGTACACGCCCTCGCTCAGGTCTTAAGAGAACGTTTTTAGGCAGTGTCGCAGAAGAAGTCGTACGAAATGCCCAGGTGCCAGTGATGGTGTTGGGCTCTCATGCCGTGGATTCTGACTATAGTTTGAAATCTAAAAAGCAAAGAATTTTAGTCGTCACCGATTTGTCAGATTTTTCTGGAGGAGCAGAGCGATTGGCGGCCAAACTTGCTAAGCGAATCAATGCTGAAGTTCTGCTTTACCATTCCGTCGGTGATCAAATAAAGCACATGAAAGACATGCTATATTCTCAACGGGTGAATAGTCCCGGGCTTGAGCAAATATTCGACGAGATGAAAAGCTTTGCCGAAGAGTCATTGGCAAAAAAAATAAAAGCCTATGAGGGGCAGGGAATTTCCGCCACTGGTCATATTGGATACGAAGAAGCAGAGGTGTCGAAGATTCTAAGAAAGAACAATTGGCACAAGGCTGATCTTATAGTCATGGGAACACATTCACGCGGAAAATTTTTAAAAGCTTTTTTGGGAAGCACCACTCGACGAGTGATGCTGTCGGCCCCAGTTCCAGTTATTATAGTGCGGTCCAGATAGAGCAAGGCAATAGTCAGGTTTTAAGTGAACCAAAGTTATGCTGCCGCTAGTACAGGTTGCTCTCGTACCACTTCTTGAGGAGCGATGGTGTTCGTGTTTTTCTTGCCATGAATTAACACTTGCAGTTCTCCAACAAGATTATTTAAAGCTTGCGCTTGTGCCGACATTTCTTCAGAGGAAGCCGCAACTTCTTCTGATGAGGCGGCATTACTTTGGGTTGCTTGATCAAGTTGATTCATCGCTTTTGAAATTTGCTCGATCCCATTAGCTTGTTCCGAGCTGCTTGTGGAAATTTCTTTATTTAAATCAGCTACTTTCTTAACCGAGTTTAAAATCTCCACTAAGACCGTTCCACTGTTGCTGGCGATGACAGAACCTTTCTCTGTTTTTTCGACATTTTCTTTAATCAAAGAGGTAATGCCTTTGGCAGATTCTGCACTTTTCTGCGCCAAAGTTCTGACAGCATCAGCGACGACCGCGAAGCCCTTACCTTGTTCACCCGCGCGAGCAGCTTCCACAGCTGCATTCAATGCCAAAAGGTTCGTTTGAAACGCAATATCATCAATGACAGAAATAATTTCCTCGATCTGTTTTGATCCAGAAGAGATTTCGTTCATAGCATAAATCAATTGTTCGATTTCACGAGCGCCTTTTTCTGCAGCATCTTTGGAGTTCTGCGACAGCCCATTTGCTTCCTGTGCATGAGATGTATTTAGTTTGACCATGCTCGAGAGTTCCTCAAGAGATGCAACTGTTTCTTCCAAAGAAGCGGCTCCCTCCGTAGAGCCCGCTGAAAGTTGTACACTTGCCGAAGCCAGATGAGCGCCACCTGCCGCAGTCTGAGAAGCAGCTCCATAAATATCGTCACTGATACGGTTTAATGTTTTTGCTAAATTCGTTGAAAACAAGAATCCGAAAACACTACCAAATACAACGCCACCGAAGGCGATCATCACTACCATAAGGGTCGCGCGATCGCGAATCGACTCAGCGGACTGAACTTTTTTACTTCCCACCTCTTTGTGGTATGCCGCTAGAGCGCCCGCAGCTTCCGCATATACTTTTGCTTTCGCAGGAATGTCATTATAAAGAAGCTGTACCATTTTCGCTTTGTCGGCTTCAGATCCTGTCTTTTGCAATGCCAAAATATCATCAGTCAACTTTTTGTAAGTCACCCACGTTGTGTGGAGCTTTTCATAAAGTTCCTTTTGACGATCATCCATTCCCAGTTGCGTATAGGTCTCGTTTTCTTTCTCGTAATCAGTGAGGGCTTGATTAACGTCATTAATGCCATCTTTGAGTTGGATTTCAGGTAGATCTGGCAATCCAGTCAGCGTCAAATTCGCGCGAATTTTTCTAAAATTTAGAAACATTTGATCTAAGTGTTCCATCTTAGGCATTGTCTTAGTAGCAATCCAACCATACTCGTTGCTAACAGATCCCAGCGATACATAGCCGGTTGCACCGATCACCAATGCAACAGCGCACAGAGTGAAGGTTAATAAAAGTAATTTTGCTTTTAAGCTGAAGTTCTGCATGTTTCTCCCGTGCACCAAACGATTTTTTAATTTGAATTTTCGATTAACAATATCGGCGCGGGATTTTTTTTGATTATGGTGATCCAAAGAAAAGTTATAGATTAATTTTTGTACCGCTCTGAGTGAGTGAAAAATTATAGCGGGAATGGTGGATTTCATGAGGTGTCGCGAGAATTCTCTTATCTCTGACAAGAAGTAATCAATAAAAAAGCCCGCTGTTAAAGCGGGCTTGTTGGTTTTTTCCAGATTTCTTGATTAGGGAGTATCAACATTAATGATCTGAATGCGGGCATTGCGAGCGATTCGTAAACTGTTGCTGCCTTTTTTCAAAAACTTCAAGACGTCTTTGGCATTTGTGACCGCTTGTTTATTGACGTCTAAGATCACATCACCAACAGCCAAGCCACCTTTGCTGGCCGCGGAGTTTCGTTCTGTTTCGATCACGATCGGTTGCTTCATATCCTCTGGCAAACCCCATTCGCTGCGAATAGAAGGAGTCGGGTCGATGATCGTAAAGCCCAGCTTGAAAGGAGCTCTTTGGCCGTCGTATTTTTTGATCTCTAACTTTTTGCCTTTGGCGTCCTCGGGGCGGTCAGCAACGACGACAGCTAAAGAAATTGTTTTTCTGTCGCGGATAATTTTAGCCGTTGACGATTTCCCAATCGGAGCATCACTGACGGCATCTACAAGGCTGAGCGAGCTATCAATTTTTTTACCGTTAAATTCTGTCACGATATCGTAAATCTTAAGTCCCGCCCGAGCAGCGGGGCCCCGTGGATCCAGTTGCGTGATCACCGCACCACTTTGATCACCCATTCCCAGATAGTCCGCAGCCTCAGGATCTAGATCGCCCAAGGCGGCACCAATATAACCACGAGCAATGCGACCTTTGGATTCAAGTTGCGGGATCAATGCTTTAACTTCGTCGATAGGGATCGCAAAACCGATACCCTGAGCGCGAGCATCAATCGCGGAGTTCACACCCACAACCAAGCCCTTCGTGTTCACAAGGGGACCACCCGAGTTACCTGGGTTGATAGAAGCATCTGTTTGGATCAATGGAATTTTATTGATCTCGGCAATACCACGACCCTTAGAAGACACAATACCCTTAGACATCGAGTGCCCGTGACCAAACGGATTTCCGAAAGCGGCAACCCATTCACCAACTTCTAGGTCTTTAGAGGAACCAAGAACAGCGACAGTCAATTTTGTCTTAGGTTTGATTTTGATCAGTGCGATATCTGTACGCTCGTCGCTACCAACTAACGTCGCTTCGTACAGGTCTTTCGAGTCTTCAGACAGTTGAACTTTGATCTGGTCTGCGCCCGCGATCACGTGATTGTTGGTCACGATCAAACCATCTTCACGAATAATAAAACCAGTTCCCAATCCCATCATCTGAGGGCGTTGTTGCTGTTGCGGAGGTTGCTGCATTTTAAAGCCGTAAAGCTGTTCCAACATATCAAGCATCGGATCGCGACCGCGTGGCATGTTTTTTGGAATCGCCGTTGTCGAAATGTTTACGACGGCTGGGTTGATAGCTTTACCCAACTCCACAAAAAGATTTGCTGGAAGCGAAGGTCCCAGGTTCATTTTTGGAGGATCTTTGGGAAGAGTCGATTGCTGAGCTTGAGATTGGTAGCTGACCGTGAGGGAGGCCGCTAGTAGAAGGAATAAATACTTCTTCATAAAAACACTTCTCCTTTAACCTTCGAACGAAGCCGTTCGATGCAAATACACAGTATCAAAAATAATAAACGCGCGACAGTCTAAGACTGCGCGCGTTTAGATTTAAAAACGATTAAACCGAAACAAACTTCATTTGCAGGTCGTTAATTAGATTATCTAAAAATTGGGACTCATCAGCAGAAAGATTGCCCTTGGTTTTTTGCTGCAAAACCACCAATAGGTCGATGTTAAATCGAGCCATATTTTTATCTTTAGAAGTTTTTCCAGTTTGTGGATCTGGTGCCAAACCCATGGCCATTACCGACGCAGAGGCTAGGGACATGATTAATACTGATAATGAAGCTTCCATTTTTTCTTGCATAAAACACCCTTAAGCAAACATGAGTTCGCTAAATTCAATGTCAAGTTAGATAGGATAATAACCCATAAGCTTCTGCAAACGCGTCTCGATGGGCGGATGCGACTTTAAGAATAAATTCTTTTGTTTAAAGCCTTCAGGATTCACAATAAATAAGTGACTTGTGCAAGCGGGGATTTCCAAAGGCTGAGTCTGTGACAGGCCTTCCAGTCTCCATAAAACTTCACCCAATGGATGGCGGTTGTTTAAAAGCTCAGAAGCCATCAAATCATTTTCAAAAAACGATTTGTCGCCCACGACCGCTTTGATGATCAGCCAGCCCACGGGGGACAAAAGCGGCATAAAAAAGTGCAAACGATAAGGCAAGAAAGAATCTAAAAATTGACCTAACCCCACGATTGAATTTGCCAGGGTTGAACTGACGCTGAATGCAAAAGTATCAAGGCGGCGGATGTGACAAAGTTGATGAGCCACCACAGCTTCCAACTCTTTAGAATTTAACTTTTGCAAAAGCCCTAAGGTGAATCCCAAAGAACCATGTTTCCAAGAGTGACCAACGCAAAATGCATTCGCCGACGAATGTGGTGTCACAAAGACAGCGGGCGCCGGCATCCCAAGCTGATTCGACATGCGATCCACCATATCTAAAACACCCCAAGCATCTTGGCCTTTTAAACGTTGCGCGCGAAGTTTTGATAGAACGCTATTTTCGCCGTAAAAGAACACGATGAAATTTAAAAGGAGTGCTAACAAAAAGCCAATGATCAATCCCAGGCGCTCACCGAATTGGTAACCCAATACCAGAAGTGCCAGTGAGGTCGATAGGATGAAAATCCAAACTTTCGTGCTCGTATTTGCCATAGTGAATTTGTCCCATCGAATAAGCGGTTTATCAACTGTCGCCGGAGCTGCCGCAATGCGAAGCCCCTCCAAACTTAAGGCTAGGACTGTGACATAACAATTGCAAGTTTTTGCTCTGCCGACGCTCTGAGAAATTAAGGTCCTGTAGGGCTGTTGGAATTGCTTGCCGCAAGTTGCGTAAGAGAGTGAAATGGAAGGGATATTCTCGAGGGAGGACAGGTGAGCGAAGTTGATATCATGGCATTAAACGCCGCGATCAAACAAGAAAGTCAATTCATCGACAAGATGATGACCGAGATCAACAAAGTTGTGGTCGGACAAAAAGAAATGGTCGAAGGGATCATGATGGGATTGTTGACGGGTGGTCACATCCTGCTTGAAGGTGTTCCCGGTCTTGCAAAGACATTGACGATTTCAACAGTGTGTAAATCTATTTCCTTAGATTTCCAACGTATTCAGTTCACTCCCGATCTGTTGCCAACAGACTTGATCGGTACGATGATCTTTAATCCAAAATCTGGCGAATTCGCTCCTCGTAAAGGTCCTATCTTTACGAACATCGTTTTGGCCGACGAGATCAATCGTGCCCCTGCGAAAGTTCAATCGGCATTGCTTGAGGCAATGGCAGAAAAGCAAGTAACCATTGGTGAAGAGTCCTATAAACTTGCCAATCCATTCCTGGTTCTTGCAACTCAGAATCCATTAGAGCAAGAGGGAACATATCCACTTCCTGAAGCACAGATGGACCGTTTCATGTTTAAGATCAATGTGGTTTACCCACATAAAGGTGAAGAGCTCGAGATCTTAAATCGTATGGGTACGAACGAAAAGCCGGTTGTAAACCCGGTGATCTCTCGCGAAGATTTGTTGCGTGCGTCCGAACGTGCAGATCAAATCTATGTCGA
Source organism: Bdellovibrio sp. SKB1291214 (assembly GCF_002209355.2). Classification (GTDB taxonomy): domain Bacteria; phylum Bdellovibrionota; class Bdellovibrionia; order Bdellovibrionales; family Bdellovibrionaceae; genus Bdellovibrio. Next base: position 2,087,563 of record NZ_CP106855.1, read on the forward strand.
TAATAAAATCAAAAATTATATCGTAGAAATCGTTATGGCTTCCAGAAAGCCTGCAGAGTACGGCTTGTCACGTATCGCAAACTTGATCAACGTGGGCGGCTCACCGCGTGCGACGATCTGTCTGTTCCGTGCAGCGAAAGCTCACGCTTTCTTACGTGGCCGCGGTTACGTGACAGCTGAAGACGTAAAAGCAATTGCCTACCACGTGATGAGACATCGTTTGATTCTGACTTACGAAGCTGAGGCAGAAAATATTAAGTCTGATGATGTGATCAAAGAAATCTTGAGCCAAGTCGAGGTTCCATAGGATGGGATTGCCTCCAGAGGTCCTAAAAAAGGTCAAACTTTTAGAGTTGAACACAAGAAAACTTGTGAACAACCTTTTTGCAGGCGAATACCATACCGCCTTCAAAGGGCAAGGTATGACCTTTGCGGACTTCCGTGAGTATGTTCCGGGCGACGACGTGCGCTCGATTTCCTGGCCGCTGACGGCGCGCACAGGAAAAACTTTTATTAAAACATTTGAAGAAGAGCGTGAGCTGACCCTGATTATCGCAGTCGATATCAGTGGCTCCAGTGATTTCGGAACGGGACCTTACTTTAAAGGTGAAGTGATGACTCATATGGCAGCCTTGCTGGCGTTTTCTGCAGTGAAAAACAACGACCAAATTGGATTGTTGTTATTTAGTGATCAGGTCGAACACTTTGTTCCGCCGAAAAAAGGCCGTGGGCACGTGCAACGTTTGCTGCGGGATCTGTATTATTTCAAACCTAAAAGTCACAAAACGAAACTTTCTAACGGCTTTAGTTTTCTGCAAGGGGCGTTGAAAAAGCGTGCGACCATTTTCGTGTTCAGCGATTTTATGGACGAGGGCTTTGATCAAAGCTTACGCCTGCTGGGCAGAAAGCATGACGTTGTGGCTTGTGTGGTGAACGATGCTGCCGAATATTCATTGCCAAGTATGGGAGTGATTGAAGTGCAGGATGCAGAAAGTGGCGAAGTATTAACTGTCGACACGTCCTCTGCAGGTTTTAGAAAAGAATATGAGCAAGCAGTTCTAAAGCGTAAAGAGTCTCGCGATAAGCTGCTTCGCAAATCGCAAGTGGATCGTGTGGATGTAAAATCCAGCAATGATTTCGTAGATCCTCTTGTGGCGTTTTTTAAGAAGAGAAAATAATGGCATCTTATCAGTGTAAAGTTGAAATTCCACACGTCGCAGGACTGAACGATAATGAACTCACGGTAGGCCGTGAGTTTATGCTTGTCTGCGATGGAGAGTTTCCAAAAACTTTGCAACAAGATAAACTTCAATTCGTTCTGCCACCTGAAGCGAAATACTCGATCCATTTATTGGGGTTTGAGTTCCGCTCGCCAACTCAAGCTGATATCAAAGTCACTTCCTATACCGCCGGGCCCCAGGTTAAATTCGACAACCTGCAACTGACTGATGGAACTGAAACTTTAGATTTGGGACAGGTCCAGTACCAGTTAGTCAGTGTTTTGCCTCCACCTCCGCCGCCGTCTGGAAAACCAGGGGAGCAAGCTCCTAAACAAGAGCCCTTTGGTCCCATTGGTCCCATGAATATTCCAGTGCCAATGATGTACTGGGCGATTTTAGCAGGCGTCGTTGGTTTGTTTATTTTAGTTGTTATGACTAAGATCTTCCGCTCGATTCAACGTAAGAAAATTATCGAACGCTTGAAAGAACATGATTCCGCTTTGTCACCACTGGCGGAGTTTCATCAAAGATTCCGTCGGATGCAGCGTACGAACACAGTGTTCTTTGGAGGCAATCCGAAACAAGAGGACATTCCTTTAGCATTGGATGAAACCCGACATATGTTGAAACTTTACATCACTCGTCGTTATAAAATTCCGGCGCTTGAGTGGAGTCCGCGTTTGATCCTAAAGGATCTTAAAAAGTATCATCCAAAAGTGTACCAAGAAACCGGCATCGAGCTTGAAAAGCTGGTGAAAGAGTTTTTGCATGCTTCTGAGGATCGAGCCAAGATCACGGGTTCTGACGTTTTGAACCTATCTAAACGTGCGCGTCTTTTGGTTGAAGAAATGGAGAGATTGTCATGACAATTCATTCTCCATTAGCATTTTGGTTGATTCTGCCCTTGATAGCTGTGGTGATCTGGGTTTTATGGAGAAAAAAATCTAAAACTCCGACCTTGCAGTTCGGTACTATTCAAATTCTAAAAACAGTGACGCCGAGCTTGCGCACGCGTTTACTTAATGTTCCTTTAATTCTTAAAGCTTTAGGAATCGCGCTGGCTATTTTTGCTTTAGCTCGTCCTCAGGAAATGAATACGAAAATTAAGAAAAATGTCGAGGGGATTGATATAGTTATCGCTCTTGATATTTCAGATTCTATGTTGATCGAAGACATGAGGCCCTTGAATCGTCTGGAAGCGGCTAAAGAAACGATTAAGCAATTTATCGGTGGCCGCAGTTCTGACCGTATCGGTTTGGTGATCTTTGCTGGAGAATCCTTCACCTTGGTTCCTCCAACATTGGATTATCAATTGATTCTGTCCCGCGTGGATGAAATTACAACGGCGGCCAGCGCGCGTATCAAAGATGGTACCGCGTTGGGTGTGGCGCTTGCAAATGCTGCCGGTCGCCTGAAAGATTCACAAGCAAAAAGCCGTGTGGTTATCTTTATGACGGACGGGGAGAATAACTCGGGAACCATCGATCCCGAAACCGGTCTTGAAATTGCCAAGGGTTATGGAATAAAAATTTACTCCATTGGTATCGGTAAAGATGGCCCAACCCGTATTCCGATTTACACGCGCGATATCTTTGGTCAGAAAGTTAAAACTTATCAGCCTTTTGATTCCACAGTCAATGAGGACCTTTTAGGTCGTATGGCAAGTCAAACCGGTGGTAAGTACTATCGTGCTTCTAAGGAAGACTCGTTAAAAGGTGTCTTTAAGGATATTGACTCGTTAGAAAAAACAAAAATCGACGTGAACAAATTTACGAACTATACCGAAAAATATCCGCCATATCTTGTGGCCGGTCTGATTCTGTATTTAATCGGTTTGTTATTAGGTCGTACATGGTTAAGGAGGGTGCCATAATGTTTAGATTTGAAAACATGGCAGCCTTTAACTATCTGTGGGTGATTCCAGCGATCATCATCGTTGGCTATTTCTTTGATCGCAGGTCAAAAAAATCCATGGAAGCAGCTATAGGTTCAAGGCTGTATCCGTTCCTTTCCAGTTCCGTTAGCCACAAAAAACGTGCGATAAAAACGATCCTGCAAGTGATTGCGGTCTTTTTTTTCGTGTTGGCGTTGGCTCGTCCTCAGTTTGGTCAAAGCAAACAAGAAGTAAAAAGCGAAGGTGTTGAAATCATTTTCGCCGTCGACGTCTCTGAAAGTATGATGTCAGAGGACGTAAAACCAAATCGATTGACGCAAGCTAAAACAGAATTAAGCCGGCTGGTCGATCAAATGCCTGGAAATAAAATCGGTGTTATGGCATTTGCTGGGACCTCGGCATTGTTATCTCCTCTGACAAATGATCCTGGCGCTGTAAAAATGTATATTGATGCCTTGGATACAAACTCCGTATCAACTCAAGGTACAAATTTTCAAGATTTGTTAGCCAATGCTAAAGAAGCTTTCGAACGGGGTGGTGTTTCAACTGATGACACCGTCAAGGTCACTCGCGTGATCTTGATCGCCTCGGATGGTGAAGATCAAGAGCAAGGTGCTTTAGAAGCTGCTAAGAAATTGGCTGATGATGGTACACGCATTTTTACTGTGGCTTATGGCACAGAAAAAGGTGGAGCGATTCCGGTGCGTGATGGCATGGGTTTCCTAAAGGGCTATAAAAAAGATCGCAGCGGGCAGACAGTTATTACGACCGTCAAAGGTGACGTGCTTCGTGCCTTGGCCGAGGCCGGTAAAGGCAGTTTTTATACAGCCACTGTCGGCGGTGATCAGATTAAACATTTAGTTGAAGATATCAATAATCTGGAAAAAACACAGTTCGATACAACGATGGCGACTCAATACGAAGAGCGTTTTCAGATTTTACTTATGATCGGAATCATCATAGCGATGTTCGAGATGTTCATAGGTGAAAGACGTCGCGGCTTCCGTTTTTGGAAGGGCCGCTTTGAGGTACCAGCGGAATGAAGAAATTAATTATATCTTCTGTTTTGTTGATGCTGACGGGATGCGGGGATCAACCTCATCTAAAAACCCTGGCGGTTAACCGTGAGGGAAATGCCCTTTTGCAGAAACAAAGCTTTCAAGCGGCCAACGAAAAATACATCGAAGCTTTACGCTACAATCCTTTTTTAGCACGTGTGCATTCTAACTTAGGACTTTCATTTGAAGGTTTGCAGCAAGCCGAGAAAGCTCAGCAGGCCTATGCGGAATCGGGAAGACTTGCCGAAGCGACTCAAGATCGCGAGATGATGTTTGTGGCCCGATTTAACGAAGCCCAACTTTTAGGAAAAGCTAAAAAGGTTGATGAGGCCATTGCTAAATACCAACAAGCCTTGGAGATCGTTCCTGCCAGTAAGGAAGCTAAAACCAATATTGAACTTTTGATTCAGTCGCAACAGGGCGGAGGCCAGGGCGAAAACAAGGATCAAAAAGATCAACAAGGTAATCAGGGCAATCAGCAACAGCAGAACAAAGATCAAAAGGGCGACAAAGACCAAAAACAAGATCAAAAAGACCAGGACGGAAAAGACGGCAAAGACCAAAAGCAGGACAAACAGTACTCCAATTCTCCTAAGTACAAGCCTCGTCCATTTGCCGGTAAAGAACTTTCCGAAGGGGACGTGAAGAAAATCCTGGGAGAGATTAAGCAGCAGGAAAGTAAAATTCGTGCTGACTATAATCGTAAAGAAACGAAGGAGCAGCCTCGTGACAAAGATTGGTAGTTTTCTAATCTTTCTAAGTTTTATTTTAAATGCAGCCATTGCCAACGCTGCGGGGACGACAGTGAATGCTGTGGTTGATCGCAATGAAATGGGGCTGGGTGACACTTTCACTGTGACAGTTTCTGCTGTTTCTTCCGAGGATGTGGACATTCAAGAGCCGCGTATTCCTGAACTTGATGGTTTTGAACTTTTAAACACTTCCAGTTCTACTGCTGTGGCGCAAAAGCTTGTTCCTGGTCCTGGTGGCATGCAGTTCGAAACGCAACGTCGTAAAGAGTACAATTATACATTGGCTCCGAAACGCCAAGGTACCTTAAGTGTGTCCTCATTCGAAGTCGTGGTAAGCGGCAAAGTATTTAGGACTCAACCGATCATTATTAAAGTTGGTGCAACCGGCAGTGGTAATGGTGGGGGCCGCAGACAAATGCAGCAGCCTCGTCGACCTTCGATGCCACAGATGCCGGGCATGCCTGGTATGGGCGAAGATCCGTTTGAGTCCATGGACCGTGCCGAAGAGGAAATGTTTAATCAGCTCTTACAGCAACGCCAGCGTTTGCTGCAGCAGATGCAACAGCAAGGTGCTGGTATGCCGGATGAACAATTTGGTCCGAACTCTTCCAGTGCCATTGATAACCCTGCATTCCGCAGTCTGCCAACAAATCCCAACGATGCTTTTTTTATCGGTGTGGAGGTAGATAAAACGGAAGTTTACGAAGGCGAACAAGTGACTGTGAACTGGTACATTTATACCCGCGGTCAGATGGAAACGTTAGATCGTTTAAAGTTTCCAGATCTTCGTGGTTTCTGGAAAGAAATTATCGAGGAAGTTCCAAGCATTCAATTCTATGAAGCAAATGTTGGTGGCATTCCTTGGAAAAAAGCCCTTCTTGCTTCTCATGCGCTGTTCCCGATCAAAGCAGGGACTGCGACGATTGACTCTTACAAAATAAAATCCCGCGTTCGTACTTTGAATCAGTTGGGTATGATGGCTAAACCCTACGAATACACAAAAAGCTCTGCGGCTGTGCCCATCAAAGTAAAGCCTTTGCCGGTCGAGGGGCGTCCCACGGATTTTTCAGGTGCCGTGGGGCAGTTCGATGTTCACTCTTCTGTTGAGGGAACCAGCTTTCCTGTCAATCAACCCTTAAGTTTGAAAGTACGTTTTGAAGGTGCCGGCAATGCAAAACTCATCGATTTGCCAGCGATGACCTTGCCAACGGGACTTGAACAGTATGATACAAAATCAGATTCTAAATTTTTTAAAAATGGTCGCAGTTATAAGGAATTCGAAATTCTGTTGATCCCACGTCAAGAGGGCGATGTGGTTTTCCCAGGCCTAAGCGTTAGCATGTTTGATCCAAAGTCTGGTAAATACTATACGAAAAAAACAGAGCCTATTAATTTAAAAATCATAAATAATCCGAATGCGCCTGTGGGTTCTTCACAAAGAATGTCTGGCAACCAAACTCCGGCTGCACCTAAGATTATTGAAAATAAACTGCCTGACGTAATTATGGCTTGGCAGCCCTCACATCAAGCAAGCGTGATGGCTCGTCCATGGTTATGGATGATCATTTATGCGGGCGTGATTATTTCTTTGCTGGTTAAGGCGCAACGTGAATTCGGCTGGGGCCGCAGACGCAGAACTTTGAAAGAGCAAGTCAGCAAACGTTATAAGTTGGTTGATCAGGCGTTAAGTAAAGACGACTACCGTAAAGTCGGTGCCGAAATGACCAACATCTTTTATATGGTGATGGGTCAGGTGGCGGGAGAAGCGGGTGCTTCTCAAAAAATCGAGGATTTGATGACGCAAATTCCACCAAGCCTTCGCCGAGATCATGGGGATGAAATCACCAAGACATTTGAGATTTTCCAAACCATGACTTTCGCGCCAGAGGAAATGCTCGGAAGCATCAAAGAAAAAGCCACGATGAAACAAAACATCGACCGAGCGAAGAAAGTAATCAGCGAGTTGATCTCCTCGAAAGAGGAAAAATAAAAAGGGACCATCACTGGTCCCTCTGAACGAGGCGCCAACCATGGCGCCTTTTTTATTTTAGTAGTTTAACCATTTTTGCAGATACACCGGTGCATTCGTCGGTGAAGCGGAAGTAACCGCCGCAGCACTCGGGCCTGCATCCACTATCGCTAGGTTTTTGCCGACCGATCTACCAGAGCATTTAAAGATGCCACCCGTTGTTGTACCGCAGATCAAATACGAACCCACTTGGACGCTTGAATATGTGACTCCTGTGTCGGCTGTAAATGGGGAGCCATAAAGCGTTGAGCCACTGGTTTCTGTTGGAGAAGTTGTCCCCCAAATTGCAGGATCTCCCCAGCATCGAAGTGTGCCATCCATTTTAACGCCACAAGTGTTGATGAACCCTATATTGATGTCCTTATAGGTTGCTCCGCCATCAATCACCAGCGGAGATAAGACGTTAGTTCCGCTATTGTTACCTACAAGGCGGTTCAAATTATTACCCCAACACTTTAAGACGTCAGCCGATGTAATTCCGCAAGTAGTACCGTTAAGAGTGATCTTTTTATAAGTGGTGCCTGCATCCACTAAAACGGGAGTCGATGAGCTTGTCGTTGTGCCATCACCGATAGAGCCACTTAAGTTATGACCCCAGCATTTAAGTGCGTCAGTAGAGGTAATACCGCACGTAGTATAAGCGGATTTTTCAACATACTTATAGCTCGTTCCAGTATCAATGTCCGTGAAGCTTGCAATTTCAGTCGTAGTTCCATCTCCCAGGTTTCCCCAGCCATTATAGCCCACACATCGTAGGACGCCTGCAGTCGTCACTCCACAAGTCGAGTTACCGCTTGTACTTACTTCGGAATATTGAACGCCGGGATCAACACTTGTCGGCACATATACATACGCACCATTGGCAACCGCCGAACCAAAGACATGGTTATTATTTTGCCCCCAGCATTTCAAATCGCCCGTCGTAGTAATTGCACAGTTCGACATTGAATCGTGGCGGTTGGCAAGCTTACTGTAGTTTGTGTCTGGATCGATCAACACCGGGCCAGGGCGACGAACAGCCGTCGTTGTCTTGTCGCCGAATACCGATTGAGAACCCCAGCAATAAAGCTTGTTGGATTGAATTCCACAAGTTTGATTTGTGCCGTCAGAAGAGGATGTTCCCCATGCTATCGAACTGAAAGTCCAACCTTTAAGTTGCTCAGTAAAGCTTGCGTAAGTCGCATAGACATTCCCTAAACCCGCACCGAACAATACCAAGTTCCGTGTTGAGTCGTAGTTCAAGTTACCCCAACATTTCAATGCACCTGCTGTCGTGACACCACATGCGCGCACACCAGCAGTGTAAGCTTTTGAATAACTCGTACCGCTGTCCGCAGTCACCGGTGCATTTCGGTTTGTCGTCGTTCCATCCGCCAATTGGTAAACCGAATTGTTACCCCAGCATTGAAGAACATTTGCAGAAGTCACAGCACAAGTGACACCGCGGCCGGATGTGCCCGTTGTTTCATCGTTCACAGCAACAGAAAGATATGTTGTGCCCGAATTGACATCCACCGGAATGGTGCGAGCCGTGTTAGAACTGTCACCAATTTGACCGAAGGTGTTGTCACCCCAACAGCGCAAGCCTCCAGAAGTCAAAAGACCGCAAGTGTGATGTGAACCAACAGAAACAAAAGAGTAGTCAGCAGCAGCATCGATTGCAATTGGAGTTGACGCATTCGTCGTCGTACCGTCGCCTAAGTTGTTGTATGTGTTGCGGCCCCAGCAACGAAGTTTGTTAGCCGTGGTAATTGCACAAGTTGTTTTAGAACCCGCTGCTACGAATTGATAGCTGTTGGTTCCATCAATCTCTAACGGAACAGCTTGATTTGCCGTTGTTCCTTGACCGATTTGGCCCATATCTCCCAGACCCCAGCAACGAAGTTTATTGGTGCTGGTGATACCGCACGAGTGAGATTCGCCTGCGCTGACCATTGAATACGCAACACCTGAGTCAACGAGGACCGGGGACGTTCTTTGGGTCGTTGTATTGTCACCAAGTTGGTTGTTGGCATTACGACCCCAGCAGTATAGATCTCCGCCTGTGGTGACCGCGCAACTGTGATCCAGACCGACTGCGACGCTTTTAAAGGAAGTGCCGCTTGCAACGGTAACCGCTGTGTCTTTGAACTTGGTCGTACCATCACCGATACCGCCATAGGTGTTATGACCCCAACAGCGAACTGAATTATCGCTCATTAAGGCACAGCTATGTGTGCGTCCCAAGGCAACATGATTCGTGGTAAGATTTTTCTCATCGTCTGCAATATAGAACTGCGCCTGATAAGCGGTGCCCAAGTAAACGAGATCACGATCGGTCTTGGTTAGATGCACGTTGAGTACACGTTCACCATCTGCAGTGGCGTTGCTCAGGAAATTAACTGCCACATCAACCGAAGTAGTGCCTGTTGGGATCGTGACTGAACCGTTGGCTAGATCATGATTCACTCCCTGAACGGCGTCCCCGGTCACCATATAATTAACCACAACATCGTAAGGTTTGGCCGATGGCATGCCTATTGTAAATTTCTGACTTAAAGTGCCTTCGTTGACTCGGTTCATGTTGCTAGACGTAATATTCACGGCCAGCAAGCCGTCCTGGAACCAAGTGTAACTTGTCGCTGCTGTGGCGCTTTGGAAACTGCCGCTTGCATCACCACCCAGCACACAAAGTGTGACGAAGGAGTTAGCGTAGGAAGTAACAGAAGCAGTGATAGTCGTTGCAATCGCAGTGGCAGCCGAGTAGGTGGCAGTATCGCAAGTCCCAGAAGTGATGATGGCTCTTTTATACTGAGTCACACCTGTTCCGCTGACCGTCACACTGAGGTTAGATGCCGAGGATGGATTCGCAGGCACGCCCGCTAAAACCGCCACCGGCAACGGCGCATTGATCACGATATTTTTTTGTCCAGATAAGGAGTTCGCTGAACCAGCCGCCGGCAAACTTAAAGTCGCTGCATTTGTTAACGAGTCCCGCATTGTACCGCCACTAAGTACGATAGTAGCAGCGGATGTGTAATCTAAGTCAGATGATGAATCACCCGAGACGACGGTATAACTGAAATTAATATTCGTCGTGCCAGTTCCGCTAGAATAAGTGGCATTGCGGGTCGTAGAACCCGTTGCCAGAGTGATGTAAGGCGTGCCCGTAACCGTGACGTTTTCATTGAAAGTTACTCTGACGTTCACAACCGTTCCAGCCGCATATGTTCCATCCGCAGTTGTCGATGTCACAAGTTGTGGAATTGGGCCGGTTGCATCACGAGTCCAAGTCGCTTGAGTTGTCGTTGTTGAATAGTTACCTGATGTTTCGCGACCGATTACGCAGACTTTATAAGCTCCATCGCCTGTTCCAGTCAGTGAATCCGTGATTTTTGTGGCGACCGCAATATCAGAACCCGCGTACGCCGCCGTGTTCGTACAAACTTCCGTTCCTCCTGGAGGAACAATGAAGTATCGGTATTGGGCGATTCCCGTTCCTGCAACTGTGATATTCAATGTGGAAGTCGCGTTGGTGCCAGTGGGTGCTCCTGATATCGTGGCAGCGCCTGGAGCAACAGTATCTTTAATGAACGAGCGATTTTGAGTGACGGTACTGCCACCTAAAGAAGTATGTGTTGCGCGCAGGGTGTATGTCGCATCGGCTTTGGCAGAAAGATCAAACGTCGTCGTCCATGCGCCAGATGTACATGTCGGCGTGTTGGTAATATTTTGGTAGGTCGCGCCGTTGTAAACAGCGACAGAAACGGGGCGGCCATCAATCGAGCACGTCCCTGAAACTTCAAAAGCTGCGTTGTTGGCAATATTAATATAAGACATCGACGCTGGTGAAACCCAAGCAACGTTAGCTACGGAACCATCATGAGTGATTGAATCAGAAACGCAGTTTGATTCATTGCCAGCGATATCACGAGTTTTAAAATAAACCGTGTTATAGGCATCAGCTGTTGCAAGCCACCAAACTTGGGAAGTCGCGTATGTTTCCCAAGTACCGCCAGTCAAACAAAGTGCATTGTTAGTGATGTACATCTCCGTCGATGTGGCAGAGGCAATCGTCAGAGTGTTACCAAGTTGATTTGTATAAGCATCGTCATTTTTAATTACGAAAGTTGTCACTGTCGGAGCCACAGTATCTTTCGTATAGCTTTGCGAAGCTGCCGTGGCCGCGATTCCACCAGAGCTGCTATGATTCACCGTAAATGTAATCGAGGCATCCGCTAAAGTTGACACGTCAATCGATTTGCTCCAAGCACCCGCAGTACAAGTAGGAGAAGTTACTGTTAATCCTGTAACGGTAATATCCACCGGCTGTCCATTTTCAGAGCAAGCTCCTGAAATTGTAAATGATGTGGAATTCGCAATATTAATATAAGAGCCCGAAGCAGGAGAGGCGATAGTGACAGTCGGAGTCGTCGAAGTGTGAACAATCGTGTCTGAATAACAGCTCGATTCATTTCCCGCAGCGTCTTTAAATTTAGAATAGACCGTGTTCGTCGCGTCGGCAGTCGCCAAACTCCACGATTTAGATGCGGCAAAAGTTTCCCAGGCGCCACCACTTGTACAACCTGACGTGTTTGTTACATACATCTGACCACCCGTATCTGAGGAAGTGAGTGTCAGCGTAGTTGTCAGATTCGTAGTGCTTGCAGCCCCACCGTTGATAGAGACAGTTCCCGTAGGAACGACCGTATCTTTGGTATAAGAAGGAGAGGTTGCAGAGCCCGTATTTCCAGCAGCATCATTAATAGAAGCACCAAGTTGAAAGCTGCCCTGAGCTAATGAAGTTAAATCAAGAATGGCATTGAATGAAGTGCCGGAGCAAGTCGTAGTCGAAGTAAAGCTGCTTGGACCTGTGATCGTGATGGATCGACCGTTTTCAGAGCAAGTACCGCTGATCGTAAATGCCGCTACATTGGCGCCATTGACATAAGAACTCGCCAGTGGAGAAGTGATTGAAATCGTCGGATTCGAGTTGTCGTGTAAGATATCATCACTTACACAGGCCGTTTCGTTATCATGGCTTTCTTTAAATTTTACATAGACCGTGTTTGTCGCGTTAGCAGAAGGCAACGTCCATGATTTTGTCGCCGCATATGTTTCCCAAGCACCACCGGATGCACAGCCGGCAGTGTTGGTAATGTACATTTGAGTTGCACCAGATACACTCATGTTCAAAGTTGCTGTCAGGGAACTTGTAGTTGCCGCTCCTGCATTAAGTGCCACAGAGGTAATTGTGGGAACTGTGACATAGCGAGAAACAATAACGAATTTTGAGCGAGTGTTGTCGTAGGTGTCTTTGTGAGTTGCCGAGAGCGAAATTGTATTCCCGGTTAAACTAGTCACGTCCACCGTGCGAGAAAATGCACCCGCTGAACAAGTAGCTGTCGTATTAATAGTACCAATTGTAATCGCAACGGATTCACCATTTTCGGAGCATGTCCCAGTAACAGTATAAGCAGCTTGATTGGACGCGGTGATATTAGAAGCTGAGGGAATATCAATCTTTGGTGGCACGGAGTCTTTATCAATTGTTACTGTGTATGATTTTGCTGTTCCACCACCTGAAGGTGTCACGGTAAAAGTTAAGTCGCCCGCATAAACACCCGCAACTGAACTTAAATCAATTGCACGGGACCAATTGCCGCTTGAAGCACAAGTGAATGTTGCCACATTTGCTGAGGATGGAGCTGAAACTTGAACAGTCGAACCTTGAGCACAACGACCAAAAAACGGTGCTGTCGCTACGTTGGCTTCGTTGATTTTTCCTCCACCAGCCGAGGTCGCAACCGCGAAAGAATCCTGATAGACCACGGGAGCGGAGCAATCAGAAGGAACAACTTTACCTGTCATATCCATCGAAAAAACTCGGTAGGTATAAGTTTCGCCTTCGTCTTTGGTAAAAGATGCCGTGTTATTGCTAGCGTCTGCACCTAATTGAATTGTTGGCAAAATGGGATCGTCACAAGTCGCACCTTTATAATAGAGCAGTTCTTGTTGAACGATTTTTTCATTCGTCGGGGCCGCCCATTGAGCTTGCAGATCTCCAGTGGATTGAAGGGCATTTTGATCCCAAGCCAATGAGGAAGCAGCTCTTGTCGTTAATTCTTCAAGAGACAACTCAATCGAACATCCTGCTATAAAAACAGGCAATGTCGTGACGACGAATAATCGTGAGAACAATGACTTCAAATACGTTCGGGGTTGTTCCATGAAGTACTTATCGGCGTTTCGTAAGTATCTTTAATCACAATACGAGGTAACCTATTGATATCACGTCAGTGTTACCCGTTTTTAATATATGAGGTCAGTGATCCGTATCAATATGATACGTACAGATGTCAGCCTTGAAATTGACTACTTTTGAAGAAAAGGAAGTCTTTCAGTGAGCTGGTATCGCGTTTTTGGAGTCGTTCCATCAAGGCCGCTGCTGGCTGTTCCCATAAAAATATTCAGGGGAGTTTGCGCCTTCACTTGATAGCTCGTGTATAAGATCTCACCCTCTGCAGGGGCTTTATACTCATCACAAACTTGACCACTTACTGTTTTGGGTTGATTGGTTTTCCAATCAGAAAATCCACACCAGTTAATCATGTTGAGGGACTCGGTCACGGTGTCAGTCAAGCTTGTGTAAGCTGCTTGCACCATCGTCATATCAAGCTCACGATCAGCAGACTTTACTTTGTACTGAAGTTCATAAACTAAGTAAGCCTTTGTGCAGGCATCGTCTTCGTAAGCCACATGTGAAAATTTCCAGGCAGAATCTTTGATTGAAAGCTTCGTAATCAATGAATCATCATCCATCAAGTGACAGGCCTTAACATACTCACCATTAACGTTGTGAGCATTCGAAGTCGCAAACAAAAACTGAGTCAAAAGCAGCGCAATTTTAATCATGCCAGAAAGCCTATCGCGCACCCCGCCCCAGTCAACCATCAAAAAGGTCCTTGCGAACTCGCGTTTTTTAGATGGCACTGCGTTGTATGTGATGGCGAAGGGTTTGGTTCTCACTGAGCTTTCGTTTTCGTCGAAATTCCCACTTCACGTTGTGTCCGAATGGAGCCGCGGGTAGTTTGCGCCGCATATAAATAAAGGAGTCTCTCATGCGTATCTTTGCTTTTGCTTTGACGATGGTTCTTTCAACGGCGGCTTTCGCTGGTACTAATATGTGCGCGACATACAAAAAAGACCGTATGTTGAATGCGATTAACACAGTGGCTGCTCGTGAAGAAATGAGCTTTGATGAGTTGTGCAATCTTCCAAAACTTTTGGCAGTTGAAGCCATGCCGTCACAAATCGTGAATATCAATGGCGATGTAATCCCATACACTCGCGTGCAACTGCACATGTCTGAAACGAGCTGCTTGTATATGGTTCGCGATAGTGATCAAGTGATCACAGAGGCCCGCTGCTATTCAGCTTGGTAAACCAATTAGGCAGGAAAGGCTCTCGGGGATGTCACCCGGAAAAATTCGCTCAAGGTGTCGAACCTTTCCTGCTGTCATCCCCATCTAGCCCAAAAGTCTTAAAAGCTTAGTTCTGCTACCAAATGCTAAATCAAACCTAAGTCCTCGATAAGTCATCAAATCAAGAAAACACTCTTTCGATTTTTGAAATAATCTTTTTTAGTCTCTCCACATTCATTCAATGTTGCGCAGGTATTCTCGGTCTATGAACTCACAACTGACTGTGAGTAAAGCCTGTGAGGATAGAACTATGGAAAGAATATTGAACGCCGTATTGTTTTCGCTCGTATCCATGGCCGCTGTTGCTGCTATCGGTGCCCAGGAACAACAATCTCTTAGACAGCCTGCAGGGGAGGCGAACGAAGTGTTAAAATGCATTTATACTCCCGCCGCAGATACGCAGAGTTCCTCGTTGCCAACAGTGAAGGTGGGTTTTAAATTTTTGCTACAGAGAAACAACAGCAATCACTTGGCTGCAGATACCTATACGCTGAACGATTCCAACCAGCCTATTAAACAAATTGGTCATGCGGAGCTGGCAACTTCTGTCACCGAAATTTCCGCAACCACAAAAGCATCTGATCTTATTTCTGGATTGACCTTGGCAGAGGATTCGCCATTTGAGTTTGGCATCACATTCAGCTCAACGGCTGCTGATAGCAACGGCCGTTTAAGCGCCACCGTGAACACAGTGACAACATTCGCGGGCCAAACTTATACAGAAATCCCTGTGAGCTGTAAGCTCGCCCCAGCTCCGCAGCGACGTGATCAACAAACACAAAGTTCATCGACAACACGTCTTAATTAAGTCGTACATTTCGACTGTCAGAGGCTTTATTCTCCCAGAATTTTTCGAACGAGCTTGGGAACCTCGACAGAGGCCGGTCCGATCAGATGTTCCTGGAAGGCTCGCGAGATCTCCGTGTCTTTAACATTGATTTCGATCTTGCGAGCCTTCCAAGCAAGCTGCACAAAACCCGCAGCAGGATAGACATTCCCACTGGTGCCGATCGAAATAAAATAATCAGCATTTTCTAAAGCGTGATAAATTTCGTCCATATGGTGAGGCATTTCACCAAACCACACGATATCCGGTCTTAAGGCGCCTTTGATTCCGCATTGAGGGCAACTCTCATTTACTTCTAAATCCTCAGTCCATACGATCGTTTCTTCGCAGGATAGGCAGCGTATTTGATCAAGCTTGCCATGCATGTGCAGAAGATTTTGCGAACCCGCTTTTCGATGCAGATTGTCGACATTTTGCGTGACCAGCAGGAATTGCCCTTCCCAAGCGTGTTCTAACTCTGCCAGAGCTAAATGAGCGGCATTAGGTTGAACAGTAGGATCTTTCAGTTGAGCACGTCTCGCGTTGTAAAAGCGCTGCACCAGTTCAGGATTGCGATGAAAGGCTTCGGGAGTAGCGACATCTTCGATGCGATGATTTTCCCAAAGGCCGTCTTGATCGCGAAATGTGCGAATGCCTGACTCGGCGGAAATGCCGGCGCCAGTAAGGATGACGATGTTTTTGAAGACATGCGGATTCAAAATTATGCCTCGTGACAACTTGCTCAACTCGTTGAGTTTTCAACTGATTTTCATTAGGATGTGGCGTTCTTTACAGAAAGGCAATTACAATGGCTTCTAAAATCGAAACTACACCGGAAATGGTGCAGAACGTTTACAAGAAGACAGCTGAACGTATCGCAGTTGTTGGTAAACGCTTGAACCGTCCTTTGACTCTTGGAGAGAAAATTCTTTTTGGTCACTTGGACGACCCACAAAATCAAGAGCTAGTGCGTGGCGAAAGCTTCCTACTTTTGAGACCAGACCGTGTAGCAATGCAAGATGCGACAGCTCAAATGGCTTTGTTGCAATTCATGCTTGCAGGTAAAGATGAAGCAGCAGTTCCTTCAACTGTACACTGCGATCACTTGATCCAAGCTTACAAAGGCGCTGGCGCCGACATGACTGTTGCAAACGCAACGAACAAGGAAGTTTACGACTTCTTGGCAACAGCTTCTTCTCGTTACAATATCGGCTTCTGGAAACCAGGCGCTGGGATCATCCATCAAGTCATCCTTGAAAACTATGCTTTCCCAGGCGGCTTGATGATCGGTACAGACTCTCACACTCCGAACGCGGGTGGTTTGGGTATGTGTGCTGTGGGTGTTGGTGGTTCTGACGCTTCTGACGTGATGGTGGGCCTTCCATGGGAAGTTAAAAATCCAAAATTGATCGGTGTTCACCTTAAAGGTAAATTGGGCGGTTGGGCTTCAGCTAAAGACGTGATCTTGAAACTTTGCGGAATGCTAACTGTTAAAGGTGGTACGGATAAAGTTGTTGAGTACTTCGGTGAAGGGACTTCTTCAATTTCTTGTACTGGTAAAGCTACGATCACAAACATGGGTGCTGAACTTGGTGCAACGTGCTCTGTATTCCCATACGACGAGCGCATGGCTGCTTACTTGAAATCAACAGGCCGTCACGAGTTGGCTGCAGTTGCTGATGCTCACAAAGATCTTTTGTCTGCTGATGCTGACGTTGTTGCAAATCCAGGTAAATACTTCGACGAAGTTTACGAAATCGACTTGTCTGCTTTAGAGCCACACCTAGTGGGTCCTCATACTCCAGACTTGGCTCGTCCTATCTCTGCACTTAAAAAAGAAGTGGCTGAGAAAGGTTACACAGTTAAGATTTCTTCAGCCTTGATCGGTTCTTGCACAAATTCTTCTTACGAAGATATCGGCAGAGCTGCTTTCGTAGCAAAACAAGCTATGGAAGTTGGCGTGAAAATGGAATCTCCGTTCTTGGTTTCCCCTGGTTCAACACAAATCCAAAACACGATTGAACGTGACGGCCAAATGGCAACATTTAACGAAGTTGGCGCGACGGTCCTAGCAAATGCTTGCGGTCCTTGTATCGGTCAATGGAGACGTGACGACATGAAGTCTGGCGAGAAAAATACAATCGTCACTTCTTTCAACCGTAACTTCCGCGCACGTAACGACGCGAACCCAGAAACTTTGGCCTTCATCGCTTCTCCGGAAATCGTAATGGCTTTGGGCCTTGCAGGCCGTTTGGATTTCAATCCTGCGACAGACGAATTGGTTGGTCCAAAAGGAACCATCAAATTGCAAGCTCCAGTGGCTCCAGAGTTGCCTGCTAAAGGTTTCATCGCGGATACGGAAGGTTACCAAAAACCAGCTGGTGCTACGGCACAAGTTGCGGTGAATCCTTCTTCAGATCGTTTGCAACTTCTTTCTCCATTCACTAAGTGGGACGGCAATGACTTCGTTGATAATTTGGTTCTTGCGAAAGCAAAAGGCAAATGTACAACGGATCATATCTCTCCGGGTGGTAAATGGTTGAACTACCGTGGTCACTTGGACAACATCTCTAACAACATGTTGTTGGGTGCAGACAATGCATTCACAGGTGAAATCGGTAAAGGTAAGAACCAATTGACTGGCGAAACTGGTATCGAGTTCGCGCAAATCGCACGTAACTACCAAAAAGCGGGCAAGGGTTGGATCATCGTTGGTGATGAAAACTATGGTGAAGGTTCTTCTCGTGAGCACGCAGCGATGTGCCCAAGACATCTTGGCGCAACAGCAGTTATCACGAAGTCATTCGCACGTATCCATGAAACGAACTTGAAAAAACAAGGTGTGTTGGCTCTGACTTTCGTAAATCCAAAAGACTACGACAAAGTTCAAGAAGCGGACAAAGTTTCCCTGGTAGATCTTAAAGATCTTGCTCCAGGCAAAAACGTGAAAATGATCTTGAAGCACGCTGACGGTTCGACTGAAACAATCGAAGCGAAGCACACATACAACGCAGAACAACTTAAATGGTTCCGCGCTGGTTCAGCATTGAACCTCATCCGCGGTCTTTAGTCGCTGAATAGTAAAAAGCTAAAACTAAAACCCACAGTTTAAAGCTGTGGGTTTTTTTTGACTGAAACTATTCAGAAGTGGCAAGTTCTGTCTTTTCGTAATTGCACAGACTGCAAGACAGCAAATAGTGACCGTGTTCATTGGTGCTGATTTGTAAGTAGGACTTCTGGCAAGAAGGGCAGTGTTCTGAATCAAACATCATGCATTCCGGAGCATTGACCAACTCAAACAAATCTTGCTCTGCGTGCTCAAAGCCTTTTAAGAAAAGCTTTCCAAGTTTTTCGATTTCAAAGCCATCTGTCTCCAAAATTTTTGCCACGGTGGAATCAAGAATGATTTGTTCTGGCCGCGCCAGAGACGCCAAGCGAGTCGATAAGCGCAGTGGAATTCCGATCGCCGTATAGGATCGAAAGTATTTTTGATCACCGTAAAATCCCACGTTCGCTTCACCAGCCGAGATACCAATGCGTACTTGCATTTTTTTACGCCAGTTGAATTGATAGAATTCAGAATCCAGCAACAAGGCCTGGCGAACATCTAAAGCTGCCAGGCAAGTTTTTTGGATGAAATCATCAGCATGATCGGAATCGTTTGAAAACGCCAAAATTCCATCACCCTGAAACTTATCGATGGTCAGATCGTATTTTAAAAATATCGAAAGAACCGTATCCATGAAGCGCGCAAGCACGTTGTCAACTTTGCGATAGTCTAAGCGTAATACGTGTTGATCCGAATCGACGATGTCGATCATGACGGCACAAATCTTTAACTGACGAATGCTTTTTTCATGGTCCATATGACCGTCATAAATTGCCTGGGCTGTTCGTGGGCTAAATTGGGTTTTCAGAGAGTTTAAACGTACAGCCTCTGCAGTTTTTCTTTTGATGATATTATCGCGATTTACTATTTCGGTTTTTAAGGCCATACGGCTGTGTATTTCACGCAGTCGCATTCTTTCATGGAAAAAGCGTATCAAATAGCAAATCAGAATAGTTCCAGTGATAAAAAAGGTATTAATCAAAATACCCAGCCAGTCCTTCGTGGAATGCGCTCCGTAAATGACGATGGCATAATAAGGAATAAATATGAGGCCCGCAGTCAGCAGAAAAAAAGGAAGGGTGAAGGGCAGAAACGACAGGCCCCCCAATGCGACCAGATTTAAACCTGCGTAATAAGTTGTCGTGACTTCAGGCAACAGACCAATCATCACATTGATTGGTAAAGCCACCAGGCCACCAAAAATGGCAGCAACCCATTGTGCAGATTCAGCCGATCGTTCGTGATCTAGAATTTTTTTAGCAATTATACAGACAGGGATGATGGTTAATCGCAGTGCTAAAAACTCCCACTTTAATGCAGGAGCATAGATGCAGTCGGCAAGCCAGAAAACCAAATAGAGCGGTATGGCCATCCAGTTAGAGATGACCTTGAATACCGCACTAATTTCCGCATTCACCTCAAACTCGCGCATCTGCGAGGAGGTGATCACTGTATCAAACACTCAAGTCCTTATTTTTTAATAACGACGAACAGATTTACGCCCAGCGGTTCTTTCTCGATCCAGATTTGTGATCCAATACCGTCAAAGATACGCAGAAGGTCTTCTTCTGATCTATAAATTAAATGCCAGTCTAGTACCAGTTCCATAAAAGGCACACAAGGGTTTGTTTTGCTGAAATTTCCAATGATGACATGTCCCCCAGGTTTAACTGCGGCCACCATTTGTTTTGCAGCCAATTGGGCAATTTGCTCTGTAAAATAGTCAAATAACCCAGCCGAGTATATGAGGTCATAGCCTTGATCTGGGCAGCCACCCGCAATCAAATTCTTAATAGCCATGTTATTGAAATGGAAGTTGTAACCGGAATTCGTGGAACGCTCGATGGAGAGCAACTGGCGTTGAGCATGCTTTAAAGACTCTTCGTCTTGATCCAAACAAGTGAATTCCAAAGGGCGACCGTGGAATTCAGTTTTGCTTTGTAAGAAAATCTGCTGTTCCATCGCGGGACCGCTAGCGATGGACAAGATTTTCATTGTTTGAGTAGCGGGGGCTTCACGGACGATATCGCTGATTTTTTCAACCAGATATGTACCGCGATTTTTTACGGCCGCCCCCGCAGGTTCGTCGATGAAATATTTGTGCATGCATTGATCAAACAATGTTTTTCCGACCAATTCATTGCGATAGAGGTGATTCATCATTTCATAATCACCAGCGTAACCACGAGGTTTGTAGTAGGCTCTTGCGGCAAACGGGGCCCCATATACGTAGTCACCGATTTGCTCTCGCATAAACTTTGTAACCCACTTGAGTTGGCTGTCAGAAAGACCCGCCAGCAAAGCAGGAATTTTTGAATAAGCATAGGGCAGGGCCTGCCCCAGGTATTTCGCTAGGTTTTCCGCGATTGTTTGACGATACTCTTGAGCTTCTTTAAGACTGTCTTTAGGAGTGTTAGCCTCTAACGCATCCACTTGGGCCTTCATTTTTCCCAGCCAGTCTCTCATTTCATAAACAATACTTTTAAGCTCTGCAGGAAGCTCGGCTAACGCCATGGCATATTCAGTTTGGTTTTGAATAATGGTGGTCGTCGCTTGTAGCGTCTGAATTTTTTGAATCTGGATGGGTTCACCGACCACTTCGAAAACCGTCAGGAGTTTTTGCTGGCCGCTATCGCTATCGAACGTTTCATCATCAATCCAACGAAGCTTGATATCTTGAGATTTAAATCCGTTAAAAGATAATGTGGCGACAGGAGTATTGTGCACACCAAAAGCAGAACGAAATGCAAAACCGTTAGCTTCTGGCATAAGAACAGAACAGCCAAATGGATTGACGTTTAAAACATCGCACTCAAAATCATTGAATACCATTTTACAGGTGTTTGATTCAAAAGATGTTCTGTCTTGGCGAATTGCGGACTTGCGTTTTTCTGGAGCGACAGTGAAAAGCTCTTGCTTCAAAGCATCGGTGCTCATTAATCCCTCTTTTGTTTAGTTAAGTGGGGTTATTGGACCAAAATCCAGGTGTGGAATGAAACAAAAATGAGTTTTCTCGTATAAACCTAGACCTGTGTATAGTTTATTACAGAATTTTCCTTACGAAAGTTCGAAGAAAGTCGCTACTCCATGGAGTCAATGTCGCGGAAACCAACACTGCGGACGAGGAGCTGCAATGGCACTTGCGACGAAAGTGTCCAACCGACATTGAGGACTGCCATATTCTAGTAAGACTGATTTTACTTTTTCAGGATCCTTATTGCTTAGGTGAGGTTCGGCAGTTTCATAGGGAAGAACTTGCCACTGAAGTTTGGCGACAATGATCCCTGCGATAAGCGCACGACGACATATTGCAAATTCAGTCTGCGAGGAACATATTTTCCGGATATCTGATTCATAATTTTGAGGAAGCGTAACTTTTTGTTCCGCAATCGTAGGAGCCAATTTATTAAAACAAGATTGAACGGAGTAATAATCAGCTGCACCTTCACCAGTGACCCAGGGAGCGGCACCCACAGCTGGGAAGTAGGGCTTTTCACCTAGATGATGTCCGATTTCATGGCACACCATCAATGTGAAGCTATCGACGGTCGTTGTTCGTTCGTGCGCAAGTCCACCGTAAATCACAACAAGCTTGCTTTCATCAAAGCGCATCGCCTGAGCGTTCACGGTTTCGTTATCCCAACTACCTTGGATCTCGATATCGGGATAATTTTTTTGAATGATGTTAAGCAATGTCGAAAAGGCAGACTCGCTCATCGAGGCCTCAGCCGTTTGCATGAAGAAAGACGATGTCATAAATAACAGACTTAAAAGTATCTTCATGGGACCTCCTGAAACAAAAGACCACTATAGGGTGAACCATGCTGCTGTGAAACCCCAGGAAGATTTTTTGAAATTTTTCCGAGTCCCTGTCTATGGAATGACCAACAATTTTCGGCACCTTTGACAATCCTAACAAATGAAAATCAGCGGATTTCGAGGGGTTAAAGCGGATTTTAACCGGTCCACCCTTTGCACTAAACCGCCGAGTTATGAAAAATACAGTTCAATTCCTATTGTACGTGATGCTGATTTTGATGGTCCCCGGCCGCATGGCTTTCGCCGTGGAAGGGGATCAACCTGATTCCGTGGAAACGGAGCTGGTCGAAAAAAACCTCGAGCCCGCCAAGGTCGTTACTGATGCTGATAAAGCCTCGACGGTCATTAAGTATGGCGATGGTAAGTCCATCACGTTGGATGCTTATCCTGACGTAAATGCGATGAAGGATGCTTTGGGCCTTACGATTCCAGAAAAGGTTCGTGCCGAAATCTTAGCTCGTGGCGGAAAGGTTGAAGAGATCAATCCGCTGGAGTCCTATGAAAACCTGTCAGACGAACACAAGGCAAAATTCCAAGAAATGCGCCTGCATTTCTTAACGAACGCGGCTCGAATTTTAAATTCTACAAAGTTTGCGCTCGGTGCGGGAAGTCTAATGGGGGATGGCTTTAGCTTTATCAAAGTCAACGTCAAAAAGGTCTTCGGCAAAAACACTCCTAAAGAAGACAAAGTACGATTGACGTTTAAACAACGCAGTGACCAAGCTATTTCAAGTGTACTTAAAGGGATGGATTATAAATTGTGGTCCCAAGCCCCTTTATTGATTGATTCAAATGAATTCGGTTTGAGCGTGTCCTTAGGAATGGTGGCTGAAACCGGCGTGATGAAAAAGGGTGCTGGCGGTGCGGAAGAAGTTGGTTTCAGCATGGCTTACAGTAAAAGCAAAAAGGCCTTCGTTTTTGAAATTTTTCATAATTCGGAAAGATTCGATAACACGAAAGCTGCGATTTCTGTGATTGGTGTTGTTGCGAAGGCGGGTATGACGATGGGTCACCGTGAAGGCGCAGAAACATTGAAAGGTCATTCATTCTATCCACCGGCGATTCCGGGCTTTAGCATGAATTCCCCTGAATACTTTGCGGCAGGTTTTAGCAGCAGCTTAGGATTGCCGCCTCCGCCGTTAGCCGATCTTTTGACGTTCACGAATAAGTTTGAGCGACACTCGCTCATTCGCGTGACTGTCTCTCCACTTGTAAAGGGATTTATACGTTTAGAAGTGGGCGATGTGAAAGGCTCGTTTAAAGGAATTGCAGTGCGCTTTGCTGATATCTTTAAATCGATCGCTTATAAAGTGCATATCTTAAGACGTCCCGGCCAGTGTGCCTCGGTCTTTACCGTGGCTGCTGGATAAACAGATCATGCCCGGCCTTGTCGGAAACCCGGTATTAAGAATATTTTTATTGATACTGGGGGCGGTCTCTTTGGCAATGGGAATTATAGGTGTCTTTTTGCCGATACTTCCCACAACGCCTTTTGTGATTTTATCGGCATGGTGTTTTGTCAGAAGTTCTAAGAAAGCCCATGCGTGGCTGTATCGTCAGCCTCTGTTCGGTCCCGCCCTAAAAAATTGGGATGAAAAAAGAGCGATCTCGAGACGTGCGAAGCTTTTAGCTGTCTCAATGATACTGGTCTCGTTAACAGTGATGTGGTTACGCATTCAAAACCAAAATGTTTTGTTGGTTGCCACTGCAGTTTTGGTCAGTGTTTCGATTTTTATCGCCACTCGAAATGAGCCCACTGATTGACGGTTGAGAGTGAGTATTGGACAATAGGTCCATGAGCCTTGAGCAATTCTTTACAAATCTTATTGAAAAAGCTGAAGCATCCGAAGAAATTACGAATGCTGGAACCGACGACGAGGGTTTTTATAAACCGACGCGCACTATTTTGCTTCGTCATCTTCAGCTGCTTAAGGATCTCCATAAAAAGCCTCTGGCAAAGCCCATGCTGAAACAGTCGTGGTCCTATGTCACCGAGCATGTTCCTCCGGAGTGGCTTGTTCCCAACAGCAAACAGGATCAAGAAGAACTCAAAAAAATGCTGTGATCTGTTGCATTCACAAGTTCTTAACTTAGAAACTTTCTGTGTATGAATAAGCTTTCCATTTTTGTAAATCAACAAGCAAGGATTCTTGAGACTGTTTTCAAGTTGTTCATGACGTCTTGTTTGCTTGCTTCCGTTGCAAAAGCACTTCCAGACAACGGCCCGCAAGCACAACCGAACAAAAAAATTTTGTTCATCGCCTCCAATCTGCGCAACGGGGGAGTTAAATCTGTCAGTGAGTCGTTTAAACAAGCTGGACATCACTTGAAGTGGCAGGTCGATATTGCGGATTGTGGTGGTCAAAAAAGCTGTGTTCTTTCAAACTTAAAAAAAGCACTTAAAGATGTCCCTGATGGAATTGTTTTGGGTGGGTTTGATGGTGCTGATTTTCGCGACACTTTGAAAAAAGCTCGTAAGAAAAGTGTCAAAGTCGTTGGCTGGCATGCAGCCGCTAAGTCAGGTCCTACAAGCGATATGTTCACTAATATAACGACTGATCCTATCGCCGTCGCACACACAGCTGCTGCTCAGGTTTTAAATTATGGAGCTAAAACCGGTGGCGTGATTATTTTGACAGACCGGGATTATTCCATCGCAACCACAAAAACGTTGGCAATGAAAAAAGCGATCGAAGCTATGCCCAACTTCAAGTTGATTGCCGTCGAAGACGTGGCAATCGCTCATGCCGATAAAGAAATCCCTCATCTGATCAAAGCTTGGAATCAGCGTTACGGAAAATCATGGACTCATACGCTAGCGATTAACGATCTGTATTTTGATATGATGGCTCCGTCCTTAAAAGCCATTCATCGTGAAGACGTTGTAGGTATCGCTGCTGGTGATGGCTCCGTTGATGGCATAGCACGGGTTGATGCTCTCAAGTCCCCGCAGTTGGTTACGGTGGCAGAGCCCCTACAGACCCAAGGGTGGCAGCTAGCCGATGAGTTAAACCGTGCCTTGGCGGGGGAGCCTGCCAGCGACTACAAGACCCAGGTTTTGGTGATCAGTAAAACGTATATGGATGGTCTTAAGAGCGGTGATATCGAAGAAAGCATCCCCTATCAGAGTTCATATCTAAAAATTTGGTATCCTGACACAGCAAAAGAAAAGACGCTTTCCCCATAAAACAATGAAGCCCTTCTGAAACCTGTCATAAAATTTGACAGGGCTGAAATAAATGCTGAAGGCCTCTGCTAGGGAGGCCAACATCTGTAGGATATTGTATAACTCTCCTGCAATGAAAATACTCTGGATCGTCCTCTCCGCTTTAAGTTTTTCGCTGTCAGCGATTGCCGCTGAAGAATCTTTTGTCACCATTTCCGCAGTGGGTGACGTGATGCTTGGAACGGATTATCCCACGGATAAACTGCCAAATGATCAAGGGCGCAAACTTTTTAAATATTCTGAAGCCTATATTAAAACCGGCGATATTCGTTTCGCTAACTTTGAAGGAACATTGTTCGACGGCTCTAAAGGTGCTGGATCAAAAAGTGAAGGTGCAAATCGCCACTTGTTCCGTACTCCCACGGAGTTCGCACGCACGTTTGCGAATGCAGGTTTCAATGTCGTGAGCTTAGCCAATAACCATGCCATGGATTTTGGTGTGGAAGGTCTTTATTCAACTCAACAGACGTTGCGTTCCTATCAAATACAGTACTCCACAAAAAGGGGAGCTGAAGTCGCCCAGTTCACCGTGCGTGGCATTCGTGTGGCTTTGATCGCAACGGATTTTTATCCGGGTCCTCGCAGTATTTCTGCTCCTGAAAAAACCTATCAAGAGATTCGAGAACTGAAAAAACGTTTTGATGTCGTGATCGTGTCTTCTCACGCAGGTGGCGAGGGTTCCGATGCTCTCAGAACTCCCAATCAGACTGAATACTATATGGGTGAAAACCGCGGGAACTCAGTGGCCTTTGCCAGAGGAGCGATCGATGCGGGGGCAAGCTTGATCATAATGCATGGTCCTCACGTGCCTCGTGGTTTGGAAGTTTATAAAGGCCACTTGGTGGTTTATAGCATGGGAAATTTTGCGACAGAGCGTGGGATTAATATTCTAGGCACTGCAGGCCTGGCACCGCTGTTATTGATAAAGCTTGATCCTAAAGGAAAATTCCAAAAGGGCTCAATCACCTCGTTTGTTCAAAATCGCGAGCAAGGAGTGATCTATGATAAAACCATGGGCGCATTTAAGCTTATGCAAAGTCTTTCCTATCAAGACTTTGCAGCCTCAGCCCCGCAGTTCGACTCCACCACAAGTATGATTTATCCACGTTAAATTTTCTTGTTACCACCAGGTAACGAAGTGTGAATTAAGTATAATTTTGATTTGGTCTATTTAAATTTTGGACGCATCCGCTTACTATCCGCGTTCTATGCGTTGGATTCCTCTCTTACTTTTGATCGCCGTTTTGTCTGCGTGCAATTCCGTGAAGCCGGAAACTCGCGAGCAAAAAATGAATCGTGGTTTCGATTACCTCGATCAGCAAAACTATGATCAAGCCGTTGATTACTTTCAAAAGCTATTGAAAGAGGACCCCCATCCCCAAGTGCGTATGGCATTGGCTTCTGCCTATGCAGCCCGTGCGGGAGTAAAATTTGATAGCATCTATAATTTTGTAGTCGTAAAGCATAAACCCGTCGTTCGCATGCAGCTGGCACAACTGAACTTTTCTGAACAAACCAACGAAGTCATTCATAACCTAGAAGATTTCCTAGCACAGTGGGAGCAAGTTCCCAATGTCACAAAGTCGGGCCGCAGTGATCTTGATAAAGCCGTCAAAGTTTTATCTGAAACAGATAATGCGGGCGCAAGACTATATAGCGCCATTTTGCGTGTGGTGGTTCTAAAAGCCAACGTCGGTGAAGGCTTGCTTTCGTGGCAGTTACAAGCTCAAAGCGATGAAAATAAACTGTGCCTTAAAGATATTCGTCCTTGGTGGCAATGGTGCGAAAAGGTTTTAAATTCTCTAGAAAGCTTGGGCACCGATTTGGAAAAAGCTTTTCCCAAGAAAATGGACGAGCTTAAACAGTACCGCGCGCAACTTGCATCATTTAAAACTCAAATGTCAGCCGTGTCGATTCCCTTGGGGGATGCATGCTTTTAAGGGCGCTTGCAGCTTTCCTAGCCTTATCCTGTGTGGCACAGGCTGGGCCCTTGCCTGCCTATTTTCGTGACGGCGGAACGCGCTTTTTGTTTAGAACTTTCGGTACGGCTTGCTATTCGATGGACAGTATCGAACGCGGTCTTCCTTGCAACCCGGCCTTTATTGCTAAGAACGATGAGAAACGCTTTGATAGCGATCTTTTTCTTGGCACAAATATGGATTACCTCAGCGACGTCGATGACTTGGTAAATGGAAATGCCACTCCAGAACAAGTGAACAGAATTTTTTCCCGTCGTGATGCCTCCCAAGCCGAGGCCTCCTTAGAAGCGGCTTTTCAAGCTCGTACATGGGGTCTATCCGCTGAGCCCTATCGCTTGGTGTTTTACACAGACATCCATAATCCCTCGTTGCCTGCCATGAGCTTTATCGCTGCTGAAGAGAAAAGTTTAAAGTTGCAGTTTTCTTCGTACGTGAGCCACAATTTTTTTGCAGGTATTCAGCTTCGATACACCCACGTGAAATTCGTTGGAAACTATATCCTGTTAACCGAAGCCGTGGCGGGGGAGTCAGAAGATCTCTTCCGTGCTAGAACGCAGGATCTGTTTTATGTGGAACCTGGCTTTGTCTATGCATGGGATGATCAGGAGTGGAAGCCCCAGATTTCTGCGATGCTTTCGCAGTGGGGCTTTACTGACGAAAAGTCTGAGCAATATCCGGTGAAACCACAGGGCCTGTTAGGCGCCTCCATCAAGCCACCTACTGGTATGGGGCTATTAGAGGTCGGAACACAGTTCGCCATCAATTCAGATACGGAACATTGGCAAGAGGCGTTTCGCGCAGCTATTTCTTATAAGTTAGGTATCTTACAGTTAGCGGTCAGTGGAGGACAGAACGACCACTCAGCAGGCTTTCTATTAGGTTATAAGAACCTCACCAGCGGACTTTCCTATTGGAGCCAGGATGACGATAGCGGCGTTTATATCTCCTTTGGAGTGACGTTATGAAGGCCTTTGTGATCGCTGCTCTTGTGGCGCTTATAACAATCACGTCCCAGGCCCATGCCTTCATGAGCGATGAGAGTCATTATCAGGGGTTGCCGGAGTGGTCACAGTTTAAACAATTCATCCACGAGCAACAGCAAGAAGACGAGCGTTTGGGTCTTAGCTATATGATTTCTGGGGGGCTTGCCGCGGTCGGTGGGGTGATCGGCTATGATCTTTCTAACGATCCCTTAAGTCGCAGTGTTTATGCTTTAACTTCTACAGTCGGAATAGCTGCAATAGGGTTGGGTGCGAGCCACTATTGGACGGGCAATGAATACGACAGTTTCTTTTTCGCCTTAGAGCACTCTAACATTTCTGTGCAGGAGAAAAACCGCATTTTGCAAAAGTATTTAGAAAAGGAACACGATAAAAGGGAGGCGCGCCGTTGGATTCGCGTTGTGACTCACTCTTTGATCGCTGTTGCCAATTTCTATAGTGCGTCCCGCGAGCCCAATGGTGATGTAAAGCCGGTGTTTATTTTCTTAGGAACTGTGAATACGGTTCTGGCGATAAGTTATTCGTTCTAGAAGCCGCGCTGGTAACTTAATGAGATATTTCCGCGGCTGTCGTCCGTCGTCTGAGTTTTAAAGCGCTTCGTGCTCATCTCATAGCTATAACCAAATTCCACATCATCAAATCTTAAAACGAAACCGGCACTCCCGGCCGTCAGCAGAGGACGCTTTTCAACTGACGGACTTTCTCCATCAGAGTTTCCATCCAAAAAAATGTCTTTAGCCACGATCTTTTCATTGATACGAAATACCGCAAATAAAGAGAAGCGTTCATCATACGCATTGATGGCTCTATAGCCCATATCATCTGGAATATTATAGCCCCAGCGAAGGATAGCGCCAATTTCTGCATGGGTATCGACGTTTCCTAAAGAGCCCCCATAGAAATAAATGAAATCGGAATCAGCACTGCCTTCATAACGATAGGGGAGTACGGCCTGCTTGACCTTTACATTGATACCAAGCTCATTATGAAGTTGATGGTCCCATCCTTGAGCTTCATCCACCCCAATCATCCGGTGATAAGCATTCTGTGTTTCTTTTGCTAAGGCAGCAGGACCCACGACACCCAGGTCGATTGCATATATAGTTAAAAGCTTTTCTTCACGCACACCCAGCGTGCTTGTTAGGAACAACCAACCAGCATACGGTTGGTCCGCTGGATCTGGAATCGCGAGATCGGTGTTTTCGGGCGTATAGATGAACTGTGAAATGGCCAAACTCGAATAAAGTTTCTGCGAAGAAGAAAAGTCATCTTTAAAACCGCTCGTGAATCCGAACAGCCCACTTTGAATAACACCCACAGATATATTGTTAGTCAGATGGCGATCTGAATGTTCTGGCCCTGTGAAATAGTCATTTCCAACATCTAAAATGATCTGTCTTCCACCATCATTTGCTGATGCTGAATAAACAGGCAAAATTTGTAGAAATAGAATCACCAAAAGTTTTTTTGAAGTCACAAGTCCTCGTATCTATTAGGACTTTGTAATATGTGGGGTGTCTAATTGTCGACGATAACTGCAAAGATTTCATAAATTAAGTGAAATTTACGCGCTGTTCAAAATTGCTATTGTCTTTGTGCGTAATCGGGTGCATTTATGCGGCACAACAAAAAACAGATCCATTAACACAGGAGAAAATAATGAAAAACATGATCCTTGCTATTGCCGCTCTTATCGTTGGTCAAACTGCTAACGCAGCTATCTCTGCTAACTCTTCTTGGGAAGAAATCAATGCAGCTAAAGGTCCTTATCAAATCGTAGCTCCAGTTGTATACATGGGCCGCGCTATTGATTACACTTTCGTTTGCCGTAACGGTGACACTCTTCAAACTATCAAACCAGTAGACATCGTTGAAGTTGTTCAACCAACTAACCAAAACGGTCGCACTGAATTCAAAGTTGTTGGTTCTGAAGTTCTTTCTACTTCTATCAACTACACTCACAAAGAATCTTTCTGTGATCAAACTAAAGGTGACCGCACAGTTTGCAAAGACGTAGTTTACACTGGTACATACCCAATGACTGTTAACGTAAAAGTTTACACTCAAGTTGGTCACAACCAACCAGCTCGTTTGCTTTTCACTAAAGCATACACAGTTCCAACTTGCGATAACGCATCTGTTAACTAATTATCTTAGTTAAATTGGAATAGCTTAAAAAGCCCGCTGAAAAGCGGGCTTTTTTTTTAAGGTAACAGTTCCCTTTTCGTACTGCGATGCCGTACGAAAAGGGAACTGTTACCTTAGAAGTGCCAGTTTTCGATTTGTAGATATTCGGAATTATTATGGCCCGACATTTCGTATCCTTTAAGACCCTTCGGAATGATCGAAGTGTTGGAACGATAGTAACTTGGTAATTGCGGAAGCTCTTCCGTGTAAATCTTTAAAATCTTGTGCATGATTTCGATTCTTTTTTTCTGATCGAATTCTTCTCCAGCTTGTACAAGTAGTTTATCCACTTCTTTGTTTTTCCAGCCGGAACGATTGTGGCCTGACCACCCATTTCCTTTGGAAGGTACCATTTCGGAACTCATAGTTCCTTGCGGGACCATGTTCGGGGACTCGACCCAGGTTAATGCTGCCATCTCAAACTTTCTTTGGCGCAAAATCTCTCCAAAGAACACACGGCCTGGGAAGCTTTTTAGAATCACCTCAAGTCCCAGTTGTTTCCATTGACCTTGCAGATAAACCGCAATCATTTCATTCATCTTATTGTCGGCAACGTTGGTCATCGTCAGGCTCATTTTTTTGCCGTCTTTATAGCGATAGCCATCGGGCCCCATTTTCCAGCCAGCTTCATCCAACATTCGTTGGGCTTTCATTTTGCTGTAAGGGTAAATCGTCACAAGCTTGGGATCGTCCGTGAACCATTCATCCAGGGGAGTGGAAAAATGAATGGCGGGAGGTTGTTTCCCATCAAAAAAAGATTTGCCCATTTCACTGCGGTTAAAACCAAGAAGCAGAGCTTGGCGGACCTTAAGGTCCTTCAAGATGGAGTTATCTAGATTCAGTTCGATATGTGCATACATGGATCCAGCCACATATTTCACTTCGTAAGGCAGATTCTGGGCTTTTACTTTTTTTTCGAAAGCTAAGGTCTGATCAAAGCTCATTCCTGATGAAGATGTCATATCGACATTTCCGCTCATCAAATTTGCTTCCATGGATGTGGAATTTAAAATGAATTTAAAGATCACTTTTTTAAAGTAAGGTTTAGTTCCATAGAATTTTTCATTCGGAACGAGGACGACGTGGCTGCCTTGTTTTAATTCACTGACTCTGTAAGGACCATTATACAATCCCGGCTCCGTTATTTTTGAAGAGTACAAAGAATTGCGTTCGTAAGCCAGAACGTGACCCTTGTGTTTTTCAAAAATGGGTAGCTCAAGATGGGCGGGCAGCAGACGAGGGAATGAGACATAATAGTTGTATTGAGGTCTTTTAAAAATAATTGAACATTTTTTTGGATTGGCGTTATCGATCACGATGTCTTGAACGTTGTCGTAATCATCGCGATTTGGTGTCGCGACTAAATCGTTGCTGCCGACTTTCCATCCCGCGTGCAAGTCTTTACATGTCACCGGCTTGCCATCGCCCCACATGGCGTTGTCGATGAATTCCACATCCGCTTTAAGATGCTTGCCGGTTTTATCTGTGAATAAACGGGCTTTCTTGTTTTCGATCGTGGGAATCTCTTTGATCAGGACCGCCTTTGGTTTGCCCTGGGGAGTGATCATTACTAACGGACGCATGATCGCGTCTTGTATCAAGCCTCCAGCGGCCATGGTGTTGACCAGAGGATGAATGGTGTCGAACTCGGCATTCACAGCAATTTTTAATTCATCTTTCGGGGCTGACCATGTAGTCGCCGTGAAAACTGTTGCCAGTGAAAAAGAAATCAAAGTGAACTTGTGAATCATCCGCTCGCTCCTGTTATTAGAAAAACTATATAGGGCCAAGCTTTGATTGCAACACATAACAAAAAGCTCCCACTGTTTATGCAGTGGGAGCAGGGTATTTCCAAGTGAACTTTTAAATTTTCAGATGATTAGTGAGCGTTAGCTTGTTTTGGAACTTTGGATTCGTCCACAGTGATTTCGATTTCAACGCGACGATTTTTTGAACGTGCTTCCGCTGTTTTTGCAGGGTCAACGGGGTTCGTTGCACCCATACCTATAGAAGTGATTGTGTTTGCAGGAACACCACTTGCGATCAACTGGGCGCGAACTGCTTCAGCGCGATCTTTGGAAAGTGGATTGTTTTTAACTGCAGTTCCTGTGTCATCAGTATAACCGCGAACAGTCAAAATGTTCTCTGGGTATTTTTTCATGATTTGTGCAAGCTCTGAGATGTTAGATTGAGCTGCTGGTTTCAAAGTTGATTTACCAGTGTCGAACAAGATGTCTGATTTCAATTTGGTGATCAAACCTTGTTCAGTTCTTTTAGTTTCAGCGATTTTTGCCAATTCTTTAGCTTGTTGATCCATACGATGACCAACGCCACCACCGATACCAGCACCGAGAGCGGCACCGATCAAGGCACCTTCATTACGTTTACCAGTTTGGTGACCAATCACTGCACCAGCCACCGCGCCGATCGCGGCACCAATACCAGCGCCTTTAGCCGCATTTGGATTTTCATTCGCTGTCGCACAACCTGTAGCTATCATTGCTACTGCGGTACCGATAAGAACCATTCTTTTCATAATTAGAACTCCTTCAATTATTTTGTGAACAGACAGATTTTGCCAAGCTGCGCGATATCCGTCAATCCCCTTGGAGCTCATATATTTTTTGATTTAATCTTGGAGCAGAACGAAGGAGCGTTTATGAGCAAAATGGTAAAAACATTAGTACTGGCAGTTACACTTTGTGCCACTATGGCACACGGAGCAGATCGTACAATCGTAGTCAGTGGAACATCTGAAAAAGGCTTGGATCCAAACATGGTCAGTATGACTGTCGAAGTCTGGAGCAAGGCTCAAACTGCAAAACAAGCTCAGCAATCTGCGGCGAATCAGTTCAAAAATGTTAAGAAAGTCTTTGAAGACTTTAAAGTTAAAAAAGAAGACATCCAGACAGACAACTACAGTTTGAATCCCGAATACGTTTATGATCAGAAAACGCAGACTAATAAAATGGTTGGTTTCCGCGTTGTACAATCCTTAGTCGTAACTTTGCGGAAAGTCGATGAGGCGGGGCCATTCCTGGATGCTTTAGTTACTGACAAAAAGTCTACAGATTCTGGTGTGAACGTGAATTCAATCAACTGGGATTCAGATAAGCGTTCCGCAACTGAAACATCAGCTTTGGGAGATGCTGTTCGAAATACTAGAATAAAAGCAGAAGAAATCGCAAAAGCAGCCGGCGTTAAAATCAAAGGTGTCTCAAGAATTTCTCACGGAGTATCAGCAGTTCAACCACCAGTTCCAATGGTGCGTAACTTTGCTATGAAAGCGATGGCAGATTCTGCGCCGACGGAGCTTAGCGCAGGACAAATCAAAGTCCGCGTAGAAGTAACGGCAGAGTACGAAATCAATTAGGACTTAACTTTACAGGTTGGGCTTCATATAGAAGCCCAAAAGTTCACTGGTGCTGACGAAGTTGCCATCTTTAAAAGTGCAACGATCCAGTCGGTACCAGTCTGGCCCGGCCTTAAATTCCACGATCTGTGGGATCCCCTCAAGTTCGCGGCAAAGATTGAAACCAGGATTGCTGCTTGTACTTTGAACTTTTGATTTATCGATGAATTTAGTTTTTCGGAAAGCTATTTTACAATCTAATTTTCCGCAGCCTTTAGAAGCTAGGATTGTCTTGTCATCGTTAAAGCAATAAGTCGCTTTGATTTCACTTGTTTTTCCATTAGTGGTTTCACGCAACAAACCCTTTTCACAAGTTAGCGGAGCTTGGGCAAAGGAGAATGTTGTAGCAAGAATCAACAGACTATTTAACATAGGTCACATCCCATGTACGTTGCAGAAGATCTGCTTTGGGCATCCAAAACTGACCCTGGCTGCATTCATATTTTTTATCGTAAGTCGAGCAGCCCTTGCCCCAGGAATTTTTAATTTTATATTCGCATTGACCGGTTTTTTCATTGAAACGTCTTCCGGCTAAAACAACGGCGTGGGCCCCGACGGTGTCGGGCGTTGATGCTGGAGTTCTGCGATCATAAAAAGCATACGCGTCGACGGCGACGCTCACAGGGTTTTTCTTAGTCAGCTGTTCATCGATGATATCTGCATATTTTTTGTCGTCCACAGCTCTGCTGATCAAATCGTTGTATCCGTTGTAAAATCCTTTGCGCTGATAGGAGACGGCCTCTGGAGCTTCGTGAATTCTGTTTTTGCAGGATTTATTGCGCAGATTCAGAATGAATTCGTCTTCAACAGATTTTTTTACGACGTCTTGAACATCACCGACGTTAATTTTGGGAAACATTTTCTTAGCCTCAGAATACAAGTCATCGCAAGCTAGACTCTGCGACATCACTTGATTTCGGCCCATTCTGTCCAAGGCACGCATGTTGTCGGCAAAGTTTCCGCCTGAATTGTCTTCGCTAGGTAATTCACTTTCTAAGCAAAAGCCGTTTTTTGCAGCTTTAGAGATGGCTTTATCAGTAAATCCCCCGTTGATATCGGCTGTCGACGTGCCCAATATTCCTCGGTTCATTCCATCCAGCCAGTCATCTTGATAATTTAAGGCAATGTCTGCGGCCGAAATGTTCTTTTTTAATTTGTAAGACATTAAATCAGCGGCGGCGAAGGCGTAACACCAACCCACGGAATCCTGATTGCGAGTTGCTGGCAGATCTTTACTCATGTCGACAGCCGTGCAGGATTTGCGTTCGACCGCCATAGCTTCAAGGCCCTGCTTTTTCTTTTCAGCTAGATAGTTCTTGTAGTCATCAAAACCAAACTCTTTGGCGTATTCTGTGAACTCTTTTTCATACTCTTTCGTATCACCGTGCTGGGCCGAGGCATCCAGATCATTTTTGACCCGTAAAAATTCCCGCTTGCGGGATTCTTTGGCCATGCTATCCAGGAACTTGTCATCGACCCCTAAAAGTTGTTGGGTCGTTTGCCCACAAGATCTGACGGTGGTTTTAAGCTGCTGTACCGTTTTAGTGACGATTGTTTTGTCGTAAGAGAGTTTAATTCCCTCGTACAGTTCCTTGGCTTCGGCGCAAACCGCCGATTGGGCATTGGAAACGCTGGGGAATAAAAAGGGCAGGCACAGCAGAGGTAAGTACTTCATTCGTTCATTATCAGATGAACAGTCTTGGAAGGGGAGTAATTTAATGGGAGAATTCTTAACATTTTTGAATGGAAATGAAGCATTGAGTGATGGAATTTCAGTGGTCAAAGTAAATGCCGTCCTTTAGCGTATCAGACACACGACTAAAGGAGTGCTCAGCATGATCGAAATGCTTTCGAATCCGCAGATATGGATCGCGTTTTTTACTTTGTTCGCTTTGGAACTTGTTCTTGGTATTGACAACGTTATTTTTATTTCAATTCTAGCTGGCAAACTTCCTAAAGAGCAGCAGGACAGAGCCCGTGTCACCGGGTTGGCTTTAGCGGTCATCACGCGAGTGATTTTACTCTTCTCTTTAAGTTGGATTATCGGTCTTACAGAACCGTTGTTTGCTGTTTTCGGGCAAGAAATTTCCGGTCGCGACTTGATCTTGTTGCTGGGTGGTTTGTTCTTGATCGTTAAAAGCACCATGGAGATCAATCATAAATTGGAAGGGGTCGAGGGCAGTCAATCAAATCACGTTGCCCACTCGTTCAGTGCGGTGATCTTTCAGATTCTTTTATTGGACGTAGTATTCTCGTTGGATTCAGTGATCACCGCAGTGGGTATGGTCAGTGAAATCGGTGTTATGGTCGCAGCAGTTGTTGTCTCTGCGGTTGTGATGATCGTGTCAGCAAAATCAATCAGTAACTTCGTAGACTCTCATCCATCACTTAAAATTTTGGCATTGAGCTTCTTGTTAATGATTGGTTTCACTTTGATCGTTGAATCCTTGGAAGTTCACATCCCGAAAGGCTACGTTTACTTCGCAATGGCCTTCTCGGTGGGTGTTGAGATGTTAAACATTCGCATGCGTAAGAAAAAACCGAAAGAGCCAGTTAAGCTTCGCGAACGTTTTGCTGAAGACGACGCAAAAAAATAAATTAAAAAAAAAGCCGCTTTTCGAAGCGGCTTTTTTTTATTTGTTTTTTACTGGGAACAAGTACGTTGTTGTCATGGCTGCTTTTTCTGTGATCGAGTGGATCTCGTAGATTTCAACAGCGGCTCCCGTTTGTTCTAGTTTTTTTTCCAGAAGGTAAGCCTCAACTCGGGGATAGACTTTCAAGGGGCCGATGCCAGGAGAACCGGTGAATACTGCCTGCACATAGGTACGTGCTGGAATTTCGCCTTCTTTCATGTTCTCTGGTGCACCTTCAGGCATTTTTTCAATCAAGCAACCCACTTTAGAGCGAAGACGTGCTTCTTCAACTTGGCGGGGATCATCAAGATATTCACCGAAAGTACGTTGGCATGTGACGCCTTTTTCTTTCATGAATTTTTCAACTTTTTCGATCACTTTATTAACTTTGTGGTACGGGCCGACGTGTTCGATATAAATAGTTTTGTAAGGACCCAGTTGTTGCGCATCAGAAAGCTGTACGCCTTTGAATGCACCCAAATATGTCGCCAGGTAAACCCCGAAAGAAATAACCATCACCACGACGAAAACAATCATATATCTCATTGTACTACTTCCATTTAATTGAACAGCCCATTGAAGCTGTTTGTTCATCAGAAACTTTTTGATTTTTTAATAGCGTTTGCACAGCTTCATACAACTCACGTTGAGTTACTTTGCTAGCATCCTTCCAAGAATTATCCAGGCGTCCGCGGTAAGAAAGCTTTAAATCTCCACCATACACAAAGAAGTCAGGTGTGCAAACAGCGCCAAAGGCCTTGGCCACGGTCTGAGTTTCATCCACCAGATAAGTGAAGGAATAGTTTTTTTCTTTCGAACGTATTGCCAGGGCCTCAAAAGAATCCTCGGGATGGTCTTTGGGATCATTCGAGCAAATACCGACGACATTCACATCCATCTTTTTAAGATCAGTCCCCAACTGAATAAGACGATCTTCCACCGCTTGAACATAGGGGCAGTGAGCGCAAATGAACATCACAACAAGCGGCTTCCCGTTTGAGAAATCCTTCAAAGAGTAGGTTTTGCCATCCACTCCTGGTAATTTAAAGTCCGGAACCGAATTCCCTAAATCAGGAAACGGAGTAAAAGTAGTCGCCATTTTAAACAACCTCCATTTTCATTCCCGAGTTTCTAAAGATCGGCCCAGCTGATCTTTTTAGCTCCCATATAAAGAGAGCCGTCAGCTTCCATCGCTGTGTATTTTTCTTTAAGCAAAGGGTGCAGGTTCAGAGCCGTCAGCAACGACAGCTGTTCTGTGGGACTTAAAGGTTGATCGCAGTGAGAAGCTGCATCCGACAGCTCGAACGCCAAACGATCCAAGAATCCTGTATAATCTTCGCCCAACAGGGGAGCGCCCTCTGGAAGCGATTCTAAAACGCTTGTTGAAGTTTCAACTGATTCCGGAGATGACGTGATATTGACACCAAGACCAATGATAAAACGAACCTCATCACCTTGCGCGACGTTTTCTAAAAGAATGCCTGCCACTTTTTTGTCACCGATGTAGATGTCATTCGGTGCTTTTAAATTCCATTTTAAAAATGGCCAAGTTGTTGAGCACGCGCGATACACAGCTAAGCCCACTAAGCAGGAAGCCGTGGGTTGTGGCATGATGGGCAAAAGATAAGACCATGAACTTAACAGGGCAGAACCCACTTGGTCCGTCGTCCAAGTGTTTTTACCTCGGCCACGGCCTGCTGTTTGCTGATCTGTTATGAATAAACACAGGGCTTGCTCTAACAAATCTTCCTCGAACGCCAATTCTTTGGCAGTGGCATTCGTGCTTTCTGTTTGAGCTTTGTATTCCACGTGCAGGTGATTGTTGCGAGCCCACTTGGCTGTCACGTCACCGATACGGATTTCGCTCATCGGGTTTTCGGAAGTCATGTTTTTAGCCACTATTCCTCCCAAGCAAAGATCAAAGAAACGTCAGCAACGGGAGCTGAATGTGTCAAAGCTCCAACAGAGATAAAGCTTACACCACACTCTGCCACGGATTTGACACGCGCTAAACTCATATTGCCACTGGCCTCCGTATGAACGCCTTCGGGAATCAATGCCAAAGCTTGTTTCAACATCTCGTTATCCATGTTGTCCAAAAGCAGGTGCTTCACATTCAGTCCAACAGCTTCTTTAACCTCAGCCAATGTTCGCGTTTCAACTTCCATGGGAAGATTCGAGTGTTCACGGACGCGATTCACAGCATTCGTAATACCACCCATAACAGAGATATGATTGTCTTTGATTAAGATGGCTGTACTAAGATTCATGCGGTGATTGACGCCACCACCATGAAGGACTGCTTTTTTTTCAAGCTCGCGATAACCGGGAGTTGTTTTACGAGTATCAAGGATTTTAGTTTTTGTGTGCTCGACTTGTTTTACAAAACGGCGAGTCACCGTCGCAATACCAGAAAGATGACCCAAGAAGTTCAAAGCCACACGCTCCGCTTTCAAAATCTGCACAAGGTCACCCTCGATAGTGCAGATGATTTGACCATTCAAAATTTCTTGGCCTTCTTCGAAATGCCATTTCACGCGGCAGTTCGGTTCAAGTAATTGCATTGTTTGTTCAAAAGGAGCAGCACCAGAAAGCACAAGATCTTCTTTTGCTTTTAAGCGAGCACGACCTACTTTGGGAGTTAGTGCAAGGGACTCTGTCGTGACATCGCCATGGGGCATGTCTTCTTTGATAGCTGCGCGGATTAGATCAATCAGTGTCATAGAACCTCACATAGGTGTACCTGGTGTGAGGCGGGCAGAAAAAAGGTACTAGATGGATTTTTCTGTTTCGCGCATGAGTTTACTTAACTCTTCGCGAACAATGCGCTCTGCAATCTCGGGAAGCAATTTCCAACAAACGGATTCAATCACTTCGCGAGCTTCCTCACGGACAATCTTTTCCATCATTTCGCTGGACAAGTCCACCTTGGATTGGGTTTTACCCTGAGCATTAGCCGGAGTTGGTTTTGCCCCTGCAGCAGTCGGTTGCGCTTTAGGTGCAGAAGGACCTTTGTTTAAGGTCTCCATCATTTGATCTTTTACAGATTTTTCCACTTTTCCTAAGAATGAATCCTCAGGCAAAGTCTTCGGCGGAGCTTTGGCTGCAACTGGCGCAGGTTTTTGCGTCAAATCGGGGCTGGCTTCGTCAAAGCTGATCTCTTCAAAGTTTCCCGAAACTTCGATATGTGCGTTTGATAGGTCCTCATCTTGAGGGATTACAAACTTGGAAGCGAAGTCTTCGGTTTCATTTTGAGGGATGTTTAATTTAAACTTTGTTAAATCTTGGTGAGCCCAGCCACCTTCGTCCATTTCGTCTTCGCCTTTAGGTGACGTCAATGGAACAGAAGTGAATTCCTCTCCCGGGATATCAAGGCTGAGGGCCTCGTCTTCGCTGATTTCGGGAATAGAATCCAAAGTGTTCAATTCGGGATCAGCATAAGCGACCTCTGCAGCAGACTGATCCGCGGCAGGAGTTTCATTGGGCATTTCTTCGAATTCAGGCATCTCTGGGAATGTCAGGTATTGGCTGACTGGATTCTCAGAGGTCTTTTTAACAAGTTTATTTACCAAGCCACGCAGATGTTCGGCATCGAATGGTTTTTCCAGGCGGTCATCGGCGCGGGATTCGGTAACTTTGCCCTCGTCGATTTCCATGAAACCACTCCACATCAAAACGACGGGAATGTTGGAAGTTTCGGGATCGTTTTTAAGCTCAAGGCTGACTTCATAGCCGTTTCTTTTTGTCAAAAGTACGTCTGCGAAAATGATATCGGGCTTAAAGCTTTTTGTGACTGGCAATACATCAAGTCCCACGGGAACTGCCTTAACTTCGACAGCGAAGTCAGACAATGCCAGTTGCATTACTTTTTTGATTGTGGAACTCTCATCTGCAAGTAAGACGCGTAAAGCCATAATCAAAGTTAAATAGGATTTTGGACGTGAGTCAAGGAAACTCTAAGAATGAACAGAATTGATCGTTATACATCTTGGCTTTTCTTCGGTTACTTTCTTGGTGGCCTTTTAGTTTTCTTAACCTTGTTCACTGCGGTCGATGCCATGTCGACGGTTTCTCAGTACAAGGGTGTCAGCACGGCGACGATTTTCAGTTACTATCTTTACTCTTTTCCAGACATCATTTCGAAACTTCTTCCAGTTGCTTGTTTGTTGGGCACGATTTTGACTTTGACGAATTTGAATAAGGCCAATGAACTCGTTGCGTTATTTTCTGCGGGCATGAGCCTGCTTCGCATTGCTACTCCGACTTTGCTGTGGGTGATTCTGATTTCTGTGGGTGGCTATTTCATGACGGACCGCTTGGTTCCACGAGCCAACACCCAAAAGAACTACATCTTTTACTATGAGCTTAAAAAAGAGCCGCACCGCTTTTCGACGGTTAAGACTAATAAGATTTGGTATCGCACCAAGGACTCTATTTTTAATATCAAAACATTAAGTGCGAAGGGTGATAAGGCCCAAGGCTTAACGATGTATTTCTTTAGTGATGATTGGGATTTGATCCAAATGATCACGGCTCGCGATGTGGAAATTCAAGGCAGTCAATGGGCCTTGAATCAGGGGACTGTGACACTGTTTACGAAGGATTCAAGCTTTCCGTTAACCACTGATTTTAAGACTAAAAACATCGTGATGGCTGAAGACTCCAAGGACTTGCAAAGTGCGGGGCAAACAGCGGAAATGATGTCCCAGGGCGAGCTTAAGCACTTTATCGCTAAAAACAAAGATGCCGGTCTGGATACTATTGCTTACGAAGTGGGCTATCAGTCGAAGTACAGCTTTGCCTTTGCGGGCCTGGTGATGTGCCTTTTGGGTCTGCCATTCAGTGTTGGCAGGGGGCGTTCCGGTGGTACCATGCTTAATTTGGGTATCTGTTTGGCCTTGGTTTTTGGCTATTACGTTCTGTATTCCTCTGGAATCACTCTGGGGCAGCATGGCTCGATACCCCCGGTATTAGCGGCTTGGGCTCCTAATATCTTAATGACCGGGTTGGCCTTGGTCCTTCTCAAAAGGCTGAAATACTGATATAATGGGGGCCTCTCTGGAGGCCCTATGATCATGAAAATCCTCACTTTCCCTGACCCGAGACTTCGCGAAGTTGCAGAACCTGTGAAGCTCTCCGAGTTCGGCACACCTGAGCTTAAAAAGCTTCAAGAGGACATGATTGAAACGATGTACGATGCTCACGGCATCGGCTTAGCTGCCCCGCAAGTGGGTGAGTTGGTTCGTATGATCGTGATCGACACTCGTCCTAAAGACGACAAAGGTCGCCGTTATAAGGATCAAGAAATGACGGATCTTGAAAAGGCCGTTGAACAACCCCTTGTATTAATCAATCCAGAAATCGTTAAAGGCGAAGGTAAAACGACGTTTGACGAAGGTTGCTTGTCAGTTCCTGGCTATTACGAAACGGTTGAGCGTTATGATTACATAGAAATGAAAGCTTTCGATGTGAACGGCAAAGAATTCATCGTGAAAACAGACGGCTTGCTTGCGATTTGTATGCAGCATGAGTTGGATCACCTTGAAGGAACATTGTTTATCGATCATTTGAGCTTTGTGAAATCTAACAAGATCAAAAAACAAATCCAAAAACATGGTTATCCGACCAAGGAAGAAATGGAAAGAGCCCGCTCTAAGCAAGTTGAAGGCAACGAGCGTGAGTAAGGTCCGCGTCTGCTTTCTGGGAACACCAGAATTTGCTGTTACATCTTTGAAGGCCCTACTAGCAGATGAACATTTTGAAGTTGTCGGAGTTGTGACTCAGCCGGATCGCCCGGCGGGTCGCAAAATGCAACTCACTCCAAGTCCGGTGAAAGTTCTAGCTCTTGAACACGGACTTAAAGTTCTTACACCTGAATCCCTGAAAAAAGATCCTGCGGCCGTTGAAGAAATTCGCTCCTGGGGAGCGGAAGTCGGCATCGTTGTGGCCTTTGGGCAAATCTTAACGGAAGACTTTATGTCGTCCTTCCGCTTTGGTTGCGTGAACGTGCACGGTTCGATTTTACCTCGCTGGCGTGGGGCGGCTCCCATTCAACGTGCGATTGAAGCGGGCGATGCAGAGTCCGGGGTGGCTTTGCAAAAAATGGTTAAAAAATTAGACGCCGGTGACATCATCGGTATTCGTAAAGTGACGATCACTCCCGAAATGCACGCGTTGCAGTTGCACGATGTGCTGGCTGATTTGGGTGCTGATTTGTTGCGAGTGGAATTGATGGATTATGTGCGCGGAAATTTAGCGCCCGTACCTCAAGACGAGTCGCAAGTGACGGTGGCTCCAAAAATCGACAAGGCAGAGTCTTTGGTTGATTGGAGTAAGTCCGCGAAGTCCATCGATGGTAAAGTTCGTGGCTTTGTCTATGGCCCGGGAACTTACACTTTGCTAGACGGTAAAAAACTAAAACTGCATGTGGTACGTCCGATTGCCGCGACTTCAAACGCGGCACCTGGAACGGTGACCGCGGTTGACGCAGATTCGTTCACTGTCGCAACGGGCGACGGACTTTTGAAATTGCTTGAAGTTCAGCCTGAATCCCGCAATCGTATGAAGGTGTCTGATTTCTTAAAGGGACACAATTTGAAACCTGGAGATCACATTGGCTAAAATGGTTGCCCCTTCGATTTTGTCAGCAGACTTTGCAAACCTTGAAAAAGAGGTGAAAGCAATCGCCGCTGCCGGAGCTGACTGGGCCCATGTTGATGTTATGGACGGGCACTTTGTTCCAAACCTGACGATCGGTATTCCGGTGGTGAAGGCGCTTAAGAAAGTTTCCCCGATTCCTTTAGATGTTCACTTGATGATCACTGAACCCGAAAAATATGTCGCAGATTTTGTAAAAGCTGGCGCCGACTATTTGACGATTCACGTGGAATCCACAAAAGATCCTGCAACAGTACTTCGTCAAATTACTTCATTGGGAGCGAAGGCGGGGATCACACTTCGTCCCGGGACCCCGGTTGAATCTATTTTGCCACTGTTGCCACTTTGCGAATTGGTGTTGGTAATGACAGTGGAGCCTGGTTTCGGTGGTCAATCGTTCATGGCAGATCAAATCGCAAAGATCTCTGTGTTGCGCTCTGAAATTTCTAAGAAAAATCTAAAATGCTTGATCGAAGTCGACGGCGGCATCAACGCCGAAACAGCGAAGCTTTGTCACGAAGCCGATGTATTCGTAGCGGGCAGCTACGTCTTCGGCAAAGACTACGCCCAAGCCATCGCCTCCCTCAGGTAACAGTTCCCTTTTTTAGTTTTTGCAACAACTTACCTTTCGGAGGTACCATGAAAAGTCTTTTAGTATTTGGTCTTGTGTTGGGTTCTCAGCTTTCGTTTGCGGAGTCTGTTCCTGTAGCGAAGTTTGAAACGGCGAGGAATATTTCTAAGGTTATGAAATCCTCGATTGAAGCCAAAGATGCTCCAGCCACTTGTTGGATATTGGGGAGAGTTCATGGGTATGCCTTGGCGATGAAACAGTTGGGGGATACAAGAGCTGCTAAACTTGTCGAGTTTGTCGATAAGGGCGCAGGGAAATGTGG
Organism: Bdellovibrio sp. SKB1291214; assembly: GCF_002209355.2. Taxonomy (GTDB): domain Bacteria; phylum Bdellovibrionota; class Bdellovibrionia; order Bdellovibrionales; family Bdellovibrionaceae; genus Bdellovibrio. Next base: position 2,131,721 of record NZ_CP106855.1, read on the forward strand.
TGGGAAGAACACCTTGAATTTGCAGGAGACATTTACGCAGGAAGAATGGACAAGATTGTCTGAACTTCAGAAGCAAATTGAAAATTTCAATTAGTTAAGTCAAAAGCCCTCGGAAGAGGGCTTTTTGTTTTTAGCAAAGAATTTTTTCTTTGGGACCCGAGATCGTGTCTTTGCTATCAAGCACATGTCCGTCGCGAAAAAGCCAAAGACTTCCGGGTTTCATCGCAGTCCATTGTTCGTTATTCGTTAAAGGGACCGTTGCGATGATGGCAACGCGGTCTAAGGGCGTGGTCAAAGAATTGAAGTCGACTTTTAGGTCTTCATCTTTCAGTTCTGCTGTTGGGAAGGGGGCTTTACGAACAATATACGTCAAGTTCGTCGACGAATGAGCGATCAGGAAATCCCCATTGGTCAAAAGGAAGTTGAATTCACCGTGCGGGCAAATATCTAATGTCAGTTGGTGGATCGCCGAGAAAAGGTCTTCTTTAGATGGAAAAACGTCGCCGAACTTTTTTTGCAGTCCCTGCATAATCCAGCAAAATGCTTTTTCGCTATCGGTTGAACCAACAGGTCTGAATGTTCCGTCAAGAATCGGATCAAAATTTAAAATGTTACCGTTGTGGGCGAAGACCCAATAGCTTCCCCAAAGTTCGCGCATGAAGGGATGTGTATTTTCTAAAGAAACAATTCCCTGAGTGGCTTTGCGAATATGTGCGATGACGTTCGTCGATTTGATGGGATAGTTTCGGACAAGCTCAGCCACCGGCGAGTGGGCAGAAGGCAAAGGATCCAAAAATTGACGAACACCTTTACCCTCAAAAAAAGCAATTCCCCAACCATCTTGATGGATGTCTGTTCGACCGCCGCGAGCTTTGAAGCCTGTAAATGAAAAACAAATATCGGTGGGGACGTTGCAATTCATGCCTAGCAGTTGGCACATGGTTCACTCCTGAAAAGTCCGGTTGCTTTTTAATCGTATGTTACCGGTCTTAACGAAATCTTAAAATTGAATTGAAGAATTCTTCAAGCGTTTTGCGAGTTCTTTATAGAGCAATCACTTGAGCAGTGTTTTTGCGAATTGCGCGGAACATAAATGCAGAAAAATTAAATTTCTTAAATGACCATTTGGAAATTCTTTGTGAAAGTTTTTTTCCGGAGGGGCTACTATGCGATTTTTTCTATTAGCATTTTCGGTAACGATGATTTTTTCGCAGATCACTCAAGCAGGAGTGATGTTGCAAGGGTTTTATTGGGAGGCAGAATCTACTCCTGAAAAGCCATGGTGGGATAAACTTTCAGCGCAAAGCAATGAATTGGCCAAGGCGGGGTTTACAGCGCTGTGGATTCCCCCGGTGTTAAAAAGTGCTTCAGGTGGGTTGTCTCGGGGCTATGATCCCTATGATGATTATGATCTTGGTTCTAAAGACCAACGTGGCACCATTCCCACTCATTGGGGAACCCGCGATCAGTTGCAAAGAACGGTTGCAATGTCTCGTGCGAACGGCATGCAAGTTGTTTTGGATTTGAATGTCAGCCACCGCGCAGGTGATGCTGGTGATAAGAAATATTCCTATAAAGATGCTTATGGCGTGGATGGCAAAGGTCGCTTCCCTAAAGGCCCCGATGATTTCAGCCGCGATTTCCCTTATGGTCGGGTTTTTAATTTTAATTCCAACTATGTGATGGATGGACTTAGAGCTTCATGTGACTGGTTGGTGAAGGCCCTGGGTACACAAGGCTTCCGTATTGATTCAGCTAAAGAGATTCCTTTTGATTTTTTAAAAAACTTATTAAGTCATGGTGAACTTCAAAAACAATACGTCGTCGTCGAAAACTGGGATGGCACGGATGTTCTTTATAACTATGTTAAGAATGGTTTGAATTCACGCGCTGGTGCCTTTGACTTCCCACTGTGGTCGACTCTTCGTGATATGGCATCGGGCGCGGGGTTGTTCGACATGAAACGCTTGGTGAAGGCGGGCTTGTTAGGGCGCGCTCCCGATTTGGCCGTAACCTTTGCTGAAAATGACGACACAGATCGTGGTTTTCCAACGATTAAGAATAAAGAACTTAGTTATGTCTATATTCTAACCTCTGAAGGCTACCCAAGTGTTTACTGGAAAGACTATTTTGTCTATGGAATGAAAAACCATATTGATCGCTTGATGTGGATCAATGGAGCGTTGGCAAATGGTGCGACAGAGTATCGTTGGGCTGATGATGATCTGTTGGTGTACGAGCGCACGGGGTCGCCAGGTGTTGTGGTCGGCATGAACGATAATATGCAAAGTTCACGCACCGAAACGGTTCAAACTCACTTTGGCCCGAATGTGGAGTTGCAGGATTATTCCGGGGGGCAACCGAATGTGAAAACAGATGGCGAGGGGAAAGCTAGAATCACAGTTCCACCGAATGGCTATGTTGCTTATTCCGTGCCGAATGTGCAGTATGCTCCGCAAATTATTCCTTACTCCGTGACTCAGGAGTTTGCAGGGGCCAATGATTTGGATATTTTGCCTGCCCAAAACGGCAAATGGAATAAGACGGGTTATATCTATGCCCAAGAAGGAACTCTGCTTGAATGGGAAATTAATTATGAGCGCAATAACTGGAAGCAGTCTTCGCAATATTTGATGAGGATTTCCGGACCAGATAACAAAGTCGTGGTGGAAAAAGCCTACGACGGGGCAACCCAAGTGGCGAAGGGCTCTATCAAGGCACCGGCCACAGGTTGGTACTTGTTAGAATCTGCAGCCAAGGATGTGGCAGAGCCAGTTCGTTTCTGGTGGAAGCAAACTTACCAAGCTCCGCAGTTATAGTTTTTTTTGTGACTGAGTAAGCCAGTATTCTAGCTTTTCTTTAAAGATAGCTACCTTCACTAGCTTACTTAGCATATCGTCCATCCCAGCATCCAAACACACCTGACGATTGTCGTTTTCGGTATTTGCCGTGAGCGCAATGATAGGAATTCTGAAGTCCTGAGATTCCTTTTTACGAATTTGTCGAGTTGCCTCAAATCCATCCATTATAGGCATCTGGCAATCCATTAAAATCAGACAGAATTTTCCCTCTTCAAAAATATTCACCGCTTCCTGTCCGTCGTTGACAACTTTACTCGTATATTCAAGTTTTTTTAATAGAGCTTCTGTTAATACCTGGTTAACAAAGTTATCTTCTACGACCAGAATCGGCAGAGTCACTTTCGGTGTAGTAGGGATAACCACTGGCGGAGCTATTGACTGTGGTGCAGCTCCAAATCCCAAATTAATTTCAAACCAAAATTCCGAGCCCTCGCCAGGAATACTTTTTACTCCGACGGTACCATTCATCAGAGTCACAAAGGATTTTACGATGTAAAGCCCCAAACCGGCGCCGCCATATTGTCGGGACATTGACATGTCGGCTTGAGTGAACGGTTGGAACAGTCGTGACTGAGCTTCTTCGGATATTCCGATACCTTGGTCTTTAACCACAAAGCGTATGCGGCGGGTGTTTTCGGAACGACCGACTTCATTGACAGTGATTAGCACCGAACCCATGTCAGAGAATTTTAAGGCATTACTAATCAGATTATTTAATATTTGTTTTAAACGATCTGGGTCACCAACGAAGGGACGTTCCTCCTCGGTAACAGAGCTTTCCATGTCGATGGGAATGCCTTTTTGTTTGGCCACAAAGTGATTCAATGTATACACGTCTTCTAAAAGTTTATTCAGACTGAACTCAACCTCGGCAAGTTCCATTTTCTTCGCGTCAATTTTTGAAACGTCCAAGACTTGATTAACAATGGCCAGCAGACTATTCCCAGATTCGGTAATTAAGTTCGCGTATTTGCGCTGTTCGTCTGTCAAGTTTGTATCATTTAAGAAATGGGTCATCCCTAAGATCCCATTTAGCGGAGTTTTCATTTCGTGGCTGATGTTGGCCACGAAATCAGATTTGACTCGCGCGGCTTCGATAGCTTTGTTCATGGCATCGTGGCTTTCTGCCCGTGAGATTCCCAGATTGTAAGTCATTTCATTAAATGCATCGCCCAAAATTTCAAATTCGTCGCGGGTTCGCATAGTGACCTTAGCACCGAGGTCGCCAGCACTGACTTGCTGGACGGTGGTAACCAAGCTTTTCAAAGGTCTTGCTAGTTTTTCTTTTAGAAGTCGCATCATGAGGAAAAGTTCTAAAATCAAACTGATACAACCAAAAAATAAAATATAGCGACTGGAATTGAATGCTGCTGTTTGAATTAATGATTTTGGATAAAGCGTCACTAGGTACCAATTAGGTCCTTTGACTTTACCGATGGCGATCAGATCTTTTGATCCAAGGTCAAAAACATGCCCGTCATGGTCATCTTTTTCAAAGGGGAGTTCTTTTTTAGCCGTTAGAAAGATTTTTTCCATTAATGGATCTTTGTCTTTAAGATCTGATACCTTTAAAAGCGCGTCGGATTGTTTGATCTGATCCTGAAGTTTAGGGTGGGCGACCATATAGCCCTCGGAATTGATCACCAGGTTTTTGGTTCCGCTGAGTTTGAACTTCATAATTCGATCGAGCATCTGGCCAACGAAAATATCATTACCAATGGCTCCCGTGAATTTACCGTCAACGACAATGGGAGTCGCCAGAGTGATCATCCAAACTTGCCAAGCGGGATCGTAATATGTTTTGGTCCATTTCTGTTCAAGGTTGGGATTGTTCTCTGGAATAATATTTTGCATCCAGATTTGATCCATATTTTTAAAATCCCCAGGGATTTTCGCTGAGTATCCTACTTCTTCCTCCAATAATGTGCCAAGAGATCCCCAAGCGTCGGCCACCCAGCAATCTGAGAATGTAGCAGTACTCAAAAAGCATTCGCGATCCAAAAAGTCATACATGATGATGGATCGTTCCTTGGTGGCTTTATCGATTTTTTGAAAGTTGGGTAAGAAGTAACTGGGATGAAGCTTGTTATCTATCTCGTCTTTTTCTCGAGTAGCCCCGTCAGGATATTTCCTAAATATTTTATTAAATCTTTCGTCAACGCGGTCTAATCCGTTTTTTAAATGCCACTCTAAACGATGAGCCAAAATTTGCTGATTTTTAGTGGCAAGTCTGAAAACCTGGCTTTCACGATCACTGCGAACCTCGATGTACTTATCCAGATTTTCCATGACCAAACTAGTGACGATAGACGTGATATGCAGATAACTGAAAAAAGTGGCTAGGGCGGTTATAATGAAAAGCCAAACCGCCAAAGTAAGCGTTATTTTTTCAGAAATCTTTCTGTAAGTCTTTTTTTCCATCCCTTTCATTGCCAGGGCGCCCGAATTTCTCGTAAATATCAAAAAGTTTGCATGAGAAATTCTTGCGCGTTACCAAATAAAAGGCCTTGTACTTGTAAAATGACTTCCAGATTTCTTGATCCTAATCGAATTAGGATTTCACGCTTGTGAAAAAATCAACCAAAGTCTCGGGTGCATTTTCTCCGAATAAGATCTCATGCATGCGCAAAGACTCTCGGGCCTCAGCTGTACTTCGCGGGAAAAGTTCTTTCTCATAGGCAGCAAGGGCGGCCTCGATATTTCCCGGATGGGCGACAATCGCTTTTCCAAGTTCTGCGCCGTCAAGCATCGCAAGGTTCGCACCCTCACCCGAAGGAATCATCAGGTGGGCCGCATCACCCAGCAGAGTAACCCCAGGAATTCGTTCCCACTTCACATCGACGGGTAGGGTGTGCAGAGGGCGTGCAATAGGCTTCGTTTCGCCACAGGTAATCAAGGCTGTAAGTTCTGGTGCCCATCCTTTAAATTCTTCAGCGATGCGAGAAAGCGCTTGTTCGGATTTATCGAAATCAATGGTGGCAAACCATTCTAAGGGTTTACTTAAAGCAATATAAGTATGCAATGTGCCGCCATGTTCACGATGAGCCAAAATACCTTTACCTGGCGCCGTGGAAAAAAGAGAACCTTCGCCCACAGCTTTGGCGCTTGTTCTATAATTCTTGTCTGCTTCGTGCAAATAAGTCTCAATGAATGTCGTACCGGAATATGATGGTTTTTCCTTACAGAGCAAAGGGCGAACTTTGGACCAAGCGCCATCGGCACCGATCAAAAGATCAGTTGTGATAGTTTTGCCATTAGCAAAGTTTACTTGGTGTTTGCCTTCTCCTAACGAGGTGACAGAGGTGATCTTGTGATTCCAAACCACAGTTCCAGCGGGTAGGGATTCGAGCAAAATACGACGAAGCTCGCCGCGTTTTACTTCGGGCCTTCCGCCCGTGCCATCATCGGGTTCGTCGACTAAAACTTTTCCGTCTTTGCCAAGAACTCGAGTGGCCTGACCTCCCTGCATGATCAGTTCTAAAAACTTTTCGTAAAGGCCCGCATCCTTTAAAGCGATTTGTCCATTGTGTTCGTGAATGTCCAGCATTCCGCCCTGTGAGCGTGCATTCGGGGAGGCTTCCTCTTCATAGACCACGGATTTGATTCCGTGAATATACAAAACGCGGGCTAATGTCAGACCACCTAGACCGGCGCCAATGATAGTTATGGAAGTTTGATTGCTTTGCTGCATGGGAGTCTCCTTGACTGAGTACAGTATATGCTCTGCGCGTCAAAAAGTATAGTGACTTAAAAATTTAACTGACTATAATAATTGAAATGGCGTTTAATTTGATTTGAACGCCGGAGGTGTCTGAATATGGGATTGAGAGAAGAAAAAAAGAAACAAACTCGGAAAGCTATTTCAGATATGGCGACAGTCCTTTTTATAGAGCGGGGTTATGACAGTGTTACGACTGCAGAAATCGCAGAGCGTGCCAAAGTTTCGGTGCCCACTCTTTTTAATTATTTTCCGAATAAAGAGTCCCTGGTTTTCGATGACGATGCTGAACAGGAAGCACAACTCGTGGATGCGGTCATGAATAGGAAAAAAGGACAGAGTGTTTATGAGGCGCTTTTGGAAGCAGGACTTGAACATCTGGATTCCATCAAAGATGAGCAAAGAAAAAATTTTAAATCGTTTATGAATCTAATTGAAAGCACGCCGGCACTAAATTTGTACTCGAAGCAGATGTGGATGCGACATGAAAAGGCTTTGGCGGATGCCATTCGCAAAGAGTCCAAACAGAAACTGAATCCCATTGAAGCTGGCGCCATCGCGAGATTTGTATTAGACGCTTACCATCGGTCCTTAGGGGCGAGCAATCCCAAGGCAGCACTGAAATCCCTTTTCAAAATTTTGTCCTACAGGTACAGGTAACAGTTCCCTTTTTGTACTGCAACGCAGTCCAAAAAGGGAACTGTTACCTAAAGGGGAAGGTCTCTGGGAGGGATTCTGCCGTCTTCGAGGTAGACCATTACGTAATTTTCGGTGACGGCTTTCAATGCGCTTTGCACGCGACGGGAAATGGCCGGGACTAGCATTGAATAAGCGATATCCATGTCGACGAATTTATAGTCTTTGATATCTTTCAGTGAAATCGAAATATTTTGCACTTGCTGTTCGCTAAGGTCGATCGCGCCAAAGAGAAAGCTTAAGTATTCACCTTTGACATCTTTGTTCGGAATGTAATCAATGGCCAAGACGTGGGTCGGGGTGATGACGATTCCCAGATTTTCTCTCACTTCGCGGATAAGTCCCTCCATCGGAGATTCTTCGGCTTCCACCGTGCCACCCGGCAGAATCCAGCCGCCAGAATAACTTGGCTGAACAAGCAGCGCTTGGTTTTTATAAAACAACAATACACCTGTGCTGATGCGTTTGCCGGGGAGTGATTCATAATATTCTTTGTCGTCTCTAAAGGCGGGTCGGGCCATAGCGTCTCCTTGACGTTATCTACAGGTGCTTCCAGAATTGTAGTGCAAGTGTAATTATTTTTGGTGTTACAAAAGGAGAAGATGATGAAAAAAATGTGGCTCGTTTTAGCTTTATTCTTGGGATTTTCGGGTGCCGCACATGCTGGTGTGATGATCGAACCTTATTTGGGTTACGAAATGGGCAGTCACACGGATGTAAATCCAACTGCAAAAACTGAACTTGTAAATATGGGTGCGCGTCTTGCTTGGACAGCTCCAGCTTTGTTGTGGTTGGGTGTTGATTATAATTTGGGTGTTAGCGGAAAATATAAACCAGATGGCCAAACAAATTCAGATGCGAAACGTAACACTCTGTACGCTGTCGCAGGTATTGATTTTCCAATTTTGCTAAGAGGTTGGATTGGTTACGGTCTTTCCAGCGAAATTAAAACGGACAGTCCTTCTGACACGTCTTTCAAAGGCAAACCAGTCAAAGTAGGTGTGGCTTTCACAGGTCTTCCATTCCTATCACTAAATTTTGAATACATCATGGAGAACTTGGATAAGAGCACATCTGGTGGCGTTGATAACAACAGCCCAGGCAAAATGGACTCTTACATGTTGTCAGTGTCTTTGCCTCTTCACTTCTAATTTCGTTCTCGCAAATTCAGAGTAAAAAAAAGCCGGTTCGTAGCCGGCTTTTTTATTTGATTGGGCGGGGCGTTATCGGTAAAGTCGGGACCTCATTTTAGAATGAAACTGAAAGGTCTCCACCATGCAACTTACAGGTGAAAATATCACGATTGAAAATCTCTATAAAGCGGCCCACACACCTTCCATGAAAGTGGAACTGGCTGATTCAGCTCGTGCTGCCATGAAAAAGTCTCGTGACTATATCGAAGGCCGTATTTCTGGTGGCGAAGTCATGTACGGTGTGAACACAGGCTTTGGTGCTTTTTCGTCTGTTCGTATCTCTGATTCCGAAATTGAACAATTGCAAAGAAACCTGATCCGTTCGCACTCCATGGGAATCGGTGCTCCTTTCACAAAAACGGAAACACGCGCGATGATGATCTTGCGTGCGAATGCTTTAGCGAAAGGTCACAGCGGCATTCGCCCGACGGTGGTTGATAAAATTTTGGAATTTCTAAATAACGACATCATCCCTGTGGTTCCTTCTCAAGGTTCCGTGGGGGCATCGGGGGACTTGGCTCCGCTGTCGCATTTGGCACTGACAATCATCGGTGAAGGCGAAGCATGGGGACCTGATCACAAGCCCGTTCACGTTAAAGAGCTTTTGGAAAAGAAAAAAATCACCGCACTTGAATTGAAAGCCAAAGAAGGTCTTTCAATGATCAACGGTTGCCAGGTGATGACATCTATCGGACTTCTTTCATTGTGGGAGGCGCGTCGTCTGCTTTGGATGGCAGATCTTGCGGGTGCAATGACAGTTGAAGGGATGAGAGGTTCCAGAAAACCTTTTGATCCATTGATTCAAGCCAGCCGCCCTCACTCGGGTGAAGGTAAAACAGGTCGCAACTTGATTAAAATCATGGGCGAGATGAGTGAAATCGGTGAGGCGCATTTGCATGAATACCAAGATCACCGTGTTCAAGATGCTTACTCACTTCGCTGTATGCCGGCAGTTCATGGTGCCGCGAAAGATGGTATTCGCTACGCTGTGAAAGTTCTGGAAACTGAAGCGAACTCTTCGACGGACAATCCGTTGGTATTTGCTGATGCGAATAAAGTTCTTTCCTGCGGTAACTTCCACGGTATGCCAGTGGCGCACGCGATGGATTTTGCGGGTATCGTGATTTCCTCTCAAGCAAGTATTTCTGAGTGCCGCATTTCTAAATTAATTTCGACACAAATGAGTGACCTTCCTCCGTTCTTGACACCCAATGGCGGTTTGAATTCTGGGCACATGATCGTGCAAGTGGCGGCGGCGTCTTTAGTCAGCGAAAACAAAGTTTTGGCTCATCCAGCATCTGTGGATTCAATTCCAACTTCGGCTGAAAAAGAAGACCACGTTTCCATGGGAACCATTGCAGCAAGAAAATTTGCACAAATCCTAAGAAACGCAGAACATGTGGTTGCGATGGAACTTCTATCTGGTGCCCAAGCCCTTGATTTGATTGCGCCCCTGAAGCCAGCTGCGGCCGTCAAAGCTGTGCATGATCACATTAGAAAAACAGTTCCGTTCGCAAAAGAGGATCGCATCTTCCACAAAGACGTCGAAGCAATCAAAGCAATGATGGTCTCTGGTGAATTAATGAACGTCGTCGAAAATACAGTCGGCGAACTAGAGTGGTAATACCCGCGCAGCGGGAACATAAGGAGTGTTTATGAATGCATTAATGAGTTTTGTCTTGATGAGTTTCTTGGTTGTTCCTGCATTCGCGAAAAAAACGATTTGGGTGACGGGTACGGGAAGCGCTTCTGGTTCATGCAAGGGCGGGGATTCTTTTTGCCCACGCAACCTTCAATCGCGCGCGGAAAGCACGGCGAAAAATAATGCAAGTTCAACTTGCTCGATCAAAGGTGGCGTTTCCATGGGAATGCCTTCTTGTTCTTCGCATTGCTCTCCGGGATATATTTCTCCGGGTAACAGCGCGTGGGTAAGTTGCAATGCTAGCTGTCGTATCAGCTGCCGAGTGGACGATAATGTTCCAGGCTTCGGTTTACAACCAAATGGATTCTTCGAAGGTTCCGACGAAGAAGAAATTTACTAGCATAGACTTTAAAAAGCGATCCTTCGGGATCGCTTTTTAGTTTGAGCCTAAGACTTCATAAACAAAAAAATCTTCAAAGCTAAATAGGTATCGTGATCACCGCTTGCGCGGTTCACGTCTGAAAACTTGTTAAATAACTCATTCCCAGACTAAAGCTCTCATCCGATGTAAGTTTGCAATTTGAATCGGAATCCGTTCTTGCAACTTCCATGAAATCCGAAAGTCTCTTGTCTCGTATTATGTTTGATATCCATAGCCTGTTCTGCAGGTGACTAAGCGCTTGACTGTTTAGCGATGACGGCAGGAGCGTATAAACACGGAAACATAAACCCTGGGGCTGATGAGGTCGTATGATATCTCGAAGATATCAAGCATGGCTGTATGCAGTCTCATTTCAATTCATACAAGGATGATTTATGAAAAGAAGACAAGTCTTGCAGTCCGCAGCCTCCTCTTTGGTAACCGTTCTGTCAGTCAGTACTGTTTCTAGATATGCCGAAGCAAGTGAACCACACGCTTCGAAAGCTCTTGTTCCTTCCAATGTGTCGGCAAGTGCCTCTCAGGGAGAAGTAGCCTCTGTAGAAGAGTTGCGTAAAACACGCCCTACATCTTCTGGTATTACGATTAAATTAAGAAGCTGGCACAAGGGGCTGGATGTGGGTGGTGGTGAGTTTGTCGGTTCCTTGGCAAGTGGGAAAGATGATGGGGGAGTGGTCTTTGCTGGCAGTGGTTTTGCATGGCGTCGTGTGGTGGATGATTTTAATAGTCTGAATATTTTTGATTTTGGTGCAATCGCCGATGGGAAAACCGATGCGGCGGCTGCAATCATGGCGATGTATCAATGGTCAAAAAGCAACAATCCGGCAATTGGCGTTCAGTTTCCTGCGGGTACTTTCTATGTGTCTGCTTGTGACTTTGGAACGCAAGAGCAGTCGTTGTTTCGGTTGTCGGGAGCGATGGTAAATTTCGGCTATTTCCCAGCGACAACACTGGTATCGAATGGTGCTTCCAAATTCTTGTTTCAGGTCAACGCACGCAGGACCGAGATTGCCAATTTAGTCTTTAACGGCAGAGCCAGCAGCACGCCCAATCAACAAGGTTTTTTTAATAATACTTGTATCGGGGGGCAATTTTTCCGAGGCGCCTGTTTGCGCTTTACCCAAGTCGGAGGGGTTTCTTTAAGTCTTGTTGATACGATAGATTGTAAAATCGATCAATGGTACGCCAGCGGCTGCCTGGGAGATGTGATTAAAGCCACTTGGTCAGGACGAGAAGCGGGAAGTTGGGATCACAGCACTGCGATTGAGCTATCCAACTTCAATGCTCAAAACTGCAGAGGCGGAAAAGTTCTAAACTTGCCTCGTTGTACTCAATCGCTCATTTATAACGGGTGGATTGAGCACTCAGATTATCCGGGGGATATCTCCAACGGCCAATGGATTATCGATGCCTTAAGTCTTGAAGATTGTAAGAATCCGTTGATCGCGCACTACTCGCGAATGAATGCGCGTCAGATTAATTTGCAATCCGGCAGTTCGATCGACAATTCCCAGCAGGGTGATAGCTGGCTTAGTATTTGGGAGATAGGTTCCTCTAGGATTGAGTCCTTTGGTGCGGCCATTGATGGCAGTCTAAAATACGGCCACCTTACTTCGCGTTTTAGATTGAGTAACAATGTCAATCAAGCGACGTGGTTTGAGTTAGGTAATTTCTATTCACCTTCCGTCGGGGACAGTTGGGAAATCGAAGTTTTTGGTCAAGCGCAGTATACCAGCGGAACCAACAGTGAACCATTGATGAATCTGATCGGTGGAAGAAACACTGCCGGGCGCGCAATCATTAATTTACAACGCAAAACCGATAATGCGGAAGCAAGTTGGTCCGCAGAAGGAAGTGCTCCCGTAGTGGAAGTTCGACTTGAACCCCGGTCTGCCACAGATACCAGAGTCTTCGTTAAGCTCGCGAGCTGGACACCATCGGTTGTCGTGTTATTGAAAAGCAACGGGAAGGATCGTTTTCTGGCGGGTCAATGCACACGTGTCGACGCCGTCATGGCAGTGGGGACTCCCGCGAATAACAGTGAAGTGGCTCCTCAGCGCTTTAGCTTGCACAATGGGAAAGCCGGAATTGGTGGTAATGAGCAGGGTGATTTGTTGGTTGCAACGCGGCTTCTGAATACTTCACAGGTCGACACGAGCAAACCCAAAGGGTATGTGTCTGTCGTGATTAACGGTCAAGCCTCTGCTGTGCCTTATTATGGTCTGAAGGCATGAGGTTTTCAAGCTTGATACCGCGACCTTGAAGTGTGCCTTCGAGTTTTGCGCGATATAATTTCATTAAGGATTCTTTGGGGGCGTCACCTTCAATGACGCCGATTGCCTCGGCAATGGCCTGCAAAGTTGCCATGCCTTCGGCCGTATTTTCTGCACGCATGTGCACAGGGGACTGATTTGGAGTTTTGATCATCACTCGCGGAACGTCTTTCAGTTCACGATGGCGATAATGAACTTTGCTGGCTTGGCGCCAATTTCCGTCTGGGACAATTAATTGAATCGGGCGTGGATCTTGGGCGACGAACTCTGGCGTCAATTCCTTGGCGTCATCTGAGGGGTAAAACATGACGGTGCGATATTGGGGTGTCAGTAAGTCGCTTAAGTCCACTGCGTTCTGATCGGCTCCACGGATACGCATTTCGCTGTTCAGCAGGGCTTGTATCGCCAGTCTGCCGGTGTTGGTGGTGCGTTTTAATTCTTTGGCATGAACCACCAAGCACAAGCGTGTTTTTAGATTCAATTTTGGGATCAAGGCACAGACACAGCGGCTTTTATTTAAAAAGCAAACGGGGCAGGGGTCTTTGGTTTTTCTTTTGCGATCCGGAGTCATGGCGTATGTCTATCGCGTCGCTTAGGACAGTCAATTGATCCTTCCTTGCCGCGCCGCACCTCCGAGAGGTACGGCGTACCTTTCGGGCTTATTCTTTGCTAGGTTCGAGCTCTTCGTAATTCAAAGGAGAGCATATGTCTCGCGTCGTTAAAGCCCCAACGGGTAATAAGATGGTTTGTAAAGGCTGGCTTCAAGAAGCCGCTTACCGCATGATTCAAAACAATTTGGATCCTTCAATTGCTGAACATCCAGAAAACCTGGTGGTCTATGGTGGTATCGGTAAAGCGGCACGTAACTGGGAATGCTTCGACAAAATTCTGGAAGCCCTTAAAGAGTTAGAAAACGACGAAACACTTTTAGTGCAGTCTGGTAAGCCGATCGGCATTTTGAAAACTCACGAAGATGCTCCTCGTGTTTTGCTTGCGAATTCAAACCTTGTTCCTAAGTGGTCTACTTGGGAAGTCTTTAACGAATTGGATAAAAAGGGTTTGATGATGTACGGCCAAATGACGGCGGGTTCTTGGATTTATATCGGAACTCAAGGAATCATCCAAGGTACTTATGAGTCGTTTGTGGAAGCGGGTCGCCAGTACTTCAATGGCGATTTAAAAGGCCGCGTTATCTTGACTGCTGGGTTGGGCGGTATGGGTGGAGCACAACCGCTTGCAGGTGTGTTTGCTGGTGCTTGCGTTCTGGCGGTTGAAATTGATCCGACTCGTATTCAAAAACGTCTTGAAACAAAATACATTGATGAAGTTGCAACTGACATCGATGATGCAATTGCTCGTATTAAAAAATACACAGCCGCGGGCGAGGCGAAATCCGTGGCTCTTCTTGGTAACATGGCAACAGTCATTCACCAATTGATCGACAAGGGTTTCACGCCAGATCTTTTGACAGACCAAACTTCAGCCCATGATCCATTGGTGGGTTATATCCCTGAAGGTTACACGGTCGACACAGCAAAAACTTTCCGCGAGAAAGATCAAACGGCTTACTTGAAAGCAGCTTACGATTCTATGGCAAAACACGTTCGTGGTATGCTTGCGATGAAAGACAAGGGTGCTGTGACTTTTGATTACGGCAATAACTTGCGTGCACGTGCTCAAGAAGCGGGTGTTGAAAATGCATTTGATTACCCAGGATTTGTTCCTGCGTTCATTCGTCCATTGTTCTGCAAAGGCTCTGGTCCATTCCGTTGGGTGGCACTTTCTGGTGACCCCGCTGATATCAAAGTGACAGACGATGCGATGAGAAAACTTTTCCCTCATAAAAAAGATCTTTTGCGTTGGTTGGACATGGCTGAAGAGCGTATTGCCTTCCAAGGCTTGCCAGCGCGTATTTGCTGGTTGGAGTACGGCGAGCGTGCGAAAGCGGGTGCTATGCTGAACCAACTTGTGAAAGAAGGAAAAGTAAAAGCCCCGATCGTTATCGGTCGTGATCATTTGGATTGCGGTTCTGTGGCTTCACCAAATCGTGAAACAGAAGCGATGAAAGACGGCTCGGATGCAGTCAGTGACTGGGCGTTGCTAAATGCGATGGTAAACACGGCGTGTGGTGCTACATGGGTAAGCCTGCATCACGGTGGCGGTGTGGGCATGGGTTATAGTCAACACGCAGGCCAGGTGATCGTGGCTGACGGGACGGAAAAAGCCGCAGCACGCCTGGAAAGAGTGCTAACTGCCGACCCAGCAATGGGTGTCTTCAGACACTTGGATGCGGGATATGACCTTGCAAAACAAACCGCGCAAGAGCGTGGCGTGAACAGCTGCTGGTTGTAATCACTGCTCAACATAATACTTCAAAAATCTTGTTAGTTAACTGGCCGAAGTGTTCGATCACTTCGGCCTTTTTTCTCATATTAGCAATGTCTCTGATTGATAAATTCACTCTGAAAGGAAAGCTGCTTAATCTCAGCTAAATCAAGTTTGCATTCTTTTGCCATAGGGCAGACCATTAAGTGATGGTCCAAAACCTGGAGGTCTTCATGATGTCTCACAAGATTATTTTCAGCACGATTCTGGCTTCACTTTCCTTGGCACCTTTAAGCTTTGCCAATGCGGCCCCTGATGTAGTTCGCGTGGGCAATTTGAAATTCGCGCATTATGGTGCCATCAGCTACATGCAGGAACACTGCAGTAAGTATAATCTCAAAGTTCAAGAGCGTGTGTTCGCCAAAGGTATCGATATTATGCCAGCAATTATCGCGGGCGAAATCGACGTGGCTGCAAGTGCGGCGGATGCGGCGATTGCAGGTCGCGCATCGAAAGTTCCAATCTACGCGGTGGCGGGTTTTGCTGAAGGTGGCGCTCGTATTGTCGTAGGTAAAGATTCAAATATTAAATCGGTTAAAGAGTTCAAAGGTAAAAAAGTTGGCGTTGCTCGTGGCGGTGCTCAAGAATTGCTTTTATTAGCAGAGCTTTCCAAAAATGGTCTGACTTGGTCTGATAAACCAGGCAAAGACGTCACCATCGTTTACATGGCCTTTGCGGATTTGAATCAAGCCCTGGCAGCAAAACAGATCGACGCTATGGCACAAAGTGAACCGCAATCTTCACAAGCGATTAACAAAGGCTGGGGAACGGAGTTGTTAAAACCCTATGACACGGAAATGGGAAAACCGATTCGTACTCTTGTCATGACAGAAAAAATGTATAACGAGAAAAAACCCATCGCAGAAAGATTCATTAAATGTTTCGTGGAAGCCACTCAGCTTTTCATGGATAAACCAGATGTGGCGGAAAAATTCGTGATCGAAAAAATGTTTAAAGGGCAAATCACGTCCCAAGATTTTAAAGACGCTATCGGAAATTCTCCATACGTTTATCACTTAACTGCGGAGCACATCCAAATCACGACAGACTTTATGCAAAAATATGGTGTGGGTAAAATGCAAACTCCACCGAAAGCAACAGACTGGGTAAAACTAGATTTATTAGAAGAAGCTAAAAAATCGTTGGGTGTAACGGGTAAATAGGGGCTTTGATGGCTAAGGCTAAAAATGATTTTCTTTCACGAATCAAAGGTATCTGGGTTCCTCTTTTATTCTTAGCAATTTGGGAGGGAGTCGTCCGCATCGGGTGGGTGAACCCCCAAGTTTTACCTGCGCCATCAGCGGTTCTCGTCAGATGGTATCAGTACCTCATGCCACAAGAAGCCTATGATCCTGCATCGGGCATGTCGAAGCTTACTTGGGCCTTTTCTGGAGAGCTTGTTCACGATTTGTGGGCAAGCTTTTACCGTGTGGTTTTAGGATGTTTCATCGGGGGAGTGTTGGCCTTGCCCATTGGTCTATTGATGGGGCAAAGCCGCAGAGTTTATGATTATCTAAATCCTCTGGTGCAAGTACTTCGTCCGATTCCACCGATTGCTTATATTCCGCTCGCGATCTTGTGGTTTGGTTTGGGAAATCCTCCCGCAGTGTTCTTGATTGCCCTGGGTGCATTCTTTCCAATCTTAATGAATACCATTGTTGGCGTCAGAGCGGTTGATTCTATCTATATCCGTGCAGCTCAAAACATGGGGGCAGGATCTTTCCTTATGTTCAGAAAAGTCATCGTTCCAGCGGCGATGCCTTATATCTTGAGTGGTATCCGCATTGGTATCGGAACAGGTTTCATCTGTATGATCGTTGCAGAAATGATCGCGGTGAATAGTGGACTTGGTTATCGTATCTTGGAAGCGCGGGAATATTTCTGGTCTGATAAAATTATCGCAGGGATGTTTTCGATCGGTCTTTTGGGACTCGCGATTGATACCGTGGTCGATAAATTGAATAACTATTTGTTACGTTGGCACCGAGGTCTTGAATAATGGCAAATACAGAAACTCAAATCAAAGTTCAAGGTGTCGATAAAATCTTCGTCGGTGGCGAAGAAGGTAAAGACGTTATTGCTCTGAAAGACATCAATCTGGAAATCCCGCGCGGGCAATTCCTGTGTCTGTTGGGACCTTCTGGTTGCGGCAAAAGTACTTTACTAAATGCGATTGCAGGATTTTCTTTACCCACCAACGGACAAGTTCTGGTGGAAGGTAAAGAGATCGAAGAACCCGGTCCCGATCGCGGCATGGTTTTTCAGGAGTACGCTTTATTTCCGTGGATGTCGGTTGAAGACAACATCGTCTTCGGACTAAGAATTAAAAAAGCTCCCGAAGAACAAATTCAAAAAACCTTAGAATCACTGCTTGAAAAACTGAAGCTCACAGAGTTCCGCAAACGTTATCCTAAGGACCTATCAGGTGGTATGCGCCAACGTGTGGCTATTGCGCGCGTGTTGGCATTTGATCCACCGATCATGTTGATGGATGAGCCTTTCGGTGCACTGGATGCATTGACTCGCAGAAGCTTGCAAGACGAGCTGATCAAGCTGTGGCAAGAAACTAAAAAAACCGTCGTATTCGTAACTCACAGTATGGAAGAAGCGATTTATTTGGCGGACCGTATTGTAGTTATGACCTACCGACCAGGCACTGTGAAAAAAGACCTGATAGTCGATTTGCCTCGTCCAAGAAATCCAGCGGCTAATGATTTCAATGCCCTTAAGCGCGAAATCAGCGACATGGTTATGGCGGAGCAAAACCGATTCCAGAATGCCCAACTCCGCGGCTCTACAGGGGACTAGTTGGCAAGTGGCACGGATTCATCTGTTGCCACACAAGAGGACTTCAATTTCGGATGTGAACGAGTTGAAGTTAATGACAGCGAATTTTCCGGTGGCTATCGTCGTAATATCATGGACTCATCAGTCACTATTTCTTCAATTGTAGAAGTTGGCAGCTTTTTAAAAGAGCATCACTATCACTTTACGGCTGTGACACCCGAGTCTCATCGCCGAGTCCTTGCGCGGAACTGTCATTTTAATACAATGAAATCCACTGACATCTATCGCCATTTTTTTGGCTGGAATCGAGCGGTGCCTTCGGCTTTGATTGCTCCCCAAGTGTTAAAGCCTTTAAAGGCAGCGAATTTAATTGTAGCGGATGGCCCGGCGGTCAAAAGTTTGGTTCGCTTTGCCACCTTGGATGACAAAATTTTTGCTCATTCGGGTTTTCCCACAGATGATGAACAGTCCGTTTTCTTTGGACCAGATTCCTATCGCTTCATCAACTTTCTAAAGCAAAGTGCACTGAATGCTCGCCGAGTATTGGATGTCGGCTGCGGTTCGGGAGTTGGAGCATTGGCTTTTTCGGCTCACTCCGGATTAAAAGGACTTTGTGATATCAATGACAGGGCTTTATCTTATTCCAAGGCAAACGCTGTCCTTAATTCGTGTCAGAACGTGGAAGTGTTCCAGTCGGATATTTTAAAAAATGTCCCTGAAGGATTCGATCTGCTGATTGCGAATCCGCCGTTCATTATGGATTCGCGCAAGCGTCAGTATCGTCATGGTGGCAATCATTGTGGCTCCGAAATGTCTTTGAAAATAATTGATCAGGCCATGAGCTATTTGCAACCAGGCGGTCGTTTAGCGATGTATACGGGCAGTTGCATCGTCGCAGGAGAAGACACATTTTTAAAACTGTGCAAAGAGCTGGTGCCAAGAAATGGTTTCAACCTGAGCTATCAAGAAATAGATCCCGATATTTTCGGTGAGGAATTGTCTCAAGCCTCGTACAGCCATGTAGATAGAATCGCAGCGGTTGGTTTGGTTTTAGAGAAGGTATAGTAACGAAAAAGGGAGCTCTTACGCTCCCTTCTAAAATCCATTTTCAATTATCATGGGGCTACTGCCCACACTGGCAGTCTGTATACAGGCAAGAAAGAACTTTGCCGTGGTTGTTGAATTGGAACTGAAAGACTTTGTTGTCGTGCATTTCCAAGCTCACGGATGAATCGTCTTTCAGTTTTAGATCCATCTTTTTCTCTGCCTTTGTGACTTTTCCTGTCGCCAAAAGTTTTTCCACCGTATCGTCAGCTTTCAACGGAAGTTCTTCTGGAAGGTCTTGAGCGTCCAATTTATAGAACTTCACAGTTTTTTTATTTTTAGAATTCGTGTTATCAGCACCAATCACATGGATGCGACGTTTTGAACCATCTGCTGAATCCAGGTGATAGTTTTCAAGTGTCGTCTCTTCGGATTTAACGCCCAAGCTTTTGCGCAAATACTCCATCAAGGCTTCCGGTGTTGCCACCGCTTGAGCTGCGATTTCGGGAGCACAAGCCTTCAGTGAGTCATTGAAAGTATCTTTGCCAGTATTCACTGCGGGAGCAACGCCTGCCTCGCCATGCAGAGTGCTGTCCATGTGAGTCGCTGTGGCCATTGCGCCTGGTGACGGTTGTTGTTCCGTCACGGCACCGTTTAAGATGTCTTGTTTTTTGGGAAAAAGAATATGCAGGAAGTAATAGTCAGCGGCCACACCCAGTACGAAAAGTACAACAGCCCACATAAACCAATGCTTAAATTTAATCTCTTTCATAGTTCCTTTTAATCCTGTTTCAGATTCGGAACCCAAACATCCCACGATTGACAGCTTCTTGCACGCTGCGAAGGTCCACGAAGGTGACCCCAGCGGTATTGCGCATCGTCCATAGGATTATTGGAAATCATGCCCGCAAACAGTCGACGTTTAAACTCAGCCAAGTCCATGTACTGTCCCGGCAAGTACTCAGTAGTACAAACGGACAACCCATCAACACTGACTGGAGCCATTTTGCGAGTCTCGCTAACCATGCTTTCTTCGATGTACGGGAAGATTTTGTTTAAACGGACTCGCAAATCTAAGCTCAAGTCTGCCGCATTGTTGGCAACCATATCGCGATAAGTTTTTCGTAATGTCACATAATCATCAAACACGCGTTGGTCACGGCTTGGGGTTGAATAGGTGTCATAGTCTGCGTACTTCATACAACCGCGAGTTGATTTCAAAGCACGCAAACCATCATTCACAGCATGCACGCGACCCTGTAAACCCTGGCACGTTACTTTCAACAGGCGGGTCATCATTTGCTCGTCTGTTTCATTGCGCAAAGCCAAACGACTTTGGGCATACTTCACCCAACGTTTCAAAGGAACTTTATATTGTTCTTCACTATATCCAGGAACTTTCCAAACCGGTTGATTTAAATACTCCGCAGGTCTCCAGTAGCGGAAACCAGCGCCACCGGCTGCAGTTTGATCCCCCTCAAAAACCCATTCAGGATTTGGCCAAGATTGTCGTTCTTGCAACATAGAACCAGAAGTACGACCCACCGTGGAGTTGTACACCAAGTGCGGAACACCGATTGGAAGCATTTCTTTAATGGTCCAAGAGTGATGATTCACAGCTGTTGTTAGGATTAAAGATCCGGCACGAACAGTGTTGCGCGAAATCGCAATAGGAAAGGTGTCGTTCGCAACCGATTTTGTGCTGACCATATCATAGATATACAGCAAAAAGTTTTTAACACGGGTTTCTTCGTTAAGACGATCAAACCGTTTCATTTGATTGGAAATAGTTTTGCCGTAAGCCGTCGGGTCTTGAATGACGAAGGGTAATTTATTTTCGTAAGCAAAGATCAAGCGCATTGAATAAACAGTGTCAGCGCAGTCCGTGCGCAGACCATAATAAGGATTGCTCTGACCATTCGGAAGTTTTTTGCGGGCGAAAAAATCAATTTGCCAGTTATTTTGAACCCACTCGGAAAAGCGGTCTTCCCAAGCTGGTGACCAAGAATTTACATCTGTCCACACGGCCGCGTGGGCAAAATTAAATGAGAGCAGAACCACAAGAAGCAAAATCAAACGTTGCATAACGACTCCATCAATTACACATGGGAAACGCTACCTTGCGGATTTTTAAGACTCAAACAAAATGCTCTGCGGCCAAAGCCCATTTTCCCTAGCGGTGACGTGTCATAAAACTCGGGCGAGTGCGTATTGAATTTCATTTGCCGAGTCATAAAATAAAGAGGTCAGCAATCCTGGGGTTGCGACAACTTCTGAAGGAGTTAACTATGAAAAACTTGAAGTGGTTCTTAGGTCTTGTGTTCCTTGTGGGGACGGCAAACGCGGCCATTCGAGAAATTCCTGTGAACAGTGGCCGCAGTATTCGCGCACAAATTGATACGTACGCAGAGCTTTTGCAAAAGGAGCTCGATATGGCCAAAAACAACAAGGAGCGCTTCAGAGCCATCCGACGCGTCACTGACGAAATAAAAGTCGTCCGTGAAAATAATATGCCTCAGTCTGCAGCTGACGAAGCCTACATGGACTTAATGTTAACGGTTTTTGAGTCGGTGCCTACCGAGAAGAACTTCAAAAAAAGCGACTGTTCCCGCTATGAGTACGAGATCTTGAACCAATATGAGCCCACGGCTGAAATGGAGCCGGTAGAGCCTGCTGTGAAGCCCGGTTGGAATGCCATCTCTTCACTCTGTAGATAATGCCTGTTGTGATTTGCGCTCAAATCCTGTAGTTCCTTGGGGGGCTTACTTACTAACCGATAACTGGGGGATTTAGAGTGAAAAAGATCGTACTGATGATCGCAATGATGGTTTCTTCTTCAGCGTTCGCAAACACACCAGAATTCGTTGATGGCTTGGTGTACGTGATCAATCAGCAATTGGCTGTGGTCAACAAACAGCGCGCGCAAGATGGCGAAAAGCTTTATTGTACTGAGTTGGATGGCAAGCAAGCGACTTTGATCGCCTCTTACTTCCGTAACAAAAAAGCGAATGCTTGGTTAACATTGGATTCCGTGAATGCAAGCCGATTCATCGACCTAGCGGGTGCTAATCTTTCATGCTTTCCAAAACCTTGCAAAAACTACGACGATTTGGTTCACGGCATCTGCAACATGAAATCCTATAAAATGGACCGCCTTCTTTTAAGATCCGCACTTGAGCAAATCAAAGGTGGCAAGGTCTATATCAACGACACGATGGCGGACATCGCAAAATAAATCTTCAAAGGTACGGACTTACTTTGTCCATTATCTAGAAAGTTAATCAAGGGTTCCTATGGGAACCCTTTTTTATTGAATCTTGTTTGCCGTCTTGCCGTGCCTTCTTTGAAGGCGCTAGAATTTCAATATGAACAAAATTGCCGTGTTTTTTCAAAGCGAAGCTCCACCTGTGGTCGATGGAATTAAAAAACCGTTTAAGCCCGGAGGCTATAGTGACAGTGGGGCAGACATTGCCTTCACTCTAAAAAAACAGGGTCATGAGGTTGTGGTGCCAGTGCCTGCGCCTCACGCCGAGGCCGATATGGACTGGGTGTTTCCAGATACTCTGCAAGGTTTCGCCAAGGCCTATGAAGCAGGGGCACGAATTTTTTGGCTGAACACTGTACTGTATGTGGGACATCCCGTTGAAAAATTAAAATATCCTGACGTTCGATTTGTGGGACAGTTGCCATCTGATGTGCAGACGTTCGACGATAAATTTGCGACAAATAAGTTTTTAAAACAGCGCAAACTTCCGGTCGCTTCTTCAGATATGGTGAGGCTCTCCGATTGGAAGATGATTGATTTTAGCTCTCCAAAGGTGATCAAGCCCATTCGTGGGCGTGGCAGTCAGGGTGTCGAAATCGTACAAGACGCAACGGGGATGAGTGCCTTGGTAGATCGCTGGAGAGCCTCGGGTGAATTCGGCGACGCTGTCATGGTCGAAGAATATCTGACGGGCCAAGAGATTACGATCACTGTCATGCCGCCGGGTTCCTACAATATTGACGGCAAGGTTGTGCAAAAGGATCTTGCTTGGGCATTGCCTCCGGTTAAGCGCTTTAATCATCAGAATGGAATCGCACCCTATAATGGTGTTGTTGCCGTCACTGCGAACAGCACTTTGTTAACCGAGCAAGAAGCCGCAACCCCTGCAGTACGAGCCGCTATGGCCGCCTGTGAACGGGCAGGAACGCTGATTGAAAACCGCGCACTGATTCGCATAGATTGTCGTCAGAATCGTGCCGGGGAGTATTTGCTTTTCGATTTAAATATGAAACCCAATATGACGGGGAGTGGACGACCTGGCAGAGATGACCAAGACAGTTTGTCTGGAATCGCCGCCCGTGGCATTGGTTGGGATTACAAAGACTTGTTAGAGGCGATGCTTTCCCAATCCTGGCAGGGAATTATTAATAGCCAAGGATATCTACGTAAGTAATACCTTTAGCAACACTCGAAGAAACTTTAGCGCGTTGGCCTTTGATTTGGATTCTGCCATCCAAGAACAACTGTTTGAACGTTGTGCGAGTGATGTTGAACAGATTCAAATTTTCTTTTTGATTTCTAAGAGCATTCAAAAGAACCACATCCAAACGTTTCGCTGAACGGTGAAGTTCGATCGTCACGCGGAATGATTTAGGTGGTTGTGGGGGAACGTGATTTACGCCTTGATATGGTTCCATGGATTCTCCGAATTTAATAAGGCCGGAGATTGCCACGGGAGGGACGCATTTGTCCATTTTCTTTGAGATTTAGGGCCCTTATGGGGTAAGAGCCCTAAAAAAATGCCATGAAAAGGGCTGAACTCGAACGTAACTTATTTGCCGTTAGGGGCGTCAAACGAAGTTCTGCAAATAAACGTTAGTTTTTGGCCCGGTACCAAGCCCAATTGTTCTCGGACCTCGGCGTTTACGGCGGTCACCTTTGCGACTCTGACAGACAGCTCAACCCATCCTTCCCAACCGTCTTCGTTGTAAGAGCTTTTCTGGGTAATTTTGGATGAAAGCGTTTTTAAGGTCAAAATCGTATCCGAGCCATCACCATCGTTACCCATTGTAGCGCCGATAAAATTTACGAATGGCATCTTGTTAGGATCTTTCATTTCGAATTTTAATACATGGGGATTTGCTGGTCGGCTGTTCGCAATTGAAATCTTGATCTCGCTGTTGTTGAGTGTGTAGGCGATACAGTCATCATCGGCATAAAGATGGGCTGCCATTGCTGATTGTGAACCGATTAGAAGAGCCATAATAGCGATTACTAATTTCATAAATACTCCTGTTTGTTTTTTTAATTCGTTGTGTTCGTAAGGCAAAATAAGGGATCAACATTTAAATGGGTGAGAAAACTCTCGCATCGTTACGTTAGCAACGAACCTAGGTGGGAACGCAGTTCCCCAAGGGCCATCTCAACTTCTTCAAGTTTGATGAAAAGATCCGCGCGGTTAGGTTTTCTGCCTGTCAAAAGTTCAAACAAAGTGACGTCCAAGGCATGGGCAAGTTTTTCATAGGGCTCGCCCAAAATCTGACGGCCGTTTTCCCATTCACGATAAGTGGTCACGGGGATTCCCGCGAGGTCTGCGACTTGTTGAGCGGACATGTCTTTATCTGAGCGTAGTCTTTTAAGGCGCTTGCCTAATGTTTCCATAACGTTCTCCGTGAGAGACGTTTTAGTCGCCATGCTGCCATGTGTAAATTAGAATGATTCGATATGATCTATCGAAAAAATGGAATGTTACAAGGTGCCAGGTCCTATTTACGGGAGCAGTGCTCCCAGAAATAGGACCTGGCACCTATTGGAAACGAGTGATGTATTGGCAGCGTTGGCAGAGGTTTTCGACAAGTTTATTGTCTTTAAAGCCTTTTAAAATTTTTGAGGCGCGCTCTGAGCCCAAGATAGTTTCTACAGAGTTGTCTTTAATATTGCCAAGTGGAACCTTGCCTTCTTTGTCTAAGCAGCAAGGAACAAGAGTTCCATCTGCAAGAACGCCAAAGTGACTGGATAATCCATAACATGTGCCCTTGGTTCCAAGGAGGGGAAGTTCCACAGAAGGCCACGTGAACTCTGTATCAAAGTGTAAATACAAGCGGTCTTGAATGCGGATGCTTTTGTTTCTGCGTACGTCGATCGCTTCGTTGAAATTAAAGCCGAACTCGGCGCACACGCGATCCAGCATCGAGCGATTGTGCTCACCCGTTCCCAATGGAGCGTCTAAGTTCCACAGACGGTAATTCAAATACAAATCAGGACGCTCGGCCATTGCACGGCGAGTGTAGTTAAAGATTTTATTCAAATAAATCGTCGGATCTTTGTCGCCGTAATTGTCATGGAAACTGTGCAAAGAGAAATTCACCTGGCGCAAGATCGGATGAAGCAATAGGTCTTCTCGTGCGGAGTTCATCAAAACGCCGTTGGTAACTAGGAACACCGGCACTTGATGAGTCGCGCAGATATTAATGAACTCTGCCAATTTTGGATGAACCAAAGGGTCGCCCATTAAATGCAAAGTCACCTGGTCCGTCAGAGGGGCTACTTGCGAAACCACGCTCTCAAAGACTTCCAGGCTCATCATTTTTTTCTCGCGCTCCACAGGCGGACAAAAGCTACACTGCAGATTGCAGATGTTGCTGATCTCGATATTCACCTTGTTAAAGCGTTTTGTGCGTTTGATAGCGGTACCCTTAAAAACGAAAAAAGCCCCCGGAGTCTCAACCCCGGGGGCCCTGGATTTGCAGATCTCTTACATCTGACGAGCGCGTTTTTCAACAGCTAGAGCAGCTTCACGTACAACTTCAGATAAAGTAGGGTGGGCGTGGAAAGATCGTGCAAGATCTTCACTGCTGCCACCGAATTCCATACAGACGATCACTTCGTGGATAAGCTCAGAAACGCCAGGACCCACCATGTGAGCACCCAAAAGCTTATCTGTTTTCTTATCCGCGATGATTTTCACGAAACCTTCTGTGAAGCCTTTCGCGCGAGCACGGCCGTTCGCTAGGAACGGGAATTTACCCACGTTGATTTCAACGCCTTTTTCTTTGGCTTGTTCTTCTGTGATGCCCACTGTGGCAACTTCTGGGTGAGTATAAATAACGCCCGGAACTGTGTTGTAGTTTACGTGACCAGCGCCCCCAGCCAGCATTTCTGCCACTGCAACACCTTCTTCTTCCGCTTTGTGAGCAAGCATCGGACCCGCGATAACGTCACCGATTGCATACACACCTGGAACGGAAGTTTGATAGTGGCTATCCACGATCACGCGACCTTGTGGATCTTTTTGGATACCACAGTCTTCAAGGCCCAAGCCTGTCGTGAACGGTTTGCGACCTGTTGCAACTAGTACAACTTCGGCTTTTGTCGTTGTTGTTTTACCGTCTGTCAAAGATTCGTAAGTCAACTCAACGCCATCACCTACAACGTTGGAACCGGTAACTTTTGTCGAAAGAAGGAACTTCATACCTTCTTTTTCCAAGTTGCGTTTAAGTACATTCATGCAGTCTTGGTCAGTTGGACCGCCCAATCGGTTTGTGTACTCGATCACTGTGACTTCAGCACCAAGGCGTTGCCATACGGAACCCAACTCAAGACCGATCACACCACCACCAACAACGATCATTGTTTTTGGAACTTTAGGGATGATCAAGGCACCGGTGTTAGAGAGGATGCGTTTTTCGTCGTACTTCAAGAAGGGAAGTTCAACTGGAACGGAACCAGACGCAATCAAAATAGATTTCGTCGTGATCACTTCAGTTTTGCCGTCGTCAGATTTTACTTCGACTTTGCCAGCGCCTAAAATTTTACCGAAACCATTGATTCCTGTGATTTTATTTTTCTTAAACAAGAAAGCGATGCCTTCTGTGTTTTGTTTTACAACTTTGTCTTTACGAGCAAGCATTGTATCCAGATCAAGTTCCACTTTTGGAACTTTGATACCATGAGCAGCAAAGTCGTGTTGAGCCGCTGTGTAGTGCTCGGAACTTTCAAGAAGTGCTTTTGAAGGAATACAACCTACGTTTAAGCAAGTGCCGCCATAAGTTTTGTCTTTTTCAACGACAGCAACTTTAAGACCCAGTTGCGCCGCGCGAATGGCGCCGACATAACCACCGGGACCCGAACCAATAACAATAAGATCAAATTGAGCGTCTGCCATACGTAAATTCCTTTGATGTGCACAGAACAGAGTTTTTAATGACTCTATTTTTATACGCTATCTTAGCATGGAAGGTCACTTAGAATTCATGACACGCGTCATGATGGGCGTGTGAGAAAACAACGGATTATCAGGTACTTAGGGCTGGAATGAAACCAGGGCATTTCTAAGGTTCTGGACCCCCAAAGTCGCCTTTGGAGGTCGTTCTTGAAAACTGTTTAAACCATCGTTTTTAACAGGCCGCCTTCGACTCGCATAGCGGAGCCCGTGATGGCCGAGGCTTCATCGGAGGCCATGAAAGCTACGACATTGCCGATTTCTTCAGTGCGGATGAAGCGTTGGATAATGGAAGTCGGGCGAGCTGTTTTAAAGAAGCTTTCTTCTACTTGTTTTTCCGTCAAACCGTCTTTTTCAGCCAGTTGTTTTAGGAAAGTTCCAACACCTTCAGATTTCGTCGGGCCAACAAGCACCGAATTCACAGTGACGTTTGTGTGAGCGGCTGTTTCAGCCATGCCGCGAGCCAAGGCGACTTGGGCTGTTTTTGAAACTCCATAATGTATCATCTCTGTTGGGATTTGCAGAGCAGATTCACTCGAGATGAAAATCACACGACCCGCATTCTTTTTGATCATGCGTGGGAAGTAATGACGAGACAATCTCGCTCCCGACATGAAATTTCCATTCCACATTTTTTCCCAGTCATCGTCGGTGATATCGGCGAATTCTTTTGGTTCAAAAATACCAAAGTTATTTACCAGGACATCCACTTCCGGGAAAAGTTCTGTGACTTTTGAAATCCCTGCAGTTGTAGTCAGGTCGGCAGCCACTCCGTGAAGAGAGGCTTTATTGGCACCTGATTTGATAAGTTCGTTAATAGCATTGTTCACGCGCTCTTCCGAACGACCATTGACGATCACATCGAAGCCTTTTTTTGTAAGACTTTGTGCGATGGCGAAACCGATACCAGCAGTGGAGCCCGTGACTAAGGCCAATTTATTTTTTTTCATAAGACACCTATTTTTTTCTGACTAAAACGTCGACTGAATAGTGATTGTAATTAAGGAAGAACAAAACAACGGAGTAAAGTAAAATGTAGATCATTTGAATGCCTACGATCTCCCAATTTTGAATCAAGCAACTGCCTGCCATCAGCACGATCATGACTGCAAGGCCCGCAATAATCGTTGGGAGCAAGAAAACACCGGCGATCAGCAACAAACCAATCGTGAATTCTAGGGGAGGAAGGGCGTAAGCAAACGCCTGAACTGCAAATGTCGGGAGGGGGGCGTCTTTGAAAGTATCCATGATCCATGCGACAAATTTGGAATAGTTCGCACCGAATCTGACCGCGCCGTGGAGGAATATGTTAATTCCCAGGGCGATTCTCAGGATGGAGACTGCTAAATCTTGATGCTTGATGTTCATGCTGGGCTCCTGTTTTCTTAAAACGTGCTTATAGGAGTCATAATAGACCTTTTCTGATGCGGTGATAAGAGGTTGTTTTAAACAAACATATTTTCTAAATTAGAAATAATGAAAATTCAGAATCTTGAAGACATTGTGGCCTTTTTATCTGTCGCGGACGCTCAAGGGTTTACCCAGGCGGCTCGAAAAATGGACATTCCGGTTTCTATTTTAAGTAAACGTGTCGCGCGCTTAGAAGACGATCTTGGAGTTCGATTGTTTCAGCGATCCACTCGAGCTGTTTCCTTGACCGAAGAAGGTAAAACTCTCATTCCTCAAGCGCGTCGCCTGCTAGGGGACATTCGCGAGATGGAAGAGCAGTTTTCTGAAGGTGATGAACTTAAAGGTCCCATCCGAATGACAATGCCATGGGGTTTAACACAAGGCCCAGTCGCTAAAATTCTGACTGATTTCCGAAAAGAAAATCCCGGCGTGGAAGTGGACGTTCACTTTAGTGACACTTACGAGCGTTTGGTAGAATCCGGATTTGATTTGGCGATTCGTTTTTCAACTCTTGAGGACTCTTCGATGATTGCCCGCAGGCTGGGGCCCAACTATCTTAAAATGGTAGCAACCGCTGCTTATTTAAAGCAAAACGGTATTCCGAAAACAGTGAAGGACTTAAAAGAACATCCACTGTTAATGATCGGTGTTCATCGTCATCGTAAATTTATGAAGTCAGGATTGTCGCTGAATGAAATTGCCAACGCCTCTTCAGTAATTTCCAATAACGGCTTATTTTTAACAGACATTGCAAAAGCAGGCGGGGGGATTGCCATCCGCTCGCATTGGGATATCGCCGAAGCCATCCGCAGAAAAGATTTGGTGGAGGTTGTTATTAACGATCGATTGGAATCAGGCAATGATGCCTATATCGTCACACCATCGAATCGTTATATGTCGAAACGTGTTCGTGCCTTGATGGATACGCTCGTTAAAGAATTTCCGAAATTTCTTAAAGAATAATTTGCCCAAAGAAAAACCGCACCATCATTGGTGCGGCTGGGCCTAAATATTTGATTGAAGTTGTCTTGCGATTAGTAGGACGACATCAGTCCTTGGAAGTTTGTGTAGCTTTCAACTTTTTTGAAATCGAATTCACCCTTTTTAGTCAGATCACTGGCGATGTAAGCGATCGATCCCGGGGATTGTGAATTCACTTTCGCTAAATGATAGCCCACGTATTTTGGTGATGTGATCGACATTGTATAGTTGTCGACGATTTCCCACTGAACATTCACTTCGAAATCCATGATCTCTTTGATTTTATCAGTGTTGATGGCGATCAAACCACCTTTAGAGTTTTTAAATTGGAATTCCATTTTATCGACACGCAATGCTTGCCGGATAAAGCTGCCACCATTTTGCAGGTAAGTGCGGCACGCTTCTGACATACCACTATAAACCCACATGCTAAATGCGATTTCATCTAAGTACTCAATGGAAGCGCCCTCAATATGAACATCCAATGTTTTCAATTGAGTGTAGCTGGTTTTTAGTTTGAACAGGGGAGTACCACTCGCAGCCAAAAAGTTTGCATCCATGCCAGCGCTGATCGACATTTTTTTAGAGATCTCTGGCAATTGAGTGGCGACGGATTGGTACAGCTCTGTGCTTGCACCATTATAGGAAGCCGGGAAACATGTTTTTGCTGGAGAGATGATGCGCAGTTGATCCGGAGATCCTGCCAGCAAAGCACCTACACCCACATCAGCTAGTGGCTGTTGAAAAGGTATGTAACCCTGATCAGCAATAAAGTTTTCATACGTAGATTTCGGACTGCATGCAACCATGCTCCCGAAAACCAAGCTCACCAAAACTAATTTTACGCCCATAGAATCCATCATGTCCTCCCGACGAGGAAAACTATCGGCCGGAAGTTTGACGACTTTAGTCTGGGTGTTTTTGATCAAAGTTTTTACACTTCAGATCTAGCTGCAATTGATTGCATTTGAAGAACTCGCGGCAGTCAAAGTTTGAAAAGTTGATTACTCGTTGGATGAAATATCTGGAATAGGCACCTAAGTACTCAACGCATGCAAGTGATCTTCGTAAAAATATTTTTTCGAATGTGTGATCTAAGTAGTTAACGTTCGAATTCTTGAAACTCACCAATCCAAACAAAAAGGTACGTCCTTACTTGTGCAGGTAAGGACGTACCTTTAAAAAGAAAAGCCCCGCTTGTGAGCGGGGCCTTAAATATTTTTGCGCTGCTTCTGCAAAAAGTGGTAGGCACCTTTTGCATTGGCCCGAATTTTTAAACCTCTAGAAGAAGTCTTTCTGGATCTTCTACAAGCTCCTTGATCTTAACAAGGAAGCTGACGGCTTCTTTACCGTCGATGATTCTGTGATCGTAAGTCAACGCCACGTACATCATTGGGCGGATTTCAACTTTGCCATTTACTGCCATCGGGCGATCTTGGATTTTATGCAAACCCATGATTGCTGATTGAGGGAAGTTTACGATCGGAGTGGAAAGCAATGAGCCGAATACACCGCCGTTTGTGATGGAGAATGTGCCGCCACCCAAATCATTTGGAGAGATTTTGCCATCGCGGCCTTTCGTCGCTAAATCACGGATCGCAAGTTCGATACCTGCCAAAGACAAAGTATCAGCGTCTTTAACATTTGGAACCATTAGACCTTTTTCCGTCGATACCGCGATACCGATGTTGTAGTAGTTGTGGTATTCGATATCAGTTCCCACGATCCATGCGTTTACCGCTGGGAATGCTTTCAACGCTTCGACAGAGGCTTTCACAAAGAAACCATTGAAACCAAGGTTCAAGCCGTATTTTTCTTTGAACTTATCTTTGTATTTCGCACGAAGCTCCATAACTTTCGTCATGTCGATTTCGTTGAAAGTTGTCAAAAGCGCTGCAGTGTTTTGCGCTTCTTTCAATTTTTCAGAAATACGTTTGCGGATCGTCGTCATGGCAACAAGTTTTTTGTCGCCTTGTTTTGAAGGACCCGTTGCAACCGGCACTACCGTCGGAGCTGCTGCTGGTTTAGCAGGAGCTGGAGCTGCCGCTGGCGTCGGTGCAGAAGGAGCTGCCGCAGGAGCTGGAGCCGCGGGAGCAGCTTGGTTTGCCGTGCCCGGAGTTGCCGCAAGAACATCCCCCTTCGTCAAACGACCGTCTTTACCAGTGCCTTGCACTTGGTTTGGATCGATTAAGTTTTCACGAACGATTCTTTGAACCGCTGGAGAAAGGTTTGGATTTGATTCGCTAGCGGCTGCCTGTTGAGCTTGCGCTGGAGAAGCAGAAGTTTGAGCCGCTGGAGCTGCAGGAGGCGGAGGAGGAGTTGCACCTGCCGCAGGAGCCGGAGCCGATGCGCCTGCTTTTGCATCCGTATCAAGAGTTGCGACTGTAGCACCGATCAAAACAGTGGCACCAGCTTCGTTACCTGGAAGGATCGTCAGAACGCCGTCGTTTTCCGCGACAACTTCAACGCTCGCTTTATCAGTTTCAAGAAGCATCAATACGTCATTGCGCTTTACGAAGTCGCCAGATTTTTTAGTCCAGCTGCCGATCGTCGCCTCGGTGATAGATTCGCCCACTGCGGGAACTTTAATCTCTTGTTTCATGTTGCTTATCCTTTAGCTAAAGATGCTTTTAATAATGTCTGCTTGTTCCGCTTTGTGTCTGTGGATTGAGCCCACCGCTGGGGAAGCCTTTTCAGGTCGACCCGCGTACTCAAAGCGAAGTTGCAATCCAGCTTTTTGAACCACTTCAATGAACTTGAAGTAAACATGTTGGAATGCACCCATGTTTTTTGGCTCTTCCTGGGCCCAGATAAGTGTCTTAGCGTTAGGGTAACCCTTAAGCACTTCAGCCACTTGACGAGCAGGGAATGGATAGATCTGCTCAAGACGAACCAGAGCGATGTTTTCCTTTTTAGATTTTTCTCTTTCTTCCAAAAGTTCGTAATAGAACTTACCGGAAACAAATACCACTGTATCGACTTTGGATTTTTCAATTGTATCTGCAAGAACCGGTTGGAAAGAACCATTTGCCAAATCTTCGATTGGTGAAACAGCTTTTGGATGTCTCAACAAAGATTTCGGCGTCATGATTACAAGCGGTTTTCTGTAATCGCGAACCACTTGGCGACGAAGCGCATGGAAGATCTGTGCAGGCGTCGTTAGGTTGCACACTTGCATGTTGTACAAAGCGCAGCTTTGCAAGAAGCGCTCAAGACGTGCCGAGCTGTGCTCTGGCCCTTGGCCTTCGTAACCGTGCGGAAGTAACAACGTCAAACCTGACATTTGTTGCCATTTGGATTCAGCAGCAGCGATGTATTGGTCAATCACGATTTGTGCGCCATTGACGAAGTCACCGAACTGAGCTTCCCACATAACCAAAGAATTTGGATCTTGAACTGTGTAACCGTATTCGTAACCCATCACGCCGTACTCAGACAGAATAGACTCTGCCACCAAAAGTTTTGCTTTCGGATTTGTATCAGCCAGAGGGAAGAATGCTTTGTTTGTTTTTACATCGTACATACCCGCATGGCGGTGAGTGAAAGTACCGCGAACGCAGTCTTCACCTGTCAAACGAACTGATTTACCTTCAGATAGCAAAGAGCCGTAAGCCAAAAGCTCGCCCATACCCCAATCAACCGGAGTTTTGCCAGAAGCCATATCTTTACGGCTTTCCAAAAGCTTGATCAATTTTGGGTGCGGAGTAAAGTCAGCAGGATAAGACGCTGCTTTTTCGCCAATCTGTTTCAATTTTGTTAAGTCAAAGCCCGTGTTCACTGGCTTATCAGCATCTGCTTCGACACCTTTACGAAGACCTGCCCAAGCGCCTTCGAACTTAAAGTTTTTAAGCTTCGGTGGAGACTTTTTCGTGTCTTCAAAAATTTGTTGCAAGCGATCCATCGCGCCTTGGTAAAGGCCGTCGGCCGTTTTCTGATCAACAGAGTTTTCGCCGGCCAATTTTTGAGCATAAAGTTCACGCACCGTTGCGTGAGTTTTGATCAGATCGTACATCAAAGGTTGAGTGAATGCTGGTTCGTCACCTTCGTTGTGACCGTACTTACGGTAGCAAATTAAATTTAGAACAACGTCTTTATTGAACTGTTGACGATAGCGAAGAGCGATATCCATACCACGAACGCATGACTCAACATCATCGCCGTTCACGTGGATCACTGGAGTGAACGTCATTTTAGCGGGATCAGAGGCATAGCGAGTGGAACGTGTATCTTTAGAGCCTGTAGTGAAGCCAACTTGGTTGTCGATGATGATATGGATCGTACCACCTGTTGTGTGCGAATGAACGCCAGCCAATTGCAAAGTCTCTTGGATGATACCTTGACCTGCGAAAGCCGCATCACCATGAACTAAAACGCAGACAGCAGATTTTCTGTCGCCCCCGTTTTGGTCTTGAGCTGCGCGAGCAATACCCAACGCCACTGCATTCACAGTTTCCAAGTGAGAAGGGTTGTAAGCCAAAGTGGCCTTAACAGTAGAACCGTTCGCCGCTTTCTTTTCAGCTTTATAACCCAAGTGATATTTTACGTCGCCGTCGAAGTCTTCGACAGGTTTTTCAAGTTCCAATGGACCGTTGAAATCACCGAAGACGTATTCCTCTGATTTGCCGAAGAAGTTCACCAGCATATTTACACGACCACGATGGGCCATACCCATGTGAATTTCTTTGATACCTGCTTGAGAACCACGGTCTACCAAAGTATCCATCATCGGCAAGATAGAATCAGCACCCTCGACAGAGAAGCGCTTTGTTCCCACGTAACGTGTGTGAACGAATTTTTCCAAAGTTTCAGCTTTCGTTAAAGAAGCTAAAACGTTTTTCTTTTCATCAACGGAAAGCTTAAATGATGGAGTTTCAAACTCCTGCACCAACCATTTGTATTCAGCAGCTGCTGCATCAGAAGCTTGAAGTGCGATTTTACCGCAATAAGCTTTTTGCAAGTGTGCGATGATCTCAGACAAAGAGGCATTTTGTTTGCCAACGATAGCGCCGATCTGGAATTTCGCACTCAAGTCTTTGTCGCCGAGACCGAAAGTTTTCAGATTCAATGCTTCGCTAGCGGTTGGTTTGTAAAGTGGGTTCAAATCCGCTTCAAGATGTCCTTGAGAACGGTAGGCTTGAATCAACTGAAAAACAGAAAGCTCTTTGTCAGACATTCCGAATTTGCCTGATTGAGCAAATTCAACACCTTCAAAAAAACTTCTCCACTCGGGAGCTAGTGTTTCAGGTTTTGCTTTGAAGTCACCATAGAGGGCTTCAATGTATTCAAGATTTGAGCTGTTGATACCATTGTTGTTCACGAAATTCCTCACTTTGAGCAGGCCCTTGTTTTTTCCAAAATCTCGCGCGTTTGTAACGTGTTAATGCGTAGCAAAAATCGAGAGTTTTCATGTTCAAGGATGCACGGTCATGTTAGCTCTTATTTTATTGAAAATGAAGGAGTTTAAGCGTGTATAAGTTGGTGCTAATTAGACACGGTGAGAGTGTTTGGAATCAAGAGAATCGCTTCACAGGTTGGCAAGACGTTGATCTTTCCGAAAAAGGTCGTGCCGAAGCTGCAAAAGGAGGCAAATCCCTCAACGACAAAGGCTTCAAATTTGACGTGGCCTATACTAGCGTTCTTAAACGTGCGATCAAAACCCTCAATTTCGTTTTGGACGAGATCGATCAAGTGTGGCTTCCTGTCCACAAAGATTGGCGCTTGAATGAACGCCACTATGGCGCACTTCAAGGTCTTAACAAGTCTGAAACTGCGGCCCGTCATGGCGAAGAGCAAGTTAAGATCTGGCGTCGTAGCTACGATGTTATGCCACCTGCTATGGAAAACAATGATCCACGTCATCCTTCGCACGATCCGCGCTACAAAAATGTGCCCGCAAGCCTTTTGCCTAGCACGGAATCCCTAAAAGAGACGGTGGCTCGCTTCCTGCCACTTTGGAACGAAACTATTGCTCCTAAAATTAAAACGGGCCAAAAAGTATTGATCGTGGCCCACGGCAACAGTTTGCGTGCATTAATGCAACATCTTGAAAACATGACACCCGACGAGATCATGGGCGTGAATATGCCAACGGGAATTCCCCTGGTCTATGAACTTGATAAAGATCTAAAAGTGATTGGCAAAGAGTTTGTCGGCGACCCAGACGAAGTAAAGGCAGCTATGGAAGCTGTCGCAAATCAGGGTAAAGCCAAGTAGAGCCATAACTGGCTTTCAATTAAAGTAGTTAACAAAAAATAAGTTTAAAAAAGGGGGAATTCGAAAATTCCCCTTTTTTTTAAGCCTGCCTTGACAGTTTTCTGATCGATTCCATATTGAGTGTGAGAAGTGATCCGGAAGCTTCCTCGACTGTAAGCACTCCAGCTTTGCTGGAGGAGATATCTGCATAGCAGAGTTTAACGTTTATATTAGGAGGATTTTATGTCAATGCGTTCATTATCACCATGGTCAGCTCGTCGTCCCGTAGGCAGCGACATCTTTAATCAATTTGAAGAACTTTTTAACCAATTCGATCGAGGATTCACTCCTGCGGCTCGAGAGACAATGGATTTTTCTCCTTCAGTAGACATTGAAGAAAAAGAAAACGCCTATATCGTAACAACGGATTTGCCGGGTTTCAAAAAAGAGGACATAAAAATTGAAATGGCAGACAACGTTCTGACAATTTCAGGCGAAAGAATTAAAGAAGCAGGAGACAAAAAATACTCTGAGCGTTCTTACGGCAAATTCCAAAGAACTTTCAGTCTGCCAGTCCACGTGGCTGCAGATAAAATCGAAGCCGCCTACAAAGACGGAGTGCTTGAAGTGACTCTGCCAAAAGCAGAAAACGCAAAAAGCCGTTCGATTAAAGTTCAATAAATAGAAGGTATAAACTCGCTGGCCTCGACAGGGACTTATCGGTTTGAGGTTATCGAGGTTTGGCCCGCCATCGCTTAGGTGGTGGCGGGGTATTTAGCTAAAATTTGGGGTTGGTAAGACAGGTTCTTGAACTTTCCTCCAGGGGCTACCTCTCTAAAATTTTCCTTCCGCAGTTCGTTTTTCTGTTTCTTCCTTTCCCTTCTTCGACTCTTTTTTAGCCTCGAAGTTTTCCGAGAATCTGCTTTATCAACTCCCAAGTTTTAGCTAAATACGCCTCGATTTTTTCGAGGCGTAATGTTTTTAAAACTGGCTAAGTTTTTGTCACCCTCTCGAAATGACTGACTCAAGAAGAGCGAAATTAGCTACCTACAAAATCTTGAGGTATCGTGGTTGAAGTGTTTCGTCGTTCACCAGGAGGGTGTATGAGTAATTTCCTATCTAAGATCACGGTGACAGCAGGGATGGTTTTTGTCGGCGCCTGCAGTCCGCAATCTGTTTCCAACTCTGCGTCGGTTGGGTCGTCATCATTGAGTGTAGATGCCTCAAAACAGGCCGCTGTGAGTTTCAAATTAGTGGATGCTCCTAATAAGGAAATAAAATCTGTGGTCGTAGATATCGATCATCTTGAAGTCCTTGTTGCGGGGGCTTCAAAGTCGGGCCGTCTGCAGTTAGCAAAAGGACTGGGGCCAGTGGACCTTCTTAAATTGCAAAATGGGGTGAGCTTGCCTTTGCAAGACATCGTAGCTCCAGATGGTTTGCAGATTCAGCAGATTCGTTTGATTTTAAAAGACTCGGGTCACTATATCGTGAAAGAAGACGATTCGATCTGTGAATTGAAAACTCCAAGTGCGCAAAAAACAGGAGTGAAGATCATCCTCACCAATAAGGTCCAGTTCGAAGCAGGTCACCAATATAACGTCACAGTGGACTTTGATGCGAATAAGTCGGTAGTTCTTCAAGGGAACGGCGGATGTCTGTTGAAACCAGTCTTGAAGCTGATTTCTGTGACAAAGCAGGAATTGCCAGAAGTGATCGATCCTCAACCAACTGTTTCACCTTCACCAAGCGCAAGTCCCTCTCCTGCGGTCAGTCCTTCCCCATCGCCAGAACCACCGGTTGAGATCATAACAACACCGGATGAAAACGATTCGTCGGGTGATGGTTGGGATTACACTCCAATCGTTGATGGACAAGAGCCCATTGTCGATGAAAGTCAGTTGTCAGAGCTTTAATTTAACGGAGCATCTTTGAATAGCATGGATAAAAACATCATCTTAGGCACCATTGACGAAACTCTTGAGGAACATTTCGCAAATAAAAAAGAAGAAGTGACGGGATTCGTTCACCGTCACTTCGGTCTTCAGGAAGCTTTGAAAATTCAAAAACAGTCATTGGCATTAGACTTGGTTTACTACCCACTGAATACCCTGTGGTCGGTTCCATATCTTACCCTTAAAAAAGTAGCAGAGACTTTAGATAAGCTTGGGTGGGGACGTGCCAACAAGCTTGTTAAACATATTCCTGCAAGTTTTAAAACGCGTTATCAAAAATCTGCGGAAAGAATATTACTGACAGAACTTTTAAATAGTTCACAAGCCGACGTCTTTGCCTCGTTAGAGGCCAAGCTGCATTTAAGACGTTATTTTTCGGGGGCAGAGTTCGAAGACTTGCAAAGAAAAGTTTCTGCCGTTTATACCGAAGAGGTCGATAAATTTTCTTCGGCTCAGGTGTTAGTTACGGACCTGATCGCGACTTTTCTGACGGTCTGTGCTGGAAAACTTTTCTTTCACAATAGCTCTTTGGGTGTGGCAGGAATGGGCTCAAAGATCGCACGAAAATTTGCCAATGATGATGCCGCTGAACGATTCTTTCTGGGAAAAAAAGCGGGCTCTGCGTTTTACAGCGTTTTCCCCGTGGCTCCCACGCAAACACAAATATACATGGCCACGATTGGTATAGGACTGCTATTGACGGTGATGAGTATCGCGGTTGCTGCTTTTAGTGATCCCGTGCGAAAGTCTTTGGGTATTCAAGACTACAAATTGCGGGGATTGTTAACCTCTCTGGAGCAGAATTTATACCAGCTTTTTAAAGAAGAAATTAAATCCAAAGTAAAACGCGAAACCTTTAAAACGGCTGCATAGGGCGGCGGACTTCTGCGTTGTTGCATGGTTTGGCCCTTAGGTAGTTCCCTTTTTGGACTGCAGCGCATTCCAAAAGGGGAACTGTTACCTATAGAAACGACCTTGCGTTGCGTTCCAAAAAGGGAACTGTTACCTTAGGTCATGATTTTAATTCGTGATATTTCGACATTGTTGACGATGGCGGGGGCCGCCGCAAATGAGGGCCGCCGCGTGACTGAGGCTGATTTGGGTATTTCCCAAAGGCAGGCGATTTTGATCGATAAAGGTGTCATCCAATGGATCGGTGCTTCCGGTAAAGTTCCGAAGCAGTATGCGAAGTCTAAAATCAAAGAGGTCAACGCCAAGGGTTTGACTGTGTTGCCCGGATTCATCGAGTGCCACACGCATTTGATTTATGCCGGTAATCGCGCCGCTGAATTTGAAATGCGCAATCAAGGTGTTTCGTATCAAGAGATCGCTGCGAAGGGCGGCGGTATTTTGTCGACGATGAAAAACACTCGTCAATCTTCCATCGCTGAACTCGTGCGCACGGGGCAGGAGCGCATGGATCACTTTGTCTCTCAAGGTGTCACGACGGTTGAAATCAAATCCGGATATGCACTTAACTTAAAAGATGAACTCAAGGTTTTACAAAGTGTGCAAAAACTAGAAGGCGCGCGAACGGTGGCGACTTTCTTGGGTGCTCATGCTTTGCCACCAGAATTTAAAACTTACGAAAGTTATCTGCAACATCTCGGCGACGTGGTTTTACCGCAAGTGAAGAAAAAGAAGCTCGCAAGTCGAGTGGATGTGTTTATTGAAAAAGGCTTTTTCCCGCTTGAGGAATCCGAAAAGTATCTGCGTAAAGCCCAAGCGTTGGGTTTTGATGTTTT
This sequence comes from Bdellovibrio sp. SKB1291214, assembly GCF_002209355.2. Lineage (GTDB taxonomy): Bacteria > Bdellovibrionota > Bdellovibrionia > Bdellovibrionales > Bdellovibrionaceae > Bdellovibrio. The sequence goes on from NZ_CP106855.1 coordinate 2,171,246, forward strand.
GATCCATGCCGATCAAATGACATTGTCGGGTGGTGCGGACCTGGCAGTTAAGCTTGGGGCCTTGTCAGGTGACCATCTTTTGCAAATCACTCAAAAGGAAATCAAAAATCTGGCAAACTCAAATGTCACTTGCGTGATGTTGCCAGCGGCTGACCTTTATACGAAAACAAATTACCCCAAAGCCAAAGAGTTGATCGAGGCGGGGGCTCGCGTGGCTCTTGCAACAGATTTCAATCCGGGCACTTCGCCGACTCAAGATTTGAATTTGGTGGGATTGCTTGCTCGTCTGGAAATGAAGATGACACTGCCTCAAGTGATTGGTGCTTACACCGTTGGAGCCGCTCACGCACTGAACATGCACAAGGAGCTGGGGTCTTTAGAGGTAGGGAAGTCTGCTGATATTTTATGCATCGATCAAAGCTGGGATTGTCTGTTCTATAGCGTGGGGGAGCGTCCTAAAAAGATGGTTTTCTCTCGAGGAAAGAAGATTTACGACAGTCTCTAATGATTCGTGGTGTCAGAAAATTTAAGAATCTTACATAAAATAGTAATTTTTGTTTGAACTCCAAGCGCTTTTCTTTCTAGTCTTGTGTTGTGACCGGGGGGGAGCAACAAGTGAGATCATCATATACGACGTTGATGCAGTCGAAGTATTTTAATCCTGCGTTTAACAGCGCTATCTTTGACGGTCCTGTGCGAATTTACTTCGCTCAGTTTCACGAAGCGTTGGCATTGAAGGTTTACTTCATGATCCAACAACAACTTCCCACTGAAACAGCTAAAGCAAAAGAGGCAGCCAAAGCATCAGGCGCCAACATCCTTGTGATGATTTATCCGACGGCTGACAGTTTCCAGCTATCCTTTGAAAATGCAAAATCCGAAAATCCTCTGGAATGCGAAAAATGGGGAGAAGATGTGGTCATCGGAACACGTGGACCGCTTGAAGATGAGAATTTGCAACTGTTAATCGATACTTTGCGTATGACGATGGAAAACTGGAAGCCAGCTAGTCTAGTTCGTCCTAGCGCTCTTCAAGAACTCTGATATCATTATATACATGAATAAACGCGGTCAGATCGTGGTGGAGTACGTTCTCCTCCTCGTCATTGCTACAGGCGTGGCAGCATTGCTGGTCAGCCAATTAGTCAGTCGTAACTCTGACAATCCCGGCGTATTGACGTCGAAATGGCACTCTATCTTAGTAACGATCGGCGCCGACGTCCCAGACTCCAACAAAAAATAGCCCTGTGAAATAGACCAGATAAAAGCGCTCGCAATAAGTTGCTACAAAAATGGATTGCCGCGTTTGTTGATTTCTTCTTCGACTGCGGCTTGCATGCGTTCCTGGATGTCCTGTGCGATTTCGTGAACCAGTTCGGCGTCATTGACGGCTTCTGGTTTGTACGGCAAATGAATAGGTTCTAAAAAACGGATACGCCATTTCGCAGGCAAGGGAATGACATTCAGCGGGAGTGGAATGACCGAGCCTTTTAGAAACTTTGTGAATTTTAACTTTTTTAAATTGATGTGCGTTTCTTCTGCTCCCAAGATCACCACCGGAACAATCGGAGAGCCGGTTTCCAAAGCCATGCGCACAAAGCCACGTTTAAATTCTTGCAGCTGATAGCGTTTGGTCGTTGGTTTAAAGTTTCCAGCTTCTCCTTCAGGAAAAATAACAATAGCATTTCCCTTTTTTAGCGAGTTCACGCCGTTTTCATATGTTGCTTCAGTAAAGCCCATTTTTTGCGCGGGAATAGCTGTGGTTTCTGTTAGGAACCAAAAGTGATGAGTTAAAACGCGGGGGACACGTTTACCTTCCTGCTGTACGATGTGGCCCAACAAGAAAGCATCAAAACCAGAATAACCAGAATGGTTTGGAGCGATAACGCAAGCTCCGCGGCGTGGAATGTTCTCGGCCCCTAAGATTTCCATGCGAAAGTATTTACGAAGAATTTCTAGCAGAAAACGTGGAAGCACTCGAAAGATCAAGGTGTCCTTGTCGAGGTTCTTCAATCCGAAGATTTTTTCGTTGGGTTTCTGCAAGAAATTCATCATGATATTTTATGACATTCCACCTTCGCCCAAGGCTTCGGCGGACTGGCCCCCTTAAATTGAGGTAAACTATGTCTTCTACTTTTATCATGGCGATTGATCAAGGAACAACCAGCTCAAGGGTTTGTATTATCAATCAAGCCGGAGGTCTTGTCTCCGAAGCGCGCGAAACATTCAAGCAGATTTTCCCTGAGCCCGGGTGGGTGGAGCATGATCCTGAGGACATTTGGTTCACAACTCAAAGATCCATGCGCCTTGCGATTGAAAAAGCAAAAATCAAAGCTTCGCAAATTAAAGCCATCGGTATCACCAATCAGCGTGAAACCGTGATGGTTTGGGATAAAAAATCGGGTAAATCCGTTTACAACGCTATTGTATGGCAATGCCGTCGTACCCAGGCGCAATGTGAGAAATTAAAAAAAGCAAAAAAAGAAAAAATGATCACTGCTAAAACCGGTTTGGTTTTAGATCCTTATTTTTCCGCCACTAAGATTCAGTGGATCTTGGCGAATGTCAAAGGTGTGAAAGAGCGGGCTCGCAAAGGTCATCTGGTTGCAGGAACAGTGGATACATTTTTACTGTCTCGTCTAACTCAAGGCGAGTCTCATAAAACAGATGTTTCAAACGCCTCGCGCACGATGCTGATGAATATTCACACGGGGTGGTGGGATGAGGACTTAACAAAGCTTTTCGGAATTCCGGAATCGATGCTTCCTGAAATTTGTCCTTCCAATGCCGATTTTGGAGTGACTCGGGGCTTGGGCTTTATGCCGGATGGAATTCCCGTGTGTGGAATTTTAGGCGATCAGCAATCCGCACTGTTTGGACAAGCTTGTTATGATTTGGGCGATTCAAAATGTACATTTGGAACGGGCAGTTTCTTGCTTTTAAATACCGGCAAAAAAGCTGTGAAGTCTAAAAACAGATTGTTAACAACGATTGCATGGAAGCTGAAAGACGGTGACATGACGTATGCCCTTGAGGGTGGTGCTTTCGTGTGCGGAGCCGCAGTTCAGTGGCTGCGCGATGGCTTGGGATTGTTTGAACAGTCTTCGGAAATTGAGTCTTTGGCAAAAACCGTGGATACCACAGATGGCGTGGAGTTCGTGCCTGCACTAACAGGTTTAGGTGCACCCCATTGGCAACCGGATGCTCGCGGGGTGATCTGCGGTTTGACTCGTGGGACGACGAAGGCGCACATTGCGCGTGCAACCCTCGAAGCGATGGCTCTGCAAAACGTCGACATCCTTGTCACGATGGAAAAAGACTTAGGCAAAAAGCTGAAAGCAGTTCGCGTCGATGGTGGGGCTGCGGCGAATGATCTGTTGATGCAAATGCAAGCCGACTATACGGGTGTTAACGTCATTCGCCCAAAAAATCTTGAAACAACTGCCTTGGGTGCAGCCTTTATGGCGGGGCTGGGGTGTGGTTTTTGGCACGATATGAATCAAATCAAAAAGATTTGGAAAACCGATAAAGAATTTAAAGTGAAAATGGTTTCTAAAGAACGTAAAGCCCGCATGGTTCGGTGGGCCGAGGCCTTAAGCAGAGTTTAGATATGAATCAATTGGGTCAAAACATCTTTAAAAAGGTTCCCGTGTCGGAAAAGAAATTTCTTTTCCGCGAGCTTGCTCATGACAAAGTCCAAATCTCTGTCAAAGGGGACGATGATTCGTTTTTTAATTTGATTGCTATGCAAACCGAGCGCGACGAGGACCTGCTTTGTCATCACACTTCGAACTCTAAGATGTTCGATAAGAATCAGTCTGTCGTCGTGAATTTTATGTTCAAAAATGAACGCTATTTTTTTAGAACTGACTTGGTGTTTTCCACAGGCTGGGCCCATTTAAGAATTGATGGGGATTTGTTTCAACTTCAAAGACGCGCAAATGCGCGGATTGATCTTCCCCAAAAGTACGATGCGGTTTTCAATCTCATGCAGCACAATTCCCATAAGTTTTTCATCGACTGCAAAATATTGGATGTCAGTGCTGGCGGGTTAAGAATCGCGATGGCAAATGACATCCCAGCTTTCAAGGAGGGCGACACTGTGCGTGGCACGATGCGCTTGGGTATTCGCCGTCCCATCGAGTTCGATCTCGAAGTTCGGTTCGCTCAAAACAAAGATGGGATTCAAATTGCAGGGATGCAGTTTAAAAATATCGACACTCGCATGGAAAGTCGTCTGCTGAGTTTAATGGTTGATCTCCAGCGAGAGATTTTCATTAAGTATCCGTCACATAAATAATATTAAAAAACACTCCACATCGTTCGTCACTCCACCCACAATGGAGTTATGAACGTGGAAGTCCCTCAAAGAAAATTTTGGCAGTATATCGGTCCCGGAGTTTTAGTCGCCGTGGGTTATATGGACCCAGGCAATTGGGCGACAGACCTAGAGGCGGGCTCCAGATTTGGATTCAACCTTCTTTGTGTTATTTTATTTTCATCCATTGCAGCGATGCTATTGCAGTCCATCTGCGTTCGCGTTGGAGTCGTTACCGGAAAGGATCTGGCAGAACTTTGCCGTGATCAATATCGTCCCTGGATTAAAAATATCTTATGGGTCTTAGCGGAAATCGCAATCATCGCGACTGACATTGCCGAGGTTTTGGGAACTGCTCTTGCCTTCAATATGATATTGGGAGTCTCGGTTGAAACGGGGGTCCTGCTAACCGCGTTTAACATGGTCTTTGTCTTTATATTACAAGGCAAGGGCATGCGGCGTTTGGAAGCGCTGGTTTTAGGATTTGTTCTAATTATATTATTTTGCTTCGTGGCCCAGGTGTTTTATAGCGCGCCTCCATTGATGGAAGTCCTTAAAGGTTATGTTCCCAGACCGACCTCTTTGAATTCTGCCCACGCCTGGTATGTGGCGATTGGTATTATGGGAGCCACCGTGATGCCACATAACCTTTATTTGCACACGGCCGTGGTGCAAAGCCGGGTGATGAAAAGTAACGAGGCCGAACTTTCGTATTCAATTCGCATGATCACTTGGGAAGTGATCTTAAGTTTGAGTATTGCCTTTTTTATCAACTCGGCGATCCTGATTGTTTCCGCTTCGGCATTTCACTTGAACAACTACCTGGATATCACAGAGATCCAAGATGCCTACAAACTGCTAAGCCCACTTTTGGGCGCCAGCGCCGCAAGCCTGCTTTTTGCGATTGCTTTGTTTGCTGCTGGTCAAAGTTCCACAATCACCGGCGCTATTGCGGGCCAGGTGATTCTTGAAGGCTTTATGCATTTTCATATGCCAGTGTGGCTTCGTCGCGCGATCGCCCGTGTTCTGGCGATCATCCCCGCGTGGTTCGGTGTGCATTATATGGGCGAACACGCTGTCGGAAAACTGTTGGTGGGTACGCAAGTTATTTTAAGTTTGCAGCTTCCTTTTGCCGTCGTGCCATTACTGATGTTCGCCGGTTCTAAAGACCTTATGAAAAATTGGGCCCTGTCACGAAAGTTTAAAACAGCGGGCTGGGCAATTTGCACTGTTATCATCGCAGCAAATGTCTATATGCTGATTCGACTTTTCCAGGAATCTTGATTATCTACAGATTGATGGACCCTCAGTTGAAGCGGACTGGTGTTCCGGTTTAACTGGACACATGAAAAAGTACTTAATCACCACCATTTTATTTTTTATCAGCTCATCAGGGTTCGCCATCAATACTGTCTTTGTCGGGGATTCCCACGCCTATGGGCAGTTCGGCAACGAGATCGATTCTTATCTAAGAAAGGTCTCAAAAAATGTCACAACAATTGCAAGTTGTGGATCGTCTCCGTCGACATGGATGGCAGAGGATACTTCGAAAGCAACCAACTGTGGTTACTGGAGAAAAGATGTTAAAAACAAAGAGCTGCGTGTGAAAGATCACATGGGAGACTCTTTTGCTAAGGAAGTGAAGGCTTTGCATCCTGATTTGACGGTGATTGCGTTAGGTACAAATATGTTAGGAAGTCCTTCGACCGTTCAGAATGAAAAACAGTACATTAAAGCCATGCTGGACACTGTTAAGAAAAATAACAGCGAGTGTATTTGGATCGGTCCTCCTGCTGCAAGTAAGGATCCCTATAAACTAAATCTGGCCCAGGGAGTGAAGGAAATTAAAGAGCTGGCAGAAAAGTCGGACTGTGCATTCATTGATAGCACGACACTGACTCAAAATCCCTCGGGACAAAGCGATGGCATTCATTTCAGCGATCAAGATTCCAAGAAGTGGGGGGCAAAAGTCGTTGCGAAAATGCGCAAGCTTCCACAGGTAAGTCGTGCTCGTGAAAAATCGGTCCAACCTGTAATGGATCCCAGTGAATCAGACGCAGCGGACGCCAGTAATATTCGCTAAGCGTTTTGGTCTTTTTGATCGTCCATCATTTTTTTAAGACGAGACACAAAAGACTTAAGCATGCAATTTGCCCACACCGGAAGGTCATTCAAAAGCTCTTGAAAGCCTTCCTCAGAGACTTGAACCACCACCACGTCTGTCATGCATTTCGCAGACGCCGAGCGGGGAGCATTGTCGAGTAAGGCAAACTCCCCAAAGGATTCACCGTCTGTGATTGTATTGATCTCGACTTCTTTACCCGAACGATCCAGTGTGCAGATTTTAACGGTGCCGGTTTCGATGATATAGAAATGCTTTTCGATATCACCCTGAAAGAAAATGAATTCGCCCGCTTTGTATTCTAACTTGTGAAGCTGCTCGAGTGCTGACATCCTTGTCGCCTTCTTTTTTGGTTTTAAATTATTCTACTAAGATCTTTGACGTTCTTGATATAGGAAATTTTCTTATCCGCAGAAATTTTCAAATCCGCCAAGTGTCTTTTATTGGAAAACGGAATCACAAAGTGCTGGAAACCAAGTTTATCTGCTTCCTTAATGCGACTTTCAACAAAGGAAACACCACGGACCTCTCCCGTCAGACCGATTTCCCCAAAGAAAACTGTCTTAGCGTCAAGATCGCGACGACCCTCTGTTGATAAAATGGCAGCAGCCACGGCCAAATCGGCGGCTGGTTCCACTAACTTTAAGCCACCTACGACATTTACGAAAATATCGTTGTGAGCTAAACGCACATCCAAATGGCGATCCAAAACCGCCGTTAAAAGATGCAGACGATTGACATCAATACCCAGCGAAGTACGACGAGGCATTGCCATGTTCGTTGAAAGAGTCAAAGCCTGAACTTCACACAAGAGGGGACGTGTGCCCTCCATAGATGCGAAAACCGCAGAGCCGATCAGTTGATCTCCGCGCTCTTCCAGGAACAATTCAGAAGGATTCAAAACCTCTTCCAAACCTTTTCCATTCATTTGGAATACGCCAAGTTCGTGGGCAGCGCCAAAGCGATTTTTCAGAGTTCTTAGCAAACGGAAGTCGTAAGAAGTATCGCCATCGAATGAAAGCACGCAGTCCACCATGTGTTCCAAAACTTTTGGACCGGCGATGGCACCGTCTTTTGTGACGTGACCGATCAGAATCACGGCAATACCGTCATTTTTTGCAAGTCCCATTAAGTGCCCAGCGCATTCGCGCACTTGGGAAACAGAACCAGGAGCTGCTTGAAGATCTGATAGATACATTGTCTGAATCGAGTCGACGACCAAGACATCAGGTTTTTTATGACGAGCAAGTTCCATCACATTGTGAAGGTTGCTTTCTGCTCCCACCTCGATCAGGGGTGAACGAATTCCCAAGCGATGTGCACGGGAACCTGTTTGTGCGACGGATTCCTCGCCCGAAATATAAAGAACCTTGCGCTTATTATCTGCAAGGCCCCCGGCCATTTGCAGAAGCAAAGTCGATTTACCAATCCCCGGTGATCCACCTAATAACACGAAGCTTCCACGGGCCAAACCGCCGCCCAAAACGCGGTTCAACTCTTCGAATCCTGTATTGAAACGATCCAGTTTGATCGCTTCGAGGCTTTGGTCCAGAGAAATCGGTTTACCAGGATTGCTCGCTTTTTCGACACTTCCCGCCGAACTCGCTGCACCAGTAGACCATCCTCTGGTTACAGGTTCCGCCAGCTGCAATTCCTCGACGAAAGAATTCCAGGCGCCGCAGTCTGAACACTTTCCTTCCCAGCGAGGTCGCTGGGCTCCGCAATTTTGACAGGTATAGACAGTTTTATTTTTCGATTTTGCCATAGTTATTCGGTATCATTGTTATATGACGGTTACAAGGATGAAGCCGTCATGGCCGGTGCACTCAACCAAGCGGACAGTGCACCTACTCGAGGGAGTGACGGGATGCGGACCACTAAAGCAGTAAAATCTGTTTTGCTATCTATTATGTTAGCGGCGCCAATGGCGACGATGGCTCAAGCCGGTAAGGATGAGCTGGATTCTCTAAAAAAAGCTCTGGAACAATTTAAAACAGGTAAATACGAACAGGCGATTCCCACGTTCCGATCCATCGCTGATAGTAAAACTGAAATGGAAGAGTATGCGCGTTATTATCTTTCGCAATCATACCTTAAAACTTCCAAATTGGATGAAGCTTATAAAGAGCTAGAAACAATTCAAAAACTTTCTCCTAATGTGAAAATGACAATCGACGTACAAAGCGTGATGGGTCAAATCGCACTCGAGAAAAAGAACTATAAGCAAGCGGCTGAGATTTTCAATAAACTTGAAAAACGCACCCGCAATACAGAATCTTATCCTGAAGTGATTTACAATCTTGCAGCGGCAGAGCAGGGCCTTGGTAAGCGCGCGTTGATGTGTAAATGGTTGGTAAAGCTTTATGAAAAACACCCCGGCTATTCTAAAGTAGCTGACTGGGGAGTTGACTTGGCGACAAGTAAATTCGAAGGCAAAGAAACGGCTTGTGCTACCAGTACTGAAGATTTCCGCACGCGCGTAAGATATCTGCTGTTCGCAGGTCTTGATTCCCGCGCACAAACTGAAATCAATGTGATGAAAACCAACCTTGCGAAAGTCGATAAGTATCTTGCCGACAAGCTGCAAGTGCAGTTTTACATGCAAGAAGGCGAGCTGGGCAAAGCTGTCGATTTGCTAAAGCCATATTATGAAGAGAAAAAACGCGACTTTGACTATCTGATCCTTTTTGCATCAGCATCCGCTCGTGCGGGTGAAGTGCAATTGGCCGTGGGCTCCTACTATTCTGCTTATAAATTAAATCCTCGTTCAAAAACAGGGCGTCAGGCTTTGTACCAATCGGCATTCTTAAGTTACCAGTTCCAAGATTACGATGGTGCGGCTCGCAGATTTCAAGAGTTCATGAAACTTTACCCGACGTCGGGTCTTTCTAAAGACGCGAAATGGCATTTGGCGTGGCTGAAATACTTAAAAGGTGATTACACGGGCGCCTTCAAAGCTTTCTCGGAAATGCAAAATGAAAAACACCGTAATAAACGTGGTTGGAAGACTTTCCCGAATGACCGTGTCAATTACTGGATGGCGATGAGCTTGTTCCGCCAAGGTAAGATGACGGAGGCTCGTAATAAAATGACGAGTTTGGCGAAAGATCCGCTTCTTGGTTATTATTCGATCGCTGCACAGGCCCGTTTGAAAAAGATGGAAGTGTTGCCACTGCAAAAAGTCGCAACAACCAACTTGCCAACAACTCCACGTATGATCGCTCGTTTTTCTGCGGGCGAGTTCTTAATGCCGAATGTGGATGACGTGAGCTTCCGTTAATAACAAGGGGCTTACCCTTGTCGAGCTTATGGTGACAATCGTCATCGTAAGTGTCGGTGGCTATGTGTTTGCAACACAAATGTCCAACAACACCCAACAGGTTGAAATGATTAAACGTCGTTCAGTTTTGGACGAGGTTAAAAACAATGTTCGTTTGTTGTCGCTGAATCGCACAGCGATCAATTACAGTGCGACGTTGGCAGCAAATGCGATGATCAAAGATTGTATATTAGGAACTAACAAATGCGTTCCTGCCGGAGCGGTTGACTTCACGTTAGCAATGCCGAATCAGGCGCCAGTCGCTTCTCCAAATTCTTTTTTTAATTTCCAAGGTGCTCCTTGTGATAAATGGAGTGATGCTTGTCCAATCAAAGTGTCAGCAGCTGCAAAACCTGTGTGCAACCGCGGTATTCCACAGTGTATTTATGCCGGGGGAGTTTACTTGGTAACAACCATTGCGATTTTCCCAAGTGTTTTAAAAAAATCAGCAAGCTATGGAATTCGCGATTCCATGGAGACGACATTGTTAACACTTTCTGGAGCTCAAGAGGGCAATAAGAGCGTTAAAAACTTAAGCTGCCCTACAGGGTCATTGATGCGCGGAGTGGACCTCGTGAATAACAAACCTGTTTGCTCGCCAGTGGGTTCTCTATGATGAAGTTCAATATCATCACTCTGTTAGCAGTTTGGTTGATGGCCTCTATGAGTCAGGCCTTGATTATAAATGGTCGTGGTTTTCAACAACGTGGTTTCCGTTTGGACCAGTCAGGTAACTCTGTGGATTTGGTGCCTATGGGTAATTTGCCAGAGGTCGTGGTTGCGGGATCGCAGCAGATTCTTTCGATCTCGTTGGAACGACGTCTCCATGCGCAGCTTGCTACGAACTTTTTAAAGGGCGGCGTCTTTCAAAAAATCACGGATCTTCACTCGGGCCGAGCGGATATCTATGTGATCTCTGAAGCACACGGAAAAAATGCCAAGTTGGTTTTTGTTCCCGTAGGCGAAGGCATTCAACTGCCAAAGCCATACACTCTGACCAGTGAAGTTTTAGGGTCTTTTGACATTCGCCACGGCATGATTCAGCCATTTAAAGACGTGGGCGACGGAGGTTTCCTTTATACGTTTCCGTCGAATCAGGACGGTTTTTATGACGTCTCAAATCAGTTTTCACTGAACGGTCGAGTGCCCACTAACATGGGCTCCGCGAAGGTGGAGTTTCGCTTTCGTTTAACTAGCAATATGACGAAGCCGGGTTGGATTGTTTTGCGCACAAAGGCCGATCAAGAAGTGGTACGCCTGTATGTGCCGGAAGCTGCTAAGTCCGGCCAGGTGGTGTCTATCATTCGGCAGATTCCAAACATCGCCAGCGAGAAAAATCAGCTGGCTGTGGTGAACAGTGGCGTTCCAATGGCTGAATTTAAATTTAGAATTTTAGAACTTAAAACGGCACGCAATTATTCTGCGAGGTGATTATGAAAAACCACTTATCAAGTAACAAAGGTTTTACATTGGTAGAGGTTTTGGTCGCGACAGGTCTGGTTGCACTGATTTCGTTAGTTATGACGACGGTGATGGTGAAAATGCAAAAAGACGTGACAATCTATTCTGCAAAAAGTGGCGTTGAATCCATGCGTAGTGCCGTGCGGATGAATGCCATCAACGGTGCTTCGATTCTTAGAAGTGCAGCTTTGACAGAAAATAAAACGTTGAGTGCTTGCCTAAGTGGCACCGCTTGTTCCACAAAAAAGGACAAATTTACGTTGATCGATGCCTTGGGAGCGCAGCTCGCTGGGGATAACGTGTTCTATGACCTGCAAGGTAAATCTTGTTCAACATGGTCGGCGACTTGTCCTTTGAAAATCACTTCAGAGATGCAACTTGTGTGTGCGTCTACTGCTACGACAGGGATGACGGGGGCAAAGGCTACAACGCCGGTTGCAAGCTGTGCTCGAGCGGATGCAATGAATGTCTTCGTGCAGATTGAATATCACCAAGATCTTTCGAAATTAAAAGGTGTGGAACTTCGCCCTATCAACGACACAGTTACCGTGGCTTTAAGTAGTTACTACAATACGACGTTAACAAGCTCATTGACGACGAATCAAGTAAGCTCGGATCTTGTCTGCGAAGAAGGCTCGTACATGACGGGTGTTGATACCAACGGTAAAGTTCAGTGTCAGAAAGTTACAGTCTACGTCGGTTCCAATAGCAGCGGCGGCGGAGGTAATGATCGCGGCGGCGGTAATGGTAATGGTGGTGGCCACGGATCAAACAGCTCGTCCGGTAATAGCAGCGGTAGTGCGGGTACAGGTTCCTGCAGCAGATAGTAATTGGTTTCAATTTTTGAGGGTGTGATGAACAATATCATTCTAGTGTTTGCAGCTTTGTTGTCTTTCTCGGCTTGTACAAAAAACGATCAAGCACCTGAAGCGGCAAGTATTTCGAAACAAGAACAAAAGGCTTTGATTGACAGCCTAGGCCCTGGCACCCAACGAGTCGGTGGCGGTGATCCAATCACTGTCATCAACTCGAATAGTTACATCCAACGTGGCTTAATATTTGAACGCTTTGATCCTTATTCCATTGTCCTTCGAGGATTGGGGGTTGCTCCTTCAGTCATCTTGCTGGGTTCGAAGGGCCTTAGTAATTTACCTTTAACAAATATGCTTCGCTTGGAAGTCAATAAAGTAGGCGCCGGGGGCGTGGACCGCAATCTCGGGCGAAACTTTAATCGAGGTTTGGATGTCTATGTGATCGCTAAGGCGGATGGTTCGGGGGCGACATTGTTGGCGTCACCTACAGGCGTGGCACCGATTCTTCCTAAAGAATATTCTCAGCTCAGTGAAATGCTCTGGTTTGTCGCAGTCTTTAACGGCGAAGTTATGCGCTTTGTGGATACGGGGAACGGAGAGTGTTTGTATTTAAACTCTCCGATCACTGACAAGGATTTTCGCTTTAATAAAAATGATCGTACACTCACGAGTTTGAATATGAATGGATTGATTCCATTAAAGGCTGCGAAAGCGACGATGGAAATCATATTCTTTAGTGATGGTGAATTGTCGTCAGGAAGTTCTCTGACTTTTAAGACATCCCGGGGAACTGATATATACACCTACTATCCGATGATAGGCGTGTCTAAACAGCAGCAACAATTTCAGTTTGATATTCCGGTGGAACCAGGAAATGGCGGGATGTTGGAACGCCTGAAATTTGCTTATTCTCCAGGTCTTCAAAATTCGTCAAGCGCCGTGACTTTTACCGCTGCGGTAAAAGGCTGGCGCTTGTTCCGAAACTACTAATATAAATTAATGACGTGGAGGTTCTTGGTTAGACTGATTTTGATCGGCATTCCAAGAAGTTCCGCTTTGCTCATAACGAGTCCCGCGTTTTGCTTCTCGTTCCGCTCTGCGGGCTTCGCGATCAGCGCGACGTTGTTCGCGTTCTGCAAATCTGTGTTCGCGTCTGTTTTTGCGACTTTCCACAAAATCCATCAGCAACGCAGCCAGAGCACCTTCAACGTCGGAAGGACGATATTGTGCTTGGTTTTCTTGTTCGCGTTCGTAGGCTTCGTGCTCAGCTTTTCTTTGCGCGTTCACTTCTTTCAGTCCTGGCCACTCATGCATAAATATATAGATATATCCGCCCAACGTTGCCGCAGCGATACCAATACCGGTCCATAATGTCGCCGAAGCAACCACTGTACCGGTTAAATCAAACTGGCGAGTTGCATCGATGATCGCCATAAAGGACCCCACGCAAAAGAACATTGTCGCGCAAAAACCCAGAAGAACCAACATCACAGGTTTTCTGGTTCTGACAGCAAGCTCATCGAAAACACTGGCTTGAATGCCTTTGAAATCGATATTCAGTCCACGTCCAAACAAGGACGTTGAACCCATTAAAAGACCTAATATGCTGCCCAGAATTTTCATCATGAAACGCTCCTTCACGAGTGTTAAAAGTTTTTGGATTGGTAATTGTTTTGGTTTCGAAAAAAATGAACGGGGGCTTTTCCATGGGGTGCCTTCGGAAAAGCCCTCGTTGCTGTTTTACCAGCGGCGTGAGCGGATCAACATTCCTGCCACAAATCCGACGGCGCAAGCGCCAAGTACGGAACTGACGGGGTGATCAGCTACGAAATCAGAAGAGGTGTCGATCGCTTCGCGAGCTCTTCCTTGAATTTCTTTATAGCCAGTTTGCAGTTTTGAAACTGCATCAGAGGCTGTAGATTTCGCCTGAGAGTATGTTGCTGGTTGGGCCATAACTAACTCCTTTGTTAGAGGATCAGATCCTGCATCTGATTCTGAACCTCTGAAGGAGTGATCGCCAGTGAACTATCGGAAAGCTGTTAGTTCGCAAGGCATGGTGTGATCTATGACATAGACTTGGGGTGTTATTTATTTCGACTTTGGTGGAAATTTATACTTAATTCCGTAATCTTCGCAGGTCGCCGCGAAATTAATCATATCCCGCCATTTTCCATCATCAAAAATTTTCTTAGGACTGATGCCTTCTTTTTTTAAGCCGATGCGTTTTGCGACTTTGATGGATGCTTTATTCGTGGGCTCGACATGTGCTTCAATGCGGTGAAGTCTTAGATCTTTGAATGCAATCTGCAAGGCAGCTGCACATGCTTCAGTCGCATATCCTTGTTTCCAAAAATTATTGAAAATGCGATATCCTATGATTCCAGTTTGAAGAGTATGTCGGAGAATTTTTCCGATAAAGACTTCTCCCAACAACATGCCATCATCTCTGCGGAAAACACCAAAGCGATATACGCGATCTTCAGCTCTATGGTGGAGTTCTGATTTAAGCATCCCCTTGAATTTGGGTTTTGTTAGTTCGGATTCGATCCAATTCGCTTCATCCCACTGGTTTTGGGGAGGACGCATACTTGAATAAGCCTGTGCCCAGTTTTCATAGTCATGAATATCTAAGGGACGAAGAATAAGGCGTTCAGTTTTTTTAAACAGTGGCACAGTAGTCGATTTCATCGCGTACCAGTCTAAGTGGAATGCGCGCGAGGTTGCAATAGTAATAGCTTAAGTTGTGAGCGCTTTTAACCAACGCCCAATGAGGCTCATGCCCGGTTAGACGAACTTCAATTCTAACATCTTCATTTTTCGGAATGGCTACCAAACGGGGAGTCTGCAAAGCTGTCTTTTCGCCATTAATCCAAATCTCGGCACCTTCTTGTTCAGAAACGACCATGCACATACACATGTCCTTCTTAGGTAGTTTTAAAAGATCTCGAAGGGTTTTAAATGTCATCTTGGCCTCCCGAATTGGGGAAGGGTTTAGCACAGGCCGCTTCGCGTTTACCAGAGCGGTTTTTAAAAACTAGACCTTTTTGTAAAGGGTCATTTCTGAGGCAACCATTAGATGCTCGTGGTTTTTGCCGCATCGGATTGACAGGCCCTTGAAACCGTAATGAATTTATATCTTTAAAAGAAATGGAGTCTTATGCGCGCCATGTTTTTGCTGCTAGTGCTGTCTTTGTCTATTTCAGCGAAAGCTATTGAAGATGTGAACCATGTGAGCTGCATGTACTTAAAAACCACGGGCGCTTGGAGTTCCTGGAATTATTCTTTTATGGAGAATCTGTCGATGCAACCAGGGGATAATCGCTTAGTGAATTCCTATTGGACAGGTCTTCGCTCTCAGGCTGTGAATCGTGCATTTTGCTCAGCCATTTTGGCAACTCAAGAAAGCGACGCTATTGAGATCGATTTCATCGCTTACAAAGGGTCTGACTTTGAAGGTTTTGAATATGACGGCACATGTATTCCCTTGGGGAAACAGTTAGAGCTGGAAACTAAAAAGACCTACCGCGTAGAGCGTGGGCAATATGCTTAACTTAAATTGAAATGGATTCCGTCTGAAAAAGGCATCCTCATTTTGCGAGAATATTTTCCACGTAAGGAAGAGCTCGCAGATCTAAGAAATACCAGGGATCAAATTTGTCAGCGTATTATGCCTGACGAAATGAAAAGGGATTTAAATAGGTAACTAGTGCAGGGAGTTCGGGGCAACAAGATAAAACTCTGGTATGTCCACGGAGAAGCTTTGGCCATCTTCGGTGACCATGTGATAACGCCCCTGCATGCTGCCTGTTGTGGTATTTAAAGGGCAAGCGCTGTCGTATTCAAAGGTTTGACCAGGTTGAATTTTGGGCTGCATGCCGATAACACCAGGGCCACGGACTTCTTCTTTTTTTCCCATGGCATCGGTAATGACCCAGTGGCGGCTCATCAATTGGGCTGGAGCAGAGCCTTGGTTCGTGATCGAAATTTTGTAAGCAAAGAAGTGATAGCCCTTTTCCGGGTTTGATTCGGAAGGGACATAAACCACCTTGGCTGAAATTTTGAATTCTGGAACGATCGACTTCTGCATACTCATGGAGATTAATGTATCGAAATCCCCCGATACGGGCAACGAAAACTGTAGAGCCGCAATTTAGCGCAAAACAATATTCTCGATTTCGAACACGATGGGATAGTGATCCGAAGGGATACGCATTTTAGCTTCCATGGTTTGTGGAATCCCGCGTTCACTGCCAAATTCGTCTTTGTAGCGGAACGCTTTTGCAGAATTGGGTTTCAATAAGGTTTGCATAATCGGTGACAGGAAAGCGAAATCGATTTGACGACCTTCGGTTCGGGCATTGCTTTTTACCTGGTAAAAAGTGGCGCGCTGTTCAGTGCTTAGGTTCGCCACTTCAAAAACATCTTTAAGTCCTGTCGAGGTGTATATGTCCTTAAACTCTTCGTCAGTGTTTAAAACCGCCGCGTTTCCATTAAAGTCCCCCGCCACCATAATCGGTATCTGGGGGTTTTTCTCTTCGAGTTCTCGATAGATTTCTAAAAGTGTACGAAGTTCTGCTTGGCGACGTTCGAAACCGTTTGGATCGATGCGTTCAGGATCTAAACGTGATTTTAAGTGAGTCAGCAAGATGATCATGAAAGGTTTTTCTTTGTCTTGCTTAAATAAACGTAATTCCACCACGTCGCGGGAAAACTTGTGGCTGGTTGTCACCTTGCCACCCTTGACTTGATACCCCTCGGCCAAGCTCAAGCGTTCGTGGGGATAAAGGTAATTAATGGGGCGCGACTTGTTGGACAAAAGATCAAAGTAAAACGGCAAGCCCTTGCGAATCAAAAAGCCGACATCGATATTGCGATCAGAATTTCCCTCAATCAAACATGGCGAATACGCGTCGTTCATAAAGAGGTGGTTGAAGTTTTTTAGGGACTCAAAACCGCCGACTTCGCACAGCATAATAATGTCTGCGTTCACTTCGAGCAGGCATTTCGCGATATCCTCGCACTTCTTTAAAGACTTATTCTCATAAATTGAAATGGATTGGCCCTGCCATTGACGCTCATTATACTTGAGGACCTCGGCCGTGGGTGGCTCATCAAACAGCAGAAACAGATTCTCTGCATTGAGTAAGCAAAATTTAAGGTTTGTGGTCTCTGTCCACGTCATATTAATATTCTAAAGATTTCGGTCTTAAGCTCAAAGAAAAAGTGAGGAACTAGGTGGCAAAAAAGAAGGCGACAGCGTCAAAAGCTTCCACAAAGCTTCAAATCCGTTCATGGATTGAAACATTTGATATCGGTAAGGAACTTAAATCTAAGAATGAATTGACGGGATTCGTCTATTTCTTGGGTTCTGATGACTCCAACACACTTAATAACTTGGTAGAGGAACATGCCCTTGCGTGGCAGATGGACTCTATCAAAAAGAACGAAAAAGAGTTCACTCATTTCGTCGGCCTTCAAGGTCCGGTTTGGATTTTGCGCCCGAAAGGTAAAAACTCCGTCGGTCACGATGGTTTGTTGGACGAGGCCGGTTATACATGGGCCCGCGATCAATTCGGTGCTTTAGTTGCTCAGTTCAAGTCTCAGCAGATCAAAGCATTGCGCATTGAATTCGTGGGTACGGAAAAAGCACAAGAGCTTGGCGCTTTGGTTGGTTTGGATATGGCGCCGTACAACTATCGCCAGTTTGTTGACGGAAAACATTTGGCAGATATGCCAAAAGTCGCACTCGTTAAAAATTCTGACTCTTTTGATAAGGACTTGATTAGAGAAGCTTCGATCCGTGCTCGCGCGGTGACATTGGCTCGTCATTTGGTGAATATGCCACCGAATGATTTGAATCCAAGATCGTATTCAGAAATGGCTTCCAAGAAAATTGCTTGGGGCAAAAATTTGACGGTGACTATCTGGGATGAAAAGAAATTGGCATCTGAAAAAATGGGCCTTCACTTGTCCGTAGGGCAAGGTGCGATGAATGGTTCACGCATGGTTCATTTGAAATACCGTCCTACGAAAAAATCGGGCTTAAAACCTGTAGCCTTCGTTGGTAAAGGGATCACTTTCGATACGGGTGGCTTAGATATCAAGCCTTCATCGGCAATGCGCTTGATGAAAAAAGACATGGGCGGTTCTGCCGCTGTTGTGGGTTTGGCATTGTGGGCTTCTGAATCCCAATACCCAGGTCCATTGGATTTTTATCTGGCATTGGCTGAAAATTCTGTGGATGCAAATTCGTTCCGTCCAGGGGACATCATCACCGCACGCAATGGAATGAAAGTTGAAATCGATAATACAGACGCCGAAGGCCGTTTGGTGTTGGCTGATGTTCTTGACGTTGCTTGCACGCAAAAGGGCAACGACGTTCCAGAATTCGTGATCGACGTCGCAACTCTAACGGGTGCTATTAAGGTTGGTTTGGGCGCAGAGATCGCGGGTCTATTTTCAAACGATGACGACTTAGCGAACGAACTGACAAAAGCAGGTCAAAGAGCAGGGGACCTCAACTGGCGCATGCCACTGTTCGAAAGATATTGGAGTGATATGTCATCACCATTTGCTGACTGCAAAAACTCCGGCGGCGGTTTCGGTGGAGCAATCACAGCAGCCTTGTTCCTACAAAAATTCGTAGGCGGCAAGAAATGGGCGCACCTAGACATCTATGCGTGGGCCGACCGCGCAAGCGGCGCCATCGGCAGCAGCGGCGGCTCCGGCCAAGCAGTCCAATGCTTGATCGAATTCCTAGAATCCCGCGTTTAAAATATAAAAGCCTTCAAAAAAATAAAAAACCACGGCGCCAAAAAAGCCGTGGTTTTTTATTTTACGCAACGAGTGAAGCAATAGGTACCAGGTACATTAATCCAACCACCGGAGCTTTGCCAGCAACGGATACTCTCTCTCCAGTTATTTGCCCCAGATAGTTTGCACGAAACCCTGATTTGGCGAGCTGGTGGACTGGGGAATGTCAACGCAGCGACCTCCGTGGGCGCCACGACGGCGGGCACTCGCCGAAGGCGAGCCACGGTTGAGCCTGGACGGCGTGTCGCGGAGGTGACATTCCCCAGGCCGACAGATCGACAAAGCAGGAGAACGGAGCAAGTTATCTCTGAGGTCGGATAAAAGTGACTGGGCAGATACCCGCTTTGCAGCACAAGCGGAAGACTTCTTTGCGAGAAGCAGTAGAGGACAGAAGTCCATTGATAAGATTCAGAGTCTCCATTGAAACAACAGAGATTTTGCATTCGGTTCCAGAGATAAGCTGCACTAGGCTCACGGGCACCTCCAACTGTTATAGGTTAGAAAGCTCATCGGCAGATATCCAAGATTTTGATAACCGTTATCGTTTATGAAAGTCCAATGAGAAACAACCGACAACTGATTGAGAAAACAGCCTTTTTCGAGACATTTCGGACATGTCTCCCAGATCTAGGTCGAGGAATTAATATGCGTTACGGGAATATTCGAATTCTTGTTATGCGTTGGAGAAAATCGGCTTATTTACCGTATATTGGTTCACTGAAAGGAGGCGTTAGTAAATGACTAAGCTATTAGAAATGATCAAAGCAAAAATGACTTTGAATCTGAATGAAAAAGAAAACTCTGCACTGCTATCTTGTCTTGCAAACTTGCACTAGGCATCCAGCCATCTCAATAAAGCGCAAGTAAACTCGCGCAAAACGAACACCTGAAATAAACCATCTCTCGCGACGAATAAAACCAGGTGTCTATTTTTTCTCTTCTGGCTATTTCAAACCAAACAATTTTTGTGACTTGATTGCAGTTACAACTTTTTCCGGCACGAATTGTTCCCAGCGGGAATCCTTCGCTTCGATTAATTTCATCACGTCGGCGGAATGCAAATAGTCAGCAGTTTCATCACAACCTGATACGTCCACAATCTGCTTACTTTCCACGAAGTACGAGTAGATGTGGCGTAGGTTGTTCGGGGGAAAAAAACTTTTCGTAGTCATGCAGACTTGCGCTGTTTTATGAGGATAAACGTAAACCTTGGTTTTTTGCTCCATCAGCTTACCTAATCCTTCCAATAAACCACCTTCTAAATTTTTATAATGTGATTCTTGGAATAACTTATCCAAATGGCTGGCGCCAATAATCAACGCCAACAAGTTTTGATTATAGCGGCGTATGAACCTTTTCAAGGTGTAAAACAAACGGAAATTAGAAATCATCACGTGGTAACCAAGGCTGGTTAGCATTTCCACGCGCTCTAAAAAGTCCTTTTCGTTCACATCGCCATCAGCCAACAGGTTGTGCATGGTCAGTTCCATCACCGGCAGGATCTCGATGTCTTTACCTTCAGTGGCTTTTACATCGGCACGCATTTGTGCCACACCCTTTTGGATTACATCGATATGAGTCGTGGTCACGGGACGGAAAGTGCCTCTCTGGATTAATAGCGCTTTGCCATAGACGGCATCCGATACGTTCAAAATTTCATTTTTTGGCGAGAACATGATCGCTTCAGCTAAGCCACGGTGGACCAATTCTAAATTCATCAGACGATTATCAAAGTGGGTAAGGGCAGGGCCATTGAATTTAATCACGTCGATAACGACTTGGTCTTCTTTCAAGTTTTCAACCAGGTGTTGAACGAAATTATCAGAATCGGCCAAGCCATAGAAGGCGCCATAAATCAGGTTCACACCTAAGACGCCTAAAGCCTCTTGTTGTTGGAGACGGTGACGATCGAGCATGCGCACATGTAAAATGATTTCATTTGCCGGGCCACCGGGAGTGGCTTGAAAGCGCACCCCCATCCAGCCATGAGATTGTTTGTTGGAACCGACCGAAGCCGTTGCCACTGTTGAGGCAAAGGAGAAGAAACAAGTTTTTGCGCCACGAGGACCACTTAAGCGTTCAATCAAAAGGTGGTATTCATGATCCAACATCTTTTCAAGGCGGGGTTCACAAACATAGCGGCCATTCGCTTCGCGGCCATAGATTTCATCGCTCACAACCATGTCATAGGCAGAAATTGTTTTCGCAATGGTCTGCGATGCCATGCCGGCTTGAAAAAAGTGACGGGCGACTTCTTGACCTGCGCCAATTTCAGCAAAGGCACCGTAGCGTGTGAGGTCGTGATTGATCTTTAAAGCTTTGCTGACTGTTGTTGCGCAAGAAGCGTCGGAAGCCATTATTTGTCCCCCTCGTGTTTATCAGCTTTCACCCAACCGGTAATGGCAAGACTCATAGCTTTTTCAATCGGAATATCGATGGGAGTGATGCGACTGCGTGGCACCAATAAAGTAAAACCACCCAAGCCGTAACTCATAGGGATGTAAACTGAAACATGATCGTTCGCTTGTGCTTGAATCGCCAGAATGTCGGTAAAGTGTTCGCGAGTCACTAAACCCATAGCGCGAATTCCAGATTCGGCGATGTCCACCAACACCACCGTTTGCATAGCGCCTCCAGGACCGCCGCTTTTTGAGAACATGTTCATCAAATCGCGCAGGGGACTGTAAACTGCCTTGATCAAAGGCACCTGAGTCATCTTTTGCTCAAGCTTATGAAAAATACCTGCAGTGATAAGATTATTCAGCAAGAAGCCCAAAAAGAAGATCAACAGGATCGTCAGTAAGAAGCCTAAGCCTGGAATATAGAAAGGCATCACAGTTCGCAGAGCATCGCCCAAGATGCTGTCCACAATGGAGATCCCAGCGTAGATGATATAGATCGTCAGCGCGATTGGTAGGAACGTGACGAGTCCTTGCAAGAAAATTTTCTGAAGCTGTTTCATAGCTGGATAATCCTTCTGTCTCTCTTTGTATCGGTAAAAAAGTAATATCAGGTAAGGTCAGTGCCATCAAGGGCTTACGCTCGTCTCAAAGTGGGTCACCAATTAATGCACATTTCCGCTCATCTTTCCTAGACCATTTGCCGAATAGTTAAGGGTCAAATTTCTAAGGAGATACCGTGAAACTCGTTATATTAGGTTTCATCGCCTCGATCGTAGCATTCGGTGGAACAGCGTTCGCACAAATGTCGACCGTCGTTCCGGGTGAATACATCGTGAAGGTGCGCAACAGTTCGACGGGTGTAAACCAACAAGGCGTCCGTTCAAGACTTGCACAAAGAGTCTCGGTGAAGGGTGCCTACAGCAAATTGGGCATGTACCACGTGTCGGTGCGCTCCTTAGCATCAGCCTCTGCTGAAGTGGAAGATCTTAAACAAGATCCAGACATTGAATATGTAGAACCTAACTATATTTGGTCGACGGGTGCTAACAGTTATTCTGAAGCGGCCTCTCAAGGTTATGCGCTGCAAACGTTGGTTTCTAATAACTGGGTGGCTACGGGTGCCACTGATTACTCTCAATTCTCTTCAAGTGTAGTTAGTAAAACAGCCGTTGCGACGGCGTGGAGCTATTCAAGCTCTCTTTCTACCAATTCCGGTAAAGTGATTGTTGCGGTGGTCGATTCTGGCTTGGATCGCACGCATCCGGTGTTTAAAGCTTATAAGTCAGATGGGACGGGCGGTTCTGGTGCTTTGTGGGTCAATACAGCAGAGGCAAACGGAACTCCGGGTTATGATGACGACGGCAATGGTTTTGTCGACGACATCAATGGCTGGAATTTTGTTACCAACTCTCCAAATGTGAACGACGACAACAATCACGGTACGCACGTGGCGGGTATCGTCGTTGGGGCAGCGATGAATATCTTCCAACGTCCTTTACCTGAATCTAAAATTCAGATCATGCCGGTGAAGTCGTTGGGCGCAGATGGTTCTGGTACAACGGCAACGGCGATCAAGGCGATCGACTATGCCGTGAACAATGGCGCACAAGTGATCAACAACTCTTGGGGTGGTTCAAACTTTTCTAAAGCTTTGTTGGATTCCTTAACGGCTGCCTACAACAACGGTATTTTGATCGTGAATGCGGCGGGTAACTATAACAGTAACAACGACAACATCCCGATGTATCCAGCTAACTATGATTTGCCGAGTGTTATTTCCGTGGCATCTGTAGGTTCCAGTGATTCGCGCTCTTCATTTTCGAACTATGGTAAATCCACAGTTCATATCGCAAGCCCTGGTGAAAGCATTCTAAGTACTGTACCAGGTGGCGGCTATAACTATATGTCAGGGACATCGATGGCGGCTCCATTCGTAGCGGGTGTTGCGGCATTAGCTCTTCGTGAAGAACCTCAATTAACGGGTTACCAAATCAAACAAAAATTATTAGCGAATGCGGACGTGATTGCGGGTTTGGCGAATTATGTGTCTTCAAGCTCACGCGTCGACTCTGCAAAATTGCTTTTGGCCGTTCAGGCAAGTTCGGGTGAAGCGGCATCGCAACCTCAGTATGTTTATTCTTCCAGTCGTTATCCAGCATCGGCTTCAGATTCGGCAGCCGGTGGAGCGACAGGTTGTGGTTTGGTCACGACAGCTATTCACGACGGCCCAGGTGCAGGGGGTGCTAATCCAACTGCGGGTGTGGTGTTTGGTTTGATGATGATTCCTATGGCGGTCTGGTTCGTACTTCGTCAACGTGCGATGGCAAACGATCCAAAAAATAAACGTCGTCATGAGCGCTTCAAAATGCAGTCATCGATCAAAGTAATGGTTGGCGATCGCGAGTTGATTGGTTCTATGAATTCGATCTCTCAAGGCGGTCTGTCATTCAACACCGATCAAGCTCTGGAAAAAGGCGGCATCATCACGATGCGCATCCAAAGCCCTGACGGCAACGAGGTTATCGAAGTGCAAGGTCAAGTCGTGTGGAGTGAAGCGAACCAATCCTACGGGGTGCAATTCGCCAACGCGAAACAGGGAACTCTGGCTATGATCCAACAGTGGACTGCGAATCTTGTCAGATCATAGGGCTTGCTAAATAAATTAGAAACCACCAAAAAGGACATCTGAAAGGATGTCCTTTTTTTTTGCTTTGATCGCACCCAGGAATCTTGGTCAAATGGAATCGGAGGCGACGATGAATTCATGGGATCTTCAAGGCAAAACAGCAGTCGTATGTGGAGCATCACAAGGTATTGGCGAAGCCACAGCGAAACTTCTGGCAGAGCGTGGGGCGCGAGTGGTCGCACTGGCGCGTAACGAAGACAAATTAAAAGAGCTCGTGAAATCCTTCCAGGGGAGTGGCCACAAATATTTTGTGATTGATCTTGCTGATACCGAGGCTCTTAAGAAAATTCTTCCGGAACTCGCTCAGGAAAATGTCCAGATTTTAGTGAACAATTCGGGCGGACCTAAAGGGGGACCTCTTTTGGAAGCGTCGGTCGATGAATTTGAATCGCCCTTGAAAGCGCATTTAAAAGCCGCGCACTTGCTGGTGCAAACCCTTGTTCCTTCGATGAAGAAATCAGGCTATGGAAGAATCGTGAACATCATTTCGACCTCAGTGAAAAATCCAATTCCAGGTTTGGGTGTCTCAAACACCGTTCGTGGGGCTATGGCAAGTTGGTCAAAAACTCTGGCGGGAGAGCTTGGTGGTTTTGGAATCACAGTGAACAACATGCTGCCCGGATACATTCGCACGGGCCGTATTGAATCACTCATGGGAGCCGCCGCACAGAAGTCAGGAAATTCCGTCGAAGAGGTCGAAGAGCAGTGGATCAAAACGATCCCCGCGGGCCGAATTGGTGATCCCCAAGAAGCAGCTGAAGGCATCACTTTTTTAGTGAGCCCTGCGGCCTCCTACATTAATGGTATAAACCTACCTGTTGATGGTGGCAGAACACCGTCTCTTTAATTAGGTTTCCGAAAATTCCTGGAATATTGTTGGTTGTAACAACGCATGTCTATAGCCTGAACACAAACGACCCGCCGGAATCAGTTAAACAACTTTTTACGAGGCACGAGAGTTGTATGTGAAGATTGTCGGGGGTCAGCTATGTCACGTTATCACGATGCTATTGTTTCCGGGATTGTATTCTCCTTCGTTGTAGGCTTGGTTGCGTTAGCAGAATTGACTAAGAATAATACGACGCCAAATGAGACAGTAACGCCAGTGGTTGCAGCACAGAATTCAAGCAAAGGTTTTAGCCTTGCACAAGTTCTGGTCGAGCAAGAAGTGGTCAATCTGTCGAAAGGCCACATCAACGGTCAGCACGAAGATCAAGTGCGCTCGCAAGTGGCAACACTGTCTAAGTCAGATCTTAAGTTGTTAAAAGCGAAAACTCGCAATCTTTCTAATTCTTGGGAAGAGCGCTATGCGAGTGCTTATCTTCTCAATATCGCAGGTGTAAAGACAGTGTTGCCAGAGCGTCCTGCTCTGAAAGCGCCAGATCGTGCCGTCGCTTCGGTTTCAAAAGCTCGCATGGTTAAAAAGCCAGCCGTGAAAGAGTTTGCTCGCGGAAAAGTCCCTACGAAGCAAACGAAGTTTGCTAAGCGCAACCCGGACTTGTTGAAAAAATCCGTGGTTAAGACTTCAAAACGTCTGACTGGGCAAGTGGCATCTCGCGAAATTGCCGTAGCGAAGCGCTAGCCCATAAACGTCACCGGGTGCCGTTCAAGGGACCCCTTATAATCTCAAATCGAAACAGTTCCAGTTGAAACACTGGAACTGCTGGAGTGGTTCTTGCTGAAAAAGGGCGTGGATGAAGAATTCGCCTTTTTAAGGAGGCCACTTATGAATATCTCTAAATTATTAGCAACAGCTGTATTATTGAGTTTGGCTGCCTGTGCGGTTAAAGACGACAAAGCCAGCAAAGTCGCTTTGCATGCTAACGATGGCACTCCAACGGGATCTGCATCGACCGGCGGTCAGCCAGGTAAAGTAACTATCATGGGCGCACTTGTTGTCGCTGACGCTGAAAAGGGTACTAAGACTCTTAAATCTGGAATCTCATTAAATTTACAGGCTGGTAAATCTGCGACGGGTACGGTAGCTGAGGTCACGTCTAAGCCCGAAGACAGCCTTGCCGAGAGTCAAACAGACACGTCTGTAGATTCAGCAGCTGTCGAATCCACCTATTTGAATGTGGGATGTTCTGACGATCAAATCGATAAAACTTATACGAATGGTTTGGAAGCGAAGACTCTTCCAGACTTTAAGAATACAACGTCCGTGGCATTGTCTGCGAAAGTTGTTTTCATCTGCGGTAACGTGGGTTTGCAAACTATCAGTGCTGCGATCAAAGCGGATACACTTGTTCTGAATGCAGTAAACCTAGTTAATAAAGTGCAAGTTGGTGGCTTGGATATCGCTGCTAACAACATGGTTTTGAAAGGTCAAAACCGTTTGGGCACAATGGGTGTTGATAGTGCAGAGGCTGTGGTTGAAGGTCCTCGTTTGATAGTAAACGTTATCAAAGAGGTGAGTGGCGAGGGATCACTTATGCTTACAAGCCAAGGTGGTAACGTGATTGCTGCAACAGCAGAATCGGCAACAGATTCGACAGAGCAATCTACTGCGGAAAAGTTGCAAACGATTCACGATAAAAATGAGTCAGTTCAAGTAAAGAAACAAAATCTTGCTGTGAATAGATAGTTTCGTTTGAACGAAAAAAATCTTATAGATTTAAAAAACAAAAAAAGGCGTCTTGTTTCCAAGGCGCCTTTCTTATTTTTAGAACTATTAGTTTTTAGAGGAGCACTCCGTGAAGGATCACCGAAGCCACCGAGAAGTAAATGATTAAGCCGGTGACGTCCACCAGAGTCGCAACGGCAGGGGCAGAGGCAGATGCCGGGTCAAAGCCGATCTTTTTAAGCAAGAACGGGAGCATTGATCCAGAAACAGTTCCCCACAAAACGATACCAATCAAACTTAGCATCACGGTTACGGCGACAAGAACATAGTGAGGGCCGTACAAGGCCTCACGAGTTGGCCAGATCAGGATACGGCAAAGGCCCACCAGACCCAATGTCACGCCCAGCGCAAGACCCGCCAATAATTCACGGCCCAGAACGCGCCACCAGTCGCGGATACGAACTTCGCCTAAGGCCATCGCACGGATGATCAATGTCGATGCCTGAGAACCCGAGTTACCACCTGAGCTGATAATCAAAGGAATGAACAAGGCCAAAACAACGGCGCGCTCGATCTCCGTTTGGAAGTATCCCATGGCTGTTGCGGTGAACATCTCGCCCAAGAATAGAACAAGCAACCAGCCCGCACGCTTTTTGATCATCTCGAACATCGAGATTTTCATATAAGGAGCATCCAGGGATTCCACACCACCCAGTTTGTGGATGTCTTCTGTGGTTTCTTCTTGGACCGCTGTTGCCACGTCGTCGAACGTAACGATACCCTTCATCACGTTGTTTTCATCAACAACGGGCAGGGCCATAAGATCATGTTGAGAAAAGATGCGACCGATTTCCTCTTGGTCCATATCAGGTGGAACTTTAAGAACGTCAGTTTGCATGATTTCAGAAATCTTAGTACCTGCAGCGGCAGAGAAGATTTCACGGAATGAGATCACACCAGCCAAATGCTGTTCAGAATCTAAAACGTAAGCGTAATAAATCGATTCAACGTGGGTCTTTGCTTGGATGCGCAGATAACTGATAGCTTCATCCACGGTCATTTCGGCGCGCAGGCGCACGAAACGAGTGCTCATCAAACCCCCGGCAGCGTCTTCGGCATAGGCCAGCAGGGCGATGACTTCACGTTTTGTTTGGGGATCTAGTAACGACAAAAGATCGTCTTTGTGATCGGCACCCATTTCCTGAATTAAATCGGCCACGTCATCGGGAGCTAGCAAACGCACCCAAGAACGCTTCTCAAGGTGAGACGCCTCGGAAATAAGTTCGGCCTGGTCATGGGTTGGCAAATTTAGGAAGAGCTCTTCCGCATCAGTTCGGGGTAGTTCTTTGAATTTTTCACGACGCTCATCAGGGGTCAATGAGGCCCACTGATCCGTCAGGCTGATTACGGAGTTTTCGTCTAGTGTTTCGTCGAGGGTTTGGTTGTTATCCATGCCCACCTCACTGCTGCGTTTGCACTCCGAGCATCGTCGGAGTAACTAGGTTGCTCTTTATGTCGTGAACCAGAGGTACTCCTTTTAATCGGATGCGGCAAACTTTAAATGAAGGGGTCCGCGATTTTATTTAAACGAGTTCTGTTTTTTTAAATCGCGTCAGAATTTCATCAGTTGGTCCCATCTCGACGATCTCGCCATTCTGTAACCATAAAATCCTATCACACTTAGCAAGGGTCGATAAACGGTGAGCGATGATGATCTGTGTACGATCAGCAAAAAACTCCTCGGTGGCACGGACTAGGATCTCTTCTGATTGCGGATCCACAGAACTGGTTGCCTCATCCATGATCACAATGGGGGCCTGCTGCAAAAGACAGCGAGCCATACATAGCAATTGGCGCTCTCCAAGGGATAAATTTTTACCACGTTCTTCGATTCTCATTTCAAGGCCCTGGACTTGAGCCTGTACCCATTCCAAAAGGCCGACTTTTTGAAGGACCTCGAGAAGGGCTTTATCGTCGTGATGACCTTCGATGTCCAAATTGAAACGCAAGGTCCCTTGGAATAAGATCGGCTCTTGAGAAATAAAGGCCATGGATTGACGGTACAGATTTAGATCCACGCCGTGATCCGTGGTTTTAATTTTAGGCGCATGCTGGTTGATCGTAATCGAACCCTTAGAGATTGGGTAAAGGTGAAAGAGGGCTTGAATCAAACTTGATTTTCCAGAGCCTGTTCGACCCACAATGCCTAAACGTTCACCTGCCTTCACTTCAAAGTTTAGGTCCTTAAGCACCCATGGCAAGTCATCGCGATAGCGGAAGGACAAGTCTTTGACTTCCACAGAAGCACTGCGATTTTCCGTTAAGCGACGATGTGCTAGGTACTTTTCAGTAGCCACGGCGTAAACCGGGTGGCCAGTGGCGAAGCTTGCTGACGAAGGCAAATAGTTTCCTTCCTCAATTTCCATGCGCATGTATTGGTCCAAACGCTCTACACCAATCATAGCCTCTTCGAACTGGGTTAACCATTCAAAGAACATTTGAACGGTATTCCCCGAAAGGGAAATGAAAGTAAAGGCCACGCCCACAGAGCCCACGCTGGCCCAGCCTTTTTCAATCATGAAATACGAGGCCACGCCTGTAATCAACAAAAGAACCGCGGTTAAGCTATTCATTTGGAATGAAAAGCTGATCAGTTGTTTTGTGGTGAATAGTTTTTGGCTTAAAAAATAGCGATCCAAGCTTTCGAATCTTTCCGTAAAGGATTCTTGGCGACGGAATGAACGAATCGTGCTGGCCCCTTGGGTTGTCTCTGCAAAGTGGGCGATGCTTGGCGAGCGACTTGCCGAAAGCTCGCGACGAGCTTTACGGAGTTTTTCCTGATTGAGTTTGTACACGCAGAAATTTAATACGCCGATGAAAGCGACCAAAATCAAGAAAATCGGATTCGCGACAGTGATCAGAATCGTCATCATCACTAAATCGAAAATGATACTTAGGAATTCGGCCAGTGGCCCCCCGAACAGGCGAAATACATTTCCGTAGTCGCTGGAAAAGCGCGTGATGATCCGGCCTGCTGGAGTGTTATCAAAGAAACTCATCGGCAGGCGAGACGTTCTTAAGGTCACTTCGTCATAAAAGCTGGAGATTGCCTTCGCTGATAACCTGGAAAATCCCACGCGGAAAATCATGGTCATCACAAAACCTGTCAAAGCCATCGTCAAAAGCAAACCAATGATTTCAGCGGAGGTCAGATTTTGCATCGGTGAAGGTTTGCCGACCAAGCTGTCAACCCAGTATCCGATAACGTTGGTGTTACCCAAAAGCAAGCCCCGTCCCAGGACACCTAGAACTAAGCACAGACCGATGCGCACCAAATAGGGTTGATATGCAAAGTACAAAGTTTCAAATAAGGTTTTACTGTAGCCGCCTTCTTTGCGTACTTCGCCGTCAGATAGGTATTTTGGTTTTGCAACCGGGGTACGATTAGCCACGAGTCACCTCGGTTTCTTTTTGAGCGGTGGCTTCTTTGGCAACCGATGTCGTGTATTCGCGGAATTTTTCATTGCGGGCCAAAAGTTCCTCGAAGGTCCCTTGGTCAATGATCCGCCCATCCTCAAGGAATAAAATACGATCCACCCGATTTAACGCTGATAAACGGTGAGTGACCAAAAGGCGTGTTCGATCTGCCCAAGCCCCCATGAGCAAAGATTCAAAAAGTTTTTGCTCTGTATCGACGTCCACCGCACTTAAGCAATCATCCAAAAGCATGATCGGTGCATTGTGAAAGTGAACTCGAGCCAGGCTCACACGTTGGCGTTGTCCCCCAGATAAATTCACGCCTCGTTCGCCGATCTCTGTACCTAAACCTTTTTCAACTCGCTCGGTGTTCAATTCAAACTGGGCAAGTTTTAAAGATTCTTCAACCATCGCATCGCGCTCGGGATCGATATCATAAAGGAAGGCGACGTTTTCACGCAAAGTCGCACTCATAATAAAGCCCTCCTGCGGAACATAGGCAAAATTACCGCGAACGGCATTGTTTTTTTCTTTCAAAGCATCCATCGCACCGATGCGATAGCTTTGGAAGCGAGCCCCTGTTTCACGTAGCAGTGATAGGAGCAGCATCGATTTCCCAGATCCCACTTCGCCAACGACAGCCACAAATTCGCCATCTTTGATATCGAAATTCATATTTTTTAAAATATGCCGGCTCCCGATACGAAGATTAAGACCCCGCACTTGCAACGCAAACTTTTCATCCAGTGCCGCTTGCTCGGGAGTTTCTGTGTTCGCAGCATCCGTTTGGTTGTTTTTTGTTCCAAAGAATTCTTCCAGACGTTTTAACGAGGTCCATGAA
The DNA here is from genome assembly GCF_002209355.2 of Bdellovibrio sp. SKB1291214. Taxonomy (GTDB): domain Bacteria; phylum Bdellovibrionota; class Bdellovibrionia; order Bdellovibrionales; family Bdellovibrionaceae; genus Bdellovibrio. Next base: position 2,202,063 of record NZ_CP106855.1, read on the forward strand.
TCAAACGCAAAAGTAAAGAACCAAGGCATCTGACGGAACGGGCGAGTCAAAAAGATGCCGACAATCCATAGCAGCGCCAAAAGTTCGCCGCTGGTCAGGCTGTGCTTTGAATAAAGAACCAAAGATCCCAATGTTACAACATTCAGGACGAATGTGATCGACGAAGAAATGGCATTCATCATTTGACCATTCGTCACCATTTTGACACGGTTGCTGGTTTCAACTTCACGTTTAGCGAAAATGTTTTCTTCAAAATGACGAATCCAACCTAAGATACGAATCGTGCGAATGTTTTGAATCCATTCATTCACTAAACCAATTCGTTCTGCCGCTAATTGTTTAAAACGGAAAAAAAAGCGCGACTGACGGAAAGCCATGAATGTGTTTAAGCACGTGATTCCAACCATCACCCAAATCGTGGGCCATAAAGGAATGTCGAATAAAACGGAAATGGCGAACGGTGAAAGGATCAAAGGGAACAAAGTCGAAGCACCTGCAGGCAGCGTCTGATCCAAAAACACCGTGGCACCTTGAACATCCGTCGCATACAAAGAAACGATCTCGCCCACAGGACGATGGCTCATCGTATCCACTCGAAGGTTCAAAGTTTTTGCATACAGGCGTTCTGCAAACACTCTTTGCATGAACAAGGCTTCCTTCGAACTTAGATAATTGGTCAATTGGCTGAATGTTTGAGAAGAAAGCACACAAACGAATGCGCCTAAGATGAACCACAAAGGGGAGCTTAATTGAATCAAGTGAAGTTTGGTGTGGACTCCGGTGATTTGATCAATGAACTCCTTTTGGAAAAAAGGTCCCAGGATACCGAATAAAGCCGCCAGCAACGAACAGCCCAAAATCAATATGCGGGCATGAAGGCGGGTGAAAACTACTTCTGAAAACAAAGATCTCATAATGCGTCGTCCCTAAACCACCCAGTTAAACTCAGGCCGGGATTGAAGCTCTTTTCTACTTGGTGAGGGAAGAGGTCGCTTCGAAAAAAAATCAACTGACCCAAGCGAGGCTCTACACGAGCAATCATCTCTTCGGGGTTCTCTGGATTGTACAGGCTCAATTCTCCGCCGTGCTCTTTTTGCCAAGCCTCATTGAGATACAGCACGAAAGTGATTTTGCGGTGACTCGCTCCACGGGGGTTATCGATGTGCTTATCGTAACCGGCTTCGGGAGGGTAAAAAGCAAAATGACTTTCCACACGTTTTAATCCCATAAAGAAAAACTGATTCAATTCCTCGCGAATGACATTGAGGCTCTGCAGGAATTGTTTCTGTGTTTCAGAGTTTCCTTCATCCAGCCACAGAGTGAAATCGCCACGAATTTCAGCAGATATTAATTTGTTGCCAGAGGGACCCATGGAAGCTTTTTTAAGAAAGCCGTCGGAGTATAATTTTTGACACTCTTGGGCGAGACTTGCACAGAATTCAGGAGCAAAGACCTCTGCTGAGAGAGCCCAGTTTTTTTCCGCCAATTTCTCGAAGGACTGTCTTAATGCTGAGAGATTGATTTGCTTCTGTTCCAAAGTGTTGCCATTCTATTCAGGTGAGGGATTGATGGCAAAGCGTTCTTTAAGTCGTCGCGAGTTTTTAAAAATTTCTGCGCTGAGTTCAAGCGGTCTGTTTGTGTCGAGTGCTTTGGGGGGCTGCGCAGGCCTTGATAGACTCTTTACCGGAGACAAGCGAAATCTTGACGGAGAAGTGGTCATCCTTGGGGCGGGCGCTGCAGGATTGGCGGCAGCTCACACTTTGAAAAAGAATAAAATTCCATTCAGATTATTTGAAGCCTCCTCGCGCGTCGGTGGACGGGTGCAAACAGTTTCAATGTTCCCAGGGGAGGAGCCCCTGGCGGAACTGGGTGCTGAGTTTTTCGAAGAGCACCATCGCACCGTGTTCGCGATGGCTAAAGAGTTCAGTTTGACTCCGTTAGAAATAAAAACTCGCAAAGGACTTGAATCGCATTATTTCCGCTTTGATGGGCAAAACTATCGCGTTCAAGACATCCAACCTCGTCTTAAAACTTTAGCGGCGCCTTTACGTCGCGTCCGTTCGGATTTATTCCGTGATCAAGAGGCGATTCTGACCTATCGCAACTCTCTGGTATATGATCGCGCCAGTTACTATGACACCCTGTCCTTAGAGGACTTGTTGAATTCGTGGAAGGGTGAAGTTCATCCCGTTATTCTGAAGCTGATTGAAAGCCAAGCTGTTTCTCGGTTTGGTGTAGATGCCGCTGATCAATCATCTTTGCATTTCTTGAGCACCCTGGATTCCGAGGGCAGCAGTTTGCTGACGGGTCGTAATATGTATCGTCTTGAGGGCGGACTTACGAATTTTATGCAAATGATGGCAGCCCGAGTGGCTGGTGTTTTGCCTGACCACAGTTTGAAAATGAATCATGCGTTGGTGGAGATTTCAGAAAAAGAGAGCGTGTTCACGCTCAACTTCCAAACTCCTCAAGGTCGTCAGCAGTATCAGACTCGCAATATCATCTGCACTTTGCCATTTTCAAAGTTGCGGGAAGTCCATAATATCGATTCTCTTTATTTCTCGGATGCAAAAAAAGAAGCGCTGTCCGGGTTGAATTACGCAAGTCACAGCAAAGGTGTCTTAGGGTTTGATTCCGCTTTTTGGAATAAGAAAAACAGTGTGCCCGCGAACCTTGGAAACTTCACGGGTGATTTCTTGTCGCAAAAGTTCTGGGATAGCACGCGGGAACAAAAAGGTACGAAGGCCTTGTTGACGTACTCTCGCGCAGGGAAATCGGGTTTGTCAGCCGGAGCGAGCGCCGAACAAGAAGCCCTTTTTGATTTGGGATTGTTCTACAAAGACGTGCCACAGAAAGCTGTGGCTCACCAAATGGTGAATTGGAAACAACGTCCCTGGGCCTTGGGTTCGATGGCTGTTTATAAAAAAGGACAGTACATGAAATTCAGGGGAGCAGCCGGGGAGGCAGAATACGGAGGGCGCTTTGTATTCGCTGGAGAACATACCAGCCTTAAATTCCCGGGCACCTTGAACGGTGCCCTTGAGACGGGAATCATGGCTGCAAATTCAATATCACTTTAATTCCACTGGCATCACAGCTTTGTCACCTTTAGAGCTTACGAAGCTGTCGACATCAGATTTATTGATGGCGCTGATCTTATTCGTCAAGCGGTTGCTTGTTGTGGGCATTCCTTGTGGAGCCGTGCCGTCAGCATTCACCCAAGAATAGTTCTGCTGTGGAGAAACCACGAACACCACAATGTTGTAAGAAGGACGGAAACCCTCTTTTTCAACCTGCACCTGTGGCAAAGTCACATTGTCGCCCGTGATATAAACGGTGCGAGATTCTTTAACTTGAGAAATGTTCAACTGGGATGCATCCGTGGAAATGAATGGACGTGATCCCACAGCGTACATCACTGTCAGATACTGACCTTTATAGTTTCCAAGTTTACTAACTTGGATTGATGGAACTGTTTCCAACTTAGCTGCTTTTGCAGATTTAGTGGAAAGGGAACCACTCATTAAACCTAAGCCAACGATCAAAGTCAGTGCATTGATGATAACAAGTTTTAACGATTTCATATTACTGAGCTCCTGCTTTCGCATAATCCAAATACATCACTAAATGTCCTTTTGGATCCATGACGACGCGATTTATATCTAATTTCAAACCCAAAATTTCTGGTGGAAGGGGAAGAGATCCTGGGATCGCTTCTTCTTTCGTTTTCCAACCAGCGCACTGTTCACGAAGTTTATCTTTGATACCTTCACGAACCTTGCCCTTCAGAAGCTTGCCTGCCAAAGAGAAGTACTTGTCGTCCATCGACATAGTGTCCACATCGATAGAATACAGTACAAGCTGCATGCCGCTCTTATCCGCCATTTGGCGTAATTTTGCAATGATATCGAAGTCGACAACGATTTTCTCTTTGAGGAAAATCGAGTCGGGCTTGTTTTCCACGGAGACGCGCAGTTTAACGAAGGTTTCAGTGTCCTTAAGTGGCATCGCAACTGGCGCTTTTACATAGTCAATCAAAGGAGCTGCCATCATTTTCAAAGTGGAACCATCTGACATCGCAATCTTTTCGAAATTACGGCGTTCGAAGGAAAGCTGCATAATACGATTGATTAAGCCACGATCCAGGCTCAATCCAATGTCATATCTTTCCTGGGGAACCAGTCCCCAAGTCACCTGACCACGGGATTTATCCTCGGAACGAGGTAGGCTGCGCGGATTAATAGGGTCCTCGGCATAAGCGCCCAGTTCAATATTCAGGGACTCTTTTAGCCCAATGTTTTGCAGACGCAGTCCCCATTTAAAATCCGGGCGCGTGTCATTGGGTTCTTTGCCGGGAGGCACCATATTTTGAACTTGGTCCAAATTACCTGACAAGAACTGTTTGGCTTTCTCGTTTAGCATTGCAGGAAGCTGCGTTCTGGCAAACTCACCCAAGTTTTCTCTCACAGTTGTTAAAATCTGCGGAGCTTGTTCCGTGAACAGCTTGTCGATTTCTTTATTGTTCAGCAAAAACTTTTTGCCGTTAATTTCGATTGCAAACTGCGGCACCAAAAGTTTTTTGTATTGCAAGGAAACAGGGATAGTATCCAGGTTGTTTTCAACCTCTAAAGCTTCAAATTCCAAAGCCCCATAGGCGTTCATGCGAAGATAAAATGGCAGGCGGATTTTAAGTGGGTTTTTATTGTCACCCGCAGTCAGGCTGACTCCTTCCGCGCCGAACTGGCCGAGGAAAGCATTGTTGAAGTCCCAAACTTTGACGGAGTTTGTTCCCAGAGTTAGATGCTTAATCTCAAGCTCAATCGCTAAGATCGCGCCTTCACGCTTGCCTAATTTTTCCATCAATTTTTGATCCGTCACTAAAGAGAAACGGGAAAACTTAGCCACGTACCCTGATTCACCAATTTCGATAGTTGGACGGTGCTCGTTCAAAGAAAAGCCCACAAGCCATTTCGTTAAAAGCTCGCGAACGTTTTTATACATTTTAACTTCTTCAGGATGATCCTTCGAATAATCATCTGGATTAATAGGCTTTTCGAAAGTGTAGGACAATGCTGGGAAATACCCCTCGTCGATATTCACCCCTAAGTTGCCAAGGATTTTCCCAAGCTCAGTATCAAAGTACTTCATCCCACGAGTCGTGACATGCACTTGCACGGCTTTATTCAGCAAATGCTCCTGGGTCATGTAAGGGTCTGCATCCATCGCGTGAACGGGCAGTGCGGTAGATAAACCCAGCACTACAGGGAGTAATAATTTATGAGTCTGTCGAAGCACGGGAACCTCATAGTTTAAGAGATGCCTCTGCCAGTGCAAGGATGGGTCCATATCAAATCAAATATGTCGTGTCTCTAAGGACACTAAGGGTGTCTTTGCTGTCTAGTCACTGCACAGGTCGGAAATTCCTACAAAAGTAAGTGAGTCGCCGCTTCTACCTTGCCACATGTTCATTGTTTTCACCCAGGACATGGAGAAAATGCCATGACGAGTGTTTATTCCAACACATTTTGAAAATGCTAACGTGTATGTGGGACGAATATGCGGTGAGGTTGTTTCGCACAGGAATCATCCTTTGCAAACACAAGGAGACTCAGTGGAAAACAACATGGACCGCAATCAGAATCAAAATCAAAGCAATCAATCTGGCTCTAGACAATCTGGCCAGGGATCGCAAGATCAAAGCCAAAATCAACGTCAAGGTTCAGGCGACAGACAGTCCAACAGTGGGGGACAGCAAAATCGCAATTCAAATCAGTCATCCGGATCAAAAGAGTCGCGCAACGCCAGTTCCATTACGAGCGATGACACTGAGGATCTTCGTAATGAAGATCAATTTGACGAGCAAGAAGACAGTTCTGCAAATGAAGGTCGTGAGAATCGCGCAAATCGCGAGAGCCGTATTTAATTTCGCAAAAAAAAGCCCTGCGATTGCAGGGCTTTGGTGGTTTCAAAATTTATATTTTAGAACGCCCAACCGTAACCGGCGCGAATCATCATTTGAGAGGCGCTGGACGTGTTGTTATCTGGGAACATGGCATAGTCCAACTGGATAGGAACATAGGTGCGTTTATCCAGGTGCCAATCTACTCCCAAAGAACCTACGATCGTTTGGTTTGTTGTGATTTTTGCTGTATCCAGAACGTTGGAAGATTTTTGCATTGCGAATAGGAAGCCCAAGCCGCCACCCGCAGAGAATTCCAAAGAAGTTGTTCTATAAAAAGAGTAGCGGATCAAAGCATTCATACCTAAGTAACCAATGTCAGCTGTACATTTCATACCTGACGTACATGAGCCACCCGAAAACCCAGAGGAAGCCGTACCTGTTACATTCAATGTTTCGTAACCAACCAGGATTTTAACGCTGATGTTTTTATCTAAGTATGTTTGATAGTAACCATCCAAGTTAAAGCTTGAACCAGTCATAGTCATTGATCCAGTAGATGACTTAACATTCATCGAGCTATTAACCATACCGGCCATCAGACCCCAGGATTTTTTAGAGCCGGAAGCTTTTCCACGAGATTTATTCACTTCGCTTGGCGCCGCACTCATGCGACCTTGGAAGCGTTGAAGAGAGTTACCTGCAGCTACATTTCCTTTAGAAACCGTAGCGATAGCTCGGCCACCTTGAACTTTAGATACTTGCAAAAGACCGCGCTTTTTACCACTGCCGTCGATGACAAAATACTGATCACCAACGAGTGCTGTATCGCCCTCAAGATCAATAAGTGCTTTGCCGCCGGATACTTTAGTAACCTTTGCTGCGTTCGCGGTGATGGACAGGCCTAGTAATATCAAAGTTGCAATCAGTGTTTTCATACGAATCCTATCGACACAAATCGAGAAAATCTTAATCCAAAAGACCAAGTTTGAAACATCGTCTCATTGTGAGATTCTCGCAGAGTTTCTATACAAAAAAACTGAAAATCGCCGAAACTGGATTGGGCCATTTGAAGTCATTTTTGAGGTCGCCGGTCTTGAATACGTAAATGGTAAGTCAGGCCAAACAATAAGTTCGTCACTTTACTTTGGAATTATAGAAAGCCAAGGTGGCGGAACGAAAAATTATGCCAGACGATGGTGGGACAGTGAGTGCATCTCAGCAACAAGCTGTGTATGATTGGATTGCTGGTATTCAGTAAGATAAAACCATGGGGGAAATGGAATGAAATTGGTTATTGCAGCAGCATTGGTTACTTTGGGTGTGTCTAGCGCGTTTGCTCAGTCTGTCGTATTCGACGTGACTTTGAATCCGATGGGAGACTTCAAAGCAAAAACAAATCAGATCAAAGGTTCAGCAGTTTTGAAGGGCGACACAGTCACAGCTCAAAATATCGTTGTGAATATGAAGTCCTTGAAAACCGGTGTTGATCTTCGAGATAAGCACACTCAAAAATATCTTGAGACTGATAAATACCCAACAGCGACTTTGATCTCTGCGATCGGTAAAGGTGGCAAGGGTAAAGCTAAAATCAAAATCAAAGATAAAACGATCGAAGCAAACGGCACTTATAAAATCGAAGGCAGTTTGCTAAAAGCAGAATTCATCGTTAAAGCATCTGATATCAATATCAAAGATGTTAACTATATGGGCGTAGGAACTGAAGATGACGTGAAAGTTCACGTTGAAGTTCCAGTTTCTAAATAATCTGATGAGAAATCAAAAAAAATCCCGGAAAGACCTTCCGGGATTTTTTATTTTAGTAGCGATAGTTGACGCCAATTTTCCAAAGATAGGCACCCTCATCAATCGGACCAATTGCTTGGTAAAAATCCCAAGCCTTGAAAATTCTTAAGTTCATATCTGCTAAGACCGCCACATTATATTTTTCGCCTGCCGCTGCTTCCACGCCGTTGCCGGATGGCAAATCAATGTTACGCATATAGATCATTGCTGTTCCACCCACATTCACCTTGTTCGTCAGACGCCAAAACAGACGAGGAGTGATGGCCAGCATGCTGAAATTTTGCCGCTCGACTTTTAAGTCATTGCTAAATGGACCTGCATTCGCGCGACCCGCAGCCAGCAGCGCTCCGGCGCTCCAACCCCAGCGCATATAGTGAATCTCTTTCTGCAGTTGCAGACCAATTCCGTTGAAGTTCATGTTTGAAGATGTGGTGACGCCCAGTTGGCTCACCGTCATATTTTCATTCCACTGCAATGATGTAAGCCCCACAGCCCACGAGGTAACCGTCACTGGCGGCAAACGTTTGGCGCGGGGGCGCGCAATACTTGTTCCTTCCGTCGATTCCGAAGGCTCTGTTTCCTGACCATCGTTTTGAACGGCCTGTTCAAAGGCATCATCAGAGTCTGGATCAATAGTCACCGTTTCCTCAAACGTGATATCGGAATCGGAAGTCGTCGCGTCCTGTGCTTGTTGAGCGGCGGACGTTGCAGTCATCATCATCACTAAGCAAAATAATAGGGACGTATTCAATGTTATCATTCCGCTCTCCTAGTATGACACGTGCACTTGTGTTTGAAGGGCCCACGAATCGTCAACACCTGCTCCGTCTAAATTGGTCTTACCGTTGCTAAGACTTGCGCGGAACTCTGTTCGAGGTAGTGGAAAGGCTAAAAGACCAAAGGTGTATTTTAAATTCTCTGAAGAAGATTTTTGAATGTCGTCTTTAGAGTGTTCAATTGTTGTTAAAACATTATAACCACGAGTGATGGCTACCATTGATTGCACCCATGCATATGAACCCAGTTGTGGGTCAAGATTGGTTCCCTTGCGAGTTTGCTCTTTCAATCCAGCCTCTGCCAAAACAGATGTTCCTTTGGAAAGTCCCATGCGAGTCATAACCCCCGCAAGTCGCCAACGAGTTTGATCCGATTCCGAGGCCAGAACCGAGCCACCAACTTTGAATTTTTCATAGACTTGGTATTCGCCGGTGACAGCCACACCTTGCTGGCGCTTTTCAGAAACCGTGTAAACGCTGCCAAAGAAGGGATTTACTGCAATATCCCAAACTGGATAAGTGAAGTGCGCCATGACTCCCAAAGACTGTCCGTATTGATTGAGTCCCACATCAGAAGCCGGGAAGCGATTTACCGCTGTATGATCCACATTGCGAATGCCGTAGGCCTTATCCATCTGTCCTGCGTACCACCAAAGATTATTGCTTTGTTTGATGCGCACATAAAACTCTTTCGCATAGATGGACCATTTGTCGATCGTCGTTTCTGGAACGTCAAAGTCAGCATAGGAAGCCGTCGTAATTAACGAGACATTTTGTTTTTTATCAAAAAAGAAATTCAAATTGAAATCGCGCTGCATATTCACCCATTTGTTCACTTCGTTGGAACCATTTGGGTTCTGTTGAAAATAAAGACCGCGATATTTAATCCCCGGGCGAAAGAACCACGGCATTTGTTGAGTGACTAAAAATCCAGAGGCATTGCCGATGGTTTCTTCTTCCATGCTGTCAGGAAAAACGGCGCGGGAGGTGATCTCGGTTGCAAACAAGGCGCGACCGTAATCATTCAAGGCTCCACCGCCTAAGCCGTTATAGTGGCAGGTGATACATGAGGAGTAACCGTACCCAATGAAGTCGGGATATGCCACGGACTGTTTTGATACTATAAGAACGCCAATAAAGATGAGGATATTCAGTAGTTGTCTCACAGCTAAACAGTCTATTTGGAACACTCTGGGTTGCAAGAAAAAAACTGTATTCTCACATTCGTCAAACCGATAAGTTAGCCATGAGAAGAATTGCGGGAATTACACACGGTCCTTGGGTGATTGTGCCAGCGGCATTTACATTGATGGTTATTCCAGTCATGGATTTTACGACGATGCATACGGGGAGCACAGTCCCTCTTGAGATCATCGGTTGGTTGGTGGTGTTTGCCGCAGGAATTAGCTTTCTGATTCGTCATAAGCTTTTATGGCTGATTGGCCTTGTTCTGTGCGCTCTTTTTCTTGCCATCAATCTCTCTCATTTAATGTTTTTCCAAGAACCGCCACTGGCTACGGAGGCGATGGCCTTCAAAGTAGTTAGCTCGGTTGTGGTTGCTGGTGTTGCTTGGTTGTACTTTGCCAGATCTCCAGATTTGGATCGTCGCCAGCACTGGGTGGGACAGACGGCTCATCGCTTTTATGTCGATACCCCTGTTGTTTTGGGGGGCACAGAGGCATGTAAAACCGTGGACCTATCTTATACGGGAGCCCGTATTACGGTGCTTCAAGCCCGCGATAAATTCAAAGTAGGGCAAAGGGTTTCGGTGGAGATCCCCGATATTGATAGTTTGCTTTGCCAGGGCAAAATTATTGCCGTTTCGTTCAATGAGATTCGGGTCCATTTTGTAGATACCTCTGACCGTGAACAAGAGCTGATTCGTCAGTGGCTGAACAGTCAAAATTTGCAAGGTGTTTAAGCTTTCCCTTCCTTGGGGGGCACTTTTAGGGCATAAGAATCAACATCTTAAGAATAGGAAACACCATGGGCAAAGCTAAACCTAAAAAAGTCACAAAAAAGAATCCAGGTAAGCACTCTAAAAAAAGAGTGGTGGATTCTGAGCTCGAGCAGATTTTAAGCACTAAGGACATTTTAGATAATGTTCGTCCAACACCCATGATCAATAACGGTCTTAGCAATGAGCAAAAGATCGAAAAGATCACAGAAAAATTCACTGAAATTTTAGAAGTCTTGGGACTTGATTTGAATGACGACAGCTTGGCAGATACACCAAAACGCGTGGCTAAGATGTATGTGAATGAAGTGTTCGGGGGCCTAGATCCGCACAAGTTTCCTAAGATGACGGTGATCGATAACAAGATGAACTACGACCAGATGATTGTTGTTCAAAATATCGAATGCTTGTCATTCTGTGAACACCACTTGTTGCCAATTGATGGCTTTGCAACGGTTGCCTACATCCCTTACAAAAAGGTGATTGGTCTTTCAAAGATCAATCGCGTCGTTCAATACTTTGCTCGTCGTCCGCAAGTGCAAGAGCGCCTGACGAAGCAAATTGCTGATTGCTTGCAGTATGTTTTGGATACGGAACACGTCGCAGTTCATATCAACGCAAAACATTACTGCGTGATGATGAGAGGTATCGAGGACACGCACAGCACGACGGCAACTTCGGACGTTCGTGGGCATTTTAAAACGCTGCCTGAAACTCGCGAAGAGTTCTTGCATCACTGCCGTATTAAGTAGCCTGTCTTCAAAGTCACCCAAAAGGTACGTCCTTACTTTCAACGTACGTCCTTACCTAAAAATAAAAAACCACGGTTCATCACCGTGGTTTTTGCGTTTGGAGGTAAGCAATTACCTTTTTAGGTAAGGCCGTACCTATTGGAGGGCGGATTGGAGGAGTTCGCGGGAGTTTTTGGAGAGTCCCGGTACGTCTACCATGCGCTTGATCTGTTTCATTGCGAGCTCTTTCAATTGTGGTTCCAGTTTACCAACGAAGTTGAAAGCCGAGCACAAACGTGCCGCCACTTGCGGATTCTTTGGATCGATCTCAATGATCTTATCTGCGATGAATTCGTAAGATTTTTCATTGTTGAAGCTTACGATGTTTGTCGTAAACGCACGAAGCAAGGAATACACATTATTCGGATTGTTGATGTTAAAGGTTGGGTTTTTCGTCAATGCTTTGATCTCGTCCAAAATATGCGGACGGTGAGCAAGGGCTTGAACCGTGAACCATTTATTGATCACCACAGAATCGTTTTTCCAATTATCGTGGAAGTCTGCCAGAACCTTTTCACGATGAGTGCTTTCAGAATCAGCTAAAATCATCAACGCCGTCATACGGTCTGTCATGTTTTGAGCTTCCCAGTATTGCTTGTTCACGATGTCAAAGATCGCAGGATCATTCAACTCTGCCAAATAATGCAAAGCTTGGTTTTTCAACAAGCGTTGACCAAAGATTTTCGTATCACGGCTCTTAGGCTCTACGTTGTGATACTTGTGATAGGTTGCAAGCAAAGCTTCTTTGTTGCCTCGAGCAATCTCTTTGCGGATCGTTTGACGAGCTTTATCAAATGCCACCGGTTGCAACACGGGCTCCATTTGCGCCAAGATCGCAAGACTTGGCAGTTGCAACATTTTCGCTTTGAAAGCGGCGTCCATGTTTTGATCGCTCATCACCGTGGTCATAGCTTTCAAGAAACGTTGGTCGACTTTCAACTCTTTGCCTTGACCATGTTGCTTGATCAAGTCAGACATCACACGCAATGCAAGTTTTTGAGCCATTTCACGACGATTGAAAGAGTCTGTGTCTTTCTCCATTAAGAAGTACAAGTCTTCTTCAGAAGCTTCCCAATTCAAATTCACTGGGGCTGAGAATTCACGCAAGATCGACAGAACAGGGCGCTCTTTCAATCCTTTGAATACGTAAGTTTCTTTTTGAGCTTTAAGTTCGATCACATTTTGACCGTCAGAGTTCTTTTCAATTTTCTCGCAATTTAAATTCAGTTCTTTTCCAGATTTATCTAGCAGTCCCATCATTAATGGAATGTGGAATGGATCTTTTTTGGGTTGGTTCGGCGTCGGTGGGCACGATTGTTCCAGAGTCAGGTGGTATTCGCCAGCCTTGTCATCGAAACGCTCTTGGATTGCCACCACAGGTGTACCAGATTGGTTGTACCAACGTTTGAATTGCGTGAAGTCCTTGCCATTTGGTTCCGAGATCGCCGCTGCGAAGTCTTCCGTTGTCACCGCTTGGCCGTCATGACGTCTGAAGTATTCATCCATACCTTTGCGGAAACCTTTGCGTCCCACAATCGTTTGCATCATACGAATCAACTCGGATCCTTTTTCATAGATCGTCATCGTGAAGAAGTTATCAACTGCCATGCAGGACTCAGGACGAACCGGGTGAGCGTTGGGACCCGCGTCCTCGGCAAATTGACCTGCGCGTAATGAATCAACGTCTTCGATGCGTTGAACACCACGATCCGTCATATCAGCAGAGAATTCTTGGTCACGGAATACCGTCAGACCCTCTTTCAAAGAAAGTTGGAACCAATCACGCAACGTCACGCGATTCCCTGTCCAGTTATGGAAGTATTCGTGTGCGACCACGGATTCAATCGCGTGGAAGTCTGCGTCTGTTGCAGAGTTAGAGTCAGCAAGGACCAAGCGAGAGTTAAAGATATTCAAACCTTTATTTTCCATCGCGCCCGCATTGAAATCATCGATGGCAACGATCATGTATTCGTTTAAGTCATATTCACGACCAAAAACTTCTTCGTCCCATTTCATGGATTTTTGCAAAGACTCCATGGCGTGCCAGCAGCGCTCTTGTTTGCCATGGGCTGCATACACTTCCAAATTTACTTTGCGACCGCCGGAAGTTGTGAAAGTGTCGCGGATAACACCCAAGTCACCAGCTACCAGTGCGAACAGGTAGCAAGGTTTTTTGTGTGGGTCGCGCCAGTAAGCTTTGTGACGGCCATTGCCGATGTCCTCAACTTTGATGCGATCACCGTTCGAAAGCAGAACCGGGTATTTTGCTTTATCAGCTTCGATAGTCACTGTGTACGAAGTCATCACATCCGGACGATCCATGAACCAAGTGATTTTGCGGAATCCTTGGGCCTCGCACTGAGTACAGAAGATGCCGTTTGATTTATACAATCCTTCAAGGGATGTGTTGTTTTGCGGCTCCAATTGAGTTTCGATTTCTAAAGTGAACTCAGAGGGCACGTTCGCGATGATCATTTCTTCGTCAGTGAGTTGGTAATCAGCCGCGGTTAGAGCCTTGTCGTTGATTTTCACACTGACAAGTTTCAACTCTTCGCCGTTCAAGTGAAGGGGAACACCTGCTTTCAGTGTTTTGAATTTGGATTTAGCGATAACTCGACAAAAGTCCTCGTTTAAAATGAAGTCGAGGTTCACGGACTCAACCGCAAAAGCGGGCGCTATATAGTCCTTAAGATAAATTTTCTCTTGTTTCATGGTTCCTCGCTTCCGATAATAGAGCAATGAGTTTGGTATTCTCTTCTATCACAATTAACACTGGCCAGCTACAGAACATGCTGGTTTTTTACAGCCGAATTGGCTTTAAATTCCAGATGGTAAAAGTGGACAAGGGGAGTGAAGTATATCGCGCTGTGCACGATGGCGTCGAGTTTTCCCTATACTCTGTGCCGAATGCATTAAAATCTAAGGTTCCCAGTGTTCAGTTGGGATTTCAAATTACAGAGCTGGAAAAAACTGTCCAGGATTTGGCAAAAATCCCAGGGACACTGCTCATTTTAGATCCAACGGACCTACCAGAAGGAATGAAAGCCATTATTTTGGATCCCGATGGTCACTCGGTTGAACTTTGTCAGAAATAAGGTTCATATTTTTATCGTTTCATAACAGATTCAAAGCTTGTTTCGCTCTCTAACGGGAGTAGCATTGAAGTATTATGGCAGTTCCTTCGTCATCACAATCCTCTTTTTGGGCTCCACTTTTAAATTTTGACCGTTCACGATTAGACCTCTGGGTCGCGTCGCGTGGCGCCATTGCCATTGGCATGTCGATGTTGATCGGAGTGTGGCTTAACTCCAACACCATCGGCATGATTATCACCCTGGGTGCCTTGAACGCCTGCTTTTCTGATAACTCCGACGCTTATGCATTTCGTGCAAAACGCATGGCAAGGGCTGCGATCGTCACGGTCCTCTTGGTTTTCTTGGCTTCGATTTCTGCAGGAAATTTTGCAGTGTCATTAGTGCTGGTTGTGTTGCTGGCATTTGCGTCGGGTTATTTGATTGTTCTTGATACGGTGCTGGCAGATTTAGGTGTGGTTGCGATCACAACATTTGTGGTTTTTGGGGCGCATCCTATGGAACCCGCGCAGGCTTTTCACCTCAGTCTGTTTGCACTGTTGGGCGCAGGAATTCAAGCACTGTTAGCCTTGATGTTGTGGCCTCTGCGCCGTTATCGTCCCGAGCGTCGGGCTTTGGCGAAATTCTTTGTCGATCTTTCGGGACTTTGTGATTTGCAGTTTAAGCCCGAAGAAGTTCCTGGTGGAAGTGCACAGAGTACCCATACACAGATTAACTTAGGCGCCATTTCACAAGACTCCCGACCCGAGGGCCGTCGCTATCGCTCTTTACTGACACAAGGAGAACGTTTGCGTTTAGGAATTTTATCTTTGGGGCGGTTAAAGAATCGTATCGAGCGTGAAAACCCCGGCAACCCATCGATTGATATCATCGCCGATTTTTTGGCGATGGAAAAAATCCTGCTGCAAAAAGTTTCAATCATCATCGCACAGGAAGACCAAGTGCAACAGGCCCGTGACTATTTGAAAGCACTGGACAGCGACACAGCAAAAGTTCGCGATAACGATTACAGCAATCAATCAGTCTTTATGAAAGCTGTGCTCAGCGATGCTCTTCGTCAGATGGAATCTATTGTCGGGCAATCGCGTGCGGTGATTGAACTTGCAGCTCGCACCACCGAAGCAGGGATGATTGAATCTCATCGCAGTGAAAACGCACGTCCATGGCGCTTTCGTTTTCGTGGGGTGTGGGCCACATTGAGAGCGAATTTTACTTTTCAGTCGCCGGGATTTCGGCATGCTTTGCGCTTGTCGATCTGTATTGCGATCGGTGAATTGATCAGCCATCAAATTGCGTTGGATCGCAGTTATTGGGTCCCGATGACAGTTGCCATAGTTTTAAAGTCCGATTATGCGTCGACTTTTAATCGCGGGCTTTTACGGATCGGTGGCACGATCTTGGGATTACTGCTTGCGACGGCTTTGTTTCACGTCATGCCCGAGGGGCACTTCTGGGCCATTGCTTTGATGGTGATCTTTGCTTTTCTGATGAGATGGGTGGGGCAGGGCAACTATGGAATCTTTGCGGTTTCGGTGAGTGCCTTAGTTGTTATTTTGGTTGCGATGACGGGAGTTCCTCCAAAGGATGTGATTTGGGCGCGGGGAGTGAACACTTGTTTGGGCGGAGCATTGGCGATGTTCGCTTACTTGTTGTGGCCGACTTGGGAAAAAACGCAGCTTTCAGATGTGGTTGCAAGAATGCTTGATACCTATCGCCGATCTTTTCATGCGATAGCGACGTTGAGTTATGGAGGACCCGCCGTCAGCCCTTACGAGCGAGATCACCTTCGTCAACAATCACGGGTGGCGCGCGCCAATTACCTGGCATCACAAGAGCGCTATTTACGCGAACGTGGATCGACTTCCGTAGATCGCGAATTCTTGGCAGGTGTGACGGTTTCGGGGAATCGCTTTGCTCACGCCCTTGTGGCACTGGAGTCAGCCTCGCCATTTGCTTTGGATACAGAACAACAAAAGATATTTAAAAGCTACGCCGATAAAGTCGAAGTGACTTTAGAAAATTTATCCCGCGCACTGCATGGAGCTGATGTTCCCAATAATGAATTCCCAGATCTGCGCGCGGCTTTCGTAGAGTTAGAAAAAATGAGAGGAGAGCATGATCGCTATAGTCTGTTCTTTGACGAAACCGATCGTATGACAAACAGTCTCAACACCTTGTGCGAGTTCATTCTTAAAAGGCTTCAACAGAATCGTCTGGAGAATAAATAGAGCCTGTAATAACACATAGGACTTACTCCCTCGGACTCACAAGCATAAAATGGGATATGAGGGAGGTCCGTTATGAAAATCACCGTCACCTTCACCGCCCAAAATCGCCTTTTAGAAGCAGGTCTTTTTACCCCGGAACATACCACTGATGAAGAACCCTTAGCCGCTGTTCTGATCGAGGGTGCCATGACCGGCGGTGCCCAAGAGATCTCAGAACGAGTGGCACGCACTATTTGTGAGCAGGGACTTGTCTGCATGGTTTTAGATCATGCCTTTTACAACGATGATCAACTGGCACCGCGATCGTGGGAATCTCCCAGTAAAAGAGTCGCTGATATCGTCGGGGCTTTGCATTTTCTTCGAGATAACAATATCGTAAATCCGCAAAAGTTGGTTGCCATGGGCATCAGTGTCGGTGCCGAATACATGACAAAAGCACTTGAGGTTACAAATTTATGTAAAGCCTTTGTGATTATTCAAGACCGTCATGAAGTGACACCGGACTTTGCTGGCAGAGTAGAGGTTCCAACCACATTGTTTGTATCAAACAGTTATGAGGGCTCTGCTGAAGATGCCGTCACCTGGATCGCCACTCTTTTTAACAGCCAACAAGGTTTAACAAATAAAGACTTTATGAGTTGGGATAGTTTCAGCGAATAGGACTGTCTCATCCTGAGATAGGGCACAACCCTTGAATTAGTTCCCAGCAGTGAGCTAACGAAAGGGTTTACTGTGAAGTTGGGTCAGTTCAAAGTTGTTGTAACGGTGATTCTAACGCTATTAATGGGGCTTTCGGCGGCAGAGGCTGCCAACAAGAAGGCGCTTATCAAAATGAGACAGCCGAAAAAGGTCTCGGCCGTTAGCAAAAGCTGGCAACGCGAAGTTGTTAATGATTTATATGCGGCTACTGCATCTGCAGAAAATATGGATTCCCAACTAGAACCTCTGATGAATGCTTCAGGATTTTCTTTCTGGCAGAAATGGAAGCGCGGGATAGACGAAGCTTCTTTGCAGCGCACTTTCTCTAAAGATCTAAAAGGCCATTTGCAAATTATGGCGACGTTGTTTGAAAAACACGCTCAATATAAAAAATTTGATCGCGTCAGTGAATTTGAATTTCAAAATTTAGTTCGCAGAAGTGACTACATTCTGTCGTTGCCAGTCTCACGAGCTGCTATCGAGAAAAGCATGGAAACGGCAAAATTTGCGACAGATTTTAAAGTCGCCCTCGCAACCTATAACAAAGAACGAGTGCGTTTTGATTCGAAAGTTATCCAGCTAGCTCAAAAATAAATTATCGCGTTCTCAGACTGATAATCTCCAGCGTTTCCACTTTTTCTCCATACTTTGGCGGCAAAGTAGTCTTATACGCGCTGGAGGTTTTTTATGTTTTCTGCACGTTGGTTTAAAGGTATCCGCGGTAAATTACTCTTACTGGTTACAATTCCATTTGCTGTCATCGCAGTACTTTACTACGAGGCTGGCCAAGGAATTTCGGCCCTTCAAAAAAGTCTGAATCAAGCAAATCTGGTTCGTGGTCCCTCGATCAACTACACGGGGAAAATGGCCAAAGAATCTGAATCACTGCAACGCTACGTTTTAAATGCAGTGACTGCAAAGTCAGAAGAAGATACTCACACGGAAATCACCAAGGCCCTTGGATCTATCGAAGCCTTCGATAAAGCAATGGAGGAATACGAAAAGATTCCTCATGGGGGAGCGACCGCAGCCATTTTTGGTGACATTATAAAGCTTTGGTCTCAAGCGAAACCGACCGCTCAGGTTGCCGTCGAAAAGCTTAGAACCGGAAATAAAGTTCAAGCCCACGATGTTTTAGAAAATCAATACCGTCCCGTGGCGACAGAGATGTCAAAAAAATTGCAGGAGCTGTCAGATCTTCGTCTGAAACTGATGCTGGATGATTCCAATACCGATGCAGCACTTATTGCACAAACAGAACAGATCGTTGATTGGGTCGGTGTCATTGGCCTTGTTGTTTCTGTGGCATTTTCAGCATGGGTTATTCATAATTTGAACAGTCAGCTAAGTGCAGCCGTCAACGCGTTGTCTGAAAACTCATCTAACATTCTTCACGCAAGTAAGCAGCTTTACGCGACCAGTGAGCAGGTGGCTGAGGGCTCCACAGAATCTGCGGCTTCGATCGAAGAAACGGTGGCTTCTCTTGAAGAAGTGAACTCTATGGTCAAAGTAAATTCTGAAAGTGGTCAGAAAGCTGCGCAATTCGCTGAGGAGGCTGTCCGTCAAGCCGAACGCGGACAGGCAGAAATTGAAAAATTGATTCATGCCATGGCTGAAATCGAAGGTTCTTCAAAACAGATTCAGGATATTATCAAGATGATCGATGATATCGCATTTCAAACCAACATTTTATCTTTGAATGCAACAATCGAGGCGGCTCGCGCTGGCGAGCAAGGGCGAGGGTTCTCAGCTGTGGCAGAGGCTGTGCGTAAGCTTTCTCAAGACAGTGTCGCTGCCGCTCAAAATATTGCAGATTTGATTCATAAAAGCTCCGAGAAAATTCAAACGGGCTCTCGCTCCGCTTATGAAAGCAGTCAGGTTTTCAAAGATATTAACCACACAATTCACAAGGTCGCGCAAATGAGCCAGGAAGTTTCTCAAGCAAGCAACGAGCAAGCTCTGGGGGTTGATCAGATTAATAAAGCGATGAACCAGCTGGACACATCTACTCAGGTGAACTCAGCTGCTTCAGAAGAGGTCGCAGTCTCGGCGCAAGAACTTTCAAGCCAGGCCGTGGGTCTACAAAATGTGGTGGCGACTCTTGAGCAGATTCTTGATGGTCGACGTCATGAGGTTCATTCTGATGCTCCCGTGTCGTTGAAAAAATCATTAACGCTTGCGAGACCTATCCTAGTAAAAGCTTCCTAATTAATTCACGAAAATTGAGGCACGTGAATTTAATGGGACTTAATATCAGTTTAATTAACGTCCCACGAAAAAGAGCCCTTTCTCATAGGAAGACAGGGCTCTTTTTGCTACCATTTTTAAATGAGGATGAGACGTTATCTTATTCCTATTGGAATCGTGTTAGGCACCGCAGCTTTGGGATTAATCCTGAGGCAAGGGCCTATATCGTCAGCGGCTCCGATAAGTGAACAGTCCTCAAGTCCGATCGAGAAAAAGCCTGCTTCTGAAGGGGCCCCCGTTGTAAAACCAAATACCTTGTTCTGCGAAAAAAGCTACGACGCCATCTGCAAAGGCAACGCAGTGGCGGATCCTACAGGGGAGACCTCCCTGGACTATCGCGGGGAAATTCGTGCCTTGCGTGTGCTTCGCCGTATCGTGCGAACCAATCCGGGCTGGACCACAGAGCAAATTGAAGATGAGCTCGTGAAGCGCATTTATACCAAGGAACGCAAAGACAAGTTGGTGCGTATTTTTGAAACCGTGCGTGCCCAGATGATTGATTACGTAAAACAGCAGAGCTCTAAAGTGATGTCTGACGTTGATAAGGCAGTTTTGATTGAGCGTATCAGCAAAGTGAATCTGGAGTTGCCAGAGGATCGCACGACTTATTCCGATGCGACGGACTTGTACACTAAAAGCGAAATCTATTATGAGCGCAGTCATTCAGGCGACGTTCACCGCGTGCGGGTGGGCGGTGCTTATATTTTAAATACTTCCTCTGAATACAGTATTATCTTTTCCATGGCCCATGAGTTGGCTCATTCAATTGATCCTTGTGGGATTCAGGGCGAGCCGTTGAATTACAACATCTATGATGATTTGGTTCAGTGTTTTGTCGACAGTCAGTGGATCAGCAAGGAAGAGGCTGCCTGTGGTGGTAAAGATAAGTCCTCTGAGGTATTTGCTGATTGGCTTGGGGCGGAAATACTGGCACGATCAATTCGCAATCAAACCAAATACAGTTTGGAAGAGAAAACGCGTGCGGCAATCAATGCTGTTCGTGACCTTTGCGATGACTCTTCGGGATTTGAAAAGGTGAACCTCGAATACTATCCAACAGATATTATTCGCGTGAAAAGTATTTTTTCAAAGAACACAATGTTACGTAAAGAATTGCAGTGCTCCAACTCTGGAACGGCAAAACCATATTGCCGCTTCGAACCACCCAAAGCGAGAGGGCAACAACGATGACTAGAACACAATGGATCGTACAAGCATTCTTATGTGGCACGATAGCCGTGATAGCAGCCTGTGCAACAAAGCCCGCAAATGAAACAACTTTTATTCAGCCGGCAGCTTCGGTGGTCCCTAAGAACACAATCAGCATTAACTATTCCCTGCGACACAATATCTATTTGTTTCAGTTGCAATCAGTGAATGATTCAGAATTTAATGCTAAAAGCGTCGTCAATGAAAAGGTCATCGAGGACCGCGCGATCCCACGGGAAAAATATATTTCCTTTGCGAACCGTATTTATGATTTTGCTGAAAAATATAAATCAGAAAAATTGGCAGCCGTCCCTGATTGTAAAGCGCCATTTAATATTCGTCTTGAAAAGGCCGGCCAGGTCGAAGAAGTGCAAGGCTGTCGAAGTAACGATGCTTCTGGAGAACTAGGTAAGATCATTCGTGAAGGGGAAATCCTGTTTTATGCCGGGGAATAATTTCCGACGAAACACTCATTAAAAGCTAAGAGGGTTGGAGCCCCGCCGATAACTGTAAGCGAGACTCCAACAAGAGGATCAACTATCTGCCTTCAGCAGGGAGTTGAGATTCAGTAGAAACCGGTTGTTGCTGTTGTTGATATTGCTTTTCTTCAACAGTTGATTTCTTTCTTTTGATAACGCCTTTGCTGTCTTTCTGAACAGTTTGGCTGTTTACGGTAGCTTCAGTTGAGGAAGCAGAAGATGGCTGTTGCATTGTTGCAGAATCAGCTGCGAATGCAGAAGAGAAAGCCAATACGGATGCTAGTACTACAGTTGCGTTCAATACTTTCATTAAATACCTCCAAACGATTATACGAAAACGAAAATTTAAAACAGTTATCTGAAGGTCATGCTGAACCCATCTAAAAAACATCGCAACACTTTCGGTGTGAATTTTTCTTCAAACGATCCATAAACATTCGTGCCACTCTGTAAAGCACCGAAATCAAAGCAAAAGGTCGTTTAGTTCATCGCGCGAATGAAAGTTTGTCGGTAGATAACGAAGCGTCATTCAAATCGTCACTCGCATTTTTATTTTACATTTAGTCTAAAAATTTGGAGTCAAGGGAACTGAAAATTCCGAGCGCAGCGGCCTCGGCTCCATCGATCACGCACCAGCACTTCACGACACGCCATCCATGGCTCAACCGTGGCTCGCCTTCGGCGAGTGCGCGCCGTCGTGGCGCCCACGGAGGTCGTTCCGTGCAGGTACATGCCCGCTGAATCCGAGTCAGCTGCGCTCGGAATTTTCAGAGCGCAGCTGGAGATTTTTTTGTGAATGGAAAATAAAAAATTGATTAACTCATGGCGAGGCGGCTGAGTTCGGCGAATTGTTTTTCTATTTCGGTTATGAGTTGTTGGTACCAATTGGTTGGTTTTTTTGTTTTTAGAATGTGTTCTACGTTGTGGGAGGGGATCGTTGTGTTGATGCGAAGTTTGATTTCTGTTCCTTCCGTGGCTTCGCTGTGAACTAGTTTTAGATGTACGTTTACTACCGTATCTTTGTGTGTTGCTGTGGTTCCAAGAAATTTGAGTCTAAACATCTTGCCTCCAATCACTGCTATTGAAGAGCAAAGGGGAGGCCGCTTTTAAATGCTTTAATTGGTTTTTAACGGCCTCGCGAGGAAAAATGGGGCATTTTTCCCGGGGTTTTATTCCCCCTAGTTCGTTGATTTTTTAAAACATTGGCGGTCTTAAAAGAAACATAAAAATCTTATTGGGGTTCGCAAATTTTACTCGTTCGGAGACTTTTTTGAAGACAGGTGAGTATAAAAAAAGCCCACTTCGAAAAGTGGGCTTTTTGGTTTTTGCTTTAGGGAAACTAAATTAGTTTCTTTCTGACAAAGGAACAACTTTGCGTTGTTCTGCACCTACGTACTCAGACAAAGGACGGATGATGCGGTTGTCAGCAGCTTGCTCCATGATGTGAGCAGACCAACCTGTTGTACGAGCCATAACGAAGATCGGAGTGAAGAAGTCGATCTCGAAGCCCATCATGTAGTATGCAGGACCTGCTGGGAAGTCCAAGTTAGGGTAGATCTTTTTCTTATCAACCATAACTTTTTCCAAAGCCGTGTACATTTGCATCCATTTTTGCTCGCCAGTTACGTCAGCCATAACTTGCGCGTACTTTTTCATCGTTGGAACGCGAGAGTCACCAGAGCGGTAAACGCGGTGACCGAAGCCCATGACTTTTTTCTTTTGTGCCAATGCATCGATCATCCACTGTTCTGCTTTTGCAGGGTCAGCGATTTCTTTCATCATATGCATAACCATTTCATTCGCACCACCGTGCAAAGGACCTTTCAACGCGCCGATACCCGCAACGGTTGCAGAGTAGATATCAGATTGAGTTGAAGTCACAACACGTGCTGTGAATGTAGAAGCATTGAAGCTGTGTTCAGCGTAAAGGATCAAAGAAACGTCGAATGCTTTAACAACTTCTTTTTGAGGTACTTTACCAAAGCACATGTGGAAGAAGTTTTCAGCGATGCTCAAATCAGCTTTTGGAGGAATAAAATCCAAACCTTTTTTGAAACGGTAATCAGCAGCAACCGCTGTTGGGATTTTCGCCAACAACATCATTGCTTTGTCCATGTTCGTCGCTGGAGATGAATCCCAGATACGAGCGTCTTCAGCACCCATGAAAGACACTGCCGTACGGATAGAATCCATAGGATGGCATTTTTGTGGAAGTGATTTAATCACGTTCAACAAAGTCGCAGTGATGTCGCGGTTTGCGCGTTCTTTTTTAGTGAACTCTGCAAGTTGAGCTTTGTTTGGCAACTCGCCATTGTACATAAGGTACGCGACTTCTTCGAAAGAGCAGTTTTCAGCCAAGTCTTGAACTGGGTAACCGCGGTAGATCAAAGAGTTTGTGTGTGGGTTCACTTTAGATACAGAAGATGTATCCATTACCACGCCATCAAGACCTTTTTTTACGTTCATTTTCTCTGGTTCTGGAACGTAATCTGGATTGATATATTCAGCCATTTTTCCTCCGAAAAACCGCGCCAAAAGGTACCTGGTACCTTATCCTTCGCACGGTGCATTAAGTTAAAGTAAAGTAATGGCTCGAGGCTAGACCGGGCCTCCTCCTCGGTCAAGAGGAGGAGGAGAGGAGGCAGTGTGGCAGGTGGGATTTTGCGATGCGTTCGCTCGAGAAGGGATGGATTAAACGGCAACTCTGACTGCAATTGAGGCAGTGTAACCACCGGTTGACGAGTTGGAAGCGACGGTCAGCATTTCAGTACTTGTTCCGTCACTGAAAATACCGTCGGCGGTATTGTCCATCATGCCGGACGTGCCTTTGTAGCCATAACTAGTCTGCGCAGCCACGACTTTATTAATACTCATTGGAAAAGCGAACTGAGTGATTTTGATGGGGTAGGCATCATCAAGACCGGCATACACCTCTGCATGAATATGAATTGCGCGTCCTGAGTACCAACCTGGATAAATAGTAGTGAATGTCACCTCGCCATTGGAATCAGTCTGCTGAATTCCGCGAAAGTAAGTTTCAGAACTTGAATGCGAGCCACCGTTGTTCGAGGCCGTGTAAGCAGAGTACTGACCCGTCGGCGTGCAGTGCCAGATATAGATGTAATAATTTGGAATCGTTGAACAGCTGTTGTTTACGTTTTGCAAAGAAATATTCAAAGTCAGCGGAACACCCGCGATACTTTCAGAAATATCACGGCGGATGATGGGCGAGCCGGTATAGACTTTATCAAGCTTCGCCGAAGTGCCGTCGCCAGCTGTGTTGGAACCATCCGCAGGGAAGGGGCCATTTGTTTCATTCGCGCTTTGCACGCACGAACCGCCGGTTGTGCCCGATGAATCATCACTGTCAGAGGATGAGGAAGTGACCGGCGAAAAGCCTTGCGTATTGCATCCTGCAAGCATCATTGTCGCGCCAGTTCCCAATAAGGCTTTTAGTAACTGGCGTCTTTGCATTCCATTGAATTTCGGTGCTTGATCGCACATAAAGTGTACCTCCGTACTTGCTTAAGAATACGGAGCAATTGTGCAAAGACCGTGGATTTCTCGGACTGAGAATTAAGAGCCGTGATACATGATCACAAACGAATTAAAGTAGCCCTCGGCATCCTTCGACGCACGAATCATGACTTTCCTATCTTGAGAATTATAAATCCGTCCGTATCCGTCAGCGACGTTAAATAGTTTCGTGCATTTATGAGCATTCCATTTAACCGCCACGGCTTTCAAATTATTCGTGTCGGGATCTAAGATCGCACTTTCGCTTTCAGGAACTTCAAGGGCGCAGCTTGTGACGTTGTTGGCGCGGTGGCATTCCAATTTAAATAATTCCGCAGAGCCTACAGTGAAGCCAGCACGTTTGATTTCAACACCGTCTTCAAGAACTGCGGGGGAGTGAATGGCCTCAAACATAAGAGTGGCGTCTTGATCATCGTTGCCATCTGCCAAAGTCACGACCGCAAACTTATCATGGAAACTAACAGAGTTCGTTGCATATGCAGACGAGGCAAAAAGCATGGAACATAAAAGCAGATATTTCATGAAGGGTCTCCTTAATATCCTGGATTTTTACGTTCTTAAGGGAAGTAGGCAAGAGTGGGCGCAGCAAAACCAAAAATGAAAGACCCGGTTCATCACCGGGTCTTTTTTATTGTTCACCTTGTTCTTTAAAGACTTTAATTACCACACGTCGGTTTTTTGACCTGTTTTCTAGGTTCGGTGTTCCATCGGTGTTTTCGTTGGGAACGACCGGTTTGGTTTCACCCCAACCAGTCACGGTCAGTTGTTTTTTGCCAAATCCTTGGGTTTCAAAAAGTTGTGCAATGCGAGCGGCGCGGATACCTGAAAGCTCCCAGTTCGATGCAATGATCGGGTGGGAGATCGGAGCACTGTCAGTGTGTCCTTCGATACGGATGTTGTATCCCTTGGCTTGCGTTTTTATCGTGGCTGCCAATTTGCTGACGATATTCACAGCTTCATCTTTGACATGGAAGTCGCCACTTTCAAAGAATGTTGTACCTGTGAACGTCATGATGACACCGTCATAACCAGATTCGATTTGCACCTGTTTTTCGATGCCGTTTGCTTTCACGGTTTTCTTCAAGGCATTTTCTAAAGCTTTATATGGCTCTTCGTAATGGCCACCGAATCTTTCCGTGTTGGCTTTTTTCGCTTGTTCGAGTTTCGCAACGTCAGGTTTAGACATTGAGTACATCATCGCAAAGAAACCCATCAGCAACGTCATCAAGTCAGCATAGCTGACAATCCAAGGACCTTCGCCCTCTTCCTTTTTGATGATAGTAGGCGGTTGGGAGTCATGATCATCATTGAGCTCCGGATAACGCTCGTGAAGAGGCTTTTGCTCCTCCGGCTTCGGCACCGCTTTAAGATTGTTCTTGCGCAAACCCATAATTAAGCCGCTTTCTTATTCGCAGATTCACCACGTTCGCTAGGAAGCAGGTAACTCTTAATGCTTTCTTCAACAACGATAGGATGCTTTTTATCGCGAATCAGTTTGAATCCATCAATCACCATTTGACGGATGATCTGATCCATACGATTTGCTTTGGCTAAGTTTTCACCCAGAGGCAAAAAGATAAAGTTCGCAACCGCGATACCGTACATCGTTGCAACAAGGGCGATGGCAAATGAAGGACCCATTTTCTGAGCCGCATCCGCGCCACCCATGTTAGCCATCAAAGAGATGATACCGATAACCGCACCCAAAAGACCGAAGGCAGGAGGAAACTTGGCAAGAGCTTTAAAGATCTCGGCATCTTCCTCGTGACGGTGAGCCATGTTGTGCGCGCGTTTGTTTAAAATTTTATCCATTTGATCGGAATCAATGGCACCTTCGTTCAACATCCCGATGGCTTCCTTCAAGAAAGGAGTTTTGATGCCAGCGTGTTTATCACGAAGATAGTTTTCGTTTTCACGGTAACCTTTAGCAAGGTCAACCATCTCAACGATTGCCACGTTGATGTCATCGTTTTTACCAAGAGTTCTTTTAAAAAACACTTTCATCAAAGAAAGGAGTTTTTTAGCGGAGAAGCTTAGTAAACTTGCCGCGATCGTACCGCCGATAACGATCACGAAAGCGTGCGTATCGAGGAAGATCTTAGCTTTATCAGTCGATGTTACCATCGCTCCGATCATAACTGAAAAGGCCATCAAAAGACCTAATAGTGCTGATAAATTCATTGCCGTACTCCTTAACTAATTAAAACTAAAATAAATAGAGCCTAACAGGGACATCGAAGAGACCGAACCTGTGCCGATCACCGTCGTTGCCATGATAAACTCGCCTCGTACACCCATGCGATTCGTAAGCTGAAGATCAGCACCTACACGCGGGGAGAGGTAAAAACCGGCCGCATTCGATGTTTTACCTTGAGCATCTGGAAGGTTCGCGGATTGCGCGATACCCACTCCAGTACCCCAGAAATATCCAATATCGCGGAACACGATCTCATCTGTTTTCAAGTTATCTGCTTTAATATATGGAGTTGGAACTGCATTCCAATACCATTGAAAATACAAACCAGAAAATGAGTTCGAAGAAGCAGGGGGGCTCATGGCTAATGAACGTAAATGCTCAAACCCCAAGATCAACTTCGAGTGGTACACATAGTCCACTGAAATAAGCATCGTCAAAGGACCTTCATCCTCCGAGATCTCATTGCTTGTCGTCGTTGATCCCAAACCTACACCACCTGCTACGCGAAATCCTGCATAAGCTGATGGAACCACCGCGAACGTCAACCAGAAAGAAAGCAACAAATTCCTAAGCAACATTTGCAGCTCCACCCATATCGCGATCAACGTAAATACGTGCGATCGTGATGTTCTCTGATTGGATAAGTCGTGCCCATTTTGCCTTCAAAGCTTTCACTTTTTGGTTTTGGACATTTAAATCCACTTTCGTGCTTAATTTCAAATCGTCTGCCAAGATCGTTTTCATCATTGGTGGACATTGTTCCAAGATCGCGTATTGAGCTTGAGGAATAACTCTGATCAAGTTCAATACTTCCTCTGCTGTCGCGATTTGCGTCAAGCGGCGGATATAATCTGGTTTCCATTCGTCTACGAAAGCCAACGTCAGATAGTTGTGCTTCAAGTTGCGGCCATCCATAGGAAGGGACGGAGAAACTTTGCGCAACGTCGTAATTTCGTCGACAGGCGTAAGAGTTTGAATTGCTTCCAAAGTTCTTGGGAACAGGTTGACCAGACGTGTTTGCTCTTTGGACTGCTGAGCTTCAACAACCACTTTCACGCTTGTGTCATGATCCCAAAGTTTTTTAACATCGACTTCTGCATTCAATAACATCGAACGGATTGTGTTCAATTTATTGAACTCATCCATGCTAGTTAATAGATCAGACTGAGTTTCTTTTGGAAGATACATCATCGCCAACGCACGAGTGTCGTCCGGTTGGTGATCTAAAAGTTCTTTAACATCCGACGGAGCAGCTTGATTTAGGAAGTCGAACGGGCGGCGCAATGATTGGATACCCAATGTGCGAACGCTGATCAAATCCCAATAGATGCCTTTAAGCATTTGAAGTTTTTCCGGGTCGTCCATCATACCGACGTTACGGTAAGCTTCAGCCAAGTGTTCTTCGTAATTAGAAATCATGTCTTGTTCAATCGGGATGCGCAAAGCAGCCATTGCGCCAGTTTCCTTCATGATTTTTTCGCGAGCTGTGATCAAGCAATCGACTAAGAGCGCAGTTTTCGCAAAGCCTTCTTCGTTGGCGTCGATCCATACCTTGATCAATTCATTCGTTCTTGCACCAATTTCCATGCACACGAAAGCGATCTTTTTGATCATCATGTCAAGCTCTTCGCTAGCCAGGCGGGAAACGGGAGCTGGAAGTTGTTCTTGAGCTTCGCCACCGAGGGCATCATTGCCAGTGCTTTCAAGAGCCAGTTCGCCTTTTTGTTCAATCGTCAATGGTTTCTGAGCCGAAGCAATCGACGTCATACCTGATCTTAACAAAAGACCCATGATAAATAGGGCCAGCGCCAATAAAGCAGCAGCAATAACCGGAGCCCACTTACGCAATTGTTGCGCAAGCGTTTCTGGTGGAGGTTCTGGCTTTACCGGAACGGGATCTTTTGGTTTTTCAATTTTTTGACTGATTTTACCCACAGTTGCCTTAGCAACACGGCCGTAGTCCTTAGTTAAACGGTCTTGCAACCATTTATTAAGTTCTTTAGCGTATGATTCAGGGTAGGCTTTCGTATCCAAGCCCACGAACACTTCTAACGAAGAAATCTGGAATTGCTTTTCTTCTTTAGCTTGCTCTTTTTTAAGTTTCATTTCTTCGATTTTTTTCTCGTAAGACTCAACTACGTTACGTACGTCAATAGAGCCAATGTCCATACCTTCAGGAAGCTTGTCAGCTTCTGGTTCTTTTTCTTTTTTTGGAGGTTGGATCGGGGACAATTGCGCACGTACAGCTACGTTGAAAGTCTTTCTCTCCAAACGAGTGGAGATCAAGTCCTCAAGATTGCGACGGACTTCGTTTTCAATAGTATTTCTTTTTGTCACAACGTCAGACGCTAAGTTCGCTTGAGCGAAGGCGAAGCAGGAGTGAAAAAGAACGATCAAGGATAAAATCAATCTCATTCGATTGTCCCTCCTTGGTCACGTTGGATCTTTTCAAGCATCTTAATCGCGTCGCTTGAACCTGGATCGATTTCCAAAGCCTTTTTATAAAGCTTGCGAGCTTCATCAATATTGCTTTGTAGGTAATAGATACCGGCTTTCATAGTCATCGCTTGAGAGTTTTGGCTGTCAATCGCAAGAACTTTATCAACTTCTTGGTGAGCCGCTTCAAACTGACGAGTTTCCACGAACTTTTTCGCATTAAAGAAATATTTTAAAATTTTAGTCGCGGTCGTGGATGCTTCGTCTGTGGGTTTGATTTGAACTTTCACGATACGAGTCAGCTCACCCCAACGGTTGGAAGGCAGCATGATCATTTTCTTTTCGTGGTCTTTCTTTTCAAACGTGAACTCAACCCAATTCGATGACTCGGGACTTAGTTTCAAAGTTTCGGCGATTTGCACTTCCGTCAATTCTAGAGGAGTTTCTCCAACTTTGATGCGATCAGATTTTCCTGTTACGGAAATGAACACGTCTGCTTTCGAAGGCTCACTTTGTACAACTAGTTTTGATGAGCAAGCGCCCAAAAACAAAGTTGCAATGATAAGCATCCAATTCAATTTCATTGTGTTCCCCCGAAAAAATACGATCTTCTCTTCAGGATTTATCGGATTTTACTAGAATTTGGAGAGTGGACCAAAGGTGAGATTGAAGGGAAATGTGAATGACTTCCACAAACTCTGACTCCACAGGGACATGTTTATCCTGTCGAAGTATGGACTTTTGTTTACGAGTCTTCGGTCTTGCGCATGGCTACAAACTCTTTAACTGCTAAGAGCGAAAACACTCCGTATCCGATGGCTAGCCAAATCACGAAACTTTGGGTCGTTTCGTCGTCCAGGGAAACTTTCTTTTGCTCGACCGTAGCGGCAGCTTCCGCTGAGTTTCGTTCCAAAATTTCTTCCGGTGGGAGGGGATCCAAAGGGCTTTGGTCCTGCGGAATATCGCTTTGAGCTTCAGAGAACGATTCAGCTGGAGCTTGGGCTAGCTCTACTTTTTTAAGTCGCTGTCTATTTCGTTCGCCTTGGTAACTGACCTTTTCCTCCACGCCAGTTAGTTTTAAAAGTCGGGCACGGTCATTCACTTGCAAAGCCGCAGCTTCATCTGCAGCAGAAGTCATCTGAACTTCACCCTCTTCCAGATGAATGGTGTTTAGATTGTTTCTGCGAGTGATACGAACTAAAGAATCTTTGGTGATGTACAGGTTCGTCGCCTGCATTAAATAGACGTGAACCTTACCGTTGCTACCAGTAAAAACGTTGTCATTATCATGAATGAGGTCATTTATCTTGCCAGGAAGCCACAACAGCTCTCCGGCTAATCGCACGCGAACGTCTCCCTCCAAGAAAACGATTCTGCCGATAACGGGATATTTTTTATTTTCGTTCCCGTCGGCTTTTTGTTTAATTGGACTTGTATGAGTCGCAAGATAATAGGCAATATAAAGGATCAGACATCCTGAAAAGACACCATACAATTTAAGGATAAGTTCTGAGCGTTTATTGGTCACAGGTCAGATGATATTGCCTAACCCATAATTTGTTGAGAAAATAATTTCGATGAGCTTTAGAATTAAACTTTTATTGGGGATGGTTTTGTTACCAACAATCTGCTTGTTGGTATTTCTTAGTCTTTCTGTCGTCACCTTTGTCGATGATAAAAAAGCCTTTGTTTACGAGTGGAATCAGCTTCAATCCCGTTATATTGCCAGCCAAATCGATCTGAACATCACGCGCATGAAAAATGATCCTCAAGAGGCATTGTTTGTCGCGCATGTGGATTCTTCCTTTAACAATGTCTTGGATGTGGCAGGTCGAGTTGAAAAAAGCCAAGCGACTCGTATTATAAAAACATACGCGGCAGCTATGTGTTCGGGACTTCGAAGTATCACTTGGATCGAGATCGAAGGCCGCATGGTCTATACTTATTGCCACAAGGTCAAAAATAACTACGAGCTTTTCGCCTTCGATCGCAGTCGTTTGGAAGTTTATTTCGCGGAACGCGGTATCAGTGAGAATATTCTGGTCGGGTATGATGGTTATGTGATCGCTGGACCTCCCGGATTTCCAATTGGTCGCGAGCTGAAATCGATTGTCGGTGACGGCGTTAATGAGATCTTTGATAATAACTTTGAAAAAGGTCGTATCGAAATCAAAGACAAGAGGGATAAGGAAACTTATCTGCTTAATTTCTATCGAATTCCCAATGAGTCATTGTTGATTGTTTCCTTAACGGCGCGTTCAGCACCTGAACGGGCTGCCTATTTCTTTGTATATAGAGGGATCATATTTGCCGGCGCATTAATGATTATCACGATCATGGCAGCCCTCTTTGCATCGGGTGCTTTGATTCGCTCGGTTGTCCGTTTAAGAAATGCCATGCAAAACTTTGGTGCAGGTCAAATGGATGTGCATCTTGAAACGGGCTCGAAAGATGAAGTGGGTCAGTTGGCGGGACTTTTCAATGATATGGTGACTCATATCAAGCAATTGATGAGCGTCCATGAAGAAAAAGCCCGTATCGATGCGGAAATGAATTTGGCTTCAGATCTGCAGCGAAAGTTTTTCCCATTAGATATTTACTCCAACAGTCGTTATCAGTTTGCAGGTTTTTATGAGCCCGCCAGCCAATGTGGTGGGGATTGGTGGACTTATGTTGAAACCGAGGACCAATTCGTCGTTGTCATTTGTGATGTGACGGGACATGGATTGCAGTCGGCATTGATCACCTCGGCCGCATGTGCGGTTGTCGCAAGTTTCAAAGATGATTTACAGAGTCCAAGCAAACTGATGGAAGCCATGAATCGCGCGGTGTTTGAAACGTCTCGCGGAGCTTTGAATATGACGTGTTTGATCGCGGCATTTAATAAGCGCGATAACAGGATGACTTATTGTAATGCCAGCCACGAACCAACATACTTCTGTACGCCTCGAGACGGAATGAAGCGCACCGATATTAATGTTTTTGAGTCGGTCAATGGACCTCGTTTGGGAGAGTCTTTGGATGCAACATTCACAGAGACTTCGATTTCCTTCGACGAGGGCAGTGTCTTCTTATTTTATTCCGATGGGCTTAAAGACATTGTGAATAGTGAAAACAAAGCTTTCGAGGAACGTCGTATCTTGAAAGTGCTGCAAAAAGTTACGGATGGGTCCGTTGCTGCAGATGCGATCTTGAATATGGCTAAGAAAGATACAAACGAGTGGCGTGGGCAGTCAGGCCTGATTGATGACTTGTCGTACTTTATCGTAAAACACAATCCTCAGAGCCCGACCACACATTAGTTCTTAGTAGGTGGTTCGGGACTTAGCCAATTGGCTTCAGAATCTTTCAACATTGGAATATGCCTAAATTGACCTGCCGGAAGGAAATGTCTTTCTTCTTGCAGGTCTTTGTTTTGAATCACCATCACTTGGGGACCCGCGGTTTGCGGCGCATCCACCCATTTAAGTTCATCGCCAAAAAGCTCTGTGATATTGATTTTATTTCTGGTTCCATTGGCGATCACTACCGATCGGGGCTTCATACGTTTTGCTAACCACGGCGGAGAAATAACCTCAATATTCCATTTTCCAAATGGAATATTTGGCGGAGCAACTGTCTTATTATCTAGTCGGGCCAGGGTTTCAATGGGCTTAATATCTCCATGAATTTCTTTGGTCGAATTTTCAGGGGTCCATTTTAGTGTGAGTGCCATTTCGTTCATGTCGACGGCGCCCACCGCGTTTTTCATAAGCTGTGCCCAAGGGATTTTCGTTAAAGTTCCTTGGGCCAATTTGAAAGTTATTTCCGTTCCATTGTTGGCGTCTTCAAAACGGATTTTGTATTCGCCAGGCGGGACTGAAATCGTGAAAGGGCCTTCCCAAGTTTGACTGTGCTTTTCACCTGAAATTGAAAAGCGAGCATCTTCGGGTGCTCCCGTTATTTCTAAGTGGGCAGGAGGTGCTGGGGGTTTTAAATCTTTATTGTTACTGGAACGAGAGCCGCCGGCTTTATTTTGCCCCTTCATTTTAAAGATTTTAATTCCCGTATTTCCGGTGCGCATGGAATCTTTGATTTCTGTTTCGATGTCTTTGTTCAGGGACTGAGAAGCCTTCAACTGATTTAAAAGGTCCTCTTTAGAGTCAATATCTGCAAAAGTGATCTTGAAGTTTTTAAGCTCAAGGTCTTTAAAGCACTGCATCTGGCTTTTGTCCTCTTTAAGGTCCAAGCCCACCATAAATATTTCGTAGGGTTTTTCAGTTTTAATTTTTGAGTCGACCTGTTTTAAAAACTCACATGGATTTTCACCACAAGTATCAGCACCGTCCGTAATTACTACGGCGCGAGTGCCGGGATATTTTTGCAGGCGACTGACTAAGGCTCTAAATCCATGGGTCAGTGGCGTTTTACCGAAAGCTCCGGGTTTCATGTCGAGGATTTGTTTTTGCAATGTCGCATTTTTACCGTTCATCATGCGAACATCTTTACATTCTTTTTCTGGCTTCGTACCAAACACGATGGCTTCAGAACTTGCTTGAGGTGGAACTGAAGACAGCAAGGCATGCACTTGCTTTTGCACGATTTGAATCTTGGGGGTTTTGTCCAAGGGCTGTTCCATGGAACCAGAGTAGTCGAGCATCAGAATTAATGAGAGAGCTGCTTGAGAAACCATTAGTAAAGATCCTCACCAAAACGAATAGAAAAGAAGGCCCCAATATCAGTACGATTTAAAGAGCTCTCTCCTGATAAAAGAATATTGGATGCAAGAGCTGCTTGCTGCTGATCCAAAAGGAATAAACCACCACCACAAAAACCAAAGGTGATATCGTACAGACTGATGTCTTGTGTGCACTTTTGAACTTTAAGACGGTACCAATTCAAAGTGAACGGATCTTGTCGAAACTGTTGTTTTTCAGAGATCTTGGACATGATAGCTGTATCCAAATTAATGATCCAGTGATCCCATTTTGCTGAAATTCCCAACAGGTAAGACTGACGATCAAAGGAAAAATGTTGCAGGGAATTGGAAGAGGTTTCCCACGTTTCATTATCATAAATCAGACGCGGGCCGATCTTGTAGGTGGGAAAAGTTAGCCATGCTTGATAACCCAAGGACTGTTGAGAGCTTGAAACTGATAAGCTAACGTCTTGAGATTTATATCCAGGTGACGTGGCATAAGAAAGAAACAACTCGTGCTGAATCCAATAGGAACGCAATCGCGTGGGCTTTCCTTTCATCAGCTGAGCCTGGACGAAAGGCATGTATTGGATGCCTTCGGACGACAGGTCTTTTTGCAGTTGAGTATTTCCGGTCCAGGAGCTTTGAGTAAAGGTGGACCCACCCGAAAGAGCATAACCCCAATTGAAATTATAAACAGCGTAAGAAGGCGGCTTTACTTCATAGGGTGCACTATCTTTTTTTGACGCCAAGGCTTTTTGATTGATGAATGGCAGAACCGGGTTTCGGGAAATCAAAAGGGGATAGAGAGGATCGGTTTGAGCGACGACTTTCAAATGTTCATAGTCGGCATCTTTTTTTTCGAGGGGCGGGTTCCAAGATTTGTCCTCGCGGACAGAGACGAATTCACAGTAGGGATTGCAGACATACAAAATCCCTTTCCAGCCTTTTCCCAGGCGCTGATCAATGTCTTCATTTGAGAATTTCTTAGTCTCACCTTGGCTAGAAGCAGGCGCTGGCGTCTGGCCCAAAGCAGATAAACTCGTCAGCGAAACCAAAAGAAAAATTCGAAACCATATCATGTTGAAACTATAAATTCCTCTAAGCGCATTGGGTAGGCCAGTAAGTGAAAGTTACCTCATGAGGTCAGCTGGATTTCAGGTTTTCTTTAAAGAAGCTCGTGATTGGTACCGAGAAGATTGATATGCGCGCGTATTTCTTAGCATTTGTATCAATGTGTCTCATTTTGGGATGCTCAAAAAGTGAACTCAGCAGCATGGGTTCGCAGAATGCATTGTCTGCATCCGAGTACTATGTCTCGGGAGCTGCCAACACGCGGGTTTTCTATCTCGCTTCGAATGATGTCTATGGCCTGGGAACTTTCGTAACCGAACTAGCTGCAGAAAATGGCAATCTGGTGATTCCAGTGACGCTGACCAAAGGTGACTACGGCATCAGAGTTGACGCAGCCAAACCACAACACATGGATTTGATTGTTAAAGTCTATCGCGAGAATCATCCGTCGGGAGATTTCATTTTCGAAGCGCCTTTGCTGGGCCCTCACGTATCTGTGACGAATGTGACGACGGCACTTTACTGGATGTTAAAATGGGGTTACTCGAATCCCAACCTGTTGATATCTCAAAACCGTTTTGATTCAATAGTGAATAGCGTCGAGTTGATTTGCCAAGACTGTCGCAAAAAATCAACGAGCGAAGTTTTGAATTTGATGATGGCGCATCCAGAGCTTGTTGGTAATATCACTCAAGCACTTAATACCGATAATCCATCTCTGAATCTTCAATTCCATTGGAACCCAGATTCAATTTACTACGCGTGGAGCAGTCCTAACTTGACTACGACCGGGGCGGGAGTGAAGTCATCCAAACAATTGGAAACTATTTCGGCCAACGTTATTGCGGTGGATCCCCGTGATTCTAAGACACGGATTCAGCCAGCGTCATGGTTGATGACCCGTGCGAATGGTTCCACAGTCACTGTTTCCGGTTCTCCAATGATTTATACCTTTACAAACGAAGATCAGACCGCTTCAGATTTTCAGCCGACCTTTACGGAGAGTTCCGATTTCAGTTCGCACATCAGTATTCATTTTGAAGTCGCAAGGGCAAACCGCGCACCAGAATGTTTAGAGCCAATTAACTTGACCATGAAGGCAAACCGCCTGAATGCGGCTGACTTAACGGCGTATTGTAAAGACCCAGATAATCCAAGTGCTACACCGAACCTAGGTGTGACTTATGCCTTGGTCAGCGGTCCCGCAGGGCTTATTGTCAGCAGCGGGGGGATTCTTCGCTGGTCGCCTAAGAACGCCTTAGCTGGTCAAACCTATGATTACGAAGTGTTAGTGACGACAGCTACCTCTGCAAATCATGTTGCTAAAGGAAAAGTTACCGTCAATGCTGTGCAAATTCCTTCGTTTGTAGCCGCACCAACGGGAACTTTCTCAGAGGGTGTAACTACTTCAACTGCCATCCCGGTTGTCAATCCGGAAGGTGATCCACTGTTGCTGGTTGTTTCAAGCGTCGGCTCTATAAAAACAGGCAGCCCTGGTGGAGCCGGGGTCCTGAATCTTTATACTACGGATGAAACCAACCCTCTGGCACCGGTATTTAATTGGGAGTTTATGCCAAGTTATCTGCAGACCATTGTAGTCGATGGGACCGCTTCATTTAAGTATTCCCTTCGATATAATACGAATGCGGATCCTAACTTAGACGGTTCGATTGAGCTTGCGACGATCAATGGTTCGTTCACAGTTATCAATACAGACGATCCACCTAAATGGGTTTCTGGCGGTGACGGAGCGGCGTTGACCGAGGGATCGAACTTTAGCGTCATCATGGGTAAAGCTGTGGATCCAAATCCGAATCCAACAGCAATGACATATGCTCTGGTGTCAGCAAACGGAAAATGTGATTGGAGCCAAACCGCGACTCTTTCATTAGATGGAGTCACCGGGGAAGTTATTATGTCAGGTTATCCTGACTTTACCTCCCTAGAGGAGTGTCAGTTCCAGGTAGTGGCCACCGATTCAAACAACTTGTCTTCACGTTCTGACGTGATCAGATATGACGTTGCGGATACTAATAGACCGATACAGGAAATCATCCCTGAGACTGTCACAGAGGTCGTGGGAACAGAAAATCAAATTGTCAATCTCATGATTGATCAAATGTTCACGGATCCTGATATTACGATTGAGGATGAAAGGGAAAGAATCACTTGGGAATGCTATGTCAATACGACCGGTATTGCATCCCCCTTTGTAGATTTGTGTGCAAGCCAAAATATTAAATTTAATTTAGCTTCAACCGTGTTGGCTGGATCGTGGACTCCTGTTTACGGAAATGCGGGTACGTACTTTATCATGCTTCGCGGAACTGATGCTGGTGGCAACTCTGCGACTCACAAATTTAAGTTAACAGTTGCTGCTGCTCCGGCTCCGATGTTGTTAAGTACTCTGCAGAATGATGTGCCGACCGATATGATTACCGTAGCAGAAGGCTCTGTGGGCACGTTTGTCTTAAGAGCGACACCTCTGACGACAGCCGATGTGAATCAATACACTTACAATGTGTCTGCACCTCGATGTTATCCTAAGTCAGGCATAGGAAGTTGCCGAGTGGCGATGGTGACGTCTCCTTCATCCCTTGAAGGACATGGTCCTCAGGATTTCTTATTTACGGTGACTCCTAACTACACGGATGCAGATGCGACTTATCCGACTGCAATCAGAGAATACGTAATTACCTATACCATTAGCCGTGTCCCTGGAACTTCGGATAATGAGACTGCTTCCGAGATTGCCTCTGACACGTTTACTCTGGATACAGACGTCGCGATGTCTTTGACTGTCACCAATACGAACCGCGCACCGACAGCTATTGGCTTGTCTGCAGGAACATATGGTTGTACGGGAAGTACAGCTAACTCCTTAACCTCAGCTTTCACGATCTGTATCAACCTTGCACAAAACTCCAAGTCAGGGAATACATGGCAGAAAACTTATACTAATACTTTGAGTTATGTGGACCCTGACTCAACCAATGATTCTTATTCGTTCACTCTTCCGTCCTCGGGAGCTCCGGGAACTATTTCTAGTGCTAATATTTGGACGATAAAATTGCCGGCATGTCTAAACGCGGGCACCTCGACTATCACCCGGACCTATGATCTGGTTCTATCGGATGGTCGAGGAGGATCGGTTACTCGGCAGGTCATAGTAAAACCTGCCTTTTTCATTCAACCTAAACGGAAAAACTATTTCAACGTAAAGTTGAAAATATTCTGGTCAAAAGAGTTGTACTCATCATAACGAGTCAACGCATAAAGGTCCTTACGAGTCTGCATTTTTTCAAGCAAGCCCTCCTGAGTACCCTTAGCTTTAATTTCAGCCAGGCCCGCAACCGTCGCACCCATCGCCAGACGGAACGTCGTCACAGGATAGATCACGATATTGTAACCAAGATTAGAAAGTTCAGTGTAAGTGAATAAGCGACCTTTACCGAATTCAGTCATGTTCGCCAAAAGCGGAACAGAAACAGCTTTACGGAATTTTTCAAACTCCGCCTCATTCTCCAAAGCTTCAGTAAAGATACAGTCAGCACCCGCATCGATATAAGCCTTAGCACGATCAATCGCCGCATCCAAACCTTCAGAAGCACGAGCATCAGTGCGCGCGATCAACAAAAAGTTCTCATCAAGTTTTTTACCACGAGCCGCCGCCGCTACTTTACGAGCCGCTTCGTCACGAGTAACCAGAGATTTACCATCAAGGTGGCCACAACGCTTAGGATTGACTTGGTCTTCAATGTGACAACCAGCAAGACCCATCTCGATCATCTCTTGAACAGTGCGAGTCGCACTCATCGGCTCACCAAAACCAGTATCGATATCGATGATCGTCGGCAAAGAAGTCGTACGAGCAATTTGACGACCACGAAGAGCAACCTCAGTCAGTGAAGTCAAACCGATGTCAGGGTATCCAAGGTCATTAGACAAAACAGACCCAGAAATATAAACCCCATCAAACCCAGCCTTCTCAATAGCCATTGAAGCCAACGGAGACCAAGACCCCGGCATCTGCAAAAGCTTACCAGTCTTCAAAGCATCGCGAAAATTCTTACGCTTCTGCGCCGGTGTAATTTCAGGAAACAACATACAAGAACCTCCAAAAAAACCTCAGGCCATCTCTACGAAAATCCGAAGTGAGCCAGGGCCACGGAATTAAAAAATAAAATCAAAATCTACGATTCAAGGCTTATGAAATTTGAAAAGAAGGCCTCTGAACCAGATCAATACTTAACTTACCACTTCCAAAAGAAAAAATGTCTCAGCATAAAATCTTTCAAAAGGATCTACGAAACTCAACAAAAAGGCAGCGACAAGGGCTGGCCTAGGGTTTTGTAGAGACCTCCGCGGGGCCTGGACGGCCCTCGCCGAAGGCGAAGCGGCAAGGGCAGGAGGCCCGGGTCTCGTAAAAACCCTAGGCCAGCCCTTGTCGCTGACGGTCTTCGTCCGAAGACTAGAAGATACCTTTGTTATCGCGTTTATTGTTAACAAGCTTCTCGATAGGAATTTGAACGTTCAACTGTTGAACCTGCTCAGCAGTCAAGTTTTCCAAATTCTCACAAAGACCGATGAAACGATCGCGTTCTGCTTTAGTGATGATTCCTTCAGTCAAAGTGTCAAACTTACGGATGTAGTCAGCACGTTTGAATGGACGAGCACCCGCTGGATGCGCATCAGCTACGCCTAGTTCATCAACGATTTTAGAACCATCTTTCATCGTGATTTCTACGCGGCCACCGAAACGTTTTTTGTCTGGATCTGTCTCGTGGTACCAAGCTGTCCATTGTTTGTCTTCAACAGTAGAGATTTTGTGCCACAAAGCCACAGTGTCAGCACGTTTCGCGCGCTCTGGAGCGTACGAATTAACGTGGTGCCAAGTACCGTCTTGAAGAGCCACTGCGAAGATGTACATGATCGAGTGATCAAGAGTTTCGCGAGAAGCGTTTGGATCCATTTTTTGTGGATCGTTCGCACCAGTACCAATCACGTAGTGAGTGTGGTGAGACGTGTGGATCACGATATCTTTGATATCGTCGAAGTTTTTGATCATCGGCTTCATTTTGCGAGCCAAGTCGATCAATGCCTGAGATTGGTACTCTGCAGAGTGTTCTTTTGTGTAAGTCTCAAGGATCGCGCGTTTTTCTTCGCCAACTTCTGGAAGTGGTACTTCGTATTTACCGTTTTTACCATCAAGCATATAAGCGATAACAGAATCTTCACCTTCATAAATTGGAGACGGAGCGCCTTCGCCACGCATAACACGGTCAACAGCTTCAACAGCTAGTTTACCCGCGTGTGCCGGAGCGTAAGCTTTCCAAGAAGAGATTTCACCTTTACGAGATTGACGAGTCGTGAAAGACACGTGAACCGCTTGTTGAACTGCTTGGAAAATAGTTTCAGTTGGAAGGTTCAACAAAGTACCGATACCAGCCGCTTGAGCAGGGCACAAGTGAGCGATATGGTCTTTTTTGTGCATGTGAAGGCAGATTGCTTTTACTAGGTCTACGTGAACCTCATAACCTGTCACGATACCTTTCAAAAGCTCCTTACCGTTTTTACCCATTTGTTGAGCAACCGCCAAGATAGCTGGAATGTTGTCACCCGGGTGAGAGTAGTCAGCTGCCAAGTAAGTGTCATGGAAATCCAATTCACGAACCGCAGTCCCGTT
Source organism: Bdellovibrio sp. SKB1291214 (assembly GCF_002209355.2). Classification (GTDB taxonomy): domain Bacteria; phylum Bdellovibrionota; class Bdellovibrionia; order Bdellovibrionales; family Bdellovibrionaceae; genus Bdellovibrio. The sequence goes on from NZ_CP106855.1 coordinate 2,242,854, forward strand.
GGCCCATGCAGCCCATTCGCAGTCAAATTTTTGATCGTTCGGCATACCGAAAACAGTAGCACCACCATTGCGAGGATGTGCAATAGCCATTGCGCGAGCAGAAGCAACCGGACGACGGTTCGCTGCAGCGATAGCAACAGAAGCATTGTCGATGATACGGTTGATAACCATATCGACAACGTCAGCTTTGATTGGAGCATTGTCAGAAGCGATCTCTGCAATTTTCCAAGCCAGTTGATCTTTACGATCCAATTTTTCTTTCGATGGATAAACACGCACTGTGTGTTTCTTCATGGGAATCCTTTCAAGACTCTTGCTTCGGCTAAGCCTTAAAGACTTAGCGCGTTATTTAATGATTAAATGAAAGCAAGCAAGGCTAACGTGACCCCTTTGTGGGGTCAAGGAACTGGCGGAGCACCATGGGGTTTTCTGCGATGCACCCTCTAGAGAGCGTAAGTGAAAGCGGCCTTATTATGGAAATCGGCCTGGGGGCCCGGGTGAGTCAGAGCAAAATAAGCTTTCGAACCATCCGAAAACTCGATCACAGCCGTGATTCCCAATTGTTTGAAATGCTTCAAAGCGGGTGACTGAATCTTGACCCGAAAAAGTGCCTGATCAGATTCTGAAGATCGGTGAATCAATTTAACCGAAGCAGTCCCATCTGGTCGCATACCTTGGCGGTAGCCGGTAAAGGCATAAGCATTCCAATCACCATTAGGGGAGCAATTCACTTCTAAATAAGGAGAGTCAGAATTTTGATCAAAGCTAAAGAAAGCTTCTAAGCACGTGGTTTTCCAAAGCTCGTCGCGGCGAAGGACATCTTCGCCCTCGTGCTGTGGAGGAAAGTGCAAGTGTCGAGTGGGGCCTACAAGAAAATATTCAAGAATCACTTCATCATCCGAAGAGACGTAAACTTGAGATTCTACTTTAAATAGTTTCGTAAATTCAGTCTCTGCAAAGGCCTTCAAGTGAAGCATTAACGTTTCTCCCAGTCCATTCGAGCGGTGAATAGATTCTTTCCGTCGGAAGTGCGAACCCCGCGATACACGGTCGACCCTTTGGTTTCGTCTTGGGTGGAATCAGTGACACTGCCTTGGATCTCCACAGTATCACCCAGTAAAGTCTCTGCCAAAAAATTTACGGAGTAGGAGTTTAGTTTCAAGACCTTATGAAGTTCAAAGGGTACTGAATCCAAAATCCATTGGGCATATTTGGCGTTATTCACGTGGAGGTTGATGTCTAAGTCAGAATTTCTGACGGCGAACTGGGTTAATTTCTGATACTCCCCACGGACCGGTATTTTTTCTGCATCGACGGTCAGAGGGTCCTCGCTGATCAAAACATCCCAGGGCCGCAGATCTTGTACCGGTAAAATCTTGCCCGAACCCTGTTCCAAGGCGAGAAAACTTGTCGTGCAATGGCCAATAACCTCATCTTTGAGATTAAAAATTTTAAATCCCCGCAAAACGAATGCCCCTTCAGGCGGGCGGAGCCATGTTCTGATTCGAATCGTTTCACCATAGGCCGGCCATGAATTCATTAACGTATGCTGGCGAGTCATGACCCAATACAAGTTATCTTGGGCCATTTGCGTGGCACCAAAGCCAATTCTTTCAGCATGCTGCCAAGCGGTTTCCTGGATAAGATTAAGCAGCCCATAAAGCCCTAACTCGCCTCGGGCCGTCACGGATTGGCTAGAAATCTTGAATACTTCATCCCAGGTTTTTGAATACATAATCGAGAGCTCCTCCATTTTTGGTGGAATTTTTTTGTAGTTTTACACATCTCATGTGAAAAAACAGGAAGGAATTTATCACAAATGATGTATACTGTTTCTAGTTGATGGCGTGAAAACTTTCATTAAATCAATTTGTCACATTCTGATAAGTTGTTTATGCTTTATTTTCTGCAGGCGGGAATATGAGACAAAAAAACATGTTGGCGGACTTTTTAAAAACAAAACGCGTTGCTGCGGGTCTATCCCAAAGGGACGTATCGGATAAATTGGGCTATTCAACTCCTCAGTTTATCTCTAACTGGGAGCGTGGTGTATCTCACCCACCGATCAACGCTTTGAAAAAATTGGGCGAACTTTATAAAGTATCCGCTGAAGATCTATTCGAAGTGACTTTGAATGCGACAATCCAAGAAGTAACTCAGGATTTGCGTCGTAAATTTGCTAGCTCAAAAGCTCGCTAATTTCCAAAACAAAGCATAGATAAAAAAAAGCCCGGTTTCGCCGGGCTTTTTCTATTTGTACAGTCTTGATTTAGAATGTACCGATCGAGATGTGCAGGCGCCATGGTGATTCGCCCGGTTGCATGTTCAGTTTCCAAGCAATATCCACGCTTAATGGGCCGACGGGCGTATTGTATCTGATACCTCCGCCAGTTGCCGCGCGATAGGGTTCGTTAATTTCAAGTCCTTGAATTTGCACGATACCACCGTCGTAAAACAGGGCTCCACCCAAAGAACCATAGACGGGGAAGCGAAGTTCCGACTTTATCAAACCCATTGTTGAGTCTGTCGTTAGATAATATTTTTTATTTCCGCCAGCAATTCCCAGGTCATTGTTGTTTGGGAAATACTCGGAACCAGCTTCGTACCCACGAACCGTAGAAATACCACCCAGACTGAAACCTTTTTTATCCCAAGGCACACCATTTTGACGGTCTGGAGTATCAGACAATGTACTTAAATTTTTAATGTAACCACCGCGAAAGTTATTCGCCCAAACCACCGGCTGCTTTTGAGCTGTGCCCAGTTTGCTATAGAAAGTGATGCCAGCAACAGCACGCCAATAATTAATGGTCTCTGTTCCTGCCAGAGGATTAGGCCACATATTCGGATCGGCATATTCCGCATTGATACGAGTGAATGTGCCTGCCGTGGGATTGAATGGATTGTCACGGAAGTCGAAGTCGATGTTTGGACCCGTCGTAACGATATCTTGTTGCGTGGGAGCATAGGGATACGTGTTATCCAAACCGGAGTCGCGAACTTGTGCCAGTGAATAGATATCCCAAGTGGCCAGGATTTTTTGGGTCAGATCTTTTTCAATCGTCCAAGTGTATTGGTTCAAATCAGTGACCTGTTTGATGTTAAAATCAGTGATCTGACTGGATAAAGTCACGTTCACGCGACCACGAATATGGGACCCAAACAAATAGGGTTCAAGGTAACCGGCCACAACTTTGTGCTCAAGATACTTCACGTCAGCGATATTATAGTTACCTTCTAAACGCAGTGAAATCCCGCGACCCGTACCGAATAAGTTACGATAAGCCACGCCCGTGTATCCACGAAGTGTCAACTTACGCTCGTTCGTGGCACCGGCACCGATGTTAAATGTGCCGGGTTCGCGCTCTGTCACTCGAACAATGACCGTGCGTTCCGCTGTCGGAGTTTTCGCCTCAAGCGTGCTGATCTCGACGGTGTTAAAAAAGCCCGTTCGTTGAAGGTGTGAGATCGAATCATCCAAGCGTTGCGGCGTGATCAATTCGCCTTTTTTAATTTCTAACTCTTGGAATAAAACGTAATCACGAGTGAAAGAATTGCCTTCTAAAACAATGCTTGCGGCACGAACCTGAGGACCTTCAAAGATCTTAAAGTTCAACAAAGCTTTAGTGTTCGTTTCATCGTAAGTAACAAGGTCTTCTTTTTCATTCAGCAACATCATTTCGATGTAGCCATTGCTATGATAAAAATCCTTGATGTTTTTAACAGCTTCTTCAATTTGACTGAGTTTTAAGGGCCCGGGTACCAAACCAGTTACCTTTAATAGCTCTTCATTTTTGTAGGCTTGGTTTCCTAAGAAAGAAACCGATTGGATGATCGTCAACGGGCCTTCATCCAAATTCACATACAGATTAACTTGGTCTTTTTCTTTATTATAAGTCAGACGGGTGGACACAATCTTGGCTTGTAAGAAACCTTCGTTTTGCAACGCCAAGATCAGATTTTTAACCCCTGTCTCAAAATCATCTTTGTTGTAATAGCCCTTGGAAATCGTGGCCGAGCTAAAGTCTTTGATAATATTTGCGTAGTGCTGCGGTTTGCGACTGATTTTACCAGTGATATTGATCGCTTGAATCTTTACTCGCGGACCTTCATCAATCGAAAAAGCTATATGGCGTAGGTACGGATTGCCTTTTTCGTCCTCGGTGCTTGTGACTTCCGCGCGTGCATAACCGTCAGCCAAATAATAATTGCGCAGTTTTGCCGATAACTCAGTCCCAATATTTGGATTGGCAGAGTAGTAGTTATCAAGATCGAGGGCTTTTTTTAGTTTGCTGCCGCTAAAAATCTTAGCGCCACCAAATGAAAACTCGTAAGCCTCGGGGCGATCCACCCGATAAGTCAGGGTCGCTTGAGATTCGTCGCTGCTGTATGTGATCGTGGGTCCGACAAAGTCTGCGCGAACGTAACGCTCTTTATTTAAGTAAGTACGGGCGGCCTTATTTAAATCCGCAAGAGTTTTTTCTGTTAGCGGATCATCGACTTTGGAATCCAACTCGTTCACCAGGTTTTTGTTCAATTTGCCGTTGGGACTTTGAATGATCAAATTGTGAATCAAGGTGCGCTTGTTTTCAGTCACTTTTAAAACGATGTCGACGGTATCGTCCTTGCCCGGGGGCATTTCGATATCAACTATCGTATTCATAAAGCCTTGCTCTTTATAAGCAAGTCTTAGCTTTTCGCCCTGTTCCGCCAGACTTTGCTGGTCGTACACATCGCCCGATTTAACTCCAAAGATATTCGCCGTTTCAGAGTTCGAATAAAAATCATTCCCGATAAAGGTAACCGTGCCGATGCGTTTTGCATGGATGTATTCAAGCTTATATGCGCCTAGCGATGTTTCGTTGACCATCACACGATCAAACTGGGGCTTTAATTGCAAGTAGCGCAGAATTTCATCCACCACATCCAAGGGGACAAAATCCTTATTCACCTGGGGATAGCGGCGTAAAATATCGGTTTGAACTTCCGCAGGTAAAGCAGAAATATCCAGTCCCTTCTTGGCCAGAGCCGGGGAGGATTGGATAAAAAGTAAAAATGCAAAAGCAGTGACTAAGATGCGAATCATTTGAAGTCCCGCTTAAATTCTAGATCAAGACCAAAAATACTTTCTGTCTCAGACGGAGTATTTTGAAGGGTGTTGTTGTCGTACATGTTTTTATTTTCAAATGAACCGACTGCTGTCCAGTTTGGATTCAATAGGTATTCAAGCTTCACATCGTAACCCGAAACGTCACCCACTTGGCGGCTTCCGGAAACTTTCATTTTTTCCGTCAAACGACGCGTCAAGGTGATCTTAGGAACACTGATATTGCGAGTGGAATCATACTGAGATGTCACCGACAGATTCAAACCCAAAGTGCTTTCTAAGGGTTTATTGATTTCGTTAGCAAGGATACCACCAGCCACTTCAAGGCCTGCTTGATCGGCAAGGGCTTTTGATTGACCGGAAGTCGCCATACTTTGAGAGGTCACACCCAAGGCAATCAATGAAACGATGTCTTGTTCTGAGAGCGGGGGAACGCTGGTCAGTTTGATCGTGGGGTTTTTTGCGGAACCTTGAGCAAATAAGGAAACATCGTATTCATTGATACGAGAAGTCGCCGTTACATAAAGATTCGGATTGATCTGTGTTGGATCGATAAAATCCACATTCGCAGTTTGAATATCGAATTGACGATCCTTGAAGACTAGCTTCGAACGTTTTTCCGTCGTGATTTTACCTAAAAGAACCGGATTGGTCGGAGGCCCCTTGACCGCAATATGCCCACTCACGAAACCATCAAAGAGGGAGTTTTTAACTTGCAACGGTTTTTCCAAGTTCACGGCGATATCAAGCAGGACCGGTTCGAACTGTGACTCGCGCAAAACTTTAGGTAAATAAGCACTTTGTTGAATATTGGCGGCACCACCACTGCCACCTTCGATAAATTCTTTTTCAAAGATCCCGCCGCTAACTCGGTATGTTCCGGAAAGAACGAAGGGGAACCATTTGCCCGAGAATAAAAGGTCCGCTTCACCAGTTGTGTGCACGCGATCAGGGACATTCATGGAAACATTTTCCAAATGAGCACGCACCGATGTGGGAAGATCGCGAACCCCATTGATGATCACGCTGCCATCACCAGTCACTGTTCCGCCTGCCAACTGGCCGCGGATTTCGTTCACGATAATACGTGTTTGCGAAAACGAAACACTGGCATTAAGGCGCTCAAGAGGGTGTGGGAAGCCCTTAAGTTTTACAAAGGCATTGCTAAGGTTGGCAGTCCCTAAAATTTCGGGCTTTGAGATTCTTCCTGAAACATTCGCGGATAATCTAAGCGGGCCCCCTAAATCATCTAAGAAGGGGGTGAAGATTTGCAACAGACGCAAATCTGTTTTCGCATCAATGTTCATATTCAGGCGATCCGCCGTAAAGTTGGCACCTTTAACCTGAATCGTATTGTGAGGGCCACGCAATAGAAAGTTTTTGAATGTTGCTGTTCCATTGTCGGCAGTAATTTCAATGGGGCCTGTGTTGGAGATGCTGGAGCTGCCGCGCTTTAGGTAAAAGTTTTGAATCGAAATTTTGCCGGTGGATTTTAAAATATCACCAGAATCGGAACGCAAATCGATGTTTGAAGTCAGCGAAGACTCGTATTCATTGGCTAGGTTCGCGCCACCCACCAAAGCCAGCAAGGAAGAAAATGACCACTGATTCGTGTTCATTTGTATTCTTAATGGAGACTGATTTTCAAAAGGCAGTTGGAAATCACCCTGAACTTTATCACCGAAAAGACTGACCTGTCCCCCAAAACTTTTTTGATCGACATGCAGTTGGAAGGCAGAGTTCTCTAACTCTTGATCCTCGAGGACTGTTTCCGTCAATGCACCTTTCACATTGACGCGGGCATCTTTGAACGAATTCTTAATTTCCGCAGAAGCATTTAATGCGCCATAAACGCTTGTGGTGAATTTGCTGATGAGGTTGGATTCTTCAAGGCGCCAATTCTTAGCATCGACGATTAAATTTAAAATTTTATCAGAGCTAATGCCACCTGTAACATTGGCGACAGAGTTATTTTTCAAAAGCTGAATTTTGCGGGCCTTGATGTTGCCGTCGGTGGCGTCCACATTGAAGTGAAGCTGATCAAATGTCTCTTCGCTGGCAGAAACATTTTTAAAGGCAGAATCCAGCTTGTAATTCATTTTCCAGAAGTTCAAGGGTCCATCGACGGAGGCTTTGGCAGCCCCGGTACCTTGGATCGGGAAAGGGAATCTGTAAATACCATCTAACACCGTTGCGATATCCGCAAGCTCCGCCGTCGGAGCACTGAAGGCGCCAGACAGATGATTGTGAGTCAGGTCGATATCTAAATCCCCAATGTACTGTGTTCTGTTCTGGGCACCGGCGATTTTCGAGAAAATCAAATGGCCTTTCACAAGTTTGACATTGGCGATGGCATTTCCAAGATTGAAGTCTTCAAAAATAAAATCACGAACGTTGAGACTTAAATCCATCGTCGCTGCATGAGAATCACCTTGAGTGGACCCCTCAATCGAGGCGTTACCGATCATTTTTAATCCCGCCAAGTTTTTGATGTCTTTGACGTCAAGCTTGCGGGTTTTATAATTAATCTTAAAGCCTTTTTGGAAATCAATAACGCCATCACTTGTACCAACACTGCTGCCAATCGCAAGATTCGTGTCGTAGGTCACCGCAGACATGGTGACTTGAGTTTTACCTGTCACTTTAAAGTCTTTAAGACTAACGATCTCTTTACCTTTAGAATTGTTTTCTGATTTAACCCACAGGTCTTTCCCAGTCAGTTCGCCGTCTTCACATGTGAGTTGAAAGGATGGAAGTATTTGGCCCGTACAAGGCAGAATACCTTGCGCTTCAAAACCTACGGGGATGCTTCCTAAGTTCAAAGACGCAAAGAGCTTTTGTGCGTCTAAGCTTTCAACTTTGACCGTGGATTTGAAGGCGTAGTTTTCATCAAGCAGCAATTGGGATTTATTAAGAACTGCTTTACCTGCAGGGTGGGTCACAGTCACTTCAGAAAAAGCAAAGCCCTTGTCTTTGTATTCACCTTTGATGTGCGCATCACCCAATTCAAACTTATCGACAATCACTGCCTTGGTAGCGATATCCGCATTTCCGCGAATGTCATCAAGACCGTTAAAGCGAACTTCAACTTCCGTATCTAATTTCCCTGAAAGCTTTGGAATACGCACATCAGGTTTTAAAGCGTGAAGCTCTTTATAAATATCAGCTAATGAAACATTTGCTGACAGATCGATAACGCCTGAAGGTTTCAGGGTCACATTTTTAAAATCAGTGAGTTCACCACGAGCCACGAATTCTGAATCATCCAAACGCACGCCCAATTGCAAGATGCGCAAAGACTGGCGCGTTAGATAAAGGTGAGAATCCAAAGAGCCAGAAAATTGACCAACGCTTTTCAAAGATACGGCCAACGCCGGAGTGTTAAGCTTGGCTGTGATGTTGCGGCCCATGTTCGTAAGCAATAGACCGGAATTGCTTGCTTCAACTTGGAAGCCTAACTTTTCAGAAGATACCAGCACATGCACATTGCTTAGCAGGATTTTTTGCAAAGGAATCTTTTCAGTGATCGCAAAAATCTGATCCATCGGTAAAGGTTCAGGTTTTGAATCCTTCTTCATGAGGGGGTCAATGTGAATGTGTGCTTCAGGGGATTCGATCACTAATGCCGACAAATTGACACGGCCACCAAGCAAAGAAAAGAAATCAAGGTGCAGGCGAGCACGACCGATGCGAACTTCCTCAGCGACTTTTGTAAACTCACCCTTGGGAAGAATACGGATTCCTTCAAGTGCCACCGAGGTTCTTAATACACGGATACGCAGACGATCCGCTTGAATTTCAACCGGCAGAGATTTTTTGGAATAATTTTGCAACTCCTGCAGGCCCCAAGCTTCTAAGCGAGGAATCAGAAACGAGGTTCCTAATCCCCATAAAACCAAAAACGCCAGGGTGGGAGTGATTAAAATCCAAAAGACACGTCTCACTGGCCACTCCAAATGCTAAGCAGGGCACTGCCAGCTCTGTAATGGGGACGCGAAGCCAAAAGGCCTTCCAAAATTTCGACAGCCGAATGTTTTTGACCAATTCCCCACATAGCTTGCGCGCGCAGGTACGCAGTTGCAAAGAATGTTTCTGGTTCATGGGCAAAGGCTAACTCGACTTGCGCAATCTCATTAAGCAGTTCGATAAAGCGACGACACTGTAAAAGGACTTCCAGGCGTAGCCATGCTGTGCTTTCAGTATTTTCGCAGAACTGCAAAATATCGAGTGCTGTTTCATAACCTTCGAACATAAAAGCGGCGATCGCAAAATCAAAAGCCATTTCGGGAGTTTCTTCAGCGTGGTCGCGCAAAGACTGAAGTAAAGCCAAAAGTGCTTTTTCAACTTCAGGATCTTTCGGGGCAAGCTCTTCCGGTTTTGGATCGCGAGCGCGTGGCGAGCGACGAGCCAAGATTTCCAAAGCATGGCGTTGGCGATGTTCGCGCACCTCGTTGTTCACGTCGTTGTCGCCGGGATAAAGTTTCTGCAAGCGTGCCAGTAAAACTTTTTCCTGTTCATAAAGCTGTTGCGTGCGCAACGTGATCAACTGATCCAATAAGTTTTTCTTGTTGTTTAAAAAGTCTTTATGAATGCGGTATTTTCGATTGCTGCGCCACTCGCCCAGAAGGGGGGAGAATTTGTTCAAGGCTGCGGAACGAGCGGCTTCATTTTCCGCTTCACTTTCTTGAATACCTTCGATCAAAGCGTTCATCACTTTTTCATCAAGAGTGATTGTCGCATGTCCCAAGGCTTCTAAAAAATAAGGCCAAGGGATATGAAACGTTTCATTGTCGATATGTTTGACGACGAATTCGGCCAACTGCAAGTGACGACCGCTAAGATTTAAAAAACGCGCCAATGCATTGATGTTGTCTAAAGAAAATTGTTCCGGAGAGGATTCAAGACTTGAGATAAGGCGAACGGCCACTTCATCGAGATCACTGGTCTCATTGAGTAAATTCTGAATTTCCAACTCAACAAAAGTGGACAAAAAAAGACCTCCGCTTTCTGCAAATACTCCGGCGGCGCCGGAGTGCATACAGTCACTCAATATTTTGGTATAAAACTGAGTGTTTGCGGAGGTTTAATATCTTGCGTTAGGAAACTATTTTCCTGACTATTTTTGGCTGACGCGCTCTACGTACTCACCCGTTGAAGTATCGATACGAAGAGTATCGCCTTCATTGATGTGCAAAGGTACGCCAACAGTCAAACCAGTTTCCATAACAGCGGGCTTCGTTGCACCCGTAACACGGTCACCTTTGATGCCTGGATCTGTTGTAGCAACTTTCAAGTTCACGGCTTTAGGTACGTCAACTGCCACTGCTTTATCGTTGTAGAATAGAACTACAACTTTCAAGCCTTCAGTGAGGTAGTATCGAGATTCACCAAGGTCTTCTTCAGACATTGCGATTTGATCGTAAGTTTCATTCGACATGAAGTTGAAACCTGAATCATCTTTGTACAAGAAGTTCATCTCTTTATTTTCAACGTTTGGTACTTCGAATTTTTCGCCAGATTTGAAAGTGACTTCCAAGTTTTGGCTTGTAAGCATGTTTCTCAATTTTGTGCGAGTGAATTGGTTGCCTTTACCTGGTTTCACGTGTTGGAAATCCACGATGACATAAGGCTTACCTTCAACCATGATTTTCAAATTCTTTCTAAAATCCGACGTTTCGTACATACGGTCCTCTTTCTAAGCTTGGAAGCGATCTCAAAACTACCACTGACTGCGTTGCTCGTCGGCGGCATACAGGAAGTATGCCTTCTCCTCGCGCCTTGCATTGGCACTTTTGATATCGCTTCTGTTTTGCGATGATTCAAAGGGGATAATATGCCCAATTCACTCTTGGCTTGTCAAATGAGGGAGCGATAGTCCTCGATTTTGCGAAGCATCATCTGCAGGGTTTCGATCTTTCTTTGGCGGATCATTTCATCGCGCGGCAAAAGAGGCTTCAGGGGAGTCGGTTCGTCAGGTTCATTATAACGAACTTGCAGCGTTTTCATTCGGCGTTCAATTTCAGCATGATCACCAAATTCCACGCGAGTGTCCTTTAAAAGTGCATGAGCTTTTTCCAAATCGTTGCGCACAATGAACGCGTCAATTAATGAAAGCATGCGCTCAAACGCCTTATTTCTAGGCACTGGTTGTGGCTTGAAAACTTCTGTTGCAGCTCCGGTTTTTGTACCAGGAACTGTCGCCTCAATGGGTGGAGTTTCTAAGTTAACTTGCGGAAGTTTTGCCATCGCAAAAACTTCCTCATCATACTCATCCGCCGTTAAGGATTCCAATTTTTGTACCGCTTTTTGCGCTGATTGAGAGCTCGGATTTAAGAATAAAACCATCTTGAAAGCTTTCAAAGCTTCCTTGGGGTTTTTATTTGTCAGTTGCAGCTCGGCCAAAAGTTGATGAGCCAAAATGTTTTCGGAAGCCAAGCCAGTGGCCTTTTTCAGAGCCTCGATCGCGCGGCCGATTTGGCCTGCATCGCGCAAGATTTTAGCGTATGTGACCAATCCTCCAACAAATTGCGGATGGCGTTGAACGCCCGCAGTCACAACCTGTAACGCCTCTTTCAACATCCCCATCTCTCTATAAGCTTCCGCCAGAGGTGCAAACACCTGGGAGGTCGGATCCTTTGCGAGGATGTGCTGATATTTTTCGATAGCGCTTGCTTCAATCTTCGGCATACTTCAGATTCTAGTGCACATTCATTGACTTAGCAATACGTTCGGAATGAAATTAAAAGTATGAGTTTGACGATTCTTGGGGTTGACCCCGGTTCCCGCATCACAGGTTTTGGCGTGGTTCGCATCAGCAATGGCAAGATTGAGCATATCAATCATGGCGTGATTTTGTTAGATGCTGTTCAGGAATTTCCTGTGCGCATGGCAGAACTGGGTTCTGCTTTCCGTGAAGTGATGGAAAAATATCGTCCTCATCAAGTCGTGATCGAAAAAATCTTCCTAGGTAAAAACGCAGACAGCGCTTTTAAATTGGGTCACGCACGGGGAGTGATCATGTATGAAGCCGGAATTGGCAAAGCCACGGTTTCCGAATATGCCACTCGTTCCGTGAAAAAAGGCATCACCGGCACAGGTGCAGCTACTAAAGAAGATGTGCAGGCAGTGTTGAAGGCGATGCTTAATTTGAAAGCCATCAGTCGCATCGACGCTTCGGATGCCTTGGCTATGGCTTGCTACCATGCCTTTGAAATGAAAAAGAACGCAGTTATTCAAAAAGCGGTGAGTTTATGATCGGTTATTTGCGCGGAAAAATTATTGAAGTCTTGGGCGATGCCGCTCTAATTGATGTTCAAGGTGTGGGCTATGAAGTTTTGGCTTCCTCAAACACATTGGGCGATTTCACAACATTGCTTGGTAAAGACATCATCGTTTGGATTCACACCCATGTGCGCGAGGACGCTCTCACGTTGTTCGGTTTTCATGACAAAGAAGAAAAAAACTTGTTCCTGTCTTTGTTGAAAGTGAATGGCGTCGGTCCAAAAATGGCTTTAAGCATTTTGTCAGGCGGTCGTCCCGCACAAATTCAAGAAATGATTGAAGCTGGAAACGCGAAAGCGTTATCAGGTCTGCCTAAAGTGGGTAAGAAAACAGCTGAGCAAATTATTCTGACGTTAAAGGGCAAGCTCGTTTCTATTGAAGAAAATTCGAAGGTCAAATCAGAGTCCTTAACTCAAATTACATCAGCACTTTTGAATTTGGGTTATAAATCTCAATTGGTGGATCAATTCGTCTCGACATTGCCGATGACGATCACTGTTGAAGAAGGCGTTAAAAAAGGCTTCCAAACTTTGTCAGGTAACTTGTCATGAGTCGTATTATTGAAGGCAGCATTTTTGAAGGCGACATAGCAGAAACCAGCCCCTCCGCTGGGGGAGAGAAGGCCTGGGAAAACGAATTGCGTCCCCAGGATTTTAGCGAATTTTCGGGCCAAGAAATTGTTAAAGACAAAATCAAAGTCTTCGTGGCAGCTGCTAAATTCCGCGGAGAACCTTTAGATCACGTTTTGCTTTCCGGTCCTCCGGGCTTGGGTAAAACAACCCTTGCGCAAATTATCGCAAACGACATGGGCTCTGACATTAAAATGACGTCAGCTCCCGCGATCGATAAAAAAGGTGATTTGGCTGCGATCCTGACTTCACTAAAACCCAATTCCGTTCTTTTCATCGACGAGATTCATCGCTTAAGCCGTCACGTGGAAGAATACCTGTATACAGCGATGGAGGACTATTACATCGATATCGTGACGGGGGACGGTCTGGGTGCTCGGTCAATGAAATTTCAGCTGGCACCATTTACCTTGGTGGGTGCGACAACTCGTGCAGGGTTGCTCAATCCTCCCTTCCGTGATCGTTTTGGGATTGTTGAAAGACTTCAGTTTTATGACAAAGAAGCCCTTCAAAAAATCCTGATCAGATCAGCGCGCAAATTAAATGTGGAAATTGACAATGAGGGAGCCGAAGAAGTGGCTCGTCGTGCGCGTGGAACGCCTCGTATTGCGAACAGACTTTTGAAGCGAGTTCGTGATTATGCACAAGTTAAAGGCAATGGTGTCGTCACTCGAGAAATTGCGATTTATGCTCTAGATCAGCTAGGGGTTGATAAACACGGCCTTGATCTTATGGATCGTCGTATTTTGAGCCTGATTCAAGAAAAGTATTCCGGTGGCCCGGTTGGTATTGATACAATTGCAGCTGCGCTCAGTGAGGAGCGTGATACGCTTGAGGAAGTGTATGAGCCATTCCTTATCCAGGAAGGATTCATTCAAAAAACTCAGCGCGGTCGCGTAATCACAGAGTTCGCTAAAAAATCAGTTTTAGAAATGATTGAAACGGAGAATTAGTATGCTTACAAGACAGCCACTCGTCGTCGAAGTCCTGAGAGGACATGTTGTCGAGAGTGTGCACCAGGTGATGGTCGCTGTCGTGAACGAGCAAGGGCACTTGTTGCATGGGTGGGGCAATACCAACTATGCAACTTATCCGCGAAGTGCCATCAAAATGATCCAAGCTCTTCCTCTTATCGAATCCGGTGCCGCGGATAAATTTGAAATTCAAGATGAATGGTTGGCTTTAGCGTGTGCTTCTCATCGTGGCGAAAAAAAGCATCTTGAGGCTTTGGCCGCATGGGCACAAAAAGTCGGAGTCAAAGAAAGCGACCTCGCGTGTGGTCCGCATTTGCCTTATAACGAAGCGGCTGCGCACGATTTCATTCGTCACAATCACAAGCCGACAGCATTCTGTAATAATTGTGCCGGAAAACATTTGGCTCTGATCACAACTTGCATTCATGCGGGTGAAAAAATCCAAGGCTATGAAAAGCATGATCACGCTGCCCAAAAAAGATTAAGAACTATTCTAACTGAAACGATGAAAGTCGATCACGGTAAAATCCCGGAGGGCGTTGATGGCTGCGGGATTCAGACCTATGCTGTTCCGTTGCAGGCAATCGCCGTGGGGATGTCGACATTCATCAATCACCATGCTTCAGAAAAGCGTAAAAACGCGGCTGCACGTTTGATAAAAGCTGTGAGTAACAATCCTTTTTACATTGCGGGTAGTGACGATTTCGCTACAAGTGTGATCGAAAAGACACAGGGGCGAGCTATTATTAAAGGTGGCGCAGAGGGCGTTGTTGCTGGATTTTTGCCCGATAAAAAGGTGGCTTTCGCTCTGAAAGTCGCTGATGGAGCGGCTCGCGCGGCTCAGTTTGCGGCCTCACAGGTTTTATTGCATTTGGGAGGCATGAACATTGATGAAGGAAAGTCTCTCTCTAAATTTACTCAACCAGTTATCACCAACTGGAAGGGTGATAGTGTAGGGACCATACGCATTGCTAAGCCCCAGTAGTTAGTGGTAAACTAGCCTCATGTTCTTACAAAAAACGATTCGTAAAAAGACGCTGGTAAACGGAATTGGTATCCACTCTGGAGACCCTTGCACTCTGACGTTCCGTCCAGCTCCACCAGACACAGGCGTTTATTTTATTCGTAAAGACTTGCCTGGCAGTCCTTCCTTGAAAGTCACAGCAAGAAACGTTCAGGCGACAAGTCACCAAACCACAATCGGTGGCGAGGCTTTCTCGGTTGCTACCATCGAACACTGTTTGTCGGCGCTTTCGGCACTTCGTATTGATAATTTATTTATTGAACTTGATGGACCGGAAATTCCCATCTGCGACGGCAGTGCAGGGGAGTTCTTGAAAGCTTTATTGGAAGTCGGCATTGTCGAGCAAGATCAGCCTCGGAAATACTGCTATATCACCGAGCCGATTTATTTCAGCGAAGGCGAGAAACACGCCTACGTGGTGCCGTATCATGGCCTTCGTGTCACAGCGACCATTGATTTCCCTCATCCTAAAATCGGCAAGCAAACAATTGATCTAGATATCAACGAACAATCTTTTGGTCGCGATATTGCCAGTGCTCGTACTTTCGGTTTCTTGAAAGACGTCGAGGCGTTGCAAGCTCGTGGTTTAGCAAAGGGCGGAAGCCTCGATAACTGTATCGTTCTGGATGGCGAAGCCGTCATTAATCCAGAGGGATTGCGCTGGGCCGACGAATTCGTCCGTCATAAAGCTTTGGATGCTTTGGGGGACTTGGTCACTTTAGAAATGCCATTGATGGGTCACGTGGTCCTTTATAAGGCGGGCCACGATGTGATGAACAAACTAGTTAAAAAGATCTGGGATTCACCGACATCATACCGACATGTCGAACTTGGCGCTGATATCAGCGATGAAGTTCAGCGTTTCTCGGGATGGACCCTCGACGCTCGCTAGAGGCCGGTGAAAAGGGCCCGCACTCCTGGGCTGTAGACAGTAAGATAAAAAAAGGCGCTTTTAACAGCGCCTTTTTATTATTTACGTCTTTGGGGCTCATTGATTGAAACTTCGTTACCACTCATCGCAGCTTCCATCAGATCGCGGTGATAGTGTAAAACCACGCTGCCTTTTTGGATTTGTGGAATCACCTTAGAGGCCATCGCCAGCGATAGCGCCGGGCACCCCCAGCTTACACCTAAGCGACCGAATGGTTGGCCTGTTTTAGGATTTTTTGATTTGATGAAATCCTCTCCCACATACCAAGCGCCATGCAAAACGATGTCGCGGTTATAGGCTTGATCATTCGAAGACTGAAGTCCGTACATGCGCAATGTTTTACCGTAAGAACCAGAGTAAACTCCTCCTGTCAGGTAAAAGCCTAACGAAGTCTGTTTGGAATCTTTGATGTTTGAAAATTTAGTCGCATAGTTTGTCCCCGTGCCTTTGCCGTGAGCCACATAGTAACGAATAACATCGCCCGTTTTAAGATCGATCAAATAAAATCGGCGAGTTGTGGAAGCTTCTGTGAAATCGATAATCACAACTTCCTGAGGCGATTCCAACGTCACAACATCTGTCGACGGGCGACGTTCAGATTCATCGCAAGGTCGAATGCTATCCGGCCATCTTGCGCAGTCATAAGTACTTTGTTGAAAACTACGCCCCCTGTTTTCATCCAAGAAATGAATCATGCGATTCAAGGCGTCCTGAGGAACTCCCTGAGCTAAAATTTTATTGTATACAGCCTGAGAAGGCGCCGCCACAGCGGCAGACGTCATTAAGGACAAAAGAGTACAGACAAGAGCGAATTGTACTTTCACAGATCCCCCCGGAAAACTGAGTCGGTAAATTTTTGGTGCATTTAAAAGGGATATAAGAGTGAAAGAGAGAAGAATCAACCACACAAGACAAAATCTGCAAAATTCTCTATAAGTGCACGACAACAATTGCAACGACGCAAGAAGGGCCCTTAAAAAGCCCCACAAACGATCTGTTCCTTAACGAAAAGCAATTCGCCCAAAGCAGGAGCGTCAATTACATTTGAGATTTTAAGTACGTGACGATGTCAATATCGGGAGCTGTATCTGTGCCGACACCGGGTTTTGGACCCGCGCCCAATTGATCAACGGTATAGTCCATGCGCACGTCATAGCGACGTTCGATTTGATTGCGCAACCATCTTTCCGCATCAAACCATGCGCGTTTGTTTTGATCGTCTGTGCAAGATTGAAGCTCTTGAGGTTTGCGAGCGCCCCAGCGCATTTCAGGACAGTGGTAGGGGTCAAAGCTCATGTTGTAAAGACGCTGACGAGCAGCCTCTAAGTTCATCAACAACGTCTGTCTGTTGGAAGTCGTGTAAGAGAACTTACACAAAGTGGCTTCATTCGCGTAAACCGCGAAAAGATCTTTAGCCAAGTTGCCCCCATTGTAACGAACCATACGATCGCCCGCACGATGCTTGTTAATCGCCTTTTGGGCTTGAGCTAAAATATCTACGAATGAAGTTTTCAAACGGGCATCACGCGATGGGGTTGCATAGCTTTCCCACTCGCCCGTAGCACCAAAGATATTTACTGGTAAACGTTCAGGATGTGGTTTCAAGGGGATGCCATCACGGCGAGCCAGCTCAACAGCGGCCACACGGTCCTTCAATGAAGAACAAATGTCGATGACTTCGAATTTCATATCCATCAGTGGATCAATGCGGGGTTCGCCATTGGTCAATTTCAATTGAACGTATTCGTAATAGTTAATCGCTTGGCCATTAAAAATGAACTGGCTCTTTTTCCAATCGCCGCTGCCATCGGGACGACTGCCGTAATATTGTTCCGTGCCGTAGGCCGCCAGATTTCTATTTTCCGCAGCAATAATGCGCCCGCCGATCAGGGCACCGCTTGAATCCTGTGAAGCACCTTCCAGCATTAAGGGGCGGAAGTTTTTAAAACCCGCACCTTGCCCAGGGACCGAGCGCATGAACTTAGAAGTGTAAAGACCCATCGTCAAAGTATTGTCTGGATGAGCGTCGATATATAAAATGCGGCCTGATTCAGTCACACGGTACACGATGGCCACGTGACCGTTTGGATCGTAAATCACAGTGCCGGGGCGAATACCCACGCGATCCAACCGAGCAGAATAGAAATCTGTGTACGAAGCCCCCGGGTTATCGCCGATCATGCGATAGCTTGCCGTAGAAACCGTATTGATCATGTCTGAGTTTAAGTAAGCAATCGCGTTTGGAAATTTGGCGCGACCCATAGCATTTTTCCCCGTTAAAACGTCTTTACGCCATTTCACCGAGTTGCCATTTGTTGAGTAACGAATGTCTTTGTTGAAGTCTTCAGGACCGGCTGGGTTTGCTACGAAACCTGTCGCATTTGAAAACGGAAGTTCATTTTTCCAAGCAAAGTAGGCACGAAGGAAGTAAGGAAGATCGGCACAGTCAGCAAAGAATTTTAATTCTTTAGGATCTGTTCCGTAGTACATGTTCGCAGGACTTTTCAAGCATTCACGGACGGTGGCACATTTGCGATTTTCAACAGCCATACCTAATTGTGTGACGAATTGCCCAAATTGGTATTCGTGTTGTTCAGTCCATTGCGGTTGAGTGATGCGCCAGTTGCCATCTTTGTTCAGTGCATGAGCCGTGGAAGTAGTTCCCACCACAAGTAAAACCATCGCCAATGTTGATTTCATCTTACTCTCCGTAAACTAAAAAATAGTAACCCCGGCGTTATATCGCGAACCCAGGGATTTTGCTTTTGAAAGTCGTACCGGAATGTAGATTTGCAGAAGTTTCACGGTCAACGGCGGAGCGTAAAATCCGTATACATTACGTTTGAGCAGGGAGAATTTTCTTAGCGAATTTCCAGAACTTGTTGTCGACGCCTAACTTCTTGATCAAATAGGCTTCGGCCTCCTTAGGGGAAATTGACAGGGACTGCTCCCACAGGGGCTCGAACAGTGTTTTGGTCGCTCCCACGGCCGTAGAGGGGAAGCTCGAGTCTTCGATCTCGCCGTAAGCTACGATCAGAAGTCTTTGCCACAGGGTTTTCATGGCCCGATTGTAAGTGGATTCCATGTCGCGTCCTTGCAGTTCGGCAATCTCTTTAAGCTGTTTGGTCGAAAGCGGAGAATCCATTTCTAAGGCTTCTAAAATCGTGGCGCTTTCGTGAGAAAGCGGTGAGTCTGTGCGCTGAAATGCGAGCATATTTACAAAGGCTTCTTGTGAAAAAAATGTCGCGCGATTTTGATACCACTTTGCGTAAACGACTTTGTTTGACCGAGACAGTTCTTCTTTTAAAAGCCACAGGTCAGACACCTTGTGATCCGCACCAGCATCCCACTCCCAAACCATCTTAGATCGTGGCCACAAGTGCGCCCATAATGAGTCCGGTTCGGGACTGTTTTTGATCGGGTACACCAGCAAAATTCCTTCTTGTTCGATAGCCTGAATAGCCTTTTGTTTCTTCATGTTTCTAAGTAAAACAAGTTCACAATTGTTTGGCAATTTCCGTCGCCGTGTTAGGATTTTTGACACTCTGAAAATATCTTCCCAATAGGTTTTCAACAACTGCTCACATAGGTCAATTTTTTGAGAAAACTCCCTCTGTGTGATACCTATTGCACCCAGCAATATGAGTCTAAAAAACAAAGCATTCCGATTCTTTTACAAAGTTCACGCCTACCTCGGTTTATTCGTGGCAGTGCATTTTATTTTCTTAAGCATTAGCGGTTCGATTTTACTTTTCAAAGAAGAAGTCGAAGGCACGCCCGAAGTCTCGGCCGCCTCGGCTGAGCAAACATCCCTTTCTGTGTCGGAACTGATGACGAATGTTTTGAATAAGTATCCGGGCGAAAGACCCCTCGCGGTTTTCAAGGATGATGAGCATGAAAACATCCTCAACGTGCGCCTGGGAATGAACGATACCAAGATGTTTCGTGGTGCTCGCAAGCTGACTTACGATGCACGCACAGGGGCTGAGATCAATGTTGAAGCCAGCAAAAGCGATTTCATGGAAGTTATGCTTAAGCTTCATCGTGAGTTCTTCCTAGGTTCGACGGGTAAGATCTATGTCGGCATTATTGGATTGCTTTACTTCTTTGTGATGCTTTCTGGATTTTTCATCTATGGTAACTTTGCCAAAAAAGTTGCTTTCGGTGAAGTGCGATTGAAATCACCCCGTCAGTGGACCTCAGATATGCACCGCTATATCGGTATCGGAGTTATGGCCTGGGGTTTGATCATTGGCGGGACAGGTTTCCTTTTGGGAATAAGTTCAACTTTGATCAAGGTTTACCAATATCAAGAACTGAAAGAGATCACCAAGCAGTACAAAGACCTGCACGGCGACAATGATCATCTGCATAATGCAGGCGTATTAGATAATGTGATCAAAACTTCCGAAAAGGCATTGCCAGATTCCAAAGTGGATTACATCGCCATGCCAGATACACAATTTTCTCCTCCCAATCATTTTCTGGTTGTGATGAATGGCAACACCCCGCAAACAGAACGCATGGTTCAACTGGTTGTGGTTGATGCTGCGACAGGATTGCAAGGAGAAGTTCGTAATCTGCCTTGGTACATGAAAATCACCTTGGCATCGGAGCCTTTGCATTTTGGAAATTACGGCGGACTTTTCCTAAAGATCGTTTGGCTGGGTTTTTCGATCTTTTCTTTGGCTTTGCCGATAATGGGGTTGGTGATTTGGTATAAGCGTAGAAATCCCTCAGCCGCGACCAGTTCTGCCAAAAATGAATCCAGTAAACTGTCGGACTCAAAATTATTCCAAAGTCGCTTTGCAATTCCGATGATCTTGTTTGTCGTGACGGCCGTCATGATTATCGCCGCCTTTATCCTAGGCGGTGCATTCGCGATGGCTTCAGGATATGTGCTTTTGATTCCGTTGATTTTGACAGGCATGGTTGTTCTTCGTGGTAGCGGAGGGCGTTCGTGAACTTAGCGATCCTGGCAAACTTAAACACTATCACCTTCAGTGCGCTGCAGATTCTGTTGTTCACGCTTTTGCCCTATTTGGCAGAAACGATGCACATCAGTCTGGCGACGGTGGTGGCCACGTTTAGTGCCGGATCGTTTTTGTTTTTATGGTCTTCACCGTACTGGGCGGCAAAAAGTGATAAAACAGGTCGCCAGCCCATTTTGATTGCAGGCCTTGCCGGTTTGGGAATTTCCACAGTCCTGTTGTGGTCGCTCACTCAGTGGGGCGCTCAGATGGGTGCCGTGGTAGTCACTGTGATTTTGGTTTTAAGCCGTGTGATTTATGGATTGCTGGCATCAGCGATCATTCCAGTCGCGCAGGCTTTGCAAGTCGATATGTCAGAATCTAAATCTGCAATGAAGGCGATGATTTCAAACTCGATGAGCTTAAATATTGGCCGCTCGTTAGGTCCCATTTATGTTTTACTAAGCGGCGGTCAAAACATGGACCAGGTCCTCGCCGGTTTCTTGCTGTGGATTGTCTTGTTGATCGGTGCCAATCTTTGGGCTCTGCGTTTGCAATCGCCACAGATGAAAACCGCCGCAGCTCAAGAAGCGGGAGCTTCGTCTTGGAGTCTCGCTTTCAATCGCATGCGCTGGGTGTTCTTGCTAGCGATCCTTTTCACAAGTTTCATTGGTATTTTAAATTCTTCATTGGCAGTGATTCTGAAGCACAGTTTCTCGTTAAGCAGCCAGGATTCTGGGGTGTTGATGGCTAAACTCCTGTTGGTCAGCTCAGTGATTGCAGTGGTGACTCAGTTTTTGGGCCGGATGTTTTTCAAAAATCCTTGGCAAGGTGCCTTGGTGATTGGAGCTCTGACGTTGCTTGTGGGCTCGGTTCTGCTTCAAGTGATGAACTTGGAATCACAGCTTTGGACTGCGATTGTGTTTTTGTCAGTTGGGATCGCTTTGGTTCCACCATGCTATTTGACTTTGATGACGATGGTGGACCCGCAGCATGTGGGTTTGGGACGTAAAGCGGGTATTGTCAGTGCAGCGAATACAATTGGTTATGCCGTGGGCGGAGCCATGGCTGCACTGACTTTGAAAATTAAATTGTTCTCTTTAGAAACACTGTTGATCGCCTTGGTGGTTCTTATGATGGTCAGCATTGTGGTTCTTTATCGCCAACGTGAAGTCTTGGCAGGGAGGCGTAAATGAATTTGCACGAATTAACACTTCGTCATTCAGCTTCTTGTTTCTTTAATTCACTTTTTCGCGAGTGGTTTGACTATTCGATCGGCGATGCTCCGACTGCTGTTTCTGTGAAGACCGGATGCAAGCTGGTTTTGACGATTCAATTAACAGGCGGCGAGACGCTTTATTTGCCTTTGACACGGCATTCGTTGATGGGACGTCATCAATACCATTCCCTCTTTTTTGTCGCACAAGGTGATTTCATAACTGAAATGTCCTTCATGGCTGTGGCAGACAAGCTCGTGAAACATCTAACGACGGTTTTTCCAAACAGTGTGGGTAATGATGCGGTCTTTATGGAGCGCTTAAAGAACTCCGTTGAAAATATCGAGTTGGCGCTAGGACACCGCAAACCGGATTTGGAAAGCATTTACACTCAGCCCCTGAACTTTCAGCAAGCCGAGCAAGGCCTGATGATCGGTCATAACTTTCATCCGTATCCGAAGATGCGCGAAGGTTTCGATGAAGCCGACTATCGCAAATACTCCCCCGAGATGGCGGGACGGTTTGCCTTGAGTTGGTTCTTGGCAAAACCAGAAATTCTGTCCAACGAAAAAGCACAAAAATTCGCCGTTGAACAATGGACGATGGATGTCTTTATGAAGGACTTCGCTGATTCCAAGTTGGCTTCTGAGAAATTGAAAGCGGGTTACGTTCCGTTCCCAGTGCATCCTTGGCAGAAACAACATCTTTTGAAAAATAAAACGATACAGTCCTATCTTGAAAAAGGGGATTTGATTGATTTGGGCATGGCTGATAAGCCTTGGTATCCCACGACTTCGTTGCGTTCTATCTATGCTCCTCATTCTCCGTATATGATGAAGTTTTCTTTAACTCTGCGTCTGACAAACTCGATTCGCCATTTGACGCTTGTTGAAGTGGTGCGTGGGCTACAAGTTTATGATGTCTTTATGACTGCTAAAGCCCAAGAGTTTTCTCGCAAGCATCCGCAGTTCCATGTGGTGTTTGAGCCGGCATTTATGGCATTGAAAGACCTGAATGGCGAAATTTTGACAGACTCAATCGTTGTTTGTCGCGAAAATCCATTTATGGAACCGAACCAGGAAGAGGCCGTTGTCCTTTCAACATTGGCTCAAGACAATCCCCTTGGTGGCGAAAACTTGATTCAGAAGGCCATCCGTAAGGAAGCAGCAAAAACTCACCGCTCTTTAGGGGATATCGCGCAGCAGTGGTTTGCTCGTTATTTGGAAGTGGCTGTGAAGCCATTGGTTCATGCGCAAGCGAATTACGGAATCTTATTAGGAGCGCATCAACAAAATCTGATCTTAAGCTTAAAAGCAAATTTTCCAGAGAAAGCTTATTTTAGAGACTGCCAAGGCACAGGTTACAGTCATTTTGGATTTTCTTTATACGGGACAGAAGTGGCAAGCCTGCAAATGGAAAATGGGAATATCTTAGACGACAAGGGCAACATCCTATTCGCATATTATTTGATGATTAACTCGACATTCAATGTGATTGCGGCGATCGCGGCGGACGGCTGGGTGAGTGAGGATGAACTTGTCACGGATCTGCGCAACTTCTTGCAATCCATTCGCGCATCGAATCCACAAGATCAATCGTGCTTAAACTACCTTTTGGATCAGCCAGAAATTTGGCACAAAGGGAATTTCACATGCAGTTTGCAAAACTTAAACGAAAATACGACGGCCAATCCACTGTCGATCTATAACTTGATTAAAAACCCGATCGCCGCGGCTGCGATGAAGGCGGAGGAACTGGTATGAATCAACAGACGTACTTGCATGTTCAAGAAAACAAAAAATATACAGCTCATCTAGCGGGGAACGTTTTAACCGTCACCGGGTCAGAAATGGGGACAGAGATTCCTGCGACAGCGTCGGAGGGCCAGGCAGCAACGTTCAATGTTGAAGAGTCGGCAGACAAAATCCAACTGTTAAGTAAAAATGCGACGGCGGGATCTTCTTTGGTGGCGATGGAGCATCTTTTCACTCACAAGCCGGACTTAAAAGCAATTGCCCTTAATCAGCAATCGGTTGTCAGAGCAGACTTTTATCAAAACCCTTCATTGTGGTGTGCTTATGGGACACAAAATGTAAAACCTGAACAGTGGATGTATTCTGGGAATGTTTATCACCCCATTCGCCCACAGCAAAAACCAGGAGAGCTTCTTTACTCTCGTTACATTCCTAGCATTGGTAAAACTTTGAGCTTTCGTGTGATGGATGTGGAACGCGATCTAAAAACGTTCCATTTCTGGCACAATCAACCCTACGTCAATGAGTTCTGGGAGCTGGCAAAGCCAGAAGCCGAACTAAAGGAATACATTGAAAAAGGCTTGGCTGACTTGCATTCGATTCCAACGTTTGTTGAGTTCGATGGGGTGCCCGTCGGTTACTTTGAAATGTATTGGACATTAGAAGACCGCTTGGGCCCTTACTATGAGTCGGAAGCGTTTGATCGCGGTTTCCATTTATTGATCGGGAACATGGATTACTTGGGTTTTAAAAATACAGACGCAATTTTGAAATCGGCGACGCACTACTTGTTTTTAGAAGAGCCTCGCACACGCAAAATCATGGCAGAACCACGTTCGGATAATCAACGCATCATCCGTTATGTTGAAACTTTCTCGGCCTGGAAAAAATTAAAAGAGTTCGATTTCCCTCATAAACGGGCGGCTTTGTTAGAATGCCGTCGCGAAAGATTCTTTATGGGGAATTTCCTGTGAGTTTAACTGCGAACACTCTTCATTCTGGATCCGCGTGGGTGCGCGTAAATCAGAACCTGGTGGCAAAAAGCCTTCAGGAGCTTAGCTATGAGCAAATTTTAAAACCCACGAGTCAGCCTTCAGCCACTGCTGCAGGAGAATCCTCTGACGTTCAGAATTATGTGTTCGCCTTGCAAAGTGGAGTTGAATACCACTGTCAGGGTTGGCAGGGTATTTGGACCGATATTAAAGTGCAATCCGACTCTATCATGAGGGTTGTAGATGGCATTAAAATGCCAGTGAAAAGTGCGGGACAGTTTTTTATCGACTGCCAAAAAGAAACCGGCATGGATGATATCATTCTTGGAAACTTCCTGGAAGAAATGCACAACACGCTCTTTTCAGACTTGCGCATCGAAAGAAAGCAGGCCGAACAAACATCTGAAGAAATGACGAAGTGGTCAGGGCTTAAAATTCAGTCGGTCCTTAATGGCCATCCCAAACTTTTGTTGAACAAAGGTCGCATCACTTGGAGTGAAGGCGATTTGCAAGAATTTGCCCCGGAAAGTCAGCCCGTAATTCGTCTGATGTGGTTGGCAATTCGTAAGAATTCAGCGTTAGCCGCTGCGATGCCCGGGGTGAATACGGATGTTATTTTGGGTCAGTCGATGGATGAAGCGGAATTAAAACGTTTTGATCAGGAGTTGGCGGAACTAGAGCTTACTAAATCAGATTACGTTTTCGTTCCAGTTCATCCATGGCAGTGGGACCGTTTTATCCAAGTGCAATTTGCAGGGGAACTTTCCACTGGAGTCATTAAGGCTTTGGGAGTTTTTGGTGACGAGTATCAGCCGCAAATTTCTATTCGCACATTGTCGAATATTTCTCGTCCAGGTCAGTGGGATATTAAACTGCCGGTTACTATTTTAAATACTTCCAGCATCCGCGGAATTGCTGCGAAATACATTCCCGTGGGTGGCGAGCTGTCTCAAAAAATGACCGATATCTGTGCGGCGGATCCACTTTTAAAGAACGTGCAGGTCTTAAGTGAAAAAGCGGGCGTCAGCTTTCAGCATCCAATTTATAAGCAAGTCACTATGGCTCCCTATCGCTATCACGAATACCTGGGAGCTATTTGGAGAGAGTGTGCTGAATCTAAAGCTGGCCCCGGTGAGTCTGCAGTTTTAACTGGAAGTTTCTTTCATAAGGATGCGGCAGGAAATTCTTTGTTAGGTTCTTATGTGAAGGCCTCCGGCTTAACGATGTCCCAATGGCTTCGTCGTTATTTCGAAGTGGTTGTCGTACCTTTGTATCATCTGCAACTTAAATACGGGATTGGCCTGGTTTCCCACGGTCAGAATATCGTTCTTAAGTTAAAAGATCATGCCCCCGTCGGTCTGATCATCAAAGATTTCCAAGGGGACCTTCGTTTGGCGAAGAATTCCATCTTGGTAGAGCAGTCTGCAAGTCTGGCTAGCCATTTATTGCAGCTACCTCGCAATTACTTAATTCATGATTTGTTCACGGGACATTTTGTCACGGTTTTGCGTTTTGTTTCGGAAGTTTTGAAAGAGTGCGATGGTTACTCGGAATACGACTTTTACGGTATTTTGGGCGAAGTTCTTCGCGATTATCTTTCAACTACGGGGAAAAACTTGAATGTGGATGACAGCGTCAACCTTCTGGCGGAAAAAATGCCTCGTGTGCTGGTAAATAAAGTGCGTTTTAAGATCGGTTATGCCGACTCCCATGAGCGCCCGGTCCCCATGGTCGGAGACGAACTTCTGAATCCATTAGTCTTAGGACTTAATAAAGGAGCACCGTAAGATGGACCAAAAATATAATCTTATTGGTATCGGTATCGGCGTATTCAATCTGTCTCTTGCTGCACTTGCTGACAAAACGGCAGGCGTGCATTCTGCATTCTTTGACGGGAAACCGAATTTTGACTGGCACTCTGAAATCATGTTTGCGGATTCTGAAATGCAGACCTCATTCCTTAAAGACTTGGTCATGGGTGCAGACCCAACAAATCCTTACAGCTTCATGAATTACTTGGTGTCCAACGGCTTGTATTATTCTTTCATGAACACGAATCGCTCGGTGGTGACTCGTCGTGAATTTGAGATGTACTGCCAATGGGTCAGTAAACAGTTGGTCCACCGTTTGAATTTTGGCGCACAAATTGACGAAGTGAACTTTAAGGACGGTCAGTTCCTGGTTCGCGCGGGAAATAACGTTTCTAAAGCCGATAACATCTGTATCGGAACAGGCCTTACGCCAAATATTCCTGATTTCGCCAAGGACTTTATTGGTCCCAAAGTATTCCACGCCAAATCTTCGCATCTTAAAAGCTTAGATGTGACGGGTAAAAATGTTGTTGTGATCGGAGGCGGTCAGACGGGGATTGAAATCTTCCGTAACTGCTTTAAAGGCAAATGGGGGCAAGCTAACAGCACACGCATGATTTCCAGCCGTCAAAACTTAGAGCCCTTGGACAACTCTCCCTTCGTGAACGAATACTTCACTCCGTATTACGTGGAAGAGTTCTTTGGCTTAGATCAAACGTTGAAAGATCCTATCGTTCGTCATCAAAAAATGGCTTCGGACGGTAACACGCCAGAATATCTGGAGGCGATGTACAACGATATCTATCAAATTCGTCACGTGCACCAATCTGAAGCGGTGATTGAAATCCTGCCGTCACGTTGCATGGATCGTATCGAGGAAGCGGGTAATGGTTATAAATTAACTGTTAGCAGCACATTTTCAAATAAGACGGAAACACACTTTGCCGATATCGTGATCTTAAGTACGGGGTTTAGAACTCGTATTCCGCACATCATTGAGCCGATCCAAAATATGATCGACTTTGATGCCAATGGACGTTTCATTTTACAGAAGAATTTCTCTGTGAAATGGAAAGGCCCGAAAGAGAATAAGATTTATGCCATGAATTTCAGTCGTCATGGTCACGGCATCTCTGAACCGCAAACAAGCTTGATGGCGTGGAGATCTGCTTCCATCCTAAATGATTTGTTGGGTAAAGAGCACTATCAGACTTCAAAAACAGTTCCTAATTTTGTTAGCTATAAAGGATTATAAAAAGGAAAGAAGGAAAAGGGAGAAATGAGAATTTTCATCGCAGCATTGTTCACCATGCAGGCCTGCTTAGCACAGGCTCAAACACCACAGACGACACCAGAAACCACAGAAAGTAAACCCACAGAATCTTACCAACTTCAAAAGGTAGAAATCCTTGGTAATAAAGAGGATAAGTCTTACCTAGAAAGTACAGAGTCTATCTCTGTTCTTCAGGCGGAGACCTATGATAAGGGCGTAAAAACAGATTCTATTAAAGCCTTGAACGCACTTCCTAACGTTCAAGTGACTAAGAATGACAATACATTCAGTATCCGCGGTATTAACAATATCGGTGTCACGGGCTATCAAAAAGACAACTTGGCATCCATTATGGTCGATGACGTTTTCCAAACGGACCTTGCGATTTCCGCAGGTGCTTTTGATTTCTGGGATTTGGATCACGTAGAAATCTATCGTGGCGCTCAATCCACAACTCAAGGTGTGAATTCTTTGGCAGGTAATATTCTTTTGTTCCATCGTAAGGCGAGCGAACAAACGGAAGGTGCTGCTAAGGCAGGAGTCGGCACCTATGGTTACAAAGAAATCGGCGCAGTTACCAACAATACGATGCTCGATAAAAAGATTTTGACTCGTGTTGCTGTAAATGTGGAACGTTACGATGGCTTCATCGATAATGTGACTACTGGTAATGATCGCTGGGGACGTCAGGATAAGAACTATATCTCTGGAGACATGATTTATAAAATCAACGCTTTCGACGAAATCCGTTGGAACTTGAAGGTCATGCAGACCGAGAACGGCGGAACTTACTCTCAGTCAACTAACCCATTCGATTATCATGTGTATGAAGACGTCGATAACCGCACGCTGACTAATAACCAGCAAACAAGTCTTCGCTACACCCAGAAAATCAACGAGAATAGCAGCAACGAAACCATCCTGGCTTACTCTCAAAGTGATCAAGATGCGACGGCAGATGCTGACGGAACTTCATCAAACACAGCCGGTGTTCGCTATGAGGATCACACCGATAATTACTTGAGTGTTGAAAATCTGTACAAATATCAAAGCGAAAAAATTAAAAACGTTTTGGGTTTGCACTTTCATGACTACACAATCAAAGATGATTACAACTTTAACGTGCTAGCTCCGGGACCTGTTCCGGTTCGTCAAAAAACTGAAAAGTACCAAGATACTTACGCGATCTTTGATTCAATGCTTTATAAGTTCAATGAATCTCACGCCATGAATTTGGGACTTCGTTACGAGTACATGAAAAACAAATTTGATTCTTACATCGTTTATGGAACGACAAGAACTGCGAACGGTAACGAAGAGGGCGGTATCTTACTGCCTAAGATTGGTTATGTATTCTCTCACGGTATCAGCTCCTACGGCGTGTCTTACACTCAAGGTTACCGTACAGGTGGTGTCAGCGTGAATCGCTGGACTTCAAACGTTTCTCAATACGACCCAGAAACGACTCACAACTTTGAGTTAAGTTATAAGTGTGTCCAAGATCAGCTGAAAGTGGCAGCTAACGTGTTTTACACTCACTGGGTGGACCAGCAGGTTTTAATCCAGTACGCGGCAAACAATCCGTACAACTCGGCGACAGTCAATGCTGCAAGCTCTGAAGTTTACGGCGCGGAATTGGAAGCACAGTACACGATCAATCCACAAAATTTATTGGGTATGGGGGTCGGTTACAACCATACCAAGTTCATCGATTTTAAAGGGCCTTTGAACCAAAACTACGATGGCAATGAATTCCCATTTGCAAGTCCGTGGACTGGAAGCGTGAACTACGTGTTCAAGCCAACGGACAACTGGGCTTGGGACACGACTCTTAGATACTTGGCGCAAAGTTACAGCGATGCTGCGAACACGTCCGCCAAAAGAGCTCCAGAGCAGTTCTATTTGGATACTTCGTTGGCCTACCTGATTGCACCTATCAGCTTGAATGTTGAAACATATATTAGAAACGTCCTTGATCAAAAATACGTGACTTACGACGCTTCCAACGCGTTCTACGGTACGAAAGTGTATCAAGTAAATTCTCCGCGCGAATTTGGGGCTCGAGTGACTTACTTCTGGTAAGTGTAATTTTAGCTCAGAACTAAGTAAAAAAGGCTCCCCCGAAACGGGAGCCTTTTTTTTATCATTTTTCAAACCAGATATTCCCCCAGTCTTCTGTTTTCAGAGTGGGAATGCGATGCTGTCTTAAACGATAGAGGACTTCGGGGTGAGGGTGTTTATAGCGTTCATAACGAGCCGACGACACGGCCATAAGAAGCCGGGGCATTCGCTGTAGCAGTTCTTCTGAAGTGCTGGTACGGCTGCCGTGGTGGCCCAGAATTAATACACGCACTCCCGCTATCCAAGGTAATTCCATCCAGGATTTTTCTGAAGCGATGGGGGAATCCCCGGGGAATAAGAATTCTCCAAAACGAAGGACCTGGCTTAAGGCATTTGAATCTGATTTTCCCAAATTTTTCTGAGTGTTCCGCAGGTTCAATGCATTGTTTTCTTTCAACCCACGCCACATCGGCAAATTGATGTCTGTTTTGCAGTCTTTAAACTCTGCAAGCATTTTCATTTTTTTAGCGGAGGACACACCTTGGGGGCGAAGGGCCAGACATGACTGCCACGATTTGGGCCAACGGGACAATGCTCCGATATGATCCCAATCCCAGTGACTTAGATAAATCAAATTGTCCTTATCGCGACAAAGTTTGCCGACTTTTTTCCATGGAAATTTCTCTCCACCGACGTCAAAATGCCGGCACGTGCAATTCTCAACGGACGTGATCCATTGGCCCTGTCCCACGTTCCATATCACGACATACGAGAACACGGATTTATTAGCCAATGGACTTGCGCTGAAGGTAATTAGAAAAAACGAGCCCAGGGAGAATCTTAAGATCCACTCCACTCTGAATCCCTTCCTTGACGCAGTCGCAATCGCAAAAAGTGAAAAAAGATATGCCAAGAAAATATCCAGACCCACAGTGTGGATAACAGGATCTGTTTTGACGAGCTTGCCGGAATGGGCTCAGAGACCCATGTCAGAATTCGTGCAAATGTCGTCATCACGAAATCAAAAGCAAAGACCGTGTGGGGAGCAATCACACTTATAAATCCTAGCGGTAGTAGTAAATATGAAACGATCGGGCCTAATAGTAGGTTGTATAAAAGTGACAGGGGGTGCAGTGAACTCAACCCCCATAGTGGAGCACACATGAAAATAAAAACTGCGCATTGATTGAACAATACGCGCTGAATTTTATTTTTTATTTTTAGGAGTGAACTCCATGAAAGCGCCAAACTGGCACACCAACTCATCAACAAAGACGGGGAGTTCCACCACGCCGGAAAAAGTGCAAGTGTGAAACATCCTGCGATCAAGGTCATCTGATCCGCCGGAAAATACCATCTGCGATTTTGTAACACACCTCGCAAACCCAATGCAGATAAGGCTCTTACGGCAGGTGGTTGGAAGCCAACCGCGACAGAATAAAAGGCTAAAAGCAAGAATCTTACAAAAAATGGAATTCTAAGCAGCGCAAAAAGTTCGTCCAGCAAAATTAAGTGAGATCCCGAGATGACGAATATATGTATCAACGATGTCTTCACCAAATTCTGTTTCAGGTTCTGATCGTCCAGCTTTTCACCGCAGACAATTGAGGTCAGCGCAGAGTAATTAACTGACTCGCGAGGAAGGAGTGTAAGACATTTTTGTTGATAACTTTCAGAAAGGCCTGATGCATTATTCAGCAATGTGTCTGTCGTGCAATTGCTCAAGCTCAGAGCAAGGAGAAGTAGAATAATCATGAATTCGAGGACTTAGCAAAAATCGCCGCAAATACCATTTCTAAAATAATCTGTAATGAGGGCACTGCGTCCGCAGAGACCGGATTGTAAGATCTGAAATTAGAGCGCTGAAAAAGATTGCGATTTTAGCAAAATATCTACTGATAACAATAGCTTATGATGTGCCTAAATTTCATGCAAATCGCTGAAACCATTGAAATTCAACAGGTCTAAGGTCCAGCATTACAATAACTCAACATTTTGTGTGGATAAGTCTGCTTGTTTGCACTTTGGGTTGCATGTCATACTGGTAAAAGATCAAGGAGTGTCGACAGATGAAGCAACTAGGACGATTGGCAACAACACTACTTTTAAGCTTACCTTTGGCTGCTGCAGCTAAGTCAACAAACACTATCAAAGGTGCCGCACAAACACCCAAGCAACAGGCGTTGTTGGTGGAATTGACGGGACAAGATTTCAGAAAACAATCCGACACAGAGCTGTATGCTGAAATGGTAGGCGCTTCACAACGCGATGATGAGATCGGTCTTAAAAGCCGTCTGCAAAGCCTTTTGACGCGTTTTCCGGCAAGTACGTATGCTGACAACGCATTGTTCTTGGCGGGACGTATGGCTGTTGAGCACAACAATTTTCCGGAAGCGATTCGTTATTTCGCACGCATTGAAAAAGAATATCCAAACAGTGACAAAGCCGCGAGTGCGAAATTCGCTAAAGCAATGACTTACAAAAAAATGAATCTGCCACAATTTGCAAAACGTTCCCTGGCAGAAGTGAGATCTCGGTATCCAGGCAGTCCAGAGTCCTTCCGTGCTGACTCTGAACTAAAACTGTTCAACTAAGAATAATCTTTTTGCAAGGATGCAAACAGTGAAGAACAAGAAGTTCTCTGTCTCATTGACAATTATTTTCTGCGCGCTCTTGGTACAAGTCCAAGCAGCGCACGCCCAAGATGCAGCACCTCCAGATACGACTTGGGATGCAGATCCTTTAGATGTTTTAGATAAAAAGGAAGAAACTCCTCTGGAGCCAAGTGTTCCGGAGTTCACTGAAATTCCTGCGCCTGATAGCAATCAGACGGTCGAAACGCCTCCGCCGCCTGCGGCACCTGACGTGCCCACGCCAGAGGTGCCAAGTGAAGTTCCGGCGCCCACTCATGCGGATGCAGGATATTCGAACACAACGGCTGCTGCTGCCAGTGACGATCCCGATTTTAATAAAGAAAATCGTTTCCACAACATTTACAAAAAGTACAACGAAACGCCGACCTCGGACGAAGCCTGGGATAAAGCTGTGGGTGCTCGTAAGTCTGAAGTTTATAAAGTCGAAAAAGGAAATACTCTTTGGGACATTTCTAATACGTTTTTCGGTGATCCTAATTTCTGGCCCAAGCTTTGGTCGTTGAATAACGGATCGATTTTAAATCCCCATGAAATTACACCGGACATGAATATCAAATTCTATCCAGGTACAATGATGGATGCCCCAACGCTGGCCGTGGCTGGTAAGGACGGGGAGGCTGCGACTGAAAATGAAGCCGATAAAGTTGTCGAGCCAAGTGTATCAGAGCCCGCAATCCCACCGAGCCGCCGTAAGCATGTTCCAGTTTTAGGCGCACTTCCAAACAGTTTGCCTAAAGGACGTTTTGGTGTTTACGACGACAGTACAAGTGTTGAAGTGGAATTTAGAGAAAACAAAATGCCGACGGCTTTCGAATTTTTGTCGTACTATGTAGCTGATGAAGCTGTGAGTGGTCCTGGCAAAATCACGGGAACCGAAGTTGATTCCAAAACTGCAAATGAATTCCAATACGTTTACGTGCAATTCGATAATGGCACACCGGAAAAAAACTATATCGCTCAGAAAAACATGGGTGAGGTGGACGATCCAGGAGTCAAGGGACGTAAAGCAAGAATGGTCGAGATCCAAGGTGGCGTAGAAATTCTTGAAAAAGTAAACGCTGAAAAGAATATCTATCGCGCTATCGTCAAAAAAGCGATTCAGCCGGTTGAAGTGGGTGCCGTTCTTGTTCCTGGCGAAGTTCCAATGATTGATCCGACTCCGGGTGCAGTTAGCAATATCGCGAACGCAAAAATTATGGGTGGAGAATTCGGCAAAAGACGTGGGATGTTTAGTTCCAACTCTTTGATCTTTTTAGATGGAGGGACATCGAAAGGATTCGCAGTCGGACAAAACCTTTCGATCTTTGCTGACAGTGCTCTTCGCAACAAGCAATCGGGTGCGATTTTAAATGACCGTACGATTGGCTCTTTAAAGATCGTTAAGGTCACTCCTAACTTTGCGACGGCTTACGTGACGAACTCAACAGATGATATCCTGTTGGGAGATTATGTCGGCAACGGAGCTAAGACGGCCTCTGTGGATAAAGACGTCGTGGAAAGTCATGAGCCGGAGACGCAAGAGCAGATTGATAATGAATTGGATATGGGTGGTCAGCCTGCTGTGGATACGGGCCCCGGATCTGAAGAACTCGATTTAGAGCTATAGTGGTTCAAAAAAGGCTCTGCAATTTGCAGGGCCTTTTTTTATGACCGAAATATTTGCTCTCTCCCAACTTATTAAGCTTCATCCTCTTTACAGCCTTCATCGAGATGAAATTCAACAAACCTATTTGCGACTGTCGCGTTTGGGATGTCTGACCGAGTTTTACCTGCGCCAGGCGATGCACGAGTACCTGCCATTGGTTGGTGAGGCGCTTGAGAAAAATCATGCCTTGTACAAAGAGCATTGTGCTGAAGCCCTCCGCTGGCAAATGGAGGGTGTGCAGTTTGTATGTTATGGTGAAGCCACTTATCCCACTCAGTGCTATCGCATGGCCGATCCGCCGCTAACCCTTAGCTATCGCGGCTCACCTTGTTGGATGATTGAAAGATCGATTTCAATCGTCGGCAGTCGTGAACCCAGCGCAGATTCATTACGATGGATGGAGCAGGAGCTGACTCAGTTTTTTACGATGCAAATGCCGATAGTGATTAGTGGAGGCGCCCGAGGTGTGGATCAGAAGGCGCACTCGCTGTCATTGCGGAAGCGATGCCCGACAGCAGTGGTTTTGCCTTCGGGGCTTGGTGAAATCTATCCTTCCAGTTTGCAAGAGTGGATGACGCCCGTATTAGATCAGGGAGGATGTTTCATCAGTGAATACGAACCGAAGCAGGCCATGCATAAGCGGCTTTTTCATCATCGCAATCGTTTGATAGCAGCCCTGGGGCGTGCGACGTTGCTGGTCGAAGCTCGTCGGCGCAGTGGAACCTTAATTACAGCCCATCAGGCGGCTGAACTTTCGCGGCCAGTTTGGGTAGTGCCGGGCCATCCCCTTGATCCTCATTTCTTGGGAGGGTTGGATCTGTTGTTAGATGGCGCACAATTAGTACGCGATGCCCAAGATTTATCCACGCTATTTCACTCCGAGTTATTAACAGACGATTTTAAGGTGGCAGGTATTGGGGGTCTTTTAGGTGGTACCCACTAGGGATAGTGGGTGATTTTAAATGACAAATTAAGGACGAAAAAAGTGAAATCATCTAAAAAAATCTTTTGCAAGGCGTGGGGAAATGCTCTTACCATTTGATTCAAGGGAGGGGCGATGTGGTCAAGGATGACCGTGGTAGTAAGGATGCTGCTGCATCGCTCTTATTTAAAAGTTTAAAAGAACCGCCCCAACCTTCAGCGAAATCTCACTCTTCTTAATTCCAGTTTTTTCTTAATGTACGAATAGCGAAGCCACCGAATATTAAGTTCGGTGCCCAGATAGCTAGTGCTGCTGGCAATGTACCATTGCGTGCAGCACCTTCCGCAGCGAGATAAAGAACCCAGTAAACGATGATGATCCCAATACACAGAATCATACCGCCGGCCTTCGCAGCTCGACGATTTGTCGTTGTCCCTAATCCCACTCCGATCAACGCAAAGACGACACAGAGAATAGAAATAGCCCAACGCTTATGAAGTTCTGTCTCCATGATACGACGTTCTTCAGGATCTTTGATTTCGCCGTTTAAGCGATTGCGAACCTCGTCCAAGGTTAATGAGGGTGGAGACTTCGCTCGCTCTTCATGTGTGTCGGGTTCAGAAAAATGCACGTCATAAGTATTAAAACTAATCTTGGTATGCGTTTGAGTCTGGCGATGAATTTCACCATTTTGAAGGCGAAGAAGGACTTCCTGACCAGGACGATCGGGATCGGGCAGCAGGCTTCCTTCCTTAGCGATCACGGTTAACGGAACGTCGCCATTTTTTTCGTCATAGATAAAAACTTTGCGAAGCTTGCCGTTTTTAGAGTCCACTTCATTCGCATAAACAACCATGTCAAAGAAACCCTCTGCGAAAGTCCCTTCCTTGATGACGGCTGTGGCTTTGGTATTTGCCAGGCGTGTGAACAGGACTTCGAATTGACGATTCCCCCAGGGAGCTATCACAAACGACATTTGTGCAGACACAACGCCGATGATTAAAGCCAAAATAATAGCTGGCATTAACAGCGTTCCCATAGCTAGGCCAGATGCTTTCATAGCGACGATTTCAGAATCCTGACTCAGTCGACCGTAGGTCAATAAAACCGAAAACAAAAGTGCCATAGGAAACAAAACTGGCAGCAGGGAG
The DNA here is from genome assembly GCF_002209355.2 of Bdellovibrio sp. SKB1291214. Classification (GTDB taxonomy): domain Bacteria; phylum Bdellovibrionota; class Bdellovibrionia; order Bdellovibrionales; family Bdellovibrionaceae; genus Bdellovibrio. The sequence goes on from NZ_CP106855.1 coordinate 2,279,250, forward strand.
ATGATGACGTAACCTACGATCTCCGCAATGGTTTTTAAAGCCACTCCGTGAACCAGAGCGAACTCTGTCAGGCGTAACACTTGGAACATCAGGATGATTGATACGAAGACCAAAAGACCCAGGATGAAACTAGGAAGCATCTCAAAGAAAATGTACTGAACGGCTTTTTTGCCACGAAAGATACTGAACATGCGGTCCATTGTAGTCGGGGAGAAATAGTAAGTCATCGCGCCTATCGTCCAGTCTGCGATTTGACCCGGGGACGACCTTATCTGACAATAGAGGGATATGAGCAAGATTCTTCTGGTGTATGAGGACTATGCCGACCTCATGAGCGTCGAATCCACTTTGAAAAAAGTAGGCTTTGACGTTATCGGTCTGTCGAGTGAATACGCCGTATCCGATCAAATCATTAGCTTTAACCCCGATGTGGTTATTGGTGCCGGAAAAGGTGCCAAAGTCTCCTCGTTGGGTGTTGGGAAGCGCCTTAAAGAGATGTCGCGATGGAGCGGGAAATCAGTGCTTATTTTTCCAGCGGGATTCAAGCCATCTCCTCAGGATTTGATCAAACTTCGCGTCGATATGATTCTGGAAGCTCCCGTGGCTCCGCTTCGAATCGTCCAAGTGCTTGCAAAGCTTTTAGGGCAGGACGAAGGCGCGTTGCTGGAAAAGCTTAATAAAGCTATTCACCTAGAAAGCCCCGGTGCAAAACCTGTTTCGCCAGCCGCTGCGCAAGGTAAATTCAATACTGAAAATGAAGCCATTTTCGTTAAGGGAAGCTCTTCGGATGAAAGCGAAGAGGGACCTGCGGGCGTGGGCTTTAATCTTGATAATGAACCTCCAGGTGAAGGTGCGGAGTTTAACCTCTCCACGGAGCGAGAGGTGGAAACGCCGCGCTTTAAAATAGGCGCGAAATTTCAAACAGCCGATGTGGAGCCTGAGACAGAAAAGGCCGACGAAGTCGCCTTCCCGGATGTCGATTTAAAGGCTTTGGAGAGAGAACTTCTTGGCGGCGGAGCGCCAGAGGTAGAAAAAGTAGAAAACGTTCCAGCACCTGCTCCAGCAGAAGTGAAGGAACAAGCCCCTTCCAAGGCGCGTCAGGAGCTGCAAAAGGCCACGGCTAAGCTCGCGGAACGAATGAAAAAATACACTGATTTGGTGTCTGATGTGAAGGTGGCTCCAAATAGTACTATCACCCGCGTGGAATCTCGAAAACGGCAGCTAGACATCGCGTCACAGTGGGACAGGGAAAGCATCAACGATCTCGATAAGTTGCGCCAAGAGTTCACAAAGGCCATGTTTAAAAAGTAATTGATCCTTTGGGGACCTTGACTATATCTTTTCCGTATTCAAATTAAGTGTGGTAATTTGTTCTAATACGGAGGCCTCTATGGGCGTAAATACAACAGCAGTAACAGACGGTTCTTTTGAAGCAGAAGTTTTGAATTCTTCTACTCCAGTTCTTGTGGATTTTTGGGCAGAGTGGTGCGGTCCTTGCCGTGCATTGGCTCCAAAATTGGAAGAAGTTGCAACAGAGTTGTCTGGCAAAGTTAAAATCGTAAAAGTAAATGTCGATGAAAATCCAGGAACACCTTCTAAGTACGGTATTCGCGGAATTCCAGCGATGTTGTTGTTCAAAGGCGGCAGCGAAGTGGGCCAACTGGTTGGTAATCACCCTAAAGATGCTATCGTAGATTTCTTGACGAAAAATACGTAAGCCGACGCTTGTTTGTTTAAAAAAGTTAAAATTTAGAAGAGGGAGCTTTTTCAAGCTCCCTCTTTTTTTTTATTCTGATTTTTTCCACACCGATACCATACGGTCTGTGCAGAACTGCAAACACAGGCAGCGGATGGAAACTGTCTGTTCGCACTTATACTTGAGATGGGGCCATAAAACCCTGCTACCTTGAACTTTCTCACGTTTAAAAATGCTATCCCATGATGGATAAATGCTCCTGGAAGCCACTTCAGAGTAGGGTTTTCTTTAGCTTTCACCTTTGTTAGATTGTTTGCTTTACTGATTATTCATGATAGAAATGAAGTCAGGTCCCTGGAGACCTGTACTATGCTAGAAAATGTAATGAATGAAAATTTGAACGTTGTTGTAGATCCAGCTAAGGATTTGTATCGTAAATCTTTAATGGAATTTCATTCTCTTCTTGAGCGTCCACGCTCACTGAAGGGGAATTACCCTGGCTTTGCGTTTGACCGTCTTCCTAAAGAACTCCAAGGTCCCTGTGCCGACATGTTGGCAGAGTGGGTTGAGTTCTTTGAAATGCACGTGGCTGACGCTCGCATCTCTGACAAGCAATTCTTGTGGAGATTCATGAGTCGCTTCCGCTTTAAAACTCATCCGGATTTTTTCGCGTCTGTGGATGATGATACAAGCTTTGAAGTTTACAATATTGAAGGTCACCAAACATTCCGTAGTATTTCTTTGATGGACTGCTGCAGTTATTCTTTGGATGAGTTGGTTTCAATTCCTTGGTTTGAATTATTCCGTCGGGATCAAAGCATCACCGACAAATATCTTTCCTATCAAAACAAGTTAATCGACGGAACTCTGGAGCATACGAATCTTGATGGCATCATCGAGACTCACAAAGTGCACGAGATCTTTGGTTTTGATAAATTGGTTCTGACGATGAAGCCTCTGTACTTGTCGCCGATGTATGATATGGACGGCAATATGGTGGGGGTCATCAGTGCTGTTAAGATCCTAGATCACCACAGCAGCCTTGATGAAACCCATGAACGAATTCGTACAGAGATGTCGGCCGTTAAATAAAACAAGCAAATCATAAATTATTAAAAAAAAAGCCCCTGGTTTCCCAGGGGCTTTTTAGTTTTGATTCAATTCAATCTTAGTTAGCCGCAACTGCCGTCGTAGGAGATTCTGTCGTCGCAAGGTTCGCATAAAAGTCTTTATAGTTTTTCATCACGCGGCCGTTGTATTCAACTGGCTCGACGTTTTGAGCAACCAAGCGGCGAACATTTTTAGGGCCCATGTTGTATGCGCTGACGTATTTGTTGGCTTTACCTGGAAACTGCTTACGAAGATAGTCCATGTAAGCGGCACCGATGCGGATATTTGCCACTGGATTCGTCAGAGTTTTCTTACCTTTCCACGCAATACCGTATTTGTTTGCGATCCACTCTGCTGTATCTGGTTTGATTTGCATCAACCCGATTTCGCCAAAGCTTCCCACAGTCAGTGGATTGAACGAGCTCTCCGTTTTTACGATTGCCATAACAAACACGGGATCCAAGTTGTACTTGTCAGATTCCGCGATGATAGTGCTGGAAATATCGCCAGCGCGGTTTTTCCATTGTGGTTCAAGGTAACCTTGAACCTTTTTATAGATCATCAAATTAAGAGCCACACGGCCTTCAATTTTTTGAGCAGCAGAGCCTTTGTAGCGTCCACCCAGCAATTCTTTAGCGTGGGCAACACGTGAAGCCTCGTTCACTGTTTCGATCACTGGCAGCTTTAAGATCTTGCTCCAGTTCACGTATTCAAAGTTATTAAACAGAACCATCATTAGAGTGGCGGTGACTAAAGCGAGTGTCGAATTGAGATGTTTCGTTTTCATTTCCCGTCCTCCTGTTGACTAGGTACTAGTGCAGGGGGCGGGCCAACGAGCTAACTGTTTAGAATTGTTTAAGTCTTTTTCTGAGCCGTATATCAGATGGAACGTGGACGAATGTGAGGTAGGCAGTGTCAACCAATCTCTAGACAGTGTCAGATCATTAGTTATCCAAAACGGCGCACTTTCTCACTCTGACACGTTGTTGTTGGGACACCGATCGTCGTCTCAAATGAGGGCTTGTCTGCTGCCTGCCCGCAGCTTCGTCGACACGCCATCCTTGGCTCACCGTCGCCGCCTTTGGCGGTTCGCGCATCCTGCGCCGACGGAGGTCGACTGCGTGCGGGCATGCATCAGCCTATCCCTCATTTGAGACGACGATCGGTGCACGACATTTAGTTGCAGACTGGCTTGTTCGCTTTGCGAACTCGCAGGGAGATGGGGACTGGCTTGTTCGCTTTGGCGAACTCGCAGGGAGATGGGGAATGGCTTGTTCGCTTTGGCGAACTCGCGGGGGAGACGGGGAGTGGCTTGTTCGCTTGGCGAACTTGCCTGGATGAAACGCGATAGGTGCCTGGCGGTTTTTTATAGAAGCATTGCAGCACCCGCAGCGGTTACTGAGTGCGTCGGAGCGAGGCTGCTTAGTTTTAAGCTGGCCATGAATCATGGATGGCGTTTCAATGTTTATAGAACCAAGGAGATGGCCTATGAAATCTGTTTTAGTTGCTTCGCTTTTATTGATCGCAAATTCTGCGCACGCTTCTTTTCTTTGTACTAGTAAAGAGGTTCGCGAGGACGGGCAGCCTGCTTATGGTATGCATGTGCATGAGGCGCGCGAGACCACATCCACGCACATTGCGATTTGGAAGACTGGTAAATACTCGACGCCTTATCAGTTTGAATGCGTGCGGGAGTCAATGGACTATGACAACGGCCGTACTTCAGAATACAAATGTGCTAAGAGCGACGATAAAACTCTTCAAGTATTTTCTCAATTAACGGGAGAGAAAATCACGGCAACAGCTGATTTGAAGTCAGTTTCTGAAGGGCAGTTGATTCTTTCCAGTATGAACTGTAAGCCAGTTGAGGATTAGCATTAGTCACATTTGTTAAATCCTTGGGTGAATTTTACGTGTGGACAGTGTGGGTATGGATTTTTTAAAGACTCCAAGCTATCTCTGTTCACACTTTTAAAACTCCAGGAGAACACTATGAAATCGGTATTGGTTGCTTCCCTTTTATTGTTCGCAACTTCAGCTCAAGCTTCTTTTCTTTGCACAAGTAAAGAAGTTCGCGATGACGGAAAACCCGCTTACGGTATGACTGTTAACGAATTTGAAACAGTTAACACTCACGTGCAAATCGCGATCTGGGCAACTGGACACGCATCTCAAGCCGATCAATTTGAATGTATTCGTGAATCTATGGAGTACGGCAACGGTCGCACGGCCCAATATAAATGCGAAGCAAATGGCGACAAAACTCTTCAAGTATATGCTCAACGTTCTGGCGCAAAAATCACCGCAACTGCAGATTTGAAATCCTCTGCGGGTCAGTTCTTGCTTTCTAATATGTTGTGCAAAACTATCGAATAGTTATTTGAAAACTAGCCTACTTAAAAAAAAGCTGCCTTCTTTCGAAGGCGGCTTTTTTTTTATCCTGCTAAGAACCGTGCGGACTCTTTAAGCGTAGGGGTTTCCGAACTCCTACCTGCTTCAGAACCTAGGTCAGAACCCACATCGATTTCTTCAAAGCGGGGGAAGACACTGACGCGATCACCTTCCTTCAACCGATCTTGGATGGATGCACTTTCGCCATTTACCAAAATCAGCCCCATCGCCGAGATGGGCACATTAAGAGACTCGATCACTTCCTGCAACGTCGTCAGCTGGAAGCACTGAAATGTGATCTCACGATTTTTATAAATCGATGGCAAATACTCATTCAAATCATCATGCAGCCGAATATGCGCTTTCACCGAGGCTCTTTTCGTGGGTGCTTTTATCGTACAGCGATTGAATGCCCGTCGCGAGGCCAGTGCTAAAACGCACTTTTCAGATTGTGAGTAAAGAATAGGTTAGACTTAAAAAATCACATGGGAGGTATCACATGCCTAAACAACAAGTGCCCACGGATTTTAATTTCTCTGGTTTTGAAAACGAGTCGGACTTTGAGGAGCCTTATCAATCTTCCCAGTTCGAGTCCCCTGGGTTGATCGTGAATCCAAATCGTAAAGAAGGCAGCACTAAGATTGATGACTGGAACAGTCCTGTGAGCGGCCCCACCGGTCAGCTTTCGGAAGTGATCGACAGCGAAGGCCATCGAGTCCGTATTAACCATTATTGATACGGAGAGCTGCAAAAAATCGGCAGGCACCTTTTCGCAAAAAAAAGGCTTCGGTATTCCGAAGCCTTTTGATTTTTTCTAAAATAAGTATCTGCGGTAAGCGACGGAGGAGACGAGTCCTAGGCCGGCCATGGTGGTTAGCATGCTTGATCCCCCGTAGGAGAGAAGCGGCAACGGAACACCTACGATGGGTAACAATCCGATAACCATCCCCATATTCACGAACATATGCCAGAAGACGTAACAGAGGACCCCGACGGTGAGGAGGGCTCCGAACTTGTCCCTCGCATTCATCGCGATTCTTATTCCTGTTATAAACAGATAACAAAACAGACCCATCACCAAAATCGAACCAACGAAACCATGCTCTTCCGATAACACGGAGTAAATAAAGTCCGTGTGACGCTCTGGAAGGAATTCAAGTTGGGACTGTGTCCCTTTCATAAAGCCTTTACCAAAGAAGCGACCCGAACCCACCGCGATCTTAGATTGAATCGAGTTGTAACCAGTTCCGCGCGGGTCATTTGTCGGTGAGAGGAACGTCAAGACACGATTTTTTTGGTAATCATGCAAGACGAATTTCCAAGCCAGTGGCAACGCAACGATGCCTGCTGCGATGGCCGTCACGACAATCCAACGTTTTACTTTCGTAAATAAAACCATCGATCCGCCGATGGCAGCTAACATCATCGCAGTTCCCAGATCGGGTTGTTCAACAACCAAAACAAATGGAACACCTAAAACGAACAGTGGGCCGACCATTTCTTTAAAGCCCATACCCTGACCATGTGTGCTTTTCGTCGAAAGGATTTTCGCCATTAACATGATCAAAGCCAGCTTCATGGTCTCTGAAGGTTGGTAACGGAAGAATCCAAGGTCGATCCAACGTTGCGCCCCCAAGGCGATTTTACCAAAGAAAGTCACGTAAAGGATGGCGCCCAGATTCAGCACATAAATAATCAGCGCGATGCGAGTGACGATAGCATAATCCAGGATCGTCATGACCAAGAATACAGTCCAACCCACAACCAACCACATGATTTGAGAGATGAACAAGTTCGATACATCGATGGAGCTTGGGCCGTGAGTCGCACTGTAAAGATTGATCAAGCCGATGATGTTTAATCCCAGGATGACTACGATAAAATTGATATCCAGCTTTTTGAAGAGCGTTCTCTCTTCAACGTGCAATGAATTAAACACGATTATTCTCCCTCACTCGTAGTCGCAGCTTCGACTTTCTTTTTCACGCCTTTGTTTTTGATCGCATTGGCAATGATATCTGGATGGTATTTTTGGAAGTAAGCATTGTAAATGTCGCGTGCGATGGGAACACCACCAGTGTTACCGTGACACGAGTGCTCGGCCAAAATTGCAACAACGATCTCTGGATTTTCAGCCGGAGCATAAGAAACGAACCAGCCGTGATGTCGCATGTGCATCGGACGAGCCGTACAGCTTGCGTGAATCTGATCTGCAGAGAATCCCATGACCTGGGCTGTTCCTGTTTTACCAGCGAATTCAACCCCTGGGACTTTCCAATAGCGGGCAGTACCCTTGTTACCATTCGCCACCAAGCGCATACCTTCTTTAACGACTTTGAAAGTTTCCGGAGTGATTTTGATGCCGTTTGGCTGTGGCTGTTGTAAATCACGCACCACTTGCGGGAAGTTTTCGCGAAGCACTTTGCCATCTTGATCTAAGATCTTACGGATGATGAAAGGCTTCACAACCTTACCTTCCGTGGCGATAGCGTTGTAAGCAATTGCCATGGAGATCGGAGTCACCGTTACGAAACCTTGACCGATTGCTGTCGACAAGTTTTCCCCGGGTTGCCATTCTTCGCCCACAGTGGCTTTCTTCCATGCAGAGTTCGGCATAATACCGGACACTTCACGAGAAAGCTCGATACCCGTTTTCTGACCGATACCCATTGGATAGATATAGTCGTACATTTTATCTACACCCAATGCGATACCCATTTTATAGAAGAACACGTTCGAAGATTCTTCGATGGCTTGATAAACCGTGATGTTACCGTGACCCTGTTTCAAGGCATCATGGTAAGGACGACGACCGAAATAGAACACACCCGGAGCGGCCACGATGGTTGATGGAGTTATAACTTTCTCACTCAATGCAGCTACGGCTACCAATGGTTTAAATGTTGAACCCGGCGGGTTGTGATCTTGAATGATCTTATTACGCAGCGGTTTGAACGGATCGTTGATCAAGCGCGACCAAGTTTGTGGCGAAATACCTGTCGAGAATTCATTCGGGTCAAAGGATGGAGCAGACACCCACGCCAAAACTTCGCCGTTTGTTTTCATCACCATGATGCCGCCGATATGACCGCGGTTATCAACGCCAGTGACATTAAAGGCTTTGTAAGCAGCTTCTTGGATATCGCGATCGATCGTTAGAACCGCGTTGTTTCCATGCACTGGAACTTGATCGCGAATTTGTTCGCCATAAATATTCGGAGTTTGTGTGACAGCCTCGCGACCGTGGGCATCGACCTGGATGAAGGAGATACCATCAGTTCCACGAATATCGCGTTCCAATGTTTCTTCCAAACCAGATTTACCAACGATGTCACCTTGATCGAACTTCAAGAAACCCTTGTAAAGGTCGTTAAAGATAGGAATTTGACGTTTCGAGATTTCGCCGACATAGCCGTATAACTGCGCGCCGTTTTCTTTCAGTGGATAGTAACGAACGATAGATTCACGAATCTCAAGTCCCGGAGTATCCAGGCGAACTCGTTTCAAACGGAATACTTCCTCGCGGCTTAAATTCTCTTTCAAACGAATTTGCGCGAAAGGACCATTCTGTTTGCGGCTCTTTTGAACCTTTTGAACGACTTTTTCTGGCTCCATGCCTAAAATCGGACCAATAGTTCCTGCTAAGGCTTGAAGATCCTCAATATATTGGGGCGTTAGTAAAACCTCAAAGCCCGGAAGATTTTCAACCAAAACTTTGCCATCACGGTCCAACATCAAACCACGGGGAGCAGTGATTTTATTTTGCTTGATACGATTTTTCTCGGAGAACTCGCGAAGCTCGTTACCGGAGATGATTTGCAAATACCACAAACGCATCGTGAAGATACTGAACGTGAAAGCGATCAATATATAGAACAGTCTGTAGCGGCTTTGATATTCCTTAGCCTCATCCGGATTGCTGACGTACGTACTCATAGATCAAATCCTCCAGGCTCGTGAACAAGTTCGTCCTGAGTGACTTTGTCGATTCTTGCCAGCACAAAATACATAAGGAAGGCAAAGGTTGGTGTCAGAATGATTTGCACCAAACGATCAACGATTTCAAAACTTGCAGGGTTTCTTTCCATCACTAAAGACAGGAAGAAATAAATAAGGTGATAAGCGACCGCGGAAAAACCACACATAATAGTATAGTAACCAGCACCACTCCAGAAGACGCGGCTTTTGATCCCGTAAACCAAGATGAACAAAATCAAAAGCGAGAACAGCATCATCTTAAGGGGCATGGCTGTAAAGATCAGCAAAATCGCTCCCATTGCATAGATCATAAAAATTGCCGGGAAGGGTTTGCGATAAAGAGTCATATAGACAATCAAATTCAACCACAATAGCGGAGCCGGGACGTTGCCAAAGAATTGAAACCACAAAGTGGATTGAATTCCAGCAGCTACCAGCAGGGCCGCTAAGAAAATTAAAAAGTTTAAAGTCGCATTCCAGCGGATTTTCACTATGGATTCTCCTGTGGTTTAGCTGCTGGGGGTGCTTTAGGCGCTTCTTTAGGTGTCGTTTTTGGCGCTACAGATGCCGCCGGAGTCGCAGTCGGTGATGCGGCCGGTGTTGTGCCTGGTTTTACCAAAGTAGGTGTCGCTGCTGGATGCGCTTGATTGACTGGAGGAGCATCTGTTCCTGGAGTTGCATTAGGGACAACACCATCAGCGGCAGCTGCTTGCGGAGCGTACTTATCGCCGAAGTCCTCTTTAGAAGAATCAACAATGATGAACACTTCTTCAACTTTGTAAGGGTCTACAACGGGGCGCAAATCTACTTTCAAGGAAACAGAGAAGGTTTTTCTTTCAACGGATTCAACGATCGCAACTGGGAAGCCTTTCGGGAAGATATTGTCCAAACCGCCTGTTACCACCAGGTCGCCTTCTTTAACGTCTTCCGTACGCTCTACGTATTTCAGAGCACAGCTTGTTTGTGATTTACCTTCAACGATACCGTGAGCACGTGTTCTTTGAACGATACCGTCAACGACCGCATAACGATCTGTGATCAACATCACGTGAGCTGTGAAGGGCTCTGGTTTAAAGATGTAACCTAAAACACCCGAAGTTGTGATCACGGCCATTCCGGCCTTCAAACCATCCTGTGTTCCTTTATTGATGGTCACTGTGTTGTGATCAATCACCAAGTCACGGCCGATAACTTGGGCCGAAGTCAGTTTCATTTTTGTTTGCGTTTTAAATTCCAACAAACCGCGCAGGCGGGTGTTTTCAATTTCAAGCTCGTTCATCGATTGCAAACGGCTTTGCAATTCGTTGTTGGTGCTATGAAGTTCTTCACTTTTCTTTTTGATATCAATCAAGTTTACGTACATCGCCGTCGTATCCTTGACCCCGCTGCTGAAACCATAAAAAGTTTCGGACACAGCGCTGCCTAACATGCTAAATGGTTTTACCAACCAGTGAGATTCTTGAGGACGTTGCTGCATGTTGATGGAAATGAGTGGCAAAGCCAAAACGATTCCGATGAGCACAAGTTTTTTGAGATCAAAGTTGAAAAAGTTCAAATGTCACCTACCTAATACTTTCCAACGCTATCAAAAGAGTTAAGGAATTCAACAATTTCCCCTTGAAAAAAATAAAAATTCGTAAGGTAATGAAGCCGCTTGTTTGGAAGCTTTGTTTCAGGAAGGAATTTTATGAGCGAAAATATGGCAGATAAAATGAAAAGAAAGCTGAACGCTAAGAGTGTCACAGCGATCATTCTTTTCGGTGCGATCATTCTTACTTTCGTATTTATGGACGTGGGTGCAAAGATGGGCATGAGCGTGGGCTCGGTGGCTCGTGTGAACAACGCGTTGATCTCCGTAGGTGATTTCCAAAGAGAAGAAACCCGTGTTTCCGAATACTATAAAAGCATCTTTGGCAGTCAGATGGATTTTAGCTCTCAGCGTCAACTCCTTCGCCAGCAAGCGATTGAGAACTTAATCCGCAATGAACTTGTGGCACAAGCTGCACATTCCGAAGGCATTTTGGCAACAGACAGAGAGTTGGCTGATTTCTTAACCAAAGATATCCCACAGTTCCAAACTAATGGCGTTTTCCAAAAGGAAATCTACAGAAACTTCCTGGAAGGAAACCGTTTCACTGCCGGCGACTTTGAAAGTAAAATGAAGAAAGACATCACGAATGTTCGTGCGCGTCACTTATTTGAAATCGTGAACCGCACTTCTCAAGCTGAAGCAAATAAAATGCAAGAGCTTCGCGGTGGTAAAATCAACGTGTCTTTCGTGAAAATTGAAGAAGATGCTTTGATCAAAGCGATGACTAAGGAAAAAGCCGAAGCTGCCATCAAAGCTCTGGATGAAGCTTTGACGAAAGGCGATGAAGCCGCTGTGAATGCACAGCTTAAAGAAATGAAAGCCGGTTGGGAAGAGACTGGTTTGGTGGAATTGGGCGCAGATCAGTTCCCAAAAATCACTAGCAAAGTGGCGACTGAATCTGTCTTCGAACTGACGAAAGCTCAACCCCTGTTGAAGCGCCTGGTTCGTGACGGAAACTCCAAATACGTTTTGAAACTTAAAGAAGTAAAAATGGAAGGCGGAAAAGCACTTGAGCCGATGACTCTTGAAATGGCGCAAAAACGCCGTGGTGATGGTATGTTCGAAGCTTGGGTCAACCAATTCCGTAAGAACTCTCACCTGACAATGAACAAACAAGTATTGGAAATGTAATCCGTGCTTCAGTTTGTACGCGAAATTTCTATTTCAATCGTACTTCAAACAGCCTCGTCCGCAAGACGGGGCTTTTTGTTTAAGTTGGCAGCGGGGTTCTCGAAAGAGATCAATCCGCTGTCGGGAATGAGTGTGAACTTAGTTTTGGTCGATCAATGGTTGGCCGAACTTAAAAGTGACCTGGAGCACACCGTATTTGAATCCGAATCCGATAGTTTGAGTCATGCCTTCGCCGAAATTTTGGCGGTGACAAGACTGAACCTAACGGGAAACGCCGTCGAAGAGGACGCTGAACTTATCAGTTTAGATTTCCGCGAAGAGCGCGGCTGGGGTTTTGCCTGGAACCATTTGCAATCTCCGGTAGAGATGCTGGTTAAGCACTCTCATTATTTAGAAGGTTTCCTAGCTGTTCCTGAGGACGCATCTTTGTGCAAGGTTGAATTCGTGTGGTTAAGAACGCAAGACTGCGAAACTGATTTTGCTCACGAAGGCTTTAAGATCTTAAAGAATCTCGCAGCGAAAAACTTTGAAGAACTGCAATCCAAACTCGCTTTGCACCAAGGCGGGGAGCTCGACAGTGACAGCTTCTTGGCTGAAATTCACATCCACAATCTGTCTAAAGGCTACTCCCTGACTCTGTAAAAGGTTTCCTGTGGACGAATTCTTTTCCTTTAAAACGTCTATATTCCGTATAAACATATTGTTAACGTCCTTTCTTTAGAATGACCAAATGACAACGTGCATTTTCTATCGATTCTAGCTATCAGACATGAGCATATTTTGACCTTACTGAAGGATAGTTGAGGGGATTCAATGAAAACTATTTTAGGTCTTTTAGTGTTCTTGTCGACTTTCACGGCGGTGAAGGCACAGGCGCAGATGGCGATGGTGGCGGCACCTTCACAAGAATTCTGTATGCAAAATTTTAATGCGTATGGACCGCTTTACGCTCCGAATACCACAGAACGAATGGATTGGATTGGGTCACTGTTAAAAGCAGTTCCTCGTTGTCGTGTGGTTCAACTTCAAGAAGTTTGGAACGCTTCCAATATCGATCAGATCGAATCCGCTGTGGGAAGCTCCTACCATATTAGTTCTCCGAATCGTGAGAGTCGTATCGGTGTGATGTCGATGTTTGATGGTGATATCAAAGCCACGTGGACATTTGATTTCAACATTAACAATTTGGGCGGCTTTTTAGATGAAATCCGCGAAACCTTCGGTGTTAAAAAGGCCTTTCATATTGTTCAAGCTCGCTTGCCTGAAATGAGTGAAGACTTTTATTTCGTGAACACTCACTTGCATCCCATGAGCACCGAAATCCGCATCACACAAATAATCGACATGGCGAACTGGCGTTTGCGTAATCCCAATTTGAAAATGTTGATGTCTGGAGATTTTAACGCTAACGAAAAATCTTTCGAACGCGAGTTGATGATGGCCTTGATGGGACTTCATGATTCGTTCCAAGATACTTTGGGTGGAACTTATCCTCCAGGCTATTGCACTTACTGTGCAAACAATCCTCACAGTTGGATGCCTGGGGATCATATTTTGGATTATATCTTTGTATCGAATGCGGGCGGCGCCGATACACGCATCAAAGCCGTGGCTGGAGAAATCAACATGCGTGGTCCGTTGAAGGAGCCATTGTCCGATCACTACGGACTTCGCGTGCATTTTAAAATTGCCGATGGAGATGGCATTTTGACGAACGAACAATGGTTCTTATACCGTGAAAGAACAATGCAACTGTTGAATCAAGCTGCACAGATTCTGACAAACCATGGAGATCGGGATTTAGTTCCTTATATTAAAGAACTTCAGACGATGAAATACCAAATCCAAGTACAGCAAGGTGAGTTCTATAATTACTTTGTTCAATACAGATAGGCTTTCATATGAAACGTTTTTCCATGTTTGCCTCTTTGATTGTGTCTTTGTTCAGCCTGTCCGCTCTCGCAGGCAAACCAACTCTGATCTGCCTTTTCACCAACCCAACAATCCGCATGGTTGTGTTGGCCAAGGGTGAAAAGATCGGGCAGGTGGGAGATATGGTGACTTATGAGCACTATACGACTCCGGGCGAGATGGGGTACGTTACGGAATCTTACGTTAAAGATGGTGCTCTTTCGATGAAAATATCTGGCGCCACCGAGGATGATATAGTTTTAGAAGTAGCTTTCGGCAAGCCAGGCCGTGACGAAAACACGAACCGCATTTACGAAAACGCGGGTCTTCTAAAAACTGCCTACGACGAAGTCATCGTTTACGGCGGTTGCGATTTAATTGAATAAAAATAAAAAAGCCCGGGAGACCGGGCTTTTTTGGTACTGCTATGCGAGCAGCAGTGTAGACAGGCTTAGTCCAAATGTTTCGGTGTGAAAGCTTCTGGGAAGATCTCTCCAAATTTGAAGGTCTTCATTTTTCCAGTTAGGTTGGCAGTATAGATCAAAGTTTCTTCGCTACCGAACTCTGCGATCACTTGGCGGCAGAATCCACACGGTGGCCATGGTTTGTCAGCGTCGCTGATAACCATCACTTCTTTCACAGATTTCGAAGCGCCTTCGCTAACAGCTTTCCACAAAGCCACTCGCTCCGCACACACAGTTCCACCGTAAGATGCATTTTCAACATTGCAGCCGTTAAAAATTTGACCGTCAGCCATCAAAACAGCGGCACCGATATGGGCGCCGGAGTAGGGCGCGTGGGCGCGTTTTTGGGCTACAGCCGCGGCATCGAATAATTTCTTTTGCATGTCGTTCATAGATGACTCCTCAGGTACGCGGGGCCGGAACCAAATGTTCGGCTTAAAGCGGACTACAAGTCTCTAATATTTTTGACAGTTCAATCAAGGGTAATCCTTGAATGGCCGTAAAATCTTGGGATTCAATTTTGGAAAACAGCATGATTCCGTGTTTTTCGATCTTATAGCTTCCGGCGCAGTCCGTCGGCATGTCGAGGTCAACATAGCGTTCGATCTGCTCGCGACTCATCGCTTTCATATGCATGCGCGTGATGTCGGTATAGGGGATGGCTTTTTCGCCGTCAAAAACGCAAATTGCTGTCACAAGCTCGTGGATTTTACCCTGCATGCTCATCAGTTGCTCAATCGCCTTGTCACGCGTATGCGCCTTGCCAATGATGCGGCCCTCAAAAGAAACCAGCTGATCTCCACCGATAACGACTTTTCCTTCGCCCTTAAGGCTTTGAGCCTTAAGGAAGGCTAAGTGTTCAGCTAAAGCGCGGGGAGCCAGTGTGGGATCTTTATGCTTATCCTCGTCGATAGCAGGCGGTTGAGCAGTAAAAGGCACAGCCAAACGAGAGAGAAGTTCTTGTCTGTATTTGGAGGTCGAAGCCAGGATCAGTTGCTTTTTCATGTTATCGGTTATATTTCAATTTCGCTGTAAAAACTATAAAAACAGAGTCTTTACAGGGAATCTGCGGTACAAGGCAAAACCATGACGAACAAACATCTTCCAGACGTCGCTAAAGAAACTCATACAGAAAAATTCGCTCCCATTGATTGGGTGGGTATGGGTTCCATCGAACTTCCTATTTTATTAAAACAAGCTGATGGCGTGTATCGCATTCCTGCGCGCGCTGATGCGAAAGTCAGTCTTGATAAAAAACCTTCCCGTGGCATTCATATGTCGCGCTTGTATTTGATCACTCAGGAAACACTTTCAAAAAACGAAATGACATTGGGTCTTTTGGGACAAGCAACAGACGAGTTTTTGAAAACTCACGAAGAGCTTTCCACACAAGCTTTGATCCAAGTTCAATTCGAAGCGCCATTGGTACGTAAGGCTTTAAAGAGTGCGAACCAAGCATGGCGCTCTTATCCTGTCACGCTGTCAGCTTTCAATGAAAACGGTGTTAAGAAATACTATGTTGAAGCCGTGATTACTTATTCTTCAACATGTCCTGCCTCCGCGGCGCTGTCTCGCCAGTTGATTCAAGACAACTTCAAACAGCAATTTGGAGCGACATCGTTAGATTTTGATGTGGTTCACCAATGGTTGGGAACGACTCAAGGGATCGTGGCGACTCCGCATGCGCAACGCAGTTTTGCCCGTGTGAAAATTGAAGTCGGTCCAAATTATGACTACGCAAAAATCATCGATGTGATCGAAGATGCTTTGCAGACGGCAGTTCAAGGTGCGGTTAAACGTGAAGACGAGCAGGAGTTCGCTCTTCGAAATGGCCAAAACCTGATGTTCTGTGAAGACGCAGCTCGTCGCGGCAAAGAAGCATTGGATAAACAGAGCGATATTCTAGATTACGTCGTTGAGTTCAGCCACGTTGAGAGTTTGCATCCGCACAATGCGGTATCCCATATCTCTGCCGGGAAGAATTTACGCACTTTTTGAAATCTAACTGATAATCATTGTCAGAACAGTGGACTTTGACCCCAGGGGCGTCCTATAAACTTGAGTTCGAGGAGCCTACGAATGGGACGAGATTCAGTACCACTTTTACCAAGACAACATGATGAAGACATTGTGATCCATCACGATCCATTTGATGAGGCTGAACTCAAGAAGATCATCCGTGCGTTGAACTTGAAGGTGACTTCTCAACGAATGGCCATTCTTAAAACTCTTCACGAAGGACGTCGTCACGTCACAGCCCAAGAGCTTTACGAAAAATTGGCGAAGGACCATCCTGAAATCGGTTTCGCCACTGTTTACCGCTTCCTTCGTACTTTGACTGAAGGCGCTTTCGTTACGGAAGTGCGCATGGGTGGTTTGCCCGCTCGTTACGAGCTCACACCAAAGGGTCACCATGACCATTTGACGTGTGTGAAGTGCGGTAAGATCTGTGAATTCGAAAATCGCGCGATCGAGCAACTACAAGAAAAAGTAGCGAACCAATTCGGTTTCGCACTGACTCACCATATCCTTGAGCTTTACGGCGTCTGCCCGGATTGCCAAGCTAAAGCCAACAAATAGAAAATCAAGGGAGCCGCAAGCTCCCTTTTTCATTGGTGCCTCAGCCACAATGTCCGTGAGCCGATGCGGCGCGGTTTTATTATCTGTTGAGTTGAGATCGTCTTTTGCAGACACTGCATTCGTGGTTTGCAAAGGATCCCAGGTTGTCAGTTGAAAAGCTTTACGAACATTTTTTTAAACCCGAAGTGCGCAAGCAAGGTCGCGAAGATTTTGCGGCGGGTTTGGCTGTGCTTTCTGTGGCGGGTGACGCTCGCATTGAAGGTTACGTAAAGGCTTCGAAGCCAGTAAAGGTTTTGTTTGTTGCGGAAAGCATCGCCAGCACATCTTTCACAGTGGATTGCATGTGCAGCTCGGCGGCGAAGGGGACTTTCTGCAAACATATCTGGGCGATTCTTTTGCAGACCGAAAAAAAGCACCCTGATTTTTTAGATTCCAAAACAAATCTGGAAAAGGGCTCCTTGTGCGAAGTGGTGGAGTCGCCTTTCAAAGCAAAACAAGCCGAATTTAAAAAGCTCCAGTATCAAAAGCAAAAAGAGCGCGCTAAAGCTCAACGACAAGAAATCAAAAACAGGGCAAAAGGCATTTCTAGTAAAACGGCAAAGGGCACAACGTTTTCCCAAGACGTTAATGCGGCCTTCGAGTTTTTTTCTGTAAATGGTTTTCCGATGGAAAATGCGTTGGACGAGGAGTCGCTGAAGAACGCTAAAAAAGTTTTATCGCGCGTTTTTCACCCAGATAAGGGCGGAACTCATGACGAGTCGGTTCTATTGAATCAGCACTACCAAATCCTGATGGATTATCTGAATTAAAGCAAAATTCGCCAAAAAGCATAGAGTTGAGTCCTTCCCTTAACAGGTAAAGCGCGCGGGCCGTTTGTGATGCGCCAAGGCGTTAGGCCAGAGGGTTGTGTGCGCTAGTCATCAGGCGTACACTGTCAGGCTATGTCGCAAGCAGAAGATGGTATCGTAGTAAAAGGCGCCAAAGAACATAACCTTAAGAATGTCAGCGTGACTATTCCAAGGAACAAGATCACCGTATTTACGGGGCTCAGCGGTTCTGGAAAATCGTCGCTTGCCTTTGATACGGTTTATGCTGAAGGCCAACGTCGTTACGTCGAAAGTTTGTCTGCTTATGCTCGTAATTTCTTAGAGCAATTAAAAAAACCAGATGTGGATGTGATCACGGGTTTGTCGCCTGCGATTGCCATCGACCAAAAATCTGTCAGTACCAATCCGCGGTCCACTGTCGGAACGGTGACGGAAATCTACGATTATCTTCGTCTGCTGTATGCTAAAGTGGGCGTGCCTGAATGCCCAACGCACCATATACCAGTGAGCAGTCAAACTCCGCAGCAGATTATCGATGACGTCATCAAAAAAGGCCAAGGCGCTAAGTTTTACGTTTTGGCTCCAATGGCATCTGGAAAAAAAGGGGAGTTCCTGGCCGAGTTCCAACGTTGGGCTAAGAAAGGTTTCGTTAAAGCCAAGGTCGATGGAAAAATGATCGAACTTGATAAAGCTACTAAGCTTGCGAAAACTAAAACCCATGACATCGACCTGGTGGTCGATCAATTGATTATGAAAGACACGATGAAGATGCGCCTCAGCGAAAGCATCAACACCGCTCTTTCGATGGCAAATGGCCGCGTAATTATTGAAACATTGGACGGAGAAAGAACGAATTATTCCCTTCACTCCGCTTGTCCTATTTGCGGATACTCATTCCCTGAAATTGAACCTCGTATGTTTTCTTTCAATAATCCACGAGGCGCCTGCCAAACTTGCAATGGCTTGGGCACTTTGGATTTGGAAGAGGAAGAACAGTTCTCGGATGGTGAAGTCGGCGGTAAAAAGCTCGACAAGGTCGTTTATAAATACAAAGGCAAAAAAACTTCGGATGAGGACGATGAAGAGGGCGACGACATGGTTCTGCATGACTGTCCGGATTGTCATGGTTCACGTCTCAGACCTGAAGCCTTGAACATCAAAGTCGCAGAAAAAACAATTTCTGAGTTGGCGGTGATGAGTGCTGCGGATTTGCGGGAGTTTTTGGCAGGCATCAAATGGCGCAGCAAAGATCAATTGATTGCCGAAAAAATCATTAAGCAGGCGACAGACCGTCTGGATTACATGATCCGTGTGGGTACAAGCTATTTATCGATGAATCGTTCTTCACGCACGCTTTCTGGCGGCGAAGCGCAACGTATTCGATTGGCAACGCAAGTGGGATCTTCATTGATTGGTGTCTTGTATGTGATGGATGAGCCAAGTATTGGTTTGCATCCGCGCGATCACCATCGTTTGCTGGATATCATTGGCGAGTTAAAAGATCGTGGTAATACCATTTTATTAGTAGAACATGACGAAGATACCATTCGATATGCTGATTTCGTTGTCGACTTAGGACCTCGTGCGGGGCGCTTGGGTGGCGAAATGATGGCACAGGGAACTCCACAAGAGTTGGAGAACAATCCGAATTCTTTGACGGGCAAGTACTTGAAAGGCGAAGTGCGTATTCCTGTTCCTAAGCAGCGTCGTCCTGGCAATGGCCAGTTCATCGAACTAAAAGGTGCCACTGGCAACAATCTGCAAAATGTGGATTTGAAAATTCCACTGGGAACTTTGACTGCCGTTACGGGAGTGTCGGGATCTGGTAAATCGACGTTGATCATCGATACGTTGTACAAAATTTTGGCGCAAAAATTTTATAAGGCTTTGGCGGAACCGTCTCCTTATAAAAAAATTGAAGGCTTGGATAAGCTTGATAAAGTCATCGATATCAATCAAAGACCTATCGGTCGTACACCTCGTTCAACGCCAGCGACATATGTTGGGTTGTTCCCTTTGATTCGCGACTTGTTTGCGAACTTGCCGGACTCAAAACTTCGCGGTTACGAGCCTGGTCGCTTTAGCTTTAACGTCAAGGGTGGTCGCTGTGAAACCTGCATGGGGCACGGTCAAATCCGCGTCGAGATGCACTTTCTAAGTGACGTCTTCGTGACTTGTGACACGTGCTTGGGGCGTCGCTACAACCGTGAAACTTTGAATGTGAAGTATAAAGAAAAATCCATCGCTGATGTTTTAGATATGAGTGTGGGCGAGGCTTTGGAGTTCTTTAAAAATCACAGCCATATCTATCGCAAACTCGAAACACTCCACCGAGTGGGGTTGGATTACATGACCTTGGGTCAAAGTTCGACGACCTTGTCGGGGGGAGAAGCGCAGCGTGTGAAGCTTTCTAAAGAGCTTTCAAAACGCGGTACGGGTAAGACACTGTATATTCTGGATGAACCTACCACGGGTTTGCATTTTGACGACGTCAGAAAACTGGTAGAGTTGCTTCAGGATCTGACCGATCAAGGCAACACCGTATTGGTTATCGAGCACGCTATGGAAGTGGTGAAGACTGCCGATCACGTTATTGATTTAGGTCCCGATGGCGGCAAGCACGGCGGTTTGATTGTTGCGACTGGTACACCAGAACAAGTAACAAAAGTTAAAGAAAGTGAAACAGGAAAGTTCTTGAAAAAGATCCTTAAATAGCATCAATTCAAGGGATGCTTAAATACTTTACTGGTTCCATTGCTATTACAATTCTGGGTCTGATCGGCTCTTTCTTTGTCGGTCAATATTACGGCGGCACGACAGCGGCAGGGCTTGAGGCTTTGTTTATCGCGGCTGTCCTGGCAGTTCTTGAAATCTCTTTGTCGTTTGATAATGCGATCGTTAACGCCACAATCCTTAAAGACATGACGCCCGTTTGGCGCCATCGCTTTTTGACGTGGGGGATGTTGATTGCTGTCTTCGGTATGCGTTTGGTCTTCCCACTCGGTATCGTCAGTGTCATGGCAAGCATCAACCCATGGGAAGCTTTGGTGATGGCAGCGACTCGTCCCGACGAATATGCGAAGCTTATGCTAGCAGCACATTTGGAAGTGGCAGCCTTCGGCGGAACTTTCTTGTTGATGGTGGCTTTACGTTTCTTCTTTGATGCAGAAAAAATCGAACACTGGTTGGCTCCTCTTGAAAAGCCTTTCGCGTTCTTGGGCCGCGTGGAGGCTATCGAAATTGGTTTGGCTTTGGTCATCTTGATCACGATTGCTCATTTCATGCCTCAACAGGAAGAATCCTATGCGTTCTTGAAATCGGGTCTGGCTGGTTTGATTGTCTTTGTTGCGGTTGATGGAATTGGTGCTTTCATGGAAGCGTCCGAAGAAACAATGCACAACGTTCATAAGGCAAGTGCAGCAAGCTTCCTGTACCTGGAAGTACTAGATGCCTCATTCAGCTTTGACGGTGTGGTTGGAGCGTTCGCTATCACGCATAACTTGTTCATTATCATGATTGGTTTATCGATCGGCGCGTTCTTTGTACGTAGCTTGACGATCATGTTTGTGGAAAAAGAAGCTTTGGCGAAATTCGCCTATCTTGAGCATGGCGCTTTCTATGCGATCTGGGTTCTGGCATTGGTCATGCTGACGGCTCCGTTTGTTCATATCCCTGAATGGGTGACGGGTCTTTCCGGTGCAATTATTCTTGGGATTGCGTTCCTGTGGTCTTTGAAGAAGGGTCCCACAGAATCTGAAGGATAGAAGCTCCCATAATGATCAGAGCGCCAACTCCTTGAAACCAGGACAGGCGCTCTGCTAAAAGCAAGAATCCAAACAGTGCTGCAAACGGCGATTCCAACAGGAAAATCATACTGGCCGTTGAATCCGATAATGTCTTTTGTGCTCGGATTTGAATCGAAAACGCGATCACACTCGATCCCATTCCCAATATCACAACTCCCAACCATGAAATCCACGGTGCGATCAGTGTCAGACTGGGCTGAATGAATAAAAGCGGGGAGAGCAAAATCAACGTCCAAATGGATTGGAAATTGTTAAAGCGAAATGCATTGTCCACTTTGTTAGATATTTTTCCGATGTAAATAATGTGACCTGCTGCCATCACGGCCGAAGCCAGGGTCCAAAGGTCTCCAACATTGATATCCGTGATTTTAGCGTCCATCAAAAAGAACGTTCCCAGCAAAGCCAAAGCTGCCAAGCCGTAATTGATCCAGCTGCTGCGCGATCGGAAGAGCAAGGTATTAATCAGCGGAACTAAGATCACGTACAGGCTGGTGATAAAGCCACTCTTGGTGGCCGTCGTGTATTGCAAACCGATGGTCTGCAAAATCATCAAACCGCCTAAGAAAAATCCCGCAGGCAGTGCGCGTTTAAAGTCGGCTTTCATCGAAAGCAGCGATGGCTTGCGCATACAAATGTAAATGAGCTCCCCAAAAACAGAGGCTATCAAAAAACGATATACCAAAGTCTCAGCCGGGGTGAAAGCGCGAAGGGCAAATACTGTCGCAACAAAGCCGAAACCCCAGAGGGCTCCGGCTAATATCAATTCAAGAGCTGCACGATTTTTTGCGATCACTCTTAGTCGAAAGCTTCGGACCAGATGCGGGATTTGTCGATGCCATCGACCTCGATCAACTGGTGTTTCACTTCTTTGATCATGCCACCGTTACCGCACATGTAAAATGTTGTCGGAATATTTTTATAATCAAATTCTGAAATAAAGTTTTGGATATAACCTTTTTTACCAGTCCAAGAATCCTGTGGGCGACTCAATACAAACTCCCATTTGAAATCCGGCAGTTCTTTGGCCAATGCTTCCAGTTCAGGTTGGTAGTACATGTCTTTTTCAGTGCGCACGCCGAATAGCAGGCGGTATTTCAAATTTGGATACTGCTCTTTCTTAGACAGAAGATAGCAAATGTGTTGCGAAAGACCTGTGCCTGTATTCAAGAATACGATTTGTTCTGTTGGTGGTTCCTGGAAGAACACTTTTCCGAACGGCCCTGTGAAATTCAGAGTTTCTCCACCCTTTAAGTTCCAAACAAAAGTCGAGGCAATGCCGTTATCAACGTATTTAAAAAGTAGTCTAAAACCGTTCTTAATTCTGTCATCAGATGCGATCGAGTAGGCGCGCAAAACAGGTTTTGCTTCACCTTGGGGAACATTCAACATTACAAACTGGCCAGCTTTGAACTGAAACTCTTCTGGATTGTCTGTTTTTATCACCAGCTCACGAACACTCGGCGTGTGATCGATGATCTGTTCGACTTTCATGTGATAAATCTTGCGCGCTGAAGACATCATTTCTCCTTAGAATAAGGGCCATACATAATCCGAAATTCCCAGACAGTCCAACAATTTAGCTTGTTACATCAGTTCTCAATCAATAAACTTATCAACAGTGAGGTATCCATCGTGAATAGTGCACAGCATCTGATTTTATCTCTGTTGTTGGTCATGGGGTTTTCTGCCCATGCGCAAGATAATCAGGATGCGGCGGCCACGGAAGAAATTCCTGCTCCGCAGCAGTCTTTGATGAAATCCGCAGCAAACAAGGAATTTAACAAACCTTTGTTCTTTGACCAGATCGATAATGGCGTTTTAATGCCGCCGCTTGAGCTGGAGTACGATCTGACTCTTCAAAAAGGCAAAACTTTGAAAGTGGGCCCTGTCGTATTGAACGAACAGACATTCAATTTCAATTTGTTGCCACTCGGTAAAGCGCACCCACAGATCTCCCGAGTTTTGACGCCGTCCCAACGCAATGACGACGCTTTGATTATGTCTTGGCCGATGGAGTTGATGGGCTCCGCTTCTTTAGAGATGATTTCCCGCACGGGAACAGTTTTGTGGCAACGTGATATCACGGAAGTTGAACAAAAAAATTGGGCAGCACAATTACAGAGCTGGCGTTCAGCCTTACTGGCTCAGAAAGTTCCTGCCAGTGAATTGACGAACAGCGGTTTTTTTGCAAGCTCCTTTGCAATTCCAAGTTTTAATACCGCAGGGTCTCCATTCGCTCGAGTGGGGGAAATTTTTCGTTTCTGTTTAACCCAGCAAATGGGACGCGGTTACACTCGTCTTTGCTCGCAGTGGTACGGAAATCAAAAAGGGACAGACGGTAAAGCGCATCTAGCGAAAGCACGCGTAGATGCAACTACTCCGCGAGTTCTATTGAATAACGAAGAGACTTTGTTAAAGCAGTCGGCACCTACGGCTTCTGAAGGCCCGACATCGTTTTTTGCGGAACTTGCCACAGGGGAGTCTTACGAATTCATGGTGGAGCCGAACAAGCTTCAACTGATGGATATCGCCGACACTTCTCGTCCGGGATTATTGCGCATCGTGGGTTTTGACACTCGTCCCTTAGGACGTTCTGTGATTTTAAATCCTGATCAGTATTTGAAAATTACGACGCTCATTGGGTTTGAATCGACCATTGGCGACGCACGTAAATTTTGGGCAGCTCCTCTAAAAAAGGATGATCCAAAAATTTATCTACCGGGGCAAGGTGGCGGGATTTTTAAACAGCGTTTTGAGTTGTCGGTGATCCCCCGTCGTCAAGCGCGTTTGTATTTAGACGAGCGCACACCCACGGGAACATACAGCGACAACATTCGCTTGTACGGTCGCAAGCTTAAAGAGGTGACTGTGACGACGGATCAGAACTCGGTCCATGTCGACAGCAATGAGCCGAATGAATTTCTCTGGAGATTCAAAGCCACAGAACGCGGCGAAATCAACCGTTCGTATTTGAATTTGGATTATCAAGGTCAAAGATATCGTTCGTACTTTGAGATTTACAAAGGCTATCCGCGCGAGCTTTCTGCACGCGTGTCCGTTGCGAAATCATCGTCTGATTTCGTATTCATGGGTGAGGTCGCTTACAATCAATGGTTCGAAGATCTTTTCACTTGGGCAAATTACTGGGTTTCCCGTCAACGTTGGGGGGTTAGTGCCAAGTACTTTAAGTCGTTCAATGAAATCAAGGTCAGTACTTCGGGACGAACGGCTCCACTGGATGTTTTGACTGTGGATTTGAAATATCGCTTTATCCCGGGTCTTTGGAATCGCGATGAAACGGTCGGGATGATGGCATCTTATCAAAACGTGAACTTTGGTGTTTTGACGGCGCCCATGATTGGTGGCGGTCTTTTCTGGGCACGCTCGATGCCGAAATTAATCGATGATGTTTTTAATATTTTGCCATTGTTCAGATATCCGAAATGGGTTGACGTGGAGTTTATTTACTATGCGCAAAGCATGGATAAAAACATCACGCTGAATTCTTCGATGTCTTTAAACTTCCACGGTAAAGTTCTGTGGACGAATAATCTGTTTGGTGAGGCGGGGTTTGGTGTCAAACGTTATGCCTTCGTCGACAGCTCCTTGAATCAAAAAGCCGATCTAAATACCTTCTATGGGACGGTAGGAATGGGACTTAGCTTTTAAGTTCTAAAGTCAAAAAGGCCACCTTCGGGTGGCTTTTTTAGTGCCTCAAAGCGCCCCCTGTTAAACTCTTAGACAGCGAAATCACCTGTATAACAATTTGTTACGGTTCTTGATGGTCTTGGAATTGCTTTAATGGGACCAGATGGAGCACCCTATGAAAAAGTGGATTCCCGTTGTCCTTTTAAGCATTTCCAGTTTTCAATCGGCTTTTGCCGCCTCAGATGCCAAAACAGTCACGGATTCCTTCGTCAAAAAGTTGTCGTGTCAGAATCTCTCCGTGGATTCGATTTATGAATCCCTTCAACCCACGGCTTATCACACGTATTATCATCTGCCGATCCAGAACTGGGGATTTAACTCTGCTGGTGCGGATTTGGGTGTTTGTTGGGGGCTTAGCAGTGCTCAACGAAGAATGTTTATGCTGGGGCGCTTCGAGGAAAAAGAAGAGCTCAGCCGCACCGAGATTCGCAATAAAACTCTCGATATTTTACGTGGTTTTGATTACTCACCTCTGCAAAGTTTTGATTACTCACCTCTGCAAACCAGTCGTGGCAGGGAAATGATGGTTGCCACTCCGATTCGTCGCTGGGACGTGGTTAAATTTTCAGACACATCGATGATAAGATCTTGGGCTCGAGAAGACATGGACCCAGAAGGAATTTATCCTTTGGTCAATCGAGGCTACGCCGAAACGGCTGCGGGCAAACCGGTATGGAAGACTTACAAGTTGGATGTCGAGCGTGGACAACAACAGCGTTTCTTTCGTGGTGGGAACCTTGCCATGGTGGTTGGTGATACCTTGGCACGTGGGACCGTTGATAATCTGGTGACGATGACGACCCTTGCTAAAAACTTAGCAGGAAAACGTCTGACGCTTTTGAATCTGCGCTGGGGCATGATGGATCAACACGTCGTTGTCGCTAAAAATATGATGGAGAACGAAAGATACTACATCATCTTCGTTTATGATTCGAATCGACCGTTAGCAGATGGGATGATTTATTTTGATAAAAAGCAAAAAACATTTCATGCGCCTGGAATTCGTGCGCTTCTTCCTAAGCATGTGGCAGGGGATGAGAAAAAAGAAGCCGGTGTGTTCTTAGTTGACGAAGACGATCGTGCCCCATTAGAAGAAGCCATGCTTCGTCATTATCGCGCTGAATGTAATAAGTAATTTTCGAAGAAGAAAGAAAGGAGAGAGCATGTCGCTAAAAATAGTTTTTGCTTGTGCTCTCTTGCTGGTGGTGCTGGCTGTTGTCACTTCGTAATTAGAAGTAGGCGAAAATCCCTGCAGAACCTGTGATACCTGTATCCGTGTAATAGCCGCCGCTGACAGTTTGACGCTCGTACTGATAGCCAAAATCGATACGGAAACATGCGGAACTTGACGTGGGAAACCACTTAATAAAAAGACCACCGAACATATCCACTAAGTCCATTTTAGTCCCGTTCCCGCGATCTTCGTTTCCGAATGCCCCCCAGGCGGTAAGGCCATAGACGAATGCTTCCCCCGTGATATTCGGTGACAGATTGTAATCACCAAATCCCCCAGCCTTCCACGTTGTGGCGGTGACATCATTGGCATGAGTCATCACCATTTGTACCAAAGGTCCGAATTCAAACGTAGCCAAATTCCAACCGAAGCGCGCCATCAAGTTCATTGTGGTTTCATTGGTTGAGTTGGCAGCATCTGATTTAGTATTTCCAAAAACCAAATTCAAACCGACAAAGTGGTCGCGAGTTGCAGGGCCTGAGTCATCACCAAATTGATCTTGAGAAATCAGATCATAGACAGCGCCCGGTGCAAGGGGAGAGGTGCTTTCCACGATAGCTGTATTTCCCTTCACTTTGCGCACTTTGATCTTTTGTGCGAAGGCAGAGGAAGAACCCAGAATAATCATTGTTAAGATTAGAACAAGTTGTCTCATGTTGGTCCTTTGTTTTTTCGCTCGATTTATTTTCGAAGTGATCACAAATCCTGTCAATGGGAACTTGTCTCAGTCTGAGAATGTCCCTTTATGTTGAGTAAAGTTTGTCCAGGCCTAGACCGAAAAGTTTTAAGGGGAATGAAGGGAGCATGCATGTCTTCTAAATGGGGAAATATACCGTCGTGGGCTTACGACTCGGCCAAGGCACTCATGCAAACCTTAAAAGTTGTTGATCCCGAAACCTATGCACACTGCTGCCGCGTCGGCGAGATGTCGCGAAAGCTCGCACGCGATGCGGGACTCAATGAATACGAACAAAAACTAGCTGAGTTCGCGGGACTTTTCCATGACATTGGTAAAATGGGAGTCTCGCAGAGTATTATCGCAAAGCCCGGTAAGCTGGATGCGCAGGAACAAGCTATTATGCGCTCCCATCCTGTGATGAGTGAAGATATCGTTCAGCCTTTAGCAACTCACAAATTTTTTGACTCTATACTGCCAGCGATTCGTGGACACCATGAACGCGTGGACGGGACGGGGTACCCTGATAAAATTGCCGGAGACAAAATCGATATTTTAGCTCGTGTGATTTTAGTGGTCGATACTTACGATGCGATGTCGCAGACTCGCGCTTACCGCAAGGGCCTTCCGGACGAAGTCGTTTACGAAGAGTTGGTCCGTTGCTCCGGAACTCAATTTGACTCTCAGCTGGTTAAAATCTTCTTGCAAGCTCATCCCCATTGGAACGGCCAAGAAAAAGACCAAGATACAGAACATCTGATCATCAAAAAAATCGCCTAAAAGTAAGCCCTTACCTTCAAAAGGTGCGTCCTTACCTGTGGAAATAAAAAAAACCTCCGCATTTCTGCCGGAGGTTTTTTATTTTCAGCTATGATCAGCTTACTTTTGCTTATTCGTACTTTCAAAGATCTTATCAGCGGATTTCGCGACAAAACCTTGATAGAACTTGCCGTTGTCCATTTTATAACGTTTTGCAAATTCATAATAGCAACCTGGAAGGTTGTGGGTGCCGTCTGTGAATTTCACCGGGATCTCTGAAGCCATCGTGGAAGATTGTTCCAAGTAATCCGCAGGAGTCCCCTTTACCAAGCCACCAGATTTGTTCAATACGATGCCTTTGCTTTGCAAGAAGTCGTTTAGATGATTGATGTCTTGGAATTTTTTAAGATTGTTGATGTTCACTGTGAAGTGATTTGGACGGAAGCCATAAGCCGCTACCCATGATGCGTATTCAGATTCTTTAGCAAGCTCAGAATACAAAGCATAAGACATATCCCAAGGACGACCGCACATAGAGAAGTCTTCGCTGTCGATCACACTTTGTGGAATGGAATCAGCAAGCTTCGTCAAAGTTTCGCGGATGAATGGGGAAACTTTCTCAAGCTCCAGTTCAGAAATAAAGATCTTAGGCATTTTTTCGTCAGGGTGTTCGTAGTGACGAGCGAACAATTTCTTTTCAGTAAAGATATACGGTTCGCCTTTTTGCTCGTAACCGAATTTTTTTAATTGTTTTGCCAATGACTCGATTCCAAGACGTGGATGATTAAAGGTGCGAAGGGCAATGTGGTCATTCAGAACTGTTTCGCCTTCAGCAACGAACATGTCATGAATTTGTTTGGCTGCTGGATTCAGCTTGCAATAGTCTACCCACATTTTATCTAATAAAGTTTCAAGGGTCATGTTGTCTCCCATTTAGAAACCAAGGATACTTCAGATGGTACAACGGAGCAATGTTGGCGGTTAGCTTTAAGCGTTAATGGCGGAGCATGATAATGAACACAATCCCTGAGATCCAACAGATTGAATCACGCATCGAAATAATGGGAAGCGCCATGCGTTCTGAAGTTCTGGATTACAGCCGGGATGGAGATTTGCAACTGCCGATTTATAAACTTTCCTTCGGCACAACCGCCCCTGAAGCTCCGGTTTTAGGCCTTATCGGCGGAGTGCATGGTCTTGAGCGCATTGGAGCGCAGGTCACTATCGCTTTGTTGAATTCATTTTCAGAACTGGTTCGTTGGGACCGCCAAACCCAAAGAACTCTGCAAGAGGTTCGTGTCTTTTTCATTCCTACGGTGAACCCCATCGGTATTCTTAAAAAAACTCGCAGCAATCCCCGTGGTGTGGATCTGATGAGAAACGCACCCGTCGAAGCGGATCGTCCCGCGCGTTGGTTGGGCGGACATCGTTACTCTGCGAAATTTCCCTGGTATCGTGGTAAAGAAAACGAACCCATGGAAATTGAATCCCAAGCGATGATCCGGGGTGTTCAGCAAGAAATCGCGAACAGTAAATTGGCTATCACCTTGGATTGTCATTCAGGCTTTGGATTGCAAGATCGACTGTGGTTTCCGTGGGCAAAAACGCAAAAGCCATTTCCAGAATTGGCGCTGGCCCATTCCTTTAAAACTCTTTTAGATGAAACCTATCCCCATCACTTTTATAAGGTGGAACCTCAAGCCGGAACTTACACGACACACGGGGACTTGTGGGATTATCTGTACATGAACCATCAAGGAGAGGCGCAAGGCAAACAGTACTTACCACTCTGCTTAGAGATGGGTTCATGGATGTGGGTCAAAAAGCATCCCTCTCAACTTTTCCGATCG
The DNA here is from genome assembly GCF_002209355.2 of Bdellovibrio sp. SKB1291214. Taxonomy (GTDB): domain Bacteria; phylum Bdellovibrionota; class Bdellovibrionia; order Bdellovibrionales; family Bdellovibrionaceae; genus Bdellovibrio. The sequence continues at coordinate 2,308,962 of NZ_CP106855.1, forward strand.
GATGGTGCCTTCAATCCATTGATAGGCCATCGCCATCAGCGGACGCTACGCCGTCACAATACTTTGATGGAGCTGATGATTCGCGCGATTGCAAATCCTCAGGCGTGGGCTTGTGTTTCTAAACAACAGTTGGAAGAACATCGCATGAAAGCACAGGAACTTTGGTATGCAGAAAACAAATAAATGGATTTTATTGCGAGGCCTTGCTCGGGGAAAAGGTCACTGGGGATCGTTTCCCGAAGAGATGCAAAAGTTTTTTCCGGATGCGCAAATCGAAATGATTGATTTGCCAGGAAACGGAGAACGCAATTCTGAACAAAGTCCTTTGTCGGTACCCGAGTATGTTAAAGACATGCGCGCTCAATCGCAGTTCGTCAAAGAGGGGGAGCCTTATCAAATCCTGGCGGTTTCACTCGGAGCGATGATCGCTGTGCAGTGGATGAAAGAACATCCTGCGGAAGTGATAAAGGCCCATTTGATTTGCACAAGCTCTGCCAGCACGTCGCCATTTTATCATCGTTATCAGTTGCCAAATTATCTGCCAACTCTGCGCATGTTTGCGCAACCCAACCCCGAAATTTATGAGCAAACGATTTTAAAAATGACCACGAATGATCTGAACCGTCGTGCGCTGGAGTATCCTCGTTTGCTGAATTACTCAAAACGCTTTCCAGAAAAACGTGGCAACGTCTTGCGCCAGTTGATCGCGGCCTCGCGCTTTCAAATTCCCGAAAAGGCTCCTGGCGTGATAAATCTGATGGGCAGTTTTGGAGATCGGCTTGTTTCTCCGAGATGCACTTTGAGTCTGGGGAAGCGGTGGGGAATCGAGCCTCATATGCATAACGCTGCGGGTCATGATGTGCCCATTGATGACCCCCGGTGGGTGCTGGAGCACTTACTCTAATTAAGGTTCCTAACTTCGCAGAAAGATTTTCAGCGGCTTCCTCAGATCCCGTATATTTGACTTGAAACATACGGGAAACACGGTGTCGTTGACTCCCTTACACGAATATTATCTTCTGTTGGCTGGACTTTGATCCAGAGGAGAACGTGAGGGGAAAAACCTATTGGCTGGCGCTGGTTTTCAGTGTTCTAGCGACTCACACATCACATGCTGCTGACTCGAGCTTAAGACTACCCAAAGCTCAAGGGACAAGTACTATCAAGAATCTTGAGAAATCAGAGGATTCGGAGCCAGCACACGTCTACGGTCAGATCCGTTTGGAGGGAATGCAATATCTCACTCCAGTTCCAGATGCTCCCAGACTCACTTACAGCCAGCTTCTGTCAGCACGTCTTTCGGTTTTAAAAGAGACCCGTTGGATTGATGCTGCGACCGATGTGTCGGGTGGTACATTTTTCTCCCGTGGTCAGACGCATTTGATCGTTCATGAAACTTATCTAGCCTCCAAGGGGGAGAACTTTAAAGTTTTCGCCGGTCGCAAAAAGAAAGACTGGAGTGATATCGATCACCGCTGGAATCTTGGCTTGTGGCAACCCTTCTTAACAATCGATGCTCTTCGTCCCGAGGAAGAGGGTCTGACGGGGTTCTTCTTTGATTATAACAAGAAGGATTGGGAAGTTCTGTTTATGGCGACGCCGATGTTTATTCCCAGTATGGGCCCCGATGTTCGAGAAGAGGGTGGCGGCCTGGTCGCGGACAGTCGTTGGTACCGCGCTCCTTCGCGCAACTATGATTTCAACTCTCGTATCAATACTATTTCGTATAAGCTCGACATCCCTGAGCAAGCTAAGCTTGTAAATAATGGGGGAGCATCCCTGATGACTCGACTGGGAGACAAATCCAAAGGGACTTGGGTCGTCGCCAGCGCAGGTTATTTGCCGGTGAACGATTTAGTTTTAAAGCGCCAAGCTTTCAAACAAACTTCCGAAGACAAAGTGGACGTCACGGTTCAACCAGCAGTCACTTATCATCAAATTCAATCCGTGGATGTGGGTTACACGTATAAGGCTGTAAAAACCACGATCTCCTATCTGCAGGATTCACCCGAGGCGCATCTGCCTGAAGAAGAGTGGGTTATCCAAAACTTAAAACCACTTCAGGCGTACTCTGCGGCTGTGGATTTCTCTCTAGCGGATGTTTTGACGAAGACGATTGCGGTTCAGATTGCCTATTTAAAAGTTGTCGGTGGAGGTATCGTTGACGTCACGTCAAATGGCACCCCGGATGATTTTACTCTTTATGATTCCAGATTAAAGTTCACCAACAGCTTGATGCTTCGCTTAGAAGGTCAACTTGCGACGTGGTTTAAGCGTCCGTTGGTGACACGTATTAAGTATCTTTACGATTACGACCAACGTGGCTCGTTACTGAATACGGAATTCCAATATTATCCAACACAGAAATGGGCCGTGGTGATGGGTGGCGACGTTCTGGGGGTTCAGGATGAAAGCTATAAACCTTCAAGCTTCCTGAATCAATTCCGCGCCAACGACCGTTTCTATGGAGGCATGACTTATGTTTTCTAAAAACTCTGTTGTAGCTACTCTTATGGCAGCAGTAATGACATTTATTGCGGGCTGTGACTCTAAGATCGGGGAAGCCCCGCCGGAAGCTCAAGCCCACGAATACGCTGGAGCCTCTTGCCTATCGAACACGAGTTCCGTGATGCGTGAATTTGTCGAGGGTCGCGCTAAAGAAGCCGACATTAATGCTCTGTGGGGCTGCTTAGGAGGTGCTGTTCAAAGCTTCCAACGTTATGTGCGGGGAAGTGATAAATCTCGTTACACGTCTCAGGAGCTTGCAACTTTCATTGAAAAAAACTTTTTGGATCAAACCAAGGGAGCAAAAATCAGCCCTGAACTTCAGTTGGAGTTCATGAAGCTAAAGCAGCTGTTCCTAGGTGGTAACGTTAACTACATCACCCAAAAAGAACTGACTGGTTTGCAAGACGTGTTTGCTTTACTTAAAGGAATCACGGTTCGTCTAAATCCCTATATGAAGATCGTCGTTTTGAAGTGGTCCGTTTCTGATACGAACCAAGTTCAAAAAGACATGCAGTTCTTCGAAGACGCGAATAAAGAACTGCAAAACTCTGCCAAACTTTTGGCAACCCATATCGAAAAAAATGGTCAGGCTTATAACCTGTCGGACGTCGTCACGTTCCTGCAAGAGCTTTCAAAGACCCTTGATGATAACTGGTCGGGTGTGGAATTGGTCCGCACATATATGCCCGTTGTGAAAAAAACCAAGAAAGCATTGGCAGGTGGAAATGAAAACTCCATCGCTCCGAATGAATGGCGTCGTTTTAGTTTATTGGGTGCTCGCGGTTACGTGCAGTATCTGCGCTATTACTATTTCATTGAACAAGTCCCTGAAACCGATACAGGTTACCGTTTGACATACTTGGCGCGCACGATCGAAGACGTTTTATCAGTCTTTCAAGATCTCGTGGCTGAAAAACCCGAGGGCGTTGTATCACGGGATGAGGTCAACGATCTTTTACTGACCTTCTCAAAGGTGTGGCCTGACTTTAAAATTTCTCCGAAAATGATTTTGGAAACGATGAAGGTTAAGCAACTGATCTTTGGCGGCAGTGTTGATTCCTTCACGACGAATGACTTTAAAACGGCTCGTATGAAGGTAAATCGCTTAAAAGCGATCGTTGAGCGTTTCTTGCCCTATTATCCCATTTACAGTCGTGATTGGGATCCGCAGATGTACTCTTACCAAGAATCGCAAAGACTTTTCCAAGATGCTCAAGCAGTTCTTGAACAGTCAGGTACAGAGCTGGGTGCCCTGGTCGAAGGCCCTTACGATCTCAAAGACGTCGTCGTCATTTTGCGCGAATACGAAAAGCTGTATCCTCGTAAAGATAAAGAGCGCAGTCAGTCTAAAGACGACAAGTACGTTCCAATCAGTGAGCAAATTGAAAAATTAATGCCGTTGATCGTGGATGCAAAAAACATGGTTTTTGGAGGCAACGATTCAACGTTGTCTAAAAAAATCTGGAGTCCATTATTAAGCCTGGGTTCTCGTGTCTATATGGGCGCTTTGTATCACCACTATTTCGTGGCGGATAAAGACAGGGAAAAGGCCGAGACGTTGTGGTCTTTGTCGACGTTCTCCAACCAAAGTTTAAATGTTCTTCGCGATATTTTGGTTAAAAAACCAGTTCATCAAGTCAGTATGTCTGAGATCATGTTGATCATAAACCGTTTGAAAGAAGCGGATTATGTCGACGAGAAGGTGAATCTGGGATCGCTGAAAACCGTTTTGGGCCTTGTTGTGAACAATGTTTTGGTTGATCCGGAAGATCGCTTAGGCGGTTACGTCCCAAATGCCATCACCATGCACTCGGTGGAATTGTTGCGAGAAGAATTGCAAATCTGGCTTGATACGGAAATTTTCTTTTCTGGCCTGACTCGCAACTTTAATAAAAACCAAGGTCTGCGTCCTCGCGATTTTGCCGATGCTATAGAAAAAGCCCGTACGAACGTGAATAGCTCAGCAGCTTTGCGCACGGGTCTGAAAGAGTTGGGGATGTCTGTGGCGACACCTGCTCCTTTGACCATCGATCAGCAGGGGCGCTTGTTTATTTCTCGTGAGTTGCCACAAGTTTATGATCAAAGCTCAATGAGTCAGCTCAATTTGAACCGCATGGTGGCCCGTATCCTGATGCGCTCTTTTGCTGGCAATTTAAGTCGTATCAAAGCCTATGCGGGAGTCACCGTCGAAGAGGTCAACAAGGTTTTCAATACAGTGAAGCCCTTCTTCGTGGATTTGCAAATGCTTGAGCCAGAAAACGAGACATTTGGTGATGCTCGTTTCCGTGATGCCAATATCTTTATGCCTCATTCTGACGGGAACAAGACCGCTTCATTCATTGAGCTGACGGACCTTGTGGGTATGCTGTGGTCCGGGGTGACGATCAATACGATGTTGACTGAATCCATGCCTAAGGATTGCCTGTTTGAGCAAGTGCTCAGAAATCCTAAAACGGGTGTTTCAAAACTTGAAAAAATGGTGAAAGTTGATTGTGCCGCCAACGCGTATCGTTCATTGCTGGAAGAAAAAATGACGGCAACACCGGTCTTCCGCAGATACCTGCGCAGTATTGATCGCGATGAGACGTTGGAGTTTATTAACAACATCTTTAAGTCGTCTGGCTATGTTCCTAATAAATCTCGCACAACGAAATTGGCGGATTTAGGGCAAGTGCCCCATGCGATTCAGTATATTGAAATGATCTTCACTCGTTTTGATGAAAACAGTGACGGGGTTTTGACCAAATACGAAGCCCTTAAAGCTTATGACTTGTTCGCAGGTTTGTTGGGTCAATATGCCGGGGACCAAGTGGCACCGAAAGATTTAGATTCTGTGTTTATGTTCCTGCTTCGTTACGGCAAAGCTCCAACGACGTTGAAAGAAAAAGCGACGTGGTTCCTGCGTTGGAAGGGCAAACCTGATAACTGGAACGTGGCTGCGGATCGAAGCCAGTTGGCTCGGATTTTAGGATACATCGCGGATATGAGCAATCAAGCGACCGCTCAGCTTGTTCCTGAAATTCCTGAATCTGTTTTGAATCAATAGAATTGTTAGTATGTTATTCCGTCAGTCAGCGCGACTGGCTTGAAGCAGTCCGCTGGCTTTTGCCAATTCGTCGAGAAGCGGTCCTTCGCTTGTCGTCGCTGGCTTTTGCGCGGTTCGCGCATTCTCTCTCCGAATCTGACGCACTCAGTAACCGCTCCGGTGGTGACGTATAAGTGGACGCATTCTGGAAGCTGTCGCTGGTTTTCAGCTGCTTCACTCTGCTCAATACAGTCACCGATGCGGAATTGAATTTTTGCTGCTTCCGCAGCGTTCAAAGTCCCACCTAAAAGTCCCACCAAATAAGCCTCCCGAGGGCTTGCGCGCGTACGCACCATACCTGTGGTCAATGATGTATCAGCCGTCTTCTTTTTCTATTTACGTTGAATCGCATGCGATATTCGCTGCTCGTGCTCGTGCTCGTGCTCGTGCTCGTGCTCGTGCTCGTGCTCGTGCTCGTGCTTACGGTGACGCACTCAGTAACCGCTCCGGTGGTGACAGTTGGATGGACGCATTCCTGAAGCTGGATCCTAATTTAGGATTTTTGGAGTGCCGACGGCGGCCCCGGTGACAGTGGCTTGATTCACGATCACCCCTGTATAGACGCCCGCCGCTTGCTGGGTGCTTGGGTAGGAACCTGTTAAATCAGAGCTGCTGTTGGTGTCGATGTCAGCCGTCGTCGCTGAATACGGAGTGTATCTCCAGATCACGACACGGGTTTTATTGCTATTACCGGTGTTGTTATGAATATCGATGACAAAGTCTAACGCCAGCGGAGCATACATGTTTGTGATGGAACTGGCGACGGTGACCCAGTTTCCATTGACGCCAATCTGACAAGAAACGTTGATTCCACTTCGGATAAATTTAATTGCGATTCCTGAAGACTCAGAAACGTTCAGATCGTTCGAGTTAAAAACGATCGTCGTTGTGGCGTTGATGCTGCCATCAAGGGCGGCTTTAAATACGAAAGAGTTGTTCGTCAGAATCCCGGAAAGGGGAGTGACGAATCGAACTTTGCCGATCCCTGAGATCTCATCAGAATTAGCTGTTGTTAATGTGCCACCGATTTGAGTGTAGGCGTCGATGCCAGTGGCATTGGTTGAAGAACCACCACAGGCATTCAGAGCGAAGAGGGCTCCGCTCAATAAAAGAAAAGTAATTTGACGAGGGAATCTTAGAAAGAATTTTTCCACATCATTGATTCCACTGGTAATGGAAGTTTGTCGTTGTACTTAGCAGAAGGCTTCACGTTGTAAGGCGTGATAATTTCACCTTTCACTTCAAAGTAAATCAACTGCCCAACGGGCATTCCAGTGTAAACTCTGACGGGTTGTTTTACGGAGATTTCCAGAGTCCAGAAGTTACAGAAACCCACGTCGCCTTTTCCGGCAGTTGCGTGGATGTCGATACCAAGACGACCAACACTGGATTTACCCTCGAGGAATGGAACGTGTTGAAGAGTCTCAGTGTATTCCTGAGTCACGCCCAAATACAAAGTGTCCGGCATGAGAACAAAGCCCTCATCCGGAATCTCGAAGGTACGAATCTTGTTATGCTTCTTAGCGTCCAGCACTTTATCTTCGTACACTGCAAGAGTTTTACCCAAGTGAACATCGTATGAGTTCGTGCCTAGGCATTCTCTGCGGAAGGGCTCAACTTTAATTGTGCCAGCTTCCATGTGTTCGAGAATCTGCTGATCCGTAAGAATCATTACTTAGTTTCTCTGTGAACCGTGTGTTTTTTCAAGTTTGGATTGTATTTCTTCTTTTCCAAACGACCTGGAGTCTTAGTTTTGTTCTTAGTCGTAGTGTAGCGAGAAACTGGTTTGCCTTCAGCGCGAGCTTCAGTGCACTCAAGAGTGATGATGATTCTTCCAGATTTTTTAGCCATTTTAGTACCTCTTAAACTTATATGTATTGCCTCGCGTGTTATGCGAAAAATGACAATACCTTTTCGAAGGGGCTCAAGGTATCAAAGGAAAATGGAAACTTCAACAGACAATTTCACGTCTTACGAGGGAAATCATGAAGTCCTTAAACCTTTTTTTGGTGGCGGTTCTCGTTTCAGCCTGCGCTCACGCCCAATCTAGTGGCATTTACAGAGGGAAAGACCTCCAGCCCCAGTCATTATCCGAGTCCCTTTCCAAAGTCACTCCAGGGTCGATTGTAGTGGTCGGAGAGAACCATGGACTGTCAGAGCACCAGCGTCAACAAGTCGAAATCATGACCCAGCTGAGGTCCCAAGGGCACCGGGTTGCCGTTGGAATGGAATTTTTTACATATACTGATCAGGCTCATGTGGATGCCTATCGTTCCGGGGGCTTGCCAGAGGTCGACTTCCTGAAAACGATTGGTTGGAGCCAGCCCTCCTATGATTTCTATCGTGAGCAGGCGATTTTTCCGAATCTTTCGGAAGGTGCTAAGACAGTGGCTTTGAATGCTCCACGTACTTTAACTGGCAAAGTCGCAAAGCAAGGTCTTGGCGCTTTGACAGAGCAGGAAAAAGCATTGTTGCCGCCACAGTTTTCTTTGGGACGTGACTCTTATAAGAAGCGATTTCTGGAGATGATGCCTCATCTGCCAAATCCAGCTGCGGGCGAGCGCTACTTTGCAGCGCAGTCTATTTGGGATGACACGATGGCCTGGCGAGCGACGGATTATATTCAGGCGCACCCGGATCAAGTCTTGGTGATTGTCGTGGGGGAGTTTCATGTTCGTTATGGTGGTGGACTTCCTGATCGCATTCATGTGCGTTCCCCGAACACTCCGGTTGTGACATTTGCGCAGGTGAACACGGCGGATCTAAGCGAGTCGGAAATCCAGGATGAGGTGAATCCTCATACAGAATATGGAGTCCGCGCCGATTATATATGGTTGGCACCCGCACAAAGTCCAGGGGCCGCTCTTGTAAAATGAAATCCGTTGTTAATTCCGTGAGGAGTTTTCTAAAATAAAGGGAACTGGTTTAAGGAGTCCTATGTTCCCCCTCGAAACACGCATCCTTGTTATTGATGACATGCCCAGCATTAGAGACTTGGTGAAAAACACGCTGAAAGCGATGGGTTTCAAAAACATTCAAGAAGCGGGAGATGGAGAGGAAGGACTTAAAGTTCTGATGCAGGCAAATAATCCTGGCTCCAGTATTCAATTAGTCATTTCAGATTGGAACATGCCAAAAATGAAGGGTCTTGATTTGCTAAAGCACGTTCGTGCGACGGCAGAGTGGCAAAACCTTCCTTTTGTACTATTGACGTCAGAGTCAGAACGCGATCAGGTGACTGAAGCAGTTTTGGCTGGCGTATCTCAGTATATTGTGAAGCCTTTTTCTGCGAAAATTTTCGAAGACAAATTGAAAGCAGCTTGGACTAAACACAACCAAAAATAAAGTTAGGCGAGGGGAATGGAACAAACCCAAACGTTTTCACCAAGAGTTGGCCTTAAAAGAACTCTTTCAGATCGCACGCTTTTAAAAGTTATTTATTACCTTCTTTTTCCTCTGTCGTTGGCGTTTTTGTTGCCGTTTGTGCCAATGATTATCATATCATTTGAAGAGGGCGCCCCCCTGTCGGCCTTAAGTTTCATCGCGTTGGCTTTACCGATGCCGGCGATCTTGATGTTTCAAGCGTTCTCTTTCTTTAAGCCGCTTTCTTTTACCCAAGTATCGATCTTTCCGGATCGCTTACAGATGGTGGGGAAGGATAAAAAGCTTATCGAAGTTCCTTTTTCAGATATCAAGGAAGTAAAGCTTTCGCATTTACCTTATCAAGGTGGTTCTTTCACTTTGGTGATGAAAGACGGTCAAAGCTATAAGTTCACGGTGATTCTTGAACGTAGTGAATACGTATTGGAAGCAATATCTTCTTTCAATCCGGAATTGTTGCCTCCGCAATCTTTTGAATTGTATCGTCGTACGGCCATTTGCGCAGACCATAATTATACGCGCATCAATGACGCTCTTAAAAACTGGCGCATTTTGGTGGTGAAATATCTCTTGCTGCCTGTGATCGTTTCTGTGGCTGTGTTATTTCTGGCACCTTACGTGGGGCGACTGTCGGCAGCAGAGGATTGGGATAATGTTTTTCGTGCCATCACCATCGTGAATTTGGTTCTGGGAGTCGCTTGTTTCTTGATCGCGGCACTTTATATCACGGGCGTGACGAACAAAGCCCTTGTTGCGGAGCCAAATAATGCCCGCCGTAATATGGTCATGGAAGGCAAAGTCTATCTGATTGCGAATCTCGTTCACTGGGTCGCGTTCGCAGCCTATGTCGTTTATTTTTTAATGAGTTAAATATTTTTGCTTATGCTGCTTGCAATTTTTTAGCAGGCACCAGATCTGTCATGTAAGGCACTTCCACTATCAGGGTTGTGCCTTTTCCATATTCAGAGCGCACGTGGACCGCGCCTCCTAGATGTTCTGCCGCATGTTTGATGGCATCCATACCCACTCCACGGCCCGAAGTTTCGGTGACTTGTTCGCGAGTGGAGAACTGACTGTCAAAGATGTGCTGGATAACTTCTTCATCGGATTGTTTAGAAACGTCAAAACCTTTTGAAGTTAATTTTTCTCGAATCACTTTGGCATTCACGCCCGCACCGTCGTCGTCGATGCGAATTTGCAACCAATCTATGGCATGCTTTCTTAAAAGATTAAATTGCACGATGATTGTACCAGCCGCGGGTTTTCCTTGCTCCTGACGGACAGTAGGGGCCTCGATGCCATGATCGACAGAGTTACGGAATGAGTGCACGAACGTGGCGAACAGAGTCGAATAAATCTCTGGCAAAACTTTTAGTTCGGCGTTTTTGAAAATAACGGGGTTTAGTTGCTTGTCTTGTTTCTCTGCCACTTTTTGAGCGACGTCGTTATAGGACTCAAAGAAAGAGCCTATGGACTCCATCATGAGGTCGTTTAAAAGCAATTGCGCTGCTGTATTTCCCTGCGGAAGTGACTGCAGTTTTTCCACCGTATTTTGCAATTTGCTAAGTGGAATTTCCAATTGACGCTCTTGAGACAGGGCTTTTTTGCCAAGAATGTCCTCTGATTTTATTAAAAACTTGTGGAAAGAAGACTCAATAAAAAGAGTTTCGTCTTGCAACTTTTTGTATTGTTCTGCATTTCTAGACTCTTTGAATTCAGAAAGCAGGGTTTCAGCTTTGTGACAGTATTCTGTCATGTCTTGAATGGAAAATAGCGCCGCTCCACCTTTTAAGGTGTGCAGTTGGCGAAAAAGGGATTCATCGTCCGCGTTTTCCCAAGAGGCTTTAAGGCCCGATTTTAACTCCGACAAAAGAGATTCTGACTCACGAACAAAACGACCGATTTGGTTTTTGTTTTGAACCATATTGATGATCAAGTTTGCGTAAGAACGATCGCGCACCGCTTGTTCCTGAGCTTCAACCAATTTAGTGATATCAGAAGCAACCAGAACCACGCCATCCATTTTTCCTTCCGCATTTCGAAGCGGGAAGTACTCCAAAGATATACGATTGCCTTCAGAGTGTGGATAGGAAGCTGGTCCCAAGGGTGCTAAGTCTTCGAAGGGCAGCATTTCCATGAAAACAGTCTTCATCCACTTTTGGAAGCCATCCACTTTATTCGCTGGAAGTTTTAGCACATCCCAAATATTTTGACCCTGTGGACGACCTTCGATCGTGTGTTCGCAGGCTTTGGATGTGACTTCCAAAACTTTACCTTGCTCATTAAAGATTAAGAAGCCTTGGTTTAAACTGTCCAATAGAGCCGTCATCATCTGATTTAAACGTGACAACTCCGCAGTGCGGTCAGCGACCATTTTTTCCAAGTTTTTAGAATAGTTTTCTAACTGAACTTTAGCGTCTTCAAGATCTTTGATGACGTCTTCTTTTTGTTCAAGCTCGGCGCGATATTTCTTTTGCAGGCGTTCTTCCAGAGTTACGTCCCGCACAAAAACGATCCAATTTTTATCACCCATGGAATCAAAGACGGGCTGCAAAGTGATTTGCACCTTGCCTTCGCCGCCTTGAGGCGTTTGGAATGTCACTTCTTTATAAGGAGTGGGATCGCAGATATGAATGAGTTTGTCTAAACCTTCTATCGGCTCGCTGAAAGTAAATAGATCCAAGAACTTCATAGATCCACGAGTGATCTTTCTGACAGAAAGACCGCAAACAATAGCCGCTGTTTCGTTGCAATAGATCACCCTTTGTTCTGCGTTCAGAACAAAAACCGGTTCTAGCAAGGTGTCGAACAGCGAGTATTGTATTTTCATTTTACTTTACAAACGTTTCGTTTTTCTGATGATAGACTGTGAACTCTCGTTTACTCGCCCAATCAGAAGGGATATCTCCCTTGGCTTCCGCACGGACGCGCCAATAGATTTTGCCCAGTGGAACTTTGCTCTTAATCAAGTAACGATTGTTCGCCAAAGTTGAGGTGTAAAGAATATTCGAGAAGTCTTCTTTGTCAGAAACTTCCACTGTGTATCCTGTAGCACCGGCAACTTTTTTCCATTCAAGCCAGATGAACGGCTCTTGCTGAGTTTGCAAGAAGATCGACATGTTGTTAAATGGCTCCATCAAAGTAGGAGCGGTGATAGCTGGTCTCATTTCTTCAACAAAGATGCTGCCCGTTTCACTTGGAGGACTTAGTTGACCCTTAGGGCTGATTGCATAAACGCGGTAATAACTTTGACCTTTATCCATTTGTGACCACAAAGTGGCGGTGTCCGACACGTCGAACTGTTGTGGATTTTGGAAATTCAAGTCCTTAGATACTTGCACACGATAGCCACGAGTTTTTGAAACAGGTGTCCATTCCAATTTCGGAGCCATCTCGCTAGCGGGTCTGCGCTCTGTAGGGCGAGGGATGCGGAACTTGATATCCTTTGCAACCAATGTGGGACTTTCTGGAATTGGTTCTTTTTTTGCTGTGACTTGAATTTTAAATGGAACTGCTGCCGACCAAGAAGACACTTTTTTGTCTTGAGTCGTTCCATTGACGCGCACCCAATATTCGCCGGACGGCAAGCGAGGGGTTAGGATGTTTTGCACGTAAGAGTTTCCTTCACGTAAAACTTTTTCGAACTTTTCGTCCTGAGAAATTTGCCAGCGATATGTTTTAAGTAAGGAGTCTGCCGACCAACGAACCTCAGTAGAGATCGCAAGTTGAGAAGGGTCGTCTACTTCAAGTTCCATCTGAAAATTAGCATTCTGATTAGGCGACGTGATCACTGGAACGTTCAAGTGCAAAAGAGTCACTTGACGAGTTTCAGAAGTTCCCACCTCACCATTGCGATCATAGGCTTTGACCCGCCAGAAATAGGGACCTGGCTCCAAGGGGTCTGCGATTTCAATTTTTCCGTCAGTGGTTGTTTTTACAACCGCGACGTTATTAAAGTCAGCAGTCGGCGAAACTTCCATTTCAAAGCGAGCGATGTTGCCGCGACCACGCCAGTTGAACGGCATTTTGTCGTCAGGATTTTCGCGAACATAGGTGGTGTTATTGGCAGTCAGCAACTCGACCGTGGGTTTCACAAGAGATTTTACACCTTGCGGGGAAACAGCAATGGGTTGCTCTTTATCCAATGACTTACGAACTTTTTTATCTTGATAGTTTACCTTACCGGCTAACAGACGTAGGTCGACGTTGCCGGAGTGAGATTTTTTGAACTCGATTTTACCGCCACCATCCAGATTGAATTCTTCGGCGCCGGATTTGATTTTAATTTGTGAACCTTGAGTGATATCACCCACTAAATTACCGTAACGCAGGTCCAGGGACATCTGACCGTTCTTCATGTTAAGAGTGATCAGTGAGTTTGGAGCGATACGAATGACAGTGCCATCTTGCAGACGGATTTGCGCTTCAGAACGGTCGCCGGTGTAAATGGAATCATTATCAAAGATTTTGTCTTCGCGGTTTGCGGGTAACCAACTGAATGTATCTAGGTTTTTTCTGCGGACGTCGTTTTGCGAAGTCGCTACGTTACCTATCAGTTCCATTTCACTTTGATTGCCTTTAGGGAATAGAAGAGAGTCGTCGTACAAGAAGTACGAGAACAACAGCAGTACCAACACGGCCACGCCAAATATCGTTTTCTCTGTTTTACCTAAACGTTGCATAGTTCTCCCCGTAATCTCATCGGCGAAGCAACGATTTTAATTTATGGACCTAGGGCTAACTTATATGAGAATTTCTTTTCGGGATTCTTGTTACGAGTCATACTAACTCTGTGAAAAAACGTGGCATATCAATTAGATATAAGGTTCTATTGCTTCTAACTTCGATCCCATTGATTACATTGACGGCATATCTGGTGCTGGCGATGCGAATCTTTGAAGATGATAAGATTGCCTATGTCTTTGATTCTTCCAGCAGCATGTCGGGAACGATGGCGGCTCAAATTAAGACACAGCTCAATGCGGTCCTGGGTACAGCAAAACCCATCTATCAAGATTATCTTTCGGTTTATAAATTCACTCCTGTCGCAAAATCTATTTTTGATAATGAGTACAGTATCGAAGACGTGATCGTTTTCTCTCCCGGTGCGAACGGGCAATATCAAAAAGTGGCGGCCCTTGAAAAAGTTCCTGAAGGTGCGGACGGCCTTTTGAAATCGATCCAGTCCCACTTGCCCATGTATTTGGCAGAAGTTGAAGCCAATCAACGCGTCGTGAAAGTTCCGTTTAATGATGACCGGGTTTTGATCATGGATAAAGTGATGAACCAAGACAAAACCAAGGCGACCGTCTTTGCCATGCTGGTTCGTATGAGCGAAGCCTCTGAGATGTTCAATGCTGCGACTTCTCAAAAAATGTATCTGATAGCTAAAGATGGCACCGTGTTGTTCGGACCTGAGGGAATGGTTGGTCAAAAGTTGCAAACGGTGGTGACACCAAACTTCCTTGCAGACACGGGCAGCAAAGTTGCTCAAGGTGCTGAAACAGTTAAGGCCGGAAATGGCGTTGATTACTTGGTGTCATTTTCTAAGGCGGGATTTGGTGATTTGACAGTTGTTACTACAATTGAAAAATCCAAAGCTTTAGGTGCCGTTCAAATTCTAATTAGAAAATCTTTGATCTTTTTCGGTATTTTGATTTCTTTGACGGTGATTATCAGTTTGTTTGCTTCAACAGGTATCACACATGCTCTTACCCAATTGTTTACCGCAACTAAAAAAGTTTCAGAAGGTGATTTCAACGTACGAGTGGATGTTTCCTCGAATGATGAAGTTGGAAGCTTGGCTGATAATTTCAATTTGATGGCGGCTGAGGTTTCTCGTTTGCTTGAACAAACTGCTGAAAAAGCACGTATGGAATCGGAGCTGCAAACAGCGAAAACGGTGCAGGAAACTCTGTTCCCAGATGCGCGCGCAAAAATCGGTCCTCTTTCAATTGCGGGTTTTTACGAACCGGCATCTGAGTGCGGTGGTGACTGGTGGCATTACTGTAAAGTGGGCGAGAAAATTTTCTTGTGGATCGGGGATGCAACAGGGCATGGAGCTCCCGCAGCATTAATTACTAGTGCTGCGAAATCAGCATCGACGATTATTGAGCGCTTGGATATTTCACCGGCAAAAGCGATGGAACTTTTAAATCGCTCTATTTATGATGTTTCCAAAGGTCGCATCATGATGACATTTTTTCTTGCGAGCTTTGATTTGCAGACGGGTCGTTTCGTTTATTGTAATGCCTCTCACGAGGCTCCGTTTTTGATTAAAAAATCGGACGATCCTTTAAAGAAAAAAGACTTAGTGGCCCTGAACGAAGTGAATAATCCCAGATTGGGACAGGCCCGCGATTCTCTTTATGAGCAAACTAGCATTCAGGTATCCCCAGGTGATGCAGTTTTCTTTTATACTGATGGTATCCCTGACATCCAAGATCCAGGGAAGACCGCATGGGGAGAGCGGGAATTTATTAAAGCACTTATCGCTGCGAATAAGGACTTCCCAGCGGTCGGTGACTCGGTCGAGCGTTTCGCTAAGAGCTTTCAGGCGCACCGCCAAGGGGCCCCTTTAGTCGATGACGTGACCTTTTTTGTAGTGAAAAACGACGGCGTTTAGTAATATAGGAATGTTCTTGTAACGGGAGATTTTAAGGATGAGTAAACTCGACGTAAAAATGGACAAAGCAGCTAGTAAGTTGTCTGTTCAGATGAATGGAACAATCGATGAAGATGTCGATTTTTCGCAATTCGACTTGTCTGGTAACCAGGCAATTGAAATGGAACTTGGCGGCGTTAAGAGTATCAATTCCTGTGGTATCCGTGAGTGGATCAAATGGATGGGAACTGCGGGATCAGCTAACATCACATTCGCAAATTGCCCGAAAGTGATCGTAGATCAAATTAACATGGTAGACGGGTTCTTGCCGGGCTCTGCTAAAGTAAGTTCTTTCTTTGTGCCTTACTATAATGACGATTCGGGCGCAGAGAAAAACGTTCTATTCCGATACGGTACCGAATTCAAAGAGGGGTCTGTGACGCCTCCCGAAAGTGTAAAAGATGAAGATGGTAACGAAATGGAAATGGACGTCATCGAGTCCAAATACTTCAAGTTCATTAAGAAGTAAAATTCCTCAACCATAGTCTAGGTTGATGGTCTAGAAAGTGAAGCGAGCCCTGGTTCCCAGGCTCGCTTTCTTCATTTTAACCTTCATTTACGAGCATTTATTTCCGACAAGAGATTCGTGAGCGATGCAAAAAGTAAAATCCTTATTTTGGAAGATGACGAATCCGTCTCTACGGCACTGAAGGAAATTCTGAGTCGTGCGGGGCATTCTGTCCTTGTTGCAAGCCGTCCTGATGAGGCGACGGGAATGCTGACATCTAATAATATCGAATTCCTTTTCTGTGACTGTATGTTGCCGCAAATGACGGGGATGGATTTTATCGAACGCATTCGTTCGGAGCATCCAAACTTGCGTTTTAAAGTTGTTTTGATGAGCGGTATCTTTACAGATAAGTCTTTCATTCAAGAAGCAACACAGAAAACTCAGGCTTTGGCATTCTTGCGTAAGCCATTTGAAATGGATCAAGTATTGAAACTGGTGAAGAAGGAAGCTTCTTCACGTGAAGAAACTACGAGTGCTCGTAAGCTTCTTTACCAAATGTTCTCCAATCCTAAAGTGACTAACCGCCAAAAGCGTAAAGTTATTGAGTCGATTGAAGAGGTCAGCGGTTTTGACTTGCCGTTCTTGTATTCACTGTTAGTGGAAACAAAGAGCAGTGGTTATTTAAATATTTATAATTCTGATGGATCTGTCTCTGGTATTTCGTTCTGTAACGGTAACATCGTAGGTGTTGACGTTGACGATAAAACGACATTCTTGGGGGAGATGTTGATCCAATCAGGCTATGCCACTCCGACGGACGTGCAAACCGCTTTGCGCGATAAAAACAACCGTCGTATTGGTAATTATCTCATCCAAAACAATCAACTAAGTCCGCATGCCTTCGATTTGATCTTGATGGAGCAAATGAATATCCGTCTGGTGAAAACGATCGTGGATGAAAAGATCCGCGTGAATTTTGCGGCTGCCGAAGTTGAAATGTCCAATCCGTCGATTGATGCTGACGCCTTGTCATTGTACCTGCACGACTGGATTGCTTCGAAATTGTCTTTGAAATGGTTGAAGTCTTTCTACATGATTTGGACGGGCAACGTGATTGCGAAAAGTCCAACATTCGTCGAGGATCATCCGGCATTAAGCGTGTCGATGATTAAATCTTTGGATGGCTTCATGGCTAAGATTGACGGGGAAACAACGATCAATAAGCTTTTGGATGTCAAAGGCTATACAGAGATCGGTGTTTACAAAGCGGTCCGCTTCCTATTGACCAAGGGTTTGATTGTGTTCGCTCAAAGAGCGGCCTTTGAAAGTCCTGAGGTTCAATTGAAATCCTTGCAGAAAGTGTGGGCCAACCTTGAAGGTAAAAACGGTTTTGAAATCGTTTCCTACATGGAAAGCGGTACGATGGGATCTTCTTTGGAGAGTGTCCTTGAGGATTTCGTAACTGCATTGGGACCTGAGCCTGCTGATCCAAAATCAGAGGTGGGTATTTTGTGGACGCGTATCAAGAAAGAAGCAGAAGATGCAGTTCTGGTTGCGCAGGACTCGAATAAAGCGACTCAATTCCGTCAGGAAGCAAAACGCTCTGAAGCGGAAAACAAACTTAAAGCCAACAGCATGTTGGAAGATGTAAAAAAAGCATTGCAGTACACGCAATACGCAAAAGCTATGACGATGGTGGCAGAGATTGCAAAATTGAACCCACAACAAGCACAGCTTTTCCTTTATAGCTCATGGGCTAAATTGGGTGTGGCGCAAACTTCAGACGGCGTTCGCCGTGCAGCTTTAAGTAAAGAAGTAGAAATGGAGATGATGCAAGTCCCTCCAGATGAGCGCTATGATGCTTTGTATCCGTTTGTTATGGGGCTTTTCCAAAAAGTCCGTGGTGATGCGGCGGGCGCTCGTAAACAGCTTGAAAAAGCCATTGCAATGGATGCTTCTTTCATGTCGGCCCGTCGGGAACTATCGACATTGAGTGCGGCAGCGAAAAATCAAAAGCAAGACGTCTTCAATATGGACTTGAAACAAATGGTTTCAGGTTTCTTCAAAAAGAAATAGCGGCAAAAGGTACGGACACACTTAGTCCAAATAAAAAAGGCTGGAATTAATCCCAGCCTTTTTTATTTGGACAAAGTGTGTCCGTACTTTAGAATTTCCAGTAAGCCATTCCATTTAGTTCCATTTGCATGTCTTCTTTGACTCCGGCAGGTTCGTACTTGTAACCCGTCAGACCCAGGCCGTATTTCAGGTAGAAATCTTTTTTCATTGGAAGATAAGCATTTCCTTCCAGGCGATAGGCACTGTTGACTTTGAAATAGCTGCCAGAGCCACTTGGGAAGTATTGAAGTTTAAGCTCGGTCCACTCGGCCATTCTTTTGAACCAACGAACCGTCGGCTTGTTTTGAACGAAAGCACCCAAGCCGAAAGTCATTGAGCTCGCGTCCTTGCCTTGGACCATTTGCACAGGAAGACTGACGCCCCAAGTTTCATCAATCAAATGAAAACCCGGAGTCGCGCGAAGGCTCAGTTCTGCCGTCGTCAGGTCGACTTCAGGATAGCTGGAATTTGTTGTCAAATGCTGATCGCGGCTGACAGTCAAACCCCAATGCATGTGGGAGATGTCTGAGTTCACTCCCAAAAAGTTTTCAAACCACCATTCAAAACCAAATGTGCCAAATGCGATTCCTGATGGCGTTTGATAACGTGCACCCAACCAAGCAGAAAAAGGATTTCCACGTTCAATGTCATAGCCGGCTACAAACTTATCAGAGCCACTTTGAACTTGCACATAGTGACGAGTGCTTTTGCCAGCAGGAAGGTTGCTGATCGTCCACGTGAAGTGACTGCCTTGGCTTTGAAAATTTGCATCTTTGTCAGAGCCGTCGCCGCTGACAGTGACATCATTGGGAGCATTACCTTCCAATTGAACTTTCGAGGAGTAAGTTTTCGTAACTGAGTCAGGTAACAGAGTGGGGCGAATCTTAGCAGGGGGAACATTGCCCTTGACGTAAAATTCTTGGCGCATTGGAATGTCGCCATCGCCTTTGAGATAGAGCAAAGGGCGCTCTTTAGAAAGAGCCACTTGCCAACTGCCATCAGAGAGTCTGCGGACCTTACTGCCATCAGCAGGATCAGCTCCCGAAGCTGTCATAATGATTCTTTGGCCGTTGTCACTTTGTACAGCGTCTTTGAAATCCACATCATTCATGCGCGTGTCGATTTCAAGGAAGGCACCGGTTTGAGTCAGGGCTTTGAATGCCACACTTTCGGAACGATCGTTTAAGTAGATGATTCCTTGGTTGCCGACAACTTTCCCATTGATTTCAACTTGGGCCACTTTTTTAGAAGAGGAGCGGGGGCGCACGGCCAGCTGTCCTTGTTGTGTTGAAAGATAAAGTTCCTTCGAGCACAAGTAAGTTTGCGTTTCCTCGCTTTGACGATAGATACAGAAAGTCATAAAAGGCAGATATTTCATGTCTTCAACGATTTTTGCATCTTTCAGTTCAACTGTGAGGCTTGCTAAATCTGAGCGCAGGTTTTCTTGATCGCGTTCGTTTTTAGAGATCTTAACATTTTCTTGATCCAAACGCGTGGTGAAGATGGCTTTACCTGCATTGTTTTTAATGGCCAGTTCTCCATCTTTCAACAGATCGGCAGGCCAGGTGAAGCGAACCTTATAGGGAGCATCGTTTTTTGTCGGAGCTTGCAAATCAAAGGTTACTTTCGTTGAGTCGATCAGAATGTCGCCGACTTTTAAGCGATCTTCGTCCATCAACGTGTATTCAAATCTTTGGGGCAAAACCTGGATGTTGTTTCGGCTGGCTTGAAACAGCATGGGTTTACGAGACTCAGCTTGGGCAATAGAACTTGCTACAAGAGCTAAAAACAGAATGCTCCAGTTTTTCATGTCAAAAGCTCCTTGTTGATATCGTCAGCACTTTTATGGGCCATAATGGCGTTGATTACTGAAAGTGCCGTCGTCATTTTAGAAAGAAAATCTTTGTTGTGACCGATCACGATGCGACGGGGATGACCCTCCCAGGCTTGCATGATTTTTGAGTTCAATGTGGAAGCTTCATCGAAAGTTTCCGTTCGAATGGCATTGGTCGTGTCGTAATGATCCGCATCTGCGGTATCCAAATGCAAAACCCAATCGTAGCGGGAAAACTCTGTCTTTTTATCAGAGCCGATATTATCAAAAAAATGTTCCGGTGAAGCGGGCCAGTAAGCCAAAGCATCAATCGATCCTCGATCGCAGACGATCAAGGACTTACCACTGGTTTTGCAAACCATGTCTTCAAGTTCTTTTTGCGTGAAGTAAATCGCCCGTTGAGTGTTGATCGCGCCTTGGGATTCTTTTGAACGAGGGAAGCCCCCGCGATAAAGAATGCTGGCAGCCTCGGGAACCACTGCACACTTTTGTCCGAGCTCTTTTTTCAAAGCTTCGATCAGAGTTGTTTTGCCACCAGAGGGGCCGCCTGTAATTACGATTTTTACCTGTTTCATAACTCCTAGGATCGGCCAGAACCAAGGCTGAGGTCAAAGCAAAATTTAGAGCATGTAACGCAGGCGGAATGCGATTTTTGAGAGTGTGCGAAACAACCAGGACGTTGTTGCAAAAGAGTTTTCGCCGATATTCAGTGAAGTGGAAATGTCCTCATTCCACTGTGTCAGCATATCTTCCCGTGTTTTTTCGTCCTTGAAGTGTGCAATCACCTCCAGATCATGAAAAAGACTGCGGTAATTTAAATTGAATGATCCCACAAAGACATCATCATCAATCACCATGGTTTTCGCATGTAAAATCGATTTCTGATATTCGTAAACAGGAATCCCTTTTTGAATCAAGAAACGCACTAGGAAAAACGAAGCCCATTTAGAAAAGGGAACATCGGATTTACCAGGAATCAAAAGTTTGACATCCACTCCACGCTCTTTGGCATGTATCAAGACGCGTAATAGGGAACGTTTCGGCAAAAAATAGGCCGTCGTAATGTAAAGACGCTTTTGTGAGTGGGAAATTTTGCGAAGCATGTCGCGATAAAGATGTTTACGCATCTTTTGCGTCGTATTGAGTTGAACGGCAGAGCTTAATGGAGCCGACGGTTCCCGCCAGCGACTGATCCAAGATAAAAAGCCCTTATATATAGTGCGCAGATAAGTGATCTGTGTCGCGATCACCAGCTGACGAACGGCGGGACCCTCAACTCGGGCGCCGGTGTCTCTCCATGCTTTCTCTCCCATATATTTCGCGCAGTGAACCTGAGTGAAGTTGAGACTTCCCACATAAGCGATTTTTTCGTCGAAAATAGAAACCTTGCGATGGTTGCGCCGATTCATACGGCGCCACCAACTGGCTTTGCGGATCAATTCAAAAGCGGGGACTCGACGAAGCCAGGAAGATGGGTAAGGCATAATGTGAAATACGCGAAGTTCGATGCCATTTTGTTGGCAGAATTTTAAAACTTGCGGGATGCTATAATAAGCACCGAAGCCATCAAGGATCAACTTTACGGAAACACCTCGTTTCGCCGCAGCTGCAAGTTCATGAAGAATGTTTTCTGTCAGCTTGTCGATATCGAAAATATAGCTTTCAATAGTGATGCTATCTTGAGCATTTTGAATGTCCTTTAAGAGACTTTCAAAATAAGTATCACCTGTATGAAATAGCTGTACGGCACTCCATGAATCCATATGCTGCATTGTTCAATAAATAATTAAAAAAGTCGACAGCAAAGCAAGGGGGAGGGCAAACTTGAACTCTATGGCATCAAGCAAAATAAGAACTATTAAAAAAATTGTGACAGTAAGTCTTCTAGGTGCAATGTGTTGGGGCAGTGCTTTGGCGCAAGCTTCAGTTCCTGCAAGTAAAACGCGTGTGGTTTATTTCGGATTGCAAAATCAGGCTGATTTTGAATTGAAAGTGAAGCCTGTCTTTGACAGCACGGCTAGTTGTAAAAACTGCGAAATCATCAATTATACTCCTTACACAGCCGATGGTGCTGTGGATGAGGCGGCCATGGAAGAGCGCATTGGCTCTTTGCCGGCGGATACAAGTTTCGTATTCTTTGATTTCAACTTGAAATCAAACGATCAAAACAAGGCCCTTTTAGAAGCTTTGAACAAAAGAGCCGACAGCGGAATGATCTTTGTTGGATCTGCAGGGGTTCCTAAATCAAACGAAGCGTCTGGACCGTTGACTCGCACGATCTTGGGGCAAGTGCACAATGCTGTGATCATTGGAGAGTTGGGAGATCGTGATCGCCTAGTTCCATCTGCATTCTATGGCCCTGAAATGCTCACAGCGATTCGCCCACCGAAAGACAAAATTGGTCAGGGTTATTCTCCACTGATATTTGCTGCCAACTTGGCTGAAAAATGGAATAAGCGCAGCCCCCAAGAGTGGACTGATTATTTTAAAAGCAAGAAGCAAAAAAATCGTAAAATCTGGATGGATCTAAACGATCTGTTCTGATGAACTAAGTGCAAATTTAGATTCTTACGAAGGCTCCCAAAAGGGGCCTTTTTTATTGCAGAAAATGATGCACTCAGTAGCCGGAGCGGGTGTGGCTAATATCCGGCCGTGGAAATAAAGTCCTTAATGGCTTCGATAAATATCTTGTGATCTTTTTTCTCTGGCAAATGCCCGGAATGTTTTTGCCGAATCAGCTGAACGTTCTTATGTGATTCAAGTTTCTTGGCCTGGTCATCTAAAAGCAAATGTCCTTTGATTGTACCCTTAAAAACCAAAACGGGGATTTTGATTGAATCAAAAAATTCACGAACGTCGATCATGATTGATCCCAAGACTCGACCTGGGCGCTTTTTAGGGAGATGATGGTGATTCCGCCCGGAGGAAGACTGTCGATCACCGCGACCACATCACTGACACGGTCTTCGAAAGTGAATTTTTCAAAGTTCTCCCACCTATCGTCCTGGATAAATAACAACTCGAGAGCGATGTTTTTCAGGAATACGGTGATTCAAAATTTTCAAGGCTTCGTGATCAGGATAGCGGCTGGAAATATGAATCAGGACAATTTGTTCTGATTCGATTTCGTCTAGGCGCGGAATGATCTCATCAATGTGGGTGTGGCCCCATTCGCGAGCGTTGGCGATGGTGCGCTTGTTGTCCAGATATGTCGATTCCATCATAAGGATTTTGGATTTTTTAATCCAAGGACGTGAATCCAAGAATTCAATCTGCGTGTCACCTGTAAAAGTCACCATCGGGTGGTGATGGACTTCGTTCACCTCTTCACCTTTACGGCGAAGACTTACGATCTCTTCCTGGCTAAGCCCCGCCAGATCTGCGCGCAATTTTTTGGACGTTTCAAACAGGGTATAACCGAAAGATTCAATTCGGTGGGTAGTTGGAAACACCTTAACATAATTATTCTGGTTGATCTCGATTTCGTCGTCAGCTTTCACGGGGATGAAATCAAATTTGTACTGATGTTGCTCAATTTTTTCCCATTCCCGCATGATATTGGTCATCGGTGCCACCAACGACGTCGGCATATAAAACTGCGCGGCGTTTTGCGACGTCATGGCTTTTTGGGAAATGATATAGGGGATTCCAGCGGCATGGTCTAAGTGACCGTGGCTGATAAAAAACTTTTTAAGGGTCAACAGGTAAGGGTAGCCCTGAGCCACGTCGAAACTTAAAGAAAGGTCCGGCATGGCAATGGCTGTGCGAATCCCCGAAAGCGATAAGCCGTGGAATTTATAT
This sequence comes from Bdellovibrio sp. SKB1291214, assembly GCF_002209355.2. Classification (GTDB taxonomy): domain Bacteria; phylum Bdellovibrionota; class Bdellovibrionia; order Bdellovibrionales; family Bdellovibrionaceae; genus Bdellovibrio. Next base: position 2,332,801 of record NZ_CP106855.1, read on the forward strand.
TTTTGATAACTCCAATCGGCCCCCGCAACAACAGACATTTTTTTTACCCCTTTATGACGTCCTCTACTCCAGTGGAGCCGGAGTGTAGATTACATGCAGCGAGCTACGATATCGTGGCCCAACCAAGCAACCGGTGACTTTGGAGCCCATGAATCATGAAGCATCACATAGCCACAAGATTTAAAGACCACTTCAGATAAAACTGCGGTGATCAAATTCTTCTGATCTTTATGTAAATCAAATAGATAGTCGGAAGACTTCAACATGTACTCCATCTGATCCTGACGAGTATGTTGCGGCCATTTGTCGTACTTTGTAAACTCCAAAGTCAGTGGGTTTGTCAGATATTCGTCGGTGAATTGCTTGATGTGTTCAAATGTCACGCCGTCTTTTAAAAGCTCTTGGCATTGTTTTAAAACCTGTCTGCCGTGTTCTTTATCTCCAGCGTCTTTATGGATAGCTGCAACCAAAGGATAAAGTGATACTTCAACACCTTGAAACACAGAAGACGAGTTTGTAAGGATCTCTGGGCAGTTGTAAACACAGCAACTCGTGCCTTGTTTTGAAAAGGCAATAGCATAGTCTTCAAGAGCCATCTTCGCCCAACCTTGGAAGTAACAAGTGTAAGTCTGCCATTTGTAATCGTTTTTGATCAAAACTTCTGTGCCATGGTAACCGTACGCTGTGTAAGAAACGTGGCTGCCCGAAGCTTCCAACTTTTTGCGGAGTGGGGCAGAGATCTCAACCAAGTGTTTGAAAGTTTCAGCGGTGACTTCTTTAAAATTACGTAAACAGAACTGACCAATTTCAGAATCCATCAAAGTTTGAGAGCCCACGTGGCGATCGCCCGTGCCCTTACAAACGCGATTTAGAATCGGCATAATGATTTTAGTGCGGGGAACACCACCGGCCATCAAGTGAGCGAACACAACATTCGCACCTGCCGGGATGTGCTTTTCAAGTTCTTTAACGAAAAGTTCCGTGTTCTTTTTAAAGCGTTCAGAACCTGCTTTTTGTGATTCATCAATCGCTTTCCAATCAAGCTTGGCATTTTCCCACTCGCCCAATTTGATGCCTGCCAATTGATCACATGGAGTGACGCCATTAGAGGCGGGCTCCATATCAAACCCAGCTTCCAAGGGAACATTAATAAATGGTTGAGGGATGTTTGCTGTTTCCTCAGCATTCAATGCGCGCAAAGAACCGTCTTTTTCACGACGACCCACAGTTGCACGAACAATCGTCATGCCACGACGTTCAGCTTCTTCAACAAGTCCGTTCGCATATCCGCGAGAGAAAAGTTCTCCGAATAGAACAAGGACATCGCCTTTTTTGTACGGGCTCAGAGCTGGTTTTTCCTGAATTGGGAATAGTTGCGTCATTTTATACCTCACATTTGCAAAGGCGATATAGTGTTCTGCCTCCTGACAGGAATCAAGTTTTCATTCTATTTTCGCTCTGCGGGGTTAACAAAACTCTGACAATGAAGCGGCACATCTTACTAGTATTGACCGCAAAAGTGTTGGACGATTTTGAAATGCAAAGGAGTGCATTATGAAACGGATTTTAGCGTCAGTTTTGGGTCTGATTTTATCGGGATCCATCGCATTCGCAACAGAGGCAGCGCCGGATTGCATCGCAAATGGGCAAGTTCTTCCAGTCAATAATGAGCAAGTTCTGCTTTGGAAGAAACAAACTAAGAATCAGTATAAAAATCGGGGCCATATCTATGGAGTGGTAACGAATATTTATGCGGGTAAGGCGAGCCATCAGCACTTTCAGGTGAAAATTGGGGAAGGACCTCGTGATACAATCGAGGTCGTCTATAATACAAGCTTCCGCGAAATCGATAATCTTCGCGTGGGCGCAACGGTTGAGTCATGTGGTGATTACATCACCTCTAACGCCAAAGCAGGTCACTACAAACCATCCCCAGATGGTGCAATCCTGCATTGGGTGCATGAATCAACGAACAATCGCCATGACTCTGGTTATGTGATGGTTGATGGCGTTTTGCATGGAATGCCTCATGGTCGTCAGTTCTATGACTTTGACTATGATTATGACGGGGAAGCAGATTTTGACTCTCTAGCACCTGCCATGTAGTCTTCTTTTAAGGAGACATAAAAATGCGTGTGGTTAGTATGGTCCCATCGTGGACTGAGACATTGCTAAGAGCTCTAGCACCTGCCATGTAGTCTTCTTTTAAGGAGACATAAAAATGCGTGTGGTTAGTATGGTCCCATCGTGGACTGAGACATTGCTAAGAGCTGGAATCAATGTTGTCGGCCGCACGCGTTTTTGTATCCATCCCGCGAACAGAGTATCTAATATTGCGATTGTCGGCGGAACCAAAGAGGTTTCCTGGGATCTTGTTATGGATCTGAAGCCCGATATCGTTCTGCTGGATCAGGAAGAAAATCCTTACGAAATGGCGGAGGAGTGTCCCGTCAAGTATGTGGCCACGCACGTTCATTCTATTGAAACTTTGCAAAAAGAACTGGTGCGCTTGGGCGAATTTTTTGAAAACGCGGCCCTCATGGAGCTGGCTGTTGATGCATTGGATGTCTTAGAAAAGCCGACGCCGAAATTTGATCCAAAGAAAATTCCAGGATTTATGGAGTGGGTAAAGATCCCTTCGCAAAACTACGAAGAGGTTTTGTATCTTATCTGGAAAAAACCTTGGATGGCAGTCAGCAAAGAAACCTATATCGGATCTGTTTTAAATAAATTAGGCATGAAAGTTGTCGAGTTTCCTGAGGGTGAAAAGTATCCTGTGATTGAACTTGAAGATCACCCGAACGCTTTGTGTTTGTTTTCCTCAGAGCCTTTCCCATTCGCCAAAAAAATCTCCGACCTTAAGGGACTGGGCGTGGAAGGAGCCATTGTGAACGGGGAGTCGTTCTCGTGGTTCGGCCACCGCTCCATTCAGTTTCTTAAGGAGACTTTGAAATAATGCAGACAAGAAATACATTTTCAGCCGGAGTTGTTCCTTTCACGAAAACAAAGGACGGCCACCTACGCTTTTTAATCTTGAGATGCTTTAATTACTGGGATTTTCCTAAGGGCGAAGTTGAATTTAAAGAAGACCCGTTTAAGGCAGCCCTTCGCGAGATGAAAGAGGAAACCGGATTGATCAATGCGGATTTTCCCTTTGGTCATGATTACTATGAAACAGAACGCTATGCTCAAGGCAAAGTTGCAAGGTATTATCTTGGAAAGATCGAAGGCCAACCGGAAATCGAACTTGGCGTCAGTGAGGTGTTGGGGCAACCCGAACATCAGGAATATCGTTGGGCCACGCCGGATGAGTGTAAGTATTTATTCGGCCCAAGACTCAACCGAGTTTTAACTTGGGCCTTAGAAAAAATCGGAAACTAGTTACTTCAAACGCTTATCAAGCATGTTCAATGTTTTCGCCATCAACTCAATGCGGTCTTGAACTTGTGCCGCTTCGCTCGGAGTAAGCCAGATCATCATTTGGCCAGAGACCACCGCCGCGATAGAAGCCGCACTCATCGTTCCACCCATGAGCAGGCCAACAACCAGGCCGCCGCCGCCTCCCGCTGTCAGTGAAAGTTTTCTGGATGAAGACACCTCATCGCCCAATACACCAGCAACCAAAACCATACCGCCCACGCCGATTCCAACTAAACCGGTCTTGCGCAATGTGTATCCAAAGCGTTCACCGTCACGGGTCTCGGCAACGTCAAAGTCTGCTTTCAAAGCGATGATGATCTGGCGAAGATCTTCTTTAGCTTGCAGAAGTTCTTCATCGCTCATTTGCGCCAAAGTTTTTTTGGCGCCTTTTTCCTCCAGCATTTGCATCAATTGTTGTTGGCGCTCTGACATCCCCGAGGAAGCCGCCGTGGCCATGTGAGGTGTCAGGGCATTGAAAGCCAATACCATTGTTGCGATCATAACCGTCTTCTTTTTCATAAATCTCTCCCTTAATCAGTTTTTAAAATCTATTTTTTATAAAGCCCGCGTTTTTCAAATTCTTGATCTAGTTCATTCAGAAAGCCGTCCATATTATCCAAGGACTGTTTAAGTTGACCTTTCTTTTTCTCATTGATGTTTGCCATCGTGTCTTCATAGCTCTGCCATGAGAGAACAGCGAATAAAGTCAGTGCTACCACTTTATAGGCCTTTGCAAAGTGACGATAACCATCGACATAATTTTGATTTTGGGAGCGATAGTGAGCATTGATTTCCGCGCGCGCAGATTCCGGCCCCTCACGAAGAATTCGTTCTATAATTGGAGCGGGGAGAGTTCGATCTGCAACAAAAGGAAGATCTGCAGGGTTTAATAAAAATTGGACGGCACGATGAGAAAAAATCTTACGAAGAATTCCCCGGGTGCGAGCTTGATCATAACCATGATCTTTCATCAATCCTTCAAGCCCACGTGATAAAACCTCACGCTCTACCCAGCGAGATGGCGCCGAAGATGAAATCGAGGAATCTCGACTCAAGCGGGCCGTCAATTGAATCAATCGATCAATACGAACTACGCGCTCGCGAAGCTCCACCGAAGTAGGCTCTTTATGAAGTGCCAGCTGCCGAGCACTGAAACGCAAAACCATCGTCTGAAGCAACGAAGCCCCATCCAAGTCATAGTGCTCAGAAAGCACCTCGCGCGCAGCCAGCCGTACCTGAGAATCAGCCTCAAATACACCCTCGCAACGGGGAGCCCGAGCCAACGCCGATTGAGAAATAAAAATAAAGCCCAAGAAAAGGCGAGCAAACTTTAAAGTCACAGCAACAATAGAAATAGCAATCCAAGTGCCGTGTCCCAAAATGAGACAAACAATCTCAATACGTCGCCGCCACCAATACAACAGCTATGAAACAAAAATTTGAATAATAAAATCCCGACAGCCACAAAAATCTCCAATCCCAAAACCTAAACGATCTTATCGAAGAAGAGACTGTCGAACTCCTACCTCAAGAGTGACAAAAACAAGTAAGAAAATAAGTCAGCGGTCGAATAAGTCCCGGCGGACTTGGGTGGTGGTAACGCAGCGACCTCCGTGGGCGCCACGACGGCGCGCACTCGCCGAAGGCGAGCCACGGCTGAGCCTGGATGGCGGGTCGCGGAGATACCACCACCCAAGGGCGACGGGATTTATTCGGTCCCGTCTCGACGTAATTTACGAAAAGAGTTTAGTTACGGAACATGCCAGGCGAAGCAGGCATCCCGAAGCCAAAGATCTGAGAAATCATACTGGTTGCGTCGTTCTGAATTTGCTCAGAAGTTTGCGTCGAGTGAGGCATGATTGAATTGCCTTTGATCGCAGTCACAAACTTGTTGAAGTCATTCGTCGAGCGCAAAGCCAGGAAGAAGTTACGATTGCGATCGTCACCATTGTCTTGCATTTGTGTGCTCGAAGTCTCTTGAGCGATCATATAGTAGTTTTCAGTCACGTCGACAGGCAATGTTCTGTCAGTGCCTTCACACAGCATCAGACCACGAGTCACCGCAGCCGCTACTTCGTTTTCGCTCAAACGTGGGTTCAAAGTGTTCAAGTAATCGGAGCGACGGAAGTCGTACCATGATTTTTGACCTTTGATGAACAACGATGGATTCAATTTCACGATCGCACATTGTTCGTATTTCGCCACGCGCACTTTGATTTTGCTTTGTTGAACGGTCATGGTTGTCGACGTATTTACGCTGACCCCATTGCTTGTGCCGTGGGAGTTTGACCACGATAAGTTCATACCCACATCAGCACCTACAGAGAAGAACTCTAGGAACTTAAAGTTCAAACCACCTTTAGCGCCAACACTGCGAGAGAACGTCTCTGACTTAGAGCGGCTCATCGCAAAGCTCGTACCCACGCTTAAACCTTGGTTGAAACCTTGTAGGTAACGGCTGCCAATAACCTGTTTAGCAACCAAGCGGCGTTCAGTTTGGAAAAACGCTTCAGGATTTTTCTTAACAGCACTGTAGCAATCCGAAGCCAAAGTCATGACAGCATCATTTTGCAGAGTGCCGCCTTTGTTTTTATTCATGCGCGGCAAATAGTCCTGAGCCCAAAAGACACAAAGTTTTTGCGCGATGTCCGCTGTCAGTTTACCTGTTGCGATCACGTTCATAAGATCTTTTTTAGTTGTCAGCAAGCGGCGGTCGCGGTTGGCAAGGGCAGGAACCAGGCCACCCAGAGTGTTGTTTTCTGCAGCAGTGTTCAACGTTATCAAATCCAAATTGTTTTGCATCGCAAACGCCACTGGTTTTGACATCGCATCCAAGTTTTTCAAACGTTCACGTTGTTCAAGTTGACCTTGAGCCATGATTTTGCTGATGATGCTTGTTTGCACATTCGCGCCTTGACCATTGATCAAGAACTGATTCACAGCTGCAGGGTCGGCGATACGAACGTTACGTCCTGCTTCATCGACGTTCAAAGTGAAAGGACCCATGAATGTCGGCGTTTCAAGTCCTGTTGATTTATCAATCGCTGAATCCAAAGAGGCTTTAGCATCTTTCAATGCAATTTGGGAGTCTTTGCCGACTTGGATTTTAGTCTCATCCACAGGATAGATCTCAATCAACATTGTGTTACGGCTGCCCAAGGCCTTAAGGTCTTGAGTTTGGAATTGGATCTCCGTATTAATTTGACCTGACAGAACAGTCACAAGCTTTTGTGCTGAAGTTACATAAGTTCTGTTTGAGTCGTAATCCGCATTTTTAACAACAGCCATTTTTAACAAGTAAGTACCGTCACGAAGTTTTTGAACTTCAGAACGACCATTCGACAAGCTTGAGTACACAAGCAAGTGTGGATCCATACGAACTTGGATTTTCTTAGTCACAGTCAGGTTGAACATCGTGTCTACAGAGTAGTTGTAAGACACTGTGTTGTAGCTGTAAGCGTCCAACATCAATTGCGTGCGTGGACGGTTTTCTTGCTTACAGTCCAAAACCAGTTTTTCTGTTGGATCTACGTAACGAAGGTCACGAGCTGTGGGACCCCAAGTTTCCCAAGGATTTACCAACATCGGAAGTGTTTCGTTCATGCCAAGTTCTTTATTAGAGATCATCACGGAACCCTTGATGAAACGTTGGCAGTCAAAGTATTTAAATTTGATGCTTTCATCCCAAGTGATGCAAGAGTTGTTATCTGTTTTGATATTCACCTTTTGTGCAGTCTCGGCCTCTGTTTGACGGAACTTAGTCACCGTGAACGTGTGGGCACGAGTCGACTTTTGATCCAAACCGTTTTTAACGCAAGCTTTTACAGAGTAAATCACTTCACGCATAGAAGTAGTCTCTTCACCCACGCGGATGAATTTAAACTCTAGTTGTGAAACTTCGATTTTAGGTTTCTGGTAAGTTTCATCGTCAACCGCGTTCGCGTTTGTTTTAGAAACTTGAACCATGTTGGCATTGATGTATTCAGCCAATTTAAAATCTTTAGATTGTGCGACTTGAGAGCTGATTTTCAAAAAGTTCGAACCTTTGATTTGGTCGTACTCATTCAGCATGTAAAAGCCTTGAAAAGGCATCAAGCCTTCTGGGCCATTGACAGCCGTCAACTCAAGACCGAATGCCACTTGTCCACGAGTTGGGATGGCACTCAAAGAAAGTACGGATTTCAGACCTAAAGAGCCGTTTTCCATTGTGCTTGTCATTTCGGATGTCTGTGCAAGCAAGCGGTGAACTTCTTTGTTATTCTCAGTATAAATATGGATCAAGCTCATGCGGGCTTTGAAGGTACCTGCAGCCAGGGACTTCAAAACGAATTCGCCATTCATTTTCGTCAATTGAATGGCAGGAGCCGGATTTCCACGGAACTCAAGTTCCAGATTTACACCCTCTGTTGTCATCTTTTTCTCAGTAACGAACAAACGACCGTCTTCAACCCACAACTTGCGCGTGCGAACTTGATCGTCAGCAGAGAAGCCCTTCAATGCTTGTTGAACTGCTTTTTTATCAGAGACCAATTTATCAACTTGCTCTTTACGCAGATCGACAACTGCTGGCAAAGATTCCCCATGAGACCAAGGGTTGATCGCAAGGTCGATTTCGCGTGTGCCTTTTTGCAAGCCCAGGCCTTGGATGTGACGTTTGATCTCAATATATTGAGAGTCAGCCAGGTAGTTGTATTTGATTTTTTCAGACCAGTTAATGCAACCAGCAGCATCAGAAGTAATGTTTTGCTGAGTTTCTTGGATCATGAACTTGTGACCCGCGATTGTCTTATTATAAGCAACATCTTTCACGCAAACAGAGAAGTTAAATACTTTAGAGTCAGGCAATGCGAATGCGCCCGCAGTTTGTTCTGTGGAAGCAGTTCCTTTGATGCTGTCGATATTAAAGGTCGCAGCCTGTGAGCCTGATTCGTTTTTATCTTTAGGCGAAGGCAAATTACAAGCTGCCAACGTCAAAAGGTTCAACCCTAAAATGAATTTTACGAAATACATTTTAGATGTTTGCATAGAAAGTCTCCAGCTTGATCATAATAAACTTCTCGCGTGATTGAACGGTGTTCGAAAACATAACTTCAGATTCTTTGTATGAAGCCCCAAGGTCGAAACCTTGCTTCAAGAATGAGAAAAAGCTGCCAACTTCATAGCCGATACGGTTTGTTTCGTAACCGCGAGCATTGAAGTAAGCAACCGCTGCTTCTGGAGCAACTGAGAAGTATTTTGCCATAACGCTGAAATCAAGAGCGGAGGATACGTGAATTCTAGTGCCACCTTTAACTGAGTACGCTGTATTTACATTGTCCGCAGCTTGAGTGTTTTTTACGTATTCAGCTTCCAATGTTAAATCCAGCAACGTGCTGACCGGAACAGAAATCTCGGTTCCAGCTTCAACACCCGCATATTTGTTAACAAATTCATAGTGAGCATCTGAAATCGTATTCACTTCATTACCCAAAAGCATAGATTGTTGAGCCACTGCAGAAGGTAGGTTGCTGTAAGCAAAATAACCGATTTTGTTTTTCCAAAAGCCATTTTTAGAAGGGATAAAGTTCATTCGAACAGACGCGGAATTCAAAGATGGAGTGGGCTCTTTTTCTTGCGTGTTTGTGCTTAAAGAAGTCGAAGTTGGAATCGCAGATTCAACCACGAAACCTGATACCATTGAACCCATTCTGAAAAGGCTTTGCATGCGCGCAGACGGGAAAGCCATTGAATCAATTAACAATGAAGTATGGTTATAACGTTGGTCCAAAGCTCCCGCTGCCAACTGAAAGAAATTCGCAGGTTTATACATCAAACCGGCTTGATTCAATAGAATCGCGTTTTTCATGCTGTCGGCGCCATCGATTGTCTGAGATTGGCCAGAAACAACACGGAATCCAGGTTGGAAATCAATATAAAGGGAATTCGTTAAGACATATTTGGATTTAAGCTCCAAGCGCAGGTCTACATATTTAGCTTGGGTTTGCTCGTCCTCTTGGCTTTGGCCTTTCATAGACATACGCCATTCCGCCGAGAACTTCTTAGTCTCAGAGTCATTAGATACTGTTGTCACAGACGTACCTTGAGCCCAAGCTTGGCCTACCAGTATCAAAGTGAGACAAAGTGCTGTCATAGCGGACGTTTTCATAAAACCCCTGTTACGGGGGATTACTTCAAGTTCCGTGCACGCTTTGTAATACTTAAAACAAATACAATAGACTTAAAAACGTGAGGCCGCCCCCGGTGCCAAAATTTGCTTAACAGGGGCTAGGAATGGCTCAGGTTCTTTGGGGAAATAAGCGATCCATTAAACTAAAAGAAACTGCTTAGGACTCTTTGGGTGGAATTCTTATTTTTACCAATCTCTGATCGAATTTCCTCTTTGATGTGAGGGAATGCAAAAGACTTCTTACGCATACGATCGATCAATACCATGATATCTTCCGAGGAGTGCACCACTTGCACGATCATGCCGGAGGAGAAATTCTTTTTCTGATAGAACAACGCTTCGCGGTTGTTCTGATGGTGAGGACCTACTAAAACGGGCAATCCCGCAGCCAATGCTTCCATGACAGAGTGAACTTGCTTCTTAAAGCTGCCACCAATGAAGGCGACATCAGACCACGTGTAAAGCTCTGCCAAAATTCCGACTTTATCCACTAGCAAAATACTGCCCACGGGCCATTGTGTGGATTTCGAGTAAAGTACATAAGGGAGGCCCGCATCGCTGAATTGTTTTTCCAGTTTTTCCAAATGCTCAGGTGTGGTTTCGTGAGGTGCGATAATGATTTTCAAATTGTCGCGCTTAAGTTTCGCCAAGGCTGGAACTAAAACAGCTTCATCCTCTGGCCATGTGGAACCTGCGATAAAAACGAATTCGTCTGTCGAGGGCATCAATTCGTTTTTCAACTCTTTGGGGTTTTCCAGACGGTGAAAGACTTGATCAAAGCGGGTGTCGCCACTGACTTCGATACGAGTTTTAATACCTAGCAAATACAAATTGCGGCGGTCTTCCTCTGAAACACAGTGGATTTCATCCAACTGGTTCATTGCATACTTCGTCAGGAATTTTGATAAGCCTTTAAGACGTGAAGAATTGTCGGCAAACGTGGCAGAGAAAAGTCCTGCGGTTAAGCGTTTCTTTTTCGCAGTACGAGCCAGTACCGGCCATACATCGGTGCGCGAAAAAAGCAAAGCGCGGGGATTCCATTTAGCAATGAAGGCAGTGATTAGGAAATCGAAATCCCAGGGCAATGCTGCCCACATGTCGATATCGTGCATGCTTTCTAAAATCTTTTTCGCAGAAGGAGACGAATAGGTCACGATGACGGGAATCTCTGGATTTTTCTTTTTAAACTCACGGATCACGGGCCGGGCATATTCGATTTCGCCGCTGGCGGCATGAATCCACAAAGGGCGGTGCAAAGTGATTAACTTTTCAGTTCCTGGATGAACCATTTTATAAAAGCTGTGATTTTTGTCTTCGATCATTTCACGAAGTTTTCCACCGATGAAAGGGCGCAGGATCTGCAAGACCATCCAGGCTAGGGGAACAATGACAAACTTATAAAGCCAGAAAACCAACACGCTCATTTTGTTTCCTCAAGGATGCTGCGAAGTTGTTCAGCGACTTGTGCCGGCGTAATATCTACCAAGCACTTGTGAAATTTTTCTTTATTCACGCAAGGACCCTGACCATGTTTGCTGCAAGGGCGGCAATACAAATCAAGCTCCATGATTTTAGTTGTCGGACGAGACGGAAAGCCAAAGGGAGCTGGGCCCATCAAAGCAATTGTGCGTTTCCCAAGCTGTTCTGCCACGTGCAAAAGACCTGTATCGTTACTAATTACGGCGCGGGAGTGACCCACAACTGCGGAACTCACTTGCAAAGATGTTTTGCCAGCCAAATTCATCACGCGATCAGGAGCTACAGCATGGATGTCTTCGATGAAAGAATCTTCTGGTCCGCCCAAAAGGACAAACTTTTGAGTGGGCATCAGTTGGATCAACTCTTTCCAATAGTCCTTAGGCCAACGTTTTAAGAAATAAGCAGCGGAAGGCGCTAAAGCAACTGCATTCATATACTCGCCCAAAATATCCCGAGCTTTTTCCATCACGTCTTGGCTGGGGAAAATTTGCGGAGCAGGGGGTGCTAGTTTAGAAACACCCCATGGTTGCAAGGGTTCCAACAAGTCACGTTGCCCATTAAAGGGCTGTTCGAACTTATTGATGCGGAACTTGAAAAGCAAAAGTCTTTTCCATCGACGGATGGATCTGCGAATAAAGTAGGGACCAATTCCAATAAAACCGAAAGGTCGCAAGATCATGGAAATGATGCGCGAACGAGAGTTGTTGTGGGCATCGTAAATATGCGTGAAGTTTTCTTGGCGCATAGACCACACAAGTTTTGCTAATCCCAAAGCTCCCGCCTTGCGATCAAACTCCCACACCTTGTGAATGTGCGGATGGTTTTTTAATAAAGGTGCCATGTCTTTGCGTGTGATCCAATGGATCTGCGCTTCAGGAAATGCTTTCGCAATTGCTGAAGGAACGCTTAATGTCTGCACGACATCGCCAAACGCTGAGAAGCGAATGATTAAAAATTTAGCACCCTTGCGGGTCTCAGTTTGAGACATGCCTGAATCCTAGCAAGGGCGCCCAAAAAGGTCACTTGTTTAAAACGTTCCATGGCTCTGCCCCTTAAAATCCGCCTCACCAGGGCACGGCCTGTGAAGTATAAGCGGTGGATAGGGAGAACTATGTTATTTAGACGACCCCCCAAAGGGGCTTCTATATTTCATTTGATTGTTTTTTGGGCAGTGCTAGCTGTCCCAGGTTTCGCTGTGGCCCAAGTGCGCACGGAAATGAAGCTATTCTCCGACTCCTTTATCAGCCCAGAATTTGAAGCTACGCAGAAAAATAACTACCAGTTTGTGGGTGCCGGCATTAAGACCGAGCCCTTTTCAGACGCAGCACTTCGTATGGATATTTCCGGCGGTGTGGCGGTGGGTTCGCCTCTTTTGAATTATCTAAATATCGCTGAATTTTATGTGCAAACCAAACAAAGTGACACAGAGACGTTCTTTATAGGACGTAAAAAAATGCTGTGGAGTGAGCTCGACGCGCGTTGGGAATTGGGCGTGTGGGAGCCTCTTTTTAAATGGAACCCACTGGCTCCAGAACGCCAAGGTCTGTCGGGTATTTTCTGGCAAACAGAAGGCAAACAATACTCATTCACTTTGTTTGCTTCGCCTATTTATATTCCAAGCCAAGGCCCGAGCTTTGAAATCGAAGACGGGGACTTTGTAAAAGGAAATCCGTGGTTTCACCAACCGCCACAAAGTGTGCGCATCTGGGATGAAGCCACTCAAATGCAGTACAACATGAATCAACCAAACACGACCGAAATTGTCGTGCAAAACTCCTATGGTGCAAAGATAGCCGTCGGGGACCCGAATGGCTTAAAGGCACAGTTAAGCTATATTTATAAACCCGATAATACGTTGGCGATTGGTTATCAAGGCAGTCTTGATCTGAGCACTTTAAAAGGGAACGTCGAATTGCGTCCCCAAGTTTTCTATCACTCGCTCACTGGCGGGGATTTAACTTATAAAACCGGCCGTTTGCGTATGGGGATTAGCACGATTTTGGATCGCCCCACAAAAGAAAATGTTTTTAATGATCCAGATTGGACTCAACCTGTTTTCGAAGATGCTTTGCTAGTAAGTCCCTTTGTCGAGTGGGACAATGGAAACTGGGCCCTCAATATCATGCGCTTGGATATCTATGGCGGTAAAGTGACAGAGACAGGGGCGGACTTGGCCAATGAGCCATTGACGAATCTGTATCCATTCTATGAAGCCAACCAGATTTCGGTATTGAACAACTTGAGCTTAGGCAAAGCCCGCCGCTTGCTTTCCAAAGTAAGCTACATGATGTCTGATAAAAATGATTTTCAACTATTCCGAGTCCATACTCGTCTGCGCTTGTCAGGCTTGTGGTCCTTCTTTGGCGAGATGCAAATGCTCAAAGCCGGTCCCACTTCAAAAGAAAATCAAAATGAACTGGCGCAGTTTGCAAACAACGACCGTTTGATGTTAGGAGCAGCTTATGTCTTTTAAGAATAAGCTCTCTTTATTAATGGCCTCGTTGATCATGACGACATCCGTGGTGGGTTGCAGCGATTTTATCAATGGCCGTGAGACCAAAGAAGAAGAACTGCATTTCGCTAATGATAAGCTGGTCTGTTTAAGAGATGTGCCTGCTTCTTTGAAACGCTTAACAACAGGCGATGCGGAATCTAAAGAAATCATTATCTCGGTGGATTGTCTGCGCGAAGCCCTGGTGTACTTCCAAAAGAAAACTTACGGGGCGCAAAGCAATGCCTACACAGTGGAAGAAATGCGTCGTTTCTTCAGTAAGTATTTTTTAAAAGAAAACGTTGTGACTCCGGAGTTCGCTCTGGAATTGATGAAAATTAAAAAGGCCCTTCTGGGTGGTTCGAATAATAATCTGACTAAGGATGAAATCACTCGTTTGGTCGAAGTGCTGGCGATTTTACGTGATGAGGCGGTGGATTTAGCGCCGCATATCAAGCTATTGCTTTTAAAAACGGAAGTGGACGAGGCGAACTGGCAGCAGGTTTCGGCAGCGACAGAGCAACTGCGCATCGGTGCTCAACGTTTACTGGAAAAAACCGAGCTCAGCCGTTCTGATTATTCCTTTGAAGACGGCAAACGTGCGATCAAAGGTTTCAAAGAATTCGTGAAAGAAAAAGACACAGAGGCCCGTGTATCGCAGTGGCTGCCTGTGGTGGAAGTGGTTAAGAATGTGCTGATGGGCCGGGAAGCTCAGCTTGCAACCTTCAGTCAGTGGAAGGGCAGTCTGAACAGCTTGGTGGATTTATACGGCTTATTCCTAAAGTACCACTACGTGATTCATAATTTCGATACCAGCAATCAAACCAAAGTGCGCGAAGTCAGTCAGTTTATTGGTCAAGCGATTGACTTGATCGAAGGATGTCCTCAAATCACCACCCGTGGCATGATTCCATTGGAAGATATTGATAATTTAATTGAGACGATTTTGAATCTGCCCCAGGTAAAAAAAGTTGTTCAGATTCGCCCTGTTTCCGTCGAGACTTTGTATCGCGCTGCCATTTTGAGATTGTTAGAACCGGGTCGTAACGGAGATTCTCGAGGTATATTAGGGCTTGAGAAAAAGCACATCGTCGCTTTACGTCGTGAATACAATGTTTGGAGATTAGTCCAAAGCTTTGCGGATTCTCAGTTGCAAGGCCAACGTTCCGTGGATGCTCCCATCCCTAGAAACGAACTCCTGTTGAACTATAAACAGTTCGATAACGGCTCGGTGATTAATAATGGTTTGTCATCAGATCCCTACGAACAAACGGCTTTGTTGAATGCTTGGAATGACTTTGGAGATTTACTAAAATCCAATGTTTTGATCGTTTATAATAAAAACGGGCGTATTGAAGAATACAATAATAATGATACTCTTTCGACCACGTGGACCGGTCTTACAAAATCAAATTTGATGCGTGCAATGTCCCGTGCCCTGATGTTGGCCTATGGTAAAGAGACCAGTGGTGAACTTAAAAAAGCGACGATCCAACCCGAGGGCCTATACACTTGGTACGAGGATTTTAAAGAGCTGATGTTTGACCTTAAAGCGTTTGATCGACGTACGGGCAATACGGCTTCGCGTTCGTTCCAAGAGGCGAATTTCTTTACGTTCAGTGGTAATGGCGATGATTACATGAATCAAAGGGAGACCTATGAGTTCGTGAGCTTGCTGTTCAGTGCAGGCTTGTCGTCTTCGGCATCGATTTATAATGACATGTTGGTCGAAGGCTGTGGTAAAGCGAATGGTTTGTCGCTGCGTGAAGATACAGATCCACTGGGCTTTTATTATTTGAATGATAAGTGCTTTGAAAGTCAGTTCCGTTTGCAGTTCAACAAGCATTTTGACAACTTGCCTGAGATGTCCAAATGGGTTGCGCGCATGACTCCGGCGGAATGGACTGAGTTCTATTCAACATTGCGATTCCTGTCTCGCGTTTCTGATAAAGAAGACGAAGGCTTGGTTGAGGTTGCCAACATCAGAACAATGGTGACAATCATCCATTACATCGAGTCGATCATGGTGAGCTATGATAAAGATCGTAATCAGACTTTGTCGCTGGATGAGGTCTATGCCGCATCTCCACGCTTTATGCCGTTTATTAAGAAAAGCACCACTGTGACGATGGAAACCCTGTTGAACCAAGGTTTTGCTTACCTCGTATTCTATGGCAAAGAGGGCAATGGGGCTCAATTAGCATGGTTCCAAGCACAGAAGATCTGGATGAATGAAGCAACGCGAATGAACCTTCTTCGCGTGATTAAAGTTATCAAGCAGAAAGATATGGATAAGGCCGCGCAGCAACAGAGATCGGCTCAAGGCTATTCAGCGCAAAATAAAGCAAAAATCCTCGTAAAATAGTCTTCCGAAATTGAACAGCTTCCCAAAGTACGTTAAGGTCTTTGGAATGTTGGGGTTTAGTTTTTGGGGAGCAGTTTTTGGGTTGTGTTTGGTGTCGCCAGTGGCGATGGCAAATGCCCATGCAATGGATGAAGAAGTCCCCATCGTTGTTCGTGAACCTGCTTCTGAGCCTGCCTATTATGCCAATAAAGATGCCACAGCTCGCATCGATACCTTTCTTGATAACAAGACCCTCAAAGCCAACACGCACTTTAACGACTGGCGTGTGGGCGAGACAGTCTCTGTTGAATCACAAAAAAGTGGGGTAGGGGTTATCGGGTTTTTGGAAATTCTAGGAGTTTCCAATAATGAAGATGGGACTTATCAAATCACGGCGGAACTCTTGCGCCAATCTCGCCTGCATTTCATTCAGATTGGCGATCAAATCAGTCACATCAATCTGTCGTCAGAAAATGACAAGTACAAGGGCACCACGGATTTATTGATCAAACGCCGTGGAAAAAATATTTCCGCTAAATACAAACCTCTGTTCACTCAAGGTGTGTCCGTGGGTGAAACGGCCGAGACATTGTGGCAGAACGAATATCTTTTAGCTTGGTACGGTCAGGCCAATTTCGGTGTGACGGATAAACTGTCAGTGGGAACAGTTTTAACGGGGGATATCGCAGGAGCTTACAATGCCTCTGCGAAATACCGCGTCTTTCAGTCCGATTCCAATACATTTTCTGTGGGCGCGAATACGGCCCATGTTCCCAGTGACAGTTCTAACACTCTGAACTTTACGGTGTACTGGGATTCTATTTCTTCGGAAAGCGTGATTTCTCACACCATGTTCACGGTGGCGGCAATGTCTTTTGCTAACGCCTCTGACATCACGGCAGTAAAGTCCCTGGGGACGACGTCCTTCCAAACGGGGTACGAGTTTATCAGCGACAACTGGGATCGTGTTTTACTGGGTCCTTCGTATAACTTTGAAACCAAAGCACTGGGTGGTTATTTAACCTATGTGAAAATTTGGGATCGTTTTCATTTCAGCTTATCACTTAATGCCACGGATGTTTCTTCATTCAAGCTTTCCGCGACGGATGGTTATTACGTTCTGTTTGATGCTTACTGGAGATTCTAATCGTGAAATTCTTTATTTCGACGCCCCTTGGGTTTGAAAACACTGCTCTTTTGGAGATGAAAGAGGTCTGGCCTTATTTGTTAGGTAAAGATGCCAAGACGCACGCGTTGTCATTCCCCGAAGTGGAAGTGATGATGGGAGGTTTGGAATTTGAGACGGAGCTGTTTCAAGCCTTGCAACTAAATTTCTTTTTGAAAACTGCCAATCGTCTTTTGCTTCGTATGACGTCTTTCAAAACGAAAGATCTGCCAAAATTTTATCAAAAATTTAAATCCCTTCCTTGGAAAGAGTATCTTCAGCACGGCAACGTCGAGTGGGAAGTGGCTGCGCAAAAAAGCCGCTTGAACAACGAAAAGCGTCTGCAAGAAAGCGCTGAAAAAGCTTTGTCTGAAATTTTCGCAGGTCAAACAGGTGAAACACCTTGTGCTTCGATTTATATCCGTATGGATGATGATCTTTGCACGATCAGTCTCGATGCCACAGGCGAGCATTTGCACAAGCGTGGATGGTCGATACTTAAAGGTGAAGCCCCAATGCGTGAAACGATCGCTGCTGAACTTCTGCGTGAAATGATCGGCGAAGCAACTCCAGGTGAAGTAGCTGGGGCTACTTTATGTGACCCGATGATGGGATCAGGAACTTTCCTGACAGAGGCGCGCGCCTTGTGGTCCGGTCAGTTCCAAAGGGATTTCGCCTTCAAACAATGGAAGAAATGCCCAAAGCTTTTCTTGTCTCCAAGCTTTGCTTTTAACTATGAAATTCCAGCTCGTGCTCCGTTTAAGGCTTTGTTGGGCATGGATATCAATCCCGAGATGCCTAACATCACCGAAAAAAACTTCGCCGAAGTTGAGTCTCAGCTAAAGGCCTATCAAAGGGATCAATTTAAACCCCAGGACCACAAATTCTGGGCCCAAAACTCCCTGGAAGCCCCTCAAGGTACGGACACACTTTCTCCGATCGGTAAGGCCCCTCAGGCTTTGTGGATGGTGGTCAATCCCCCTTATGGGGAGCGTTTGCCGGTGGCTGGGAAGGGTGGGCTTAAAGCTCTGGCGGCGGAGCTGTGTCGTCTTTACAAGCCCCAGAAGCTGGGGATCCTATATCCGGAAAAGGATAAGGTCGATCCGGCCCCTAACGGCTATAAAATCGAAAAGGAGATCAAAATTAACAATGGCGGCATCCGCTGTCTGTTCACAATTTTGACACCCCTGTAAAAGAGGATTTGTCTCTGGCGGAATCTTCCTGATCGGGTTAGATTCTGCCCCTATGAAAAGCCTAAAAGTATTTTCCGCTCTATTTTTGTCCTCTGCACTTTTAACGACTGCTTGCACTCCGCAAGATAAGCAGATCGGCACGCCTGACGTTATGGCGAAAATCAAATATCCAAAAGGGACAAAAGGAAAAACAGGCGGCGGTGCTTATGAAAAAGGCGCTTTCAAAATAGGTGCCTACGCGACATCGTCAGTGATCATGGAAAAACAAATCGAGGCGTTGGAGTTGGTACAATTGGCGTTGGGCCACGCAGACGCGACAAAGTCTTTGTACACAT
Organism: Bdellovibrio sp. SKB1291214; assembly: GCF_002209355.2. Classification (GTDB taxonomy): domain Bacteria; phylum Bdellovibrionota; class Bdellovibrionia; order Bdellovibrionales; family Bdellovibrionaceae; genus Bdellovibrio. The sequence goes on from NZ_CP106855.1 coordinate 2,351,394, forward strand.
TGAGCGAGAAAGTGACTGACAGTGAAAAGTCACTAACGACTTTCAAGATTTCTTCGACACAAGAAGAAGTAAACTACGATAATAAATTGGGCTCGTTCAAAGGCAAAATGTCTAAGGGCTTCGATGTGGTTATCAATGGTGCTACTTCTGCCGTTTCCATTTCTGCAACAAAAATCAAAACAACTGCAGATGCAGTTAATTTGAAAAAGACATTCGTGAATGTTTTTGAAAATTCATATGCTGCGAACCTGACAGTGGATGCTCAAGATGCATCCAAGTTGAACTTGGTTGTCGAAGCATCAGGTAACTTCAATGCGGGTAGCGATAAGGGCTTTAAAAAAGACGACTATTCATTGAAAATGTTGATCGTGGTGGATGCAGCGAGCTTGAATGAGCCCACTGTAAAAGTCCTTTCTTCGACAGCTGTGATGGAACTGGGTAGCGATAAAGTTGAAGTGTCATCTGCTGGTTACAGCTTAAAAGTTGAAGGTCGCTGCAACGAACTTATCGGTTCCGGCAAAATTGAGTCCGACAAATATAAAAATCCAATCGCCTTCGATGCATCAACTATTACAGTTGGTGGTAACAGATGGAAACAAGACCTTGCACAATGTGGTCACCGTCCAACGGTTGATATCGGTCGCTTGTTAGTTTACTAAGATTTTTTGTAAAGCAAAAGCAAGGGCGGTCAGGCAACTGACCAGGGTAATAAAAAAGCCGTGGTTTAAAACGCGGCTTTTTTATTTGTACGCTCGATGATTTTAAGAGCGACTATTTCTTTTTAGACTTCGCAGGGACTTTCTTCGTAGTTTTTTTAGCCGTCGCCGGAGCTTCATCTTTCACCGGAGTCTTAGCTTCGCTTCTTTGTTTCAAACGCACATAGAGCGGGAAGTGATCCGCCACGCCATCCTGCGCATCGTAATCCCAGCGTTTTGGATACTTACCTTTTTTAAGGTGAACCGGATTGTAGCGAATCACATCGATTGTCTGCGGAAGCATTTGATAGCTGCCAGCTCCATCGGCTTGAAGTGCTGGGCTGTAAACTTGGGCATCAAGGAAGGACCAAGAACCACGATAGTTGTGAGTCCCAGGACAGTCTTTGCAACCTACAAAATGAGAAACAGCGCCACCTTTAGATAGGATGTCACGGAAGATATGAGCCTTCTCCTCCTCTTCAGCCGAGATATTCAAGTCTCCACCGAAAACCACCATCGCATTGGGACCTTTTGCTTTGATCAAGTCCACAGCAAATTGTGCGATTTGTTGACGCCAGTAAGTTGGGTTTGCTTGAGAAGGGAAGTGGCCCACCAGGAAGGTAATAGGATCGCCATTAGGTGCCTTTACAGTCACTTCAAGGATACGGCGCGAGCGCTCCATCCATTCACGGTCTTTTTCATTTTCTGGTTTCCAAGGGATTGGATGTAACACGGGTTTACCCACCAATGGAAAGCGCGATAAGAATGCCACGTTGATACCGCGTTTGTCAGGTCCATCGATAATCACTTGAGTTGTGTATTTTGCAGGGGCCAAGTGGTCGTTCAATTGTTTAAGAACCACGTCACTTTCGATTTCCATGATCATCAAGTTGTCAGGACCGTTGTTATCAACTCCCAAGATGACCTTAGAAAGATTCGTTAGCTTTTTCTCCAACGCCTCTGGAGACCAGTCCGTGGAAAGACACTCGTTTTGGCGGTAAGAACCTTCGTTATTTTTGACACATGCAGTGCGCAGGGATGCATCGCTTTTCTTCATATAAAGCGGCATGTATGTTTCGTCGTTGTGCCCTGGAGTCTTTACAGTGTCGAACAAGTTTTCGACGTTGAAGGACATCACGCTGATTTCGTTGTCTGCCTTGGGCGGAAGGTCCCATTGTTTTTTCGAGAAGGAAACAGCACAGCCCGTAAGGGAGGCCAATACCAGAGGCAAAATCAGGTTCTTTAAGAAGGAATGCTTTTTCATAGGCATTCACAGTAGAGGTTCTTGCGCGTCTGCTCAAGTCAAAAGACTGTCTAATTTTTGACTATTGTTTAATGCAAGGCGCTATGGCATAACTTCCAGGACTTTGTCGTAAGCATCCGTAATTAGGAGTGAAAAATGTTAAGAAAAGCGACCGGTTTTTTGATCGCAAGTTTGTTCGTTTCTTCTGCTTTTGCAGCGGTACTCGACGGTGACGACTTTGTTTCCGCAACTTCAGTGGGTGGTCGCGCTAACGACTGGTCTTTGACTTTCTTCTCCATCGCTTCCCAAGCGAATATGAAACCAGGCAAAACAGAAACAAGCACACGCTCTTTAGATACTTACGACTATTTCTCTTTAAATTATAAAGTAAGCGGCGAGGAAAGAGCTTCTTTGCGTTTGCCATTCTTGTACAACACTGCAGGACAAGACGAATACGGCGAACAACAAACTTCTAACTTTGCCATGCAAGACATCCACTTCGTGTATCAAAACTACGACTTGGGTTATTTTGGCGATATCGATCTTTCAGGTAAAGTGAAAGTGTACCTTCCATCCAGCAAAGTCTCTCAAGAACAAGGTTTGATCACAAAGATTCGTCTTGAAGGTTACGCGGACTATAGACTCTCTCGTCGTTGGTCTTTGGCGTACGTTGCGAAACCAGATATTTACTGGCAAAGCCAAACGGCAAGTTTGAATTCATCGATCCCAACTTTCGATGACGGGATGTATGTGACAGACCCACGTCAAACGAATAAGCAATTCGGTCTAGAGCACTACTTGCAAGTTCAGTGGGAAATTAATCAGATGTTCGCGTTTTCCACGAAAACGGGATTCGTTGAAAATTGGTACCACTCTTCTGCAACGGAAGGTTTAGAAGGGGATCACACGACTGCTCTTCGCTTGGGCTTAAACATGTGGATTAAACCCGTTCGTGGATTGTCATTCTCTTTAGGTATCGGCAACGATTCGATGCTGGGCTCTTATAAAGGTGAAGATACAAAAATCTGGCAACCATTCAATACGCAGTATTCTTTGATGACGAACATCTATGTCTTGTAGTCGCGACTAGCGATCTACCGTTACAGCAGTTTTTTGCAAAAAGGCCCCTCCGAAAGAGTGGCCTTTTTTTATTCGCTTTGCGAGACCATGGGAGGTTGTTTCTAGCAAAGCTGGTTGGAATACCTTGAGAATCCATTTGATATTGTCCGAAGATCCCTCTTAACTTAAGTTCTGAATTCCGCCACCCGAAACGTGTCCGTCAGGAGCGTGTATGGGTAAATTAAGTCTAAGTCAAAAGATGACAGCTATTTTCGTTCTGCTAAGCGCAGGTATTCTAGCAGTTTCAGTCATCGGTCTGGTGAACATCAAAGAAATTGGCAAGGTGGTCACCTTAATCACCGATGTGCAATTTAAGAACGTGGTTGAGACGATGAACTTGAAGGACTCTTTTCATAGCCAGATGATCTATGAAAGAAATTACGTCCTTTTCTATTTTAATCCTGAGAAGCGGGCCAACAACGCGGCTCAAATCGCAAAGCTTGATGAAAGTATTCAGGCATTAATTAAACACCACATGAATATTATGGATCCCCGTGAGCGTAAAAGCCTCGACGAGTTTTCCAAAGCGTACAACCTTTGGCTAGAGAACGATAAGAAAGTTCAAGCTGTGATGGCAACGGAAAAAGGGACTGAGGAAGCTCTTCGGTTGATTTCTACAGTGGGGCGTGATTCACGACTTGCCGGTGATAAAGCTTTGGATGAGATCGTTTCATTCAATCACGAACAGCTTGAGTTCGAGAAAAAATCGACAATACAGGCTATTCAATCTGCCCTGGAAATTATGGTCACAACAAGCTTGATTGTGATTTTCTTGGGCGGAGTCCTGGCGTTTACGACGTTGCGCAATCTTTCGAAAGCTATCAATAATATTTTATCGCTTCTAAGCAATAACGCCGCCAAGGTTCAAGATACAGCTTCGCAAATAGCAAGCTCATCGGACAGTCTTTCCCAAAGCTCCACGGAACAAGCCTCCTCCCTCGAAGAAACAGTAGCAACTATCGAGGAGCTGACGGCGATGGTGAAAGTAAATGCCGATAACGCGACTCAAGCGACTTTGTTGTCGGAAAATACTTTACGAAGCGCGCAGCAGGGCGAAAACAAAATCCAGGCCTTGCTAGAAACAATGAAAGTCATTGACCTGGATTCTAAAAAAATCCAAGAAATCACGAAAGTCGTCGATGATATCGCCTTTCAAACGAACCTTTTGGCCCTTAATGCGGCTGTCGAAGCAGCACGAGCCGGAGAGCAAGGCAAGGGCTTTGCCGTTGTTGCAGAGGCGGTTCGTACCTTGGCTGCTCGAAGCAGTGAGGCCGCCAAAGATATCAATTCATTAATCAGTTCCAGCGTTCAAAGAATTCAGTCCGGATATTCTGAAGCGGGCCAAAGTGTGGCTTCGTTGTCTGAAATAGTGGGCTCTGTTAAGAAAGTTGCAGACTTAAATTCTGAAATCTCAACAGCAACAACAGAACAGTCCAATGGCATCATCCAGATTGGCAAAGCGATGAATCAGTTAGACGCCGTCACTCAAGGAAATGCAGCAGCCTCTGAGCAAGCCGCGGCATCGTCGCAGGAACTGGCAGGTGAGGCTATACATTTAAATGGAGTGGTCGAAAATCTTCGTGTGGTGATTAAAGGAGCCTAAATTTTGAAATGATGATGATCGCCGGTGAGGGGATTTAAGAACTCTAATTCGCAGGCGGTCAGTTCAATTCGCTCGTCATCCCATCTTTTTTTTGCACCATAGGTATGATCGCCGATGATCGGGGATTTTTCGAACCCAAGTTGAGCGCGAATTTGATGCGTTCTGCCTGTGTGCAAATGAATCTTTAATTCCATATGTTCTTGATGGGGAATCACTTCCAAAATCTCAAGCACGCATTCTTGCCATTTGTCCCGGGGTTCGTGACTGACGACTTTCGGCGCACGTGGGGAGGGCTCCATATAATGTTTCAGAGTTTTCGCCGTGGGCGCGGGGCCTTCAATCAAGGCGCGATAGATTTTTTTGATCTCCCGAGCGATCAGTAATTTATTGAACGCTGTTTGGAAGTCCACCGTTTTTGCATAAATAATTAAACCATTCGTCGGAACATCCAGACGATGAGTGACATACAATTTTTCTTGAAGAGCTTCTTCCATGTAAGATTGCAAATTTTCGCGGATGTTATCAACACTTCCATGAACGGGCATTCCAGAGACTTTGTTCACGACCACGAAGTGCTCATTCTGAAAAATAATACGCTTTGTGAAGTCGACATTACCTTTTGGGAATCTGCGGGGTTTTGTATGGACTCGTAAATAGTCTCCAGATGAAACCAAAACGTTTTCGAGAATGCGACTATGGTTTAGATAGATGGCACCCAGGTGTAACAAATAGTCCACTTCTTCCGAAGAGACTTGTAGAATGCTTAATAAAACATCACGCACCGACCCGGATATCGGGCTGATGATGTGTTTTACTCCGTATTCAAATCCTCTTTCGCTCTGCATACTATTCCTTATGACGGAAAGTGACCATAGCACAGCGTGACGTGGGTGTTCAAGTGCGGGAGATAACTGCATAGTAGGTTACCTAGGAGAATTGCTTTTGGAATTTGCTAACGAGCCGATATTTCAGTGGATGTCGCAGTTTGCTTACCAGCCATACACGGTTTACTTCGCGTTGATCGGTATGATGTTGTTGTCAGCAGTTGGCTTGCCGTTGCCGGAAGAAGTGACTCTTATTAGCGTTGGGATTCTGGCGTTCATGGGTGCTCACCCAGATCATTTTCCTCCGCCGTATCCGGGTGCTCCCGTGGTCAACGTTCATACCGCTGCCATTATTGCATTCTTTGCCGTCTTCTTAAGTGATTTCCTCATTTATGGTGTGGGCAGGGTGTTTGGTCGGAAGCTTTTGTATCACCCTCGCGTTCATAAGATGTTCCCGCCGCACTTGATGAAGCGTGTGGAAGAGTGGACTCATAAATACGGTGCCTATGCATGCGGTATCTTCCGTTTCACTCCAGGTATTCGTTTCCCAGGCCACTTGGCGTGCGGGATGCTGCACTTCCCAGTTTGGAAATTCTTGCTGATCGACGGTTTAGCGGCAGCGATCAGCGTTCCGACCCAGATTTACCTTTTGGCTCATTACGGGGAGCCGATCCTGATGAAGCTTCGCCAGTTTAAACTGGTGGTTTTCGGAGTGATTGGGTTGTTGTTAATTTACTTCCTCTTCAAAAAGATCCGCGAAAAAATGCTGCAAAAGAAAAACGCAGCTACATAAAAAGCAAAAAGCCTGGCTCATCACCAGGCTTTTTTTATTGGATCTTTTTTAGCGATTTTCGCAAGCGGCCTATGCCGCTTTTACCCCGTGAACCAACTCTTCAGAAACTTCGCACGACAAGTGCAAAGCGACTGGTTTGTTGTGGCTCTTAGGCTCGATGTCTTTCCAAAAGATTTTTTCATAACCGTTTTGAAGGGCGAAAATTTCTTCGCGGATTTTAAATAACAAACCAGCAGGGGACCCTAACAACCAATCGATTTGAACCAAATAGAAAGCTTCTTCAAGCTCCACCGGATTTAAACTTGTGATGAACGATTTCGGCAAGTTATGAACCAAATGGCAAGCATTGTGCGAGTATTTTTGGAATGCTTTTTCCATTGGCGACGCGAACAACTTTTCAACGCGTGAATCTGGTGTGCCCCGGCCAGTGAAAGGTTCCGAGAAACGTTTGAAGTTCCAGTAAAGCAAAGCATCGTTCACCACGTATTCAACACGCGGTAGGTAATCAGTTACAGCGTCTACTTTAACGGCTTCGTGAGAGGCGTCTTGAACGTGAGCATTGTGATCGATCGCGACCAAACTGCGAAGGTTATAGAGGAACGAATACAATGTATGAAGTTTATCCATGAAGGGCTTAGAAAAATTCAATCCAAAGTTGTAAAGCAAAGGAGACTCGGTCTTGTTTTCAAACCAAGAGAAAGTTTCAAGCAAAGGTCCTAATGCTGTCAGATCAATACCAGACGGAGTGATCGCCATTTCGAATGTTTCGTTAAAATGCTCTTCAAAAAGAGTGCAGATTTTAGGATCAGTCACCGCAATGAGGGATTGAAGAGAACGAACACGTTGTTGAGAACGCTCGTAAATCTCGACGTGGGGATCCAACGTTTTCCAAGCTTCCATCGCGAATGGATAGTTCATGTTCTTTGTTGCCAAAGGCGACTTGATATAAGAGTTCAGTTTGACAAGTGACAAACCCACCAGGGCATCACTCATGTATTTGAATGGCGCATGGGGTTTGAATTTTTGAAAAGAGTTTTCATCACTCCAAAATTGAACCTTCTGGGGCTTCATTGTCGCGCCCTTCGCCATAGAGACATCAAATCCTAAACGTAGACCCTTGTGCTTCATACACACTCCTTCGCAATCTCATTTATCGGCCCGGAATGAGACTTGTTAGAGTCCTGAAATTATGCAAACCTTAAGTCGAGGAAAAGTTACCTGGTACCTTTTCCTTCACTCGGCGCAGCACTTTGGGGGGGCTATGACGGCTTTTGGAAGATGGATCGATGCTCACGGGCACTTGGCGGACCCACGCTGGAATGGCAAGCAGTCTGAGATCATCGAAGCGGCTCGTGGTAAGGGCATCCATTTCTTTATGCAAGGTGGAGTGGGTCCTGAGGACTGGGAACGCCAGCGACTTTTGAAAGCGCGTTATCCTTATCACATTGGCCTTTGCTATGGTGTGCATCCTTACTGGGTGGCGGACCATTCCGATGACGAACTGGAAGAGGCTTTGAATTTACTGGCTCAGCAATTGCCCGAAGCAATGGGCTTGGGCGAAGTCGGCTTGGATTTCCGTCCCCATATTATGAAGGACTCTCGTGACCGTCAGATTACGGCCTTCGAAGAGCAATTGGAATTAAGCCACATTGGCAATCGACCGCTCGTTTTACACATCGTTCAAGCCCACCACGAAAGCTTGATGATCATGGACCTCTTTGGCCTCCCCCCACAAAAAGGGATGATTCATTCGTTTAATGGCAGTGTGAAGAAGGCCGAGGATTTCCTCAGCCGAGGTTTGTATTTATCTGTCGGCGGGCCCGTGGCACGCGAAGACAACCAAAAGCTTCACCAAGCGGTGAGGGAGATTCCGCTGGAGTACCTTTTAATCGAAAGTGACAGCCCTGATCAGGCACCACCGGCCTATAAAGATCAGCTAAATCCACCTGAATCCATTTGGGAGGTAGCAAAGACTATAGGGAAGCTAAAATCCCTTGATCCTTTGGAAATATTAGATATCACTACGGGGAACTTTCATCGTCTTTTTGGCTCGACAGATCAGCATTTGGTCGACCCTCAGGACAGTATGCATTGAGGCTCCATGGATACAACGATCACAGAAAATAAAAACCCTTCTCAACCTCAACAACCGCCAGAAACGGAATACGTTCTGCATCGCCGTTTTGATCGTATGGGTCGCCTGGTGGGCGATGCCACGATGAAAAAGTTGATGAACACACACGTCATGGTTGTCGGTATCGGTGGCGTGGGTTCGTGGGCGGCTGAATCTTTGGCGCGTTCGGGTGTTGGTCACATCACGGTGGTTGATTTCGACGAAGTTTGTATCACAAACACCAATCGTCAGTTGCACGCCGTTCAAGGCATGGTCGGTAAGAAAAAAGCCGAAGTCATGGGTGAGCGTCTGCGCAAAATCAATCCTCAAGCTAAAGTGACTGTGATCCCTGAATTTTATAACGCTGAAAATTCCGAACGCATGCTGGCGATCAAACCGGATTACTTAATCGACGCTATCGATAATTTGACGGCAAAAGCACACCTTCTTGCGACTTGCGTGAAGGAAAATATTCACGTGATCACTTCTGCAGGTTCTGCTGCGAAAATGGATCCACTTCGTATCCAAAAGAAAGATTTGGCAGAGACACACACCTGTCCTTTGGCGCACCAGTTGCGTAAAATTCTTCGTCAAAAATACGATTTTCCAGAAAAGAAATTCGGCATTCCTTGCGTGTTCTCCGACGAACCCGTGATGATGCCCGAAGAGCTTACGTATGATAAGGGCATGGGCTTTAAATGCGTGTGTCCCAAAACGAATGATTTCCACGGTTGCGACAACCGCAATATGATTTATGGTTCTGCAAGTTATATCACAGGGACCTTCGGTCTGGTGATGGCTTCACACATTGTGAATGAAGTACGTGCCCAGGTCGCGCGCAGTGCTGAAGGCCCGGCAGGGACAGAAGCTGAAACAACAGAGGGAGTTCAGTAATGATCGTAGCGATGTGGTTTACCATGGTTGGAATGGTGATCATTGCGGGTTTCGTGATGGTCGGTTTAACATTAAGACATTGGGCGAAACAAAAGAAGATGACCAATGGCAAAGAAGCAGCAGCGACTCAAAAATAAATTAAGCCTGGGCTATTCTTTAGCCCGCTCCGCGCACTTTACTGCGCAACAGTTTACTTTGCCTTTGCTGGAAGCATTGGTGACTAGATCCATGCAAGGTCGCCCTGCGCTAGAGCTTAAAAATATCAAAAAGTCGTACACCGAACTTTATAACCTTCTTAAAAAAGACACTGACAACATCGATAAGGGACTTTATCCCCTCGAAGTCCTGTATCCCGAAAGCTTTGCAAAGCATGCACTTCGTTTTCCCCAGATTGTGGCTGATGGAGTGCACATTTCTCGTCGCCGTCGGGGCCGGGAATCTAAGGAATTCAATCAGGAAGCTCGAGAATACTTGGCTGATCTGCCGGAGTACTATCAACGTAATTTCCATTATCAAAGTGGCGGCTATCTGACTGAAAAATCCGCTGAGCTCTACGAACATCAGGTGGAAATCCTGTTCGCAGGCGCCGCAGATGCGATGAGAAGACTGATCATCCCTCTGGCCAAAGATGTTTTCTTAAATGAGGGAGAAGGCTTAAGGTTTTTGGAAGTGGCAGCAGGTACGGGGCGCCTGACTCGGTTTATGAAACTGGCTTTCCCAAAAGCTCAAATCACCGTTCTAGATCTGAGCGAGCCTTATTTAAAACAAGCACGCAAAAGTCTGGCACAGTTTCGGGGCCTTGATTTTGTCCAGGGTGCCGCTGAAGAGTTACCATTTAAGGACAATCACTTTGATTTCGTCTATTCTTGCTTTCTTTTTCACGAGCTCCCAGCAGATGTTCGGGATGGTGCCGTTTTGGAAGGCCTGCGCGTTTTAAAACCGGGCGGTTTTTATGGATTTGTCGACTCCCTGCAAAAGGGCGAAACGGAAGACCTGAATTGGGCTCTCGAGCAATTCCCAAAGGACTTTCACGAACCATTTTACAAAAACTACCTTCTCCATCCCATGGAGGATTTGTTGCGGGATTGCGGCTTTTCAGACCTTCGAAAAGACACAGGTTTTTTCAGTAAGGCCGTTCTTGCACAAAAGCCATTCTCTGCTTGAGTTTTTGCTTAAACATGCTACTTTTGCGCCTCTTCGCATAACAGGAGCATGTAATGGGACCGATTTCTCAATTTATCGAACATCACTATCGTCATTTCAACGCCGCGGCACTTAAAGACGCAGCTGTTGGTTATAAAAAACACATCGATAATAAAGGCCAAATGCTTGTGACACTTGCTGGTGCAATGTCTACAGCTGAGTTGGGTCTTTCTTTGGCTGAAATGATCCGCCAAGGTAAAGTACATGCGATTTCTTGCACAGGTGCGAACCTTGAAGAAGACGTGTTCAACTTAGTCGCTCACAATCACTACGAGCGTATTCCTAACTACCGTGACTTGACTCCGGCTGACGAACAAAAACTTTTGGAACGTCACTTGAACCGCGTTACTGACACTTGCATCCCTGAAGAGGAAGCAATCCGTCGTATCGAAAACGTTGTATTGGAATACTGGCAGGAAGCTGACCAAAAAGGTGAGTCTTACTTCCCTCACGAATTCATGTACAAAATCCTTCTTTCTGGGAAACTAGAACAGTACTACCAAATCGATCCTAAAAATTCTTGGTTGTTGGCTGCTGCTGAAAAAAACCTTCCAATGGTTGTTCCAGGTTGGGAAGACTCTACTTTGGGTAACATCTTCACTGGTCACATCATCAAAGGTGACATCAAGAAATCGACGACTGTTAAAGGCGGTATCGAATACATGAAGACGTGGGCAGAGTGGTACATGTCTGCTTCTAAAAAAGCCCCAGTGGGCTTCTTCCAAATCGGTGGTGGTATCGCTGGTGACTTCCCAATTTGCGTGGTTCCAATGTTGGAACAAGACTTGGGTCACGAAGACATCCCGTTGTGGAGCTATTTCGCACAGATCTCTGACTCTACAACGTCATATGGTTCATACTCTGGCGCGATCCCGAACGAGAAAATCACTTGGGGTAAACTAGCTCCAACGACTCCTTCGTACATCGTTGAGTCGGATGCTACTATCGTAGCACCACTGATCTTCTCCTACGTTCTGGGCTTGTAATTAGATTTTAGAATCTTAAAATTGAAAACCCCAGCTCACAAGGCTGGGGTTTTGTTTTTTGGTTTACAGGTGTTTGGGAGTGTTGGATTTCCTGAAGGCGTTGGTGAATCGGTTGGGCATGAGGTTTGCCACCATCTCCCACGTTGTAGCTATAATCGTCTCATCTTTAATTTCGGGCTTCATTCTTTCAAAGGCTTCGCCCATCATAAGGGCTTCTTCTTCGGTGAAGTTTTTCTTTGCGACTTCGAACATAAGCCCTTCCTCTTCTTCGACGTGGTGCTCAAGGGCCTCTTTAAGTTTTAGAGCGGTGTCTTTCCAGTCAAGACTGGCAATGTCTTTCAGCTGAAGGATGCGAAGCAAAGATTCTGCCTCCATGTGCTCTTTATAGCCATGCATGGCGATGTCTGATGTGGGCTTGAATTCTCTCAAAGTATTATAGAATACGGCCTCTTCAGCGCGCGAATGGGGGACGAGCTCATCACGAATCATGGTAACTAATTCACTGCGAGTCTGGTCGTCATCTTCGCTTAAATTTACCAACTGATTTAAAAGTGCTTTGACCTTGTCATGATCATTCTTTAACGCTTCGTAAATAATCATAATTACCTCCAACTATAGACTAAGACAATCCAGGGTCTTTACAAACCGTGTGCGAAAAAACACGGACAAATCACAATTCATGTTAAATGTTTGGTGAATTGGCTTGTGAGGCAATTCGCTTCAGCCTTCGAATAGATGAATATGCGAAATGCTTTTGGAGGGGGCGTCCAAAAACTCGAAATCCTGTTTGATAAAATAGATTGTCGATTTTGTCGGGGGTTGAATAGGCATTGATCGAAAAATCTATGATGCCGGTATTCAGATTTTTTGAGACCACAAAGGTGATTTCACCGACTTCGAAATGACCTTTGAGAGTGCGGTAGGAATAGCCCCACATTTTCATTTGGGTATTATTGATGGTTTTTATTTCATCAATCACTCGAGTGACCCGGACCCCGAAGTTAAAAGTCATTCCCATAAAATGGGCAATCATATACATGTTGCGACCTAAAAGTTCATCATGGGGATCAAAAACAGCTCGAATCAGTCGGGGATTTGGAAAATGATAGAGCTCTACTGCCAGCCTGACTCTTTCATAGGGGCCCTCGCTGACAGGGGCACCCGGCGCTTCTTTTCCGACGACGGCGTGATAGCGGTCGATCTTCCAGCCTCTTTTATCTTTTTTGGTATGATAGGTGGTGACATCATAGTTGTAGTCTAACGAGGAAATGTTTTTGATCTGATCTTTGTAATCAGTCCAACTCAGATTCTTTGCCATAGGCCTCGGTCCTCGTCGAATCGCTCGGTTTCGATGTCTATCATGAATTCATCTTCGGGCAATCCCGTGGCCGCTTTTGCAAAGCGCTTACAAAAGATGACCCACATCGCGGACTGTGCGACTTTGCCGATTGGAATTTTATCATACATCAAGTCGACTAAAAAATCCCGACTGCGCGCAATGGATTCAATCTGAAAAATGGTGGCGCCACTGCTGTCTTGAAGCAACTTAAAGAATATCTCGCCCGCTTCCAAGTGGCCTTTTAAAGTCACCAAAGAAAAAGAAACGTCCGTGACATCGGTGACACGCACAGGTCCATTCCAGGGGCCTGTGATGTGGACTTGAAATTCGTCATTCACGCAAAGGTCATCCTTTTCGCCGCTCAATTTTTCGAAGGAGGCGATCAGCGTGGGACAGAAAACATTTAAATCTTTTTTCAATTCACGCAAAGCTAACTTGGCCTTACGAAAACTAGTAGGCAGCGTTACTCGAAAAATTCGATGGTGCATCGGGCCAAAACCATCTGTGATATCTTGGGGCGTTTTGCGCTTCTCCATAGACAGATGATATAGAAAGATTCCCAAGTTTTGAGGACTTTCAAGGTCAATGCGTGAAAAATCAAAAACTAGACTGACTACTCCGATTTATCAATCGTGGCGGTTTTGTTTTCGATTGGAACCGGAATCATGGCTGGCACTTTTTGTGCGATATTCAAAATGCCGTTCGCATAATCACGGCTGTTGTTATATTTCATCAGCGCTGCCACTTGGGCTTCCAAGTTCGCGGTTTGCCAGCCATTTTTTTGCAGATAGTTTGCAACGCTCATGATGGCATCGTTGGGTTGCGTAATATTTGGAGTGGCGTCGGGCACCAAAGACTCAGCATAATCGCGATAACTCGACGGAATGAACTGGGGCAGACCGAAAGCACCCGCGTAAGAACCACGCAATTTTTTAAGGTCTAAATGCTTTTTCTTTCTGATCTCTGCCAAAGCGATCAGTTGTTCTTCCGCCCATTTTGATTTTGCAACGACACGTTTTTTCATCAACTCGCGAAGTTCTGCAGGAGTTTCGTATTTTTTAACTTCTTTATTTTTCAAAAGAGCCAAGCGAGTCAGTTTATTTAAATTTTCGGGGCGTTTTGCTTGTAACAAGTGCAGATAGACACTCACGATATGGAACGTTCCCATGTCGGCGCCATGACGTGTCTCAATCCACAAAAGGGAAGAGACGACTTCTGCAGGAACTCCAAATTGTTTTTCAGCAGCTTGGAAGGCTTCAGGATTTTCTTTGATAAAGTTTGCTGCTTTCTGAACAGCTTTGGGATCAAGCTCGGTCAAATGGGCTCCAGATGGTGTCAGAAAACCCAGTAAATTCAGAGTAACGACTTTGTCGAAACTTTTTGGTTCATAGTGTTCAACGGATTCTTCCGTAAACGCTTTGGAAAAGCCAATACGGTGCATTTTCGAGCGAACCCATTCTTGATCGGCCGCGATCAATTTGGGCTTCGCCGGGCGAGCAGCAATGCTCACATCAGCCGTGAATGTAAGGAGTAAGACCATCAAGATTGTCCGCACCTTTATCTCCTCTGGTTTCATCAACCCGTAAAAGATTATGCTATGCTAAACAACGGTGGGATGGCTTCCACAGAGTGAAAAACGGACCTGAAGTCGCAAAGACTAAGGTCTTGTGTATGCCCTCCGCCGTTGCTACGATCATTGTATGAATTATCCAAGCGAAGCACAACGTAAGAAGGCATTAATTACCGTTTCCACCATTTTTTTTATGTGGGGGGTTCTAACGTGTCTAAATGACATCTTAATTCCACATTTGAAGGCTGTTTTCTCGCTGAGTTATGCGCAGAGCGCCTTAATCCAATTCACCTTTTTTGGGGCGTATTTCATCATGTCGCTTCCAGCTGGAACACTGGTCTCAAAACTTGGCTACAAAAATAGCATCAGTGCGGGGCTCTTGGTGTCTGCCATCGGTGCCTTTATGTTTATCCCGGCGGCCAAGGTGGAATCATATGGTTTATTTTTATGTGCTCTGTTTGTGTTGGCTTCGGGTATCACGGTGTTGCAAGTCGCAGCGAATGCCTATGTGACTTTGTTGGGCCCTGAGGAAACAGCATCCAGCCGTTTGAATTTAGCACAGGCTTTGAACTCCCTGGGAACGACGGTCGCGCCTAAGATAGGCGGGCTGTTTATTCTTTCTGCGACCGTGCTTACGGCGGATCAAATAGCGGGTCTTGGAGTGGCTGAACAATTGGCTTACAAAACTCAACAGGCCCAAGCGGTTCAAGGACCTTACACTGTCCTTGGTGTCATTTTACTTTTGCTTGCGGTGGGAATGTATTTGCTGCGTTTGCCCAACCTGAAAGAGGAAAAGAATACTGACGTCAAATCCACTGCTACGTTTGCAGATGCCTTCAAACACTCGAACTTATCATTGGGTGTGATTGCAATGTTCTTGTACGTGGGTGCTGAAGTTTCTATCGGAAGCTTTCTGATTAATTTCATGGCTCAATCCGATATCATGGGCATTTCCGAAAGTACGGCAGCGGGTTACGTGCCATTTTATTGGGGCGGAGCTTTGGTAGGTCGGTTTGTGGGCTCTTTCCTTATGAGAAAATTAAATCCAGCAAAGATGTTGGGAGCTTGTGCCCTGGTGACGACTTTGCTTGTGGCAATCGCAGTTTCCACGTCCGGACCGATGGCCGCTTGGATGTTGCTTGCAGTGGGATTGTTTAATTCCATCATGTTTCCGACGATTTTTAGTTTGGGAGTACGTGGTTTGGGAGCCGCGACAGAAAAAGCTTCAAGTTTGTTAATCATGGCGATTGTCGGTGGAGCGATCATTCCCCTGATCCAAGGTGTGGTGGCGGATCATGTGAATCTTCAACATGCCTTCGTCCTGCCTCTGGTTTGTTACGTCTTTATTTCGTTCTATGGTTTCAAAGAGGGTCGTAAGACATAGACTTACTTGGGATGCGCTGCGGAGAGGTTGACGGAACCAGCATTGGCGCCGTCTAATAAAGTCATGAGAATTTCAAAAGCTTTGATCATCGCAGCCGTTCTAGTTCCTTCACTTTCTTTCGCCGCTCGTTTGTCGGATGGGAAAGACCATATCAAGTTGTCGGGTAAAAAAATCAACACGACATTGGATAAAGGTTTTCATTTCAGCGTTCCATCTCCATCTGGTCTTTATATCGATGGCGAAATGGGGGCGATTGATCCTGTTAAAAAAACTGAAAAACTAATTCAGTTCGATGCGACGAAAGCCGGCGATAAACCGTTCACAATCAGCTTTTATGTTTGTGACGATGCTAAGACAGTGTGTGAATCCCATGAAGTCGCTTTGAAGATCGAAAAAAAGAAACTAGTTAAAATCGAAAAGCCACAACCGCAAATGGTAAAACCTGAAACAGGTGCTCCGGTTGCAGCTCCCGCTGATCCAAAAACTGTTCAATAGTTTCTGATGCAAGTTTCTGAGCTTAATATATATCCGTTGAAATCGGGGAGGGCCCAAAGCCTTCCTCAAATGAAAATCACTCACGAAGGTCCCGAGGGCGATCGCGAGTGGATGCTTATTGATGAAGCTGGTAAATTCATTTCGCAAAGAACGTTGCCAAAGCTATCGACGGTCAACGCAGTTTTTGAACCGGCTTCCTTGACTCTTGCCTTTGAAAAAATGTTTTTTAAAATCGGGCGTAAGAGTTCCTTTAGCCGAGAGGTGAAGGTTCAAGTTTGGAACGATTCCCTTACGGCGTCCTTGGAGCCTGATCTTTATTCGCAAGCCTTGTCTCAATACTTGGGTGTGAATGTGCGCTTGGTGCGCTATGCTCCGTTTTCACAGCGCCGCGTGCTTTCGACCCAGAAAGAATGGAAACCCGAAGTTCGCTTTGCTGACGGCAGGCCCATCTTGTTAACAAATACCAAAAGTCTTGAGGATTTGAACTCGAAACTTTTATTTCCAGTTCCAATGAATCGTTTCCGTCCCAATATCGTGATTCAAGGCGAGAAGCCTTTTGAAGACGATCAATGGAAACGCATCAAAATTGGCGAGGTTATTTTCTCTCAACCTAAACTGAGTGCTCGTTGTCATATTATCAACATTGATCAACAGACCGGCCAATCTCATGGAGCCGATCCTTTACGAACACTTGCGACGTATCGCCTTGATGGAAACAAAGTCAATTTTGGGACTCTGTGGATTCCCGAAAATGAAGGACTTCTGTCTTTGAACGACGCCGTAGAAGTGCTTTCTTAAGTATCGCTTTCATATGAAATAAAAAAAAGGACTCGGGAGAGTCCTTTTTCGGAATGGCATTAGAAGGGCCTGTGTTATTCTTGCACGCAGCTATAAGCCGCCGAGTAAGAACCCTCTGCCAAGTTCGAAGCGAAAGTCACCGTCGTACCGCTAATAGAATAACCAGCAGCCACTTTGTTTCCTTTGCTATCAAGCAACGAGAAATCAAGGTCTCCGTCGCCATTGGCATCAGCAGGTTTGCAGTTCAGGTTGATGGATTTTAAAAGCTCAACGGTTTTATAACCCATTTTAGTTAAAGTCGCTGTGTAATCAGTTGCGCAGACAGAACCGATGAGACCACCGGTCAGCTTAGAAATAGCTTCGTATATCGGAGCCGCTGTCGCTGTTGTACAACCTGTATCGCTTGGTGCCTTCACGATAGAATTGAACATGAAAACTTTGTCTGTACCAAAGCGATCGTGAACGAGTTTAACCAAGTTCTCAGGAACACTTTTTTCGGGTGCTGTACTGCATTTACCATCCGAACATTCGTCTTCGTCAGAGATCGCAATAACGATCAGTTTTGATTTCTCGCGGAAGAAATCTTGGTTGGCTGGTGTATTGGAAGTGCGTTCGATAGCGCGGTAAGAAGCATTAATAGAACGCTCAGAACCATCACCCAGCAAACCGACCTGAACAGCCGAAGCCAACATTTTTTGTGCATCAGCCAAAGAGTGTTGACCCGCTTTTAAAACATAAAGGCTGCCAGAGTCGGAATCGAAAGGGCGGAATTGTCCGTCACCCCAAGCACGGCTTGATTTATCTGGAGCAACTGTGTTGACCTTTGGATCTGTTGTCGTCAAAGCCACATGCCAGTTTGCATCTTTGATGATGTCCATAAAGCCATTGATTTTTGCAGCAATGTTTTTTTGCTCGGCATCCATAGAGCCCGAGTTGTCGACGACAAACAAGATGTCGACGTCTGTATTCGCTTTAACTTCAAAGCTTTGTGCTACGCTTTTATAAGTCACACCGCCACCAGCTGAAGAAGCTAGATCCTGATGAACCGTCTGGAAAGCGACGTCAGGAGCGCAAGCGCTAAGAAGGATGCCGGATGCTATAATCGAGATGACTCCATACTTATGATTTCTCATGTGATTTCCCCCACGCCCTTATATATTGCAAGGGCGGGGCCACCTGTATTCCGCGTAAATTCGTTCCAAGTGTTGACGAAGGGAACACCGTCTAAAATTCTGATAGTAATTCTGATCGCATTCTTACTTTGAGACATTGAAGTCATTTGCAAAATACGACATTTTCCCGAACGAAAGAGGCTAAAATGACTCAATGCAATTCGTTTTCTTTAAGATATATGGTCTTAAGTCTGGAAATGGCTGAAATACTCCAGCAAAACTTATCGACATCTCATCACAAAGAATCTTCATTTCGCACAAATTTTAAACAGATTTCCTAGTGCAAATACCTGGGTGGGTGCGCCTCAACCAAAAAGTGAGAAACAATATTTCCTCTCTAAACCAGCCCTTTTCCAGACCGAAGTTCCTGATATTAAGCCCTGCATTAATTTCAATTGAGAAAGGTGCGTGGCCATCTCTTGATTTGATACTTGTAATGCTGTTCCCTTAAGGTTGTTAGAGGACAAAATGGATGTAGTTAATAAAGCACTTAATAAAGAGCAAGCGCAGGCCCTGCAGAACGAGAGCTTTGAGGTTCTCGTTCAAAGCGTACAGGACTATGCGATTTTTGCATTAGATCGCTTCGGTTATGTGAGCACCTGGAATGCTGGGGCGGAGCGTATCAAAGGCTACAAAGCGGATGAAATCTTAGGTAAACACTTTTCAACGTTCTATCGTCAAGAGGATATCGATCGGGGGCATCCTTCGCATGAACTGGAAGTCGCCGAAGCCACGGGGCGTTTTGAAGAAGAGGGGCAACGATTAAGAAAAGATGGCAGTTTGTTTTGGGCAAATGTGGTGATCACCGCCTTATTTGATAAAGATAAAAACCTGACGGGATTTTTAAAAGTCACACGCGATATCACGGATCGCAAAAATGCCGAAGAAGCCCTGAAAAAACTAAACGCTGAACTTGAGCTTCGTGTCTTAGAAAGAACGTCGCAATTACAACTGCGTGAGAAAGAACTGAAATTCGCTAAGGATCAGGCGGAGCGCGCCAACGCTGCGAAAAGCACTTTTTTGGCGAATATGAGTCATGAGATTCGCACTCCACTGGGCGCGATCCTTGGGTTCACCGATATGATCGTAGAAGATAACATCAGTGGTGAAGATCGCGAGACCGCTAAGGAAGCCATTCAAAGAAATGGTCAATTGTTGATGAACTTGATCAACGATATCTTGGATCTTGCCAAAATCGAGGCAAGCAAACTTGAGCTCGAGAAGGAATCCGTCAACTTAGCTTCCTTGAAGCAAGAACTTATTTCTACATTCCAGTCGCCTGCTAAAATAAAAGGGGTTGAGCTGACTGTCGAGTTTCACCCGAATCTTCCGGCGAATATCATCAGTGACAACGTTCGTTTAAGACAGATTTTGTACAATTTAATTGGTAATGCAGTGAAGTTCACCAATCGCGGTAAAGTCAAAATATTTGCCAGACCTCGCGGCGGATCTCACATGGCTATTTCAGTTGAGGATCAAGGGATTGGAATCTCTGAAGATCAACAAAGTACTTTGTTTCAACCTTTTCAGCAGGCCGATCCTTCTATCACGCGTTCCTTCGGGGGAACGGGTCTGGGCTTAGTGCTCTCGCGGAATTTAGCGCAGGCCTTGGGCGGGGATCTAGATCTTACGGAGAGTGAACTCGGCAAAGGATCGACTTTTACCTTAACACTTCCGATCGTAGAAGATTTCGATTTTTCCGTGAAGGAAGAACAAGATGTTATACTCTCTGCACCAGATTCGGTACGTATTATGGTTGTTGATGACAATGCCGACAACCGTCGTCTGCTTTCCATCACTTTGCGAAAGCAGAATTATATTGTTGAGAGTGCAGCGGATGGTCTTGAGTGTTTAGAAAAAGTTCCAGTTTTCAAACCCGATATCATTTTCATGGATTTGCAAATGCCTCGTATGGATGGCATTTCGACGACATTAGAACTTAAGAAGCGTAATTTTAGAATGCCAGTCGTCGCTTTGACGGCAAACGCCTTGAAGGAAGAGCGCGAGAAGTGTCTGGGATTGGGTTTCGCAGAGTACCTTACGAAGCCGATCAATCGAACACTGATAGAACAAGCTGTGGTCAGAAATCTTGCGGACAGCACTGTCCGCAAATAGAATTAAACATCAGAAATTTAGTTCAATTCAGTTGAGTCTTCCAGTGAAATTCTTAACGATGTGGCCTTAAGGAGAACTTATGGCCACTTCGACTTTGAACCCTGCATTCGGTAAAGCAGCGAACGCCCCGGTTGAGAAAAGCAAAATCTGGAAGGTCATTGCGGCATCCAGCGCAGGAACCTTGATTGAATGGTACGACTTTTATATTTTCGGAAGTCTTGCCACTATCATCGCGGCGCACTTTTTTCCTAAAGGACATGAAACCGCAGCATTGCTCAGTACTCTTGCTACATTTGCAACGGGCTTTGTGGTTCGCCCTTTTGGTGCGTTGGTTTTTGGTCGTATCGGTGATGTTGTGGGCCGAAAGTATGCTTTCATGGTTACATTGCTGATCATGGGACTTGCTACGACGGCGATCGGTTTATTGCCAACTTATGAACAAGTCGGAATACTGGCTCCGATCTTGTTATTGCTTTTGCGTTTAATGCAAGGCTTGGCATTGGGTGGGGAGTACGGTGGTGCTGCCACTTACGTCGCAGAACACAGTCCTGATGGCAAACGCGGTTATTACACGAGCTACATCCAAACCACGGCAACACTGGGACTGTTTGTCTCACTGGGCGTGATTCTGATGACTCGTTTAGGATTGGGTGAAGATCCATTTAAGGAGTGGGGATGGAGAATTCCATTCTTGCTTTCCGTGGTTTTGGTGATCGCCTCCTATTTCATTCGCAGAAAGATGGATGAATCGCCGGTGTTTACGCAAATGAAGGCCGAAGGAAAAGCTTCGAAATCTCCATTGAAAGATAGCTTCGTGAATCCTGCGAATCGTCGGTTGGTGATTTTGGCGTTGTTTGGTGCGACGGCAGGGCAGGGGGTTGTTTGGTACACGGGGCAATTCTATGCTCTTTATTATCTGCAAACAGTTTTAAAAATCGAGTTCGTTCAAGCCAATAAAATCATTGCCACGGCCTTGCTGTTAGCAACTCCGTTCTTTGTGGTTTTTGGTGCTTTGTCAGACAAAATTGGACGTAAGAAAATCATTATGGCCGGATGTTTGATTGCCTCGGTCTGTTATATTCCGATTTACAAAGCCATGGAGTACTATTCTGGATGGGATGCCGCAAATCCGATGGCCACACCTTTGAATTCGAATGTGCCAATGTTGGTTTTCCTTATTTGGATTCAAGTGATTTTCGTGACGATGGTGTATGGGCCCATCGCTGCCTTTCTGGTGGAGTTGTTTCCCACGCAGATTCGCTACACATCGATGTCACTTCCATATCACATCGGAAACGGCGTCTTTGGTGGCCTAGTACCCTTTATCGGAACGGCATTGGTTGCGGCCACTGGTAATCACTTCGCGGGCTTGATGTATCCCATGACCATTGCGATTATGACCTTTGTGATCGGTATGCTCTTTATTAAAGACCCGACCGGGGTTCAATGGCATAAATAAAAAAAAGGGCAGGTGATGAACCTGCCCTTAAAGTAGCGGTTTAAAGCTCTTATTAGACCGATTACGGCGTGATCATATAGTCTGGGGAGCTGATCACTTGATTGCCCTTAGCGTCTACAGAGATCGCATTGATGATGTAGTAGATACCAGACACCAAG
The DNA here is from genome assembly GCF_002209355.2 of Bdellovibrio sp. SKB1291214. Taxonomy (GTDB): domain Bacteria; phylum Bdellovibrionota; class Bdellovibrionia; order Bdellovibrionales; family Bdellovibrionaceae; genus Bdellovibrio. Next base: position 2,373,357 of record NZ_CP106855.1, read on the forward strand.
CCATCCAATTGAACTTCGTGGTTCGTTACCAGCTCAGAGTTCACTTCTGTATAAATAACCTCACCCGTGAAGAAGTTCGAAATTCTCATTTGGCTTGTCGCTGGAACGTTGGTTTTCCAGATGATATTTGCTTTCGGAGCCACCACTGAAGTTGCGATCACGTCAGTGATAACCAGTTTCTCCTCGACGCAAGGGTTGGTTTTTTGCTCTGGCATTTTGTAGTTCGCATTCGCGATCACAGTCCAACCCGTGGATTCCAGCCATTTAGTAACGGCCGTTGGTTTTTCTGTTTTTGGACTATAGAACAAGTCATTACCACTTCTGCCGCACACCCAGTTGTCTTTATAGGACTTCTGGAAGGCTTTTTGGTCTTTGTGATACTTCCACATTAAAACATTCGAGATGTGGTAACGAGGACCTTGGTAGTAAAGAACTTTGATAGGTACTTCAGTCTCTTTTTTCATTGTCAGAGTTCTGAAGGTGCAACCAAAACGGGAAGGATGATTGCCATCGTTATTAATCAATTCTTTCCATTGATCATTTTCTTTAAAGAACACACGGGCACCGTCGTCGGAGATGATACCCAATTCGTATTCACCTTCTTTATCGCCTTCAGCAAGTTTCAGGATAGAGTTGTATTCCACCGCGAAGTTTTCAATTAACTTTTTGCCGCTGCCATCGATCAGAGTTGCACCACTTTCGTTAGTGAAACCCTTATCAAACATGCGAGTCGGCACGTTGATCGAGGCAAAGTAAAGGTCTTGGTCCATGCGGATACCCTTAGTATAGTAATCCATCACGCCAGTTACGGTTTTCATCTCTGGACTGCGCACATAGAGCTTAGCAGCTAATCCCAATGTGCGTGATTCTGAAGGAGTACTTGAAAGGGGGTCGCAGACAGTTTGATCTGGATCTGCTTCTGGAAACTCATAGACAGCGTTGGGATCAACACCGTAATTGCTTCCATGATATGTGCAGCTGATTTTCTTAAGAAGACCAAGGGTCTTACGTAATTCTTCCAGCGATTGTTGATCGGAATTAGCGCTTGTTGAGTTCGATCCTGAACTTGCCGGTTGTCGGCTTTCCTGCTTGGAAGCGGTGCTAAAAATGGATTTTAAAATGTCGCCTAGTGATAGGGCGTGTGCCTGAGATGCAATCAAAGACACAGCAAGCAAAGCAGCTGTTTTTTTCATTTTTACGTACCTCTTACGTGAATAAATTAATGTTACCACGGTTAGGTGCAATAAAAAGATTTACGAGTTGTTGTTATTATAATGGGACAAACAATTGGAGGTTTTGGAGTCGAAGGTCAATATTATTTTACAGTCCCAGCTGCTTCTTTATCAAATTGAGATCATTATGTAAGTTCTCGTTTTGTTTTTTCAGCTCTTCGTTTTCTTTTTTTAATCTTTCCATCTCAGCGCGATTCAAACTATTTTGTAACTCGATCGAAGCAATTCGACGGTCATGGTCGGAAAGCTTTTCTTCAGTCGCAGTGAGCTTATGGTAAAGCGATTTCACAGCTTCGATAAGTGGCGCGACCAAGTGATCGTAGGCAACAGCTTTAAATCCAGTTTTTTCATCAGTGATCACGACCTGTGGGAAAACTTTTTCAACGTCTTGAGCAATCACGCCCACTTGTTGTTGGTTGGTGAAGCGAGTCTTATCGATGTAGTTATACGTCACACCCTCAAGCTTTAAGATGCTGTTCAAAGAGTCTTGTAAAGGTTGAATATTTTCTTTCAGGCGACGGTCCGAAGTCGAAGTACATCCCGCAGACGAACAAATTTGTGTCCCAGCGATTCTATAAACATTTCCAGAGGTGATGTTTGTATCACCGGCGATATCCAATCGATAATTCGGTATCGCAACTCCGATACCGACATTACCGGTCGAGTTCATAACAAAGTTAATCGCCTGAGAGGCTGAGTTGTCGCCTTTTGTTGTGAACATGATACGACCGCCGTACCCAGAGGCACCCCCTGAGCCGTCAGTCAGAACTTGAATACTTGCGAGTGTTTTTGCACCTGCATTGTTGGCAGCGTTGAACGTGACTTTACCACCGTAAGTACCTGTGGCTACGGTCGAAATATTATTATTCAGCTCCAAGATTCCAGTGTCCGTGATTGATGAGCCTTGACCGCTGACTGTCAAAACACCCGGACCAGATGCTGAAGCCAGATTCGTCGTGGTCCCGCCGATACCCACGGCCCCGGCGGAATCGATAATCATTCTGGTTTTAGCAGCAGTTTCATCATTAATAACAAAAGCACTCGCACCGTAACTAGAACTTAAACTTCCAGTATTCAAAGAATAGCTGCGTGCCGAGTTCGAGTTTACGATGTGGAAAGAAGTCCCTGAAGCCAGGGCAGAAGTTAATGCCAAAGGCACGTTCGAAACAGCTGTGGAGCCGATGCCGACATAACCAGACTGATTGATGTGCATGCGTGTACTGCTATTCGTTTTAAAATACAGACTATAAGCATCTGACAAACCAACAGTCGCATCAGCACCAAAAGAATTTCCGGCACTTGTAAAGTAGTTTGGTGTGGCCCATGTCAGACCTGAACTTTGCCCCGAATCGGCGTAAAGCAATTGTCCTGTCGTACCCGCAGGCAAACGAATGTTGTTCGTACCATCTGATGTTACTAAATCACCCTTCGCCGTAATCGGGGAGAGGTTGTTAAACGCCGTCGCCTTAGTTGTGGCACCCGTACCACCCTGTGAGATCGACACTGTTGAAGACAAGCTTGAAGCAACCACATTGGTTAGTTGAGAACCATCCACCGCTGGCAGCTTTCCAAGAACATCCAGAGCGACAATTTTATTGGCGGTGGTTCCAGTATCAACGACCAAGCTGTTGGAGGAAACCGTCAAGCCTGCCCCGTAACTTAAACCTAAACTTGATCCGGTCACGTTCAGGGGAGCCGTGGTTCCCAAAGTGGCGTAAGTTCCTGAACCGGTTCTCTGTACGATGCCTGTTCCAGTGACAGTGCTAAGATCCGTCGCCAGAGGCGTTGTCCACTTAAGACCCGTCGTCTGCGAGCTATCCGCTGTGAGGACCTGTCCAGTAGTTCCCGTTGCTAAAACAGAAGGGGCAGAACCCGAATAAGAAATCAAATCACCCTTTGCTGTCATCGGAGACAGCGCCGTGAATGCAGCACTCGCTGTGGATGCTCCCGTTCCGCCCTTTGTAATAGGAACCAGGGAGGGGAAGTTTGATGGGTCTGCCGAAATAGTTCCTGATGTCACGGCGATACCAGAACCGATTTGCACGACACCTTGTGCGGTTGTGCTTGCTGTACCAATGGCAATGACGGGCGCCGCCGCTGTGCCGGTATTGGTGACTGGAGCAGTAACTCCCAAACTTCCAATCTTACCGTTGAACGCTGTAAAGTCAGCTGCAGACAGCAGACCTCTGTTTGTTGCAGACGCCGTCGGAATATTGAAAGTGTGAGTCGTGCCTGTTGAAGCAATATTGAAATCAGTACCAGCATTACCTGTCGCGAATGTTTGTGTGGTACCCGTAAGGCCGTTTAAGCTTGAAATGCCGCCGGAGCCCGTCGAATCATCGGCGACGGTCCATTTCGTTGTCGTCGCATTGTACTTAAGGATTTTACCATCTGCCAAACCCGTCGTATCAACACTCACGCCTTTGATTTTATCAACTGAAGTTGTCGATTGAGTGCCGCTAACGTCACCAGATAACGATCCAGTAAAGTTCGTCGCGGTCGTGGCTGTTAGAGTTCCGCCAAGATAAGCCGCCATTAAGTTATTTAAATTTGTTTGTGTCGTATTGGTGCCACTGACTTGCAAGAATTCAGAGGCACCCTTATCCGCTAATTTTTGCGAATTGATAGAGACGGGGATATTCCCAATTGTCACATCAGGGGTGAGGTCCACGCCGCCCACTGAAATGCGCAAAGCGCGTGTCGAAAAACCCGACATAGTCACAGCCGTCGTCCCATCGCAGTTCACGCTGCCACCAGAAGCAAATATGCGATCTGCTGTGTTGTTGGTGGCATCAGTGCGAGTCCCGGTGCCCACGATCACTGAGAATTCTCCAGCAGAGCCCGGAGAGATCGATTGTGTTTCTGAATACATCACACAGGTCCCGTACAATACTTTGAACGTGACTGTTTGAGCTGTGGTGATCGGTGTCCCGCTTGAATCCGTCAGTACACCTTCATAGGTCAGTAGCGAGCCTGGCGATACGGCATGAGCTGCATTCATCAAAAGCATCAGGAGTGCGGAGGTGAAAAGGGCTAACTTCATTCAGCAACCCTTCCTGAAACTTTAAAGCCTCCGCCGCTTGCAGTTTGCTGTTGATGGGCAAGAATGCGACCTCGCAGAACAAGACCCGTCCCAGTTTGTACACCTGCTCCAGCAAGGATGCCTTGCTTGATTTGCGCCGGCGGCACGTAGCGAACCGTCACTTCGCGATAGACATATATACCCGCGCGAGACCAAGCACGAAACTTCACGATGAAGGAATCACCGTTATTAATTGTCATTGAATTCAATGGAGCTTTAGAATTTGAAAGGGTGATTTCGTAGGTGCCGTCTTTAGAACAAATCACATAACCAGGATCATATGCATCGGACGAGGTCCAAGTGGTACCCCCATCAAATGATAGATCTACAGATGTTATAAATCGGGAACACTCGGCATGCAGAGGAATCGTCGTCAGCGTTGATGTCACGACATCCTTGCTAGGCTTGAATTCGAAGTTATCCATTGGACGCAAAAATGAAACGGTCGGCTTCGCATCCGAACATCCCAAAACAAAAACTAAACAAAAGACAGTCAGTACTGACTGAACAAAAACTCTTTGCATCTATAGAAAATATCGGAAGATTCCAATACTTACTGAAGTGGACCTAACTGATAAATCTCTGACTGAGACGATGAAATCTATAGGTGAGAAGTATGGAGGCGAATATGAGGCCTATCAAAAGTCCTATCCATATACCAATTGGACCCACTCCTAGATGAAAGGCAAGGTAATAGCCGCCGGGCAGTCCCATAATCCAATAGGCGAAAAACGCGATGACCCCTGGCCATTGCGTATCACTCATACCACGAAGTGCACCGATCGCGACTGCCTGGACCCCGTCAAAGATCTCGAATAAAGCGACCACGACAAAGAATTGAGCAGCCCAAGCAATAACATCAGGATCACTTACATAGAAAGTCGGAAGCCAGTGGCGCAGGACAAAGAAGCCCAAGCCACACAAAGTCATATAGGCGCCTCCCAAAAGGATGGCCGTGAGGCCCGCATGACGAGCCATCTTGTAATCGCCTCGGCCTAATTCAAAGCCTACTCGAATGCTCGATGAAATCCCGATACCCATGGTGACCATGAAGCTGGTACTGGCAAGACTTAAGGCAATTTGGTGGGCAGCCAATGGAATGGCGCCAAACCATCCCATCATCACCGCACACGAAGCAAAGGCACCCACTTCGAAAAAGAACGTAAAGCCGCTGGGAATTCCCAAGCGGATGATGTTTTGCAGAGTCTGTTTGTCAAAGGAGCGCAGCCAAGGATTTACCAAATGTTTTTTGAATTGCGGATGAAAATGCACATAACAGATCATGGTCAGCATCATCAAAACACGTGCAGCCAAAGACGCCCATGCTGCTCCCACCAGCCCCAATTTAGGAAAGCCATAATGGCCGTTAATCAATAAATAGTTGCCCACCACATTAATCACAACACCTGCCAACATCACATACATCGCGACTTTGGTGCGACCCAAGCCATCGGTGAATTGTTTGTAGGCTTGATAAATCAATGATGGAATGATCGACCAGGTGATCACTTGATAAAATGCGGCCCCGGCTTCTAATACCTCAGCTCGTTGCCCAAAAATATGCAGGTAGGGCAAAAGACCCATTAAGACGGACGTTAAAACCACACCGATACCCAATGCTACCAGGAGGCTGTGTCCCAGCAGAGTCCCGCCGCGCGGATGGTCTTCCTGACCTTGAGCATGAGCAAACATCGCCGTCATCGGCGCTAGCATTCCCAGACCGAAAATCAAAAAGACGATGAACACGCTGCTAGCAAACGCAGACGCACCCAAGGCCACCGGCCCCAAGTGGCCCACCATGACGGTGTCAGCCAGCTGGATCAAGTTTTGACCTAGCTGTCCAATGATAATAGGGCCCGCAAGTTTTAGTAAAAGTTTAGACTCGTTGACGGTCTCAGATCGCAAGAACTTCATGGATTTCCGGGAACAATTCTTTCATGCGAACTTCGATGCCATCTTTCAGCGTTGCCTGAGAAGAAGGGCAGCCTGCGCATGCTCCACGCATGTGGATGTAAAGTTTGTTGTCCTCGTACTTATTGAAAACAATGTCACCGCCATCAAGAGCTACAACAGGACGAATTTCGCGGTTCAAAACAGATTTAATATTACGCACCAGTGGGGAGTCGTTTGGATCGTCAACGTCTGTATGTTTCACGATTTGCACAACCACGGGTTCTTTGTTGTCCATATGTTCTTGGATCAACCCCGTCAAAGGGGACGCCAGCAACTCCCAGTCAACCCAGTCTTGCTTAGTCACGGTAATGAAATCAGTGCCCACGTAAACGGAGCTCGTCCAAGGGAAACCAAAAATTTTCGAAGCTAAAGGTGATGAGTCTGCGTCTTGCGCAGTTGGGCAATCAAAGCCCACGTCTGCCACTTTCGTATGCAGAAGGAACTTCATGGTTGCTGGATTGGGAGTAGCTTCGAAAGAAACTCTTTGCGTGCTCATATTCACCTCAAGGGAAAAATCGATGCCCACAGTATACCACAGAATCCGCTTTGGAAAGGAAATTGCTGCGATGCTCGCCATGATGTCCACGCTTGATTATCCCTAGAAAGTTCACTAACGTTGAGCCCGCTAATTAACTGAGTATTCACATTTTTCATCATTTTCTGGAGCACACATGACACCAAGAGTTAGAGAGATTTTGAACTGGTACGGAGCTGACAACCCAGGCGTATTGACGAACCTGGCTCGCATTATGAATCACGGTAAATTGGCTGGTACGGGTAAGATGGTTATCTTGCCGGTGGATCAAGGCTTTGAGCACGGTCCAGCTCGTTCTTTTGCAAAAAATCCAGATGGCTACGATCCTAACTACCACGTGGAACTTGCGATCGAATCTGGTTGCAACGCTTACGCAGCACCGCTTGGTTTCATTGAAGCTATTGCTCGTGACTATGCCGGCGAAATTCCATTGATCTTGAAAATCAACAACTCTGAATCTCTTTGGGGCAGCAAAGCGCCTATCTCTGCAGTGACGTCTTACATCGACGATGCTTTAAGACTGGGTTGCGTGGGTATTGGTTTCACAGTTTACCCTGGTTCTGCGGAACGTAAGCAAATGTACGAAGAAATCGCAGAAGCAGCTCGCTTGGCAAAACAAGCGGGCCTTGTCGTGATCATCTGGTCTTACCCTCGTGGTGAGCAACTTTCTAAAGAAGGTGAACAAGCTATCGACGTGATCGCTTACGCGGCTCACATCGCAGCTCAATTGGGTGCGCACATCATTAAAGTTAAACCTCCAACAGCACACATTGAACAAGCAGCGGCTGCAAAAGTTTACGCTGAACAAGGTATCAAAGTATCAACAATGACTGATCGTATCCGTCACGTTGTTCAATCTTGCTTCAACGGTAAACGCATCGTGATCTTCTCGGGTGGCGAAGCGAAAGGCACAGAAGAGCTTCTGAAAGAAGTTCAAGAGATGGGTCAAGGCGGAGGCTTTGGTTCAATCATGGGCCGTAATGCGTTCCAACGTCCTAAGAAAGAGTCCATCGCTCTTCTTCACGGTGTTATGGAAGCATTTGCTGGTAAAAAACTTTAGTCATTAATTTAGGTATTTGGAAAAATATGTCGATTCAAGAAAACGCGCTGCGCGCGGAAAAACGTAAAAAATTGCATGCTCTTCGCGAGAAGGGCATTAATCCTTATCCATATTCGTTCGAAAATAAAACAGCGATCAAAGAGATCGTTGAAAAGCACGCTGCTGGTTTGCAAGCAGGCGAAAAAAAGCCTGAATCTGTATACCGTGTCGCAGGTCGTTTGATGACTTTGCGTGCGATGGGTAAGGCTTGTTTCTTCAACGTTCAGGATCAATCCGGAACTGTGCAAGTTTACGTAAAAACGGAAGAGTTGGCAGAAAAAGAAAAAGCCGCTTTTGATTTGGTGGACCTAGGCGACATTGTGGGTGTCGAAGGTTACGTTTTCAAATCTCAAAAAGGTGAATTCTCCATTTACCTAAAACACTTTGAAATCTTGACGAAATCGATCGAACCATTGCCAGAGAAATTTCACGGCGTGCAAGATATCGAAATCAAATACCGTCACAGACATTTGGATCTAATGACGGACGCGGATTCTCGTAAAGTTTTCGAAACTCGTTCTAAAATTATTTCTGAAATCCGCAGATTCTTGGACTCTCGCGGTTTTATGGAAGTGGAAACTCCAACGCTTCAGCCCATCTATGGTGGTGCAGCTGCGACGCCATTCACAACTCACCACAAAGCTTTGGATATGAAGCTTTACATGAGAATTTCCCCTGAACTTTACTTGAAACGTCTCTTGGTGGGCGGCTTCGAGAAAGTTTACGAAATCTCTAAAAACTTCCGTAACGAAGGTATCGACAGAACTCACAATCCAGAGTTCTCTTTGCTTGAGTTCTATGAAGCTTACACAGACTACAACTATCAAATGAATCAATTCGAGGAACTTGTTTCTCAATTGGCATTGAAAATCACTGGCAGCATGAAGGTTTCTTACCAAGGGAAAGAAATCGATTTCACGCCTCCATGGAGACGTTTGACTGTTCATGATGGTGTTCGCGAATACGCGAAGATCGATCCAGACAAGGCAACGGACCAAGAATTGTTCGAAGCTGTTAACAAAATGGGCGGTGACTTGGATGCTCCAGGTAAGCGCGGTGAAATGATCATGGAGTTGTTCGAACTTACAGCAGAACAGCACTTGTTCCAGCCAACATTCGTTATGGATCATCCCAAAGAAATTTCTCCACTGACAAAGATCCATCGTAAAGATGATCGTCTGGTAGAGCGTTTCGAACCGTTTGCGGCGTGCATGGAAATCGGGAATTCATACTCTGAGTTGAACGATCCTGAAGATCAGTTAGCACGTTTGAAAGAACAAGAAGCTGCTCGTGGGACGGATGAAGAGGCTCATCCGATGGATGAAGACTTCTTGTTGGCGATCGATGCCGGGATGCCGCCGACAGGTGGCGTGGGGCTGGGAATTGAGCGTATCGTGATGATCCTGACGGATCGTCCTTCGATCCGCGATATTATTTTCTTTCCGACCATGAGGATAACTAAGTAACGGGTGGAGGCGGCCCTCAAGGCACCAGCTGACGTCGTTGCTTCGTCGTCGGCGTACAGGGAGTACGCCTTCCTCCTTGCGCCTAGCATCTGGTACCTTGATGACCACCTGAAGTTAGTCTTTTTAGGAGTTCTTATGAGAAATATTCTTGGTGCGTTGATTGTTCTTCTTGCCTTCGTCGCATGTCAGACGAAACCTACGAAAATAACATCTGAACAGGGTGTGGTTGGTGCTCCTGAAAAGTTGATGGATGGAAGTCCTGTTATTCTGGATGTTCGGGCGCCGTTTGATTTTAATCTTTCCCATGTGCCGGGGGCTATCAATGTTCGTTGGGAGGATTTCTCTTCTCAAGATCCGAATTCTCGTGGGGTTTTGCAGGAAGATCTTTTTGCGATTGCTCGCAGACTGGCTTTGATCGGTATTGATCCGGACTCAAAGGTCGTGATTTTGGGTAAGGGTAACTTGGGCAACGGAGAAGAGGGTCGTATTGCTTGGACCTTGAATGTTTTGGGGGTAAAGAACGTTCACACAGCTTTGCACACAGTCGCTCGCGCCATGAACCCTAAAGGTGATGAGCCTTTGGTCAAGAATAAGCCTATCTGGAAGCCTGTTGTTGATGAATCCCTGTTCATTGATGCTCGCAACTTTAAAGCCTATGCGACTCAAACACTTTCTCCCTTGAAAATGACGGGGAAAAAGAAAAACAAAAAGTCCATGGATCTTCCGGTCAGCTCATTATTCGGAATGAACTTTAACGATGCCAAAGGCAAAGTGGTTATTTTGGATGTGCGTGCATCGGCCGAATACGGCATCAATAATTTGACGAAGTATAAGAACGTCAAAGCGCCGGTGGTTCAGCTTGAATGGAAAGAGTTCTTTAACGAAGACAATTCTGTGAAAAAAGATATCGAAAAAAAGTTAGAATCTAAGGGCATCACTAAGGACAAAATCGTGATGTTGATCAGCAACCATGGGGTGCGTTCCGGAGCTGTGACTTATGCTCTTCGTGAAATGGGTTTCCGTCAAAGTGTGAATTTTGCCGGGGGCTATGAGCAGTGGAAGTAAACTCTCAAGATCTAATTAAAATCCTTTCAGATAATATTAAACTTTATGAGCACTTGGGAATCACCGTGGAAACACTTAATTCCCATCGCGTGGTTTTAAAAGTCGACCTTCAAAAAAATCTGAATCACAAGGGCACAGCTTTTGGTGGCAGCCTGTATGCAACGGGAGTTTTAAGTGCTTACGCTTTAGTGTTGGCAGGCTTGAAACACTATCAAATCGACACGGAAAATATCGTGATTGCCAAGGGCGTGATTGAATATCATCGACCGATCGATTCGGATTTCCGAATCGTCTGCGCGTTTGCGGACTTGGCCCAGGAGCAGTCTTTTTACCAGGAACTCAAAGATAAAAAACGAGTTCGTCGTGATCTTCAAGTTCACATATTCAAGGATGGTGGTTCAGAGGGTCTACTCCGCGGTGTCATTCCCGAGTCGGGTGTCCTGGGAGCGTCGCTCGTAGGCTCTTTCGTCGTCAGGATGTGAGACAGGGTCTGTAAGACCTCTGATTTCTTCACCGGTTTTACCATGTACATATCGCAGCCAGCGACCAAAGCTCGCTGCAGATCTTCCAATACGGCTGTTGCCGTCAAAGCCACAATCGGTGTGTGACCTTTTTTATTTTCTTTTTCAAAATGGCGGATCAATTCCGTCGCTTTATATCCCGACATGATAGGCATTTGCATGTCCATGAATACCAGATCAAATTTTCCTTCTTTGAATTTATCAACGGCTTCTTTACCATTCACAGCTTCCGTTAAATTAAAAGGCTGCGTTTTTAGATAGTGAGTCATCAACAGTCGGTTGTCTTGAGAGTCATCCACCAGCAAAAGATTTAAGGTTCTGCCTGCAAACTGTTGGTTTAGATTAACCACCGCAGTTGTTTTAACTTCGGTTGTAGTGACCTCTTCAGGTTGGTGAGGCAAGACGATTCGAAACGTCGTGCCACGACCGGCAAGGCTGCGCAATTCAAGACGGCCACCCATGATCTCCACCAAGTTTTTTGAAATAACTAAACCCAAGCCGGTTCCGCCGTAACGGCGAGTGGTACCCTCTTCAGCTTGATAAAAAGGAGAGAACAAGCTGCTTTGCTTATCGCGGGGGATACCGATGCCTGTGTCGCGTATTTCTAAAACCAGATAGGGATGGGGATGGGCGATGTTTTCAATCCCCACGTGAATATCGACTTCACCTTCTTCCGTGAATTTTAATGCGTTACCAATGAGGTTGAATAAGACCTGGCGCAAGCGAGTGGGATCCCCACGTTGATAGAGGGGGACATTTTCATCTATGTGCAGTTGAAAGTTCAAACCTTTTTCTTCCGCTTTGATTTGCAGAATTTCAAACACGGAACGGACGGTGCTATGAAGATTGTAAGTGATGCTTTCGATGGAAAGGGCTTTGGCTTCGATTTTGGAAAAATCTAATAAGTCGTTGATCAACGCTTTGAGGTTTTCTCCAGCATGACTGAATAAAGTCAGATAACGCTCTTGATCTTTGGAGAGATTGGTTTCTTTTAATAGCTCCAGCATTCCCAGGACGGAATTTAAAGGTGTACGAATCTCATGACTCATGCGAGCCAGGAAATCAGATTTTGCACGCGAGGCCTCTTCGGCCTGTTCTTTGGCGGATTTTAATTCTTGCTCCGTGTCCCGCAAGCGATCCACCTTATCAGTAAGTCCCGACACCGCAGCGCCGGCCATCAAGGCTGAAAAACAAAGAGTTAAAAGTGTGGCGGGTGTTTGAACTGCCGAGAAATCCTGAGGCCAGGGATTTCCCATCAAGATAGGCATGGCCAAGGCCAAGAAGGCGACCCATGTGTTCACGAAAATCGCCGTTTTTAAACCGTACCAGCTTGCGCAGAATAGCACGACGATCCCATAGGCGTACCACGACTGTGATAAAGGAAGTTTAAGACTCAGTCCCAAGCTGATCGCCAGCAAAGAGGCCATCACGATTTTTTCTTTTTTCGAAAGATGATAGAACCAGCGCATTTCCACATACTCAGCTGGAAATTTCGATAGACGTTTTTTATCAAGCCACGGTGACAGCAAAATCAGTAAGGGCAGTGATAGGACGACACCGCTCATGAAATTTCCGATAAGACTTAAGACACTGGTCCAAACAAATTGCTCGCGATTGATTTGTCCTGCTCCTAAAAGGATGCCTTGTACACCGATCGAAAGAAGGACTGAAGGGATGATAATCCCATATAAGGTGTAGAGTGAAATGCCTTTCGGAGATGAACTCCAACCATCCATTTTAAAGCGCTCTTTAACTAAGATCCATGACAGGGCCACGTGCAAAGTTTCCGGTAATGCGTTTAAGGGAAAAAGCAGGGGGTTGGTGACTCCCCACATAGGGGCTGTCAGCGTGGCGTTTAGAAAAAGTGGAATAAGAACCCCGGGTCCCCACCAAAGAGTCATGGGAATTGCAAACGCCACGGGAAAATTCACGAAGGATGCGCCCGTCGTGGCAATATAGTTCAGACTAAGATGGGTATTGATATGGAAAATACCGAAACACAAAACCCATATCCACCAAGGTAAACGCTTTTTGTTCATGGCTCCATTTTAGGAGCAATTTGAAAAGCCGCAGCTCAAGATTCAGGTAATTGTGAAGGAACAAATATGCCAGACGTTACTCTGGCATTCCTGCGTCGATCCAGCGTTTTAGATAATCCGCTTCGGCAGCCGTCAGCGGCATATTCAACCGAGCCGGCGGCATAATACTGTCAGTAAGACCGGGAACTGTGATTTTATACAAGAAACTATCGACACCACTTCGTGGTGTAACGATCGGCTTATCATACATATCTTTAGCTTCCACAATGCGCGCGACTGAATCCAGGCGTGGATCCTTAGGGCGTTTTGACAAATCACTGTGGCAGCTCAAACATTTCGCATCAAAGAAAGCCATGCGCAGATTTTTAAAACTCAGTTCCAACTGCCCCAAGTCCGGCTGCGGGGTCGGCGTCGGTGTTGGGTTTGTTCCACTGCCCGGAGGATTTGTCGGTGGAGGAGGCGGAGGGCCTGGAGGGCCTGGTGGTTTCGGCGGCGCCGGCGGTGCGCCTGGAGGCCCCGGAGGACCTGGCTGAGTCGTCGGCGGAGTTGGTGTCACCGTTGGGGAAGGAGTAACCGTCGGCGCTGGAGTCGGCGCGGGCGCAGTCGCAGAACTGCACTCGGGAAGCTCCTTCACACGTTGTGCCGCGCGATTATTCGTTTTGTTATCAAAGTACGAACGTAAGATTTGTAATTCACAGGCACTCAGAGATAGGTATCCCTTATGACGAGGAGGCATATCGCCAGATTCAACTGTCGCCATGATGTCATCGCGATTGTCATACACGCTCTCTTCAGTGTCTAGCACCGGAGCTTTCGAGGTATGGCAGTCCAGGCACGTGCGAAGGGAGGTTTTGTTAACGATGTAATAGTCGATCAGCGACTCGGAAAACTCATTCACCTTGGGTGTTTTCAAAATGATGTCGCCGGTTTTAAATAAACCCATCTCTTCCATCGCGTAGCCGCAACCGGAAAGTGAAGAAGCAATCAGAATGGATTTAAGCAACAGACCCCAGGTTTTCATCGATATATCTTTTATCAAAGGATTCGCAGACTTGGGAGGAGTCGTCAGAGGAAAAGAAAAACTTGCTGGAGTGTCACAAATTTTGACACTCACTGCAGGGTTCAAATCAAAATAAAAAAAGCCAGAGAGTGAATTCTGGCTTCTTCAAGTTAGCTTGTCGAATGGACTATTTGCTCTTTTTGATCGTGAGAGACTGGAACCGGGCTTGTTGAGAGGCCGGTTTGCGATCCGAACGGGCTGAAGTCACACACTCGAAACGTTGGGTGTCAGACATTTCAGTTTCCTCACCGCATTTATCCAGAGCAGAAGGGTTAAAGGCTTGGCCTTGAATAGAATCCCAACATTTCCAGAACTGAGTGTCTTCTTTTTGCAAGTTACACACTGTCACTGCATACCAATCCACGTTTTCGTTTTTTTGAACTTTTTCGCGACATTGTTCGGCGTCTTTTTCACTCGTAAAACGATCGCAAATCCCGGGAGGATTCGTCGGCTCTAACGCCAATGCGATAAGTGGAACAAGTGCTACCAACGCGATTGAATGCAGGACCTTTTTCATTTTCTTATGCAGCCTTTATCTTAAACAGTACAGAGTACAGTGCCTTAAGCATGTCGGGATCATATCGACCCGCCAGCTTCTCTTTCATCATTGTCACTGCATCTATCGGCTTAAGTGGCACATTATATGAGCGTTGAGTTGTCATGGCATCATAGGTATCGGTGATTGCCACAATTCGAGCAAATGGATGAATCTCGTCCCCCATCAATTGTTGGGGATAACCGTTCCCAGACCAGGACTCATGGTGCTCAAAGCAGGCGGCTTTAATGGCGTCTGAGATGTTAGGGTGGTTGTTCAAGATAACTAGACCATACTGAGGATGCATTTTCATTTGCTCCCACTCAGCATCAGTCAGTCCGCCTTTTTTGCAAAGAATATCAAGACTTACATTGCGTTTACCAATGTCATGGAAAAGAGCACCCACACCCAGTTCTTCCAGCTCTTTAGGGTTGTACCCCATAGCCTTACCTAAACCCAACGAGTAGATACTGACGTCCAGGGAGTGGTTGTAAGTGTAAAAGTCATGACCGGAAAGGGAGATCATAAAGCCCATCGCCTCGGGAGCATTCTCCATAAGGTCGATAAAGTCTGTGATGATAGGCCGTGATTCATCAAGGGCTTTGTTGACATCAGGGTTTTCAAAAAGATCTTCCATCAAAGCGACCGAAGATTCACGAAGGATTTTTGCTTTCTCGAAAGGATCTAGCTTATCAGAGTTCATTTCCTCTTTGACCCAGTCACGGTACGTCTGCTTATCTTCCATACGAACAAAGAATGAGTCACCCGTATCGCGAGAGTGCAGGCGTGTGATCTTGCCATCAGAGATTTTATCCCCGGCGCGAAGATACAAAATATACTTGCCATCCACTGCGACAAAAATGTCGAAGCTAGTGATTTTGTCAGGACGTAAAGTAGCAAGACGAATGCGGAAATATTGGCTATCGGTCATAGGGAAATTCTGCCATGAACACAGATGCTTAGGAATTAAATCCGCATCGGTTTTTAACTTAAGTCCTTGGTCTAGATTGAGGGCGCGAATGTCGCTCGGAAAGTACCAATCTGAGTCGACAGAGAAAGCCTATATCCTCAATAAGTTTTCTCTATCGAACTATTTCAAGAAATCCGAACAGTTCTGTATGAAATGGACCGCTACAATTGTCTTTAGTCTGCTGTGTGCTTTCTCAGTGCCGATGGTTGCGCAGGCGCAGATTATTTCTTGTCTGAAAATCTCCAGTCAAGAAATGGTAGCAGAAAAAGCTTCTTTGAAAAATGTGGTGAGTTCTTGCCAAGAACAAATGAAGAAGGCCCGTTGTGATCAGTGGTTTAAAGTTCATCCTCAGGCCCTAGAAAAAGCTCGCAGTTGTGATCCAATTAAGATTTGCTCAAGCCCGGGAAAAATAAAAGATTACGCGGCATCTTGTTCGGCGGGGGTGTGGAATTCTTCGGTGGATTTAGTGAAAGGTGCTATCGACTTTGTGGTGGGCAGTTCCAACATCTCTCCTGAAACCAAAGCCCGTGAAGATTTTTTCAAAGCGTGCACCACGGCTGAATGTAAACTACAGATGCTGGGTCCCTATGCGGATTTGTTCACACCCGAAGAAATAGTAGGCAGTCCTAACACCAAGGGTTTAAACTCCCAGGATGTGGTTAATCAAGTTTACCTGAACGGGTACAGCGCAAAAACTTTGTATCGCAAACTGCAAGAAAAACTTCGCGAACGGGCTAAGGGCAAAAACTCTGCCGACGTGTTCATTGAACCCTGGTCAGGAAATCCCGCTTTACCTAAAAGAAGTGTGGATCAATTGATCGAAGAAATGATGACTGCTGCGGGGATTGAAAACACGACGTGTTTTGATCCAGAGGTGGTGTGGGAAGCACGCTGTTATGCACTGGCAACGGTTCTTGATCCCTTGGCGGCATCTGTATCACTTTTGCGAATGAAAAAGATCGCTGCATTGATGAAGATGTCTGACGAAAGGACCATGGTTAGGTCCGCAATCAAGGACGACTACATTCGTTCGAAAGTCATGAAAAGTTCATCAATTGATGCTGAAAAATTAAAAGCGGTGATGAATCCCATTTGGGCTGATCCGAAATTAAGTTACGAACAAAAATCTCAGGCACTGTTTGATAAATATTATGAATTTAGAAGCTCTGCCATGGAGAAAGAAGTCAAAGAGTTGGCTGACAAAGTCATCGCTGATATTCAGCCAATGAAGGGTTCGGAAGCTTACTACAACATATACACGCAAAAAATGTCTGTGGGCTTGGAACTTGCGGCAGATCCCTTAAGTCGCGTCATGACAATTGCCCATGAGTTGGAACATGTGGCTCAGTATCCGTATAAAACCGGATTGATTCGTCAGTTTGCAAACGCCCTTGAGCAAAAGCTAAAAAAATTAGAAAGACCCCACGGTGTCACATCCCGTTTGCAGGCGGAATTTGAAGCGATGAGTGCGCAGTGGGATATCATTCAGTCTGTTCCCTTGGATGTGCGCAAAAAAGCCATCGAGTCCATTCGTGCGAATAAAAAGCTCAGTAATCAGGCGAAATCCTCGGCCATTGCTGACATCGAAAAAGCCAGTTTAAGCCGCGAGGAATATTTAAAATCCGTCGCAGGGCTGCACGGATACACCTCATACAACTCGCTGCGTACCAAAAGTACGCTCATCGTAAGCGCGTTATTAGTTCAGATGTCTGTAGTTGGCGCCGAGGAAGTAAAAACTCAGTGGCAGAGCCGCAACTGACATTGACTTAAGATAGAATTCCGCAATACTGACGGGGCCATGGCTCTTCGTCTCGATTCTCAAATCATGTACTTAAAAGGAGTAGGCCCAAAATTGGGGGACCTGTTCGCACGTAAAGGTTTAAAGACCTTGCGCGATCTTTTTGAGTTCTATCCGCGAGCCTTCGAAGACCAGCGTGCTGCGCGCAATATCGCAAGCCTCAGACCCGATGATATCGTGAGTATCAAGGCCACAGTCGTTTCCGTTCACGGCGTGAACATGGGACGCTCATCAAGAAAAATGTACGACGTTGTTGTGCGTGATGCCTCTGGCCAAATTCACTGCAAATACTTCCGTGTTCCTTATAAGGGTTATTTCGAGCGCTTCAAACCTTTTTCTGAAGTGCGCGTTGTCGGTAAGGTCACAGAATACCGTGGCCGTATTGAATTTCATCATCCCGATATTCGAGACATCGACCCCGAGGAAGAAAACCAAGATGCATTGATTCCGCTTTATACAGAGATCGAGGGCTTAGCCACAGCTAAGATTATGAAGTTGATCCGCTTGGGCCTTCAGCAAATCGAAGAGTGGCCCGAAGAGACTTTGCCCAAATGGATGCGGGAAAAATACAATCTGAAACCGCGCAAAGACGCGTTGATGGAGATGCATCATCCCAATCCAGCCAAAGCTCAAGAATACACTCAGTTTAAAAGTGAGGCGCAACGCCGTTTGATCTTTGAAGAGTTCTTTTGGCTCGAGCTCTTTTTAGCAGCGAAGAAAACTGGTTTTCAAAAAGAAGCAGCCCCTCTGATTCAAAATGCGGGGGAAAAATATCAAGCTTTGGAAAAGTCTCTGCCATTTCCATTAACCGGGGCACAAAAACGCGTATTTGCAGAAATCAAAGCGGATTTGGAAAAAGGTCATCCCATGCATCGCTTGGTGCAAGGGGATGTGGGCAGTGGTAAAACTTTGGTCAGCTTTATGGCGGCAGTTTATGCAGCCGAAAGTGGATTTCAATCTTGCTTAATGGCGCCGACAGAAATTTTAGCAGAACAGCATTATAAAAACGCTGTCAAAGTATTAGAACCTCTGGGTATTCGGTTGGCCCTGTTAGTTGGTAAAACCAAAGCTGCGGAACGCCGTGAAACGTTGGCGGATCTTGAGGCGGGAAATGTTGATTTAATCATCGGTACCCACGCTTTGATCGAAGCGGATGTGAAATTTAGAAGCTTAGGTTTGGTGATCATTGACGAACAACATCGTTTCGGTGTCGAGCAACGTGGTATTTTGAAAACCAAAGGCAATTCTCCTCATTTCCTAGTGATGACCGCCACTCCGATTCCAAGAACATTGGCGATGACGGTCTATGGTGATTTGGATGTTTCAATTATTGATGAAATGCCGCCAGGACGCAGCCCTATTCAAACCCGCGCGATTTTTGAAAACAAACGCTCTCAAGCTTTGCAATTCATGCTGGAGCAGTTACAAAAGGGTCGCCAAGCCTATTTCGTTTATCCGCTCGTAGAAGAATCTGAAAAAATCGATTTGAAAAACGCCGTCGAAGAATACGAAAAGCTTAAAGTCCAATTTCCCAAAGTGACCTTCGGATTGTTGCACGGAAAAATGAAACCCGACGAAAAAGAAGCAGTGATGAATCAATTCCGTCGTCACGAAATTCAAGTTCTGGTTTCCACGACGGTTATTGAGGTCGGTGTCGACGTTCCTAATGCCAACATCATGATCATCGAGCATGCTGAGCGCTTCGGATTGTCACAGCTGCATCAGCTGCGTGGCCGTGTGGGGCGGGGAGAACACAAGTCTTTCTGTATTTTGATAATGGGCTATGCCGTTTCTGAAGAAGGAAAACTGCGCACGGAATTCATGGAAAAAACCACGGATGGATTTAAAATTTCTGAATTCGATTTAGAAATGCGTGGCCCGGGTGAATTCATGGGCACTCGACAATCTGGATTGCCGGGCTTTAAAATGGCAAACTTAGTGCGGGATATGGAATTGCTTCAGCAAGCCCGTGAAGCGGCCTTCGAAGTTCTCAGAAAAGATCCATCTTTAGTTTGGCCTGACAATCGCCCTATGAAGCAAGAGCTTCTACGGGAGCATGGTCCCGCTGCTTTGGCCTCCATCGCGTAATTGCGTAATAATTCATCTCTGTTCGCTTAGTTATTCAGCACAATAAAGTCTCACTCGTAGAAACTGCACACGCATTAAGCGCTCGCTGCGGATTGATTTAGCAGAAAATGGTTTTTGATTCTGAGTGTTCCTTTGACGTGTTAAAAGCTCGAACCTTATGCAACATGAAATACAAAAAGCGGATGATCAAAAAATCCGCACGAACCTGTTTTCGACTTCGAACCTCATCATCAAGAAAATCCGCAAACTCGAGAAAGACCACTCCGATTTTATTTTGTGTGATCAAATGATGTATCACGACTGGCGTAAGCTGACTTTTCGGGAAGAGCTGCAAGAAATTGAGGCACTCGAAAAACGCCAAAAAATTCTGCACACCTTTCAAATACATCTTAATTATGTCGCAGCGACTTCCAGTGTTTCTCCCAAGGAAGCTTACGCCATGCTTAAAGAAGAAGAAGGTCAGTATCAGTGCGGCGACGACACTTGGAAGTACGTCATCGATAACTTGCGAAAAACCAGGTATGAATCAGCGACTCAAGCTTATGCTCAAGCTTTACCGGGAGTTTCGAAAAAACACGATGAGCCGGCTGAGCGCGTGGATTTTTCCGAGATCTTTTTTAAGGATAATTCTGCCTTAAGCGGACTGAAGAGGACTGCGCGCTCGGTCTATCATTATCTTAGCGGTATTGATAATCAAAAGATCGAACAGCATCTTGCGGTTCCAAATGCTGGATACCGTCTGTTTAAAGAAAGTTTGCAGATCACCATAAAATGCGGCGACTGGGATCTCTTAGGAAGGCTTTGGAAAAGTGCCGATGCTAGTTATCAGCAACGGTATCTTCATAATATGCCACTGCATCTAAAAAAGTTTTGGCAAAAAGTGATTTCTGAAAATGATCGAGATGATGCCGATTCGGAACTGCGCATGGTTTATAGCAAGCTCGCTCGTCTGCTTCATCCTGATCGACTTGTGGATGAAACCGTAGAATACCAACAATGGGCCTCAGTTAAATGGCAAAGAGCGCAAATCGCTTATCAAGAAGGTGACGCCGCGGCATTAAAGCGACTCGAGCTGCTGTGTTTGGCGGAGCTCGGGCAGTTGAATGACCTGACGCTGGCTGAGATCTCTCAATGTTCGGAACTTTTCCAAACAGAACTCGAGTCGTTAAAGAAAAAACTCGCTCTTTGCACTCAGCACCCTGCGTGGAAGTTTTCGAGTCGTCGCAGTTACGATTCTTTAAAGCAAAGTGAACAGGCTGAAATAAAAAAGCGCCTGATCCCGTTGCGCGCTGATGTATCAGCCATTGAAGTTTTATTGGAAGGATACTCAAGCAACAGTCCTCACAGTTAAAAAAGTCTGTCCGTCCAGCGTCAAACGTCGAACTTGCTTTAGGAAAAAAACTCCCTCATGCTTTTGTTAGAAGTGGCTCGGATTGCGACTTCTACGTACACAAGGATGTGTTCTCAATGACTCAATTTTTAATTGGCATGGCTGCCGTTTCCATTTTTATTTCAACGTCGGCATTCGCCGCGGTTCCTCAATATAAATTAAACATGCGTGTGGGCCTTAAGGGTTCTGCTCCTATTTCTATTAACACGGTTACGAAATCTGGCAAAAAAGCATATATCAGCGAATTTTCTGACGACGGACAAAACGAAACCATCGTCGAAGTGATGGCTCGCAAATCCCAACAAAACAGCAAAGCGGGATTGTATATGGATGTGACAGTGACGAAGCGTGTTCGTGGTAAGCAGAAAGTATCTGAGCGCACTCAGCTTTTCGCGCCGGAAAATCAAGAGACAGAGTACGGTGTAGGTGCCAAAGGGAAGACTGCAGGAAATTTATCTCTTGCCGTCGTGGCGCATCAACTTTAATAAAATTTGTGAAGTTTCTTTGCTTTGGTGGGTTCAGCATGATGCAATTTTTCTCTCATGGAGGGAAATATGCAAAAATGGACTCGTCTATTTGTTACGTCAGCATTGGTAGCGTCTGCTACTAGTCCTGTTTATGCGGGAAGCTTGTTGAGATTTAACTCAGGAACAGTAAATCCTGGCTTGCAATCTCAAGCGCTTACTTTTTCAGAGAATGTCGCGAGCGATTATATCGTTCAATTCTCAAATAAGATCACAGCGAAGGATCGCTCTGCTCTTCAGGCTCGTTTCGAAGTGTTTGGTTACCTTCCAGATGACGCCTTGGTAGTGCGTGGCACATGGGCGGACTTGAATTCATTCCGTCAATCTCACCCAGGTATTTACGCAGTAGCGAAGTATCAAGCTCAATACAAAATCAGCAATGATATCGCTCCTGTATCTGTATTTAATAAAGATCAAACTCAAAGTATTTTGATTCAACTTTTCAAAGCAGCTGACTCGAAGCAAGTTGTAGCCGCATTGAAAAATATGAAAGCGGATCTTCAAGTTGTGAGTGGAAAATCAATCGTGGCATTGGTTCCTCGTGCACAAATTTATAACGTTGCGGGTCTTACGGGCGTGGAGCACGTTCAAGCGACTCCTGAAATCCAAACAATGGATTTCCCATTGGATCACCGCATGGATCCAGTGATTAAAGGTGCAGGCGACTATTCAGACCTGACTGGCGATGAATCAGGAACTCAAGTCATGAAATTTGATTCGGCTTGGAAGTTGGGTCTTACGGGTAAAGGCCAAACAGTTTCTATGGCTGATACGGGTTTAGATTCTGGTAGCACAACAGCTATCGCTTCGGATTTCTCCGGCGCAGTTAAGTCTGGTTATGCTTTCGGTTTATGGGCTAAAACTTGGGAAGATCCAATGGGTCATGGAACTCACGTAGCGGGTTCAATCATGTCTCGTGGTACAGCTTCTGGTGGTCGTCTTAAAGGTGGCGCATACGATGCAATGATGGTTGCAGAAGGTATGTGGTCTCCTATGCTTAATGGTTTAAGTGTTCCTTCTAAGCTTGCAGATTTGTTTGATAAAGCAAACAATGACGGAGCTCGCGTTCACTCCAACTCTTGGGGTGCTGTGAAAAACTTCGGTGCTTACGATGCCATGGCAGTTCAAGTGGACGAGTGGATGAACAACAACCCAGACATGTTGGTTGTTTTCGCGGCTGGTAACAGCGGTGTGGATATGAACAAAGACGGTCGTATCGACGCGGGTTCTATCGGAACTCCGGGAACTGCTAAGAACGTTCTGACTGTGGGTGCTTCTAAAAATAAAACGAAGACGGGTGGTATCCAAGTTCCAGTCAGTAAGCTTCGTGCAGCTGCTGAAGCATGGTCGGCAGAGCCTATCTTCTCTTCGATGTTGTCGGATCGTGATGATGGTATCGCGATGTTCTCTTCACGTGGTCCAACTTTGGATGGCCGTGTGAAACCAGAAATCGTAGCTCCAGGTACAAACATCCTTTCCAACCGTTCTCACATCAAAAATGCTTCTCCGCTTTGGGGCGCATACAATGATGACTACGCTTGGTCAGGTGGTACTTCTATGGCGACTCCTCTAACTTCTGGTGCAGTGGCTGTTGCCCGCCAAATGTTGGTTGAAAAATGGGGCGTTCAAAATCCTTCAGCGGCAGCGTTGAAAGCGATGATCATGCACTCTGCGGATGACTTGTACCCAGGTCAGTTCGGTGAGATCGGTGCAGCTAAGGGCCAAGAGCTTTTGACTCGCAGACCAAACTCCGACGAGGGTTACGGTCGTGTGAACATGGATAACATGGTTCAAATGATGAAAAACACTTTCGTTGCAGACAACCGCGATGGTTTGGCGACAAACCAAGAAGAGACTTACCAATTCAAATTGGATTCTTCCGGTAAATTGTATGCAAACTTGGTTTGGACAGATGCTCCAGGTTCAGCGAATGCTTCTAAAGCACTAGTGAACGACCTTGATTTGGTCCTTGTTGGTCCAAATGGAACGGTTTCTATGAATGATCACATCAACAACAACGAGATGATCGAACAAGTATTGCCTGCAGGCGACTATAAGCTGATTGTTAAAGGTGCTAACGTGCCAAACGGTAAAAACGGTGGCCGCCAAGCCTACGCCCTTGTTTGGAGCGTTCAATAGAACTGTTTAGTAATTAATCGATATTCAATTAACTAATTGAAATGATTGAGTAAAAGCCCCATTTTAAATGGGGCTTTTTTCGTTGAAAAACCTTGGAAAACTTTTCCAACGCTCCGCTCAGATTTGATAACTCGTGTCAAATTTGATAGAACTACCACGGTTATAAGTGGCTATAAGTGGAGGTTTCCTGATGCTGACGTTCAATATCGGTGATAATGCAGTTTATCCCGGCTACGGCGTAGTTAAAGTTGTAGCTATCGAGACGAAAGAAATGCTCGGCGCTAAAATCTCGTTCTACAATATGCAATTGGTAGATACGGGCCTTAAAATCATGATCCCTACAACTAACGTTAAATCAGCGGGTCTTCGCCCTATCATCTCTAAAGATGAAGCTGCTCGCGTTGTAAGCATTCTTAAAGAAAAAGACGTCAAAATCGACAACCAAACTTGGAACCGTCGTTACCGTGAATACATGGAAAAGATCAAAACGGGTTCTGTATTCGAAATCGCTGAAGTTTTACGCGATTTGTTCCTTTTGAAAGCTGATAAAGAGCTTTCCTTCGGCGAGCGCAAAATGCTTGATTCAGCTCGTTCCCTTTTGTTGAAAGAGCTGACTTTGGCAACTAGCGAAGCTGAATTGTTCAACGAAGAAGAGGTAAAAGCTATCTTCGGTATCACAGGTTAATTTGCCGGGTGTCCTGACAAATCGTCAGTGGACGAATCCAAAAATTCATATTAGTTTTAAGGCCTGGATTTTCCGGGCCTTTTTCATTTTTGGAGCCGATTCGATGTCTTCACAAGCTTCTTCTAAAGTTCGCGTTCGTTTTGCACCTTCTCCGACGGGTTATTTGCACGTTGGTGGCGCAAGAACGGCTTTGTACAACTACCTTTTTGCCAAAAAAAATGGTGGTGAATTCATCCTTCGTATCGAAGACACCGATGAGGCTCGCTCCACTCAAGAATCTTTGCGTGGGGTGGTGGATGACCTGGTTTGGCTGAACCTCTTGTGGGCAGAAGGGGTAGACCCTGTCACTTTGAAAGATGTGGGACCCAATGGCCCTTACAAACAAAGTGAGCGCATGCATATCTATAAGCAAATTGCGGAACAGCTTTTAGCTGAAGGCAAAGCTTATTACTGTTTCCTGACGGATGCGGAAATTGAAGCTCAACGTGAAGCTCAGATGAAAGCGGGCGGTCAGCCCCATATTCAATCTCCATATGCTGATTGGACTTTGGATCAAGCCAAAGCAAAAATGGCAGAGGGTGGGACTCCACCGGTTGTTCGTTTTAAAACGAAGCATCTTAAAAAAGACTATATCTTTAACGACATCGTTCGCGGTGAAGTGAAGTTCCCATCTGATATGGTGGGTGACTTTGTACTTCTTCGTGGTGGCGGTATGCCGGTTTATAACTTCTGTTGTGTGGTGGATGATCATTTGATGAAAATGACCCACGTGTTCCGTGCAGAGGAGCATCTTCCAAACACTCTTCGTCAGTTGATGATTTACGAAGCGATGGGATGGAGGGCACCAGAGTTCGGTCACATGGCTTTGATTTTGGATGAAGACCGTCAAAAACTTTCTAAACGTAAAGGTGCCGTCGCTTGTGGCCAGTTGAAAGACGAAGGCTATTTGGCGTCTGCTGTTTTGAACTTCATCGCGCTTTTGGGATGGTCACATCCAGAAGGTAAAGAAATCATGTCGGTTGATGATATGGTTTCTGCTTTCGATATCTCTCGTCTAAATCCTTCGGGCGCGATCTTTGACCGCGTGAAATTCAAATGGATGAATGCGCAGCACTTGCGTGCTCTTCCAAATACGGAGTTGTGGAAAGCGATTCAGCCGTTCCTGGCTCGCGAAAATATGCAGTTGCCTTCAGATCCAGTTTGGCAGGACAAGTCTTTGAATTTGTTTAAGCCTTATATGGAAGTTTTAGCTGACGCGATCACTTTGTACCGTCCACTGAATGACAACTCTTACGTGATTCAACCAGATGCCGAAGAAGTTATGAAGCTTGAAACGACCAGAGCTGTTTTGACGACTTGGAAAGAATTGGTTCAGGCGCACGGTGCTGAATACATGACTGAGGAAGAATTCCTAAAAATCCAAGATGAAGTAAAAAACAAAACGGGTGCTAAAGGTAAAAACCTGTTCCAGCCTATTCGTGTGGCTGTGATCGGTCAACCTCACGGAGCCGAGCTAAAAATTCTGGTGCCGTTGATGAAAAAGCAGTCCCTTGTGGCCCGTGCGGAAAAAGCACTAGCGAGCATCGCCTAAAGGTACGTCCTTACCTGCAGAGGTAGGGCCTTACTTGGTAAAATTAATATTGAATGAACGGCATTGCTAAGTAAGGCCGTATCTTTTGAGGAAATTATGTCATTGAAGATTTACAACTCACAATCTCGTCAGTCCGAGGAATTTGTTCCTTACGATCCTAAGCACGTGAAAATGTACGTGTGTGGTCCGACGGTTTATAACTTTCTTCATGTGGGTAATTTCCGTGGACCTGTTGTTTTCAATATGGTTCGCAATTGGTTGGAGTATCTTGGCTATAAAGTGACTTACGCTTTAAACTTTACCGATGTCGACGACAAAATCATCGCGAAGGCGAATGAAGTCGGCATGACGCCAGGGGAGTTATCTGAAAAGTATATTGCTGAATACAAGCATGACTTTGCAAGTTTGGGCCTTCGTCCTCATGATATGAATCCTAAGGTCACCGAGCACATGGAAGACATTTTGTCCATGGTCGGTACATTGATCGAGAAAAACGCCGCTTACGAAACACAAGGTGACGTGCTTTACTCGATTGAGTCCTTCAAAGACTACGGTAAACTGAGCGGTCGTCACACTGATGAATTGCTAGCAGGTGCTCGTGTTGAAGTGGACGAGAAAAAACGTTCACCGATGGATTTTGCTTTGTGGAAGGCTGCAAAGCCAGGAGAAATTTCTTGGGCTTCTCCGTGGGGGCCTGGCCGTCCGGGTTGGCACATCGAGTGTTCGGCGATGATTAAAAATATTTTTGGTGATCAGATCGACATTCACGGTGGTGGAATGGATTTGATTTTTCCGCATCACGAAAATGAAATCGCGCAATCGGAAGGCTGCACAGGGAAGCACTTTGTGAAGTACTGGATGCACAATAACAT